>QZVU01000097.1 GCA_003602285.1 Arthrobacter frigidicola
AATCGCGGTCCAGGGCCGACTCAAGCGCCTGCTTGAGCCATTGACTCGACGCCGGCGCTGCGAGGATGGTGTTAATTTCAGATTCAGTAGTCATTGCGTTCCCTTCAAAGCCGTTCGAATGTCGACTTCCAGGAATCTTCCTCCATTGCGCGAAAGCGCAAGGGGCAAATGGATACCGTCATTGGGGCGAATAGCCAGGCGAGGGCAGCGTGTTCAGAGAAGAAGTCAAAGTCGATCGCTGCCGGCAACCGTACGCCTTCTGGTACACGGGGTGACCATTCAGACGTGGGCCGGTTACTTCTCGCGAGAATGGTGCTCGATGCAGGCGACTTTGCTCTCGAAAACCTGCTCGTCCCCGGAAAGGTCTAGCGGGATGCGAAGTCGCTCAGCCGTTCGCACAAATGCGTTTTCCTGGCCATTGATGAGCATGTGCCCAGCGCACTGCATGTCCGTCTTCTTGTCGCAGACGAACGAGTCGGCAGCGAGAATTTCGATGATCCGATCCTTGCCCAACCAACCCCGCAAAGAGTCCTTGCGAAACGGGCAGTCTCGGCAGGGCTTCTTGATGTGAGGCAGGTTGGACATGGCTCTGAAATTCCGTGAAGCCCACGCGGGCTGGGGCGGTGGTATGTTACAGCCGGTCGATGAAACGGGACACAGCTTCAATGGTCGGTTCGGCAAGCTCGTGGTAGGCACGGAAATGGAAGCCTTCCTCTTCTCCTTCCCACTCCGCCAGCTCATCAGCATCGAACGACCAGCGTTTGCCGGCATGGGAGAACTCTACGGGACCAAAGGAGAGCAGCCATTTCACTACAACTGCGCGCACATCCGGATGGTCTGAGGCAAACAGCCCGGCGGCGAGGCTGTCGCTGCCTACATCGGCCAAACGCTCGTACCAGATAGCACCATCCCACTCCTCGACCGAGTCGTCATGCAGAAAAGCGACTTGTTCCGCTGCGCTCTCGGCCAGCTTCAGCAGTGTGGCGTACCCCACGGCCACGAGGGTGCGGTCGAGATGTTCGGCATTGGCCTCCGCGTGGCTGAAGATGGCGTGAAGCAGTACGCCCACGTCCTCTGCATCTTTGCGGCGTTCGTTGGTGAGAATCATGGGGAAGTCTCCTGTCGGTTTGGGCTTGAGAGCCTTGCTCGTGTTGAGCACATTGCTAGGGTTCTTTACGCTGTGAGATGACAGTCTCACGAGCCTTCGGAAGTGCAAGGCAATGTGGCTTCCCAATTTTTCTGGATAATGTCGTAACCCATCTGAGACCCCAGTATTTCCTAGGCTGTAACATACTTTTTTGACGTGTAACCTACGGTGAGT
>QZVU01000098.1:0-959 GCA_003602285.1 Arthrobacter frigidicola
GTGCTGGAGCAGGGCGAGGCGGAATTCATGGTGCGGGCCTCGGGCTACCTGAAAACGCTGGACGACTTTCGCGCCATCCCCCTGCGCTTGGCTGCCAACGGTGCGCCGGTAACGCTGGGTGACGTTGCCCGAGTACAGCTCGGACCGGAAGCCCGGCGGGGCATCGGGGAGCTGGACGGCGAAGGCGAAGCCGTGGGCGGCGTGGTGATCCTGCGCAGCGGTAAGAATGCCCGGGAAGCCATCACCCGTGTGAAGGAAAAGCTCGAAACACTGAAGAGAAGCCTGCCCGCCGGCGTCGAGCTGGTGACTACCTATGATCGCAGCCAATTGATCGACCGCGCCGTGGACAACCTCAGTCACAAGCTGATCGAGGAGTTCATCGTGGTTGCACTGGTGTGCGCAGCCTTCCTGTGGCACCTGCGCTCGTCGCTTGTTGCGATCGTGTCATTGCCGGTGGGAGTACTGATCGCGCTGATCATCATGCGGCACCAGGGCATCAACGCCAACATCATGTCTCTGGGCGGCATTGCCATCGCCATTGGAGCAATGGTCGATGCCGCTGTGGTGATGATCGAAAACGCGCATAAACGGGTTGAGGCTTGGCACGCCCTTTATCCTGGGCAGGTTCTGCGTGGTGCCGAGCACTGGAGGGTCATGACAGATGCGGCGGTGGAGGTCGGCCCGGCGCTGTTCTTCAGCCTGATGATCATCACCCTGTCTTTCCTCCCGGTCTTCACCCTGGAGGCCCAGGAGGGTCGCCTGTTTGGCCCGCTGGCATTCACCAAGACCTATGCCATGGCGGCAGCGGCGGGGCTGGCCGTGACATTGGTGCCGGTGCTGATGGGCTACTGGATCCGTGGGCCATTGCCTGCCGAAGAGCGCAACCCACTCAATCGCGGGCTGATTCGCGTGTACCGCCCAGCGTTGGAGGTAGTGCTGCGCCGGCCGTGGATGACGCT
>QZVU01000098.1:969-1320 GCA_003602285.1 Arthrobacter frigidicola
CCGGCCGGTGCTGGAGTGGGTGCTGGCTTGGCCTAAGGTGACCCTAGCGCTGGCCTTGCTAGTGTTTTTGTCCAGTCTCTGGCCCCTCAGCAGACTCGGAGGAGAGTTTCTACCGCCGATGGACGAGGGCGACCTGTTGTACATGCCATCAGCCCTGCCCGGCTTGCCGGCCAGCAAGGCCACCCAGCTGCTGCAGCAAACCAACCGGATGATCCTCACGGTGCCCGAAGTGGCACGGGTATTCGGCAAGGCCGGGCGAGCAGAGACCGCCACCGATCCAGCACCGCTGGAAATGTTCGAGACCACGGTGCAGTTCAAACCACGCGATCAATGGCGCGCGGGGATGACACC
>QZVU01000099.1 GCA_003602285.1 Arthrobacter frigidicola
GCGTATTTTTAAGCGGACGCGATCGCCCTTATCGCCAGGATTCCCATGCGCCAACGAAGCTCTTATCCGAAACCGTTCAAAGCCCAGGTCGTTCAGGAATGCCTGCAACCTGGCGCATCCATTTCCAGTGTCGCCATCAGCCATGGCATCAATGCCAATGTCAGTAAGCGTACGGGCAAACCATCTTGCAGGACTAAGCCGGACGCCACCTATGCGGCAGCAGCTCCGCAATCTCACTCGCCCGCTGCGTTGGCAGGCGCGTCAGCACATCTTTCAGGTAGGCATACGGATCGTGCCCATTGTTCCGGGCCGATTGGATCAAACTCATGATCGCAGCGGCGCGTTTGCCACTCCGTAGCGACCCAGCAAAGAGCCAGTTCTTGCGCCCCAGCGCCCAGGGCCGTATCTGGTTCTCACACCAATTATTATCAATGGGTACTGCCCCGTCATCAAGGTAGCGCGACAGCGCCGCCCAGCGTTTCAGGCTGTAATCCAGGGCTTTGCCAATGGCCGAACCGTTGTGCACGATATCGCGTTGGGCGACCATCCAAGCATGCAACGTATCCATCACCGGTACCGCCTTTTCTTGCCGTATCCGGCGGCGCATGTCCGGTTCCAGATCCTTGATTTCCCCCTCGATCTCGTACAGCGCCTGCATGTAACGCAAGGCCTGCTCAGCCAGCGTGCTCTTGTGGGTCGCATGCAGTTCGAAGAACTTACGCCGTGCATGAGCCATACAGCCGATTTCCGTCACGCCGAGTTCGAAGCTGGCCTTGTAACCGCCGAAATCATCGCAGACCAGCTTGCCCTTCCAGTCTTGCAGGAAGTTACGCGCATGCTCGCCGGCCCGGCTGAGGCTGAAGTCGTAAACTACAGCCGAGGTTCCGCAAAACGGGCTGGTGGCGTAAGCCCAAACATAGGAACGATGGGTTTTCTTGGTGCCCGGCATGAGCATTTGCACCGGCGTTTCATCAACATGAACAACCGATTGCTCCAGCACGACCTCGCGCAGCGCATCGACCAATGGCTGCAACTGCACACCGCAGGCGCCTACCCATTGGGCTAGGGTCGAACGCGGGATAGCCAGGCCAGCGCGGCCGAACATGGCTTCCTGGCGATACAGCGGCAGATGGTCAGCAAACTTCGCGATCATGACGTGGGCCAACAAACCCGCCGTCGGGATGCCCTTGTCGATCACCTGCGCCGGCACCGGAGCCTGGATCAGTGTGTCGCAACTGTCGCAGACCCACTTGCCACGGATATGGCGCTCCACGGTAAACACACCCGGCGTGTAATCGAGCTTCTCGCTGACATCT
>QZVU01000100.1 GCA_003602285.1 Arthrobacter frigidicola
ATGGAAATCGGCAGCCGCGAGGCGCTGCGCGAGGCGGTGATCCGTGGCATCGGCATTGGTGCGGTGTCCGAGGCGGAATACATTGCCGACCCGCGCTTGAAGGTGATCCGCATTGCGCACGACCCGGTGTACACAGAGACTTACCTGTATTGCCTGGCGGATCGGCAGTGCAGCCAGGTCATTGCGTCGTTTCAGCGTTGCCTGCAAGCCTGGCACGGCTAGGTTGCACCGTGCCTGCTCAGCATCCGCCGTGTCACACCGCGTCGCGGCTGTTCACGCCATCGAGCAAGCGCGCAATCCCCAGCGGGTTACCGTTTTTCAAAGCATCCGGCAGCAGTGCATCGGGGTAGTTCTGGAAGCACACCGGGCGCAGGAAGCGGTCGATGGCCAAGGTACCGACCGAGGTGCCGCGTGCGTCGGAGGTGGCCGGGTAAGGCCCGCCATGCACCATCGCATCCGACACCTCCACCCCGGTCGGGTAGCCGTTGACCAGCAGGCGCCCGGCCTTGTCCTCCAGCAGCGGGATCAGTTCGGCGAAGGCCTCCAGGTCTTCGTCATCGCCGATCAGGGTCACCGTCAGCTGACCTTGCATGGCCTCCAGGCCACGCAGCAGTGCGGCCTTGTCATCGAGGGCAATCAGCACCGATGCCGGGCCGAACACCTCTTCCTGAAGCACTTCATCGCCTTCAAGCAGCAGGCGCTGATCGGCGCCGAACAGGCGGGCCGGCGCCTGCCCGTCGGCCGCGCCCTCCGCCAGCAGGCGAATTCCGTCAGTGTCCTGCAGATGCTGCGAACCGCACTGGTAGCTGCGTAGGGTGCCGGCATTGAGCATGGTCTGCGCCGGCTTGCCTTGCAGGGCGCTGCCGAGCACCTCGCCGAAGGAGCTGAAGGCCGGCGAGCGCAGGCCGAGCACCAGCCCCGGATTGGTACAGAACTGGCCGCAGCCGAGCACGATCGAGTCCGCCAGTTGCCCGGCGATGACCACGCCACGCCGCTCGGCGGCACGGGGCAGGACGATCACCGGGTTGATGCTGGACATCTCGGCGAACACCGGGATCGGCTCCTTGCGCGCGGCGGCCATGTCGCACAGGGCACGGCCGCCCTTGAGCGAGCCGGTAAAGCCCACGGCCTTGATCCGCGGGTGCTTGACCAATTGCTCGCCGACCCCGCTCCCGTAGATCATGCTGAACACCCCCGCCGGCAGGCCGCAGCGCTCGACCGCCCGGGTGATGGCGCCAGCCACCAGTTCCGAGGTCGCCATATGCCCGCTATGGGCCTTGAACACCACCGGGCAACCGGCGGCGAAGGCCGAG
>QZVU01000101.1 GCA_003602285.1 Arthrobacter frigidicola
TGAAGCGGCATCGCAACCTCCTTAGATGATGGCTATTTGGTTGCCAATACTCTCTTTGCGAGGAATGCAAAGCAAGCCTCCATCGGTCGATTTTGTGCCAGTTTGTGCAGGGTAATCAGGCGTTCCCGCGTTGCAGCCAATCACTGTGTATCCGGCGATTTTTTCGCACTGGTACAAGTCCCAGCACTCAAAACCACGTTGATCAAGTGGCCCACCGTCAAACGGGTGAGCCAGCAACGTGGCTTGGGCCTAGGCTCTGTACGAAATCCCGAGAAACCCAATCGCCGCGCCTTGAGCGCTGAGATTTTGTAGAGTCCCCCGCCATCGACGGAAAGGAATTCTGTGATGGCAAAGCGTTACGAACTCTCGGACGAGGCCTGGGGAGTAGTCTCCGATCTCTTCATCGAAACCCATGGCCGAGGGCGCCCGCGCCTTAGCGACCGACTGATGCTCGATGGCGTGCTCTGGGTGCTCTGTTCGGGTGCTGCGTGGCGAGACATGCCGGAGCGCTTCGGCCCGTGGTCAACGGTGTATCAACGGTTTCGGGGTTGGCGAAATCAGGGCACATTCGATCAGATGCTCAAACGTCTGCACCTGAGATTGAATGAGCAAGGCTTGATTGACCTGCAAACCTGGATGATCGACTCAACCGCAGTACGTGCAACCCGAGCCTCATCCGGCGCCGGGAAAAAAGGGGGCCTGACGAGCCTGCCAATCACGCTCTAGGCCGCAGTCGCGGCGGTCTGACAACCAAAATCCACATGCTCTGCGACGCCAACGGGACACCGTTGCGCTTCCTTCTCTCTGGCGGTCAAGCCAGTGACATCAGCTACGCCCAGCCTCTGCTGGACGGCGTCAGCATTCCCTCAAGCCAACGTGGTCGTCCGCGTAAACGCTGTAAATGGCTGCTTGCCGACAAGGGCTACGACGCCGAAGCGCTACGCCGCTACTGCGATCAATATCGGATGCAGCCCGTCATCCCGCTACGCTCAATGAAGCGCAAACCCAAGCCTGGCTTACCCAGACTGTTTGATCGGCCCAAGTACCGGCAGCGCAACATCATCGAGCGCATGTTTGGCTGGCTGAAAGAGAATCGCAGGATCGTGACACGCTTCGACAAGCATGCAAAATGCTATGCCGCCATGGTCTCACTGGCTTGTTCCATGCGGTGTTTGCGACAACTCTTTTCGTACAGAGCCTAGTCCACCGTCTGACGCAGCATATGGATGAGCAGGGAAAAACGTAAGCGCATCCCCCACCTCATCAGTCAGTGTTACTGTCCAGGACCGCGGTTGTTGGACTCATTGCGAGTT
>QZVU01000102.1 GCA_003602285.1 Arthrobacter frigidicola
AGCCATCGAGATGGCTCGTGCTCATGTGACAGCGGGACACCGCTGGTGCGTGGAACTCGATCTGGAGAAGTTTTTCGATCGGGTCAATCACGACATCCTCATGGCCTGCATCGAACGTCGGATCAAAGACAAGTGCGTACTCAGGCTTATCCGCCGCTACCTTGAAGCCGGGATCATGTCGGGCGGTGTCGTCAGCCCACGGCAGGAGGGGACGCCGCAAGGCGGCCCGCTTTCGCCGTTGCTGTCGAACATCCTGCTCGACGAACTTGATCGTGAGCTGTAGCGGCGGGACCACCGGTTCGTGCGCTACGCCGATGACGCGAACATTTATGTACGTAGTCACCGGGCAGGCGAACGGGTGCTGGCTAGCGTCGAACGCTTCCTGAGAGAACGTCTGAAACTGACGGTGAACAGGAAGAAAAGCCAAGTGGCAAGGGCGTGGAAATGCGACTACCTGGGCTATGGGATGAGCTGGCATCAACAGCCAAGGCTGCGCGTGGCAACGATGAGCCTGGGCCGTGTACGCGACCGGCTCCGAGCGCTACTGCGCAGCGTACGGGCTCGCAAAATGGCGACTGTCATCGAGCGGATCAACCCCGTCCTGCGGGGCTGGGCTGGCTACTTCAAGCTCAGTCAGAGCAAAGGGCCTGTTGTGGAGCTGGACGGCTGGGTCAGACACAAACTTCGCTGCGTCATCTGGCGCCAATGGAAGCGGCCCTCTACGAGGGCCCGCAACCTGATGCGCTTGGGGCTGGGCGAAGAGCGTGCCTGCAAATCGGCCTTCAACGGTCGCGGCCCATGGTGGAACTCTGGAGCGCCACATATGAATCAGGCGCTGCCGAAGAAGCTCTGGGATCGACTCGGGCTTGTCTCGATACTGGATACGATCAACCGGCTTAGCCGCATGACCTGAACCGCCGTGTACGGAACCGTACGCACGGTGGTGTGAGAGGACGGCGGGTGTGAATCCGCCTCCTACTCGATGCTCGGCTGCATCTGCTTCAGTAGTCTGCCGGCGCCTCCAGCAACAGTTTGCGAAACTCCGGCAACGGCAACGGCCGGCTGTGCAGGTAACCCTGGTACAGGTGACAGCCCAGCTGTTCGAGAAACTCAAGTTGCTCGGTCAGCTCCACCCCCTCGGCAATCACTGCCAGGTCCAGGCTGCGGGCCATGGCGACAATGGCGCGGACGATTTCGGCGTCGTTGGGGTCGATCGGTGCATCGCGCACGAAGGTCTGGTCGATCTTCAGCGCATCGACCGGCAGGCGCTTGAGGTAAGTCAGCGACGAATAGCCAGTGCCAAAGTCATCCA
>QZVU01000103.1 GCA_003602285.1 Arthrobacter frigidicola
CGGACGGTAGCCCAGGCCGCGGCGGTGGGGGCGACGGCTTCAACGTTCCCGGGGATCCCCCGGATCGAGGGGACCACCCCGCCCCGGAACGCCAGGATCCGGGGCTGGCGGCCCTGGTCGGGGAGCTGGCCGGTGCCCTGGTGGACGGGGTGGTGGACGGGATTCTCGAGGACCCTGTCCGGGACTACCTGAACCAGCTCGAAGCCACCCGGACCGGGAAAGCCATCACGGAACCGCCCCTGCCCGCGGCGCAGGTCATCATCACCGTCCCGGTCCTGGGCCCGCTCGGGATCACGAACGAGCCCGCCACCCTGCCCGGGCACGGACCGCTCCCCGGAGAGACCGTTCCTGCGCGTCCTCGTTGACCCCGTCACCAACACCCCATTGAAGGACCTGCCCCCGGAAAGATACCGGCTCCGCGAAGCCGAGAAAACACTGCTGCGGGGGTTGAATGAAACCTGTTCGTTCCCGAACTGCACCAACCCCGTCATGGACATCGACGTGGACCATGTCACCGCCTGGGCCCAAGGCGGGCAGACCACCGGCAATACCCACAACCTGTGCCGGCGCCACCACGCACTCAAGCACTTCCGCGACGACAAGAACAAGCACGGACACTACCGCCAGGACCTGGAACCCGACCGCCACGGCATCAAACTCCGCGGCTGGAAACCATCCACCACCAACGACGGCCGCATCGCCTGGACCTCACCCAACGGCAACTACCACGCCCCCAAACAACGCACTGCCCAACCACCCGCCTACCCCAAATGGCTCAAAAAACACCTCACCCAACAACTCGACCACCGCAACAACACGACAGCAGGCCTGGGGACCGGCGCGGCGGCGGGAACGGCGCCAGGCGCCCGGGCGGCGGGCATGGCAGCATCCCGGTTCGACCGCAGCCACAGCCCGCTCGAAAACCTCATCGAATACAACATCAAGCCCCACACCAACGAAGACCACTAACAACGTTCGCAGCACACTTAGTCTGAAGTTACGCAGGTTATGACAGGAGGATCCCCGGGTTTCCGGGGGTCCTCCTGTCGTTTGGTCTGGGGTGTCTGGCTACTTTTTGTAGGTGGCGGCGTGGTCGTGGATGAGCGTCATGGCCTGATGCTGCGTTTCGGTGGGCACGGCGAGGAGGTCGAAGGTGCCGGTGGTCCCGTTCCTCTTCATGGTGGTGCGCGTTCTGGTGGCCAGGTGGCGCAGCAGGGCTTGGTAGCTGTGGGCCGCGTTGCCGTCATCGAGTTTTTGGGTGCTGGCCTTGCGTTGCGCGGCGGCGGAGCGGTTGACGGAGGCGACGGGCT
>QZVU01000104.1:0-952 GCA_003602285.1 Arthrobacter frigidicola
ACGTACTCCCGAGGATCCTCATTTCCCGTGAAGCCAACCTCACTCAGATGCAGGGTCACCAGTCGGAAACCATCACTATAATTCTGCTGGCCGGATGCGGATTTCGACTTCAGCGACGCCGCAGCAAACATGTGCAGGAGCTTGCTGAAGGGCCTATTGGGATCCTCCACCAGGTCTTCGTACTTTGAGAGTCCGATGAGCCTGAGCTCAGCGAGCGCCTTAGTCAGGGAGTCCTTTGGCGCGGCCTGCTGTTTTTTAAGCTCGGCTTCGACCTCTCGTTCCTTACAGTTTTTGTAGTCTGCCTTGATGACGCCAAGCCGCGTGAGGTCAGTGAGGATGTCTTGGAAGGTCTGCTCAACGATGACGAATTTGGAGCGGGCCCACTTCAGGTTTTTCATCCCGTCGACCTGGAACAAGCTGGCCTTCGACGAGATGGTATTGCCGAATACTGGGACGTTTTGCTTCTCTGCCTCTGTCAGGCCTTCGTACCAGCAGAGAAGCTTCCGGCGCCACTCATTCGCGATTGAGGGCTGGTCGGGGATCACGATCTGCTCCTCGATCATCCGCTGGATGATCGAGTCGAGGATGTCTTCCTTCGCGTTGAAGGTGTTGCCGCTTGTCTCCAGTTCATCCTTGAGATACGTGTAGGCTGGGCTCAGCTTTCCTCTCTGCGAGAGCTGCACGTTCAGGAGGGATTGGCGACTGCTCTTGATCTGCGTGGCCCACGCCTCAATTGCCTCGGTGACTTCGGACTCTTTCCGCTTGGGACGCCTGGCTTGGTCGGAAGCCTCAGATTCGCTGCGAGATTGACCGTCTGCCTGATCCTCAGGCGGCTGATGAGTGGTGCTCATTCTAGGCTTGCTCCCGGTCCAGGGGAGCGCAGTAGGACGTGGTGATTCCTCCCGAGTGGTAACCAGAATGAATACCATGACGGTGCGTTGGTCAAGCCGTA
>QZVU01000104.1:962-1298 GCA_003602285.1 Arthrobacter frigidicola
ATGTATAAAAACCTTATGAATCAATGAGTTAAGAGTATGCTGCTGGCATACCCTTAACGCTAAGCGCTTGTCCTATCAGGCATTTTTCGTGGCTGAGATGGCGGAATGTGTCAAAAGCAATTCGCGAAATTTTTTTTATCTGAGGCAGGGCCGGAGGGGTTTACGAGGCGGATCATTTTTTATCTCCGGTCTTGATGCGAATGGTCGTCCTCTCGCGTAGAACGTGCATCTCTCCGCACTTGGTTTTGATGAGGGAATCTGGCGTGCAGAGCTTTTGGTAGATGTCATGAGGGATCTGCGCATACCCCTCAGTCGTGGGGGTATACGAGTGGCCAT
>QZVU01000105.1 GCA_003602285.1 Arthrobacter frigidicola
TACCAGCGCCTTAAAGGCAGAGCGGAGCGCGGTTATGCGGCGATCGAGAAGGAAGTGCCCATGACCGAGCGAGAAGCAGAGGCGTTCTTCGCGACGAGCAATCGCAGGCCAGATGACGGCCTTGGATGGCCCACGAACACCGTGGTACTCGCCAGGATCGATGGACTCGACTTCTTCAAGGGTGACACGAAGACTTTGATGATCAGCAACCTGATCACTCCGATCCGCAACTTGCTCACGATGAAGCCGCGGGCATTGGGCGCCACCGCCAAGTGGGTTGGCGAGGTGCCAATGCACCTAGCCAGAGCTCAGGCAGTTGTGGCAGCGGGAAATGCGTTTTTCAGCGCATCAAACCTACAGCACCTAGCTCTACTCGGCGCCAGCGCTGCGCCGCTACAACTCATGATCGAAACGCTCTGACCTGGTTGGCGCAGGACCTGGCCAGTCTGCGCCTTCCCCATGCCTCTCGCCCATCACGTCCCCAACGTTCGACATCGCGTGGGTGCTTGTATGTGAAGGCATTATGAGAGGTCGCCAGGTGCTACCTGATGACTCAGATAACCAGGCGCCTGGCATGTGCTGCTTCGACGATGAAGAGTAGTTAATGGCGATAGCCTGAGCCGGATTGATTGGACAGCCGATGTCGTCAAGTTCAGAAGATTCATGCTCGCTGTTGAGCATCCCCACGATACGAAGCCTACTTCCTTCTGGAGATGCCAACATGAATCAGATGCTTGTACCCGAACTGATCGCCTTAAACGACTACACCCACGCTATTCCAGCCCTGGACAGTGCTGGTCGCTTTGCCCGGATCGTTGCGCGAGCGGAAGCCTGCATTGCGCGCATCGACCAGATCATCGATCAAGGATTCACCTGCAGCTCTGCTACCTCGTTCGGTAAGGACAGCACGGTTGTGCTGGTACTGATGCTGGAGGCTATCCGGCGCCGTGTCGAGGCCGGGTTGTACGTGCCGGCGGCTTTTGTCACAAACGCCAACACCGGCACTGAAAACCCAGGCATGGACATCTATGCCGAGGCGATGATCACTGAGCTGGAGATGTATTGCACCAAGCAGAGATTGCCAATCACAGTGGTCAAAGTGCAGCCCTCGATGACCTCGACGTTTGCCTACGCCACCCTTGGCCGTGGAAAACTGCCGGTCTTTGCTGGCGCCTCTCGAAGCTGCTCGATCGACTGGAAGCTGCGCCCGCAGCAGAAGGCCCTCAAGCAGCTGCTTTCGACGCTGCAGTCTCCAGGTGAGCTAGTGACCTTCGTGGGCACCCGTTTGTCAGAGTCG
>QZVU01000106.1 GCA_003602285.1 Arthrobacter frigidicola
AGCTCCACGCACCAGCGACGGCCCGCCTCCACATGGGAACGGGCCGCTTCAACGGCTTGATGAGCGCTTCTGCCCGGACGAAAGCCGTAGCTGTAGTCCGAAAACAACGGGTCGAAGATTGGCGTGAGCTGTTGCTGCAGTGCTTGCTGGATCAGGCGATCCACGACGCTAGGGATACCTAGTTGTCGTGTGTCGCCCTGCGGTTTGGGAATCTCAACCGCTCGCACTGCCTGAGGACGGTACTCACCGGCCAGCAACCTGGCTTTGAGGATCGGCCAGTACTGATTCACGTGGCCCGCCAACTCGGCCACCGTCATGCCATCGGCACCCGGCGCTCCCTTGTTGCTGACCACGCGTTGATACGCACGTCTGAGGGTGGCCGGTGCAAGCACCCGCTCCATCAACGTGTCCGGCTCCGCGTTCGTCCCCGCCACTGACGCCGTCAATACCTCTACACTGCCAGCCCTCATCCTCGGCTTCTGGCCGGGACCTCGACTGACACATTCCTGTGTGGGAGTTTTCTGCATTACGGTTACCAACGAGACAGTGACGCCTACTGGCGGCATAACCTGTTCGGCCCTTGGTGGCGCGGTTAACCGCCACTTACTACGGCTTCGGCTGACTTCTGCACGCTCATCCCGTCGCCTTTCGACGCGCGGTAGCACAATGGCAAACGTACAGATCTCCCAGGGTAATTCGCGCGACCTTCCTGCTTATGCCTGTCGGATCTACGTCACAGCGTTCCGTGCAAGTATCGGGCTTTGGCGATTTGTGCCACCTCACCCCGCTGTGCCGCCTCTATCCGCTTCCTGTTCGTCAGGCCAGCATTTTGCCTCGGGCTTCCTTCAGATTCGCAGTCACCTGCGACACCCTTGCCTCTGGCTAACACTTCCCCTTGCCGGGTGTGTAGAGGACTTTCACCTCCAAGTCACCCGCCTGGCCACCACAGCCAAGCGGGTTGCGCTTACGCGCAACGCGCCATGCCTGGCGCACACAAAAAAGGGCACCCGAGGGTGCCCTTCTTCATTGCAGCGTGATCAGTTCAGCGCTGGCTTGTCGCCATTGATCGGGATGCGCTTGGCCTTGGCTTCTTCAGGCACGATGCGCAGCAGGTCGATGCTGAGCAGGCCGTTGGCCAGGCCGGCGGCTTTCACTTCGATATGGTCGGCCAAGCGGAACGACAGCTTGAAGGCGCGTTGCGCGATACCCTGATGCAGGTAGGTCACTTCAGTGGCGCTATTGTCGCGCTTGCCACCGGTTACGGTCAGGACACCTTTCTCGACCTGCAGGTCG
>QZVU01000010.1 GCA_003602285.1 Arthrobacter frigidicola
GGGAGAGTAGGACACCGCCGGACCACCCTTAGGCTGCAGGCCCCACCACCGGTGGGGCCTGCACCCCTTTAACCACCCCAACCGATACAACCGATACAGTCGGCCTCCGCCCGGCCCCCGGTAGAGTCGAACCATGAGTGGACTTTTCTCCCATGCTGCTCCGGAACCCGCCGGCGGCGGGACCGTGGCGGATATCCGCGCCACCGTGGGCGTGCCGGCCGATGTGGTCGACGCCTTCTCCGGGTTCACCGAACATCTCCACCTGTGGTGGCCGGGCGCTGAGCTCAGTGTGTGGGGCGCCGGAAGCTTCTTCGACCTCGAGGGCGGCGTCTTCGTCGAAACGTCGGCCGAGGACGAGGAGGCCGTCTGGGCCGAAGTCATCGAGCGTGAAGACCAGAGGGACGGTCACCGCGCCTTGTCACTCCTGTGGCGGCACCGCCCCGGCCCCTTCCCTGCGACGGCGGTTGAGCTATCCTTCACCGGCGTCGGAGGGGCGGCACCTGCCACAATCGTCGACGTCGTCCACGGCGGCTGGCCCAGGGAAGGTGGCCCCGACGACCTGCGCGGGCGCTACGAGCGGTTCTGGCCGCTGGCCCTCGGCAGGTACGCGCGCTTCATGGGTGGGGCGGTCTAAGGTCCTGCTACGCGAGGACTTAGCGGCTATCCTCCACGGCCCGCGTCGGGGGCGGGGCCGGGCTTCCCGGGCGCCTGCGGCGGCAGTCAGGGCCTTTCGGCCGGAGCCGACGTGCTCGAGCGCACGACGAGTTCGGTCCGGGCGTCCTCGTCGGCCGGCAGGGTGTCGGCATTCTCCGGGTCGGTGAGGATGGCGAGCAGGCGCTTCACGGCATTCTCGCCCTGCTGGCCGGGGAACTGGGCGATGGTGGTGAGTCCGAAGATCCCGCCCAGGTCGTGGCCGTCGATTCCAATCACCGACAGATCCTCTGGCACCCGGAGGCCGAGGTCCCGGGCGGCAAGGATGGTCCCGATCGCCATTTCATCCGATGCGCAGAACACGGCGGTGGGGCGGTCGTGCGGGTGGCCCAGCATCCGCTTGGCTTCGGTGTATCCACCGGTGATGGTGAAGTCAGCGTGAGCCCGCCAGGAGGGAAGAACGTCGAGGCCCTCCGCGGACATCGCGGCCTCGTAGCCCTCACGGCGGGAGCCTGAAATCCGAAAGTCGTTTTCAAACGCCTCGATGCCGCCGATGTGGGCGATTCTGCGGTGTCCCAGGCTGAGCAGATGCTCGGTAGCCAGGCTGGCGATCGCCCTGTCGTTCACGCTGATCGTGTGGGTGCCGGGCAGGACGCCGCCGATGCCCACAACGGGCTTGCCCACGGCGAGCAGTTGGCCCAGTTCAGACCTGCTCAGCTCCAAGGCTACGGAGATGACGCCGTCGCAGCGCTGGCGCAGCAGGAACTCCGACAACACCCGGTCCCGGTGCTTCGCGCCTTCGCTGAGGTTGTAGAGGGTCAGGTCGTAGCCGGCCTCCAGCAGGGCGGCAGCCGCGCTGTCGACGATCTGGGAGAAGTACCAGCGGTTGACGGAGGGCACCACGACGCCGACGTTGCGGTTCCTGCCCGAGGCCAGGGACGACGCGGAGTAGGAGAGGACGAACTCGAGCTCCCGCGCGGCTTTCAGCACCGCGAGGCGCGATTTCTCCGACACACGGCCGTTGCCGCTAAGGGCCCGGGACACCGTGGCCGTCGACACTCCGGCGCGCTTCGCGACGTCCTTGATGCCGGCCACGGTGTCCTCCCCCCTTCGGATCGGGCGTCAATAGCCCGGCCGCGTTAGTTTGTCTTCAGCCACACACAGTGGTTTGGCGCCAACAGCCCGTTGGCGCCCGCCTTGGGATGGCTTGCCGCCAGAATCGAGCCGCCGGGCAGCTGCGTATCGAATTCTCCCATGTTGATCAGGACGACGATGTCGCCGTTGCGGAACGCCACGGTGTCGCTGTTTTCGTACTCCACGCTCCACTGCAGCGATCCGGCTCCAAGGCCCAGTTCACGCCGCAGGCGCAGCGCCGAACGGTAAAGGTTCAGCGTCGATCCGGGGTCGGAGTTCTGGCGGTCGACGGCGAGGGCCTTCCAGCTCTCCGGCTGCGGCAGCCAGGGGGTGTCCGCGGTCCCGAAACCATAGGCGGGCTCCTCCGCACGCCACGGAAGGGGAACCCGGCATCCGTCACGTCCGAGCCGTTCCCCACCGGTCCGCGCAAAGGTGGGATCCTGGCGGAACTCGGCCGGCATGGTGGTGTGGTCGGGCAGGCCAAGCTCTTCGCCCTGGTAGAGATAGATGCCGCCGGGAAGGGCGAACATGGCAAGGGAGGCCGCGCGGGCGCGGTCCAGCCCGGTCGCGGTGTCCGGCTGCGGATCGAGGTGGCCGATGCCATCGCCGGGGCGGGGAAAGTCCTCGCCGAGCCCGAAACGGGTCGCGTGGCGGACGACGTCGTGATTGCTCAGCACCCAGGTGGTGGGCGCGTCGACACTGTCGAAGGCCTCAAGGGAGCTGGAGATGACGTTGCGCAGCCCATGCGCGTTCCACGGGTGGTGCAGGTAGGCGAAATTGAATGCCTGGTGCATTTCATCCGGACGGACCCAGTCGGTCAGCCGCGGCAGGGGGTCGATGGTGGCCTCGGCGCAGAGCACCCGGTCGCCGTCGTACTCATCGAGGATCTTCCGCCAGCTGCGGTAGATCGCATGGATCTCCTGCTGCCCGAACATGGGAGCCTCATGACCCGGGAAGCCTTCACTTGAGCTTCCGTCCGCGCGCCCGCCCCAGTCGGGCAGACCTTCGGCCTTGACCAGGGCATGGGCGACATCGACCCGGAATCCGCCGACGCCGCGGTCAAGCCAGAAGCGCAGGATGCGCTCGAACTCGTCCCGCACCGCCTGGTTGTCCCAGTTGAAGTCGGGCTGGGAGGAATCGAAGAGGTGGAGGTACCACTGTCCGCCCGACCCGTCGCTGTTGATGACGCGGGTCCAGGCCGGACCACCGAAGTGGGACTGCCAGTTGTTGGGCGGGAGCTCCCCATGCTCGCCCTGTCCGTCCCGAAAGACGAACATTGCACGTTCCGGTGACCCGGCCGGGGCAGCGAGGGCCTGCTTGAAGAGAACATGGTCGCTCGAGGCGTGATTGGGAACGAGGTCGACAATGACCTTAATGCCGAGTTCGGTGGCACGGGTGGTCAGTGCGTCGAAGTCGGCCAGGGTTCCGAACAGGGGGTCGACGTCGCAGTAGTCTGCGACGTCGTAACCGCCGTCGCGCTGGGGCGAGGTGTAGAAGGGGGAGAGCCAGACGGCATCCACGTTGAGCCGGACGAGGTGCTCCAACTCCTCGCGCACGCCGGCGAGGTCGCCCATGCCATCGCCGTTCGCATCACGGAAGGACCGGGGGTACACCTGGTAGATCACCGAGGAGCGCCACCACGCATCGTCCGCGTGCTGGGTGTGGATGGGGTCGTGGAAAGTAACAGCTCCGTCGGGAGCGCTAAAACCTGCCGTGTCGACGGCCGCTGATAAGGACATGGAAAACATCGTAGACCTGTAAACGCTAATACTGAAAGCGTTTACAGGCCGGTATTCCGCGTGTCCAAGCCGTTACTTTTCGGTAACCTCGGTGCCACTAGGCCTCTTATCCCTCTTCCCATGTAAACGTTTGCACCGATGATTTCCGCCACACCGTTTGCGTCGATGCCGGAGGAGGTGTGCTCCCGGCTCGGCGGGGTGGCTTTGATGGGCTTCGGCGGTGGTTCGTCCTGCGGCTGGGTCGTGCGGCTGCGCTCTGCGACGGTGCCCGGCAGCCGGAGGGATGGCGCTTGAGATGGAGCTTCAGTCGGTCTTTCAGGCGAGCCAGCCCGACTCCCGGACACGTCCGCTCCGCGGTGATATTCTCGGCCCAGAGGCCCGTAGGGCCCCTGCAGGAGTAGGTTCCTGCACCGACAAGATTGCAGGGGCGCAAGTGTCAGAAAACCCAGCAGGTCCGCACGGCGGATCCGGTTCCAACGACCCGTATGGCAAGGGCCCGGGCGGAAGCTCGGGAACCTCCGGATCATCCAACCCCGGCCAGCCGCCGTACGGCCAGCCCGCCTACGGCCAGTCACCTACCCCGTACGGCCAGCCCGCCTACGGGCAGGCCCAAGGCCAGCCGGCTTACGGTCAGTCGCCGTACGGCCAGGGCTACCCGGGAGGCGGCTACCCGGGCCAGCAGGGGCCCCGGGAGAACCCCGGACGCACCCTGGGCATTGTGGGGCTCATCCTGGCGGTTGTTGTGGCCCCGGTGGGCCTGATTTTGAGCATCGTGGCCCTGGTGAAGTCGAAGAAGGCCGGGATGGGCAACGGCCTCGCGGTGGCGGGCATCATCGTGGGTGCCCTTTTCACCATCCTGCTGGTCCTGGCGATCCTCCTGCTGGTTGCTGCGGCCCCGTTCATCGGCGAAGTCGCCGAGTTCTGCGAGCAGGCGGGCCCCGGACTGCACGAGTTCCGAGGCCAGGAAGTCCAGTGTCCCTAAGGGCCGGCTAAGCCGAACCCCGCCTTGACCGGGCGGGGTTCGGCGTTTAACTGTCCGGGAAGCTGTTGTCGCCGTCGAGCCCGATGGTCTTCGAGTCGGCGGTCAGCATGATTTCGGCCTCGTCGCGCCGGTGCCGCAGCTCGGAGTCGAGGTAGGACTGTACCGCCTCCGCCATGGGCACGTTGCGGTCCTGCCGCTCGGACATGTACCACCGGTGTTCAAGCACCTCATGCACCACCTCGGCCGGCTCAAGCTTGCCGCCGAGCTCACGCGGTACCGACCGCACAATCGGTTCGAAGACTTCGCTGACCCACAGGTGGGCGCTGATCTCCTCGTCGACGTCGAGGTTATTGTTGTCCGCCCGGTAGGCGTCCATGTCATTGAGCAGCCTGCGGGCCTGGTTCTCCTGCGCGTCGATGCCGGTCAGGCGGAGCAGCCGGCGGCTGTGGTGACCTGCGTCGACAACCTTTGGCTGCAGCTGGATCCGGGAGCCGTCGGCGACCGTGCTGATGACATATTCCTCGACGTCGAAGCCGAGGTCGTTGAGCCGGCGGATGCGGGCGTTGACGCGCCAGCGTTCGCCGAGTTCAAAGGACTCGCGGGCCGTGAGCTCGGTCCACAGCCTGCGGTAGCTGTCCATGATCAGTTCGCTGGTGGCCAGGGGATCGACCTTCTCCTCGATCAACCCGCCCTCTGCGAGGTCCATCAGCTCGCCGGCGATGTTGACGCGCGCGATCTCGAGGTCATACTCTCGCTGGCCGCTCGAGAGTTCCGGGTAGAGCTCTCCGGTCTCGGCATCCACCAGGTAGGCGGCGAAGGCACCGGCGTCGCGTCGGAACAGCGTGTTCGACAGCGAGACGTCGCCCCAGTAGAACCCGATGAGGTGCAGGCGCACCAGCAGGAGTGCCTGCGCATCGATCAGGCGGGTGAGGGTGTCCCGGCGCAGCGTCTGGGAGAACAGGGCGCGGTAGGGCATCGAGAACTTCAGGTGCCGGGTGACCAGCACCGGGTCGAGCTCGGTGCCGTCGGGGGTGGTGCGCCCGGTGATGACCGCGACGGGTTCCACGCACGGCACATCGAGGCGCTGGAGCTTACGCAGCATGTGGTACTCGTGGCGGGCGATGTGCTCGCTGGTTTCCTTAATGGCGATGACCGAACCCCCGAGGTGCGCGAACCGCACGATGTGGCGGGAGATACCGCGGGGGAGGGCTGCAAGGCTCTCTGTCGGCCATTCCTCGAGGGCGATGTGCCAGGGGAGGTCGAGCAGTTCGGGGTCGGCGGAGGCCGCGGTGATGTTCAGTGAGCCCAGTGCCGACTCCGGAGGGGTGGTCCGGAGTCGCGGCAGCTTTCCCGTCTGCGCATAGTCGGTCGGTTCGTCGTGCCAGTTGGCGTTGTAGGTTTCCGTCATCATGTTGCCTTCTGTAGGACCGCCGGTGCGCCGGTCACTGGGAGTGCTCAAAGGTCCGTCGGCTTAAACCGCAATGCGGTGGTCCCCCGTCCGTGAAGACGCAGCATGGGAACCACCGCATTGCCGGAAATGCGTTGAACTAGACCGTTTCGGCCAGGCGGGCGCCGGTCGTCGTGTCGAACAGGTGCACGTGGCCCTGCTCGGGGCGGACGTAGACGGTGTCACCCTTCATCGGAGGGCGGCGGCCGTCGACGCGGGCCACCATGTCGTGGTTCTGGCCGTTGAGCGTGGTGTGGCCGTAGATGTAGGCGTCGGCGCCGAGTTCCTCGACGACGTCGACCTCAACCTGCAGGCCTTCACCGGGGGCGGCGAGCACGAGGTCCTCGGGGCGGACACCCAGGGTCACGGTGTTACCCGCGGCAGCATCGAGGATGTCGTTGCGGACCGGGTACACGGTGCCGCCGAACAGCACGCCGCCGTCGGCAACGGGCAGTTCGAGGAGGTTCATGGCGGGGGAGCCGATGAACCCGGCAACGAAGACGTTCTTCGGGCGCTCGTACAGGTTGCGGGGGGTGTCGACCTGCTGGAGGATGCCGTCCTTGAGAACCGCAACGCGGTCGCCCATGGTCATTGCCTCGACCTGGTCGTGCGTCACGTAGACCGTGGTGACCCCGAGGCGGCGCGTCAGCGACGCGATCTGGGTGCGGGTCTGGACGCGCAGCTTGGCGTCGAGGTTCGACAGCGGCTCATCCATGAGGAAGACCTGCGGGTTACGCACGATGGCGCGGCCCATGGCGACGCGCTGGCGCTGACCACCGGAAAGCGCCTTCGGCTTGCGGTCCAGGTAGTCCTCGAGGTCGAGCAGCTTGGCAGCCTCACGGACGCGCTCGGCGCGCTCTTCCTTGGGGACACCGGCGATCTTCAGGGCGAAGCCCATGTTGTCGGCAACAGTCATGTGCGGGTACAGCGCGTAGTTCTGGAAGACCATCGCGATGTCGCGGTCCTTCGGGGGAACATCAGTGACGTCGCGGTCACCGATGAGGATGCGTCCCGAGTTGACGTCTTCGAGTCCTGCGAGCATGCGTAGGGAGGTGGACTTGCCGCAACCGGACGGGCCTACGAGGACGAGGAATTCGCCGTCGGCGATCTCGATGTTCAGGCGGTCTACAGCGGGCTTTTCGGTCCCCGGGTACACCCGGGTGGCCTGGTCGAACGTTACCGTTGCCATTTTCTTGTTTCCTTTTCACGGGCAGGTACGTGCCCGACGATCCGTAGTGAATGGAGTGTATTCAGTTGTACCGGGCGGAACCGGCGAGCCGGTCGATACCCACTTGGAGTATGTCACGAATGGTTGGAGGAAGCACATTCGCGACGCAGGGTCAAAAGGTCCTCAAGGGTGCCGGCGAGGTCCTCGGGGGAGCCCAGACGGTAACGGGCCTCGGTCCTGCCCTCACCGATCTTGATGCCCACGTCCTGGGGTTGCAGGACGGCGAAGGCGTGCTCGTCGGTGACGTCGTCGCCGGCGAAAAGCACCGCTGTGGCCCCGCTGAGCTCCCTCAGCAGCCCCAGCCCCTGGCCCTTGTCGGCGTGGACCACCGAGACTTCGAGGACGCGCTTTCCGTCGGTGACCTTGAGCCCGTCGAGCCCGGCCAACCCGTCGCGGGCGGCGGCCACCGCGTCAGCGGCGATGTCGTCGGCGGCGGACCGGGTGTGAAGGACGACGCCGGCCGGCTTGGACTCGAGCCACGTGCCGGGATGAGCCGCGACGACGCTCTCGACGATGTCGGCCGCCGCGTCGAGCAGTTCGGCCTGTCGGGGGTCGAGGGTGAGTGGTGCGGCGTCCGGGCCGGTCCAGGTTTCGGCGCCGTGGCTGCCGATCAGCAGGGTTTCCGGCTCCGGGGAGGCCACCTGCCGCAGGCTGCCGAGCGCGCGTCCCGAGATCAGCGCCGTCGTCGTCGACGGCAGCGCGGCCAGGGCCTTCAGGGCGGCCGAGGATCGGGGGAGCGGGCGGGCATCCTGGGCCCGCTCGACCAGCGGCGAGAGGACGCCGTCGAAGTCGAGCGCGACGAGCAGCACCGGTGTTGCGGCGAGTTCCTCAAGGGCCGCCCGGAGGTCCGTGCGCTCAGGCATCGCTGTTGCCTGCCGAGCCGTTGCGCAGGGCGGTCAGGAACGCCTGCGACCAGCGTTCGACGTCGTTCTGGAGCACCTGGCGGCGCATGATGCGCATCCTGCGGATGCCTTCGGCCGCGGGCATGTTCAGGGCGGTGACCATCGCGGACTTCAGTCCGTCGATGTCGTGGGGGTTGACCAGGACGGCCTGCCGGAGGGTGTCGGCAGCGCCGGCAAACTCGCTGAGCACCAGTGCACCGCGGTTCTCGGTGCGGGCCGCGACATATTCCTTGGCCACGAGGTTCATGCCGTCGCGCAGCGCCGTAACGAGCATGACGTCGGCCGCGAGGTACAGGGCGACCATCTCCTCGACCGGGTAGCTGTGGTGGAGGTACCGGATGGCCGTGTTCTTCATGGTGTCGTAGGTGCCGTTGATGCGGCCTACGGCGCCCTCGATCTCCTCCCGGAGGAGGCGGTACTGCTCCACGCGTTCCCGGCTGGGGCTTGCCACCTGGATCAGCGCTGCGTCCTCAACGGTGATGGAGCCGTCCTCGAGGAGTTCCCCGTAGGCCTTGAGCCGGTGCCCGATGCCCTTGGTGTAGTCAAGGCGGTCCACGCCCAGCAGGACGTGCTTGGGGTTGCCGAGCTCCCGGCGGATCTCGCGGGACCGCTCGATGATGTCCTGGCGCTTGGCCAGTTCGGTGATGGCGTTCACGTCGATCGAGATGGGGAACGCCTCGGCGCGGGAGACGTAGGCGGGCGCGTCGCCGTCGGCGGGGACCTGCACCTGCTGCTGGCGGATGGTGTGGCCAAGGAAGCGGCGGACGCAGCGCAGGAAGTTACTGGCGTCGCTTGGGCGCTGGAAGCCGATGAGGTCCGCACCGAGCAGCCCTTCGATGACCTGCCGGCGCCAGGGCAGCTGCGCGAAGATCTCAAGCGGCGGGAACGGAATGTGGTTGAAGAAACCGATGACGAGGTCGGGGCGGGCCTTGCGCAGCAGCTTCGGCACCAGCTGCAGCTGGTAGTCCTGGACCCACACCGTGGCGCCGTGGGCGGCCGATGCGGCGGTGGCCTTCGCGAAGCGCTCGTTGACCCGGCGGTAGGCATCCCACCAGGTGCGGTGGAACTCCGGCGGCGCGATGACATCGTGGTAGAGCGGCCAGAGGGTCGCGTTGGAGAACCCCTCGTAATAGAGCTCCACCTCGTCCTCGCTCAACGGCACCGGGACAAGGCGCATGTTCCCCTCATCGAAGGGGTCGAGGGTCTCGTCGGGAGCACCGTGCCAGCCGACCCAGGCGCCGTCGGTCTTGGCCATGACTGGAGCAAGCGCCGTCACCAGGCCGCCGGGGGAGCGGCGCCACGAGCTGTTGCCCTCGTCGTCGGTGACGCGGTCGACCGCCAGCCGGTTGGAGACAACGATGAAGTCAAAGTCGCCGTAGTCGGTATCGGAATCCGCTGCCGTTGTGGCTTCGCTCATTGAAATCTCCTGCGATTAGTAGGCCTACTGATGAACTCTATCGGTTAGGGGCACCGGCCAGTCCCGATAAACTGGGAAGGATCGGGAAGCGTCCCGGAAGAAGCAGGCAAGGCAGAAGGATCGATGGCACCGAGCAATTCCCGCAAGCCAAGCAAGGCCGAGCGCACAGCGGAGGCCCGGGAGCGGGCGCGGCTCCAGCGCGAGGCGGCCGAACGCACCGCCCGGCGCAACTCGCTGCTGATCCGGTGGGGCGTGGTGGCCGCCGCCGTCGTCATCGCCGTCGTCATTGCGCTGGTTGTCGCCGGCAATATCCGCGGGCGGGTGCCCGACGCCGGTCCGGCGCCGCAGCACGGCAATGACCAGGGCGGAATCACCCTGGTTTCGACCTCCAAACTTGCTGAAACCGAGGTCGGCGAGGTCGACGTCGCATCCTTGCCGGAGGACCCCGCGCCGGGAGCGGACCTGCCGCCGGGCGTGGAGCCCGCCGCTGATGGAGAGCCCATCCCGGTGGTGGCCTACGTCGATGTGAACTGCGTCCACTGTTCCAACTTCGAGAACGAGTATGCGGATGACCTGCGGCGCTGGCTCAATGCCGGTGACATCACCCTCGAGTACCGCAACGTCGCCTACCTCGACCGCAACTCCCGCGAGGACTACTCCTCGAGGGGGGCCAGCGCGCTCGCCTGTGTGGCGGACACGGCGCCGGACAGCTACTTCGACTTCGCCACGGCGCTGTTCGCCAACTTCGAAAGCGGCGAGCTCGACGACGGCGGGCTGGTCGATATGGCGGCCGAGGTGGGTGCCGGTGACATCTCAACCTGCCTGTCCGAGGGCACCTTCCGACCCTGGGCCAAGTACACGACGGAGGCCGCACAGGCCGCAGGCATTGAGGGCACACCGACCGTTTATGTCGACGGCGAAGAGGTCGCGGACGCCGTGGCGGACTTCGGGAAGGTCGTCGGGGAGAAGCTTGGCTGAGTTTCCACGAACCGGAGGGCTGGGCTAACCTTAGGGAGCGCCCGTTGTGTCTTGGAGACCGCTGCGGCGCCTGCTGGTTCAGCCAGCATGCCTCCTTAGCTCAGTTGGCCAGAGCACCTGTCTTGTAAACAGGGGGTCGCCGGTTCGAATCCGGCAGGGGGCTCCAGCAAACCCTCCTGACGAGGGAGGGCGTTGCATCGAGGGTCCGAATCGGCGACCGTGACGCCCCAAATCAAAAATCGAATCAAGTATTGAGGCGCTGCCGCACCTTTCATCCGCCGTCACCGGGTCGGGCCATGTATGCGGAGATGCCTGTCACCTCACGGGCGCGCGGATGCCCGGCGTTCCTCTTTGAGCTGGCCGGCACGGTAGTTCCGGCGGAACCGGCGCAGGTGCTCCACCTTCACCGCAGACCACCCGGACCGGGCGGCCAGCTAGGCCATCGACAGTCAGCTCCAGCTACAAACGATTCCGCGGATCCGCCGCCCTATGCGGAAAGAACAAGGACCGGTTCCGTCCGCAATTGGGCCTACCCTGAAGTCAAAAGGACCCACAGGAGGAAGCACATGGATTGGAAAATCGAACTCGTTGCCATCCCGGTCTCCGACGTTGACCGGGCGATCGGCTTCTACCGCGACAAGGTGGGCTTCGTGCTGGATCACGACCACCGTGTGGGCGAAGGCATCCGCTTCGTACAACTGACCCCGCCCGGCTCTGCCTGCTCCATTGTTCTGGGGGAGGGAATCACGGAGATGGCCCCTGGTTCGCAGAAAGGCGTCCAGATCGTCGTGCCGGACGCAGCCGGGGCCCGATCAATGCTCCTCGAGAATGGAGTTGAGGCGAGCGAAGTCGACCTCCAGCCATGGGGCAGTTTCGTCTACTTCTCCGACCTGGACGGCAACACCTGGTCCCTTCAGCAGTTGCCCGACTACGGGGTCTCCCAGAGTTGAGGGGCGTCACGGTGGCGCCTTTGACTCCAGACGGTGTCGGGTGCCTGGCCCCAGTTCATGCGGCACGGGTACGACAGTTCACCGCGGAGAGTTACGCTTGGCCAACATCCGTCCGCCACCAAGGAGCGCCATGACCGACAGCAAGCTGGGACCCGACGAGGATTTCCCGGAAGACCTGACCAAGCTGGACACCGACGATGTCGAGAATCTCAACAGCAAGGTGGAACGCCAGGTCGACCACGAGTACGTCAAGGAAGGCGACCTGCACCCCGAGACGGCCTTCCGCGACCATGAGCTCGACAGCGAACTCGATGCCCGTGACGAGGCGGAGGACAGCGGGTCCTGAAACCGGCGGCATGAGCACCTGGCACGGCAAAGGGCCGCCCCGGCGACCGGGACGGCGCTTCGTGCGTTCCTGCTCAGGCGGCCTCCGGCAGCTCAGCCTTGTGGCCGGCGTGGATGTTCTCCTCCATGTCGAGGAAACAGTGAAATCCGCGGACCTCGACGCAAGGAAGCTCAAGGTGGTCAGCTACGGAGTCATCACGGAGTAGGCATGCCGGTTCCGGGCGGGAGCACCTCGACGATGGCGTGCCGCTTGCCCTCTTCGGAGAAGGGCTTGTACCAGACCATGAAGCCGTAGGTTCCGGGAGTGAAGTCAGCGGAGAGGTGGATCTGCACCGAGTAGTGGCCGTTGGCGTCGGCATGGACGGTCGGGAGGTCGAGCAGGTCAGTATCGGTCTGCCACTTGCCGAACGTGACGCCGATCTCGGCTCCGGGCGGGTAACCGTCGCTGACGACGTTCCAGTAGGTGCCCGCGACACGCTCGACCCGGATCGGTTCGGGACCGGGGACGGGCGCCAGGTCCGGGTAGGTCCACGCGGTGTGCGGCAGGGCCGGGGGGACGTGGACCGGCAGCGGGGCAACGGCCGGGTCGGCGGGTGCCACCGGAACAATCGGTTGCGGGGACTCCGGGATGAAAGGGGCCGGCTGCGGAGCCGCCGGCACGGGTGCGGGAACCGGGGCTGGGGCAGGCGGTGCCAATTCCGGTGCGGGCGCTGGAGTCGGGGTCGGCTTGGGTGCGGGTTTCGGCACCGCGGTGGGGGAAGTGGCCGGGCTTGCCGATGGGCTCAGGGCCGGGCGCTCATCAGGGGCGGATGCGGCCGGGGTGGAGCAGCCCGCGAGCAGCACGGCCGCGAGGGAAAGGGTGAGGATGGGCAGCTTGGGCATGGTCGTTCTTTCATCTGGAAGGGTGGCGCTTTGAATCAGATCTGCTCACCGGGCAGGTGGCAGGCTGGGCTCATCGAAACCGGGATCGGGGCACTTTGGCCTCCGCACGATCTGCGTCACCGCACCCGGCAGCCCTTACAAACCGGATGATGAGGTGGACTCTACATCCGCGAATAAGCTCCGGCTCGGGGACAAAGCCAAATGCCGCACCCGGACAAACACGGCAACTACCGGTACGAGCGGCACGTCGAGGAGCTGCCCGAAGGCGCCACCCCGATGACGTATGAGCAGTGGATTGCAGCCTACGACGCTGAATGGGAGGCTCGGAAAAACGCCCGCCGCCCCCAGCCCGGTGGGAAGTAGCTTCCCGAGGGGAACGAAAAGGACGAGGGCTGCCAGGGCCAAGCGCTCATAATCTGCTTCCCGGCCGCCCGCCACCGATGCCGGCCCGGACAGCGCCCATGACTGGACCACACCGACGCCACGACGACCCGTGCGGCGGGCCGAAGGGCGGGCGGAGAAACCCGGCGCCGCTGTGACCGCCGGCCGCAACACCAGCACCGCTACGATGTCCGGATGGGGTCCGGGGGTCGGCGAGTCAGTGTAGAGAAGCGGAGGACCCGCCGTATCGAAGGTTGGCCGGTTCGCCCGCGCCGGACTGCAGCGGCTCTGGTCGCACTGCTCATCGCTCTAAGCGGAGTGCTTTTGGGCGTCCACATGGAGGCCGAGTTCGACCGGGCCGGAGAAGCGGTCAGAACCCAGGAACACCAGTGGAGCATCATCATCGATAAGGATCCGCGGAGGCGGGGCGGCACCCGGTACTACGTGCTGGTTGACGGGCGGAAGGAAGTGCTGGACTACGCGGACGTCCTGCCGGACAAATCACTGTACGCACCCGTATGGTACGTCGTGGACCCCGAGGAGGAGTCACACCTTATCGCTGTGGGATCCCCCGGAGACTGGGAGGACAAACCCTGGAACACTTCCTTCGGCGCAGCAGTGCTCGCAGCCTTTGCCCTCGTTGCAGTCACATCGGTCTGGTGGCGAATCGTCCCCGAGGACAGATGGGTTGTTCTGAACGCGATCTTTCCGAGCAAGAGACCGCCGGGCCGGAGGGCGCGTGACCTAACGCCCCGAAGCAACAGGGCAGGTCGGCACGTTCAGTGACGGTGAGTCAGCCGGGCTGCAGTGACACCTTGAGAGCATGAACCGGGCGTCGGTTGACTCAGACGCTTCTAGCGCTTGTAGGCCCGGACGTAATCGACTTCCATGAGTGCCGGAAATTGGGTGTCCGCATCCGGTGCACCGGGCCAGCCACCTCCGACCGCCATATTGAGCCGGAGGAAGAAGTTCCGGCTGAAGCTCTCATCCATCCACGAGGTGGTCGTCCGGTTCCGCTCGTAGGTTTTCACGCCGTCGACGTACCAGCGGATGACGCCGGGCTCCCACTCAACCGCGTACTGGTGGAATCCGTCAGCCATAGTGCGCCCGTTTGGCAGAATGTACTCGTGGTCCTGCATGCCGTGGGGTGCCGTGTAGCCGTAGTCGTAGTGGATCGTTTGGTGGACCTCGTTCGCCCTGACATGGGTCTCCGCCCTGGAGGAACCGAGCGCTTCCATAATGTCGATCTCGCCGACGCCGCGGTCGACCGGGCGCATCCAGAAGGCAGGCCAGAGCCCCTTCGACGTTCCCTGCTGAACAGGGAGCTTCGCACTCATCTCGAACCGGCCGTACGTTGTTTCAAACTTTCCGAGCGTGTTCAGGTGGCCGGAAGTGTACAGCCGCCCGTTTGGGAAGCGTCCGTCGTTGCTGTTGCAGAGAACCGGAGCCGGGAGTTTCTGCGCAGTGATCGTCAGCTTGCCGTTTGCCACACCGACGTTTTCGTTCTGAAGACAGGCAAGCTCGTCGTTGCCGTCACCGTAGGTGGAGTTGTCGAGGACGTTCCATTTCGTAGGGTCGACGGCGGCGCCGTTGAACTCGTCCGCCCAGTACAGCTTCCAGGCAGGTGGTGCCGGGGGCACGGCGTTGGTCTTTGCCGTGATGACGGCCGACTTTTTCTCGATCCCTCCGATCGTTGCCGATACCTGGATGGTGTAGCTCGTGCTCGGTGCGAGGCCGGTGAGAGTTTCGCCCTTCGTGGCATCGTCCTGTCCAGCGACGTGGACGCCGTTGACATAGTGCTTGTAGCTTCCCGTGTAACCCGCGGGTGCATCCCATTCGACCCTGATCGCGGTTTGGGTGGTTCCCGAAGCCACCGGACGCAGGTTCGTCGGCGGAGCCGGAGTGATCGGCGGAGTCCTGGTGGCTTTCATGGTCACGACAGCCGACTTGTATTCAACGCCGCTGATCACGGCGCTGACCTGCACCGTGTGAACCGACCCGGAGGCCAGGCCGGAGAACGTCTCCCCGGCGGTGGGGTCCGAAGCGCCGACGACGAATCTTCCGTCGAGATAGTGCTTGTACACCCCGCTGTAGCCGGGAACCGGATTCCATACTGCCCGGATCGAGGTCGACGAGCTTGCCGCATAGTCCTGGCGGAGGTTCGTGGGCCCACTTCCCGCGCACGCTGGACCGAGTCCCACCAGCAGCAGGAGCGCAGCGGCGGCCATTGCTATCAGCGATTCCCGTGGGTGCTTCATGGTGTGCCTATCGCGAAGGTTTGAAGGTAGGAAGACGCCGTTCACCGGGCGTATGGCGCGTCGGGAGGGCTTTGGCGAGGGTTCAACGGTCCGCGGGATCAACGACGTCGCAGGCGGGGCGGGCGGCTCGTCGGTTCCCTCCGCGGCGGGAACCTCCGGCTTGCTCCGGCTCTACCCCATTTCAGTTCCTGACCCTACCGGGAAATGTGACCAATGGCACTGATGTTTCAAATGAGACAGTAGTTTTCTTTGGGATAGCCGTCGTTAATGCGACGTCCCCAGAACCCGAGAAACCCCTCCCAGATCGCTGGAAGGGGTTCCTCATGACGCTGACTTCGGCGGCCCGGCTATTCGGCCACGACGCCGGAGGAGGTGATCCGCAGTGTCGTGGCGTCGCCGGCGGCCGTGTCCAGGGCCTCCATGACGTGGACCGAGAACAGTCTCAGCTGACCCTCCAGCGGTGAGGAGTCGGCCGCGTCGGAGAGCACTTCGCCGTCGATCCGCGAGACGGCGGCGTGCATCTGCGCAAGGGTCTGGGCGAAGACAAACCTCCGGCCCACCGGACTCAGCAGGGCGGGTCGTGAGTCTGCGCCGCTGTCCACCTCGAGCGTGCCAATGCCAACCAGCACGTCACGCAGCCGGGAGGCGAAGTCGGCGTACTCGGTCACTTGGCCCACCTGCCTTTGCGAAGAAATCCGCCCAGCCTAACCGGCCCGGCGGCCCATCGAGTTGCTCTGCACCTGGCTGTGGTGCCGCAGGAAGGCCCTAATCGCCGTCCGGCAGCCGTTGAAGCCTGCCGGGTAAAGCGCATTCGTTACTGGCGCAGCGGCAAGCGGTCGGTGTGGCGTCGGAGCGCTAGCCGCCTTGGCAGTTCGCGGACGGCCCAGTACGCGATGGCAACCGAGGCGATCAGGAGTAGAAACATCAGGTAGAGCCCGATCAACTCCGCCAACGGGGAGCGGAATCCATTCAGCACCCTTAGGCCGCCGAACGCTCCGGCGGTCCAGAATATGAGCACGCCAGCGAGAGCGCCGGCGGACGGAAGAAGGTCACGGTTGTTATTCAGCCACTGCATTTCGGCGTTCCTCAAGATACGGTCCCCACCACAGGTTCCATTGTCCGGATGGGCGCCGTTTTCTCCGCCTCGGGCGCGTATTGGCTTCGTCACATTGCGAGGGGCGGTGCGATATGCTGCGGATTGCGTCCCGGGAACCCGAAAACGACGGCGGCGCCCGGTTTATCGGGTGCGTTTGTCGCAATGAGGTCCGCCGGTCGCAGTCGGGTGCGCCGGCCGCGCGTCGACGCCGTCACGACGCTGTCAAGACTGCCAGGTCCACGGTGTGGCCGGTTCCGGTCGGGCTCAGGAGGGGGCAGCATTACGGTTTGCCAGCCAACCGCCCAGCGAAGTCAACCAATGCGGCGGCAACGGCATCCGGATTGCTGAGGGCGGCATAGTGTCCACCGTCGATCTCAACCGGCTCGATCCCCAGCCGCTCCCGCACCTGATGCCTCATGAAGGAGGCCGGGAAGAGGTTGTCATCCCGGCACAGGATGGCCAGAGTCGGTACCGCGGGGTGCCGCTCCGCCGGCCACGGCCCGGACATCCAGCCGCCCTGCTGATCCCGCTCACGCGCGCGGGCTTCGCGGGCAAGAGCATCGGGGACGCCATTAAAGTAGAGAACCTCCGGGTCGTCGTCGATGCTTTCCGAGTCGTGCCCCGTATTCGTCCACCAGTCGGTGAAGCTCTCACCGGGCAGCGGGATCATTCCGGCGAGATAGGCGAGGCCTTCGGCGCCGAGATGTTCACAGGCCAAGGGAGCGATGAAGCCACCGAGGGAATGCCCGACGACGATAACGTGCTGTGCGGCCGGCACGGACGCGGCGATGACGGCGAGATACTGCTCGAGCCCGGCGTTGGCATCTTCGATCGGCAGGTCCACGGCAACGGCGTCGTGGCCAGCGCCCTCAAGAAGCGGACCAACCAGATGCCAGTCCCACGCAGTGGAACCGCCGCCGTGGAGGAGCACAAAAGTCGCCATGGGATTCCCTTTCCGCCGACAGACAGGTTCAGCTTTCGCGATCAGGACGTCGAGGAGGCGGCCAGCTCCGCGATGAGGAAACGCGCCATATCGGCCCGAGCGGCGACCAGCCGGTGCAGGTGCTCGGAGTCCGGCCCGTCGAGCTCGGGCGGGAACAGCGCCGAGAGCCCGCTGACAATCGCGGTGGAGATGGCGAATCCCCTCCGTACCAGTTCCCGGGGGAGGGGAGACCCTTCGTCCTGCAGCCCCCACAGATAGGCATCGAGACAACGGGGTGCGAGTTCAGGCAGGGCCGATCCGGGAAGCAGCCCTTCATTGACGAGTCCGGTCAGCAGCTGGCCGAGGTCGAATCCGGCCGGGGCGGTGCCGAAGCTGCCCCAGTCGATGGCCACGACGCCGTCGCGGCACTGCAGGAGGTTCTGGGGACAGGCATCGCCGTGGGCGCGGGTACGGGGGAGGGCCGACAGTTCCGACAGGAGCGCGGGAAGCTGCCCGGTCAACGCAATCAAGTCCTCCTCGAGGCGGTCATCAACACTGCCTTCGAAGGCGGGGTGGGAACGGAATGTCCCTGAACGGAGCCGCGGAATGAAGATGTGTTCGCCCGGCCCGAAGACGTAGTCGGCGAGGTCGCGGTGGTTTCCGCGCGGCGCCCCCGCTGCACCCGCCATCCGGCCGAGCAGGTATGCCGTCCGGGCGAAACGCTCGGGGTCCCACTCAGCATGCGGGTCTTGCCGAACGTCCTCCATCCAGATCGCCGTACTGTCCTCGTCAAGCTCCTCGATGTGGTGCACCGTGGGCAGCCGCAGCCCTTCGGGCAGGTGTTGTCCGAGACTGCTGGCGTAAACTTCAGCCTCGGTGCGCCAGGGGTAGTGTTCGACGACGAACCCCCTCAGCTCTTCAGGGATCTGCTCAATCCCAGACCAGCGCAGCGGAGTGTGGATCACCTTGAGGATCGATGAGAAGGCGTGTCGGTCCTCTCCCTCGCCTGCCGTGCCCTGCAGCCGCCACAGGCCGGCGGTAGTCATGTTCGACAGCGGGACGCCGAGGGGGACCAACACATGGTCGCTCACTGGAAGCGGGTGGCCCGCACCAACTGCCGACCCAGCCACCTTCGCCAAAGTTTCAGGGGACGGCTGTACGTTCTGCACAGGGACATTGTCCCGCCCGGTCCGACGGCGGACAAGGCCGTCGGTCGCGCGGTGGCTCACGTGACGGCACGGGACGGTGGCCGCGGCCTGAGGAAATCGGGAGTACTCTCAGGCGCATGGTGATCAGTCACGACGACGCGGTTCCTGCAAGCGGCGTCCCCGTGGCGGTGCACGACGTTTGGCCCGTGCTGATCCTGGCCTCAGCTGCTGCGGCCATGGCCGCGTGGCTCACCCGTCCCCTGCGTAGAAGCTCATGGCGGGCAGCCCGGCTGCCTGCGGCATGATGGCGGAATGGGGAAAAGAATGGACCACGACGAGAGCCCGCATCCAGGTGCCGGTGGCGCAGGCGCCCGTTCGCTGGACCGAATGCAGGGGGCTCCGGGAGTTACCCTGAAACAGTCCGGCTGGGCACTGCTGTTCGTAGTGATCTATGCCGCCGCCTTCTTTGCTGCCGTGCTGGCGGCGGGGCTGCTCGGCGTCGTCGATTCCGTCACAGCCGTTGTGGTTATTAGCCTCTGCGGCGTGACCGCCGTCATCATCCTTGCCTTGTACGTTCATCTTTTCCGGCGGAACCGTCTGAGTTTCGGAGATCTGGGATTTCGACGACCGACGCGCCGGATGTTCCACCTGCTCTGGCAGATCCCCGTCTCGATGCTGGCCGCCGGAGTGCTGCAGGGACTTTTCCTTGCTGCGTTGGCGCCGTTGGGCGTTGACACTTCATCGGCCGGCTCGTCCGAGGACCCCCTTTCCGAGGTCATCACCGTGGTGCCCGCCCCGGTGTTTGTCATCGCCTTTCTCGTCATCGCCGTCCTCACTCCGCTGTGGGAGGAGGTGCTGTTCCGGGGCGCCTTCCTCAGCGGTTTCCTGAGGCGGTTTCGACCTTTCACGGCCATTGTGCTCTCGGCTGCTCTCTTCGCCGCAGTCCACCTCGTGCTGCTGACCTTCGTCTATCTCTTCGCACTCGGAGTGGCCCTGGCCCTCCTTCAGAGGTTCCACCGGAACCTCTGGGCGCCCGTCCTGCTCCACGCGGCCAATAACGCGGTGGTCACCCTTGTGGCATTCTCGGTTGCCTAGGGTGAAGCGGGGCCTTCGGCGTCGAAGGTGATGTGCAGCTGGCGAGGATCTGGCCCTCGACGAGGTCCCTAAGACCGCCTTCGGCGGCCGCGCTAAAGTGTACCCAGCATCCGCCGGGTGTCTCCGCCGAAGAAATCACTCCCCATCCGTGCTCGGCCGACCAGTAAGAAACCTTCCCCAGTGCCATCATGGAGTGAATTCTAGGTCGCTGCTCGCCCTACCATGCATGAGTGCGGGATCACCGCTGGGGCAACCGCCGCTACAGCTATCCGGTGAGGGGCTCCTGCTGGTGGGTTACAGTACTTTTCAAACGTCATCGAGAGGATCCCGGCCCAAGGGGTCAGCTTGGGCCAACGCCCCGTCGTTCCACTAGGCCGCCAGCCTTGCCGCTGGTCAAACGCCCTGTGCGTACCGGCAGCAGGCCCGGATCCATCCACTGTCCCAGCGACCGAGAGCCGACCATGACCGATATCCAAGCGCCATCAGCGGGCGAACGGAATCGAAGCCGCCGAAGTGCGTCCCTTTCCATTGGTGTGACGGCGCTTCTTGCAAGCGCCGTGCTCACCGGATGCTCCCCCTCGGGCGAGGTGATCGACGCCGACTACGCCCAGGTCTGCCAGGACCGCACCACGCAGGAGCGGGTCGAGGACAGCAAGTGCAGCGAGGAAGGCCGGTCCTCCGGCGTCTACGGGTGGTACTTCTTCGCCATGGGAGCGCGCAGCGCGGCCATCAGCAGGTCCATTCCTCCCGTCGGGTCGCAGCTTTCCGGCGGCGTCACCACGGTTCCCGCGGGTGCTTCGACCCGGAGCGGCCTGCCCGCCTCGGGGTCTTCGGCGGTAAGCCGGGGCGGTTTCGGCGACAGTGCCAAGTCGGGCAGCGGCGGCCGCTCGGGAAGCATGGGTGGCTGAGGTGAGGCGCATCCCCTCCGTTCCGCGGCCCGACTGGAAACAGAAGATCGAAAGCCAGGGCCTCGTCTTTTCGACGACGGTCCTGCCCGATGGCTCCTCAATCGAGTACTGGAACGAGAGCGCCTTCTACCAGTTCGACCTTGCCGAAGTGGAAATGCTCGAAAAGGTCACCGAGGAACTGCATGGCATGTGCATCGAGGCCGCCCGGTACCTTGCCACCGGGGCGATGGGCACCATCGGCATCGGTCCGGAAGCCCTGAAGCTGGCAGCCAGCTCGCTTGCGCGCAGCGAACCCGCCGTCTACGGGCGCTTCGACTTTGCCTACGACGGCGTGAACCCGCCCAAGATGCTCGAATACAACGGCGATACCCCCACCGGGCTGATCGAAGCGTCGATCGCTCAGTGGTACTGGCTGCAGGACGTGATGCCCCACAAGGACCAGTGGAACGGCATCCATGAGGCCCTTGTCCGGGCGTGGGAGAAGCAGCGTGGGGGCCTCGATGGAGCGAGGCTGCACGTGGCCCACACCGAAGTCGAAGAGTCGGGCGAAGACTGGATGACCGCCGCCTACATGCTCGATGTCGCCAACCAGGCAGGGTGGGAGACCGTCGGCATCAACATGAGTGACATCGGCTGGAACGCCCGCACCAAGCGGTTCGTCGACCTTGATGAGAAGGTCATCAGCAGCATCTTCAAGCTGTATCCGTGGGAACACATGATGAAGGAGGACTTCGGCAGGAACATCCGGGATTGGCCGGTGATGACCCGATGGTATGAACCAGCGTGGAAAATGTTCCTCTCGAACAAGGCGCTCCTTGCCGCACTCTGGCATCTCTACCCAGGGCACCCCAACCTCCTGCCGTCCTACCTGGAGGGCCCCCACGGGATGGAGGAATGGGTAGCGAAACCCCTTCATGGACGCGAAGGGGACAATATCCGCATCCATGCGAAAGGGATCGAGCTCGAGCAGCCCGGAGACTACGGCGCCGAAGGTTGGTGCTACCAGGCCTGGAGCCCCCTGCCTGACTTCGACGGCAATCACCCGGTCCTCGGCTCCTGGATTGTCGACGGAGAAGCGGCCGGTGTGGGCATCCGCGAATCGGACGGGTACATCACCGACTACTTCTGCCGCTTCGTCCCCAATGTCATCGATGCTCCCGCCCCCGTCCTTGGCGCAGAGTGAGGACCTAGAGCGCTGCCACCACCATCCCGACGGCCCGCCAGGCGAGGAACCAGGAACCGCCGATCACCGCCGTGAACAGGAACAGCCACACGGCGGAGGGGACGACCGTGCGCCGGGAGAGCAAGTACGCGTCCGAGGATTCAAGCCGGTGCCGGTGCCGGAGATGGACCATGGTGACATTGAGCAGGTCGCGGACCGAGCCCACCAGAAGGGCCAGCCCGAGACCGACGACGAGGTGCCCGGTGAACACCGGTGGGATGAAGAGCATCAGCACGACGACGGCGGCGATCGTGCCTAGAAGGATGAGCAGGCCCCCGGCATTCCGGATGAAAGGGACGGTCAGCACAAGGACGAGGGCTCCGGCCGACATCGCGGCCGGCCCCCACCCGGTAAGGCCGGCCCAGAAGAGGCCGGCCCCCACCACCGCCGGAACGGGGTAGCCCCAGAACCCGGACCACACCGTCCGGAGCCCGCTCCGGCCAAAGGAGGTGGTTCTGCCGGAGTGGTCGAGCCTCAGGGTGATGCCGGTGATCCTGTGCCCCACCATCAGGGCGGAAAACGCGTGCCCGAGCTCATGTACGACCGTCGACACCAGGCCGAACCACCGCCAGGTGGCCCGCGGAACCGACAGCGCTGCCGCTCCGGCAAGGATGAGTCCCAGTTCGATCGACGTCACGACCGGAGCCTCCCCCCGCGCAAAGGTGCCCAGAAACCATTCACTGAAGGTGCTCAACCGCCCGCCCGCCTATTCATCCCGGTCAGCCTAGCGCCTGCCGGCGGGGGAACCGGACGGCAGGGGATTGGGCGGCGGATGGACGCCTAGGTGGTTCGGGCCGGAGAGGCCCGGCCGGCCCGAAGGATGACGGCGATTGCTGCTGCCGCTGCGACGAACAGCCCCGTGGTGGCGGTGGCGGTCACCGGACTCGGTTGGACGATCGATTCACCGGCAAGGGCCTGAAGTGTCAGCACCACAAGCATCCCGGCGTACAGCAGCGACAGGACGATAACGATACCCAGCCGCACCCCCTCAGGCCGGAGAACCGGGAGCCTGCGGGCAGCCCACGCCAACGTGAGCGCCGCGATCGGCAGCAGCTGCAGGGCGTGCATTCCCACGAAGTGCGGGACCCGCAGGTCGCCGCCCACGGTGCTCCAGCCCAGCAGGAACAGCCCGGGACCGCCGTCGGGCACGCCGACGGCGTGGGCCCCGGCCACCCCCTGGAAGTCCTCAAGTTGGGCGCTGGTGGGCGAGGTCATGAAGTACGCAACACCCATGCCGGCCAGACCGAGGACGACCCCGGCCCGGACCGCCCAGGAGACCGCCCGGTCGCCGAGCCGGCTGAGGGCAAGGAGGACGCCGACGATCAACGTTGCAAGCCAGACCACCACGATCGACAGCGCCATCACCGCCCACAGGGTGGCGTGGAGCGGGGTCGAGACGTTGAAGTGGCTGGTGGTGCCGAAGGGCACGGCGCCGACGATGACCACCATTTCGATGACGAGCGCGGCGGCCGCCACGGTAGCCATCCACCAGGCGAGTCTCCGGCCGCGGGTGAGAAGACTCGTGAGCCATGCAAGGGTGAGGGCGTAGATGAATATCGAGAGGGCGAACTTCAGCGGTTTGGCCCACGCTGGAGCGCCGGTGATTTCGCGGGGATCGAGGATCAGCCCCAGCAGGCTGATGACGGCAAGCAGGGCCATGGCCCCGGCGAGGACAAGCAGCGGGCGGTGCCACGTCAGCGCGGCACGCGTGGGACGCTGGGAATCCGGGATGAGCAGTTCCATGATGTCTCCAAGGTGATCAGGGAGATGCATTAGGGAGCGGTTTCGGTGCTCCTGGAGGGGTAGCGCTGGCTGGAGAAGTGCTCCTGCGCAGCGCGGCGTAGGGCGGCGAGGAGGGCATCGCCGAGCACGGTGCCGATCACGACGGTCTCGGCTTTCGCCAGCCGGCCCTCCCGGCGGTCAATCAGGTCAATGTCGGCTTCGCCGATGATCTCGGCCGCTTTGCGGTAACTGTCCCGCCACGCGCCGTCGGCCTCAAGCCCGGCCTCGGCCATCGCCCGGAGTGTTTTCGCCACGCCGAAACGGCCGGGGCCGTCGTGGTAGGTCAGGCCGGCGAGAAAATCGTCGGCGCGGGCAAGATCGGTGTCGCTCAGGTCGGTTCCGTCGACGTCGGGTGAGGCCGCGCGCTGGGCGAGGCCGAAGGTCCAGTTCAGCGGCAGGTCGGAATCGATGGCGTCAAGGACGGTCTTGGCCGAAGCGACCGAGAGCCCGCCCACCTGGGTGAGCGTGCGGATGATTCCGAGGCGCCGCACGTGGGCTTCCGAGTAGGTCGCCTGATTGGCATGGGTCTTGGCTCCCGGCGGGAGAAGGCCCTCGCGCAGGTACAGCTTGATCGTGGGCTGGGAGACGCCACTGGCGGCACTCAGCTGCGAGATCTTCATAACGGATACTATAACTATCTATAGTAGAGGTGTCTATGCTTTTTTGAACGCCGGATCGGTCGGGCCTCGCATCACCGGGCGGTGCCGCGACGGTGTTCGCGGAGGTAGGCCGCGCTGGAGTCCACTACACCCGTAACCAGCGGTCGACGAGCCTCAGGAAAGCTCCCCGCTTCCGCTCGGCGTCGTCCGCACTGGCGAAGGACACGGTTCCGCGGTCCGGGGTCACCCAGTGCACGAGCCCGGAATCATCGTCGAACCTGAAGTCGGCGACGTCGTCGCGGACCTTCGCACCCCGGTGCAGAACGATCTCGAGCCGGTCCGTCGGGCGGAGCCTAAAGGTCACCCGGTCGGTTCCCGCGACACCGAAACTCGGCGCCTTCCATTTGATCTGCTCGGTGATGCCGGGGTCGAGGGCAAGGATCTCCGACCGAAGCGAACCGATGACCTCTTGAAAGGGGTGGTGAAGGTCGCGCAGAAACGCTGTCACGGCCGGTGATTCGTTGTCCATAGTCATCCTCATCTCCCGGCGGTCCGTCGCTCGAGCGGACGGCCCGTAGAGCGGTTTCGTTCCGGTGTGGCGCGCAACCATTCTCGCCCCACCGTCCCCCGGCCGGTAGGCCTCGGACCGCGGTGCCACCATGGCTCTCCGGACGGCACCTCGGCCCTATGCCGCAGCGTCAGGCATTTCCTAATCTCGAAGAGGAAGCCCAGCCGGGCTCCCGACGAGAAAGGAACCTCCGATGACCCCCTATCTCACCCGCTGGGTCGGTGCCGGACTGATCGCCCTGCCCGTCTCCGCGCTGATGACCGCCTTGTCCACGCTCAAACCACAGCCCGATCAGGAAAAGGACCCCCAGGCGTGGGCGGAGTTCGTCACCACACCGATATACCTCACCAGTCACCTGATCGGCAGCACCGGCGGCACGATCCTGGGCATGTTCGGATTCCTCGCCCTGGGCATATACCTGGCCGGCGGGAGGGGCGCCCGGATCGCGGTGCCCGCAATGGTCACCGCGGTCTTCGCCCAGACCCTGCTGCTGGTGCCTTCGGTCATCTCAACGTTCGTTACGCCGGCGGTCGGCCACGCCTACCTGGCGGGGATACCGGAGGTCATGGAGCTTGAATTCCCTGCTTCGATAATGGGCACTTTCCTGCTCGGGCTCCTGCTCGCCTTCGCCGGCCAGGTGCTCCTCGGGGTGGCTGTGTGGCGCTCGAGTGTCCTCCCCAAGGGTGCCGGGGCCCTGTGGATCGCCGCCGCCGTGATCTTCTACCCGCTGGGGGTAGTGCTTGGAATGGTGACCACCGGCAGCAGCCTGCCCACCCAACCGGTCGGCGCCCTCTTGGCGGCCGTTGCCGGCGGCTGGATTGCCTGGACCGCTGTGCATCGTGCCGACGGCCGAGGCCTTCATCCGCATAGTGGGTGAGGCGTACGGGTCGCCAGACCGCCTCTGCTGGCGTCGGCCCCTGCGCGGAGGGCCCTCAGCGTCGCGCCTGGCTACTGCTCGAATGTACCGATCACCCGTGCCCGGCCCAGCGTATGCGGGTACAGGTTGAAGCCCAGGAACGCGACACCGGCGTCGGCGGGCAGCTCAAGCCGCTCGACATCGACCGCGTGAACCACGAGATGGTAGTGGTGGGTGCCGTGGCCGGGAGGTGGCGCGGCGCCGATGTATCCCCGGGATCCGGCGTCGTTGCGCACCTGGATTGCGCCTTCGGGCAGCAGCGATCCGTCCTCGGATCCTGCACCTGCGGGCAGGGACGTGACATCGGCCGGAATATTGAAGCCACCCCAGTGCCAGAATCCGCTGGCCGAGGGTGCATCCGGGTCATAGGCGGTGACGGCGAAACTCTTCGTCGCCTCGGGGAAACCCCGCCAGGAGAGCTGCGGCGACACGTCTTCGCCACCCGCACCGAAGACGCCGGAGGCCTGCGGCATCCGGAGCGGCTGAAGATTCTCGACATCGTCACTGGTCACCTCGAACTCGGCCACCACCGGCAGATCGGCGTAGAGGTCGCGGGTCATTGCTGCCTCCTCGAAGAATTGGGATATCGGAGTGCTTGTCCACGGGACGGCCCGGTTCCGGCTGCCCTGTCCATCGACGGAATCCGGGACGGATAACCATTCGGCCACAGGATCTACCGGGAACTTTGCGGCTCGCTGTGCATCCGATACGCTCCGGTGATCGAGTTTAATATGGGGGGATTTGGGATGATGGAATCATCGTTTGGCGTGGCAACATCACCGCCGACCGCAACAAGTGGGTAATTACGTTTCTGCACTGTCATTTCCGGGAAAGCTCGCGGTCAACCGCCTGAGGCACCCGGAAGCGGCCCTTCCGCAACCCACCCTCCGCTGACTCCAGCGCTCTGCGCGCGTGCTTTGTCGCGCGCCCCGGCGGTCCTCCCGGCAGTAATTCCTCCCTTCACTTTGCGCAAAAGGTATCTATGAAAACACGATCCGCGGGGCTGCGGACCATTGCCGCGGCACTGGCCGCGGCCGGCATACTGGGCGGCGGCCTCCTCGAACAAGCGCCCGCGGCATGGGCTGACATTCGGGAGGCAATTCAGGAGACGGACCCCTGCGAACGGTTGAACGCAGGCCAGGTGCTGTATCCGGGGTACGGAGCAAACCGGGTCACGTTCGCGACCACGGCCCACCGCAGCAGCAGCGATGCCCTGGTCACTACCTGCGTGAGGTCGGGTGAGCGCTACGTGCAGGACTGGCAGAGCCCTGGAAACGTGGGACGAAATGGGTTCCGCGCGCCCGGGGTCCCAAGCGGCCACACGGCGGCGGAATATTCCCCGACGGGCTCCTACTCGGTCACCGAAGGCTTCGGGCTGTGGAACCCGGGCACCCGGCTCCGGTTCCGGATCCTTAACAGTCGATCCCGCTGGGGCGGCGGCGGAGAATATTCGTCCGATTACAATCGATATTTCGAATCGAGTTCCCACGACTTCCCCGACGAAGACATGTGGGATTTCGCGACGCGCCCGACCGGAGATTACCGGCAGGGCGTGGTCCTGAATTACAACAGGCCACCGGATTCTCCCATCCGGGAGGGTGCCGGATTCGCAATCTTCATGCATTCGAATCCGGCGCCGACGGCGGGATGCATCGCGTTGCCCGAGGCGCTGGTCACCCGCTATCTCATGAATGCGGTGCCCGGTGACTGGGTCATCATGGGCGCGGTGGGTGATGTCTTCACCCCATACTCCGCCGATCCGACCGGTCCGATCACCAGCAAATACACGGTGGCCGGTGGGCGGATGGCGTTGGGCGGGCCCGTGGGTAATGAGGTCACGGGGCTGACGCGTGGCGGAAGTTCCCAGGATTTCGAGCGGGGGACCATCCGGTGGTCACCGGACGGCGGGGCGCACGTCGTCCGGGGTGCGATTCAGGGCGCCTATGACCGGTTGGGCCGGGAACAGGGAGCCCTGGGGTATCCGACGTCGGATGAGAGGGGCGGAAACCGCGGGGTTTTCCAGACGTTCGAGGGCGGGGCGGTCTACTACTCCCGTGCGACCGGTGTCCGGATCTCCACGGGCCTGATCCACAACCTCTATCTGGCGGAGGCCCGGGCGGGCCGGTTGGGCTATCCGATGTCCAATCCCACTCCGATTTTCGGCGGAGTCCGCCAGGCCTTTCAGGGCGGGTCGATCAGCTGGTCCCTGAGTGCAGGGATCCGGGTGGAACGGCTGCCTGCTGGGTAACTTCTCGGGGCAATAGCCAACTGGCACGGGGGCAGCGGGCAATGGCGGGGCTATTCGGCCGGTTCGATGAGGTGCGGCCCGTCATTGCGGACCGATCCCACCTCCTTGCCCACGACGCGGGGGACGAGGACGGGTTCAGGGATCGCATCGATCAGTTCCAGCACGTCCTTCTTTGAGGTCACCGCCGGATCGAGCCAGTCCGCATGGAGGTCCTTCGGGACGATCAGCGGGGAGCGGTCGTGGATGTGCCCAAGGCTGTCGGTGGCGTCCGTGGTCAGAATGGTCGCCGTGGTCAGCCACTTCTCTGGATCTCCATCCGCCTTGTCCGGATCCGGCCAGAACTCGTACAGGGCGGCGAAGGCGATCAGGTCGTCCTCCCGCTCGGGGTGGAGGTAGGTGGGAGTCTTCGTTCCGTCGGGATTCTTCTGCCATTCGTAGTAGCCGTTCGCAGGAACCAGGGCCCGGCGTTTGGCGGCCGCCGTGCGGAAGGAGGGCTTGTCGAGGACCGATTCGGCGCGGGCATTGATCATCCGGGAGCCGATCTTGGGGTCCTTCGCCCACACGGGGACGAGACCCCAGCGGGCGATGTCGAGCCGGCGGGTCAGGGTGCCATTGCTGAGTCGTTCCGAAACGAAGGGGATCCCTGTCATCGGGGCCACGTTCCAGGACGGGTTCATTTCGTCCTCGAACGACTCGTCCACGTTGAACGCATCGAGCATTGCCGCCTTGTTTCCCGCGATCACGAAACGTCCGCACATGCTGCTATTGTGCCGCACTCCCCGCCCGGCGTGCGCTCTCTTCCGGTGGTGTCGAGACCGAACCGTTCGCCGTACGGCGGGCCGCCGATAAGCGGGCGTGCCCGGGCGGTAGGGTCGAGGCTCAGCAAATTTGCACCATCACATCCCTGGGAACCATGCACCTTCGCACTACGAGAGCCGCCGTCCTGCTTGGGGCCGCCCTCGCGGCCGGCGTCGTCGGCTGCTCGCCCGCACTGCAGGGCGCCCCGGCGCCCGAGCCGTCGGTGGCACCCGCCCCGTCGGCCGCCCCGACGGTCAAGGCGCCGGACGGACCCGCGAATCCTGTCCCGGAGGCGTCGATGCCGGCCGCTCCGGCGCCGCCGGCCGGGACGGCGCTCGCCGGCCTCGAGGCGCTCGCCGGCCTCGAGGCGCTCGCCGTCAAGGGGTGGGCACCGAAGACCGGATACGACCGGGAGAAGTTCGGGCCGGCCTGGGCCGACGTCGATCGGAACGGCTGCGATACCCGCAACGACATCCTTGCCGCGGATCTCTCGGAGGAAACCTTCAAGCCCGGCACCCGGAACTGCGTGGTGCAGGCCGGTGTCCTGAAGGACCCCTACACGGCGGCGACCATATCGTTCGTCAAGGGTGGGGAGGCCCTTGTCGACATCGATCACGTCGTGGCGCTGGGCAATGCCTGGGAGACGGGCGCCCAGCAGCTTTCGGACCAGGACCGGCTCCGCCTCGCCAACGACCCGCTGAACCTCCTCGCCGTCGACGGGCCGGCCAACCGGCAGAAGGGCGACGCCGATGCCGCGATGTGGCTGCCGCCGAACGCATCGTTCCGGTGCGGCTACGTGGCCCGGCAGACGGCGGTCAAGCTCAAGTACCGCCTATGGGTGACAGCCGCCGAACGAGGCGCGATCGATCGGATCCTTCGGTCCTGCCCTGGCCAGCCGCTTCCCGATGCAACCACCGCTCCGCCCGCGGGAGCCCCGGCCGGCACACCCGGGAAAAGCCCAACCACCGGCAGACCCGGCGGGCAGGAGAGCATGCCGCCAACCGGGGAGGTGACCTACGGGAACTGCTCGGACGTCGAGGCGTCCGGCGCCGCGCCGATCACCCCGGCGGACCCGGGGTGGGACGCCTCGTTCGACCGGGACGGCGACGGAATCGGGTGCCAGTCCTAGGGTGATGCCTGACGATTCGGGCAGCTTCGACCCCTCCAGACACGCCCACGGTTGCCCTTTTTCCAATTGCGTGCGACGCCGAAATTGCATGTTACGCTCCGGTAATGTCGCCGACTTTATCGGTCGACTGATGCGCAACCGACGCATTTAAGTGTCGCGGAGCCGGGGCCTGAGAGGGCAGGTCGGCCGCCGAACAGCGAGGGTCTCACTATGCCATGTGCACACCACGGGTTCGCCCGGATTGCGGCGGACGCCGCTCAGACCGCCCATCGGGCCCGCTCCGCACGATTCAGGCGCGCCGCGTGAGTGCGGCTCCAGATTACGAGTCCGGGACCGGGCACCTTCCGGGCCGCACCACATTGAGGCATCGGGGCGGCGCTGAACGGGACCCCGAAAAGTGGACGGGAAACCTTGTGGATTGCGGACCCGCCGGGGGCCCTTCGCTGATCGACGTGGTGCTCGACACCGCCGACGCTGGACCGGACGAGCTGCTTTCGGCCATCAAGGGGCTGGCCGCAGAGCTCGATTACTGCATCGTCCGCCTCGCCCAGTCTTCGTCGGCAGGAATTGCCGACCGGGACCTGCGGGTTGCCAACAGTTCGGCGGCGGAGTGGGTGCGGCGCACCCTCGAGGACATCATTGCCACCTCCGCGGGAATACGCTTCGCGGGACGGGATCAGGTCCAGTCCTCCCCGGCGAGGGAAGGCCTTCCCGCAGCCGGCTGACCGGACCGGTCCGGCCCCGGCAACCGACGCGGCGCCGTTTTTACTTAGGTAACCCTTCCTCATAAGGTTACGCAGTGACCTCGCACTTGAACCTCACGCGTGCCTCCTTCGCCGCCGATCTCGCCCACCACGGGGACCGCCCGGCTGTGCTGATCGACGGTTCAACCCTCAGCTACCGTGAACTGGCCGGCCGCGTCGAGGCCTTCGCTGCCCACCTGGGCACCCAGCGGCGGTTGGTGGCGCTCGCGGCCGCCAACGATCTCGATTCGCTGATCGCCTACCTCGCGGCGCTCTCGTCCGGCCACCCCCTCATCCTCGTTCCAGCCGACAAGCCGGCGGCCCTTGACTCCATCGTGGCGGCGTACGACCCCGACGTCGTCCTGCGATCCGGCGATTTTGCCTCCTTCGAGGAACGGCGCCCCGGCACCGCGCACGAACTGCACCCCGAGCTTGCCCTGCTGGTCAGCACCTCCGGCTCAACCGGTTCTCCAAAACTGGTGAGGCTCTCCCACGAGAACCTCCAGTCCAACGCCGAGGCCATCGCCGGGTATCTGGCGATCGGGCCCGAGGACCGTGCCGCGACGACGCTTCCCCTGTCCTACTGCTACGGACTGTCGGTGATCAACAGCCACCTGCTGCAGGGGGCGGGCCTCATACTCACCGACCTGTCCGTCGTGGACCCCTGTTTCTGGGAGCAGGTCCGCGCCCACGGGGTGAGTTCCTTCGCGGCCGTGCCCTACACCTTCGAACTCCTTGAACGGGTGGGCTTCGCCGACCTTGATCTTCCTTCCCTGCGGTACATCACCCAGGCCGGGGGGCGGCTCGCGCCCGAGCAGGTGCGCCGGTACGCCACGCTGGGCGCTGAGCGCGGCTGGGACCTGTTCGTCATGTACGGCGCCACGGAGGCCACCGCCCGGATGGCCTACCTGCCCCCGGACCTCGCGGCCGCGCACCCGGGCACCATCGGCATCGCGGTGCCGGGCGGAGCCTTCCGCATCGACCCGGTGCCCGGGCTCGACGACGGCGAACTGGTGTACACCGGACCGAACGTCATGCTTGGCTACGCCGAGGCGCCGGCCGACCTGGCACTGGGCCGGACCGTTCAGGAACTGCGCACTGGGGACCTGGCGCGCCGGCACCCCAACGGCCTGTACGAGGTGGTGGGTCGGCGCAGCAGGTTCCTCAAGATCGTCGGGCTGCGCGTCGACCTCGGCCAGGTCGAACAGATTCTCGACGGCCTCGGCGTGCGCGCCCTCAGTACCGGAACCGACGAACGGCTCGTGGTCGCGGTCGAGGGCGGAACCGATGAGCGCCTGCTCGGCAAGGTCCTCGCCCAGCGGCTGGGCTTGCCCCGGGCCGCCGTCGAGGTCCACGGCGTCGACCGGCTCCCGCGCCTGTCCAGCGGCAAACCCGACTATCCGGCCGTGCTCGCCCTGGCGGCGGCACCGGTCAAGGCGGTAGCGGAGGAGGCCCCAGCCGGGGACGGGCCGGAGGACCTTCGGAGGATCTACGCGGAACACCTTGAGTGCGGCGCCGTCCGGGACGATGACACCTTTGTCTCCCTCGGCGGGGATTCGTTGTCCTACGTGGCGCTGTCGGTCCGGCTCGAAAAGGTCCTTGGAGCCCTCCCTGCCGACTGGCACCTGATGCGGGTCGGGGACCTCGCCCGGCCGGCCCGAAAGGCGCGTCCGGCGCGGCGTTTCCTCGCCCCGCTCGAGACGAGCATCGTCCTGCGGGCCGTCGCCATCATCTTCATTATCAGCACCCACGTGGGCCTGTTCACGTGGCCGGGGACCGCCCATGTACTGATGGCAGTGGCCGGCTACAACTTCGCCCGGTTCCAGCTCGCGGAGGAGCGGGTTGCCCGCCTGCGGCGCCAGCTACGGAGCCTCGGACGGATCGTGGTGCCCAGCGTGGCCTTTATCGCCTTCGCCTACCTGGTGACCGACCGGTACTCCCTGGCGAACATCGTGCTCCTGAATTCCCTGATCGGGCCCCGGCATGTGACCGCGGAGTGGCAGTTCTGGTTCGTCGAAGTGCTCGTGTATGTCCTGGTCTTCCTGCTGGCGCTGCTCGCGGTGCCGTGGGTGGACCGGGCCGAGCGGGGCGCACCGTTTGTTTTCCCGCTCGCCCTGACAGCACTAGGCATGCTGGGTCGCTACGACCTCCCGCACATCAGCGTGCCGCACACCGCACCCGTGCTCTGGCTCGTTGGCCTGGGCTGGCTGATGGCCCGGTCCCGGACCGTCCTCCAACGGGCGGTGGTCACGGCCATTGCGGCGCTGAGCGTGCCCGGCTTCTTCGACGACGCGGCCCGCGAAGCGACCCTGCTCGGAGGGCTCCTGCTGCTGACCTGGCTTCCTGCCATCCCGCTGCCGCGGAAGCTCCACCGGCCGGTCGGGGTCCTTGCCAGTTCCTCGCTGTACGCCTACCTGACCCACTGGCTGGTCTTTCCCCTGCTGGCACCCTTCAGCCCGGCGCTCGCAGTGGGCGCCTCCTTGGTTGCCGGCGTGGCGTACTGGGCGCTGACGCAGCGCATCGCGGGCGTCGCCGGTCGTCTAAGGGCCCGTCGGGCACGGCAGCCCCTCATGGCCCCAACGACGGAAACGGCGTCCATCCGCCAGGGGATGGACGCCGTTCGGCCGGAATGATCTTCAGCCGGCAGGCTGGCTGTCGACGGCCTTTTCTCCGGCCTCGATCTTCACATCAAGGCTGTTGTTCCTCACCGGCATGGCGCAGGTGCCGTAGGGGGTGAAGGCGCTCGGATAATTGATTGCGCGGTTGAAGTCGAGAACCACTGTGCCGTCGGGACGGGGCCGGCCGGTCTCCACCTTCCGCCAGTCGTCCGTCGTTTCGCCGTTGGTCTTGTCGTGGAAGGTCACGGTCAGGGCGCCGAGTTTCCCTTCCTCGGCCTGCAGCCGGTACTCGTGGTCGATGCCGGGCAGCCGGAACACGAGCTCACCGGCGCTGCGGTGCACCCCGTCCACGAGGGGGTTGGCGGTTCCGATCGGCACCTCGACCGGCTCAGGGTGACGCTCGAAGCGGGCAAGGACGGCGAGTTCCGGGTTGTAGTCGAAGGTCGGAACGCCCTCAAACTCGGTGAACACCGGAGAGTGTGAATCGCGGGTGCGGATGGCGTACTTGTTGCCCCGGACGGCAAGCTCGACCACAACGCGCCGGCCGTCCTCGCCGCCGAAGGCGACCCACATCAGGGATTCCTCATTGTCGAGGCTGGCGGTGAGGGTTCCTTCGACGGGCTCGCCCGTCTCCACAAGCGTCAACCCGTCCGCGCTGGCGACCGTCAGGACTGCCTTGGTGCCGTCCGTCGACCACAGCCCCGGAACCGACTCCAGCGGGGAGGGCTCGGCGGGAAGCCACTGCAGTGAGGTGAGCGTCAGCCAGCCGTGCTCCTTGGCGAGAGCGGTGTTCCGGCTGTTGCGAAAGCGAAGCCATCGCTCCAGCTGGGCATTTTCGGGGGTGCTCATTCTTCCTCCAGGGATAGGTAACTACCTTCTCTCAACCGCGTGCCGGGGTCCGGAATTCCCGGTACGGCGGGGGCGGGAGGCCGCCTCGGGAGGATGCATCCCGGGGGCATCAACCTCTGGCCGTTCACGGCCGTGCGGCGTAGCATGACTGCCATGGCCGAGCCTGAAATCGGGACTCTCATCCGGCGGGCGATGGACACCGGTGACGCATCGGTGATGCGCGAGGCATTCCTGCGCCTGATCGGCGGTGGCCACGATTCGCTCTCGCCCGAGGCCGAATACGAACTGCGGCATCCCGATTACGTGATGGAAATGCCGCAGTCCAGGGAACGGATCCGCGGGCGGGACGCCATGCGGTCAATGCAGGAGCAATTCCCCGCGCCGCCCGATATCACCGTCCGGCGGGTCACCGGCGCCGCGACGGTCTGGGTGCTCGAGGGAGTCAATGATTACGGCGGTGGAGAGCTCTGGAACGTCGTCGTGATCCTCGAGTTCGATGAACAGGGCCGGATCCTGCGTGACACCCGCTACTACGCCAAACCCTTTGACCCACCCGCTTGGCGTGCCGGCCTCGTGGAGCAGATGGGCGAGTCGAGCCAATAGCGCTCGGGTCGGCGGCCACCTCCCGGCACGCCGGTGTCCTCACCGCCCCGGCACCCCGGCGACGGCGCTGCCTCCACTCCGGCGATGGGGCAGCAGGTAGTTCAGCTCCCGCTGACCAAGTAGTCCGAACGGCTTTCGAGTAGTCGCTACTGTGTCCTGACGCAACCAATGTCAATAGATTCCTTGAGGCATCCAAATCGTGTTTTTCGGTCTCAGGAGTAATCATGCGCGACTCGCACGCGACATCCGTCCTTACCCGCCGTGTTGCAAGCGCAGTGATCCTGCCCGGCATCCTGACAAGCATGCTGGTGTTCGCCCCGCAGGCCTCGGCGACGACCAGCCCGACATCGGGCATCTGCAACGGGGTGGTCAACCAGACGGCGCACCGCGGAGGCGTGCAGGAAAACCTGCTCCGGGCCGCCGCCAAGAAGAACGCGGAACAGATCTCCAAACTGCAGGCCGAGCGGACAGTGCTCCAGGCGACCGCCACCACCCTCAAGTCACAGGTCGACGAAGCGAACAAGGGAATCGCCGCCCTCGACGCCGAGGCCGCGCAGTTGGACATCGACGCGAAGGCCGCCACCGCGGAACTTGAAGCGCTGACGGCGGACCAGGCGAGTGCCGCCACATCGATCGAGGAAGCGACGAAGGCGCTGGCCGACCTCACGGTGCAGCGGGCGGATACGGCTGCCGCACTCGCGCCCCTTCAGGAGCAGCTGACCGCCGCGCAGGCCGACTCCGAGAGCCTGAAGAAGCAGGCGGCGGACGTGGACGCGAACCTGGCGGCCCACCAGGAAGTGCTCAACACCGCCACCGGGGAGCTGGCCCTGCTTGACGCAGCGGCCGCCAACGCCTCAGGTGCCCTCGCCGCGCAGAACGACGCGATCGCCGCCGCCGAGACAGCACTTGTTTCGCTGACGACGACTGCCCAGGATGCCGCGGCCGCGGTGACCGCCACGGAGCAGGCCGTCTTCGAATCCGAGGCCGAGCTTCAGCGCCTCGTCGACTCCGGTATCGCCGCGCAGGCCGAGCTCGATGCCCAGGCGGTCCGGATCGAGGAGGCGAAGACCGCCCTCGCCGCGCGCCAGGGCGACGCTAAGAAGGCCGCGGACGCCGTCGCCGTGAAGAACGCCGAGATCACCACCGCACAGGGCGAACTTGGCGTACTTCAGGCCGATGCCAAGCAGGCTGCGGACGCCGTCACGGCGAAGAACACTGAGATTGCCGCCGCCCAGAATCAGCTCCCGGCACTGAAGGCCGACGCAGCGAAGGCCGCCGACGCCGTCGCCGCCAATGCCGCAGCCATCACCCTGATCAACGGGCAGATCACCACCCTTCAGAACGACATTGCGGCTCTCGGTACCACGATCTCGACGAAGCAGACCGAGCTCACTGCGGCTCAGTCCGAGCGGACGGCGCTGCAGACCCGGCAGACCCAGCTGCAGAACGAGATCAGCGCCCTCAACGCCGAGATCGAAGCCATCAAGGGCAACGGCAAGAAGAAGGACGAACTGATCGCCCTGCGTAACACCAAGCAGGCCGAGCTCACCTCCGTGACGAACCAAATCACCCAGAAGTCCGGCATCATTGCTGGCCTTTCGGGCGACCTCTCCACGCTGCAGAACCAGGTCAACACACTCAACGCTCAACTGGTCGCCAAGCAGGGCGAAAGCAGCGCCCTGCAGCGTCAGGCAGCCCCGCTGCAGGCCGCGCTGGCAACGGCTCAGGGCGCGGTTGCCACCAAGGAGGCAGAGATCCAGGGCCTCCAGAGCCAGCTGCCCGCCCTTGGAACGGCAGTGACCGAGGCCAACACCGCAGTGGCCGCCAAGCAGGAGGAAGTGACTGCCCTGCAGGGGAAGCTGCCGGCCCTCGAAGACGCCGCAGCCACAGCCGCCGGTGCAGTGAGCGCCCAGGAGAAGGTTGTCGCCGACCTCGAAGCCGGCCTGCCGGCCCTCACCGAGGGAGTCGCAGAGGCCGAGGCGGCCATCTCCGCCGAGCGGACGGTGCTCGAGGAACTGCAGGGTGACCTTGCGGACGCCGAGGACACGCTCGCAGCTGCGGATGCGGCCGTCGACGCCAAGAACGCCGAGTTGACCGGGCTGCAGGACCGGCTGCCGGCACTGCAGGCAGCCGCAGACAGCGCGGCCGCGGCTGCCGCTGCCAAGCGGGTCGAAATCTCCAACCTGAACGCCGACATGGACAAGCTGGTGACGGATCTCGCGGGGCTGAACGGGCAGATCGCTGCCAAGGAGGCAGCGGTCCTCGGGCTGCAGAACCAGGTGGCGCCCCTCCTGACCCAGCTCAACAGCCTCAACGGAGAGATCAGTGCCGCTGAAGCGGCACTGAAGACCCTCCAGGGCCAGCTGACCACCCTCGACAAGCAGGTTACCGATGCGAATGCGGTCCTTCGGAACCTTGAGGCGCAGAAGAAGACAAACAAGGCGGCCATCACCGCGCAGAAGGCCACAGTCAACTCGCTGCAAGACCAGCTGGGAGCCGTCCAGGTCCGGATGAACGCCATCGACGGCCAGATCGCTCTCGGCGGCTGCGTGGCCTGATACCAGGACAGTACTCAACTACAGAAGGCCGCTGCCGGATCTATCGATCCGGCAGCGGCCTTTTTTGGGGTCTGCCGTCTCGCTGTGCGGGGTCCGGGAAGGGTGGTGAGCCGCCCGGGCCCGCTAGCATCAACCGGGCCATCCTGCTCGGCGAGGTGCGTCCGACAAAATTCTTGACCCTCTTTCCGCGGCCGTGGAACGCTACCAACCAACCCTCGAACTGCCCTGAAAGGCGGCACTGATGCGAGCAATGGTCTACCGCGGACCGTACAAGATCCGGGTTGAGGAAAAGGACATCCCACCGATCGAGCACCCCAACGACGCGATCGTCCGGGTGACCACTGCGGCCATCTGCGGGTCGGATCTCCACCTCTTCCACGGCATGATGCCCGACACGCGGGTGGGAATGACCTTCGGCCACGAGTTCGTCGGCGTCGTCGAGCAGGTCGGCTCCTCGGTGCAGAACCTCAAACCCGGCGACCGTGTGATGGTTCCGTTCAACGTGTACTGCGGCACCTGCTACTTCTGCGCTCGCGGGCTGTACTCCAACTGCCACAACGTCAACGCCAACGCCACTGCGGTCGGCGGCATCTACGGGTACTCACATACCTGCGGCGGGTACGACGGCGGCCAGGCCGAATACGTCCGGGTGCCGTTCGCCGATATCGGGCCGAGCATCATTCCCGAGTGGATGGATGAGGAGGACGCCGTCCTGCTCACCGATGCCCTCGCCACCGGCTACTTCGGCGCCCAGCTCGGGGACATCGTCGAAGGGGACACCGTCGTAGTCTTCGGTGCCGGGCCGGTCGGCCTGTTCGCCGCGAAGTCTGCCTGGCTCATGGGCGCCGGGCGGGTGATCGTCATCGACCACCTCGAGTACCGCCTGGAGAAGGCCCGAACTTTCGCCCACGCCGAGACCTATAACTTCGCCGAATACGACGACATCGTGGTGGAGATGAAGAAGGCAACGGACTACCTGGGCGCCGACGTCGTCATCGACGCGGTCGGGGCTGAAGCGGACGGCAATTTCCTCCAGCACGTCACCACCGCCAAGCTCAAGCTCCAGGGCGGCTCGCCGATCGCGCTGAACTGGGCCATCGACGCCGTGCGCAAGGGCGGGACCGTCTCGGTGGTGGGGGCCTACGGCCCGATGTTCAGCGCCGTGAAGTTCGGCGACGCGCTCAACAAAGGGCTCACGCTTCGCATGAACCAGGCCCCCGTGAAGCGCCAGTGGCCGAGGTTGTTCGAACACATCCGCAACGGCTACCTCAAGCCCAGCGATATCGTCACGCACCGGATTCCGCTTGAGCACATCGCCGAGGGGTACCACATCTTCTCGGCCAAGCTCGATAACTGCATCAAGCCGCTGATCATCCCCGGCGCCAACTGAGAGGAAAGCACCGTGCCATACACAGCCAATAAGCCGAGCCGGGCGAGGTCAAGCGATGAACTGCGCGCCGCTATTCCCGGCTGGGGGGCGGACCTCGACCCGAAGGACCGCCCCTCGGTGCCAAAGGAACAGTTCGACCCGGGCCTCAACGGCGCCCGCTGGGACTTCCCGGAGCGCCAGCCGGAGAAATGGCCCCGGGAGCGCTCAATCGAGCACAAGTTCCTTACCCCCGTCTTTGGGACCTCGGCGCCGCCCAGGGGGGTTTCCGGAGTGATCCGGAAATACTCGTACAAGAAATACAGCGAAGGTCGTGCGGCGCACTGGCTGCTGCTGCTCGCCGCAGACCGGGTGGATGCGTGGGAGCAGCACCTGGCGTCGTTCGGAAGCCTCAGCCCGGACAATCCGATCACCGAAACCGGCGTATTGAGTGAGTTTTCACGCCATGGGATTACGTCGCGGTTCGGAAAGAAGCGCGCAGATCTGAACCACCAGTGGATCGACCCCATTCTCGTGGGTGGTCCGTGGCTGATCGCCGGCGGCCTGGGGTTCGCCGCCGTCCGCCGGCTCGCGCGGCTCCACCGCACCTGATCGGCATCTTCCCGGCGGGTCAGAGCGGGGCCGGCGGGTGCCGGCCCCGCTCGATGCCCGGGGTCAGCGGGTGACGCGCCGGCGCCCGGCCACGCCTTCGGCGACGCCGATCAGCAGGACGGCGGCGATGACCGAGACGATGAAGCCAAGGACATTGAGTTCGAAAATGTCCCCGGTGCCCAGGAGGCTGGCGATCGAGCCCCCGATGACCGAGCCAACGAGGCCCAGCAGCAGGGTGGCGACCAGCCCGAGGTGCTGCTTGCCCGGCTTGATCAGCCGCGCGAGTGCGCCGATGATGAGCCCGGCAATGATGAATCCAATCACTGTTGCGTACCTTCCTTGCTGACGTATCCCGCTGGTGCGGGGCGCGCTGCCGTATGCAACGCCGTTCTCATCGATCCTATGGCCCCTGCGGACCGGTGGCCGGAATGGAAGGGGTGCGCACTATCACTCGCCTCGGTTGCCGGTGGTGGTGTAAAGGCAGGGGATGGAAGCCTTTTCTGGACCCCGCGGAGTCAGAAAAGCGGTGGAGACGGCTCAGTCGAAGAATGCCTTGGCCACAGCCTCGGTGTCTTCGGAGAGATGCATCCGAACGAACCTGCCGTCAGCGGCAACGAGGTGGAGGACGGCCGGGGTCACGAAGGCGCGGCCGGTGCTGCGGGCTGTATGCGCGAAGGTGGCAAAGATGACGGCGTCCTCTCCCGAGAGGACGAGCTTGTCGAGTTGGACGCTGCTCTTATCGGAGTCGAAGTGCGGCCACATCGTGGTGAAGTATTCAGCGACCTGGGATCCCTTGGAGCGGATGCCCGTCCACGGCAGGTCCGGGTGGCCCGGGACGTACCAGTCGATGTCGTCGGCGAACAGGGCTTCGACGCCTTCGGCGTCCTTATTTCCCAGGGCCTGAAGGAACCGGGTGACGAGGCTCTCGAGGGATGAATCGTTATTTACCATACGTTCAAGAATGACTGTAATTGACCCTACCGTCAAATAGCGCCCTGCGCGTACTTCCTGCCGGCGGCCGGCCCGTCGCCCGCGTACCCCGGGCCTCCGGCACCTGGGATGGAGGGGTGGCGCCGACATCCGGTTCGAGTACTGGTCCATGGGAGAATTGATGGAATTCCGGCTGCGGCTCGTCCGTTGATTTCCACGGATGCGTTCGATGGCGGGAGGGTGAGGCTGATGGCGGTTCGAGGCAGGCCCCGTGAGTTCGATGTCGATAAGGCCCTTGAGCGCGCGGTCGACGTCTTCTGGCGCCAAGGGTATGAGGGCACGACCCTTGAGGACCTTACGAACGCGATGAGCATCAGCCGCCCGAGCCTTTACGCGGCCTTCGGCAACAAGGAAGGCACGTTCCGGCAGGCGATCGGCCGGTACGCACGGGTCGAGATGTCCTACATCGATGCAGCCCTTGCCATGCCCACCGCGCGCGCGGTGGCGGAGCATTACCTGCGCTCCAACGTTGTCTCGATCACGCTGCCCGATCGACCCCGCGGATGCCTCTCCATCCAGGGCGGGCTCTCAGGCCATCCCACCGACCAGCGGATTGTCGATTTCCTGAATGAGAGCCGCGGCGCCGGCGAGGCCCGGTTCGTCCGCCGCTTCCAGCAGGCCATCGACGAGGGTGATCTTTCCGCATCCGAGGACCCCGCCGAGCTGGCGCGGTATCTTGCCACCGTCACTGCAGGGCTCGCCGTCCAGGCCTCGGCCGGGGCGTCCCGTCCCGACCTGGCCCGGGTAGCGGAACGCGCCTTGGCCGCCTTTCCCCGGTGACCCCCGCCCGGCACCAGCGGGGGACCTGGGCGATGTTATTCCGCGAGGGTGCTGGTGATCTCGTCGACCTTGATGGTGACCGGGGCGTTGGTCGCCCCTGATGAGAGGTAGGTGTTGATGCCGGCGGCCCCAGGGGTCTGGAGCCCAGGGGCGGAATCGCTGGTGTCGATCTGCCATTCCGAGGGTTCGGGATCTCCTGCCTTCCAGGCCTTGGCGCGCAGGGTTGTCGGACTCGTGCCGGTGGCCTGGGCCCGCACGTTGACGATCTCGCCTCCGGCGACCGTGAGGTCGGGGACTATAACTTCAGGTCCGATCTGCACCTCGGCGCCGTCCCTGTTGACCCGGTCGATCAGGAAGGAAACCTCGCCCTCGGGCGAGAATTTAAGGACCGTTCGGTAGGCCCCGGCGCGGTCGGTTTGTCGGGTGATCAGGCGCAGATACAGGCTTCCTCCGGCCGGGCGCCGATCCACCCCGAGGGCGGCGCGCAGGTCCGTCCGAGAGCTGTTCACCGCATCCAGGGCCGCGGCCGCTCCCGACGCGGGTGTGGCCAGCTGCATGATCCCGCTCCCGTCCGCCACGCTGAAGGCGCCCGGTTCCCCGCTGTCAGTCCAGGCCCCACCTTCCTCGGCGTCGCCCCAGCCGGTTTCCGTGGTGCGCTCGAACGGGTCCGAGAAGGTCGAAGCCGCCCCTTCGCCCACCGAAACCCGTTTGGAGACGGTTTCACTGCCTGCCTTGTCCTTGACGGTCAGGGAGATTTCATAGTCCCCCGGGGCGTCATAGGTGATGGTCGGCCGGACCCCGGTGGCGGTTTCGCCGTTCCCGAAGTCCCACGTGTAGGTGCGGTTCCCCCGCGCGGGCAGGGGCGTGGAGGCGTCAAGGGCGCAGCCGAGGCCTGCGCAGTCCTCGGTGAAGGAGGCCTCGCCATCCCGGCCTCCCGCTTTCCCCCGGATGGTGAAGGAGTCTTCGAAGGTTCCGCCGGCCGCCCGAACGAACTCGGCCGAGATTGAGCGTTCGGTGACGGAGACATCGAGCAGGCCGTGGGTGGGATTGGCGTTGGTGGCCGTCCGGGCCGCGAAGTAACCGGCCTCCGGATCGGCGGGGTTGGCGTCGCGTAGGCCGATTCCACCAGTGCCGATGGTCGCGAACACCGTGCCCGGGCCCTGGGCGAGTGAAGTGTCGGTGTCGGTGATGCACTCTTCATTGAAGGCGTCGGGGACGATTGCGGCGCAGCCGTCCCCGTGCCCGATCTGGTAGGTGCGCTGGTACAGGTGCTCGTGGCCGTTGAGTACGAGGTCGACCTTCTTGCTGATCAGCAGGTTGGTGAGCTCTTCGCCCGCCGAGCAGCTGTACTCGCCCAGCGACAGGCACGGCATGTGGTTCCCAACGATCACCCACGGGATGCCGCTGTCACGGGCACCGTCGATCGCCGATTCCGTCCAGGCGTAGTGGTCCGAGCCGGGACGGTAATCCCAGGACGATTCACTTTCGGGAAAGACCAGGCCTGGGGAGATCATCACGAAGCGGGCGATCGGGTCCTCGGCCGGCACATCGACGTACCACTCGCGCCCGTAGGTCCCCACCAGTCCGGGCAGCCGGTTGGGCAGGCAGGCGGAGAAGTCGTTGATGTTCCCGTCACTGCCATCGCTCTCATGGTTGCCGGCGATCAGCTGGAAGGGAAAGGCTGTACCCACCTTGCTCGTGACGAAGTCGCACCATTCCTGTTCCCCGCCCGGACGGCCGTAGGACAGGTCCCCCAGGGCCAGGGTGAATTCCGGGGACAGTGAGGCATTCTTGGTCAGGACGGCCGCTGCTTCCCCCGAGGCGGCGAAGTCCCCCGCCGCGGTGAAGTGGATTGCGGCGGCCGGCTTGCGCTCACCGTCCTCGCCGCGGTTGAGCAGAAGGAAGCCCACAACCACAAGGGCGAGACCAGCAATCACTGCAGCCGCTATCCCGAAGACACGGGCCATCGTTACCTCTTGTCATTGAAGGGTCCCCAGCACCAGCCTTCGACAATCGGCTCGTGACGTATCCGCAGTATATGAGGGCCTCCGCGGATCTGGCCACGGCCCTCCTAGCGTGCTCCCAGGATCCGCACAGCGTCGGCCTGGGCCGTCAGCTGCTCCGGGCTCAGAGCTGTCCCCGGCAAAAACCCTGCGGCGGACCTCAGCGCGCGCAGTTCGGCCGGCGAGTACGGGTCCGGGAGGCGCCGGTGTGCCATGGAGTGGCAGTTGGGGCACAGCGGGACAAGATCGGCGATCGGGTCGAGTTCGTAGTCCGTCCCGAGGCGGGCGGCCGGGACCAGGTGGTGCACGTGCACGAAGTCCCGACCGGGCGGTCCGAAGGCCTCCTCGAAGGAGAAGCCGCAGACCGCGCAGGAGGTCCCGTGGTGGGCGAGGCAGACGCGGCGGGCGGAGGGGTCCCTTTCGTACCGGTTGGCACGGGTCTGGGCCAGCGCGCCCGGGGGGAGGGCGCCGGGGGGCGGAAGGAGGGGATCTGCCTCTTCAGGGGTGCTGGTCTCAGCCCACAGGGTCCGCAGCGCCGGCCCGGCCGCGGCCGGGATCCGGCGGGAGGGACGGTTCACCTCCCAGGCGATGCCCGGAACGCGCAGGGTCAGCAGGTCCAGGGGAATCGAGTCTCCCCGGGGCCTCAGCGCATCGAACTCGACGATGCCCGGCGCCCCGCCCCGGCCGGCCGGTTGAGGATCGGGGGGTGAGGCGACCCTGCCGTGGCCCAGAACTCCGCGGTCGCGGCCTCCCTGGCTGAACAGCCACACCTCGGTTCCTGCTGTTGCCTGGCGGGGAGGAAGGGGCCACCTGCAGCGGAAGAATCCGGCCCCGGTGACCTCGTCTCCAGCCGACCGGTACCCGCCAAAGGGGTCATCACCCCGGTCGGGGTTCCAGCCAAGCAGGATCATAGGGCCAGTGTGCCATGGCCGGCAGCGCTTGCGGAGGCCCGTCCGGCGGGTCAGGCCCCGACCGGCAGGAGGTGCTGGTCGACGTCGAGCCGGGAGCCGTCGACGGTTGCCGTCAGGTACGAGCAGTGCGGCTGCCGCCGTCGATCGGTCGGGGATCCCGGGTTCAGCAGTCTCATGCCGGCACCGGTGACGGTATCCCATGGAATGTGGCTGTGACCGAAGACCAGCACGTCCGTTTCGGGGAATTCGCGGTCCATCCGCTGTTCCCTCCCGGTCTTTGCGCCCGTCTCATGGACGACGGCGAAGCGGAGCCCTTCGATCTCTTCCCGTGCCACGAGCGGCAGCCTGGCCCGCAGGTCGTCGCCGTCGTTGTTGCCGTAGCAGCCCAGGAGGCGACGGGAGCGGTCGCGAAGTTCTTCGAAGAACGAAATGTCCGTCCAGTCCCCGGCGTGAACCACGAGGTCGGCGCTTTCGACCGCGGACCAGAGGCCATCGGGAAGGGTTTTCGCGCGGGAGGGGATATGGGTGTCCGAAAGGATCAACAGGGAGGTCGGCATGGCAGGAATTGTGCCAGCTTCGAAGGGTTGACGCCCGTGACAATCAGCAGGGGGTGTGCAATGCTCTCAGTAAGCGTGCTTAGTATTCCAGTTTTTCGAACCGGCGTCCAAGGTCTGGACGTCCGAGCAACGGAGGAACTATGAACATTGATAAATCACAAATCATTGAGCTGTTGAAGTCGCAGGGCAATTCGGACAAGGCGGGCCAGGCCGAGTCCGAGCTACCCGACACTGTAGACACCGAGCAGCACGCGGGACTCCTCGCCAAGCTCGGCATCGATCCGCAGGACCTCCTGGGCAAGCTGCCCGGCGGTCTTGGCGGTCTTGGTGGCCTCGGCGGTTGATCCGCCGGGCTCCAGCACATTGAATGAGGCACCGCGCACGTCAAAGGCGACAGGGAAGGTGAACGGGCAGTGGAGACAAGTCAACTGATCTGGATCATTGTTGGGATCATCGTCGTGCTGGCGGTGATCGGAGTGGTGGTAGCGATGAGCCGGAAACGCCGGCAGGCCCACGTTGAGCGACAGAAGGAAAAGGGCCGACGGCAGGCAGCCGAAATCCGGGAGAAGGCTCAGGAAACCGAACTCGAGGCGCGTGAACGCGAAGCCAAGGCAACCATGGCTGAGGCCGAGGCGCAGCGTGCCGAGGTCGAGGCCGAGCGGCTCCGCCGTCAGGCCGCGGAGCGTCAGACGGACGCCCAGGGCCTGAGGGAAGAAACGATGAACCACGCCCGCAAGGCCGACGAGCTCGATCCCGACGTCGACACCCGCCGCCGCGACAGCGGCAGGTAGGTTCGTGCGCGACAGCGGCAGGTAGGTACCTGACAAGCACCGCCGGACGACACAAAGCGGGACTCCCCAGCCGATGCTGGGGAGTCCCGCTTTTGTGTGCCTGGTGGGACGTACGTCCCCGGGCTTACGTCGCCGCCGGAACGGTTGGGCCGGTGGGCCAGCGCAGCAGGGCGGCGATGGGCCTCGAATCGAGCGCTCCCGGAGGATAGAGCACCGCCTCGGCGTCGGTCAGAGCAGCCGCCCGCAGGATCGCAGCGAGCGCAGGGACGCTGCCGAGCGCGCCCGCTCCGGCAGTGGCTTCCTCGTCCGCGGCGATCCAGGGCGGGGCGTCGAGGGCGAGCAGCGTCCTGTCGCCCCAGGCCGTGGATTCGAGGAGCAGGGTTTCGACCTGTGCCTGCTGTAGTGCGGTGACAACCGCACCCAGGCCGGCGGCCGAGATTCCCGATCCCTGGCCTTCGTGCTCGGCGAGCCGCTCGAGCAGGTGATGCTGGTGATCCGCCATCACCTTCGTGACGAGCCGGTCGACCTGCAGCGTAAAGGTGTCGGCATCGGACCCGCCGGTGCGCGTGTGACTGTCGACCACGCCGAGGAGCCCCCGGGTTTCCTCCGACACCTGGTCGGCCACGAGCTGCCGGGCCCGGATGTCGCCGGAGAGGACGACGAGCTTCGCGCGCGAAGCCGAGACGGCCCGGTCGATCTCCGCGGCGACCTCCGCCGCATTGGACTTCCAGACCTTTTCTGCGTGGTGGTGGTACCGCCCATGGGCCCAGCCGCCGGCGTGGACCTTCCGCATGTGTTCGGTGTCGCCCTCGACAGCGGCCACAGGCTCGCCGCGGTCCGGTGCTCCCCATTCCCGGTCTGCCCTACGCAGGTACACCTCCCCGCCGTCGCGCCCGACTTCGGCCACGACGTAGGCGAACCCGCCGGGGCAGTGACGGGCGAGCGGGCTGAGGTCGGGGATGGGCCCGACGGCGATGACGGGGGATCCGGTGACAAGCCCGCCCGGGAGGAAATCGTCCACGGCGGCTTCACCGCCGCGGACCAGGACGAAGCGGGCCACCGGGTCGGGAAGGCCCCGGGCCGACTTCGACAGCGCTGCCATCGCGGCCTTGATGTCCTCCTTGGGCGCACCGTTGCGCTCCATGGCGTCGGCGACGGTGAGGGGAAGGGTGTCGTCGCTCGCGAACGAGTCGTCGGCGCCTGCGCTTCCATCGACGTAGATGGTCGTCCAGGGCCCTGCGAGCTTGTAAAGGCCCGCATGGTCTTTCACTGCTTGGGTCATTGGCAGCACCTTTCTAAGTGTGCTTGTGCGCCGTCACCGGCGCAGCCTGCGTGAGGTACGTACGGTTTACCACTGCGGCCCGAGCGCTGGAAAGCACACGGGTTGAAATGACGGTTGGGCCGGGCTTTAAGACTTTCTGCCAACAGGTGTGCGCGGCGGCCCCTGGCCCGGTGGTCAGGGGTCCTTGCCGGAGGGGGTGTCCCCGTACTCGGCGGCGGAGTCGTCGCCCTCGGCGGCGTCCTGTGTGTGTTGGCGAAGATCGGCCGGGTCCGCGGCGGGGTCGCCCTCGGCGGGTGCCTCGTTGTGGGTTCGTTCCTGCGGCTCTGAGGCTTCTGTCATGGCTGCGACCGGTCCTTTCAAAGGCGACGGGAGGAGATGAGTTCCCTGAGTGGCAGTCTACGGAGCGGCCGCGCCGAGCATAACCCCTTCCAACTCCTTTGCTTCGGACGCGGTTGGGCGGATACTGCTAAGCAGGCTTACGGTTCATCGCCGGAGCCCGCGGCCGCGTCCACCGACGCGGCGCACCCAAGCAGGAAGGAGAGCGTCATGCCAACCACAGCGCGAGACATCATGACCGGCAGCGTCGAATGCGTGGGCGAAAAGGACACCCTGCAGCAGGCGGCAGTGAAAATGAGGGACCTCGATGTTGGGTCGCTCCCGATCTGCGGCGAGGACGGTCGGCTCAAGGGCATGCTGACGGACCGCGACATTGTGGTGAGGTGCCTGGCGGACGGGGGCGACCCAACCAGTGTCACGGCCGGTGACCTCGCCCAGGGCAAGCCGGTGACCATCGGCGCCGACGACACCGTGGAGGAAGCGATCCGCACCATGCAGGACCATCAGGTCCGGCGGCTGCCCGTGATCGACGGGCACGACCTCGTCGGGGTGATCAGCCAGGCCGACATCGCCCGCAACTACCCGGAGGACCGGGTGGGCGACCTCGTCGAACTGATTTCGTATTAATTCCGCTCCGGAACGACGACGGCGGCCGCCCCTCCGAAGGGGTGGCCGCCGTCGCGTGGTTAATTCGAAAGGATGCCTACTGGAGGTCCTTGTCGTCGAGATGGCTCAGCGGCGATCCGCCCCGGTTGGAGGGGTCATCGCTCGAGTCCACCTCGTCGTCCTCGCCGATGCCGAAGTCGACGTCGTTTGAGGCCTCTCCCAGCGTGGGGACGTCCGGAGGGATCTGCTCGTCGCCGTGCTCCCACCGTGCCCGCGCAGTTTCGTCGCGGAGGATCTGGTCGGTGAGCAGCGAGTCATCCTCTTCGTCGTACCCCTCGCCCTGGAGCAGCGGGTCCTCCTGCCACCGGTCCGGGTTGTCCTCCGCCGCGCCCGGGTACAGGTCAGCGTCTTCCCCGCTCAGCGGATCGAGGTCGGCCAGCGACCTTTCCTCCCGTTCGAGCTCGTCGTCGGTGACGATGGTGAGGTCCTCGTCGGGGAGGTTCTCTTCGGTCATGGTTTCACCTCTCGTTGCGGCGGGCGCACTGTCTATCCTTTATCAGTAAGCCTACTGATCTTTTTTCCCCGACGGTAGTCGCCGCCCTTACCGTGGGTCCCGCCAGCTGTGCCGGGGTTCGAAGCCGAGCACCCGGCGAGCCTTATCGATGGAGAGCAGCGTTTCGTTCCCGCCGACGTCCCTGCGAAACTCCACGGCCGGAAACACCTCGGCGGCCAGTTCCGCGCTGGAGCGGGTCATCACCGTATCGGCGGCGGCGATCAGGAAGGTGTCGAAGCCGGGCCCCGCCTTCTCGAGCGCCTTCTGCACCGCCTGCGCGCCGTCGCGGCCGTCGATGTACCCCCACAGGTTCCACTTCCGCAGCCGGGCGTCGGCGTCGAAGGACGGGAATTCGTCGTAGTCCTCGGGGTCCATCACATTGGAGAAGCGGAGGGCCGTGATGCTCAGGGCGGGATCCCACCGGGCGAGCTCGGCGGCCATCTGCTCCTCGAGGTGCTTCACCAGCGAATAGGTGCTCTCGGGGCGTGCGGGATACTCCTCGTCGACGGGCAGGTACGGGGGATCTGTGTCGAAGGGCAGGCCTTGGACGGTCTCGCTCGAGGCGTAGACGATCCGCCGGATGCCGGCGCGCCGGCACGCCTGGAAGACGTTGTAGGTGCAGGCCATGTTGTTCGCGAAAGTTGCCGCGTCCGCCGTGATCCCCGGGGCGGGGATCGCCGCAAGGTGCACCACGGCGTCGAAGCCATCGTGCACGCCGTCGACGCCCAGCAGGGCGTCGAGCACCTGCCCGTAGTCGCGCAGGTCGATCCGCAGGAAACCGTCGCCGCGCTCGCCGTGCTGGTCGAGTTCGAGGACCGTGTGGCCCGCCTCCCGCAGGCCGCGCACCACGCTGCGGCCCAGCTTCCCCGATGCGCCCGTGACGGCGATGCGTGAGCCGCCCATCAGGCCGGCCGCTTCTCGGGGGACTGCGTGCGGGCCGGGTCCCGTTCGGCGAGTGCGCCGAGCGCTTCATCGATGGCCGCCATAACGTCCGCCTCAAGGACGACGCCGGAGGCCGCGGCGTTTGACTCAACCTGCTCCGGCCGGGAGGCGCCGATGATGGCGGAGGCGACATTCCGGTTCTGAAGCACCCAGGCGATGGCCAGCTGGGCCATCGTGAGTCCGACGCCGTCGGCGATCGGCTTCAGCCGCTGCACGCCGGTGAGGACGTCGTCCTCCATCCAGCGCTTGATCACTGCGGCGCCGCCCTTCTCGTCCGCGGCGCGGGTACCCGCTTCGGGTTCCCTACCCGGCAGGTACTTGCCGGTCAGGACGCCCTGGGCGACCGGGGACCAGACGATCTGGGACAGGCCCAGCTCCTCGGAGGCCGGTACGACCTCATCCTCGATCACCCGCCACAGCATGGAGTACTGCGGCTGGTTGGAGATCAGCTGGATTCCCAGCTCCCGGGCCAGGGCGTGCCCGGCGCGGATCTGGTCCGCCGTCCATTCGCTGACCCCGATGTAGAGGGCCTTGCCCTGGCGGACGACGTCGGCGAAGGCCTGCATCGTCTCCTCAAGCGGGGTTTCGCTGTCGTACCGGTGCGCCTGGTACAGATCGACGTAGTCCGTCTGCAGGCGGCGCAGGGAGCCGTCGATGGAGTCCCGGATGTGCTTGCGGGACAGCCCCACCTCGTTGTGGCCCTTGGACCCGGTGGGCCAGTAGACCTTGGTGAAGATTTCGAGAGTCTCCCGGCGCTCGCCCTTCAGCGCCTCGCCCAGCACCGTCTCCGCCGCCGTGTTGGCGTAGGCGTCCGCGGTGTCGAACGTGCTGATGCCGACGTCGAGCGCGGCGCGGACGCACCGCATCGCCACATCGTTTTCCACCTGCGACCCGTGGGTCAGCCAGTTCCCGTAGGTGATTTCGGAGATTTTCAGTCCACTGTTGCCGAGGTATCTAAAGTCCATGTCCCGATGCTACCGAGGTCGGATGCTCCTGCGGGCCAAAGCGTTCCCGCATCGCGTCATGCGGTCCGTCTTCGGCGCAACAGTTAGACTTGGGCGGGTAAATCCGTGCGCCGGAACCCCGCCGGCCACCTCCGGGCCACCAGCAGAGAAGGCAACTTGATCAACTTCACCGCGCGTTTCGCCACGAAAGCGGAGCAGGACAAGTGGGACGACCTCGTTCCATCCAACCCGGACGGCGGAAATGTCCTGCAGTCGGCCTCTTTCGCCGAGGTGAAGTCGCATCACGGGTGGAAGCCGCGGTTCCTGGTCTTCGAGTCCGCCGAGTACTCCAGCTACAACCTGGTGCTCGAGAAGTCCTTCCCGGTCCTTGGCCGGCTCTGGTACCTGATCAAGGGCCCGGGCGCGGCCGAGCCGGCCCACGTGCCGGCCATGCTCGACGCGCTGAAGGACTTCACCGCCGCGTCCCGCCTGAACGTCTTCGCGGTGAAGATCGAACCCGATATCGTCGACTCTCCGGAGGTCCGGCAGCTCTTCACCGCCGCCGGCCTGCACAAGACCTTCGACCTGCAGCCGAATGACCATACGGCCCTTCTCGACACCACGCCGGAGTCGAACCAGCTGCTGCGCAACCTCTCCTCCCGCGGCCGCAACGCCGTGCGCCGGGCCCTGCGGGAAGGCGTCGAAGTGCGCCGGGTCGAGCCGACCGAGGAAAACTTCAGCATCATGTACCGGCTGATGGCCCACATCGAGGACCGCTCGTCCGCCCGCCTGCGCTCCTTCGAGTACTACAGCCGGTTCTGGGGGAACTTCGCCGCCGCCGGCCAGGGCCGCCTCTACTTCGTCTACGAGGACGGCGAGCCCTCGGTGGGCGCGTTCATCATCAATTACGGCAGCAAGGGAACCTACAAGGACGGCGGGTCGAAGCCCGGGCGTTCACAGTACGGGGACTCCCACCTGTTGCAGTGGACAGCCATCAACGACCTTAAGGACGAGTTCGCCATCCGCGAGTACGACTTCTGCGGAACCCCGCCCGCCGACCGGCTCAAGGACACCTCCCACCCGCACCACGGCCTCGGCCTCTTCAAGACGAGCTTCTCCAAGACAGTCACCGACTTCACCGGCTGCTGGGACCTCGCCCTGAACGAGAAGAAGTATCGGCTGTGGACCGCCGTGGGCGAGCGGGTGGCCCGCCAGATCTACTGGCGCCGGCACCAGCAGCCCTTCTACTGATCGAAGAACAGCCCGCGGGCAGCAAGGCAGGGAATACACCGTGGATGACAAGGCCGGCTCGAACGGGGGCCGGAAGCCCGAGACGAATCCCTCACCAGCGGCGGGCCCGCTGCCGGTGATCCAGCGACCCGTCCGTCCGCCGTCGGCCGAAAGTCCGTCGGTCGCACGAAAGCCCGGAGGCGACCCGTCGCCTCCGGCGCAGGGCGCCCAACGACCGGCTGTCTCCGGTGCCAAGCAGCCGGCCGCACCCGGCCCCGCACAGCCCTCGACGCCGGGTGCCAAGCCCCGCCCGCGGCCCGCCCGGCGTCCCTCACGGGCGCCGTCGCCCACGGACGCGCTGCCGACGACGCCGCGCACTGTGCGCCCGGACCGCTCGAACGCCGCGGCGCGGAACGTCCTCCGCCGGCTCGTCCAGGGGGAGGAGCCGCCGACCCAGGCGATGAGCATCGTCGAGCGGCTCGCCGGCAGCCCCTACGCCAATCCGACCATCCAGGTGGGGGGACCGGACGCCAGCGCCCGCAAGACCCTCGACTTCGCCCTCAGCCTGGCCGAGACGATGTTCCGCTACGGCGCCGGCGCCCTTGAGGTCGAGACAAGCATCATCGCGGTCACCGCGGCCTTGGGCCTTGACCATATCGAGGTGGACATCACCAACCAGTCGGTGGTGATCAACTACTCGGCCAAGGACCAGACGCCCACCACGGTGCTGCGCGTGGTGAGGTCCTGGACGAACAACTATGCGGGACTGACGGCGATCCACCAGCTCGTCTCCGATATCGCCGCCGGCGGTGTGTCGCGCATCGAAGCGGCCCAGCGCCTCGAGCAGATCACCCGGCGGCCCAAGCCGTTCCCGCGCTGGATGGTCACCGCCGCGTTCGGGATCTTCGGTGCAGCCATCGTCGCCTTCATCGGCGGGGGAGTGCTTGGGGCGCTGATCGGGCTGGGCAGCTGTATCCTCGTCGACCTTGTCTCGAGACAGCTCGGCCGGTGGAGGGTGCCGGAGTTCTTCTCCGTCGCCACGTCCTCGGCGATGGCCACCCTGATCGCCATGCTGTTCTGGTGGCTCGAGGTGCCGATCGCGCCGTCGCTGGTGGTGGTCGGCGGCATCCTGCTGCTCCTTCCCGCCGGCCGGCTGGTTTCGGCCACCCAGGACGCTATCAACGGGTTCCCGGTCACCGCGGCGGGACGGTTCCTGTCGGCACTGCTGATCTTTGGTGGGGTGGTCTCGGGAATCGCCGTCGCCCTGGTGTTCGGTGCGGCCATCGGCATCCCGGACCTCGAGCTGCTCGCGGCCCCGGCGTCGCCGTACCCCTGGCCGGTGATCGCGGTGCTGATCTTCATTGCCGTGGCGATGTTCGCCGTCACCGAGCAGACGGACCTTTCACTTGTGGTTCCCACAGCCCTGGTGGGCACCGCCGGCTACGTCCTGTGGATCTCGGCGATCAATGCGGGGGTGGGGTACCGGCTGGCGCCGGCACTGGCGGCCGTACTGATCGGCGCGCTGTCACGCATCGTGGCGCTGCGCATGGGCGCACCCCAGCTGGTGCTGGCGGTGCCCGCGGTCATGTTCCTTTACCCGGGCCTCTCCATCTTCCGTGCGATGTACATGCTGACCACCAACACCGGCATTCCGAGCGCCGGTGCGCTGGGGCTGTTCAACGCGTTCACCGTCATCCTCGCCATCGCCGGCGGGGTGGTGCTCGGCGACAACCTCGCCCGGCCGCTCACCCGCGGTCTGGGCAGCAACGAGCGGCGGCGGAACCGCCGACGGTAGCCTCAGCCCGCCAGCCAGTCCACCGGGTCTGCGCCCTGTTGCTGCAGGAGGTCGTTGACCCGGCTGAAGGGCCGTGACCCGAAGAAGCCGCGGGAGGCGGAGAGCGGGCTGGGGTGCGCCGACTCCACCGTGGGGACACCGGCGAACACGGGCTTGAGCTTGAGGGCGTCGCGGCCCCACAGGACGGCGACCAGCGGGCTCCCCCGTTCCACAAGGGCGCGCAGCGCCGCGTCGGTGACGTCCTCCCAGCCCCAGCCGCGGTGCGACGCGGGTTCGCCAGCCCGAACCGTCAGTACCCGGTTCATCAGCAGGACGCCCTGCCGGGTCCACCCCGAGAGGTCCCCCGTGGCGGGGGCGGTGACGCCGAGGTCCTCCGAGAGTTCCTTGTAGATATTGACGAGGCTCCGGGGCAGCGGCCGGGTTGCCCGGTCGACCGAAAACGCCAACCCGACCGAATGACCGGGCGTCGGGTAGGGGTCCTGACCCACGATGACGACCTTCACCCCGGTCAAGGGGACGCTGAAGGCCCGGAGGATGTTTCCGGGCTCCGGAAGGATCCGGTGCCCGGCGCGGCGGTCCTCCTCGAGCCGTGCGGCCAGGCGGTGGACTGTCGGTTCAAGGGGTGCAAGGACAGGCGCCCAGTCAGGTGCGACGACCGCCGCGACCGGTACGGGGGCGGCGAACGGGAAAGCGGGCGTGCCTGCGGCTCCACCGGGCCCGGTGGCCTCCGGCGCCGGGGACAGGGGGAACAGGGGGACATCCTCGTAGCGCATTCCCTCATTCTGGCCGATCGGCGCGGGGCTCCGGGAACGCGTGTGAGGGTCGGTGTTGCGAATGACAGGTATGTCATTCGCAACTACCATGGGTGCGGAAGCATTACCTAGAACGAGGAGCGGCGCGTGAGCGAGCCAGCGGGGGCACCTGCCCCGGCCCCCGGCAGCCGGGGCGTCCTCAGCGAGCGGGAACAGCAGATGCTGGCGCTCGAGCGTGAGTGGTGGAAGTACTCCGGAGCCAAGGAACAGGCCATCCGGGACCTCTTCAACATGTCCGCCACCCACTACTACCAGGTTCTCAATGCGCTGATCGATTCGGAAGCGGCCCTCGCCCACGACCCGATGCTCGTGAAGAGGCTGCGCAGGCTGCGGACATCGCGCCAGCGTGCACGCTCCGCCCGCCGCCTCGGCGCCGACATCTGACCAACGCAAGGATCCCTTCACCGCATGAGCAAGTACCCCCAGGACGAGTTTGACCGCATCCCCGAGACGGCGTCGCGCCAGGGGGTGCATCGGGAGCGGCTCGTCGCCGTCCGGGGAAGCGGCCTCGGGTTGAAGATCGCCGTGGGAGTCCTTGCTTTGCTTGTGGGCGTTGCCGCCTACTTCCTGCTCCCGCGGCTCGAAATGGGCGGGGCAGGGTCCGCCTCCGCGGCCAATGCCGGCGCGGCCGCCGACAGCAGCCCTGCGCCCACCGGATCGGCGGCGGACAGGCTGCGCTCGCCGGAACCCGGATCCGCGGAAGCCACCGGCACAGTGGCACCGTCCGCGCCGGCGACGTCGACACCGTCCGCGGAACCGGCCGTCGATAAGGCGCAGAAGGTCAACGTGCTCAACAGCACCGGCGTCCCCGGGCTCGCCGGAACGGTGGCCGGGCGCCTGACCGCCGACGGCTGGACCGGCGCTTCGCCCGGAAACTGGGCCGGCGCCCCGCTTGAGGGGTCGGTCGTTTTCTATAACGGGGCGGAGCAGCGGGCCGGTGCCGAAGCCGTGGCCTCCGCACTGGGGATCGCCGCGGTGCAGGACGGTGCCGGCGTGTCGCCGGACCTCACCGTGGTCATCGGCCCCGAGTTCCAGTAGTCCGGCGACGGCCGGCCGGTTTAATGCCGGCCGGCCTGCTGCCTTACTCCTTGAGGGGCACGCCCTTGGCATCCCGCCGGAAGGACTCGGCGCCCACGAGGATCATGATGCCCTCGATGAAGCCCCAGACGGCCCCCAACCCGAACGTCACGATGGTGACGGCGATCTGGGCGATGCCGATGCCCACATATCCGAGGTAGAACCTGTGGATGCCCAGCGAACCGAGCAGGATCCCGAGAAGTCCGGCCACCAGCCGCGACTTCTGCTCGGGATAGCCCGAGCCATGCGGGTAGCCGGGGACGCCGTACGGCTGGCCCTGGGGGTACTGGCCCTGGAACTGGCCCGGGGGATACTGCCCGCCCGGGGGCGGGCCCTGCTGGAACTGTCCCTGCGGGTACTGGCTCCCCTGATACGGGTTCTGCTCGTAGGGGCTCGGCTGATACTCACCGGACGAGGCCGGCCGGGAAGGATCCTGGGCGTAGGGATCCTGGGAGTACAGGTCCTGGGAGTAGGGATCCTGGCGGGGGGCTGAGGGCGCTGCGGGCTCGCGGTAGGCGTCGCCGTCGTCCGGCAGATTGTCCTTCCGCTCGAACAGCTGAGCCTGCGGGTCCACGGCGGTATCGTCGTGCTCCCGCGCTCCGCCCGGCAGAGGGTGCCCGTCTGGCTGCGGGGCCGCTGCGTCCGGCGCAGGGTCCGATTCGGAGCGGGGCTGGTCTGGGGTCGTTGACACATTTCTCCTTGGTTGTTGGTGCTGCTTCTACGCTATGCCCGGGCGAACGGCCGCGCATCAGGTAGAACCCCGGATCCGGCCCCCGCCTTTCAGGGTCATCCCCGGCCGTTCGGGGTCCGGCGGCTTGCACTCATGCGGTGGGAGTGCTAATTATTGACTTAGCACTCGAACCCGCTGACTGCTAAGTCATGGGCATCGAGCAAAGCAGGCATACCACTGTGGTGAGGGTGCACCTGGAGCGTAAAGAGATCGTTTCCGGGAAAGCCCGTCCGTCGCGGGCACCGCAGGCTGGTGACCACTCGTTTGCTGAAATGCATAACTGTCCCCGAAAGGACCTAAGCCGTTATGGCCAAGATCATTTCTTTTGATGAAGAGGCCCGCCGCGGCCTCGAGCGTGGGTTGAACATCCTCGCTGACGCCGTCAAGGTGACGCTGGGCCCGCGTGGCCGCAACGTCGTCCTCGAGAAGAAGTGGGGCGCCCCCACGATCACCAACGATGGTGTCTCCATCGCCAAGGAAATCGAACTGGACGACCCGTTCGAGAAGATCGGCGCCGAGCTGGTCAAGGAAGTCGCCAAGAAGACCGACGATGTCGCAGGCGACGGCACCACCACGGCGACCGTCCTCGCCCAGGCCCTGGTCAAGGAAGGCCTCCGCAACGTGGCCGCCGGCGCTGACCCGCTGAGCCTCAAGCGCGGCATCGAGAAGGCCGTCGCGGCTGTCACCGAGGAACTGCTTGCCTCCGCCAAGGAGATCGAGACGAAGGAAGAGATCGCCGCCACGGCTTCGATCTCCGCCGGGGACACCCAGATCGGCGACCTGATCGCCGAGGCACTCGACAAGGTCGGCAAGGAAGGTGTCATCACCGTTGAGGAGTCGAACACCTTCGGGCTCGAACTTGAGCTCACCGAAGGCATGCGCTTCGACAAGGGCTACATCTCCGGTTACTTCGTAACCGACGCCGAGCGCCAGGAGACGGTCCTCGAAGACCCGTACATCCTGATCGTCAACTCCAAGATTTCCAACGTCAAGGATCTCGTCGCCGTCCTCGAGAAGGTCATGCAGTCGGGCAAGCCGCTGCTGATCATCGCCGAAGACGTTGAAGGCGAAGCACTCGCCACCCTCGTGGTGAACAAGATCCGTGGCACCTTCAAGTCCGTCGCCGTCAAGGCTCCGGGCTTCGGCGACCGCCGCAAGGCACAGCTGGCCGACATCGCCATCCTCACCGGTGGCCAGGTCATCGCCGAAGAGGTTGGCCTTAAGCTCGAAAACGCCACGCTCGACCTGCTGGGCCAGGCCCGCAAGGTCGTCGTCACCAAGGACGAGACCACCATCGTCGAGGGTGCAGGCGACGCCGACGCGATCGCCGGCCGCGTTGCCCAGATCCGCGCCGAGATCGACAACTCGGACTCGGACTACGACCGTGAGAAGCTGCAGGAACGCCTGGCCAAGCTGGCCGGCGGCGTTGCAGTCATCAAGGCCGGTGCGGCCACGGAGGTCGAGCTCAAGGAGCGCAAGCACCGCATTGAGGACGCCGTCCGCAACGCGAAGGCTGCCGTTGAAGAGGGAATCGTCGCCGGTGGCGGCGTTGCCCTGATCCAGGCCGGCGCCAAGGCGTTTGCCAGCCTCGAGCTCTCCGGTGACGAGGCGACCGGTGCGAACATCGTCCGCGTTGCCATCGATGCTCCGCTGAAGCAGATCGCCTTCAACGCCGGCCTCGAGCCCGGTGTTGTCGCCGACAAGGTCCGCGGCCTGCCCGCCGGCCACGGCCTCAACGCCGCAACCGGTGTCTACGAGGACCTGCTCGCCGCAGGCGTCAACGACCCCGTGAAGGTCACCCGCTCGGCGCTGCAGAACGCCGCGTCGATCGCCGGGCTGTTCCTGACCACCGAGGCCGTTGTCGCGGACAAGCCTGAGAAGGCTGCCCCCGCAGGCCCCGGTGCCGACGAGATGGGCGGAATGGGCGGCTTCTAGTCCCCAAACCCCCGGCTCTCCAGTCGACCAGGAGCGGCATCCCCTTTCGAGGGGGTGCCGCTCCTTCGCGTTAACGAACCGATGCGGCAGCACGGCGGCCACCGACGAGCGGGCTCCGGGACTGGAGTCCAGCCGGCCGCGGAAGGGCGGGTCCCGGGCCAGCAGTCCACCGGCTCCGGTGAGGGCGGGTGGGTACTGCGGTGACCGGGTGGTCAGGGCAGGAACATTCTGGCGTTGTTCAGTTCCGCCTCGGCGTAGTGGCGGCCCGCGGCAGCGAGTGCCTCGTTGATGGCTGCCAGGGATTCCTCGACCCTCGCCTGCGTTCCCCGCCACTGGGCGACGAGTGCCTGGAAGTTGGCGGCGGCCTGGCCGGTCCACAACGCCTCGAGTTCCCTTAGCCCGGCCTGCATGAAGTCGACCTCGGCCTGCAGCCTGCCGATGGTTCCCTGCACCTGCGCGCTGCGAGCGGCAAGACTGTCGGTGTCGACGTTGAAATGTGCCATGAAGTCCTCCCGGGCAGGTCCCCTCCCGGCGGGTGCCGGTTTGGAAACGGTAGGCCACCGCGGACCGGGCGGGGCTCCTCCCTGTCCGGTTGGGGACAACCGGGCCTCAGGCGGGGTCTGTGGAGGAAAACTCAAGGGGGTGCTCGTCCACCGCGTGGGGCAGGCGGATGGACAGGGTGGCTCCGCCGCCCGGGGTCTCCTCGAGCCTCACCGTGCCGTCGTGCTGGGCCACGAGCGCGGCGACGATGGCGAGCCCCAGCCCGGTACCTCCGGTTTCCCGGTGCCGGGAGGAGTCGGCGCGGTAGAAGCGTTCGAAGACGCGCGCGGCGTCCTCCTCGGAAATCCCGGGACCGTGGTCGCGGACCTCGATCACCGAGTCGCTCCGTCCGTGGATGACGGGGGCCACCCCGACGGCGACTTCGATGGGCGTCCCCTCGGGGGTGTAGCGCAGTGCGTTGGTCATGAGGTTGCCCACCACCTGCCGCAGGCGGGCCTCATCGCCGACGGTGGGCGCCGGACGCGGCGCACCGCCGTCGAGCCCGGTGACGGTGATGGTGCGGTCGGGCGCGATCGCTCGGGCGTCGAGGGCCGCGTCGTTGCCCAGGACCATCAGGTCGATGGGCTTCGCCTCGAGCGGCCGCTGCTCGTCGATCCGTGCGAGGGTCAGCAGGTCCTCCACCAGGTGGCCCATCCGGATGGCTTCGCTTTCGATCCGGCCCATGGCCGCCGCGACGTCCTCCTCCTTCTGCAGCGCACCGTGCCGGTACAGCTCCGAGAACCCGCGGATGGTCACCAGGGGCGTGCGCAGTTCGTGGGAGGCGTCGGCGACGAACCGGCGCATTTTCCGTTCGGATTCGGTGCGCGCGGCGAAGGCCCGCTCGATGTGGGCAAGCATGGCGTTCAGAGAGCGGGAGAGGCGCCCGACCTCCGTGGCGGGCCGCTCGACGTCGACGCGGCGCGAGAGGTCGCCGGCGGCGATGGCGGCGGCGGTGCGCTCCACCCGGGCCAGTGGTCGGAACTGGCGGGTCACGGCGACGAAGGCGATGGCCGAGGCGATCATCGTCGCCACCAGGCCCACCGTGAAGATAATTTCGGAGGCCTCCTGGACGGAGTCGTCAACGGTGGTCATGGGGGAGGCGATGGCCAAAGTCTGCGGCCCGTCCTCGTACTCCAGGACCTTCACCCGCCAGCCCGGGCTGTCCGGGGCGGTGCCGCGCACCTCGAACGCCTCACCCTTGAGCTTGTTCACCTGCTTGGAGGTGAGGTTAGGAAGCCGGGGAACGTCGGACTCCGCGGCGGAATGTGAGGTCTCGAGGATGGTCCCGTCGGGGCCGAGGAGCGCCCCGTAGAAGCGCAGGAGCGGGCGGTCGGTCGCGCTGCGGTCGTGGAAGAAGGCGTTGGAGACGTTCTGGGCGTTGGCGGTCAGATCCCCGTCCATGCGTTCGATCAGCCCGTTGCGCAGCAGCGACACCGTCACGATCCCGGTAATACCCACGGTCACCACCATGAGCAGGGTCATGATGGCCACCAGCTGCGAGCGCAGCGAAGCCGAATTCCACCGTCGAATCAAGTGCCCTGCTACCTACCGTCGGTCCGTGGAGCGCAGGAGGTAACCGACGCCCCGCTTTGTCTGGATGAGTGCCGCCGCGTCGGCGTTCTTATCGATCTTCCGGCGGAGGTAGGAGATGTATGACTCGACGATCGAGGCATCCCCGTTGAAGTCGTACTCCCACACGTGGTCGAGGATCTGCGCCTTGGAGAGCACCCGGTTGGGGTTCATCATCAGATAGCGGAGCAGCTTGAACTCGGTGGGAGACAGCTCGATGATCTCCCCGGCCCGGCGGACCTCGTGCGCGTCGTCGTCGAGTTCAAGGTCGTCGACCCGGATGACGGCGTCGTCGTCGGAGAGGGGCTGGGTCCGGCGCAGCACGGCCCGGATCCGGGCGACCACCTCATCGAGGCTGAAGGGCTTGGTGACGTAGTCGTCGCCGCCGACGGTGAGGCCGGTGACCTTGTCTTCGGTATCGTCCCGCGCGGTGAGGAAGACCACCGGGAAATGGCGGCCCGCCGCCCGGAGGCGCCTCGTGACAGTGAAGCCGTCCATGTCGGGGAGCATGACATCGAGGACGGCGAGGTCGGGGTTGTGGGCCTCGGCCGCGGCCAGGGCCTCCCGGCCGTTGCCGGCGGCGACGACCTCGAAACCGGCGAACCGCAGGGAGGTGGACAGCAGTTCGCGGATGTTCGGTTCGTCGTCGACGACGAGGAGCTTCGCTTCGGGGGTCGCTTTCTTCACCTGCGCCATTATCCGCTCGTTTTCTGGAGATTGTCTGGACGTCCACTGGATGCCGGCCCGACGAGGGAGGCAGCATCTTCCAGCATTACCCAGCGAGTCCGGCGGCGTCGAGGATCCGGTAGGCGTAGCCCTGCTCGGCGAGGAAGCGCTGCCGCTTGGCGGCGAAGTCCTGGTCGAGGGTGTCGCGGGCGACAACCGTGTAGAAGCGGGCGGCGCGGCCATCGGCCTTGGGCCGCAGCAGCCGGCCCAACCGCTGGGCCTCCTCCTGGCGGGAGCCGAAGGAACCCGAGACCTGGATGGCGACCGACGCCTCGGGCAGGTCGATCGAGAAGTTGGCCACCTTCGACACCACAAGGGTCGAGATCTCCCCGCTGCGGAAGGCGGCGAAGAGCCGCTGGCGCTCTTTCACGGAGGTGTCGCCCTTGATCACCGGCGCGTTCAGCCGTTCGCCGAGGTCATCGAGCTGGTCCAGGTACTGCCCGATGACCAGCAGCTGTTCGCCCTTGTGGGCGGCGGCGAGCTTCTCGACGACGCCGGACTTGGTATCCGACGTCGCGCACAGCCGGTACTTGTCGCCGTCCTCGGCCATGGCGTAGGCGACGCGTTCGTCCCGGGGCAGGTCGACGCGGACCTCGACGCAGTCGGCCGGGGCGATGTACCCCTGGGACTCGATGTCCTTCCAGGGGGCGTCGTAGCGTTTTGGCCCGATCAGCGAGAAGACCTCACCCTCCCGGCCGTCCTCGCGCACGAGGGTGGCGGTGAGGCCGAGGCGGCGGCGTGCCTGAAGGTCGGCCGTCATCTTGAAGATGGGTGCCGGGAGCAGGTGGACCTCGTCATAGACGATCAGCCCCCAGTCGTTGTTATCGAGCAGCTCGAGGTGCGGGTAGAGCCCGCCGCGCCGGGTGGTGAGGACCTGGTAGGTGGCGATGGTCACCGGCCGGACCTCCTTGAGGGCGCCCGAGTACTCACCGATGTCCGACTCGGTCAGCGAGGTGCGCTTGAGGAGTTCGTCCTTCCACTGGCGGGCGGAGACAGTGTTCGTGACGAGGATCAGGGTGGTGGTCTGGCTGGTGGCCATGGCCGCCGCCCCGACGATGGTCTTGCCGGCGCCACAGGGCAGCACCACCACCCCGGACCCGCCGGAGAAGAAACTGTCGGCCGCAAGCTTCTGGTAGGGGCGCAGCGACCAGCCGTCCTCGGTCAGGGCGATGGGGTGGGGGGTGCCGTCGACGTAGCCGGCGAGGTCTTCGGCCGGCCAGCCCAGCTTGAGCAGCAGCTGCTTGAGCTGGCCGCGCTGCGAGGAGTGAACGACGACGGTTTCGCCGTCGATGCGCGGGCCGAGCAGGGGTGCGATCTTCCTGGCGTGCAGGACCTCCTCAAGCACCGGGTAGTCCGTGGTGCGCAGGACCAGCCCGTGCTGGGTGTCCTTCTCCAGCCGGAGCCGACCGTAACGGGACATTGTGTCCTCGATGTCGATCAGCAGGGAGTGGGGGACGGGGAAGCGGGAGTACGTCAGCAGGGTGTCGAGGACCTGCTCGGCGTCAAGGCCTGCGGCGCGCGCATTCCACAGCCCCAGCGGGGTCAGGCGGTAGCTGTGGACGTGTTCGGGGGCGCGCTCCAGCTCGGCGAAGGGCGCAATGGCGTGGCGCGCCTCATCGGCCTGCGGGTGGTCGACCTCCAGCAGGAGGGTCTTGTCGCTTTGGACGATCAGCGGTCCATCAGCCATCGGAGGTCCCTTCGATAATTTCAACGTCCATCACCCGGTGCACCGAGACAACCTTCTCCACCTGCCGCACCGGATCGAATACCCGCACCCTGCCGCCCGAGACCGACAGGGGCACGAGCACCTGCCGGACGGCGTTGCCCTGACTGTCGGCGGTTCCGAGGCGGACCGGGGAGCGCTGCCGGATGGCGGTGCGCAGCGTCTCGAGTCCGAGCAGGGTTTCACATTCGGGGCCCGCCGCCTGGTCGGGTGCCTGCCGGGCACCGGCCCGGAGGGAATCCACCTGGGCGGCGATCTCCTCCTCGGTGATCGACCAGGGGCCGCGTCGGGTGCGCGCAGGCCCTGCGGGTAGCGCCTGCGATGGGGCCTGCGATGCGGTCGACGGTGGGGCGGGGGCCGGGGGAGGGGCGCCGCCGGATGCGGCCGGATGCTCGGGAGCGGGCGTGTAGCCGAGGTCCCGCAGCAGCGCCGTGAGCTCGTCGGCGCCGGCGCGGGCCGCCACGACGGTCGGCGCCAGCTTGACCACGCCCAGCGCTGCGGCCCGTGGGTCGGCAAGCAGGGCCTCGACCGCGGCGTCGTCCTCGGTGCGCAGGTAGCTGCCCGCGCTTCCCACCCGGAGGGCACCGTACCGGGCGGCGGTGTCTTCGACGAGGTAGCTGAGTGCCTGGGGCAGCTCGGTTGCCGAATGGCGGGTCAAAAAGGCGAGGATCGAGCCTGCGTCCTGCCCGGCGTCAAGGGCCGGGCGGAGCGAGGCCGGGGAGAACCGGTAAGTCGTGGCCGGCCCCCGGCCCTCGGGTGCCGCCAGCAGCAGCAGCTCCCGCGCCACCGCCGGGTCGAGGTACCCGGGTGCGACGGCGGTCAGGTCCGCCTGGACCACGAAATGGCTCACAGGCACCGGGAGGGCTTCCCGGACCGCGGCGGCTGCCTCCGGCAGGCGGTCCTGCTGCACGAGCTCCCCGATTGGAGTCAGTGCGCCGCCGCCAAAAAGTCCCAGCGACTCCGCCTCGGCCAGGATTCCGGGGACGAGCCGTTCGAACCGCCGTCGAAGCCGCGGCTGGTGCCAGGTGAGCCGCGCAGTCAGGGACGGGGCATCGACGCCCGCCGCTGCGGCGCCGTCGTGCTCAGCGGTCAGTTCGACGGCGGCGTCGAGCACCCGCCGGCGCACGCGGGGTGCGTCGGGGCGGGAGGCCTCGGCGGCCAGCGCATTGATGGTGGCCCCGTCGGGGGACTTGGTCCCCACCATCGCGGGGGCGCGGTCGAGGTCGAGCCAGCCGCCGGCCAGTGCCAGCCACAGCGCCTCCCGGTCGCCGGCGGCGGCTGCGGCCGTTCCGGTGGGCTTCCACCGTGAGTCGTCGACGTCGAGCCCGAGCAGGCCCGCCCCGGCGGCCAGTTCAAGGAGCCACGGCGTGCCGGCCGGCTCGACCTGCAGCGCCTCGGTCAGCCGCTTCACCTCCCGCACGCCGACGCCGCCCGAGCGCAGGGTGGCCACCGGGGTGGGCCCGCCGGGGGACAGCAGGGCATCAACGAGGCGCAGGGTCTCGGCGAGGGCGCTGTGGGCGGCATTGTCACGGACCGCAGGGCGCACCGGGCGGAGCCCGGGATCCGGTGGCGCGGCCTGCAGCGAGGCGGCGACCCGGTGCCCGCGCACCGCCCGGCCGACGCTGCGGGGCAGCTCGACGTGGGCGACGTCGAGCGGGGCAAGCAGCCCGTGCCCGAGCAGCCAGTCCACCGGAGCCGCGGCGTGCCCGGGCCGGTACCCGGCGCGGGCGGCGGCGGGAACGACGCCCACGGGTGCTCCGGCGAGCCGCTCAAGCAGCTCCGTAGTGCCCGTCGGGGCCGCGGTCAGCAGGAGTTTCCAGTCCGCCGGACGTCCGACCGCGCCGGACAGCTCACGAGCCGCGGCCTCAGGATCCGGGGTCGGACCCAGGGCGACGCCGAGCGACCGCACCCGATCGACGGCCTCCACAAGCTGCCCGCCAAAGCCCGGCAGGACTCGGACGAGGGTCTCGAGGGGGCGGCCCAGGCCGGCGGGGTAGGGTCCGAGCGCCTCGGCCAGCGCGCCGACGGGAACGTAGGAGGGACCGGCCGGTGCCCGGCCGTTCGGCTCTCCGTCCTGCGGCTCTCCGTCCTGCAACACCGGGGGAGCCTGCAGCAGGGCCCGTGCGGTGAGCTGAGCCAGGAACGGCTCGAGCACCGGGTGTTCCGCGCCGCCGAGGAGGGCGCCCAGCGTGGCGGCGTCCACGCCGGTGCCGCCGGTGTCCTCGGCGGCGATGAGTACCGCTTCGAGGACCTGGAGCTGCGGTTCGGTGAGGTTTTCGAGTGCCCGCTGGAGGCTGGCGCGCGTTGAGGCCCGGGCGGCCAGGGCGGCGAAGTCCGGGACGGGCGGCAGGGACAGATCGGGGCGTGCCGAAAGAAGGCTGCGCAGATCGGAGTCGCTGCGGGCGGCCAACTCCTCGGCCAGGGCGCGGATTGCGGACATTACCTACAGGTTACCCGGCGGGCGGGAGGCGTTGGTGCGGCGGGGGCCGGTACCTCAGCTCCTGCGGCGCGTGATGACCGCGCCAAGGACCAGGGCGGTCATCAGCAGGAAACCCAGCGGCAGCAGGATAAACGCCGCGTAGACGAAGCCCGGCCAGGCGGATCCCTGCAGCCAGGCTCCCACAAGGACCGCAATCAGTGAGGCCAGACCAAGCGCTGCGCAGCTGACGGCGGCGAGCACCAGGGCGGTGCGCCCGCGCTGCGGTGCGGCGGCCGGCGGGGTTGAGATCTGAGAGGCGTCCATAACGCTTACAGCGTACAAGAACGCCCGCGCACACGAGTAAGCGCCGAGGGGATATTCTTTTATCTTAAAGACCTCCCCGGCAGTGGCCGCCAGGGCAGAATCCTGCCGCAGCGCCGGGCTCCCCCAGACAGCAGGCGGACACCGCCCCAGCAGACCAAGAAGAGGTAACTACGTGCCCATCGGCAAAGTGAAATGGTTCGACGCTGAGAAGGGCTTCGGCTTCGTCGCCACCGACGACGGCAAAGAGGTCTTCCTCCACGCTTCCGCCCTGCCTGCCGGCGTGACCGAGGTCAAGGTCGGCACGAAACTCGAATTCGGAGTCGCCGATGGCCGGCGGGGGCTTCAGGCCCTCTCGGCTCGAATCCTTGAGGCGGCGCCTTCGGTGGTCAAGGGCACCCGTAAGAAGGCCGACGACATGGCGGTCATCACCGAGGACCTCATCAAACTGCTCGACGGTGTGTCCAACGGGCTGCGCAAGGGCCGCTACCCGGAGAAGTCCCACGCGTCGAAGGTCGCTGCCGTGCTGCGCGCAGTCGCCGACGACCTGGACGCGTAGGCCGCCGTGATCCCCGCCCGCACCGACGCCCCGGAGACCGATCCCGCCACGGACGCGGTCGACGCCGATGCTCCCCTGAAACGCCGGCCCGTCCGTCGGCAGGCTAAGCCCGACGCCGTGCTCGCGGCCGCCGTCGATTTCGCGCGGGAGGGCGTCCTTCAGGTTGCCCCGGCCGAGCAGGTCGGTGGGCACGTCACCTCCTACCCGGAGGGTGAGCGCCTCACGACCCACCGTTTCGAGGCCTTCGTCCCCGGCTACGGGAACTGGCACTGGTTCATCACCTTGGCCCGCGTGGCGCGCAGCAAGGAGCCGACGATCTGCGAGGTCGGCCTCCTGCCTTCGGAGACGGCGCTGCTGGCACCTGAGTGGCTGCCCTGGTCTGAACGGGTGCGCCCCGAGGACCACGAGGACGCCGCCGACACGGCGGCCCCCGGCGAGCCGACCGCCGAGCCGGCTGCCGATCCGGCGGCCCAGGATTCAGCCTCCGCGGAGCCGGTTCCGGAAACCGACGGCGGTAGCTTCGAGCCGGGCACTGACCAGGCTCCCGACGACACTGACCGCACCGCCGACGAGCCTGCGGCCGAGAACGCCGACGAGCCTGCGGCCGAGAACGCCGACGGGCCTGCGGCCGAGGACGCTGCCGGGGAGCCAGAGCTTAACAACGCCGCCGCTGACGGCGGTTCCGAACCGGACGGGGCGGGGCCGTCCGAGGCTGGGCCCGCCTTCGCGGAGCCTTCCACCCTGGGCCGGGACGACTAGCGCCTTGCCTTCGAGGGGTCCGGACGGTCCGGGAGTGCGCTGATGAGCACGTTCCGGTCGCTGCGCATCCCGAACTACCGCCGGTGGTTCATCGGCGCCTCGATCTCCAATATCGGGACGTGGATGCAGCGCACGGCCCAGGACTGGCTCGTCTACGACATCCTGACCGACCAGAACGCCTCCGCCCTCGGCATCGTCCTGGCCCTCCAGCTCGGCCCGCAGCTGCTGATCTCGCCTCTGGCCGGGCTGGTCGCCGACACGGTTGACCGCCGGAAGCTGCTGCAGGCGACGCAGGTCCTCATGGCGGTGCTCGCCGTCGGGCTCGGCCTGCTGGTCGTGCTTGGCATGGCCGAACTCTGGCACGTCTATGCCTTCGCCCTCGCCCTCGGCGTCGTGTCCGCCTTCGACGCGCCGGCGAGGCAAACCTTCACCTCGGAGCTGGTGCGCGATGAGTACCTGCCCAACGCCGTGGCCCTCAACAGCGCCTCCTTCAACGCCGCCCGCCTCGTCGGCCCCGCCGTCGCCGGGCTGCTGACCGCCGCCGTCGGGCCCGGGTGGGTGTTCCTGATCAACGCGCTCACCTTCGGCGCCATGGTGTACACCCTGCTGGTGCTCCGCACCCCCGACCTGCAGGTCCAACCCAAATCGCCACCGGGCAAGGGGCGCATCCGGGAGGGCTTCCGGTATGTGCGGGGCCGGCCCGACCTGATGATGGTGCTGCTCACGATCTTCCTTGTCGGTACCTTCGGCCTGAACTTCGCAGTGTTCATTGCCGCCATGGCCCGCACCGAGTTCGGCCAGGGCGCCGGGGTGTTCGGGGTGCTGTCCTCGGTCATGGCGATCGGATCGGTCGTCGGGGCGCTGCTGTCGGCCCGGCGGGAGCAGCCCCGGCTGCGGTTCGTCTTCGGTGCCGCCGGAGCCTTCGGCGCGGCATGCGTCCTGGCGGCGCTCGCACCGAACCTGATCCTCTTCGGCCTCGCACTGGTCCCCGTCGGCCTGTTCGCCCTCACGCTTCTCACCAGTGCCAACGCCTACGTGCAGACCACCACGGAGCAGGTGATGCGCGGGCGGGTGATGGCGCTGTACCTGGCGATCTTCCTGGGCGGGACACCGCTCGGGGCGCCCGTCGTCGGCTGGGTCTCGGATGCCTTCGGCCCGCGCTGGAGCCTCGGCGTCGCCGCAGCCTCAGGGCTGGTGGCGGCGGCCGCCGGGCTGTTCTGGGCCTGGCGGTACCACGAGGTCCGGATCCGGTACGACCGGTACGCACCCCGGCGGCTGAGGATCACGCACGAGGCGCCGCAGGCCTCCGGGGACTGACCTGCCTCACACCCGCGTCGGTCTCACTCCGTCGGACCGTCTGCCGGGAGCCTTTCGATGACGTAGTCGATGCAGGCCAGCAGCGCCGAAACATCGTCTGGATCGATCGAGACGAAGGTGGCGATGCGCAGCTGGTTCCTGCCGAGCTTCCGGTAGGGCTCGACGTCGACAATGCCGTTGGCACGCAGCACGGACGCGACCCGTGCGGCACGGATCGGTGTTGCGATGTCGATGGTGGCGATGACATTCGACCGGTCCTCCGGGCGCTGGACGTAGGGGGTGGCGACGGGGGAGGCCTCGGCCCAGGAGTAGACCCGCCCGGCCGAATCGGCGGTGCGGGCCGCCGCGAACTCCATGCCGCCATTGCCGAGAAGCCATTCGACCTGCGCGTTGAGCATCACCAGGGTCGCCAGTGACGGCGTGTTGTAGGTCTGATTCAGCCGCGAGTTCCCGATCGCCGTCTGCAGGTTGAGGAAATCCGGGGTCCACCGGTCCGAGGCGTCGATGCGCGCCGCCCGCTCCAGCGCGGCGGGGGAGAACAGCCCCAGCCACAGCCCGCCGTCGGAGGCGAAGTTCTTCTGCGGCGCGAAGTAGTAGACATCGGACTGGGAGACGTCGACCGCCAGTCCGCCGGCGGCCGAGGTGGCGTCGATGAGCACGAGGGCCCCGTCGTCCGCGCCGGCGACACGCTCGACGGGCGCGGCGACGCCCGTCGAGGTCTCGTTCTGCGGCCAGGCGTAGGCGTCCACCCCTGCCTCCGCGGCAGGCCGTGGCCGGGTCCCGGGCTCGGAGGAGCGGATCGAGGAACGCTCGAGGAAGGGTGCCTTGTCGGTGGCGGCGGCGAACTTTGAGCCGAACTCTCCGAAGGAGAGGTGCTGAGCCTTCGACTCCACGAGCCCGAAGGCCGCGGCGTCCCAGAATGCGGTCGAACCGCCAACCCCGAGGACCACCTCGTAGCCGTCCGGCGCCCCGAAGAAGGTGGAGAGGCCTTCGCGGACGGCGCCGACGAGGTTCTTCACCGGCTTCTGCCGGTGGGAGGTGCCAAGGATCGACGGATTGGCCTCGGTGAGGGCCCGTAGCTGCTCTTCGCGGACCTTCGATGGGCCTGCACCGAACCGGCCGTCCCGGGGCAGCAGATCGGTGGGAATCGACAGGTCCAAAGGCTCGCTCACTGGTCCTCCGTGCGGATCGTGGGTATTGGGGCAACGCGCCTCATTCTGCCCCAGGACCGGTGCGCCGGGTTATTTGTGAAGTCCGGCAGGGCCCCGGGTGCGGGGGCTCACTGGATTGCCGGGGCGCGAGCTGAATAGGTTAACCTGAGGGGGCGTAGGGACGCGGTCGGCCCCACCCGGACGTGCTGCAGCACGCGCTTTCCTTACCTGCCCCGCACTGTGCCGTACCTAGGAGCCGAACGGTTATGACGGATCTCATCGATACCACCGAGATGTACCTGCGGACCATCCTTGAGCTCGAGGAAGAGAACATCGTTGCCCTCCGGGCCCGCATCGCCGAACGGCTGCGCCATTCCGGTCCGACGGTGTCCCAGACAATCGGGCGGATGGAACGCGATGGGCTCGTCGTCGTCTCGGGGGACCGACACCTTGAACTGACAGAGCTCGGCCGGCGCCGCGCCACCGGGGTGATGCGTAAGCACCGGCTGGCCGAACGGCTGCTGAGCGACGTCATCGGCCTCGACTGGGCGTACGTGCATGAAGAGGCCTGCCGGTGGGAACACGTCATGAGCGAGCGGGTCGAACGGCGGCTCTACGAACTGCTCGGCCAGCCCTCCCAGTCGCCCTACGGCAACCCTATCCCCGGCCTTGAAGCCATCGGAGGGGTGGCCTCCGAGTTCACGACCGACGGCATGACGACGCTGCTTGCGGCAATGGACGATTACCGGCCGGGCTCCTCGGTCACCCTGCTGCGCCTCGCCGAGCCGATCCAGGTCGACCCGGAACTCCTCTCGCAACTGGCCGAGGGCGGCCTGCGCCCCGGGGCTTCACTCAACCTCGAGTCTGTGGGCGGGTACGTCTCGGTCCGGGTTCCCGGCGTCGAGGGCGCCCTTGAACTGCCGCCCGAGGTCGCCGCACACGTCTTCGTCGCCGTCGCCTAGCGCAAACAGGCATTCCGCCGTCCGCTCATCGTGGGCGGGCCCTCGGGCGTTCCGCTGATCTGTTGTGCCGGCCCGACGTGCCGGCCTGTGTGCTGCTCCATGCGCACCCCGTCGTGCCGCCCGGGCCGCCGACCCGTTGTGGCGACCCGGTCTGCCGACCCGATTCGGCGACCCGGTTTGGCGGCGTTTGCCGGCCCGCTTGCTGGCCCGTTTGCTGACCCGTTTTGCCGCCGGGGCATGATGCTGTGAGACTGTTCCCGATCGTCTCCTGATCCCCGCGCAGCCGCGGGGACAAGCCCGCCCTCGGCGCCGGCCCGCAGGAGCGCACAGCATTTTCGCTCCCGGGACGCGTCCGCCGCTGCGGCGCCCTCGGTGCGGCCTGCCCAACGCCGGGCGGGCAACGGCAGTGAAAGGGGACAACATGCCGAAACACCGGGTCTCGGGCCGCCGCCGCGCGGAACCCGCCCAGCCCGCGCCGCGGCCGCGGGACGCGCACCGGACCAGCAGGCGCCGCAACGGCCGGTGGGCCGGTGGCTCAGCGGACCGGGCCGGACAGAGGCTGGCCATGGCCGCGGCAGTCTCGGGGCTGGCCCTGATGGCGGCCCTGCCGACCACGGCCGCAGGCACCTCGGCCTCGGCCGCCGGAACCGTGCCGGCCCGGCAGGAGGTCCGCGCTCCGGAATCGGCAAGCATCAGCTTCACCCCCGTTCCCGTTCGGGGTTCCCAGGACTTCGACACCCAGCTTCGGGCCATCGTTGCCGCCTCTGACCGGCCGGGGGTGCCGCTGGGCGTGAAGGGCTCCCTGACCGGGCCGCTCAAGACCCTGAAGGGCACCTCCGGGTTCGGCCACCGCGTCAGCCCGATGACGGGGCTTGCCGGGGAATTCCACTCGGGGCAGGACTTCAGCGCCGCCTGCGGCACAGAGGTTCGGGCCGCCGCCGACGGGACCGTGGTATCCGCCGGGTGGCATCCCTACGGCGGCGGCAACCGGGTCGTCCTCGACCACGGCAACGGCCTCGAGACGACCTACAACCACCTCGCCTCGATGGAGGTTGCCAAGGGGGACGTCATCCGGCGGGGAGCGTTGGTCGGAACCAGCGGCAGCACCGGCTCCTCCACCGGATGCCACCTCCATTTTGAGGTCCTAATTAGCGGGCGTCCGGTCGACCCAATGGGCTGGCTTTAAGGGACGAAACACGTGTCGTGATCTGAATGTGACAATTGTGATAGATGTGAGGTACGGTACTACTCGTGCCAAATCGTTATAGATTCGGCGCCCTCAAGCAAATCGCCTAGCTCTGCCATTGCCTGAGGTCCGTCCGCACAATTCGCATGGCAGAGGCGGGGGAACCAATTTTTGGGTTTCGTTTAGAAATCCTTGGGGTTAAGTCGCTGAATTCAGCGGCCGGGTGACTCCCATCCGAATCCGACAGCTCACCTCGCAGGCATTGGGAGAGGCAATCAAACGTGTCCAATAGCTCTTCTCTGGGTCGCCACCGCGCCGCCCAGGCTCCTGTGAATCCGCTAACGGCTCTCTCGAAGGCCGTCACCTCCAATGCCGGCTCGGTCGGGCGCCAGGCCGCCGCCGTCGTCGCCGCCTCAGGCCTCGTGCTCGCCGCCGGCCTCCCGGCCCACGGCTCCTCCACCGCCGAGCGCGAAGTACAGTCCTCCTCCTCGCTGAGCGTCACCGCTCCGGAAACCGCGGCCGTCAGCGCCGAGGCCACCGCAGCCGTCTCGTTCGAGCGTGAAGCCGTCACCGTGGCCCCCGCGCCCGTCGTCGTCGAAGCGCCGGTCGTCGAAGCGCCGGTCGCAGAAGCCCCCGCCGCTGTCCCGGCCCCCGTCGTCCGGCCAGCAGCCGTGGCCGCCGCCGCTCCGGCCCCCGCCCCCGTGCAGGTTGCCGCCGTCGCCGCCCCCGCTCCGGCCCCCGCCGCTCCCGCCCCCGCACCCAAGCCCGAGGTCCCCTCCTCCGGCATCGGCGCCGCCCTCGTCGGATCCGCCTACTCCCAGATCGGTTTCGCACAGGACTGCACCGCGATGGTCGAAAAGGCCCTCCGCTCGGTTGGCAAGTCGGTGGGTGACCTCGCCCCCGGCCAGTTCTTCCAGTACGGCGACGTCGTCGGGACCCCCGCGGCCGGCGACCTTGTCATCACCGGCGGCCACGTCGCCATCTACGTCGGAAACGGCCAGGTCATCAGCGGTGGCCTCAACGGCATGAACACCGGTCTTCACTCCCTGTCAGATCTGCCTGGCGCAAGCTTCGTCCGCGTTCGCTAAAACCCCCTCTCTCACCACCTTCTGGAGATCTCCCATGTCTAATCGCGCCTCCATTGCCCGCCACCGCGGCGAAGCGCAGCGTACGGCTACCCTCACCACCTTCGCCAAGGCAGTCAGCGACAACGCTGGCGGCATGGGCCGCCAGGCCGCTGTCGTCGCAGCCGCGTCGGGCCTGGTCCTCACCTCCGGTGTGGCAGCGAACGCCGCCGACCTGCAGCCCGAGCGTGAATCCTTCACCTCGACGCTCGAGGTGACCGCTGCACCGGCACCGGCTGCAGTCGTCGCCGACGCCAATGCGAAGGTCGCATTCAACCGCACCCCGGTGAAGGCCGTCGCAAAACCGGTCGTCGTCGAAGCACCCGCCCCTGCCCCCGCCCCCGTGGCAGTGCCGGCTCCCGTGGCCGCCCCGGCCGCGGCTCCTGCCGCCGCCGCTGTCCAGGCGCCGGCACCCGCAGCCAAGGTCGTCACCGCGGCGGCTGCACCCGCCCCGGCTCCTGCTCCCGCTCCCGCTCCCGCGAAGCCCGCCCCGGCAGCTCCCTCCGGCAAAGCAGCGACCATCGCCGCCGCCGCCAAGGCCCAGCTCGGTGTCATGCAGGACTGCACCCGTCTCGCCAGCAACGCCCTCGCCGCAGCGGGCATCAACTTCCACGGCTGGCCGGCCGGGTACCTTTCCCTGGGCCGCACGGTCAGCGCCGCCGAAGCCGTCCCCGGCGACCTGATCTACTACGCCGACGGCGGCATGGGCATGGCCCACATCGCCGTCTACATCGGTGGCGGCCAGGCCGTCCACGGTGGCTTCAACGGCAACACCACGGTCATCGCACCGGCCCAGCTCGGTTCGGGCCCCGTGTTCATCCGCGTCGGCGGCTGATCTCTCCGTTCAAAATCACGGGCCGGCAGGGAAACCTGCCGGCCCGTCGTTCGTTAACAGTGTCCGTCCCGCGGTGCGGCGGCGGGAGCGGGCGTGCACCCTGCGATCCGGGCAAGGACATCGATGTGTTCCCGCCCGGGCGCCGGGCGGCTACCCTAGGCATTGTTAATCCGTAGAACTTATCCCGAACATCCGGGGTGGCAGCCGGCGGCGGGACATAGTCCGCAAAGAGGCATGCGCATGCGCACTCTCGTTTTGAACGCAGGATTCGAGCCACTGGCGGTTGTGACATTCCGCCGTGCCCTGGTGCTGGTGCTGACTGGGAAGGCGAGCGTCATTGCGGAGGACGACGAGCCGGTCGTCGGGCCGACGGAGATCCTCGGGCGGCCGTCGGTGATCCTGCTGAACCGGTACGTGAAGATCCCGTACCGCCACGACCTGGCCGTGACTCGGCGCGGCGTCCTGCGGCGCGACAACCACCTGTGCGCCTACTGCGGGAAGACGGCGACAACCATCGACCACGTGGTGCCCCGCTCGCGGGGCGGCGGGGACACCTGGGAGAACATGGTGGCCTGCTGCCTGCGCTGCAACAACACGAAGGGGGACAAGACCCTGGCCAGTCTCGGGTGGAGCCTCCGGTTCGTCCCCAAGCCGCCCCGCGGACCGCTGTGGCAGCTCAAGGAGCTGGAGAAGCCGGCGCCCTCCTGGAGCGAGTTCCTCTCCGAACGAGCCGCGTGAACGGACCCGTCCCGCCGGCGTTCGACGCGGTCATCCTGGCCGGCGGCAGATCGACCCGCCTGGGGGGAAGACCGAAGGCCTCACTGCGCCTCGCCGGGACGACCCTGCTCGAGATCACCGTTCGGGCAGTCGCCGGCGCGGGCCTCGTCACCGTCGTCGGGCCGGAGCCGGCCGCAGGGGCGGGGCACCCGGCGCCCGGTGCCCCGCCCCTGCGCTTCGTGCGCGAGGACCCGCCGTTCAGCGGGCCTGCCGCGGCCCTGGCTGCCGCGCTGGCGCAGCCGGAGCCCGGACGCTCCACTGCTCCCTGGCTGATGGTGCTCGCCTGCGACATGCCGCGGTCCGGGCAGCTGGTCCCCGCCCTTCTGGCCGCGGCCGCCGAGGCCGGCGCCTCGGTGATGGCTTCCGACGACGGGCGGGACCAGCCCCTGGCCGCGCTGTACCTGCGGAGCGACCTCGAGGGCGCGGTGGCGGCGGCGGCCCAGGCCGGCGGTGTCGAAAATCTGTCGATGAAAGCCCTCCTTGCTAGGGTGAGTGTTCGACCGGTCCCGGTTCCACCGGGCACGACACTCGACGTCGACACGTGGGCCGATGCACGGGCCCTCGGGGTCGACGACGGCTAACCAACCCCGGGAGGGCCCTCATGGACGAGCGCGATCAATTACTTTCTCAGTGGTGTGAGAACCTGCTGGCCGCCTTCGAGCTCGAGGAGTCCCGCGTGGACATCAACGCGGTGCTGGCACTCGCCGGAAAGGCCGCCCACGCCGTCGTCCGGCCGGCGGCACCGCTGACGACGTTCGTCGCCGGCTACGCGGCCGGGCTCGCGGCCGCCAGCGGCCAGGCCTCGGAGGAGGTCGCGATGCGCTCCGCCCTCGCCGTCGCGACCCGGCAGTGCGACGCCGCGGGGGCGGGCTCTTGAGCGCTGAGGCGGGGCGCAACCTGGCCTGGGAGGAGGCCCGGCGGGTGGCCCACGCAGCGGGCAAGGCCATGCCGTACCAAATGGTGCCGCTGGCGGATGCCCTCGGACAGACCCTCGCCGAGCCGGTCACCGCGCTTCAGGAGATTCCGCACTACGCGTCATCGGCGATGGATGGATGGGCCGTCAGCGGTCCGCCGCCGTGGACCTTCGTCCACCCGCCGGTTGAGGACCCGCGCCGGCTGAACGCCCCGCACAGCGACTCGGGCATCGTTACGCTTGAGTCGGGCCAGGCCACCTTCATCCTCACCGGCGGCACCGTGCCCGCGAACACCACAGGGATCCTGAGGACCGAGCACGGGCTGGTGCGTGGGGACACCCTGAACCGCAACGACCTTGCCCGCGCCGACGAACCCGCGCCGGGGGAGCACATCCGGCCCGCGGGCGAGGAGGCGGCCAGCGGCTCGACCGCCGTTCCCGCTGGCGTCGTCCTGAACCCGGCGCAGATCGCCCTCGCCGCGGTGTGCGGCCACGACACCCTGGCGGTCCTGAGGGCCCCTCGGGTGTCGCTGCTGATGACCGGGGACGAGGTGATCGAGGCCGGGCTGCCGCAGCCCGGACAGGTGCGCGACACCTTCGGACCGCAGCTGCCGGCGTTCGTGGCGATGCTCGGCGGCCACGTCGATGTCGCGGGCCGGGCCCGCGACGACTTTGACGACGTCGTACACGCCATCAGTTCCGAGGCCACCGACGCCGCCTCGCTCGCCCGTGCCTCGGGCGACGTCCTGATCACCACCGGCGGCACTGGAGGGTCATCCGCCGACCACATCCGGCGCGCCCTCGCGGCGCTTGAGGCCGAGCTGATCATCGACGGGATCGCCATGCGGCCGGGTCATCCAACCCTGCTGGCCCGGCTTCCCGACGGGCGGTTCCTGGTCGGGCTGCCGGGGAACCCGCTCGCGGCGATGATGGCGATGCTCACCGTGGCCGGGCCGCTGATCGCCGGGCTGCGCGGAGCGCCGCTGCCGCCGCTGCGCCAGGTGCTCAGCGGAGCCGACTTCGAGCCCCTGCCCGGCAGGAGCCGGCTGGTGCCGTACCGCAATGAGGACGGGCGGGCCCAGCCCAGCACCCACCAGCGCTCCGGAATGCTCCGCGGGCTGGCTCTGGCCCACGGTGTCATGGTGATTCCACCCGCCGGATGCGCCACCGACCAGCCGATGCAGGCCATCGACCTGCCATGGCCCACTCCGCAGTGATGCGGCTACGCTCGAGATAGACCATCTCAAGGAGGCTCCCCATGAACCGGGTCACCCAGCGGCGCCGCATCACCACGTTCCGCTCAACGGCGGATCCCCGCCGGCGCGAGGACGCGCTGGCGGGGGAGGAACCCCTTGAGATCCGGCTGGGCGGGTCGGCCTTCACCGTGACCATGCGCACCCCGGGCGACGACTTCGACCTCGTCTCCGGATTCCTGGTCTCCGAAGGCGTGGTGTGGGAGCCCGGACAGCTGCCGAGCCTTCGGTACTGCGCCGGGGTGGACGAGTCGGGCCGGCAGACCTTCAACGTCGTGGAGGCGCAGCTGCGGCCGGGCACGGTGCTTCCCGACACGGCCCTTGAACGCCACGTCTACACCTCGAGTTCCTGTGGAATCTGCGGCACCGCCTCGATCGACGCTGTGCGCAAGTCCTCGCGGTTCGACCTGAGGACCGACACGGCCGGGGTTGACCTCGAGGTGCTGCTCGGGCTGCCGGACCGGCTGAGGGAATCCCAGAAACTGTTCGACCGCACCGGCGGGGTGCACGCCGCCGGCCTGTTCACGGCCGACGGCGAACTGCTGTGCCTGCGTGAGGACGTCGGCCGGCACAACGCGGTCGACAAAGTGGTGGGCTGGGCGCTGCGCGAGGGCAGGCTTCCCCTGGCTGGCACCATCCTCCAGGTCTCCGGACGGGCGTCCTTCGAGCTGGTGCAGAAGGCCCAGCTCGCCGGGATCCCCATCCTCGCCGCCGTCAGTGCGCCGTCGTCGCTCGCGGCCGACCTGGCCGACGACGCCGGGATGACGCTGGTGGGCTTCAGCAGGGGTTCCTCGCTCAACTGTTACTCCCACCCCGAGCGGATCCGGGCCGGTTCGGCCGCCGATGCCGGTGCCGCCGCGGACGCCGGTCCGGCGGGCCGCTCGGTGCCGGCCGCCGGGTAGTCCCGTGGAACTGGGCGTCTTCAGCTTCGGCGACCTCCACCCGGATCCGGTCACCGGAGAGCGGGTCTCCCCTCAGGCGCGCATGGCGCACCTGCTCGAACGGGCGCGGCTTGCCGATGAGGTAGGCCTCTCCTACTTCGGCATCGGCGAACACCACCGCCCGGACTATGCCGTCTCATCGATCATTCCGGTGCTCTCCGCTGCCGCGGCCCAGACGACCTCGATCCACGTCGGCTCCGCCGTGACCGTCCTGAGCACCGAGGACCCGGTGCGGGTGTACCAGCAGTTCGCGACGCTTGACCTGCTCTCCGGCGGCCGGGCCGAACTGACGGCGGGGCGGGGGTCCTTCATCGAGTCCTATTTCCTGTTCGGTGCCGCGCTCGAGGACTACGACGCGCTCTACGAGGAAAAAATTGACCTGCTCCTGCAGCTCGACGCGCAGGAGCGCGTCACCTGGAGCGGACGGTTCCGGCCCGCGCTAAGGGACGCGCTCGTCCTGCCGCGCCCGCCCTCGGGTCACCTCGATATCTGGATCGCGACGGGTGGAACGATGACCTCGACGGTCCGGGCCGCGCGCCTGGGCCGGCCGGTGATGTACGCGATGCTCGGCGGGACGGTCGGAAACTTCGCCGAACACGCCCAGCTGTACCGGGCCACCGCCGCGGAGGTAGGGCACGACCCGGGAAGGCTGCGGGTCGGGGTGAGCAGTGTGGGCCTGGTGCTGCGCCAGGGCGCCCGCGAACTGTTCCGGCCGTACTGGCTCGATACGATGCTCCGGATTTCGGCGGAGCGCGGATTCCCCACCCCGAGCGGCCTGACGTACAACATGCAGGCGGCGCGCGCAGGTGCGGTTTTCGTCGGGACCCCGGAGGAGGTGGCGCAGAAGATCGTGCTCACCCACGGGCAGATGCAGCACGACCGCCACATCTTCCAGTTCGACTTCTCCTCGGTGCCGCAGGCGAAGGTCCTCGAGTCGATCGAACTGCTGGGCACCGAGGTGCTGCCGCTGGTGCGGCGGGAGCTGGGAACCGCCTGACGCTCGCCCTCTGAGGTGGGCGCATCCCGGCGAGTGTGCAGGTAACCGCCTTTCGGTGCCGGCAAAGCGTGGTGAGCTGCAGTTTCGGCGGTGTTGGGGGGAGCAGCAACGACGGCGGCGGGGCGCCTCCCGGCGAGTGTGCAGTTAACCACCCTTTGGCGCCGGGAAAGCGTGGTGAGCTGCAGTTTCGGCGGGAAGACAACGACGGCGGCCGGCGCCGCTCCCCTTAGAACGGGTGGAGCAGGCGCTGGACGAAGCGCCGGGTCCGTTCGTGCCTGGGGTTGCGCAGCACCTGGTCCGGGTGGCCGCGCTCGACGACGACGCCGCCGTCCATGAACACCACCTCGTCGGCGACCTCACGGGCGAAGGCGAGCTCGTGGGTGACGATGACCATGGTCCAGTCCTCCTCGGCCAGGTCCTTGATGACCTTGAGCACCTCGCCCACCAGTTCGGGATCCAGAGCGGAGGTCGGCTCGTCGAAGAGCAGCAGGTCGGGCCGCAGCGCGAGCGCCCGGACGATCCCCACCCGCTGCTGCTGCCCGCCGGAGAGCTCGAAGGGGTACTGGTCCTTCTTCGCGAGGAGCCCGACCCGGTCGAGCAGCTTCTCGGCGTCCTCCACCGCCTCGGCCCGGCGGCGCTTCTGCACCTGCACCGGGCCCTCGATGACGTTTTCGAGGACCGTCCGGTGCGGGAAGAGGTTGTACTGCTGGAACACCATGGCGCTGTGGTCGCGCAGGGCGGACAGTTCCCGGCCGGAGACGGCCCCGCCGAAGTCCACCGACGGGCCGCCGGCGAACGCCACGGTTCCGCCGTCGGGCACCTCGAGACCGTTGAGGCAGCGCAGCACCGTTGTCTTGCCCGAACCGGAGGGCCCCACGAGGGCCACGACCTCGCCGCGGCGCACCGTGAGGTCGATGGAGCGCAGCACCGTGTTGCTGCCGAAGGATTTTTGCAGTCCGGTGGCGCTGAGCAGCACCTCGCCGGGTGTCTGCGTGCGGGCCGGAGCGGGATCAGTGGATGACATAGCGGTCCAACCTTTTCTCGATTGCTCCCTGCCCGGCGGCCAGAACGAAGCAGAACACCCAGTAGATCAGTGCGGCCTCAATGTAGAGCAGCATGAACTCCTGGCTGAAGGCGGCGATCTGCTCGGCCTCACGGAACAGCTCGGTGACGAGGATCAATGAGGCAAGCGAGGTGTCCTTGACCAGGGAGATGAAGGTGTTCGACAGCGGGGGCACCGATACGCGGGCCGCCTGCGGGAGGATGATCCGCCGCAGGGTGCGCTGGCGGGACATGCCGATGGTGTGCCCGGCTTCCCACTGGCCCTTGGGCACCGACAGGATCGCGGCCCTCAGGATTTCGGCGGCGTACCCGGCGACGTTGAGCGAGAACGCGATCACGGCACTCGGCCACGGCGGGATCACCACCCCGATCGAGGGGAGCCCGTAAAAGACGATGAAGAGCTGTACCAGCAGGGGAGTGCCCCGGACCAGTGAAATGTAAACGCGGGCGATGCCCGAGAGCAGGCGCTTGCCGCTGATCCGCATCAAGGCGAGGACCAGGGCCAGTGTCAGGCCGACGACGAAGGAGACAAGCGTCAGCGGGATGGTTCCGGTCAGGCCGCCCCGGAGGATGGGCCAGAACGAACTCCGGAACAGCTCCCAATCCACTTAGTCGTCCTTCCCTCCGCGTATCTGCGCGCGGCCGCGTCGAATGGCCCGGTGGTGGATTCCGGGTGGAGATGTCAGGTCCCCCGCCCGGCCCGCCGGACGGCTCGGCCGCCGGGGGACCGGGTGGGATTACTTGCTGACGTCGGCGCCGAAGTACTTCGTCGAAATCTCGGCAAGGGTACCATCGGCCCGCAGCTCGTCGAGGGCGTCGTTGACGGCCTCGACGAGGTCTTCGCTGCCCTTCTTGAAGGCCACGGCGCTCTCCGAGGTGTCCTCGGTCTCCGCGGCGATCTTGATGGAGTCATCCTTCTCGGTGTTCTGGTAGTCGAGGTAGGTCAGCTCGTCGTTGATCGTCGCGTCGACCCGGCCCTGCTGGAGGAGGGAGACCGACTGGGCCCACCCCTCGACGGCCTCGACCTCGGCGCCGGCCTCCTTGGCCATCTCGTACCAGTTGCTCGTGAGCGACTGGGCGGTGCGCTTGCCCTTCAGGTCCTCGAAGGAGGTGATCTCGTTGTTGTCGGCGCTGGTGACGATCACGCCGTTGCTGACGGTGTAGGGATCGGAGAAGTCGTACTTCGCGGTGCGCTCGTCGGTGATCGAGACCTGGTTGGCGACCGCGTCGAAGCGGCCCGCCTCGAGCCCGGCGAAGATCGCGTCCCACTGGGTCTCCTCGAACTCGACCTCGACGCCGAGCTTCTCCCCGACGGCGGTGATCACCTCGACGTCGTACCCGGTGAGGTCGCCGTTGCCTTCTTCGTGAAAGCTGAAGGGCTTGTAGGTGCCCTCGGTGCCGACGGTGAGAACGCCGGCTTCCTGGATTTCCTGGAGGGTCGACGGCGCCGCCTCGGTGGCTCCGCCGCCTGCTCCTCCGGAGTCGGACGAAGCCGAGCACCCGGTGACGGCAAGGGCCAGCGCTGCGGCGGTGCCGAGGACGGACAGACGGAAGGTCATGATGAGGTCCTTAAGTTCTTTGGGGGGTGTCTGCGGGCGGCGCGGTGAACCGCCTTCTACAATGTGCAACAACACTGAACCCTGTCATTGTTCCGCGGCGGTGGCGACCCAGTGTGACGCCAGATGTCGAACTTTCCCGCAGACCCTTGAAAACCCGTTCCAAATTGTGCCTTGGGCTTACTCCGGGAGCCGGGCAGCCCGAGCGCCTAAGCTTGGAGAGGCTGAACGGAAGGCACCTGCATGAGCATGGAAGGCGCGGCGTGGAGTTCCCTCTACCGGATCTCCACCGCCAAGGACCGCACGAACAAATTCTCGAAGGAAACGCTGAAGCGCATCGTCGCGTTCGCGGTGCCCTACCGGGTGAAGCTCACGCTCTTCATCCTGTTGTCGGTGGCCGCCGCGTTCCTCGCCGTCGCAACCCCGGTGCTCGCCGGGCAGGTCGTCGACGTCATTGTCGCCCGCGGCTCGACGCAGACGGTGATCTGGCTCGCCGTCGTCATCGCCCTGGTCGCGGTGGCGGACGCCGCCGTCAGCTTGGCCACCCGCTGGTACTCGGCGAACATCGGCGAGGGTGTGATCCTCGACCTGCGCACCGCCGTGTTCAACCACGTGCAGAAGATGCCGATCGCCTTCTTCACCCGCACCCGTACCGGCGCCTTGGTGAGCCGCCTCAACAACGACGTCATCGGCGCCCAGCAGGCCTTCAGCGGAACCCTCTCCGGCGTGGTCAGCAACACGGTGGCGCTGGCCCTGACCCTGATCGTCATGCTGAGCACCTCCTGGCTGGTGACCGTCCTTGCCATTGTGATGCTCCCGCTGTTCCTGGTGCCGGCGCGGCGCATGGGCGGAAAACTTGCGGCGCTGCGGCGTGAGGCGGCCGACCACAACTCGGCGATGAGCACCCAGATGACCGAGCGGTTCTCCGCACCCGGCGCCACCCTGGTGAAGCTGTTCGGCCGGCCCGACGCCGAGTCTGAGGAATTCCGGGTCCGCGCCGCCCGCGTCCGGGATATCGGCGTGCGCATGGCCATGCTCCAGTTCATCTTCTTCACCGCGCTGATGCTGGTCTCGGCCCTCGCCCTGGCGCTCGTCTACGGCCTCGGCGGAACCCTCGCCCTCGGCGGGCAGCTCGAGACCGGCGAGGTGGTGACCCTCGCCCTGCTGCTCACGCGGTTGTACGCGCCGCTGACGTCCCTCGCGAACGCGCGGGTCGAGATCATGAGCGCCCTGGTCAGCTTCGAGCGGGTCTTTGAGATTCTCGATTTGAAGCCGCTGATCCAGGAAAAGCCCGACGCCCGCCAGGTGCCGCCCGGTCCCGTCACCATCGAGTTCGACGACGTCCGCTTCGCCTACCCGTCGGCCGATAAGGTGTCCCTCGCCTCACTGGAGGAAGTCTCCACCCTGGACACCCGGGGAGGCGAGGAAGTGCTCCACGGCATCTCCTTCACCATCCAGCCGGGGCAGACCGTTGCGCTGGTGGGTACCTCCGGCGCCGGGAAGTCGACCATCGCGCAGCTGCTGGCGCGCCTCTATGACGTCGACAGCGGCGCGGTGCGCCTGGCTGGGGCCGACGTCCGCGACCTCACCTTCGCCTCGATGCGCTCCACCCTGGGCATGGTGACCCAGGACGGGCACCTCTTCCACGAGACCATCCGGTCGAATTTGCTCCTCGCACGCCCCGAGGCGACCGAGGAGGATATCTGGGACGCCGTCCGCCGCGCCCGCCTGGAGCCGCTGCTGCGCTCGCTTCCGGACCAGCTCGACACCATGGTCGGTGAGCGCGGCTACCGGCTCTCCGGCGGGGAGCGCCAGCGCATGACCATCGCCCGGCTGCTGCTGGCCCAGCCGCGTGTGGTCATCCTCGACGAGGCGACGGCGGCGCTCGACTCCACCTCGGAGGCCGCCGTGCAGGCCGCCCTGACCGAGGCGCTTGAGGGGCGGACCGCCATGGTGATCGCGCACCGGCTCTCGACGATCCGCAGCGCAGACCTGATCCTCGTCGTGGAGGACGGCCGGATCGCCGAACGCGGCACCCACGAGGAACTGCTGGAGCGCGGAGGCCGCTACGCGGAGCTGCACCGGACGCAGTTCGCGGTGCAGAAGAATGCCGCGCCGGACGAGGACCCCGAAGTGCTCAGCGGGGCGCCTGCCACGCCGTAACCTCCGGCGGAGGCAGGGCGCCCAGCGTGGGGACGACGAACTCGGTCAGCAACGGGGCGAGGTCGGTCCGGCGCCCGGCCGCCGCCAGGTCGAGCCAGCCGATCTCCTCGATCTCCGCCGCAGGGACCGGGGTGCCTTCCAGTGGGCACAGGAACACTGTGGCGTCGATGAAGGTGTCCGGCTCGTTGGCGGCGGGTCCGTACCAGCGGCCGAGCAGTTGAAGCAGGGCGGCCGGCACGGCCAGGCCCAGTTCCTCCTCGAGCTCGCGCACTGCGGCGGCTGCCGCGCTCTCGCAGGGCTCGAGCTTGCCCCCGGGCTGCATGAACAGATTGGTGCCGCGCTTGCGGACGAGCAGGAGCCGCCCGGCGTCGTCGAGCAGGCACAGGGCGGCGATGGAGAGTACCTGGGTCATGGCCGCCTCGGGGATCCGGGCAGGGATGCCCCTTTTTACTCGAAGTGCCCCTGGCCGGAATCGAACCGACGACCTTCCCTTTAGGAGAGGGACGCTCTATCCTACTGAGCTACAGAGGCCTGCCGGGGCGGAGCGCACGCACCGTCCCCGAGCGCTCCTAGCTTACCTGCTTCGGCGGGGCTGTCGAAGCGCGCCGTCTCGGGCGGAGGCGCCCGAGTACGGCTCCCCCGACCCAAGGGATGCAGAAACCGGTCGGCCCTCCGATCCCCTTTGGATACGTTATTTCTTCGTAACACGCTGTATGTGATTGCGGTCACGTCCTTTTCGGGGTTCATTGGATGGATGCAAATTTCCCAGGCACTACCCCATGCCGTAGCCGAGGACGTAGGGTGGCTCGCCGCCATCGACGACGCGATCAACGCGGCCTTCGAGCCGATCGCCACCGTCTTCTCCTCAATCGTCTTCTTCCCGATCACTATCGGCGAGGTGAGCTTTCCCGCCGTGGTGGCCTGGCTCATCGCCGCCGGTGTCATCTTCACCATCTACTTCGGCTTCATCCAGTTCCGGGGACTGAAGGTCGCGACCGAGGTGATCCGGGGCAAGTACTCGGTCAAGGACGACCCCGGAGAGGTCCCCCATTTCCAGGCGCTGACCTCCGCGCTGTCGGGAACCGTCGGCCTGGGCAATATCGCTGGTGTCGGCGCTGCAATGGCCCTCGGTGGCCCCGGTGCCACCTTCTGGATGATCCTCGCCGGACTGCTCGGCATGGCCAGCAAGTTCGCCGAGTGCACCCTAGGCGTGAAGTACCGTGAGGTCCACGAGGACGGCACGGTCAGCGGCGGTCCGTTCAAATACCTCCCCATCGCCTTCAGCAAGCTCGGCAGGGTCCCCGCGAAAATCCTGACCGGGATCTTCGCCGTCGCCATCCTCATCTTCGGCATCGCCGGCGGCAACATGTTCCAGGCCAACCAGACCTTCGCCCAGGTGCAGAACGTCACCGGCGGTGAGGACGGATTCTTCGGCAGCGCTGGATCCGCCCTGATTTTCGGTGTCGTCCTGGCCGTCTTGGTCGCCGCCGTCATCCTCGGCGGGATCAAGTCGATCGGCGCCACCACCAGCAAACTCGTCCCCGCCATGGGATTCATCTACGTGGCGTCCTGCCTGCTCGTGATCTTCGTGAATATCGGCCAGGTCCCCGCCGCCTTCGGCGCGATCATCGCGGGCGCCTTCAACCCCTCCGGCATTGCCGGCGGCATCGTAGGCGTCATGATCGTCGGATTCCAGCGTGCCGCCTTCTCCAATGAGGCAGGGCTCGGCTCCGCGGCGATCGCCCATTCCGCGGTCAAGACCCGCCGCCCCGTCAGTGAAGGTTTCGTCGCCCTCTTCGAGCCGCTCGTCGACACGGTGATCATCTGCACCATGACCGCGCTCGCCATCATCATCGCTGGCGCACCGAGCCTCCAGGCCGGTATCGACCAGGTCCAGGCCGGTGACGGCCCGCCCGACGGCGTGACGCTGACCTCCGATGCGTTTGAGACGGTGCTCCCATGGTTCCCGATCGTCCTGGCCATCGCCGTGGCGCTCTTCGCCTACTCGACGCTCATCACCTGGTCCTACTACGGGCTGAAGGCCTGGGAGTTCCTCTTCGGCCGCGGCAAGGTCTCGGAGGTCCTCTATAAGGTCATCTTCCTGTTCTTCACCGTGGCCGGCTGCGTGCTGACCTTCAGTCAGGTCATCAGCTTCGCCGACGCCGCGCTGTTCGTCTGCGCCTTCGTGAACCTGCTCGGGGTGTACCTGCTGCTGCCGGTCATCAAGCGCGAGATGAAGGATTACCTCGCCGACCGCAGGAGCGGCAAGCTTGCGGAGCTCGGCATCGAACCGGAAGACTCGCGAAGCCTCAAGTAGCATTTCCGTCCGGTCCTGCGGCCGGGACGGCTTCCCCGACCCCAAGCGCCCGCCGGCGGAAATCCGCCGGCGGGCGCTTTCCTGTCCGCCGAAAGCATGCCGGGCAGTGCGTGTCAGCCCCACCGCCTAGACTGGTGGGCACCATGGATATGCTTTTCGACCCGTACCCCGCACCCAAGAACCCAGGTTCGAAACAGCCCCGGGGCGGGCAGCTCTCCGCATCGTCCGATCCGGCACTGGCACATAGCCCCGTCTCCGCACGCCCCAGCGAGGAGCGCGCCCGCGAACTCCTTGAGGGGCTGAACCCGCAGCAGGAGGAAGCGGTCCGCCACAGCGGCTCCCCGCTGCTCATCGTGGCCGGCGCCGGCTCGGGCAAGACCCGCGTGCTCAGCCACCGCATCGCCCACCTGCTGGCCACCGGGCGGGCGCGGCCGGGGGAGATCCTCGCCATCACCTTCACCAACAAGGCGGCGGCCGAGATGCGCGAGCGCATCGAGGCACTGATCGGGGACGTCGCCCAGCGCATGTGGATCTCCACCTTCCACTCCTCCTGCGTGCGCATCCTGCGCCGGGAGGCCGCGAGCGTCGGACTCAACTCCAACTTCTCCATCTACGACTCGGCCGACACCCTGAGGCTGATCACCCTCACCGCGAAGGGCCTCGACCTGGACCCGAAGCGGTTCGCGCCCAAGGCCATCCAGCACAAGATCTCCGCCCTGAAGAACGAGCTGATCGACGAGGAGGCCTACGCCGACGCTGCCGATCCCTCCGATCCGTTCGAGACCGCCGTCGCCGAGGTCTATAAGGGCTACGCCCAGCGCATGCGCTCGGCCAACGCCATGGACTTCGATGACCTGATCGCCCAGACGGTCTACATGTTCCGCGCCTTCCCCGGGGTGGCCGACTACTACCGCCGCCGGTTCCGCCACGTCCTCGTCGACGAATACCAGGACACCAACCACGCCCAGTACGCCCTGGTCCGGGAGATTGTCGGGGTGCCGGGGGAGACCACCGACGACCCCGCCGAACTCACCGTCGTCGGCGACTCCGACCAGTCGATCTATGCCTTCCGCGGCGCCGACGTCCGGAACATCGTCGAATTCGAGAACGACTACACGAATGCCCGGACCATCCTGCTCGAGCAGAACTACCGGTCGACCCAGACCATCCTGAGCGCGGCCAACGCCGTGATCTCCCGCAACCCCAACCGGCCCGAGAAGCGGCTGTGGACGGCCGAGGGCAACGGCGAAAAGATCGTCGGCTATGTGGGGGAGAACGAACACGAGGAAGCCCGGTTCATCGCCGACGAGATCGACCGTCTCCAGGACGAGGAGAACCTGCGCCCCGGAGACGTTGCAGTGTTCTACCGCACCAACGCCCAGTCGCGCTCCATCGAGGAGATCCTGCTGCGGGTCGGCCTGCCCTACAAGGTGGTGGGCGGCACCCGCTTCTACGAGCGCAAGGAGATCAAGGACGCGCTCGCCTATCTGCGGGTCCTGGTGAACCAGGACGACGTCGTCAACCTGCGCCGGATCCTCAACGAGCCCAAGCGGGGCATTGGGGACCGGGCCGAGTACGCGGTGGCCGCGCTCAGTGAGCGGCACCGCATCAGCTTCATGGAGGCGCTGCGGCGGGCTCACGAGGCGCCGGGGATGGCCACCCGGTCGGTGAATGCCGTGACAGGCTTCGTCAAGCTCATCGACGACCTCGCCGAGGTCGCGGAGGGCTCGGGCGCCGCGGCGGCGCTCGAGGCGGTCCTTGAGCAGACCGGGTACCTCGAACAGCTGCGCACCAGCAACGACCCCCAGGACGAGTCCCGCGTCGAGAACCTCGCCGAGCTCGTCGCTGTCGTGCGCGAATACGAGCGCGACAATCCTGAGGGAACCCTCGGGGACTTCCTCGAACAGGTCTCCCTCGTCGCCGACGCGGATTCGATCCCCGACGCACCGGAGGGCTCAGCCGAGGAGGTCGAGCAGGCCGTCGCGGAGGCGCGGCGCCAGGGCGTTGTGACCCTGATGACCCTCCACACGGCGAAGGGCCTCGAGTTCCCGGTGGTCTTCCTCACCGGCATGGAACAGGGAATCTTCCCGCACCAGCGGTCGGCGACCGACCCGAAGGAACTCGCAGAGGAGCGCCGGCTCGCCTACGTCGGTCTCACCCGCGCCCGCCGCCGGCTCTACCTGACCCGCTCCGAGGTCCGCAGCATGTGGGGGCAGAGCCAGTACAACCCGGCCAGCCAGTTCGTCTCCGAGGTCCCCAACGAGCTCATCGAGTGGAAGCGCGAAGGGGCTTCCCTGCCGGCCTGGAACGCCAGCCCGACGAGCGGCCCGCGTTTCAGCGGATCGTACTGGGGATCGGGTGCGTCCGGCGCCGGTGCGGCAACCGCCTCCCCGGCCAAGGCCATCGGGCGCGTCCAGCCTCAGAAGGAGGTCATCTCAGTGGCACCCGGAGACAAGGTCAACCACACAACCTTCGGCAACGGGACCGTGGTGGCGGTCGAAGGAGCCGGGGATAAGACGGTGGCGAAGGTGCGCTTCGGTGAGGGCGAAAAGCGCCTCCTGCTGCGTTATGCACCGCTCACAAAGGCCGGATAAATCCCGGTTTTCGCCTAACTTAATTCCAATTCTTTCTACAACTCATAGAAGTGTGGCCTTCCTCACGAAACGGGTAGTCTGGAAAAGGCCCCCAGTGCCAAGGGACTAAAGTTCCCTGTGTAAACCTACTTCGACGTAGAAGGACACTAGCCCGTGGACCTGTTTGAATATCAGGCGCGCGATCTCTTTGAGGCACACGGAGTTCCCGTGCTCGCCGGCATCGTGGCGCACACCCCTGAAGAAGCCAAAGCAGCAGCTGAAAAAATCGGCGGAGTTGTCGTCGTCAAAGCTCAGGTCAAGGTTGGTGGCCGCGGTAAGGCCGGCGGCGTGAAGGTGGCCAAGACTCCCGACGAAGCCCACCGCTATGCCTCGGACATCTTGGGGATGGACATCAAGGGCCACACGGTACACACCGTCATGATCGCCCAGGGCGCGGACATCGCGGAGGAGTACTACTTCTCCGTCCTGCTCGACCGGTCGAACCGCAACTACCTCGCCATGTGCTCCGTTGAGGGCGGCATGGACATCGAACAGCTCGCCGTTGAGCGTCCCGAGGCGCTGGCCCGCGTTGCCGTTGACCCGGGCGTCGGCATCGATCAGGCCAAGGCCCAGGAGATCGTCGAGACGGCAGGGTTCGCACCGGAACTGCACGAGGGCGTCACCGCGGTGCTCCTGAAGCTGTGGGATGTGTTCGTCAAGGAAGACGCGACCCTGGTCGAGGTGAACCCCCTGGTGAAGACCGGCAACGGCGACATCCTCGCCCTCGACGGCAAGGTCACCATCGACGAAAACGCAGACTTCCGCCACGCCGACCACGCGGCGCTCGAGGACAAGGAATCGGCCGACCCGCTCGAGGCGAAGGCCAAGGCCAACGACCTCAACTACGTCAAGCTCGACGGCGAAGTCGGCATCATCGGCAACGGCGCCGGCCTCGTGATGTCCACCCTCGACGTCGTCGCCTACGCAGGTGAATCCCACGGCAACGTGCGCCCGGCAAACTTCCTGGACATCGGCGGCGGAGCCTCCGCCGAGGTCATGGCCGCCGGCCTCGACGTCATCCTCAACGACACCCAGGTCAAGAGCGTGTTCGTCAACGTCTTCGGCGGCATCACCGCCTGCGACGAGGTCGCCAACGGCATCGTGAAAGCCCTTGAGATCCTCGGCGACGAAGCCAACAAGCCCCTCGTGGTCCGGCTGGACGGCAACAAGGTGGAGGAGGGCCGTGCCATCCTGCGCGGAGCCAACCACCCCCTGATCACCCTGTCCGACACCATGGACGAAGGCGCCGACAAGGCCGCCGAGCTGGCTTACGGAAAGTAAAGGCAACCCACCATGTCTATCTACCTCAATAAAGACTCAAAGGTGATCGTCCAGGGCATCACCGGCGGCGAAGGCACCAAGCACACCGCGCTCATGCTCGCTGCCGGCACGCAGGTCGTCGGGGGCGTCAACGCCCGCAAGGCCGGCACCACCGTGACCCACGGCGACGTCACCCTGCCCGTCTACGGCACCGTGAAGGAAGCCGTCGCCGAGACCGGCGCGGACGTCTCCATCGTGTTCGTGCCACCGGCCTTCACCAAGGACGCCGTCGTCGAAGCGATCGAGGCCGGCCTCGGCCTGGTCGTCGTGATCACCGAAGGCGTCCCCGTGCAGGACACCGCCGCGTTCTGGGCCCTCGCCCAGTCCAAGGTCGACGCCGACGGCAAGCAGGTCACCCGCATCATCGGCCCGAACTGCCCCGGCATCATCACCCCGGGGGAGTCCCTGGTGGGCATCACCCCCGCGAACATCACCGGCAAGGGCGGTGTCGGCCTCGTCTCGAAGTCGGGCACCCTGACCTACCAGATGATGTTCGAGCTGCGTGACCTCGGCTTCTCCACGGCCATCGGCATCGGCGGCGATCCCGTCGTCGGCACCACTCACATCGACGCCCTCGAGGCGTTCGAGGCCGACCCGGAGACCAAGGCGATCGTCATGATCGGTGAGATTGGCGGCGACGCGGAAGAGCGTGCGGCCGAGTACATCAAGGCCCACGTGACCAAGCCGGTCGTCGGCTACGTTGCAGGCTTCACCGCCCCGGAGGGCAAGACCATGGGCCACGCAGGCGCCATCGTCTCGGGCTCCGCCGGAACCGCCCAGGCGAAGAAGGAAGCCCTCGAGGCCGCCGGCGTCAAGGTCGGCAAGAGCCCGTCCGAGACCGCCCGCCTGCTTCGCGAGGTCTACGCGACGCTCTAACGGCGCCGAAGCAACACGTCGAAGCAGCACCCCAAAGAAGCCCCGGCCCGCCCCACGGCGGACCGGGGCTTCCTTTTGTCAGCAGGCATGCTCTCGGCCCGCGGAGGGCCGGTGCGCCCGGCACACGCGGTAGGTGGGGGGCCTGGCCTCGGGCACAATGGGCCTATGACAACGACGCCGACGACGACGCCAGGGCATTCCCGCTACCTCATCACCCGCAGCCGCCTGATCAAGGCGCCGGCCGCGCGCATCTTCGAGGTGCTCGCCACCCCGGCCCTTCACAGCGTGATCGACGGCTCCGGCACCGTCCGCGGGGAACAGCCCGGCGGCCCGGCCCGGCTTTCGGCGGGCGCCCGCTTCGGGATGAACATGAAGCTCGGGCCCCGCTACCGGATCCTGAACCGGGTCGTCGAGTTCGAGGAGGGGCGCCGGATCGCCTGGCGCCACTTCTCCCGCCACGTGTGGCGTTACGTCCTCGAACCGCGCGGGGAGTCGACCCTCGTCACCGAGCAGTGGGATGCCCGCCCGGTGCCGTGGAAGCTGGTCCTGCTGCTCGCGGGATTCCCGCGCCGGCACCCCGCGAGCATCGAGAAGACGCTGGTCCGCCTCGAGGAGTACGTGACCGCGCAGCCCTGACCGAACCGGAGGCTCCCAGGGGGCCTCCAGCTCGGCGCTAAATGGCTGTCGTGCCGAAGAGCATTCCCAGCAGGTAGGTGGCCGCCGCGGCGCCGAGCCCGATGGCGAGCTGGCGCAGCGCGAGCTTCAATGGGGAGGCACCCGACAGCAGCCCCACCACGGCACCGGTTGCCAGCAGCGCCAGCCCGACGAGGACGCACGCCGTGACGATGGCGGCCAGGCCGGTGAGGCCCACCAGGTAGGGCAGCACCGGAATCACCGCTCCGGAGGCGAAGAAGCAGAAGCTCGATGCCGCGGCACCCAGCCCGGTGCCGACCTGCTCGTGGGCGTCCTTCGAGGTGTCGTTCTCGGGCTGCAGGGAGAAGCTCGGGTCGCAGTCGCAGGCCGCGAGTCCCATGCGTTCCTCGGCGCGGTGCGTGGCGGCCTCCGGCGTCATTCCCCGCGCCCGGTACACGAGCACGAGCTCGTTCGCCGCGATGTCGAGTTCCTTGGAGGCCGTCAGCGTGACCTGCGTAGGACGGGTCGCTGACAGCAGCTCCCGCTGGGAACGGACCGAAACATACTCTCCGGCACCCATCGAGAGGGCGCCGGCCAGCAGGCCGAAAAGGCCGCTGACAAGGATGAACCCGGTGGAAACACCCGTCGCCCCGATGCCCATAATGAGTGCCAGGTTGCTGACGAGGCCGTCGTTCGCTCCGAAGACCGCGGCCCGGAAGTTCCCCGAGAGGCGGTTCCGGCCGCGGGTCGCCAGCGCCCGGACCACCTCCTCGTGGATCTGCTCGTCGGCGGCCATCGCGCTGGTCGCGGTGGGATCGGCTGCGTAGGGGGAGCGTCCTTCGGCCCGCTGGGCCAGGGCGAGGATAAACACCGAGCCGAACCGCCGTGCCAGCAGCCCCAGCATCCGGTTGCGCACCGAGGGGCGGACCGGGCGGCCCGCCTCGTCGCCGAGCAGTCTCAGCCAGTGCGCTTCGTGGCGGCCCTCGGCATCGGCAAGAGCGAGCAGGATGTCGCGTTCCTCGCCGGTCCGCCGCCGGGCGAGGTCCCGGTAGGTGGCTGCCTCGGCGCGCTCGTCGGCAAGGTACTGGCGCCAGCGCTTAAGGTCACGGGCATCGTGCCTGGATTGAGCGGCTTTCACTGAATGCTCCTCTAAACCTGCTGCAGTGATCGCCGGGTGGGTGGAGCTCCGGCCTGCAACACGTGGACGTGTTTTGGCCGAAGGTCTCGCTCGCCGCCCGATTGGCGGTGGACTGCCGGGCGGCTCAATTGACGCCAGTATGTCGACAGGCCTCGCGGCTCACCGGCCGCGGAGCTACTCCCCTTCGCTGCCGACAGTCTAACGTGTCCGCGCCCGACGTGTTGTCGACGGGAGTGCACGTCGTCCGAATGTGCGGTTTCCCGGCGCCGCGGCGGGGAAGAACCAATCCGCGCGCCGGATCGTCGAGAATACACAGGAGGCGCTACCGTGACGCCGGTGCGGCACGGTAGAGTCAGCAGGGTCAAAACAGGAAGCAGGCTTATGAAATCGGAGTTCTCCCGTCCGTGGACGGCGCGCTACGCGCCCGGCGTGCCGCACGAGATTGAGGTCCCGGACGGATCGTTGTTCGACCTGCTCGAGTCCGCGGCCGGCCGCCACCGGGACCGCACGGCGCTCGAATTCTTCGGATCGGAGACCACGTACGGCCGGCTGGGCGCCGACGTCCTGCGCATCGCCGAAGGGCTGCGCCGGCTCGGAGTCACCGCAGGGGACCGCGTGGCCCTCGTCCTTCCCAACTGCCCGCAGCACATCGCCGCCTTCTACGCCGTGCTCCGGCTCGGGGCGATCGTCGTCGAACACAACCCGCTCTACACCGACCGGGAACTGCGCCACCAGTTCGAGGACCACGGCGCGAAGGTCGCCGTGGTGTGGGACAAGGTGGTTCCGCAGGTCCAGCGGCTCCCCAAGGACGTCGGGCTTGAAGCGATCGTCTCGGTGGACCTCACCCGCGCCCTCCCGGCCGCAAAACGCCTCGCACTTAAACTGCCGCTTCCCGCCGCCCGCCGCGCCCGGTCCGCCCTGACCCCCTCGGAAAAACTCGCCGGGCCGCACCCTCTCCACCGCTGGGAAGGGCTGTTGGCGTCCCCGCCGCTGGGGCAGGGGCATCCCCGGCCCGCGTCCGGGGACACCGCCGTGATCCAGTACACCAGCGGCACTACCGGAACCCCCAAGGGCGCCGTCCTGACGCACCGCAACCTGCTCGCCAACGCCGCCCAGGGCCGTGCGTGGGTGCCCGGACTTCTTGAAGGGGAGGAGGTCGTCTACGCGGTGCTGCCGATGTTCCACGCCTACGGGCTGACCCTGTGCCTGACCTTCGCCATGAGCATCGGGGCGCGGCTTGTCCTCTTTCCGCGGTTCGACGTCGACCTCGTGCTGCAGGCCGTCCGGAAGAGCCCGCCGACGTTCCTGCCGGCGGTTCCCCCCATCTACGACCGGCTCGCCGCCGCCGCCGAGGAGCGGGGGGTCGACCTCTCGAGCATCCGGTTCGCCATCTCCGGTGCCATGAACCTGCCCCCGGAGACGGTGACCCGCTGGGAGAAGGCCACCGGCGGATACCTCGTCGAGGGCTACGGGCTCACCGAGACCTCCCCGGTGGCCCTTGGCAATCCCATCGGCCCCACCCGGCGGCCGGGCACCGTCGGTGTCCCGTTCCCCAACACCGACATCCGGGTCGTCGACCCCGATCGCCCGGACGTGGAGAGGCCGCCCGGAGAGTCCGGCGAACTGCTGATCCGCGGCCCCCAGGTGTTTTCCGGCTACTGGCAGAAGCCTGAGGAGACCGACGCCGTGCTGCTTGAGGGCGGGTGGTTCCGCACCGGTGACATCGTGAGTGTCGACGCCGACTCCTACGTCAGCATCGTCGACCGGATCAAGGAACTGATCATCACCGGGGGCTTCAACGTGGCTCCCACCGAGGTGGAGGACACCCTTCGCGCCTACGGCCCGGTCACCGACGCCGCGGTCGTCGGCCTGCCACGGCCCGGCGGTGGTGAGGACGTCGTCGCCGCCGTCGTGATGGCCGACGGCGAGCAACTCGACGAGGAATCCCTCCGCAAGCGCTGCCGGGAAGGGCTGGCCGCCTACAAGGTTCCACGCCGCATCTTCGCGGTGGACGAACTGCCCCGGTCCCTGATCGGGAAGGTGCTGCGCCGCGAGGTGCGCACCCGCCTTCTGGACAGCAAGACAACGACACCTACTGGAAGACAGGCATCATGAGCGTCAACACACCAGATACGACAAGCCCCTGGAAGGACAGCCTTGGCCGGGCCAGCCTGCGCAGCGCCCAGGTCCTCCTGATGCTGCTGCTCGCCGTGGTCACCGTCTACGCCCTGATCCAGGTGCGCCTCGTGGTGATCCCAATTCTGCTTGCCCTGATCCTTGCCTCGGCCATCGTGCCGCTCGTGCACTGGCTCCGCCGCAAGGGCTGGCCCGCCTCCGCGGCCACCGGCTTTTCGTTCCTGCTCCTCCTGCTCCTGTTCGGCGGGCTGATCACCGGCATTGTGTTCGCCGTGCAGAGCCAGGCCGGTGAGCTCGTCGACAGCGCTGTGAAGGGCTTCGACCAGCTCTACGCCTTTGTCGAGAACGGGCCGCTGCCCATTGACTCGGGCCAGATCCAGCAGGCCCGGGACGCGGTGATCGACTTCGCCACCAGCAGCACCGCGGGCGCCGGGGCCCTCTCCGGCCTGAGTGCCGCCACCAACTTCATCGCCGGCGGCCTGCTGATGGCCGTCATCCTCTTCTACTTCCTCAAGGACGGCGAGAAGATCTGGGCCTTCATCCTGAGGGCGTTCAAGGGCAAGCGGCTCGTGAAGGCCCGTCGGGTGGGTTACAGCAGCCTCGCCGTGCTCGGTGGCTACGTCCGGGGAACGGCCATCGTCGCCCTCGTCGACGCCGTCTTCATCGGGCTCGCGCTGGTGATCCTCAATATCCCGCTGGCCCTTCCGCTGGCAGTGATCGTCTTCATCGGGGCGTTCATCCCCCTCGTCGGGGCCACCCTGGCCGGGGTCCTCGCGGCCCTGGTCGCCCTGGTCTCCAACGGTCCGACCGCGGCGCTGATCGTGATCATCGTCGTCATCGTCGTCAACCAGCTCGAGGGCAATTTCCTGCAGCCGGTCGTCATGGGACGCACCCTGAGCGTCCACGCCCTCGTCATCCTGCTCGCCCTGACCGCCGGAACCATCCTGGCCGGGATCATCGGCGCCATCCTGTCGGTGCCGGTGGCCGCCGTCACCTGGGCCGCGATCAAGGCATGGAACCAGGAGGAGGACGAAGCGATCACCGAAACGGAGATCGAAAAGGCCGAACAGGCCACTGCCCTCGACGAGAGCGGGCACGGCCTGAGCACCCTCCCCAAGGACGACCCCAAGGCGATCGAGCTGGCCGAGCTCGCCGCCGCCAAGCGCTCCGATGAAGACCGCCCCGGCGTCGCCTCGCGCGGCGTCACCCCGGAGACCGAGGAATCCTCGAAGCAGTTCGCCGAGGAGCCGTCGGTGCCGGCCACGGCCGGTTCCCCGGGAACCCCCGGGACAGGCTCGCACGGCAACGGCTCCGAGGACGCCGGGCCGGTCGGTGCTTCCGGAACCCGACGCGAGCGACGGGACCGCCGGGACGGCGGCGGCTCCACCGCCCTCGACGACTGACCCGCTGACCGGCACCCACTGACCGGCGCCCACAGCTGATCGAAAAACCAAGGGCCCCTCCCGCGCTGCGGGAAGGGCCCTTGGGCTGGTAAGTGCGGCTACCGGCGTTCCGGGAGGACCGATGCGCCGCCTGCGGACGCTTCGACGGCCGGAGCGTCGTCGTCGGGTACGTTGCCCGCGACTCGGTCCTCCCACGCGGCCATGACTGCCGGATCGGTCCGCCGGCTGGCCAGGGACACGATGATGTAGACGGCGGCCGACGCGAGCAGGCCGAAGTAGATCGGCTCGTTCGCATAGATACCGTCGTACTGGTTCTCGGCGTTCACTTCGAGGAAGGTCATGGTGCCGAGGGTGACCACCGTCCCGACGGCCATGGAGACACCGGCGCCGAGTCCGTTGCCGCGCTTCCAGACGAGGCCGCCGATAATGGCGACGAGGAGTCCGCCGACGAGGATGTCATAGGCGATGGTCAGGGCGGCGACGACGTCCTGCACCACGACCGCGAGCAGGATGGCAGTCACGCCGAGGCCGAACACCCACCAGCGGCTGCTTCCGACGTCGTGCCCACCGGCCTCCGGTGCCGCACGGTGAGTGGTGACCGTGGTGCCCCCGCCCCGCCGCGACCAGCTTCGAACGTAGGGCAGGACGTCGGTGCGGGCCACCGTCGCCGCTGCGATGAGCGCGCCCGACGCCGTTGACATCATGGCGGCGACCGCGGCGGCCAGAACCAGGCCGCCGATCCCGATCGGCAGGACGTTGAGGGCGATGTCGGCGTAGACGTCATCCTGGGATTCGATGTTCGGCAGGATGACGCTGGCGGACATCCCGATCAGCGCCCCGGCCACCCCGTACAGGATGCAGTAGATGCCTGCGGTGGCTCCGCCCCAGCGGGCGACCTCGGGCGTGCGGGAGGTGAAGACGCGCTGCCAGATGTCCTGACCGATCAGCAGGCCCAGGGTGTAGACGACGAAGTACGTGAGAATGCTCTGCGCGCCGATGCCGGTGATGTCGAAGAACTCCGCGCCGGCGCGCTCGGAGATTCCCTCAAACCCTCCGGCCGAGGAAAGCGCGAACGGAAGCATCAGGGCGAAGACGCCGATTGTCTTGATGACGAACTGCGCCATGTCGGCCAGGGTGATCGACCACATGCCGCCGACGGCCGAGTAAATCACCACGATGATCCCGCCGATGGCGATCGAGAGGGCGCGGTCCCAGCCAAAGAGGACGACGAAGATCGTGGCATAGGCGCCGGTGGAGGTGGCGCACAGCATCAGGGTGTAGGCCAGCATGACGATGCCGGAGACCTTTGTCGCCTCCGAGCCGTAGCGCAGGCTGAGCATCTGCGACACGGTGTAGATCTTCAGCCGCTGGATCGAGGGGGCGAACAGCAGGCTCAGCAGCAGCACGCCCACCCCGATGGCGACGACGAGCCACATCCCCGAGATTCCGTAGGTGTAGCCCAGGCCGACGCCGCCGACGGTCGAGGCCCCGCCGAGGACCACGGCGGCCATGGTGCCCGTGTAGAGCAGTGGTCCGAGGCGCCGGCCGGCCACCAGGTAGTCACTTGCGTTCCGGGTGCGGGACTTGCCCCACCAGCCGAAGCCGAGCATTGCCACGAGATAGACGACCACGATCGCCGCATTAAGATATTCCATTGTTCCCACCCAATCGATGTTGCACATGAAGCAACTTTTGTTTCGTCATAGGCTAGGGTGATAAAGGTCACTCCGTCAATCGTGAACGATCCGGGCGCTTCATAGAAGCAACGCTGCGCTCGCTATGCTCTATCTTGACTCCCGTTCATTCCTTTCCCCCTGGGAGGACTGCCATGAAGGCCCTGCCTGTTGAGCCCACCAACGCCCCGGTGGCAATCGGTTCCCGCATCCGCGCCGCCCGGCAGTCCCAGCGCATGACCATCGAGCAGGTGGCGGAGGCGACAGGGCTGACGAAGGGGTTCCTCAGCCGGGTCGAGCGCGACCTCACCTCGCCCTCGGTAGCCTCGCTCGTCACCCTGTGCCAGGTCCTCTCCATCTCCATCGGCGACCTGTTCCTGGCCCCCGAAACCCACCTGACCCGCCTTGAGGAGGCTCCCCGGATCAGCCTTGGCGGCGAGGGGATCATCGAGCGGCTGATGACCGCCCGCTCGGAGCGCCGCCTGCAGATGATCCGGGCCGTGATCGAGCCGCACGGGCGCGGGGAGGCCGAGCTGTACTCGGTCGACTGCGAGGTCGAGACCCTGCACGTGGTGGAGGGCTCCTTCGAGCTGATCTTCTCCAATGAGCGCTTCGAACTGCAGGCGGGGGACACGGTGACCTTCCCTGGACGCGAACCGCACACCTGGGCCAACCCCTCGGGGAAGCAGGCCGTGATCCTGTGGACCCTGGTGCCGGCGGCCTCGGGCAAATAGGCGGGGTCGACGACGGCGCCCCGGCGTCTTCGGGCGGTCCGCACCTTGACCCGTGACCCGGCCCACAATTAGCCTTGTGCAAAACAATTGATGCATATTTAGCAACTTCGGTGCGCCGGATGTGCACCCTGAGGAATGGACGACGCCCATGGAAGAACTGCGCATTACGGCAGGTGGCCACCTCGGCCCCATCGATTCGGCGCGCGTGCCGCGCTACTCCGGCGCCGCGACCTTCGCGCGGCTCCCGCGCCTCGACCAGGTGGACCGCACCGACATCGCCGTGGTGGGCGTTCCCTTCGACTCCGGCGTCTCGTATCGGCCGGGGGCGCGGTTCGGCGCCAACCACGTCCGCGAGGCATCACGCCTGCTGCGCCCCTACAACCCGGCGCTCGACGTCTCGCCGTTCGAACGCGTCCAGGTCGCCGACGCGGGCGACATGGCGGTCAATCCCTTCAACATCCATGAGGCCATCGAGACGGTCCAGGCCAACGCGCTCGACCTGACCGCAGACGGGACCCGGCTCGTCACCCTCGGCGGGGACCACACCATCGCCCTGCCCCTGCTGCGGGCGGCCTCCGAGCGGGCCGGTTCGCCCGTGGCGCTGCTCCACTTCGACGCCCACCTCGACACCTGGGACACCTACTTCGGCGCGGAGTACACCCACGGCACCCCCTTCCGGCGGGCCGTCGAGGAAGGGATCCTCGACACCGAGGCCATCTCGCACGTCGGGACGCGCGGACCCCTGTACGGCGTGAAGGACCTCGAGGACGACCGGCGCTTCGGCTTCGGCATCGTCACCTCTTCCGATGTCTTCCGCCAGGGGGTCGACGAGGTCATCGCCCGGCTGCGGGACCGCATCGGCAACCGGCCGCTGTACGTCTCGGTCGACATCGACGTGCTCGACCCCGCCCACGCCCCGGGCACCGGCACCCCCGAGGCCGGCGGAATGACAAGCCGTGAACTCCTTGAGATCCTGAGGGGACTGCGCGGCCTGAACCTCGTAGGCGCCGACGTCGTCGAGGTGGCCCCGGCCTACGACACCGCCGAGATCACCGGCGTCGCGGCCTCCCACGTCGCCTACGACCTCGTCAGCCTCATGGCCGACAACCTCACCCCGCCTTCAAAGGAAAGCTGAATGGAAATCACCGACAGCGCCGCCTCAGTTCCGCCCCAGCCCCTCCTCACCGGCCAGCGCAACGGCGGTGACCTCGTCGTCGAGACGCTGACCGCCCTGGGTGCCACCACCGTCTTCGGAATCCCGGGCCAGCACGCCCTCGGGCTCTTCGACGCCCTGTCCCGCTCGCCGCTGCGCTTCGTCTCCTCCCGGGTGGAGAACAATTCGGCGTTCGCCGCCGACGGCTTCTCCCGGGCCACCGGTGAGGTCGGCGTCCTCTTCCTCTCCACCGGTCCCGGGGCGCTCACCTCGCTGGCCGGACTCCAGGAGGCCTACGCCACCGGGGTCCCGATGATCGTGATCGCCAGCCAGATCCCGCTCGAGGGCCTCGGCGCGCGGCGCAAGGGCATGCTCCACCAGCTCGACGACCAGAAGGCCTCGGCGGCGAACGTCACCAAGAGCCAGCGGCTGATCCAGCACGCCTCGGGGATCCCCTCGGCGATCCAGGACGCCTGGACCGAAGCCGTCTCCTCACCGCAGGGACCGGTCTGGATCGAGGTGCCCCAGAACGTGCTGCTGGACCCGGTGATGGTGCCGCGGGTCGAGGATGCGCTCGCCGAGCCGTTCGACAACCCCCCGCGCGTCGAACTCGTCCGTGAAGCGATCGAGTGGCTCACCGCGTCCAAGCGTCCTGCCATCGTCGCCGGCGGCGGAGCGCGCCGCGGCAGGGCCGAGCTCGAGCTGCTCTCCATCGCCGAAAAGCTCGGTGCCCCCGTGGTGTGCTCACCGGGCGGCAACGGCGCGTTCCCCTGGAACCACGAGCTGTCGCTGCAGTCCTGGGTCGAGGACCGCCATGTCACCGAGGTGCTTGAGGATGCGGACCTCCTGCTGGTCATCGGCTCCTCGCTCGGTGAGGTCACCTCCAACTACTTCACGCTCGAGCCGCGAGGGCGCATCATCCAGATCGACGCCGAACCCCGCGTCCTCGAATCGAACCGCCCGGCGCTCGGCATCCGGGCCGACGCAGGCCAGGCACTGAAGGCCCTCGACGAGGCGCTGCCGACGCTCGACCGCGGACGCACCGAGGGCTATGACGCCGCCGCGCTGGTCGCGGAGACCCTCGCCAAGGTCTCGGCGCGCCTCGACGCCCAGGACCTCGGGATGGAGCGCAAATTTATGGCCGACATCCGCGAAGCGGTGCCGGACTCGATGCAGACCTTCTGGGATATGACCATTTCCGCCTACTGGGCGTGGAGCTGCTGGGACTCACGCGACGGACAGTTCCACTCGGCACAGGGCGCCGGCGGCCTCGGCTACGGCTTCCCCGGTGCCATCGGCGGCGCCGTCGGCCTGGAATCCAAGGGCCTGCCGCCGCGGGTGCTCGCGGTCTCCGGCGACGGCTCGGCCATGTACTCCATCGCGGAACTGGCGACGGCGAAACAGCACAACCTCCCCGTCACCTGGCTCATTGTCGATGACGGCGGCTATGGCATCCTGCGCGAATACATGGAGGGCGCCTTCGGCAAGGCGACGGCCACCGAGCTGGCCCGGCCCGACTTCGTGAAGCTCGCCGAGGCCTTCGGTGTCCCGGCGCGCAGGGTCGCCCCCGCCGACGTCCGGGGTGCCCTCGAGGAGAGCCTCGCGGCCGAGGGGCCGAACGTCGTCGTGGTCGAGACGCTGCTGCGCCTCTTCGCGCCCACGCACCTGGCCGACTGAGCCGGTCCTGTGCCGCACGCCGGCCTGCGGGTAGGGTTTACCTACCCGCAGGCCGGACAGAAGGGACGCATCCATGTCATTCCGCAAGGGGGAGAAGGTCACGTGGAACACACCGCAGGGGACGACCGAGGGCAAGGTCGTCGAGAAGCGGGAGAAGGAATTCACCTTTGACGGCCAGAAGTTCAAGGCCTCCTCCGACGAGCCCTACTACATTGTCGAGAGCGCCAAATCGGGCAAGCAGGCCGCTCACAAACAGAGCGCCCTCAGCAAGTCCTCCTAGGCCGGCCCGCTACTTCAGCGGATCGTGGCCCCAGTTCATCAGGGAGTAACGCCACCTCGAGTGTTCGAGGTCGTCTTTGCCCGGGGTCTGCGCCAGATGCCGGTGCACGTAGCCGACCACCTTCGCCATGTGCTGGACGTCGTCTTCGGACAGGTCGGACTTCCGGGTTCCGAGGATGTCCACGATCCGGCGGCCCGAGGCGTGGCCGACCGATTCTCCGCCGTCCTTCTGGCCGACGGAGAGCGACTCGTCGGTGTCAAGCCATTTCTTCAGCTCCGCGGCCGTCATATTGACCGCTTCCCTCCACTGGGGCCATACCGTGTCGAGATCCGTGCCATTGGTTGCCACCGGGCCCTCCCTTCGCCGGGCGGGTACCCGTGTCGGCATCCGCGTACTTCCTGTTTTGGGGGCTTCCCGTAGCTTAATCGTAAGTAGGCTGATAAAGGTAGAGGGTAGGTCGATTTTCGAGAACTAAGGAGTACGACATCATGGCAGGAAACCTTCTGGCTCGATCCGCCCACGACCTCGGCGCGGCCGCTTGGTTCGGCGGAACCCTGATGGGTGCTGTGGGGCTGAACGGCGCCACCGGAAAAGCGAAGGACCCCCGGGAGCGCACCCGCCTCTCAAGCCTCGGATGGGCGAAGTGGACCCCGGTGCAGATCGGCGCCTTCGTCGCGCATGCGGTCGGCGGCATCGGGCTGATCTACGGCAACAAGGGCCGCCTGGCCAAGCAGGAGGGCGTAGGGGCCAATACGGTGATCAAGAGCGTGGTGACGGTGACCGGCATGGCGCTTTCCCTCTACGCAGGCATGATGGGCAAGAAGGTCGCCGAGCTGGCTGAACAGGGTGGCGAGGGTGCGACGGAGCCCCGTCCCGGTGCCTCGGATGAGCTCGCCAAGGCCCAGTCGCAGCTCAAGATGCTTCAGTGGGCGTTGCCCGTCGTCAGCGGTACGGTGGTGGTCCTCTCGGCCCACCAGGGTGAGATGCAGCGGCCCACCAACGTGCTCGACGGAATCTTCGGCAGGAAGTAGGCCCCCGGCGGCTCCGCAGGGGGCGCTGAGGAAGAGGTGGCTCCCGGCGCATGGCGCGGGGAGCCACTTGCCGTTTGAGGTGCAGGTGCGTTCGCCGCCGCGGCGGGGAATGAAACCGGCGTCCCCCGGGTTAAGTCATATGCATGCAAATGTATGTAATTCGAGAGGGGTTTTCCGGTGTCTACACCTTCAATTGTTGTCGTTTCGGCGGGGTTGGGCGTTCCTTCATCAAGCAGGATGCTTGCCGATCAGCTGGCGGAGTCGGCTGTTGAGGCTCTTGGGACGGCCGGCGCCACCGCCGACGTCGAAACCATCGAGCTCCGCGAGCTTGCCCTCGATATTGCCAACCACCTCGTCACGGGTTTCGCCCCGCCGGCTCTCGCCGCGGTCCAGGAGCGGCTCGCCGCGGCCGACGCGCTGATCGTCGTCAGCCCGGTGTTCTCCGGCTCCTACAGCGGGCTGCTCAAGTCGTTCTTCGACGTCCTCGACCCGAAGGCCCTCGAGGGGATGCCCGTGCTTCTGGGCGCCACGGGCGGCAGCGCACGGCACTCACTGATGCTCGAGCACGCCCTGCGGCCGCTGTTCAGCTACCTGCGGGCCGTCGTCGTTCCCACCACCGTCTACGCCGCCCCGCAGGACTGGGGTGCCGGCAGCGGGGACGGCGCTCCGGGGCTCGAGCAAAGGTCGCGCCGGGCAGCGAAGGAGCTGGTGGCACTGATCCTCGGCTCGATCGGCCCGCGGCCTGCACGGGGACCCGAGGTGTCGGCGCCCTTCGAGGAGCTGCTGGCAAAGATCCAGGGGAACCGCTAGCCCCAGGCCGCCCGCCGATGCCTCACTGCATGGTGAAGGCGCGGGCAATCCCTGAAGAGACGGCGGGCCGCGACAAAAGGTGCGCGAGGCCCGCGTTGCGTGCCGCCAGCACCGGGGGAGGCAGGGGCCTTCCGAGGGCCATGTTCAGGTGGGCCTTGCGCCGCGCCAGGCCTGCGGCCCGGCGCCGCGTCCGATTGAACCGGGCCAACTGCTGCCCGACGTCGGCGCCGTCGCACAGGTGTGCCGTGATGAGCGGCACGAGGGCCTCGACGTCGAGCCAACCCAGGTTCATTCCCTGGCCCCCAATAGGACTGATTTCATGGGCGGCGTCGCCCACCAGCAGGACCCGGCCGGCGACAAGCCGCTCGGCCAGCCGGGAACGCACCTCGAAACTGCTCACCATGGTGTTCCCGGCCGGGTCCACCGCCACGTTCGTGCGCTGCCCGATGAGGCGCGAGAGCAGCTGCGGGTCGGGTTCGGCGGGCGCTCCCAGCCGCACCACCCAGCGGCGCACCCCGCCCGGCAGCGGGAACGACTCGACGATGCCTGCGGCCTCAAGGTAGAGCACGGCCGAGTCGCCATCGCCGGTCCCGTCGGGGAAGTCGCCCATGAGATAGCAGTCGGGGTAGGACCTCCCCGGAGCCCGGATGCCGGCAAAGTCCCGCACGGCACTGCGAGCTCCATCGGCGCCGATGACGAGACGCGCCTCGAGGACCTCGGGGCCGCCGGGCGTCGCGGCATGGACCTCCACCCGGTTGCCCCGCTCCGAGAGGCCGGTCACTGTGATCCCGCGGCGCACGGTGCCGGGAAAACGCCCGGCGAGCCGGTCCTCGAGCACCTCCTCGGTCACGGCCTGCGGCACCGCCAGCACGTAGCGGTGCTCCCCGGGGAGGGCGGCAAAGGAGAGGGTTGCAACCTGCCGTCCTGCGCTGCGGGCGATTCCCTCGGTGATCCGCACCCCCCGCGCCTCGAGTGCCCCGGCCACGTCCCCTGCCTGGAGCGCTGCCAGGGCCGGAGGGTGGATGCCGATGGCCCGGGAGTGCCCGCTGCGCGTGGTGCGCCTCTCAAGCACGACGACGTCCAGGCCGGCCCGGCGCAGTTCGAGGGCGGCGTAGAGGCCAACGGGGCCGCCCCCGGCCACCACCACGTCATGCATCCGGGCCGGCCCGAAAAATGAGCAGGTTCCGGAAGGGGACGGCGCTCTCCACGCTCCACCCGGGCCGGCGGTCGGCCGCCAGGACCTCCCGGAGCTCGGCCGGGGTATAGCTGCGGCGGATCGAGGTCAGCCCGTCCTGGCGGATGTACGAACCGCGCAGGGGCAGGGTCCCCACCGAAAAGAGACCGTAGCCGATGCTGCTGCGGGCGATGTCGCTGTGCACCGCAAGGCGCTCGGCCAGCAGGGCGCTGTCATCGAGCAGGCCCGACAGGGCACCGGGGTCGAGATGGTGGAGCACATGGTTGGAGGTGACGACGGTGAATCCCCTGCCCTCCGCGACGAGCTCGGAGCTCAGCGCCGTGCGGAAGCTCAGCCCGGGAACGACCGGGCGGGAGGTGGCATAGGCGTGGGCGCGCTCATCCGGGTCGATGGCCGTGATGGCCAGGGCCAGCCCGTCGCGGCGGGCCCAGCGGGCCAGCGCCCGGGGAACGTCCCCGCCGCCCGAGCCGATATCGAGCAGGGTGTTTTCCCGGTTGCGGGAAAGCTGGGGGCGCACGAGCGTTCGATAGGTGTGCCTCCAGCCGGCCACCACCGCGTTGATAAGGCCGAACTGGGAGTAGGTGCGCTCAAGCGTAAGCGGGTCACAGTCGGGCTTGTCCATCTCCTCGACGGCTCCGGCGTCGCGCCGCAGGAGGAATCCGCCGGGGGTCATCCGATCTTGGTGAGGAGGGCCGTCTCCACGGTGAGGCCGGGTCCGAACGCCATCGAGCAGACCCGTCCGTTGCCGCCGGAGGAGGGCTGGTCGAGGATGTTCTTCAACACGAACATCACTGTTGCGCTGCTCATATTGCCGTAGTTGCGCAGGATCTCCCGCGCCGGCGCCAGCTGGTCCGGAGTGAGGTCGAGCTTGGCCTCGACCTTGTCGAGGATGCTCCGGCCGCCCGGGTGGATCGCCCAGTGTTCGATGTCCGAGTAGGCCTTGCCCTCCAGAGAAATGTCGTGGGCCAGCAGGGGTTCGAGGGCGGAGACGATGTTTTCGTCGATGATGTGGGGCACGTAGGTGCCAAGGACCATCTCGAAGCCTTCATCGCCGATGTTCCAGGCCATCGATTCCTCGCCCACCGGCGTGAGCACTGTTTCGAAGTGGTCAAGGCTCAGGGCGGGGCCGGTCAGCGGCAGCTCCCGCGCGGTGATGATGGCGGCCGCGGCGCCGTCGGCGAATAGGGAGGAGCCGACGATGGTGTCGGGGTTGTTCGAGGAGCGCACATGCAGGGAGCACAGCTCGGCGCTGACCACCAGGACCACGGCGTCGGGATCGGCCTCGCAGAAGGCCTTGGCGGCGCGCAGGGCGGGAAATGCCGCGTAGCAGCCCATGAAGCCGAGGTGGTACCGCTGGACGGCGGGGCTGAGGTTCAGTGCCCGCACCACCTTGTAGTCGGGGCCGGGGTTGAAGAACCCCGTGCAGGAGACGGTGACGACGTGGGTGACATCGGCCGCCTCAATGCCGTCAGCGGACTGGAGGGCCCTGCGGCCGGCCTCGATGAAGAGCTTGCTTCCTTCCTCGGCGTACACCGCATTGCGGGTCTTGGTGCTGGGGCTCAGGATCCGCATCTGCCGCGAATCGAAGAAGACCGGGTTCTCGGCGGTGCTGTCGAGCGTCAGTTCCTTGACGGCCGTATACCGGGTGTCGATGCCGGAGGAGTCGAAGGCGGCTCCCACGAGGCGGGTCCCAAGCCGGCTCAGGTCCGGCTGCGCGGCGAAAACGTCCCGCACCTGGGTCTGCACCATGACCGTCTCGGGCACGGCTGTTTCGAGGGACCTCAGCATCACTGTCATAGTCCATTGTTAGGGGACTCACACGCAGAACACAATGACAGTAGGCTTAGTATTCCTGCCTCAGCAGGGAACGAACCGACCGGTAAGGAGTTCAGCATGTCGAACCCGAACGCGCATCCCCTCGAGCAGGATGACCCCCGCGGACCCAAGGAGGAGGCATCGACCGACATCCAGGAGTACCCCGGCTTCACCGAGCAGATGGACCCGCGGCCCGACCACGGCGAGGAGACCTACCGCGGCACCGGCAGGCTGGCCGGCCGCCGGGCCCTGATCACCGGCGGCGACTCGGGCATCGGGCGTGCCGTCGCCATCGCCTACGCCCGGGAGGGTGCCGACGTCGCCATCGGGTACCTGCCGGAGGAGGAAGAGGACGGGCGCAGCTGCATCGAACTCATCGAGGCCGAAGGCCGGAAAGCCCTCGCCCTGCCCGGGGATCTCCGGGACCAGAACTACGCCCGAACCGCGGTCGAGCGCGTCGTCGCGGAGTTCGGCGGCCTTGACCTGCTGGTGAACAACGCCGGGTTCCACATCGCCCAGCCCGGTGGGATCGCCGACATCTCGACCGAGCAGCTGAAGCGGACCTTCGAGACGAATGTCTACGGAACCGTCTGGATGATCCAGGCGGCGCTGCCGCACCTCGGCGCGGGTGCCTCGATTATCAACACCACCTCCATTCAGGGCTACCACCCGTCCACCTCCCTGATGGACTACGCGGCGACCAAGGCGGCGCTCAACAGCCTGACCTTCAGCCTGTCCGAACTGCTGGGTGAGCAGGGCATCCGGGTGAACGCCGTAGCCCCCGGGCCCGTTTGGACGCCGCTGCAACCTGCGACAACCACCCCGGAGAAGCTTGAGAGCTTTGGTGAGGACACACCCCTGGGGCGGATGGGCCAGCCCGCGGAGCTCGCCGGGGCCTTCGTCTTCCTTGCCTCGAACGACGCCCGGTACGTCTCCGGGGAAGTGCTGGGCGTCACTGGAGGGAATCACCTCGCCTAGCGCGGGGAGGAGGGCGGAGCCATCGCCACGTGGGCTGAATGGGCTCGTCGCACCGGCCCCGCAGCCCGCCTCGGGCGGCGCTCTTTCGTCGCCCCGGGCAGTTTCGACCGGCCGGCACCCAGCCGGCAGGGCCCGGGCTCCGAATACGTTTCAGAGCACGGCCGCTCCCGCGGGAGTGGCGGAGGCCCCGACCACGGAAGAGCGCTATGACGATGAGAAAGACCCCGAGGCGGCTCGCTGGAGCCGCGCTGCTCCTAACGGTGCTCCTTTCAGGCTGCGGTGTCACCGAGGAAAATCCACTCGACGTCAACGCCGCCCGGGATGTGTCAACCGGTCCCGTCAAGGGCTCCCCGGCCGGCACGGTCAAGGGGGCGGACCCGCTGAATGTCGGGGTGGACGGAGCGAAACTCTGCGGGGTCCAGCCGAAGGACAGCTTCCAGGAATACACGGTCATGCTCCACAACCCGACCCTTGAGGAGTTCACCTTCGGGGACATCGCCCTTGGTGCTCCCCAGGGGCTGCGGATGGTGTCGGCGGAAATCACGCCGGCCAACAAGGAGGGCCATGGCCACCACGGGGCGGAGGCCGATGCGGGCCACTCCGGACACGGCGCCTCAGCAGCTCCGTCGACCGAGCCGGCGGAGCCGAGCACCTTCCTGGTGGACCCGGTGCCCGCCAAGGGGTACCGCTTCACACCCGACTCCCACATCAATATCGTGGTGGCGGTGGCCCTTGAGGAGGGCGTGGATAACGGCACCGCCGAAAATATCCGGGTGCGGTTCGCCTCATCCGAACGCGACTACGACGTGGCGCACAACCTGGAAATCGAGATCGACCGCACGCGCTGCTCCTGACGCCCGGCGGCGGGATCGCGTGCGGGGCCCTACTGGGCGTCGACGTGGCGCCCGGGCAGCAGCTCGGTAATCAACTGCTGGACCCTGCCCTTGATCTCGTCGCGGATCCGGCGGACCGTCGCCTCATCCCGGCCCACCGGGTCCTCCACGGGCCAGTCCTCATGCCTCAGATGCGGGAAGTCCGGCTCCTGATCGGCATACCCCAGGGTGATGACCACGTCCGAGGCCATCACCATGTCGTGGGTGAGCAGCCGGGGCACCCGGGTGGAGATGTCCACCCCCACCTCGGCCATGGCCTCAACCGCTGAGTTCTCAACCGAGTTCGCCGGGTGGGGGCCGCCCGAGTGAACCTCAACGCGGCCCTGGGCAAAACGGGTGAGGAACGCGGCAGCCATCTGGGACCGCGCCGAGTTGAACTCGCAGACGAAGAGAACGGTGGGTTTGGTTCCGGTTGTCCCCGCCATGTGCTCCGCCTTTGCTCGGGCCGATCCGCTACACCGAAGTAAACCAGCAGATCGGCCGTTGGCATACCCGCCGGGCCCGCAGCGGCCCGGGCGCCCTTAGGCCAGCATGTCCTTGACCATCGGAACAACCTTCGTCCCGTACAGCTCAACATTACGCATCAGCGACTCGTGCGTCATCGGGCCGGAGCCGTACTTGAGCGTGAACCGGTCGACGTTCAACGTCTTCACCGTCTCCGCGATCTTGCGCGCCACCGTCTCGGGCGAACCGACGTACAGCGAACCCCCCTCGATCTCGGCGTCGAATTCGGCACGGCTCGCCGGGCCCCAGCCCCGCTCGGCCCCGATCCGGTTCCTCATGATCTCGAAGTTGGGCCACAGCTCCTCGCGGGCCTGCTCGTCAGTGTCGGCGACGTGGCCGGGGGAGTGCATCCCGACCGGCAGGAGGGGCTTGCCCAGCTGCGTCAGGGCGCGGTGGTACAGGTCAACGTAGGGCTCGAACCGCGAGGGGTGGCCGCCGATGATCGCAATCATCAGGGGCATGCCGTACTGGGCGGCGCGCACGACCGACTGCGGGCTTCCCCCGACACCGATCCACGCCTTCAGCTCACCGGAGGCCGTAGTGGGAAAGACACGCTGCTGCGTCAGCTCGGGACGGGTGCGGCCGCTCCAGGTGACGGGCCTTTCCTTGCGGACCTCAGTGAACAGATCCAGCTTGTCCTCGAAGAGTTCCTCGTACTTGGTCAGGTCGAATCCGAACAGCGGAAAGGACTCGGTGAAGGAGCCCCGGCCCAGGATTACTTCGGCGCGGCCGTTGGAGGCGGCGTCGAGCGTTGAGAAGCGCTGGTAGACCCGGATCGGGTCATCGGAGCTGAGGACCGTCACCGCAGAGCCCAGCTGGATGCGCTCGGTGCGGCCGGCGATGGTCGCCAGCACCATCTCGGGGGAGGAAACGGCGAAGTCGGCGCGGTGGTGCTCGCCGATGCCGAAGAAGTCGACGCCGACCTGATCTGCGAGGACCCCTTCCTCGATGACGTCTCGGATCACCTGGTGGTAGGGCACGGGGGTGCCGTCGGCGTCCGACGTGACATCTCCGAACGTATCCAGTCCAAGCTCTAGTTCCTTCGCCATGAGTGCTCCTGTAATAGGCCGACGCGGCCCGGGAGGTGCCGCAGGGGACATAACGCCGTCAGTGGCGCCACCATTCCCCGAAGCAGCCCTGAGCGCGCCCCGACCAAGGAGGGCGGAGGGGCTCAGTCGTCGAGGCGGAAACCGACCTTCATCGTCACCTGCCAGTCGGCGATGGCGCCGTCGACAAGGTGCCCGCGGACCTCCTTCACCTCGAACCAGTCGAGGTTGTGAAGTGTCGATGCCGCGCGGGCGATCCCATTTCGCACTGCTGCATCCGAGCCGTCCGGCGAGCTGCCAACGATCTCCGTGATGCGGTAGGTGTGCCCGGCCATGAGTCCTCCTTGACGATGTGGATGCGCGGCGGCGCCGCGGGATGGCCGCAACACTATTACGTGCCGGCACCGCAGTCCAGAGTCCGCAAGGGACAGTACCAACCAAAAGAACCCCCTGCCTCGACAGACGGCAGGGGGTTCTTGAGGTTGGGCGTACTGCCCGGGCGGTGGTGCTTAGGCGGGAAGCTGAAGCACGTTGCCGGTGAAGATGAGGTCGGCGTGGATGACCGTGTCGGTGTTGGCAGCAAACAGGGCCTGCCAGCCACCGGCGATGCCGAGCTTGTTGGCAATGGAGCTGAGGGTGTCGCCGGACTGGATGGTGTAGGTCTCTCCGCTGAGGGCGGGAGCCTGCACTGCGGGTGCCTGGGTGACAGGTGCCTGGGCAACGGGTGCCGGTGCGACGGCGGGTGCCTGGGCGACGGGTGCCTGGGCGACGGGCGCCTGGGCAACGGGAGCCGGTGCGACGACGGGGGCCTGGGCCACGGGGGCCTGCTGGACCTGCAGCGGGGCAGGAGCAGGGACTCCACTGGGGCTGGCCGCGCTGTTCAGGCCGAGCTGGGAGGAGCAGGAGGGCCATGCGCCCCAGCCCTGACCGTCGAGCACGCGCTCGGCGACGGCGATCTGCTGCTCGCGGCTGGCGTCGGCTGCGGAGCCGGATCCCCCGTAGGCGGCCCAGGTGCTGGGCGAGAACTGCAGCCCACCGGAGTAGCCGTTGCCGGTGTTGATGCCCCAGTTGCCGCCGCTCTCGCACTGTGCGAGGGCGTCCCAGTCGCTGGCGGGAGCGGCGGTGGCCGCACCGGCGGAAGCGCCGAGGCCAAGGCCGGCAAGGGCTACAGCGGCGAGGCCGCGACGCGCGTTAAGGCTAAGTGTGGAATTCTTCATGAGGATTGATGCTCCCAAAGGCCACCAGTACTCGTTCCGTCCCCGGACGTCTCAGTACCGCTGCTCACCTTGACGATATAGAGGTCATGGTTAGGTAACCGCCGGACGAGCAGCATGTGGTGATGGCGGCACCGGGCATATGCAGCTGCTCAAAGGTCGGCAGCGAGTCTCATTCCCCAGGGCGGGGAACCTCCACCACGGTAGGCCATAAATTGATCGTTGCCAAACTGAGATGCAACGGTGATTGACATTTGTAGGACTGTGCAAACTAACGCTGGCGTTCAGTCGAATCTTCTGTCACACTACCGCCCGGTAACTCCACGCGGGGGAGGAAAAACGCCGAATCGTCCGCCAATTGGAGGGCACAATGGAGCGTCGAACCCGCCTGAGGCGGCGAAAAGTGCGTTCGTGGTGAGGTTCGTCACTCCAGCCTGCGGAGGGCGCTGAGCGATGCTGTAGAACGGAGTCATGGAATCGCCACCCCAGGCCCTCACCTGCCACGTCCCGCTTCGCTGGGGGGACATGGACGCCTACGGCCATATCAACAACGTCCAGGTGCTTCGAATCCTTGAGGAGGCCCGGATTGCGGCCTTCGGGCCGCCCGCGGGCACGGGGCTGCCGGGCACGGCACCGCAGGTGGAGCTGTTCTCCTCGCTCGACCCCGGCGTTCAGGCCCTCGTCGTCGAGCACCGCGTCCGGTACACCGCTCCGCTCGACTACCGGAACATCCCTGCCGTCATCGATGTCTGGGTCAGCGGACTCACCCCTGCCAGCCTCACCCTCTCCTACCTGATCCGCGATCCGGAGAGTCGAACCGTGTGCGCCAAGGCCGAGACTGTCCTCGCGTTCCTGCGCGTCGACAAGGGGCAGCTGGTGCGCCTTGATGCCGGGCACCGGCGCCTGCTTGAGCCCCACCGCGCCGCACCGGTCTTCGCCTGAAAGCTCAGCCGGCGGGTGGGCAAACGCCCTGCCGCCCGGTGCACGAAATTCCTTGACGCTCCATCGGGAGCACAAGCATGATGATTTCGCCCGGAGCGAACAGCCTGCCTGCATGGAGGGGCGGTGTCTCGCGACTGGCAGTTCGATCCATCGAGCCATCAGTTATCGAGTCCGCGTGTTTCCCACCCGTAAAGGACAGCAGAATGAAACGCTTCTTCAGGAGATCGGCACTCCTACTGGCGACCACCCTTTCGCTCACCATCACCGGCGCCCTTCCGGCACCCGCAATTACCGGCGGCGAACCCGACGGCGAGGATCATCCCAATGTGGGCCTGATTGTCTTCTACGGAGCGGACGGCGGGCGGTACCGCTGCTCTGCTACCCTCGTCTCGCCGACCGTTCTGCTGACGGCAGCCCACTGCACCGAGGGAACGGCAGGCGTCACGCTCGTCACCTTCGACTCGGTCATCGCCGAAGCGCCGCCCTCGCCGCTGCCCGCCGCAGCCGTCCCAAGCGCCGGCTACACCCCCGAAGAGCTCGAGGCTGCCGGTTACCTCTGGGGGGTTGCGGAAACGCATCCCGGGTACTCCAATTTCACCGATCTCGCCAATTGGAACGACGTGGGGGTCATCGTGCTCGACGAACCGGTGACAGGCATCGCGCCCGCGACGCTCGCTCCGATCAACTACCTTGACCGGTACCAGCAGCCCCGCCTCAACTCCACGATCTTCGAACTCGTCGGATACGGCACCGAGGTACGGAAGCCCGAGAGCGGACCACAGAAGCCGCAGCCAATGAGCTATCCGCTGATTCGCCGCTCTACGACCTCACCCGGCCAGAAGCTCACGCCGCAGATCCTCCAGCTTCAGGGCAACCCCAACGACAACCGGGGCGGTGGGGGCACCTGCTTCGGGGACTCCGGCGGCCCCGTCTTCCTCAACGGCTTCCTGATTGCCGTTACCAGCTACGGCTACACGGAAAACTGCCGCTACCTCGGCGGCTACCAGCGCGTCGACATCCCCGTAGCGCAGGACTGGCTGGATTCCTACCTGTAGGAAGCGGGCCGGAAAACAACACGGCCCCTCCCGCCGGCCGAAAGCCGGTGGGAGGGGCCGTTGCCGTGCCCGAAGTGCAGCGGTCTACCCCAGGGTTGGTGGTGGCAGCCGTTCCGGCCGGCGGAGCGCCGGCCGGAACGGGAGATGCCAGGGCCATCGCGTCAGCGAAAGCCCGGTACCGCGGCTTAGGCCGCGATATACCCGTTGGGGTTGAGCACGTACTTCGTCGCGGCGCCCTTGTCGAACTCCTCGTAGCCCCGAGGAGCTTCGTCGAGCCCGATCGGCTTGGCGTTGACCGCCTTAGCGATCTGCACCTTGTCATGCAGGATCGCCATCATGAGCCGCCGGTTGTACTTCATCACCGGGCACTGCCCGGTGGTGAAGGACAGCGACTTGGCCCACCCGGTGCCAAGGCTGAGCGAGAGCGAGCCGACCTTCGCGGCCTCGTCGATGCCGCCCGGATCACCCGTGACATAAAGCCCCGGAATGCCCAGTGCGCCGCCGGCGGCGGTGATCTGCATCAGCGAGTTCAGCACCGTCGCCGGTGCCTCACCGGCGTCCTTCGAGCCGTGGGCGCGTGCCTCGAAGCCCACGGCGTCGACGCCGCAGTCGACCTCGGGCACACCGAGCAGCTGCTCGATCTGATCCCGGGGATCGCCCTTGGAGACATCGACGGTCTCCACGCCGAAACTGCGGGCCTGCGCCAGCCGGTCCTCATTGAGGTCGCCGACAATCACGACGGCGGCACCGAGCAGTTGCGCGCTCGCCGCCGCGGCGAGCCCCACCGGCCCGGCCCCCGCGATGTAGACGGTCGAGCCGACGGTCACCCCGGCGGTGACCGCGCCATGGAAGCCTGTGGGGAAGATGTCCGACAGCATGGTGAGGTCGAGGATCTTCTCCAAGGCCTGGTCGCGGTCCGGGAACTTCAGCAGGTTCCAGTCCGCGTACGGCACCAGCACGTACTCGGCCTGGCCGCCGACCCAGCCGCCCATGTCGACATACCCGTAGGCGCTGCCGGGGCGGTCCGGGTTGACGTTCAGACAGATGCCGGTCTTGCCTTCCTTGCAGTTCCGACACCGCCCACAGGCAATATTGAACGGCACCGAGACAATGTCGCCCTGCTTGATGAACTCGACGTCCCGGCCAACCTCGACCACCTCACCGGTGATCTCGTGTCCGAGGACCAGGTCGACCGGCGCGGTGGTGCGGCCCCGGACCATGTGCTGGTCCGACCCGCAGATATTCGTCGCCACCGTCTTCAGGATGACGCCGTGGTGGACCGCCCTGCCGACATTTGCAGGGTTGACCCCCGGCCCGTCCTTCAACTCAAAGGTGGGGTATTCGGTATCGATCACTTCGACCTTGCCGGGCCCTTTGTAAGCGACAGCCCTGTTCGTGGTCATGGTTTTCCCTTTCCCTTGACAGTTAACCCGATCGCCAATGACCGGGCCATTCCACTGGAACCTGTCTCTCGGCCTGTCCAATCCGTCGTCGGCCGGGGGGCTGGCCCGGCATCAAACTAGCGGGGTCAAGGTTGCATCAGCGTTGCAGACAAGGGCACAGTAAGGCCCATGACTCAGACCGCTATGATCACCGGCGCGACCGCCGGCCTGGGCGCCGAATTCGCCCGTTCACTGGCTGCCCGCGGCTCCAATCTGGTGCTCGTTGCCCGCGACGCCGAACGCCTCGAAGATGTTGCCCGCCGCCTGCGGCGGGCGCATGGCGGAACCGTGGAGGTCCTGCCGGCCGACCTGCTCGAGGACGGCGGGCTGGACCGGGTGACGGCGAGGCTTGCAGGGAACGCGGTGCCCATCACCACCCTCATCAACAATGCGGGCTACGGTCTGCGGCAGGCGTTCGCCGAGAACTCCTTCGAGGAGGAGCGGCGTCATCTCCGGATCCACACCGAGGTTCCGTTGGCCCTCACCCATGCGGTGCTGGGCGGTATGCGGCAGCGGGGAAGCGGGCACATCATCAACGTGGCGAGCGTCGCCGGCTTCGTTCCGCGGGGCACCTACGGTGCGGCGAAGGCCGCAATGATCAGCTTCAGCAGGTGGGCCAATCTTGCCTACGGCAGGGAGGGCATCACCGTGACGGCTTTGTGCCCCGGCTTCGTCCATACCGAGTTCCACGATCGGATGGGCCTCGACAAGTCAACCATTCCGGCCTGGATGTGGCTCAACGCCGAGCAGGTCGTCGCCGAGGGACTCCGAGATGCCGCGGCTGGCAAGGCTGTGTCGATACCCAGCGTGAAGTACAAGGCGCTCGCCGGCATCGCCCGCGCTCTGCCATCACGCCTGGTGGCGGGTCTCGCCAGCCGGGGCCGCTGAGAACGGCGCCGGCCTCACCATCTGGGGCGCTGGAGGCAGCCCGCCTGCGCCCCGCTGCGCCCTGCAGGCAGGCTCAGCCTTCGCTGTCCCACGTGTCGACGTCGGCTGTGGCCGCGTCTTCCGGGTGGCGGCCCGGAGCGGTGTCCGCGGATCCGGGACCGCCGGTGGAGCCCGCGGGCACCATGCCGCCGGCGGAGTTCCCCTGCTGCTCCCGGATGTTGGCTCCGGCGTCGCCGGTGGTGGCGGTGCCGGCCTCCGGCTCAAGGACGTTCTTCCGCCGATCGCCGGCCGGCTCCCGGGTGCCGTTGGAATCCGTCATGGGTGTTCCTCCTCCGATTGATGCCCCGGCCGCTGCTGGGCCGCAGTTCTTCGGCCAGCCTACGCGGGCTCCGGCGGACCGGGTTCGGCCGGGCCGGAAGGAGCGGGGGCTCCGAGGAAGGACCTCAGCTGTTCCTCAAGGGCCGACGGGGATTCCTTGAGCCGGCACTCCCAGGCGATGAAGACCTCCCAGCCCTGGGCGCGCAGCGCCTCCTGTTGGCGTTGATCCCGCAGGCGGGTGCGCTCCCGCTTGTCGGCCCAGAACTCGGAATTGGTTGACGGGGCGCGCTGGCCGGCGCGGCAGGAATGGGAATGCCAGAAACAGCCATTGACAAAAATCACTTTGCGGCGGCCGGCGAAGACCAGATCCGGCCGGCCGGGAAGTGTGCCTCCCGCGGTGACTCCATGGAGGCGGTAGCGGTAACCGGCACGGTGCAGCAGGCGGCGGACCACAAGTTCGGGCTGGGTGTTCTTACCCCGGATTCGGGACATATTGCGGCTGCGCTGTTCGCGGCTGACGGTGTCGGCCATCCCCCGATCGTAGGGTGCCGCCACTCGATGAGCCAAGAAGCCCTAAGTGTGCTTATGATTGATCACCGCTAGGTGGAAAATTAAGCCCCTTACAAGGAGGTAAGACAATGGCTGGTTACTTCAAACTGGTCGACGCTCACGACGGTGGATTCCGGGTAAAACTCACGGCCCCCGACGGCACCCTCGTCGCTGTTTCAACCTTCTTCGCCACCAAGCAGGAGGCGATCTCCGGAATCGAACTGATCCGTGAGATCGCCGGCACCGGGCCCATCGTGGATCACAGCCGGGACGAGGAGCTCGTCCAGGAGGACTTCCTGCGAAGTGCAACCGCCGAACTGGCCGCCGACGCCGGCGAAATCCGCCACGCCTGACCTCTTCACGCCTCCCCGGCGACCTCCCGACACCCCCACCGCGAGCTCTGCGGCCGGGTACAACGAGGGCCTTCGAGTTCCCTTCACGGCCTCCCGCCGAGGCATGTCCGCACAGGAACTTCCGACGTGCTGCGACCGGCTCTGACCCCCGACGCAGCGGCCGGATCCGGCCGATGATTCTCGACGGCGCGCTGGTGTGTACGAATGTATACATTCGCGCGGTTGGAAGGATAGACTAGACCGCATACTAACTTTTCACGCACTGCAATAAGGAGCGATGGTCATGACTGCCGCGGATTCATTTGGTTCAAAGGGCGTTCTCGATGTCGCCGGTACGTCGTATGAGATTTTCCGGTTGAACGCGGTGGAGGGGGCGGAGAAGCTGCCGTTCAGCCTGAAGGTGTTGTTGGAGAATCTGCTGCGCACCGAGGACGGGGCGAATATCACCGCCGATCATGTGCGGGCCCTGGC
>QZVU01000107.1:0-255 GCA_003602285.1 Arthrobacter frigidicola
GAGGACGGCGAGGTCGGGCTCGACCTCACCGTCGACCTGGCACGGCCCCGCGCGCGTGGTTCGCACCGCCTGGCCGCGCTGGAAAGCGAAGTGCTCAACCGTGTTCTGTCGGCCCCGGGCACTGCGCCCGAGCCGGATCCTGTAGCCCCTCTGCCCACGCAGCTGCGTTGGGCGCACTGAATGACTCACTCACCAGACTGAAGCCATAGAGAAGGAATGACATCATGACCATCAAAGCCATCAACGTCCGCAACC
>QZVU01000107.1:265-1288 GCA_003602285.1 Arthrobacter frigidicola
AGGCACCGTGAAAGAGATCCTCGAAGGCCCGGTACTGTCGGAAATCGACGTGCAGACTGCTTCGGGTATCGTCACTTCGGTCATCACCACCCGCTCGGTAAAGGAGCTGGAGCTGCAGGTTGGCAGCGAAGTGATTGCCTTTGTGAAATCGACTGAAGTGTCTATCGCCAAGCTGTGATGCTGCTCGATATTGGGGCTGCTTGGCAGCCCTATCGCGACACAAGGCCGCTCCTACACGGGAATGCGATCTCCTGTAGGAGCGGCCTTGCGCCGCGAATGGGTCGCGTAGCGGCCCCCCCCGATTCCTGCTCAGCACTCCATTCATCGGCCATCTCTCGAAGCGTTGTTAGGTTATTCACTTATGGAATTAAAAAAACTATAAAGTGATCTTCAAGAGATAAGAGCATGCGTTCCCTGCATACGGAAGCCCTGTTGCGTTGCGTTTTCCTCATATTTTCCATGCGTTTTCCGCAAGCTCCCCGCAGCCCCGCATGTCGCCTGATTTATGCCTTCCAGTTACTGAAAGATGAAGTTTTGATCTTTGTAGGTTCTAACCAGACCTGCCTAGCTTCTGGCCAAAGCGCCGGCCATCGCCGGTGGCAGCCTGCCAAGGAGCCTTGCCATGAAAACCCCGTTGCGCCACCTGATTACCGCCCTTGGGCTGGCTTTCACCCTCGGTGCCCACGCGGCTGAACCCGCCAAGCCAGAAAGCATTCGCATCGCCGTGCCCGACCTCAGTGCCGGCAGCAAGCCCAGCGCCGGTGGCGTGGTCGATGTGCTGCGTGACCAGCAGCTACTGGAGAAGGCATTTGCCAAGGACGGCATCCGCATCGACTGGCACTTCTTCAAAGGCGCCGGGCCCGTGGTGAACGAGGCGTTGGCAAACGGCCAGGCTGACTTCGCCTATCTGGGCGACCTGGCCGCGATCGTCGGCAAGGCCAATGGCCTGGACACCCGCGTGCTGTCGGCTGGCGTGCGTGGGGTCAAGAGCTACCTGGGCGTGGTGCCCGGCTCTGGCATCAA
>QZVU01000109.1 GCA_003602285.1 Arthrobacter frigidicola
CTTGCGCCCTTGGCCAGTTGCTCAAGATCAGGGAGAGATCTTTTCACAGTGAAAAGCCCAGCGGGATGCGTATCAGCCTGCCCGTGATAACCGGCTCGCCTCACGACCAAGAACCTGGTTGTACCCAGTGAAAGGCTGCAGCTCTTGGACTGCATCAGGTCCCATTGAGTCGACGTTTGGGTATTCCCTTTCACTGTGAAAGGGCGGCTTAAGCCTATTTGAGGGCGTGGGGGCCTATCCTCGTCATCCCCAATGCTTGCCACTATATGTGGATCGTTCGAGCGCAGATGACGTCCAGGAAAGCTCATGATTTCACTGTGAAAGGGTGGTGATTAAAACCCTCGCCATGGGGTTGGTGTGCTTGCAGTTGATGCGTGGTCATTCACAGTGAAAAGACAGGCAGGCCGAGTGTAGGACTGCCCAGACCAGTCTGAGCAGCTGGTTCGTTCGCCGGCTCATGTTGAGGTGCTTTTCACTGTGAAAGGGTGAGCGGATCTGATCGGCACCGACATCAGCCTGTGGGAGATGCCAGTGATATCGCTCTCGTTGATCTTAGAGCTCAGTTCTGGAGCGCAGCCTGTAGCCGGCAGTCAGGACGGGGCTCCAGTCTCATTGGGAAGTGTGTATGAGAGCTACAAATTCCCCCAGTCGACGCGCAGTGGCTGGAGGCGAGGAGTCGGCCTGGGCGAGGGGCAAGCTCGATGGACCTTTTCACAGTGAAACGGTCTCCACGCGGGCATCTTCGTTGCTGCCCAAGCAGGTAGGACGATGTGCACAGTGGTAACTGTGCAGTGTGCAGTTATCACTGTGCAGTATGCAGTGAATGGTGCGTTGTGCGTGTTGGTTTGAGCAGCAAGATCTTCTCACCAGGCTAATGCCGACTGTTAAGTCAGACGCCTGGTCGCGACACCCTCGATGATGAGTGAAATTTTCACTTAGAAAAGATGCGAGCGATCTGATTTTCTCAGTGAAAACTAGCCAACGGAACCTAGAATTTCACTGTGAAAAATAGGAGCTAAAAGGAGAAAACGCAGGATGAGATTTTCACAGTGAAAACGTGAAAAGCCAGAAATATCAGAGGATTAACCGGGGGAGGGCGTAGACGCCACGCCGCCGGAGGACCCGGCGGCGGAGTGGCAGCGAATTAGCTACGAGCTTTGAGCATCTCCTCGATGTAGGCGAGGACCTCCGCTGGATCAATGCCTTTGGGAGGGGTGAGGATCAACTTGCGCCCATCAATACGAGCATCCAATTGGGTGCGCTCTTTATAGTCGATCTGCCGTGGAG
>QZVU01000108.1:0-319 GCA_003602285.1 Arthrobacter frigidicola
CATCACGAGCAATAAACCCGCCGGCAACGCCCGCAGCATCGCGACCGTCATCGGTGAGAAGTTCGGCAGGTATTGGGTGGTGACAATGTAGGTGCTGCCCCAAATGGCAGGTGCTATCGCTGTGAACAATAAATCGGGCGTGCGTAATGACATGCGATTACAAGACCTCCGCTACGGCGATGGGTTTTTGAGAGTTGCAGGCGCCGCGATGACCGCACCCTGACTTGGACTGGCCCTGCCTCGCACCAATCCACCTGCGGCTATGGCCGCGATCATGCGAGGCCCGAAACTTACACGACCTGTCCACGTCCGCCGAACC
>QZVU01000108.1:329-1287 GCA_003602285.1 Arthrobacter frigidicola
TGGGCATCCCGATCCGGGTCGTAGCAGCAGTCCTGGACCAAACGCACGTCGTAGTCCGCATCACTAGCCCAGGCGACGCTTGAAAGAACAACGCCGGTGGTGCTTATCCCGGCCATGACAAGCGTGCTTACGCCGCGCGTCCGAAGGTCGGCGTCGAGCGCCGTGCCATAAAAGACGCTGGCTCGCGGACATGCATAGAAAAGGTCGCCCCGTTCGATCGCAAGCCCTTCGACGGGCAGACCGGTGCGAAATCGTCCGCTCGGGAGATACGGTGAGATTTGGCGATTCGTCGCCGGCGGCGCATGTTCATACTCTTCGCCGAGCGAAAAGTTGGGGAACAGCACGGGCCGGCCGCGCAAGGCGTGCTGGCAGCCGTGCAGACCCTGCGTGAGATGAACGCCGACAACCTGCGCAAGGTGCCGGCCGATGCACCCACGGCCTTCATCAAGCCGCGCTGGAAGCCGCTGGTGATCACCCCGGAAGGCCTCGACCGGAAATTCTACGAAATCTGCGCCCTGTCCGAGCTGAAGAACGCCCTGCGCTCCGGCGACATCTGGGTCAAGGGCTCGCGGCAGTTCCGCGACTTCGACGACTACCTGCTGCCGGCCGAGAAGTTCGCCGCACTCAAGCGCGAGCAGGCCCTGGCGATCAACCCGAACAGCGACCAGTACCTGGAAGAGCGTTTGCAGCTGCTGGACGAGCAGTTGGCCACCGTCACCCGCCTGGCCAAGGACAACGAGCTGCCCGATGCCATCCTCACCGAGTCAGGGCTGAAAATCACCCCGCTGGATGCGGCGGTGCCGGATCGGGCGCAGGCGCTGATCGACCAAACCAGCCAGTTACTGCCGCGCATCAAGATCACCGAACTGCTGATGGACGTGGACGACTGGACGGGCTTCAGCCGCCACTTCACCCACTTGAAGGACGGGGCCGAGGCCAAAGACAGGACGTTGCTGCT
>QZVU01000110.1 GCA_003602285.1 Arthrobacter frigidicola
ACCGAAGTAGATGCCACCGGTCAGCTCACGGACGATGAGGATGTCCAGGCCCGAAACGATTTCCGGCTTCAGCGACGAGGCATCGGCCAGTTGCGGGTAGAGGATGGCCGGGCGCAGGTTGGCGAACAGGCCCAGTTGCGAACGGATTTTCAGCAGGCCGCGCTCCGGGCGGATGTCACGCTCGATCTTGTCCCACTTCGGGCCACCCACGGCGCCCAGCAGCACGGCATCGGCCTTGCGCGCACGCTCGAGGGTTTCGTCGGCCAGCGGCACGCCGTGCTTGTCGATGGCCGCGCCACCGATCACGTCGTGCTCCAGGCTGAAGCCGAGCTGGAACTTGTCGTTGGCCAGTTCCAGCACCTTGACCGCTTCGGCCATGATTTCCGGGCCGATACCGTCACCTGGGAGAATCAGAATCTGCTTGCTCATGCTTTCCTCTATCCATTCACGCGGTGCGGCCAGACGGGCCCCACCGAAAAGTGCTTAACGCTCGGCCCACAACACCAGCACATCGGTGCTGAACGAGCCATCGGCCTCGATTTGGTAATACTGCCGTACTTCTTCACCCATGGCTTGCTGCAATTGGCGGATGGCCACGCGCATCGGCTCGGGGGTGCGCATGCGCTCGACCCAGCTGGTGAACTCCAGGCGCAGCGGCTGGCGCGTGTGGCTGCGCACATGCAGGCCGGCTTCGCTGACCTGGCGCTGCCATTCGGCGTCGGAGTAATCGCGCACATGGCTGGTGTCGCGCAGCACTTCGACCGTTTGCAGGTAGGTGTCGAGCAGCGGGCTGCCCGGCGACATCACATCGATGAACGCTGCCACACCGCCTGGCTTGAGCACCCGGCGTACTTCGCGCAGGGCCAGGCCCAGGTCGCTCCAGTGGTGGGCCGAGTAGCGGCTGAAAACGAAGTCGAACGTGGCATCGGCGAACGGCAGGCGTTCGGCGGCGCCGCGCTCGGTGGTGATATTGGCCAGGCCGCGATCGGCGGCGGCGCTGGCGACCACGTCGAGCATGGATTGCGAAAGGTCGTAGGCGACCACCTCGGCAACCAGCGGGGCGACGTGGAAACTGACATGACCGGCACCGCAGCCCAGGTCCAGCACGCGGGCATGCGCCTGCCCCGCCAGCTCGGCCTGCAACAGGGCGAATTCACTGCCCTGGGCGTGCACGGCGCTGCTGAGGTAGGCGCTGGCCTGTTCGCCGAACTGGCGCTGGACCACGTCGGTGTGTTGGGTGCTGGTCATGTCTCGTTCCTTTAGATTTTTGTTGCCTGTGCCG
>QZVU01000111.1 GCA_003602285.1 Arthrobacter frigidicola
TTAATGGCGTTGATCTCAGTACCCATGGCGATGTTCGTGACGCGCTCCAGGATTACCTCGACCACCACCGGTACGCGGAAGGTTTCCATCAGTTCGCGGGCCTGGGCGAAGGCGGCGGGCAACTGGTTCGCGTCGAATACACGGATGGCCTTGCAGCCTAAGCCCTCAACCACGGTCACGTGGTCCACGCCGTAGCTACCCAGTTCTGGCGCGTTGACGTTTTCGAACGACAGCTGCACGCAGTAGTCGATGTCAAAGCCACGCTGGGCTTGGCGAATCAGACCGAGGTAGGCGTTATTCACCAGCACGTGGATGTACGGCAGGTTGAACTGTGCGCCCACCGCCAGTTCCTCGATCATGAACTGGAAATCGTAGTCTCCGGACAGCGCCACGACGGTCTGCCCGGGCTTGCCGCGGACCACGCCCAGGGCGGCGGGGACGGTCCAGCCCAGCGGGCCGGCCTGGCCGCAGTTGATCCAGTGACGCGGCTTGTACACGTGCAGGAACTGGGCGCCGGCAATCTGCGACAGACCGATGGTACTGACGTAGCAAGTATCCTTGCCGAAGAAACGATTCATTTCCTCGTATACCCGTTGCGGCTTGACCGGCACTTCGTCGAAGTGGGTCTTGCGTTGCAGGGTGCGTTTGCGTTCACGGCAGGCTTCAGCCCAGGCTTTGCGGTCCTTGAGCTTGCCAGCGGCCTGCCACTCGCGAGCTACCTCGAGGAATACATCGAGAGCGGCGCCTGCGTCGGAGACGATGCCGAGGTCCGGGGTGAACACACGACCGATCTGGGTCGGTTCGATGTCCACGTGCACAAACGTGCGGCCTTCGGTGTAGACGTCGACAGAGCCAGTATGGCGGTTGGCCCAGCGATTGCCGATGCCGAACACCAGATCCGACTCGAGCAGGGTAGCGTTGCCGTAGCGGTGCGAGGTCTGCAGGCCACACATGCCCGCCATCAACGGGTGGTCATCGGGCAGGGTTCCCCAGCCCATCAGGGTAGGGATTACCGGCACGCCGGTCAGTTCGGCGAAGGCCACCAGCTTGTCACTGGCGTCGGCGTTGATGATACCGCCACCGGCGACGATCAGCGGGCGCTCAGCGGCATTGAGCATGGCAAGAGCCTTCTCGGCCTGAACGCGACTGGCTTGGGGCTTGTGCACCGGTAGCGGCTCGTAGGCGTCGATGTCAAACTCGATCTCGGCCATCTGCACGTCAAATGGCAGGTCGATCAGTACTGGGCCGGGCCGGCCACTGCGCATTT
>QZVU01000112.1 GCA_003602285.1 Arthrobacter frigidicola
GCAGCAGGGTATCGCTGTCGGTACTGGCAGACTGGGCCTGACACCACTCCAGCAACGCACTGTCCTGTGTGGCCAGCGAGTAGCTGGCCAGACGAGTAAAGAACGACTCGATACGCGCATGGGCTTCGAAGCGCCGCAAAGTCTCACGCAGGTTTACTGGCGCCGGCCGGTTCTCTACCAGCACGCCCCGCAACTCCTCGGTATCCACACCGGCAACCCGCAGCACTTGCGCCGCCTGCTGTGCATCAATGGCGGGATGCTGCGGCCACAGGCTATCGAGCATGCTGCGCACGTCGTTCCAGCGTTGCGGTTGATCGCGCAGCAGGCGCCAGCCGCGTTCGCCGTTGTGCAAAACCAGCGGCCCGTAACCGTTGCTTGCACCAGGGTGACGCAGGCGGTACGGGGCTTCAGGCTCACTGCGCTGAACTTCATAATAACGCTGCCCCCGGCGCATCCAGCGCCTGCTCTCGTCACCATAAAGCCCATCATCACGCAGGGCGATGGTGCCTGGGTTGGACTCATAGGCTGTGATGTCATCGGAGCACAGCAGGCCGCGCCGCCCCCCCACGTTCACAGGCTGCAAGCCATCGACAAAGGTACTTCGCAGAAAACTCACACTGGCTGCGGTCAACGCCGTCGCAGCCACCGTTTCGGCAACCCCCAGCATATGCTCGAGGGCTTCGTGCTGGTGCCCACGGGTCCAGTCCTTGACGCCCTCGAATACCTCGCCAAGTGTCTGCGCCACCAGTTGGCCAAGCAGTAGCGCGCCTACCACAGGGATGAAAAGCCCCGACAGGTTGAGCAAATCGAGCCCTGCGCCATGCCAGGCCGCATGACGAGCGCGGGCGGCAGCCGCGTCAGCGTCCGCAGTAGGGACCAGTAACAGCCGGGCGTCGTCCTTGACCCTTTGCAACTGTTGCGCGGCCAGCGCAGCGAACAAGTCCCCAGACTCAGTCGCGCCCTCCAACGCCAGATCGGGCTGGGCATCCTCCAGGCGTGCATGCAGCCTGCCTGCGATGCTCGCGCGATGTCGCAGGCTGATCAGCTGCATGAAGTAATCCCGGTAGGCCTTCTCTTGCAATGCTGCAACCATCGCAGTGTTCATGGCCTGTGTGGAGTCGAAGCGGCGCAGCGCCTGCACGGGATCGCTGGGCAGGTAGAGGACCACACCTCGGTCCTGGCCCACACTGTCTCGCAAACGAATGAACAGCCCGTCAGCAACACGCTGCCCCAACACCTCCAGCAACCCGGGGTAGGCATGCAGGC
>QZVU01000113.1 GCA_003602285.1 Arthrobacter frigidicola
CCACTTGTCGCGGTTGCGCCAGTCGTCCTCGGTGATCTTGTAGCGCTTGACCGGGATCTGCTCACGCTCCTGAAAACGCTCCAGCTGGGTCTGCTGGTCGATCGCCAGCCAGAACTTCACCACCACCACGCCGGCGTTCACCAACTGCTCCTCAAAGTCGTTGTTCTCGCTGTAGGCACGCATCCAGTCGGCCGGGCTGCAAACTCCCTCAACCCGTTCCACCAGCACCCGGCCATACCAGGAACGGTCGAAGATGGTGAACTTGCCGCGTGCCGGAATATGCCGCCAGAACCGCCACAGGTAGGGCTGCGCCCGCTCTTCTTCAGTGGGCGCGGCAATCGGCACGATGCGGTACTGGCGCGGGTCCAGCGCTGCCGCCACGCGGCGGATGGCACTGCCCTTGCCGGCAGCATCGTTGCCTTCGAACACCGCCACCAAGGCGTGTCGGCGCATGCGCTTGTCGCGCAGCAGGCCGGCCAGGCGGGCCTGTTCGGTGACCAACTGCTCCTGATAGTCAGCCTTGTCCAGGCGTAACGTCATGTCCAGGGCGCCGAGCAGGCTGCGGTCGTCGATGCTGCGGCCCAGCGGGGCGACATTGCCCTGGTGCTTGCCCTTGGGGTTGTTGGCCAGCGCGGCTTGCAGGCTGTCCAGCAGGATGCGCCCCACCGCCAGGCTACGGTAGTTCGGGTCTACCCCTTCGACGATATGCCACGGCGCATAGTCGCGGCTGGTGCGGCGCAGCACGCGCTCGCCAAAGCGCACGAAGCGGTCGTAGGTTTGCGACTGCTGCCAGTCCAGCGGGCTGATCTTCCAGCTGTGCAGCGGGTCGTCCTTGAGCGATTTCAGCCGTGCCTTCATCTGCTTCTTGGACAGGTGGAACCAGAACTTGATGATCAGCGCACCTTCATCGCACAGCATCTGCTCCAGGCGCTCGGCGCCCATGATGGCCTGATCGAGCACGGCATCCTTGAACACCCCGTGCACCCGCCCCTGCAGCATCTGGCTGTACCAGTTGCCAAAGAACACGCCCATCCGCCCCTTGGGTGGCAAAGCCCGCCAGTATCGCCAGGCAGGCGGCCGTGCCAGCTCTTCGTCGGTCTGCTGGTCGAAGGTGAGCACATCGATCATGCGCGGGTCCATCCACTCGTTGAGCAGCTTTACCGTCTCACCCTTGCCAGCGCCTTCGATGCCGTTGATCAGCACGATCACCGGGAAGCGCGCCTGCTGCTTGAGTTCGTACTGGGCTTCGAGCAGGGCCTCGCGTA
>QZVU01000114.1 GCA_003602285.1 Arthrobacter frigidicola
GTGATTATTCAGAAGCGCATCTGACCGGAAAATGCCGTACGGTAGTTTCCGGTCCGACCTATCTGTCGCAACACATAGTGACGAGGTGACGTTCGATGGACTGTTGCCGCTGCGGGTAGGAGACTGGTCGTCGTTAACCCATGAGGACTCTCGGTGGCCCGCATTCGCAGACTGATTATCAGCAACTTCCGATCTATCCAGGCGCTCGACTGGGTGCCGGCCCCAGGAATTAACTGCCTCATAGGTCCTGGCGATAGTGGAAAGTCCAGCATTCTAGATGCGATTGACCTTTGCGTCGGTGCCCGCCGGGGCGGCACGTTCGGCGACATGGACTTCTTCGCTCTGAACGTCGAAACACCCATCACCATCAGTGTGACGCTTGGCGATTTGCAGGTATCGCTGATGGATATCGATGTTTACGGCGAGTTCTTGCGTGGATTCAATCCAGGAACGGGAGAAGTCGAAGACGAACCGCGAGCGGGGCTGGAGACCGTTATCACCTTGCTTCTGCAAGTTGGTGCCGATTTGGAACCTACCTGGACACTTTTTTCTGAGCGTGCGGAGCAGCAGCAACTCGAACGCACTCTTCCCTGGAAGGAACGAGCGGCACTAGCACCCGCCCGTATCGGCAGCTTTGCGAGTTCGAACTTGTCGTGGAGTCGTGGCTCAGTGCTCAATCGACTTACTGACGAGCGTGCAGAGCTAGGTGCCGAACTTGCGCGCGCCGCGAGGCAAGCAAGAGCGAACTTTGGCAATCAAGCCGTCGGACATCTAACTCAGACGCTTGAGGTGGTGCAACGCACGGCTCAGCATCTTGGGGTTTCGGTTGGAGCGATGCCACAAGCACTCCTTGACGCACATTCTGTGTCGATTGGCGAGGGTGCGATCGCGCTGCACAGCGACACAGGCATTCCCCTTCGCTCCCTTGGCACGGGCTCGTCGCGATTGCTAGTGGCAGGGTTGCAAAGAGCTGCAGCTAGCGCCGCGCCAATTGCTCTTGTCGATGAGGTGGAATATGGGCTTGAACCTCATCGGCTCATGCGATTCCTGGACTCCCTGGGCGCAAAGGACGCTGCCGCTCCGCTGCAGGTCTTCATGACGACTCACTCACCGGTCGCGCTGCGCGAATTGTCCGGCAGCCAGTTATTCGTTGTTCGGTCTGGGCCTCAACGCCACAGCGTTATGGCGGCAGGGGAGGCCAACGAAGTACAAAGTACCCTTCGGAAGGACCCAGAGGCATTCCTCGCCAAATCCATTATCGTTT
>QZVU01000115.1 GCA_003602285.1 Arthrobacter frigidicola
CGCCATTCGGCGGTGTGTTCGACCCGGTCGAGCAAGGCATCGGCGCTGGGCGCGACGCCAGGCGAAAGGTTGGCAGCCTGCAACTGATCGAAGCTTGCCAAGGGGCTACCGGTCAGGCGTGCCAGCGCCTGATAAGCCACGCCGCGCTGGGTCTGCGCGCGTCGTACTTCAGCCTGGGCCTGGGCCAGTTGCACCTGGGCGCGGGTGGCCTCCACGGGGGATGACTGGCCAGCGGTCACCCGCCCCTGTACCACGCGCAGCCCGCGCTCGGTCAATGCCTGCGACTGCTGCGCCAGCTCCAGTGCTGTCTGCGCGCGCAATGCGGCGTGGAAGGCCTGCACCACATCGGCACGCAGGCCATTGCGCTGGCGCTCCAGGCCAAGCTGGGCAATGGCCTGGCCGGTGCCAGCCACAGCAATACGTGCGCCGCGCTTGCCGCCCAGTTCCAACGGCTGGCTGAGGGTGACGGTGGTGGTGCTGGTATCGCGGCGAGTGTCCTCGACCTCCCAGGCGAGCTCTGGGTTGGGGATCAACCCGGCCTGGCGCCGCTCGCCGTCGGCAATGCCGATTTCCCGGCCGGCTGCGGCCAGCTCTGGGTTTTGAGCAAAGGCGGCGGCAAGCGCCTGGGGCAGGCTCAGGCTCTGACTGGCCTGGGCACTGGTGACACTGGCCAGCAACAGGCAGAGCAAAGCGGTCTTGCGGGGGATGGGCACGAACAAATCCTCGTCGACGCGTTTAGGCGAAGGACTGTAGGAAGCCGTGCTTATCGGGGCGGTGGCAGGAAAATTACAATTTTGTAATGCAGGCGCAGAAAGCCAAATCCCCCGTAGGAGGGGGCCTGCACACCTCAACAGTTCGATAATCGCCCACTTTCCCGGTGCGGCGTTTTAGTCCAATTGACTAAACTAACCAGGCGGTACAAAACTAGGTGCATCCAACAACAACAAAGCGATGCTCGTCATGAACCCCCTTATTCTCGTGCTCAACGGCCCTAACCTGAACATGCTGGGTACCCGCGAGCCTGCTCAATATGGCCACGAAACCCTGGCTGACCTGGCCCAAAGCTGTGCCGACACTGCCCATGGCCACGGCCTGGAAATCGAATTCCGCCAAACCAACCACGAAGGTGAACTGATCGACTGGATCCACGCCGCCCGCGGCCGCTGCGCCGGTATCGTGATCAACCCCGGCGCCTGGACCCACACCTCGGTGGCCATCCGCGACGCCTTGGTGGCCAGTGAACTGCCGGTCATCGAAGTA
>QZVU01000011.1 GCA_003602285.1 Arthrobacter frigidicola
GTCAGCTCGCCCATCTCGCCCGGTCCCGCGCGGCCGAGCCGGTCCCCGCGGCCGCCGAATGGAGAACCGTCCAGTGACCGAAGGCACACCCTACCCCTCACGGGATTGCGATGAGACTGTTCTCGACCTGTTTCCCGCAATGGAGAGCACCGTACTCCCAGACTGGTCAGGTGCGCGATGGATCGGCGTCCTCGACCTCGAAAAGCTTGCCGGTGTAAGCAGCCTCAGGCTGAAGAACGCCGACGGCTACAGACGGGCACGGTTGCTGATACGGCAGGGACGTTCGGTGCGTGGATTCGTCGACGTGGAGACTTCGGGCGGCGTACTCGATCGAAGCGTGCTCGAGGAGGCAATTGGCTCCCTTCCAGCAGCACCGCCGTCCAGGCCCAGATCGATCGCGCCCACCATCACGGTCGTTGTCTGCACACGCGACCGGGCTCCCATGCTGCGTCCAGCCCTCCGTGCGATCCTTGCGCTGAATTATCCGAACTTCGACGTGATCGTTGTGGACAACGCCGCAACGACCGATGAGACCCGCGAGATGGTGCGACGGGAGTTCGAAAGTCCGCGTCTGCATTTGGTCTCCGAACCGGTCCCAGGGCTTTCACATGCCCGGAATACGGGGCTTCGCCATGCCCGAGGGGACATCGTCGCGTTTACTGATGATGACGTTGTCGTCGATAAGCAATGGTTGTGGGAAATCGCTGAGGGCTTTGAACGGTCGCCGCGTCCCGCCTGTGTCACGGGCCTGGTGGCTTCCGGTGAGGCCCGTTCCCCTACCCAGGCGTACTTCGAGAATCGGGTCAGCTGGTCCAAGAACGTTGTTCCGAAAGTGTTCTCCCTTGCGGAGCCACCGGAGGAACTTCCGACATTCCCATTCTGTATAGGGAATTTCGGGACAGGCGCCAATTTCGCCCTTGATCGGCTGCGTGCCGTGGCCCTCGGTGGGTTCGACACTGCGTTGGGTGCTGGCACTAGAACGCGCGGTGGGGAGGATGTCGACATGTTCACCCGGGTGATCTTTCGAGGCTATTCGCTTGTAGTGCAGCCTTCGGCGATCGTCTGGCACCGCCACCGCGACGGTCTTGAGGATCTGCGGGCGCAGGCGCGCGGTTACGGCATTGGCCTCGGTGCATGGATAACGAAAATCGCCCTTAATCCCCGCACGGCCTGGTGGGCCCTCATGAGGAGCCCTCTCGCCATCCGGCGCCTCCTAGCGAACTCACGGCAGGTACCCATCGGCGCAGACGCTCCGGACTCCACGGCCGGAGACCAGTGGGACGTGGAGATGGCGAAGGTGGGGCGGCTGGAACTGTTTTCGGTGGCGCGTGGTCCCTTCAACTACCTGATTCAATCCTGGACAGACCGGAGGCATGCCCGGTGATGCTTCCGCGAAGTCCGAGATCCCCTGAGCATCCGTCTTTTACGAGAGATAAGCCCTGTGAACCGGTCATTGACTAATACCGTGCGTCGCCGAGGTAGGTCCAGCTTCAGTGAATGGGCCGGCTCAACCTACCGACGCGACGCGCCCGGGCTGGCATTTCGGCCCCTTCCGGGGCAGCCGATATTCCCCGCCCAGAGAACCCTCGAGCGCCTGCTTGCCGCCTGCGGATTTGCCGGTGCTGTGATGATCCTCATCGATTTTGGCGGTTTCCTTGGTGCTGTGTTCAAGCTCTTGGTGTGGCTCATCCTGCCTGGGTGGACCGTCCTGCGTCGCCGTCCCCCCGCCGATCTGGTTGCAGGAACCGCCTGGATTCTTGTCGCCGGCGCCTCGGCTGCAGCCGGTCTGTCCCTCCCTTTGGTGTGGCTTGAACTGTGGCATCCTCGTCCTGTTGCCGCTGTGGTCCTGATTGGTGCCTCGAGTCTCCTGGTTCTCCGGCCGGCCCCCGCGCCAGCAGTTCTTCAGGTATCGAGTCCATCCTCTGGAAAGCGCGGCGGCCGGCACCGTCAGCGTATTTTCCGGCCCCTGCTTCCATGGCTCGTACTAGGCGTTTCGCTGCCACTGTGGGCTCTCAGCCTAGCGATCATGGGTAATGGACCACTTGGTGATTTGGGGCTGCTTACGGAGTTCCCCGCCGTCTGGTACGTCGCACTAGCCTGCGTTCTGGGCGTAGCTATTTGGGGGGTCTGCGCTAGGTGCGTCTACCCATCCCCTCTGATGGCCGCCTCCACCGGTGGGCTCGTCGTCATCCTTTACTCATCGGCGAGCCTCCTTGCGGAGGTGCCCAGGCTTCCGTGGACTTACAAACACATTGCCGTGACCGACTTCATTGTTGCCAACGGCCGGGTCGATCCCTCAATTGACATCTACAACAGATGGCCGGGGTTTTTTTCGGGGAGCGCCTTCCTCGGTGAGATGACCGGATACCACAACGCCCTTGCCTACGCCGCATCGGCGGAAACCGCCTTCGCCCTAGTCAACCTTGTCCTCATGCTCGCCATCGTCCGCGCCCTCTCTGACAATTCCCGGGTTCAATGGACAGCCACCCTTGTCTTCGTCCTCTCCAACTGGGTAAATCAGAACTATTACTCTCCCCAGGCGTTCGCCTTCACCCTTTATCTGACCGTCTGCCTGGCCTGCTTCACCTATCTGCGCGGCACGCCAGTCACCTGGGTCGCCTGGGTGGAAGAGAAACTGCGCCTACTCTCCCGAGGATCCGCTCCAGAGGCCCATCACAGCCCGCAACAGCCTGCCGGGCCCCGAGTGATCACAGTCATCCTGGCCGTCTACGCCGTGCTGGTGGTCAGCCACCAGCTAAGCCCATACCTCGCCATGCTCGGTCTTGTGCCGCTTTTCGTCTTTGGGTACTTCCGGCCGAGGTTGCTGAGTCTGGCCTTCGTCGTGATTACGCTGCTCTACCTGATTCCAAACTTTGAATTCATTGAGGAAAAGTACGGGATTTTTAGCGGGATCGATGTGGTCTCCAACTCGAGCAACACGCCTGAGGTCCAGCCAGCCACCGACAGGGCAAGACTCGTGGCGTATGCGGCGCCGGTGCTCTCCCTCATCACCGGTGGATTGGCAGCGGCCGGGTATGTGAAGCACATGCTAAGGGGCCAGGTGCGCATAACGCTGATGGTTGCGTGGCTTTCCTTTGCACCGCTCCTTGGGCTGCTCGGACAGTCCTATGGGGGCGAAGCGCGGTTCCGTGTCTATCTCTTTGCACTTCCGTGGCTAGCCATCGGTGTCGCTTGGCTGTTCTGGTCCGGCCCGCGGAGCCGCCGGGCAATGGTTGGTGCCGCCGCCTCGCTCACCGCGATGGCAGCGCTGTTTACTGCGGCCTACTTTTACATGGAGGCCACCTACCGGGTCATCAAAGAAGACGTTGTCGCGGGTCAGTGGCTCGATGCCCGGGTTAGAGAGGAGGATCTGGTCTTCGAAACCAACTTCTTCTTCCCGCTGCTTATCGGACCCAACTATCCCGGCTACCTTGAGTGGGGTAAGAACACTCCGCTCGCCGAGATCATCTTCGATTCGCCAGATGTATGGGCCAAAGATGTCGAGGCGCTTGCCGACACGGTGAGGGACACAGATACTATCTACGTCGTTTTTTCGGACACGCAGAAGCGCCACGCTGTCAACCAGTACGGACCGAAAGACGCGCAACGATTGTTTGGGCTTGAACGCGAGCTGGCGACTGCCCAAAATGCTGAGAACGTGTTCGACAATGGGGCCGTCCGAATTTATCGGATTTCGGCTTCGCCATAGTGGCTGGCGGGGGGATCGGTGTGAAATTCTGCTTTGGTGCGGCGGCGGCCCTGGCCGTTACTAATATTGGCCTGTTCGGCTGGTCAGACACCAAGGGCGCAGCCATGCCGGCGGATGACCTGCTGGGCTGGAAACTGACTCACACCCAAGATTTCAGCGTACCTGCGGCGGCCGGGCAGGTGAGAAGCACTTATGGCGAGGACGTGCACGGCTATTCGGGGCTGACGGATTCCTCCGGGAACGGACTGTATACCCCCGAGGTGGTGCTGTCGGTGTCCGGGGGATCCCTTCGCTACTTCCTCCACACAGCAGCCGGGGTCCCCCGGGTAGCTTCCGTGGTTCCGTTCGGATACGCAGGACAGACCTACGGCCGGTACTCCGTTAAGTTCAGGTCCGATTCCCTTCCCGGCTACAAGATCGCATTCATGCTCTGGCCGACCAGCGATGACTGGAATGAGGGGGAAATTGATTGGCCCGAGGGCAATCTCAACGAGCATATGTACGCCGCGTCGGCGATCAAGGGATCGCTCTCCACTGGAGAGATGAGATTCGACCCGATCCGCCGTGCCTATTCCTCGAGCGACTCCTCGACATGGCATATCGCAACAACTGAGTGGACCCCAGGCAAGGTTCGCTGGTTTTGGGATGGACAACTTGTGAGCGAGACCTTCCAGGCGCAGGGCGTCCCGACGACGGACATGCGCTGGACCCTGCAGGCAGAGACGGAGCTGGGGGGCGAAGCGATGGTGCCCCACCCTGATACCTCCGGCTATTTGGAAGTGGATTGGGTGGTCCAGTACGCCTACGCGCCCGACGGTTAGGCCGCAGCAGGCTGGGTGGGCAGTCGCCGAGTAGCCCCTTGGATGTGAAATCGCTGACGGCGCGGACGGCGGGGGATGCAACAGGCAGCCCGGAAGATGTCGCTTAGATTTATAAAGACAGAATGAGCATCAGTTTCGGGAAGGTGGAGAACGCGTGAGTGTGGTGGAAGGCGATCAGAGTGTTTCCAACAGCCGGGTGTATCCGCCCAACATCCATCCTGTGGTTGCACGGGCCTTTAGTGCCCTTGAGGACTCAGGTAGGCCATGGGTGCTGCTGCGCGGGGAGGAGGATTTGTCCCGACCGACGGGAGACGTGGATATCCTCGTAGCCCCTTCGCTTCTGCCCATCGTTGACGGCATCTTGAGAGAAGGCGGCCTGCACCGGGTGCATGCTCCCGGCCACGGCAGCCACCGATTTTACCTCGGCCTCGATGAGGAGGGACCTTGGATCAAGCTCGATATCGTCTCGGACCTCACCTTCGGGCCGCTTCAGCAGTGGGTCACTCCCTTGGCAGGAGACTGCTTGGCGCGGCGGGTGCGACGGGGTTCATTTTGGCTTCCTGCCCCAGCGGACCAGGCGTGGCTGCAGATCCTCCATCTGGTTATGGACAAAGGACGCATTCCCGCGGACCGAGTCCCTGCCGCTAGGCGTGCCGGTGTGGCCGCAGCGGAACAGGATGCCATTGCCCGCCTAATTGACCAATGGACCGGCTCAGGTACTGCGTCCCAGCTGCTGAGGATGGTCCGTTCGGGCAGCGGCGAGCCGGCCGCGCAATTGGGCAGACATATCCGCAGGGCCTGGACAAGGAGCACCCCTGCGCCCGTCATTCGGCGAATTGTGGTCAACCGGATTCAGCGGCTGGTCAGCCCTACACTGGCTGGCCGGAAATCGAGAGGCCATGTGGTGGCGGTGCTGGGCCCCGACGGCGCCGGAAAGACAACGCTGCTGCGCGGCATTGGATCAGGGTTCCCCCTTCCGGCCAAGTACATCCACCTAGGTTTGTGGACGACGAGCGCGCTCGACCCCATCCTCGCCCGGATACCCGGCGGGCGGCTCGGCAAAAAGGTTCTGCGGCTCCTGAAGGGGGGGGCCGCGGCCCGGTACCACCGTCGGCGCGGCCGCCTCGTACTGTTGGACAGAGCCGCATACGATGCCCTGCTGCCCGGATCTGTCGACCTTTCCCTCGGTGGCCGAATATCGACTGCTCTAGCCTTCCGGCTCGGACCGACGCCCGACGCGGTTCTTTTCCTTGACGCGCCGGGCGAACTGATGTTTGCCCGCAAGGGGGAGCATTCGCCCGAGGTCCTCGAGGGCTGGAGACAGGCCTACCGAGGCCTTGCCGAGCAATTGCCGAATGCTTGGATTCTCGACGCGCGCCAGCCCGAGCAGCTCGTCCAGCGGCAGGCCACGAACATTGTATGGCGCAGCATGGTTAATGGCCCACCCACTCCTGGCCGGCGCACCGGTCGGAGACTCCCGGAAACCGCGGCGTGACGACCTCCGAACGAGCCTACCTGCCAACAGGCGATACAGAGGAGAATCAGGGGCATCCGTTGCGGCTGAACCTTCAGCTGTGGAGGCTGCTTGACTGGCGGTTCCTGCTGCCGGTTCTTGAACCGCGGAGCGTTGGCTATGCGGGTGCCATAGACCGAGACACCAAGGCGGCCCTCGGGCTGCTCAACGCGCAGGCTTCACCTATTCTGCCGGGCGGGGAGGGCGCCTCAGTGAAGAGTTTTCACGTTGTCCTGGTCTCCTCCCCCGACCGGCAACTGCTCAGGGCAGCCGCTGCGGCCGTGGAACCCGGTGGATGGATCTGCGTTCAGACGCGGAGGTCCATTCCAAGCCGCTCCCGTCCCGGAACGTTGGCAGGCGTTCGGCGCGCGCTGGTACGCGAGGGCTTTGGCGAGGTGCGCATCCACTGGCATGCCCCGGGCCTTGCGTTACCGTCCCGCATTGTTGATGCCGGTTCGACAACAGCCGTCCGGAACACTCTCTCCCGTCATCACACTGTCCGCTTCGGCCGGGTGAAAGCAGCCATCGGCACGGTCATCCTGGCCTTGCGCTTGTTCGGTGTTGCCATCCCCGAGGGCACGGTGACCGGCAGCCGCCCGGTACGCGGAGACACCCAGTGAACTTTGTAGATACTGTCCTTAGGGAGCACCTCGGCGCCGAGGAGCTTGGGCGGCATGGGATCGGCCGCAAGTGGGCCAGCGTCCTGCTCACTCCGCAGTTCGTCACCTCCCGCCATGTTGTGGCGTTGATTTTCCCCGTTGGGTCCCCCCGGCCTGCGCTCGTCGTAAAGGTTCCGCGACGGCCCGGCGACAACAAGGGTGTGCAGCGCGAAGCCGACATGCTGCGCCGGCTGGAAGGGGAAGGGGTGGCGGGGATCCCTAAGGTCGTTACAGTCTTCAATGTGGGCGCCCACACAGTGCTGGTGGAAACAGCGTTGACCGGTTCGCCGCTGGATCCGGAACTGGTGGTTGAGGATTTCACCCAGGCCGTGCGAGCCGGGGAGGAGTTCATCGCCGGATTGCCCTGCACTATACCCGCCGCGGAAAACACCGATTGGTACGAGCGGACCATCGGACGCCCGCTGCGCCGCATGACGGGCCTGCTGCCCGGGGATGCCGAGCTGGCCCTTCTCGTCGAGCGCACCCATGCGCAGCTGGCGCCCCTTGCCGGAGACGCACTTCCCGCAGTCTTCGAACACGGGGACCTGAGTCACCCGAACCTCTTCCTGCAGCCCGACGGCTCACTCCAGGTCGTCGATTGGGAACGGTCCTCCCCCGATGGCCTGCCCGGGCTTGACCTTGTATTCTACCTCCAGTATCTCGGCGAGTCCCTGGCTGGCGCCTACACCCGGCAGAACCAACTAACGGCCTTCGATGAAGCATTTGGGACCGGAGGGTGGGCGCTTGACTCCCTGCGCCGTCACCTGCACGCCAGGGACCTCAACGTAGACCTTCTGCCCTCGCTGATCCTCGCGACGTGGGCCCGGTCCGCCGCCACCCTCGCCTACCGGCTGGCTGGCGAGGACGACCCGCGGCAGGGGGAAGAGTCCCTTCGGGCCGCGATTGCCGGGGATCGGGATTTTTGGCTGTGGCGGCACCTTGTCAGAACCGGGCAGCGATAGCGGGACGAGGCGGGCGGTCGCCCATTTCTTATCCCGGTTTTTGGGTTCAACGTCGGAGAACGAGCCGGATGAGCTCGTCGTGAAGGGATGTGAAGGCGAACCGGAGGATTGCGTAAACGGCCCCCACGCCAGCCGTGACGACAGCGAGAAGGGCAGGGATGCCGTCGCCGAGCGGTAGCGCGAGCATTGCGAGCCCCACGGCAGCAACGGCAAGACCGCAGACAAGCCCTGGAACGACGGCCCCCAGCAACAGCAGCGCCCGCAGCCGCATGACCCGTGCGGCCACCGCCTGCATCCCGAAGGCGAACAGCAGCGCGGCGGCGCACTGTGCGGCGGCCACACCCACGATCCCCCACCCGGTGGCGTACATCAGGAGCGGCACCAGGAGGACAAGCCGGACGAGGGAGATGCCGATCGACAGTCCCGGCCGACCTAGCGCCTTATAGACATCGTTCGCGCCCGCACCCAGGGACCGGACCGCGGCGTATATCGAGAGGAAGACCAGCGGCAGCACTGCCTGTCCCCATTGATCGCCGAACAACACCGGAACCAGCGCGGGAGCGACAACCGCCAGGCCGACCCCGGCGGTGACACCGTAAAGGGACTGGATCTGGACACTCTTGAGGTAACCGCCTCGAAGCCGTTCGGGATCGCTGCGCGCCCGGGAATAGAGCGGAAAGGTCACCGTCGACAGCAGGAAGAAGACATTGATGATCAGGAGCTCGGGCAGGCGGAAGGCGAGGGTGTAGTAGCCAAGCGCTTGTGCGCCCAGCAGCAGCGCAATGATGATGTAATCGACGTCGAAAATGAGCCGGGCCAGCAGGGTGCTTCCGGCGGCCGGAGCACCGAACGATAGGTTCGCGTGGAGGGCTTCCCTGCGTGCCCGCCAAATCTGCCAGGGGACGTCGCCCGGCAACAAGAGCCAGCAGCAGAGCGCGTACGCGATCGTCCCGGCCACGGTCCCCACAGCGAGGGAGAGTGCCCCGTAGTCAGCGAATGCAAGGCCCAGAGTGAGCGCCCCAGTGACAACCGAGCGGACAATCACCGCCACGGTCAGGCGGGGGAACAGGAGATCGCGGCGCAGGAGCGCCTCGGGGACCGCAGCCAAGGCGGAGCCCAGCAGGGAGACGGCCAGCACCTGGACCAGGACCTCCACTTCCGGCCGATCGAAGACGGAGGCGGCCAGCGGGGCAGCTACGACAGCGCCTACCGCGAGTGAACCCCCCACCACGGCGGTGATCAACAGGGCGGCTCGTGAGTTCTCCCGTGAAGGCTTCAGGTACACGAGGGCCTGCGCGACGCCGGCATCGGCGATTGTCTCCCCATATGCCATCAGGACGAGCGCCAACGCGACGAGGCCGTACTCTTCGGGGGACAGCAATCTCGCCAGCACCACGATCGTGACAAGGACGATCACCCTGCCGATGGAATGTGCCAGCCCCTGCCACATAGCCCCCTTTGCACCGGCCCGTGCCAGCGCGCCGGGGCTATCCTGGGACAAAGGAGCAGCTCTGAGGCTCGAGGCATGCGGAACTATCGCTACGCACACAGTCCGGGCACGGCCTGGGTGCCGGTGCGGTCCTGTCGTTCGCGCGGATCTCCCATAGCATTCCCGCCTTCAAAAGGACCGTCCTTCCTGTTGAAGCCTGCCGGAAATTTCGTGAAGGGCGGTCTCGAGCTCCCCCAAATAGTCATTGGCAACATCGCCCCAGCTTCGGAGCGCAGCGTTATTCCCCTCGAGTCCGCGCGCCCTCCGGTTCACGGTCAGCCGGCTCGCCACCTCCCTACTGAAGCATTCCAGATCCTCCTCGACCGTGAGCAGAGGGTGAACCTCTTGGCCGCGGGCGGCGACCGGGGTTGCCACTACAGGTAGGCCCGCCGCAAGCGCTTCTTGCACTGAGTTTCGAATGCCCACTCCGTGCTCGTCGGGGAACACAGCCACGTCGGCTTCCTCGAAGACGCTGGCCACGTCTGCCACGTTGGCGCGCACTTCGACACGCGGACCGGCCAACGACATTACCGCGGGGACCGGACGGCGCCCAGCAATGAGGAATGCAGCTTGAGGCACCTCCCTCCAGACCATAGGGGCGATCTGCTGGATCAGGATTTCCACGCTGGAGATGTTGGGGCCGTAGTTGAGGCTGCCAACGAAGCAGACGACAGGGTGCTCCCGTCGCCGGGCCGCCCGGAGGTGTGTTGCGACACCATTCGGGATGCTGCGCACCTCCCGACCGAGGCGGTCTGACCATTCCGCCGCATCCCGGGGTGCCACCGTGAGGAGCCGGGCTCGAGGCGGAATCCGGCGTTCAGACCGCAGCAGCAAGCGGCTTTTCATCGACCGGTATCCGGTCTTCCAACCTTGGGTCATCGCGCTTTCCATCCCTACCCGCACCGACCACGGGTCGACGGTCTGAAGGACCATCGGCCCCCGTAGGTGCCGGGCCAGAAACAGCACATGGGGTCCGTGGACGAGTGACACGTCGCACCGTGAGGACAGTCTGGCGGCCGTGGCAGCCGCAGCGCGGGTGGTTCGTTCCATCGTTCCGACGTCGTGGAGGCTGAGTACCGATGAGACCGCCGCCGCCAGATGCCTCCGGGTAGGTAGGACATGCACGGCTTCGCAACGTTGCCGTACCTCGTCGGCCACTCCGACCGGACCCTCGAATGTGAGCAGCGTGACCGAAACCTGCGCAGGCAGGTTTCGAATAACTTCCCACGAAATCATTGAACTGCCGTCACCGTGTTCAGGATCCCGGGTGGGTACGCTCTCCGTCACGTACAGAAGCCTCATTGCACGAGTGTAGGGCTCTGCCGAGCTGGCAGATAGACCACTAAATTCTGCAGGGTGTGGTTGGTCCGCAGTGAATGAGTTGGGGCCGTCAGAGTGATGGGTCCGCGCGATGCGGTAGTGGCAGGATGACCCGATCTACAGGGCCTGGGGATCCATGTCGGGCTCCTGGATCCAGTGCAGGGCCTCAGCCTCGGATATGAAGCAGCGGGTGCTCGTCGGGAGGCATGGGCGAAGCGCGCGAGCACTTCATTGACGGGGCCGTCTCCGATGAGCGCCACCCGGGCAAAGCCGCGGTAGGAATTCATGCCCAAACGCGCTTTAATCGTCAGTCCATCGATACCGCCCATTTCCACGATCAGGGGCAGGTTGTCCCCTGCGCTTAGCACCTCCAAGTCGCGCGGCTTTGACGGCGACTGGGTGCGTGATGTGGACGCCGGACGTCCACCTCAGGTACAGCACGTTGTCCGACCTGCCTGCAGTGAACTGATCCAACGTCAATACCCCTTGTAGTGACCCGGCTGCACCACGCTGAAGCTGGGCTCGGAGTGGATTCACCGGAATGATCACCCCACGCATCACATACCGCGCGACAGGGGTCACCGGACAGCATGGACGAGCATGACCGTTCTGCGGCGATGAGTCAGGTTCCTAGGGATCCTTCCTCATGTCCGGCGGGCCCTCAATAACGAACTCACCAATCACCGTCTCGCCATCCGCCCCGTACACCGGTACAGCGAAGGACTTCCCCAGCCTCGCTTCCTGCCAGACCCGGGCGTCCTCCGGGCTGGTGAAGTTCTCCGCGGCAGTCCGGCCCGACGCCTCATCCAATTCCTGCGCGTACGAGTAGCCGACTTTTCCATTGGTAGCGATGACGGAGAGCAGGTCCGGCTCGCCCCTGTCATTGGGAGCGCCGTGGGTATTCCCGTTCTCATTGACAGCCCATTCGGTCGGCGTCTGGTTCACATACGTGGCCCTCAAGCGGTAGCGCATTTCGGGGGTGCTGGTGCGGATCTCGGTCGAGTGCTTCCCGGGCTGCAAAGCGATGGTGAATCCACCCCACCCATCAATCCCGTTGGGGCTGCAACTCATGGACGCCCCGCCCTCGGCGTACAGGGTGCCGGCGCTCAGGCAGGCCAGCTCCATGGAGATATGGGTTGCCCCCTCCGGAGCCGGGCCGAGATCCACTGTCTGCGTTCCCGTGTGAACTCCCTCGGCCGGGGCCGCGACCTCGGTGACGATGTCCGCACCGGGCACCGTGAAGAACCCCGCGGTAGCCGCCCCCACTCCCCCGACCAGCCCGACGCCGGCGAAAACTCCCACCCCGACCCACCAGCGGCGCCGCCTCACACGGGTCGGTGAGGAGGCGTCGACCTGCTTGACCAGGACGCTTCTCAGTCTCTGGGCGAAGGTGTCGTCCATCCGTTCGAGGTTCATGATTGACCCTCCTCCAAGAGCGTGAGCTGTCGCGGTGCGTTGAGGCCGGGCAGGTGCTCCTGGAGCCGGTGCCGGGCCCGGTGCAGCCGAGTCTTCGCGACCTCCGGACCCAGCCCCAGGATTCCGGCCGCCGACGCGAGGTCGTAGCCCTCGAGCACGACCAGGGTGATCAGTTGCAGGTCAACGGGTTTGAGCGCCCGCAGCGCGGACGCGAGGTGCTCGTCGACGCCCTGAAAAGGGTCGTCGCTCAGGAAAATATCCGCCGGATCCGCCGCCGCTGGGGCATGCGGAATACTCCTCAGCAGGGCCTCGTAACGCCGCCTGGAGCGACGGAGGTTCAGGGCACAGTTGGTGGTGGTGACCAGCAGCCATGGCAGCACCGAGTGCTCCACCAGCCTGACCCTGGTCCGCAGGCGCCACAGTTCAAGGAACGCCGCGGCGCTCACGTCCTCGGCGTCGGGCCGGTTCTGCGCCAACCGGTAGGCGTGCCGGTACACCCGGTCGCGGTGACGGTCGAACAGCACACCGAACGCCTCGCCGTCACCGGCCAGGCTGCGCGACCACAGGCCGCCGTCATCAGTATTCATGTCCCCCATACCCTGTAGTGTCCGCCCAGACCCGGAAAGTTGCATTCACCTTCGAAATCTTTGTGCGACGCCGAGATGGCCCGGAAAGGACGGAGATACACCGGCCATAAATCTGGCTTAAGAAAGAAGGGAGCCCGGACTTCGTCGACTAACCGGGCTCAGGGGGCTGCGGGGAGGCAGTGCGAAAGATGGCGCACTGCCCCGGCGCGGGACCACGGTGTGAGGACAGCGGCCCGCGCCGGGACAGTCGGGCGAGCTAACGCTGGGCGCGCTCGAGTCGGCGCATACGTGCGGCCATGGCCACGGGAACTGCAACGCCGGCTGCGAGCAGCCCCGCAATGAGGGCGAGGGCCGCACTGTTGTCCTCGGTCGCGGCGGCGGTCTGGACGTTCATGCCCTTGTTGGTGCCGGTGGGGGTGGGGATGACCGTCACCGGTACGGTCGGATTGACGACGGGCGTGACTCCGATGGCGCCGGCGTCACATGCGGCCAGGAACGCTTTGAACAGCGCAATGAGCTCCGCTGCGAGGGCTTCATTGCCACTGAGCTGGGCAATGAGAGCATCTACCTGGACGACGGCCGCTTCAAAAGCGGCCTCAGCAGCCACCAGTGTCGGATCCGCAATCACAGCCTTATAGGCGGCGTCCGCAGCGGCTGCGGCGTCAACCGCGACTTTTTCCTGTCCGACTACCGTGGCCAGCGCTGCGCGCGCTTCGATGACAGCCGGATCGGTCTCCGGGTCCCCATCGTCGTTAGCATCGTCGGCGATTGCAGCATCCACCGCAGCCTTGACCGCGGCCTCGGCGTTGATGCGCGATTCCTGCAAGTCCGAAGCAGCCTTTGCGGTGGTCTCGGCCTCAACCGCCAGCCCCTCGACGTTCAGCGTCGCCGTGACGGTGGCGAGGTTCTCGCCGGCAGTAACCACAGCCGCGGTGGCGAGCTCAAGCTGGTTGACGAATGCCACGTCGATCCCCGCGGCACTGAGTGCCGCGTTGAACTGGACGGAGGCCTGCAGGCAGGCGGCATCGCCCGGTGCAGCGGAAGCCGCCGGAGCTCCAAAGAACAGCCCGCCGGCGATAAGGGTGGCTGTCGATCCCGCTGCAACCCATTTTTTATTAGTGATCATGTATGCGCGTCTCCTGAAACACGTAGTATCCCCCGGGCCATCCCCGACGGCGCAGCGTGCGGCCCCCCACAAGAACGAAACAGTGTGATCCGCTAACCGGATATTCAAAGGCGCCAGATGAAAGATACTTCTGATACCCCTGCGGTTGCTGTCCGCTCAATGTAGGTGACTTACGTCACCGAAACAAGCAATAGCGGAATTCTTATTGGAAGAGGGAGGTATGCGATTGCGTATTCACCCCAATTCGCTGGCCTTTTCACATCCCTGTTTTCGATAGCAGGCGGTGCGGGGTTGATCTCCGCGAAGTCGACTGAGTCAGCACGCTACTTCACCGGCCGGTTGCGAAGCTGTAACGATGGCCTATCCGGGCCCGCCTAGCTGTTTCCCTGGTGATGGGACCGTGATTGGGTCAGGCTAACGCCGGTGCGGATTGCTATTGGAAAGGCCCGGGCGAATCGGAGGTATCAGGGGGAAATCAATGAATAAGCGCGGTCCGGTTCGGGCGGTAGCTGCTCTTGCACTCGTCTGGATTCTGGCCGGCTGCAGTGCGACCAGCTCATTCTCGGTGCTCGAAAATGCGCCCGTCGATGAGGACAAGGCTGCATCCCTCGACACGGAGGGCATCGTCGCCTCGGACACCTTGCGCTTCCTAGCCGAGCAAGACGGACGTTCCTATTACATCGCCCGGCCCGCGGATGAGTTTGAGCGGTCCATCTGCCTGGTCATCGATCAGAATGGCGAGGCAATCATCGGTTGCGGTGGATACATCGAAGGCGCCCTTACGCCTGCTGTCGGAGTCACCACCCCGGAAATCGAAGTAATGCTTGCTCCGGACGGATACGACGTCGAGGAGTATGCCGAACTGGGTTGGGCTTCACTCCACCCGAACCTCATTCTGCGCTGAACCACGCCGCCCCGGGCTTCTGCTTACCGCCGGGGTTCCACCGGGGTTCCGCCGCGCGGCTGAAGCCGTGAACATTGCCGGTGTGCTTGACTGACGGGATGAAAAAATGGGGACCCACCAGACCGGCACCGAAGCTTCGAACGGACGATCGGGTGGCGATCCTGTCGCCGTCATTCGCGGCCCCGGGATTCGCTCCCGAGGTCCACGAACAGGCCATGACCCGTTTCGCGGCGGTGACGGGCCTTGTACCCGTGGAGTTCCCGACGACGCGGCAGCTCGGTGCATCCGCCGAGGACCGTGCCGCCGATCTCAACGCGGCCTTCGCCGACCCCACCATCCGCGCCATCCTCGCCACGGTCGGAGGCGACGATCAGATCACCGTCATCCCGCACCTGGACGCCGACCTCGCGCGCGCCGACCCCAAAATCTTCCTCGGCTACAGCGATAACACCAACCTGCTGAACTGGCTCTGGTCGCACGGTATCAGCGGTTTCTACGGCGGTTCCTCCCAGGTCCACCTCGGTCCGGGTCCACGCATCGACGAGGTCCACCTCGCCTCCCTGAAAGCCGCCCTCATGATCGGCGGTGAGCTCGCCATCACCGATCCAGGCGAATCCGAGGACTTCGGCCAGGACTGGCGTGATCCTCGAGCGCTCGTCGAGTTCGGTGAGAGGGAGCCCTCCGAACCCTGGGTCTGGGCCGGACCGGAGCGGGTGGTGTCCGGCAGGACCTGGGGCGGATGCCTCGAAGTCATCGACCAGCTCGCTTTAGCCGACCGGCTGCCGCCGGTCGAGGACCTCCACGGGTCAATCCTCCTGTTGGAAACCAGTGAGGAGCTCCCGCCCGCAGACTGGGTGAAACGGTGGGTACGGGCGCTCGGGGAACGCGGCATCCTCGACGCCGTCGACGCGGTACTCGTCGCAAGGCCCCCTACCAGCGGCTTCGAGCACCGGCCCAGTGCTGCGGAGCGCTCCCGCCTCCGGACGGCCCAGCGGCAAACCGTCACCGAAGAGATCACCCGCTACAACCCCGGGGCCGTCGTCTGCGTCGGGGTCCCCTTCGGCCATACCCGCCCGCAGTGGATCCTGCCCTACGGCGGAACCGTAACGATGAATGGAATGGACCGCACGATCACCGCTCACTACGGCTGAGACAGTGGACGCCCGTCTCGCGATACCGAAATGGCCCGTGGATGATCCGCGGCACGCAGGTGTGCTCCTTCGCCGGTTCCGCGACGCGGACGCCGGAATGGCCGTTGAACTTTCCCGCGACCCATACGTCCCCACTACCGGCACCCTGCCCGCCCACGCGTCGCTTGAGGAGGCCCTGGCGTGGGTTGAACGCCAACGGCAGCGCCACAGCGAGGGAACCGGATTCTCCTTTGCTATCGCCGACACCGGGACAAGCCGCTGCGTGGGCCAGATGGGCCTGTGGACGAGGGAGTTAACCAAGGGCCGTGCCCAAGCCGGTTATGCGGTGATCCCCCGAGAGCGTGGCCGGCGAATTGCTGCCCGCGCACTGCTGGCACTGCTGAAGTTCGCCTGGACCATTCCAGAACTGCACCGGGTGGAACTTTATATTGAACCCTGGAATGCCGCCTCGGTCCGCACCGCGGACCGCGCCGGGTTTCAGCGCGAGGGACTTCTCCGAAGTCATCAGGAAATCGCTGGAGTGCGCCGGGACATGCTCCTTTACGCCACCATCAGGGACCGCGCGGTGTGATCCTCGGAAACAATGGGTTCCCGGGCTCAGCGAGGAGGACGCTTCCTTCAGCCGGCACCCGCCCTAACTATTCCACCTCCTCAATTCGGTGGTTGCGATGAGCGGCAGATACTTCCGTATCCTTTCATGCACGCAATTACCCTGCGCGGGCTCTCCACCGGTAGCGTGTGGACAAATTCGCTGTGACCGTTGGGAGCCTGATTGTGAAATTAGTTTTCATCCGGACTATGGCGGTGACGGCGAGCCTGCTGTTTGCCGGCCTGGCTGGTACCTGGTTCGCGATAAAGATTTACCAATCGTCTGCTGTCGACGCCCCCTTTTGGGCACAAACGATGATGGTCACCGTTGCAGCGCTTCTCTTCGCTCCATTTCTGGCCCTGATATTTCTAAGCTTGAAACCCGGCATTCTCTTCAAAGAGGAACCCTGGCGGGGCAGCGTAGCCGTCGCCGCGATGGCATTCCTTTGGTGTTGTTGCGCCCTGTATCTGTCCGTTTTCCTGGGGTTCAGCGGATTCTAGCCCGATGCCACCGGTTACATTTGACCGGTGGACGAGACCCGAAAACTGACACTTGACCCCCTGCCCTTTCCATTGACCGGTAGGGGGCCCCGTGCGCAGGTCCGTCCCGTGATTGGCGGGCGGGATGTGGTGCTTTCCGCCGATGCCGGAGCAGATATGTTCCTGAACCCCGACGGGTCTTCACATACCTTCAATGCCGAACGGTTCGTCGCCGCAGTGACGGGAGATTTCCGCCTGAGCGCGTTTGTGAGCCCGGTCTACGTCAGCGACTTCGACTCCGGTGTCCTGATTGGGTACATCGATCCACTCAACTGGTTCAAGGTGTGCGCAGAGCTCGATACCAGTGGCACGACCCGTGTGGTTTCGGTTGTCACCCGGGACGGGGTATCCGATGACTGCGACAGCTGGCCCATCGATCGTTCAGGAACCTTCCTGCGGATCTCGCGCCTTGGGCGGGCGTTCGCCCTGCACGCCTCCGTCGACGGACTTCGGTGGAGCCTGGTCCGGTATTTCGCCATGGGGGACCCGGCACCCGCCGCCGTCGAGATTGGTTTCGCGGCCCAGTCGCCCTCGGGAGCAGGAACGACGGCGACGTTCAGCAGGATCTCCTTCGACACGCACAGGCTCACCGGGGTCCGGGACGGCTCGTGACCACACGGGGCGGTCTTGCGAACTGATTGCATAAAGATCATGATGCTCGGCATGGTCCCTGCCAGGAAACCGATCACAATGGAGACCTCCTGGGAGGCATCGTGTCCAATGATGGTCAGGGCGAGGGCGGACGGCCACGACAACAGACGGAGATACGGATGACTGGAACGACAGTGGACGAGCTGATGGCCGAACTCGCCTCCCTCGAGGATCCCCGGATGCGCGCGGTGAACGAAAAGCACGGCGATGACCACGGGGTGAATCTCACCAAGCTGCGGGGCATCGCGAAGCGGCTGAAGACCCAGCCTGACCTGTCCCGCGGGCTGTGGGCTACGGGCGACACCGCCGCGCGCCTGCTGGCCCTCCTGATCTGCCGGCCGAAGGAGTTCGGGCACGATGAGTTGGACGCAATGCTGCGCGAGGCCGGCGCTCCAAAAGTGCAGGACTGGTTCGTCAACTACGTGGTCAAGGTCAGTCCGTACGCCGAGCAGCTCCGCGTCGCATGGATCGACGACCCGGATCCGGTCGTCGCCAGCGCAGGATGGGCGCTTACGAGCGAGCGGGTGGTGAAGAAGCCGGAAGGGCTCGACCTGCCCGGGCTGCTCGACACAATCGAGGCTGAGATGAGAGACGCTCCCGACCGGCTGCAATGGGCGATGAACCACACCCTGGCGCAGATCGGTATCGCACACGGGAACCACCGAAGCCGCGCAATCTCCATCGGGGAGCGGCTCGAAGTGCTGAAGGACTACCCGACCCCGCCGAACTGCACCTCGCCCTTTGCCCCGATCTGGATCAACGAGATCGTGAGCCGTCAATCGAGCCGGTGAGACCAGGGCGCTCAAGCCCGGTCCGGTGATGTATGCGGATACCCCCGCGGCCGAAGCGGGCCTTAGGGCAGCACCGGTGGAATACTGATCAGGCGGTCGTCGTCCGCGCCGGGACGGCCTCGCCCGTCGGTGTTGCTGGTGAGGATCCACAAGGTGTTCTGGGGTCCGGGAATGACGTCGCGGATCCGACCGTATTCGCCGGCATAGAGTTCGGTTGACGTGCTGGTGTCCTCGACCGGCACTGCGCGAAGGACCCGCCCGCGGAGGTTCGCGATGTAGATCATTCCGTTGAGATGGGTGATGCCGCTGGGGCTGGCCGTTTCCGGAGTCCACTGCTGCACGGGGTCGGTGAATTCCTCCGATCCCGCAATGCCTTCGACGATCGGCCATCCGTAGTTTGATCCGGGCGTGATGATGTTCAGTTCATCCCAGGTGTTCTGCCCGAACTCGGCCGCGTAGAGGGTGCCGGCGTCGTCCCAGGTGAGTCCCTGCGGGTTCCGGTGGCCGTAGCTGTAGACGAGGGACCCGGGGAATGGATTGTCCGCGGGGACACTCCCGTCCGCTTCCATCCGAAGAATCTTTCCGCCCAGGGAGGTGCGGTCCTGCGCGACATTCGGTCGGCCGGCATCTCCGGTGGTGGCATACAGCATGCCGTCGGGGCCGAAGGCGATGCGCCCGCCATCGTGGTTCCTCGCCGCCGGAATGCCGGTGAGGAGCGTTTCGGCTTCGCCAAGTTCCAATGCACCCGGGACCCCGGTGATGGGGAATCGTTGGATGCGGTTGCCGTCGGCCGCGGTCGAGTACACGTACAGTCGCCGCTCAGTGTCCACAGCCAGCCCCAGCAGGCCCCCCTCCCCCGTGCCCGTGACTCCCTCCATGGTCGCGGCGACGCGCTGCGCGCCGTCGGCGGCGACCTCGAGGATCCGGGAGCTGTCACGCTCACTGACCAGCGCCACCCCGTCCAGGAGGACTACGGACCAAGGCGCTTCAAGCCCCTCAGCGACGACCCGGGGACCGTCCGGGCCTGTTGTCTGACCAGGCTCCGCCGGCGTGGCAGGCGCGGGCGAGGCCGACGACGTGGGGGCGGCAGGTCCGGCGGTGGCGGCGGGAGCGGGGCTGTCCCCTGCACCGGCGCAGGAGGTCAGGAGCACCGCCGTCGTGAGACAGACGACGAGCCGGGTTGCCGCGTCCATGATTTTCATGCTGCTCCTGCGCCTGCGGTATCGGTGATCGAATCATCCCGGTGAAGCCGGCAGGGAGCGGCCGGCCCGAGAGCCGGATGACCGCCCGTGTGGCCGTGCCTTACGACCGCGCCGGGAGCACGCACAGCTCATTACCCGATGGATCGGCGTAGATCCGCCACGGCAGGTCACCCCAGCCCGGATGGAGTTCCCGGCCGCCGCGCTTCGCGATACCTGCCGCGACCTCATCCGGATCATTTCCGTCCTCCAGCCGAATGTCGAGGTGAAGCCGGTTCTTCTCGGCTCCCTTCGGAAGTACTTCGGGGCACAGCTCGAGGAGAGGTCCCCGCAGCGAGGGGTGGCGGAGGGACGTGCCGGGACCTCGGGTCCAACCGGTCAGCCAGGACCAAAACTCAAGGTCGCGGTTCGGATCGGAGGAGTCCAGCGGGAGCCCTGCAATCGGCCCAGTGCCGACATACGCATCACGGTCCTCCATGACGCAACAGGGATTACCCTCGGGGTCGGCAAGTACCACCCACGGCACGTCACCCTGGCCGATGTCCAGGTGCCGTGCACCGAGCGCGAGCAGCCGATCGACCTCGTCGGCCTGACGCGCTCCACCGGCGAGGTCAACGTGGAGCCGGGCAGTTGAATCGGAATGAGGTTCGGCGACGCGCTGGAAGCACAGGTCGAGCACCGGTCCGCCCTCGACCGCCAGCCGCGTCTCGAAAGCGTCAGATCCGTCGGTGAGCCGCTCGCCGCCGATCACCGCTTCCCAGAACCGGCCCAGCCGCTGCGGTTCGGCGGCGTCGAAGACGAGGTTTTCCAAATACATAATCCACACCGTAAACCCGCAGGTGATGGTGCCTCAAGCCATCAGGCATCGCATCCGCGCACGCCTTCGGACAATTGGCGACGGCGCTGGAACCGTACCTGGTGGGGTCGACCGGTCATTGCTCACTCAATCCTGCGGTCGGCGAGCGCTGTCTGCGCGCCAGGACCGACGGAAGGCCGGCTCAAGCTGGAGCATCGTGAAAGTCACGGCTTCCGCGCAATGACGGTAAACGTGCACGGCACGAGGTCGCGCTCGGCTATTGGCCAGGCGAAACCACCGGGAACCTGGACCATGCGGGGAGAGAATTTCCACGGCAGCGATGTGCCCTCGTCAACACGAAGAATCTGAAGGCCCGCCCCAATGAGGGAGTTGATGATTTCGGACAAGGGATGCGCCCACTGATACGTCCGCTGGTGATCCACTCTGCCGTCTCCGGCATAGGTGGTCGCGTCGTCCCAGAGCTGCGCCTCGCCGTCGCCGAAATACGGGTAGCGAAGCTGCAGCCCTTCGGCGTGCTCGTCGATGGAGTAGAGAGCAGGGTGCCCGTCCCGAATGTAGAACAAGCCTCCATCCCGTAGGAGCGCTGCCACCTGGCTCGCCCAGCGGTCCAGATCCGGCAACCAGTTGATGGTTCCAATGCTGGTGTAGACGAGGTCGAAGTCTCCGGCCACAGCGGCACGGGACTCGAGTACATCACTTTCGACCCACGTCGCATCAATGCCGAGCCGATCCGCCAGACGGGCTGCAGATTGCAGGGCTGCCGGGGAGAAGTCCACGCCGGTGACCCGGGCACCTGCCCTTGCCAGCGAGAGCGAGTCAGTACCGATATGGCACTGCAGATGGCACACGTCCAGGCCGGAGACCGTTCCACCCGGCAGGATGGGTGCGAGCGCGGCCAGGTCCGTGCACACGACCGCGGTCACATGGCGGGGATCATCCAACTGCTCAATCCCGTATGCCTCTTCGTGCAGGGGCACCCGGTCCTCCCAGTTGGCACGGTTGCTTTCGCGTGCAGCGGCCCAGTCGATCGCAATCCGGCTCGTATCCATTCCGCGAGTCTATGCAGAGGACAGCCAGCCCCCCTGCAAATGCGAGTCATCCTTCACCCCCGTGATGATTCCCTGTCTGACCCGCCGATCGGCAAGATGCTGACGGCCGGGGTAGTGAATGATCTTGAAGCGCTGGGACTGAGTCGGATCCTGTTGTCCACTGGTGACGCTCACGGGCTCTACGCCCAGTTCGGCTGCACCGCGCTTGCCGACCCGACCAGACTGATGGCCCGTTCCCGATAGCGCTCGGCCTACGCGCACCACGCGGTTCCCGCCGCGATCTTGACTGTCGCAGCGGCCGAGTCCGGCGAAATGTAGTCTCCAGGGATGAGGGAGCCCAACCGACGTAAGCGGAACTGGAACATCACCGGCCGCGAACTGACCACAGGGCGCCTGCTTCTTCTGGTCTTCCCTCCGCCGATCGCCCTGCTGGTGGACGCCGTCTTCGGCCCGGTACCGGCCGTGGCTGCGGGCACCTTGTTCTACCTGGGCATCATTTGGTTCGTGGTCACTGTTCCGAGAAAGGACCGGGACAGTGACCGCGGGGGCCCCGAAGATTCTTAGTCGCCCGTGCCCAGGTCCGGGCCCGCCGCGGTAGCCGTTGCGCCGGCCTCAGCCGAAACACAGCGGGCCGCAGTCCATCGGCTCCCCATGGGCGACCGGGTTTCGTCTAGGCTCACCGAATGAACGCCGACGCCACCCTGCTGCCTCCGCGCATCTGGGAGAAGCTGTGGGTGTCCTCGCCTTACTGGTTTGGCGCCGCTGTCTTTTTTCCTTGGACGATGCTCCGAGACGAGCTGGGCTGGGGGTCCGCAGCGGCGGTTGCCCTGGTGCCGGCCATGGTTGCGGCCCTGCTGGCGCGCAGGGCCGGACGGAAGCAGCGGCTTCGCCGGATCGAGGCCAATATTGCCCGGGGAGTCATTGAAGCGGTCGTTCGCTACCCCGACGAGGCAGGGGCAGCTCCGAACAGTGGCTGGAGAGCGGGGTGCCTCGCCCTCACCGATTCGGGGTTCAGGTTTCAGCAGTTGCGGGGACGGACCAGTGGACCAGTCGGCGCACCGCTGCAGATTCGTCATCCGCGACCGCTTGGGGCTCGGCCGCTCCGGCAGCGGGAGGCACCCGAACTCGAGCAGGGGTTCCAGGCGGTGGGTTTCACGGTTGGTCAGCGCCCTTTCGAGGTGGCCGGTGACCCGCTGTATCTGCGCGGGCTCGGCCTCCGAGGCGACGTGGACGTCGACGACGCCCCTCCGTAGAACCATGCGTCATCCCGGCCCAGCAGCGGGTGCCGATCAACCAGCGGATCGAACTCAGCGGTTAAGGGTCTCGAGAATGCCCACAGCCGTGCCTGGCCCCTCCTCAGCTGCCATGGCGCGTGCCGCGCGCTGCGCCGCTGGGCGGTACTCCCCCACCCGGGACAGTGCCGCCGCAAGGCGGCCCGAGGTAAGCGCCCGCTGTCGAATGGGCGGAGGGCCGAGCCCGCGTTCATGCACCCGGGCCCCCCAAAAGGGCTGGTCTGCGATAAACGGCACGATGACCGACACGGTTCCGGCTGCCAGAGCAGCCTGAACGGTCCCGATCCCGCCGTGGTGCACCGCAGCCCCCGCCAGGGGCAGGACCAGGTCATGGGCGACGGAATCGGTCACGAGCACATCCTCTCCGAGCACCTCAGGGGGAACGGACAGGCCGCCAAGACCGGTAGCTATAAGGGAACGCGCACCGGCGCTGCGGATACCGCCCACCACCTCCCGTGCCCGGGCCACTGGATCCCCGGCAGCCATTGAACCAAAACCGGCATAGACAAAGTCCCCACCTCCAATGAATTCGGCGACGTGGCCGGGGAGGACTCCTGTCGCCGGCGGTCGCCACGGTCCGGTGAGGTGAACAGTGGCCGGCCAGTCCGCAGGGCGCTGCAGGATCGCCGGGCTGATAGGCATCAGCGTCGCCGCCGCCGGCGCAGCGCGGCCGCCACGGTTGCCGACAAGCTTCGCCACCTCGGCCAGATCCCGGCGGAACATGGCAGCACCCCCGGCAGCCGCCCGGTACGTGAACCGGTTGAGCGGGCCCAGGTCCCGGCTGATGGTTCCGGCGGCGGGGAACGCGCGCGTTGGGGTCAGCACCGGCACCAGCTCCACCCATACGAAGGGAATCCCGAGCGCCTCGGCAGCCAGCGGCGCCGAAAGAATCTTCGGGTGCGCCACCAGCACGTCAGGGGAATACTCAAGGGCCGCTTTCGCCGACTCGATCATGACGCGGCGCATGGCCGGGCGCACCACCGTGCGGTACGAGCGAAGCGCGGCACCAAGGGTAACGCCCTGGTGCTCGATCCACTGGCTGTAATCGACACCCAGGCTGGCGACGTCGATGCCCGCGGTATCCACACCGGAATTGTCAGGAATTACAAGGCGCACCTCATGCCCTGCCCGCAGGGCCCGACGGGCGAGCACTGCGAAGGGATCGACGTCGCCCCGCGTCCCCGCCGTCACCAGCAAAATTCTCACTGCGTCCCCTTGAAGATCCTCGAACCACCCCTCAGCTGAATGGGTCGACCGATTGCAGCCCGATTTCCCCGTTACCTAAGCATTCCGCTCCTCATCGTGGGACGGCAAGGATCAGCGGGCGAGTGGATGCTGTCTAAAACCGTAGCCTGCACCGCCGAAGAGGGGGTTAAATGGGACGAAAATCCGGGCCAAGTGCCCTCGGAGGACGTGGGAGGGCGGCGCGATGCAGATGACCCAGGAGACGGTGGCCAGAGCGTTCTCGGGTCACCGGTTCGAGGACGCCCTTCCCCGACTGGATGATGACGTTCTGTGGGAACTCGTCGGAGGTGAAGAGGTCCGTGGCAAGCCCGCGGTGGTCCGCATCTGTGAATCCCTCGCCGAGGACCTCACGGACGTGCAGACCGACTTCGAGCAGTTCAGGGTGATCACCGCCGGCGAATCAGTCATCGTGGACAGCGTCGCCCGGTACGCCGGTGCCGACGGCAGCCTGACCCGCGTAGCCTCCTGCGACATCTACGACTTCGTCGACGCTCGGGTGGCAAAAATCCGCTCCTACAACGTGGAACTGACCCCCGGCAGCCCCGCCTGACCGGAGCTCGATCAGGAGGGCACGTCGGGGTGGATGCTGCGGGTTTCGCTGCGTTCCCCCCGGGAGCGCGTCCAGCCCGGTGCATCGACCTTCGGCAGCACCTTCACGATGGCCAGCGCTGCGTACATGACGGTATTGATGGCCACGAACGTGGCCAGGACGGCGAACAGTTCGGTCTGCAGGAGCGATTCGGGGAAGACAAGCCCGTTGGGAACGCGCAGTGCACCAATCACAACGCCGCCTCCTGTCGATCGAGTGCGCTGGTATGGGGAACGTGCTTCCAGTCCGCGGCACGGCCAAGGGAGATATCGATGATGCCCTTGACGTAGACGATATTGAGGAACATATCAAAGCAGAGTTCGGGCAGGAGCGTCACGGCCAGCAGGCGGGCACGCCATCCGCCCTTCCAGACGGTGCACACCCGTTCGACCATGAACAGGGCGCCAAGGCCCAGCCAGAACGGAAACCAGACCCACTCATCGAGGGAAAGCACCATGAGGAGTCCGAGCAGCAGGTAGGAGCCAAGGGCAATGACCCCGTACCCGATGCCAAGCTGCTGCACCCAGTACCGCAGGGTCTGCGGCGTCACGCCGTAGGCACCGATGTTTTCAAGGGCCCCGCGCTGCCACCGGAGCCGCTGGGCCCACAGCATGGACCAGCTCGGCATCAGTTCGGTGACAACGGTGCACTGGTCCGGGGAGATGATCAGCGCGCCCAGGGACTTCAGCGCGATCGTCAGCTCATTGTCCTCGGTGAGGGCCGCCGTATCGTAGACGTCCCCGCTGGTGCCGGGGATCGAGATCCCCCGCTGCTCGGCGACGGTTCTCAATGCGGCAGGACGGAAGAGCGACGCCGTCCCCGTCAGGACAAACACCCGTCCCCGTCGGCGCCGGATCTGCCGGCTGTAGCGGATGTACTCGTTGCGCTGGAACTGGCCCAGCAGTCCGTGTCCCTGCTCGCCGTAGAACAGGCCGCCGACCGCCATCAGCGCGCGGTCATCCGTGAAGCGCTGTACGGCTGCCGCAAGGAATCCGTCGTCGATCCGGGTATCGGCGTCCATGACCATGACGACGTCGTTGGGGCCCTGAGAGGGGAGGATCCGGGTGAGCACCTGATTCAGGGCGCCGGCCTTCTTCCGGGCGTTGTTGACCGACTCGAACACCTCCACCCCGGCACGGCGGGCCAGTGCGACCGTGGCGTCGGTGCAGTTGTCCGCAACAACGATGATCCGCTCCGGGGGGTGTGACTGGGTCCGGAGCGAAGCGATGGTAGCCGGCAGCGAGGCCTCCTCGTTGTGCGCCGGGATGAGCACGGTGACACTGACCGGGCCGGAATAGACACCCCTCGTCGCGGCCATCACAACCCGCGGCGCCAGCGGAGTACTGACCGGGTTGGCCGAACGCCGCGACCGGGTCGCGATCCGGTGTTCCAGCAGCGCCACGCCGGCCGCCAGAAGCACCGCCAAGGCCATGGCGATGGCCAGCACGCGGACCGGGGGCGTGTCCGTGTTGTACAGCACGCGCCACAACCCCAGGATGACGCCGCTGGCCGGACCTTCCACCTGGGACGGCCCACCGACAGCGACGGCTGCCCACAGCGCGGCCGCCGCTCCGGCGGCCAGCACGGCGATGACCAGGCCCACCGTCCGGTGGAAGCGTCCTCTCGCTGCAGGGCCCGAAGCGGTCCCTCGTGAGGACGTCCCCTCCCCCGAGGGCGTGGTGGTGGAATCAGGAGCCGACTGCCGGCGCGGGCACGGTGCCGGAGTGCGGGGCGGGTGGGCTTTCGTCGTGTCCACGGAGCGTCAGCCGGCAGCCGGCCGGGCGCCAATACGGGCAGGATGAAGCGCCTGAACATTCATGAGATTGAGACCTTTTCGCACGCGCTGCGGACCGCAGCTTCTCGGATTGCCGAGTCCGCCCCACACCCCAGCGGTGCGGCGGGTACTTCCTTCCCGGCCTGCTCACGGTACCGAACTGCATCCCATTCCGCCACACAGCCACGGCGAAGCGGGCCGCGGCACCCCGCCGACGAGCGGTTGGCCCTGCCGTCGGGTCCCTCCGGCGTTCCCGAGACGGCCCCGGAGGGACCCGGCGGGCCGCGGAGCTGCATCCTCCGACGCACGCCCCGGGCAGAATTGGAGAAACCGATCTATCGTGCAGACCCCGCGGCTCCCGTGGGTGGGTGCGCAGCCGAAAGGAGAACGCCGTGACCCGCTGGCAACTCACCACACCGGAAACCGTCGGTCAGGCGGTCGCCGCGCTCGCCGAGGAGCGCAGGAAACTGATCGCCGAAGGAGTGCCGGGCGACTTGTTCCTCACCGGAGGGAGCAGCCTGGCGGGCCTCCTCACCAAGGGGGATATCGACCTTCACCTCCGGGTCACGGCAGACGAGTTCCCGGTGGCGGTTTCCCGGCTTCCGGGCCTCTTCGCGGCCGCCCGGACGGAGATCTGGACCACCTGGTTCGCCGTCTTCGAGCGGGCCTCGACCCCTCCGGTCGGTGTGGCGGTCACAGTTGTCGGTTCCGAACACGACCTGAGGTTCGTCCGGTCCTGGGAACGGATGGGACAGAGCGCCGCTGCGCGGGAGCAGTACAACCGCCTGAAGCGGACCAGCACGGACGTCGAAGCGGACAAGTCGCGGTTCTTCGACAGCCTTACGGCCGCGGCGCTGTAGTCACGCCTGCGTTGTCATGACCAGGAGCGGGCCAGGGCGCTGAACGTCTCCTCGTCGCTGTGGACCGGAATGACGCACAGCAGGTGGCCGCCGGGGGCACGGAGGGTGTGGCATCCCTGCCAGCTTGAGACCTCAACGGCGCCCAGGCCGGTTAGCCGGGCCACCTCCGCAGGAACGTCATCCGTCTCGATGTCCACGTGGTAGCGGACCGCGTCCTCGACCGACTGAACGGCGACGACCAGGTTCGGCACGCACTCCTGCAGGGTTTGGAACTGCGGTTCCCCGGGCGGACTCTGGGCCGGCACCCCGAGGGCGCTCGACCAGAAGCTCGCGCTCGCCTCGGCCTGGTCGGACGGCGCGTCGATCAGGATCGTGGACAGGCGGCTGCGGTGCATAAGGGCTCCTCGTTGTCGGCTGCGCGGTCCAACGCCGTCGAACACGCAATAACGTCCGTGCCGACGACCGTGGACCGCTTCCCGGGGGCGTCACGGTGACTTCCTCATCTTCGCGCGGGGTGGGATCCGGGCCAACCCCTGGGTGCCGTGTCGGGGAGCGGGCGGGTCCGGCGCGGAACGCGGTGAACGGCCATTCCGGCCATCCTCAGTGTTCCGCGCCGGCGCCGGGCTGTCTCAGCCTTCGGGAAGCGATGCGAAGGCCTTCTTGGTGTTGCGGTACCACCCCATCCCTTTGACGGGATTCCTCCACCGGCCCTTCATCGCTTCGTGGGCCTCCTGGTGGGTGGAGTCGCCGGATTTCACGGCGTCGCGGAGGTGCCGGTCCTGGGCCTGGATGACGTCGTCGGCGGTCTCTCCGCTCAGCGCCAGATCACAGGGGCCGCCGAGTTGCTTGCAGGTCATGGTTTTCATCGCGGGTTCCTTCTTCTGTCGGTTCAATCCGGGACCGCATCGCGGGTCCTATCTCTATGACGGATGCCGCGCCGCGGATGTGACCACCGGGCACTGGAAGTTCGGGCAGCCTGGGGATCACCTGCGCGCAGCAGCCTCACGCCGCGTCAGGGATGCCAGCACATCCGGCTGCGCGCGGAAGGTGATCGCCTGCACAACCCCGTTCGCGATGGTGAAGTCGAACACCACGCGGGCCTGGCCGCGGTGGAACCAGGCCGCGCCGGGACGATCTCCAAGGAAGACCGGCAGGGCGGCCTTGGCCGCGCCGTCGAACATCGCGGCGACCTCATTCCGCCCCTCGAGCCGGTCGGGAGTACCAGCCGCTATGGCCTCCACATCGGCGGTGACCAGGACGTCAGGTGCCAGGAGGTGGACAAGGCGCGCGAAGTTGCCGCCCCTGGCGGCGGACAGGAAGGCATCGACCACTTCCCAGTCGGCCGGCGTCCCCTGCGGCGCCACCGCCGATACCTTCGAGCGCGCCCGCGAGGCGAGCTTGCGGGCGGCCATCGAGGAGACATCGAGGACGGACGCGATGGTATGGAAGTCCACGCTGAAGGTGTCATGGAGCACGAACGCCACCCGCTCCGCGGGCGACAAGCGCTCGAGGACGACCTGCAGCGCGACTCCGACCGAATCGGCCAGCACCACCCGTTCGGCCGGGTCCGGCGCAAACTGCGCTTCGTGCAGCTCCATCGGTTCAGTGGGCTCGGGAACCTTGGCGCGGAGGCGGTCCAGGCACAGCCGTGTCGTCACGACAGTGAGCCAGGCCGGCACGCTGGCGATCTCAGCCCCCGTGCCGTCGAACCGCAGCCAGGCCTGCTGGACGATGTCCTCGGCCTCGGCTCGATCATCGAGCAGACCGGCAGCGATGCGGACGAGCCGGGGGCGCTCCGCCTCGAACTGCTCACTCGGGTCCATGAAGCTCACCCTATGCGGCTTCACAGCGGAGCGAAACGACGAAAGGCAGCCGTTCAGCGCACCCGTATTGGGGTCGGTGCGGTGCGATGCGCTCAGCTGACCCTGTTCCGGTAGATCATCGCCGAGCAGCCGTAGGCGACAACAAGGATTCCCACGCACCAGCCGACAGCAGTCCAGATGTCATCTCCGACGGGCTGCTCGGCGAAGAGGCCCCGGATGGTATTGACGATCGACGTGACCGGCTGATTCTCGGCGAACCACCGTACCGGCCCGGGCATGGTCTCGGTGGGAACGAAAGCGGAGCTGATGAAAGGCAGGAAGATGAGCGGATACGAGAATGCGCTTGCGCCGTCTACCGACTTCGCCGAGAGACCGGCCACCACGGCGATCCAGGTCAGCGCCAGGGTGAAGGCGGTCAGGATGCCCGTAACCGCAAGCCACGAGGAGACACCGGCCCCGGTGCGGAAACCCATCAGCAGCGCAACCCCCACAACGACGATGAGCGAGACCGCGTTGGCCACCAGTGAGGTGAGCACGTGCGCCCACAGCACGGAGGACCGTGCGATGGGCATTGACTGGAACCGGTCGACGATGCCGCCCTTGAGGTCAAGGAACAACCGGTAGGCGGTGTAGGCGATTCCTGAGGCCACGGTAATCAGCAGGATGCCGGGCAGCAGGTAGTTCACGTAGGACCCGGCGCCGGTGTCGATGGCGCCGCCGAAGACATACACGAACAGGAGCAGGAAGGCGATGGGCATGACAGCGGTGGTGATGATGGTGTCAGGGCTGCGCACGATGTGGCGCAGGGACCGCCCGGTCAGGACGGCGGTATCACCGAAAGCGCGGATCGTCATCTTCTTCCCTTCCAGTCAGAGGCGGCGGCACCGTCCCGGGCAGCCTCGCGCCCGCCTCCCGCTGTGCCGATGATGGCCAGAAAAATCTCCTCGAGGCCCGGCTGCTTTTCGACGTACTCGACTGTGGCTGCGGGCATGAGCTGTTTCAGCTCAGCAAGGGTGCCGTTGGCGATGATGCGCCCCTCATGCAGGATGGCGATCCGGTCGGCGAGGTGTTCAGCCTCCTCCAGGTACTGGGTGGTGAGCAGGACAGTTGTGCCGCCCCGGGCGAGCTCCTTCACCGTCCTCCACACCTCCATGCGCCCCTCGGGGTCGAGCCCCGTCGTTGGTTCGTCGAGGAACACCACCGGCGGCTTGCCGATCAGGCTCATCGCAATGTCAAGACGCCGCCGCATGCCGCCGGAATAAGTCGAGACTCTGCGCCTCCCGGCGTCTGCGAGCGCGAACCGCGCAAGCAGCTCGTCGGCGATCCCGCCTGCGTTCTTGAGGTGCCGCAGCCTGGCGACGAGCACCAGGTTCTCCCGACCGCTGAGAATCTCGTCAACGGCGGCAAACTGGCCGGTGAGGCTGATGACCTCCCGCACCTCGGCGGCTTGCGCGCTGACGTCGAAGCCGTGAACGGTGGCAGTTCCCGTATCCGCGGTCAACAGCGTTGAAAGGATTCTCACCGCGGTGGTCTTGCCCGCGCCGTTCGAGCCGAGAAGAGCGAAAACACTCCCCCGCGGCGCGTCGAGATCGACCCCCCTCAGCACGTGCACGTCCCTGTACGACTTCCGCAGACCGCGCACCCGGATGGCCGTCTCAGCCGTCATTTCGGTCCTCCTTCTCCGCGTCGTCGATGGCCTTGGTCAGCCGCGCGCGTTCTTTGTCGATCCACTGCTTGCCGCTGTAGGCCTGGGCGAAAGTTTCGGCGAACTCGACCGGGTCCTCGCCCACGATGGCGCGCACCGGAGTGCCGTCCTCGGCGGCGCGTTCCCAGAGGTCGACGGAGTCGCCCATCATGGTCAGTAGAGTCTCGCCGTCCGTAGCGCCCCCGTAGTACATGAGGTACCGCTGCACGGCCTTGGCAACGGTGCCATACGGCTCGGGCAGGGCCTCGATGCGCGCCCTGTACTGCTTGTACTGCTTCTTCTGCCCGAGCGAGCCGGTAACAGTCTCGATCCAGTTGGCCATAATCACTTCTCTCCTTCGCGGAGCTGTTCGAGACGTTCGGTGAGGAAGCTCCAGGTCCTCCAGAACTCGTTGAGATATTCCTGCCCCTGAGCGTTCAGCGTGTACACCTTGCGCGGAGGTCCCTTTTCCGAGGGGACTTTCTCCACATCGACAAGGTGCCGCTGTTCGATCCGCACCAGCAGCGCGTAAATGGTTCCTTCGGCAATATCGGTGAAGCCCTGGTCCCGCAGCCACGCCGTGATCTCGTACCCGTAGGCGGGTCGGGAGGAAAGCATCGCCAGCACTATCCCCTCGAGGACCCCCTTGAGCATCTCCGTGGCTTGCTTACCCATAGGGAGCCTCACTTCGCTAATCATTGTCGCTAGGTACCGGTACATAGTAACACTGAGTAGAAGGAATGCAACGGCCGGGCACAATGGCCTGCACGCAGGGGCCAAGTGGCGCAGCGGATCCTCCGGATCAGACCACGTCGGATTTCCCGTAGGGGTCAAGGCGATTCCGCACAGGTACCGTTGCGGCAGCGCCCGCTTTGTAGACTGTGCCCATGACGGCCCCGCAGATCTACCTCAGCTTCCCCGGCACCGCCCGTGAAGCGCTTGGTTTCTACGCCGACGTTTTCGGCGGCACGCTCTCCCTTCACACCTTCGAGGACTTCGGCCGGACCGACGGCCCGGCGGACGCGATAGCGCACGGAGTGCTCAGCGGCGTGGTCGATCTGGCCGGGTCCGATGCGGCGGCGGGTGAGAAGAGTGTCCGGTTTGAAGGTGTGATGCTCTCCTTGCTGGGCGCGGCTGAACCAGACACGCTCCACGGGTGGTTCGACCGGCTCGCGGACGACGGCGTGGTCGTCGATCCGCTTTCGCCGAAGCCGTGGGGCGCCTCCGATGGCCAGGTCATTGACCGTCACGGCGTCCACTGGCTGATCGGGTACGAACCCGGGCGGTAAGGAACTGGAAGTGACCCGGCCGCAGCCGGTCGCCGGCCCTTCAATCTCCCTCAGCTGTCGCCCAGTGGGCGGGCACCTTCAGGTCGGCCGGGAGGCGTGTGGCCCGGCTGCCTCCCGCTGCGCCCAGTTGGGACTGGGTCAGGTACAGGGCCTGCGAGAGATCCGCGCCGTCGAGGCGGGCGTCGCGGAGGTCGGCTCCAAGCAGGTCGACGCCGGAGAGGTCGCTGAACCTCAGGTCCGCCGCGATCAGATACGCACCGCGGAGGTCCGCCCCGCACAGCCGCCTCGACCTCAGATTCCTGCCGATTAGGTCCGCGCCGGGCACCAGCGCGGCGTCGAGGTGCTCGCGGCCGGCTGCGGAGTAGGACTCCCTCACTTCCTCACTGATCTCCATCAGGACAGCCCTGACGTCGGAATGCACTTCCTCGACCTCCAATCCCGAAAATTGCCGCACCCCGCCACCCATGGCCGCCTCGATTGTCCTCCTGAGCCGGCCCGCCCGCTGCCGGGCCTCCGGATCGAAGGTCCGGCCCTGTGCCTCCACCAGGTGCCAGAGCATCTCGTGAAGCTGCCGCGCGGTGTTGAACGCGGCGAACATGTCCCGCCGCGACTCCGGGTCCGCGGCCCAGCTGATTCCTCCAAACAGTCCCTGGGAGACCTGCTGGCCCGCCCCGAAGCAGTCAAAGACGGTGCAGCCGCGGAAGCCACGCGGCCGGAGGGCCCCATGGATGGTGCAGGAGAAGTCGGACGCGAGGTTCCGGCAGGGCGTTCCGGCCGGCTTATCGACGGCGAAGTCCGCGGACCGCGAGAAGCCAAGGGCGGTGCAGCAGAGGGCGAAGCAATTTGTGCAGTCCGGACGCAGGGAGCGCCGGTCAAGGGAAGGTGGGGTGTCCGTGGTGGAAGAGGTTGGTGCTGGGCGCATGGGATTCTCCAGGAGTGACGTCGGTGCGGGGCCGGAGGCTCGGGGAGCTCACTGCGGAGCTCCCTCCCGGGACACACGGAATCACCGCCCTCCACCGAGCGGCAAGCAATTGCTTGAACTCTGGCTCACAGAGAAAATCGGAGTCTCACTGCCGATAAAATACACCGACGAAACGGCGGACGCCATGGAGAATTTGCCTATGGCGGCGGGAAACCCAATGGTCGATCCGATGCACTTTGACCGGTGGGCCGGGGCGTACGAAAGATTCCGCCCGCCCTATCCGGGTGCACTGTGGGAGCGGCTGCGTGACCTTGGCCTGATGCTGCCGGGCAGGCGCGCGGTCGAACTGGGCGCCGGCTCCGGGCAGGCGACGGCAGCCCTGGTCGAGGCCGGGCTCAGCGTGACGGCCGTCGAACCCGGTCCGAACCTCGCCGGGAGGCTGCGGGCGCGCCTGCCGGAGGTCACCGTGCTGGCCGGCACGGCCGAAGAGGCCGAACTGCCGGAGGCCGGCTTCGATCTGGCCGTGGCGGCCACCTCCGTGCACTGGCTGAATCTCGAAATCGTCCTGCCGAAGCTGCACCGGACACTGGTACCCGGCAGCAGTTTCGCCGTGTGGCGCACGGCCTTCGGTGATCCGGCGGTCAGGACGCGCTTCCGCGAGCGGACCGGACAGATTGTCGGGAGACGGCGCGCGGCTTCGGCGAGGCCCGGCCCCGGCGAACTGGATACCGCGGGATGGGTGAGGGAGCTGACCGCGGGCGGACTGTTCGCTGAAGTCTCGACGGATACCTTTCGGTGGAGCATCGTGCTCGGCGCCGATGAGGTCCACGGCCTCTTCAGCACCTTCAGCAACTGGAGCGCGGCGGAGGTCGAGGAGGCCACCCAGGCCGTGCGCGACCTTGGAGGCAGCGTCACCGAGCACTACGTCACGCCGCTGATTGTGCTGGAACGCGCAGCCTCCCCGTAGCGCGGCGGCGGCGCGTCCGCAGGCGGGGTGCAGTTCAGTTCCCTCGTTTCACAGAACAGACCGACTAGTCGGTCTGTTCTGTGCTAAAGTTCGTGCATGAGCAACCGGGAACGCATCCTGCAGACGGCACGGCGGCTTGCCATCGAAGCCGGTTCCGTCCCCTCCCTTGACGCCGTCGCCGCGGCATCGGGGGTCTCCAAGGGCGGACTCATGCATCACTTCCGCTCGAGGGCCGCGCTCCTTGACGGCATCGCCGCCCAGGCCATCGAGGCGATGGACGAGGCACTGGCCGCCGCGGCCGGGCGCGGGAACGTGACCGAGACGTGGCTGCGCCTGTCCATGTCGCGCGAGGACGCCGACCTGTACCGGGCCCTGCTGGTGTCCTTCACCGACTCCGGCTCGACAACGGAGGCCCTGCTTCGACGGTCGGCGGAGGCTACCGAGCGGTGGGAACGCCTGATCACCGAGGAGATGGGCGACCCCGTGGCGGCGGCCGTCATCCGGCTCCTGGGGGACGGCATGGTCATGAACTCGGTGACCGGCGACCGGCTGCCGCCGCTTGAGTCGGTGCTCGAGTGGTTGAAGCCGAGGACGGGCAGGGCGTGAGCGGGGGGCTGCTGGCCGCCATCGCCGGGCTCGCGGTCGCGGATTCCTTCAATCCCGTCACAATCGTGGCGATCACCCTGATCCTCCTGACGGTGCGCACGCGGCCGCTGGCCTCGGCCATCACCTTCGTCCTGGGCGCCATGAGCACCGTTGCCGTGCTGGGAGCCGCGATCTTCCTCGGTGCCGATGCGGCAGCGGGGGCGGTGGGAGACGGCCTCATCTGGCTGCGGCGGATTGTCTTCCTCGTCGCCGCGGCCGCCCTCTTCACGGCCGGCATTCGACGGTTCAAGGACCGCCCGCGGAAGGGCGTCAACCTGCCGTCCTGGTTCGGCGTCGGGACCGCCTTCCCTCTCGGGGTGCTGATGACCGGCGCTGACCTCCCGAACGCCTTCCCCTACTTCATCGCCATAGAGCGCCTGATCGACGCCGATACCGGATTGACCGCGGGCCTGCTGATTCTCGCCGGATACTCAATTGTGTACTGCATCCCCTGCCTGATCCTCCTGGCGCTCGGCATGGCACACGGCGGAAAGGTCCGGGCCCGCCTTCAGTCCGTCTACGACCGTTTCTCCACGGGCACCCTCAAGCGGTCGATCCCCGCGGCCCTTGCGCTCCTCCTCCTCGCCGCCGGAGTCCTCGCCATCGCGCTGTGGCCCTGAGCGTCACCGCACCCCGGTGACACCGAGCCGGCTCCCCTTCCAGGTGCGGCGCAGCCACCGGTCGTGGGAGGCGACGACGACGGCGCCCGGGTAGTCCGGGATCGCCGCCTCCAGCTGGGTGGCCAGAAACAGTGAGAGATGGTTGGTGGGTTCATCGAGCAGCAGCACGTCGGGCGGGTCGGCGAGCAGCACGGCCAGCGCGAGCCGGCGCTGCTGACCACCGCTGAGCGCCGCAACGGGCCGGTTTTCATCCCGCGGTGCAATCAGGCCGAAAGTCCGGAGGGGAACCTGTTCGGCGCGCGCCTCCCCCACGAGGTCCGCGTAGGCCCGCAGCGTCGTGCGGCCGGGGCCGCGCCTGCGGAAGTCGGGCAGGTCGACGTCCTGGGCCAGGAGGCCGGTCCGCAGGGACGGTGCCGCGGTGACGGTTCCGGTGGTGGGCAGGAGCGCTCCGGCGAGCAGGAGCAGCAGCGTGGACTTGCCCGATCCATTGGGTCCCGTGACCAGCACCTTCTCCCCCGCGCTGAGGGTCAGCGAAGTGGTACCGAGGCGGCCGGCGACGGCGGCGCCCGCAATCGTGAGGACCGGCCCGGTGTGCTGCGGGCCCGGCCCTGAAACCCTGCCGGCGGTGAGTCCCTGGAAGCGAAGTTCCCTGGGCGGCTTGCGGATTTGCCGCTCCTCGAGGACCTCGAGGCGGGCCCTCGCGTCATTGACCCGGCGGGACACCGTCTTGGCGTTCCGGTCGGAGTAGAACTTGGCCGAGCTGCGGGCCTCGGACCGCGGCGACCAGTCCTCGTGTCCCACGACGTAGTTGGACGGTGCCGCGGCCCGCAGCCGCGAGAGCTGCGCCTGTTCGTCACGGTACTGGCGGGCCCACCGTTCCCGGGCATCGAGGCGGGCGTGGAGATACTCGGTGTACGTGCCCGTGAACCGCACCACGCCGATGGCCGCTCCATCGCCGTCCCCAACCAGGGGCCCGGCCACCGCATGGGGCAGCGGCGCAGGATCAAGGTCGAGAAGCGACGTCACCACCTCGTCAAGGAACGCCCGGTCGTGGCTGGCGATGAGTACCGGTCCCGGCCACGACACCAGCAGACTGCGCAGGTAACCGGCGGCGTCGTCGTCGAGGTGGTTCGTCGGCTCGTCCAGCAGGAGCACGTCGGGCCTGCTCAGCAGCAGCCAGGCCAAGGACAGGCGTGAGCGCTGTCCCCCGGAGAGCTGCCCCGTTTCCCGGTCGGACGGCAGGTCCGCGAGGCCAAGACCCGCCACCGTGGCCGCGATGCGGGCATCGACATCCCAGGCGCCGATCCGCTCGGCGGCCGCCAGTGCCTCCGCAAAGTCGGTGGCCGCTGCCGCATCAGCTGGGCGCCGTGCAAGAGCCAGCCCCGCGGCGGTGACCGCGTCGGCGGCCGCGCGGACTGGGGCCACGGCGGATTCGAGCGCTTCGGCGATCGATGCTTCCGGCCCAAAGGGTGGCTCCTGGTGGCGCAGCCCCATGCGGGGCCGGTCGACACCTGGAAGCGCCACCGACACCGTTCCCCGATCGGGCGCCAGGAGGCCGGCAAGGATGCGCAGCAGGGTGGTCTTGCCCGATCCGTTGTCTCCAATGACACCGGTCCGGCCCGCCGGAACCGTAAAGGAGACGTCGGTGAGCACGCGCCGGGCACCGAACGAAATTGAGATGCCCTCAACCCCGAGATGCGCAGCGGCACGGCCGGGACGGGAAAAGAAAGAAGTGGTCATGGGGATCCTTGACGTCGATCGACCTCCCGCCGGGCATCGGCCGCGGACGCAGGAGAGGAACGAGGATCACAGGAACATGGACCAACTATAGGCACACGGGGATCGCCGGGCGCAAGGGTGCGGCGCCGCCGGCGCCACTGCGGCTCCGCCGTGGCCGCGTCGGGCCGACTTGTTGTTGGACTACCGTAGAAGGCATGCCTCTTGCCCTTGTCACCGGAGCCGCCCGCAGCAACAGCATCGCCGCAGGGATCGTGCCCCGGCTGAAATCCGACGGGTGGGAGGTTGCCACCAGCGATCTGGACACCACTGATTACCCCTGCGACCTGTCCCGACCGACCGGCCCCGACGAGCTCTTCGCCGCCGTCACTCGGGACCGCGGGCCGGTCAGCGCGCTCATCCTGAGCCACGCCCACGATGTCGAAACGGGGATCCTTGACACCACCGCGGAGAGCTTCGATCTTCACACCGCGGTCAATGCCCGCGCCAGCCTGCTGCTGATCGCCGCCTTCGCCCGGCAGGCACCACCCAGCGGCGGGGCCATCATCGCGTTCACGAGCGACCACACCACCGGCAACCTGCCCTACGGCGCCTCCAAGGGAGCCCTTGACCGCATCGTCATCTCCGCGGCCCGCGAGTTCGGCCCGCGCGGGATCTCCGCCAATGTCGTCAGCCCGGGCCCGATCGACACCGGCTGGATGAACGAGGACCTGCGCAACACCCTGACGCCGCACCACCCACTGGGCCGCCTCGGCACGCCCGCCGACATCGCCGGCGTCGTCTCGTTCCTTATCTCCCCGGAGGGGCGCTGGATCACCGGGCAGCTTCTCTTCGCCGACGGCGGTTTTTCGGCCCGCTTCTGACCGGGCCGGACGTCAACACGTTCCAGGACAGGTGCGCGCTGCTGCATAGACTGCGGGCATGGATGACTCCGCTTTCCTCGGGTCGGTCGTGGACACCCTTGCCTCCCTGCCCGGGGTGCAGGCCGTGGCGTTGGGCGGCTCACGCGCAGAGGGAACGCACACCGATTCCAGCGACTGGGATTTCGGTCTCTACTACCGCGGCCGCTTCGACCCTGAGGCCCTGCGCAAGGTCGGATGGCCGGGCGAGGTGTCGGACATCGGAGGATGGGGCGGTGGCGTCTTCAATGGAGGCGCCTGGCTGACCATCGAGGGGAGGCGGGTCGACGTGCACTACCGGGACCTGGTGTCCGTCGAGCACGAAATGTCCGAGGCCGAACACGGCAGGTTCCGGGTGGAGCCCCTCTTGTTCCACCTCGCAGGCATCCCCTCCTACCTGGTCGTCGGGGAGCTGAGCATGAACCAGGTGCTGTACGGAAAGCTTCCCCGGCCTATCTACCCCGACAGGCTGCGCGTGGCCGCCTCCGACGCCTGGTGGGCTTCCGCCAGCCACCTCTTCGACTACGCCGGAAATGCCCATGCCAGGGCCGGCTGCTTCGCCCAGTGCCTCGGACTGACCGCGCAGGCCGCCACCCACGCCGCACACGCCGTCCTTGCCGCCCGGGGTCAGTGGCCCTCCAACGAGAAAACGCTCCTGACCCGGGCCGGAGTCGCCTCCATCGACGGCATCTTCAACAGCACCGGCCCGGCCCCCGAGGCCCTCGTCCGTACCGTGCAGGCGACGCAAAGCCTCTGTGCGGCAGCACTGGAAGCCGCCCGGACCGCCTAGCTCGCGCTCCGGCCGCCGCGGTCGAAAACGGGGGGAAGCCAGCGAGCGGGACAGGACGACGCGGACGACGTCGTGACGACCGCCTTCAGAGGTGCCGTAGATACCGCTGCGGAGCGGTGAGGAACTGCTGCCAGTTGATCACCAGGTCCAGCTCGTCCCACTCCCGGCGGCGATAGCCCCACTCTCCCAGTTCCAGTATCCGTGCGCCCGGCAGCGCGGCGAGCAGCGGTGAGTGGGTTGACATGACCACCTGAGACTTGCCCGTGGCGACCTTGTCCTTGAGCATGCCCAACAACGCCAGGCATCCCGAGAACGACAGCGCCGATTCCGGTTCGTCCAGAATCCACAGTCCGGGACCCTCAAAACGGTCCCCAACAAGATGCAGGAAGGATTCGCCGTGGGACATCTCGTGGAAGGTGAGGTCGGGCCGATACAGGCTGGGGTTCGCCTCGAGGTAGCTGTAGAAACCATGCATGGTCTCGGCGCGCAGGAAGTACCCGCGCCGGGCCGCACCTGCATTGCGAATCAGCTGCAGATGCTCGGCGAGCGCGGATTCCGACGCGCGGGTGCTGTTCCGGGCGCCGGTTGATCCTCCCTCGGCGGAGAGCCCGTACGCCAGGGCGAGCGCTTCAATGATCGTTGACTTCCCTGAGCCGTTCTCCCCCACCAGCACGGTGGCCGGTGCGAGGTCCAGCCCGTCGTCGAGCAACTGGCGGACCGGGGCGAGAGTCGCCGGCCAGACGCTTCGGTCCAACCTGTTCAGCTCGTGCTCACTCACTGCGCGGAGCGGGTACTGCTTGCGTCTCATGCGCCAGTGTGACACGGTCAGGGGCGACGCGGACCCGGCCGCCCGCCCCGCCTTGCGCATGGGAGTCGCGGGCGACAGAATCGAACGTATGTACGACTCCCCGCCGAGCGCCCGCCACTGCGTGCTGCCCGGCGGGGACGGGCGCCCCTGCGGCCGGCCCGCATGCGACTCCCCGTTCCCGCTTTGCCCCGCCCACGTGGCCGCCGTGCTGGACTGGGCGGATATCGAGCTGGGCCGCACCGACGTCCTGCCCGGGCCCTGTCTGGCCTGCGGGTCGCGGATCGGCGTGAAGTACCCCTCCGGCTGGGTCTGCGCGGCCTGCGAATGGCGCGTGGGGGACGCCCCCGACGGGGACCTGCCGCCCCCACGGGTCGACGTCGTCTACTACATCCGCTTCCAGGACCGGATCAAGATCGGCACGACGGCGAACCCGCGCCAACGGCTCGCACGGCTCTGGCACGACGAGGTGCTGGCCTTCGAGCAGGGCGACCGGCTCGTCGAGCACCGCCGCCACGAACAATTTGCGCGCTGGCGCCTGAACCGCTCCGAGTGGTTCGAGCCGACGCCGGCGCTCGAGGAACACATCCGCACGCTGGCCGCGGGCGTCGACGATCCGTGGGCACGCTATGCCCGCTGGGTGGGAGAGGCGGCCGCGCTGCGGGGGTGAGCCCGCCGGTACCCGGGTCAAAGCCGCCCGCCGGGGCCCGGCCGCCGGTGAGCCTCGCGCACCGGAGGGTGCGGCCGAAGCCGCGCCTGGTCCGCCGCGGCGGTCCGGGACGACAGGGCGGCATCAATGAGGACCTCGGCCGCCGCCCGTGCCTGCAGGGCCGCGTCCGCGTTGCCCGCGATGGCGGCGGTCGTCTGCGCTCCCTCCGCCAGGATGGACAGCTGCGGCGCCAGCTGCGCGGGCGCGCCCGCTTCCTCTGCGAGACGGGCGACATATCGCTGAAATGCTTCCTTAGGTTCCCTGGCATAGGCGGCGGCCTCGAGGGTAATTCGGCGGTAAAGCTTTTTGAGCGACACGCCTGCGGCCGTCCGGAGTTCGTCCATGCCGACACGCGAGCGGTCATAAAACGTAAAATTCGTCCGATCGTTTGCTTGCCGAATTGTCGATGAGACGATGCAAACGCCAAGAGAGGAAGACCCCTCTCTCACATCAAAAGAAGGAAATAGCACATGGGCTTTATCAAAGTCGGTACCGAG
>QZVU01000116.1 GCA_003602285.1 Arthrobacter frigidicola
TTCCACGCCTCGATATGGGTGAACTCCGCCAATGGAATACCGGTGTCTTCCGGCATGAATACATACCCAGCCAACGACAGGTCGGCGATGGTCAGCCGGCCGCCAACCAGGAACGGCGTCTTCGCCAGGTGCGCGTCGACAATGCGGTAAGCCGCCGTGGCACGCTCACGCAGGAACCGGGTCACGTCCGTTTCGCCGGTATTCTTCAGGCAGAACAGAAAGCGCAGCGCGGCGTAATAGCTGGTGAACTTGTGGTTGTCGAACAGCATCCAGCGCCAGATCTCGCGCTTTTCGTCATCGTCACGGGGCCCGAACTGGCCGGTCTGTTCGGCGAGGTAGTCCAGAATCAGCGCAGACTGGGTGAAACGCTTGCCAGCGTGCTCCATCACCGGCACCTCGCCCTGCTCGTTCACCTCATCGCGCCAGGTTTGCTCACGGGTCTGGCCATGGAAGAAGTCGACGAACACCGGCTGCCAGTCCTGACCCGTGAGTTCGAGCATCAGCGCAGCCTTGTAGGCGTTGCCGGATTCGGCGAAGCAATGCAGCTTGTAGTCGGGCATGGTGGGACCTTCAGTTTCCTTTGAATGATCGTATCGAGTCATTCACGGGTTCACCCGCGAAGAAGCCGTAGCGCCGAGCAAATCACGCTCGGCCCGGCGCGGTCAATCCGTCCGCAGGCAATCCTGCAGCCATAACATCCCGTTCCCCGTCCCTCCCGTCATAGTCCCCGCCCAACCGCCAATGCCATAGTGGACAAAAAAACACGGATAAAAACCATGTACAGAAACACCTCTACCCCCGCGCACGACAACGGTTGCGGCGGTTTCGGCGCCAACCCACGCCACATCGCCCGTGCCGGACGCCAGCATCGCGATTCGTTCGAGCGGCGCTTCCCGATGCTGTCTGGCATGGCGTTTGAATAGACGTGGGTGCCTCGATGGGCCTGTCGCGCAACCACCTGTCGCACTTCGGTACCCTCGCTCCCAACGTGCATGCGGCACTGTGCTGCAACGGCCTTGCCATCACCCGTGGCACAGCTACCGTTACCCTGCTGGCCGACTGGGTGAGCGGCGAACGCGACGCGCTGATCGACGTCCTTCTGGGCTCCGCAGGCCCCAACCGCAACCCGCCGGAGCCGCTGCTGAGCGCCGGCGTCAACCTCAACCTGCACCGGGGCCAGCGCCGCGCCGGCCTGCAAAGCTGATCAGGAGGCACCATGCATAGCCTTGGCATTCTCGGGGTGGGCGAGCT
>QZVU01000117.1 GCA_003602285.1 Arthrobacter frigidicola
TTCCAGTGCTGTGGCTGGGGTACTTCACTGTCGAAGAACCAATGCTGAATCGGTGTCAGCCCGGCCTGGCCCTGGCGCAGCCCCTGTTCCACCGTGCTCGCGGTTTCGCTGTGCTGAACGACAGCCGCCAGGGTCTGGATGGTCTGGTGCTGGAACAGGTCGCGCGGGGTGAATTGCAACCCGGCCTGACGGGCCCGGCTGACCACCTGGATGGACAGGATCGAATCGCCGCCCAGTTCGAAGAAGTTGTCCTGTACACCGACCTGGGCAACGTTGAGCACATCGCGCCAGATCTGCGCCAACTGCCTTTCCACCTCGTTGCCAGGTGCCTGGTAGTGCTGACGCGCTTGTTCCAGGTCCGGCAGCGGCAGCGCACGGCGGTCGAGCTTGCCGTTACCCATCAGCGGCAGGCTGTCGAGCAGTACCAGGTGCGCAGGCACCATGTAGTCCGGCAGGTGCTGGCGGGCATCGGCTTTCACCGCTTCACGCAGCAGGTTTTGCGCCTCGCTACCCGCGTTGGCCTGCTTGCACACCAGGTAACCCACCAACTGCTTGCCGCCCGGCAGGTCGAGGGCCAGCACCACGGCCTCGTCGACATCGGCGTGCGCCTGCAAGCGGCTCTCGATTTCACCCAGTTCAATACGGAAGCCGCGAACCTTCACCTGCTGGTCGGCACGGCCGACGTACTCGACCAGGCCGTCAGTGCCCAGGCGCACCAGGTCGCCAGTGCGATACAAGCGGCCACCTTCGATGCTGAACGGGTCGGCGACGAAGCGCTCGGCGCTGAGGCCCGGGCGGTCGTGATACCCCTGAGCCAGGCCGGCGCCGCCAACGTACAGTTCGCCAATGCCGCCTTGCGGCAACAGGGCAAGGTCGTCGTCGAGGATATAGGCCGTGCGGCTACCGATGACGCGGCCGATCGGTACACTGCCAAGGTCCGCTGGCAACTCGTCTGGCGCCAGGCAGGCCAGCGGCATGACCACGGTTTCGGTCGGGCCGTAGGCGTTGAAGCACTGCTGTGGCGCAAAGGCCTGGCGAATACGCTGCAGGTGCTCGCCGGTCAGCGCTTCGCCGCCGGTGATCACCAGGCGCACCGGCAGTTGCTCGCCCTGCCCGCCCAGGTATTGCGCCAGCTGGCTACCGTAGCTGGGGGTAAAGCCCAAAATGCTCACCTGCTGCTCGCGCACCAGCTGGCAGATGTCCTCGGCGCCCCACTGCCCCTGGGCGCGCAGCACCACGCGGGCACCGCA
>QZVU01000118.1 GCA_003602285.1 Arthrobacter frigidicola
CTACCCGAGCTCGATACCGGACCAGCTGCACACCACCACAAACAGCACCACGACGCCCCACTGGCCGAACAGGATCGACGCCAGCTGGGTGAGCGAGGCCGGAAGAAAATCCTCATCGTCGATGAGGCCTGGGAGATGCTCGACGATCCAATGATGGCCAAAGCCATGGTTGCTGCTTACCGCAAAGCGCGGAAAGAAGATGGTGCGGTGCTGGTAGTAACGCAGGCCATTGGCGACGTCTATGCGTCGAAAAACACCGAGGCAATCGCCGCAAACTCGGCCTGGCAGTTCATCCTGCAGCAGAAGTCCGAATCGATCGAATCGGCCATCGACAGTAAGCAGTTCAAGATCGAACCTTACGGGGCTCACATGCTGAAGACGGTACACACCATGCCCGGCAAGTACAGCGAGATCATGGTCAAGCGTAGCGAAACCGATTGGGGCATCGTGCGCCTTGTTGTGGATGAGTTCCACAACGTGACGTTCTCCTCGAAAGGGGCAGCCCGCAACGAGATTCTTGATGATCTTGACCGTGGGGTCGATGCGGTAGAGGCAGTGAACAATTACCTGGCCCGCCAGAGCTCTGCGGCGTAATCAGGCCAGCAAGCAGTCAGCACCTGCACCATCACCATTGCAATGCTCAGCCCGGCCATGCGCCGGGCTTTTTATTGCCGCAAACTGATACTGTGGCCGTAGTGCTACGTGTTATGCTTACAAAAATTACTGCGCATTGAGCGCTACCTCTTTCCACCGCTATTAGGGAATGCCACGATGACTGATACAGCGAATAGCCAACAACAACAGCCTGAGGAGCAAATCCGCCCTGATGATGACCAGGTAAGGACTAAGCCAGCACAGGGTGGCAAAGCCCAGCAAGCACCTGCAGGGGTTTCCTTTCTGACATGCGCCTTCGTGGCTCTCGCTGTATCCGGCTTCACCAGCTTCATGGCTTATCACTTCGCCGGGCAGAATTTCAGTTCGGGAGCACAGGTAGTGCTGGTTGATGGCACCAAGCTCGCCAATGCGCAGATGAAGCGTACCCTCGATAAGGCCGGCTTAAGCCCTGAGCAAGCGCAAGCCGACGGCCTTGCATTCGTGACAGACCTTCAAAATGTACTGAAGGGGTACACAGATTCAGGGGTGCTGGTGATCAACTCATCGGTAGCCCTAAACGCACCCGCGGGGCTGAACGTTACCGACCAGGTTGCACAGCACCTTGGCCTTGAGCTGGAGTGATCGCATG
>QZVU01000119.1 GCA_003602285.1 Arthrobacter frigidicola
GGCCACCTGCCCGCTGCGCATGTCGAAGATGGGTTGGTAATGCACGCACAACCCACGTTCTTCGAGCAGGGCGATGCGCAGTTCTTCTTCGAGTTGCAAGGCGAGGGATGCCTGGTTTTTCAGGGTTTCGTTGAAAAAGTGCAGGCCGTTACGCCCACTGTCCTTGGACTGGTAAAGGGCCAGGTCGGCATGTTTGAGCAGTTCTTCGGCGCTGGTGCCGTCGTCGGGGAAGATGCTGATGCCAATACTGGTGGTCATGACCATGCGCCGACCACCCAGGTCGATGGGTTCTTTCATCCGTTGCATGATGCGTTGTGCCAGGTGGCGCGCTTCGTCGCAGTTGCTGAGGCTGGTGACCACGCAGAACTCGTCGCCGCCCAGGCGTGCGACCAGGTCCTGATGGCGGGTGGCGGCCTTGATGTGGCTGGCGATCACCTTGAGCAGTTCGTCTCCAGCGTCGTGGCCAAGGCTGTCGTTGATGCGCTTGAAGTGGTCGATGTCGAGCATGGCAAAGCTCAACGGCTGCTGCTCACGGCGGGCGCGGAAGCTGCAGTCTTCCAGCAGTTGCAGGATGTGGGTGTGGTTGTACAGCCCGGTCAGGCTGTCGCGCACCATGCGCGCCTTCAGGTGCCGGGCGCGGGCGGCACGGTTGCGCACGGTGGTGATCAGGTGGCGTGAGCGAAACGGCTTGGTCAAGAAATCATCACCGCCCTCGCTCATGGCATCCAGCTGCTTGTCCAGGTCGTCCTCGGCAGACAGGTAGATGATCGGCACGCTCACATAGCGGTCGCTGTGGCGGATCACCTTGGCCAGTTCCGGGCCGGTGCAGGCTGGCATGTACAGGTCGAGGATGATCAGGTCGGGCTGGAAGTCGGCAAGCTCTGCCATGGTGCGGATCGGGTCGGTCAGGCTACGGGTGACCATGCCGGCGCTGGCCAGCACGCGCTCGGTATGCAGGGCCTGGGTGCGCGAATCGTCGATGATCAGCACACGCAGGGGGTCGTGCGGGGCGGCGTTGGTCAGCAACTCGACCTTTTCCAGCAGGCTGGAAGCCTCCAGGCTGCCGGTGAGAAAGTCCTGGCCACCGGCGCGCACGGCCGCCAGGCGGGTCGGGGTGTCGGCTTCATGGTGGCTGAAGAACAGCAGCGGAACAGGTTGCGCCACGCCCTTCTGCAGCTGGGTGGCCAGCAGCAGTGAGAGATGGTTGGAGGGTTCATGGAGCGGCAGCAAGTCGGGCGGGTC
>QZVU01000121.1 GCA_003602285.1 Arthrobacter frigidicola
TGGATGGGTATCGTCAAGAATCGCTGCCGCAACGGCGACTACTACTGGGTCAACGCCTATGTCACGCCGATCCTCGAAGGTGGGCGGGTGGTGGGCTATGAGTCGGTAAGGGTGTGCCCCACGCGTGAGCAGGTGGCACGCGCCGAGGCCCTGTATGCGCGGATGCGTGCCGGCCAGGCGGCACTGTCGGTACCGCGCCGGCTGAGCATGCTGGTGCAGGCCTTGGCCTTGCCACTGGCCGGCGGGCTGCTGGCGCTGGGCGCCAACCAGCTGTGGCCTGGCCTGGTGGGGCAGGGGCTGACCGTGGGGTTGTTCCTGGCCTACGGGCTGTGGGCGCACAACGCCATCGGACGCCGGATGCAACAGGTGGTCGAGGGTGCCGAAGGTACGTTCGCCGACCCGGTCGCGGCCTTGACCTACAGCGACCTGCCTGGCGCTGCCTGGCAACTGCAACTGATGCTGATCAGCGAAGAAGCGCGCCTGAAAACCGCGTTGACGCGGTTGAGCGACCTGGCCGGGCAAATGGCCGTGGCGGCCCACGATGCCGGGCAGTTGTCACGCAGCACTGAGGCGGCGTCGCTGGAGCAGCGCGCAGAAACCGATCTGAGTGCCACAGCGATGAACCAGATGGCGGCCTCCATCGGTGAAGTGGCCAACCACGTGCACTTGACTGCTGTCGAAGCCCGCACTGCGCACCAGTTGGCCGAACAGGGTAGCCAGGTGGCCGATGCCAGTGGCGCGGCGATTCGCACCTTGGCCAGCACCGTAACCCAGATCAACCAGGCGGTCAGCCACCTGGCCGGTCAGACCGGTGCCATCGCCGAAGCTGCCGGGATGATCCGCGGTATTGCCGAACAGACCAACCTGCTGGCCCTCAACGCAGCCATTGAAGCTGCGCGTGCAGGCGAACAAGGCCGTGGTTTCGCCGTGGTTGCCGACGAGGTACGTGCACTGGCTGACAAGACCCGCCAGTCAACACTGCACATCCAGGCCATCATCGACACCTTGCGCACTGGCGCCGAGGAGGCCGTGGCCATTGCCAGCCAAGGCATCATTGGCGCCGAGCAAGGTGTTGCTCAGGTCCAGGAAGCCCAGCAGGCATTGCATGGCATTCGTGACGCGGTGCAGCGTATCAGTGACATGAGCCAGCAGATGGCGACCGCCTCGCAGCAGCAGTCGGCGGTGGCAGAAGACGTTTCGCGGCAGATCAACGGCGTAGCCGGAATTGCCCAGCATAGCGC
>QZVU01000120.1 GCA_003602285.1 Arthrobacter frigidicola
GAGCTCGCAGCGCATTAAAACGAGAAACTCGCCCTTTCTTGTTCAGCGCAACGGACAAGGCAACTCCGATTGCTTGTAGTGGTGCAGCTACAGTTATCAAGGTCACGAATGCTGCGAGGAAGTAATCCTTCATCTGGTCAGTGGTTAACGCCTCTTATGCCGACTAAATCTGTAAACAAAGGCGGCATCTCGTTGAAAATGGCTGACTTTCCGTAACCGTCTGGCCAACTCACCCCTCAGCACACAGACCAGCTCGGACAAGAACGGGTGGAAAACAAAGCCTTGCCCGCAGGTATACCCATTGAATAAGCCTGTATCTGACGTAGGTCATGCAGAGCCTGCCAGCGGGTCGCAATCGACGATGGCTTCATTGTATACTTCGGCTCCGCATACCCCTTGAGCTACAGGAACATCAGCATGACTGTACTCCAAACGATCTACTGGCAGCCTACGCCGCCTTAGCGCTACGCCCCCTCGCAACAACCTGCTTCCGCTAGCCTCGCTCGCGGGTGCTCACTGCTGTACGCCTGGTTTTACACCTTAAGCACACAGCAAAAAATCCTCAAAATTTGAATTTGTATCGATTCGCTCGCCACTCCCTTGGCGTGCGCGATGCTTTGCCTTGGATATTTATATGCTGCAAAAACTTAGACAAACGTGGTTTTCCAACGTCCGTGCCGACGTGCTCGCGGGGCTGGTGGTCGCACTCGCGCTGATCCCGGAAGCCATCGCCTTTTCCATCATCGCCGGGGTAGATCCCAAAGTCGGTCTCTACGCCTCCTTCTGTATCTGTGCTGTCATCGCCTTTGTCGGCGGGCGCCCCGGAATGATCTCGGCGGCGACAGGCGCCATGGCACTGCTGATGGTTACGCTGGTAAAAGAGCATGGACTCCAGTACCTGCTGGCCGCGACGCTACTATGTGGCGTACTTCAAATCCTTGCCGGCTACCTGAAGCTCGGCTCGTTGATGCGCTTTGTTTCACGCTCGGTAGTCACCGGCTTCGTAAACGCATTAGCGATTCTGATTTTTATGGCGCAATTGCCTGAGCTGACCAATGTCACCTGGCATGTCTATGCCATGACCGCTGCGGGCCTGGGAATCATCTACCTGTTCCCGTATGTACCGAAAATCGGCAAGGTGATTCCCTCTCCATTGGTGTGCATTCTGACGCTGACTGCCATCGCCATTTACCTCGGTTTGGATATCCGCACCGTCGGTGACATGGGCCAACTGCCTGATA
>QZVU01000122.1:0-949 GCA_003602285.1 Arthrobacter frigidicola
AAGCCCGCCGAGCAGGATCGACTGCTAGAAAGCTGGGCGGCGCAACCCGCTGCCGCGCGCGTGCCGCTGCTGGACAACCTGCGCCAGGGCCGCATTGGCACTGACGACACCCGCAAGGTACGCCTGAACAACCGCCTGCGCGGCCTGATCGACAACGCCCTGGCCAGCCACCAGTTGCTGAGCGACAACAGCGAAACGCGCCTGGCCGCCGCCCAACAACTGCAAAAAAGCGCACAACCCGCGCAAATGGCCTTCCTCGACCGGCGCTTCGCCAGCGAGCCGGATGCCGCCGTACACGCCGCCATCGGCCTGGCCCTGGCCAACCTGCAACTGGGCGCCAGCGAACCGGCAGTACGCCTGGCCGCCGTGCGCCTGTTGGGCGAAACCGGTGACCCGGTGGCCCGCACCCGCCTTGAAGCGCTGCTGCAACCCGACGCAGAAGCCGACACGGGCGTGCGTACTGCTGCCGAGACCAGCCTGGCCCAGGTCAAGCGCAAGCTGCTGGTGGGCGAACTGCTCGGCCAGGCGTTCAGTGGCCTGTCGCTGGGCTCGATCCTGCTGCTGGCGGCACTGGGCCTTGCGATCACCTTCGGCCTGCTCGGGGTGATCAACATGGCCCACGGCGAGATGCTGATGCTCGGCGCCTACAGCACCTACATGGTCCAGGTGCTGGTGCAGCGCTACGCCCCGGGCGCTATCGAGTTCTACCCGCTGATTGCCCTGCCGGTAGCCTTCGCGGTCAGTGCCGGCGTGGGCATGGCGCTGGAGCGCACGGTCATTCGCCACCTTTACGGCCGCCCATTGGAAACCTTGCTGGCCACCTGGGGCATCAGCCTGATCCTGATTCAGGCCATCCGCCTGCTGTTCGGCGCGCAAAACGTCGAGGTCAGCAACCCGGCGTGGCTGTCGGGCGGTATCCAGCTGCTGCCTAACCTGGTACTTCCCTACA
>QZVU01000122.1:959-1232 GCA_003602285.1 Arthrobacter frigidicola
TCGCCCTCGCCGTGGTGCTGCTCACCTGGCTGCTGCTCAACCGTACGCGGCTGGGCCTGAACGTGCGCGCGGTCACCCAGAACCGCAACATGGCCGCCTGCTGCGGCGTGTCCACCGGGCGCGTCGACATGCTCGCCTTCGGCTTGGGCTCTGGCATCGCCGGGCTCGGCGGCGTGGCACTGAGCCAGGTCGGCAACGTCGGCCCGGACCTGGGCCAGAGCTACATCATCGACTCGTTCCTGGTGGTGGTGCTGGGTGGCGTCGGGCAACTGG
>QZVU01000123.1 GCA_003602285.1 Arthrobacter frigidicola
GGCGCGCCCCTCTTGTCGCCGGGGGGCTTGCGGCGATTCTCGCCTCGACTTGCTGTCTTGGGCCGCTGGTTCTGATCGCACTGGGATTCAGCGGGGCCTGGATCGGCAACCTGACCGTGCTGGAACCTTACCGCCCGCTCTTCATCGGTGCGGCGTTAGTCGCGCTGTTCTTCGCCTGGCGACGCATTTTCCGCCCGGCTCAAGTCTGCAAACCGGGTGAGGTCTGCGCCGTGCCCCAGGTACGCACCACCTACAAGCTGCTGTTCGGGCTGGTAACGGCCTTGGTGCTGGTCGCGCTCGGCTTCCCCTACATCCTTCCCTTGTTCTACTGATCAGGAGTCCGCCATGAAAAAACTGCTTGCATCCTTCGCCCTCGCCACCCTAGTCGCCGCACCTGCCTGGGCGGCCACGCAGACCGTCACTCTGGCGGTGCCGGGCATGACCTGCGCCGCTTGCCCGATCACGGTGAAGAAGGCGCTGACCAAGGTCGAGGGCGTGACCAAGGCCGAGGTGAGCTATGAGAACCGCGAGGCCATCGTCACCTTCGATGATGCCAAGACCAATGTCCAGGCGCTGACTAAGGCGACCGAGGACGCCGGCTACCCGTCCAGCGTCAAGCAGTAGGCGGGCATTCCGATGGCAAACCCTTTCAATTTGTTCACGCGGATCGGTGACAAAGCCGGGTCCGTTGGCGTGCTGATTTCTGCCATAGGCTGTGCCTCGTGTTTCCCCGCCCTTGCCGGTCTGGGGGCCGCGATCGGTCTGGGCTTTCTGAGCCAGTGGGAAGGCCTGTTCATCACCACGCTGCTGCCGTTATTTGCCGGGCTGGCCCTGCTCGTCAATGCCCTCGGCGGGTTCAGTCACCGGCAGTGGCGACGCGCTGCGCCTGTCCTGATCGGCCCGGCCCTGGTGCTGATAGCGGTGTATTTGATGCTGGCTCACGGCTGGCGGAGCGGCTGGCTGCTCTATATCGGCCTGGCCCTCATGTTTGGGGTGTCCATCTGGGATCTCGTGTCGCCCGCCCACCGCCGTTGCTCCCCGACGTCCTGTCCGACTCCGCCAAAATGAAGGAATAACACTATGACCAAACTACAAATCGTCGGCATGACCTGCGCCTCCTGTGTCGAGCATGTGAAAGAGGCCTTGGAGAAGATCCCCGGCGTGCATCGGGCGGATGTTTCCTACGCCAGCGGGAAGGCCGAACTGAAGGTCGACGAGGGCGTAGGCCGT
>QZVU01000125.1 GCA_003602285.1 Arthrobacter frigidicola
GCCGACCGGTTTATCAACATCGACATCGACGGAGCCACTGGGGAGCTGGCGCTGTTCATCGATTATCGCGTGGAAAAGGCTGGCAAGCTGGTGGGCGTGGCCGGCATGGGCCTGCGCATGACCGAGCTGTCGAAGCTGATTCACGACTTCAGCTTTGGCGAGCATGGCAAGGTCTTTCTGGTACGTAACGATGGCCTGATCCAGGTGCACCCGGACGCTGCCCTCAGTGGCAAGCGCCAGCTCACCGAGCAACTCGGTACGGACGCTGCCAATGCTGTAATGACGGGCGGCGAAGGCCTGCGCAGCAGCCGCTTCAGCCGTGACGGTGAACGGTATCTGGCACTCGGCCTGCCCCTGCGCGACCTTGACTGGACCTTGGTGGCCGAGGTGCCGGAGTCGGAAATCTACGCGCAAATGCATCAGGCGGTATGGCTGACCAGCCTGATCGGTGGCGGTGTGGCCCTGGTGTCGCTGCTGCTGGTGGTGCTGCTGGCGCGCGGCCTGGTGCGGCCTATCCGCCGCGTTACCGCTGCGCTGGTGCAGATTGGCAGTGGCGCAGGCGACCTTAGCCACCGCCTGGATGACTCGCGCCAGGATGAGCTGGGTGACCTGGCCCGGGGTTTCAACCGCTTTCTCGACAGCCAGCGCAGCCTGATTGGCGAGGTTTTGCACACCTCCGAACGGCTGCATCGTGCGGTTGAGCAGGTAACCCAAGTGGTGGACAACACGGCCGAGCGCTCAGGGCGGCAACAGGAAATGACCGAAATGGTTGCCACTGCCGTGCACGAAATGGGCCTGACGGTGCAGGACATTGCCCGCAATGCGGGTGATGCGGCGCAGGCCTCGCAGTCGGCACGGGATGAAGCCTTGCAGGCGCGTGAGGTGGTACGGCGTTCGATTCAGGGCATCGAGGGCATGTCGGGCGACATCGTCAAGGCAGCCGATGCCGTCAGCCAGCTGGCCAACGAAGTCGCCTCTATTGATGAAGTTCTCGCGGTGATCCGCAGCATTTCCGAACAAACCAACCTGCTGGCGCTGAACGCAGCCATCGAGGCGGCGCGGGCCGGGGAGATGGGGCGCGGGTTTGCTGTGGTGGCCGACGAGGTGCGAACGCTGGCGCGACGTACGCAACTGTCCACCGACGAAGTGCAGCAGATGATCCAGCGCCTGAAGCAGGGCGCGGGTTCGGCGGTGAGCTCGATGCAGGCGGGGCAGCAGGCGACCGGC
>QZVU01000124.1:0-891 GCA_003602285.1 Arthrobacter frigidicola
GGTGGTCTAGGGCGGGCATTCGGGGCTGCTGGGTGTTGGACGTTGGCTTAGTGTTTCACAGCAGCTGACAGGTTGTCTGTACTGGCCTCCTCGCGGCTAAAGCCGCTCCCACAGGGTTTGCCACAAGATCAGGAATTGTCTTACCCCTGTGGGAGCGGCTTCAGCCGCGAAGAGGCCGGTGCAGGAAAAGCTCAGGCCTGGGGCAAAACGGGCACAGGGCGCTTGTCCTCATCGATGGCGACGAAGCTGAAGACACCGTGAATCGCCCGCTCGCGGCCGTCCAGGTACATGTTCTCGACAAACACGTCCACCTGCACCTGCAGGCTGGTATTGCCAACCTTGACCACCGAGCCCACCAGTTCAACGATAGAGCCCGCCGGGATCGGGTGCTTGAAGTCGATGCGGTCGGTGGACACGGTCACCAGCGGCAGGCGGCAGAAACGCGTGGCGGCGATGAACGACACTTCGTCCATCCAGGCCAGGGCGGTACCGCCGAACAGTGTGTTGTGATGGTTGGTGGTGTTGGGGAACACCGCCTTGGTCACGCGGGTCACCGACAACTCGGTGCGGCGCTGGATTTCCTGGTCTCGGGTAGTGCTCATGGGTTACTCCATCATACAGCGGGCGGGCCATTGCGCGCCCTTCGCGGGTAAACCCGCTCCCACAAAAAAAGCAGCCCGAAGGCTGCTTTTTTCTCGCTAGGCGGCCTTGGCCACCGGGCAAACTGTACTCAGGACAGTTTTTCCTTGATGCGAGCGGCTTTGCCGGACAGGTCGCGCAGGTAGTACAGCTTGGCTTTACGCACGTCACCACGACGTTTCACGGCCAGGCTGTCGATTTGCGGGCTGTAGGTCTGGAAGGTACGCTCTACGCCAACGCCGCTGGAGATCT
>QZVU01000124.1:901-1227 GCA_003602285.1 Arthrobacter frigidicola
GTGAAGGCGCTGTTCAGACCGCGGTTACGCTTGGCGATAACAACGCCTTCGAACGCCTGCAGACGGGAACGCTCACCTTCCTTCACTTTAACCTGGACAACAACGGTGTCGCCTGGTGCGAAGGTCGGGATTTCCTTGCTCATCTGCTCGGCTTCGAGCTGCTCGATGATCTTGTTGGTCATGCTGTGCTCCTAAGATGGATACGCGATCCACCATCGATACGTTTAACTATCGTCCCGCTCGCGGAGGTATTCCTCGAGCAGCTTCTTCTCTTCTCCAGAAAGCGAGCGACTTTCCAGAAGATCGGCGCGTCGTTCGAAGGTCCT
>QZVU01000012.1 GCA_003602285.1 Arthrobacter frigidicola
TCCGTGGAGCGCCCGTCGACGATGATGACCTCGTCCACGTAGGAGGGCATGCGGCGAAGCACCCAGGGGAGGTTCATTTCCTCGTTCAGGGTCGGTATCACCACGCTGACCGAGGCCATCGGGGACGGCGCGTTGTGTACGGACAACGAGTTGGGGCCGGGGTACGGGATAGTCATGATCTCACCACTTTGCAAGCCAATGGAAGTGGCCCCAGCCGCCATGGAGAGCAAGAAACTCCGGATCTATGCAAACAACAGGTGAACCGGAGGTACTACTTAGTGAACCCCACCTTAAAACTCGGCCCTTGAGATGTCCCCCTTCCTGGCTACCTGAGTTGCATTGGAGGAGTTACGCGAGCTCCTCGTCCGTTACTTGGGATAAGCATCGATTTAGCAAGTGTGCTGAGTAAACCTACGCGGGCGACGCCGCCCGCTACCTGTCTTCCTACTGCATTGAAACTACGGGGGTGAAAACCATTGAGGGGCTTTGAATGATCGGGATAGGCTTCTCAGGCATCTGCCATTGCGATGCTGATCGGCCTTCGGGCCCTTAGCTGATCGGCCTTCGGGCCCTTAGCTGATCGGCCTTCGGGCCCTTAGCTGATCGGCCTTCGGGCCCTTAGCTGTCTCGTTTCAAGCCTAGAACGGCAACGATGAATATTTCACCGACAGTTCGGTCAGCCGGACTCCGGCCCGCCCTCCTAGCCATGTTGCTAGTCCTTGTTGGCCTCGTTGCCGGTGGACTGGTCGGGTCCTCGAGCGGCACGGCGGCAGAGACGTCACATGGCACCGCCAGCATCCCTTATGGGGGCATCAGCAACCCGCCGACTTCCGACAAGCCCCAGAGCAAGATGTGGTGGAACGATGGGTCCTGGTGGGCGGACATGTGGAAGTCCGGTAGCGGCTGGCACATCCACCGCCTGGACCGTGCGGCGCAGACTTGGGTGGATACCGGAATACGCAACGATAGCCGTGGCAACACTCTTGCCGACACGCTGTGGGATGGTCAGCACTTGTATATCGCCGCACATGTTGTAACCGGGTCAACCAACGAGACGCCCGTGGTTTCGACGCCCGGGCAGCCCGCGAAGCTTTACCGATACAGCTATACGAACGGCACTTACAGTCTCGACAGTGGCTTCCCTAAAGTCATCACAAACAACAGCAGCGAGTCCATGACCATCGACCGGGACTCAACAGGTGCAATTTGGGCGACTTGGACCCAGGTATCAGGTAGTTCCGCCGCGGGATTCACGAGCACAGTCTTCGTTAACCATTCGCCCGATAAGGGTGTCGCTTGGGGCAACCCTTTCGTGATTCCCGCGGCCGATCCGATTGCCACACCCGACGATATTTCAGCGGTTGTGGCTTTCGGAAGAAACAAGATCGGGGTGATGTGGAGCGATCAGCTCGATGGAACCGTCTACTGGGCAACGCGAACCGACGGTACTGATCCGACCGCAACCTCCTCATGGCGGGTTCAGCCGGCAGTCCAAGGCAAGAGGCAGGCTGACGATCACTTGAACCTGAAAACGCTGCAGGCCGACGCCGCCGGCCGGGTCTATGCCGCCGTCAAGACAAGCCTTGACGATGGATCAACCGACCGAACCCTTCCCCAGCTTGTGCTACTTGTGTTCAGACCCGGCACGGGGGCTTTTTCCCAGTCGACCATCGCCACAACCGGTGATTGCGCCTCTCGGCCTCAGATAGTCCTCAACAGTCAAAACAACCTGGTGCATGCGTTTTTCACTGCGCCCCACGCGTCTGTCAGCGGATGTCCTTACTCGGGAGTGGCCGGCAGTATCTATGAAAAGACAGCGGCGATGGACAATCCCATCTTCGCGCAGGGACGCGGGAATCCGATCATGCAGGACGCCAGTTCGGCCAATCTCAACAACGTGACAACGACCAAGCAAAGCGTCAATAGCGCCACCGGCCTTGTGGTGCTGGCCAGCGACCACATTGCCAAGCGCTACTGGTTCGCAGACCGGAGCCTCGGGCCGACGCCGACCCCGACCGAGCCGATGCCGACCCCGACCGAGCCGTCGCCGACCCCGACCGAGCCGACCCCGACCCCGACCCCGACCGAGCCGTCGCCGACCCCGACCGAGCCGTCGCCGACCCCGACCGAGCCGTCGCCGTCGCCGACCCCGACCGAGCCGTCGCCGTCGCCGACCCCGACCGAGCCGTCGCCGACCCCGACCGAGCCGTCGCCGACCCCGACCGAGCCAGTCGAGGTGACTTCGGCTGGCTCGACGACCGCCTTCACCGCCACCGCCTCTTCGACAGTGGCGGTGACAGTTCCGGCGGAGTCCGCGCCCGGTGACCTTCTCGTGGCGTCGATCACGGCAGATCTCAACCCTTCGGTTACTACCGTCCCCGAGGGGTGGAAGCCGATCGTCAATGCCCTGTCCATCAACAGTTCAACGACGTCGGGTGCCCGGGTGTTTGCCTACTACCGGGTTGTCACTGCTACGGAGCCGGCAAGCCACAGCTTCCCGCTCAGTAAGGCAGTTAAGTGGGGCGCCGGGGTGACGGCATACCGTGGAGTGGACACAGATGCTCCGCTGGACGCGGCTGTAGTGACGGCCTCCAATACAACCTACTCTGCGACCAGTATCGTGGGTCCTAGCATCACTACGGTTAGCGACGGCGCAATGCTGATCGGCGGTCTCGGCTTTGACAGTGGCACGCCAGCCGCGGTGCCGCCTACCGGGTGGACGGAGCGATGGGAGTCCGCAGGCGGTCAAATAGCCGAGCTGGCCGACTCACGACAGCCCGTTGCCGGCGTAAGTGGTACCGCCACATGGACCTTCGGCGCTGCCCGAGCTGTCGCGGTATGGCGGACCGCCCTCAAGCCGGCAGAGTAGGGAACTGCGGGTAGGAACTAGCACACGCTGATGAGCGCATGCACTGCGCAGCAGTCATGAGTTAGTCTCGACGGTTTCCTGCTGCTGGCCTCGTTATGCTGAAGGGCCGCTGGGGCATCCCAATGGTGAGGTGCCCAACCCGTAAAAGGCGATCCCCAAGCGGCCTGCCGCAGACGCTAGCGCAGTATCACGGAATGCAGCGGCGAATGACGCACGTCCGAGACGCTAGCCGGCCCCCGATGGCGGTCCGCTATGCCCAGCGGTGTGCAGATATTCGGCATGCTGTTGGCGGTGCACAAACGGTATCTTCCGGGGCGGATGCTGTCCGGGATGGTGAGGGTGTCCGGACCCGGTCCGGCGATTGCAAGGTCCACCCAGCCTCTGCCCTCGCCGTCGTCAACCGACCACCAGATTGGGGAGCCGGAGCCCTCGTAGGCCCCGGTCGTGGCGCTCAGAAAAAATCGTGCATGCCAGATGTCCCCGTACTGTTCTTCCAAGACCCAGGCAATACCGCGCTCCGTCTCCTGAGGGAACCGGATGCTGATGGTCTGTCCGGGGCTGGCTGGGGAAGTCGAGATTTCGAGAAGCTCGGGACGCATCTGCGCCGCGGGGTCATGCGCCCCAGGCCCTTTGGCCCCTGCCGGGCCGCAACCGGCCAGCAGCGTACCGAGGAGAAGTACAACGGCTGCTGAGAGCAACTGCTTCAGTCGCGGTTTGGCAGGGTATCCGCTCACGAAATCAACCTCCTTCAGGGATGCTAACCACACCGAGGAATAGCCAGCGGCTTCAGCGGCATAACGAATTGGCGGCTATTCAAGCGGGACCCGCCAAAATTCCTGAGCTGCAGGGGTGCTTATTCCAGGCATGAGGGGCCTGCATTTGGACTGAAACTCGGGGGCGTTGATGAAGCCCGTCTACGCGCCGATTGCCCTCGGGTTAGCCAACGGTCAAACGTCCACCAAAGAAGCATGGGTCCTCAAAACGGCTTTATCGACCGTTGTTGACCCCGCGCCGCAGCTGAAGTACGACGGCCGCGCCGATGGCTAGTCCTGCGAGGGTCCCGGATATCCCTGACCGTCCGACGTCGGTGGGGAGCGGGTTCGGCACCAGATCGAGGACGAAAGCCACTGCCGCGAAGGCCGCTCCCAACAACAGCGGGAGGATGATCAGCAACACCGCGAGCACCACCGGTGACTTGTAGGGCGCGGCGTCTTTCTGCATCAACGAGCTTGCTTCGCGGAGCGAGGCTTGAAGACTCGGGCGACCGTGTCGGTCGAGGCGCGCGGATCTCCACGGGTGTATCTGGCCATGAGACGCAGTGTAACGGTTGGTTCCTTCACCGGAAGGCTGCTGGACGAGCGTCACATGGGCGTTCCGCCAGTGGAAAGTTGGGGGAGTCTGCCAGGGCAGGAGCCCATTTGCTATTGAGAATCATTTGCATTTAGCTTGATGGCATGCCGATATCCCCCCGCATCGTTTCCCTGTCCACCGCCATGGCCGCAGCCCTTGCTCTGAGCTCATGCGCCGCCTCCGGATCTTCCGCGCCCGACGCCGGCTCACCTGCGAATCCTGCATCGTCCCCCGCCGGGGAGCCGGGTGGAAGCGCCGACCGTCAGGAGGTGGATGCACTGGACCCGCGCGCGGTGCTGACCTTCGACGGCGGCCTGATGACAGTGGACACCGAGACCGGTGAGGTGGTCGCAACTACCGAGGCGAAAGGCTTCCTGCGGTTGAACAACGCCGGGGACGGCCGGCACGTGCTGATCAGCGCCGGCGACGAGTTCCGCATTTTCGACAGCGGCCTGATCGCCGACGGCCATGGTGATCACGACCACTACTACAAGACGGCAGCTGCCCTGACCGGCGCCAGCATCGAGGCCCCCGAGGCCGCACACGTCGTTGCGCACGAAGGCAGGACCGCGCTCTTCGCGGACGGGACCGGAGGGATCACCGTGATGGATTCCGCCGCCTTCCGCGACGGCAAGGTGACTCCCGACGAGGCTGAGGAACATTCCGCTGGCGCTGCCCACCACGGCGTCGCCGTTCCGCTCAGCAGCGGGGACCTGCTGCTGACCCAAGGCACCGCGGAGGCGAGCAACACGGTTCAGGTGGTCTCTCCCGAAGGCGACGTCCTGGCCGAAACCACCGACTGCCCGGGCGTCCACGGCGAAGCCACCGCCCAGCCCACCGATCAAGGAGATGTCGTGACCCTGGGCTGTGAAAACGGTCCGGTCATCTACCGCGACGGCGCGTTCCACAAAGTGCCCGTGGAAGAGCAGTACCAGCGTTCGGGCAACCAGTTTGGCAACCACGGCTCACCGATCGTGCTCGCCGACTACAAGACCGATCCCGACGCCGAGCAGGAACGGCCCACCCGGATCGGGCTGATCGACACCCGCGCCGCGTCGATGAAGACCGTGGACCTAGGCTCGCCCTACTGGTTCCGCTCCCTCGCCCGCGGGGCAGACGGTGAGGCGCTGGTTCTGACCTACGACGGCGAACTGAATATTCTAGACGAAGCAACCGGCGCCATCATTCACCAGGTCAAGGTCACCGCACCCTGGGAGGAACCGGAGGAGTGGCAATCAGCCGCACCGGCCGTGAAGGTCGGCACCGACGGATTCGCCTACGTGACCGAGCCCGCCGCCAAGAAGCTGCACGTGATCGACGTCGCCGCCGGCACCCTCGTCAACAGCTTGGACCTGCCCGAAACACCTGTGGAACTGGCGGTTCTCACCGGGGAGGAGGAAGCACCGGAACACGACCATGCCGACGGTGAAGGCCACGAGCGGGTTGAGGAACAGGGCAAGTAGGCCAGCCTTGGCCACCGCCATGTTCCGGCCGGGTGACCTACCGCGGCACCCGGCCGTTGCCCCATCATGTCCAAGCCAACCCTTCACCCAGCGTCCGAGGCACGGCCGTGCGGCCCGGTGATCAACGGGTCAGCGCGTGGACCTGGTCCGTGGATAAAGACCGATCAGCGTACAAGAGCATTGTCGCCGTCGGGTCGGGATCGTGGTTGTCCTGTCCCTGCCAGACCTGATGGAGCCCCGCTCGCTCGACTGCCTTTCGTGATCGTGTGTTGCGGGTCGCCACGACAGCCGTGATGGGCAGATCGGGCCGTACTGCCTGCGCTCGCTCCATGCCGGCTGCGGCAATCTCCTGCGCGTATCCGCGGCCCCAGTCCTGTGGGCGCAGGCTGAAGGACAGGTTCCAGGTGGTGTTTGCCCAGAAGTTGCAGCCGCCGATACCGACCAGTTCACCCACTGAAGAGCCATTGAGGTGTCGCACTACCCACAGCCCGTGCCCGTGCTCGTGCCATTCGGCGATCCGCCGCTGGAGAACGGCCTTGGTGTGTTCGATCGAGGGGTGGGCCAGCATGGGGTCAGCCTCCGCGAGGCGAGGGTGCGAGTACAGTTCGAACAACTCGTCAGCGTCGTCAGGAGTGGGTCTGCACAATGCCAGCCGGCCGCTTTCGGTTTGCGCACCTCGGCCATTGGGGCGTACGTCAATTTCCGCGTCCGACTCTTTTTCAGACATTCGTCCAGTATCCCCGGTGCAGCCGGTTCTTTTTTCGGGCCAGGCGAAGGTACACCACCGACCTTGTCCATGACGGGCCGGCTTACCTCCCGGAGGGCTGGGTCTCGCTGCTCCGTTGCAGTTCCGACGCGAGGACCCGGATGACGACCGCAGTGCCAATCAGAGTGGTACCCATAGGGATCAGTGCCCAGCGGATCAGTCCCGCGAGGAGCTCGATTGCTCCAACTCCGATATCGGCCGAAGGGCCGATAGCCTCGGCAAGGAGCCCGATCAGCTGCGGGAGCAGCACAAGTACAAATCCACCGGCGACAATCAGGGCAATTCCCCACTGAACGCACTTCTTAGCTGCTGATTCCATTGTTCCCCCAAATAACGAGCAGTCGTATGTTCGCCGAGTGTAACGGTTAGTCGTTCTCGAAGTCGTCAATCAACCACCGGACAGCCTCTGATCCGAGCCCCTCGTCTTGGTAATCACCCGTCTGGTAGGCCTCCATCACCCTTAGCCAAACCGCCCATCGGACCCAGTCGACGACGTCTTTCGACTCGGCATATGTGATCCACAGGCGATCTTCAGTGCTGCCTGGGAGCCAAACACGGGCCCCATAACGAAGGCGGGGAGTACCTTCCAGATTTTCGAACTGCGCGATCAGGAAACCGTGGACCACCTCGGCTGTGATCAGTCTTAGCCCAGTGGAGTTGGGTTCATATCCAAATACTTCGCGTGTTGCTTTGAGGTAGTCCTCGGCCCGAGGCCCAATCGGCGAGATAGTCATTGACGCATTGTCGCGTGAAACGGGTCCGTTGCGGGTAACCGGTTCGCGCCACGGGACGAGGTTAGCTGTGGCAGTGGCCGCCCGAAGCCGGTGCGTTCGGTGGGACATCGAGGACAGGACTGCGGTCGAAGAAACCTTCCGGCCGAAGCTTGAAGCCAACGGTGTCCACCGGCATGATCGGCCAGTCCTCCATGCGCGGAAAATGTGTCAGACCGAAGGTGTGCCACACCACGAGGTCCTGCCCGTCGATGTCGCGGTCCTGGGCCACATAGGCCGGCAGCCCGGCTCCGCCGACGTGCTGGTTGACGAAGTCGCCGGTGGGGTAGCGCTCCTCCTCAGCGAACCGGGTCACCCAGAGGTCCTTGGTGGCGAAGGCCGCACGCCGGGCAATCGAAGAATCGGGGTCGGCAAGAAGGGTGGGCTGCCCCTGCGCATGCAGCTTGTAGGCGACGGGTTCCCCCAACCGGTTGCGGGACTCGGGGTTGGAGATCACCCAGGTACGGCCGTTTCGGGAGTCTGCCTCACGCACGCTCTCCGACTCTCTCGTAAGGGCAGTCCGCTTCCGCGAGAATGCGTTGCCGCGCGGATTGTCGTGCCCAAGGGGTTGCCGGACAACGTCTTCTTCCTCGACCCGGTTGGTGAAGCCGTCGACCGCCATATCGAGACGGGCGCTGAAGAGGTGCTGATGGAACGGGGCCCCCAGGCCGGGCGCGAGCTGGGACATGTTCGCCGATGCACTCTCGGAGTACGCGCTGGTGAAAACGACACCGGTCGCTTTCGCCTCGAACTCGATGGTGCCGTCCAGATAGAGGTACCAGTAGAACCCGTAGTCGTAGTTGCCCACGGTGGTGAAAAAGGAAATGACGAGGCGTCGGTTGCGGCGGGTGTAGTTGATCCCGGACCAGAGGTCGCTGTGCTTGGCGAGAATTCCCCAGTCCTCCTCGTGCATGCAGATCGCGTTTCGGATCTCGCGCGGGTTTCCGAAGGCATCGCTGATCACCGGACTGAGGTAGGTAATGTCGCCCAGGCAGTCGCAGCCAAGTTCGAGCGAATTGGCGTACTGACCCACGAGGTACTCGCCGGTGTCAAAGTAGTTCTGCCACGACCGGACGGGCGACGGGTCGCCATACGGAACCACCATCTCCGCGATGGAGGCCCGCTTGATAATGGGCCGATCCCGGCCTTTGTCGTTGAACGAGAGGTTATGCAGGACCACCCCCTCGCGGACATCAAAGCCGACGTCGACGCTCCAGTTCTCCCACTCGACGTGGTTGCCCTTCGTTACGGCGAAGCTCGGCCCCTCGGGCTGGGTGATACTGATCGGTTTCTGGCTGGTGCGCAGCGGCCCCGTCAGCTCGGGGTCCGTGTAATTTCCGTGCTCCTGCGGCACGGGCATAGGCCCGAGATCCAGAATCTGGGTGACCTCTCTGCTGACGACGTCGACGTAGGCAACCAGCCCGTCAATCGGGTGCGCCCACGCGCTGTCCGTCTCGTGCTCCTGGACGAACGCGAGCCCACGGAGGATCCGGCGGCCCTTTTCCTCCGCGTATTCGAACACCCCCGCGGAAAGCGGTGCGACCCTGACGTTGGAGACGTCGAGATTTCTGTCGGCGAGGGCGGCCAGCCATCGGTCATCTGTGGACAGCAGCTCCTCCACGACAGCGAACTCCTCCTCGAGTACGGGGAGTTCACCGGTGGCCGAGGTGTCGAGCTCCACCGTGGAAAACACCTGTCCGGTGGTTGTGGAGACGACCACATCCAGCGGAGCCGAGCCGGAGATGTCGTGAAGAAAGACTCGGAAGCGGCGGCCGTCGTCGCCTGCAGCCGATGCGCGGCCCGGATCAACGAGTCCGAGGTACGCGATCCTCCTGGTTGACCCGAGGAGGTCGTGGTCCCAAAGGATCTTCTGCACGTCGACGATTTCTTCGGCTGTGGCCAGAGTGTAAGAATTGACGGTCGCTGTGGGGGACGTAGTCATGGCATCCTCAGTCGGGTAGTTTTTCTATCTCCGTAGAATATGCGCGCTGTAGGGTGGATCACAAGGGTTCAGAGCAGGGAGAAAAACAAGTGCCGAAGATCGTCGACCATGACCAGCGTCGGTTGGAGCTCGTGGACGCCACCTGGCGGATCATCGCCCGGCGGGGGATGGAGGGTGCGACCATGCGCGACATTGCGGTTGAGGCCGGCTTTTCAAATGGGGCTTTGAAGCCCTACTTTCCCACCAAAGACGACCTGCTCACCTTCGCCTTTCGCCACGTCTTCAACCGCACCAACCAACGGATTGCCTTGTCCACCTTCAATCAGACAGGCACAACCGCCATTCGGGCCCTTGGTTTGGAGGTGCTGCCCGTGGATGAGGAGAAGGTCAGCGAAGCCCGCATCGTGATTCCGTTCTGGCAGAAGGCCATCACCGATTCGCACAAAATGGCTATCCACCGGGAGTCAATGGCGCAATGGCGCCTCGCACTGATGCGCCACCTCGGGGAGGCGCGGCAGGCGGGGGTCATCACGACCGGTGTTCCGGATGACGTGATCCGGGAACAGCTCATGAACTTGTTCCTGGGCGCACAGATCACCGCCGCCCTAACAGGACCGGAGGAAAACCTTCCGTCCTATATCCATCAGCTGGATGGCTTCCTGACGAACCTGTGACGTCTTAAATTCGACCGTTGTGGAAAATCCAGACCGGGTCTACTCTGTAGCAAATGTGTCCTACGACACATCCGCCTACGAAGTGGAGCACCATGAAAACCTACGACGCGCTTCTCGCCTCGATCACTCGGCAATCGGGCCCGACCCGCACCATTCTGGATCCGGCAACCGGTGAGGCCGTCGGCGAGGCACCCGTCCACACCGTCGAAAATCTTGAAGCCGCGATCTCCGCGGCGGAAGCGGCCCAGCCCGCATGGGCAGCGCTCGGACACGAAGCGCGCAGTGAGGCTCTGCTGAAGGCTGCCGATGCCATCGACCGCTCCGCTGAGGAACTGGCCAACCTTCTCTCCCGCGAGCAGGGCAAGCCCCTCAGCGGGCCCAACGCCCGTTCCGAGGTCGGCGCGTGCTCGGCATGGCTGCGCGCAGCCGCCACCACAGAACTGGAGCCCCAGACCGTAGCCGACGACGGCGAGACCTTCGCCCAGATCCACTACCGCCCCATCGGCGTAATCGGGGCAATCGGACCCTGGAACTGGCCGATGATGATCACCATCTGGCAGATTGCTCCAGCGCTTCGGATGGGAAACGCCGTCGTCGTCAAACCGTCGGAGTACACGCCCCTGAGTGTCCTTGCACTGGCGCACGTGATCAATCAGGAGCTGCCGGCCGGCCTCCTGACGGTGGTCTCAGGCGATCGCGAGGTGGGCGCGCGAATGACCGAGCACCCGGCGATCGGGAAGATCATGTTCACCGGATCCACTGCGACGGGCAAGGCGATCATCAGGTCCTCGGCCGACAGCATCAAGCGCCTAACGCTCGAACTGGGCGGGAATGACGCCGGCATCGTCCTGCCGGATGCCGACCCGAAGGCGATCGCGGAAGGACTTTTCTGGGGCGCCTTTATCAATACCGGCCAGACCTGTGCCGCGTTGAAGCGCCTCTATGTGCACGAGGACATCTATGACGACGTCTGTGAGGCGCTGACCGCCATCGCTGAGGTAATGCCAATGGGCGTCGGGCTTGATGAAACGAGCGTCCTCGGCCCGCTGCAGAACAAGGCCCAGTTCGACATTGTGACCCGCCTGGTGGACTCCGCGAAGGACTCCGGAGCGCGCGTGCTTATTGGCGGTAACCCGAATCCAGACCAGCCAGGGTACTTCTACCCGACGACTCTGGTTGCCGACATTGACAACGAGAACCCACTGGTGGCCGAGGAGCAGTTCGGCCCGGTCCTGCCGATCATCCGCTATAGCACCGTCGACGAGGCCATCACCAAGGCGAACGCCCTGGAGGTGGGCCTGGGCGCATCAGTGTGGTCCTCCGACGTGTCGGCCGCACGCGAGGTGGCTGCGCGAATCGAGGCCGGCACTGTGTGGATCAACAAGCACGGCGCCGTCGACCCCCGCGTCCCGTTCGGCGGCATCAAGCAGTCCGGCTACGGGCTGGAGTTCGGCGTTGAGGGCCTGAAGGCCGTGGCAGTTCCGCAGGTGATCAACGGATAAGAGCTTCAAAAGCAAGCAAGCAAGCAAGCACGCAAGCAAGCAAGCAAGCACGGGGGCGACGCGGAGCGGATCCGCAGCGCACCATCTCGGTGCGTTGTGTGTTCGTCCCGGGCTCTCCATCGGCGGAGTGCGGGCTAGTTGAGTTGACGGCGACCGAAGTCCGTCCTTCATGCTCCCACAAGGCAATTCACTGGCCGATATCCATCAGCACACCAACTATCCGAGGATTGTTGCGCCTTTCACAACGTCGTCGGGAAGGCTCATCGAGGAGACAGTTCATGGACAGAACCGAAACGATCGCCTCCGGTGGATCGAGCTCCACCAATGAATCAAGGACGACGCTGCGACGGGGGCGGCTTGGCGTCATCGGCGTTGTCTTCTTCGTCGTAGCCGCTGCGGCGCCTCTCGTCGGAATGACCGGAGCCGTGCCGATCGCCATCGTACTGGGAAACGGCGCGGCCGCCCCAGGTGCCTACCTGGTCGTCGGGCTGACACTTCTACTGTTTAGCGTCGGCTACTCTGCGATGAGTCAGCGCGTGACCAATGCCGGTGCCTTCTTCGCCTACATCGGCCGAGGCATGGGAACGCACCTCGGTCTCGGCTCCGCATTCGTGTCGTTGATCGCCTACGTCGCCATTCAGCTCGCTATCTTCGGCTTCTTCGGCGGCTTGATGGCCGGGCAGATCGGTGCTCTTGGCCTTGACCTGCCGTGGTGGTTTTGGGCACTGATCGCATGGGCGGTCGTAACCGTCCTGTCGCTGGCAAGCGTCGATGTCGGAGCGAAAGTGCTTGGAGCGTTGATGCTGCTGGAGGTTCTCTCGCTGGCGATCACCGCCGCCGCAATTCTCATCGACGGCGGTCCCGAGGGCTACGACTTCGCGGCTTCCTTCTCGCCGCAGGCCATCCTGGCAGGCGGACTGGCCGGTTCGGCCGGGATCGCGTTTGCCTTTGCGTTTGCCTCCTTTATCGGATTCGAAGCCACAGCCATCTATGGCGAGGAATCGAAAGACCCGAAGCGAATCGTCCCGCGGGCCACCTACCTGGCGGTTGTGCTGATAACGGCTCTGTTTGCTGTCACTGCTTTCGCCCTCGTGACGGGCATGGGAGCGTCCAGGGCAGTCGAGGCCACGGTGGCTTACTCGACGGTGGACGAAGTTCCGCTTGCCGATCCCGCCGCGGTCCTTTTCACCCTTGCTTCCGACTACGTTGGCGGATGGATGGCCACGCTCATGAGCATTCTTGTGCTCTCAAGCCTGTTTGCCGGACTCCTGGCATTCCAGAATGCAGCCAGCCGTTACGTCTTTGCTCTGGGGCGCGGCGGGGTGCTTCCCAGCGGGCTGGCAAGGGTCAATGCCAAAGGCGCTCCCCAGAGTGCTTCACTTGTGACATCTGCCATCACGGGCGTGGTGATCCTGCTCTTCACGCTTTTCCAGCTGGAGCCGATTTTGAACATGTTCTACTGGTTCAGCGGCCTGGCAGTGGTGGCGATTGTGCTGATCGAGACGCTGGTCTGTCTCGCCGTTATCGCCTACTTCCGCAAGAACAAGGGCGAGGAAGGCATTTTCACTACAGTAATCGCGCCGGTCGTGGCATTTCTCGGGCTCCTGGTCGGCGAATACCTTCTCATGTCGCGCTTTGGCTTGTTGGCCGGCACAACCGCAGAGGGCGTGGATCCCTCGGTTCAGCCGTGGGGGCTAAGCCCGCTCGGCTGGGTCCTGATCGCACTACCGTTCGTCGTCCTACTTGCCGGCTATCTCTTCTCGCGCATCGCCGGACCCGAGAATGAAGAGTTCGTCCGTGACGAGCTGTCCTGAGCGGCCGCGGCGGTGCTGGGGGAGGGCGTGCCCTTAAGGTCGGGCGCGAGCGCGGAAGCGGGTTAGCGCGTGATGGTGAGCGGTTTGCGCGGCTCCGCGCAGGATGCCCGTTCCAGGCCCACAGTGCCCAGTGCTCGATTGTTCCTGCCGGTGTCGTCGCACCAGTCAACCTTGTGCGGGGTCACGCTGACGACCGCTTCTCCGACCGCCATCTGGGCCGAAACACGGAAGGTGTAGGTGAACGCGCCGGCGTCGGTCATTGGAGCTGTCACGTTGACGACTTCAACACCTCGTTCATCGGCGACGACGACCTGAATCTGGGCGTTCTCGCCGTACCGGAGATTGCAGTCGGCCTCCGGTGCCGCGACGGTGACCATCCCTCCCGGCGTCGCGTCGGTTGGAGTGACCGAGTAGTCGGGCGGGAAGCAGGGCGGGTCGGCGGATGGGTAGGAGGAGCATCCCCCGGCGGCGGCGATTAGTGCAGCCCCGACCACGAAGCCGCGGGCGATCCGCCCCTTGGTCCTGCTGCTGGACCACCCGAACCGAATCCTCATGCCCCCCATTGTGGTGTCGATAGCGCCAAGTTCCCCCGGTAACCGGAATTCGTTCCCGTACCGTTGCGCTTCCTGCCGGCCCGGCGGACGCTCCATTTGGGTTATGGTTCTAGAACTGCCCATGGGGGTGGGGAGCAAGGAGAACCATGCGATCGCGAATTCCGTTGAACTGTGCCGTTGCTGCCGCCATGTTCCTTGTGGGATGTGGTGTTGCTGCCGACCCGCCCGCGCGGTCCGCCTCTCCTGGGCCCAGCGCGACCGTGCAAGTATTGCCGGAGTCTGGGCAGCCTGAGGGCGATCGGTCCGATAGGACGATGGCGGGGGAGGCGTCCCGGTTCATCGGTCCGGAGGATATGGCTGCGAACAGACTCAGGGCCATTGAGGAATTTCCCGAAGAGCTGCCGGACGGTTTCTCGTGGTCGACCGAGTCAGTTGGCACCGTCTCCCAGGATCAGGACGTTGTCATCGAAGAGGGAGTTGAGGAAGGCGCTGTCGCCGATTTCTGGCTCTGTGCCTGGATGGCGGAATACCTTGGCGCGGTCGATTCCGGTGATTCTGGGCGCGAGGATGTTGCCATGGCCGAGATCGAGAAGTACACGTCCCTGCCGATAATTAAGGCCGTGCATCAGAACCCGGAAGTGTTTGAGGCATCGGTGGTAGAGACAGCCCGCCGCGGCGAGACGGCGAATCTGCGGGAGTTCTTCAAGTCGTGCCGTGTGCAGAAGAATGCAGGAACTCGCTAGTGCTGTGGCCGAGGGAAGGCCAGTCACATAGGTGAGAAAGCCTTTGGCGGATCCCATCACTGAGCATTATCAGTCTTGACAATGTTCGCACCGGCGATAACGTAAACCCATGGCCACTTTGATCCTTCACGAAGGGTACCTGCGGGACCGACTTTCGATTAGCGCCGCAAATCCGCTGCTCCGGCTGAAGCGGGGCGCCTCCCCGGTGCAGACCACCCGTTCGTCGCCGAAAGCCCTGTCCGCCACCGTCGCCGGTCCCGACGGTGCGCCGACGTGCATCCTCCTGCACGGAGCCGGCACGACGAGCTGGATGTGGCGGGGGTTGGTCGATCGACTAGAGGGAGCTGTCCGCCTGGTCATGGTCGACCTTCCCGGTCATGGCCACAACGCCTCTCGGCCGTGGGTATCCATCGACGATACGGTCCTGGCACTAATCCAGATCATCGACGAGACGACGGTTGACGGTACCGCACACGTCGTGGGGCTGTCGCTGGGCGGTTACCTCGCCCTCGAGATCACAGCCGCGCACCCGGAAAGGGTGGAGAGTTCCTTGGTCAGTGGCGTCAACGTACTCCCTTTTCCACGCCCTGGGCTGATGCGAGCCACCGGTCACCTGGTTGCCCCCTTCGTACGCAGCGGGGTGATGCTGCGCGCCAATGCGCGGTCGCTGGCCATCCCTCCAGAGGACTACCAGGGCTACGTCGCCGCCGCCCGGTCCATGGCCAAGGGCACATTCACCGCAATCGGCGAGGAACTCATGAACTATCGGCTTCCGGCCACCTCAGGCACCCGTCCCACACGGGTCCTCGCCACCGCCGGGGCGAAAGAGCACCCCCTCATCATTGAGTCACTTACGAAAATTGCGGCCGCTTTCCCCAACGCTCAAGCACGAATTGCACCCGCGGTCGGACACGCGTGGAACGGCCAAAACCCGGGCCTCTTCGCGCGGACCGTACTGGCACACATCTCTTCACAGCCACTACCAACGGAGCTCACGGCCGCCCACTGACCTGTCAGGGAAACCGCGCCCGCCGCGGAGCGGCCCCTCCGCTGGGATGTGGGCGCGGCAGCTCGGTGATCGTGGAGAAGGGACTTCAGGCAGCAGAACTCTTCGACGGCCGTCCCCGATGGACCGGGACGACGGCGGCAGCGATGCCGAGGAGCACGACCGCACCCAGCGTGGTGCCGAAAGCGATCAGTATCGCCCCTACCATCCACAGGCCTGTCTCATCACCGACGGCGGCCTTGCCGATCCACGCGAGGGTGAAGGACGCGGGAAGGACCAGCAGAGCGACACCAAAGGGCAGAAGCCGGTAGGCGAACGCCGCCACCACAATGCCGCACAAGAACGCTCCCACTCCCTGCCATATCGCGTATGGTCCGGCCATTTCGCCGGTGGACGGGTCGAACTGGTACTCGGTATCCCATGCGAACCAGCCAACCCAGAGTCCCGCGGACAGGAGTGCGATCAGGGCGACGGACGCCCATTGCCATGCGGGTGATTGACGGTGGTTCCGTGTCAGGTGCATGCCTCACTGTAAGACACCACGCCCGCTCGTCGGGGCGCACACCACCGACAGCTAGCGCGCACGGCACTGGCTGCCCCGGGAACTGGCAGGAGCCAAGGAACGACCCGCCGGGCGTGCCGCCAACCCGGGAACGCAGGCATGAGGAACTGAGGAATCTGCCTAGGATTGGTGCGGGGGCACGCCTACCGGTTACCGATTCTGCTGGTAACCCCAGTCGAGGGCGTCATCGATACAGCGGGTGCTGAAGCCTGGGTGGCGTGTCCTGAGGTAGTTCTGCTGGGCCTTTGTCTCCTCTGGGGTCCAGGCGAAGTGGCTTCCCTCCTGAATGAGCTCGGTTGCCCTGACCCGGGCATGGTCCAAGGCCCCCCATGGATGAAGATCTCCCAGAGTTTCGTGGAGTGGAATGGCGCCGAGGAACTGTCGCCGGCTGAACCGCTGGTTGGGATGGAGAGGCCACGCCACATCAGATGGAAAAGATCGCTGCCGCCCGCGGCTGACCCGTTGATCTGGCTGAACGTCGCATCGCGCCCACGGTCCACCAGTCGTGGACCACCGCCGCCGAGACCGGCCAGCCGCAGTTCTCCCTCAACTTCAAACACGATTTCCCCCCCCCCCCCCCCCCCCCCCCCCCCCCCCCCCCCCCCCCCCCCCCCCCCCCCCCCCCCCCCCCCCCCCCCCCCC
>QZVU01000126.1 GCA_003602285.1 Arthrobacter frigidicola
GCCGAGCAATGCGCGTGCGTGCCCCATCTCCAGGTCGCCGTGGGCGAGCATGGTCTTGATCGCCTCAGGCAAGGTGATCAGGCGCAGCAGGTTGGCCACGGTTACCCGCGACTTACCGACGGCATCGGCCACCTGTTGCTGGGTAAGTTCGAATTCCTGCTGCAGACGCTGCAGGGCCATGGCCTCTTCCAACGGGTTGAGGTCTTCGCGCTGGATGTTCTCGATCAGCGCCATGGCAATGGCGGCTTCATCGGGCACTTCGCGGACCATGGCCGGAATCGTGTCCAGGCCGGCCTGCTGGGTCGCGCGCCAGCGGCGCTCACCGGCGATGATCTCATAGCGGTTGTCGCCAATCGGGCGGACCACGATCGGTTGCATCACGCCATGGCTGCGAATCGAGTGCGCGAGCTCTTCCAGCGCCTGCGGATCCATGTCCCGACGTGGCTGGTACTTGCCACGCTGAATCAGCTCGACCGGCAGGTGTTGCAGTTCTTTCTGGTCGATCTTCACAGCCTGCTCTTCGAGCGCGCTGACGGAAGGACCACTGAGCAGTGCATCCAACCCACGTCCGAGACCCCGTTTCTTGACGGCCATACGGATTCCTTAAGTTGTCTGTGCAGTGCGTGATTGACGGCGTTGACGGCGAACCAGTTCCCCCGCCAGGGCCAGGTAAGCCAGCGCGCCGCGCGATTGCTTGTCGTAAGCCAGGGCCGGCATGCCAAAGCTGGGGGCCTCGGCCAGGCGAATGTTGCGCGGAATGACCGTGTCGTACAGCTGCGGGCCAAAGTGTTCTTTCAGCTGCGCCGAAACATCATTGTTCAGGCTCAGGCGAGGATCGTACATGGTCCGCAACAGGCCCTCGATCTTCAGCTCCGGATTCAACCGGGCGGCGATGCGCTTGATGTTATCCACAAGGTCGCTAAGACCTTCCAGTGCGTAGTACTCGCACTGCATGGGGATGATCACGCCATCGGAAGCGACCAGGGCGTTTAGCGTGAGCATCGACAGCGACGGCGGGCAGTCGATGAGGATGAAGTCGTAGTTCTCGCGGATTGGCGCCAGGGCGTTACGCAGACGGCTTTCCTTGACCTGCATTTCCAGCAGCACCACCTCGGCGGCGGTCAGGTCGCGGTTGGCCGGCAGCAACTGGAACCCGCCGTGCTCGGAGTAATGCATGGCCTGAGCCAGGTCGCACTCCCCGATCAGCAGGTCGTAGAC
>QZVU01000127.1 GCA_003602285.1 Arthrobacter frigidicola
CGCTGCGGTTGATCTCCTCGGCAACGGCGGTCTGTTCCTCTGCAGCAGTTGCAATCTGCTGGTTCATCGCCTGGATCGACGACACCGTGCGGGTGATGGTTTCCAGAGAGGTACCGGCACGGCGGGTCAGCTCGACGCTGCTGTCGGTCAGCTGGCGGCTGTTGTCCATCACGCTGGCCACCCGTTGTGTGCCGCTTTGCAGGCCGGCGATAAGCTCTTCGATCTCTTCAGTCGACTGCTGGGTGCGCTGGGCCAGGCTGCGCACCTCATCGGCCACTACCGCAAAGCCCCGCCCGGCCTCACCAGCGCGGGCCGCTTCGATCGCCGCGTTGAGCGCCAGCAGGTTGGTCTGCTCGGCAATACCGCGGATCACTTCCAGTACTTTGCCGATACGGGTGCTGTCATGCTCCAGGTCGCGGATCACCGCTGCGGTACCGGCGATTTCGCGGTTGACCACGCCAATGATGTCGATAGTCTGCTGCATGACCTGCTCACCGGCCTGGGCACTGTGGTCGGCTTCATCCGCCGCACGGGCAGCTTCTGCAGCATGGCGGGCAACTTCCTGAGCGGTGGCAGACATCTCGTGCATGGCCGTGGCCACCTGGTCGGTACGCTGGAACTGGTCATGGGTGCCGCGGGCCATGTCGCCGGCAATGCTGCGCAACTGGCCGCTGGCACCTTCCAGCTCCTGGGCATTGTCCTTCAGCCGGCCGACGGTGTCGGCGAGGAAGTCGCGCAGGGTATTGGCGGCCCGCGCCAGGCGCCCCAGTTCATCCTCCCGGCGGCTGTCCACCCGGGCGGCAAAACGGCCCTGGCTCAGCTGCGCAACATACTCGATCAGCTGGCGGATCGGCTCGATCAGGCTGCGGTTCACCAGCCACAGGCTGAGCAGCCCCACCGTCACCGCCGAGGCCAGCATCACCAGCAGGCCCAGCCATACCGTGCGCTCGGCGCTGGCGCTGATACTGGCCGCGCGCTGGCGGGCATCGGCACGCAATTGCTCGACCAGTTCGCTCATCTGCTCACTGGCTGCGCGATCCACGCCCTTGACCGCCCGATCGCCGGCGACCGGGTCGCCACCCGCGGCGACGAAGGCCTGACGGCCCTGCGCATAGGCCTGGCCCAACTGTCGGTGGCTATCACGCAATTGCTGCAACGGCGCCTTGAGCCTGGCGTCGCTGCTGTCGATCAATTGCCCGAGCAGTTGCTGCACCTG
>QZVU01000128.1 GCA_003602285.1 Arthrobacter frigidicola
GACCGGCGCTGTGGGTATTGCCATGGGCACGCGCTTTTTGATGACCCGGGACTCGCCTACGCCGTCGAGCACCTTGGTGCATTACCTCGAGGTCAACGACCCGCAACGGGTGCGGGTGACCACGGCGGTAGATGGCATGCGCCACCGCATGATCGAGAACCCGTTTATCAACCGCCTGGAGCAGGCCGGGTCTTTCGGGCGCCTGTGCATCGCGTTGCGCAGCGCCTGGAAATGGAAGCAGCAAACCGGAATGAGCCTGAGCCATCTGTTCGGTGTGCTGCGCCAGGCACTCAAGGAAGACCCCGGCGCGCTGTCGCAAACGCTGATGGCCGCCAACCAGCCGGTACTGCTGCAGCGTTCGATGATCGACGGTGTTCCGGACGAAGGCATTCTGCCCAGCGGCCAGGTAGCCGCCGCCATTGGCGAACTCAAGAGTTGCCAGCAAGTGATCGAAGAAATTGCCCAGGAAGCCGAACGCTGCCTGGAAGCCCTGTTGGCCTGCCGTAGCGAGCATCAGCCTGCCGAACTTTGGAGAACACCCTCATGAGTCAAGCATTTACCACACAGATCGAGGCGGGCATTGCCGAGCTGGTGCTGGCCAAACCGCCGGTCAATGCCCTGGGCAGCCAGGAGTGGATGGACCTGGCCCATCAGGTCGAAGCCCTGGGCGCCAACCCCGACGTCCGGGTAATCGTCATCCGTGCCGAAGGCCGTGGTTTCTGCGCCGGTGTCGACATCAAGGAACTGGACGCCCACCCCGAACGCATCGTAGCGGTCAACGCCGGTAATTATGCGGCGTTCAAGGCGGTGCATCGCAACCCTGTGCCGGTCATCGTCGCCGTGCACGGCTTCGTCCTCGGTGGTGGCGTCGGCATTACCGGTGCTGCCGACATTGTCGTGGCCTCAGAGTGCGCCACCTTTGCCTTGCCCGAAGTTGACCGTGGGGCCATGGGCGGCGGCGCCCACCTGCAGCGTTTGTTCCCGGTGCAGAAGGTTCGTTATCTGTTCTTCACCGGCGACAAGATCGGCGCCGCCGAGGCTGCGCAGTATGGCTTCATCGAGCGCGTGGTGCCCAAAGAGCAGCTGCGCGAAACCGCGCTGGAGATTGCCGCCAGAATCGCTGCCAAGAGCCCGGTGATGATCGGTATCGCCCAGGAAGCCCTGCACGGTATCGAGGACGGCAACCTGGAAGACAAATCCCGCTGGGAGCAGGGG
>QZVU01000129.1 GCA_003602285.1 Arthrobacter frigidicola
CACGCGCCTGGCCGCGCAGCACCCGGGGCGCAACCTGAAATTGCTGAGCCAGCGCCTGGACAGCCTGGCCGAGCGCCTGCCACGGGCCATGCGCGAGGTGCTGAAAGACCGCCGCCAACGCTTCCAGGCCCAACTGCAAACCCTGCAGGTGGTGAGCCCGCTGGCCACCCTCGCCCGCGGCTACAGCATCCTGCTGGACGACCAGGGCCAGGCCATTCGCAGTGCCGAACAGACCCGCAATGGCCAGCGCCTGACCGCCCGCCTGAACGAAGGCGAACTGCAGGTGCGGGTCGAAGACAACCACCTGACCCCGGTCACCCTCTCATTACTGGACTGACACATGCCCCGCCTGCTCGCGCCCCTGCTCGCCCTCTCCCTCGTGCTGCTCGCCGGCGGCGCCCAGGCCAGCTATATCACCCGCACACTGAACAAGCCGGTGCCGGGTGGCGTGGCGGTGGTTGACCTGGGCCCCGCCACAAGCGCGCCCAGCGCCCGTTTCGACGGCAAGCCGGTGCTGGTGGTGAAGGAGCAGGACAACTGGCTGGCCATCGTCGGCATCCCGCTGACCCAGAAGCCCGGCACTGCCGTGCTGAGCCAGGACGGCCGCACCCTGCCCTTCAGCGTCGGGAGCAAGAAATACCCTGAACAGCGCATCACGCTGAAGAACACTCGCCAGGTCAACCCGAACCCGGCCGACCTCAAGCGCATCGACCGCGAGCTGGCCGAACAGATCAAGGCCTACCGCAGCTTCAGCCCGACCCTGCCAAGCAACCTGGTCCTCGACAAGCCGGTCAACGGCCCGCTGTCGAGCAAATTCGGCGTGCGCCGCTTCTTCAACGGTGAAGAGCGCAACCCGCATGCCGGGCTGGACTTTGCAGTGCCAGCGGGAACACCGATCAAGACACCGGCCAATGGCAAGGTGATCCTGGTGGGGGATTACTTCTTCAATGGCCGCACGGTGTTCGTCGACCATGGGCAGGGCTTTATCAGCATGTTCTGCCACATGTCGAAGATCGATGTGCAGGTGGGGCAATCACTGCGCCGTGGCGAGGTGGTCGGTCGCGTGGGCTCGACCGGGCGGGCAACCGGGCCGCACATGCACTGGAACGTCAGCCTGAATGATGCGCGGGTGGACCCGGCTATTTTCATCGGCGCGTTCCAACCCTGAGACCTGCGCTGCCTATGCTGGCCTCTTCGCGGGTAAACCCGCTCC
>QZVU01000130.1 GCA_003602285.1 Arthrobacter frigidicola
CTTCAAGAGTCGCTCCCTCATCCTGCAGCATCTCGCTGGTCACCCAGTCGGGTAGCAGAGAACTCTGGAGTTCACGGGGATAGCCGGCTGACTCCAGCGCCCCGAAGATTCGATCAATTTGAGTGGCCGGCATTGCGACCTCCTTGAGCAGAAAGCGGGACGGATTGACCGACAGAGTTCGCTGCAAGCCCCTTCAGGCTCCGGACCACCTTAATCAACGCCCGGGCATGAGCATCCGAGCCATCCCATACGGACATTATTGCATCCTTCAGTTCAGTCTCCAATGAACCATGCCCTAAGGGTGCGGCCAATTCATTAACCCCGTAGAAGGTGCACAGCTTATTGAATTGCTCGCTGTACCTTAGCCTAGGTTTGTGGCCACTGCGTAGCCTCCATACAGTTGGCTGAGAAACCCCGCTCTGCCTCGATATTTCGGCATCGCTACGGGAATCTGCCTTGATGGATTCTATGATTTGGTTATAGGCGTGCTGGATCTTGGTGCTATTCATGATATTCACTATAGGCTATTCACCTACACAAATGAATAGATTTTTGGTACGCTGGTCCTTGTTATGTGACCCTTGGACCCACACCTCATGATCCCTTCCACCTTCTGCTGGACCAAAATGGGCGTCGAATCAGGCGAAGGCCTGGACCTTATCGTGCGTCGCAAGGAGTGGGAGCGTCAGCTCGGGGACGGTCTTTTCTTCTGGGGCATTGGCCAGTCGCTTGGCGACAATGCTCGCGATGCTGCGGCATCCATTGATGGTGAAATGCAGGTTCTGTTCTCGCCGATGTTCAGCAAGCCGAAGGACATTGACGTTCGCCCTGAAGACATCTTTGTCTGGAACAGTTGGGTCGATGGGCGAGGTAACGTTGTGCCTCTCCCCAAACACGTCTTGATCACCAGCCGAGCAGATCTTCCTTCAGGACGGCGCAAATCGAGCCACTACGCCCTGGTCTGCCGGTCGGATCAGCGGCTGGGCGGTGGAACAGAGATAGAGGTGACTGCAGCCAACCTTCGAAATTTCTCTAGTGATAAGCCGCTAGGTGCTTCGCAGGTTACTGCTGTCGTAAAAAATGCGAACTTCGCGCTAAGCGGAAACGCTGCCAGAAAATATGCAGTGAGCTTCACCGCCACCATGGAGGCGCCATATGCTGTACAGCTCAGTGACCCTTCGCTTTTAACCCCTCAGGATTTGGAGCG
>QZVU01000131.1 GCA_003602285.1 Arthrobacter frigidicola
TTCCGAGCAAAAGTTTGCCTCGGTGTTCCAGCAGTGCCCCGACATTCTACTGATTGCCCGCCACAGCGACGGCTGCCTGCTGGAGGTGAACGAAGCCTTCGAAGAGCAGATTGGCCTGAACCCGGACCAGGTGCTTGGCCGCAGCGCCACCGACCTGAACCTGTGGGGCGTCGAAGGCTCCGTCCCGCCGCTGCTTGAGCGCCTGCACCAAGGTGGCATCCGCAACCTTGAGATGAGCTTTCGCCGCAGTAATGGCCAACTCTTCACCGGCCTGACTTCGGCCGAAACCTTCGAACTGGACGGCACCCCCGCGCTGGTTGTGGCAGTTCGCGACATCAGCCAGCTCAAGGAGACCCAGCAGCAGCTGCAAACTTCAGAAGAAAAGTTCGCCAAGGCCTTCCACGCCTCGCCCGACGGCCTGCTGCTGTCGCGCCAGAGCGACGGTTTGCTGCTTGAGGTGAACGAAGGCTTCTGCCGTCTGACTGGCTATGACCTGAACCCGACTATCGACCAGACCTCGCTGGACCTGGGTATCTGGGTCGACCTCAACGAACGCAAACGCCTGGTCGACCAGCTCAACCGCGACGGTTTCGTGCGTGACTTCACCTGCCACATCCGCCGCAGCGACGGGCAGGTCCGCCTGTGCGAGCTGTCCGCCAGGCCCCTGCCGATTGCCGGCGTCGACTGCATGCTGACCATCGCCCGCGACATCACCGAGCGCCACCTGATGCAGGAAAAACTGCAACTGGCCGCCACCGTGTTCGAGAACACTGCCGAAGGCGTGCTGATCACCGACATCGACCAGCGCATCAGTGCCGTCAACCGTGCCTTCAGCGAAATCACCGGCTACAGCGAAATCGAAGCCCTCGGCCAGACCCCTCGCCTGCTTGCCTCCGGCCAGCACGACAGCGCCTTCTATGCCGCCATGTGGCACCAGCTTACCGCCGAGGGTCACTGGCAAGGCGAGATCTACAACAAGCGCAAGAACGGCGAACTGTACCCCGGCTGGCTGACCATCAGCGCCGTGCGCAACAGCGACCGCGAGATCACTCACTTCGTGGCTGTGTTCGCCGACATTTCGAGCCTCAAGCACGCCCAGGCCAAGCTCGACTACCAGGCCCACCACGACCCGCTGACCGGCCTGCCCAACCGTGCCTTGTTCGAGAACCGCCTGCAGGCCGTGCTCACCTGCGCGCAGGTGTCCAA
>QZVU01000132.1 GCA_003602285.1 Arthrobacter frigidicola
CGGCTTCGAGCGACGGACAGTTCTTCGTCGCTACAGAGCAAGGTGAGGCCATGAACCTGGTCAACGCGAAATATGGCAATACCCCGGGCCTGAAAGCCTATAGCCACGTCTCCGACCAATATGCGCCGTTCGCAACCCAGGTGATTCCTGCAACGGCAAGCGAAGCGCCTTACATCCTCGATGGCCTGCTGATGAACGATGCTGGACGCCATATCCGCGAGCAGTTCACCGACACGGGCGGCTTCACCGATCACGTCTTTGCCGCATGTGCCATTCTCGGCTACCGGTTCGCTCCGCGCATCCGCGACCTGCCATCCAAACGGCTCTACGCGTTCAATCCGTCGGCCGCCCCGGCGCACCTGCGAGCGTTGATCGGCGGAAAGGTCAACCAAGCCATGATCGAGCGCAATTGGCCCGACATCCTGCGCATCGCCGCCACCATTGCTGCCGGGACCGTCGCGCCAAGCCAGATTCTGCGGAAACTCGCCTCCTATCCGCGGCAGAACGAGCTCGCGACAGCCCTGCGGGAAGTCGGTCGCGTCGAGCGCACCCTGTTCATGATCGACTGGATTCTGGATGCCGAACTCCAACGGCGTGCCCAGATCGGGCTCAACAAAGGCGAAGCTCATCATGCGCTGAAGCGGGCAATCAGCTTCCACCGCCGCGGTGAAATCCGCGACCGTTCCGCCGAAGGCCAGCATTACCGCATCGCCGGCATGAATCTGCTCGCCGCCATCATCATCTTCTGGAACACCATGAAGCTCGGCGAGGTCGTTGCAAACCAGAAACGCGATGGAAAGCTGCTATCGCCCGATCTCTTGGCCCATGTTTCGCCGCTCGGATGGGAACACATCAATCTCACCGGAGAATATCGCTGGCCAAAGCCTTAGCGTAGGATTCCGCCCCCTCCCGCAAACGACCCCCTGATGCCGGGCTGCAGGCACCAGGGGCGAGCCTGTCCTTTGCGCAGGGCTCGCATGACTTCGAATCCCTTGATCGTGGCATAGGCCGTGGGGATCGATTTGAAACCGCGCACCGGCTTGATCAGTATCTTGAGCTTTCCGTGATCGGCCTCGATCACGTTATTGAGATACTTCACCTGCCGGTGGGCCGTCTCCCGGTCCAGCTTTCCTTCGCGCTTCAATTCGGTGATCGCTGCACCATAGCTCGGCGCTTTGTCGGTATTGAGCGTGGCAGGC
>QZVU01000135.1 GCA_003602285.1 Arthrobacter frigidicola
AAGACCTCGTGCTTCTGCCAAGGCCAAAACAGCAGAGCCAGAAAGCAAGGGCGTTGCAGCAATCGAAACTCGGAACACTATGCCGGGCTCCCGCCTCGTCAAGATGATCAAGAAGGTGATCATCGATCGTGGACTGCCTGATCGTGCCATTGCCGATGTCATGGGCATAACGGTCATCTACTGGAACTCCCTGGCTAACGGAAACCGTCAGATACGATCGCTGGGCAAGGAAAAGCTGCAGCTGGTGGCTGACTTCCTCGGCCTGCCTCTCATCCAGGTTTACAACTTGGCCGATTTCTTCACGCCACAAGATTTTGTATACAAGAAAGATCTTGATGAGCAACTCTGGCTGTCGATCGAGAAGATGGGTAGCGATCCAACCTGGGCGGGTTATATCCCGAAGAAGGACGAATGGGCGCAGCCTCCTCTCTCCGTTCTCATGACCATGGTGTTGCTGTATGAGCAACTCTCTTGACGCCAGTTGTTGGCTAAGGCTGAAATCGAGCTGCCTGGTCTGCAACCTCCGCCGGCGGCTTAATTTGCAGGAATAAAGAAACCCCGGTCTTTGACCGGGGTTTTTTTGTGGGTTAGAAGATGAACGGAGCCGATGGTGGCTGCGAGGTGGTGTCCGATGGCTCAACCTTTTCAGGCTCTACCACGGTTTTTTCAGGTTCAGTCGCAAAGAAGAGGTTCTCTTCTGTCTTGCGACCAGTTGGAAGTGGCGGAATCACCGAGACCTCAGGAACGATGGTAACTTCATTTTGTTCTGCTTGAGGATGAATAGTTGCAGATGCTGAGCTGCTGAAGCTGACGTTATCGTCAGCAACAGCCGGCGCTGAATCAGAAGCCGCTACATTCAATGGATCAAACTCGGTGGCATGTTCTCCAAGGATTTTTTCAGGATCCATGCAGAAGGACAACAAGCCAGATACTTGGATGTAAGCAACCCCTTCAATGCTCGGTCCGCTCGGAACAGCAGCCAACACTGATGCACACATTTTCTCCAGGTTAGAGAATTTGCTTGAAAGAACGCTCATAGCTTCAGCCTTGTCCTGAACCCGACGGATCAAACCCAGGATTCTCGACGTCGTTTTGCCGTTGCCCTTGCGAGTCCAGGAGCGATTTACATCTTCCGCGATCTCCAAAGCGGCATGACCGACTACGCATTTACCTTCCGTTTGAAGTGCATCTTCTTC
>QZVU01000134.1 GCA_003602285.1 Arthrobacter frigidicola
AGGCCAGGACAACCAAAGCAAACGTCAGCGGACAAGCGCATCCAGGCCATCGAGCAAGCGCTGCAACGCGCCCTGATTGGCCCGCATCACCGCCCTGCCCGCCTCGCCCATGCGCTGCGCATCCTGCGGCAACTCGACCAGCCGCCGCACCGCACCGGCCAGCCCGTCGGCATCGTCCACCTGCTGCAACGCCCCCGCTTCACGCAACATCGCGCTGATTTCGAGGAAGTTGAACACATGTGGCCCCATGATCACCGGCAAGGCCAGCGCCGCAGGCTCCAGCGGGTTGTGCCCTCCCGTCGGCACCAGGCTACCGCCGACAAAGGCGATATCGGCCAACGCATAGAGGAACAGCAACTCCCCCATGGTATCGCCCAGCAACACGCGGGTCTGGGCATCGACCGGCGCTGCAGAAGAACGGCGCACGGTGGCGAATTGCTCGCTGCACAGCGCATGCACCGCAGCAAACCGCTCAGGGTGACGCGGCACGAGGATCAGCAAGGCATCGCCATGCACCTGCAACAACTGCCGATGAGCCTGCAGAATCAGCGCATCTTCACCGTCATGGGTACTGGCGGCAATCCACACCGGGCGCTGCTCGGCCCCCCACTGCTCACGCAATGCCTTGGCACGCGGTAGCAGTTGCTCATCGATCTTCAGGTCGAACTTGATCGAGCCGGTGACTTTTACGCATTCAGGGCGTGCGCCCAGATCACGGAAGCGCTGAGCCTCGGTTTCAGTCTGCACGGCAATCAGACTCATCTCGGCCAGCATCGGCCGGGTCAGCCTGGCAAAGCGCCCGTAGCCGCGTGCCGAGCGCTCGGACAATCGTGCATTGGCCAGCGCCACCGGAATCCCGCGTTTGGCACACTGGTGAATGTGGTTGGGCCACAGTTCGGTTTCCATGATGATGCCCAGCTTCGGCTGGACATGGTCGAGAAAACGCCCCGCAGCCCACGGCAGGTCGTAGGGCAGGTAGCAATGCTGCACGCGCGGTTCGTCGGCGAACATGGCGCGAATACGCTCGGAACCGGTCGGCGTCATGCAGGTCAGCGTGATCGGTAGTTCGGGATAAGCCTTGAGCAAGGCGCGAACCATGGGCGCTGCAGCAATGCTCTCGCCTACCGACACCGCGTGCACCCAGATCCCGCCCTGGTGCATAAGGGGCAGGTTGAGCGCAAAACGCTCGCCGATAC
>QZVU01000013.1 GCA_003602285.1 Arthrobacter frigidicola
CCTGCCGGAAGTCGAAGTGGTTGCAGCGGAAAACTTGCCGATTGCTGCCGTGCTGAACCGGGCTGGCCTGGTAAAGAACTCGGCTCAGGCGCGGGACCTGCTGAGTGGCGGCGCTGTTAAAGTCGACGGTGCGGCCGTGGATCGTGACTTCGTGTTTGCGCTGGGCGCGACCCATGTGTGCCAAGCGGGCAAGAAGTCGTTTGCACGGGTTACCCTCAAGGCTGAGTGAGCGATTGCAGGTGTAGCTATATAGAAGCGGGGAGGCCGAAAGGCCTCCCTGCTTTGTTTTTCAGCAATATCAGGGTTTATTGAAATTAAAGGTTGACGCCCTTCTGAATCCCCTTATAATGCGCCCCACTTCCAGCGACATCGGAACGACAAACTCCTTGAGATTCAATGAGTTAGGTAGTTAAGGTGGCGTTGAAAGGGCTACGATCGAATGATCGCAAGCGGTTGAAATGGTGGTTGACAGCGCTTCTAAACGCTGTATGATTCGCCTCCCGCTACGAGAGATCGCAGCGAGTTAAGTGTTTGAAGCTAAACGAGTTTCTCGCAAAAAACTTCAAAATAAACGCTTGACAGGCTCTGAGGAAAGCGTAGAATGCGCGCCTCGGTTGAGACGAAAAGCTCTTAACCAAACGCTCTTTAACAAATCGAATCAAGCAATTCGTGTGGGTGCTTGTGAGTACGGACTGATAGTCAAAAAGATTATCAGCATCACAAGTGACCATGCGAGAAATCACATAGTCATTTGAGATTGCTGAGCCAAGTTTAGGGTTTCTTAAAAACCCAAGCAGTATTGAACTGAAGAGTTTGATCATGGCTCAGATTGAACGCTGGCGGCAGGCCTAACACATGCAAGTCGAGCGGATGAGAAGAGCTTGCTCTTCGATTCAGCGGCGGACGGGTGAGTAATGCCTAGGAATCTGCCTGGTAGTGGGGGACAACGTTTCGAAAGGAACGCTAATACCGCATACGTCCTACGGGAGAAAGCAGGGGACCTTCGGGCCTTGCGCTATCAGATGAGCCTAGGTCGGATTAGCTAGTTGGTGAGGTAATGGCTCACCAAGGCGACGATCCGTAACTGGTCTGAGAGGATGATCAGTCACACTGGAACTGAGACACGGTCCAGACTCCTACGGGAGGCAGCAGTGGGGAATATTGGACAATGGGCGAAAGCCTGATCCAGCCATGCCGCGTGTGTGAAGAAGGTCTTCGGATTGTAAAGCACTTTAAGTTGGGAGGAAGGGCATTAACCTAATACGTTAGTGTTTTGACGTTACCGACAGAATAAGCACCGGCTAACTCTGTGCCAGCAGCCGCGGTAATACAGAGGGTGCAAGCGTTAATCGGAATTACTGGGCGTAAAGCGCGCGTAGGTGGTTTGTTAAGTTGGATGTGAAAGCCCCGGGCTCAACCTGGGAACTGCATCCAAAACTGGCAAGCTAGAGTACGGTAGAGGGTGGTGGAATTTCCTGTGTAGCGGTGAAATGCGTAGATATAGGAAGGAACACCAGTGGCGAAGGCGACCACCTGGACTGATACTGACACTGAGGTGCGAAAGCGTGGGGAGCAAACAGGATTAGATACCCTGGTAGTCCACGCCGTAAACGATGTCAACTAGCCGTTGGAATCCTTGAGATTTTAGTGGCGCAGCTAACGCATTAAGTTGACCGCCTGGGGAGTACGGCCGCAAGGTTAAAACTCAAATGAATTGACGGGGGCCCGCACAAGCGGTGGAGCATGTGGTTTAATTCGAAGCAACGCGAAGAACCTTACCAGGCCTTGACATGCAGAGAACTTTCCAGAGATGGATTGGTGCCTTCGGGAACTCTGACACAGGTGCTGCATGGCTGTCGTCAGCTCGTGTCGTGAGATGTTGGGTTAAGTCCCGTAACGAGCGCAACCCTTGTCCTTAGTTACCAGCACGTTATGGTGGGCACTCTAAGGAGACTGCCGGTGACAAACCGGAGGAAGGTGGGGATGACGTCAAGTCATCATGGCCCTTACGGCCTGGGCTACACACGTGCTACAATGGTCGGTACAGAGGGTTGCCAAGCCGCGAGGTGGAGCTAATCTCACAAAACCGATCGTAGTCCGGATCGCAGTCTGCAACTCGACTGCGTGAAGTCGGAATCGCTAGTAATCGCGAATCAGAATGTCGCGGTGAATACGTTCCCGGGCCTTGTACACACCGCCCGTCACACCATGGGAGTGGGTTGCACCAGAAGTAGCTAGTCTAACCTTCGGGAGGACGGTTACCACGGTGTGATTCATGACTGGGGTGAAGTCGTAACAAGGTAGCCGTAGGGGAACCTGCGGCTGGATCACCTCCTTAATCGACGACATCAGCCTGCTGATGAGCTCCCACACGAATTGCTTGATTCATTGTAAAAGACGATGCTGTAAAGCGACCCTGTTATAGGTCTGTAGCTCAGTTGGTTAGAGCGCACCCCTGATAAGGGTGAGGTCGGCAGTTCAAATCTGCCCAGACCTACCATTACATGGTTTAGCCGTAGAATACGGGGCCATAGCTCAGCTGGGAGAGCGCCTGCCTTGCACGCAGGAGGTCAGCGGTTCGATCCCGCTTGGCTCCACCACTCGCTTTACTTGATCAGAACTTAGAAATGAACATTCGTAGATGAATGTTGATTTCTGACTTTTGTCAGATCGTTCTTTAAAAATTCGGATATGTGATAGAAATAGACTGAACACCAGTTTCACTGCTGGTGGATCAGGCTAAGGTAAAATTTGTGAGTTCTGCTCGAAAGAGCGACGTGCGAATTTTCGGCGAATGTCGTCTTCACAGTATAACCAGATTGCTTGGGGTTATATGGTCAAGTGAAGAAGCGCATACGGTGGATGCCTTGGCAGTCAGAGGCGATGAAAGACGTGGTAGCCTGCGAAAAGCTTTGGGGAGTCGGCAAACAGACTGTGATCCAGAGATCTCTGAATGGGGGAACCCAGCCAGCACAAGCTGGTTATCTTGTACTGAATACATAGGTGCAAGAGGCGAACCAGGGGAACTGAAACATCTAAGTACCCTGAGGAAAAGAAATCAACCGAGATTCCCTTAGTAGTGGCGAGCGAACGGGGACCAGCCCTTAAGTTGGTTTGAGATTAGTGGAACGCTCTGGAAAGTGCGGCCATAGTGGGTGATAGCCCCGTACACGAAAATCTCTTATCAATGAAATCGAGTAGGACGGAGCACGAGAAACTTTGTCTGAATATGGGGGGACCATCCTCCAAGGCTAAATACTACTGACTGACCGATAGTGAACTAGTACCGTGAGGGAAAGGCGAAAAGAACCCCGGAGAGGGGAGTGAAATAGATCCTGAAACCGTATGCGTACAAGCAGTGGGAGCCTACTTTGTTAGGTGACTGCGTACCTTTTGTATAATGGGTCAGCGACTTATATTCAGTGGCGAGCTTAACCGAATAGGGGAGGCGTAGCGAAAGCGAGTCTTAATAGGGCGTTTAGTCGCTGGGTATAGACCCGAAACCGGGCGATCTATCCATGGGCAGGTTGAAGGTTAGGTAACACTGACTGGAGGACCGAACCGACTACCGTTGAAAAGTTAGCGGATGACCTGTGGATCGGAGTGAAAGGCTAATCAAGCTCGGAGATAGCTGGTTCTCCTCGAAAGCTATTTAGGTAGCGCCTCATGTATCACTGTAGGGGGTAGAGCACTGTTTCGGCTAGGGGGTCATCCCGACTTACCAAACCGATGCAAACTCCGAATACCTACAAGTGCCGAGCATGGGAGACACACGGCGGGTGCTAACGTCCGTCGTGAAAAGGGAAACAACCCAGACCGTCAGCTAAGGTCCCAAAGTCATGGTTAAGTGGGAAACGATGTGGGAAGGCTTAGACAGCTAGGAGGTTGGCTTAGAAGCAGCCACCCTTTAAAGAAAGCGTAATAGCTCACTAGTCGAGTCGGCCTGCGCGGAAGATGTAACGGGGCTCAAACCATGCACCGAAGCTACGGGTATCACCTTTTGGTGATGCGGTAGAGGAGCGTTCTGTAAGCCTGTGAAGGTGAGTTGAGAAGCTTGCTGGAGGTATCAGAAGTGCGAATGCTGACATGAGTAACGACAATGCGAGTGAAAAACTCGCACGCCGAAAGACCAAGGTTTCCTGCGCAACGTTAATCGACGCAGGGTTAGTCGGTCCCTAAGGCGAGGCTGAAAAGCGTAGTCGATGGAAAACAGGTTAATATTCCTGTACTTCCAGTTATTGCGATGGAGGGACGGAGAAGGTTAGGCCAGCCTGGCGTTGGTTGTCCAGGTTTAAGGTGGTAGGCTGAAATCTTAGGCAAATCCGGGATTTCAAGGCCGAGAGCTGATGACGAGTTGCCTTTAGGCGACGAAGTGGTTGATACCATGCTTCCAAGAAAAGCTCCTAAGCTTCAGATAACTGGGAACCGTACCCCAAACCGACACAGGTGGTTAGGTAGAGAATACCAAGGCGCTTGAGAGAACTCGGGTGAAGGAACTAGGCAAAATGGCACCGTAACTTCGGGAGAAGGTGCGCCGGCGAGGGTTAAGGACTTGCTCCGTAAGCCCATGCCGGTCGAAGATACCAGGCCGCTGCGACTGTTTATTAAAAACACAGCACTCTGCAAACACGAAAGTGGACGTATAGGGTGTGACGCCTGCCCGGTGCCGGAAGGTTAATTGATGGGGTTAGCGCAAGCGAAGCTCTTGATCGAAGCCCCGGTAAACGGCGGCCGTAACTATAACGGTCCTAAGGTAGCGAAATTCCTTGTCGGGTAAGTTCCGACCTGCACGAATGGCGTAACGATGGCGGCGCTGTCTCCACCCGAGACTCAGTGAAATTGAAATCGCTGTGAAGATGCAGTGTATCCGCGGCTAGACGGAAAGACCCCGTGAACCTTTACTATAGCTTTGCACTGGACTTTGAATTTGCTTGTGTAGGATAGGTGGGAGGCTTTGAAGTGGGGACGCCAGTTCTCATGGAGCCATCCTTGAAATACCACCCTGGCAACTTTGAGGTTCTAACTCAGGTCCGTTATCCGGATCGAGGACAGTGTATGGTGGGTAGTTTGACTGGGGCGGTCTCCTCCCAAAGAGTAACGGAGGAGTACGAAGGTGCGCTCAGACCGGTCGGAAATCGGTCGTAGAGTATAAAGGCAAAAGCGCGCTTGACTGCGAGACAAACACGTCGAGCAGGTACGAAAGTAGGTCTTAGTGATCCGGTGGTTCTGTATGGAAGGGCCATCGCTCAACGGATAAAAGGTACTCCGGGGATAACAGGCTGATACCGCCCAAGAGTTCATATCGACGGCGGTGTTTGGCACCTCGATGTCGGCTCATCACATCCTGGGGCTGAAGCCGGTCCCAAGGGTATGGCTGTTCGCCATTTAAAGTGGTACGCGAGCTGGGTTTAGAACGTCGTGAGACAGTTCGGTCCCTATCTGCCGTGGACGTTTGAGATTTGAGAGGGGCTGCTCCTAGTACGAGAGGACCGGAGTGGACGAACCTCTGGTGTTCCGGTTGTCACGCCAGTGGCATTGCCGGGTAGCTATGTTCGGAAGAGATAACCGCTGAAAGCATCTAAGCGGGAAACTTGCCTCAAGATGAGATCTCACTGGGATCTTGAATCCCCTAAAGGGCCGTCGAAGACTACGACGTTGATAGGTTGGGTGTGTAAGCGCTGTGAGGCGTTGAGCTAACCAATACTAATTGCCCGTGAGGCTTGACCATATAACACCCAAGCAATTTGCTGACGCAGATTGCGGTGGTGAAGATGATACGAACCGAAAGTTCGCAACGAACCACAAACATCACATATCCGAATTCGCTGGGCTGTCCATCTGGACATTCTGGCTACAGAATTTCTTGACGACCATAGAGCATTGGAACCACCTGATCCCATCCCGAACTCAGCAGTGAAACGATGCATCGCCGATGGTAGTGTGGGGTTTCCCCATGTGAGAGTAGGTCATCGTCAAGATTCATTTCGCAAAACCCCTATCTGCGCATGCAGGTAGGGGTTTTGTCTTTGTGCGCAAAAAAATTCTGCCCAGCTCGAATCCCTGTGGGAGCGGGCTTGCCCCGCGAACACGGGCGAAGCCCGTGCCATTCACCTCGCTGCTTGTTTCGCGGGCACGCCCGCTCCCACAGCGACCGCGTATGCTTTCATAGTCGCTGCGACAATATTG
>QZVU01000133.1 GCA_003602285.1 Arthrobacter frigidicola
CCTTTCGACCGCCGTGCGCAAGCGAAACCAGAGGGCCGACGAGAGGCCCGTGAGGTCCACCCGCTGCGCAACGCCTGCTGGGTCCAGGGTCGACGAGGGCCGCGCGAAGGTGTGGCCGACACCCGCTGATTTGTCGTACCACCAGCCATCCCCCAGACCTGCCGTAAGCCCCTCCTTTTCGAACGACGGGTTGAACACCAGGTTCTCGCTGCCCAGCAGCGGCAGCGCGGCGTTGATGTTCAGCAGCGACTGGCCTTGCGCAGTGAGGTCTTGGCCATGCTGGTTGACCGTGTTGCTCAGCGCCTGCACGGCTGAAGCCTCGGCCTTCTTCGCCACGCTGTCGGTCAGCGAGACGATGGCAGTACTCTGGGAGCTGATCTGCTGGTCCTGCGCGGTGTTTTTGCTCTCCGTCGCGGTGACACGGCTGGTGACCTGTTGCAAGGCGGTGGAGCTTGCCTTGCCGTCCACGCTGGTCTGCAGGCCATCGATACGCTTGCCTTCCGCGACCAGCTTGCCCTCAGCATCGGACACCCGCAGGGTCAGGTTGTTTACCGCTGTGGCGTCGGCCTTGGTCTGGGCCAGCGCCAAGGCACTCGCGGCGGCCGCTGCGGCATCCGTCGCCGCTTTGTCCGTCACTGCCACCCAGGCGCTGCCACTCCAGCGTTTCGGGGTGTTGGCATTGCCGGTGGTGTCGATCCACAGGTTTTGCGCCAAGCGATCGGCAGCGGCCGGCGCCGCCGCCTGAACGATCACTTTGCCCTTGCCGCCAGCCAGCGTGTTTGCCGCGTCAGCGGCCTGCTGGGCGGTGGCCACGTTCTGGTTGGTGTTGGTCAGGCTGGTCTGCAGCCCGCCCAGTTGCGTCGCCTGCGCCGTGGTCTTGCCATCCAGCGTGGTCAGGTCGGTTTCGACCTTTGACACGCGCGCGGTGGTACCAGCCGCCGTGACGATGGCCTGGCCAACATCGGTCCAATAGGTCGCGTTCGGCGGCGGGGTGTTCTTCGGTACCGCTTTCAGCGCCTGATACAACATCCCGTTGGCACCCAGCACGCTCTGGGTGGTGCTGTAGGTCTTGTCCTTGTTGTACGGTAAAGAACCGGCCAGTGCGGACACGTTGTTGATCTGCTGCTGCAGGTCGGTCTTGGCGGCGCCGACTTGCTGATCTACTGCGGCAATCTGCTGGGCCAGCGAGGACTTGG
>QZVU01000136.1 GCA_003602285.1 Arthrobacter frigidicola
CCGGGATCCCGGCCGGCGTATTCAACATCGTCACCGGTTTCGGCGAGACCGTCGGCCAGGCCCTCGGTCGCCACCCGGACGTGGATTGCCTGAGCTTCACCGGCTCCACCGAAGTCGGCCGCTACTTCCTCAAGTACGCCGCCGAGTCCAACCTGAAGAAGGTCATCCTCGAACTGGGCGGCAAGAGCCCGGCCATCGTCATGGACGATGTCGATGACCTGCAGCCGATCGTCGAGCAACTGGCCATCGGCATTCTCTTCAGCCAGGGCGAAAACTGCAGCGCCGGTTCGCGCCTGCTGGTCCATGAGAAGGTCAAGGGCCGGCTGCTGGAAGCGCTGGTCGAGCACTTCAAGACCTGGACCGTCGGCGATCCGCTGGTCGAAGGCACGCGCATCGGTGCGCTGATCGACGAGAAGCACATGAACAACATCCTCGGCTACATCAAGGCGGGCGTGGAGGAGGGTGGGCGGATCATCCTCGGCGGTCAGCGCATTCGCCAGGAGACCGGCGGCTACTACATCGAGCCGACCATCTTCGACGACGTCAGCAACCAGATGACCATCGCCCGCGAAGAGATCTTCGGCCCGGTGCTTTCGGTGATCACCTTCTCCAGCGTCGAGGAGGCCATCGCCATTGCCAACGACACCCCCTATGGCCTGGCCGCATCGCTCTACACCAACAACCTGCACACCGCGCACAAGGTGTCCCGCGCCATCCGTGCCGGCACCGTGTCGGTCAACTGCTTCTCCGAAGGCGACCAGTCGGTGCCGTTCGGTGGCTTCAAGCAGTCCGGCTTCGGCGGTCGCGAAAAGTCGTTCCTGGCCCATGACCAGTATTCCGAAGTGAAGACGATCTGGATCCAACTGAAATAATGAGGCGCGGCAAATGAGCAAGAACGAGTTCGATTACATCGTGGTCGGTGCCGGGTCGGCGGGGTGCGTGGTGGCCAACCGCCTCAGCGCCGAACGCACCACCCGGGTCCTGCTGCTGGAGGCCGGGCCGCGCCACGATAGCGTGATCCTGAAGATGCCCGCCGCCCTGGGCCTGCCCCTGGAAAGCAAGCGTTTCAACTGGGGCTTCAAGAGCGAGCCCGAGCCGGGCCTGAACGGCAACCGCAGCGACCAGCACCGTGGCCGGGTGCTTGGCGGTTCGTCGTCGATCAACGGCATGGTCTTCGTCCGCGGCAACCCGCTGG
>QZVU01000137.1:0-256 GCA_003602285.1 Arthrobacter frigidicola
TGTAAGGGTCTTGTCCATCCAGTACCAGCCAGTCGGCGCGCTTGCCCACGGCCAGTTCACCGACCGCTTGGCCCAGTGCCTGTGCACCGCCCGCCAGCGCGGCGTCGTACAGCGTGCGCCCGACCATCGGCTGGTCGCCACGGTACAAGCGGTTGCGTCGTTGGTCCCGCAGCCGCTGGCCATATTCCAGCCAGCGCAGTTCTTCCACCACGCTTAGTGACACATGGCTGTCCGAGCCGATGCCCATGTGCCCGCC
>QZVU01000137.1:315-1194 GCA_003602285.1 Arthrobacter frigidicola
TCCCGTCGCCCAGGTTGGCCTCGGTGGTCAGGCACAACCCGGCCACCGCGCCACTGTGGGCCATGGCGGTGACTTCATCCGGCTCGGCATGGGTGGCATGCACCAGGCACCAGCGACGGTCCACATCCACATGCTCGTACAACCATTGCAGCGGGCGCAGGCCGCTCCAGGCCAGGCAGTCGTTCACCTCCTTTTGCTGCTCGGCGATATGGATATGCACCGGGCATTGTTTGTCGCTGGCCGCCAGCACTTCGGCGATCTGCCCCGGCGTCACCGCACGCAGCGAGTGGAAGCACAGGCCCAGTTGCTGCGCAGGTTGCGCGGCCAGCAGCGGGGCCAGTTGCGTTTGCAGTTGCAGGTACTGTTCGGTGGTGTTGATGAAGCGCCGCTGCCCGTCGTTCGGTGCCTGGCCGCCGAACCCGGCGTAGCTGTACAGCACCGGCAACAGGGTCAGGCCAATGCCACTGTCGGCCGCGGCCGCGCTGATGCGGCGGGACAGCTCGGCCGGGTCGGCGTAGGCCTTGCCTGCCTGGTCGTGGTGCACGTAATGGAATTCGGCCACCGAGGTGTAGCCGGCCTTGAGCATTTCGATATACAGCTGGCGGGCGATGACCTGCAACTGGTCCGGGGTGATCTGCCCGACCAGGCGGTACATCAGGTCGCGCCAGGTCCAGAAGCTGTCGTTGGGGTTGCCGGCGACTTCCGCCAAGCCCGCCATGGCACGCTGGAAGGCATGTGAGTGCAAGTTGGGCATACCGGGCAGCAACGGACCTGCCAGGCGCTCGGCGCCTTCGGCCGAAGCGCCCGGCTCGATGCGGGTCACATGGCCATCGCTGGCGACCTCGATACGGACATGGCGGGCCCAGCCCGTCGGTAGCA
>QZVU01000138.1 GCA_003602285.1 Arthrobacter frigidicola
CTGGCCTACCGCGACCGCGAACAGCGCGAGGCGGATGAGCAGCAAGCCAACACGATCAGCAACGTCAGCACCTTCGGAGCCCACTGATGCCTACCCATACTCGCATCCGCATGTTCAACACCAAGGAAACTTACCCCAACCAGACCCTGGACAACGACCTGTGCCAGGCCGTGCGGGCCGGCAATACCATCTACGTGCGCGGTCAGGTCGGTACCGACTTCGAAGGCAAACTGGTGGGCTTGGGTAACCCTCAGGCACAGACCGAGCAAGCCATGAAGAACGTCAAGCAATTGCTTGAAGAAGCAGGCTCCGACCTGTCACACATCGTCAAGACCACCACCTATATCACCGACCCACGTTTCCGCGAGCCGGTGTACAAGGAAGTGGGCAAGTGGCTGAAGGGCGTATTCCCGATCTCCACCGGGCTGGTGGTTGCCGGGTTGGCCCAGGCCGAGTGGCTGATGGAGATCGACGTGATTGCCGTGGTACCGGATCAGGAGTGACCGGCAACCTGCACAGCGGGTGACAGTTGTCGCCTGCCGTGCAGCCAGGCGTGGGTTACCTGTGCTGCCGCTTGCAGCCGATGCTCGGGGGGCAAGCCGGCGCACGGTACCTCCACACTGATGTCCACGTCCCCCGGCAACGCCGCCAGCAACGCTGCCAGCGGCAGTTGCCCTTGGCCCGGCAGCAAACGGCCTTCGCGCGCCTCGGGGATGATCAGCGCTTCTGCGGGCGCCAGCATCGGTGCATCGCACAGTTGCACCGCACGCAGCAAACGCGGGTCGACTGCGGCGATGTCGGCCACCTGGCCACCGGAGCGGAACCGGTGCAACGCAGCCACCAGCACGCCACTGTTGGCCTGCCCCGCCCCCGTCACCACCGCACAAGCCTGCTGCACAGTCGCCACCGGGCGCCAACGCATGAACTCAAGGTCCACACGCAGGCCATGGTCCCGCGCCATTTCACACAGCGCTGCAAAGTTCCCGGTCAGCCGCGCAACATCCTCGTCGTCGCCGGACACTGTCAGGCTCAACGCGCCCAGTTCGGCACCGGCGGCCAACAGCGCCTGGTAGTCGGCAACCCGGGTTTGCGCCGTCAACGACACGAACTCGATGTCCCTCACACGTACGCCTTCCCCTGCCAGCACCGCCCGCAGCTCACGCATTGCCTGGCTACCGGCGGCAACCGGGTA
>QZVU01000139.1 GCA_003602285.1 Arthrobacter frigidicola
ACGAACTCGGCGGCACGTTTTTCGTCGGGTTTTTCCACGAACTGGGCCACGCGCGCCACGCCCTCGGGCAGCGGCGCGTCCTGGCTGGAGCGGATGTAGCCGTAGCCGGTTTCCGGCTTGGTCGCCGGTACGCCGAACAGCACCATTTCGCCACGCTCGGCGGCAACGGTGGCCAAGGCCAGGGCGCGCTGCAGGGCCTTCTGGTCGTCGATCACGTGGTCGGCGGGCAGCACCAGCATCAGATCGTCGCGGCCTTCGTTGACCAGTTTCATGGCGGCCATGGTCACGGCCGGCGCGGTGTTGCGGCCAAACGGCTCCATCAGGATGCCCTGGGTTTCCAGCTTCAGCGCAGCGAGCTGCTCCTGGACGATGAATTTGTGGTCCTTGTTGCAGACCACGATCGGCGTGTCCATGCCTTCGAACGCCAGGCGCTCGAGGGTTTGCTGGAACAGGGTGTGTTCGCCGGTCAGGGCCAGGAACTGCTTGGGGAACTGCTTGCGCGACAGAGGCAACAGACGCGAACCGCTACCACCAGAAAGAATTACCGGGATCATCATGTTTCTCCAATAGTCGTTAAAGGCAGGGGATCAGTTGCTAGCCACGGGGCGAGTTACCCACACCGGCGACAAAGCGTTGCCGGAACCGGTTACGTACAGCACGGCGGCTTCGCCGCGCTCCAGGGCGACGGGTTTCACGTCACCCACTTTCTTGTCGCCCTGGTACAGCGCCAGGTTGACCTTGACCGGGTTGATTTCGCGTTCGCCACGGCCGTTGGCGGCCACCGGCTTGACCACTTCGGTCTTGCCGTCGGCGGTTTTCAGGGTCAGCTGCTGGTCGCTCAGGTTCTGCACGCGCACCAGGGCTTTCTGCTTGTTCTTGAACGGTGGTTCTTCGATCAGCTGCGGGTTGCCGGTGACGCTGTTGACCAGGGTGTAGTACTTGGCCGAGGCCAGCTTCACCGGCATGCTCTTGCCGCCGACCTGGGCGGTGTAGTCGCCGCCTGGCAGGAAGCTGAAGTCGCTGCTGGCCTGGGCGCCAACCTGCTTGATCTGGGTGTTGCCGACCGACGCGGCAGCCGGTGCGCTGGCTGCGTTGTACAGGCGCACAAAGGTCGAGCCTTTCGGTGCGCTAGGGCCATACAGCGCAGCATCGGCACCGGCGAAGGCCTGCATCGAAGCAAGGGAAAGGCCG
>QZVU01000140.1:0-329 GCA_003602285.1 Arthrobacter frigidicola
CCACCGCGCCATCCAGGCGCCCCCCACGCACCTTGACGGCTCGCAGCTCCTGGCCCGCGTCCGGCTGCTGCCTGCCGGCAACGCAGCTCCCCGCGGGCGACAGCTGCAGGCCCGCGCCCGGCAACCAGTCGCCTGGGCCTGTCACCCCGGCAGTTGTCGACCATGGCCCAGGACCTGGAGCACTACTTCCAGCGCAAGCGCCCCTACCTGGACGCAGAACTGAACCTGCAGCAAGTCGCCGACGCCAGTGGCTACAGCCGCAACCAGATTTCCTACCTGCTGAACCAGGTGCTGGGGCAAAGCTTCTACCGCTACGTCAACCAGGCCCG
>QZVU01000140.1:339-1187 GCA_003602285.1 Arthrobacter frigidicola
CAGCCTTGACGATGACAGCGTCGAAGCGACGATCGATGAGCTGGCCTTCAGCGCCGGCTTCAACTCGCTGTCGGCGTTCTACAAGTGCTTCCGTGAACACACCGGGTTCACACCCAAGGCTTACCTGAAGCAATTTTCCCTGCGTGCACGCACGTAAGACAGCGGCCGGCCCACATCACTAGGATCACCCACAGACCTTGACGGATGTGGAGTCGAACCCGATGCAACCCCTGCGCACGATAAGCCTGTGGATGGACCAGCTCGACGAGCCACTGTGCGCCCGCCCGGCCCTGCGCGAAGACCTGCACGCGGATGTGTGCATTATCGGCGCCGGCTACACAGGCCTGTGGACCGCCTACTACCACAAGCGCCAGGCGCCACAGCTGAACATCGTGGTCATCGACGCCAACATTGCCGGTTTCGGCGCCTCTGGGCGCAATGGCGGCTTTGTGTTGCAGGGGTGGTCCGAGGGGCTGTCGGCGATCGAGCGGCGTTGCGGCAAGCAGACCGCCGCCGCCTTGTTCCGGCTATCGCTGGAGGGCGTCGATATCGTCCGCGACACCATCGCCCGCCACCAGTTGCCAGGCTGCGCCGCCACCACCGGCAAGCTGAGCGTGGTGCGCTACGACGACGCCGACAACCTGCAGCGCACCCGCGACCGTATGGCCCGCGACTTCGATTTCAACCTGGAATACCTGGATACACAGGCACTGCGCAGCCGTCTGAACACCGACCGCTACTTCCAGGGGTTGCGGGACAGCCATGGTTTTCACTTCCACCCACTGAACTACTGCCTGGGCCTGGCCGAGCTGGTCGAGCTGGCCGGTGGTCGCATCCACGAACAGTCG
>QZVU01000141.1 GCA_003602285.1 Arthrobacter frigidicola
TACCCCTGCCACGCCTGCCGCAGCGCCTGCCGCACCCGCTAACACCCGGAGACAATGATGGCTGCTTCACGCCGCAACAACGGCTGGGTCATCTGGCTGACTTTCGCCATCGGCCTGCTGCTCAGCGTCTCGCCCATGCCGCAGTTCATGGAAGTGTTCCGCCCCATGTGGCTGGCTTTGCTGGTGTCGTTCTGGACCCTGGCGGTGCCGGGCAAGGTCGGTATGACCACGGCATTCGTGCTGGGCCTGGCCGAGGACGTGTTATACGGTACTCTGCTGGGGCAGAACGCATTGATCCTCACCCTCATCACCTTCCTGGTGCTGTCCCTGCAGCAGCGCCTGCGCATGTTCCCCATGTGGCAGCAGAGCCTGGTGATCCTGGTCATATTCGGCATTGCCCAACTCATCCAGTTGTGGCTCAGCGCGCTGACCGGCAACCGCCTGCCGACCCTGGCGCTGGTCTGGTCCGCGGTAATCAGTGCCTTGCTCTGGCCATGGATCAGTTTCGCCCTGCGCGACCTGCGCCGACGCTTGCATATCAACTGACGGCGACGCCGCAACTGACAGGGAGATGTCTGCATGAACCCGCTATACCTGGCCTCTGGCTCGCCCCGCCGTCGCGAATTGCTGACCCAGATCGGTGTGCCCTTCACTGTCGTCAGTGCGCCCATCGATGAAACCCCGCTGCCCGGTGAAAACGCCCCGGCCTACGTTGAGCGCCTGGCCCGGGCCAAGGCTGCTGCCGGTCTGGCCCGTGTCGAGGGCCCGGCAGTGGTGCTGGGGGCAGACACTGCCGTAGTGCTCGACGGGCGTATTCTGGGCAAGCCGGAAAACCGCGAAGAGGCCCTGGCCATGCTGGCGGACCTGTCGGGCCGCGAGCACCAGGTATTGACTGCGGTTGCCCTCAGCAATGGGCTGCTTACGCAAAGCCTGTGCGTCACCAGCAAGGTGCGCTTCCGGGCCATCAGCGCCGATGAAGCGCAACGCTACTGGGCCAGCGGTGAGCCTGTGGACAAGGCAGGTGGCTACGCCATCCAGGGCCTGGGCGCAGTGTTCGTCACCGGCCTTGGCGGCAGTTATTCGGCCGTGGTAGGCCTGCCCCTCAGTGAGACGGCCGAGTTGCTTGGCACGTTTGGTATCGCCTGTTGGCAATCGCCCGTGCATACGCCAGAGGTAACAAACCCGC
>QZVU01000142.1 GCA_003602285.1 Arthrobacter frigidicola
GGGGGGGGAGCATGTGCACGAGCGAGGTCTGGGACAGCAAGCCTGCGATGAGCGAGCCAGACTGGAACAGCGCCTGCAGCTCGACGCTATTGGCGGCGAACACAAACCACATCAGGGCAAAGGTTGTGATGTCGAAGATCGACGAAGTAGGGCCGATCCACAGCATGAAGCGGCCGATGTTGCGGGCGTCCCATTTGCGGGGCTTGCTGAGAAACTCCTTGTCCATGCGGTCCCACGGCAGCGACAGCTGGGAGAAGTCGTACATCAGGTTCTGCAGCAGCAGGTGGATCGCCAGCATCGGCAGGAACGGAATGAACGCACTGGCCACCAGGACCGAGAACACGTTGCCAAAGTTGGAACTGGCAGTCATGCACAGGTACTTCATGATGTTGCCGAAGGTTTCGCGGCCTTTGAGCACCCCCTCCTCCAGTACCATCAGGCTTTTTTCCAGCAAGATGATATCGGCCGACTCCTTGGCGATGTCGGTGCCGCTGTCCACCGAGATACCGACGTCGGCATCGCGCAGGGCGGCGGCGTCGTTGATACCGTCGCCGGCCATGGCAACCTTTCGACCGGATTGCTGGAGGTCCGCCACCAGGCGCTCTTTGTCCTGAGGTTTCACTTCACCATGAACCTCTTCAATACCCATCTCCTTGGCGACAGCACGTGCGGTGGTGAGCCCGTCTCCCGTGGCCATGATGATTTTTACGTTATCAGCCTTAAGCTTGGTGACTGCTTCTTTAGAGGTCGGTTTTATCGGGTCTGAGACCGCCAGTAATCCTGCCAAGACCCCGTCAACTGCTAGATAGATGATGCTGATGCCTTCAAGGCGCAACAACTCTGCACGGTCTTGTAAGACCTTTGTGCTCACGCCGGCAGCTTCCATCAGTGCAGTGTTGCCCAGCTGTACTTTCTTGCCATCAACGAGGCCACTGACTCCGATCCCCGATCCGGACTCAAACGATTCAGGCTTGGTGAGCGCAACATTTTCAGTTCGGGCGTGATCGACGATGGCATGAGCTAAAGGATGTTCGCTGCCTTGATCAAGGCTAGCGGCCAGTTGAAGCACATCGTGTGAGTTGAAATCGGGTGTGGCCTCCACACTGTGAAATACCGGCCGTCCCTCTGTCAGGGTCCCCGTTTTATCGACAATCAGTGTGTCGATCTTGCAAAGGTTTTCAAT
>QZVU01000143.1:0-618 GCA_003602285.1 Arthrobacter frigidicola
CAAGGAACTGAGTTACAAAGGGCTGGAAAACTACCACCTGCGTGATCGCTATCTCTCCAGCCGGAGCATGGGCTGGGTGTGGGCCGATACCTGCCCCGATACCGCCAGGCAAGTGTGGATCGGCTACAGCCCCCACCTGTGGACCAACGCCGTGACCGCCCGCATCACCGGTTCATCAGCCCTGCGCAAACGGCATATGCGCCAGCTGGACATGGCCGAACTGATCGCCAGCAACCAGGCGCCATCCACCCAGCCCCATGTGTTGCCGGTCAGTGCCCTGCAAACCTGGGTCGAAGACTTCAAGCCAACCGAACGGCGCATGCCGCTGACCTGGAGCAGCGACCCGATCACCGAAACCTTGCCTATCGGCAACCTGGTCGCCGTGGCGCGTCACTACCCCTGGACCCAACCGAAGGTACCGGTGGTGGTAGCACTCGCCGACGCCGAAGGCATGGCCCTGGACCTGAGCCTGTCGGTCTCGGCCTACCAGCATCAAATGCGCGACCTGATGCCCGCCGAGCAACTGGCACACACAAAACCCGCGCAACCTCCCGAGCAGGAACCCGTGCCGGCGTGCTACCGCCTGGATGCCGAGCAACTGAGCGTGCACAGCCGCGA
>QZVU01000143.1:628-1181 GCA_003602285.1 Arthrobacter frigidicola
GATTGTCACCATCGCAACCTGGTGGGCATGCTGCTGAACAAGACGCTGGAAAGCATGTACCCGGCCGATGCGCCTTCACCGGAACTGGCCGCGTTCAGGCTGGGCACGGAGCGGCGTGGCCCTGCGCTGTCTGCGGCCGAGTCACATTTCCAGGCCCTCACCCATGAGGATTACTCCCCCAACGGCGCGCGCCTGGCAAAGCGCATCGATATCGCCAAATACCGGCGTTTCCTTGCCGAACGCGACGAGGTCGAACGGCGTATTGCAGCCCTGCGCAACCTGGCGTTGCAAGCCAGCAATGATCATGACGCCTGGCTGGCCACTGCCGAATCGCAACATATCGACAACCCCCACAGCCTGGCAGCCGCCCTGGCGTGTTACGACCGCGACGAGCGCACCTCCGCCCGCGGCCTGGAAATCTCGCTGGCTTTGCTGATTCACCCGATGGGCCAGCCGACACCCGGCACCGAAGAGCATGACCGACGCTTCAAACGCCTGGAGCAATGGTTGGACCAGCACGACAGCCCGCTTTACACCGCCTTGGCGCCGTTCA
>QZVU01000144.1 GCA_003602285.1 Arthrobacter frigidicola
AGCATGGCGCCTTCGTCCTGGCTGAAGAGCGGCGGTTCGGCAACATTGCGGCGAACCGACAGCGCCTGGTGCGACTGTTTCACATGGCGCAGGGAAAACAACTCGGCCGTACTGCGCAGCGCGGCAAAGCGCTGGCGCAGCAGGGCGCTGGAATCGAACATGCAAAAGCCTCCGTGTACACGGTGGCTCCCCCTTAGAACCACTCGTCCTGCATGGTGAGGCAAGTGTTGTCGCGCGCCTCTAGCAATGCCAGCTCATTATGGCAGCCCGGTACTTCCCAGGTCAGGAAATAACGCGCGGCCTGCAGCTTGCCCTGATAGAAGTCGCGATCGGCAGGGCGACCTTTCTGCAGGCCAAGCTCGGCGTGAATGGCCTGTTCCAACCAGCGCCAGCCGATCACGCAATGGCCGAAGGCCTTGAGGTACAAGGCCGAATTTGCCAAGGCACCAGCGACTTCGCCTTGGGCCATGTCGCCGAGCAGGGCCAGTGTCACGCCCTGCAGGCGGTTAACCAGTTGCTCCAGTGGCTGGCGCAGTGGGTCGAGTTTGGGGTGGTGGCTTGCACGTTCGCCGGTGGTGGCGATCAGGCGGATCAGTTGCTTGAGGCCGGCACCATGGTTCTGTGCCAGCTTGCGGCCGAGCAAGTCGAGCGACTGGATGCCTTCGGTGCCCTCGTGGATCGGGTTCAGGCGATTGTCGCGGTAGTACTGTTCCACCGGGTATTCGCGGGTATAGCCGTGGCCACCGAGAATCTGGATCGCCAGTTCGTTGGCCTTGAGGCAGAACGTCGAGGGCCACGACTTGACGATCGGTGTCAGCAGGTCGAGCAGCGCCTGCGCTTGTGTGCGGGACGTTTCGTCATCGGCGGTGTGGGTATCGTCGAACAGGCGCGCGGCGTAAAGGCCCAGGTCGAAGGCGCCTTCCACGTACGCCTTCTGTGCCAGCAGCATACGTTTCACATCGGTGTGCGCGATGATCGGCACCGCCGGGCTGAGCGGGTCTTTGTTGTCCGGCATCCGGCCTTGCGGCCGTTGGCGGGCATATTCCAGCGAATACAGGTAGCCGGCGTATCCGAGCATCACCGCGCCCATGCCAACGCCGATACGCGCCTCGTTCATCATCTGGAACATGCAGGCCAGGCCTTGGTGCGGCTGGCCGACCAGGTAGCCGACGCAC
>QZVU01000014.1 GCA_003602285.1 Arthrobacter frigidicola
TGTTGTTTGAGAACTCAATAGTGTGCCAAGTTTGTTGATACCGATTGTTTTTTGATTGGTTGAATTGGCTGGTCTGCCGCACCCCGTGTGGTGGGCTGGTTTTTTTGGCTGGTTTCGAATTTTGTGCAGCAGGTTCTCCCGTTTTCCCGGGGGTGTCTGTTGTGTCTGTAATGCATTTACGGAGAGTTTGATCCTGGCTCAGGATGAACGCTGGCGGCGTGCTTAACACATGCAAGTCGAACGATGATCCGGTGCTTGCATCGGGGATTAGTGGCGAACGGGTGAGTAACACGTGAGTAACCTGCCCTTGACTCTGGGATAAGCCTGGGAAACCGGGTCTAATACCGGATATGACTGCCGGCCGCATGGCCTGGTGGTGGAAAGCTTTATTGCGGTTTTGGATGGACTCGCGGCCTATCAGCTTGTTGGCGGGGTAATGGCCCACCAAGGCGACGACGGGTAGCCGGCCTGAGAGGGTGACCGGCCACACTGGGACTGAGACACGGCCCAGACTCCTACGGGAGGCAGCAGTGGGGAATATTGCACAATGGGCGCAAGCCTGATGCAGCGACGCCGCGTGAGGGATGAAGGCCTTCGGGTTGTAAACCTCTTTCAGTAGGGAAGAAGCGAAAGTGACGGTACCTGCAGAAGAAGCGCCGGCTAACTACGTGCCAGCAGCCGCGGTAATACGTAGGGCGCAAGCGTTATCCGGAATTATTGGGCGTAAAGAGCTCGTAGGCGGTTTGTCGCGTCTGCCGTGAAAGTCCGGGGCTTAACTCCGGATCTGCGGTGGGTACGGGCAGACTAGAGTGCAGTAGGGGAGACTGGAATTCCTGGTGTAGCGGTGAAATGCGCAGATATCAGGAGGAACACCGATGGCGAAGGCAGGTCTCTGGGCTGTAACTGACGCTGAGGAGCGAAAGCATGGGGAGCGAACAGGATTAGATACCCTGGTAGTCCATGCCGTAAACGTTGGGCACTAGGTGTGGGGGACATTCCACGTTTTCCGCGCCGTAGCTAACGCATTAAGTGCCCCGCCTGGGGAGTACGGCCGCAAGGCTAAAACTCAAAGGAATTGACGGGGGCCCGCACAAGCGGCGGAGCATGCGGATTAATTCGATGCAACGCGAAGAACCTTACCAAGGCTTGACATGAACCGGAATGGCGCAGAGATGTGTCAGCCACTTGTGGCCGGTTTACAGGTGGTGCATGGTTGTCGTCAGCTCGTGTCGTGAGATGTTGGGTTAAGTCCCGCAACGAGCGCAACCCTCGTTCCATGTTGCCAGCGGGTTATGCCGGGGACTCATGGGAGACTGCCGGGGTCAACTCGGAGGAAGGTGGGGACGACGTCAAATCATCATGCCCCTTATGTCTTGGGCTTCACGCATGCTACAATGGCCGGTACAAAGGGTTGCGATACTGTGAGGTGGAGCTAATCCCAAAAAGCCGGTCTCAGTTCGGATTGAGGTCTGCAACTCGACCTCATGAAGTTGGAGTCGCTAGTAATCGCAGATCAGCAACGCTGCGGTGAATACGTTCCCGGGCCTTGTACACACCGCCCGTCAAGTCACGAAAGTTGGTAACACCCGAAGCCGGTGGCCTAACCCCTTGTGGGAGGGAGCCGTCGAAGGTGGGACCGGCGATTGGGACTAAGTCGTAACAAGGTAGCCGTACCGGAAGGTGCGGCTGGATCACCTCCTTTCTAAGGAGCGCCTGGAGTCCGTGCGTGCTTCCACTGTGTTGGATGTGCGGCTTCGAGGAGTATGCCCATTGCGCGGGCGTTTGTTCCGCGGTGGGTGCTCATGGGTGGAATATCAATGAATAGTTTGGGTTCTTTTCCCGGTTGCCGCTAGTACGGCGCCTGGTGGCGTGGTGTCTCCCTTTTTGGGGGGATGGTGCGGTTCCGGTGCGTCTGGAACGCCGGCGGGCCGGTGGAGGGGATTGGAGCGTTTGGCACACTGTTGGGTCCTGAGATAACAGGGCCCTGCTTCTCGTGGTTGTCCGTGGTGTCTGTCCTCCTTGTGGGGGTGGGTGCTGTGGGCGGGTGCGGGGGTGGGGTGTGTTGTTTCTGGGTTTCCCGCGCAGGCCGTTGCCCGGTGTTCCCCTTGGTTGGGGTCCGGGTGCGGGTGTGATGGGGTTGTTGGTTGAGAACTGCATAGTGGACGCGAGCATCTTAAAAAGAAGCAATTTCTAAGTAAGACCTGGTTCCGGATCCGTCCGGGCCTGGTTTTCTCGATATGTTTTTTGATCTTTTGTGGTCAAGTTTTTAAGGGCACACGGTGGATGCCTTGGCATCAGGAGCCGAAGAAGGACGTGGGAATCTGCGATAAGCCTGGGGGAGTTGATAACCGAACGGTGATCCCAGGATGTCCGAATGGGGAAACCCCGCCGGGGGCGCCTTGTGCGTGATCCGGTGACCCGCACCTGAACACATAGGGTGCGTGGAGGGAACGTGGGGAAGTGAAACATCTCAGTACCCACAGGAAGAGAAAACAACAGTGATTCCGTTAGTAGTGGCGAGCGAACGCGGAAGAGGCTAAACCAGTGGTGTGTGATAGCCGGCGGGCGTTGCATCACTGGGGTTGCGGGACTTTCCGTATCAGTTCTGCCGGACTGGTGAAATGTGTGCAGGCGTATAGGTGAACGGGTTTGAAAGCCCGGCCGGAGAGGGTGTAAGTCCCGTAACCGTAATGCGTGCTGCCGTTTGGAGAGTATCCCAAGTAGTACGGGGCCCGAGAAATCCCGTGCGAATCCGCCAGGACCACCTGGTAAGCCTAAATACTCCCTGATGACCGATAGCGGACCAGTACCGTGAGGGAAAGGTGAAAAGTACCCCGGGAGGGGAGTGAAACAGTACCTGAAACCGTGTGCCTACAAACCGTCGGAGCAGTGCGTGATTTATCACGGTGCTGTGACGGCGTGCCTTTTGAAGAATGAGCCTGCGAGTTAGTGTTACGTCGCGAGGTTAACCCGTGTGGGGAAGCCGTAGCGAAAGCGAGTCTGAACAGGGCGACCGTAGTGGCGTGATCTAGACCCGAAGCGAAGTGATCTACCCATGGCCAGGTTGAAGCGACGGTAAGACGTCGTGGAGGACCGAACCCACTTCAGTTGAAAATGGAGGGGATGAGCTGTGGGTAGGGGTGAAAGGCCAATCAAACTTCGTGATAGCTGGTTCTCCCCGAAATGCATTTAGGTGCAGCGTTGCGTGTTTCTTACCGGAGGTAGAGCTACTGGATGGCTAATGGGCCCTACAAGGTTACTGACGTCAGCCAAACTCCGAATGCCGGTAAGTCAGAGCGCAGCAGTGAGACTGTGGGGGATAAGCTTCATAGTCGAGAGGGAAACAGCCCAGACCACCAACTAAGGCCCCTAAGCGTGTGCTAAGTGGGAAAGGATGTGGAGTTGCCCAGACAACCAGGAGGTTGGCTTAGAAGCAGCCACCCTTGAAAGAGTGCGTAATAGCTCACTGGTCAAGTGATTCCGCGCCGACAATGTAGCGGGGCTCAAGTACACCGCCGAAGTTGTGGCATTCACATATCAGCCAAGCCGGGGACCAGTTCCCCTGAGTTCAGGCGTGTGGATGGGTAGGGGAGCGTCGTGTGGGCAGTGAAGCCGCGGTGGAAACCAGCGGTGGAGCCCACACGAGTGAGAATGCAGGCATGAGTAGCGAAAGACGGGTGAGAAACCCGTCCGCCGGATGATCAAGGGTTCCAGGGTCAAGCTAATCTGCCCTGGGTAAGTCGGGACCTAAGGCGAGGCCGACAGGCGTAGTCGATGGACAACGGGTTGATATTCCCGTACCGGCGAAAAACCGCCCATACCGAACAGGGGACACTAACCGCCCGAAACCTGCCCGACCGCCCTTGTGGTGGAAGGGTTTTGGTGGAGCGCGGGACCTGAGCCTGGGAGGTAAGCGTATTAACAGGTGTGACGCAGGAAGGTAGCCAAGCCGGGCGATGGTTGTCCCGGTCTAAGGATGTAGGGCAGGACGTAGGCAAATCCGCGTCCTTGTGTTCAATCACACGCCTGAGATCTGATGGGACCCCCGTATGGGGGAATTTGGTGATCCTATGCTGCCGAGAAAAGCATCGGCGCGAGGTTTTAGCCGCCCGTACCCCAAACCGACACAGGTGATCAGGTAGAGAATACTAAGGCGATCGAGAGAATTATGGTTAAGGAACTCGGCAAAATGCCCCCGTAACTTCGGGAGAAGGGGGGCCCCAACCGTGACGGCGACTTGCTTGCCAGAGCGGATCGGGGCCGCAGAGACCAGGGGGAAGCGACTGTTTACTAAAAACACAGGTCCGTGCGAAGTCGCAAGACGATGTATACGGACTGACTCCTGCCCGGTGCTGGAAGGTTAAGAGGACCGGTTAGTTCCGCGCTTGCGCGGTGCGAAGCTGGGAATTTAAGCCCCAGTAAACGGCGGTGGTAACTATAACCATCCTAAGGTAGCGAAATTCCTTGTCGGGTAAGTTCCGACCTGCACGAATGGAGTAACGACTTCCCCGCTGTCTCAACCATAAACTCGGCGAAATTGCAGTACGAGTAAAGATGCTCGTTACGCGCAGCAGGACGGAAAGACCCCGAGACCTTCACTATAGTTTGGTATTGGTGTTCGGTGTGGCTTGTGTAGGATAGGTGGGAGACTGTGAAGCCCGGACGCCAGTTCGGGTGGAGTCATCGTTGAAATACCACTCTGGTCACTCTGGATATCTAACTTCGGCCCGTAATCCGGGTCAGGGACAGTGCCTGATGGGTAGTTTAACTGGGGCGGTTGCCTCCTAAAAAGTAACGGAGGCGCCCAAAGGTTCCCTCAGCCTGGTTGGCAATCAGGTGGCGAGTGTAAGTGCACAAGGGAGCTTGACTGTGAGAGAGACATCTCAAGCAGGGACGAAAGTCGGGACTAGTGATCCGGCGGCACATTGTGGAATGGCCGTCGCTCAACGGATAAAAGGTACCTCGGGGATAACAGGCTGATCTTGCCCAAGAGTCCATATCGACGGCATGGTTTGGCACCTCGATGTCGGCTCGTCGCATCCTGGGGCTGGAGTAGGTCCCAAGGGTTGGGCTGTTCGCCCATTAAAGCGGTACGCGAGCTGGGTTTAGAACGTCGTGAGACAGTTCGGTCCCTATCCGCTGCGCGCGCAGGAAATTTGAGAAGGGCTGTCCTTAGTACGAGAGGACCGGGACGGACGAACCTCTGGTGTGTCAGTTGTACTGCCAAGTGCACCGCTGATTAGCTACGTTCGGATGGGATAACCGCTGAAAGCATCTAAGCGGGAAGCCCGCTTCAAGATGAGATTTCCATACACCTAACCGTGTGAGAGGCCCCCAGCCAGACCACTGGGTTGATAGGCCGGATGTGGAAGCAGGGACTAACGACCTGCGAAGCTGACCGGTACTAATAAGCCGATAACTTACACCACACCACCACCGCAGGAACGGACACTTCAAAACCGTTCCACCACGCGGCGGTGGGAAGATCACCATGCTACGCGTCCACTATGCGGTTCCCAACCAACAACAGGAACCACCACAACAAAATACACACACGTCCAGCACGACGAAGACGTAACAGACTTACC
>QZVU01000145.1 GCA_003602285.1 Arthrobacter frigidicola
ATCTGGATCTGTGGCGGTAACTGATCGAACTCATCCAAGAGCAGGATGGAGTTCGGGGTTTTAGCCCATTGGCACACCTTTCCGTAGATCCACTTCATGCCTTCGGGGCCGCACAATTTCCAACTGCCAAAGAGGTCAGAAAGGGTGGTTTCCTCAGAACATTGAACTGTGAAAACCGACCTGCCCGTACGGGCCGCAAAGGCCTCAACTAACGTGGTTTTGCCGGCGCCGGTTGGCCCGTAGATGTAGGTCGCTTTCTTGATGGACGCCTTGAATAAGGCCTGTGCCCCCGCTGAAGAAGCCCAAAGGATCAGGCGCGTAAGCAATTCATCGTCGAAGCTATAGGGTACGATTTTTGGTGTGAAGCGTGTTTCAGCAAAGATCTTGGTCTGCATTCCATCAAAAAATGGTGCTGTAGTACCGAAAACCTGTGGTGCTAAACGGACAGCAATTGGATTAAGGGTGTCGATTCCAGCGTCGAGTTGCGGGTCGTTGATGTGTTGAAAAGCAGTCATGGTCAAATCCCCAGTAGGCAATGGATGGCCTCTTGCGAAGGCCTGGTACAGGGGGATGCCTAACACGCGAATGGAAACATAAAAAAACCGGACTCCAAGGAGTCCGGCTGGTCTTTCGTTTTGGCTCTATACGATACCCTGCTTCAGCGCTGCAAAAACGGCTGTCGCGAGGTCTTTGTCGGATTGTGCCACTCCACAGGCCAAACCTAGGTCAGCGTAGCGTTTATGGTACCCATCACCGATCAGGACGAAGCGTACCTCGATGCCCATCAGCATTGCTTCATCAACGGCTGAACGCAGTACATCGCTGTTCCCAGGATCCCCGTCAGTAACCACAATCAGAATTCTGCGGGCCTCCGGTCGATCGATGAGTTTCTTGAGCGCCCAGACCACAGCAAGGTGAGTTTTCGTACCATTTTTCGGGGCAGGGTTATATCGCTGCAATGTACCGGCCCAGCTCTCCTCAAATCCATGCCATTCCCGAACTACCGTGTTATAGGTAGCAATTCCGAATGGAATAGCCGAGTTATTCAGGACCTCACCTACTGCCACCGAAACCCGGTTGCAAGCTTCCTGTGCTGAGATCCGATCGTCTTTCTCATCCTTTTTTGGAGTTGGTCCAAATTCATTACCCATGGAAGAGCTTTCGTCAC
>QZVU01000146.1 GCA_003602285.1 Arthrobacter frigidicola
CCGCGCATCACCACATCGAAGCCTTCGCCGACGATATCCACCATGCGGTCGGAAAAGTCCAGGTCCAGTTCCACCTGCGGATACAGCGCCATGAACTCCGCCGGCGCCGGCATCACCAGCGCTGTGACCTGTGGCATGCTGACGCGCAAGCGGCCACGCGGGCTTACGCTGGCCTGAGACAGCGCCTGCTCGGTGGCCTCGATTTCGGCCAGGATGCGCCGGCTGCGCTCGAGGAACAGCGTGCCTTCGGCGGTGAGGGTGATGCTGCGTGTGCTGCGGTGGAACAGGCGCACACCCAGGCGGCTTTCCAGGCGCGCAACGCGTTTGCCCACGGCCGAGGCACTGATACCCAGCGACTGGCCGGCGGCGACGAAGCTGCGGGTTTCGGCCACCCGGTTGAAGACCACGAAGCCGCTGAGGCTGTCCATGCTGCTTTCCTGATTGCGGACATGGGTGTCCGGGGTGAGCGGCATTGTAGCCACCTTTTTCCGCAGTAGGCTTCCCTTGCAGACTGTCCGCCTTGTTTTCCTGCTCAAGGCACTTGCAATGTCACAGACATCCTCCCCCCTGCTGCTGGATGCCAGCCGCGAACGCCTGCCCGTCAGCGGGCTGCTGGCGCTGGCCATGACCGGCTTTATCGCCATCCTCAGCGAAACCTTGCCGGCGGGCTTGCTCGACCAGATCGCCAACGGCATGCACATCAGCCAGGCCATGGCCGGGCAATGGGTCACGGCCTATGCGCTTGGCTCGTTGCTGACGGCAATCCCGCTGGTGACCCTGACCCAGGGCTGGTATCGCCGGCGGGCCCTGTTGCTGGCGATCATCGGCTTTGTGCTGTTCAACGGGCTGACTGCCTTGTCGACGTCCAACAGCGTGACCTTGGTCCTGCGCTTTTTCACCGGCGCTGCCGCCGGGCTGGCCTGGGGCCTGATCGCTGGCCATGCCCGGCGCATGGTGCCGGTGGCACAGCAGGGCCGGGCCATGGCGTTGGCCATGCTCGGGCAGCCGATTGCCTTGTCGCTCGGGCTGCCGATTGCCACCTGGCTGGGCGCCGGGCTGGGCTGGCGTGCAACGTTTGTTGTGGTCACCGTGGTGGCGTTGCTGCTGGTGGTGTGGGTGCTGCGCTCGGTGCCGGAGTACCCGGGGCATGCCGCCGGCAACCGCCGG
>QZVU01000147.1 GCA_003602285.1 Arthrobacter frigidicola
AACCGTGGAAAACCTGCAACCGGCGATGAGCCGTGCCTACTATTTGTCGCTGGACCAGCGCCAGGCCAACATGATCGATTACCTGGACCTGTTCGCCCGCCTGCTCGACGCCGTGGTCGCCCGCGACCTGCCACGTATCCGAGAGGTGCTAACTGCCTACGGCCAGCGCAGCTGCGAACTGGTGCTGGCGGCGCTGGCCCGAGGCTGACCGATGCGCCTGAAGTGCATTCGCCTGGCCGGGTTCAAGTCGTTCGTCGACCCGACCACGGTCAATTTCCCCAGTAACATGGCGGCCGTGGTCGGCCCCAACGGCTGTGGCAAGTCCAACATCATCGACGCGGTGCGCTGGGTGATGGGCGAGAGTTCGGCAAAGAACCTGCGCGGCGAGTCGATGACCGACGTCATCTTCAACGGCTCCAGTGGCCGCAAGCCGGTCAGCCAGGCCAGCATCGAACTGGTGTTCGACAACAGCGAAACCACCCTGGTCGGCGAGTATGCCGCCTATGCCGAAATCTCGATCCGCCGCAAGGTTACCCGCGACGGGCAGAACAGCTATTACCTCAACGGCACCAAGTGTCGGCGGCGTGACATCACCGATATTTTCCTCGGTACCGGCCTTGGACCACGCAGCTATTCGATCATCGAACAGGGCATGATCTCCAAGCTGATCGAGGCCAAGCCCGAGGAACTGCGCAACTTCATCGAAGAAGCGGCCGGCATCTCCAAGTACAAGGAGCGGCGCCGCGAAACCGAGAACCGCATCCGCCGCACCCAGGAAAACCTCGCGCGCCTGACCGACCTGCGCGAAGAGCTGGAGCGCCAGCTGGAGCGCCTGCACCGTCAGGCCCAGGCCGCCGAGAAGTACCGCGAGTACAAAGCGCAGGAACGCCAGTTGAAGGCGCGCCTTTCGGCCTTGCGCTGGCGCGGCCTGGACGAACAGGTACGCCAGCGCGAGTCGGTGATTGGCGACCAGGGTGTGTCCCATGAAGCACTGGTGGCCGAGCAGCGCAATGCCGATGCCAGTATCGAGCGCCTGCGCGATGGCCATCATGAATTATCCGAGCGCTTCAACCAGGTGCAGGGCCGCTTCTACTCGGTAGCCGGTGATATTGCCCGGGTCGAGCAGAGTATCCAGCATGGCCAGCAGCGCCTGCGGCAGTTGCAG
>QZVU01000148.1:0-752 GCA_003602285.1 Arthrobacter frigidicola
ATCAGCAGGTCGACCAGGGGGGCTCCGGCAGGCAGCACATCGCCCGGGGCGCGACCGTAAACCCGCTCGACGAATCCGCCGGCGCGGGCCTGGAGGTTCGCCACTTCTCGCTGGTTATAGGCCAGGGAACCCACCGCCTCGATATCCGAGGGCAGTACACCTCGGATCACCATCGAGGTTCGCATTCCGAGGTTCTGCACGGCTTGAGCGGGGATGCTCAGAACAGACGGATCCTGCTCGGATCCTGCGTATTTAGGGACAAGTTCCATATCCATGAAAGGTGACTTGCCCGGCTTATCGAAGCGCTGCTCAGGCTGCATCGGGTCGTACCAATAGAGCACCTTGCGCTCGTCCGTCGGTGCGGAGCTAGGCAGGATCTCGTGTTTGGCTTGCCGCTGGGCCAGCCAGTAGCCACCGCCCGCCGCGCCAATGCCCACGGCCAGCAAGGCGACCGCAAAACCAAATGCCGATATCTTCATTTCAGTCCCTCCACATAGGCGTAGTACAGGCTTGCGGAGAGCTGGCTCAGCTTGCGCTGCTGTTCAATCTGCCGTAGCTGAGCCTCGATCAGGTCGCGCTGGGCGGTGAGGACGGATGTCAGCTGGCTGTTGCCGGCCTGGTAAGCGGCAAGTTCGAGATCGGCACGTTTGCTTGCAAGCGGGATCAAGGTTTTTTCGGTGCGTGACAAGGTCCTGCGCAGTTGCTCAAGCTCGGCAATACCGCCTTCCAGCTCAGCCTGATTGGCGCGCAGT
>QZVU01000148.1:762-1165 GCA_003602285.1 Arthrobacter frigidicola
CAGTAATGCTTCCTGCTCGGCTTCCATCTGCGACACGCTTTGTTGTCTGGCGTTGATCTTGGGCCCCTGACGTGTGCCTACGAACAACGGCAGGTCGAAGGTAAATTGCACCATCACCATATCGCCGAATTGGTTGTCGCGATTGTTGTAGGCAAACTCAACACCCCAGTCGGGGGTCTTCTCGGCGATGGCCTCGTTCAGCTCGGCGCTAGCCTCGCCGACTCGGGCGGAGGCAGCGCGCAACTCCGGGTGTGAGGCAATGCGTTGCTGCAGGTGCGGTACCACCAGGTTCAGAGTGGGAACAACTCCTTGCAAAGGCTGGTCAGCCTCGTTGCCTATCCAGCGGCGCAGCTTGGCACGAGCTACTGCCACATCGCGATTCAGTTCATCTCGCCGATCTTGT
>QZVU01000150.1:0-367 GCA_003602285.1 Arthrobacter frigidicola
TCAACGGCCAAATAGATGATGCTGATGCCTTCCAGACGCAGTTGCTCGGCGCGATTGCGCAGCGGGGTAATATCGACGCCCGCCTCGTCCATCAGTGCGGTGTTGCCGAGCTGCAGCTGATGGCCATCGACCTGACCGCGCACGCCAATACCCGAGCCCGACTCGAAAGTGTCCGGCTTGACCAGTGCAATGCCTTGACCCCGCGCATGATCGACGATGGCATGAGCCAGCGGGTGCTCACTACCCTGGTCGAGACTGGCAGCCAGGCGCAGCACTTCATTGGAGTCGTAACCGCCTGTCCCTTCCGCACTATGGAATACGGGGCACCCCTCAGTCAGGGTTCCGGTCTTGTCGACGATGAGCGTGT
>QZVU01000150.1:377-1161 GCA_003602285.1 Arthrobacter frigidicola
CTTGCATAGATTTTCGATGGCGCTGGCATCGCGGAACAACACACCGCTGCTAGCGGCCTTGCCAGTCGCAACCATGACGGACATCGGGGTTGCCAGACCCAGGGCGCAGGGACACGCAATGATCAGCACCGCCACCGCATTGATCAGGCCAAATACCCAGCCAGATTCCGGCCCGAACAGCCCCCAGCCGAAGAAGGTCAGAATCGCGATCAGGATCACCCCGACCACGAAATACCCCGCAACGGCATCGGCCATACGCTGCATGGGTGCCTTAGAGCGCTGGGCCTTGGCCACCATCAGCACGATCTGCGACAGCATGGTTTCGGCACCGACTTTCTGCGCCTCCATAACTAGGCTGCCGTGGGTGTTTAGGGTGGCACCGATAAGGGCATCCCCTGCCCGTTTGGTCACGGGTAACGGTTCTCCAGTAAGCATCGATTCGTCGACTGCGCTCTCACCCTCCAGCACAGTGCCATCTACAGGAACCTTCTCGCCTGGCCGGACACGCAGATGATCGCCCTGATGGACATGGGTTAGAGGAATGTCCTCTTCTACTCCATCGGGCATGATGCGCCGCGCTGTCTTTGGTGCCAGTCCCAGCAGCGATTTGATAGCTGCGGACGTCTGCGAGCGGGCCTTTAGTTCGAGCATTTGGCCCAACAGCGTCAGTGAGATAACCACCGCGCCTGCTTCAAAATAGACCCCCATACGTCCGTCCTGGACAAAGGCCGCCGGAAACGACTGCGGAACCCAGGTAGCGCCCACGCTGTAGAGGTAGGCAGCT
>QZVU01000149.1 GCA_003602285.1 Arthrobacter frigidicola
GTGCAGCCAGGTGAGCAACTGAGCCTGGTGCAGACCGACCCAAGCGGCAACGCTTCCGCTGCCCTCGAATACGACGTACCGCTGACCACGGCGCCGACTAGCCCAAGCAACCTGGTCATTGATGCCGACGGCACCACCCTCACCGGCTCCGCCCCTGCGGGTACTCGCGTGGAGGTGCATGACGCCAACGGCACGCTGATCGGTAGCGCCATCGCCAATGCCGATGGCACCTTCAGCATCGAGCTGAGCCCGGCCCAGGCCAACGGCGAACTGCTGGATGTGGTCGCCATCGATGACAGTGGCGTTTCCTCGTTGCCCGCACAGATCACCGCGCCGGACATCACCGCGCCGGCCGCACCGACCGAACTGGCCGTAAGCGCGGATGGTAGCGTCATCACCGGCCGCGCTGAACCGGGCAGCACTGTGCGTATCGTTGCTGCCGATGGCACCGAACTGGGCACGGCTGTAGTCGGCCCAACCGGCGTGTTCAGCATCAACCTCAACCCCCCACAGGTTGACGGCGAAGTCCTGCAAGCCACCGCGACCGATGCCGCTGGCAATACATCCGTAGCCAGCGCGGTCACTGCGCCGGATATCGACGGGGGCGACACCACGCCGCCTGAAGCCCCGACCAACTTGGTCATCGGCCTGGCCGGCAGCCAGCTGAGCGGCCGTGGCGAAGCCGGCACCACCGTGCAGGTGCGTGATGCCGCAGGCACTCTCATCGGCACTGGCACTGTGGGCGCCGATGGCCTGTTCAGCTTGACCCTGAACCCTGCACAGGCCAACGGCGAAGCCTTGGATGTGCGCCTGGCGGATGCCGCCGGCAACACCTCTGCACCGCTTCAGTTCGATGCCCCGGATATCACGCCACCTGGCGCAGTAAGCAATATCGTGGTCGGCCCTGATGGCCTGGCCCTGAGCGGCCGCGGCGAACCGGGCGCCACCGTCGAGGTGCGCGATGCCAACGGCACCGTGATCGGTACCGGTGTGGTCGGTGCCAACGGCACCTTCCTGATCAACCTCGACCCGGCTGTGCAGCCAGGTGAGCAACTGAGCCTGGTGCAGACCGACCCAAGCGGCAACGCTTCCGTGGCAGTTGAGTACGACGTACCGCTGACCACCGCGCCGGACAGCCCGAGCAATCTGGCCGTAGATGCC
>QZVU01000152.1:0-747 GCA_003602285.1 Arthrobacter frigidicola
GGATCGAAGTAATGGTCACGGACAGACCGGTGTTGCCATCGGCATCGGTGACTTTGAAATCACTCCAGGCGAACACGTAGTCGGTGTCTTCCACGCCAAACACCGCGCCACCAGGTGAAACCGGCAGGTTGTCGTTGTCGAGGATGGTGGTAGTCACGCTCGATTTACTGCTATCAACCTGCAGGTTCTCGAAGTTGCCACCGGTGGCAGTTTCGATCTTCACCACGAAGTTCTCGGTACCTTCGACCAGCTTGTCGTCGATGGTAGCGATGTTGAACGTGGTGCCTGTGCTGTTGGCCGGTAGCATCAATGCGTCTCCGGCTTCTATGACCAGGGGTTCGCCACCGTCAGGGGTGAAGGTGCAGCGGCCCTTGATGAAATGGCAGAACTCCTGTTGCACGATCTGCCGCCGCCAGCGCCCGGGGGTGCACTCCCAGATGCCGGTCTCGACGCCATCACTGCGTTCCACGCAGGTGACAGACGTTACAGCCACGGGGTCGCCAAGTGGCACCGCGACCGGGTTGGAGCTGTCGAGCACAGCGCTGTCGGTGTTCTTGAACTGGGTGATGCTCATGACCGGTGGATCCTGTGCAGTTGATAAGGGAAGTCAGTGCATGAAGCCTTCCATGAAGTCCGCAAGCGAGCTGGCCAGGCGCCGCCTCCACGGCGCGCTGGCGGGGTTGGCGAGAGTGCGGGCCTCGGGGACGAAGCGGTGGATGAGCGCGTTGTGGCGCAGCCAGCGACAGG
>QZVU01000152.1:757-1160 GCA_003602285.1 Arthrobacter frigidicola
GGCGGCCAGCTGGCCAGGCTCGAAACCGGGCGGTTGTCCATTACCCAAGGTTGTGCCGTCAGTTCGTTGTGCTGGTTAAGGATCAGCGCGGCCAGGGTGCGCCCGCCCAGGTTGGTGGCACCGACGCCTTCGCCACCGTAGCCACCGGCCAGGGCAATGCCGCGCTGGCGGTCGCAGAGCATGTGCGGGCGGAAGCGCCGCGCCATGCCCAGGTTGCCGCCCCAGGAGTGAGTGATGCGCACATGCTTGAGCTGGGGGAACAGCTCGCTGAACAGGTAGCGGCGCAGTTCGATTTCGTGCGCTTGGAGGTTGAAGTTTTCGCGCAGGCGGCCACCGAAACGGTAACCACCGCGTGCGCCGAATACCAGGCGGTTATCGGCAGTACGCTGGCCGTAGGTGACCT
>QZVU01000153.1 GCA_003602285.1 Arthrobacter frigidicola
ATGGTGGTGCCGAACGATGCGCTGAAGCTGACAATCGACTGCGGCACACCCAGGCGGCGGGTTTGCGCTTCGATGTTCAGCGGAATGCTGGCGGCGCTGGAGCGGCTGGTGAAGGCGAAGGTCAGCACCGGCCACACCTTGCGGAAGAAGCGCAGCGGGCTCACACCGGTCGCCGCCAGGATGAGGGCATGCACCACGAACATCAGCCCCAGCCCCAGGTACGACACCACCACGAAGCTGCCCAGCTTGAGGATGTCTTCCATGTTCGAGCTGGCAACCACCTTGGTCATCAACGCCAGCACGCCATACGGGGTCAGTTTCATTACCACCCGCACCAGGCGCATCACCCAGGCTTGCAGGGTGTCGATGGCCGACAGGGCGCGCTCGCCTTTCTCGGCATCGTCCTTGATCAGCTGCAGCGCGGCCAGGCCGACGAACACGGCGAAGATCACCACGCTGATGATCGACGTCGGCTTGGCCCGCGCCAGGTCACCCACCGGGTTGCTGGGGATGAACGACAGCAGCAGCTGCGGGATGTTGAGGTCGGCGACCTTGCCGGCGTAGTCGCTGTGGATAACCTGCATGCGGGCGCTTTCCTGCACACCGGCCACCAGGCCTTCGGCACTCAGGCCGAACAGGTTGGTCAGCACGATGCCGATCAGCGCGGCAATGGCGGTGGTCAGCAGCAGGGTGCCGATGCTCAGCACGCTGATGCGGCCCAGCGACGAGGCATTGTGCAGGCGCGCCACGGCGCTGAGGATCGAGGCGAAGATCAGCGGCATGACGATCATCTGCAACAGGCCGACATAGCCGTTGCCGACCAGGTCAAGCCAGGCGATGGTGGCCTTGAGCACGGGGTGGCCAGCGCCGTAGATCGTGTGCAGGGCCAGGCCGAAGACGACGCCCAGCACCAGGCCCAGCAACAGGGCCAGGAACGCCAGCAGGTTTAGGGACAGCGGCAGGTTCATTGAAGCTCCAGCAGAAAAAAGCAGAATTGGCATCGCCTCTGTGAGCGATTGCGAACGGAAATGCTAACAGCCTGAAAACAAACGATTTTATACCCAAATGGAATTTGCATAGTCGTTTATGGAATAACGAAGTGTCGCGTATTGCAATGAACACGGCGTTTACGGCTGTCTGGAGGTCGTTATCGAGGGT
>QZVU01000154.1 GCA_003602285.1 Arthrobacter frigidicola
CTGAATCGGGCGAATGGGGGGCGTTATCTGCTGACACTTCTGTTCCCCTCTTTTGAATTTGCCTTGTTGGTACGGGACGTTGGCTGACGCGCCATCGTCACGCTGATCATGCCATCAGCGGCGCTTTTCCAGCCGATCTGTTTCTGCATATTGCACCGGCTTTTTGCGGCGGGGTGCGATGTTAACCTGAGTACGCCCATGCAACATGGGCATTCCTGCATTCAATACAGTATGTACTTGCTGCTCGCTCAGGTTTGCCTTGGCAGAGGAGCGGTCTGCCCAGGCATTCAAAAAAAAGACGAGAAAAGGAGTATCACGCCATGCATGCCATCAGCTTTATCCAGGACCTGTCAGTCATCATGCTGGTCGCTGGCGTGGTCACCATTCTCTTTCACCGCCTCAAACAGCCCGTCGTACTGGGCTATATCGTCGCCGGCTTCATCATCGGCCCGCACACCCCGCCATTCGGCCTGATCCATGACGAAGAAACCATCAAGACCCTTGCTGAACTGGGAGTGATCTTCCTGATGTTCTGCCTGGGGCTCGAATTCAGTCTGCGCAAGCTTTTCAAGGTTGGTGCCACGGCGTTCATCGCGGCCTTCCTGGAAATCGTGCTGATGATCTGGATCGGCTTCGAGATTGGCCGCTGGTTCGGCTGGAACACCATGGATTCGCTATTCCTCGGCGCGATCCTGGCCATTTCCTCGACCACCATCATCGTCAAGGCACTGAATGACCTGAAGATGAAGAACGAGCGCTTTGCCCAGTTGATCTTCGGCGTGCTCATCGTGGAGGACATCCTTGGTATCGGCATTATTGCCCTGCTGTCAGGCATCGCTGTCAGCGGCACGGTCAGCTCGGGCGAAGTGTTCTCCACAGTGGGCAAGCTGTCGCTGTTCATGATCGTTGCCTTGGTTATCGGGATTCTGCTGGTGCCGCGGCTGCTGGCCTATGTGGCCAAATTTGAAAGCAACGAAATGCTGCTGATTACCGTGCTTGGCCTGTGCTTCGGCTTCTGCCTGTTGGTGGTAAAGCTGGAATACAGCATGGTGCTGGGCGCCTTCCTGATTGGCGCGATCATGGCCGAATCACGTCAGTTGCTGAAGATCGAACGCCTGATCGAGCCGGTACGCGACCTGTTCAGTGCCATCTTCT
>QZVU01000015.1 GCA_003602285.1 Arthrobacter frigidicola
GAGAGTAGGACACCGCCGGACCACCCTTAGGCTGCAGGCCCCACCACCGGTGGGGCCTGCACCCCTTTAACCACCACCCACCACCACCGATACAGTCGGCGTATGCGGATCCACCCCGAAGCACCCCAGCAGGCCGGCTTCGTGCGTTATGAGGGGTCCGAACGCAGTGCCCGGGGGATCCACCCCGGTATTTTCGGTCTTGCCAACGCGCTGGCCCGCGACGGCCGCCTGAGTGAGACCGACCATTCCTGGTGGCTTGCGTCGAACCTCTGGTACGACACGGCCTACATCAACCCCCAGCTGGTCGATGCTTCGGTGTACGACCGCACCCTCAACCCGGCGGCCCAAACCTGGTTCAAGGTGTCCGCCACGCACCTCCTGGAGCGGATCCCCGGATATCTGGCCCTCCTTGACCGCTATGCGGTCCCGTGGCGGGAGGTCCGCTCGAACGACCCGGGCACCGTTCTCTACGAAGACGAATTTCAACTGGTTGTGACACCATGGTCGACCCGACCGGGGACGGCTGGGGGCACGGCGGTGCTGCTTGAGGCCCAAGCGGCCCAGGTCAAGGCCGCAAAGGGAACTGCCGGCGGCACGTGAACCGTTGTAGGGTCGAGCCAGGTTGCCAACGCTTGGTGCCACCACTCGGTCCGAGACTGCCAGCCCTGAGAGCGGGCGTCCTCGGAGGAAGAAGAGGTATCAGTGGGTTCGACGAACCGCCTGCGCCGATCAGGTATGGCACATCCGGGGACAGGGAGTCCGGTGTCTCCGGACAGCCCGGCTTCCGGCCCGAAGGATCACTACGAGGTGCTGGTCGTTGGGGGAGGGAACGCAGGAATCTCCCTGGCAGCGCGGCTGCAGCGCTACGGGGTCCGCGACATTGCGATTATTGAACCGCGCACGCACCACCTCTATCAGCCGCTCTTCTCACACATCGCCGGCGGCACGGCCAAACCCGCCGACGCCGTCCGTCCCCAGTCCAAGGTCATGCCCCGTGGAGTCGCCTGGATCCAGGGGAAGGTGACGAGCGTGCAGCCGGACGCCCGCACCGTCGCACTTTCCTCCGGCGCAAGCCTGAAGTACGACAATCTCGTCGTGTGCCCCGGGATCCAGAAGGACTGGGACGCCGTGCCGGGCCTCCCTGAGGCGATGGCATCCCCCTTCGGCGGGTCCAACTACGAATTCGAACTGGCACCGAAGGCATGGAACCTGCTGCGTCAACTCCGCAGCGGCACCGTGGTTTTCAGCCAGCCGCCCGGTCCTGCCACCTGCGCCGGTGCCGCCCAGAAGCCGATGTACCTCGCCTGTGACTACTGGCGTGCGCAGGGGGTGCTCGACGACATCCGGGTCGTGCTGATTGTCCCGACCCCGACTGTTTTCGGAATGCCACTGATCGACGAGGAACTCAACCGCAAGATCGCCGAGTACGGCATCGAACTCCGCTGCGACAGCGAACTCGCCGAGGTGGACCCCGAGGGGCGCAGCGTCGTCGTGCGCAACACTGCGGCCGGCACCAGCGAGCGTCTTCCCTACGACGTCCTCCACGCGGTGCCGCCCCAGTCAGCGCCTGACTGGCTGAAAGCCTCGGCGCTCCCCGCTGACGGCGATCCCGGCGGCTTTGTCGAGGTGGATCCGAAGACGCTGCGGCATGCGCGGTTTCCCTCGGTATGGTCCCTCGGTGATGCCGCGGGAACGCTGAACTCGAAGTCCGGCGCCGCATTGAGGATGCAGACAACCGTTCTGGCTAAAAATCTTCTGGCCGCGCGCAAGGGCAGGAAACCCGGCAAGAAGTACAACAACTACTCTGCATGCCCCTTCACTGTGTCACGCTCGACCGTCGTCTTCTCCGAGTTCGACGATCGGTACCGGCCAAAGCCGACGGTGCCGGGGTGGAAGAATCTGGCACGCGAACGGCGGTTGACCTGGCTGCTCGAGCGGAGGGTGCTCCCTCAGGTCTATTGGAAGCTGATCCTGACGGGCCGGGCGTAGCCTCCCGCTGTGGCAGGGGAACTCCTCAGGGAAGCCGATGGTCGTCCGGGTCGGGGATCCGCAGCCAGCGGTAGCCATACGGTTCAAGGTCGAGGTTGACTGTTCCCTTTCGTGAAATCCGCGGCCCGGTACCGCCGAGCAGGTCGAGCAGGGTCTTTCCGTCGAGGTCATTGGCGCTGTGCCGGGAACTGGTGACGTCCAGCGTCACGGGAACCGCTGACGGACCGAAATTGTGGACGAGGACCATGCTCGAGGCTTCCCAGGTGCAGCGGTGGGCCAGGATCGAAGGATTGGCCTGCGACAGGACCTCAAAGCTTCCCCAGCCAAGTTCCGGGCACTGCCGGTAGCGGCGGATGAGTCCGGCCAGGAAGTGAAGGAGTGACTCCGGATCCTGCCGGGCCCCGGCGGCGTTGACGGCATTCGGGCCATATTTGCCCTGGACAGGGCGGGCAACGAGGTTGTCCTCCTCAGCGCTCGAGAACCCCCCGTTCTTCCCGTCGGTCCACTGCATCGGAGTGCGGACGGCCAGCCTCCCCTCCGCGGCGAGGTCCTCGCCCATGCCAATTTCTTCGCCGTAGAACAGGACGGGTGTTCCGGGAAGTGAAAAGAGCAGGGAGTACACCATCCGGATTCGGCGCGGGTCTCCACCGAGCATCGGTGGCAGGCGCCGCTTGAGTCCACGGCCGTACACCTGCATGTTCTCCTCCGGGCCGAAGGCAGCAAACACCTCCTGCCGCTGCGATTCGGTGAGCTTGTCGAGGGTCAGCTCGTCATGGTTGCGCACGAAGGTCGCCCACTGGCTGTCGGGATTCGTCTCCGGACGGCCCAGGAGTGCGGCGGCCAGCGGGGCGGCCTCCTGCCGAGCCAGGGCGAGGTAGAGGTTCTGCATTCCAATGAAATCGAAAAGCATGGTGAGCTCGTCGGCGGCCTCGCCGCCGAGGAACCGCAGCTGGGCCTCGTAGGGAAGGTTCACTTCACCCAGAAGGATGGCACCGGGGCTCCGGCGGCCGAGGAAGCGCCGAAGGTCCTTGAGGAACTCATGGGGCTCCGGCAGTTCCTCCGACTGCGCCCCGGTCAGCTCGAGGAAGAAGGGGACGGCGTCGACCCGGAACCCATCCATGCCCAGCTGGAGCCAGAAGCCTGCCGCCTTGGCGATCTCGTCGCGGACCCGCGGATTGGCGACATTCAGGTCCGGCTGATGCCGATAGAAGCGGTGCTGGTACCAATCACCCGTCGGCTCGGACCGGGTCCAAATGGACTCCTCCTGGTCAGGGAAGGTCACCTCGGCCGAGGTGTCCGGCGGGGCATCGGAGCGCCAAACGTAGAAGTCGCGGAAAGGGCTGTCCCTCGACTCAACGGCGGACCGGAACCAGGGATGCTGATCGGAGGTGTGATTGACCACGAGGTCCGCGATGACTCGGATGCCCTGATCCTTGGCCGTTCGAAGGAACTCGACGAGGTCACCATGCGTCCCGAGCCGGCTGTCCACTCCAAAAAAATCGGTGATGTCGTAGCCGTCATCGCGGTCCGGGGTGGGATAGAACGGCATCAGCCAGATACAGGTCACGCCGAGGTCAGCCAGATAGGGCACCCGCTCCGCAAGGCCGGCGAAATCACCAATGCCGTCGCCGTTCGAGTCGTAGAAGGTCTCGACGTCGAGGCAGTACACCACGGCGTTCTTCCACCAAAGATCCGAAGTCTCCGTGGTCTTCATTTTTCCCTCTCATACTGCGACGGCGGTATCCAGCGGTGGGCGCGTTGACCTCCCGCTCAGCGAAGCTCGGGCAGGACCTTGGCAGCGAAGGCGTCAATGAAGGGCTGCTGGTCCTGGCCCACAAAGTGGAGGTAGATTTCGTCGAAGCCAAGCTCCAGGTACTCCTGCAGCCACTGAGCGTGTTCACCGGTGCTGGCCGACACATTGACCGACGTGCGCACCGACTCCTCACCCACGTCGCGGCCTACGGCGTCGAAGTAGTCGGCGGTTGGAAGGTCCCACGGGATGGGAGGGGCAAAGGTGTTGTTCTTCCACTGATCCATGGCAATGCCAATTGCCTCCGATTCGGTGGGTGCCCAGGAAAGGTGCACCTGCAGGGTTGCTGTACCCGTGCCTCCCGCATCCCGGTACGCCGACAGCATGTTCCGCAGGTGTTCATGCGGCTGGTTAATCGTCACCAGCCCGTCGGCCCAGACGGCGGCACGCCGTGCGGTGTCAACGGTGACTGCAGGGGCGATCAACGGCGGCGGTGTGGCCGGCGCATCCCAGATCCGCGCCCGCTCGACGGTGACCAGACCCCGATGGGTGACCTCCTCGCCGCTGTGCAGCCGGCGGATCACCGACACGCATTCCTCGAGACGCCGTTGCCGGACGTCCTTGGGCGGCCACGCCTCGCCGGTGATGTGCTCGTTCATGTTTTCGCCGCTGCCCAGGGCAACCCAGAGCCGGCCGGGATACATGTCCGCGAGTGTCGCCGAGGCATGGGCGAGGATCGCCGGGTGGTAGCGCTGCCCGGGAGCAGTCACCACGCCGAAACGGAGGTCGGTCCGGGCAAGGGCCGAGCCAAGCCAGGACCAGGCGAACCCCGAATGACCCTGCCGCTCCGACCAGGGTTCTATATGGTCCGAGCACATGGCCGCATCGAAGCCGGCCTGCTCGGCCAGGACCACGTCCTCCAGCAGTCGCGACGGGCTGATCTGTTCGTGGGACGCGTGAAATCCGAGTATCGCCATCCGTCATGCATACCGCGGCACGGCCCTGCTGTCGAGGAATCCGGGACGGCGCGGGCAGGCCGCCCGCGCCTGCACCGGCCCTCGTGCCGGTCCGACAGGGGGTCTGAAAGCCGGGCCGGGGGCCGGGTTTTGGCGGGTGGGGTGGGGGTGGGTTGGGGATTTGTGTTTGGGGTGGAGGGGTCGTATAGTTATGGAGTTG
>QZVU01000155.1:0-368 GCA_003602285.1 Arthrobacter frigidicola
GTCGAGAATCACCGGTGCATCTTCCTCGGCCACTTCACGCCCCCGCAGCTTATTGAAGATCAGGTGGTTCATGCTGAGGTTCGCCTGGTGCAGCCAGAAGCGCTTGACGTCACTCGGTTGCAGGCCGTTTTCCTGCAGGTGCTCACCGATCAGCTCGGCCACTTCGACTTTTTCGTTGACCAGCGCCGAAGAGTTCAGCAATTCACGCAGGCGCACGTTCTGCTCGGTAAGGGCTGCCAGCTTCTGCAGGCGCCCCTGCAACAGCAGCGCTTCGGTCTTGAGCTTTTCGTTTTCGGCAATCAACTCGGTGCGGCTGCCGAACTGGCCGGCCACGCCTTGCCACGCACGTTGCGGCAGGTCGGTGATCC
>QZVU01000155.1:415-1154 GCA_003602285.1 Arthrobacter frigidicola
CTTGAGCACGTCAAAGCGCGCGTCGACAACCATCAACGCGACCGACATTACCACCAGAACGAGCAGGCGAACGCCCAGCGAAGGGCCCTTGGAGAAAAGCGGTTTAATGGGCCGTTCCTCGTGGACGACTCAGGAGGTCATTGGACATGGGACAACGCACCAGCCTGGTTGCGGGTTGACGGATACGGCGCCCTTAACGGGCGCCAGCCCAGCACATACAGGTAGCACTGTGCGTAGTACCTGTAAACCGGGCGCTCGTGAACAGCGAGTGGGATCACTCGCTGGAGAGCAGGTCCATCGCGTGCTTGTCCATCATCTCCAGGGCGCGACCGCCGCCACGGGCGACACAGGTCAGCGGGTCCTCGGCGACAATTACCGGCAGGCCGGTTTCCTGGGCCAGCAGTTTGTCGAGGTCGCGCAGCAGCGCACCACCACCGGTCAGCACCAGGCCACGTTCGGCGATGTCCGAAGCCAGTTCGGGCGGCGATTGCTCCAGGGCGCTCTTCACGGCCTGGACAATGGTCGCCAGCGATTCCTGCAACGCTTCGAGCACTTCGTTGGAGTTAAGGGTGAAGGCACGCGGTACGCCCTCGGCCAGGTTGCGGCCACGCACATCGACTTCGCGTACCTCGCCGCCCGGGTAGGCGGTACCGATTTCCTGCTTGATGCGCTCGGCAGTGGACTCGCCGATCAGGCTGCCGTAGTTGCGGCGCACGTAGGTGACGATGGCCTCGTCAAA
>QZVU01000156.1 GCA_003602285.1 Arthrobacter frigidicola
CGCCATGCGCATGAAGCCGAACAGCTCACGCCCGCAACCCAGGTCATTGCCCTGGGGCACCGGCGGCAGGTCGCGGCTGGCCAGTTCTTCGGCCGATACCATTACCCGCAGTGTGCCTTCGACACCATCGAACCGCACGATATCACCATCGCGCACGCGCGCCAGCGGGCCGCCATCATAAGCCTCGGGGCAAACGTGGATGGCCGCCGGGATCTTGCCCGAGGCGCCGGACATGCGCCCGTCGGTAACCAGCGCCACCTTGTAGCCTCGGTCCTGCAGAACACCGAGGAAGGGCGTGAGCTTGTGCAGTTCGGGCATGCCGTTGCAACGTGGGCCCTGGAAGCGCACCACGGCAACAAAGTCACGCTCCAGCTCACCGGCCTTGAACGCATCGGCGAGCGACTGCTGGTCATGGAACACCAGCGCGGGGGCCTCGACCACCTGATGTTCGGGGGCGACGGCGGAAACCTTCATCACGCCACGGCCCAGGTTGCCTTCCATCACCAACTGGTTGGTGTTGGGTGTGCCGTAGAAGGTGGAGGTACCCGGGCTGTGATAGGAGTTCATCTCCGACTCCAGCAGCTCTTCACGGCTGGCCTTGCCTTCCGCATAGCGCTGGCGCACGTCGGCCTTCTGCTTGTTGGAAATGCCGGAAACCATCGGCCCGCCCGGCACGAAGATGGTCGGCAGGTGGCCGAAACGCAGCGCCCCCATCATCAGGCCTGGGACAATCTTGTCGCAGATGCCCAGCATCAGCGCGGCATCGAACATGTTGTGCGACAACGCGACCGCCGTGGACATGGCAATCACTTCACGGCTGGCGATGGCCAGCTCCATGCCCGGCTCACCCTGGGTCACGCCGTCGCACATGGCCGGCACGCCGCCGGCGAACTGGCCGACCGAACCGACCTCGCGCAGGGCCTGCTTGATCTGCTCCGGGAAGTGCAGATACGGCTGGTGGGCAGACAGCATGTCGTTATAAGCCGAGACGATGGCCACGTTGGCCGCGTTCATCAGGCGCAGAGTCTGCTTGTCCTCGCTGCCGCAACCGGCCACGCCATGGGCGAAGTTGGCACACTGCAGGCTGGCACGCATGGGGCCTTCACTGGCCGCGCCGCGAATCAGTTGCAGATAGCGTTCGCGGGTGGCAC
>QZVU01000157.1 GCA_003602285.1 Arthrobacter frigidicola
CTTGGGATACAAGATAATGCGGTACATTGCGGCTTTGCAAGGCTAGCGCCTGTGGATAACTTGTGCGTACTTTGTGAGTGAATGGTGGGTATCCGCTGTAGGCCTTGTGCCAAGTGGTTTGCAGTATTTTTCTGCAACGTGGCGCCCAGCGCAGTTTTTTTCGGGCGCGAACCCTATCACAAAAAACGGTTCAGTCGTGACGCAATGACTCCTCCCGCTGCCCCCCTCTAGAAGCGCCCCGCCGCCTGACGACAATCCAAGGTTGGACGGCTCTTGATCGCCCTGAGCCAAGGGCAGGTTAAGTGATGTAAGCAGCGTTCTGCCACTTCTCAGGACATCCACCTAGCTGATACATTTCCCGCTCATATCCTTGGGAAAGGGCCTTGATTTACGCGGTTGCCAGACCTATTAGCCGGCTTTTGCTGTACATCGACTACCCGGCGGACAACAACAAGATGAGCTGGCAGGACATGCTGGCCTGGCTGCGCAGCAAGCGCTGGCAGTCGCTGGGCTTTGGCGGCATCACCTACCTGGCGTTGATGATTCCGGGGGTGAACGTGCTGATGATGCCGGCGGCGGTGGCCGGGGCTACGTTGTTCTGGGTGCGGGAAAAGGGAGACACCCGCGTCAGCAAACCGGCCAATCAGAACGCCTGATAACCACGTAAGCGATGCCCTTTCCCAGCCCACTGATACACAAGGCTGGTACACATGGCACTCATAGCTCAACCATTCAGGCACCCTGACTCAGGCATTTATTACCTACGCCGCAGGGTGCCTGATGACCTCAGGCACATCATCGGTAAGACCGAGATTCGCCGCTCACTGAATACTCGACACCACCAGCAAGCGAAGGCTGCATTTGCTCTTGCGTATGCAGAGTCGGAGAGGCTGTTTAATAATGCCCGCCAGGGCCTCTACGTTGAGTCTCCTAAGCCCGAGACGGTAAACCAGCCTATACCTACGGCTACACTACCTGCCCTCAAAGAAAGCTCCATAAGGCTATCGGAAGCGCTTAGCCGCTACGTCCAGTCCATCTCCATGTCTGATAGGTCTGAATATGTTTCGCGGCGTCATGCGGTGGACTACAGCCGTGCCGTCAACCGGTTCATCTCGGACATGGGTGATAAGCCAATCGCCTCGATCCA
>QZVU01000158.1 GCA_003602285.1 Arthrobacter frigidicola
GCTCTTCTTCTCTGGCTCATACAGGAACGACGGCACCTTCTCGACGTGGCGAGCCACCAGCAGGAATCGCTTGCGGCTTTGAGCCAATCCGCCGATGACCCCACAGTCATGGGTGGTTTCGGCGACGGCATATCCATAGTGGCTTAGCAGAGCGCCGATCTGGTCCAGCAGATGGCGGCCACGATTGGCCAGGCGTGGGACATTCTCGAATACCAGCATTGGTACAGGGTCATCCCGCCACGCCTCCGCCATCAGCCAGATACAGCGCAGAGTCAGCTCGTTCAAGGCCTGGTACTTCGGGGTCAGGCTCATCTTCTCCGACAACAACCCGCTGGCGCCCTTGCATGGGGAGCTGATGAAAACGGTGTCGGGCCGGCGGTTCTGGGCCGCACGGCGGATGTCCTCTGGGAGTGCCTCCCGCCATCCGGCTGGCGGCTCCTTTCCGTGGAAGCGGATCTACTGATCACGTGTGAAGAGATCCAACAGCGTGCCTTCAACACCGGACAATCGCTTGAAATCGGCGAGGCCGGCCGGGTCAACGTCAACGCCTCCCAAGCACTCCCATTCAGCTTGCACGTTACCGACGATGGGCTTTGCCCGGTTGAAGCCCTTGGCGCCCCCCCCCCAAGCCGCAGCAGAAGTGGAAATGGGTGAGGATTTTTTTGATCAGCATGCAATGTCCTACGAGAGTTGAGTGGCGCCCGCCAGGTAGACTGGCTCCCCTGGTTTACCTACGGACCGGACCAAAAAATTAAACTATAGGGCAACCTTTATCAATATTTATTAAACTATATGGCAACTTTTATCTTCGTCCAAAACGATCTCCGTGGGTTATGCTCTCCCCTGGAGGCCAAAAAAAATCCGGCCAGTAATGGCCGGATTGGGTGTAGCGTTCGTGAGCTCAGCGCGGTGCAACGAAGCGCAGGCTAAAAGGGCGGGTTCCTAAGATAGTCGCAGTATTGCGCGTCCAGCAGAGCCGCTGGTGAAGGCTCGATCGCAATCAAGGTCCATTTACCATCGATACACCGGCCTACCTCCCCATAATTGAGACCGGGCAAGTCGTAGCTTCGCTCGATCGTTGCCCAGTCCTCGGGGTACTGTGCTTTGAAGGCCTTCCGGAAAGACTCGTTGCCGTAACTGCCCAT
>QZVU01000159.1 GCA_003602285.1 Arthrobacter frigidicola
TATAATGCGCTCATCAGATGATCGAGAACGGTCAAGAGACAAGCGCACCTTTGTTGGAGGTTTTCCCTTGAAAATAAGGGGAAATGTTTCTTAGCCGAGCAAAGGTAGTAGAAGGGCGCTTGCAGTCGGTAGCGCTATAGTAGCGGCGTTTTGGTAGCCTGATACCATATCGTTTACTTTGCCCAGTACATCAAAAAAGCGCCCTATGAATTCCTTGCTTTCTACCGGCTCAGCTTTGATTGGACCGCTCTTACGATGCAGAGCGCCTATAATCTTGTCAAGCGCCTGCTCGAGTCCTTCTGGGCCGTCCACACGATATGCGATCAAGGCGCTACGTAGCGTTTCGAGTTGGCTAGTGAAGAATCTTTTTAGCTCAATCGTTAGATTTGAGTCCAGGCATTCTGCCAAGAGTGCGTCAAGTTTATCTATAAAATTACGAATGCTTTGATCACTTTCCGGTGATGAGCCAGGGTAGTGCTGAACCATCGCATATTTCCCGAAGCTCAATTCTGTCATTAGAGCGTTTGTAATAAAACCTCTGTTGCTGTCCCAGTTTTTGTTCAGGTGCTGTGATTTAATTCCTTTTTGTATCGTGTCCAGAGGGGTAATGAAAATAGAATTCTCTCCCGGCACGAATCGTTTCACCGCTTCCCGAGTTTCATTCAATAAATTCATGGTCCTCGAAAAGCCAGATACGATAGCGTCGAGATCGTCAGCCTCGCATTCAAATACACTTGCCCATACATCAAGCGCCATCGCCGAAGGTGGTTTTTTTCTTGCAAGTTCCATTAGTCCGTGCAGCTCGCTGAAAGGGTTCCTAATTTCTTCCATGTGTGCAATCCAAATTGATAGATTTGAAGTGTGATTGATAGGCGTGTTGCGTCGGCCAGCGTCACGGGAATAGGGGTAGAAGAGCCATTACCGCCGGGCCGGCTAGCTTTGCGGTAGCCTCTGCAACCTGTATTGAATTATTAATGTTGCCCACTATCTCAAATACCGATTTCATGAACCCTTTAGAGACTTCATCTTTTTGATCCAGAAGCACAGAACTGTGGCGAGACATTGACCCAATCATGCGGTCGAGCTCGCTTTCCAAACCTTGATTTCCAGAGATTTTGTAAGAAATCAATGCTTGTCTCAAAG
>QZVU01000160.1 GCA_003602285.1 Arthrobacter frigidicola
ACGCGTGATCAGCAAAAGCAGGTAGATGTTTAAAGATGAGTCTTCTAACCGAGGTCGAAACGTACGTTCTCTCTATCATTCCATCAGGCCCCCTCAAAGCCGAGATCGCGCAGAGACTTGAGGATGTTTTTGCAGGGAAGAACGCAGATCTCGAGGCTCTCATGGAGTGGATAAAGACAAGACCAATCCTGTCACCTCTGACTAAGGGGATTTTAGGGTTTGTGTTCACGCTCACCGTGCCCAGTGAGCGAGGACTGCAGCGTAGACGGTTTGTCCAAAACGCCCTAAATGGGAATGGAGACCCAAACAACATGGACAAGGCAGTTAAATTATACAAGAAACTGAAGAGGGAAATGACATTTCATGGAGCAAAGGAAGTTGCACTCAGTTACTCAACTGGTGCGCTTGCCAGCTGCATGGGTCTCATATACAACAGGATGGGGACAGTAACTGCAGAAGGGGCTCTTGGATTGGTATGTGCCACTTGTGAGCAGATCGCTGACGCACAACATCGGTCCCACAGGCAGATGGCAACTAGTACCAACCCACTAATTAGGCATGAGAATAGAATGGTACTAGCCAGTACTACGGCTAAGGCTATGGAGCAGATGGCTGGATCAAGTGAACAGGCAGCGGAAGCCATGGAAGTCGCAAGCCAGGCTAGGCAAATGGTGCAGGCTATGAGAACAGTCGGGACTCACCCTAACTCCAGTACAGGCCTAAAGGATGATCTTATTGAAAATTTGCAGGCCTACCAGAACCGGATGGGAGTGCAACTGCAGCGGTTCAAGTGACCCACTCGTTGTTGCAGCTAACATTATTGGGATATTGCACCTGATATTGTGGATTCTTGATCGTCTTTTCTTCAAATGCATTTATCGTCGCTTTAAATACGGTTTGAAAAGAGGGCCTTCTACGGAAGGAATGCCTGAGTCTATGAGGGAAGAATATCGGCAGGAACGGCAGAATGCTGTGGATGTTGACGATGGTCATTTTGTCAACATAGAGCTGAAGTAAAAAACTACCTTGTTTCTACTGATCACGCGTA
>QZVU01000161.1 GCA_003602285.1 Arthrobacter frigidicola
TCCCGCGCGCGCCTGTTCATGCGTCAGCCCGACATTGGGTCGATCGCCAAAGACCAGAAGGCCCTGCAGGACCTGAACTGGATCGGGTCCCACTACTTGCTGAATACAGCTGGTTACTACGACACGGACTACTCCAGAACACCACGTACATCCTGGCCGTATGACACGAAACGAGATGATGGCATGCCTCAGGTGACCGGGGGCGGTGGGTACCCCACCTGCAAGCAGTGGTGGTCAGATGGGAGCATCGGCCTACGGGACCGACTGAAAGCCCAGGTCGACCCAAGTCTGCTGAACCAGTTCCTCGGATGGGCAAAGTGGCTGTCCCAGGAGGAAGTAACCGACTCGATGATTCGCCAGCTCGTGTCGCCATCCAGCCAGGTCAACGGCGACGTCTACACCGACTATGGCGGACAGATCGACGGAACCGTCTGGAATGGCCTTGCTCGTGCAGGGGGTACACTGGGGGTCGCCGTAGGCTCGCTGGCCTTCTTCCCGGCTATGGACATGGTGCGTCAAGCATTACCGATGGTAGTGGCCTTCCTCAAGATGGCCATGGTTATCTGCATTCCACTGGTACTGATAATCGGAGCGTATCAACTGAAGGTTGCCATGACCATGTCAGTAACAATGTTCGCCTTAATATTTGTAGATTTCTGGTTTCAACTGGCAAGATGGGTCGACAGCACTATCATCGACGTTTTATATGGCTCGGGCTCGCCGCACTTATCCTTTGATCCAGTGATGGGCTTGAACACCACGACTCAAGACGCGATTCTGAACTTCGTCATGGGTTCGATGTTTATCATTCTCCCAACCTTTTGGGTTCTAGCTCTTGGCTGGGCAGGAGTGCAAACAGGTACAATTCTTAGCGGACTGTCAGAAGGAACTGGAGCAGTGCAAAGGGCAGGTCAAAAAGCAGGCAATCTGGTTGAGGGCGGAGTAAAGTCGGTTGCTGGAGGAGCCTCAAAGAGCTGAGCGCATCATGGTGATACTGGCTTGATACAGCAAGTACTGAGCCAGTATCTATTTAACTGACCTACCATAAGAATCAAGCGGTCTTTCAAAAACATCCCGACCGTATGGTGCCTCTTCATCCTCAGAAAACAGCTCAACCTTTCCGAGGTCAACTTTGGAAA
>QZVU01000162.1 GCA_003602285.1 Arthrobacter frigidicola
TCCGGGCCTTGAGGGTGAGGGTGTCCTTGGTGCCGCGTTCGGGGCCGGCATTGCCGATGCGCCAGCCGTCGAGCACGCTGCGGAAGATCAGCGCCTGTTGCGCCTCGGTGGCTGTCAGGCGAATCAGTTGCAGCATGCCGAACTGGTTCTGCGGGATCTGCCCCAGGGCCGGGTCGGCGGCACTGATCAGGCGGAACACTTCGGCCACGGTTTCGAACGTCACGTCGGGGCCGCCGTGGGCCTTGGGTACGCTGATGCTGCCCAGGCCGCTGCGGGTGAACAGCTCGATCTCCGCCCACGGCAGTTTGCGTTGCTGGTCGCGGCGGGCGGCTTGCTCGCGGGCAACCTCGGCCAGTTCACGGGCCGCTTGCAGGGCTTCGGCGTCGGTGCGCAGTACCTTGGCCGGCAGCAGCAGGGGCGAGCTGTCGAGATCGCTATGGAATTGGGTATTTGGCTGGCTGGACATCAGTACCGCTCCTTGGCTGCACTCAATGCCCTGGCGATACGCACTGGGGTGATTGTGATCCTGACCATTCCTGACCTCACAAAAAAGTTGTGTCGCTACAGCTGGTCGCGACAAATGTGTGCTGGTCCGGTGGTCCGGTTTATATACCCTAATGCTTTATAAAAAGTTTATGAACTAACTCTTTGGAATATGTATAGAAGGAGGGATTTGTTACAGATGTGCCGGCCCTTTCGCGGGCACGCCCGCTCCCACAGGTACTGCATAAGCTTCAAGCTTGCGCTGTCCCTGTGGGAGCGGCTTTAGCCGCGAAAGGGCCGGCTCAGGCATTACAAAACTCAGATCGACAACCGCACCTCCCGGTTATCCAGCGCCTGCTGTTCCTGCCCGCGCCGCTTGTTCACCACCAGCTCGCCAATCGCAATCAGTCGCGTGCGGGTGATGTTGCGCGATAACCCCAGCAATTGCGCGGTATGCACCTGATTGTAATGGCAGAACCGATAGGCCGAGCGCAGCAGGGCGTTTTCCACTTTCTCGTACAGGTCGCCCGACTGCTCCTCGTACAGCCGGCTGAACGCCCGCTGTAGCAGGTCCTCCACACCATTGCCTGCCGGCTCCTCTTCTTGCCGCTCGATGCGCAGGTTGGACAAACGCAGGTCCTGTGCCTGTATCGT
>QZVU01000163.1:0-251 GCA_003602285.1 Arthrobacter frigidicola
GCCACCTCCAGCGCAACGTTGAAGTAGCGTCCATCCCCCAACCGTGCGCCAAGTGCCGCCGAAGCCAAGTGCGCATCCTCCACCGCGCCCCGGTTATGCCAGGCCTGCGCCATATCCACTGCCGCATAGGGCTGAACCAACCCCAGCCCGTGATCTCGCAGGCTGTAGTTCAGCTCGTAAGATACGCCCCAACCCTTGTCGCCCTCTGCCTGGTCACGCGGGTAGCCACGGCCGAAATGCTGCCCACCAAA
>QZVU01000163.1:261-1135 GCA_003602285.1 Arthrobacter frigidicola
CCCGTTCGCTGTCGGGCAGCCGGTCGTCACTCCAGTACAACGCCCCCGACACTACGCCCTGCCAACGCGGCGACAGCGGGTCACTTTGCAGCCCCGACAACCTGAGCCGCAGAAAGTCCATGTCGTAGCCGGCGTCGCTGCGCGCGCCCAGGTAATCCAGCCCCTGATAGACCCCGGCACTGACAATACGCAGGCGCCTGCCTTCCACTGTGCGCCAGTCACCCTCAAAGGAAACCGCGCGCACACCGGTGTCGTAGTCCCGTACCGAAGGCTGCCCACCCAGTGCGTCTTCGACGTGCTCACTGACCGCATACAAGTGCCCCTGCACAGCCATCCATTCATCCGCCCTGACAATCACTGGCTGGCGCAGGCCCACCGCATAGCGTTCACTGTCGCGCTTGCGGGTAATGTCACGGCCATCGTCCAGGCGAATACGCGTGCCCGGATCACTGCGGTAGCGCGAAGCCGACAGCAGCAGTTGGCTACCGGCAGCGTCAAGGTACTGGCTGTAGTCCAGCCGCTGGTAATGGACCTGGTCATCCCCCGGCGGCAGCAACAGGCTGGCCTTGAACTGTTCGGCCAAGCGGGTCTGGGCATTGCTGCTTGCCGTCAGCAGCGCCTGCGGATCGTCGCGACTGGTGTCGGTCACGATAACGGCGGCGTTGAACGCCTTGCGCCGCGCCTGCACGTTCAGGCGGGCTGCACCGTCAGCGGTTTGCGCCACGGCCAGCTCAGCCTCTATGGAGACACCTGGCAGGCGTTCGGCGAGCCCCAGGTAGCGCTCCAGCGTTTCCTGGGTCAGCGGGCGCTCGGCTTTCAGCCGCGCCAGCAGCTGCTGCAAATAGTCACTGGCCGGGCCGATATCGCCGGCCAC
>QZVU01000164.1 GCA_003602285.1 Arthrobacter frigidicola
TCTTGAGAACAATCCCGAGACGCGGCTCGTGGGCGAGGTCAGCGGGGAGCGCGTCGGCGGCGTCCGCGTCACCGAGGGCCTGAAGGGGGACTTCGGCGCAGACCGGGTCGTCGAAAAACCGACGGCCGACCACGGCATCATCCTCAAGGCCCGCGAGGAGGCGGAAACCGCCCAGCTCGCCATTGAACAGATGACCTTCCGCAATGATCGAAACTCCCGTGTCATCGCCCGCGGCTGAATTCAGCGCGGCCCAGGCGGTAGCCGCCGGCACCGACTTCACGGAACTCAAAGTCAGTGCCGACGGGCTGTTCTGGATTGAATTTCGCCCGGCCGATGGTGCTTGCCGTATCTGGCACTGGCTGTACCACCAGGCTAGATGCCTGACCCCGGATGGCTTCAGCGTGCGCAGCCGGGTCTACGAGTATGGCGGGGGCAGCTTCTGCCTGGGTGGCGACGGGCTGGTGTTCGTCAACGAAAAGGACCAGCAGGTCTACACCCAGCCGCTGGACGATTTGCCACCGCGTGCGCTCACCCAGGACGGCAGCTGCCGCTACGGCGATGTGCAGTGGCACGGTGGCCAGGTGCTGGCCGTCGAGGAACGCCATGCCGAGCAGGTGGAGCATCGTCTGGTTGCGTTGGGTGACAGCAGCCGCGAGGTGTTGGCCGAGGGCGCCGATTTCTATGCCTCACCCACTGTGAGTGCCGATGGCCAACGACTGGCATGGGTCGAATGGGACCGCCCGGCACAGCCTTGGACCGTCACCCGGCTGATGTGCCGCGTCCGCGACAGCAGTGGCCATTGGGGGCCCGCGCAGTGCGTGGCCGGCGATGACGAATCGCTGCAGCAGCCGCGCTTCGATGACGAAGGCCGTCTCTACTGTCTGTCCGACCGCAACGGCTTCTGGCAGCCTTGGGGCGAAGTCGATGGCCACTGGCAGGTGTTGCCTGCGGAGCTTGCCGACCACGCGGCAGCGCCTTGGCAAATGGGCACCTGCACCTGGTTGGCGCTGGGGCCGCAAAGCTACCTGGCCAGCTGGTTCAAAGACGGCTTCGGGCAATTGGGGCTGCGTGCTGAAGATGGCCGCATGGCGCGTTACGCCAGTGCCTACACACGCTTTCGCAGCCTGGCCA
>QZVU01000016.1:0-1808 GCA_003602285.1 Arthrobacter frigidicola
TTCCCCTACCTGACGATGGTCGAGGGGCTGAAGCTCGCGGCGCAGACCTTCACCAAGGATGTCAAACAATTGTCCTGCTGCGCAGGATGAAAGGAGATGGAACCATGAAGCTCGCCCCATATATTTTAGAACGTCTCACTTCGGTCAATCGTACCAATGGTACTGCGGATCTCTTGGTCCCGCTACTGCGGGAACTCGCCAAGGGGCGTCCGGTTTCACGAACGACACTTGCCGGGATTCTCGACTGGCCCGCTGAGCGAGTGGCCGCCGTACTCGAACAGGCCACCAGTACCGAATATGACAAAGATGGGAACATCATCGGCTACGGCCTCACCTTGCGCGAGACTTCGTATGTCTTTGAAATTGACGACCGCCGTCTGTATGCCTGGTGCGCGCTGGACACCTTGATATTTCCGGCGCTGATCGGCCGTACAGCTCGCGTCTCATCGCATTGCGCTGCAACCGGAGCACCCGTTTCACTCACGGTTTCACCCAGCGAGATACAGGCTGTCGAACCTGCCGGCATGGCGGTGTCCTTGGTATTGCCGCAGGAAGCAGCCGACGTTCGTCAGTCCTTCTGTTGCCATGTACATTTCTTTGCATCTGTCCCGACGGCGGAAGACTGGGCCTCCAAGCATCAAGGATTGGAAGGATTGGCGATCGTCAGTGTCCACGAGGCTTTCGGCTTGGGCCAGGAGTTTAATCGACATCTGTTGCAGACCATGTCATCTAGGACACCGTGATCGGATATCGACCCAATGTTCTACGGCACCGGCATCGGATTCGCAGCGCGCGGATTGAACTCGGCGAAACGGTATATGCATTGCCGTGAACCGACCAAAAGGAGGTGTTCGATGAACGCCTACACGGTGTCCCGGCTGGCCCTTGATGCCGGGGTGAGCGTGCATATCGTGCGCGACTACCTGCTGCGCGGATTGCTGCGGCCAGTCGCCTGCACCACGGGTGGCTACGGCCTGTTCGATGACGCCGCCTTGCAGCGACTGTGCTTCGTGCGTGCCGCCTTCGAGGCGGGCATCGGCCTCGGCGCATTGGCGCGGCTGTGCCGGGCGCTGGATGCGGCGAACTGCGATGAAACTGCCGCGCAGCTTGCTGTGCTGCGTCAGTTCGTCGAACGCCGGCGCGAAGCGTTGGCCAATCTGGAAGTGCAGTTGGCCGCCATGCCGACCGCGCCGGCACAGCATGCGGAGAGTTTGCCATGAACAGCCCCGAGCGCATGCCGGCCGAGACGCACAAACCGTTCACCGGCTACCTGTGGGGCACGCTGGCCGTGCTGACTTGCCCCTGCCACCTGTCCATCCTCGCTGCCGTGCTGGCCGGCACAACCGCCGGTGCATTCCTTGTCGAGTATTGGGTCATCACGGCGCTCGGTTTGACCGGCCTGTTTCTTCTGTCACTGGCGCGGGCGTTGCGGGCATTCAGGGAAAGATCATGAGCGCTTCCCGGCCGGATGGATGGACTACGGCGGAGGGCCCAAGCGTTCGAGCGCGGGCAAGGCTTTCTGTTCGCAAAGCCGATGCCGGCGGCGGCATTCGCCGTCTTCGTCAGTCAATGGAGGGGTGCCACCATGAATGCAAATGATCCGACCGCCACCAGTTGCTGCGTGTGCTGCAAGGAAATTCCGCTCGATGCCGCCTTCACACCGGAAGGCGCGGAGTACGTCGAGCACTTCTGCGGGCTGGAGTGTTATCAACGTTTCCAGGCGCGGGCCAGCACTGCGACCGAAACGAGCGGCGAACCGAACGCTTGCGGTTCGCCGCCGTCAAATTGAGACAAACCACGCTTTCGCT
>QZVU01000016.1:1818-3636 GCA_003602285.1 Arthrobacter frigidicola
TGTCGGCATCAAATTCGGCTGAGTAGCTTCTCGCCATCTGGACGTAGCTCGCCCTTGGGTGAAATATGCCGATACAGAGTCTGCCGCGTGATGCCAAGTTCCTGGCACAGGTCGCCGACCTTGGTCTCTGACTGCCCCATTGCCGCCATCGCCAGCCGCAGCTTGGCGGCGGTCATCTTGAACGGCCGGCCGCCTTTCCGGCCGCGTGCCCGTGCTGAGGCCAGGCCCGCCACGGTGCGCTCGGCGATCAACTCGCGCTCGAACTCGGCCAGCGCGGCGAAGATACCGAAGACCAGCTTGCCGGCGGCGGTCGTGGTGTCAATGGCCGCGCCGTGCCCGGTCAGCACCTTGAGGCCGATGCCGCGTCCGGTCAGGTCATGGACGGTATTGATCAGATGGCGCAGGTCGCGCCCGAGCCGATCCAGTTTCCAAACGACCAACGTGTCGCCTGGCCGTAGTGCCTTCAGACAGCTCGCCAGACCGGGACGATCCTCGCGTTTTCCGGACGCTTGGTCTTCATAGAGATGCGCCGGATCAACACCGGCCGCGACCAGCGCATCGCGCTGCAAGTCCGTCGCCTGGGAGCCATCCGCCTTCGATACTCGCATGTAGCCAATCAGCATCTTGTACCTGTCACATATACGTTCGATTATGTGACAGTTTGCATCGGGAAGCTCTGCACGTCAAAATTTGTCACTTAACCCGTCATTCTGTCTAAGGCATGCAAAGGGTAGGCTAGGCTCATAATGTGACAGAAATTCCGGGGGGATGCCTTCCTTCGCGAAGGTGGCGCGCAACTGTTCCAAGGAAGCGGGGTCGCGCCGACCATAGGAAGCCAACGCGAACAGCGAGCGTGCCGTCTCGGGGTTGTGTCGTGCTTCAATGATGGCCTCATCAATGGCCTGGATTGCACGCTGCCAGTGATCGACGGGTTCGGGCTTCGGCGCTTTCGCCGGCAGGCCACTGGTGAACCCGGTTTGGGGCTCGGACCAGAATAGCTTTGCGTGCTCGCCTGGCGGGCTTATATCCCTCACCTCAATCAAGCTGATTGCCGTTGCCGCCGCCTCCAGCATCTGCAACCGTACTGCCGGGTTCAGGGTTTCATACGGTCGCCACAGACTTTGCCCAGCACGCAGCGGATGCCCGCAGCATTCCCAGATTTGGCGGAGATACCCCGCGTAGGTGCCGCACGTCGAAAGCGGGGTGTTCAGCTCATCGAGCAGCGTGCGTAGCAGCCTAAACCACAATCCGGCGTGGATGCGTCGGCGCGGCAACTCCACGTGGCCGGTCGTCAGTGCCTGCCAGGTACGCTGGTCCATCGCCGCAATCGCGTCGCTGGCAGTGCGCGGTTCGGCGTCGGCGTTCTCCCAGCCGAGAAACCGCCCTGGCACGCCCCAATAGGATTCCAGCCAGCAGCCATGCAGTGGGCAGCTCAGCATCAGGGGCAGCTTCCACGCGAGCAGTACGGCTTGGTTCTCCGGATCGTTCAGACAGAGCGGGCAGGCGCGATGTATCGGCTGGCTGGGCAGCCAGGCACGCCAGCTCGTGATGGATCGCGTCCTACGGCGGAGTTTCGGCAGCAGCACCGAGAGCTGGAACGCATAGGTTTCCAATGCATCTGGAATCTGATCATCAAGGCTGTCCAGTAGCCAAGGCACCCAGCCGGCGAAACTCATGCAACGCAGCCGGTCCGGCTCGATGCCGCTCCGCTGGGAGAGCATCGCCAGCAGCGCCAGTGGTGGCGCGGTGTCCAGGTCATCAACCTGGCCGTGACCAAGATCGTGCTCCAGCAGCTCGGACACCTCCATGTGATAGCAA
>QZVU01000165.1 GCA_003602285.1 Arthrobacter frigidicola
ACAGCCTCATTGAGCCCTGGAATGATGATGGGCATGTTCAACATGTTGAGTACAGTCTTAGGAGTTTCAATTCTGAATCTCGGGCAGAAGAAATACACCAAAACCACATATTGGTGGGACGGACTCCAATCCTCAGACGACTTCGCCCTCATAGTGAATGCACCGAATCATGAGGGAATACAGGCAGGAGTTGATAGGTTCTATAGAACCTGCAAATTAGTTGGGATAAACATGAGCAAGAAGAAGTCCTACATAAATCGGACAGGAACGTTCGAATTCACAAGCTTTTTCTACCGCTATGGATTCGTAGCTAACTTCAGTATGGAGTTGCCCAGTTTTGGAGTGTCCGGGATTAATGAGTCAGCTGACATGAGCATTGGTGTTACAGTAATAAAAAACAATATGATAAACAATGATCTTGGACCAGCAACAGCCCAAATGGCCCTTCAGCTATTTATCAAAGACTACAGATACACATACCGATGTCATAGGGGTGATACGCAAATTCAAACGAGGAGAGCATTCGAACTGAAGAAGCTGTGGGAGCAGACCCGTTCGAAAGCAGGACTGTTGATTTCAGATGGAGGGCCAAACCTGTACAATATCCGGAACCTACACATTCCAGAGGTCTGCTTGAAATGGGAATTGATGGATGAAGACTACCAAGGCAGGCTGTGTAATCCTATGAATCCGTTTGTCAGTCATAAGGAAATTGATTCAGTCAACAATGCCGTGGTAATGCCAGCTCATGGCCCAGCCAAAAGCATGGAGTATGATGCCGTTGCAACCACACATTCGTGGATTCCTAAGAGGAACCGCTCCATTCTCAACACCAGCCAAAGGGGGATTCTTGAGGACGAACAGATGTACCAGAAGTGCTGCAATCTATTCGAAAAGTTCTTCCCCAGCAGTTCGTATAGGAGGCCAGTTGGAATTTCCAGCATGGTGGAGGCCATGGTGTCTAGGGCCCGAATTGATGCACGAATTGATTTCGAATCTGGAAGGATTAAGAAAGAAGAGTTTGCTGAGATCATGAAGATCTGTTCCACCATTGAAGAGCTCAGACGGCAAAAATAGTGAATTTAGCTTGTCCTTCATGAAAAAATGCCTTGTTTCTACTGATCACGCGT
>QZVU01000166.1 GCA_003602285.1 Arthrobacter frigidicola
GGTCGACCCCAGCTTGGACCTGATCACCGTTGCCGAGGCAATGGCCGAGAATCGCGGCGAAATCTTCGCCAAGTGGCGTAGTGATGGCACCGTTGGGCCGGTGTCGGCCGAGCAGGCGCTGGACCTGCAAAGCCGCGATCCAGAGATCTGGGCGGTGGTGGTTTCGCCGTTCATCGTGATCCAGGTGAAGCGTCCGGTTGAGGCGTGATCTTTTTTGGTGCGCAAAAATGCGCAGCAGCTCCGTTTTGGTGCTCGAAGGCGTTCAAGGCGGGTAGAGGTAAGTAACAATTCGGCGTGGCGGTAACAGTTTACGGGATGCGTAATATGCCCACCGTTCTGGCCAGCCTGGAAAACAATTCGAATAGTCAGGAGTCATTCATGAGCACTGCATTGCCTTCGCTTGGATTTGCCGGCATCGGCCTGATGGGCCTGCCCATGTGTCGACGCCTGTTAGCGGCTGGCTACCCGCTGACCGTGTGGAACCGCAGCCCGGACAAGTGCGCCGCGCTGGTCGCCGCCGGCGCGCGCCTGGCCAACAGCCCTGCCGAACTGTGCCAGGGCAGCGATATGGTATTGCTGTGCCTGGCCGATACGGCCGTGGTGCGTGAGGTGGTGTTCGGCGAGCAAGGGATTGCCCAGGGTGGGCGCAGCGGCCAGTTGCTGATCGATTTCTCCAGCCTGGAACCCACCGCCACCCGTGAAAGGGCCGCCGAGCTCGCGGTACTGTGTGGCATGGCCTGGCTGGATGCTCCGGTGTCCGGCGGCACGCCAGGTGCCGAGGCCGGTACCCTGGCGATCATGGTTGGCGGTGAAGCGGCCGACCTGGAACGTGCACGGCCAGTGCTGCAGGTGCTGGGTCAGCGTGTGACGCACATGGGGGCGGTGGGGGCGGGGCAGGTGACCAAGGCCTGCAATCAGATGATCGTGGCATGCAATGCCCTGGTCATTGCCGAAGTGGTGGCGTTGGCCGAGCAATCCGGGGTGGACGCGACGCTGATCGCCGAAGCGCTGGCCGGTGGTTTTGCTGATTCCAAGCCGCTGCAGATCCTTGCACCGCAAATGGCTGAAAGCCGCTTCGAGCCGATCAAGTGGCACGTGCGCACGCTGCTCAAGGACCTCGATGGC
>QZVU01000168.1:0-436 GCA_003602285.1 Arthrobacter frigidicola
AGCGCCGCTCGCTGGAAACCGGCCTGGCGGTGGTCGCCAGTATCGGCAGCACCTCGCCCTTCATCGGCCTGTTCGGCACCGTGTGGGGCATCATGGAAGCGCTCAAGGGCATCAGTGCGGCCGGCTCCGCCAGCCTGGAAACCGTCGCCGGGCCCATCGGTGCGGCACTGGTGGCTACCGGGGTGGGCATCGCCGTCGCGGTGCCTGCGGTGCTGGTGTACAACTACTTCCTGCGTCGCCTCAAGCTGACCGCCGCCGACCTGGATGACTTCGCCCACGACTTCTACAGCCTGGCGCAGAAGAGTGCCTTCCGCGTGCTGGTGCACCCCGCTGTGCAAAAAACCCAGGCTGGTTTCACCCAGCCGGTAAAGGAGTCGTCCTGATATGGCCTTTTCGACCCAGGACAGCGACGAAGTCCTCAGTGAAATCAACGTCA
>QZVU01000168.1:446-1125 GCA_003602285.1 Arthrobacter frigidicola
GTCACGCCCTTGGTAGACGTCATGCTGGTGTTGCTGGTGGTGTTCATCGTCACCGCGCCGCTGCTGACCAATGCCATCCCCATCAACTTGCCCAAGACCGAGGCCGTTGCCCCGGTGGAGCAGAAGGACCCACTGGTGGTCAGCATCGACGGCGAGGGCAAGCTGTTCATCAACAAGGACCAGATCCAGCCTGACCTGCTGGAGACCAACCTCAAGGCCGCCAAGGACAAGGACGCGAACGTTCGCGTGCAACTGCAGGCCGATGACGGCGTGAACTACGGCGAAGTGGCGCGGGCCATGGCAGCCATCGAACGTGCGGGGATCAGCAAACTGGCGGTGATCACCGCGCGCTGATGGCTGCAAAACTTCTTCAGGCAAGTGACTCACGCAAGTGCGTTGGGGCCATATCTCTTGGCAGGGGTAGGCCCTTTTTTTTGCCTGTGAGGGCCCTGTCGCCGGCAAGCCAGCGCCCCCAGGTATTGTGCTGCCCTCAGGCTTTGTGCAGTCCCTGTGAGAGCTGGCTTGCCGGCGATAGGGCTATCGGCATAAATTACATATAGTTATTAATAAATAGCTTCTTATTCCTTTACGAATATAACTCCCTCCCTATACTTGTCTCCAAGCACGCAAACTACTGGAGGCGTCCCCATGCGCAATGAGTCTATTCGTTACCTGATTG
>QZVU01000167.1:0-869 GCA_003602285.1 Arthrobacter frigidicola
AATTCATCTGTGTCGGCATCACGTCGCAGCTACCTTTGAGCGAAGTCATACTGATAACTCTCGCCACATCCAGTTTCATTCCGTAGCGATAATGGATCACTTCAGGTGGTTTTTTTCCATTGGCAGCGGCGTAGGCACGCATTGCTTGCTCATTTGCCTGAATCATCTTTCCGTGTAAGCGATCAGATCCTCCTTCAGCTAAAGCGGATGAGGAGACGATTACGAGCATGAGGGCGGCAATGCTTTTAGCGGTGTTCATTTCTGTTACTCCATGAAGACATGAGTGAAGCTTACCGACTGGGAGCTGTCATCCACGTGATCCGGGAATTACATGCTTGTAAGTCCGATCGGTGATGCTGTCACGCGGCTCTATGACATACGGCTGGTCTCGTTCCGCCCAGGTGAGTTTCACAGCGAGTATGAGTTCGACCGCACCAACCGATACCTGGTACGCGGCTTCGGTACACGTTGGCCGGCACCGAAGGATGAGAGACCAGACGCCGGCGGCGCTGCTGCGCGTCAGCGGCCGTCACCAAGTGACGTGGCCACCGCCCTCGCATTCGTCAAACCGGCCGGAAATTGACCTGGCCAGATGGAGAAAATTGGACGTTTATGGAAGCGTACTTTTTGCGAGAAAGTGTGAGGGTATTCTAACGTGCTGCATCACCCTCCAGCCCCCGGAATACCTGATGTATACGTGATCAGTATCGGATAGATATATGATGAGATATCTGTTGAGGAAATGTGAAAGTGTAGTGGCTATATGCCGTCATTCTTTGTGTAAATTTTCAAAAGTCCTGACCCTGATACAGGATTGAGTGTGTTACAAGTAGGCCGATCACTGGATGTGCGTCCTTTCCGAGCCCTAC
>QZVU01000167.1:879-1125 GCA_003602285.1 Arthrobacter frigidicola
TTTTCCTATGTCTATGCCGGACGAGATGCTGCATTCCCGCATCACGCGCTATCACTTCCTTTCAGGTAACAGAACCGCTAGGGAGACTTTCCGCGATCTGTTTGGCTCGGAGCCTTTCAACGTAGGCATGTTACCCAAGCAAATTGACGTGCTCGCTGCCAGATTGCCTGGTGAAACGGCGAGGAATCTGGATGATCTCGTCAGCACGAATACTACCTTTCCCGCCTATAGGCCGTTTCTGGGCGT
>QZVU01000169.1:0-611 GCA_003602285.1 Arthrobacter frigidicola
AATCTTATAGAACCAACTGTGATGTTCTGGTGTTCTCCATGAGTTGAAGAACCTGAGAATGACCAATTGCGAGATCAGTTCAGGGGTGGTTATGCACCACCCGCCAACACCCACAGAACCGCAAGGCTCATGTGGATGCCAGCTTGAAGTTACGATGCGGGCGTTATGCCTTACACCGCCAGCGCACGCTCACGCAGCTCGCTGTTGAGGATGCGGTCGTTCTCGCTGTAATCGACCGGGCAGTCGATCACGTGCACGCCCGGGGTCTTGATGCACTGTTCCAGCAGTGTCAGCAGGCCTTCGGCACTTTCCACGCGGTGACCGTTGGCACCGTAGGCTTCGGCGTATTTGACGAAGTCCGGGTTGCCGTAGTCCAGGCCAAAATCGGTGAAGCCCATGTTGGCCTGCTTCCAGCGGATCATGCCGTAGCCATCGTCACGCAGGATCACCACGGTGATGTGCATGCCCAGGCGGACTGCGGTTTCCAGCTCCTGGCTGTTCATCATGAAGCCGCCGTCACCGCACACCGAGATCACCGGGCGGTCAGGGTGCACCAGGTGTGCCGCCATGGCCGATGGCAGGCCGGCGCCCATGGTCGCCAGGGCGTTGTC
>QZVU01000169.1:621-1119 GCA_003602285.1 Arthrobacter frigidicola
TTCGGTTTGTGCGCCTTGTAGTTACGGGCGAACCAGATCTTGTAGATGCCGTTGTCCAGGGCAACGATGCCTTCGGACGGCAGTACGCGACGGATGTCGGCTACCAGGCGCTGCGGGTAGACCGGGAAGCGGTTGTCGTCAGCCCCTTCGGCGATCTGCGCTTCGTTGGATTCACGGATGGCCAGCAGGCGGGTGAAGTCCCAGTGCGACGTGTCGTTCAGCGCTTCGCTGATCTGCCACACGGCGTTGGCGATGTCACCAATCACTTCGACCTGCGGGAAGTACACGGCATCGACTTCGGCGGAGCGGAAGTTGATGTGGATGACTTCGGTACCACCACGGACCATGAAGAACGGCGGCTTTTCGATCACGTCGTGGCCGATGTTGATGATCAGGTCGGCGGCTTCGACGGCGCGGTGAACAAAGTCACCCGACGACAGCGCAGCGTTGCCCAGGAAGCGCGGGTGGCGCTCGTCGACCACGCCTTTACCCATCTGG
>QZVU01000171.1 GCA_003602285.1 Arthrobacter frigidicola
GTAAATGACCACACCCTTTTTTACAAATGTGGCGACGAGTGGTCGACGGCCGACGGGGCCTGCCGCTATGCTGGCCCGGCGCGTTCTGGCGTGCGGCAATGTGTATCTACTGTTGTTGCAGCCAAGTCTTTCTGGTATAAAGCAGCGCTCTTTTCTAGGGGCTCGGCCTGTCGCATAAGCGGATCCGGTCGATAAGACCTCCAGAATCACGGCGCCCAGGCGCCAAAGACTGAGAGATTAAGCGGCCAACCCATGCCGGGTTGGGCATGTGGTTTTAGAGGGCTGAGTCATGTCGAGAGTCTGTCAAGTTACTGGTAAGGGTCCAGTAACCGGGAACAACATTTCCCACGCAAACAACAAAACCCGTCGTCGTTTCCTGCCGAACCTGCAGCACCACCGTTTCTGGGTTGAATCCGAGAAGCGTTTCGTGCGTCTGCGCGTTTCCGCCAAGGGCATGCGTATCATCGACAAGCGCGGCATCGACGCCGTTCTGGTTGACATCCGTAAAGCTGGCGCCAAGGTTTAAGGGAGAGCATCATGCGTGAATTGATCCGTCTGGTTTCGAGTGCCGGTACCGGCCACTTCTACACCACCGACAAGAACAAGCGCACCACCCCGGACAAAATCGAGATCAAGAAATATGATCCGGTTGTTCGCAAGCACGTGGTGTACAAGGAAGCCAAGATCAAGTAATTGATCGGCGACCTGAAAAAAACCCGCATCCGAGAGGACGCGGGTTTTTTTATGCCTGTCCGGTGCCTTACTTCTGCTCGAACATCACATAGATCTTGCGGCAAGGCTCGAGCACTTCCCAAGTGCCCTTGAACCCGGCAGGGATGACAAACCGATCACCGGCCCGCAGGGTCTTGGCCCCGCCGTCCTGGTCGCGCAGCACCGAAACGCCCTGGACGATCTCGCAGTACTCGTGCTCGGTGTAGTTCACCGTCCACTGCCCCACCTCACCTTCCCAAACGCCTGCGGCAAACTGCCCGCAAGGGCTGGAGTAGTGGTTATAGACCGCTTGGTCTGGCTCGCCCTTGAGGATTTTTTCCGCCGCCGGGCGGTAGCGTTCGGCCTCGTTGATGATCTGCGCGAAGTCGATGATGCTGTCGATTCTC
>QZVU01000170.1 GCA_003602285.1 Arthrobacter frigidicola
ACGAACAGCTCCAGCACGGGAAACAGCAGAAACAACAGTAGAAAAGCACGCATCAAAGCAATCCTCGTTGGAAGACAACCTTCCTGTAAGACCTACAGATGGATGCAGATGCTCGGTTTTTCAACCCTCGACCTGCGCCGCAGTGGGCCACTGGTCAGCGCGCGCCAGCAAAACAAGGGCTTCGCGGACTTGTGTCGGCGTATTGCAAATACTGGGAAAAGGCAACCAGTGCACCGCCTGGCCAATGCGCAGGTGCATGCCCTCGCTGTCCACCCCGGCCATCTGCGCCGGCACATGCTGTGGCAGGTCGGTCAGCGCTACATAGTGGGCGATGGCGTTGGCATGATCGCTGTTCATGTGCTCGACCATGCTCGCCTCGGCTTTGCCGGCGAACGGGTTGGGCAAGGTCACCTGGTCGAGCCAGTGGATCGCGCCAAAGCCGCCAATGTAGCGGTGACGCACGGGCTGCAATACCCAGAAGTCGAAGTCGTGGGCCTTGTGGTAGTTGGCCGCGTCCGGGAAATAGCGGTAGTAGCGCTCGGCAGCCGCTTCCACAGTGGCCTCGTCGACCAGCTTGTGCGCCTCGGCCATCACGGTCAGGCGCCCTACTGCCTGCACATCCTCGGCCTCGCGCTCACCCACCAGCAGCGAGCACTTGGGGTCTTTCTGCAGGTTGTGGGTGTGCTGGGCGATGCGGCTGATCAGGATCAACGGGTTACCGTCGGCGTCAAGGCAATACGGCACGACCGAGCCGAACGGGTAGCCCGGCATTGACTTGGAATGGGTCGAGAGCACGCCGCGGTACTCCTTGAGCAGCAGTTCCCGGGCTGGGCGGATGGCGTTGGTACTCACTTGAGGGCAGCTCCTGGCGGACTGGGAGGGGGAAAAGATAAGCATTATCACCCAATGCTGCCAATGGGGCTGCTGTGCAGCCCCCGGCGATTTACCAGGTAACGCCGAAGCCAGCGGTATAGCGGGTCTTGTCCAGGTCACTTTCACGCGTGCCGGTGATAATGTCCTTTTCAGCCTTGAGGTTGAGCGAGGCCCACTCGGTGACCTTGTAGCGCAGGCCAACTTCGGCATCCAGCGAGTAGTCGGCCACGCCACCCAGCGGCTTG
>QZVU01000172.1 GCA_003602285.1 Arthrobacter frigidicola
GTGCCGCCTCGTTGCGAAGCGGCCTGAGACCAGTTCTAACGAATGCGAGTCACGGTGTGAATGATCGATTTGTCATAAGCACGTAACCTTTCATAGGGTCAGGGGATAAGTAAATAAATGCGACTTAACCTTATTTGAGGTTTGGCCCGCTATGATCGGGGTTTGCTGATGATTGACGTCATTTCGCCAGCGTCTCTGGCGGGTGGCAGAAATAATTTGAAATGCGACGAAGGGTCACACAGGCCCCGGCATCGCCAGAATTTTTTGTACTGCCTGATGATCTAAGCTGTCTTTGCCACTGGGCCGAGCGCAGATCGGTCAGGCGGCCCGGCCCTTCGCGGCACGCTTATGTGCCGAAAAGGGCCACCCGCACGCCTGCTGGAAAGGCATGCGGGCAAACATCGCGGGGCGATGCGTCGCCTCGTCAGTCAAATAGCCCAAGGCTCTGGAATACTCATGTCGGACCGTTTCGAACTCTACCTCACCTGCCCTAAAGGCCTTGAAAGCCTGCTTGCCGAGGAGGCCAAGGGCCTTGGCCTTGACGAGGTGCGTGAGCACACCTCGGCCATCCGCGGCGCCGCCGACATGGAAACCGCCTACCGCCTGTGCGTATGGTCGCGCCTGGCCAACCGGGTGCTGCTGGTGCTCAAGCGCTTCTCCATGAAGAACGCCGACGACCTTTACGACGGCGTGAACGCGGTTGACTGGGCCGACCACCTGGCAGCCGACGGCACCCTGGCGGTGGAATTCAGCGGCCATGGCTCGGGCATCGACAACACGCACTTCGGTGCGCTGAAGGTCAAGGACGCCATCGTCGACAAGCTGCGCAACCGCGAAGGCCTGCGCCCGTCGGTGGAAAAAATCGACCCGGACGTGCGTGTGCACCTGCGCCTGGACCGTGGTGAGGCCATCCTTTCCCTCGACCTGTCCGGCCACAGCCTGCACCAGCGTGGCTACCGCCTGCAGCAAGGGGCTGCGCCGCTGAAGGAAAACCTGGCGGCGGCGGTGCTGATCCGCTCGGGCTGGCCGCGCATTGCCGCCGAAGGTGGCGCGCTGGCCGACCCGATGTGCGGTGTGGGCACCTTCCTGGTCGAAGCGGCGATGATCGCCGCCGAT
>QZVU01000173.1 GCA_003602285.1 Arthrobacter frigidicola
CTGCGCTCGTTGAGCAAACCGCAGGCGGTAGGCCATGTGGAACTGTTCAGCGGTACCGCCGAGGCGGTGTTGGTGCGCCACGTCGCGCCGCTGCCGGCAGACGACCTGGCAAAGCTGCAGGCGTTCTGCGAACAGGCCAATGCCCAGCTGTGGCTGCAGGGTGAAGATGAGCCGGCGCCGGTGGACCCTGCCGCACAACTGGGCTTTGCCCTGGCGCCGTGGCAGCTGGAACTGGCCTGGCGCCCTGGTGACTTCGTGCAGGTGAATGCCCAGGTCAACACGGCGATGATCGAGCAGGCCCTGGCCTGGCTGGCACCGCAAGCCGACGAGCGGGTGCTTGACCTGTTCTGCGGCTTGGGCAACTTTGCCCTGCCGCTGGCCCGCAAGGCGCGCGAGGTAGTGGCGGTAGAAGGTGTTCAGGCCATGGTCGATCGGGCCGCGGCCAATGCCCGGAACAACAATGTGCATAACGCACGGTTTTTTCAGGCCGATTTATCGCAGCCTTTGGCAGGCACCGGATGGGCCGCCGAAGGCTTTTCTGCGGTACTCTTGGATCCACCGCGCGACGGTGCGTTCGAGGTGGTGCAAGGCATCGCACGCCTCAAGGCCAAACGGCTGGTCTACGTATCGTGCAACCCGGCCACGCTGGCGCGAGACGCGCAGGTGCTGGTCGGCCAGGGGTACCGGTTAAAAAGGGACGGGATTCTCGACATGTTTCCTCAAACGGCGCATGTCGAGGCCATGGCGTTATTCGAAGCGGGCTAGCAGAGTGGCCCCTTGGTGCGGCTTCCATGGAATGGTTGCCGCACGGTGATCTCCAGCGCTCCCGCGTGGCGCGCTGTATGGAAAGGTAAAACAAAGATGGTACAGGTGAGAGTGCACCAGCCGGTCAACACCGACGGCAGTATCAATCTCGAAGGATGGTTGGACCATGTGGTAAGCGTCGATTCGGCACTGGATCGCGCAGCGCTCAAAGAAGCCTGCGAGTTTGCCCATGAGATCGAGAAGAAGGGCAACCCGGCCAAGCATTCCTGGGCGGACGGTACGTCCAGTTTCCAGGCAGGCCTGGAAATTGCCGAAATTCTGGCAGACCTCAAGCTTGACCAGGACTCCCT
>QZVU01000174.1:0-728 GCA_003602285.1 Arthrobacter frigidicola
CTCCGGTACCAGTGGAATCTTCAGCGCCAGGTCGGCCATGTTCAGGGTGCCGGTTACCCCATACAGCATCGCTGCGCCGATCAGGAACAGCGACGAAGCGAACAGGTTGATGGCAATGTAGTGCAGGCCGGCTCGTACCCGCGCACGCCCCGAGCCATGTAGCAGCAAGCCATAGGAGGCTGCCAGCAGCACCTCGAAGAACACGAACAGGTTGAACAGGTCGGCGGTGAGAAAGGCGCCGTAAAGCCCCATCAGCTGAATCTGAAACAACGCATGGAAACTGGCCCCGGCACCGTCCCAGCGGGCGCGGGCAAACAGCAGGGCGCTGAAGCCGATGACACCGGTGAGGGTCAATAACAATGCCGAAAGGTGGTCCACCACCAGGACGATACCGAACGGTGCTGGCCAGTTGCCCGGCAGGTAGACGCCGATCGATTCCGCCTGGCCCTGGGTGCGCACCCACAGCAGCAGGCTGACGGCGATGGCCAGGCCGGCGAAGGTCGACAGCAGGTTGAGCCGGGCCTTGATACGCCGATGTTTCTCGCCCAGCAGCAACATCACCGCTGCCGTCACCAGTGGCAGGAGAATGGGCGCGACGATCAGTTGGCTCATGCCATTCATTCGTCACGCTCCCGGCCATCCACGTGGTCGGTACCGGTCAGGCCGCGCGAGGCCAGCAACACCACCAGAAACAGCGCCGTCATGGCGAAGCTGATGACGATGGCCGT
>QZVU01000174.1:738-1113 GCA_003602285.1 Arthrobacter frigidicola
CTCCTTGATGATGGGCTCCTTGCCGATGAACAGGCTGCCCATGCTGAAGATGAACAGGTTTACGCCGTACGACAGCAGGCACAGGCCCATGATTACCTGGTAGGTCCGCGGGCGCAGAATCAGCCACACCCCCGAGGCGGCCAGCACGCCGATGGCGACTGCAATGACTTCTTCCATCAGGCGGCTCCTGCTTGGCTGGTTTTCGATGAATTGCCCGGGCGGTAGGCGCGCACCGACTGGTGCGCCAGGGCAGTGAGGATCAGCAGGGTCGAGCCGACCACCACGGTGTACACGCCAACATCGAAGAACAGCGCGCTGGCCACGTGCACATCACCGAGCAAAGGCAGGTGCAGGTGGGCGGTATGGGTGGTCAGG
>QZVU01000017.1 GCA_003602285.1 Arthrobacter frigidicola
GCCAGGTGTTCTTTAGCTCTGCGGACAAGTTCACTGAGGTTTTTGACTTCAAGGAGGCGCTCAACAAGGTCACCATCGATCTCACACAGGCGCATTTCTGGGATATCACCGCCGTCGCAGCGCTGGATAAGGTCGTGATCAAGTTCCGACGCGAAGGCGCTGAGGTTGAAGTGCTCGGTCTCAATGAAGCCAGCGCGACAATCGTTGACCGCTTCGGCGTGCATGACAAACCCGGTGCCATCGACAAGCTCATGAGCCACTAAGGAGAACGACAATGACCCGCGTAATGGCATGCATTGATAACTCACAATCCTCATTGGCGGTCTGCGATTACGCAGCATGGGCCTCGCAACGACTCAGCGCTCCCCTGACCTTGCTTCATGTGCTGGATAAGGAGAAATATCCTGCATCCGCTGACCTCAGCGGCAATATCGGTCTCGGTAGCAGAGAACATCTGCTGGAAGAGTTGGCCATGCTGGATGCGCAGCGGGCAAAACTGGCGTTGGAGCATGGGCAGCACATGCTTGAAAAAGCTCGCGAGCGAACAGTTCACTCTGGCGCCATGTCACCTGATATGAAGCAGCGCCATGGCCATCTCGTCGAGAGCCTGAGCGATCTCCAAGACGATATTCGGTTACTGGTGATTGGAAGAGTCGGTGAGGACAGCACGCGCAGTGCCCAAAGTCTTGGCAGCCAGATTGAAGCGATAGTCCGAACTATCCACCGCCCCACCCTGATTACAACCAGCCATTTCAGGAAACCTGAAACGGTCATGGTGGCATTTGACGGCAGCGCAACAGGCCACAAGACCTTACAGATGCTTGCTTCAAGCCCGCTGTGCGAAGGCCTGCCAATTCATATCGTCATGGTTGGAACGGATTCTGAAGACAACCAGAACGCGCTGGAGAAGGCACGAACCACGCTTGCGTCTTCCGGCTCGCTGGTGCATTCCGAGATCCGCCCAGGCGAAGTAGAGTCCACACTGCATGCGTATCAGGCAGAGCACGGCATTGACCTCTTGGTCATGGGGGCGTACGGGCACTCACGCATCAGGCAGTTTCTGATAGGCAGCACGACCACGACGATGCTGCGTACATCCACTGTACCCTTATTGCTGCTTCGCTGAGCCAGTTCCACTGGCCACAGTATTTCCAGAACTGAGGAAATACCGTGGCCACCCTGGACGATGACTAACTGATCTTGCCGCTACGAGACCACATGCAACTCATAACTGAAATTGTTCACCCCGAGCTGAAATCCAAGCAGGGCAGAGTATTCCGTCGACATGCAGCTCGCGGCATCGTGATGCGGGGTGAACAGATCCTGTTGCTGTTCACCGAGCGCTATAACGATTTCAGCTTTCCTGGAGGCGGCCTTGATGGTGACGAGGACATTGTCGCAGGCCTGAAGCGTGAGCTTGAGGAAGAGACTGGTGCTCGTGAAATACAGGTGCTCCAGCACTACGGTTACATCGAGGAGTACCGGCCCTACCAAAAGCCACAGTACGATCTGATGCACATGACCTCGCATTTTTATCAATGCGAAGTAGCGCCCCAGCTAGAGCCGGTGAGAATGGAAAGCCACGAAATCGCTAATGGTATGCGGCCTGTCTGGATCAACCTGCATGAAGCCATCGCACACAATGAAGCCGTCATGCATCGTCACGAGTCTTCGATGGGGCAGTCAATTCTGCGCGAAACCTACATGCTGAGAACACTCGCTTCCGAGTTGTTGATCCCAATCAGCCTTTGAGCAGACTATTCGGCGAAGTCCACTTAGCCTGCCTCAGGCAAGCATCCAATGCTGCGGGAGTAATTGCGTGATTTCGCTCGCCCGCTGTGTCGGAAGCCGCATCAGTACATCCTTGAGATAGGCATACGGATCGTGCCCATTCATACGCGCCGACTGGATCAGGCTCATGATTGCCGCCGCCCTTTTTCCACTGCGCAGCGACCCGGCAAATAACCAGTTCGAGCGCCCAAGCGCCCACGGCCGGATCAAATTCTCGATCTGGTTATTGTCGATGGGCACAGCACCATCTTCCAGGTAGCGCGTCAGCGCTACCCAGCGTTTAAGGCTGTAATCCAGGGCCTTGGCCGTGGCCGAACCCTCGGGCACAAGTTCGCGTTGGGCCAACATCCACTCATGCAGTTTTTCAGCGATGGGCACCGCTGTTTCCTGACGTAATCGCCAGCGGGCTTCGTCGCTCATTTCCTTGGCGTGTCGCTCGACTTCATACAACCCGCCAATCGAGTGAAGCGCCTGCTCCGCCAACTGGCTTTTATTGGCTGCATGCAGGTCGAAGAATTTGCGGCGTGCATGGGCCATGCAGCCGATTTCGGTGATGCCCAGCTCGAAGCTGGCCTTGTAGCCGGCGAAGTCATCGCAGACCAGCTTACCGTTCCACGTGCCCAGGAAGTTACGCGCATGTTCGCCGGCACGGCTGGGGCTGAAGTCGTAGACCACGGCCTTTAGGGCCGAGAAAGGCGTGGTGCTATAGGCCCACACGTAAGCGCGGTGGGTTTTCTTTTCGCCTGGTGCGAGCATCTGAACCGGGGTCTCATCGGCGTGGATCACGCCCTGGGCCAACACATGCTCACGCAGCGCATCGACCAGAGGCTGGAGCTGCACACCGGTCTGTCCGATCCATTGCGCCAGTGTCGAACGGGCGATGGGCAGTCCGGCCCGACCAAAAATCTTCTCCTGCCGGTACAGCGGTAAATGGTCGGCGAACTTCGCCACCATCACGTGGGCCAAAAGGCCTGCGGTCGGGATGCCCTTGTCGATCACTTGGGCCGGTACAGGCGCCTGGATCAGTGTTTCACACTGACGGCACGTCCATTTTCCACGCACATGCCGCTCAACTGTGAACACGCCCGGAGTGTAATCGAGCTTCTCGCTGACGTCTTCGCCGATGCGTTGGAGTTGGCAGCCACAGGCGCACTGGGTGTTTTCGGGTTCGTGACGAATCACCGTACGTGGAAACTGCGGCGGCAAGGGCGCACGTTTCGGGGATTGCCGTGGCTCGGCCTGTTGTGAAGCTGGGAGGAGCTGTTTCAGCTCTTCTTCGATAGCTTCAAGGTCTGTGTCG
>QZVU01000175.1 GCA_003602285.1 Arthrobacter frigidicola
GTTGGCAGCGGTGGTGGCATTGACACGTACTTGCCGCTCGCCGTGTTCGTCCTGTACTTGCAAACCGTGCAGGTTGATGGCTTCGACATGCTCACGGCCACGGTTGAGCAGCCAGGTTTGGTGCCCGGCCTCACTCAACGCCGCGCCAATAGCGCAGCCCAGGGCACCGGCACCCAGAATGCAGATTTTCAAATCGCAGACCTCCTGTGGTTTGCGATTACCTTATGCAGCGTCTCCCGATCGGGCTATACAATGGCCTCAATACACCTATTGAGAATTGCAATAATGAGTGCCGCCGATGCCCTGCCCGAGCCCAAGTTGCTGCAACTGTTCGACCTGCTGTATCACTGCCGCAGCGTTACGCGTGCCGCAGAGCAGCTGGGCCAAAGCCAGCCAACCATCAGCATCTGGCTGGCCCGCCTGCGTCAGCAACTGAACGACCCGTTATTTGTCCGCACCCCCGGTGGCATGGCCCCGACTCCGCGCGCCGACCAGTTGATCGGGCCCTGCCGCGAAGTACTCGAATCGCTGCGTCGGCTGACGGCGTGGGAACCGCAATTCACACCCGCCACCGCGCAAAGACACTTTCGCCTGTGTGTCAGCGATGCCAGCCATATCACCTTGCTGCCGAGCATCCTCAACTACCTGCGCAGCCATGCCCCCGGCATTCGCCTGGAGGCGGCGCGCATCGACGGCAATAGCGAAAGTGCCCTGGAGTCGGGCGAGGCCGACCTGGCCATTGGTTTTGTGCCCTGGCTGGGAGGCGGGATGTATCAGCAGGTATTGTTCGATCAGGACTGGGTGTGCCTGAGCAATCGCCAGCACCCGCGCCTCGCCCATGGCATGAACGTGGCCCGCTACCAAGCCGAAGGCCATGTACAGATCAGCGCAGGCACCGGCCAGAAGTTGCTGGAGGCGGGGCTGGCCCGGGCGGGTATAGAGCGCCGGATCGTGCTGGATCTACCGGCGTTCCTGGGGCTGGGGATGATCGTTGGCAGCACCGACCTGGTCGCCACCCTACCAAGGCATATCGGCCAGACCCTTGCCGACATGCACGACCTGCAAGTGCACGACTGCCCATTCGCTGTGGAGGGCTTCACCGTGAAACAGC
>QZVU01000176.1 GCA_003602285.1 Arthrobacter frigidicola
AAACCCGTCGTCAATTCAGCCCGCCCGGCGCTCAACGGCAGTACATTCCGGGGTAAGCAGGGGAAAGATATGGCCAGGAATACTGGCAGTGCTCGCTGCTCCCACTGCGGCGCGGAGTATCGCCTGTTCTCGATCTTCAATCGCGACATGCAGGGGCTTTGCAAGGCTTGGCGTGGTAGGCATGAGCGTGCGTGCGCTGCGAAGACACCGGCCCAGCGACGGTCATGGGCGAAACGGTTTGAGGGCATGGATCGGACCGAGAGCAGCATCACAGTCGATCTTGAGCATCCCGGTTTTCTTGACTTCCAGTAGTAGGGATGACCCGCGGCCCCCGCGGTGCCGCATCTGCCGAAGTTGAACCGAGGGCGAGCCCCGCCCCCCCACGAACACGGAGAAGCGCTTCGTATGGAACTGAAACTCGGTACCTGGGCCTGTGCGGCCCTCTTACTGCTGGGCTTGTCGAGCCAGACACTGGCAGATTCAAAAACTCCCGCCGAGACTGTTGAAACCATTTACATCGGTGGGGCCCTGGGGAAGACGATCATAAAAGCGTGTATCGGCGATCAGCTGTACCTGATTACACGGCAATCGAATGGCCCATCAGGAATCACCCCCTCGCTGCATGAAGGCAAGCCTGAACGTTGCCAAGTGAAGGCTGCTGAGCCGGTGCCGAAAAGCAGGTAATCCAACCCTGCACGCCATGCGTGGCCATCGCCGCTACCCTAAGGCCGTGCAAAGTACCGCGTCCTCCTTGGAGGCGCTGAGCTACATCCCGAACCACGATAGAGCTATAGAGAATGAAACAGAACGGCAAATATGGGGCGTGCACCGGGCTTGGCAAACGCTCCAATCCCATACATAGCGAGACTTGCACTGGCCGCAGCAAAAGAGTCGGCGGTCCGAGTGTGGATCGCGTGCCACGGGTGCTTGTGTTGCTGTTGCTGTCCTTAGTGGTCGTCAGGGTCATAGTCGGCAGCGCCACATTCGAGCACATCTGGCTTGGCCTTTCAGCGGCGCTTTTCGGCGGACTGATAATGATGAACGTGAGGATCCTCGTCCGCTGGATCTGCTTTGGTGAGGCCCATGTTCGGGCATGGCTAGCTCAGTCA
>QZVU01000177.1 GCA_003602285.1 Arthrobacter frigidicola
ACCAAGATATGGAAATCCCTGCAAAAGCAAATTAGTGACTTCGGTCAAGAACACTATAAGAAATTTCTTGTTAGCAAAGCCGACGAGCAGCTAGAACAACTCGAGATAGATGGCGAGCTGCCCAGCTTTGAAGGTGCAAGCAAAGGATATGCAGAATGGCGATTAGGCCACCTCAAAAATATACTTCGAGTCATTCTAATATCCGACCCAAAAGTATTTAAAGACAGTAATAAAAAACAGAGAAAACTTGTAATAAGATTATTGGACAGGCTCGCCATCTCCAATGAGAATGATGCCATATTCGAGGTTCTCGAAAGCGTACTCGATTTGGATGACTCCTCTATGCGCGTTTTCTCTGATCAAATTAGAACAGCGAAACTGAACAACATCGTTAGCACCATCGAAAAACTTCAGCGCCGTGAAGACGCTATATCTAGAATTTCTGAAATCATGCTACACCACTACAAGGACGTTCTTGAAACCCCTGACCTACAGGGTGTAATTGAGGCGAACACGTGGCTCTTTGGAAGCCAATACGAAACCATTGGCGCAGAAGAGACTACCTTTACTAAAATTGCTCAGAATTTACGAGATAAAGTAAAAGGAATCGACCACGTCTCCGAAGATGATGTTGAAGATGGTGCAACTGTAGCCGGAGCAAATCGACAAACAGATCTTTTTCTGGTTAGGCGCAGCATGCAGCATGACTCAATAAACAATCAGCCTTATTTCAAATGTGTGATCATTGAAATCAAGCGCCCCAGCATTGCGCTCAATAAAAACCACCTGCGACAAATTGATGATTACGCCGGAATATTGGCTAAGCATCCGAGCTACCAGGGGATTCAAACCAGATACGAAATAATCCTGCTCGGCCGTAAAATCTCGGCAGTTGATTACGACATTGGAGAAAGACTTGAGCAGCTAGCAGACAGAAACGACCCCGGACTGGTTGGAGCTGGTTTAATCAAAAAGTATGTGAAGACGTGGCAGTCCATCGTCGAAGAGTTTCGTTTGTCGAATCATTATTTACTCAACACACTCCAGAGTCAGCGCGATGTGTTAGAGGAGTCCAAGGTTGAGTTGCTCACCAATCTGCA
>QZVU01000178.1 GCA_003602285.1 Arthrobacter frigidicola
TACACGCCATCGCACACCTCATCGGCCTGCGGGTGGTGCCAGGTCCAGAGCCGCGAATTGACCCACGCTCCGACCAGGTACGGTGTCAGCAGCCATATGGCCGCGCTCGACAAGCGCCCATCGGCGCCTTTCTGAAACCCGCCTGCACCGAACACGGCATAATTCAGCGCAACCAGCGCCAGCGATAGACTCGGCCAAGCCAACCACAACCAGGCACCGCTCAATTCAACGGCAGGCACTGCGCACAACACTGCGCCCAGGGCATAACAAAACGCGACCCACCAGCGCTTGGCATCCCGTGCAAAGTGCACCTGCTGCCAGGGCAGCCGCCCTTGATACGGCCACAGCCAGACGCAGGCAAACCCCGCCAATGCCCCCGTGGGTACATCGATGAAATGGTGCTGCCAGGTGGTCAGTACCGACACCCCGATCAACGCCATCCAGCCATGCATCAGCCATCGCCAGGGCTGACGCCGCACATGCCGGGCAAACATCGTCCAGATGATCACCAGCAGCGCAATGTGCAGCGAAGGCGCCTGGTTGAACGGCTTGTCGAACCCCATTAGCACATCGAACAGCCAGCCGAACAGCCCGCCCAGCTCCGGCCGTTCGAAGGTGAACCGCAGCGGCCACAGCAGGAAGCAGGTGACACTGATCACTTGTGCGCTGAGCAGTGCCAGCGCATGCCGGTCCATTTCCTGGCGCGTACGCGGCAGCAGAAAGGACAGCCCGTAGAGCAAGTCGATCGACCAGTACGGGATGATCGTCCAAGGCCACAGCGGCATGCTGCGCTCCCAGCCGAACACCAGGCTGCCGACATCACTGCGGCCGGCGGTATGGTTGTTCGCCAGCCCGTAACTGAGGAAGAACAACGGCCCCAGCAGCAGAAGCCAGAACACCCCTCGGCGTACCAGCCCAGGCTCGCGTGGTGGGTTCATTCAGCGCACCCGCTGTGCCAGGCTGACGCTGAAAATACCCCATTCATCGATGCGCTGGGCCAGCTTGCGGAAGCCGGCTGCTTCTACCAACTGGTCCATTTCGGCCTGGCTGCGGCGTCGCATCACCCAGGCCTCGCCGCCTCGGTGGCTGGTGAGCGC
>QZVU01000179.1 GCA_003602285.1 Arthrobacter frigidicola
AGGGCTGCCGAGTTCGGACATGCGCTTCTGGGTGGCGATGTTGCTGGTGCAGTCGTTGCCTTATGTGGCAGCGCTGGTGATGGCGTTGCTGTCTTCGCTGCCCAAGCCAGTGGAGAAGGCTGCCGAAGCGCAGCAGGCGTGAGATTGCCGGGGCTGCTTTGCAGCCCATTCGCGGCACAAGGCCGCTCCCACAAGGATGACCGCAGCCCATCAGGCATGTGCATGACCTGTGGGAGCGGCCTTGTGCCGCGAATGGGCCGCAACGCGGCCCCGGTTTGTCACGTTACAGCAATGAATCAGATCACTCGATCTGCCCGTGGCAATGCTTGAACTTCTTGCCCGAACCACACCAGCACGGCTCGTTGCGGCCCAGTTTCTGGTCGTTACGCACTGGCGCTGCGGCCACCGCCACTTCGGCGCCCTCCTCGCTCAGTTGCTCGCTTTCCAACCCTGGGGCAGGGGCATGCTGGAACTGCATGCGGCTGGCCAGTTCCTCGGCCTCGCGGCGAAGGCGTGCTTCCTCCTCGATCGGATCTTCGCGGCGAACCTGAACGTGCGACAGCACGCGGATGGTGTCGCGCTTGATCGACTCGAGCAGCTCCTGGAACAGGCTGAACGACTCGCGCTTGTACTCCTGCTTCGGGTTCTTCTGCGCATAGCCACGCAGGTGAATACCGTGGCGCAGGTGGTCCATGGTCGACAGGTGGTCTTTCCACAGGTCGTCCAGCACGCGCAGCAGGATCTGCTTCTCGAAGGTACGCAGGGCTTCGATACCGGCCTGGTCTTCCTTCTCGGTGTAGGCAGTGGTGATCTCGTTCAGCAGCTTCTCGCGCAGGGTTTCCTCGTAGAGGTGATCGTCCTCGTCGAGCCACTGCTGGATCGGCAGTTTCATGGCGAAATCGCTGGCCAGCGAGGCTTCCAGACCGGCCACATCCCACTGCTCTGGCAGCGACTGCGGCGGGATGTGCTGGCTGATGGTAGCGTCCAGCACTTCCTTGCGGAATTCGACGATGGTGTCGCCGATGTTCTCGGCGGCCAGCAGGCTGTTGCGCATGTCGTAGATCACCTTGCGCTGTTCGTTGGCCACGTCGTCGTAT
>QZVU01000180.1 GCA_003602285.1 Arthrobacter frigidicola
AAGTGCAGATGCCCCTTGTTTGACCCACTCGATATTATTGTACGCAAAGTCATACATATATTTCGAGCCATAGCTAGCTAGGCCTCCTCCGACAGTAGAGACTGCCTGGCCCATAATGGAAAAGTTAGTTTCAGCACCGCTACTTTTACCGCAGCAGTTCTTGATACCGCCGTACCCTTTCCGGCAGGATTCATCTTCACCGCCAAACAATTCGCCGTCCGAACCATACACACCGGCTTCACGAGCTGCCTCTTTAGCTGCAACAGCTTTGGCGAAATCGCTATCAGATGGATAGCTGGTGTCCCAGCAGACCCCCTCGTAGCAGGAGACTTTCGTGCTGCAATCCTCTGTGGTAGTCGTCTCACCCTTTTTGGTAATACAGCTATAAGTGATCTGGGACATAACACAGCCAATTGGATCGGTACTCTCGATGCACGTCTGGTCGATTTTCTTACAGCCCTTGTCCTCGTATTGCTGGCAGTCGTTCTTTTTGTCAGGGTTGATGCAGGAATAGTCGTCCTTATACTTCCAGCATGCTTTGTAGACGGGTAATCCATTGATTACGCGGGTTTCCGGTCCTTCTACGCACGTGTGCGATGAAATGTAGCACAGTGGGTTTTTAGCGAGTGGATCGCACTGGCTGGTGTCGAGCTCGTCGCGGATGATCGTATGGGTGTCGTCCAATTGTATGGTGTCTGACGGCTTTGGTGTGGCCGGATTGTCGCAACGATAGGTTCGCTGTTCGACCAGGCACGTGCCGTTCCAAGCGGTGGAAATGCAGGATGTTGAGGTTTGATAACAACCAGCGACCTTCGAAATAGCGGCACAATAATCGACAGAGTCAGGCTTAACGCATTCGTATGTAGATCTGTATCGCCAGCAAGCTTTGTAAATAAGGTTGCCCGCAATGTTTCGGGTTTCCGCGCCCTCTACGCACGTTTCCCCTGTTTTACGACAGTCAGCTGCATGGGAGATTGTTACAAAAAGGACTGACAACATTAGAGGAATCAGTTTCATCCAAATTATTCGAATACTCATTCGTTATAAACCCCTACTGAGCGCGAGCATTCAGCGCGCTACATTGATCAGTCCAT
>QZVU01000181.1 GCA_003602285.1 Arthrobacter frigidicola
GATCAGGCGATGGTCGAAAGCCTTCAACCTGATACGGATTTGCTGATTTTGCATTGGATTTCAGACTCCAGGCTGTTCCCAACGGACGCACTACGCCCGCTAAAAGGAGGCGTGATTCTATAGACGCCCCAATTTAGTGTCAACCCAATAAAAAAAGCCCCCGCTGAGCGGAGGCCTTTTTCAATCGGTCGAGTGATTACTCGATGATTTTGGCTACGACGCCGGCGCCGACGGTACGACCGCCTTCACGGATAGCGAAGCGCAGACCGTCTTCCATTGCGATGGTCTTGATCAGGGTAACAGTCATCTGAATGTTGTCACCTGGCATTACCATTTCAACGCCTTCCGGCAGTTCGCAGTTACCGGTCACGTCAGTGGTACGGAAGTAGAACTGAGGACGGTAGCCTTTGAAGAACGGAGTGTGACGACCGCCTTCTTCCTTCGACAGGACGTAGACTTCTGCGGTGAACTTGGTGTGCGGCTTGACCGAACCTGGCTTGACCAGAACCTGGCCACGCTCAACGTCGTCACGCTTGGTACCACGCAGCAGAACGCCGCAGTTCTCGCCAGCACGACCTTCGTCCAGCAGCTTGCGGAACATCTCAACACCGGTGCAGGTGGTGGTGGTGGTGTCACGCAGACCAACGATTTCCAGCGGATCCTGAACGCGGACGATACCACGCTCGATACGACCGGTAACAACGGTACCACGACCCGAAATCGAGAATACGTCTTCGATTGGCATCAGGAACGGCTTGTCGATAGCACGCTCTGGCTCTGGGATGTAGCTGTCCAGAGTTTCAACCAGCTTCTTGACGGCGGAGGTGCCCATCTCGTTGTCGTCTTTGCCTTCCAGCGCCATACGAGCCGAACCGATGATGATCGGGGTGTCGTCGCCTGGGAAGTCATAGGTGGACAGCAGGTCGCGAACTTCCATCTCAACCAGTTCCAGCAGCTCAGCGTCGTCTACCAGGTCAGCCTTGTTCAGGAAGACCACGATGTACGGAACGCCAACCTGACGGGACAGCAGGATGTGCTCACGGGTTTGTGGCATCGGACCATCGGCGGCCGAGCAAACCAGGATCGCGCCGTC
>QZVU01000182.1 GCA_003602285.1 Arthrobacter frigidicola
ATTCCAAGGTGCGGGCTGGCAGCGGTGCCGGGTGCATTTCATGCGCAACGTGCTCTCGACCGTGCCCAAGGGATCCCAGGACATGGTCGCCTCAATCATCCGCACCGCCTTCGCCCAGCCCGACGCTGCGCACATGAACACCCAGTTCGACGAGGTCACGCGGATGCTGGCCAAGTCCCACCCAAAAGTTGCAGCGATGCTCGGCGACGCCCGGGAGGACGTCCTTGCGTTCACCGGGTTCCCGGCCAGGCACAGGCGCCAAATCTGGTCCACGAACCCCATGGAACGAGTCAACAAGGAAATCAAAAGACGCACCGACGTCGTCGGAGTCTTCCCCAACCCCGCAGCGCTCCTACGGCTCGCCGGAGCTGTCCTCGTCGAGCAACATGACGAGTGGGAAGCCGGGGACCGCCGCTACCTCTCCGAAGCCTCCATGGCCGAACTCAAGGCCATGAACACGGCACCCGCCGAACCCGTAGAGGAGGCGATATTGCTCCCAGAACTCACTGCAGCATAATCAAAGAACTGACCCGCACGGTGTTGAGGCAACCTCCACCACTCCGCGGGACGTCACCTTTGATCTCGGCGAGCTCTCCACTGCTTGGCCCGGTCCTGTCACCGGCATCAACCTGTGCCTGGAGAACCCAGCGTCGCAACGTTTCTTTACCAACATTGAGCTTCGGCGCCATCTCAGCACACGCAGCATAGACAGACTTATAACGATCCATCCGGTCCATCACGTAGGACACGGCACGGCTCTTAACTTCAGGGGTGTACTGCTTAGGCATGCTATCCATTCTCTCAATAGAAAACGGCATAAAACCCGGGACGATTCACTCGGGGTGCATCGCCGCACCGGCCGGTTGCCGGCGACGGCCACGGCGCAGCAGGTCCGCGTGTTGTTGTCGCGGATGATGCGGCTGCTGGTGACCGCGCTGGACACCGGCCCGTGGTGGCGACGAGATCGGTGGGATCCGGTGGAGGAGCCCCGGATCCCGCTGCGCGAACACGAACCAATGGGCAGGTATGCGGTGCACTTCGATGCCATCTCCACCGGCTGGCTTCGTCTCGCTATCCAGTGGCATTGCAAGG
>QZVU01000183.1 GCA_003602285.1 Arthrobacter frigidicola
CTCACAACCTGAAATGCCCCACCATCCCCTTCAAATCGGTGCCCAACTGCGCCAGTTGCACACTCGACCGGGCATTGTCCTGCATCGCCAGCGCCGCCTGGTCCGCACTGCCACGAATCTGCGTGACACTGCGGCTGATCTCTTCCGCCACCGAGCTCTGCTGCTCGGCTGCCGCGGCAATCTGCTGGTTCATCTGCTGGATCAATGAAACCGCAGCCGCAATGCTGCCCAGCGCGCTTTCCGTCTGCAGCGCATCAGCCACCGCCAACCGCACCAGCTCAGTGCTGCCACGAATCTGCGCCACCGACTGCTGGGCGTTACCGCGCAGGCTGGCAACCAGTACCTCGATCTGCTCGGTAGACTGCCGGGTACGCCGCGCCAACGCACGCACCTCGTCGGCCACCACAGCAAAACCACGCCCCTGCTCGCCAGCGCGGGCAGCCTCGATGGCGGCGTTCAGCGCCAGCAGGTTGGTCTGGTCGGCAACCTTGACGATGGTTACCACCATCTGAGTGATGTTGCTGGCCTTCTCGTTGAGGATACCGAGCTTGGCGTTGACCAGGTCGGCGGCGCCCATCACCTGATGCATGGTCTCTTCCATGCGCGCCAGCCCCTGCTGGCCGGAGCCGGCCAGGCTGGAAGCCTGATCAGCGGCGGAGGTGACTTCGGTCATGGTCCGCACCAGATCACGTGAAGTGGCCGCAATTTCCCGCGAGGTGGCGCCGATTTCGGTGGTGGTAGCTGCCGTTTCGGTGGCAGTGGCCTGCTGTTGCTTGGACGTGGCGGCAATTTCGGTAACCGACGTGGTCACCTGCACCGACGAGCGCTGTGCCTGTGCCACCAGGTTGGCCAGTGCCTCGGCCATTTCGTTGAACCCGCTTTCGATGGCGCCGAACTCGTCCTTGCGGTCCAGGCTCAGGCGCATGCTCAGGTCACCCGAGCGCAACCTGTCGAGCGCATGGACAATGCGCTGCATGGGAGCGGTGATGGCACGCATCAGCAACAGGCCACAAATGGCGGCCGCGACGATGGCCAGCAGCAGCGAAACCACCATGCTGCCTTTGGCCGTGCTCACGGCGCTGACAAT
>QZVU01000018.1 GCA_003602285.1 Arthrobacter frigidicola
ATCGTCGTTGGCCTCCCACACCGGCAGCATCATCGGCTCGAAGCGGTTTTCCAACTGGTCGTCCGAGCGGATCGCCAAGTAGGCATCGCGTGTGCCGACCCCGACCAGCGGGATGCGCAGCTCGTTGCCGAGGAAACGCAGCAGGTTGAGGAATTCCCGGCGGTTGACGCTGTTGCCGGCCAGGACGTTGTGCAATTCGTCGATCACCAGCATGCGCACGCCGACCTTGCGTAGCAGTGCCAGCGCCAATTGCTCCATTTCCGGCAGCCGTGGGCGCGGGCGCAATGGCGCGCCCATCGCGGCAAGTAGCGCGACGTAGAAGCGGATTACCGACGGTTCGGATGGCATCTGCACGACCAGTACCGGAATGTGCTCCTGGTCGGCGTCGGAGCTGGCCGGGTGGGTGCGGCGGAATTTCTCGACGATCATCGACTTGCCGTTGTTGGTTGGACCGACCAACAGCAGGTTGGGCATGCGTTGTTTGTTCGGCCACGCATACAGGGCTTCCAGCCGATTCAGCGCCTCGACTGCTCGCGGATAGCCGATCCAGCGGTCAGCGCGAAGGCGATGGATGCGTTCGTCCGCCGGAAGACGGGCCAAGCCCTGGGCCACCGGCATCAGGTGGGACAAGTCGATGATGGGATATTCTTCCACGGCTACCACTCCTCAATCTGGTCGAACGGTTTGGCAGGTGGCTGGTTGTCTGCCTGCGGGTCAGCCATGTCCGCGTCCGGTGGTGGCGTGGTTTTGAAAAGAACTGCCGTTGCCTTGAGATGCTGGCGTCGATCCGCGTCGCGCCGCGCCTTGCGCGTAGCTTTCTGCGCGGTGGACACGATTTCGCGCATCTGGCCGATCATGCGAAACAGCGCCGACTCATCCACCTGTTCGCGCCCTTGCTGCCGCAATTTCGCCAGCGCCTGTCGTTGTTCCCAGAGGGTGACAGCAGGGTGCGACAAGGTGCGGGATGGAATTTCCAGATAGTGCTGCCCCTCCGGCTCCAGCACCCAAATGCGGCTGATGTCGCGCGGGTCGCGCCGGATCAGGAACGCAGGCAAGCGGTCGCGCCGAGCTATCCACGGCTTGAGCGCATCGGCGTAGTAATGGATGTGGTCGATGACGAAGCCGGTGCGGGTCAGCGTGCGGCGGATGATGGGCAGAAAATCGACCAGAAAAGCCGTGGTGCGAGTGATGACGGTTGGCACGCCGGTCCGCGCGATAGCTTCGGCCCAGCGCGCTGCCGGCGGCTGGAGCAGGCCGTTGTGCACGGAGCCGTGGTAGGTGCCGACCGCCAATGTGAGCCAGCGCTCCAGCTCACGCAGCGTCAGGGCGGCCTTGTTTTCGGAATCGTAGTCGCCGCGCTGGTCAGGGTTGGAGAAGGTCGTCCCTGGCAATTCGTCGTGGATCATCTGCATCGCCGTGCCGATGATCCGTTCCACGATGCCGCCGTAGTGCGGCTGCCCGAGCGGGCGATAGTCAAGCCGGATGCCATGCTGCTCGCAGCCTCGGCGTAGCGCTTCGCTCTTGAACTCGGCCGCGTTGTCCAGGTAGAGCAGCCTGGGCTTGCCGCTCATCGGCCACTCCATTTCTATGTTCAGACCCTCCAGCCAGGGACGCTTGTCGCAGGCGACATGCACAAGGCACAGGCCGACCGAAACAGATGACGGCGCTTCCAGCGTGACGACCATGCCGAGCACGCAGCGGGTAAACACGTCGATGGCGATGGTCAGATACGGACGGCCAATCGGTTGCCGGTCGCGCTCGTCCACCACGATCAGGTCGATGACCGTGTGATCAATCTGCACTTGTTCCAGTGGCGCGGTCACGGCGGGAGGCTCACCACCGACACCTTGCAGGCTGCGGGACGCATCCTGACCTTCCCGGCGGCGAGTGGCCTTGAGCGGATCGAGGCCGGCGATCCGCAGAGCCACGGTGTTGCGCGCCGGCGCCCGCAGCTTTTGCGCTTTGCAAGCCTGCGCGACCTCGCGGTGGAACGCTGCCAGGCTACGCTTCTGCTTGGTCAGGAAGCGCTTTTGCAGCAACTCGCGGATGATGCGCTCAACTGATTCCGGCAAGCGTCCCTTGCCTTTTCCGCCGCCGGATCGGCTGCGAGCCAGGTCCGTCACAAGCCCAGCACCTTGCCGGGCACGGCGGATTAGGACATACACCTGCCGCCTGGACAGGCCAAGCGCGTGAGCAGCGGCATCGGCGGCTTCATGCCCGACCACATCAAGCGCTGCCAGCGGCCCGATGATTTCCGCCCGTTGCCGGGCCTGCGCCCAAGCCGCATCGGGCAGGGTGGCCACGCCTTGCTCGGCAATCAATGATGTGTCTGACGCCATGCTCACACCTCGCTTTGGTGCACACGAGTATTGAGCATAGTCGAGATTGGTGCAGATCACTTCTGATATTGAACTGTCAGGAGCTGGCTGCACAACAGCCATTACGCCCAATCAACTGGTGCAGTCGTCTTCTGAAAATGACATTTGGTATCTCTCATAAACGGATGTTTTTGAGAGAACTATCTTCGGCCTTCACACGCACGAAAGGCGGCGAAGCTCCGCCGTTAATCCGTCCGCCGGAGATCTCGCCCAGGCAGGCTGAAGGCCGAGCAAGCCTGACAGGCCCGAAAAGCCCGGCACGGGCGTCGGCGGCGATGACGGCGGCGGCATTATCCAGGGTTGATGATGGAAGTGGAGGATATCGACAACCTCTCGCGCAACCAAGACATCGCGGTCGGACTGCAAGTGATCTTGAAGCCACGGGCCCGTCCCACCCCGACATGGACCTCGATGCCCGAACGGACGTTAGATTTCGAGTTCTAGGCGTTCTGCGATGAAGGTTGGATCCCAGCCGGGATTGAAAGTGTCGACGTGGGTGAATCCGAGCCGCTCGTATAGGCCACGCAGGTTCGGGTGGCAGTCGAGCCGCAGCTTGGCGCACCCCTGCGTTCGCGCGGCATGGCGGCAAGCCTCGATCAGCGCGGAGCTGACACCCCGGCCCGCATGTGTCCGTCGCACCGCGAGCTTGTGCAGATATGCGGCCTCCCCCTTGAGGGCGTCGGGCCAGAACTCGGGATCCTCGGCCG
>QZVU01000184.1 GCA_003602285.1 Arthrobacter frigidicola
CCGATCATCTGCCGCTCGCTGGGCCTGACCATTGACGCCGGCACCACCTTGGATGCGCTGAGCGCCGAGTTGGATGCGACCTGGCAGGCGGTCGCGGCCCGCCTACCCGACAACCCCGCGATCCAGCTGAGCGAGAACGCCGAGGGCAAGACCGAGCTCTCGCTCGGCACACTGGACAAGCTGGAGGAGCCGAACTCGCTGCTGCAACTGCGAGCAGCCGTGGCTGATCTGATGCCGCGTGTCGATCTGCCGGAAATCCTCTTGGAAATCGCCGCTCGCACCGGCTTCGCCGAGGCCTTCACCCATGTGTCCGAGCGCAATGCGCGGGCCGACAACCTGGTCACCAGCCTCTGCGCGGTGCTGCTGGGTGGGGCCTGCAACACCGGCCTGGAGCCCTTGATCCGCACCGACAACCCGGCGCTGCGCCGTGACCGGCTGTCCTGGGTCAGCCAGAATTATATCCGCGACGACACCCTGTCAGCGGCTAACGCCATCCTGGTCGGAGCGCAAAGCCAACTGGAACTGGCCCAAGTCTGGGGTGGCGGCGAGGTCGCCTCCGCCGATGGCATGCGCTTCGTCGTACCGGTGCGCACCGTGCATGCTGGCCCCAACCCGAAGTATTTCGGCACCGGCCGGGGCGTCACCTGGTACAACCTGATCTCCGACCAGTTTTCCGGTCTTAACGCCATTACGGTGCCCGGCACCCTGCGCGACAGCCTGGTGCTGCTGGCCGTGGTGCTGGAACAGCAGACCGAGTTGCAGCCGACGCAGATCATGACCGACACCGGGGCCTACAGCGATGTGGTGTTCGGGCTCTTCCGCCTACTTGGCTACCACTTCAGTCCGCGGCTGGCCGATGTCGGCGGTACCCGCTTCTGGCGCACGCGCCCGGACGCGGACTACGGCAAGCTCAACGGGCTGGCCCGCCAGTCGGTCAAACTCGACCTGATCGCCGAGCACTGGGACGACCTGCTGCGCCTGGCCGGCTCGCTCAAGCTCGGCCGAGTGCCGGCCACCGGCATCATGCGCACCCTGCAAACAGGGGATCGTCCCACCCGCCTGGCCCAGGCGCTGGCTGAGTTCGGT
>QZVU01000185.1 GCA_003602285.1 Arthrobacter frigidicola
CTCCTCGATGCGTGCCATAAGCTGAGGAATGCCAATGGCCTCCGGGCCCAGGCCGTCCAGCGGCGACAGGTGCCCCTTGAGCACAAAGTAGCGGCCACGGTAGCCCGTCTGCTCCACCGCATACACATCGGTCGGCCCCTCCACCACGCACAGCTGGGTGTCGTCGCGGCGCGGGTCGGCGCACTGCGGGCACAGTTCCTGCTCGGTGAGGGTGCGACACTGGCGGCAATGCCCTACCCCTTCCATGGCCTGGGTCAAGGCCTGAGCCAGGCGCAGCCCGCCACTGCGGTCGCGCTCCAGCAATTGCAGGGCCATGCGCTGTGCGGTCTTCTGGCCAACGCCTGGCAGGATGCGCAGGCCGTCGATAAGTTGGCGGATAAGGGGGCTGAAGCTCATGGGAATGGCCTGACAAATCAATAAGAGGCGGTTTATACCCAGCGGGGGCGGCGGCGTCAAATAAGGTCACCCCAAGCCTACCCGGCCTGCTGTTGCTATCACATAAAAAGCAGACCGCGCCTGGGTTGAAATCTCTCAAAAAAAACCGCCGCTGATATCAGCGGCGGTTTTCGGTATCGCAATGCGCTTAGAACGGCATCTTGAAGCCCGGCGGCAGTTGCATGCCGGCGGTCATGCCGCCCATCTTTTCCTGGCTGCTTTGCTCGATCTTGCGCACGGCATCGTTCAGCGCGGCGGCGATCGGGTCTTCCAGCACTTCCTTGTCGTCCTCGTCGGTCGACATCAGGCTTTGGTCGATGCTGACGCGCTTGACGTCGTGACGCCCCGTCATCACCACGCTCACCAGGCCACCGCCGGACTGGCCGGTGACTTCGGCGTTGGCCAGCTCTTCCTGCATTTTCTGCATCTTTTCCTGCATCTGCTGGGCCTGCTTCATCAGGCCGGCCATGCCACCTTTCATCATGGGGGTATACCTCGATTGGGTCATGTGATGCGGCCCGGCGCAGGGCCAGCCGCATGGTTATCCGTTACTGGCCCTGTTTGGCCAGGGCCTCTACAGGCTCAATAGTATCGTGCCGCACCTTGGCACCGAACAACTTGATCATCTGCTGGATCAACGGATCCTGTTC
>QZVU01000186.1 GCA_003602285.1 Arthrobacter frigidicola
AATAAAAGCATCATTGTGCGCATGATCGGTGCACCTGGGGCTGGGGCTTTCAGGATACCGCTAACCAGCACTCCATATCCTGCCAAATAGGTCCGTTCTGCCATTTCACAGGTAAACACGGCCGCAGGCGCGCAAGTGGGCTGCACAATTTCGGCTGCGCCGGTATGGTCAGGGTTCTGATATCGAACTGCATCGGAGGCAGTCATGACAACCCTCTTCCGCATCAGCGTGCTGGTATTGGTCGCAGGCATGTTGCTGGGCGATATCCTGCTTGCCAGTGTCGGCCTGGCAGGCGTGTGCGGGGTTGCCGTGTACAGCAACATCCAGCAGGACAAGCAGCCGGCTTGCCCTGCTGATTCGGAGTTTCTGGCCTGATGGCTCACGCCAGAGCAGCGGCTCTCCGACGCCCACCTGCGCGGTAATACCCGTCTACGCTTGTGCCGAACTTTTCAGCTATTGAGGGATGAGGTTTACTCATGGGCAAGGTGCTGTCATCGCGTATCGGCCTGCGTGGCCTGGTTCTTGGCTTTGTCCTGCTCGCCGTGCTGAGTACCCTGTGCAACAGCCTGATCACGGCCTACAGTGTACAACGCGATGCGCTGGTGCATTCGGCATTGGAGGCCAACCGTGCCTATGCCTTCAAGGTCGCCTCGAGCATCGATCAGTTTCTGTACTCGGTCAATGAGCGCCTGAAGTACAGCACACAACGCCTGGGCAGCGACTTTGCCAATCGAGCGTTGCTCGAGGAAGAAGCGCACCGCCTGCAGGCCCAGGATTCAGAGTTGAACACCGTGCTGATCACCGACCCTGCGGGCCGGGTGCTGCAGGCTTACCCGCCTGCGGTGCCGATCGGTTCGACGGTCAGCTCCGACGAACTGCACGAAGCGCTCAACGTGCGTCGCCCCATGGTCAGCCAGGCGTTTACCTCAACCAACGGCAAGCTGATCGTCTTCGTCTCCCAGCCTGTCTTCAGCCCCAAAGGCGAGTATCTCGGTCTGGTCGGCGGCTCCGTGGTCTTGCAACAGCGTGGCGTGATGCATTCTTTGATTGGTGAACATCACCTTGATGGCGCGTTTGCCTTT
>QZVU01000187.1 GCA_003602285.1 Arthrobacter frigidicola
CAACTGCGTGGGGCCGGCCGATACCTTCATCGGTGCCGGCGGGTCGGCAGCGTGGGACAGCCAGGGGCGCTTGCTGGCCAGCCTGGATGATCACAGTGAGGGGCTGATCATACTGGACACTGGCAATGCCAGCGCAATGGCCCTGCCTTTGCACCTGCACGCGCCATGATTTACCTGTTTCTGGCGTTGCTGAGTTACGCCTGCACCTACTATCTGGTCGGTTTGCTGATCCGGGGCCAGCTTGCCGACGTGGCCGAGGGTTTGCGCCATCGGCCCGATGCACCCACTCCCGGCGAGTACCTGCGTACGGTGAAAGCCCATGCCCGCCGGGCCCATCGGCAGTACACCCTGATGGCAGGCTCGGTGCTTGCGATATTGGTTTGCCTGCTCGCCAGTTGGTTCAGGTGACGCCTACAAGTCCAATGCCAGGCTTTGCCGACCTTCCAGCGCCAGCAGATACTGCTTGGCCGCCAGGCCACCGGCAAAGCCTGTCAGGCTGCCCGAGGCACCGATCACACGGTGGCACGGGGCGATGATCGAGATCGGGTTGCGGCCGTTGGCAGCGCCTACCGCTCGCACCGCGCTGGGGTTGCCGATCTGCCGGGCGATGTCGCCGTAGCTGCGGGTTTCACCAAAGGGTATTGCCAGCAGCGCGGCCCACACCTGGCGCTGAAACTCGGTACCGGCAAAATCCAGCGCCAGCTCGAAGCGCTGGCGCTTGCCGGCAAAATACTCGCCAAGCTGCCGCGCGGTGTCCAGTAGCACCGGGCACTGGTCGTCACGGTGCAAAGCACCGAGCCGCACGCGGTTTTCCCGTTCCTCTTCCCACAGTACGGCTGCCAGGCACTCGCCGCGGGCCACCAGGGTCAGGGTGCCGACGGGCGATTGCATGAACGTGAAAGCGCTGGACATAGCGGGCTCCGCAGATGGCGATCAACCTACTGTACGCATCCACAGTTCCTCATGCACCCGCTTTCTTGCTCAGGTAATTGCACAGCCGGCAATGTGCCGCGCCTGGCTGAGGTTGACCTTGGGGATCAGGTCGGCAGGAATGCGCGACCTCGCCGACAGGTTGTAGAC
>QZVU01000188.1 GCA_003602285.1 Arthrobacter frigidicola
ACCAACCGGAGCGGCTACCGGCTCGGGTTGCCGGGGAGAGTGGACCTCCTCGGCAACGTGTGGCGGGATAGCCGGAGCCGCTGGAGCTTGAGGTTCTGGGTGAACCAAAATCTCAGAGGCCTTGACCGTTCCAGGTCTGGCTGTGACCTCCCGCTGCTTTGGTACCCGCTTTTTGCGAGCTGGCGGTTCTGCGCTTTCACGCCTGGATTGGCGGCCGGTCGGAATCATGCCCCCTGGCCCAGCAAGTGCGGCATTGAGAGCTTGGTCTAAGGTGCCGGCCGCATTGTTGCTCAGAAACCATTGGTAAAAGACACCCCTGATTAGAGGTGTGTCTTTTCCGTATGGCAGTTCGGACATGAACTCCAGCAAACCTGGGCAAACATCTTCTGGGATGTTCAGATTGATTTTTCGCTCAGTTTCATTAGGGTCATATACACGAATTAACTTAGCCATTTACAGCGGACATCCTTTTGGCATTCGCATTTACGATACTACGGATGATTTGGCCAAGGGCATATCGAGCAAAACCATCAGCAACAGCCCAGCGAGGGTTTTTCACCAGAATGCTGTGTTTCCATACCTCTTTAGCACGCCCGTAGATCGCCTCGGCACTTCCACCAGCAACCAGAATGCCATTAAGTGAGCGAGCATCATCGGAAAACAACGAGTTACCCTTAGAGATAACCTCCTGAACCACATGCTGTTGAGCTTCGGCCACTTGGGCTTCAATGTTAATTTGCTCGCCGAACTGGAAAAGGAATTTAGTGCTGAACGACTCCTCGCACTCGACAAGGCTGGCTTGTATTTCGTGCTTACCGAGGATACGACGCAACTGCTCTGCAGCAGCACTCATACCAGCACAAGAGTCAGCACCCCGCTCAATGTATTGACCTTCCCGCATCAGAAGGAAATCAGTCGAATAATGGCCGCCCTCAATGACGCCATAGGACTTTGGCCTTCCGTTCGCGCCATTGATCAATTCCTCTACTGGGATCCCTGACTGATCCAAAATGTAGTCGCAGTAAGCACCCATTGGCTGAGGGAGCGCTTTCAACTCGACAGTATCAGGTAGTGCTTTCT
>QZVU01000189.1 GCA_003602285.1 Arthrobacter frigidicola
CATAGTCGGCTTCTCGCAGAAACACTCTTTGCTGGCCATCGCCGGCCACTACCAGGCTGTAAAGCTGAATGGGCGGTGCCGAGCGCGGTACGCGCGCAAGCGCCTCTTCCAGCAGCCGGCCCTGGTTGAGCAGGGCCAGGTCGAGAGGGTCGGGCAGCAGCTTGCCTTTCTGGTCGCGTACGCGAACGCCGTTGGCCCAGGTGCCACTTTCGACCTGGCCACTGGCAAGGGTCAGCCGCCCATGGCCATGGTAGGCATCGTTCAGGAAGCCGCCGACATACGTGCTGCCGTCGGCCAGCTGCAGGCTGCCCTGGCCCGACAGGCGCCAGTCGATGAACTCGCCCTTGTAGTGGCTGCCGTAGCTGCCCAGCAGTTCGCCTTCGCCCACCAGCGAGCCATCCTTGAACTCGCCGATCCACACATCGCCATCGGCGCTTTCATAGCGGCCACGGCCTTCCAGGCGGTTGTCCTTGAACTCACCGATGTACTGCTCGCCGTCGACGCTGTCGTAAGTACCGCTGCCTTGCAGCTGGCCGTTGACGAAGCGCCCGCTGAACTGGTTGCCGCTGGCATCGCTGCGTACGCCGGCGCCGTTGGGCTTGCCCTTGGCGAACAGGCCTTGATAGCGGCTGCCGTCGGCCAGCTCCAGCTCGCCCGCGCCTTCGTACAGGTCGTCCTTGAACTGGCCGCGGTAGGTCTGGTCGGCTTGCTTGAGCGTGCCTTCGCCGTCGCGGCGGCCGTGCTTGAAGGTGCCACTGTAGTGGCTGCCCGGGGTGGTCAGGTCGCCCAGCCCCTCGAACAGCCCCTCGGCAAACTGGCCACGGTAAACCTCGCCGTTCTGGCCATGCCACTCGCCCTGGCCATGCCATTGCCCGTCCTTGAAGCCGCCGGCGTACCAACTGCCGTTGGGGTAGTCGATACGGCCCTCGCCCTGCAACAGGCCGTCGACCACTTGCCCCCGGTAACGCCCCCCGTCAGGCAGGCGTGCGTCCGGCGCAAGCAGCGATTCGCCATCGCCACAGGCGGCGAGCAGCAGGACCAAGGTAATGGGGAGCAGTGGACGCATGGCGAGGACCGG
>QZVU01000190.1 GCA_003602285.1 Arthrobacter frigidicola
GGGGTGATCATGTCCGACTACTGGTTGCTGCGCAAAGGCTGCATCAACGTGCCGGAGCTGTACACCGAGCACCCGACCGGCGCCTACCACTACAGCAAGGGCATCAACCTGCGCGCCGTGGCCGCCTTCGTGCCTGCTGCGTTGCTGGCCATCGTGCTGGCCCTGGTACCCCATTTCCACAGCGTGGCCCCGTTCTCCTGGCTGATCGGTGCCGGCATCGCCGCCGTCCTGTACCTGCTGATCGCACCACGCAACCGCCACTACCACGACGTCAGCGGCGAATGCATCGCCGTCGACCACAGCAGCCATTGATCAGGGAGGACTGCCCATGCGTATTCTGATCGTCAACGTCAACACCACCGAAGCCATCACCGAAGCCATTGCCCAACAGGCCCGTGCAGTAGCCGCACCCGGTACCGAAATCGTGGGGCTTACCCCTTGGTTCGGCGCCGAGTCGGTGGAAGGCAACTTCGAAAGCTACCTGGCTGCCATTGCGGTGATGGACCGGGTGCTCGCCTACGAAGGTCCTTACGACGCCGTGATCCAGGCCGGTTACGGCGAACACGGCCGCGAAGGCCTGCAGGAACTGCTGAACGTGCCGGTGGTGGACATTACCGATGCGGCCGCCAGCACCGCGATGTACCTGGGGCATGCTTACTCCGTGGTAACCACCCTGGACCGTACCGTGCCACTGATCGAAGACCGTCTGAAGCTGTCTGGCCTTTATGACCGCTGTGCCTCGGTGCGGGCCAGCGGGCTGGCGGTGCTGGAGCTGGAAGCCGACCCGCAGCGGGCTGTGGAGGCGATTGTCGAGCAGGCCGAACGCGCCGTGCATGACGACAAGGCCGAAGTGATTTGCCTGGGTTGCGGCGGCATGGCCGGGCTGGACGAGCAGATCCGCCAGCGCACCGGCGTGCCGGTGGTGGATGGGGTGAGCGCAGCGGTGACCATTGCCGAATCGCTGGTGCGCATGGGCTTGAGCACCTCCAAGGTGCGCACCTATGCCACACCGCGGGTGGAGAAAGTGGTGGGTTGGCCGATGCGCCTAGGCCGCTGATCCTGCATTGGCCTGTACCG
>QZVU01000191.1 GCA_003602285.1 Arthrobacter frigidicola
TTGCTCCAGCCGCTCCAGCCGGTCAGGCACACTGGCCACCGACACACGCAGCTCGTGAAGGGCCTCGCCCATGCGCACGGTACCGTTCTGGTAGTCGTCCAGGCGCTTGGCCAGGTCCTTGATGCGCTGGTCACGCAGGGCATCGCCCTCGGCCTGCTGCGCAGCCAGCTCGCGCTGGCGCTTGCTGTAGTTGAGGAAGAACCACAGGCTCAGCGCCCAGACCAGCGCCAGGAAGATGACAGCAACCTCTAGGATCAACTCAGATGTTCTCCAGCTCGGACCACTCTTCCTCGGTCATCATCTTGTCCAGTTCGACGAGGATCAGCAGTTCACCGTTCTTGTTGCACACGCCCTGAATGAATTTGGCGGACTCTTCGTTACCCACATTCGGCGCGGTCTCGATTTCGGACTGGCGCAGGTAAACCACCTCGGCCACGCTGTCGACCAGAATGCCGACCACTTGCTTATCGGCTTCGATGATGACGATACGGGTGTTGTCGGTGACCTCGGTCGGCATCAGGCCAAAACGCTGACGGGTGTCGATCACTGTCACCACGTTGCCGCGCAGGTTGATGATACCCAGCACGTAGCTTGGCGCACCCGGCACCGGGGCGATCTCGGTGTAGCGCAGCACTTCCTGCACCTGCATCACGTTGATGCCGTAGGACTCGTTGTCCAGACGGAAGGTAACCCACTGCAGGATCGGATCTTCGGAACCTTGTGCAGACGACTTTTTCATTCCCCTACCCTCAAAATCCGCTGTTTGGCGGTTGTGTTCTGTGTCATTTCTGTTTGGCGTGCATCTGCTTGACCGCGCCGCTGGCGATCAGCTCGGCCAGTGCGGCGACGTCGAGCAATGCACACATGTGTTCAATCACCGTGCCAGCCAGCCACGGGCGCTGGCCCCGCTGGCTGCGCCACTTGATTTCGGACGGGTCCAGGCGCAGCGAACGGCTGACCTGATGTACGGCCAGCCCCCATTCGTAGCCCTGCACGGAAATCACATAATTCAGGCCTTGGCGAAAATCGTCGCGGTAGCGGTCGGGCATTACCCAACGCGCCGTGTCCAGCACCT
>QZVU01000193.1 GCA_003602285.1 Arthrobacter frigidicola
ATGCGCAGCGGGTCTTCAGCGAGTGAACGGGCCATGGCCGGCAGCGCAGTGTTGAGGATGGTGCCGTCCAGGGATTGCATGAAGAAAGCGATGGCTACCACCCAGGGGATCCAGCGGGCGGTGACGGGGTCCAGCGGGGTGCGCTCAGGCATGACGTCCTCTTTTGTCTGTGCCGGCCTCTTCGCGGGGCAGGCCCGCTCCCACAAAATCTCCACTGCCCTCTGATGTGGTGAGATCTCTGTGAAAGCGGGCTTGCCCCGCGAAAGGGCCGGCAAATGCCACCCAGGATGACCTGGATCAATTGACACCCGCCATAACACGATTCATACCACGAACCCAACGCGACTAAAGGTCGCAGTGCGGCCCCATACTGCCATCAGCGGCGTATCATGGACCGCAGAGCGCTAGCAGATTGCGCGAGACTGCGGCCGGCACGCACTGGCTGCGGCGTTTCTCCACTGCCGTGGGACTTGATGATGAGCAAGCAAATTCCGGTACATGATGTGACCCCGCCTGCCAGCAAAGGGAAGGATTCCGTCGACCTCTACGCCTCCCGGGAAAAGATCTACACCCGCGCCTTCACTGGCCTGTTCCGCCGCCTGCGCATGGTCGGCGGTGCAGTGCTGTTTCTGCTGTACTTCGGCACCGTGTGGCTGAACTGGGGCGGCCACCAGGCCGTGTGGTGGAACCTGCCCGAACGCAAGTTCTACATCTTCGGCGCCACCATCTGGCCGCAGGACTTCATCCTGCTGTCGGGCATTTTGATCGTCGCCGCTTTGGGCTTGTTCTTCGTCACCGTTTACGCAGGCCGTGTGTGGTGCGGCTACACCTGCCCGCAAAGCGTGTGGACGTGGATTTTCATGTGGTGCGAAAAGGTCACCGAAGGCGACCGCAACCAGCGCATGAAGCTCGACAAAGCCCCCATGAGCGGCAACAAGTTCCTGCGCAAGTTCGCCAAGCACAGCCTGTGGCTGCTAATCGGCTTTGTCACCGGCATGACCTTTGTCGGCTACTTCTCGCCCATCCGCGAGCTGGTCATCGAATTCTTTACAGGCCAGGCCGATGGCTGGGCCT
>QZVU01000192.1 GCA_003602285.1 Arthrobacter frigidicola
GTTCCAGGCCCTGGATTGCCGCGCTCGGGTTGCCCTGCTTCCTCAGCGCCGCCACATCGCTGCCCAGGCTCTTGAGCTGCCCGTCCAGCGTGCCGCCATCAACCTGCGCGGCCTTCAGCGCGGCAACCTGCTCGTTCAGGCCCTTCAACTGGGCATCCAGCTTGCCGCCATCAACCTGCCCTGAACGCAACGCGGCCAGCTCGCCATTCACCAGCTTCAACTGCGCCTGCAGCTGGCTTTGCAGCTCGGTCACAGCCTTCTGCTGTTCACGGGTATCGGCCAGCACCTGCTCCATGCGCTTACCCAGGTCGCCGGTCTGCCCGGCTACGCCTTGCTGCAACTGGCGCAACTGCAGCTTCAGCGCCTCGCTGCTGGTATTAACACCGGACTCGCTGGCCTCTACCTTGCCACTGATCGCCTGCAAGCGCCCGGCTGCTTCTTCACTGATGCGGGCAAAGCTCTCCTGGGTCGCCACCAGTTGCTGCTCCATCAGCGAGATCTGCTGGAAGCTCCACCAGCCCAGGCCCGCCAACGCGATGAACGAAGCGCACAGCAGCGCCCACAACGGCCCCGTGCTGGCACCACGGGCGGCTTTCTGCCGGCTGCGCACCACGTGCGCCGGTATCAGTTCGTCATCATCAACGGTGCCCGCCCGCAAGGTAGGCACATCATCGTAGTCATCGTGAGCATGGTTACGCATGGATACATTCAACCGCGGTAGTCGCACAGAGGCACGAGTATAAACCGCAAGCGCGGCGCATTGATGACCATTGTCAGCCAGACGGCCTCACTGCGCAGGCGGCAAATGCTTCCACCAGCCGCAGAATTCATCCAGTGCCGTCGACAGGCTGACCTTGGGCTGGTAGTCCAGGTACTGCCGGGCGCGGCTGATATCCAGGGTGAAGTCACGGCTCATCACCTGCATCCCCAGGCGCGACAAGGTCGGTTGCGGGCGCCCCGGCCACAACATGCAAGCGGCCTCATTCAGCGCGGCCAGGCTATAGGCCAGGCCGTAGGAGCGGTAGCGGGTCACCTGTGGCAGTTGCATCTGGCGCATCACGTAGTTGACCACGT
>QZVU01000019.1:0-2352 GCA_003602285.1 Arthrobacter frigidicola
TGAAGCCGAAACCTTGCTCAGGGACACGGTGGTGCTAGGGCTAAAGGGCTTTGTCAATCCGAAAAAATCCACCAAGTTCGAGGCTGGGCTGAAGCTGCTCGACACCGGCAAAGTCGAGTTTTACTTCGACCCGACGGCGAACACCCGGGACTCCAAAGGTAATGTCGTTTCCTGCCCGAAATGCCAAGGCGGCATGCGTAAAATCAAAGTCCCAAAAGGGCACTTCTGGGCCTGCGTCGATCGAGAGCAGTGCAATCACACCATGAACGATCGCGACGGCGATCCAGTGGAGCGGCCGAAGTCATTTCCATGTGACCTGTGCGGCAAACCCATGTACCTGCGGAACGCTGAAAAGTCACCCTTCTGGGGTTGCAGTGGCTTTGTGAAAGGGGGCGGTGGGTGCTCTAACACCTTGAAAGACAGTAACGGGACCCCGGTACCGAAGGAACAACCAGCCAGTTCTGACGGTGCGCCTTCACCCACGAGATCGTGTCCCGGGAAGTGGTGTAACTGAACCAGCCGAAGGTGCCCTGCGGGCCAAAGAGGATGGTCATCGTGGTTCTTGGCTAACGTTGAGTTTGCGAAGACCAAACACTCACCAGAGAAACCACGATGACCAAGCCCACTATCGCATTGACCGAGTTGGTTGAGAAAGGGGCAGATGCTGATCTGCTCAAGCAAATGATCCAGTTCGTTGCCCAGCGCATGATGGAGTTCGACGTCGAAGGCCTGTGCGGCGCGGGCTTCGATGTCAAAAGCCCAGACCGGACAAATAGCCGTAATGGCTACCGCGATCGTCTTTGGCAAACCCGCGCAGGCGACGTCGACCTTAAGATTCCCAAGCTGCGCCAAGGCAGCTATTTCCCTGGTTTCCTTGAACCTCGACGCACCGCTGAGAAAGCCATGGCGGCAGTCATCCAGGAGGCCTACATCCAAGGCGTTTCAACGCGTTCGGTGGACGAGCTGGTCAAGGCCATGGGCATGACCGGTATCTCTAAAAGCCAGGTCTCACGGCTAGCCGGTGAGATCGATGAGCGCGTTCACGCCTTCCTTGACCGCCCGCTTGAGGGCGACTGGCCCTATCTCTGGATCGATGCCACCTACGTCAAAGTGCGGGAGGCCGGACGCATCGTCTCGGTCGCCGTAATAATCGCCGTGGCCGTGAACACCGACGGTGGCCGCGAAGTCCTGGGCATGCGGGTTGGGCCGTCAGAGGCTGAGCCGTTCTGGACAGACTTCCTGCGCAGCCTCATGCGACGTGGCTTGCGGGGCGTGAAGCTGGTCATCTCCGACGCCCACGAAGGCCTGAAAGCAGCTGTATCCAAGGTCTTCAATGCGACCTGGCAGCGCTGCCGTGTGCATTTCATGCGTAATGCCATGGCCCACGTCGGCAAAGGTCAGCGCACCATGGTGGCGGCTCTACTGCGCACGGTCTTCGCCCAGGACAGCCGTGCCGAATGCCATCAGCAATGGCGTTTGGTCGCAGATCAGCTACGCGAAAAATACCCCAAGATCGCGGCGCTCATGGATGGTTGCGAGGATGAAGTGCTGGCGCACATGGCGTTTCCCAAGGCTCATCGACAGCAGTTGCACAGCACCAACCCGCTTGAGCGGCTCAACGCTGAAATCAAACGCCGCACCGACGTCGTGGGGATTTTCCCCAACGATCCGGCCATTACGCGTCTGGTAGGCGCGATGCTGCTGGAGCAGAACGACGAGTGGTGCCTGCAACGGCGTTACATGCAGTTGGAGGCCTTTGAGGCAGTCAGCGATAATCCACAGGCCAAGCTGTCGGCCGTGATCAACTAAACGGCAAACTCAGTGGCCAGAGCCATGATGAGTTACACCACTTCCTGGGACACGATCACCCACGATCCAGACTGACAGCGGCGCTTTCCTGTGAACGCCAACAATAAGGTCATTCGCGCAACGGCCATCGTGTTCGGCTTCTGGTGGCTTCTGCTCACTGTCCGGGCCTTTGGCGGTTCTCCGATGGAGTTTTTAGAGAACTGGCCTCTGGTGGGCTACAACGTCTCACACTGGATCCTGGGCGTTGTTTCTGGTCTGTTCATCGGTGTCTGGTTCATCTGGTTCACCAGGTTGTCGGCACTGAACAAACTATACGCCGGCAAGAAAGGAAACATCCTCAACGGCGCACGATCGACCCTTGGCAAGGTTCCCATGCCCACCTCGCCACTACCTCGCATCGAGGTGCCGTCGAAGCGTCTGCCCATCGACAGTAAGAAGGTGCTGGCTTGGGTTGAGGCTAATGAGAAGAAGTGGCCGGCACATGTAGCGTTCTTTTGGGCCATTTGGGATACCTATTCCGCACATGCACACTTCCCCGCATCG
>QZVU01000019.1:2362-2849 GCA_003602285.1 Arthrobacter frigidicola
TGGCGGACACCGCACTGGAGGATGCTGGCGCTTATGTATTCGATGGGGTTTATGTAAAGGCCCGGGGCAAGCCCAAATTCAAAATCATCGACCTGAAAAACAAAGAATACCGGTTTGACGCCACTGATCCGCTGATCCCCATTCTGGGCCTGGCGCACGACATCGGTAAACTTGAGGCCTATGAGCTACTACCAGACGGCAGCGTAAAGACTCAGGAGGAGGGTGGAGCGCTCACACCGCAGGATGACAACCGCATCTCGCACGATGCCCTGGGTGCAAGAATTCTTGCACGCTTCCCTGAGTTCTGGGCCCTGCCAGTACGTGATCGCCAAGCCGTGAATCTGGTCATCGCCCACTACCACCACCCAAGCGATTTCCCGGTTGACCGCAATGGCCTCAGCCTGGACGACCGCATGACGGCGCTCATGGAGTTCCTGATCCTCGTTGACAAAAAGACCGGCATGGCCGAGTCGAGCATCACGGCGAC
>QZVU01000001.1 GCA_003602285.1 Arthrobacter frigidicola
TCCGTGGAGCGCCCGTCGACGATGATGACCTCGTCCACGTAGGAGGGCATGCGGCGAAGCACCCAGGGGAGGTTCATTTCCTCGTTCAGGGTCGGTATCACCACGCTGACCGAGGCCATCGGGGACGGCGCGTTGTGTATGGACAACGAGTTGGGGCCGGGGTACGGGATAGTCATGATCTCACCACTTTGCAAGCGAACGGTATGAACTGGCCGCAGCGGCCATGGGGAGCGGGCGGGACGGGTTCAGTCCCCGGCTTCAACCCTCGCGCCGGGTGCCCGTCCTCCAAGAGAACCCCGGGCCCTGGGTGGGTGAAGCAAGATGTACAAAGGGTGAACCGGAGGTGCTGCTCGGTGAAATCCACACTAGAACTTGATCTTTGGAGTGTCGTCGAAACCGCCTACCCGACTTGATTTAGGCGTTACCCGGCCTGCTCGTTCATTACTTGAAGAAATTGCCAAACCCGTAAGTTCGCTGGGTGGTGATTACTCGCGCGGCGCGGCCTAATACCTGTCCTGATCAGATACCGGAGTTCCGGGCGGCGTTCACATCGACCAACTCCTGCCGCCCCTGTAGGAAAGCGCTGCACTTTCGCGGTAGCGCGCCCCGGACGCAACGGAGACGTCCGGTGACCGGTCAGCGCGGCGCCCTGGCCGGCCGGGAGGTCTTCATCGGGGCGAGATTTGAGCCGGCCGGAGCGCTTTGGACAACCGCTCCGGTCGCTGCCCCCTGAAGCACTGGATGTTCTGCCGTATACGTGCGGCGAAATATATGCGGTGTGCTAATCGGAGCTTCAATGAGCTCTACCCAGCGATATGGCGGGACAGCGGGACAGCGAGACACCGCCGAGACCCCGCCCGGGGAGCCCCGAGGCGGCCCCAGATAAGTAACGGACCGTAACGCGCGAGTATGCCTCTGACGATTTCTCCAAGTAGGGAACGAGAAGCTCAGGTAACGCCTAAATCAAGTCGGGTAGGCGGTTTCGACGACACTCCAAAGATCAAGTTCTAGTGTGGATTTCACCGAGCAGCACCCCTGGTTCACCCTTTGTACACCTAGCGTCACCACCCAGGGCCCAGGGTTCTCTTGGAGGACGGGCACCCGGTGCGACCTCAAAAGTTGGAGCCGAGTAATGGGAATTGTAATCCGCAAGGACGATTCACTGGGTCCGTCCGGCCCGCTCCCCATGGCCGCTGCGGCCAGTTCATACCGTTCGCTTGCAAAGTGGTGAGATCGTGACTATCCCGTACCCCGGCCCCAACTCGTTGTCCATACACAATGCGCCATCGCCGATGGCCTCGGTCAGCGTCGTGATACCGACCCTGAACGAGGAGATGAACCTCCCCTGGGTGCTTCGCCGCATGCCCTCCTACGTGGACGAGGTCATCATCGTCGACGGGCGCTCCACGGACAACACCGTCAAGGTGGCCCGCGCGCTCCGCGTCGATGTCCTGGTGGTGTCCGAACCCCGTGCCGGAAAGGGCTGGGCCCTGCGGGCCGGGTTCGCGGCGGCCTCCGGCGACATCATCGTCATGCTCGACGCCGACGGCAGCATGGATCCGCAGGAGATCGGCTGGTTCGTCTCCCCGCTCCAGCACGACTTCGATTTCGTCAAAGGCTCCCGGCACGTGACCGGAGGCGGCTCCGAGGATCTGACCTGGCTGCGGAAGGCCGGAAACCATGCCCTGACCGGGCTGGCCAACGTGGTCCTGCACAGCAACTACTCCGACCTCTGCTACGGCTACATCGCCTTCCGGCGGGAGTGCCTCGAGGTCCTGCAGCTGGAATCCGACGGCTTTGAGATCGAGACGGAACTGATCGTCAGGGCGGCGAAGGCCGGCCTTCGAATTGCCGAGGTCCCCAGCCTGGAGCTGGACCGTATCTCCGGGGCATCGAATCTTCAGACCTTTCGGGACGGGTGGCGGGTGCTCCGGACCATGGCTCACGAATGCCTCGTGTGGGAGGCCCCTACCGCCGGCGCCCGTCCGGAGGTGCTGCGGCGGGTGAAATACGCCTATTCCAATGTGAGCTTCCCCCGAACCCCCACGGATCCGCAGAGCGTTCTCCCCTTGATGAGCGCGAGTTGACCCGTAGAGAAGTCACCGCCGGGTAGCACCGCGGAAACCAAGGCACGTCCGACGCCGTGCACCCCAGCAATACCACTCAACCGACACCTTCCAGACAGGGGACGATATGCGCACCGGGCGTACAAAGGAACTGCACTTCGACATCCACGGGCGGGTAAGGATCCGCGTCGACGCAAAGGCGCCGTCAGCGGCCCAGCTCCAAAGCATGTTGGCGTGTTTCGCCACCGACAGCGAAGGGCCGGCCGACATCATCGTCGATAGCCAGCCGGAGCCGATGCCGGAGGCGGGTCTGCTCGAGCACGAGCTCGCGTACACGGAGACCAGCGTGCGTTTCCAACACGATCGGGTCCAGATCGTCAGGGAGCCCGAGCAGTGGCGCATTCACGGGGCGGGTGAACTGCTGACCTCCGTGGTCCCTGTTCTCGACGCCGCCATGGTCGGTCAGGGTGCCGCCATGTTCCATGCGGCAACGATGGCTTACAACGGTCACGCGATCGCACTCCCCGCCGCCGGGGGCACCGGCAAGACCAGCACCGCGGCGAAGCTGATGAGGCGCGAGGGATGGTCGTTCATGGGCGACGACTGGGCCTTCCTCGCCGAGGACGGCACGCAGCTTGGTTATGCGAAGCCGATGTTCATCAAGCCGCACCACCGGGCCATCTACCCGCACCTGTTCGAAGGTCTCCGGAAGCCCCTGGTCCCCTCGGGGCTCTCCCAGAGCGTCGGCCGCCTCACCACCCTGGTGCACCCGTACGTCATTCGTTATCCGCGCCTCGCGGACTTCTCCCGCCGATGGTCGCCGGAGCACCGCATGGTCGATGCGTCAAGCGCGTTCCCCGGACGGGAGGTGACAACCTCGGCCCCGCTCGCGGTCGCCGTCTACATCGAGCGCTTTGAGGGCAGCCGGTCCCGGATCGTCGAGCGGACGAAGGACTGGATGGTCGACCGCATGATCGGCAACTTCCACATCGAGATGGCGGGCTTCTCGCAGCGGGTCGTGACCAGCCTGGCGGCCACGTCGGTCATCTCGTGGCGCGAGCACTTTGCCGCAAAAGGGGTCGTGCTGAGCAAAGCGCTCGACGGCCGGCCCTGCTACCTGCTGCAGGTGCCCTCCGCGTACACGGCTGACCAGGCGTCGGATGACATCGTTCGTTTCCTTGAGGAGCTGCTGCCGTCGGTCCTCGACGAGCAGTCCTGAGAGGTGAACAGTGGATTACAGCCCCAGCGAGGTCACCGCTGTCGTTCCGGCCCGTAACGCGGAGAGCATGCTCCCGCGTTGCCTCGAAGCCCTGAGCCAGTCCGGTGTCGCCGAGATCATCGTGGTGGATGGATGCTCCACCGACCGCACCGTCGATATTGCCCTCGCGGCAGGTGCCCGGGTCCTGAGCGACGAGGGCCGGGGCCTGCCATGGGCCCGGACCCTCGGCGTGAAGAGCAGCAGGACCCGGTGGGTCCTGCTCGTCGACTCCGACGTCGTCTTCGGGCCGACGGGGGTCGCTGACCTGCTCACTGAACTGGTGGAGGAGGGCTACGACGCACTCCAGGCCGGCCTGGAAAGCGTCGCTGGGCCGGGCTACTGGGGGCAGGCGCTGGCCCATCACCACCGCACCGGCCGCAGCCGCAACTGGTTCGGACTGGTGGCGACGGTCATCGACCGGGAGCTGATGCTGGGCGTGGGCTTCGACGACTCGTTCAAGTCCGGGGAGGACATCGAGCTGCGCTGGCGGATGCGGCAGTCAGGGATGCGAACGGGCGTGTCACAAAAGGTCCTGGTCGAACACCGGTTCGCAGCCGACGACTTCGACTTTGCGCTCGATCAGTTCCTCATGGATGGCAAGGGACTCGGGCGGATGATCCGCAAGCACGGCTGGCGTGGTGCGAGGCTGGCCCTGCTGCCCGCCGCCGCTGCTGTCCGGGGCAGCGCCCTGAGCCTCGCCGGTGGGCAGCCCCGGTGGCTGCGCTACTACCTTGCCTTCTGCTGGTACAACTACGCGGGCATGGCAAAGGGTCTCGGTCGTGTGGGCTGAGCGGGCTTCCGCGGTCCCGGACCCCTCGACCGTCGTCCGGCGCTCCGCCCTGCACAGCTCGATCGGCCTCGTCGTGGCCAAGGCCGCCGCGACGGGCACGGGTTTCGCCTTCTGGATTGTGGCCGCCCGCGCGACAACCGACCATGAGGTCGGGCTCACCACAGCCGCGGTCTCGGCGGTGATCCTCTGCACGCAGCTCGCGGTGCTGGGCACCGGGTCGGCGGTGATCGTCTCCGTGGGTCGGGGGGAGCCACCCGAGCGGGTGCTGAATTCCGCGTTCGGCATCGTGACGGTGACCGGCACCGTGCTGGCCCTCGGCTTCCTCTTTCTCCAGTTGATGACCGCGGACGCGGAGACAGCGTCGACGTCGATCCTCTTCTGGTTCACCTTCCTCGTGGCCGTTGTCGCAGGGACAATGTGCACCGTGCTTGACCAAACGCTCGTGGCGCTGGGCCGCGGTGCCAGCGCGACCACCCGGTACACGGTGGCCGGCGTGCTCTCATTTGGCGCTGCAGCGTTCCTTGCCTGGTGGCGGAACGGTGCCGCCGCCGACATCCTGATGGTCTGCTGGACGTTCGGGTCGGTTGTCGCGTTCCTCATCGGCATGGTCCAGCTGCGACGACTGATCGGGTACCGGCCGCGGCCCTCCCTGCACCTGGCGCACAGCCGTTCACTGCTGGTGGTTGGCATTCCGAACCAGCTCATCACGCTCACCGAGCGCGCCCCCGGGCTGATCCTGCCGCTGCTGCTCGCGCTCCTGGTATCGCCGGCGACCGCTGCCTACTGGTATCCCGCATGGATGATGGCCTGGGCCGCCTACACCGCCCCGATGCTGATGGCCATCGTCCAGTTCTCCGAAGGAGTCCGCGACCCCGCCCGGCTCGTCCCGAAATTCTTCGCGAGTTTCCGGTGGTCACTCGCCTTGGGATGCGTGGCTGCCGCCGTTCTCGTCGTTTTCGCGCGTCCGCTGCTCCACCTGCTCGGGGAGAATTACGCCGACTCGTCCACCATCGCCCTGCGGTTGCTGGCGATCGGAGTGGTGCCGTACGCGGTGCTCCAGGCCTATAACGCCGTGTGCCGGATCCGCGGCCGCTACCTCGAGCCGATTATCGTTGGCGTGGTGGTCGGGACCGCCGTCTCCGCCGCAGCGCTGCTGGCCGCCGACCTGGGAGCCAGCGCCATGGCCCTTTCGTTTCTCCTGGCGCTCTCCGGCGGCGCCGTGGTGGTCGGCCTCCGACTGATCGCCATCCTTCGGCGCGTCAGGCGGGAGGCACAATGATCGATGAACTCGAAGTGACTCGACCCACCGGGGGGCGCTGGAAGCGCCGCGATGTGCTGTGCATCGTGGCGGGAGTCGTGGCGCTGGCTCTCGTCGTGGGTGCCGCCTCCACGGTGTCGGTGCCAGTGGCCAGTGATCTGGGACTCGTCGCGGTGCTGCCCTTCCCGTTCTGGATCGGGGTCCTGATCCTTAACATCGCCTTCTTCGTGGCGCTGCGCGGGGACGCGGATGGCCCGGCGCGCCGCCTGGTCATGATGTCGCTCCTCGTAGTCTTCGTGCTCGTGCTCTTCGGAACTCCGATCTTCGTGACGGACGTACCGCGCGGTGAGGTCGCGTTCCGTCACCTGGGAGTCTCCGACGCCCTCTCCCAGGTGGGCGTCGACCCCGATATCGACGCCTACTTCAACTGGCCGGGCTTCTTCGCCCTCCTGGCGACCCTGCTCGCGGCGACCGGTCTCGACCCGGTGACCGTGGCCCTGTGGGCGCCGGTGGTCAACGTAGGTCTGTGGCTCACCGCCGTGGGCGCGGCGACGCGGTTCCTCACGAGCGACCCGCGACGGCGCTGGCTGGTGCTCTGGCTCTTCTGCCTCGGCAACTGGCAGGACCAGGATTACCTGTCGCCCCAGGCCTTCGGCTTTTTCCTCTACCTCGTCCTGATCGGCCTGCTCGTCGGACCGCTGGGCGCCCGGCCCGCCCCGTTCCGCGGTTTCCGACGTGCCGACCTGGCGGAGTGGTGGCGGGGACGGGCACCCGCCGACGACCGCCCGGGACACCGGGTGGGGGCTCTGGTGGTGGCCCTGCTGCTCATCGTCGTCATCTGCGCGAGCCATCAGCTGACTCCGTTCATGATGCTCGTTGCCATCACCGCCCTCACCCTCAGCGGACGGGTCTGGCCCAGCCGGCTGCCCCTGATCGCCGGCATCGTGCTGGTGCTCTGGCTTGTCTACCCTGCGAGTCCATACCTCGTCGGACACCCGCCCCTCGAGGATGCGGGGCTGGGGGCGGCGATCACCTCAAACGTCGTCGACCGGGTGAGCGGGACCCCGGGACACGTGGTCGTGGTGCAGCTCCGGGTCCTTCTCACCATCGTGCTGTGGTCGCTCGCCGCGGCGGGGGCGGTGCGTGACTGGCGCAGAGGCCGCCTCGATCTCCGGGTGATCCTTCTCGCCTTCTCCCCGGTGCTGATCTTCCCTGTGCAGATGTACGGCGGCGAGATGCTCATCCGTGTCTCGCTGTTCGCGCTGCCGTTCATCGCCCTGCAGGCATGCTCGATCCTGCTTCCCACGGAGGGCAGCGCACGTCCCTCCCCCCGCGCGACGGGGGCGCTCGTGCTCACTTGTTTCCTGCTGGCGGCGCTGACAGTGACCGGCCGGTTCGGCAACGCGCAGTATGACGTCTTCGCCGACAGTGAGATCGCCGCCATGGACGCCGTGGAGGAGATGGCGCCGCCCGACGCGGCGATCATCTCGGCCGCGCATCCGACGCCGTGGCGCGAAGACGCCTACCTCGACCACCAGTACCGGACGATCGAGGACCTGTGCCAGCAGGACCTGACGTCGGCGACGTGCGCCCCAACCGTCTATGAATACGCCCGGCGCAATGCCCAGGGCGCCTACCTGGTGCTCATGAGTTCGGGCGAGGCGAGTCTGGTCATCCAAGGCGACACCACCGCCGCCGACTTCGCCGAAATGGAGAGGTGGCTGAGGACCCAGGAGGGTGTGCAGCTCTCGTTCAGAAACGCCCACGTGCGCGTGTACGAGGTGGTGCCAGAATGAGCGGCGTCAGCCGGCTGACCGTGGCGCTCGGCACCGCGGCCGTTGTGCTGTCGGTGGCGACCGTCATCGGGCTGCCGGCGCCGCTGCAGGCAGCCGCCGCGATAGCTGTCCTCGTCCTCCTTCCGGGGCAGGCACTTGCCCGGCTCACCCAGGTGACAGATGTCGCGCTCGCCGCGGTGCTCGTCCTCGCGATCGGCCTGGGCACGCTGACGGTCGTGTCAACGGCGATGTTCTACCTGACCTTGTGGTCGTGGCAGGCTTGCGTCGTCACGATGGGCGTGATTACCGTCCTCGCATGCATAGTGCGCGCACGGCAGGAGGTGGCTTGGTAATGGGCGAGCTGGAGGACCTGGTTGCATCGAACGGCCTTGTGTTCGAACTGGCCGGCCTGTTCGTGGCCGGCGTGCTGCTCGTCACCCTAGTCACGGTCGAGTTCCGTCGCGCCGGACCGGTTACCGGACCAGACACCGGGCGGCGTGCGGGCCCCGCAATCTTCAGCCCAAGGGAAGGCCGCGTGCTCATCGCCATCATGTGGGTGTTGTGCGTGCTCCTCTTCCTTCCACGCGTGCTGGAGCTGCTCGCGTGAGCAGTGGGGCGCGGTGGTGGCTCCTCAGCGACCTCCATCTGGACATGTCGGATGACGACCCCCGGAGCCCGGGAAGGATGCTGGCCGAATTCCTGTGCCGCGAGGTGCCTGCAGCCTCAGACCGTCAGCAGCACGTCGCCTTCGTGGGTGATACGTTCGAGCTGGCCGGGCTGACGGAGGACGAGAGCCAGTCCCGGCTCAAGTCCATCCTTGCCTGCCACCCGGCCACGTTCCAGGAGCTTGAGGCGTGCGCGGCGCGCGGTGTGCAGCTGCACTTCCTCTGCGGCAACCACGACTCCGACCTGGCCCGGCCCTCGGTTGCCGCCCGCCTGTCGGCGCTGCTTTCACCCCTTGAACCCACGCGGGTCAGGGTGCACCCGTGGATCCTGCACGTGCCCCACGTGCTCGTGGCCGAGCACGGGCACCAGCACCACGCGCTGCACCGGACGCCGGAGGTGCTCCGCGCGGCGGTCAGCGACACCGATGAGCTGCACCTGCCACCGCTTGCGGCCTGGCATGCCCATCCCTCATGGTCGCGAGTGCGACGGGCCGGAGCCGTTGCGCGCGCCTGCCTGGGATCCGAGCGGGCGGAACGCCGTCTTCGACAGCCCGCGTACGACGAGCTGTTGCAAACCGAGTCGCTGCGGCTCGCGCTCGACGGGGATACCGTTCGGGATCTTGCCCGCCTGTCCCGGTTCCGGACGGTGTCGGCGCTTCCGGCCACCGCAATTCGCATGTTGCGCCGCGGCATCGGGCGTGCGGTCAGCGGCGAGGAGGCTCCTGCCGCAGCGGCTTCCATCACACGCACCCTCGAGGCGCACGGCTTCGGGGTGGCCTGGTACGTCTCGGGCCACACCCACCGGGCACTCGAGTCGCCGGTTACTGCGTCCACCCGGTACGTCAACACCGGCACGTGGTGTTCGGACGTCCGCGGCCACGGACCTGATCAATCGGACCGTCGGGCGTTCCCGTACGCCGTGATCACTGTGGATCCGGACGGCGCCACCAGCGGTGGGCTGCGGTACTGGCGCCCGGACGGAGGCTGAGCCGTGCCGATACCAGCACCCATGGGAACCCGGTGGTCTCGCTATCCTTCGGGCGAACGCCCGACCTGCCGTTTGGATGTCCGCCGCCGGGAAGATGCATAAGGGGTTATCGGATGCATTCGGTGCTCCCCCGACGAACACCCCACCGGTGTATGGCCGCAATTGTGGCCGCACTTCTGGCGGTCTCCACCGCGGGGTGCACCCGTGAGTCCGACCCGCCCGAGGAGGTTGAGATCGCGGCTGTCGGCGACATGAACGGCGTCGGGACCTACGCAACCGACAGCCCGTCGGGCCGGAACGGCGCGGCGATCACCGAGCTCGTGGAAAACGACGAGATCGACGCGTTTCTCGGGCTGGGGGACTTCCAGTACGACGCCGCGTACTGCGAGGACTACGTGAAGTATTGGCAGACGCTGTGGGGTGGCACGAAATCCAAGCTGTACTGGGTGGCCGCCCCCAACCACGACTGGGAACCCGGCCGCAATGAAGACCTCGACAACTTCATGAATGACCAGTGCCCGGGGAGCATGGGGAAGTCCGCGATCAACCAGGAGAGGGGGTGGATTTTCAACGGGGAACCGTACTCGAAGGACTTCGGGAACTGGCATATCGCGTTCCTGTCCTCCGCGCCCTGGCGGTACGACATCCCGGAAGCTGAAAAGCTGACCGAGTGGCTTGACGAGGATCTCGCTGCCGCCAAGGAGGCGGGCAAGCACCTGGCCGTGGTCTACCACGAACCGTACTTCACGTCGAACACCGAGGCACACGAGCGGGCGTATGAGCACAAGCCGTGGATCGACGTCATGTGGAAGCACCGCGTCCGGCTGACCCTGTCAGGGTCACAGCACAACTACGAACGGTCGTGTCCGGTGAACAACGCCGACCAGTGTGTGCCGGACGGGATGACCGCATTCCAGGTGTCCACCGGGGGTATCGGCCTGCGTCCCTTCACGAGCAACCCGTGGTACATCTCGCACCGGTTCAGCGACACCCACGGATTCCTTCGGCTGACCCTCCGGGAGAACGGGTCCTTCAACTGGAGGTTCGTTCCGACCTCCGGGTTCGGCACGGACCTGGGATGGCGCTCCGCACCCCAGTGAAACTCCCTGCCGCAAAAGTCTCCACCGCGGCCGATTGCCTGCACCGGCGGCGCCCCTGCCTGAAACCTCAGCGTTCCCGTGCTGCCGCGGTGCGGCGTGCTTGTCCTCGAACCTGCAACGCCGCACCACCTTCGAACAGGGTCAGCGCATGTTGACGAACTGAAGGTCCGCTTCGTCGAAGTTCTTCAGCAGGGCCATGGTGGCCTGCAGGTCGTCACGGGACTTGGAGCTGACCCGCAGCTCGTCGCCCTGGATCTGGGATTTGACGCCCTTGGGTGCCTCGTCGCGGATCAGCTTATTGATCTTCTTGGCGATGTCCTGGGCGATGCCCTCCTTGATGGAGGTCTCAAGCCGGAATTCCTTGCCGGAGGGGTAGGGCTCTCCGGTGTCCAGGGACTTGAGGGAAATGCCGCGCTTGATCATCTTCGACTGCAGGACGTCGAGGACGGCGAGCACGCGCTCCTCGGAGTTCGCCTTCATGAGGATCTTTTCGCCGCTGAAGTCGACCTCTGCGCCCACACCCTTGAAGTCGTACCGCTGGGCGATCTCCTTCTGGGCCTGGTTCAGGGCGTTGGCCACCTCCTGCTTGTCCACTTTGCTTACGACGTCGAACGTGGATTCGCTAGCCACTGTGCCTCCTTAGAAGTTGGATACTTTCCTGCTTCCAGCCTACTGGCTTGCGGGCAGCGGCGCCCGGCCGGCGTCGTGCCGCCCCGCCGGCTTATCGAGGGCGCAGAGACGGCGCCCTCGGCCCGGTTTGGTCGGTTTCGTCTGCGTTGTCGACGCCGATTCGATTCTGGGCCCGATGTTCTGTAAAGTTGTCTTGCCCGCGCTTGCTGCGGGTTGTCTTCATCTGGAGACGTTCGGCAGATTACCCGAGCGGCCAAAGGGGGCTGACTGTAAATCAGCTGGCACAGCCTACGGGGGTTCGAATCCCTCATCTGCCACAGCAAGGAAAGGCCCGCTTCACCCGGCAAGTACGGGATGGAGCGGGCCTTTCGCATGTCCGGGCCGGATAGCCGCGGCAGCCGTGGGGAGGCTTCCTCCGCGTAGGTCCGGTCGTTCGACGCGCCGTTCCGTGACAGCCGTTTCGTGCCGAGGGATCAGCACATGGGAAGATAGGCCGCAACGGGAGCACGTCGTCATGCAGGACGCGGAGCATCGCCCTGCAAGACGACGAGAGGATTCCCCGTGAGGGACGACCTTCTGGACCCCCCTGCTGTACCGGCCAGCACACCAGCAGCATTTTCCCCAGCCGCTACACAACGGCGGCCCCGCGGTCGCCGCCGCGCCACTGGTGGACGCCACTTCGCCGCCCCGCCGACGAGCCGTCGGACCCCGGGCGTCCGGCAGGGATTCCGCCCCGAGGTGCAGGGCCTGCGCGCTCTCGCAGTCCTCATGGTGGTCACCTATCACATCTGGTTCGACCGGGTGTCCGGCGGTGTCGACATCTTCCTGCTGATCTCGGCGTTCCTGATGACCCTCACCTTCGTGCGGAAGGCGGAGGCAGGCACGCCGTTCGGCCTGATTCGACACTGGCTTCACCTGTTCAAGCGCCTGCTGCCCGCCGTCGCCGTCGCGCTGCTGGGAACCCTCGGTGCCACGCTCGTGTTGCTTCCGCGCGCCCAGTGGACCCTCGTGCTCGAACATTCCTGGGCGTCGTTGTTCTACTTCCAGAACTGGCTGCTGGCCGCCGAGTCCGTTGACTACTACGCGGATACCAGCGTCGCCAGCCCGCTCCAGCATTTCTGGTCCCTTTCCATCCAGGGCCAGGTCTTCGTGCTCTGGCCGCTGCTCTTCCTCGGCGCGGCTCTGGCAGCGAGGGCCCTTCGCCTGCGGTTTCGAACCGTGACCGCGGTGCTGTTCGGCGTCGTCTTCGCGGTGTCGCTCGCCTTCTCCATCTACGAGACCAACACCAACCAGGCCTACGCCTACTTCGATACGCGGGCGCGGCTGTGGGAGTTCGCCCTGGGCACCCTGCTGGCGCTGGCGCTGCCCTACCTCAGGCTCCCCAGGGTCCTCGCTGTCGCCGCGGGCTGGCTGGGACTGGCCGGGATGCTCAGCGCCGGGTACGTGCTCGACGTCGAAGGGGAGTTCCCGGGCTTCGTCGCGCTATGGCCGCTGCTGTCGGCGGCGCTGGTCATTTCGGCGGGCCAGACCGGCAGCCGGCTGGGCGCCGACCGGGTGCTCTCCTGGGGGCCGCTGGTGAAAATGGGCGATCTTTCCTACGCGCTCTACCTGTGGCACTGGCCGATCCTGGTCATCTACCTGGTGTACCGGGGGCGCGACGCCGTCGGGCCGGTCGGAGGCACGGGAATCATTGTGCTTTCCCTGATGCTCGCCTTTATCACGACGCGCTTCGTGGAACGACCCCTGCGGAACCTTCCCAAGGTGGAGGCGAGCCGGGTGCGGACCCTGGTGGTGGTCGCGGCCTGCCTCGCCCTCGTCGCCGTGCCGGTGGGCGCCGTACAGCAGGTCATGCGCGTGCAGGCGGCGAACCTCCTGGCCGAGGCCGACACCCAAAACCCCGGCGCGTACTCCCTGATGGCCGGGTTCGTCGACCGTTCAACCGGTGACACTCCGCCCATTCCGGACCTGGGCAGCCTGAAGGGGGAGTGGGGGGCGCTCGCTGGCGATTGCGAAGGGGAGCATGCTCCCGACGGCGACGCGAATGTGATCCGGGTGTGCGCCTTCAAGCCCGCCGCGGGCACACCGAGCAAGGAAATCCTGGTGATCGGAGACTCCCACGTCGAGCAGTGGGTGGAGCCCCTCGAGCTCATGGCGGAACGCCACAATTACCAGCTGACCACCCTGCTTCTCGGTGGCTGCAACTACGGCACGGCCAGCGAGACCCGGTCCGCCGGGTGCAACAGCTTCAACGAGGCCGCCACCGCCTATGCACTGAAGATGAAGCCGGACGCCGTGCTCACCATGGCGACCCGGTCGGACAAGAAAACCAGCGCCGAGCGCGCGGTCGCGGGCCTGCCGGAAGCTGCTGCCGTCCTGGGCGAGGCCGGCATCCGTGTCGTCGCACTCCGCGACAACCCCCGGTTCACCTTCAACATGATCCGGTGCGTTGAGGAACACGGCGCGGAATCGGACAAGTGCACCTTCCCGGTCAGCGAGAAACTCGCGGCGACCCCGCCCGTGCCGCCCGCGGAGGCCTCCAACGGAGCGCTTCGGTTCGTCGATATGACCGACCTGATCTGCCCCGACGGCACCTGCAGCCCGGTCGTCGGCAACGTCTATGTCTACCTTGACGACAACCACCTGACCACCACTTACACCAAGACGACGCTGCCGGAGTTCGAGAAGCGGTTCCACGACGCCCTGCTTTGACGCGCAAGCCAAGTTTTCCCGCAGTTTTCACCCACCGGAGCCCTGCAGCCCGGCATGGGGTGGGATGCTTGTTCGAGTGCCTGTTGGAGGCATGTCTGTCTTTCAGGAATTGAGCATGAACATCAAGTCCGGGTTCCTGGCGCTGCTCGCCGCGGGCCTTCTCGTCACCGCGGTCGCGCCTGCCGCCGCGCCGGCCTCCGCCGCGCCTGCCTCGGCGTCCGCCGCATCTGCCGACGTCACCACGCTTCAGGAGGCAGCCCGGGCTCTTCCCGTGGCAGCAGAAGACAATGTCGGGTTCGACCGTGACCGCTATTTCGGCCACTGGGTCGACGCGGACGGCGATTGCCAGGACACCCGTGCCGAGGTGCTGGTCCAGGAGAGCAAGGGTTCGCCCAACTACACCTCTTCCCGGCGCTGCACGGTCGCGAACAGCCGGTGGGTGACCGGTTTCGACAACCGGACCCATAAGTCGGCCACCACCGTTCAGATCGACCACACGGTTCCGGCCCATGAAGCCTGGGGGTCGGGTGCACGCTCATGGACGCAGGACCGCCGGATCGCTTTCTACAACGACCTGGGCTATCCGGGCTCGCTCAACGCCCAGCCGGGAACTTTGACCAAAGCCAAGCAAACGTCGGGCCCCGAGGGATGGGTTCCTCCGTCGAACCGCTGCACCTACATCGCTCAGTGGATCACCGTGAAGACGCGCTGGGGCCTGACAGTCGACAGCACGGAGAAGGCCGCACTCGTCCGGTACGCCGACGCGTGCCCGGCGTCGAGGCTCAGCATCACCAAGATCTGACCGCAGGCACTTCGCTGGCGGATGTCCCCGGCCCTCCCCTTCGGGGGAGGCAAAGAGTATTCTGAGCGCCAAGGTCGCTGAAGCGGGAGGGCTGGCATGCGGGCTTCCAGGGAGGGCGGGCTCAACGGAGCTACCCGCCGCACCGTCGTCGTGGTCATTGTTCTGCTGATGTGCCTGATCGGGGTGAGCCCGGCCCGCGCGGCCCCGGTGTCCGACCCGAACAACTACTGGGTGCTCGTCAACAAGACCCGCCCGCTGAACCCGCTGCGGTACGTTCCTCCGGACCGGGTCAACTGGGCCGGCACGGGCCACTGGATGCGGCGGGACGTCGCCTCGGCCGTCACCCAGTTCTTCAGCGGCGCCCGTTCGGCGGGCCACTCGCTCGGCGTCGTCAGCGCCTACCGCTCGTACGACCAGCAGGCGGCCCTGTACGACCACTACGTGCGGACCTACGGGCAGGCGGAGGCTGACCGGATTTCCGCAAAACCCGGCCACAGCGAACACCAGACCGGTCTGGCCGTCGACGTCGGCAACACCGCCGGGCAGTGCGAGCTCGCCGGCTGCTTCGGAGACACCCCCGGCGGCCGCTGGGTGGCGGCCAACGCCCACCGGTACGGCTTCATCGTCCGGTACCCGAAGGGTTACACACACATCACGGGCTACACCTATGAACCCTGGCACCTGCGCTATGTCGGCGTGCCGTTGGCGACCGACATGAAGAACCGTGGCATCCCGACGATGGAGCAGTACTTCTCGGTGCCGGCCAGCCCCTCCATCCGCAGCGCCGCGGACGTTGCTGCCGCCGATTCCGCCGGGACGCTTTGGAACTATCCGGGAAACCTTCAGGGAGGGTTCGCGCCCCGCACCAAGATCGGCTCCGGCTGGACCGGGCTTAAGTCCGGCTTCGTCGCCGACTGGAACTCCGACGGCGTCAATGACCTGGTGGCCCAATGGAAGACGGGAAGGCTGGCGGTCTACCTTGGCCGCGCCTCCGGCGGCTTCCTCAGCCCCATGACGGTCGGCAACGCGGGATGGCAATCGATGACCATCACCGTGGGCAAATGGCACAACGGGCATCGGTATCCGGGAGTGGTGGGCTACGACTCGGCCGGTACGCTGTTCTACTACCCGAATCCCTCTGGCGCCGCCCTCGGGGCGCGGCAGGCCATCGGGAGCGGCTGGCAGGGCCTGAAGCTGACGATGGCCGACTTCGACAACGACCGGCGGGAAGACATGCTGGTTACGCGCGCCTCCGGAGCCCTGATCCTGTACCGCTCGGACGGTGCCGGCCGGTTCGTCTCCGAGCCGCGCCGCCAGGTCGACTCGGGTTGGAACGCCATCGTGCAGTCGCACGCCGCGGCGGGCTTCGACGGCGCCGGTACCCGGGGGCTGATCGCCAAGGCGACCGACGGACGGTTGATCTACCGCGGACTCGGAACCAACAAGTTCCTGGGCAGCAGGGTGGTCGGGTCCGGGTGGGGCTCCCTCAGCGTCTTCCGCTGACGCTCCCACTACGGGCCCGGGGATGCCCGGGCCCGTAGTGGGAGCACGGGACTCGCAGGAAGGGCCGGGATTCTACGGGAGGGTAACCCGCAAATCCAGAAGAATGAGCTCAATGCGCCGCCGAAGCCGCTGGTCTAGATTCAAGAGGAAAGCGTCCATCTGCGAACGGAGCACTACGATGAAAAACAAGCTTGTTTTCGCCTCGGGCATGGCCGCCGGGTATGTTTTGGGCACGCGGGCCGGCCGGGAGAGCTACGAGAAGATCCGGACCAAGGCCAACCAGCTGTGGAACAACCCCAAGATCCAAAGCACCGTTTCGAGCGCCACCGACACCGTCAAGGACAAGGCTCCCGCCATCCAGGGGAAACTCACAAGCGTCCTGAAGAAGCGGGGCAACGGCTCGGACTCCAAGGACACCCCGTACTCGGGCACCCCCGTCGCCGTCGTGCCGCCGCCCGTAACGGATGCAGGCCTGGCAGGGACGGGCCTCGACGACCCCACCATGGTCGACCCGATCCCGACCCTTGCCGATGACCCCAACTCGCGTCCGCCGCTGAGCTGATCCGGGGCACCGGCCAAAACGGGTCCGGCGGGCACATTGTGTGCCTGCCGGGCCCGTTTCAGTGTCCGTGAGAGCGCAGAATCTCCAGGTGCTCCCGCCGGGCGGCGGCATTCAGGGGGCCGATCAGCGCGAGGTACAGGCCCAACGCGATAAAGAACGCCACCCAGAAGTCAACGAAGACCATCAGGACGGCGGCAAGCACGACGGCGGCGGCGAACCCGATGGCACCCCATTTTGTCAGGCGCTTCGCCATCGGTGGCAGCGAGTCATAGGCCTTCATCGGCGGTTCCTTCCTTCCTGACCATTCTAGTAATCGGGTCCCGGGCCGTCGCGCTTTTCCCGCGGGCACGCTCGGCGGGGCAACCCCTCGCCGGTGTCACCGCACAGGTCTACCCTGTTGGCATGGCGCAGGCTTCGGGGTGGCACGGGATTCCGCCGGCCGCCGACCGGTACGGGCCGCCGCTGCAGTTGGAGCGGCCCGCCGGGGTGGTGACCGAGTCGGTGAAAGCCCCTGCCCTGTGGGCCCGGCTCTCCTATGCCGACGGCACCGTCCGCACCGTCAAGGGCTTCGCCATGGCCTGGACCACCGACGCCGTGCGGGTCCAGTGGATCGAGCATTCCCGGGCCCGCGAAGCCTGGCTTCCGGCCGGTCAGTGCACCCGCAGGGAACTGCCGGCCCCCGGCAGGTTCGCCGCCTGATCACCAGGGCCGGTTTCTCAGCGGGGCGGGCGCTCCCGCGTCAGCTCCGTGGTCAGCAGTTGGTCCTTGGCCGGCCCAGTGACGTCCCAGTCGTACTTCAGCCGGTCCTGCGCCAGTGCGGTGTACTCCACCCGGTAGGTGTCCGGGGAGCACCAGTGCTCGTCCCGCCAGGAGCCCGCGGCGAGGCTAAGGCGGTGAAAAGGCCTGCCGTCCTCGAACAGGACCTCCCACGGCGCAGCCGGTCCGCCGGGAAAAAGAAGGTACTGGCGGTTTGCGGGGCCGGTGAAGGGCGGAACCGGTTGGCCGACGGAGGGACGAACGCCGGGCCAGTGCACCGTCCCCTCCTCGCGCCACGATAGGCCCGGACCCCCGTCGGGCACGGGCCGGAAGGTGAGGGTTCCCGTGAACGAGCCCACCATGGAATCGGCGCGGTTGAGCAGGCTGCGGCGGACACGCCAGGTGCCGAGCAGGTAGGAGCGAAGATCGGGAACCGGGACATTCATGGCACCCAAGCCTAATCCGGCTACGGCCGGCGAGAAGGACCGGCAGCCGCCAGGAGGGCCTCCGTCCGCTCCTGGACCTCCAGGCGTCCCCTGCCGGTGAGGCGGACCTCGGCCGTGTCACGGGGGGAGATGAGGCGCTCCTGCGCCATGATCAGGCCCCGCTTCTCAAGCTCCGCCGCCTCGGCCGCCAGTTCGTCGAGGGAAAGACCGACGGCGGCGCCAAGGCTCGACGGGGACGCGCAGTGAACGCGCGTCAGGGCAGCAAGCAGGGCGAAGCGCCGGTCGCGCGGAGGTGCAGAAGGGCCGACGGTGCGTGCTCCTGCGCCCAGCGCCATGGACCGGACAATGAGGAAAAGGGCACAGGCAGCCAGCGGCAGGACCGCGGTGAAACCGGCGGACAAGGCATCGGAGACTCCGGGGGGCGCCCCGCGGAAGCGCTGCAGGTAGACCGCGCCAAGCAGCACCGACGCCACGATCGCCGCGGTCTCGATGGTGGGGAAGTGCCGCGGCCGGATGGTGCGGTGCCGGCGCAGCAGGAACGGGAAGGCCACCCCGAGGACGGCGATCGCCACGAGGAGCACGGCGAGCGTGGTCCCCGTAAGCTGTGAGGCCCGGACCCCGAGGAAGGACGCCGCGAAGTAGCAGGCGATCCCCGCCGCCACCGCCAAAAGCAGCCAGCCCTCGGGCGCGGTCGACGTGTCGTGGAGACGGGCGGCCGCCGATTCGCCCTCATCGAGCGTCCTGCGCGCCTGCACCGCATTTGGAGCGGCAGCATTTGCCGGGGAGTCGCTCATGATTGCCTAGGGCTGGAGTTATATACCCGCCACGCTATGCCTGTGGCGGGCGCGGCGCAAACACGGCCGCCCTCCATCGTCTCCGGCGGCAGCGGGCGTGTTCGCCCTGCGGCGACCCCCGCGGCGAGCCCGGAGTCGGCGCGGGGGAAGGCTTCATCGACAGCGAACACGGGCGACACCGCCCGAGGGACTCGTTACGGTTGAACCATGGCAACCATCGACATCACCGAGGCAAGCTTCCCCGAGACCATCGAGGGCAACGACATCGTGTTCGTTGACTTCTGGGCTGACTGGTGTGCGCCCTGCCGCCAGTTCGCGCCCGTCTACGACGCCGCCTCGCAGCAGCACGACGACGTCGTCTTCGCCAAGGTCGACACCGAGGCCGAGCAGTCCCTGGCCGCCGCCGCGGGGATCACCTCGATCCCGACCCTGATGGCGTTCCGCGAGCAGGTCCTCGTGTTCTCCCAACCCGGCGCGCTGAACTCCTCGCAGTTCTCCGAACTCGTGGACGCCGTCAAGGGCCTGGACATGAAGGCCGTCCACGAGCAGGTCGCCCAGCAGCAGGCCGCCGCCCAGGCCGATCCGGCCGACGGTCAGTAAGGCAGCAGCAGGCTCCGTCCAAGACTCTGGGCAAAGCCCCCACCTCCAATCGGAGGTGGGGGCTTTGGCGTTCCCGGGCGTACGGCCGGCTCCCGAGGACAGTGACTCAGCGCGGTGGATCGGGTAACGCCGGAACGGGGGTCGGTGACCGCGGTGCGGCACGGCGGCAGCACGCATCGCAGGGGCGGCGGCCGTCACGCGGGACAGCGCCCGCGTGGCGCCGACGGGGTCAGCGGCGGCGGTGGTCCTCGGGCCGAAGGCGCGGCCCGAAGGCCTGCTTGCGGAAGCCGCTGGCATAGAGCATGCGAACCACCCGTTGACGGTTCCCCGCCCAGGGGGCGAGCAGCTTGAGCATCCCGGCGTCATCGGTCCGCCGTCCGGTGAGGGCGGACCCGACAAAGGAGGCGAGGTGGTAGTCGCCGACCGAAATGGAGTCCGGGTCCCCGTGGGTGCGCTGCATGACCTCGGCCGAGGTCCAGACGCTGATCCCGGAAACCGAGGAGAGCCCCCGGCTCACCAGCGGACCGGCGGGCACCGCGGCGAGGCGCTCGAGGCCCGAGGCGACGAGCGACGCCCTGAGCAGCGTGGCCGAGCGGCGGGGGTCGACGCCGGCACGGTGCCACTCCCAGGAGGGGACCTTCCGCCACTGTTCGGCGGTGGGCGGCAGGCGCAGGTCCGGGGGAGCGGATCCGCCGGCGTCCGGGGCGGGATCCCCATACCGTTCGAGCAGGTACCGCCATGAGCGCCTTGCCTCGAAGGTGGTGACCCGCTGCTCCAGCACGGCCCGGGCCGTGGCGTCGAGGACACGCCCGGTGGAGGGCAGGCGGAGCCCCGGGCTCAGGTAGCGGCCCTTTTTGGCGAGCTCGGGCAGCGTGGCACGGAAGTCGGGGCTGTCGAACCCGCTCCAGTCGTCCTCGCTGCCGAGCAGGCGCGGAAGCCCCTGGAGGGCCGCTTCGGCGCCGGGGCCCCAGGCAATGGCTTCGATCCGGGACGATCGAAGGGTGCCGCGCTGCTGGAGGCGCAGGGTGGTAGCGCCGTCGGCGGTGCGGAAGGCGAGCCAGTGGGCGCTGCCGAGGATGCGGAAGGCCGGGTCGTACGCGCCGCACTGCAGCGTGCCGATCGTGCCGGCGAGGTGGTAGGGGCCGCCGGGCTCCCAGACCGTCGTGACGCCGGCCGAACCGACGACAACGGGGGAACTGCTCATCCCACCATGGTGCCACGGCCCCGGGCGCCCCCGGCGTGCCCGCCGCGCGACACTCCGCCGGTGGCGGGGCCGGTGTGCTCCATGACGTCCGGGCAGCCCCAAGACGTCCAGCACACCCGAAAGCGACAAACGAGCGCGATTAATCCGGTGCGTCTGTCGCAAAGTGGTCCGTCCGCCGCAAAGGGAACCCGCGGGCACCGCTTTGGGTCGATGTGTTTCAGGCCGCACCCCTCGCGGAGCGCCACCCGGTAGCTTTAGGACTATGAAGTATGCGAACTCAATAGTTGACCTGATCGGCAACACCCCCCTGGTCAAGCTCAATAAGGTCACCGACGGCATCGCGGCAACGGTGCTCGCGAAGGTCGAGTACCTGAACCCCGGCGGGTCGGTCAAGGACCGCATCGCGGCGAAGATGCTCGACGCCGCGGAGGCCGAGGGCAAGCTGCGGCCCGGCGGCACCATCATCGAGCCGACCTCGGGCAACACCGGCGTGGGTCTGGCCCTGGTGGCCCAGCAGCGCGGCTACAAGTGCGTCTTCGTGGTCCCGGACAAGGTCGGCGAGGACAAGCGCAACGTCCTGGCGGCCTACGGCGCGGAGGTCGTGGTCACCCCCACGGCCGTGGAACCCGACAGCCCCGAGTCCTACTACGGGGTCTCCGACCGGCTCACCCGCGAGATCCCCGGCGCGTACAAGCCCGACCAGTTCTCCAACCCGAACGGGCCGCTGAGCCACTACGAGACGACCGGACCCGAGATCTGGGACGACACCGACGGGCGGATCACCCACTTCGTCACGGGCGTCGGTACCGGCGGCACCATCACCGGCACCGGACGCTACCTCAAGGAGGTCTCCGCGGACCGCAGTGGCGGGCCGGTCCGGGTCATCGGCGCCGACCCCGAGGGTTCGGTCTACTCCGGCGGCACCGGGCGCCCCTACTTCGTCGAAGGCGTCGGCGAGGACATCTGGCCCGCCTCCTACGACCCGTCCGTGCCCGATGAGATCATCGCCGTCTCCGACGCCGAAAGCTTCGCCATGACCCGGCGGCTGGCCCGCGAAGAGGGCCTGCTGGTCGGCGGATCCTGCGGCATGGCGGTGGTCGCTGCGCTGCGTGCGGCCAAGGACCTGACCGCCGACGACGTCGTGGTCGTCCTGCTGCCCGACGGCGGGCGCGGCTACCTCGGCAAAATCTTCAGCGACGACTGGATGGAGTCGCACGGCTTCCTCGACGCCGGCGACGACGCGCCCGTCGCCGGGGTGCTCCACGCCAAGGCCGGCACCCTGCCCGACCTCGTCCACACCCGCCCGGGCGACACCCTCCGCGACGTCATCGCCCTGATGACCCGGTACGGGCTCTCCAGCGTTCCGGTGCTCTCGCACGAGCCGCCCGTCGTGCTGGGCGAGGTGCTCGGATCGGTCGACGAGCGCTCGCTGACGGAGAAGATCTTCACCGGTCAGGCGAAGCTAAGTGACAGCGTTTCGGCCCACATGGGCCCGAAACTGCCGCTGATCGGCTCGATGGAGTCCGTCGGCACGGCGCGGGAGCGCCTCCAGCACAGTGACACGGTTCTGGTCACCCTCGCCGGGGCGCCGGTGGGAATTTTGACCCGCCATGACCTGCTGACCTATATCAGCAGCTAACCCCTCGACCAACAGGAGCAGCGTGACGCACTCAAGCAATTCCGGCTTCAACACCCGCGCGATCCATGCGGGCCAGGTTCCCGACCCGACCACCGGGGCCGTGATCCCTCCCATTTACCAGACGACGACGTTCGCCCAGGACGGCATCGGGAAGCTGCGCAACGGCTACGAGTACGGCCGCGGCACCAACCCGACGCGCGACGCCCTGCAGTCCCAGCTGGCGGCGCTCGAGGGTGGAACGCACGCGTTCAGCTTCTCCTCGGGTCTGGCCGCTGAGGATTCGCTCATCCGGGCGGCGCTGCGGCCCGGCGACCACATCGTCCTCGGGAACGACGCCTACGGCGGCACCTACCGCCTGATCGACCGGGTGCTCTCCCAGTGGGGCATCACCAACAGCGCCGTCGACATGGCCGACCTCGACGCCGTGCGCGCCGCCGTCGCCGGCGGAAAGACCCGCATGGTGTGGGTTGAGACCCCGTCGAACCCGATGATGAAGATCACCGATATCGCCGCGGTCGCGGAAATCGCCCACGCGGCCGGCGCGCTGCTGGTCGTCGACAACACCTTCGCCTCCCCATACCTGCAGCAGCCGCTGAGCTTCGGGGCCGACGTCGTCGTGCACTCGACCACCAAGTACATCGGCGGGCACTCCGACGCCAGCGGCGGGGCCGTGATCGTGAAGGATGAGGACCTGGCCGAGAAGGTGGGCTTCATTCAGTTCGCCGTGGGCGCGGTGTCCGCGCCCATGGAGGCCTGGCTGACCACGCGGGGCCTGAAGACCCTGGGCGTGCGCATGGACCGGCACAGCTCGAACGCCGCGTCGATCGCCCGGTGGCTCACGGAGCAGGACGGCGTGGAGCGGGTGTACTACCCGGGGCTGCCCGAGCACCCGGGCCACGACCTCGCCGCGGCGCAGATGAAGAGCTTCGGCGGCATGATCTCGGTGACCTTCACCGGCGGGGAGGCCGCGGCGCGCGCGGTGGCCGAATCGACGAAGGTCTTCACCCTCGCGGAGTCACTGGGCGGCATCGAGTCGCTCATGAACTACCCCTCGGCCATGACGCACGCCTCGGTGAAGGGCACCGACCTGGCGGTGCCGGAGAACCTGATCCGGCTCTCCGTCGGCATTGAGGACCTTGAGGACCTGATCGGCGACCTCGAGCAGGCGCTGGGCTCGCTTCGGGGCTGACAGCTTCGTCAGCGAGAGGGGGCTGTCCGGTCAGGTACCGGGCAGCCCCTGCTTCTTTCGAGCCTTGGGATCGGTCACCCGGAAGTAGGCGCTGCTGGCCGGCAGCCACATCAGCACTACGGCCAACAGCATCACGACGGCGATGACCGACAGGCCGGGCGTGCCGCGCACCAGCACCGGAAGCCCGGCGATGATTCCCACGGTGCTCAGCAGTTCGCGTGCGCTGCGCCGGCCCCGGCGCAGGCGCAGCAGGAGCACGAGCTGCAGGACGGCCAGCGCCCCCAGCACGGCTGCGAGCCCGGTGAGCGCGGTGCTGTCCGAGCCGGGCCGTGCGGCCGAGCCGGCGAACGAACCCGCCGCCACGAGGAGCAGCACCGCGGCCACCAGCCACAGCAGCGAGGCCGCCCGCAGGGTCCGCGGGTGGCGCGGGCGTGCCGGGTCCTGCTGTCCGGCGGCGGGGGAGCGCCTCATGCCCCGCGCGGGGCGACGACGCCGGCGCGCGCCTCCGGGTCGTAGGCGTACACCTTCCGCCCGCCGATCCACACGCCCAGGGCCCGCTGCATCACATCGAGCGGGTCGCCGCTCCACAGCACGACGTCGGCGTCCTTGCCCACCGCGAGCGAGCCGAGCCGGTCCGCGAGTCCGAGCACCTTCGCCGGGTTGAGGGTGATGGAGCGCAGGGCCGTGGTGCGGTCGAGGCCTTCCTTCACGGCCAGGGTGGCCTGGTGCACCAGGAAGTTGATGGGGATGACCGGGTGGTCGGTGATGATCGAGATTTCGACGCCGGCCGCCGCGAGCTTGCCCGGGTTCGCCAGCGACCGGCCCCGCAGCTCCACCTTGGACTTGGTGGTGAACAGCGGGCCGATCAGCACCGGTGTGCCGCGCTCGGCCAGCACGTCGGCCAGCAGGTGGGCCTCGGTGCCGTGGTCGAGCACCAGGTCGTAACCGAACTCGTCGGCGAGCCGGAGAGCGGTGGCGATGTCATCGGCCCGGTGGGCGTGCTGCCGCCAGGGGATCTCGCGGCGCAGGACCATGGCGAGGGCCTCGAGGTGCGGGTCGCGGGCGTTCTCGTCGTCCTTGCCCAGGTAGTTCTGGGCGTCCTTGAACGCCTTGCGGATGATCAGGGCGGTGCCGAGGCGGGTCGAGGGCGTCTTGTCCTTCCCGCCGTACACCCGCTTGGGGTTCTCGCCCAGGGCGGACTTCAGGCCGCTGGGGGAGCGGAGCAGCATCTCCTCCATGTACCGGCCGTGGGTGTGGATGGCGACGGCGAGCCCGCCGATCGGATTGCCCGAGCCGGGATTGACGTTCACGGTGGTGATGCCGCCGGCCAGGGCGTCGTCGAAGCCGGGATCGTACGGGTTGATGGCGTCGAGCACCCGCACCCCGGCCATCACCGGGTCGGTCATCTCGTTGGTGTCGTCGCCGGCCGAGTCCTCGCCCTCCTCGTGGGTGCCCAGGTGGACGTGGGCGTCAACGAAGCCCGGCAGCAGCCACTTGCCGGCCGCATCCAGGGTCTCCATCCCGGACGGTGCCTCGATGCCCGCGCCGAGGGCGGTGATCTTTCCGCCCTCGAGGACGACCGTCCCGTCGAAGGGCTCGCCCTCGATCGGTACGACATGGGCGTTGAGGATGGCCAGGGCCGGCGCGGGCGCCGCGCCGGAGGTTCGAGGGGTGGTCATGAGGGGACCTTTCGCGCTCGTCGGTGGTCCACCCAATCTACCCGGAGGGCGCCCTGTCCAGAGCGGACCTGCGGCGCCCGGACGCATAGGATGACCGCATGATCCAAGGGAGAGTCCTCGCCGTCTGCCTCGTCCACGGGCTGCTGCCGACCCGCGACACCGTCGGCGTGAGCGCCATCGACAAGCGCGCCGTCGCCGGGGCGGTGAAGGTGCACCCGCTGGGGCTGACGGGCGACCTGCAGGCCGACCGCAAAAACCACGGCGGCCCCACCAAGGCCGTGTATGCCTACGCCCAGGAGGACGCCGACTACTGGAGCGGCGAGCTTGGCCGCTCGATCGAGCCCGGACTGTTCGGGGAGAACCTGAGGCTGACGGGAATCGACGCCAGCAACGCGGTGATCGGAGAACGGTGGAGCATCAACGGCGTGGAGTTCGAGGTGACGATGCCGCGGATCCCCTGCGGCAACTTCGCCCGGCACCTGGGCGAGTCCGGCTGGATCCGGCGCTTCACCGCCGCGAACCGTCCGGGAGCCTACCTTCGGGTGGTGAAGGGCGGGTCGGTGCAGGCCGGAGACGCGGTCGCCGTCACCTCGCGCCCGGCTCACGGAGTGACCATCGCCCAGGTGTTCGGCGGGCTCGACGCCGCCGCCGGCGGGCGCCTGCTGGAGGCCGGCGCGCAGGAGCTCACGCTTGCCCCGCAGGTACGCAGAGCGGCGGTGCAGGCCCTCGCCGGCGCCTGACGTGCCCAACGTCACCCGCCCTTCCAGGCCCGAACGGCAGGGGCCGGGGCCCGCATGCGGTAGGATTGAAACATCCCCCACACCGGTATTCCCTTAATTTCCGTCCTTTCAGACGGATAGGTTGTGTTGGGGCTCGTCGAGATTTTCCGCGAGCAGATTCATCAGGGAGCGCCGGCTAGAAGAAAACGTCACACATTCCAGCTCTTGGAGCAGGAAGCCCAGTTGTGACGGGAAGTCCTGCCGCGGGATTGAAACAGTGCCGGATTTCGTTGTAAGCACGGCACCAGTTGGCTCCCGCCTTCCGGGCCGTCCGGCATCTACCTGAAGGTCTTTCCTCCATGCCTGAAAATCTGTCCCCCGAAATCTCCGAAAACCTTGACGCCCCGGCTGCCGATGACGCCGGAGAGCTGCTGTTCACCGACCTCAACCTCGACGCCCGCGTCCTCGCCGCACTGACCGACGTCGGCTACGAGAAGCCCTCACCCATCCAGGCCGCCACCATTCCGGTCCTGCTCGAGGGCCGCGACGTCGTCGGACTGGCCCAGACCGGCACCGGAAAGACCGCAGCATTCGCGGTTCCCGCGCTGTCGAAGATGGCCGAGCTGGCCGACATCAACGGTGTCAGCAAGAACACCCAGGTCCTGGTCCTCGCCCCGACCCGCGAGCTCGCTCTCCAGGTCGCCGAGGCGTTCACCTCCTACGCCCGCCACATGGACGGCTTCACCGTGCTGCCCGTCTACGGCGGATCCCCCTACGGACCCCAGCTTGCGGGCCTGCGCCGCGGCGCCCAGGTCGTCGTCGGCACCCCCGGCCGCGTCATCGACCACATCGCCAAGGGATCCCTCGACCTGTCGGCCCTCGAATACGTCGTGCTCGACGAGGCCGACGAGATGCTCCGCATGGGCTTCGCCGAGGACGTCGAGCAGATCCTCTCCTCGACCCCCGCCGAGAAGCAGGTGGCGCTGTTCTCCGCCACCATGCCCCCGGCCATCCGCCGCATCGCCAAGAAGTACCTGAACGATCCGGCCGAGATCGCGGTCAAGGGCAAGACCACCACCGGCACCAACACGCGTCAGCGCTACCTGCAGGTCATGGGCCCGCACAAGCTCGACGCCATGACCCGCATCCTCGAAGTTGAGGACTACGACGGCATCATTGCCTTCGTCCGTACCAAGATGGCGACCGAAGACCTGGCGGACAAGTTGCGTTCACGGGGCTTCTCGGCCGCAGCCATCAACGGAGACATCCCCCAGCAGCAGCGCGAGCGCACCGTCGAGGCCCTGCGCGAGGGCAAGATCGACATCCTCGTGGCCACCGACGTCGCCGCCCGCGGGCTCGACGTCGAGCGCATCTCGCTCGTCGTCAACTACGACATTCCGCACGACACCGAGTCCTACGTCCACCGCATCGGCCGCACCGGCCGGGCCGGGCGTTCGGGTGACGCGATCCTGTTCATGACCCCGCGTGAGAAGTACCTGCTGCGCTCCATCGAGAAGGCGACCCGCCAGCCGGTCGAGCAGATGCAGCTTCCCTCCTCGGAGACCATCAACGAACTGCGCCTTAACAAGTTCGCCGAGAAGATCACCAAGACCCTCGCCAGCGAAGACGTCGCGGCGTTCCGTGACCTCATCGCGAGCTACGAGCAGGAGCACAACGTTCCGGCTGCCGAGATCGCCGCTGCGCTGGCCGTCATGGCCCAGGGCAGCAACCCGCTGCTGGTCAAGGACATCCCGGTGGCTCCGGCCGGGCAGCGTGAGCGCTCGGAGGGCCGCAAGGACGCCTTCGGCTCCCGCGGGCCGACGCGCACCCTCACCGAAGGCAATGCGACCTACCGGATCGCCGTCGGACGCCGCCAGCGCGTCATGCCCGGCTCGATCGTCGGTGCCATCGCCAACGAGGGCGGGCTCTCTTCCTCGCAGATCGGCGGCATCGACATCCGCGCCGACCACACCCTCGTTGAGCTCCCCGCGGATCTCTCCAAGGATCAGTGGCGTGCGCTGTCGAAGACCCGCATCGGCGGTGAGCTGATCCACCTCGAGCTCGACAAGGGCCGCAAGCCCAACCGCGAGCGCCCGGCCGGCGAGTTCAAGAAGCCCTTCAAGAAGGAATTCAACAAAGACTCGAAGGACTTCAAGAAGCGCGACGGCGACACCCGGTTCTCCAGCGACAGCGCGCGCAAGCCGCGGTCGGGCAAGGCCGCCGGAGCCGGTCTCGGCCGCTCGAATGCGCAGTCCGACCAGTGGTGAAAATCACCTAGGCTAACCCCCTCGGATCCCCGCCACGGCGGGGATCCGAAGCGAAATCAGGGGTCCGCCCGCCAGGGCGGTTGTTGATTTCGCACAGCGGCTCGGAACTGGTAAAGTTTCTTGTCGTTGCCCCCCTAGCTCAGTGGTAGAGCGCGTTCTTGGTAAGAACGAGGTCACCGGATCGATTCCGGTGGGGGGCTCGTAAATGAGGGGGCCCGTGACGATCATCCGATCGGTGCGGGCAGACTCATTTAGGGCGGTGTAGCTCAGCTGGTTAGAGCGCACGACTCATAATCGTGAGGTCGTGGGATCGAGTCCCACCACCGCTACCAAGGAAAACCCCCGGACGCATTGAGCCTCCGGGGGTTTTGCATTTCCGCCTGCGGGCCCGTGTCGCCCGCGCCTCTCCCGATCGCCGAAGGCAAGCCTAGTGGGCGCTTCCTGCCTCTATGGAGATGATGAACCGTGGGCGGCAGGCCCCCCGGGTTGATCGAATGTCAAGCTAATACCGGAGCGCTCCATTGGTAGCCATAGGTCGGTAGAAAAGTTACGGTAATGTAACCGAGCGCGATCAACAAAGGAGTTCATCATGAGTGGTTTCAAGCGAGCAGTAGCAGGTTCCGTTCTGGCGGGCGGGATGCTGCTAACAGCTGGTATGGCTCCCGCGAGCGCAGCGCCCCCCATCGTGGGTCCCGTGCTGCAGGACGGTTTGGTCAATGTGAGCGTTGGCAACGTCACCATCCTGAGGAACGTCGAAGTCGCCTTGGCGGCCTTGGTCGCGGCCAATATCTGCGGGGTCGACGTGGGGCCTGTCGCCGTCCTGGGCGAGGCTGTCGACGAGTCGGGTGGAACGGAAACCGTCTGCACGAACAGGGGCGGTCGGGGGCCCGTTGCAATCACAGGCTAGCTAGCAGCGCAAGAGAATCGAAAATGCGCCCGGCAGGACCGGGCGCATTTTCGTGTGCCCTGGGGTGCCGTCCGTATCTCGTTGGTGTCCGGCTCAGGCCGCGTACTGCATCGCGTTCACTCCGGCCCCGCGGCAGGGCGAGTCATAAAATTCCCCTCAGGACGGCGAAGAAGTAGATTAACCCAGTGGCCGCCAGGACCACCCACAATGCGGATCCGGCGGTAGGTAGACCATGGCTTGGCGCTAACCCACCCTGTCGGCTCAGGCCCTCCTCAGGCCCAGCCGCGCGCAGTTTCGACAACCAGCCGCATCCAGCCCGGTGCCGTCACATTCATATCCCAGCATCCCTGACCAGAACAGGCCGGAGGGTCGGCACCTGACATACCCAACCGCCGGGCGGCCCTTCATCGACGGTCTATTCGTCCGAGGGCGTCGCCGGTCGATCCGGTGCAGGCGCCCAGCGTCGAACGGAGTCAGCTGTGCAGATACCTCCAAGGCAGATAACTCCGAGGTATATCGGGCGGCCCGCCCGGATTGTGTTGGCACTGCTCCTTGTGATGACCACCGCGCTCGGCGCCCCCGTCGCCCCGGCCGAGGCCGGCACCCCGGACCCCCTCACCTGTGCGGGGTATCCCGAGAAACGTCACTTCGTGGATGCCCAGTCCTGGTGGCTGCCCACAGAGGGTGCGACGCCCGCAGGTTCGGACCATGGTCATATTCATGTCGGAGCCTGCATTCCTGAACGCGAAACCGTAACCGGGCCGTTCACACTCGATATCCGGATGATTCTGCACGATCCCGGCCGTCAGCAGGTCAATGCCGGGAGGACCTCGACGCCCTACGTGTCGGTCGTCATGAAGGGTGCGACCACTGAGACGCCGCAGTCCAAGCTCTACCAAACCGGTTGGACGTGCCCCACTCCGGGTACGTGCACCCGTTGGGGCAAGGTGAGAGTTGATCCGTCCATTTTCTCGACCGATGGCCTCAAGGAAACGCGGCTGCGCTTTTTTTCCGACGTCGCAGACCCTGCTGCGGGCGGCAGGACAGTACCAGCCCGCATGACCGCCTCCCTCAACTTTCAGTACTATGTGGATCTGTCGCCGACCCGCGCCGTGAGCGACGTCTCCCGCGATCCCTATCTGCGCGGTAAGGGATGGTACTCGGCGCCCGGGAGCGATCTGGCCGAGGGCGGCTACTGTGAAGCCGCTCTCGCAACAGTTCCGGTCCCAAATAGTCCCATCAGCGGCACCTGGTCACCCGCTGTCAGGATGGTGCGGCACGGCGAGGCGGACGACCCGCCGGTGACGGCCCATGAGGTGCGCATCGACCCGGATCTCCATGCCAATGTTCCCGGTCTGATCCTCCGGCGGGCGGGCGGGGAGTATGACGGGCGAATCAGCGTCGACACCACCCGGCTGACCAATGGCATGCACAAGCTGTTCCTGCGCGCCGATTGCAATGACCGGCACGGCCGCAACTCGACCACCTCGGGCATCCTGATCGTGCCGTTTGAAGTTCGCAACGCCACCTAGGGCTTACACCCGGCGGGAGTGGTGCCGCTGCCGCGGCTGCGGCACCACTCCCGTCGAGTCGGGTGCCTGCGACAGCGGCGTTACGCCGGGCCCGCAGAGTGCGGCGCCGGTGCCTGGCTGGTTCCCAGCCGGCGGGCCTGCAGCACCGTGTCCCGAACCACCGCAGCGTGGCCCGCCGCGTCCTCGACTGCACGCGGACGCGCCTCGGAGACGGTGATGTCCCAGCCGCCGTCGAGCAGGGGGATGAGGTCCTCCGCGGTGTAGAACAGCTCGGGCATCGGGGGCCGACGCGCCGCCGTCTGCAGGTCCGAGGGGTGGTGCCCGACAATGAGCAGCGTGCCTCCCGGCGCCACCGCGGCGGCGAGGCCGGCGAACAGCACCGACCGCGCCGGTTCCGGCAGCTGCATGAACTGTGCCGAGACCAGATCGAAGCCGTCCGGTTCCGGCGGCGCCTCGATCAGGTCGGCGTGCACCCAGTCGACGCGGGCGGCCACCCCGGCGTCCTCGAGCCGGGCCTGCTCGCGGGCCCGTCCGAGGGCCACCTCGGAGATGTCGACGCCGGTCACACGCCACCCGCTGCGGGCCAGCCACAGCGCGTCGGCGCCCTCGCCGCAGCCGACATCGAGCGCGCGCCCGGGAGGCAGCGCGGAGGCCGTGGTGACGAGGTGGGGATTCGGGTTCCCGCTCCACACCCGATGGTGCTCGGCGTAGCGCCGGTCCCAGAACTCCTGATCCATCTCAGTGTGCATGGCTCTCCAGCTCCGCTGTGCCGTCGGGTGTCCCCGTGGTGGTCCCATTGTCGTGCCCGGCCGGAGCCCCGCCAAGGGCCTGCCCGGCGCCTGCCCGGTGCCGTTCCACGGCGGCCGCCGCGTCTTCGGCGATAAGGTCACCGTTGATCGCCGCGCCGGCCCCCAGCCCCGCGGCGGACGAGGCCATCACCTGGGCCACCGGATCCGCCACGTTGCCGGCCGCCCACACCCCGGGAACCGAGGTTCGGCCCTGCGGGTCGACTTCGGCCGAGTAGCCGATGCCCATCGGGTGCTCAGCGGTCCGCACGCCGAGGGACTCAAGCAGCGTCGACCGTGCGGCGAAGCGCGGTGCGACGACGAGGGCATCGAGCGGGAAGCCGTCGCCGGTCTCGAGGCGCACGCCCGAGAGCGAGCCGTCCGTCTCCTGGACTGCTTCGACCTTGCCGGAGACGACGCGGACCGACAGCGCCGCAAGGAGTTCCTCCTGCTCGTTCGTCAGTTCAGGCGCAGTGTGCAGGAAGAGCGTGACGTCGCTGCTGAGCTGCCGGAACATCTGGACCTGGTGCATGGCCATCGGGCCGGTCGCCAGGACGCCGATGGCCTGTCCGCGGGCCTCGTACCCGTGGCAGTAGGGGCAGTGGATGACGCCGGAACCCCAGTGCGCGGCGAGCCCCTCGACGTCGGGCAGTTCGTCGGTGAGCCCGGTCGTCACGAGCAGGCGCCGGCCGGAGAGCCGCCCGCCGTCGCCAAGGGTGACGGTGAACCCGTCCGGATCCTTCTCGATGTCCACCGCCTCCGCGTCGATCAGGACCGACCCGTAGGACGCCGCCTCGGCCCGGCCGGCCGCCACCAACTCGAGCGGCGGCACTCCATCGCGGGACAGGAAGTTGTGGACCCCGGCCGCGGGGGCGTTCCGCGGCGACCCGGAGTCGATCACGACTGTGGTGCGCAGCGACCGGCCGAGGGCCACCGCCGCGCTAAGTCCGGCCGGGCCGCCGCCGATGATCACGACGTCGTAGCGCGAAGAGTCCTGCATGATGCTTCTCCTTATCCTGGGCGCCTACGGTCGGCGTCCTCGTATCCACTCTCCCGCCGGGTGGAGGTGCTGGCAATATTCCTTGCCGATATGGCAAGATGCGGGCATGGAGAATGATCTTTCATCGGTTTTTGACGCCATGGGCCCACGGCTGCGCGCACTGCGCCAGCAGCGGGGGCTGACTCTCGGCGAAGTATCCGAGGCCACCGGCGTCTCGGCGAGCACCCTGTCCCGCCTCGAGGGCGGCCAGCGGCGCCCCAACCTCGAACTGCTCCTGCCCCTGGCCCAACTGTTCCAGGTGCCGCTCGACGACCTCGTCGGCGCGCCGACCACCGGGGATCCGCGGATCCACCTGCGTCCCATCCGGCACAGCGGCATGACGGCCCTTCCCCTGACCTGCCGGCCCGGAGGGCTGCAGGCGTACAAGATGGTGCTTGCCGCCGACGCGCGGAAGGGTGAACCCGAGCTCCGCGTGCACGAAGGGTATGAGTGGCTGTACATCCTCAATGGACACCTGCGCCTCGTGCTCGGCGACAAGGACTTCGTCCTGGGGCCCGGGGAGGCCGCCGAATTCGACACCCATACCCCTCACTGGTTCGCCTCCGCCGACGAGCACCCGGTGGAGTTCCTCAGCCTGTTCGGCCACCAGGGGGAGAAGATGCACGTCCGGGCCCGGCCCAAGGCCTAGGAGCAGGCGGGGACACCCGGCGGGCCAGCGGGCGGAGGACGCCGCGCGGCGGGGCGCCCGACGTGCGGACACGCCGGATTATGCGGGAGAGTGGCTCTGGCGGATCTCCGCCCGCTTCTCCGCGTAGACGGTGGTCTCCACGATGACGAGCAGTGCGCACAGTCCGAAGACAAGGCCCAGAGCCGCCAGCGGGGCGAACCCGGAGGCGGCCGGGATCAGGGCCAGCAGGACGGCGGCGGTACTGAGCCGCCACGTTTTCCAGTACCCGCCGACCCTGCGCCAGAAGGCCGCATGGGCGAGGAGGTACAGCGCCGTCCCGCCCAGCAGCGCACCGGCCCCCAGCCAGCCGTAGCCGGATGATTCATCGAGGTGCGCCAGGGCATCCTCGACCCCGAGCGCCGACAGCACGACCCCGGCGATCAGCGGGAGGTGGAGGTAGGTGTAGGCGTCGACGGCGAGGGCCGACCGCGCCTGCCCGCGGAGGCGTGCCAGCACGTGCTCGGCCGCGATCGCCAAGACATCGAAGTACAGCCACCACAGGCAGATGGACAGGCCGACGCCGAAGACCGCGCCCAGGATCATCAGGGTGCTCACCGGGCGTTCCGAGGCGCCGACGCCGATGGAGATGATCGACTCGCCCAGGGCGAGGATCACGACGAGCCCGTAGCGCTCGGTCCAGTGGGCGGCGGAATGGACCCGCCAGTTACCCCCGGCGGAGGTGAGGTAGGTCAGGGTGATATCCGCGGCGAGGCCGGCCAGCCAGAACCACGTCTGGGACGGCCCGCCGATGAGCGCCCCGGTGATGATAATGGCGGAGCCGGTGAACATGGCGCTCGAGGTCTTGATCACCTGGCGCCGGAGCGGGGCGTCGTCCCCGGCGGCGACCAGGTACAGCCCGATGTGAACCAGACGCACGACGAAGTAGGCCAACGCGAACACGAGCGGTCCGTCCAGGCCGCCGGCCATGTCGTGGAAGGCCTCCGGGATGGTCAGGGCAGCGATGAACATCGCCATCATGGCGAGCGACATCCCGAGCCGAACAATTCCCTCGTCGACGTGGGTCTGGTTGGCGAGCCAGGAATAGCAGACCCAGGACCACCAGAGGATGCCCAGGATGATCATGCCTTGAAGCACACCGAGGCCCGTGTGTTCATGGGCCATGAAGCCGGTGACCTGGGTGAAGGCGAAAACGAAGACGAGGTCGAAGAAAAGCTCGAAGGTTGTGACCCGGTGGGACTCGTTCGAGACCCGGACCTGGCGCATCGATCGGAAGGCGGGAAACATACGGAAAGCATAAATTGCGGGCCGGGCGGTGTCTCCGATCCGAACCCACTGTTACTCGCCTGCGGCTTCGACAATCAGGGTACTTATAGGATGGGCGAAGGCAATGACCGCTAAGCAGCCGCCCCGTCAGGTGTGCGGGGGGATGGACTTACATGACCGAACGTGACTCCGAATGGAGCGCCGACAGCACGAACGACACCTACCCCACGAGGGCGAGCCGGCGCCGCCAGTCCCTGCTCGAGGGGGACCCGGGCGACCGGTGGGAGCCGCTGCCCGCCGATGAGGAGCCCGATGGCACTCCGGCCGCGTACGGGCCCGACGCAGCGCCGGACTACGCCCCCTCGATCGGCGCCCGGACGCCCGGCACTGTTCCCTACGGCACAGTTCACTACGGCACGGTTCCCTACGAGCCGGAACCCTTTGAGGCCGACCTCTCCGGCACCCGGGTGTTGGAGTCCGGCCTCTCCGACGCCGGAGCGATCGAGTCCCGGCCCGCCGACACGGACCTCCCCGACGCCGAACCGGGGGAGTCCCGGCTGATTGAGCACGGCCGGGCGCCGCGCGGAGCGTTCGGCACCGAACCCGTGGCGGAGCTTCCCCCGCAGCCGGCCGACCCTCCGGTCACCCGTCAGCGCGCCTCCGCGGCGCGGACCGGCCGCCGCTCCTTCCTCACCCCCGACACGGCAGTAGTGCCCGCCGAAACCGGCCTGCGGGGAGCCCTGACCCGCATCGGCGTGCGGATTCCGCCGTCCGCCGCGGAGCTGACGGTGCGCGCGCACACCCGCGCCGTGAGCCAGCACTGGCCGGGCCCGCGGACGATCGCCGTCGTGAACGGCAAGGGCGGGGCCAACAAGACCCCGACCACAGTGATGCTCGCGGCGGTGTTCGCACGCAACGGGGGCGGGCCCGTCCTGGCCTGGGACAACAACGAAACCCGCGGCACCCTCGGGTGGCGGACCGAGCAGGGCCCGCATGAGGCCACCGTGCTCGATCTGCTCCCTCAGACCGGAGCCCTGCTCGCCCCGTCCGCCCAGTCGGCGCTGCTCGCCCGCTACGTCCACCACCAGACGGAAGACAAGTACGACGTGCTGCGCTCCAAGCCCGACGTGCTGGCCTCCGAACAGAAGGTCACCTCGCGGGACTTCGACGCCCTGCACGAGGTCGCCTCGAAGTACTTCCGGCTCAATGTCGTCGATTCGGGCAACGACGAGACGGCCGAACGGTGGCTGCGCATGCTCCACCACACCCACCAGCTGGTCATCGCCACCACCACACTTGAAGAGCACGCCGAGGCCGGCGCCCTGCTGCTTGAGGCCCTGCGGGCCCGCGGCGGCGACTACGAGCAGCTCTCCCGCAACGCCGTGGTCATCGTCAGCCAGTCCGACAAGAACGGCACCGCGGCCCAGGCACAGGCGATCGCCGCGGGCTTCACCGAGCTGGCCCGCAGCGCCGTCACCATCCCCTTCGACCCCGCACTGCTGAAGGGCAGGATCCGCTACGGCTCCCTCCGTCCCGCCACCCAGCGGGCTTGGCTCGCCGCCGCGGCGGCTGTGGCCGAAGGCCTCTGAGCCACCGGTCTACGGCCAACGGCCGGCACGGGGCCGCGGTCCCGCCGGTGGCCTAAGCTGAATTGGTGAATCCCGGTGGACGCTACCTGTGCAGCGGGGTGGCCTGGCACGGCGAGGCCCCTACCCTGGTCCTCGCCGACCCGGACGGCGTCCGGACGGACCGGCCGCTGCGGCCGGGCTCCCGGCTCGGTTACCGCACGCTCGGACCCGCCGGAGTGCGGTACTGCCTGGGCTCCTACCGGGTCCGCGACGCCGAGTCCCGTACGCACGTGCCCTGCCCCCGGCAGGCCGAGGCCGAGCGGGGCTACCAGTGCGGTCCCTGCTTCGCCCAGGACGACCTACGCTTCATGCACGACTTCCACCGCTCGGGGATCGCCCCTGAGGGTCTGAAACGCTACCTCGACGAGCCGCACTGGCTGTACGTGGCGACCTTCGCCGACGGCGCCACCAAGGTCGGCACCGCCTCGGCCAAGCGCAAGCGCGGGCGGCTCGTTGAACAGGGCGCCGTCACCGCCTCCTACGTGGCCCTCGCCGACAACGGGCGCGTGGTGCGCGTCCTCGAGGACGAGGTGACGCGCAGCGTGGGCCTGCCGCAGGCCGTGCGCTCGGCGGCGAAGGCCGAGGCACTCCGCCGGCCCCTGCCCCCGGCGCGGCTCGCCGGAATCAACACGGGCTTCGCCGAGTCGGCCCGGCGGCTGCTGCGGGAGGGCATGGAGCTCGAGGGCTTCACCGTCGTCACCGAGGAGTTCGACCCGCCGCCGTCGTGGCATGAGGTGTTGACGGCCGAGGGGGTCCAGCCCTACCCGGGGGACCTCGAGAGCGGCGACCACGGGTTCGCCGTCGGCCCGCTGCTGGGCTCCTGCGCCCTCGTCAGCCTCGACGGCGCGCCGCTGCGCTTCCTCGCGGACCTGTCCCGCCTCAAGGGGCGCCGGATCGCACCGGGGGACTACACGACCGCCGTGCCGGCCGTCCAGGAGTTCCTCTTCTAGGGCCACGGTAGGATGAAGGGATGCTCAACACACCCTGGGACACGGGATCGGTGCTCTACCGCAGGCTCCTGATCTCCGCGCTGATCCTTACCGGCGCCGGCATCGCGCTCGCCGTGGCAGGGGCTGCAGCCGACGCCGAGGCCGCGGTGTTCGCCGCGATGCCGGTGATCGGCGCGGGCCTGCTGTGCCATATCGCCGGCATGGTGGTGCGGACCCGCGACGCCCGGCGGCGCCGGAGCTCCGCAGCGCCCCGCTGAGTCCCGACCGGCCACCGAGCCGGCCGCTCGATTACGCTTGAATTCAGCCCGCCGCCCGCGAACTCCCGGAGGACCCCATGACCATCAACCCCGACCTGCAGGGACGCAGCTACCCCGCCGGTGAGGTGTATACCGTGGGGCGCGAAGCGATCCGCGACTTCGCCCGCGCGGTCAAAGCCACCCATCCCTCCCACTACGACGTCGAAGCGGCCCGGGCCCTCGGGTACGCCGACCTGGTGGCGCCGCCGACGTTCGCCATCGTCGTGGCGCAGCGCGCGGACGCCCAGCTCATCACCGATCCGAGCGCCGGCATCGACTTCTCCCGGGTGGTGCACGCCGACCAGCGCTTCACCCACCACCAGCCCATCGTGGCCGGGGATGAACTGGTCGCCGCCCTCCATGTCGATTCGGTGCGGGCCATGGGCGGCGGGGCCATGATCACCACGCGCGCCGAAATCTCAACAGTGGACGGTGTGCGGACCGCCACGACAACGTCATCCCTGCTCGTCCGGGGAGAGGAGCAGCAGTGAGCATCCCAGCAGCCGAACTGACCGTCGGGCAGGACATCGGGTCCGTGACGATTCCGGTGACCCGGCAGGACCTGGTGCGCTACGCCGGGGCCTCCGGGGACTTCAATCCCATCCACTGGAATTCCGACTTCGCCCACGGCGTCGGCCTGCCCGGGGTGATCGCCCACGGCATGTTCACCATGGGCGCCGCCGTGCAGCTGGTCACCGACTGGACCGGCGATCCAGGCTCTGTCATCGACTACCAGACGCGCTTCACCAAGCCCGTTGTGGTCGCCGATACTACGGCGCAGCCCGGCCTCCCGGGCGCCGTCCTCGAGGTCCGGGGAACCATCGGGGCGCTGAATCCCGAGGAGGCAACGGCGCGGATCGATCTCACGGTGACCTTCGAGGGCCAGAAGGTCCTTGTGAAGGCCCAGGCCGTGGTGCGCCTGTCATGAGCCCGCAGGCAACCGGTACACCGCTGGCGGACCTCACCACGGCAGGGGTCGGCGGGCCCGCCCGCGCCCTCATTGAGGCACGCTCCGAACAGCAAATCATCGACGCCGTCCGCACCGCCGACGACGCGGGCGAGCCGCTGCTCATCCTGGCCGGCGGCTCAAACCTCGTCATCGCCGATGAAGGCTTCGAGGGCACCGTGGTCCGCATCGCCTCCGACGGTTTCACCGTGAACGACGACGACGCCACCTGCGGCGGGGTCATGGTTCGGGCGCAGGCCGGGCAGGACTGGGACCAGCTTGTCGATTACACAGTGAAGCACGCCTTCTCCGGCCTCGAGTCGCTCTCGGGCATCCCCGGCTCCACCGGGGCGACGCCGGTCCAGAACGTCGGCGCGTACGGCTCCGACGTGTCCCAGACGATCGCCACGGTGCGCACCTGGGACCGGCAAACCTCGGCGGTGAAGAGCTTCACCAACTTCGAACTCCACTTCGGGTACCGGGACTCGCTGCTGAAGCAGACGACCGTCAACGGCTCGCCGCGCTACGTGGTCCTCACCGTCGAATTTCAGCTCGCGCTCGGCCGCATGAGCGCGCCGGTGAAGTACGCCGAACTGGCCCGCGCCCTGGGCGTGGAGGTTGGCAAACGGGCCTACGCCAACGACGTGCGCCGCGAGGTGCTCCGGCTGCGCGCGGCCAAGGGAATGGTCCTCGATGCGCAGGACCGCGATACGTTCAGCACCGGGTCCTTCTTCACCAACCCGATCGTCGACGCCGCGGCCGCGGCGGGCCTGCCGGAGGACGCCCCCCGGTACCCGGTCTCGGACCCGGACAAGGTGAAGCTCAGCGCCGCCTGGCTGATCGAGCGTGCCGGTTTCGCCAAGGGCTTCGGGCTGGCCGGCGACGCCGGCTTCGCCGCGGCGGGCGGCCGGGCTTCGCTGTCGACGAAGCACACCCTGGCGCTGACCAACCGCGGCGGTGCCGCCGCCCGGGACCTGCTGGCCGTGGCCGGACTGGTGGCAGACGGGGTTGAGGCGAAGTTCGGGATCCGGCTGCAGCCCGAACCGCTGCTGATCGGGTGCGCGCTCCCCGCGCCCAGCACACCCTGAGGGCCGCTACCCCGGTCCGCCCTGGCGCGGCTGCGCCGGCGGGTCTGCCGGCCCGGCATTCTGTAGGCACGGCACTCTGTGAGCGCGGCGGGCCGCTGAAACCGCGTCTACGTGACCGAGGTGCGCCGCGCATGTTCGGCGGCGGCACGGGTCAGCAGGACGTCGCCCCACTGGGCCTTCCGGTCCACCAGCTGGCGGGTGCACAGCCACTGCGCCAGGCGGGAGGCGAGGCTGATCTGGGCCAGCCGGTCGTGGAAGTCCGCCGCCAGCCAGCGCACCCCCAGGAATCCCGGCAGGGCGTGGAGGAGCTCCGCGGCGCCCATCAGGCGCACGTACGCGGCGTCGGGGGAGAACTGGCGTTCAAGCTCAAGCAGCGCAGCCGCCTCCGGCGGCAGGGAGTGCGCCCCCTCGCCCTCGAGGTAGGACCTCAGCCCGGCCTCCACGCGCCCATACCGGATTACCGTTTCCGGGTGCCGGCCGCGGGCGCTGGCTGCGAAGAAACCGGTCAGGATGCCGTCGACGTCGGTGTGTTCCATGCCGGTATTCTGCCTCCGCCCTCTGACAGTTCCACGCGCGGGGTGCCGGCTACAGGTTCCCGGTACTGATGAGCAGCATCCGGCGCAGCGGCTCGGCGGCGCCCCACAGCAGCTGGTCGCCCACGGTGAACGCGCTGATGTACTTCGGGCCCATTTCGAGCTTGCGGATGCGTCCCACGGGGATCTCCAGGGATCCGGTCGCGGCCACCGGGGTCAGCTCGGCCACGGAGGCCTCCTTGGTGTTGGGCACCACCTTCACCCACTCGTTGTCGGCCGCAATCAGGCGCTCGATCTCGGCGACCGGCAGGTCCTCGGTCAGCTTCAGGGTCAGCGCCTGCGAGTGGGAGCGCATGGCGCCGATCCGGACGCACAGCCCGTCGAAGGGGATCCGCCCGCCGTCGCCGGTGCCCAGGATCTTATTGGTCTCCGCCCCGGCCTTCCATTCCTCGCGGGACTGTCCGTTGCCGAGGTCGGCGTCGATCCACGGGATCACCGAACCGGCCAGCGGCACCCCGAACTGCGAGGCGTCAAGCTCCGGGTTGCGCTGCTGAGCCAGCACGGCCCTGTCGATCTCAAGGATGGCCGAGGCCGGGTCGTCGAGGTGGGTGAGCACGCTCGAGTGAAGGGCGCCGAACTGGGTGAGCAGTTCGCGCATGTGCCGGGCCCCGCCGCCCGAGGCGGCCTGGTAGGTCATCGAGGTGCCCCACTCCACCAGGCCGTTGCGGAACAGCCCGCCAAGGCCCATCAGCATGCAGGAGACGGTGCAGTTGCCACCGATGAAGTCCTTGACGCCGCTGGCCAGCCCGGCGTCGATGACCGCGCGGTTCACCGGGTCAAGCACGATGATCGACTCGGGCTCCATCCGCAGCGTGGAGGCGGCGTCGATCCACAGCCCGTCCCAGCCGGCGTCGCGCAGCTTGGGGTGCACCTCCGAGGTGTAGGCGCCGCCCTGGGCGGTGACGATGATCGGCAGCTTCGCCAGCGTCTCGACGTCGTAGGCGTTCTCGAGCTTCCCGGCGCCCTCGGCGAAGGACGGCGCGGGTCCGCCCGCATTGGAGGTGGAGAAGAACACGGGGTTGAACAGGCGGAAGTCGCCTTCGTCCTGGAGGCGCTGCATGAGGACGGAGCCGACCATGCCGCGCCAGCCGACGAAGCCGACGGAGGGCAGGGGGGAGGTGCTTGCTGCGGAGGTCATCCTCCAAGCTTAGGCGAGCCCGGCGTGCGGTGCGGGAACGGTTACGCCGGCCGCCGGTCCGGCCGGACGCCCTGCCTCAGGCCGTTTGGGACCCGCGCGCCCACAGGCTCAGCCGGTACCGGGTGCCGGCGGTGCTGTCCAGCCAGCCCCCGGCGGGGCTGACGCCCTTCAGCTCCCACTCGGGGCCAAGCACCGGCGCGTAGGTGTCGCCGTCGGTGTCGGTCTCGATGACGGTGACCACCGCCGCGTTGGCCTCGGCAACCGCTTCGGCGTACAGCTTCCCGCCGCCGATGATCCAGATCTGCTCCGCACCGGGTGCCCGCCGCGCTTCGGCGAGCGCGTCCTGGAGGGAACCGACGACGACGGCACCCTCAAGCGGGCCGGAGGAGCTGACGACGATGTTGGTGCGGTCCGGCAGCGGGCGGTACTTCGCGGGGAAGGACTCCCAAGTGCGCCGGCCCATGATGACCGGATGGCCGGTGGTGATCCTGCGGAAGTGGGCCAGGTCCTCGGGGACATGCCAGGGCATGCCGCCGTCCTTGCCGATCACCCCGTCCTCGGTCTGCGCCCAGATCAGGCCGATCACCGGCTCGCCGTCAACGGCGTCGATTACTGTGACATCCTCGAAGGTCATACGGCGATCGGAGCCTTGATCGTGGGGTGGTGCCGGTAGTCGAGCACCTCGAAGTCCTCGAGGGTGTAGTCGGAGATGCTCTCCGGGGTGCGGGTGATCCGCAGCCGCGGGTAGGGGTAGGGCTCGCGGGAGAGCTGCTCGGTGACCTGCTCGACGTGGTTGTCGTAGATGTGCACGTCCCCGCCGGTCCAGATGAACTCCCCGGGCTCCAGCCCGGCCTGCTGGGCCACCATGAGGGTCAGCAGGGCGTAGGAGGCGATGTTGAACGGCACGCCGAGGAAGGTGTCGGCCGACCGCTGGTACAGCTGGCAGGACAGCCGGCCCGGGCCCTCGGGGGAGGGCTCAACGTAGAACTGGAAGAACGCGTGGCACGGGGGAAGGGCCATGTTGGAGATCTCCGAGACGTTCCAGGCCGACACGATGTGCCGCCGGGAGTCGGGATTCGTCTTCAGGCCCTCGATGACGGCGGCGATCTGGTCGATGTGTCCGCCGTCCGGGGTGGGCCAGGAGCGCCACTGCACCCCGTAGACCGGGCCGAGTCCGCCGTCGGCGTCGGCCCACTCATCCCAGATGGACACGCCCTGTTCCTGGAGCCAGCGGACGTTCGACTCCCCACGCAGGAACCAGAGCAGCTCCAGGGCGACGGATTTGAAGTGCACCCGCTTGGTGGTGATCAGCGGGAAGGATTCGCGCAGGTCGAAGCGCAGCTGGCGTCCGAAGACGCTGCGGGTTCCGGTGCCGGTCCGGTCGGACTTGGCCGTGCCGTTGACCATCACATCGCGCAGCAGGTCTTCATACGGGGTGTTCAGGGGTGTGCTCACCATGCCAGTCTAGCGAGGACCGGCCGGGGTGCCTCCCGGCGCTCCGGCGTGTCAGTCGTCGTAGGCGCGGTACTGCTCCACGGACACGATGCGCCCGTGGTTGACGGAACTGACCTGGCAGATGACCGCCTCGCCCGGTGACAGGTACGGGTCGGTGGCCGGCAGCAGGGCGGCCAGGTGCGCCGCCATGTGCCCGCGCAGCACCCCGAAGACCAGGGGCAGGACCGGCCGGTGCGTGCAGATCGCCACCGGGTTGCGCTTGTCGAAGACCTTCTCCACGGCCACCCGGGCGCGCCCTGGTTTGCGGGCCGCGTCGTGCTCGGTGATGGCGTCGACGAGCTTCAGCTTCGCGTCGGCCTTTGCAACGTAGGGCGAGACCGTCTGGACGCAGCGGACCCACGGGCTGCTGATGACCCGCTCGGGCCGCCAGGCCTGCAGCAGCCGGCTCACGGCCACCGCCTGGCGCCGGCCGGTGGCCGCGAGCGGGCGTTCGCCCTCGGCCCGGCTCCAGGAGGAGCGCGGCTTGGCCTTGGCATGGCGGACGACGATCAGCGGCCAGGTGCCGAGGTCCCGGCGTTCGTGGGCCTCCTCGAGGGCATCGAGCGGCTCTACGTCGGAGGGGTTGGTCAGCAGGAGGCGCGCCTTGTCCGGGATGCACCACAGGTACTCGTCAACCTCCTTGCCGTCCGGGACGGGCTTGAGGCGGTCGGCCTTCGCGGCCCAGTAGTGGACCACCTTGCGTCCTGAGGACACCTCGTAGTCGATGGACGGCAGCGGTATGCCGAGGTGGACCTTGAGGCCCACCTCTTCGTGCGTCTCGCGGACGGCGCACTCCGGGGTGGTCTCCCCGTCGTCGAGCTTGCCCTTGGGCCAGGACCAGTCGTCGTAGCGCGGACGGTGGATCAGCAGGACCTCGAGGCGCCCCTTTTCGGTCCGCCAGCACAGGGTGCCCGCGGCGGTGACAGCCACCTCGGTGGCCGACGGCGCCGCGTCGGCCGGACTCTGGACGTCGGCGGACATCAGCGGCGGATGGCGGCGCGCTGCCGGGCACGGGAGGCGAGCAGCCAGGACTGGATGTCGCCGAGGTCCTCGCCGTTCTCGTCCTTCGCGTGCCGGGTCCAGGCCCCGGTCTCGTCGAGGTGCCAGCTGGAGGTGCGCGGGTCCATGTACCGGTCCATGAGCGTCATGAGGTACTCGATGTCGTCCGGGGCGCTCAGCTGCACCAGGGTCTCCACCCTGCGGTCGAGGTTGCGGTGCATCATGTCGGCCGAGCCCATGAAGACCGCGGGGTCCCCGCCGTTGGCGAACGCGAACACGCGGGAGTGTTCCAGGAACCGGCCCAGGACCGAGCGCACCGTGACGTTCTCGCTGAGTCCGGGCACCCCGGGCCGCACCGAGCAGATGCCGCGGACGATGACGTCGACCTTCACCCCGGCCTGGGAGGCCCGGTAGAGGGCGTCGATGATGGCCTCGTCGACCATCGAGTTGACCTTGATGACCACACGGGCGGCCCTGCCCGCGTTCTTATTGGCGATCTCCCGCTCGATCCGGTCGATCAGGCCCGAGCGCACCGAGCGCGGCGCCACGAGCAGCCGCTTGAAGGTGGATCGAGGGGCGTAGCCGGAGAGCTGGTTGAACAGCCGGGACAGGTCCTCACCCACCTGGTCGTTCGAGGTCAGCAGGCCGAGGTCCTCGTAGTAGCGGGCCGTGCGCGGGTGGTAGTTTCCGGTGCCGATGTGGCAGTAGCGGCGCAGCCCGTCGATCTCCTGGCGCACCACCAGCGAGAGCTTGCAGTGGGTCTTCAGGCCCACGATGCCGTACACCACGTGCACGCCGGCCTGCTCGAGCTTGCGCGCCCAGGAGATGTTCGCCTGCTCGTCGAAGCGGGCCTTGATCTCCACCAGGGCGAGCACCTGCTTGCCGGCCTCGGCCGCGTCGATCAGGGCGTCGACGATCGGGGAGTCCCCGGAGGTGCGGTACAGGGTCTGCTTGATGGCCTGCACCTTGGGATCGGCCGCCGCCTGCTCGAGGAACGCCTGGACGGAGGTGGAGAAGGAGTCGTACGGGTGGTGCAGCAGGATGTCCCGGCGCCGCATGGCGGCGAAGACGTTGGCGGCCTTCGAGGTCTCGCTCTCGTTGAGGTGCCTGCTGGTGTGCGGGACGTGCTTGGGATAGTGGAGCTCCCCGCGGTCGATCTTCGCGATGACGCTGAGCCCACGCAGGTCAAGGGGCGCCGGGAGGGTGAACACCTCGTCCTCCTCGATGCCCAGCTCGCGGGCGAGCAGCGCCCGGATGCTCGGGTTGATGTCGGTGGCCACCTCGAGGCGCACCGGCGGGCCGAACCGGCGGCGCAGCAGCTCCTTCTCGAGTGCCTGAAGCAGGTTCTCCGCGTCGTCCTCCTCCACCTCGAGGTCCTCGTTGCGGGTGACCCGGAAGGTGTGGTGTTCGAGCACCTCCATGCCGGGGAAGAGCTGGTCGAGGTGGACGGCGATGACGTCCTCGAGCGCGATGAAGCGGGCGGTGCGCCCTGCGACGCTGCCGGCGCGGTGCCCGTCGACGGAGATCAGGCGGGGCAGCTGGTCGGGCACCTTGACGCGGGCGAACAGCTCCTTTTCGCTGATGGGGTTGCGCACCACTACGGCGAGGTTCAGCGACAGCCCGGAGATGTAGGGGAAAGGGTGCGCCGGGTCCACCGCGAGCGGGGTGAGGATGGGGAAGACCTTCTCGGTGAACAGCTTGTTCAGCTCGACCCGGGCCGGTTCGTCGAGCTCGTCCCAGGTGGTGAGGTGGATGTGCTCCCTGGCCAGGGCGGGGCGGATCTGCTCGGCGAAGACCGCGGCGTGGCGCTGCTGGAGGCGGTAGCCGTCCTCCATGATCTTCTCGAGCTGCTCGATGGGGCTGAGCCCTGCCGCGGAGGGGATGGCGAGTCCGGTGGCGATGCGGCGCTTCAGGCCGGCGACGCGCACCATGAAGAACTCGTCGAGGTTGGACGCGAAGATGGAGAGGAACGCGACCCGCTCCAGCAGGTAGAGGTCGGGATCCTCGGCGAGCTCGAGCACCCGCGCATTGAAGTCGAGCCAGCTGATCTCCCGGTCAAGGAACCGGTCCGGGCGGATGTCGCCGGTCGGCAGCAGGCTTGGGGCGAACTCGGGAATCTCGATGCGGTCCTGGGTGGCCCGGGCGGGCGAGGTCTCCGAGGAACCGTAACGGGATGGGACTCGGGCGGCTGTCTCAGATGCCATGGTGTCTCCTGCGGCGTTCAATGGTGTCTCGGGGCGCGCGTAGAAGCGGGCACTGTGCTGGAATCCAACCTTACAAGCTGGGCGGATCTTCTCCACCTGCATACATGACATCGACGTCCCAGCGCGTGAAGCCCAGCCGGCGGTAGAGGGCCACCGCTGCGGTGTTGTCGGCGTCGACGTAGAGCATGATGGCCTGCAGCCCGCGCCGGTGCAGGTACTCGATGCCGGCCACGGTGAGGGCCTTGCCCAGGCCGCGGCCCTGCGCCTCGGGGGTCACCCCGACGACGTACACCTCACCGAGCGGCGGGTGGGCGCCCGAGCCGGCGTGGACCTTGGTCCAGTGGAAGCCGAGCAGGCGGGAGGTCTCGGTGTCCTCGGCCAGGAAGAAGCCTTCGGGGTCGAACCAGTCCTCGGCCATACGGGCCTGCAGGTCGGCGAGGGTCGTGGACCCCTGCTCGGGGTGGTGGGCGAACGCGGACCGGTTGGCCTCGAGCCACAGCTGTTCGTCCTGTCCGGGGACGAAGGTCCGAAGCCGGACCTTATCGGGCAGGGCGGGGGAGGGCGCCAGTTCGGCGGCCGCGGCCCGGGTCTGGCGCATGCGCCACAGCTCCCGGACGGGCCGGAAGCCGTGCCGGGCGGCGAGGGCGGCGGCGGCGGCATGGTTGCCGTGCGACCAGGCGCGGAGCCCGGGAATGTCCTCGGCGGCGACAGCAGCCGCGAGGGCGGATCCGGCTCCCTCGGCGCGGGCGTCAGGCGCCACGACCAGTTCGAGGACGGCGGCCTCCTCGCCTGCGTCCGGCACGCCGTCCGCTGGCAGGCTGACGACGGCGACGCCGGCCAGCTCCCCGGCATCCCCGGCATCCCCGGCGTCCCCGGCATCCCCGGCGTCCCCGCCGGAACCGGCCCCCGGCCGCGCGGTGAAAAGCAGGACCCGCGCCGCGTCGGGCGCGGAGGAACGCAGGTTCACCAGGGTCTGCTCCGACAGGGGAGGGTTGCCGTCGGCCTCGGCCGCACGGGCGGCGAGTTCGCGGATTTCCGCCAGCAGGGGGGCCTGCGGGGTGCCGGAGGTCCGGGTGATCGTCCAGGGGGAAAGCTGAGCATCGGCCGTCATGGGCCCAGCCTAGTGCCCGGGGCCCGCCGGGACCGGCCGCCGGCCAGGGATCAGGCCGCCGGTTTGGCGGGACGCCCCGGGGTGGGGTAGCGTGGGAAACCGTTCAGGGGGGATGCACCACTGGGGTGCCCGCGATACGTTCGACCCGTATGTCCTCCACTTTGGGCCCCGCCCACGAAAAACCCCCATCCCCAGGGATGGGGGTTTTCGCGTTAAGGCACTGCCCCGCCGGTGCGCGCAGGCGCCGGACCGGTCACGCGTCGGTGGAGTCACGCATCCTGGACGACGTCGGCCCCGGTCTCCTCAGGCATCCGCGTCAGCGTGAACCGGTAGCCGACGTTGCGCACCGTGGCGATGAGCTGTTCGTGGTCGGTGCCGAGCTTCGCCCGCAGCCGCCGCACGTGCACATCGACCGTGCGGGTGCCCCCGTAGTAGTCGTAGCCCCACACCTCATGCAGCAGCTGGTCGCGGGTGAAGACCCGTCCGGGATGCTGGGCCAGGTATTTGAGCAGCTCGAATTCCTTGTAGGTGAGGTTCAGCGGCACCCCGCCGACCCGGGCGGTGTAGCTCGCCTCGTCGATCACCACGCCCGAGGCCCGGATCTCGGAGCTGGTCTCCTCCCCGGCCGCCTGGGCCCGGGCGATGACCAGCCGCAGCCGTGCCTCGACCTCGGCGGGACCGGCCGACTCCAGCAGGACGTCATCGGCCAGCCAGGCGGCGGTCACCGCCGTCATGCCGCCCTCGGTCAGCACGAGCATCAACGGCGCGCTGAGTCCGGTGGCCTTCAGGAGCTGGGTGAGGGAGCGCGCCCCCACGAGGTCACGCCGGGCGTCGACCAGGACGACGTCGCACGGTTCGGTCTCCAGCAGGGCGGTGGGTTCGGCGGGGAGGATATGCACCTTGTGGCTGAGCAGTTCAAGGGCCGGGAGGATCTCCACTGAGGACCCCGCACTGTTGGTGAGCAGCAGGATGTGCGGCATGTGTCCTCCACGGGTCGGGACGCGCATCATCGGGCGGGCGGACCGGAGCTGGACCGGGAGAACCGGAAGCCGCCGGCGGTACAGATTTGGACAAGTATAACCGCAGGGCGGGCACCGCGCCCGAGGCAGCAGTCCGGCCCTGCTTCCGCCCTGTGCAGACCGCGGGCCGGGAGTTTCCCAGACCTTGGAGGCATAGGGCAGTATTGCTCGGGTGAGATTCTGGATAGTGGCCGCGGCAGCCGCCGCCTCGGTGGCGGGCCTGGTCGGCGCATCCTTCGTCTCACCGCTGGCCGTTGCCGCCGTCACCGCGCTCCTGTGCGCCGTTGCCGCCATCGGCTGGCCCCATCTGCTGGGCGTCCCCGCCCGCAAGAGCCAGTCCACGGCCATCGGACTCAGCGCGATCGCCGCCACCGCCGCCGCCGCCTTCACCCCGGGCCCGGGCTTCATGGTCTGGTTCCCCGGTGCGGTCGCCCTTGGCGTGAGTGCCGTTTTCCTGATCCAGCTGCTCCGGGGGACCGGTCAGAGCCACCGCCTCGAATCGACCCTCGGGGCCAGCTCGGGCGTCTTCGCCGTCGCCCTGGGCTCCGGGTGGGCCGCCGCCGACCGGCTGCCGGTCAACGCCGCCGGGACGTCGATGATGCTCGTGACCGGAATCAGCGTCCTGGCCGGCCTTGCGGGCCTGCTGCCGCGGTGGCCCGACCGGGTGGCTGCTCCGCTGGGCCTGGTCCTCGCCGCTGCCGCCGGATGGGCCGGCGCGCTCCTGCTCCCCGGCGTCCCCGTCCTGCCCGCCGTCCTCGTCGGCCTCGTCAGCGGTGCGGTGCTCGTGAGCGGCCGACGCCTGCTCACCTCCCGGGAGGCACCGCTGAACGCCGCCGCGGCGCTCTCCGCCGGGATCACCCCGGTCCTTGCCATCGGTGCCCTCGTCTATTTCCTGGACACCCTGCTGCTCTCCTGAACGCGCCGGCTCCGCGGGGCACGGGGCCCGTCGGGGCCGCCCGCTCCGCCTGCCGCGTCGCCGGTTCCTCCAGCGGTTCATCGGTCACCCTTACCCGCCCGGAGGCACGCGCGCGATGGTGTACTGCAGGCCGGGAGGGCGCGTTAGGATGGAAATATGTCGATCCTCGCACTGGAAATTTTCTTTCTCTGCCTGCTCGTTGTCGCCGGCCTCGCGATGGCGGGCTTCGCCGCGCTCGTGGTCGCCCGCCTGTACAAGGGCCAGAAGTAGCGGTCAGGCAACCCGCAATGTCAATCGAACTTCCCACCGACCTCACCCCTGAGCTCGTTCCGCTCTCCTGGCTGCTTGGCACCTGGGAAGGGACCGGGCGCCTCGGTGAGGGCGACGCCGACTCGGAGCACTTCGGGCAGCGGATGACGTTCGAACACCACGGGCTGCCGTACCTGCAGTACACCGCCGAGAGCTGGCTCACCGATGAGCAGGGCTCGCGGCTGCGGCCGTTGTCGGTCGAAACCGGGTTCTGGGCGCTTGACCGCAAGCTCAACGACGCCGACGTCGGGCCGGGGCTCTCCCCGGCGGACATCGTGCCGGCGCTGAAGACCGCGGATGAGGTGGAGCAGTTCCGCAACGAGGCGGGTGGGTTCGACATCACCGCCACCATCGTCCACCCGGGCAGCATCGCCGAGCTCTACTACGGCACCATCAAGGGTCCGCAGATCCAGCTTTCAACCGACGTGGTGATGCGCGGGCAGCACTCCAAGGAGTACGCGGCCGCCACCCGCCTGTTCGGGCTGGTCGGCGGCGACCTGTACTGGCGCTGGGATGTCGCCGCGTCCGGAAACGCGCTGCAGGCCCACGCCTCGGCGATCCTCAAGAAGCTTTCCTGACTCCGGTCCGGTGCCGGCCGGCCGGACGGGGGAATAGCACCGCCTGAAAGGCGTTACATCCACATGACCTACACCAGCCCGCTCCTCAGCCTGCCCGGAGCCGTCCCCGGCGGTGCGCCCGACGAGGCCGTCGCCGCCCACTACGGGGATCCCTTCCGCGAGCAGCGCCTCCTCGCCGGCGGGCAGGCCGTCGTCGATCTCTCCCACCGGGGCGTCGTGACCGTCACCGGACCCGACCGGTTGAGCTGGCTCAATACGCTCTCCTCCCAGCTCCTGCTCAAGCTGCAGCCCGGGGAGGCCTCTGAGACCCTGCTGCTGAGCGTCCAGGGGCGCATCGACTACAGTGCACGGATCGTCGATGACGGCGCCACCGCCTGGCTGATCGTCGAGGGCGCCGAGGCGCCCGGGCTCACCGAGTGGCTCCAGCGGATGAAGTTCATGCTCCGCGTGGAGATCGCCGACGTCTCGGCGGACTGGTCCGTGGTGGGCTCGGTGGCTCGAATCGACGCCTTCGAAGGGCGCACCGTCTGGGCCGATCCCTGGCCGGGCGTCGGCGCCGGTGGGTTCGCCTACTCCGCCGTGGAGTCCCACCCGGGCCTGGAACGGCCCTGGTTCGAATACCTCATCCCGCAGTCATCGCTCCTCGAGGCGGTCACCGGGCTCGAGGGTTACACGCCGGCCGGAATGATGGCGGCGGAGGCGCTGCGCATCGCCGCCTGGCGCCCGCGCGTCGGGTTCGAGACCGACGACAAGACCATCCCGCACGAACTGGACCTGATGCGCACCGCCGTGCACCTGGCCAAGGGCTGCTACAAGGGCCAGGAGACCGTGGCGCGGGTCCACAACCTCGGGCATCCGCCGCGCCGGCTGGTCTTCCTGCACCTCGACGGCAGCCAGCACACGCTTCCCGCGCGCGGCAGCGGCATCGTCGCCGAGGGCCGCACGGTCGGGCGGATCACCTCCGTGGCGCACCACTGGGAGATGGGCCCCATCGCCCTCGCGGTGGTGAAGCGCTCGGTCGACCCGTCCGCCCGGCTCGTGGTGCAGGACGCCGACGAGCAGTACGCCGCCGCCCAGGAGGTCATTGTTCCCCCGGATGCCGGTCAGGTTGTGGGCCGGGCCACCGGCTTTCTGAAGGGCCCGCGGTGACCGGTCGGGACGCCGGCGGGGATGCCGGAGCCGAGGCGGCGTTCGCCCTCGCCGGCCGGCTCTTCGACGCGGCGCGCCACGGTGACGCCGCCACCCTGGTCCGCTACCTCGACGCCGGGGTTCCGCCGGACCTGACCAATTCGGCGGGGGACTCCCTGCTGATGCTCGCCTCCTACAACGGCCACCCGGCCATCGTGAGGGACCTCGTGGGGCGTGGAGCCGATGTCAACAAGGCAAATGACCGCGGCCAGACCCCGCTGGCCGGTGCGGTGTTCAAGGGCCACACCTCGACCGCCCAGTTGCTCTATGAGGCGGGGGCAGACCCCGACGCGGGCACCCCGAGTGCGCGCGACGCCGCGACGATGTTCGAGCGGACGGACCTGATCGAGCTGTTCGGCTGACCGCCGAGCCCGGGTCGGCAGGTCAGCCGAGGGCCACGCTGGTCTGCGTGCCGCCATAGGCGAATCCGGCGCGGCGCGCGGCCCGCTGGGAGGCTGTATTGTCGACGCGGGCGCTCCATTGGGGCACATAGCCGGCGGCCATGGCTTCCTCGACGGCGACGGCCGCGATCCGGCCTGCCAGGCCCCGGCCGCGGTGCTGGGGGGCGGTCAGCACCCGAAGGTGGGCGAGGATTCCCGCCCACGGCTCATAGCCCGCTCCCGCCAGCGGGGCCGGGTCCTCCGGGCTCCGGTCGTCGACGAGGATGAACCGGTGGTCGAGGCTGCCCAGCCCCGCCTCGGACACGTCGTCCGGCGGGCACATCCGCTCCAGCCCGTCGACGAACTCCTGGTCGCTCGACACCGCGGTGCTTCGAAGGGCCTCAAGGTTGGGCAGGGTATCGCTGAAGTACAGCTGGGCCTCGCCCAGGGACCTGCCTCCGTGTTTCCGGCTCAGCTCCACGAGGGTGCTCTGTTGCCGCAGCTGGGCACCCGGAAGGCGCCGGGCGGCCTCAACCGCCCACTCCGGGCCCACCAGCGCCTCCTTGCCGAAGAGGGTCACGAAGGTGAGCCGGCCCGAGGCCTCATCGACCCTCACGATCCGTTCGGCGGGATCACCGGCCAACGCCGCGTCCTCGAGCCGGAGCAGCCTCGACCAGGCCAGCTGGATGATGGCCACGGTTCCCGGATCAAGTTCCATGACGGCAAACTAACACGGGCGGACGACGCCGCCGGCCCCCTGCGGCGCCGGTGGGAGGAAGATCACCCGAACAGGATGGCGGCCTCGTCGTAGCGGTGCTGCGGAACCCGCTTGAGCTTGCCCAGGGCGTCCTCGAACCCGACGTGGGCGATCTCGGTTCCGTGGAGGGAGACCATGGTGCCCCAGAGGCCGTCCGCCACGGAATCGACGGCGGCCATGCCCAGGCGGGTCGCAAGGACCCGGTCGAAGGAGGAGGGAACCCCGCCGCGCTGGATGTGCCCCAGGATCGTGGCCCGGGTCTCGATGCCGGTGCGGGCTTCGATCTCCGGTGCCAGCTGGTCGGCGATGCCGCCCAGGCGGGGACGGCCGAAGGTATCGAGGCCGCGCTCCGAGTGGGGCTGCTCCATGTGGGAGGGCACAAAGCCTTCGGCAACCACGACCAGCGGCGCCCGGCCGCGTGCGTTGGCCTCGCTGACCCACCGGGCGATCTGTTCGATGCTTGTCTGCTGTTCGGGGATGAGGATGGCGTGGGCCCCGGAGGCCATGCCGGCGTGCAGGGCGATCCAGCCCACGTGGCGGCCCATGACCTCGGCGATCATGCACCGGCTGTGGGATTCCCCGGTGGTGCGCAGCCGGTCGATGGCCTCGGTGGCGATCTGCACCGCGGTGTCAAAGCCGAACGTGTAGTCGGTGGCGTCGAGGTCGTTGTCGACGGTCTTGGGGACACCGACGATCTTGAGTCCGGCGTCGGTGAGGCGCTTGGCGGCGGCGAGCGTGCCCTCGCCGCCGATGGCGACCATGGCGTCGATGCCCAGGCGGTCCATCGTGGCCTTGATGGCATCCGCTCCGCCCTTGCCGTCGAAGGGATTGGTGCGCGAGGTGCCCAGGATCGTGCCGCCCTGCTTGGAGATGCCCCGCACGGCGTGCCGCTGCAGTTCCACGGCGTCCCCCTCGACGACGCCGCGCCAGCCGTCGCGGAAGCCGACGAACTCCTGGCCGTGTACCTTGATTCCCTTGAGGACCGCCCCCCGGATCACAGCGTTCAGGCCGGGGCAGTCGCCGCCACTCGTGAGCATTCCGATTTTCATAGGGGTGTGTTCCTTCAGCTGGGTTGACGGTTCATCGCAGAGCGCGCCGTCGAGCTCAACTATGATTCTAGACACACGGGAACGGACACCGGCGCACTCTTCGGCTGTGGTGGGCCCGTAGTGTTGGGAAAGCGCCAGAGGCCGCGCGGCCGGGCGGGGTCTGGCCCGGCGGTTTCAACCCGAATTCGAGCCAAGGAGGACCCGCGTGCCCCGATCAGGGTTGCTCGCCGCACCGTCCCGGATGGTTGCCATCTCGCGGCCCGTACTGTGGATCAACACGCTGGGCACCGGCGCGGTGGGCATGTGGCTCGCCGGCGAGCTGTGGGATCCGGGGGCGCTGGCGCTGCTGATCTGGCTGACCCTGCCCTTCAACCTGCTGATCTACGGCGTCAACGACATCTTCGACCAGGACACCGATGCGCTGAACCCACGGAAGGGATCGCTCGAGGGCGCGCGCATCCGAGCCGCGGAGGTCCGCTCCATCTGGACCTGGGTGGCCGCCACGAACCTCCCGTTCCTCGCCTGGTTCCTGGCGACCCTGCCGTGGCCGGCCCTGGCCTGGATCGGGCTGTACGCGGCGGTGTTCATCGCCTACTCCGCGCCGCCGCTCCGCTTCAAGGCCCGCCCGTACCTCGATTCGCTCAGCAACGCCGCTTACGCCTTTCCCCTGGTCTTCGTCCCGCTCGCGCTCGGCGCCGCGCCCCTCTGGCCCGCCGCCGTCGGCCTGATGGCCTGGAGCGCCGCCAAGCACACCTTCGACGCCGTCCAGGACATCGAGGAGGACCGCGCGGCCGGGATTACGACGACGGCGGTGCGGCTGGGCGCGCGCGGCGTCGTCGGCTGGAGCGGGTTCTGGTGGGCACTTTCCACGGTCTGCTTCGCCCTGGTGAGCCTGCCCGTGGCCCTCGTGAGCGGCGGGATCGCCGGCTGGCTGCTCGTCTCGCTCCTGCGCTCGCCGTCTCCGGCAACCGGGCACCGGCTCTACCGGTACTCGATCGCCTTCCCGTACCTCGCGGGCACCGTGGCAGGGGTGCAGCTCACGGGGTCGCTGCTGCTGGGAATCTACCGATGAGCCGGATCGTCGTCGTGGGCGGAGGCATCGGGTCCCTGGCTGCCGCAGCCCTCCTCGGCGCCGCCGGGCACGCGGTGACCGTGCTGGAGGGCGGGGCCACCCTGGGCGGGAAGAGCCGGCGCGTCGAGGTTTCCGGGCAGCGCATGGACACCGGACCCTCCCTGTTCACCTTCCCTGGAGTCTGGGAAGAACTGCTCCGCCGCATCGACGCCCTCACCGGCGGAACGCCCGGCAGCGCCGCCGGCACCGCCGGGCTCGAACTCGTTCGGCTCACCGAGGTGGGAACGTACTCCTTCCGGGGCGAGGCCTGCAGCCTTCCGGTGCCGCCCGGCCACCCCTGGCACGCCGCCTGGGAACGGTTCGCTGCGCTGCACGGGGGCCTCGGGCCGGAGGTCACCACGCTGCTGACAACTCCTCCGCTCGAACGCGCCGCGTATCCCGCGCTCACCCGGCTCGCCCGGCTGTACGGGGGCCGCCTGACCACCCGCAGCTATTTGGACAGCCTGCCGTGGCTCCCGGAGGGGCTCCGGGAGGTCATCGCAATCCACACCCTGAACGCCGGGGTCAGTCCCACCCGGACGCCCGCGCTCTACGCGAGCATGCCTGCGGTCATGGCCCAGGACGGTGTGTGGGTTCCCCGGGGCGGGGTGTACGAGCTGGTGCTGGCGCTGGAGCGGCTGGCGGTGGACGCCGGGGTGGAGATCTCCACGGGGGAGCCGGTGGAGAGAATCCGGAAGGGCAGCGTCCGCACGGCCCGGGCGACCTACCCGGCGGACGCCGTCGTCGCCGGCGTTGATGCGCAGCGGGTGGCCGGGCTGCTTACCGGCCGGACGCCGCGGGCACCACGGAGGCTTTCCTGCTCGGCCGTGGGACTGTACGCGGTGCTGGACCGGCCGCTGCCCGAGGGAACCCCCCGGCACAGCGTGATCCTGCCCGATTCCCCGGGGGAGCTTTACGGCGCGCTGGAGGCCGGGGCGGAACCGGGGCAGACCATGGCCTTTGCGAACTACTATCCGGCGGGCGAGGTGTACCCGAATGCGGCCCCGACGCTTGCCCTGCTGCTGACCAGCCCGGCGAACGGCCGGGCCTACGCCCTGGACGACCGTTTCATCGCCGGGGAGGTCGACCGGGTCTCGCGGGTCCTCGGACTGCCGGAGCCGCTGGCCGGCTATCTGGGCGAACACGTCGTCCTCGACCCGGCGTATTTCAGCGAGGCCGGGTCGGCCGGCGGGGCGCTCTACGGGGCCGTTCACCCCGCGTGGCTCAGCGGGCCGTTCCACCTTCCGGCCCAGTGGAGCCCCCTCACGCCCTGGCTGTGGCGGGTGGGTGCCTCGGTGCATCCCGGCGGTGGGCTGCCGGCGGTCCTGGGCGGGGCGATGATGTCCTCGGAACGGCTGCTGCGCTCGCTTCCACGGCGCCGGCGGTCCTGACCGGCCCGTCGATTAGGCGTGCCGGGAGGCCGGAGCAGGCGTGGGGACCGCGGCGAGCGCAATGCGGCGCCGCACCACGAAGGCGAGGAGTGCCGCCGCGAGCAGGGCGGGGAAAATCAGTGCGGAGAAGATCGAGACGCCGAGCCAGAAACTGAGTGAGAGCAGCAGGCTGTCGAGCAGCCCGGGTAGGACGGGGCGGCGGGTGAGGCGTGGTCCACCCAGCAGGGTCAGGAGCGCCGCGGCGCACAGCCCGGACAGCAACCAGCCGGCGTAGTTGCTCAGCGGTACCCCGTAGTAGGGTCCGCCGTCGGCCCAGATCCAGAACCGCAGTGACACAGCGCCCGGGTCAAGGACTCCGTCGACCAGGACCAGCAGCACCGCCGAGGCGGCGATGGTCCGCAGGACCGTCCACCGTCCCGCGAAGACCGCGACGGTTCCGATCACCAGCGGAACATAGGACAGCGGCAGCAGGAACGGCACCAGCCCAAAGGCCTTTGGCCCGAGGGGATCACCGTAGGAGAAGTCGCCGTAGGGGAAACCGGTGGCCACGCCGACGCCCTCGATCAGGTAGCCGAAGACCGACACCGCGGCCAGCGCGGCCGCGGCCCGGGCCGGCCCCAGCTGGCGGATCAGGGCGATGAACGCGGGAAGCGCGATGAGGAGGTTGAAGAAGTAGGAGGCGGTCTCGGCCCCCGGCGTGTCCGGGAACCGGACGACGAAATACCCGGACACCAGCAGGAACAGGCAGGCGGCGGCGAGTAAGGGCGGAAAGCGGCGGGTTCTGGCGGGGTGCGGCACCTGCCCATCTTTGCAGGTCGGCCCGCCGTGGCGCGCCGTTGCGTGGGTGTGCCATTAACGGCAACGGCCGGCACGCTGTGCGCGTGCCGGCCGTTGAAGTCGCCTGATCAGCCCTGGCGGGCCTTGATCCGGGGGTTCTTCTTATTGATGACCATGGTGCGTCCACGACGGCGGACAATCTGGCCGCCGGGGATGGCCTTCAGGGCCCTGAGCGAATTGCGTACCTTCATGATGTACTCCCTGCTGCTGACTATGCGGATGGTATTGGGGTGCCGGGGGCCGGCTCAGCTCTCGCACTCGGAGCAGTACTTCGCTCCGTTGTGCTGGCGGGCCAGCTGGCTCCGGTGACGGACCAGGAAGCAGTTCATACAGGTGAATTCGTCGTCCTGCTGGGGGACGACCTGGATCTGCAGTTCCTCGTGGGAGAGGTCCGCGCCCGGCAGTTCAAAGCCGTCAGCCAGGTCGCTTTCCTCAACGTCGATGACCGCCGTCTGCGAGTTGCCGCCGTGCTTGGCCTTGATCGCCTCGAGCGACTCGTTGACGGGCTGGTCCTCTTGGGCGACGCGTGGGGCGTCGTAATCGGTTGCCATAAAGTGCTTCTTCTCCTTCGCACGAGACCAGGATTGACCTAACTCGTGCTGTCGATAACAGGCCGAGGCCTGGGTCTATTCCCGGGCGGTGGCGGCACCGGAGGGCTCGAGGATGCGCTGGTAGAGCCGGTGGTCCTGCCACCGTCCGGCGATCCTGAGGTACGCCCGGGCTACTCCGATCTCCTCGAACCCCGCCCGGTCTAGGACCCGCTGGGAGGCGCTGTTGTGCGGTAGGGTCGCCGCCTGCAGGCGGTGCAGTCCGAGGACATCCTGCGCTGCCTCCACCGCGAAGGCGACGGCGGCCGAGCCGATCCCGCGCCCGGTCAACTCCGAATCCACCCAGTACCCCAGGTGGCCGTTGAGGAAGGGGCCACCTCGACGCCGCCGGTCAGGCGGGCGGCCTCCGGAGACCTCACGTGGCAGGAGCGGGCTGAAGTCCGAGGAGGGAGAGGCTGTTCTGCCACAGGGCATCGAGCTGGCCGGGATCGTTGAACAACTTGGCGAAGAGAACCATCCCTTCGATCTGCGCGACGATCGATTTGGCCGCGCCGCGGGGGTCGACTCCTGCAAATTCCCCGGCAGCGGCGCCCTCCCGGACAGCGGCCTCGATGAGGTCGATCTGTTCCTCAAAGATCTGCTGCAGCCGTTCCCGGACCGGATTATCCTGCGCACTGACCTCGAGGGCGAGGTTGCCGAAGAGGCACCCCGTGACCGAGCCTGTTCCCTTCAGCGCCGTCGTCTGCACCTCCGCCGTGGCGAGGAAGAGCTTCCGCAGGCGGTCGAGCGCGGGCTCCGAGGAGGTGAGGATGCCCGACCACTGGGCGCCCTGCTTGATCCAGTGCGCATTGATCACCTCGAGGGCGAGCGCCTGCTTGGACGGGAAGAAGTAGTAGAAGCTCCCCTTCGGCACGCCGGCAGCGGAGCAGATCTCGGCCACGCCGATCGAAGCATAGGCGCGCTGCTGGAAGAGCGCCGTGCTGGCCTCGAGGATTCTCTCGCGTGCGTCTGACTTTCGTCCCATGTTGCAATTATAAGACCAGTCGGCTATAACTGTGCAATCGGTAGTTGACCGATCGTCTACAGAAAGCTGCACACTATGGAATCTCGCAAAGTCGCCGTCGTCACCGGAGGATCACAGGGTATCGGAGAAGGGCTCGCCGCAGCCCTGCGCACCATCGGCTATGCCGTCGTCGCAAATTCCCGGTCCATCGCCCCCGCCGACGAACCCGACTTCGTTACCGTCGCCGGTGACATCTCGGATCCCGCCGTCGCGGAGAAGGTCGTCGCCACCGCAGTCGAGAAGTTCGGCCGCATCGACACGCTCGTGAACAACGCCGGCATCTTCGTCGGCAAGCCCTTCACCGAGTACACCAAGGAAGATTACGACCGCGTGGTGCAGGTGAACCTCGGCGGGTTCTTCTATGTGACCCAGCGGGCGATTTCCCGGATGCTCGAGCAGGGCTCCGGACACGTCGTGAATGTGACCACGACCCTCGTCGAGTACGCGAACTCGGGCCTTCCCTCCGCCCTGGCCAACCTCACCAAGGGCGGCGTCTCCTCGGTCACCAAGTCGCTCGCCGTCGAATATGCGGGTCGCGGAATCCGCGTCAATGCCGTCTCCCCGGGGCACATCAAGACCCCCCTGCACGCGGGACACAACCACGACGAGCTCGCGGGCCAGCACCCGATTGGCCGGATGGGCACCGTCGAGGACATCGCCAAGGGCGTCCTCTACCTGGAGCAGGCACCGTTCGTCACCGGCGAGGTCCTCCACGTCGACGGCGGCCAGAGCGCCGGCAGCTAGCTTTCCCGGAGCGGGCCGAGCTCCCGCTCCTGCACCGACAGGGACACCGCAGGTGTCCGCACTCCAACTGAAGGACAAGACATGGAACCGTCTGGAATCGAAGCACCTGAAGGGAATGTCCCGGACACCGGCACATCCGGTATCGTCAATGCGGTCTTCACCGCCTGGGCGGGCGGAATCCGGGATCACCGGCCCGAGGAGGTGGCCTCCCTGTTCACTGAGGACGCCCTCTTTCAGGGCCTCGACAGGAGTCACGGCATCGGCCGTCCTGCGGTCATCGCCTACTACGACAAGCAGCCGGCCGGGCTGCAGGCCGACTTCCGGATCCTCGAGCACCGCCGGCTGTCGGTCGACGTCGTCGTGGCCTACGCCGACGTCGACTTCTCGTTCGTTGACGGCCGGGTGGTTCCGGTCCACCTGACGGTGGTGCTGCAGCGATCCGGCGGAAGCTGGCTCATCAGCCACTACCACGTCTCGAAGATCCAGTAGGATCCGGCCCCGCCGTCAGTCGTACGCCCCGGCAAACGAGGCGAAGATTTCGGCGGCGGGGCCCGGCCGGGCCAGGGGAGCGGACTGCCCGGCCCAGAAACTGGCGAGATCGGCCCGCCCCTTCTCCTCTGCGGCCCTGCGGAATGGCGAGGTCATCGCACCGAGGGCCGGGTATGGAATCCGGGTTTCCCACCCGGCCGCCTCCCGGGTCACCCTGTTGACCAGACCCCGGGCCAGGCGCCCGGTGAAGGCTCCAGTCAGGACCGTGCTGCGGCCTGCCGGCCCGGTGACCGCCTCCTTGTGGGCCGCCGAGGCCGCCGACTCGTCCGACACGAGGAACGCGGTTCCAACCTGCACACCCTCGGCCCCCAGTTCGTGTGCCGCCCGGACCTGGGCGGGCGTGGCGATTCCGCCGGCGGCGACGACCGGCGTATCGACAGCCGCCACCACTTGGGGCACCAGCGAAAATGTCCCGACCAGGGATTCCTCCGCCGGGGCAAGGAAGGCACCGCGGTGCCCGCCGGCGTCGCTGCCCGAGGCGACGATCACGTCCACGCCGGCCTCCTCAAGGGCGGACGCCTCGCCGACCGTCGTGGCCGTCCCCAGCAGGTGGATTGCGGCGCGCCGCGCGCGGTCCACGGTGTCGGCCGCCGGCGCGCCGAAGACAAAACTGATGACCGGTGGTGCCGCTGCCAGGAGTGCGTCCAGCTGGGCATCGAAATCGATGGGCGCCCCCACCGTCGGCTCGGGCGGGTCGATGCCCAACTCCTCGAAATACGGGGCCAGCAACGCCGCCTGCGCCACCAGTTGGTCGACGTCGGCCGCTGATTCACCGCCCAGCGGTATCCAGAGGTTGACCGCGAAGGGCCGGGCCGTCGCGTCCTTGAGCCGGCGCACCAGCGCCGTGATCTCGTCGGGAGGGAGGTGGTGGGCGCCAAAGGACCCAAGTCCGCCCGCCTCCGCGACGGCGGCGACAAGGGGTTCGGAGGAGAGGCCGCCGCCGAAGGGGCCCTGGATGATGGGGAAATCCAGACCGAGCAGGTCGGCCACCCGTGTCTTCCGCAGCAAAGTCATGCTTGCAAGCCTTTCATTTCATGATGTTTCATTGTTTGCCTTCCCATCCTTGACATGGTATTGAGCGCTTGCCTATAAATATAGTTCCATAGTAGACCGAACATCTAGAAAGGCGTCCCTCATGTCTGTAGACCCGGAAGCCCCCTGGAAGCCGTTCAGTTTTACGGAGGCCGCAGCGTCGCTGCGATTGGTCCCTACCGCACCCGTTCCCGAGATTGCCCGCGGGCCGAAGGTTCCGGATGAGGGATACTACGTCGAGGAGCTCGCCGACGGGATGTTCCTGTTGAGTGACGGCTCCTATCAGATGATGTTCGTCGTCACCGATGACGGAGTCATTGCCGTTGATGCTCCGCCGACCCTGGGTCATAACATTCTTCGGGCGATCAAGGGCGTGACGTCGAAGCCCATCACCCAGATTGTCTACAGCCACCAGCACGCCGACCATGTCGGGGCGATGTCGCTCTACCCCCAGGACGTTCCCCGGTATGCCCAGCGGATCACTGCGGAGCGCCTGCGGAGGCTGGGGGATCCGAACCGTCCCCTTCCCACGGTCGAGTTCGACGACGGCTACACGCTGCAGTCGGGGGATCACACCCTGCAGCTCGACTACAAGGGCCCCAATCATGCCGAGGGGAACATCTTCATCCACGAGCCCAAGCGCCAGGTGCTGATGCTCGTCGATGTCATCTTCCCGGGGTGGGTGCCGTTCTCGAACCTTGCCGTGTCCGCCAATATTCCGGGGTATGTCACCGCCGTCGACCAGACCCTTGGCTACTCCTTCGAGAAGCTGGTCGCCGGACACGTGACCCGTTCCGGCACCCGCAAGGACGTCGAGGTGCAGGCCGAGTACCTGGCCGACCTGCACAAGACGACGGAGGCGGCGCTGTCGTCGGTCGATCTGGGCCAGATTATGGCCCCGGTTGACATGTCGAACGCCTGGGCGGTTTTCCGGGCCTACCTCGACGCGGTCGCGGCGAAGTCCGCCGACGAATTGATTCCGCGCTGGGTGGACCGGCTGGGCGGAGCGGACGTGTTCACCCTGCCCAACGCCTGGGCCATGATGGAGGCCCTGCGCCTCGACTACGGAAGCCTCGGCCCGTTCGGCATCGCCGACTAGGAGGGCGTCCTCCCGTGCTGCGGCCGGAGGTGCCGGCCGGCCCTCCCAGGCGGGCCGGCCGGTCCCGGCGCGGGGGTCTTCCGTGTGTTCAACAGCAGTCCCTTCGGGCCGCCGCCGCTGCCTGACGCCCGCTGCTCCACCCTGCGGATATTTGCCCACTCCTGTTCGGGATCCCGTCCCGGCGCCTGCGGAATGACCGTCGGAAGGGGGTCCGGCCGCGGGGGAATTATTCTCTCCGCCTTTGAGTTGATACGCATACACGATCAAGTACTCCTAATGTAGGAGTAGCAGCATTCTCCGAATGGGCAGCTCCCAGGCCCACCGTCGAGCAATACGAAATTCAATAGCCGGCCGTAATTGTTCTGCCGGCCCTCCGCGGAATAACACTGACCATTTCCGCATTTCCGAGAGCCGGGACAGTGCAGGGGAACCCGGCGCGGCGGTTCCAACCACCACCATCAACCACCACCACTAACCACCACCACCACTAAGAAGGAAGAGGATCGTCATGGAATTCAAACTTGAGGTAGTAGCCGTTCCCGTCACGGACGTGGACCGGGCCAAGGCCTTCTACGACTCACTGGGTTGGCGCTTCGACGCCGACTTCACCGTTGACGAGGACCTCCGGGTCGTCCAGTTCACCCCTCCGGGCTCGGGTGCCTCGATCATGATCGGCAAGGGCATCACCGCCGGCGCCCCTGGCTCCCTGCAGGGCCTGTACCTGATCGTCGATGACATCATCGCCGCCCGCGAGGACATCGCCGCCCGCGGCATCGAGATCTCCGAGGTCTGGCACGACGCCAAGGGCATCTGGCACCACGAGGGGGAAAAGGACCGCGTCGCCGGGCCCGACCCCGAGCGCAAGACCTACGCCTCCTACGCCTCCTTCACCGACCCCGACGGCAACGGCTGGTTCCTCCAGGAGATCACCACCCGCCTGCCCGGCCGCATCTAAGTCCGGCCAATAGACCCCGCCGCGGCGTCCGGATCACCGGGCGCCGCGGCGGTTCCAACCCACAGGACCGTGCCGGTGGAGCAACACCGGAACGTAGAAGATATCCACGCAGAAGAGACTCAAGGCAGAACCGAAATTTTGAGGGAAGACACGACGATGGAAAAAACTGAGTACGACCTGATTGTTCTGGGCGGAGGTGCAGTTGGCGAGAATGTGGCTGACCGTGCTGTCCAGGGCGGATTGACCGCAGTGGTCGTTGAGGCCGAGCTGGTCGGAGGCGAGTGCTCGTATTGGGCGTGCATGCCCTCGAAGGCGCTGCTGCGCTCAGCCCAGGTGCTGCGCGCGGCCCGGCACATGCCCGGCGCAGCGGAGGCGGTCACCGGCGAGCTGAACGTTGACGCGGTGCTGGCCCGGCGGAATGCCTTCACCAGCAACTGGGACGACGCCGGCCAGGTCGGCTGGCTCGAGGGTGCCGGAATCGACCTGGTGCGCGGCCATGGACGGATCAGCGGCACCAGGGAGGTCACTGTGACCGCCGCTGACGGTACCGTCACCGTGCTCACCGCACGCCACGCGGTGGCCGTGACCACCGGCTCCGATGCCGTGATTCCCCCCATCGAAGGCCTGGCGGAGGCCCGCCCCTGGACATCCCGGGAGGCGACAAGCATCAAGTCCGTGCCCGAGAGCGTTGCCATCATTGGCGGCGGTGTCGTGGCAACGGAGATGGCCACCGCCTTCGCCGGCTTCGGCACGAAGGTCACCCTGATCGCCCGCAGCGGCCTGCTCACCGAGATGGAGCCCTTCGCGGGTGAAATGGTCGGCGCATCCCTGCGCGAGCTGGGTGCCACGGTGCTCACCGACACCAAGACCACGAAGGTCACGCGGGACGGGGATACCGTCACCATTGAAACTTCCGACGGCGGCACAATCACCGCCGGCGAAGTCATTGTGGCCACCGGGCGCAGCCCGCGCAGCTCCGACATCGGTCTGGAGACCGTGGGACTCACTGCCGGTGCCTGGCTGGAAACGGATGACACGATGCAGGTGCCCGGCTATGACTGGCTCTACGCAGCCGGCGATGTGACCGGGCGGGTGCTGCTGACCCACCAGGGCAAGTACCAGGCGCGCGCGGCAGGTGACGTGATTGCGGCCCGGGCCACCGGCGCCGTGGTCTCGGACGGCCCATGGGGAACGCATGTGGCCACCGCCGATCACGAGGCGGTTCCGCAGGTGACCTTCACCGACCCCGAGGTCGCCTCGGTGGGCTTGACCGCCGCGGCTGCCCGCCGCGCCGGTTATGAGATCCGGATTGTGGATTACGAGCTCGGCTGGACTGCCGGCGCTTCGGTCCACGCCGATGGGTACACCGGCAAGGCCCGCATGATCGTCGATGAGAAGCGCAAGGTCGTCCTTGGGGTGACCTTCGTGGGACCCGACGTCGCGGAGCTGGTCCAGGCGGCGACCATGATCATCGTCGGCGAGGTCCCCCTTGACCGTCTCTGGCACGCTGTGCCGGCGTACCCGACGATCAGTGAGATCTGGCTGCGCCTGCTCGAAACCTACGGCCGTCCCCAGCCGGTCTCGGCCAAGTAACCGGCCCCGCCGGTACCGCAGCTCCGCCAGGGGCGGTCCCCGTCCGGGCCGCCCCTGGCGGTAAACGCCACCGTCCGCCCGCAGCGGACGAACCACCACCCACCCGTACCAGGGCACCCCCAACCACCCGCCCGTAGCAGGGCACCCCACCCCGGCGCCTGCGCCGGACAGTCAAGGAGATCCCGATGGCGCTTTCGGACCGCGAGCAGCAACTGTTCGACCAGCTGGAAAAACAGCTGCGGAACGATGACCCCCGGCTCGCCGCCGCGCTCGCTCCGGCCGCGGCTCCCACCGTGTCCACCCGCCGCATCGTCCTGGGCGTGCTCATTGACGTCGCAGGGTTCATCCTGGTCTTCATCGGCGTGATGCTTTCGGGCCTCGCCGCCAGCATCTCTGTCGGTGTCTTCGGCTTCGCCGTCATGGTCGTGGGCCTGTATGTTGCGCTGAGCGCGGCGGAACCACGGCCACGCGCCAGCCAGTGGCTGCTTGACTGACTTCCACCGGCCTCCGAGCCGCAGACCGGTGCCGGCCCGGCTCAGGTGCTGAGCCGGTCCAGGATAGACGCCGCGGAGCCGGCAACGCAGCGGTTGAAGCCGGTGCCGGCCCACAGGTTGATGCGGTGGGGGTCGTTCGCCGCGGCCGCGGCCGCCCGCAGCGGACTCGTCAGGTGATGGATCTCGGGATAGCCGAAGGGCGCCACCGGGTCGTACTTCTCCATGAAGTCATTGAAAAGACCCCGGGCATACCGGCCCGAGAAGGCTCTTGTCACCGCGGTGGCTCGAAACGCGGGTGAGGCCAGCGCCGCCCGGTGCGCCGCCCGCGTTCCCGCTTCCTCGGCCCGCAGGAAGGCGGTGCCGACCTGCACGGCGACGGCACCCCGGAACAGGGCCTCCTGAACATCGGTCCGGGTTGCGATCCCGCCCGCGGCGATCAGGGGGATTCCCATCCCGGCCAGTTCCTCCAGGAGTGCGTACAGGGGCGTTGGATCGCCCGGCGCGGTGGCGTCGAAGGTTCCGCGGTGACCGCCGGCCTCGGGCCCCTGAACGGAAATGGAATCCGCCCCTGCCGCGGCGGCCTTCTCCGCTTCGGGCCGTGATGTCACGGTGACCGTCACGGCCACCCCGCGGTCCTGGAGTGCTTCGATGATGCCGGGCTCCGGTACGTCGAAGGTGAAGGACGCCACGGCCGGGGCGAGTTCGAGGAGGACCCCGATCTTGTTCTCCCAGTCATCGTCGTCGTATCGCGGCTCGCCCGGGTCCACCCCGAGGTGTTCCGCTTCGGCGGCGAGGGCCCGCGCGTACTCGGTTAGCTGGTCGGGACGGGCGACCGAGCGCTGGGGGACGAAGAGATTGACGCCGAACGGGGCGTCCGTCGCATCCCTTACCGCGGCGATCTCGGCGCGCAGGGTGCCGGCCGTCTTGTAACCCGCGGCGAGGAAGCCAAGTCCGCCGGCCGCGCTCACCGCGGCGGCCAGCTGCGGTGTGGACGGGCCGCCGGCCATGGGGGCCTGGATCACAGGCCGGGGAATGTGCGTGATAGCAAAACGGTTAGCTCTATACGGAGAGGCGTTCACAATGCCGGTCCCTTTCGTACGGAAGTGCGTTGGGTGGTTGGACGGCGGAGCCCGCAGACGCGGAAACTCCGGTTCGCTTCCAGTAATTCACATCTAGTCAAAGTCGACCGCACGTCCAGCTTTTCAGGCCGGAGCCCGTCGAGGACGGGCTGCACGGCAGCGTGCGGCGGCAAACATAACCTCGCGGTCAGCCGCGCCACCAGGAGATTCACTTGTCGACCACCCAGTCACCCTTCGACGGCTCAATACCTGCCGCTCGCCGTTTCACCCTTCCCGCCCCGGTAGCCTTCGTGGGAAGCGCGATCGCCTTCACCAGTCTGTACCTCGCGGCTGGAGCGCCGACACCCCTGCTGCCGCTCTACCAGGAGCAATGGAACTTCCCGGCCGTCGTCCTGACGGCGGCGTTCGCCGCCTACGCCGGAGGTTTCCTCGCGGCCCTCCTGACTGTGGGTTCCCTCTCCGACCACATCGGCCGCAGGCCCGTGCTCATCGGCGCCCTCCTGGTGCAGCTTGTCTCGACCATAATGTTCGTTCTCGCGCCCGACGCCGGCTGGGTGATCGCTGCGCGGGTTGTCCAGGGCATCGCCACGGGCGCCGCGACCAGCGCCTTCTCGGCCTCGCTCGCCGAGCTCGCCCCGGTGAAGCACAAGAAACTCGGTGCGATCCTTGGCAGTGTCGGCGTGACCGGCGGCCTCGCCCTGGGCGCCCTGCTTGCCGGGTTCGCCATCGAGTTCACCCCTTTCCCGAACGGCCTGATCTTTACGGTCCTCGCCGTCATTGCGGTCCTGGGCATCGTCGTCGTCGCCCTGACCCCCGAGAGCGCGACGCGCCGCCCCGGAGCGTGGCGTTCCCTGATTCCGCGCGCGGCCATCGCTGCCGCTGCCCGGAAGGAATTCGCCGCCGCCGCCCCCGTCATCGCCGCGACCTGGATGCTCGCCGGGCTCTCCCTCGGGCTCGCGCCGACGCTCGTGCGGAACGTCTTTGAGGTTGACAGCGCACTGCTCAACGGCCTGGTCGGCTTCGTTGCAGCGGGCGCCTCGGCGGTCTCGGGCATTGTGTTCTCCCGCCTCGCCCCGCGCGCCGGAATAAAGCTCGGGATCTACGCCTCGGCCGTCGCTGCCATCGGCAACGTAACGAGCGTGCTCACCGGGACCCTCGTTCTGATGGTCGTCAGCTTCGTGATCGGGGGTATCGGCTTCGGCAGCGCCTTCTCGGCTTCCCTGCGTCTCATCCTGCCGCTGACCGACCCGCAGCACCGCGCGGGAACCATCGCGTCCGTCTTCGTCGTCGCCTACATCGCCTTCGGCCTGCCGGTCGTCCTCGTCGGCCTGCTCGCCGCGCCCCTGGGTCTGCCGACGACGGTAGTCGGATACGGAGCCGTGATCCTGCTCCTCGGGCTGATCGGCCTGATCGCCCAGTTCCGCGTCACCCGCAGCGCCCGGGCCTAGCTTCGGCCCGCCCGTAACGGGCTCCTGCCGGGACGCATTGGCCACCCCGCCCATCTCGGGCAGGAGCTCAACGCGCTCAGAACGCGCCATCCGGTACCAGCCGGGTGGCGCGTTTTGCATGTGCTGGGCGCTGCATTGGGCGGTGGCGCCGGGACGCCTTCGGGCCGGGTCCCCTACCCGAAGGTGAAGCAGTAGACCCCGGCTCCCGGGTCGAGGAATTCGATCTCGGCGGTGCCCTCGATCCCGGGACCGCTGCGCCGAAGGAGCTGGTACAGGCCCGGACCGGTGATCGTGCCGTAGCCGGCCTCATCGATGTCCAGCCCGGAATCGGGGCCGGGTTCCCGGCCGTCCAGCAGGACCCGCAGGCGCACCTCCGACCCCGGTGCGGCCGGAGCCGCAACCAGGTGGAGGTCGCGGGCGTGGAAGCGGCAGAGCAGACGCCCTCCCGGCGCCTCGGACACCGTCGCCTCAGCACCGGCCGTCCAGTCGCCAACCAGGGCCCACTGCCCGCGGCGCAGCCGTGGAGGCGCGGCATAGGCGTGCAGGCGGTCGGCCGCCAGGCCGCCCGGGGACGCGAATCCGGAGGTCCGCTGGTACCCGAGGTAGGTCTCAACCGACCGGAGCGTGTGCCAGTCCGCGGCTGCTTCGATTCCCGCGCCGGTGACCGGCCCCACCGCCGGACCGGGATCGGCGGACCCCGCCTCGGCCAGCAGCCGCCGGAGCGCCGCCTCGGTCTCCTCGTAGTCGCCCTCACCGAAGCTGGTGTGGCGGAGGCGGCCCCGCGCGTCCACGAGATACACCGCCGGCCAGTAATGGTTGTCGAAGGAGCGCCAAACCCGGAAGGAGTTGTCGACAGCGACCGGATAGCCGATGGACAGGGCCTCCATGGCAGGCCTGACGTTCCCGACGTCGTGCTCAAAGGAGAATTCGGGTGAATGCACCCCGATCACCACCAGGCCGTGGCCCCGGTAGGCCTCCTCCCAGGCGCGCACGTACGGCAGGGCCCGGAGCCAGTTGATGCACGTGTAGGTCCAGAAGTTGACCAGGACCACCCGGCCGCGGAGGGCAGCCCCGGTCAAGGGTGGCGAGTTGAGCCATTCCGTGGCGCCGGCGAAGGAAAACGACTCCTCCTCCGGCAGCCGGCGCCCGGGCCCAACCGCTGGGCTTTCGGCCGGACCGACGTCATCCGGGAAGTTCCTTGGGAAGTCGTCTTCGGAAGTCATGATGGAGTTCCTTCGCTCGGTGCGGGCCCCAGTGGACCATTATGGGCACTCCGGACCACTTACCGCACCCATTCAGCACTCCGTTAAACCCCCGTTCGCACCCCGGACGCCGCGCGGGGCCCGCCCGCCCCGCATTGCGCCGGGGGACCGCAACCGGAGAAGGTGGAGGGGACACTTCCGATCGGAACAGCAGAGGTCGTGGAGGCGTAAACAGTGTGGACCGTAACAGTGGTGGTCGGAACAGGAGAGAGCGGCATGGATCGTAACAGTGGGTGCACCGGAGTGGTGAGGGACGGGATCAGTACAGACCGGTCAACCGACGGAGGTCTGCCGTGCCTTCGCTGATCGGACGCCTGCGCTCCTCCTGGACCGTCGCCGTGCCGGCGGTCGCACTGCTCGTGCTGGTCCTGACCTGGCAGCGGAACCTGGGGGCACTGGCCGTGACCGTGGTCGCCGTCGTCCTGGTAGGGGCCATCCTGGCCGCGGTGCACCACGCCGAGGTGATAGCCCACCGGGTGGGGGAGCCCTTCGGATCGCTCGTCCTCGCCGTGGCGGTGACGGTGATTGAGGTGGCACTGATCGTCACGCTCATGATCTCCGGCGGACCCGAGACCGCCTCGCTGGCCCGCGACACGGTCTTCGCCGCGGTGATGATCACCGCCAACGGGATTGTGGGACTGGCGCTGCTCGTGGGCGCAGTGCGCTTCGGGACTGTCCGTTTCAATACGGAGGGGACTGGCGCCGCCCTTGCCGTGATCGCCATGCTCGCCACCATGACCCTGGTGCTGCCCAGCTTCACCTCCGCCCGCTCCGGGCCGGAATTCTCGCCGGCGCAGCTGGCCTTTGCCGGGGTCGCCTCCCTTGCCCTGTATGCCGCCTTCGTCTCCACCCAGACAGTGCGCCACCGCGACTTCTTCCTGCCGGTGCCGTCGCATCCCGGCAGGCGGACCGCGGCCGCCGATGACTCCGAGGAACACGCAGCGCCCCCCACCACCCGTGCCGCGCTCGTCAGCCTCGGCCTGCTGGCCGCCGCCCTGGTCGCCGTGGTCGGGCTGGCGAAGACCGTCTCGCCCACCATCGAGGCCGGGGTGAAGGCGGCAGGCGTTCCCGAGTCGTTCGTCGGTGTGATCATCGCGCTGCTGGTGCTCACCCCGGAGGGTATCGCTGCCACCCGCGCGGCACTGCGTGACCGCATCCAGACCAGCCTCAATCTTGGTTACGGCTCGGCGATTGCGAGCATCGGCCTGACGATTCCCGCGATCGCCCTGTCCACGCTCTGGCTCGAGGGGCCCCTCATCCTGGGTCTCGGCTCCACCCAGATCGTGCTGCTGACCCTGACGGTCGTCGTCAGCGTGCTCACGGTGGCGCCCGGGCGTGCGACCCGGCTTCAGGGAACAGTTCATCTCATCCTGTTGGCGGCGTTCATCTTCCTCGCCATAAATCCCTGAGCCGCGGGAACTGGTACTAGTCCTTTTCTAGGACTGCATGGTAGTCTGTAAGGACTTTTCCCCCACCGAAGGTTTTTCCATGCGTATCCAGGGCTCAACCGTTCTTGTCACCGGGGCCAACCGTGGCCTCGGCCGTCTCTTCGTCGAGGAGCTCCTCGAGCGCGGAGCGGTGAAGGTCTACGCGGCCTCCCGTTCCGGCATCGAGGTCAGCCAGCCGGGTGTCGTGCCCGTGGCCCTCGACATCACCGACCCCGCCGCCGTCGCCGCGGCCGCGGCCGCCGCGCAGGACGTCAACATCCTGATCAACAACGCGGGCATCCTCACCCCGACCAGCCTCCTCGAGGGCTCCGCGGCCGCGGTGCGCCAGGAGCTGGAAACGAACTTCTTCGGCACCCTCGAGATGACGCGGGCGTTCGCGCCGGTCATCGCCGCAAACGGCGGTGGAGCGATCCACAATGTGCTCTCCGTGCTGTCCTGGGCGCATTTCCCCGACGTGGGAGCGTACAGCGCCGCGAAGGCCGCCTCCTGGGCGATGACCAACGCAACCCGGCAGGAGCTCGCCCCCCAGGGCATCGCCGTCTCCGCGCTGCACGTTGGCTGGATGGACACCGACATGGGCGCGCACATCCCGTCCGAGCAGAAGTCCGACCCGGCCGAGGTGGTCTCCGCGGCGCTTGACGCCGTCGAGGACGGCGAGCCCGAGGTGCTCTTCGGCGAGCTGACCCACAATGTGCGCGAGGCGCTCGCCGGCGACCTCTCGCAGCTCTACCCCGACCTCACCGTCCGGGAACTCAAGGCCAGCTAGCCGGCCGCTCCGTCCCGGACGGAGAATCCCTCGACCGAAGCAGCGGGTCCTCCGGCCATGGAGGCCCCGCTGCTTCAGTTAAGGGGCCGCCTCAGCCGCCCGAGCGCTCCCAGTCGGGGCGCAGCACGGACATCAGGACGGCGTCGATGTACTCGCCGTCGAACTTGAACGCCTCCCGCAGGGTTCCCTCCGCGACGAAGCCCGCCTTCTCATAGGCCCGGCGGGCGCGGGGGTTGAACGCGAAGACCTCGAGGGAGATCCGGTGGAGCCCGGTGGCGGCGAAGGCATGGCCGATGAGCAGGCGGGTCGCCTCGGAGCCGATGCCGCGGTCCCGTCCCGCGGGCCCAAGCAGGATGCGGAAATTGCAGGAGTCGTCGTCGGGCTGCCACTCATTGAGCACCGCTTCACCGACGCAGCCCCCGGTGCGGGAATCGAGGACGGCAAGGTCCAGCCGGTCCCGCTGATGAACCCGGGTCTGGTACCAGGTGCGCGTCCGCTCATCCAGCTCCTGCGTTCCGGCCTCCGCCTCGGCCGTGGAATGAACGCTCCCGGTGAGGCGCAGCACCTCGGGATCGGCAAGGATGGGCCCCATCGCCTCGATGTCCCGGAAGGTGAAGGGACGAAGCGTGCACAGGGTTCCCCTGAGGGTGGGCTGCTCGGAAAAGAGGACCGGCGGGGACATGGTCGAAGTGTAGGTCATCCGGCGGATCCCGGACCGCCGTTCAGCATCCTTGCCACCTTCGCCTCCAGGGACGCGACCGCCGTGTCCGGCAGCACGATCAGTCCGTCGAGTTCCCGCCGCGCCCGCCGGTACGCGGTCTGCCGCTCGGCCGGGCTGGCAGCGTTGTCGAGCGCCAGGGCGAGGAACTTCCGGGCCCGGGCCAGCCGCTGGCGTTCCGGCCCGGTGAAGGCCGAGTCCTTGAGCCGGCGTGCCTCCGCCTCGGCGACCTGGAAGGCGACGTCGTAGTCATTGACCGCAGAGCGGTACTCGGCGAATTCGGCGGCGCTCAGGGTGTCCGGCGCGGCCGGGCGGAGGGCGTCGGCTGCGCGCTTGGCGCGGAGGAAGGCGACAGTCAGGGGTTCACGCACGTCGGTCATCAGGGGGTAGTCGATCAGCTTCCCCACGTCGAGTTCGTAGTCCAGCCACTTCCGGTTGACGGCATCGTGGGCGGCGGTCACCGCGTCCACCTCGCCGATCCTCGCCTGCCGGACCTGCTCGCCCTGGTGCTTCAGGGTGTAAAGCTCCACCTTGCGCTGGTGCCTGCGCTCATTGGCCCGGGACCAGGACCGTCCCCAGGCAGCGAACACCCCGCTCAGCGGAAAGATGAGCCACCAGTAGCTGCCGGCGAATTCGAAGAGGGGCTCCACGGCATCATCGTAGTTCCGGTGCCCGCCGTGCGCACCGCACCGGGCAGCGGAAGACCCGGTGCGGAGGTGCCGCACCGGGTCTTCTGTTGATCACCGGCGGGTGGTGCGGTTCAGCAGCTGCTCCAGGGCGATCGTCCCGTCGGTCTTGGGCAGCAGGAGCCACAGCACCCCGTACATCGGAAGGCTCACCACCGGAAGCAGGAAGCTCAGGAGCATTGCGATCCGCACGTAGGACACCGGCCAGTTGAACTGCGACGCGATCCCCGAGGCGACGCCCCCAAGGATGCCGCCGGGTGAACGTTTGACGGGGGAGGAGCGGAGGATCCGGAACAGGGTGTCCATGGTGAGCCTTTCGGTTGGAGGGCGGAGTCAGAGGCCTGCGGTCTCAGTATGGCCGTTGTCGCCGTCGGGGTCTTCGCCTGCCGCGGATGACCGGCGCGTCATCGAGGAGATGCCACCCACCACGAGGGCGATACCCGCGCCGATGAGGAGCCCCAGGAGCACGATCCCCAGGTCAAACCGGATACCGGTGAGCAGCGAGACAAGGATCAGCGCCGCGACCGCCAGGATCACCGCTCCCCAGACGACGGTTCCCGTGCGCACCCGGCGGGGTGCTGCTGACTTTTCGGAGGTACTCATTGGTCGAATCCATTCTCGTTTTGTGACACGCTGACCTGGCTGACGGCGCCGCCGACCTCAAGGATGATCGACGGGCCGTCGGCTGTTTCGTTCAGCTGGGTGGTTCCGGGCTGCCAAAACCCTTCGGAGACCGAGGCGTCGACGCCCTCGCCCGAGCGGACCGAGCCCAGAGCGACCTCGGAACGGACCTCGACGGGCACGTCGCTGGGGACAAGCACGTCAACTCTGCTGGCCAGCACCCGCACCGGGACGACGACGTCCGACCTCAGGTTGTCGAGGCTGCGCAGGTCAAGCGTGCTGCGCCCGGCGACCACCGTGTAGCCCTCCTCCGCGGCCCGCACCGAGGATGCCGACAGCGGGGTGTCCCTGCCGACCACCGAGGCACCGTCGTCGAAGTTGGCGGCAGCCACCGCCGACCCGATGAGGGCGGCGAAGACCATGGCGCCGGCCGCGAAACCGACGAACCCCGAGGACCGCCCGATCAGTCCCAGGGTCACCACGGCGATGCCCAGAACGGCGGCGCCCGAGGCGAGGGCCACGGGAAGCGCGGTCCGGCCAAGATCGATCAGGGCCGCGTAATCGAGGGCGAGGATGATGCCGACGGCGAGCACGGCCACGCCCAGGCTGAGCGCTACGCCGCTCCCGGTGGGGCCGGGGGTGCGGGGGCGCGGCGGCGGCACCGGGCGCAGTGCGTAGCCCGGAGGCAGCGACCCCGGGGGGACGGACCCGCCGGCGAGGTAATCGGACGGCGTGTACCCGGCGGACGGCGGGTACCCGGCTCCGGGGAAGTCGGCCGGCAGCGGGTCGGCCGGGCGCGGAGGGACAGCGCCCGTGCCCAAAGGCTCCGTCGAGGGGTACTGAGAGCCGGTGGGCGGAGGTCCCGCCTGGTAGCTCGTGGCCGGAAACTGCTGGGCCGTTCCCGGTACGCCGTACGGTCCCATCATCCCGGGTGCGCCGGCCGGCCGGCCCGCGGCTGCCGGGTTGTTCCTGCTGCGCGCGGTCAGCGCCCAGTACACGGCATAGACGGCGGCGCCGACCCAGATCAGGGTCCAGAGCACCCCCCAGCCACCCCAGCCGCCGCCCTCATCACCGAGGAACGGCAGGTTCGGCCGCCAGAGCCCGGCGATGACCAGGAGCAGCGCCCCGGTCATTCCGGAGGTCCAGTTGCCGCGTCCGGCCGACTCGGCGTGGATGCGTCCGTCCGGTTCGGGCAGGAGGGCCCACGCCAGGCCGTACAGCAGGACGCCGATGCCGCCGAAGATCGCCAGCACCACGACGATGCCCCGGACCAGAGCCACATCGAGCCCTGTGCGGTAGGCGATGCCGCCCGCCACCCCGCCGATCCAGCGGTCGGAGGTGCGGGTGATCTGCAGCGAGCGCATCCGGTCGAAAAAGCCGTTGGAGGGCGCGGGGCGGGGCGGCGGGGCCGCCGTGGAGCCGGACCGGCTGGACCAGCCTCCCCCCGGGCCGGTAGAGAAACCGGCCGGATCGGGGACGCGGCCCGGAGGGGCGTCGCCGGCGGGGCGTTCGGGAGGCAGTGGTTCAAGGGGCGGTTCGGAAGTCATGGTTCGATCCTTCCAGTGCGCCGCTGCGCCAGCTATCGGGGGCTGCCCTGAATTCATCCCTGAGGGAACCCCTGATTGTGCGCCCGGGGCATCCCCGAAGCCCATCGGCGTGCTTGGATTGAGCTATGAAACCGCCCCTGCTGCGTTCGCCCGACGGCCTGGTCGCCGGCGTGTGCGGTGGACTGGCCCTCCACCTCGGCCTGCGGCTGCGCGTCGTGCGGGTCCTCATGGTCCTGCTGGCCCTGGCCGGCGGTGCGGGGGTCTTCCTCTACGCCTGGCTGTGGATCTTCGTGCCCATGGCCTCGGACCGGCTCGCCGCCCCGCTCCGGTTCGTTCCGCCCGCCCCCACCCTGAAGGCCCCGCCCGCTCCAGCGCTGTTCCTCCCGGCTGCCACCGCGCCGCCGTCACCGGCCACTCCCCATCCACCGTCCGCACCTTCGGAGCCCGGCAACGCCGCTCCGCCGGTGGCCGGCGCGTTCCTGCGTCCGGGACGGCGAACCGGCGGGCGCCTCCACCCCGGCCGGAAGGAGCTGCTTCTGGGCGTGGCCCTGCTGCTCCTGGCCGGAGTCTTTCTCGCGCAGGAGCTCGGCTTCGCCGTGAGCCTGAGGCAGGTCCTCCCTGTCGCCGCGGCGGGGGTGGGCGCCGTGCTGGCGTGGAGCCAGCTCGATGACGCGCGGCGTGAGGGCCTGAGGAACAAGGCAGGAGCCGACCGCGCCGCCGGACTGGCCCGGCTCCTGCTCGGCCTGGTCCTGGTGATGGTCGGCGTCCTGGTCATGGTTTCCGGGGCGATCTCCTGGGACCTGACCTGGGCCACCCTCCTGGCCACGGGGGCGGTCCTCGCCGGGGTGGCGCTGGTGCTCGCCCCCTGGGCGCTGAGGTTCTGGAAGGACTTCGAGGACGAGAGGGCCGGGCGGGTGCGGGAGGCGGCGCGCGCCGAAATTGCCGCTCACCTCCACGACTCGGTGCTTCAGACCCTCGCCCTGATCCAGAACCGCGCCGGCTCCGAACAGGACGTCGTGCGCCTGGCCCGGGCGCAGGAGCGTGAACTGAGGCACTGGCTCTACGCCGATCCGGCCGGCCACTCCGGCAACCTCACCGAGCGCCTCCGGGCCCTGGCCGGAGAGGTGGAAGACAGCTACGGGCATCCCGTCGAGGTGGTCGCGGTCGGAGACGCGCCCCTGACCGCCGGGCAGGAGGCGCTCGCCCAGGCGGCGCGCGAAGCGATCATCAACGCGGCCAAGCATGCCGGGGGCACCGTCTCGGTCTACCTGGAGGCGGGGCCCTCCGGGTCCGAGGCCTTCATCCGCGACCGGGGGCCCGGGTTCGACCCGCTCGCGGTGCCGGCCGACCGCCTCGGAATCCGCGAGTCCATCACCACGCGGATGCAGCGGCACGGGGGCGCCGCCACCATCCGAAGCGGTCCTGACGGGACCGAAGTCCATTTGAAGATGCCCGAGCAGGAGAACCGCAGCCATGACGGATGAGCCCGTACCGAACAATCCGCCTTCAACGGTGTCCGTCGTCGTCGTCGACGACCACGCCATCTTCCGCTCCGGCCTCCGCTCGGATCTGGACAGCCGGATCCGGGTGGTGGGTGAGGCAGCCACAGTCGAGGCGGCGGTCGCCGTGGTCCGGGCCCGGCGGCCGGACGTCGTCCTGCTTGACGTCCACCTGCCCGGCGGCCGGGGCGCGGGAGGGGCCGAAGTGATCGCCGGCTGCGGCGACCTGGGCGGCTCGACGCGCTTCCTGGCGCTGAGCGTCTCCGATTCCGCCGAGGACGTCGTGGCGGTCATCCGCGCCGGCGCCCGGGGGTACGTCACGAAGACCATTTCCGGTGCGGGGATCTCCGATGCCGTCTTCCGGATCGCCTCGGGGGACGCGGTGTTCTCCCCACGGCTGGCCGGCTTCGTCCTTGACGCCTTCGGCACCGCCGCCGTCGCCTCCACCGGCACCGAGCTGGACCGGCTGTCCGCCCGCGAGCTCGAGGTGATGCGGCTGATCGCCCGGGGCTACAGCTACAAGGAGGTGGCCAAGGAGCTGTTCATCTCGGTTAAGACCGTCGAAACCCACGTGTCGGCGGTGCTGCGCAAGCTTCAGCTCTCCTCGCGCCACGAACTGACCCGGTGGGCCGCCGAACGGCGGCTGCTCTGAGCGGGGCCTACTTCGGGGCCCCTGCTCTGGGCGGGGCCCCTCCGCGGCCTACTTCGCGCCGGCGAGGAACTCCTGCAGCCGGGCCACTCCGGTGGCCAGGTCCTCGTCGCCGAGGGCGTACGAGAGCCGGAGGAAGCCGCTCGGGCCGAAGGCCTCACCCGGCACTACGGCCACCTCGACCTGCTCCAGGATGAGGGTGGCCAGCTCGGCGGAGGTCCGCGGGGTGGTTCCGGCCAGGCTGCGCCCCAGCAGGCCGCGCACGTCGGCGTAGGCGTAGAACGCGCCGTGGGGCGTGGGGCACTCGACGCCGTCGATGGCGTTCAGCCCCGCCACCATGGCCCGCCGGCGCCGGTCGAAGGCGGTCTTCATCTCCTCGACCGCGGTGAGCGGGCCGGAGACGGCGGCCAGGGCGGCCATCTGCGACACGTTCGCCACGTTCGACGTCGCATGCGACTGGAGGTTCGTCGCCGCCTTGACGAGGTCCTGCGGGCCGACCATCCAGCCCACACGCCAGCCCGTCATGGCATAGGTCTTGGCCACGCCATTGACGATCACCACCCGGTCACCCAGCGCGGGCGCCGCCGCGGCGATCGAGGTGAAGGGAACGCCGTCGTACGTCAGGTGCTCGTAGATCTCATCGGTGACCACCCACAGCCCCTGGTCCGCCGCCCAGTTCCCGATCTCCCGCACCGTCTCCGCCGGATACACGGCGCCGGTGGGGTTCGACGGCGACACGAACAGGAGCACCTTCGTCCGCGGCGTTAGGGCCGCCTCAAGCTGTTCGACGGTGACCAGGTAGCCCTGCTCGGGCCCTGCGAAAACCTCGACGGGGACACCGCCGGCCAGGCGGATGGCCTCCGGGTACGTGGTCCAGAACGGGGTGGGCACGAGCACCTCGTCGCCGGGATCGAGCAGTGAGGCGAAGGCCTCGTAGACGGCCTGCTTGCCGCCGTTGGTCACGAGCACCTGGGCGGGGTCGATGGCATAGCCGGAGTCACGCTGCGTCTTCGCCGCAATGGCCTGCTTCAGCTCCGGCAGGCCCCCGGCGGGGGAGTAGCGGTGGAAGCGCGGCTGGCGGGCGGCCTCCACGGCCGCCTCGACAATGTAGTCCGGGGTGGGAAAGTCGGGCTCGCCGACGCCGAAACCGATCACCGGCCGGCCCGCGGCCTTCAGGGCCTTGGCCTTGGCATCGACGGCAAGCGTCGCGGATTCGGCGATTGAGGCGATCCTGCGGGAGACGCGCGGCAGGGAGTGACGGGTGGAAAGCTCGGTCATCGGGTCCCGTTTTCTCGTGAAGAAGTATGGCAGTCCCAGCTTAGGCTCTCGGCCCGTTCCTGCGCCGATCCGTGACGCCCGGGCCCTTCGGCCCCCGCGCCTCGGGCGCCGGTTCGACTCTCCGGCGGGTATTGCGTAGACTTGATCCTCGGTGTTGGATCACTCCAATGGTTCTTGCCCGCGAAACGTCCCCCAGGGACAGCAGCGGAGCGGATCGGACGGGTGTCCGGTTCCATAGGGTAGTGGCGCAATTGGTAGCGCAGCGGTCTCCAAAACCGCAGGTTGCAGGTTCGAGTCCTGTCTGCCCTGCGTAACCGTCGAGCAGGACGCGGCGGTGCGGCAGTAGAACATCACGAAGTTTCCGGTACAGGCACAAGACCTGCTCGGCATGACTTATGAGTAGTCGGAGCCGCGTGAACGCGGCCCGGCTGGAAACCCACACAGATTGATGAGGTTGAAGGTGACCGATACGGCCGCGAGCAGCTCCAAGGGTAGCCCCGCCAGCAAGGAGAACCCCAAGCGCGGGTTCTTCGGGCGGATCACTCTCTTTGTGCGGCAGGTCATCGCCGAACTGAGGAAGGTCGTCACCCCGACCCGTCAGGAACTGGTGAGGTTCACCATCACGGTGCTGGCCTTCGTGATCCTGATGATCCTTATCGTCACGGGTCTCGACTACGTCTTCGGAACCGGGGCGGTCTGGGTGTTCGGGGACAGCGACAGCTGAACCGACCAGCCGCAGGTGACGTGATAGCCCAAGCAATACGAAGCTGAAGAAACCCAGAAAGCAGGCAGCTAGGTGTCCGAGCAAGAACTCGAACGGCAGATCACAATTGACGATGGTCTGGAGAACGAGGATCAGGCCGTCGAGGCGAGCGTCGCTGACGACTCCGCCGAGCTCGACGTGCCCGCGGAGACCGCCGCAGAGGATTCCGACGCAGAAGGCTCAGAGGTCGAGCCCTCCGAGGTAGAAGACTCCGAGGTGGAGGCTTCCGGCGAGGCCGACGACGCGGAAGCTTCCGAATCCGGCGAGGCCGAGGCGCCCGCCGAGGAGGACCCGGTCGAGGCGTTCAAGGCCAAGCTACGCCGGCAGGAGGGTGACTGGTACGTCATCCACTCCTACGCCGGGTACGAGAACCGGGTGAAGGCGAACCTCGAAACCCGCATCCAGACCCTCGACATGGAGGATTTCATCTTCGAAATCCAGGTCCCCATGGAAGAGGTCGTGGAGATCAAGAACACCACCCGCAAGATCGTGAACCGGGTCCGCATCCCGGGCTACGTGCTGGTGCGCATGGACCTCACCGACGAGTCGTGGGGCGCCGTCCGGCACACCCCGGGCGTCACCGCCTTCGTCGGCAACGCCCACAACCCGGTGCCGCTGAGCCTGGCCGAGGTGTTCTCCATGCTCGAGCACACCGTCGTCCACACCGATGCGGCCTCCGGCAAGCCGGTCAAGCAGCAGTCCACTCCGGTCACCGTCAACTTCGAGGTCGGCGAATCCGTCACCGTCAACGAAGGACCGTTCGAGACCCTGCCAGCCACCATTTCGGAGATCAAGCCCGAATCCCAGCAGCTGGTTGTGCTGGTGTCGATCTTCGAACGCGAAACCCCCGTCACGCTGTCCTTCAACCAGGTCACCAAGATCCAGTAGGACGGCGGCACCAAACTTCGTTCTCACCCGGCCCGCTTAGCCGGGGAGGACGGCCGGTCATCACGCCATGATGACCACCAACCCACGGGACGCTCCTGTCCCGGGGGACCTAATGCAAGAAAAGGACCCTTTCATGGCCCCGAAGAAAAAGGTCACCGGCCTCATCAAGCTGCAGATCAATGCAGGCGCCGCCAACCCGGCTCCCCCCATTGGTCCCGCGCTCGGTCAGCACGGTGTCAACATCATGGAATTCTGCAAGGCGTACAACGCCGCGACGGAATCCCAGCGCGGAAACGTCATCCCCGTTGAAATCACCGTTTACGAAGACCGTTCGTTCACCTTCATCACCAAGACCCCTCCGGCAGCCGAGCTGATCAAGAAGGCAGCCGGCGTCCAGAAGGGCTCCGGTACGCCGCACACCGTCAAGGTTGCCAAGCTGACCCAGGCCCAGGTCGAGGAAATCGCCACCACGAAGATGGAAGACCTCAACGCCAACGATGTTCAGGCCGCGGCCAAGATCATCGCCGGCACCGCCCGCTCCATGGGCATCACGGTCGAGGGCTAACAGCTCCTCCACCCGGCCGACGCGGCACCTGCCGCCGAAGCCACCACTAACCAAAATCGAAACCGAGCGCCCGGCGCACGGTGGGAGTGTGGCAGGGCCCCGCGCGGTCCGCAGACCACAACTGCATAAGGAGAAAAAGCAGATGGCACAGCGCAGCAAAGCATATAAGGGAGCTGCCGCCAAGATCGAGGCGGAGAAGCAGTACTCTCCGCTCGAGGCGGTAGTCCTCGCGAAGGACACCAACCCTTCCAAGTTCGACGCGACCGTCGAGGTTGCCTTCCGCCTCGGCGTCGACCCCCGCAAGGCCGACCAGATGGTCCGCGGCACCGTCAACCTGCCCCACGGCACCGGTAAGACCGCCCGCGTCCTCGTCTTCGCGACCGGCGAGAAGGCCGAAGCGGCCATCGCCGCCGGCGCCGACTTCGTTGGCTCCGACGACATGATCGAGAAGGTTTCCGGCGGCTGGGTGGACTTCGACGCCGCCGTTGCCACCCCGGACCTGATGGGTAAGGTCGGCCGCCTCGGCAAGATCCTCGGCCCGCGTAACCTCATGCCGAACCCGAAGACCGGTACCGTCACGGCCGATGTGGCCAAGGCTGTCACCGACATCAAGGGTGGAAAGATCGACTTCCGCGTCGACAAGCACTCGAACCTCCACTTCATCATTGGCAAGGTCTCCTTCGATGTTCAGAAGCTGGCGGAGAACTACGCCGCAGCCCTCGAAGAGGTTCTGCGCCTGAAGCCTTCGGCTTCGAAGGGCCGCTACATCCAGAAGGCCACCGTCTCCACGACCTTCGGCCCCGGCATCTCTGTCGACCCGAGCGTCACCAAGGTCCTCGCCGACGCGTAAGCGTCCCGCAGAACCTGATCACCCAGCGGGGGTGGCCGCAGCAACTGCTGCGGCCACCCCCGCTGCGTTTTCCGGCACTCCTGCCCACCGACCATGCCCGGTCGGTGGGCAGGAGTGTCCGGTAGGCCGGCCCTGGTTGGTTCTGCCCACTGATGGCACCCGGTCGGTGGGCAGGAGTGTCCGGTGGGCCCGTTCTAATTGGTTCTGCCCACTGACGGAGGTTGGTCGGTGGGCATATCCGGACATGCCCACTCACCACGCCTGGTCGGTGGGCAGGAGTGTCCGGTAGGCCGGTTCTGATTGGTTCTGCCCACTGATGGAAGTTGGTCAATGGGCAGGAGTGTCCGGTAGGCCGGTTCTGGTTGGTCCTGCCCACTGACGGAAGTTGGTCAATGGGCGGAAGCGGGCCCGAGTCCGCGGCCTACAATCGAGCATGAGCACCGATTCCCTGGAGATCGGCCCGGTACCCGTTCCGCCTGATCTCTCCTCGCCGGACGCTGCGGACTTCCTGGACGTTGTCGAACTGGGCAACATCGTCCAGCGCGGTGTGTGGGGCAGCGACGACTTTCGCAGGGACGGCAGGCAGGAACACGCCGCCTCCCAGTCCAACCCCTATGAAGAGCGGCACATCCTGGTGGCGCGGCGGGGCGGACGCATCGTGGGCCGGGCCATCATCGACCTGCCGCTGACCGACAACCTCTCGGCCTGCTACCTCGACCTGTCAGTGCACCCTGAGGCACGCAGCGAAGGAGTCGGGGGCGCCCTCTACGCCGCGGCGGAGCGGTATGTCGGCAGCCGGGGACGGTCCACCGTGATGGGTTGGGGCGAGGTGTCGCTGATCGCCGCCGGCCGCAGCGCAGGGGCGCCCGGCTCGGGGGAGGACCTCGTCCCCGCCAACGGCGCCGGAAGCTTCCCTGCGGCGGACCCCGGCGCTCGGATGGCCCTCAGCCGGGGTTTCGACCTCGCGCAGGTGGACCGCTGCAGCGTGCTCGACCTTGGCGGCGGAAGCGATGCCGCCGCGGATGCCTTCGCCGCCGCGGAGGCATCCGCGGGCCCGGACTATGAAGTGCTCCGCTGGGAGGGGCACTGCCCCGATGACCGCCTCGACCAGTACGCCCGGCTCCGTCAGGCGATGAGCACCGATGCGCCCCTCGGGGACCTCGACCTCGACGAGGAGGACTGGGACGGGGCGCGGGTGCGTGAGGCGGAGAACCGGTTGGAGCGCGGGGGCGGCCGCAGTCTCGTCGCGGCCGTGCTGCACCGGCCGAGCGGCGAGCTGGCAGGCCATACCGTCCTGGAGCGGTATGAGGCGGCTCCAGCCGTCGCGAACCAGGAGGACACCCTGGTGCTCCGGGCGCACCGCGGCCACCGGCTGGGCATGCTGCTGAAGGCTGCGAACCTGCTGGCCCTGCGGTCCGCCTGGCCCGGCGTTGAACGGATCTACACCTGGAATGCGGAGGAGAACTCCTTCATGCTTGCGGTCAACGTCGAGCTGGGCTTCGTCCCGGCGGGATGGGTAGCCGGCTGGCAGAAGCGGCTGAACCCTTCCCTCAGGTAGCGGATTTGGAGGCCGCCGCCGCTTCACGTACCCTTGAACTACCAAAGACCGTCGGTCGATGTGCCTCCACCCTTTTCATCAGCAGTAATGCTGCGCGGAAAGGTAAGGAAGTAGATCTGAAAGTTCCCGTCAAGGGCGGCCAACGCAGGTGAACGAAGCTCTCCTCCGCACAGCACCACGTGCCGTGTCCCGAGAAAGCCCCGTGCATCTGCGCGGGGCGTTTTTTATTGGGGCTGAAAAACCGGCTTTTATTCCCCGGAAGGAGGGTTATGGCAACGCCAACAAAGGTAGATGCAGTGGGAGAAATCACCAACGATTTCAAGGATTCCACCGCCGCTGTCCTAACCGAATACCGCGGGCTCACGGTCGCACAGCTCAAGGAACTGCGCCGTTCACTCGGTGCGGACACCAAGTTCGCTGTCGTCAAGAACACCTTGACGGGCATTGCAGCCAAGGAAGCCGGCATCGACGCGTTCGAAGGCCAGCTCGCCGGACCTACTGCAATCGCCTTCATCAAGGGTGACGCAATTGCTGCCGCTAAGAGCCTCACGGATTTCGCCAAGGCCAACCCGAAGCTCATCATCAAGACTGGAATCTTCGAGGGCAAGGCCCTTGACGCCTCCGAGGTCGTTGCCCTGGCAGCCCTCGAGTCGCGCGAACTCCAGCTCTCCAGGGTTGCCGGTGTGCTCAAGGCACCAATGGCAGCCCTAGCCCGCACCATCGATGCCCTGCGCATCAAGCTCGACGAGGGCAATGGTGCTGCATCCGCAGACGCCGATGCTCCCGCCGCCGACGAGACCGCTGCTCCGGCAGAGGCTCCGGCCGAAGAAGCTGCGGCACCCGAAGAGAAGTAGTTCTCTTCACCCAATCATCTCGGTGCAGTGCACCACTCACGGAAGGACGCTTTAGCCATGGCGAAGCTTAGCAACGAAGAGCTCATTGAAGCCTTCAAGGAACTGTCGATCATCGAACTCTCCGACTTCGTAAAGCTGTTTGAGGAGACCTTCGAGGTCACCGCTGCTGCTGTTGCAGTCGCAGGCCCCGCCGGCGGCGGCGCAGGCGAAGCAGCCGAGGAAGAGAAGGACTCCTTCGACGTTGTCCTCGAAGCTGCCGGCGACAAGAAGATCGCTGTCATCAAGGAGGTCCGCGCGCTGACCTCACTGGGTCTGAAGGAAGCCAAGGACGTTGTCGACAGCGCTCCGAAGGCTGTTCTCGAAGGCGCAACGAAGGAAGCTGCGGAGAAGGCAAAGGAAGCTCTCGAAGCTGCCGGCGCCACCGTTTCCCTCAAGTAGTCGATCCGGCAGCCGGGGGTCCGCCCCCGGCTTCCAGACAGGAAGGGCCCCGACCTCAGGTCGGGGCCCTTCCTGTTTAAGCAGGAGTTGCTAGTCGCGCCAGAGCAGCAGGGCTTCGCCCTGTCCGCCGCCGCCGCACAGCGACACGGCCGCCTTGCCGGAGCCGCGGCGGTGCAGCTCGAAGGCCGCATGCAGCGCCAGCCGCGCCCCGGAGGCACCGATGGGGTGGCCGAGGGCGATCGCACCGCCGTGGAGGTTGCACTTCTCGGCCGGGTAGTCGAGCTCCTTGAGGGACTGGACCGCGACCGAGCCGAAGGCCTCATTGATCTCGATGAAGTCGAGTTCCGAGGCCGTCCACCCGGCCCGCTTGAGCGCGTGGGTGATGGCGTTGGAGGGCTGGGAATGCAGCGAATTGTCCGGCCCGGCGACCTGCCCGGGCTGCCCGGTGACGGCTAGGATCTTCAGGCCAAGCCGTTCGGCGGTGGCGCGGGAGGTCAGCACCAGCGCGGAGGCGCCGTCGGACAGGGGCGAGGAGTTGCCCGCCGTGATGGTGCCCTCCTTATCGAACGCCGGACGAAGCCCGGCCAGGGTGTCCACGGTGGTGTTCGGGCGGACCCCCTCGTCGGTGGTGAGGACGACGTCGTCGCCCCGGCGCTGCGGCACCGTGACCGGCACGATTTCCTCGGCGAAGATGCCCGACTCGATGGCCGCCGCGGCCCGCTGGTGGGACGCAGCCGCGACCTCGTCCTGGGCGGTCCGGTCGATGCCGAGTTTGCGGTTTCCCCGCTCGGTGGAGGCGCCCATCGACTCGTTGTCGAAGGCGTCCGTCAGTCCGTCGTGGGCCACCGAGTCGAGGGCGGCGATGTTCCCGTAGGTCCAGCCCTGGCGGGAGCCCGGCAGCAGGTGCGGGCCGCGGGACATCGATTCCTGGCCGCCGGCGACGACGACGGAGGCCTCACCGCTGCGGATCAGGCGGGCGGCGTCGATCACCGCAGTGAGACCGGACAGGCACACCTTGTTCACGGTGACGGCCGGAACATCCCAGCCGATGCCCGCGCGGAGCGAGGCCTGGCGCGCCGGGTTCTGGCCGCAGCCGGCCTGCACCACGTGGCCCATGATCACGGTGTCGACGGACTCGGGCGGCACTCCGGCGTTGGCCAGGGCGCCCGCGACGGCGAAGCCGCCGAGCTCAACGGCGCTGAAGGCCGACAGTTGGCCGTTCAGCTTGCCGGACGGGGTGCGTGCGCCGCCGACGATGACTACGTCGTCGGGCGCGTTGGTTGGAAGTGCCATGGCGGGGAGTGCTCGCTTTCGTCATTGAAATCCTGAAGAACTCCCCTTAAGGCTACCGCTCCCCGCCCATTTCAGCTAACGGTTATTAACTGGTTCCCGGAGGGGTAGAGCAGCGGAAGCTGGAGCGTGAGCCAAGGGCTGAAGGCCCAGGGCGTAGCCTCCACGGCGTCGACGAGTCGCCCGGGCTCCACCCAATGGACGTCCATGACCTCCTCCGGCGACGGAGCGATCGGACCATCGATCACCGCGGTGAAAACCGGGCAGATTTCGTTTTCGACGATGCCCGAGGCATCGACGGCACGGTAGCGGAAATCGGGAAGCGCCGGCGTGATCGAACGGACCGTCATGCCCAGCTCCTGGCGCGCGCGGCGCACCACCGCCTCCTCGGGCGTCTCGCCGGGACCCGGGTGTCCGCAGAAGGAGTTGGTCCACACACCGGGCCAGGCCTTCTTGGTCAGGGCGCGGCGCGTCACGAGGATCTGCCCGGCGTCGTTGAAGATATGGGTGGAGAAGGCGAAGTGAAGGGGAGTGGCCTCGGTGTGGACACTCGCCTTGTCCTGGGTGCCGATGGGCGTGCCGTCCTCGGCCAGCAGCACCACCAGTTCGGGGCCGGCGGGGTGCTCTTCACGATGTCGCGCCATTGTCCTCATCCCGATCGTCTCCCGCAAGAATTCCGGGGAGTTTGCCCACGCCGGAGTGCTGCCCGGCCGTGCGGTGGTCCGCCTGGTTAGTTCAAGGCGGCTTGTCCGTGTTTACTTTACCTATGAACATCGACGATCTGTTGGTCGAGCCGGACGGGCTCGAGCAGGTCGAGGACGTGCTCCGGGGTTTCTTTGAGAGGTCCCGGCAGCGGGCCGCTGCGGTGGGCCCCGGGTACCTGGGGCTGTGGGAAACGCTTGAATCGTGCACCGCCGGCGGTAAACGCTTCCGCCCGCGCCTGGTGCTCTCCGCCTACTCCCTGCTGGGTGGAACGGACCTCGCCAGCGCCGCCCTGGTCGGTGCGTCATTCGAACTGCTTCATACGGCGTTCATCATCCACGACGACGTGATCGACCGTGACTTCGTGCGCCGGGGCGTGCCCAACGTGTCGGGCCGCTACCGCGCGATTGCGCACGACGCCGGCATGGCCCCCGCCGCGGCCGACCACATCGGGTTCTCCGCCGGCGTCATCGCCGGGGACCTCGCGCTCTCCAACGCCTACCGGCTCCTCGACCGGGTGCGCACGGGTCCGGCGACCCACCGCCGGCTCAATGAGATCCTCGACGAGGCCGTGTTCGCCTCGGCGGCGGGGGAGTACCTCGACATTGAAGCGATGCTCGCCCCGCGGATGCCACCGCTTGAGGACATCCTGAACATGGCTCGGCTGAAAACCTCCGTCTACTCCTTCGAAGGGCCCCTGCAGGCAGGGGCGGTGCTCGCCGGAGCTGAGGACCCCCTGGTGGACTGCCTGGGCGACTTCGGCCGCGACGCCGGCATCGCCTTCCAGATCGCCGACGACCTGCTCGGCGTCTTCGGCAGTGAATCCCGCACGGGCAAGACGAACTGGGGGGACCTGCGCGAAGGCAAGCGGACGGCCCTGATGGCCTTCGTTGCGGACCGCCCGGAGTGGGAGGAAATCTCCTCCCTCGTCGGGTCGCCGGCGATGTCCGCCGCGGACGCCGACTACGTCCGCCGGATCCTCGAAGCCTCGGGAGCCCGCGAATACTCGGCGGGACTCGCCGTCGACTACGCCTCCCGCGCCCGGCGCCACCTCGACTCCGACCTCGTGCCGCGCGGGCTGCGCGACGTACTTCAACCGGTGGCCTCAGCGGCCGTGGACAGGACACGGTGACCATGGCGAACACGACAGCGCTCGAGCGGTACAACGCGGCGGCCCTGAAGACCTCGGCCGAAGTGATCCGCTGCTACTCGACGTCGTTCGGCCTGGCCTGCCGGCTCCTCGACGGCCCCACCCGGGCGCGGATCGAAGCCGTCTACGCCCTGGTTCGGGTCGCCGACGAGGTCGTCGACGGGCCGGCCGCCGCCGCAGGGCTCGACGCCGGACAGGTCGAAGCGATGCTGGACGCGCTGGAGCGGGAGACCGAAACCGCCCTCAACACCGGGTACAGCGCCAACCTCGTGGTGCACGCCTTCGCCGTCACCGCCCGGGCCACCGGCATCGGCACGGACCTCACCCGGCCGTTCTTCGCGTCGATGCGCGCCGACATCACCCAGCGCGAACACACGCCCGAGTCGTTCTCCCGGTACGTCTACGGCTCCGCGGAGGTGGTCGGGCTGATGTGCGTCAAGGCGTTCCTGGCCGGGCGCCCCACCGATCCGGCGCAGGAGGAACTCCTCGCGGATGGGGCGCGGCACCTTGGGGCGGCCTTCCAAAAGATCAACTTCCTGCGCGACCTCGCCGAGGACTTCTCCACGCTGGGCCGCAGCTACTTCCCCGGCATCCGGCCGGGCTCCTTCACCGAGCAGGACAAGCACCGCCTGCTCGACGACATCGACGAGGACCTCAGGATCTCCCTGGCGAGCCTGCCCGGACTTCCGCCTGCGCCGCGCCGGGCGGTGGCCCTGGCCCAGGCCCTGTTTACCGAACTGGCCTTGAGGCTGCGGCGCACCCCGGCCGAGGAACTGCTCCGGGCCCGCATCCGGGTGCCCAATGCGGTCAAGCTGCGCATCCTCGCGCGGACCCTGGCCGGAGGCTCGGCGCCGGAAACCCAGCTGAAGGAGAAGACACCATGAGCGTCCAGGGAAACACCGGAACTCCCCGCGTCGGCGGCCGGCGGGTCGCGGTCATCGGCGGCGGAATCGGCGGGCTCGCCACCGCGGCGCTGCTGGCCGCCGAAGGACACACCGTCACCCTCCTCGAGAAGCAGGACCGGGTGGGCGGCCGCGCCGGGTCCTGGGAAGCCGGCGGGTTCCGCTTCGACACCGGACCGTCCTGGTATCTCATGCCCGAAGTGATCGACCACTTCTTTCGGCTGATGGGCACCTCCGCCGCCGAGCAGCTCGAGCTGATCCGGCTCGACCCCGGCTACCGGGTGATCTTCGAGGAGAACCGCGAGGCCGTCGACGTCCCGGCCGACCGCCCGGCCGTGGTGAAGCTCTTCGAATCCCTTGAGCCCGGCGCGGGGGAGGCGCTGGAGAAGTACCTGGACTCGGCCGAGGACACCTACACGATCGCCAAGCGGCGCTTCCTGTACTCCACCTTCGAATCCTTCCTGCCGCTGCTTCGACCCGACGTCCTGGTCCGCCTGCCCAAACTGGTCCGGCTGCTGCTGCAGCCCCTCTCCGGGTTCGTGGCCGGCCGCTTCGCCGATCCGCGGCTGCGGCAGATCCTCGGCTACCCCGCGGTCTTCCTCGGCAGCTCACCGTTCGACGCCCCCAGCATGTACCACCTGATGAGCCACCTGGACCTCGACGACGGCGTGCTCTACCCGATGGGCGGGTTCACCTCCCTGATCGCGGCCATGACGAAGGTCGCCGAGGAAGCCGGCGTGGACATCCGCACCGGCGCCGACGTGACCTCGATCGACACCGCCTCCATCGACACCGCCTCCATCGACACCGCCTCCATCGACACCGCCTCCATCGACACCGCCCCCATCGATACGGCAGCCGCGAACGCTGGTCCCTCCCGCCGCCGGGGCTCCCGCCGTCCCCGCGCCCGGGTCACCGGGGTCAGCTACCGGTCCGGGGGGACCGTGCACCGGATGGAGGCCGACGTCGTGGTCGCCGCCGCCGACCTCCACCACACCGAGACGGTCCTGCTGCCCGAGAACCGGCAGACCTACCCCGAGAAGTACTGGTCCCGGCGGGTTCCGGGTCCCAGCGCACTGCTGCTCTACCTTGGCGTGAAGGGCTCTCTGCCGCAGCTCGAGCACCACACGCTGCTGTTCACCACCGACTGGAAGGACAACTTCGGGCGGATCTTCGGCGCCGAGACCTCTATCCCGACCCCGGCCTCGCTCTACGTCTGCCGCCCCAGCGCCACCGACCCCTCGGTGGCCCCGGCGGGGGACGAGAACGTCTTCGTCCTGGTGCCCATCCCCGCGGACGTCGGCATCGGCGGCGGGGGAGTGGACCGCGGCGGGGACGCGCGGGTCGAGGAGCTTGCCGACGCGGTGATCGCGCAGATCGCCGAGTGGGCTCACATCCCGGACCTCGCCGAACGGATCGTGCTCCGGCGCACCTACGGTCCGCGAGACTTCGCCTCCGACCTCAACGCCTGGCGGGGGACGTCCCTCGGCCCGGCCCACACGCTGCGGCAAAGCGCGTTCCTGCGCGGATCGAACCGCAGCCGGAAGGTGGAGGGGCTCTACTACGCGGGAAGCTCCACCGTGCCGGGCATCGGCATTCCGATGTGCCTGATCAGCGCCGAGCTCGTGGTGAAGCGGTTGCGCTCCGACACCTCGACCGGGCCGCTGCCGGAGCCGGCCTGACGGCGGGCGGACACCACGCGGACGGGTTCCAGAAGGGGAGTGCATACCCGCCGCGGATCAGGGAGGCGACACTTGAGGGGCGTGGCGAGGTTGACGCGGCATTGGACATTGCGCTAGGAGTCCCGTAGTGTAGGGATTTGCGTCTTCCCTCTAAACCTCAGCCTTCATATAGCGGTGGGCTTTGTTCTGCTCTCGTCATTTAACGGGCCACTTGGTTCAGATGACGCGTGGAGACATCAGGTTAGCACTCGATCCCCGCACCAATCTGCGGCGGTGGTGCTGAGGGCGGATCGCTGACAAGCCTGAAGGTCTGTGGAAGGATCCCTCTTGGTCGCCTCGAGCACCTCTAATAATGCAACCGCTAACAGCCAGGTCGACGCCGACGGCGCCGCACCCCGGCTCTCATTCGCAAAGATTCACGAACCCCTCGATGTTCCGAATCTCCTCGCCCTTCAGACCGACAGCTTTGACTGGCTGGTCGGCAACGAGCGCTGGAAGGCGCGCGTTGAGGAAGCTCTGGAGAAGGGACTTCAGGGCGTAGCCACGACCTCGGGTCTGGCCGACATCTTTGAAGAGATCTCACCGATCGAGGACTTCCAGGGCACCATGTCCCTGAGCTTCTCCGAGCCGGAGTTCGCCGACCCGAAGTACACCATGGCCGAGTGCAAGGACCGTGACGCAACGTACTCGGCTCCGCTGTACGTCAAGGCCGAGTTCATGAACAACAACACGGGCGAAATCAAGCAGCAGACCGTGTTCATGGGCGACTTCCCGCTGATGACGGACAAGGGCACCTTCGTGATCAACGGCACCGAGCGTGTCGTTGTTTCGCAGCTGGTCCGTTCGCCCGGCGCCTACTTCGAGCGCACCGCCGACAAGACCAGCGACAAGGACATCTTCAGCGCGAAGATCATCCCGTCGCGCGGCGCCTGGTTCGAGCTCGAGATCGACAAGCGCGACCAGGTCGGCGTCCGCCTCGACCGCAAGCGCAAGCAGTCCGTCACCGTGCTGCTCAAGGCCCTCGGCTGGACCGAAGGCCAGATCCTCGAGACCTTCGGCGAGTACGACTCCATCCGCGCCACCATGGAGAAGGACGCCACGGAAACCCGTGAGGACGCCCTGCTCGACATCTACCGCAAGCTGCGCCCGGGAGAGCCGCCGACAGTTGAGGCTGCCCAGACCCTGCTGGACAACCTGTACTTCAACCCCAAGCGCTACGACCTGGCCAAGGTCGGCCGGTACAAGATCAACCGCAAGCTCGGCATCGACAAGGACCTCACCGACTCCGATGCGTCGGTGCTGAACATCGACGACATCGTCGCGATGATCAAGTTCCTCGTTGCCCTGCACGCCGGTGAGAAGACCATCGGCGGCAAGCGCGACGGCGAAGACGTCGAGCTGCGCGTCGAGGTCGACGACATCGACCACTTCGGCAACCGCCGCATCCGCGCCGTCGGCGAGCTCATCGAGAACCAGGTCCGCACCGGCCTGTCCCGTATGGAGCGCGTCGTCCGTGAGCGTATGACCACGCAGGACGTCGAGGCGATCACGCCGCAGACCCTGATCAACATCCGTCCGGTCGTCGCTGCGATCAAGGAGTTCTTCGGAACCTCCCAGCTCTCGCAGTTCATGGATCAGAACAACCCGCTCGCCGGACTGACGCACAAGCGCCGCCTGTCCGCGCTGGGCCCGGGTGGCCTGTCCCGTGACCGCGCCGGCATGGAGGTCCGTGACGTCCACCCGTCGCACTACGGCCGTATGTGCCCCATCGAAACCCCTGAAGGCCCGAACATCGGCCTGATCGGTTCGCTGGCCTCCTACGGACGCATCAACGCGTTCGGGTTCATCGAGACCCCGTACCGCAAGGCAGTCAACGGTATCGTCACCGAGCAGATCGACTACCTGACCGCCGATGACGAGGTGGAGCGCCTGATCGCACAGGCCAACGCCCCGCTCGACGCCGAGGGCAAGTTCGTCGAGGACATGGTCCTGGTGCGTACCCGCGGTGGCTCCGGCGAGCCCGTGCTCGTCGCCGCCGACGAGGTCGAGTACATGGACGTTTCCCCGCGCCAGATGGTGTCGGTGGCAACGGCCCTGATTCCGTTCCTCGAGCACGACGATGCGAACCGCGCCCTCATGGGTGCGAACATGCAGCGCCAGGCCGTTCCCCTGCTGCGCTCCGAGCGTCCGCTCGTGGGCACCGGTATGGAGAAGTACGCCGCCGTCGACGCCGGTGACGCGGTCACCGCCGCCAAGGCCGGCGTCGTGCGCGAAGTCTCAGCCGACCTCGTCACCGTGCTCAACGACGACGGCACCGAGACCAGCTACCCGATCATGAAGTTCGCGCGCTCCAACCAGGGCAACGCGTACAACCAGCGTGTGCTGGTGGGCGAAGGCGACCGCGTCGAGTACAACTCGATCATCGCCGACGGTCCCTCCACCGACCAGGGTGAACTGGCCCTGGGCAAGAACATGCTCGTTGCGTTCATGTCCTGGGAAGGCCACAACTTCGAGGACGCGATCATCCTCTCGCAGCGCATCGTCTCGGACGACGTGCTGACCTCGATCCATATCGAGGAGCACGAGGTTGACGCCCGCGACACCAAGCTCGGTGCCGAGGAAATCACCCGCGACATCCCCAACGTCTCCGAAGAGGTCCTTGGCGCCCTCGACGAGCGCGGCATCATCCACATCGGTGCCGAGGTTGAGGCGGGCGACATCCTCGTCGGCCGTGTCACCCCCAAGGGTGAAACGGAGCTCACCCCGGAGGAGCGCCTGCTGCGCGCCATCTTCGGTGAGAAGAGCCGCGAGGTCCGCGACACCTCCCTGAAGGTTCCCCACGGCGAGTCCGGAACCGTCATCGGCGTGCGCATCTTCGACCGCGACAACGACGACGAGCTGCCCCCGGGCGTCAACCAGCTCGTGCGCGTCTACGTTGCGCAGAAGCGCAAGATCACGGACGGCGACAAGCTGGCCGGCCGCCACGGCAACAAGGGCGTCATCTCCAAGATCCTGCCGATCGAGGACATGCCGTTCCTCGAGGACGGCACCCCCGTCGACATCGTCCTGAACCCGCTGGGTGTTCCGGGCCGCATGAACGTCGGACAGGTCCTGGAGATCCACTTGGGCTGGGCCGCCAAGCAGGGCTGGAAGATCGAAGGGGAGCCCGACTGGGTCAAGAACCTTCCGAACCTGCCCCGCGAGGTCGCCTCGACCACCGTCGCGACCCCCGTGTTCGACGGCGCCACCGAGGACGAGATCGTCGGTCTGCTCAACTCGACCAACGTGACCCGCGACGGCCAGCGCCTGATCGGCGAGTCCGGCAAGGCGCGCCTGTTCGACGGCCGCTCCGGCGAGCCGTTCCCGGACCCGATCTCCGTCGGCTACATGTACATCCTGAAGCTGCACCACCTTGTCGACGACAAGATCCACGCACGCTCCACCGGACCGTACTCCATGATCACGCAGCAGCCGCTGGGTGGTAAGGCGCAGTTCGGCGGACAGCGCTTCGGTGAGATGGAAGTCTGGGCCCTCGAGGCCTACGGCGCCGCCTACACGCTCCAGGAGCTCCTGACGATCAAGTCGGATGACATCCACGGACGCGTCAAGGTCTACGAAGCGATCGTCAAGGGCGAGAACATCCCCGAGCCGGGCGTGCCGGAGTCCTTCAAGGTGCTGATCAAGGAAATGCAGTCGCTCTGCCTGAACGTGGAAGTCCTCTCCACCGACGGTACGACGATTGAGATGCGTGACTCGGATGAAGAAGTCTTCCGGGCCGCGGAAGAACTGGGCATCGACCTGTCACGGGCCGAGCCGAGTTCTGTCGAAGAGGTATAAGGCGACATCCGGATCCTGTCTGGTCCGGCGCCTGGAGGAAGGCGGCTTTAATATTTCGGAGGCCGTCCGCGGCCGAGGAAATTTCGTTGCCGCCGTTCCAGGCGCTGGGCCGGACACCCGGGCACCCGCTGTGAACTTTTCACCGCACCCCACAAGACTTCAAGAATTTAGAGAACAAAGAGAGAACAGGGACCATATGTCCAGCGAATCCTCCTTCGGCCTCATGCGAATCGGCCTTGCCACCGCGGACGAAATCCGCGGCTGGTCTTACGGCGAGGTCAAGAAGCCGGAAACCATCAACTACCGCACGCTCAAGCCCGAGAAGGACGGCCTCTTCTGCGAGAAGATCTTCGGCCCTTCCCGTGACTGGGAGTGCTACTGCGGCAAGTACAAGCGCGTGCGCTTCAAGGGCATCATCTGTGAGCGCTGTGGCGTCGAGGTCACCCGTGCCAAGGTGCGCCGCGAGCGCATGGGCCACATCGAGCTCGCCGCTCCCGTCACGCACATCTGGTACTTCAAGGGTGTTCCCTCACGCCTTGGCTACCTGCTTGACCTTGCACCGAAGGACCTCGAGAAGGTCATCTACTTCGCTGCCTACATGATCACCTCGGTCGACGAAGAGAACCGTCACGCCGAACTGCCGAACCTCCAGGCCGAGCACGACCTCGAGAAGAAGCAGATGATCGACCAGCGCGACTCCGACATCGCCGCGATCGCCAAGGACCTCGAGGACGAGCTTGCCCGCCTCGAGGGCGAGGGCGCCAAGGCCGCCGACAAGAAGAAGGCCCGCGACTCCGCGGACCGTCAGATGGCGAACGTGCGCAAGCGCGCCGACGCCGACATCGAGCGCCTGGTCCAGGTGTGGGAGCGCTTCAAGACCCTCAAGGTCGCCGACCTCGAAGGCGATGAGGGCCTCTACCGCGAACTGCGCGACCGTTACGGCCTGTACTTCGAGGGCTCCATGGGTGCCGAAGCGATCAAGAAGCGTCTTGAGAACTTCGACATGCCCGGCGAGGCCGAGATGCTCCGCGACATCATCCAGAACGGCAAGGGCCAGCGCAAGACGCGTGCCCTGAAGCGCCTGAAGGTCGTCAACGCGTTCCTCACCACCACCAACAGCCCCCTGGGCATGGTGCTCGACGCCGTCCCGGTAATCCCGCCGGAACTGCGCCCGATGGTCCAGCTCGACGGCGGCCGTTTCGCGACGTCCGACCTCAACGACCTGTACCGCCGCGTCATCAACCGGAACAACCGCCTGAAGCGCCTGCTCGACCTCGGTGCCCCCGAGATCATCGTGAACAACGAGAAGCGCATGCTGCAGGAAGCCGTTGACTCCCTGTTCGACAACGGCCGCCGCGGCCGTCCCGTCACCGGGCCGGGCAACCGTCCGCTGAAGTCGCTCTCCGACATGCTCAAGGGCAAGCAGGGACGCTTCCGTCAGAACCTCCTGGGCAAGCGCGTCGACTACTCGGGCCGTTCCGTGATCGTCGTCGGCCCGCAGCTGAAGCTGCACCAGTGCGGCCTGCCCAAGCAGATGGCGCTGGAGCTCTTCAAGCCGTTCGTGATGAAGCGCCTGGTTGACCTCAACCACGCGCAGAACATCAAGAGCGCCAAGCGGATGGTCGAGCGCTACCGCCCGCAGGTCTGGGACGTTCTCGAAGAGATCATCACCGAACACCCCGTGCTGCTGAACCGTGCACCTACCCTGCACCGCCTCGGCATCCAGGCGTTCGAGCCCCAGCTGGTTGAAGGCAAGGCCCTTCAGCTCCACCCGCTGGTCTGTGCTGCGTTCAACGCTGACTTCGACGGCGACCAGATGGCAGTCCACCTGCCGCTGAGCCCCGAGGCCCAGGCCGAGGCGCGCATCCTGATGCTCTCCTCGAACAACATCCTGAAGCCCTCCGATGGCCGCCCCGTGACCCTCCCGTCACAGGACATGATCATCGGTCTGCACCACCTCACCACCAAGCGTGAGGGCAGTGCGGGCGAAGGCCGCGTGTTCACCAGCCCCGCCGAGGCCATCATGGCGCACGACGCCGGCGAGCTGCACCTGAACTCCGTGGTGCGCATCCGCGTTCCCAACTTCATCCCCGGCGCGGACACCGCCGCGCCTGAGGGCTGGGAGCCGGGCACCCCGGCGCTGATCGAGACCTCCCTCGGGCAGGTCCTGTTCAACGACACGCTGCCCGAGGACTACCCCTGGGTCGAGAAGGTCGCCGACAAGGGACAGCTCTCCACGATCGTCAACGATCTCGCGGAGCGCTACCCCAAGGTCGTCACCGCCGCGACGCTGGACAACCTCAAGGACGCCGGCTTCTACTGGGCCACGCGCTCCGGCGTCACCGTCGCCATCTCCGACATCTCCGCGCCGATCAACAAGGCCGGAATCATGGAGGGCTACGAGACGCAGGCCGCCAAGGTCCAGTCGCAGTTCGACAAGGGCCTGATCGCCGACGAGGAGCGCCGCCAGGAGCTCATCGACATCTGGAACAAGGCAACCAACGAGGTGGCCGCCTCCATGCGCGAGGCCATGCCGAAGGACAACACCATCAACCGCATGGTGTCCTCCGGTGCCCGTGGTAACTGGCTGCAGGTCCGGCAGATCGCCGGTATCCGTGGCCTGGTGGCGAACCCCAAGGGTGAGATCATCCCGCGTCCGATCAAGTCCTCCTACCGTGAGGGCCTGTCGGTGCTGGAGTACTTCATCGCGACCCACGGTGCCCGTAAGGGCCTCGCGGACACCGCCCTGCGTACGGCGAACTCGGGTTACCTGACCCGCCGTCTCGTGGACGTCTCCCAGGACGTCATCGTCCGTGAGGACGACTGCGGCACAGAGCGCGGGCTGAAGGTCACCATCGCGGTGCCTGACTCCAACGGCGAACTGGTCCTTCACGAAGAGGTCGAGAACTCGGCGTACGCCCGTACGCTGGCTACCGACGTCGTCGACTCCAAGGGCGAGGTGCTTGCGGCTGCCGGCTCCGACGTCGGAGACGTCCTGATCGGCGAGCTGTTCGCCGCGGGCGTCACCGAGATCAAGATCCGCTCCGTGCTGACCTGTGAGTCGAGCGTCGGAACCTGTGCCCTCTGCTACGGCCGTTCGCTGGCGACCGGCAAGACCGTGGACATCGGCGAGGCCGTCGGCATCATCGCCGCACAGTCCATCGGTGAGCCCGGCACGCAGCTGACCATGCGTACCTTCCACACCGGTGGTGTTGCCTCGGCCGAGGACATCACCCAGGGTCTGCCCCGTATCCAGGAGCTCTTCGAGGCGCGAACCCCCAAGGGTGTCGCCCCGATCTCCGAGGTCGCAGGGCGCGTCACCATCGAGGATGCCGAAAAGCAGCTTCGCCTGGTGGTCACCCCTGACGACGGTTCGGAAGAGATCGCGTACCCGGTCCTGCGCCGTGCACGCCTGCTGGTCGCCGACGGCGAGCACGTCGAGGTCGGGCAGCAGCTCGTCTTCGGTGCGGTCGACCCGAAGCAGATCCTGCGTATCCTCGGCCCCCGCAAGGCCCAGGAGTTCCTGGTCGACGAGGTGCAGCGCGTGTACCGCAGCCAGGGTGTTGGCATCCACGACAAGCACGTGGAAGTCATCGTCCGGCAGATGCTGCGCCGCGTGACGGTCATCGAGTCCGGTGAATCGGATCTCCTCCCCGGAGAGCTGGCCGAGCGCCGCCGCTTCGAGGACGAGAACCGCCGCGTGGTGTCCGAGGGCAAGAAGCCGGCCTCAGGCCGTCCCGAGCTCATGGGCATCACCAAGGCCTCACTCGCCACCGAGTCGTGGCTGTCGGCCGCTTCCTTCCAGGAGACCACGCGTGTTCTCACGCAGGCCGCCATGGAAGGCAAGAGCGATCCGCTGCTGGGCCTCAAGGAGAACGTGATCATCGGTAAGCTCATCCCGGCCGGAACCGGCCTGGACCGCTACACGAAGATCACGGTCGAGCCCACCGAGGAAGCCAAGGCCAACCTCTTCACCGGTCCGAGCGCGTTCAGCGACTTCGACTACGCCGGCGTCGAGGGCGGAATGAACCCCGAGTTCCACGCCATCCCCCTGGATGACTACGACCTCGGCAACGACTTCCGCTAGGAAGCCCGCCCTGCGCGAGCAGCGGTAGAACACGGCGAAGGCCCCGGACCCGAAACGGTCCGGGGCCTTTCCCGTTCCCGGTGCCCGGGTCTGGTATCCGCGGGTCCGGGGCGTCCGTAAGCCGCTCGGCCGCCGTCGTCGTCCCTGCTTTCTACGTCGCCGTTAGCGGGCATTCCACCCCCTGGATCCGCGCGTTTCCGGGCCCGGGCGCCGGGGGCGGCGCGGCCGCGGCCCAATCTCTGATAGACTTGACCTCAATTGTTTGTGTGGCAGTGGATTGGCGTTGCGAAACGTATCTCCGTGTTGTAGGGATCTTGTACAACGAATGCCACATTTTTGCACGCCTACGGTCGTTTTGCGGCAGCTTGTCAGGCGGCGCCAAACGACTGAGAACCCCCGCTCACGGGTGGTCCGCTGCCCCCGGGGTTTCGGATGACCGCAGGGTCGGGCTAACAGAGAACTCATCCGAGACATTACGGAGAACACGAAAGTGCCTACGATTAACCAGCTGGTCCGCAAGGGCCGGTCACCGAAGGTCGCCAAGACCAAGGCGCCCGCACTGAAGGGCAGCCCGATGAAGCGCGGCGTCTGCACCCGCGTCTACACGACCACCCCGAAGAAGCCGAACTCCGCGCTCCGCAAGGTTGCCCGCGTGCGTCTCAACGGCGGCATCGAAGTCACCGCCTACATCCCCGGTGTTGGGCACAACCTTCAGGAACACTCCATCGTGCTGGTGCGCGGCGGACGTGTGAAGGACCTTCCGGGTGTCCGTTACAAGATTGTCCGTGGGGCGCTGGACACCCAGGGCGTCAAGAACCGTAAGCAGGCCCGCAGCCGCTACGGCGCAAAGATGGAGAAGAAGTAATATGCCTCGTAAGGGCCCGGCCCCGAAGCGGCCGCTCGTTGTAGATCCCGTCTACGGTTCCCCCCTGGTCACTCAGCTGATCAACAAGGTTCTCGTCGACGGCAAGAAGTCCACCGCCGAGCGCATCGTCTACGGTGCACTCGAAGGCGCACGCGCCAAGTCCGGCGGCGACCCCGTCGCAGCACTGAAGAAGGCAATGGACAACGTCAAGCCGACCCTCGAGGTCCGCTCACGCCGTGTCGGTGGCGCCACCTACCAGGTTCCCGTCGAGGTCAAGCCGGGGCGTTCGACCGCCCTCGCCCTCCGCTGGCTGGTCGGGTACTCCAAGGCCCGCCGCGAGAAGACGATGACCGAGCGTCTGCAGAACGAAATCCTCGACGCCTCCAACGGCCTCGGCGCCGCAGTCAAGCGCCGCGAAGACACGCACAAGATGGCCGAGTCCAACAAGGCCTTCGCACACTACCGCTGGTAAAACGAGCTCCCGGCGGGGCCTGCCGATCGGCAGTTCCCGCCCGGGGGTCCAGCAGAACTCCATCTTCGTCAAAAGGGAGACACCGTGGCACAGGACGTGCTTACAGACCTTACAAAGGTCCGCAATATCGGCATCATGGCGCACATCGATGCCGGCAAGACCACTACTACCGAGCGCATCCTGTTCTACACGGGTGTAAACCACAAGATCGGCGAGACCCACGACGGCGCCTCGACGACCGACTGGATGGAACAGGAAAAGGAACGCGGCATCACCATCACGTCTGCCGCCGTGACCAGCTTCTGGCACAACAACCAGATCAACATCATCGACACCCCCGGCCACGTTGACTTCACCGTCGAGGTTGAGCGCTCACTGCGCGTCCTCGACGGCGCCGTCGCCGTGTTCGACGGCAAGGAGGGCGTTGAGCCCCAGTCCGAGACCGTCTGGCGCCAGGCCGACAAGTATGAAGTTCCCCGCATCTGCTTCGTCAACAAGATGGACAAGCTGGGCGCCGACTTCTACTTCACCGTCGACACCATCATCAGCCGCCTCGGCGCCAAGCCGCTGGTCCTCCAGCTGCCCATCGGTGCCGAGAACGACTTCATCGGCGTCGTCGACCTGATCGAAATGCGCGCCCTGGTCTGGCCAGGCGACGCCAAGGGCGACGTGACGATGGGTGCCAAGTACGAGGTCCAGGAGATCCCCGCCGATCTTCAGGAAAAGGCCGAGGAATACCGCGCCGCGCTCGTTGAGACCGTTGCAGAGTCCTCCGACAACCTCATGGGCAAGTACCTCGAGGGTGAAGAACTTACCGTCGAGGAAATCAAGGCCGGCATCCGCAAGATGACGATCGCCTCCGAGGTCTACCCGATCCTCTGCGGCTCCGCGTTCAAGAACCGCGGCGTCCAGCCGATGCTTGATGCCGTCGTCGACTTCCTGCCGTCCCCGCTCGACGTTCCCGCCATGGTCGGTCACGACCCCCGCGACGAGACCGTTGAGATGACCCGCAAGCCGAGCACCGAGGAGCCGTTCTCGGCCCTGGCGTTCAAGGTTGCGACCCACCCGTTCTTCGGCCAGCTGACCTTCATCCGGGTGTACTCCGGACAGGTCTCCGCGGGCACCCAGGTGGTCAACTCCACCAAGGGCAAGAAGGAGCGCATCGGCAAGCTGTTCCAGATGCACGCCAACAAGGAGAACCCTGTTGACGAGGCGCTGGCCGGCCACATCTACGCAGCGATCGGGCTGAAGGACACGACCACCGGTGACACCCTCTCCGACTCCGGCAGCCAGATCGTCCTCGAGTCCATGAGCTTCCCGGAGCCCGTGATCTCGGTTGCGATCGAGCCCAAGACCAAGGGCGACCAGGAGAAGCTGTCGACGGCTATCCAGAAGCTCTCGGCCGAGGACCCGACCTTCCAGGTCTCCCTCAACGAGGACACCGGACAGACGATCATCGCCGGCATGGGCGAGCTCCACCTGGACATCCTGGTGGACCGCATGCGCCGCGAATTCAAGGTCGAGGCGAACGTGGGCAAGCCCCAGGTCGCCTACCGCGAGACGATCAAGCGCACGGTCGCCAAGCACGACTACACGCACAAGAAGCAGACCGGTGGATCGGGCCAGTTCGCGAAGATCCAGATCGCGATCGAGCCGCTGGACACCGCCGAAGGCGAGCTGTACACCTTCGACAACAAGGTCACCGGTGGACGCGTTCCGCGCGAGTACATCCCCAGCGTTGATGCAGGCATCCAGGATGCCCTCAATGACGGCGTGCTCGCCGGCTACCCGGTCGTCGGCATCAAGGCGACGCTGCTTGACGGCGCCTACCACGACGTCGACTCCTCCGAAATGGCCTTCAAGATCGCCGGTCGCATGGCGTTCAAGGAAGCCGCTCGGATGGCGCAGCCGGTGCTGCTCGAACCGCTCATGGATGTTGAGGTCCGCACGCCCGAGGAGTACATGGGCGAAGTTATCGGCGACCTGAACTCCCGCCGCGGCCAGATGCAGTCCATGGAGGACGCAAGCGGCGTGAAGGTCATCCGCGCCCTCGTGCCCCTGTCCGGAATGTTCGGTTACATCGGCGACCTGCGGTCCAAGACCCAGGGCCGCGCCGTGTACTCGATGCAGTTCGACAGCTACTCGGAGGTCCCCAAGGCTGTTGCCGACGAGATCATCCAGAAGACCCGCGGTGAGTAACTTCGGATCCCCGGTCGGTAACGACTGAGGCTTCCGGTGGGGGCCGGCGGACATCCCGTTCGCCGGCCCTCACTCCAGCCAACGGCCCCCAGGGGCCGGCAGTACCCTGCAATTTCAAGAAAACCAAAGCCCCCAAGTAGACTTGCATGAGTTTCAGCTGCGAAAAGCGCGGCTGGGAAGCAAATCTTCTCAAACGTTCTAGGAGGAACCCGTGGCGAAGGCAAAGTTCGAGCGGACTAAGCCGCACGTTAACATCGGCACCATCGGTCACGTTGACCATGGAAAGACCACGTTGACGGCTGCCATTTCCAAGGTGCTTTACGACAAGTACCCCACTCTCAACGAGCAGCGTGACTTCGCGTCGATCGACTCGGCTCCCGAGGAGAAGCAGCGCGGCATCACCATCAACATCTCGCATGTTGAGTACCAGACTGAGAAGCGCCACTACGCACACGTAGACGCTCCCGGTCACGCTGACTACATCAAGAACATGATCACCGGTGCGGCCCAGATGGATGGTGCCATCCTTGTTGTTGCCGCCACCGACGGTCCGATGGCCCAGACCCGCGAGCACGTTCTGCTCGCCCGCCAGGTTGGTGTTCCCTACCTGCTGGTCGCGCTGAACAAGTCCGACATGGTCGAAGACGAGGAACTGCTTGACCTCGTCGAGATGGAGGTCCGCGAGCTCCTCAGCGCGCAGGGCTTCGACGGCGACGAAGCTCCTGTCGTCCGCGTCTCCGGCCTGAAGGCCCTTGAGGGCGACGCCCAGTGGGTCAAGTCCGTCGAGGACCTGATGGCTGCTGTGGACGAGTCCGTTCCGGACCCGATCCGCGACAAGGACAAGCCCTTCCTCATGCCTGTCGAGGACGTCTTCACCATCACCGGCCGTGGCACCGTTGTTACGGGCCGCGCCGAGCGTGGAACCCTGAAGATCAACTCCGAGGTCGAGATCGTCGGCATCCGTCCGGTCCAGAAGACCACGGTTACCGGTATCGAGATGTTCCACAAGCAGCTCGACGAAGCATGGGCCGGCGAGAACTGTGGCCTGCTGCTCCGCGGCATCAAGCGCGAAGATGTCGAGCGCGGCCAGGTTATCGTCAAGCCGGGTTCGATCACCCCGCACACCGACTTCGAGGCCAACGTCTACATCCTGGCCAAGGACGAGGGCGGGCGTCACAACCCGTTCTACTCGAACTACCGCCCGCAGTTCTACTTCCGCACCACGGACGTAACCGGCGTCATCACCCTCCCCGAGGGCACTGAAATGGTTATGCCCGGCGACAACACTGAGATGACCGTTGCGCTCATCCAGCCGATCGCAATGGAAGAGGGCCTCGGCTTCGCTATCCGCGAAGGCGGCCGCACCGTTGGTTCGGGACGTGTCACCAAGATCATCAAGTAGTCTTCTGACTGCCTGAGTTCTAACGGAAGGGCCTCGCTGCTTCGGCAGCGGGGCCCTTTTGCGTGCCCGGGCGCTTGTATGCCGCGCCCGGTTGCGTCCGGGGTACCCGAAAGCGACGACGGCGCCGGTTATGTCGGGCCCGCACGTCGCAATCGGGTCCACCTGACGTAATCGGCAGGGGTGGGGGTGTTGCCGGCGGCGACCGGCTGGCGGCGATGGCCCCACCGGCCGGCAGTCCCTTAGGGGTTTCCGCACCCGGTTGCGTCCTGGGTACCCGAAAGCGACGGCGGAGCCGGATATGTCGGGCCCGCACGTCGCAATCGGGTCCAGAGGCTGCACCCTGCGGCGGCGACGTCGAACGGGCAGGGTTCTCGTGAGCATCACCCGCCGACCCGGATGCGATTGCCCGTCCACATAACGACGGCGGTGGCCGGCGAAGTGGGGCCTTGCCGTCAGTGTTGAGGCATGACGACGTATTCCACGCTCAGAACTTTCGTGCTGTCGACTGCGGAACTCTCGGCTCAGGGCCGGAGCTCCCGATCGCTTCAGCGGAGCTGCGCAGCTGGAGAACTGGTGCGGATCCGGCAGGGGCTTTATGTCACCAGCGAAAGGTGGGCCGCCCTCGATCGCTGGGACCGCTATCGAATGAGGGTCCTGGCCGTGCACCTGGCAGCACACCGCCCGCCCGTCTTCTGCCATGAAACGGCTGCTCTGGTCCATGGACTACCACTCGTCACGGTCCCGTCCCACGTCCACGTCCAGCAGATCGCCGACGGCTCGGCGCACTCGCGCGGAGGAGTCCGGCGTCATTGCAGCTCTTTGGCCGCGCCCCCGGTGACCCAGATTTCCGGGCTGCAGGTGACCTCGCTTGAGTCGACGATTGTCGCCCTCGCCGTCGGTTCGGGTTTCCCTGCTGGCGTGCTGGCTCTCGATGACGCACTGCGTCGGGGAATGACCAATCTGAGACAGGTATCCGAGCTGGCGCAGATGACACGGACGGCTGCAGCCCAGAAGCGGATCACCGCGGTGCTCGATTTTTCCTGCGGTGACGCAGAGTCACCGGGGGAGTCCCTTAGCCGCGTGCAGATGATGGTGATGGGTTTTCCGGTGCCCGAGCTCCAGCATGTGTTCTCCGATGCGCGGGGATTGATCGGTCGCGTTGATTTCTACTGGCCTCAGGCACGTCTCGTGGGGGAGTTCGACGGGCTGGTGAAGTACTCGAAGCCGGAATACCTCAACGGTAGGACCCCCAGCGAGGTCGTCATCGAGGAGAAGCGCAGGGAAGACCGGCTGCGGGCACTTGGGCTGCGTGTAGTGCGCTGGACATGGGACGACCTTCGCGATCCTGCACTTTTGCGTGACCTTCTCACCTCGGCAGGCCTTGTTCCGGGGCGACCCGTGATCCCGGGACGTGTACTTCGCGCACGAGTATAAGAACGACCGAAAACGACAAACTGCCCCGGTATTTCCGGTCCGCAGGTCGCTTTCGGGCGTGCTGGTCGGGATCAGGTGCGCGGGTCGTGGTCGGGCGCAGCCGCCGGTAACGCCGCCGTAACCCGGGGCGGCCGGCCGGGGGAGTCTCATCACCCCGGGTGCCGCACACGAGCGGCGACACGACGGCCGGGGGAGAGGCTCGTCACCCCGGCGTGCCCTGCACGACACGCAGCGCAGACCGCCGCAAATCCCCGCGGATTGGCGTTTGCGCGGTATCTCTGCCAGACTAGACAAGTTGTTCAAGTGCTTGCGCGTGCGGTTTGAGACCCGAGTCCCGGTCAGGATAATGCCTGATGCAGGGTCAAGGTTCACCGGTCAGCGTGGCCCAAATATAATCCATCCCGTTCAGCCTGGCTGATATGCGCGGACTGTGCGTGTCGAGAAGAACGCGACACGCCCGAGCGCGGGGGTCGGAGCCTCAGCAGGGTGAGGAACCCGGAATCGTCCGGATTCAGCCTGTGGGGGAGCGCCGAACAACGGGCGCAGACAATGTACGTACCGGAACTGCCCTCGGCAGTTTTCATGTAGAGAGAGAGTCGAGACGCCATGGCGGGACAGAAGATCCGCATCCGGCTGAAGTCATATGACCACGAGGTCATTGATGTTTCAGCGCGGAAGATCGTTGAGACGGTGACGCGCGCAGGCGCTACGGTAGTTGGCCCCGTGCCGCTGCCGACGGAGAAGAACGTTTTCGTTGTGATCCGGTCCCCGCACAAGTACAAGGACAGCCGTGAGCACTTTGAAATGCGGACTCACAAGCGTCTGATCGACATCATTGACCCCACGCCTAAGGCCGTTGATTCGCTGATGCGTCTCGACCTGCCTGCGGACGTGAACATCGAAATCAAGCTGTAAGGGAGAGCGGATACACATGTCTACTTCACTTACGCGCCAGGTCAAGGGCCTGCTGGGCATCAAGCTCGGCATGACCCAGGTCTGGGATGAGAACAACATCCTCGTTCCTGTCACCGTCGTCCAGGCGGACTCGAACGTCATCACGCAGCTGCGCACCGCGGACAAGGACGGCTACAGCGCCGTGCAGATCGGCTTCGGCCAGATCGACCCCCGCAAGGTGACCAAGCCGCTGGCAGGCCACTTCGACAAGGCCGGGGTTACCCCGCGCCGTCACGTGGTCGAGCTGCGCACCGCCGACGCCGATACCTACGAGCTGGGCCAGGAACTCTCCGTTGAGATGTTCGCTGCCGGCCAGACCGTCGACGTCATCGGCACCACCAAGGGCAAGGGCTTTGCTGGCGTCATGAAGCGCCACGGTTTCCACGGCGTCGGTGCCTCGCACGGTGCCCACAAGAACCACCGCAAGCCCGGCTCCATCGGTGGTGCGTCCACCCCCAGCCGCGTCTTCCGGGGCATGAAAATGGCCGGCCGCATGGGCGCCGTTCGCCAGACCACGCTGAACCTCACGGTTCACGGCGTGGACGCCGAGAAGTCGCTGCTGCTGATCAAGGGCGCTGTACCCGGCGCCCGCGGCCAGGTCGTCCTCGTACGCACTGCCGTGAAGGGAGCATAGCCAGATGGCTGTCCAAACAGTAAAGGTCGATCTCCCCGCCGAGATCTTCGACGTTCAGACGAACGTGCCGCTGCTGCACCAGGTTGTCGTGGCCCAGCTTGCGGCTGCCCGTCAGGGTACCCACAAGACCAAGACCCGCGCCGAGGTGAGCGGTGCAGGCCGCAAGCCGTTCAAGCAGAAGGGCACCGGCCGCGCCCGCCAGGGTTCGATCCGCGCCCCGCACATGACCGGTGGTGGCGTTGTCCACGGGCCCACGCCCCGCGACTACAGCCAGCGCACCCCCAAGAAGATGAAGGCCGCCGCCCTGCGCGGAGCCCTCTCGGACCGCGCCCGCAACGGCCGCATCCACGTTCTTGAGTCCCTGGTGGCCGGCGAGAAGCCGTCGACCAAGGGTGCCATCGAGACGCTGCGTTCGATCTCCGAGCGGCCCAACCTGCTCGTGGTCATCGAGCGCGCCAACGACGTATCGGCTCTGTCGGTACGCAACGTCCCCGGGGTTCACGTGCTGTACGTTGACCAGCTCAACACGTACGACGTGCTGGTTTCCGACGATGTGATCTTCACGAAGGCCGCCTACGACGAGTTCGTCCAGTCGGCCGACGCAACATCGAAGGAGGAGGCCAAGTGAGCGGCAGCATCGCAAAGGATCCGCGCGACGTCGTCATTGCACCCGTCGTCTCGGAAAAGAGCTACGGCCTGATCGACGAAGGTAAGTACACCTTCCTGGTCGACCCGCGTTCCAACAAGGAAGAGATCAAGCTGGCCGTGGAGAAGATTTTCTCCGTCAAGGTCGACTCGATCAACACCATCAACCGTGTCGGTAAGCGCAAGCGCACCAAGTTCGGCTGGGGACAGCGCAAGGGCACCAAGCGTGCCATTGTGTCCCTCAAAGAAGGCACAATCGACATCTTCGGCGGTCCGCTCGCCTAGAGCGGAGACCACTTTAACGAGGAAATGACACATGGGAATCCGTAAATACAAGCCGACAACGCCGGGCCGCCGCGGCTCGAGCGTTGCCGACTTCGCAGAAATCACTCGATCGACACCGGAGAAGTCCCTGGTGCGTCCGCTCCCCAAGAAGGGCGGCCGTAACAACACCGGCAAGATCACGACCCGTCACAAGGGTGGTGGACACAAGCGTCAGTACCGTCTGATCGACTTCCGCCGCCACGACAAGGACGGCGTTGACGCCCGCGTAGCTGAGATCGAATACGATCCCAACCGCACGGCGCGCATCGCACTCCTGCACTACGTTGATGGCACCAAGCGCTACATCGTTGCGCCGAACAAGCTCAAGCAGGGCGACTTCGTCGAGGCCGGAGCCGGGGCTGACATCAAGCCCGGCAACAACCTTCCGCTGCGCAACATCCCCGTTGGTACGGTCATCCACGCTGTGGAGCTCCGTCCGGGCGGCGGCGCCAAGATGGCCCGCTCCGCCGGTGCGTCCGTCCAGCTCGTCGCCAAGGAAGGCCGCTTCGCCCAGCTGCGTCTGCCCTCCGGCGAAATCCGCAACGTCGACGTCCGCTGCCGTGCAACGGTCGGCGAGGTCGGCAACGCCGAGCAGTCGAACATCAACTGGGGCAAGGCCGGCCGTAACCGCTGGAAGGGCATCCGCCCGACCGTCCGTGGTGTGGCCATGAACCCCGTTGACCACCCCCACGGTGGTGGTGAAGGTAAGACCTCCGGTGGACGCCACCCGGTCAACCCCAACGGCAAGGCAGAGGGACGCACCCGCCGTCCCAACAAGGAAAGCGATTCACTCATTGTGCGTCGCCGTCGTTCCGGCAAGAACAAGCGATAGGAGCCTGGGAACATGCCACGCAGCCTGAAGAAAGGCCCCTTCGTCGATCAGCACCTTTACGTAAAGGTCGCTCGCGAGAACGAATCGGGCACAAAGAACGTCATCAAGACGTGGTCCCGCCGCTCCATGATCGTCCCCGACATGCTCGGGCACACGATCGCGGTGCACGACGGGCGCAAGCACATTCCGGTGTTTGTCACCGAGTCGATGGTCGGGCACAAGCTCGGCGAATTCGCTCCTACGCGGACCTTCCGCGGCCATGTTAAGGACGACCGCAAGGGCAAGCGCCGCTAGGCGCTGGCTTTTACGGCTAAGACGAGAGAAGGAAAGCAATGGAAGCCAAGGCAATTGCGCGTCATATCCGCGTAACGCCTATGAAGGCCCGGCGCGTCGTCAACCTTGTTCGTGGTAAGCAGGCGAATGAGGCTCTGGCTATTCTGAAGTTTGCCCCACAGGTTGCTTCAGAGCCGGTATTCAAGGTAGTTCAGTCGGCAATGGCCAACGCCCGCGTTCTCGCGGACCGCGATGGCGTTGCCTTCGACGAGGGCGACCTGGTCATCAGCGAAGCATTTGTCGATGAGGGCCCCACGATGAAGCGGTTCCGTCCGCGTGCCCAGGGCCGCGCGTTCCGCATCAACAAGCGGACCAGCCACATCACAGTTGTAGTAGCTACCCCTGAGAAAGTGGAGGTCCGCTAAGTGGGACAGAAAGTAAACCCGCATGGGTTCCGACTCGGCATCACCACGGACCACAGGTCTCACTGGTTTGCTGACAGCAACAAGCCGGGCCAGCGCTACAGGGACTTCGTCCGCGAGGACATCAAGATCCGCCAGCTCATGTCCACGGGCATGGACCGCGCCGGCATCGCCAAGGTCGAGATCGAGCGCACCCGCGACCGTGTCCGCGTGGATATCCACACGGCACGTCCGGGCATCGTCATCGGCCGCCGCGGCGCCGAAGCGGACCGCATCCGCGGCGAGCTCGAAAAGCTCACCGGCAAGCAGGTCCAGCTGAACATCCTCGAGGTCAAGAACCCCGAGATCGAGGCACAGCTTGTCGCCCAGGGCGTCGCTGAGCAGCTTTCCTCCCGCGTGGCTTTCCGCCGCGCGATGAAGAAGGCAATGCAGTCGGCACAGCGCGCAGGAGCCAAGGGCATCCGTGTCCAGTGCTCCGGCCGCCTGGGTGGCGCCGAAATGAGCCGCTCGGAGTTCTACCGCGAAGGCCGTGTGCCCCTGCACACCCTCCGCGCGAACATCGACTACGGGTTCTTCGAAGCCAAGACCACCTTCGGCCGCATCGGCGTGAAGGTCTGGATCTACAAGGGTGACGTCACCGCGAAGGAACTGGCAGCCCAGGCTGCCGCAGCTCCGTCGCGTGGCCGTGGCGGAGACCGTCCGGGCCGTGGCCCCGCCGGTGGCGACCGCGACCGTGGCGGAGACCGCCGCCGTCGTCCCGCCGCCGAGGCGCCGGCAGCTGCACCCGCCGAGACCGCCGCAGCACCCGCAGCGGCTGAAGGAGGACAGGCTTAAATGCTTATCCCACGTCGAGTCAAGTTCCGTAAGCAGCACCACCCGGGTCGTTCCGGCGCTGCGACCGGCGGCACCGAGGTCAGCTTTGGCGAATGGGGTATCCAGGCTCTGAGCCCGGCATACGTCACCAACCGCCAGATCGAGTCGGCCCGTATCGCCATGACCCGCCACATCAAGCGTGGCGGCAAGGTCTGGATCAACATCTATCCGGACCGCCCGTTGACCAAGAAGCCTGCCGAAACCCGCATGGGTTCCGGTAAGGGTTCGCCCGAGTGGTGGGTGGCCAACGTCAAGCCGGGACGGGTTCTCTTTGAACTGTCCGGTGTTTCCGAAGAGGTAGCCCGCGAAGCCCTGCGCCTCGCGATCCACAAGCTGCCGTTGAAGGCACGCATCGTGCGTCGTGAGGGTGGTGAATAGCATGGCAGTGGGTTCAAAGGAACTAGGAACGGATCAGCTTGACGGGTTCGACAAGGATCGTCTCGTCGAGGAGCTCCGCAAGGCCAAGGAGGAGCTGTTCAACCTCCGCTTCCAGTCGGCCACCGGCCAGCTGGAGAGCCATGGCCGCCTGCGCCTGGTCAAGCGCGACATCGCCCGCATCTACACGGTGCTGCGTGAGCGCGAGCTGGGCATCCGGCCCGACGTCGTTGTGACCGTTGAGGAAGCAAAGGCCGAGGAAAAGCCGGCGAAGAAATCCAAGAAGGCCTCCACTAAGGACGCCAAGTCCGTGGACACCGAGGCTTCTGAGGAGGACGCCAAATGAGTGAGCAGAAGAGCGAAAACGCCGCCGTAACCGACACTGTCGTGACCGACGCCGAGGCACGCGGATACCGCAAGGTCCGCCGCGGCTACGTCGTTTCGGACAAGATGGATAAGACCATCACCGTCCAGGTCGAGGACCGCGTCAAGCACGCACTGTACGGCAAGGTTCTGCGCCGTACGTCGAAGGTCAAGGCCCACGACGAAGAGAACACCGCCGGCATCGGCGACATGGTTCTCATCTCGGAGACCCGGCCGCTGTCCGCCACCAAGCGGTGGCGCCTGGTCGAGGTCATCGAAAAGGCCAAGTAGCACCAGCTGCGCAGATGCCCCGGACACGATTCGTGTCCGGGGCATTTTCGCGATACGATAAGAATCTTGTCTGTCTGGTGGGCTGGCGCATGCCCTCACACCGGCAAATAGGCAAAAGCCCGATGATCTTGTTCAACACAAATCCGCTCTAAACCGCAGCGCGTTTCGGCGCGCGTTTGTGCTGAGTACCAGTATTACGGGGCCCACCCATATCCGTTCCGCAAGGCTCGATGAGAGAACCAGCGCGACGACAGGAGTAATAAGTGATTCAGCAGGAGTCGCGGCTCAAGGTCGCCGACAACACGGGGGCCAAGGAAATCTTGACCATCCGTGTTCTCGGAGGATCCGGACGCCGCTACGCAGGCATCGGCGACGTAATCGTCGCCACCGTCAAGGACGCAATCCCCGGCGGCAACGTCAAGAAGGGCGACGTCGTCAAGGCGGTCATCGTCCGCACCAAGAAGGAACGCCGCCGCGCGGACGGTTCCTACATCAAGTTTGATGAAAACGCAGCAGTGATCCTGAAGAACGACGGCGACCCCCGCGGTACCCGTATCTTCGGCCCTGTCGGCCGCGAACTGCGCGACAAGCGTTTCATGAAGATCATTTCACTGGCGCCGGAGGTGCTCTAGCCCATGGCACAGAAGACTGGAAAGCTCAAGATCAAGAAGGGTGACCTGGTTCAGGTCATCACCGGAGCCAAGCAGGAGCGCGGCGGCGACCGCGGCAAGCAGGGCAAGGTCCTGAAGGTGTTCCCGGAGACCAACCGCGTGCTCGTTGAGGGCATCAACCGGATCACCAAGCACACCAAGGCCACCCAGCATGAGGGTCACAGCCACGGCGGCGGCATCCAGGTCGTCGAGGCACCGCTGCACATCAGCAACGTTGCCATCGTTGACCCCGAGACCAAGAAGCCGACCCGCGTGGGCTACCGCACCGAGACCGTCGAGCGCGACGGCCGGCAGCGCACCGTCCGCATCCGCGTGGCCAAGTCATCAGGGAAGGATCTGTAATGACTGTTGAAACCGCAGAGACCAAGGTTCTCCCTCGCCTCAAGGCCCGCTACGCCGCTGAAATCAAGTCTGCCCTGCAGGAAGAGTTCAGCTACGCCAACGTCAACCAGGTTCCGCGCCTGGTGAAGGTTGTCGTGAACATGGGTGTTGGAGATGCCGCCAAGGACTCCAAGCTCATCGACGGCGCCGTCAAGGACCTCACCGCGATCACCGGCCAGAAGCCCCAGGTGACCAAGGCCCGCAAGTCCATCGCCCAGTTCAAGCTTCGTGAGGGTATGCCCATCGGCGCCCACGCGACGCTGCGCGGCGACCGCATGTGGGAATTCGTCGACCGCCTGGTGTCCCTCGCCCTGCCCCGTATCCGCGACTTCCGCGGCCTCAACGGCAAGCAGTTCGACGGCAACGGCAACTACACCTTCGGCCTCACGGAGCAGTCGATGTTCCACGAGATCGACCAGGACCGTATCGACCGCGTGCGTGGCATGGACATCACTGTCGTCACCACCGCCAAGACCGACGCCGAGGGCCGCGCGCTGCTGAAGGCGCTTGGCTTCCCGTTCAAATCCGAAGATTAATCTAACTACGTTGCAGGTCCGTTCCGGCCGGGGCGAGCGAAAGCCCGTTCCTGACCCGGGATCCGGAAACCGTTACGAGGAAGGGCAAGAGCCCACATGACAATGACAGATCCTGTCGCAGACATGCTCACGCGTCTGCGCAATGCAAACTCGGCGTACCACGACTCCGTGTCGATGCCGTACAGCAAGCTCAAGGCTCGCGTAGCCGACATCCTGAAGGCCGAGGGCTACATCGCCGGCTGGAAGGAAGAGGAAGCGGAGGTCGGCAAGAAGCTGACCATCGACCTCAAGTTCGGCCCGGACCGCCAGCGTTCAATCGCCGGCATCCGCCGCATCTCCAAGCCGGGTCTCCGCGTTTACGCGAAGTCCACCAACCTGCCCCACGTGCTGGGCGGCCTTGGAATTGCCATCCTGTCCACGTCCTCCGGTCTGCTCACGGACCGCCAGGCATCCAAGAAGGGTGTGGGTGGGGAAGTCCTCGCCTACGTCTGGTAGCGGGAAGGGAAAGAAAAATGTCACGTATTGGACGTCTCCCCATCACCGTACCTGCAGGTGTTGAGGTCAAGGTCAACGGCAGTGAAGTCTCCGTCAAGGGATCCAAGGGCGAGCTGAGCCACACCGTGCCCAGCCCGATCGAGGTCTCTCTTGAGGACAGCACCCTCACCGTCAGCCGGCCCAATGACGAGCGTGTTTCGCGCTCACTGCACGGCCTCACCCGCACGCTGATCTCCAACATGATTGTCGGAGTCACCGAGGGGTACAAGAAGAACCTTGAGATCGTGGGTACGGGTTACCGTGTCCAGGCCAAGGGAAGCGACCTGGAGTTCGCTCTGGGCTACAGCCACCCGGTTGCCGTCAAGGCCCCCGAGGGCATTGTCCTGACTGTCGATTCCCCCACCAAGCTTTCGGTGTCGGGCATCAACAAGCAGCAGGTCGGCGAGGTCGCTGCAAACATCCGCAAGCTGCGCAAGCCCGACCCGTACAAGGGCAAGGGCATCCGCTATGCAGGCGAGATCATCCGCCGCAAGGTCGGAAAGGCCGGTAAGTAACCATGGCAATCAGCATCAATAAGAAGCGCTCCTCCAAGAGCAAGTCCGCCTCCCGCGGACGCCGCCACCTGCGCGTGCGCAAGCGCGTCTCGGGGACCGCGGTCCGTCCGCGCCTGGTCGTCAACCGTTCGGCCCGCCACGTATTCGTGCAGGTCGTCGACGACACCAAGGGCATCACCGTGGCTTCGGCTTCGACGCTCGAAGCGGACCTGCGTGCCTTTGACGGCGACAAGACCGCCAAGGCCAAGCGTGTTGGCGGGCTCGTTGCCGAGCGCGCGAAGGCTGCCGGTATCGAAGCTGTCGTTTTCGACCGCGGCGGTAACAAGTACCACGGCCGTGTCGCGGCCATCGCAGACGGCGCACGCGAAGGTGGGCTGTCACTGTGACCGAAGAAAACAAGGCAAAGGAAGCGCCATTGAATACGGCTACAGAGCAGCCAGCAACCGACGCCCCGGCTGCCGGTTCGACTGAGACCGCATCGGCCGACAGCCGAGGCGACCGTGGCTCCCGCGGAAGCGGGCGCGGCGGCGAGCGTGGCGGCAAGAGCGACCGTGGTGGCCGTGGTGGCCGCGACGGGCGCGACGGCGGCCGTGACGACAAGGACAAGTTCATTGAGCGCGTCGTCACCATCAACCGCGTCGCCAAGGTCGTCAAGGGCGGCCGCCGCTTCAGCTTCACCGCCCTCGTGGTGGTAGGCGACGGCAACGGCATGGTCGGCGTCGGCTACGGAAAGGCCAAGGAAGTTCCCTCGGCCATCCAGAAGGCCGTCGAGGAAGCCAAGAAGACGATGTTCCGCGTCCCGCGCATCGGTGGAACCATCCCGCACCTGGTGCAGGGTGAAGCCGCTGCCGGCGTCGTGCTCCTTCGTCCCGCGTCCCCGGGTACCGGTGTTATCGCCGGTGGTCCGGTCCGCGCGATCCTCGAGTGCGCCGGGATCCACGACGTCCTGTCGAAGTCCCTCGGTTCCTCCAACGCCATCAACATCGTTCACGCGACCGTTGACGCGCTGCAGAGGCTCGAAGAGCCCCAGGCCGTGGCTGCCCGCCGTGGCCTGCCCCTGGACGAGGTTGCCTCGCACCAGATGCTCCGCGCCATCGCAGCACAGAAGGTAGGTGCGTAATGACCGCGATCACTCCCAAGCGCGTGCAGGTGAGCACGGCAAAGCTGCAGATCACTCAGATCAAGTCCGCCATTGGCGGCAAGCAGAACCAGCGCGACACCCTGCGGTCCCTCGGACTGAAGCGGATCGGCCACACCGTGGTCCGTGAAGCCGATGCTGTGACCGTCGGTATGGTCAATACGGTTCCGCACCTCTTGAAGGTTGAGGAGGCCAAGTAATGGCAGAGGAAAAGACAACGGCTGTAGCCGAAGGAAAGACGGAGCGCGTTCACGCTCTGAAGGTCCACCACCTGCGTCCGGCCCCCGGAGCCAAAACCAAGAAGACCCGTGTGGGCCGTGGTGAAGGTTCGAAGGGTAAGACGGCAGGCCGTGGTACCAAGGGAACCGCAGCCCGCTACCAGGTGAAGGCAGGATTCGCAGGCGGCCAGCTGCCGCTGCACATGCGTCTGCCCAAGCTGCGCGGGTTCAAGAACCCGTTCCGCGTCGAGTTCCAGGTTGTGAACCTGGACAAGATCTCGGAGCTCTACCCCAACGGTGGCGACGTGACCGTCGAGTCGCTCGTCGCCCTGGGTGCGGTGCGCAAGAACCAGCCCGTCAAGGTGCTGGGGACCGGCGACATCACCGTGGCAGTCGATGTGAAGGCTCACCGCTTCTCCTCGACCGCAGCCGAGAAGATCGCTGCCGCCGGCGGCTCAATCAGCCAGCTCTAGGCAGATCTGCTCGTGATCCGGCTGTGTTCAACCACGGCCAGGAACTAGACTCTTGGTGGGCCGGTGCAATCCGGCCCACCAGGAGTTTTCCGGCTTAAGCGCCGGCTCATCACCGCCCGGTTCCAAGACATCGGGCTTCGACCGTTAGACTCGGTTGTTGTGTACTGTCCGCTTCGGACATCCAAGACCTTCAGGAGGACGCTTGCTAAGCGCTATTGGCCGGGCATTCCGGACGCCAGACTTGCGGCGCAAGCTGTTGTTCACGCTGGGCATCATCACCATCTTCCGGCTCGGCGCCTTCATTCCGGCCCCCGGAGTCGACTACGGCAACGTCCAGCAGTGCCTGAGCCTTGGCAACACGCAGGGCGGCCTCTACGAGTTCGTCAACCTCTTCAGCGGCGGTGCCCTGCTGCAGGTGTCGGTCTTCGCCCTGGGCATCACCCCCTACATCACCGCCAGCATCATCACGCAGCTGCTGCGCGTCGTGATCCCCCGCTTCCAGGAACTCCATGAGGAAGGCGCCCAGGGCCAGTCACGGCTGACCCAGTACACGCGCTACCTCACGATCGCCCTCGGCCTGCTCAACGCGACGACGCTGGTGTCGCTCGCGCGCTCCGGGGCCCTGCTGGGCGACTGCCCGGTGCCGCTGATCCCGGACGACTCCCTGATCACCATCATCCTGCTGATCATCACCCTCACCGCGGGCACCGGCCTCATCATGTGGATGGGCGAACTGATCACCGAACGGGGTGTCGGCAACGGCATGTCCCTGCTGATCTTCACCGCCATCGTGGCAAGCTTCCCCACCTCCCTCGGCGAGATCCTGCGCACCCAGGGCTGGACGGTCTTCCTGGGCGTGATGCTCATGGGCGTGGTGGTCGTGGCGCTCGTCATCTTCGTCGAGCAGTCCCAGCGCCGCATCCCCGTGCAGTACGCCAAGCGGATGATCGGGCGCCGCACCCTCGGCGGCAGCAGCACCTACATCCCGATCAAGGTCAACATGGCCGGCGTGATCCCCGTGATCTTCGCGTCCTCCATGCTGTACCTGCCGACCCTGATCGCGCAGTTCAACACCCCCACGGACGGCCAGACGCCGCCGCCGGAGTGGGTCAACTGGATCACCACCTACCTCGCGACCGGTGACCACCCGCTGTACATGGCGGTGTACTTCTTCATGATCGTGTTCTTCACGTACTTCTACGTGGCGATCACGTTCAACCCGGACGAGGTCTCCGAGAACATGAAGAAGTACGGCGGCTTCATCCCGGGCATCCGGGCCGGCCGCCCCACGGCGGAGTACCTGCAGTACGTGCTCTCCCGCATCACCCTGCCGGGCGCGATCTACCTGGGCCTCGTCGCCCTGATCCCGCTGATCGCCCTGGTGGCGATCGGCGCCAACCAGAACTTCCCGTTCGGCGGCACGTCGATCCTGATCATGGTGGGCGTGGGGCTGGAAACCGTAAAGCAGATCGACGCGCAGCTCCAGCAGCGCAACTACGAAGGGCTCCTCCGATGACAAGAATGCTGATTATCGGCCCTCCGGGTTCGGGCAAGGGAACGCAGGCAGCGCGCATCTCCGAGCGCCTCGGCGTGGTCGCCATCTCCACCGGCGACATCTTCCGCGACAACGTCAAGCGCGAGACGCCCCTGGGCGTCGAGGCGAAGAAGTACATGGACGCCGGAGACTTCGTGCCCGACAGCGTCACCAACAACATGGTGCGCGACCGGCTGAAGGCCGACGACGTGCAGGACGGCTTCCTGCTCGACGGCTACCCGCGCACGGCCGCCCAGGTGGCCGAGCTCGACGACATCCTCGCCGAGAACTCCTCGAGCCTCGACGTGGTGCTTCAGCTCACCGCCGAGGACGAGGAGCTGGTGCGCCGGCTGCTGGGCCGTGCGGCCCTCGACGGGCGCAGCGACGACAACCAGGACGTCATCCGGCACCGGCTGCGCCTGTACCACGAGCAGACCACGCCGGTCGTCTCGCAGTACGCCGAGCGCGGCATCGTCACCCAGGTGAACGGGATCGGCACCATCGACGAGGTCACCGAGCGGGTCATGAACGCGCTCAAGGTCGCCAGCTAGGCCGCCGGACATTTTGCGCCAGCCCAAGATTGAGTACAAGACACCCCGCCAGATCCTGAGCATGCGCGAGGCCGGCCTGGTGCTGTCCCGCGGACTCGACGCCGCGGTGGCGGCCGCCCGGGTGGGGGTAAGCACCCGCGAGCTGAATGCGGTGTTCGAGGAGGTGCTCCGGGAGGCCGGGGCCACCTCGAACTTCCTGGGCTACCACGGCTTCCCCGCCAGCATCTGCACCTCGGTCAACGAGGAGGTGGTCCACGGCATCCCCGGGGACTACGTGCTGCAGGACGGGGACATCATCTCCATCGACGCCGGCGCCGTCGTGAACGGCTGGCACGCCGACTCCGCACGCACCACCATCGTGGGGACGCCGCGGGAGGAGGACGTGCGCCTGTCGCAGGTTACCGAGGAGGCGATGTGGCGGGGGATCGCTGCCCTCGCCGGCGCCAAGCATGTGGGCGACATCGGGGCCGCCATCGACGACTACGTCTCGGAACTTCCGGGCCAGCGGCTCGGCATCCTTGAGGACTACGTGGGACACGGCATTGGCTCCCGGATGCACCAGGAGCCCGACGTCCTGAACTACCGCAGCTCGCACCGCGGGCCGAAGGTCCGCCCCGGGCTCTGCCTGGCCATCGAGCCGATGCTCGTCCTTGGGGGGCTCGAAACAAAGGTGCTCGACGACGACTGGACGGTGGTCACCACCGATGGCAAGCGCGCCTCGCAGTGGGAGCACACCGTGGCCGTCCACGACGGCGGCATCTGGGTGCTCAGCGCCGAGGACGGCGGAGCGTCGAAGCTTGAACCGCTCGGCGTTGTCCCGGTTCCCGTCCGCGCCTGAGTTCCCGTCCGGGCGCTTCCGCAGGACCCCGATTTAACTTCTCCGCGCCCATGGCGTAGTGTTGTCTGTTGGTTGTCTCTGCTTTTTGTGCCCATTTCGGGCCGGGCGGCCCGCCGGCTTACGAGCCGTCGCCGCCCCGAGGTCAGACAATCAAAACCCAAACCCGTCCACCGTGCAAGCGGTGGGCATCGACGTTAGCGGAGGATATGGCCAAGAAAGACGGTGTCATTGAGATTGAAGGCACTGTGAACGAGGCGCTGCCCAACGCGATGTTCCGCGTTGAGTTGGCCAACGGTCACATTGTTCTCGCCCACATCTCGGGAAAGATGCGCCAGCACTACATTCGAATCCTTCCTGAGGACCGGGTAGTAGTGGAACTCAGCCCGTACGACCTCACCCGGGGCCGTATTGTCTACCGCTACAAATAAGAATCAACTCGAAGGAAAACCATGAAGGTCAACCCGAGCGTGAAGCGGATCTGTGAAAAGTGCCAGGTGGTTCGCCGCAAGGGCAACGTTCTCGTCATCTGCGAAAACCCGCGCCACAAGCAGCGCCAGGGTTAATCAGCCTCTTTAGAGGTCGACCCCCACGCGTAGTTCAGTTCATTAAGGCAAAGCAGCACCGCGCATCCGCGCAGTGCACACCCCCGGCACGGAGGCCGGGGACCGGAAAACCTTCCGGGTACGCTTTGGCTCAGACCTCCGGTATCACCAAAGGAGAACAGCCTCTATGGCACGTCTCGCTGGCGTAGACATCCCCCGCGAAAAGCGGGTAGTCATCGCGCTTACTTACATCTACGGCGTGGGCAAGACCCGTGCAGAGAAGACGATCGCGGATACGGGCATCAGCCCGAACACCCGCGTGAAGGACCTCACCGATGCAGAGCTCGTCCAGCTCCGCGACTACGTTGAAGGAAACTTCAAGGTTGAGGGTGACCTCCGGCGCGAGGTCGCAGCCGACATCCGCCGCAAGGTCGAAATCGGCAGCTACGAAGGCATTCGGCACCGCCGCGGCCTTCCCGTGCGTGGACAGCGCACGAAGACCAACGCTCGTACCCGCAAGGGCCCGAAGCGCACCGTCGCAGGCAAGAAGAAGGCCGGCCGCTAAATCCCCGCTGGCTCCCTAATGTGACTCGCTAGCGCTCGTCACACCAGGGAATCTTCGCCAGTGGAGACCTCTGTTCAGCGGTCCCCCTTTCTAAAACCAAAACCTTCGTAGGAGAAGTAATGCCCCCCAAGACTCGTGGAGCGGTGCGCAAGCCGCGTCGCAAGGATAAGAAGAATATCGCGCTCGGCCAGGCGCACATCAAGAGCACCTTCAACAACACCATCGTCTCGATCACGGACCCCAGCGGAGCAGTCATCTCCTGGGCCTCCGCCGGTGAGGTTGGGTTCAAGGGCTCACGCAAGTCCACCCCGTTCGCTGCGCAGCTGGCTGCTGAAGCCGCCGCGAAGCGCGCTCAGGAGCACGGCGTCCGCAAGGTCGACGTCTTCGTCAAGGGCCCGGGATCCGGACGCGAAACCGCAATTCGCTCGCTGCAGGCCACCGGCCTGGAGGTCGGCTCCATCTCGGACGTCACCCCCAGCGCCCACAACGGCTGCCGCCCCCCGAAGCGCCGCCGCGTCTAATCGGCTTTTCGGCCACCGTACCGCCTTGCAGCAGCCCCGGCTGCAGCAGGGCGGTTCGGTGCCGTTATCCAAAGCTTTTGAGCCGGCTCATCAGCTATCCCTTTCCACCATTTGTGTTGCGTCATATAGCGGATGCACCCTGAAAGGAAATGTACGTGCTTATTGCACAGCGCCCCACCCTGACTGAAGAAGTAGTCGCCGACAACCGCTCGCGGTTCGTGATCGAGCCCCTCGAGCCTGGTTTCGGCTACACCCTCGGCAACTCGCTTCGCCGTACCCTCCTGTCCTCCATCCCCGGTGCAGCTGTCACAAGCATCCGTATCGATGGAGTCCTTCACGAATTCACGACGGTTCCCGGTGTCAAGGAAGATGTCACCGAGATCATCCTGAACATCAAGAACCTTGCGGTCTCCTCCGAGCACGACGAGCCCGTCGTGGCGTACCTGCGCAAGCAGGGCCCCGGCGTCGTCACCGCGGCAGACATCGCACCGCCGGCCGGTGTGGAGTTCCACAACCCCGACCTGCACATCGCCACCCTGAACTCGAAGGGCAAGTTCGAGCTCGAGCTGACCATCGAGCGCGGGCGCGGCTATGTCTCGGCCTCTCAGAACAAGTCCGGCGACTCGGAGATCGGCCGCATCCCGGTCGACTCCATCTACTCGCCGGTCCTGAAGGTCACCTTCCGCGTCGAGGCGACCCGTGTTGAGCAGCGCACCGACTTCGACCGCCTGATCGTCGACGTCGAAACCAAGGACGCCATCGCTCCCCGCGACGCCGTTGCTTCGGCAGGCACCACCCTGGTTGAGCTGTTCGGTCTGGCCCGCGAACTGAACATCGCGGCCGAAGGCATCGAAATCGGTCCCTCGCCCACGGACGCGGCCCTGGCCGCCGACATGGCGCTGCCGATCGAGGATCTCGAGCTGACGGTCCGCTCCTACAACTGCCTCAAGCGTGAGGGCATCCACTCCGTGGGTGAACTCGTTGCCCGCTCCGAGGCCGACCTGATGGACATCCGCAACTTCGGTGCGAAGTCCATCGACGAGGTCAAGGCGAAGCTCGTTGAGCTCGGTCTGTCCCTGAAGGATTCCCCTCCCGGGTTCGACCTTGCCGCCCGCGCCGCTGCCATCGAAGAGGACGACGCCGCCTACGGCGACGAAGAGCTCTAATACGCTAACTGCCTGACCGCCGCCCGGCGGCGGTCAGGTCCACTATGAGGAGAAATAACCATGCCCACACCCACTAAGGGCCCACGCCTCGGAGGCGGTCCGGCGCACGAACGCCTGATGCTCGCCAACCTGGCCGCCTCGCTGTTCGAGCACAAGCGCATCACCACCACCGTCACCAAGGCGAAGCGGCTCCGCCCCTACGCCGAGCGCCTCGTCACCTTCGCCAAGAAGGGCGACCTCGCCTCGCGCCGCCGCGTCCTGGGCGTTATCAGCAGCAAGAGCATCGTTCACGAGCTCTTCACTGAGATCGCACCGGCCGTCGCCAACCGTGAGGGTGGCTACACCCGCATCACCAAGATCGGCAACCGCAAGGGCGACAACGCTCCCATGGCTGTCATCGAACTGGTCCTGGAGCCGCTGTCCGCCAAGCAGGCAGTCGTAGCCGAGGCCGAGCAGGCCAAGGCAGCCCCCGCCGCTCCCGCCGAGGAGACCGCAGCGCCGGTCGAGTCCGCCGAGACCGTCGAGGCGACCGAGACCGCTGAACCCGCCGCAACCGAAGAGTCGACCGAGGTTGCAGAACCCGCCGAGACCGAAGAGTCGACCGAGGCTGCAGAGCCCGCCGACACCGCTTCCTCCACCGACGAGGCTGCAGCGTCCGACGACGCCGAAGCCCCCGAGGCCAAGAAGTAACTTCGCCGAAGCTGGTTGAATACGTTCGTGAATGATCAGTTGCCCGCCGGACCCGAGGGGTCCGGCGGGCTTCTGCGTGTCCGGCTCGATATCGCCTACGACGGCGCGCCCTTCGCCGGCTGGGCCCTGCAGCCGGGCCACGTCACCGTGCAGGGGGTGCTCGAGGAGGCTCTGTTCACGCTGCTGCGGCGCACCGCCCGCCTCACGGTGGCCGGACGCACCGACGCCGGCGTCCACGCGCGCGGCCAGGTGGCCCACGTGGGCCTGACGCCGGAGGAGTGGCACGGCATCGGCCGGGGGAAGGACGTGGCGCCGGGGGAGGCCCTGACTCGGCGCCTGGGCGGCACCGTGAACCGGGTCCTCTCCGATCAGCTCACCGGGCGGGGACGCTCGATCAAGAACTCCATCCCTGCCGTCGTCGTGAAGAAGGCCGACCTTGCCCCGGCGGGCTTCGACGCCCGCTTCTCGGCGCTGTGGCGCCGCTACAGCTACACCATTGCCGACGCCGGCGTCGAGCGCGACCCCCTCGCCCGCCGCACGGTGCTCTGGTACCCGGGGGAGCTGGACGTGGAGCTGCTCAACGCCGGTGCCGCGCAGCTGACCGGCCTCCAGGACTTTCGGGCGTTCTGCAAACCGCGCGAGGGCGCCACCACGGTGCGCGAACTGCAGCGCTATGCCTACCGGCGGCGGGCCGACGGGATGATCGAGGTGACCATCCAGGCCGACGCGTTCTGCCACAACATGGTGAGGGCCCTCGTGGGATCCACTCTGCGGGTGGGAAGCGGCGAACTGCCGGTCGCCTGGATCGCCGAGCGCCTTGCCGCCCGGGTGAAGGACGCCCGGTCCGTGCTCGCGCCCCCGCACCCGCTGGTTCTTGAGGAAGTGGCCTACCCCGGGGTTGAGGAGCTTGGCCTGCGGGCGGAGCTGACCCGCGCCCGCAGGGCCGCTGAGGACCCGCGTGAAGCTGCTGGAGGGGCTTAGCCCGGCAAGGAAGTCTCAGAGCTTCCATCGAGGAACAGCACCGCCAGCACGGCCGCCAGGATCATGCCGGGGCCGAAGGGGAAGCTGGTGTTGCGGGTGCCGCGCCCCGAGAGCAACAGGGCGACTCCCGCCAGGCCCCCGAAGATGAAACCGCCCAGCAGCGCCGCCAGCCAGGCCCCAACGCCGACATAGCCGCCGTAGAGGCCGAGGACTCCCGCGAGCTTCACGTCACCCATTCCCATGCCGGCGGGGGAGATGAAGGCCAGCAGCAGGTAGAACAGGAACATCACGGCGCCGCCGAGCAGTGCGCCGACCAGCGGCCGCCAGCCGCCCTCGACCGCTGCGACCAGCAGAGCGATTCCCGTGACGGCGAGGAACGGAAGCAGCAGTGCGTTCGGCAGGAGCTTGGAGCGCAGGTCGATCGCCGCGAGCAGTACCCCGAAGACAGGAAGCACGAGGTACAGCAGGACCTCCGTCGGTGCTTCGGCCTTGAGCGCGCCGAGGGCGCAGAACAGGCCGGTGAGGACGGCGACGGGCCACCGCCAGCGGCCGGGAAGCACGGTTCGTGGATCCCGCTCGGCCAGCGGGAACATCCGGTAGGACGTGAGGCCGCCCGCGACGGCGCAGACGAGCGCGAGGACGGCCCCCGGTGCGGCGTCAGGCATGGGTCGACACCGGCCGGCAGAGCCCGTCGGTACTGCCCTGAATCGTGGAAATCGGTAGGTAAATCAACTTTCCCCTGTCGTTGGATCAACCATCATTATCACTCCTGTTGGTACAGGAGTGACGAGGGTTACTATTGTCCTATTCAGCGGGGGTCCGGCAAGGTGTGGGCGGCAGTATGACCCGAATGCGAGGCGCATAACTGGACTGAAGGCGGAAGGCGTTATGAACGATCCTGGGGTGGCGGTCGTTATTGAGGACGACGACGATGTCCGGAACCTGCTGAGCGCCGTCCTGCGGCAGTCAGGGTTCGAGGTCCATGCTGCGCCCACGGGCCGCGACGGTGTCCGCCTGGTCCGCGAGGTGGAGCCGATCGTCGTCACCGTCGACCTTGGCCTGCCGGACATCGACGGGTACGAGGTGCTGCGCCGGGTCCGGGCCTTCAGCGACTGCTACGTCGTCATCCTGACCTCGCGCGCCGACGAACTCGATGCCCTCATGGGCCTTCAATCGGGGGCCGATGACTACCTCACCAAGCCGTTCCGGCCGCGCGAGCTTCGGGCCCGCATCGCGGCGATGATGCGCAGGCCCCGTTCCGGTTCGGCCGGCGTCCCCCTGATGGGCAGTGGGTCCGCCGGACCCGTTCCCGGCCCCGGCGGCGCCCGGAGTGCGCGGACAAGCACCATCAATGTGCTGAGGCACAACGGGCTGGTGCTTGACCACCATGCGCGGACCGTCTCCGTTGACGGCGCCGAGCTGTCACTGACCCGCAGCGAGTTCGACCTCCTTCACGCACTCCTGTTGGGCCGGGGCGCCGTTCGAACGAAGGCCGACCTGGTCAAGGTGGTCCGGGGAGAGGCCCCCGGCGCCTCCACGTACATCAGCGATTCCGACGAGCGGGCCATCGAGGTCCACATGGGGAACATCCGGCGAAAGCTGTGCGAAGACCCCCGGAACCCGCGGTGGTTCCAGACCGTGCGCGGGGTGGGATACCGGCTGACGCCCGAGCAGCCCTAAAGCGGCGATGCAGGCTCTGCACAACGCGGGGTGTACGCGGGGCGGGGCGTCGGCGATACTGTGGGCGGAAGCAGAGGAGCGCGCATGGGCAAAGTAGTGATGTACAGCTCGGTGTCGGTGGACGGTTTCATCGCAGACGAGGACGACCAGCCCGGACCGCTGTTCGACTGGCTGCTCAGCGGCGACGTGCCGCTGGACGAGAGCGGCGAGTTGAAGGTGTCGCAGGCGTCCTACGACTACACCAGGGCCTACTGGGACCAGATCGGGGTGACTGTCGCCGGCCGCCGGGTCTTCGACATGACGGACGGCTGGGGCGGGAAGCCCCCGAGTGGGATCGACCACGTGGTCGTCGTGACGCACCGGCCTGCGCCTGAGGGCTGGGACCCCGGGGCGCCGTTTCACTTCATCGACGGCGTCGAGGCAGCCGTGGCCAGGGCACAGGAGCTTGCGGGGAACCGCATCGTCGAGGTGGCCGCCGGCGACGTCGGTGGTCAGGCGCTTGCCGCGGGTCTGGTCGACGAGGTGCGCATGGACGTCGTACCCGTCGTGTTCGGGTCCGGGAAGCGCTACTTCGGGCCGGTCGACGCGCAGCACCTGTTGGAGGGCCCTGACGAGGTGCTTCAGGGGGACCGGGTGCTCCACGTGCGCTATCGGGTGCGCCGCTGACCGACTACGGCCACCACGGTGAAGCGCGCCTGAAGCAGGGAATCCCCGGGAGAGGTGGCGTCAAGGGACGCCACCCACCGGGTGGGACCTAGGAGGCCGAATCGGCGTCGTGCTTGTCCGGCCGGTAGCCGGAGATGGCGGCGCGGACGTCGCCCTCTTCGTGCCCGCCCTTCTTCTTGCCGAACGGCAGGACCTTCATGAGCGGGTGTATGACCGCCATCACCACAAGGCCCCAGGCGAGTCCGAGGACGGCCGAGCACAGGGTGTTCACGAGCCAGACCAGGAAGCTGCCGACGACCGCGATTCCCTCGAAGGGGTGCTCAAGGGCATGGACCAGGTCGTACGGGGCGTGCCAGCCGAGGTCGTAGGCGCCCTGCAGCATGATGTGGCCGCCCACCCAGAGCATGGCGATTGTTCCGATGAAGGTGATCGCGGCCAGCACGGCGGGCATGCCCTTGACGAGCATCTCGCCGATGCGCTTGGCGCCCGCGGAGTCCTTTTTGGTCAGGTGCAGGCCGATGTCGTCCATCTTGACGATGAGCCCGACGGCGCCGTACACGAGCACCGTGATCGCCAGCGCCACCACGACCAGGATGATCGCCCGGGCCCATATCGACTCACTGGCCACCTCATTCAGCGAGATGACCATGATCTCGCAGGAGAGGATGAAGTCTGTGGTGATGGCCCCCTTGGTGACCTTGGCCTCCGCCTCGGGGCCCCGTTCCACCACCGGCGCTTCTTTGGTCTCGTGGTGGCCGCGGATCTTGTGCCAGACCTTCTCGGCACCCTCGTAGCACAAGTAGGTGCCGCCCAGCATGAGGATGAAGGGGATGACCGCCGGGATGAAGGTACTGATCAGCAGCAGCGCCGGCAGGATGATCAACAGCTTGTTGCGCAGCGAGCCCCAGAAGATCCGCTTGATCATCGGCAGTTCGCGCGACGGATCCGACCCGGACACGTACTGCGGGGTGACGGCGGCGTCGTCGATCACCACGCCGGCGGCCTTGGTCCCCGCCTTGGCGGCCCCGGCAGCGACGTCGTCTACCGAGGCGGCCGCGATGCGGGCAATGGCCGCGACGTCGTCGAACAGGGCGAAGAGACCGCCGCTCACAGGTGGCCTCCGCACTGCTTGGAGGTGGACGGCTGGGCGGAGAGGCCACGGTTGAGGCGCGTGATCAGCATGCTTCGAGTATACGGTGGGGGCCGGCGTCGCGACCTGCCTCCGCCTGCTTGCGGAACCGCTTCGCAGTGCCGCAGTTTTAAGGCAGTGGAGTGGTTTCCGGTCAACCCGCCGCTACACGCAGTCGCTGGTGAGCAGGTAGGTGGTGCGCAGTTCAACGACGGTATCGCGTCCGCACCGCTCGAGGGCGGGCAGGGCACCGAGCGCCTCGCGGAGCTGGAAGCTGCGGAGGAAGCCTTCGACGCGGGAGGCAAGGGCCGAAAGCCGGGGTGCACCGACCATGGTGGAGGCAGCCCGAAGGTTGACCACGGCCTCAAGGGCTGCTTTGGCGTCCTCCTCGGCCAGGGACGAGGTGAGGCGGTGGATGCGCTCGTCCCAGAACGCCACGTAGTCGCTCACGAAGGCCCGCACGGTGGCGATGTCCTCGAGTTCCTGCCCGAGCTCTTCCAGCACCGTGGGATCCAGCAGAGGCGCAGCACCGGCATCACCCGCGTCTGGGCAGACGGTGGGCGTCTGCGCGGAGCGGGCAGCGGCTTCACTGTCCTGGCTGCGATCGTACGGTGGTGTTGGCACTCTCTAAGGCTACTTTCGAAGTCCATGGAAGAGCGGGGAAAAAGCCGATACTTCGGAAAAACTGCGGCATTACTGTGGTGTACGATCCGGCGCAGGACTATCCGAAAGTTTGCATGATGTTGATCGCAGCGGGACCGAGCATGACGATAAACATCACGGGGAAAACGAAAATAATAAGCGGGAAAAGTGTCTTTACTGGAAGTTTCATCGCCTTTTCCTCAGCGCGCTGCCGACGTTTCACCCTCGATTGCTTCGCCTGAGTTTTGAGGACAGTTGAAATCCCGATTCCATACTTGTCTGCCTGGACTACAGCGCGCACAAAGCTTTTGAGGTCATCAACACTGGAGCGGTCAGCCATCGACTGGTAGGCCTCCCGGCGTGGCCTTCCAACCTGGATGTCTTGAAGCGTCCGGACAATCTCCTCGGCGAGTGGGCCCTTGCCGTTCTGTCCCGCTCGGGCCATTGCTGTCTCAAAACCTAGACCGGCCTCCACGGAAATCAGCATTTGGTCCAGGGTATCTGGCAGTTCCAATTCAATGGCCTGCTGGCGTTTGACTGCCGAGTTGTAGATGAGGAGGTCGGGGAGGAAGTAGAGCAACGCCGTGATGAAGACCCCTAGAAGCACGGCCCGCGCGGTTGGGTTACTGGTATACATCAGAAGTCCAAGCGCGGCCCCCACGAGCGCGAGAGTCGGCTTGATGATCAGCACTTTATCCAGTGGCATTGACCGAGGGCGGCCGGCGAAGGCAAGAAGTCCGTCGAGCTTGGCGATGTAGGCGGTGGGTGTGACCTTGCGGACGGTGTCGATAATCGCGGGCGTTGGCGTCTGTGCCTGCCCCTCGCCCCCAACAATTCCATTGGTGAGATTCGACTTGATGGCAACGGCCGCCGTGCGGTCGGTGGAAAACAGGGTCCATGCGAGGTATGACAATGGGCCCACTATGAGGGCGATCGAGGTCCATGCCGATGATGTCATTTTAGTTCTACCTCAAAACTTGATCTTAACCATGCGGCTGAGCCAGAAGCCACCTATCGCATACATAACGACACTGAGGACGATCATTGCAATGCCGAGAGGGTGCTCAACAAGAACAGCCATGTAGGTGGGATTAATGAATCGGAAAAGTACGGCAATCGCGACGGGAAGACCCATCAAGATGAAAGCGGACATGATCCCTTCGGCGCTCAATGAGCGGATCATGCCTTTGATCTCGCTACGCTCTCGAATGGTCTCGGCGACGTGTTCGAGGACCTCCGCGAGATCCCCTCCGACCTCGCGGTGAATCTGGATGGCCTGAGCGATCCACTCAAAGTCCTCGCTGTCCATCCGGTGCGCGGCATCCTCGATTGCATGCTGCGCATCCTTGCCAATCCGGGTCTCATTGATGATCCTTGAGAGCTCTTCGGAGGTCGGAGCATCCGCGTCGACTGCTACCGCGTCGATCGAGCGCATGACACTATGACCAGCACGGAGTCCACCGATAAGGGTTTGAATGGTATCTGGGAGTTGGGAGTCGAACTTCCTTCTGCGCCTATTGGTGCGCATATTGAGCACAAGCTTTGCAACCAGAGGGGTCGCTGCTGCTGCGAGGATCCCCAAGACGGGGTGGAGCGACACTCCGACGACGACAGCGCTGACGACGGATGCGGCTAGGACGAAGACGGTGACCTCGGCGGGCGAAGACTTGATTCCCGCGTTGTACAACGTCTCCTTGTTGTACAACCCTCCCTTCTCGCCAATGACCCCGTCGACGGCTGTGACCGTAGTTTCCGTCACCCGGCTGAACACTGAGAGCTCTGGGTGAGCAGACGGCCGTCGCCGGTTAAGGGGAATTGCACTGTGCCTGGGCTTTAAGACAACAAGGAACACCAAGAACAGCGCAGCGAAGCACATGCCGACGGCGCTGAGGAACACGACCGGGCTGTCCGCCGTCATCGCCGCCCCATCGGACCGGCGGGGGTGGCGAAGACGTTCGGCGACACGTGGATTCCCAGTTCCTCGAAACGGTCGAGGAACCGCGGCCGCACGCCCGTGGCGATAGGTTTGCCCAGGAAGCGGCCCTGCTGGTCCATACCTGCCGAGTAGTCGAAGAGGAAAGCATCCTGAAGTGTGACTACTTCCCCTTCCATGCCCTGCACCTCGGTGACGTGTGTCACACGTCGGCTACCATCCCGCATGCGGGTGAGTTGGATGATCAGGTCGACGGCCGAGGCGATCTGCTCGCGGATGGCCCTCAAGGGGAGGTCCATCCCTGCCATGAGAACGAGCGTCTCAAGCCGCGCAATGGCATCCCTCGGCGAGTTTGCGTGAACCGTCGACAAGGACCCATCGTGTCCGGTGTTCATCGCCTGAAGCATGTCCAGGGATTCACCCCCGCGGACCTCACCGACGATGATGCGATCCGGCCTCATTCGGAGTGAATTGCGCAGGAGTTCGCGGATGCCGATCGCCCCTTTGCCCTCGATATTGGCTGGGCGGCTCTCGAGACGGACGACATGCTGTTGCTGGAGCTGCAACTCGACCGCATCTTCGATCGTGACGATCCGGTCGTTCTCCGGGATAAACGACGAAACAACGTTCAACATCGTGGTTTTTCCGGTACCGGTGCCACCCGAGACGATGATGTTGAGGCGGGCCCGCACGCAGGCGCTGAGGAGTTCGGCCATCTCCGGGGTGAGAGAACCCCACTGGATGAGGTTCTGCACTGTGATGGGCACATGGCTGAACTTCCGGATGGTCAGCGACGGCCCGTTCACCGCCAGGGGCGGGATGATGGCGTTGACACGTGAGCCATCCTCGAGGCGGGCATCCACAAGTGGTGAAGACTCGTCAATCCTTCGTCCGACTTTTGAGACAATCCGCTCGATGACTTTCCGCAGATGGTCGTCGGAATTGAACTTGCCATCAGTTAGGGAGAGATGCCCATTTCGCTCGACATAGATCTGGTCGAACCGGTTCACCATGATCTCAGTGATTGAGGGGTCTTCGAGGAGCCGCTGAATTGGGCCATAACCCATCACCTCGTCCGCAATCTCGCGGATCAGGCGCCGGCGCTCCTCCGGAGAAAGCGGCACCTGTTCCTCGTCGATGACCGCTGACAGCTCATCACGGGCGGTGACCCGCAGTTCTTCCTCCGACACCGAAGAGTCGCTGAACCGGGAACCCATCCGGGCGAAGAGTGCCTCAGCTGCGCGGGCCTTGAGCCCTGCCAGTGCGTCTACAGTCGGGGCTACTGGTGGCGCTTTCAAGGATGAAAGCGGTGAGGCTGGTGGCGGTGAGGGTGGCGTCACCGACGGAACGAAAGCGAGAACGTTGTCAGCCTCATCTGGAGCCTCGGTCTCTTGATTGCCCGGGTTCACCTCGACGCCGTGCGCTGCCTTCATGCGATCCGAAAGCCTCATGACACAACCACCCGCCGATGCTGTTTGCGCTTTAATCCGTCTTGGGGTCGGAATCGGTCAACAAGGTCCTGGAGGCCCTTGGTTGCGGCGTCTCGGGCGGTGCCCTGGAGGACGGGGATGCCTCGGTTCGTCGAGAAGGGCAGCGTGCGCGAACGGGGAATCACCACGTCCACCGGCACGCCCAGGGTAGCCTCGACGTCCTGCACGGAGATCCCGCTCCGCCGGTCGGCGAAGTTGAGGACGACATGCCGATCCCGCGGCAGGAGTTGAAGCTCCCGCAGGACGTCGAGACACTTGTGCAGACCTCTTACGCTCGGGACATCCATTCCGCACACCCACACGCCATCTGTCGCCTGATCCAACGTTGCCAGGCAATGCTCACCGAGTCCGGGAGCCGTGTCGACGACGACATACTGGAACTGGCTCGCGAGCTGGGCGAGCAGTCTCGTCACGTGCTCGGCCGTGATGTAGTCAGACTCGGCGGGTGTGCGCGGTGCGCATAGAGCGTAGACGCCAGCCGGATGAACGGTCAGGAATGCCTTGAGCACCATTGAATCCTGGGCTGCCGGCCCGTGCACCGCTTCCGTGATCGAGTGCTCGGGCTCAAGCAACAGCCCGGTCGCGACGTCGCCGAACTGCAGGTCGAGATCCACGAGGACCACCCCCATTGGAGCGATCTTCCCCAGCCCGATGGCAAGGTTCGTCGCCACAGTCGTCTTTCCGACTCCGCCCTTGGGCGACATGACCGCAATCACCCTGCCAGTGCCATGCTCTGGCTCAGGGCCAGCGGAAAGTCCACGGCGCCTACTGCCTGCGGCGAGACAGCAACGCTCAAGGAGTACCCGGAGATCCTCAACCGAGATGTCAGAGGCCACGACGTCCCGTATCCCCGCGCGCATTGCGGCAAGGATCAGGTCGGGGCCAGGTGGTGCGACGAGGACGAGACTCGTCTCGGGGTACTGAAGGTCGAAGACAACGGCGAGCTGTAGGGCATCGTCGGGATTCACACCCGGCCCGAGAATCAGGACCTCCGGAGGCACGCCGCCTACTTGCTGAAGAATGCCGGCGGGGCCTGCGGCAAGGACCTCGGGCGGGAGTGTTTGAAGGTCTCCGTGCATTGCGCCGGTGATTGCCTGGCGGATGCGACCCTCGAAGTCACGCACGGCCGTAATTGCGACGAATCGACTCATTTGACGACCTCAGGAATCGTGATTACTGGAGGGTTGCCCTCTTCCGAGGTGTCGGTCTCCTTCGTCAACCAGATCGTGCCGAACTCGGCGCCGAAAATCACCCGGCCTGCGTTCATGTCATTCAGGGCAAAGGTGACGAAAGCTGAACCGTTGGGCATCGGCACACCTTCACCGTTCTCGGAGCCTTCGGTGGCAGGTGCCGCCTGCTGAACGGCAGTCACGAGCACGTTCTGTAGATTCAGGTTGGTGTGTTGCTTGAACCCGGTCATCTCCGCGGGCAGCCGGTCGAAGACTGGAGCCTCCTCTGTGAGTTCGCCGGAAATATACAATCCCACGAAGTCGCCGGCCTTGAGTCGGCCTGCCAGCATCCGCTCGGGCGCGAGCAGGACGGTCACCTCGTCGAGTCCTTCGGGAACGGGCACTGTGCCAGGGGAGAACTGCTCGGGAGCGATAAGGCGTGCGGCTAGGAGTTGTTCTCCCGGCATCAGATCGGCGGCCGTAATCTTTCCGTCCTGCCCATCGAGGGTGGTTAGGGAGTCCCCGGGCACCGCCGACTTCGGGATCGCTTCTGCCTGCAGGAATTCGTTGAGCTCACTCACCGGGGTGCCTGCGGGAACCCGCTCCTGCACCACGAGGACCTCAACAGGTTCGGCCCCCTGAAGCGCCCGGGCATCAGCACCCTTTACATAGATCACCAGGAGGGCCGTTCCGACGACCGCGAGGAGAAGCGCGGCAACCCCTCCGATTAGACGCGATTTCACTGTGTATTGCTCCTTGCTTCGCGGGTTGCTCGTCCGGCTGGTCGATCTATGTCAGGTGGCACTTGGGGCTTCCTGCGGTATTCCGCTCCGCTCATCGGGACAGTGAAACAACCGTCGTGCCGTAGTTCGGTCCGCCCGGCATCACCGTCATTCCCTCCTCCAGCGAGACGAAGCGGGTGAAGAATCCCTGAATACCGCGACAATTTCCCCCAGAGCAGGGTGGCGCGAGAGGGTCGACGACTGTGAGAGAGCTGCCACCGCTGAACTTATAGCCGGTGACCTGGAAGGCCGCAAACCCTTTGAGCGTATAGGTGGCGTGGGATCCATTGACATCAGAGTCAATGTAGATCGGCATCAGGACAGGGTCGGCCATAAGAGTGGGCAAAATGGTCTCGCAAACACGGGGAAAGGCAAGGCCAGGGTCGCTTCCGGCTTCGCCGGCTCCAATATCCACTAGTGCAGAGCAGCCAGTACCGTCCAAATCGAGCCAGCCGAACCCACCGCGAACGTCCCCGTTAACTCCAGCGCAGCCGCCGTAATCAGCGTTGTTGTGGTACTCGAGAAGAATATGCCTAGGAATAGGGTCTCCAACGAAGTTGCCGGTGGAGTTGAATTGAGTAAGTTGTGATGGGCTGAGAGATTGCTTGAAGACACACTCGCCCGCTGTCCAAGGAAGAGTTGTGCTGCTGCGTGGAACGCCCCAGGTTGCCTCCGCCGTCGCCGTGATGTCTCGCGTGTCATTCCCGAGAACGCGAGCGAAGAACAACGGGAAGGTGTTCGCGCCTGTGGCCGCATCACGCGCGTTCGTATCAACGCGCACAGAATTTGCTGAGGGGCGCGTTACTACTGAGCCGCTCGACGTGTCATTTGCATTGCTGTCGGCGAAAAACTGTCCTGTCGCGCCCATGGCGCCGCAGGCGCCGGCCGCACAGTCACTGGCGATTGCCAGTGCAGCGGCGTCCGCGCCGGTCTGAAGCTGTGCTTTTTCGGAGTACATCGCGCCGACGTCCACGGCGAGAGCTGCGAAACCAAGGAGTGCGACAAGGAGGAAAGCGACAAGTACTGAGACGGCTCCTCGCTCCGGATCTGTTGCTGATGCCGGGGGCCGTATGCCCGCCGGCGTCCAAGTCACCGTCATCCACCGCATCGCATGACCGCCTCGCCTTCAAGATTCATAGGGAACAGGCCGGGGCCAAGAAAGCCGGTCATCGACGGGAGGGTGACCCTCGTGGTGACCCTGACATTCCCGCCTGGGGCACACGCGCCGACGTCGGAGCCGACTACCACTCCGAGGCCATTTAGGGACGTTCCGCGCAGGGCTGCTCCCTCGACATCAAGCCTCGTGGGATTATTCCAATGAATCGCGCCGTTTCTCGCACCCTCACGCGCTGCGTGGGTCAGGGAGTTTTGGATGAAGAACACTCGCCCGTACTCGACCGAGCCGATAAGGATCAACAGGAGCAACGGCAGGACAAATGCAAGTTCAACTGCAACTGCGCCGCGCTCGCCATCCCGTTTCCCCATGCCCGCCCCTCAATGACTAGATGTGCCGGTGTACAGAAGCGGCTCCGGCGGCCGAAGCCGCCGGAGCCGGAGAATCACGGAAGGATGCCGTCGAAGAGGGTATCGACCCGGGTGCCGAGGGCGGCAGCGCCTACGGCGACGACAACGGCGATGAGTGCGACCATCAGGCCGTACTCCACCATGGTGGCCCCCTTTTCCTCGTTGGCGAGGCGGGCCTTGGCGGTGTGGAGAACGGTTGAGACTGTTGCGAAGAGTGCGAGCATGACTAACTCCTTGAGATTTTCAGGACGAACCGTGGACGGACTGCCCGTGGCTGCGGCTGGCCCAGCGCCAGCTCTGATCACAAGCTAGCAACCGAATCCGCCCTTATAGTGGGATCTGTGCCGATCCTGTGGGAACCCTGATACTCCTGTGGATGTCCTGCGGGTTTCCTGCGGGAAGGGTGCGCCAAGGGTGCGCTAAAGGTGCGGTTGGGTCCGAAGTGAGGGGCGGAGGAGGGCCGGCCGGCCGCTTTTGACCTGAGGCCCTGCCCCGCGCTAACCTTGGTAGTCGTTGTGCGTATCCCAACTCGATACGTCTGCGCCTTCCGGAGCGGTTCAGTTGCAGAACCACCTGGCCCGGGGGAGCAGCCGAGGTTTCCGGGATAACTGGTTGCATTTCAGCCCTCACCTGAAGTTCCGGTAACGCATGAATAAGCTGAGCTTGTGGACGCGGTTTGACCCGCGGGCGCAGGCGTCACCGAACAAGAAACGAAGGCCAACACCGTGCGTACGTACACCCCGAAGCCAGGCGACATCTCCCGCCAGTGGCACGTCATTGACGCCACTGACGTTGTCCTAGGCCGTCTTGCCAGCCAGACCGCAACACTGCTGCGCGGAAAGCACAAGCCGACCTTTGCACCCCATATGGATATGGGCGATTTCGTCATCATCATCAACGCCGACAAGGTTGCCCTCACCGGCGCCAAGCTCGAGCAGAAGCGCGCCTACCGCCACTCGGGTTTTCCGGGCGGCCTGAAGTCCACCAACTACGCCGAACTCCTGGAGAAGAACCCGGAGCGCGCGGTTGAGAAGGCCATCAGGGGCATGCTTCCCAAGAACTCCCTGGCTGCCCAGCAGCTGTCCAAACTGAAGGTCTACCGCGGTGCCGAGCACCCGCACGCTGCCCAGCAGCCCAAGGCCTTCGAAATCACCCAGGTCGCCCAGTAGTCCTGGCCACCACACACTAAGAAATTAATTCAAGGAGAACCGTGGCTCAGAACCCTGAAGAGCTGAATGATTCAACTGAGGAGCTTACGAGCTACACCTCAGAGTCAACCGAGGCCAGCGAAACCGCGACGAAAGAGCGCCCCGCGCTCACCGTCGGCGGCGGCGCTGTTGGACGACGCAAGGAAGCCATCGCCCGCGTGCGCCTCGTCCCCGGCACCGGAAAGTGGATCGTCAACGGGCGCGAGCTCGCCGATTACTTCCCGAACAAGCTGCACCAGCAGGAAGTCAACGACCCGTTCAAGCTCCTCGAGCTTGACGGCGCCTACGACGTCATCGCCCGCATCCACGGCGGTGGCCCCTCCGGCCAGGCCGGCGCACTGCGCCTCGGCGTCGCCCGCACCCTGAACGAGATCGACCGGGAGAACAACCGCCCGGCCCTGAAGAAGGCCGGCTTCCTGACCCGTGACGCCCGCGTGATCGAGCGCAAGAAGGCCGGTCTCAAGAAGGCCCGCAAGGCCCCGCAGTACTCGAAGCGCTAGTCTTTCCGCTTCGTTCCAAGCATCACCAGCGCCCGTCCGGCCTGCCGGGCGGGCGCTGCGCTTTAACCCCAGCGTGGGCAAGCCTGCGGGCCGCTGCCACCGTTTCTCACCTAGGATGTACAGCGATGAGCACATTATTTGGTACCGACGGCGTCCGTGGACTGGCCAACGGCCTGATCACGGCGGAACTCTCCCTACAGCTCGCCCAGGCGGCTGCCGTGGTGCTCGGCCACAACGCGGTCGAAGGCGGGCGCAGGCCCACAGCGGTCATCGCCCGGGACCCCCGCATCAGCGGGGAGTTCATCGCCGCAGCCATTGAGGCCGGGCTCGCCAGCTCCGGTGTCGACGTCTACGACGCCGGGGTGCTCCCGACGCCCGCCGCGGCCTTCCTCGTGGCCGACCTCGACGCCGACTTCGGGGTCATGATCTCCGCCTCGCACAACCCCGCGCCGGACAACGGCATCAAGTTCCTCGCCCGCGGCGGGCAGAAGCTCGACGACGCGCTCGAGGACGCCATCGAAGCCGAACTGGCCCGGACCCAGCCGCGGCCGGTGGGCGCCGACGTCGGGCGGATCCGGCGCTTCGCCGACGCCGAGGACCGCTACATCGTGCACCTGCTCCAGACCCTCCCGCACCGCCTCGACGGGCTCAAGGTGGTCCTCGACTGCGCCCACGGCGCGGCCAGCGGCTGCTCCCCGGAGGTCTTCTCCAACGCCGGCGCGGAAATCGTCGTCATCGGGGCCGACCCGGACGGCAACAACATCAACGACGGCTACGGCTCCACCCACATGGAACGCCTGCAGGCCGCCGTGCTCGAACACGGTGCGGACCTCGGCATCGCCCACGACGGCGACGCCGACCGCTGCCTCGCGGTGGACCACGAAGGCACCGTGGTGGACGGCGACCAGATCATGGCCGTGATGGCCATCGCCATGAACGAGGCCGGCCGGCTGGTCGACAACACCCTCGTGGCCACCGTCATGAGCAACCTCGGGCTCAAGCTGGCCCTGCGTGACGCCGGCATCACCATCCGCGAGACCGGGGTGGGGGACCGGTACGTCCTCGAGGAGATGCGCGACGGCGGCTACAGCCTCGGCGGGGAGCAGTCGGGCCACGTCATCTTCGCCGAGTACGCCACCACGGGCGACGGCGTCCTGACCGGGCTCCAGCTCGCCGCGCAGGTCGCAGCCACCGGGCGGAGCCTCAAGGACCTCGCCGGAGTGATGAACAAGCTTCCGCAGGTGCTGACCAACGTCAAGGGCGTCGACCGGGCCGCCGTAAAGACCGACGCCGGCGTCCAGCAGGCCGTGCGCGAGGCCCAGGAGGTGCTGGGTGAGACCGGCCGGGTGCTGCTACGCCCCTCCGGCACCGAACCGGTGGTGCGTGTGATGGTCGAAGCGGCCGACATGGACACCGCGCAGCGCATCGCCGGGGAATTGGCCGAGACCGTCCGCACCCGGCTCGCCCTTCAGCCGGCCCCGGCGGTCTAGGAGCGGGCCGCGCGGCAGCCGCCTCAAACGCCGCACCGCCGCTATTCCTCGATTACTCGGATGAACAGGGTGCGTCGCCGCTGCGGGCGGAGGAGCCCGCGCCGGTGCAGTCCACCTTCCGCGTGCCTCTCGCGCGCGACGCCGCGCCAAGTCCTCCGGCTGTGAGAACGAGACCCGTGGCCATGAACCAGGTGATTGCCCAACCCCAGGACTGGTAGCTGACTTTCCTGCCGTTCTCCGTTGACTGCCAGGTGCACTTGATCCCCATGGGCCAGATTGTCCAATCACCGCGGACGTCGGAGCCTTCGTTAAACTCCGACGACGGGAGGTCAATCCCAGCGGTGGCTGGGCCGTGGGACTCGTGGCAGAGGGAGGACGCAGTGTCCTCCGGCTTGTGCACGTACACCCCGAGCGAGATGAGGCAGAGCATGCTGCCGCAGAGCAGCCCGATCACTGCAACGTACCACCAGATATCGGAGCGGCGCGTCTCAGGTTCCGTCGTGATGTCCGCTTTGCGATCCTCAGTCCCCATGGCCCAAGGTTAGGGGAGGCGGCGGGCCGCTGGGGATAATCTGGGGCCCTAGTACCCCGGCGCGGGCGGGAGCCCGAAATGCTCCTCAAGGGTCGCGGTGCCCGCGGCCTTCATCGCCGCGGCGATCTTCGGTCCCACGTAGCGGAAGTGCCAGGACTCGGCCGAGAACCCGGTGACCTCGTGGTGTCCCTGCGGGTAGCGCAGGATGAATCCGTACCGGGCCGCGTGCTCTGCGGTCCACCGGGCCGCTTCGGTGTCCCGGAAGCACAGCACCAGCGTGCAGGTGCCGTCGGCCTGGCCGATGTCGAAGGCCAGCCCGGTCTGGTGCTCCGAATGGCCCGCGCGTGCCGACACCTCATCCGCCTGCGCCTTGTCGCCGTACTGGCCCACCCAGTGGTTGTAGGTCGCCGCCTGCTCCTCGAACGAGCGGTACCCGCTCACCAGGGTGAGCCCCACGCCCTTGGCCGCCGCGGCGGCGAACATCTTCTCCACCGCCGCCGCCGCGTCGGGGCGCAGGCGCACCCGCTCGGCGGCAACAGTGCGCTCGACCCTGGGCACCACAAGCTTCGACGGGACGAAATCCCGGGGCGACAGCGGGCGGCGCTTGTTCACCACGACGCCGGGGGAGGCCGGGTCGGAATGCGCCTTGTCCGACTTAGCTTTGTCCGACTTAGCTTTGTCCGACTTAGCTTTGTCCGACTTAGCTTTGTCCGACTTAGCTTTGTCCGACTTAGCTTTGTCCGACTTAGCTTTGTCCGACTTAGCTTTGTCCGACTTAGCTTTGTCCGACTTAGCCTTGTCTGAATCGGCGTTGCCCGAACCGGGCTTTGAAGGCGCAGCGGCGGCCGGCGTGCCCTCCTTCGCGGGGGCCGCGGCGGGGCTGCGCTGCGCGGGTGCGGGAAGCTCAGCCGCGGTCGAAGCCGGCGCCCCTGCCGCGGAGCCGTCGGACCCTCCGGCACAGCCGGCGAGAAGGGCGGCGACGACGGCAGCGGCGGCCACCGGGCCGGCCCCTGCTCGCCGCTGACCGGGCACCCTCACGTCTTCCGCAGCAGCATCCGCCGGATCGAATGATCGGCTTCCTTGGTGAGCACGAGCTGCGCCCGGCCGCGGGTGGGCAGGACATTCATGATCAGGTTCGGTTCGTTGATGCGCTTCCAGATGCCCCGGGCGGTGGTGTGGGCCTCATCGTCCGTCAGGTCCGCGTAGCGGTGGAAATAGGACTCGGGATCGGCGAACGCGCCGCTGCGCAGCGACTGGAACCGCTGGATGTACCACTCCTCGATGTAGGAGGTCTTCGCATCGACATAGATGGAGAAGTCGAAGAAGTCGCTCACCGCCAGCCCGGTGCGCCCGTCCGCCCGCGGCCGTGCCGGTGCCAGGACGTTGAGCCCCTCGACGATGAGCACGTCGGGGCGACGCACCACGACCTCCCGGCCCGGGACAATGTCATAGGACAGGTGCGAGTACCAGGGGGCGCGGACCTCCTCCGCGCCGCTCTTGACCTCGCTGACGAAACGCAGCAGCCGGCGGCGGTCGTAGGACTCCGGGAAGCCCTTGCGCTGCATCAGGCCGCGGCGCTCGAGCTCGGCATTGGGGTAGAGGAAGCCGTCGGTAGTGACCAACTCCACATTGGGGGTGTCGGGCCAGCGCCGCAGCAGCTCCTGCAGCACCCGGGCCGTGGTGGACTTGCCCACCGCCACCGAGCCGGCCACCCCGATGACGAAGGGGGTGCGGGTGGTCTTCTCCCCGAGGAAGGTGGTGGTTGCGGCATGAAGTTCCCCGGCGGCGGCCACATACAGGTTCAGCAGCCGTGACAAGGGAAGATATACCTCGCGGATCTCGTCGAGGCTGAGGACATCGCCGAGGCCGCGGAGCCGCTGGGCGTCCTCGACGGTGAGCGGTGACTGCATCTCCATCGAGAGGCGCGACCACATCGGCCGGTCGAGCTCGACGAACGGGGTGAAGGTTTCGGCGCCGTTCGCCTGCTGGGTGCCGGGGCTTCGTTCGCTCACCCTAAGGATTCTGCCCCGTGGCCCTTACATTAACAAACGCACCGTGCCGGTAGGCTTGGGGTCATGTGTGGAATCGTAGGTTATGTAGGCCGGGACCACGGCCAGGGAAATCAGGCACTGGACACCATGGTGCCTGCAGTCAACGGTGGGGCCGGCACTGACGGCCAGCACGGAGCGCTCGACGTCGTCATGGAGGGACTCCGGCGCCTCGAATACCGCGGCTACGACTCGGCCGGGGTGGCCGTGCTCACGCCGTCGGGCATCGAGTCGCGCAAGAAGGCCGGGAAGCTCACCAACCTCGTCGACGAACTCGCCGCCGCGCCCCTGCCGCGTTCGCTGACGGGCATCGGCCACACCCGCTGGGCCACCCACGGCGGCCCCAATGACCAGAACGCCCACCCGCACCTCGCCGACAAGGGCCGGCTCGCCGTGATCCACAACGGCATCATCGAAAACTTCGCCGAGCTCAAGGCCGAACTGGCAGCCACCGGCATCGAATTCCTTTCCGACACCGACACCGAGGTGGCCGCCGGCCTGATCGGCTCCATCTACCGCGGGCTGGTGGACAGCGGCGCCTCCGGCGACCTGCTGACGCAGGCCATGCAGGAGGCCTGCCAGCGCCTCGAGGGTGCCTTCACCCTGCTCGCCATCCACGAGGACCAGCCCGGCGTCGTCGTCGCCGGCCGCCGGAACTCCCCGCTCGTCGTCGGACTCGGCGACGGCGAGAACTTCCTCGGCTCGGACGTCTCGGGCTTCATCGACTTCACCCGCCGCGCCCTCGAACTCGGCCAGGACCAGATCGTCACCATCACCCCCGACGAGGTCACCATTACCGACTTCTTCGGCGCCCCCGCCGAAGGCCGCGAGTTCCACGTCAACTGGGACGCCGCCGCGGCCGAAAAGGGCGGCTACGACTCCTTCATGGAGAAGGAGATCAACGACCAGCCCGACGCCGTCGGCCAGACCCTGCTGGGCCGCTCCGACGCCGCCGGCAACCTGGTGCTCGATGAGCTGAGGATCAGCGAGTCCATCCTGCGCACCGTCGATAAGATCGTCGTCCTGGCCTGCGGCACCTCCGCCTATGCCGGCCAGGTCGCCAAGTACGCCATCGAACACTGGTGCCGGATCCCAACCGAGGTCGAACTGTCCCACGAGTTCCGCTACCGCGACCCGATCGTCAACGAGAAGACCCTCGTCGTGGCCATCTCGCAGTCGGGGGAGACCATGGACACCCTCATGGCGGTCCGCTACGCCCGCGAGCAGGGCGCCAAGGTGGTGGCCATCTGCAACACCAACGGCTCGACCATCCCGCGCGAGTCCGACGCCGTGCTCTACACCCACGCCGGGCCCGAGATCGCCGTCGCCTCGACCAAGGCGTTCCTGGCGCAGATCACCGCCGCCTACCTGCTGGGCCTGTACCTGGCGCAGCTGCGCGGCAACAAGTTCCGCGACGAAATCGCCGAGGTGATGGAGGACCTCGCCGCGGTTCCGGCGAAGATCCAGGCCATCCTCGACGACGCCGACAAGATCAAGCAGCTCGGCCGGGACATGTCCGGGGCCAAGTCGGTGCTCTTCCTGGGCCGCCACGTCGGGTTCCCGGTCGCCATGGAAGGCGCCCTGAAGCTCAAGGAGCTGGCCTACATCCACGCCGAAGGCTTCGCCGCCGGCGAGCTGAAGCACGGCCCGATCGCCCTGATCGAGGAGGGCCAGCCGGTCGTCGTCGTCATGCCCTCGTCCTCGGCGCCGAACTCGCTCCACGCCAAGGTGGTCTCCAATGTCCAGGAAATCCGTGCCCGCGGCGCCATCACTATCGTGATCGCCGAGGAGGGTGACACCTCCGTCGAGGCGTACTCGGAGCACGTGTTCTACGTGCCGGCCAGCCCCACGCTGCTGGCACCGCTGCTGACCACCGTCCCGCTGCAGATCTTCGCCCTGGCCCTGGCCTCCGCGAAGGGCTACGACGTCGACCAGCCGCGCAACCTGGCCAAGTCGGTCACCGTTGAGTAGCACCCCGGGACGGGCCCGGCCGTGATCGTCGGAATCGGGGTCGACGTTGTCGACGTCGACCGGTTCCGGCGTCAGGTCGAGCGCACCCCGGGGCTGATCGAGCGGCTGTTCGTCCCCGCCGAGCGCGGGCTGCACATCCGCTCCCTGGCGGCGCGGTTCGCCGCCAAGGAGGCCGTGGCCAAGGCCCTCGGGGCACCTGCCGGCATGAACTGGCAGGACTGCGAGGTGCGCGTCGACGAGGCCGGCGCGCCGTCAATTGTGCTCACCGGCACCGTGGACGAGGCCGCCCGGCAGAGGGGCATCGCCTCCTGGCACCTGTCGATGAGCCACGACGGGGGCCTGGCGAGCGCCATGGTCGTCGCCGAGGCGCCGGGGTAAATAGTAACCAGACTGACTAATTTGGAGCTGGCCGCTAAGCTCGTACATATGCTCCAAGCCTTCACCGCCGGTCAGGTCCGCGCAGCCGAGGAACCCTTCCTCGCTGCCGGGCAGGGCCCTGCGCTGATGCAGAAGGCCGCCCACGGGCTCTTCGCTGTGGCGGCCGGAATGCTCCGGGACTCCGGAGGCCTGTACGGGCGGACGGTCGTGGTACTGGCCGGCGCCGGCAATAACGGCGGCGACGCCCTCTACGCCGCGGCCCGGCTGGCCCAGCGCGGCATGGGCGCCACGGCCATCGCCGTCTCCGAGCGGATCCACCCCGACGCCCTGGCCGCCTTCATCCACGCTGGTGGCCGCCTTGAGCGGCTCACCGCCGACACCGCGGACGCGCTGGCCGCACGGTGTGCCGCAGCGGACCTGATCATCGACGGCGTCCTCGGCACCGGGGCCAGCGGAGCCCTCCGCGGTCCGGTGGCGGACCTGGTCGAGGCCGTCAACGCCAAGGCCGGGCCCCGGGGCGACCGCAGGCCGCAGGTGCTGGCCTGCGACGGACCCAGCGGGGTCGACCTTGACTCCGGGCGGATTGAGGGCCCGGTGCTCCGTGCCGACGCCACGGCGACCTTCGGGGCCGCCAAGGCCGGGCTGCTCACCGGAGCCGGAGCGCTCGCGGCCGGAGAACTCAACGTCATCAACATCGGCCTGGGACTGGCCAACGGCACCGCGCCCGCACCGGCGGTCCGCCGCCTCGAACTCTCCGACGCTGCCGCGCTCTACCGCAGGCCCCGGACCACCGACCACAAATACACCCGCGGGGTCCTCGGCATCGCCGCCGGCTCCGACCAGTACCCGGGGGCCGCGGTCCTGGCCACCGGCGCCGCCCTAGCCACCGGCGTCGGCATGGTCCGCTACCTCGGGCCGCGCAGCGTCGGGTCCCTCATCAACAGCGTTCATCCCGAGGCGGTGTGCTCCACCGGTAGCGTCGCGGAAGCGCGGTCCCAGGCCTGGCTGGTCGGGCCCGGGGCGGTCGGCGACCCCGAGCAGGCCCGCCGGGCGCGGGACGCGATCACCAGCGGGCTGCCCGTCGTCGTCGACGCCGGCGCGCTCGCGGAGGTGCCCCGGACGGTGGGCCCCCAGGTGATCCTCACCCCGCACGCCGGGGAGCTCGTCGCCTTTTTGGCCGGCCGCGGCCGACCGGCAAGCCGCGAGGCCATCGAGGCGTCACCGGCCGAGTACGCGCTGGAGACGGCGCGCCTCACCGGGGCCACCGTGCTGCTCAAGGGCTACACCACAGTGACCGCAGCGCCGAGCGGGGAGGTCTTCAGCCAGGCCGACGCCACCCCCTGGCTGGCCACCGCCGGGTCGGGGGACACCCTCGCAGGCATCCTCGGTGCCCTCGTCGCTGCAGCGGCCGAGGACGGTCCAGCCGCCGCCCGGGCGGGTGTGCCCGAGGGTGCGAAGTGGGCCGCCGTGGCCGCGGCCGCGGCGCTGATCCACGGCCGGGCCGGCCAGCGGGCGGCGCGGCGGGGCCCCGTGATCGTCTCGGAACTCCCGGCGGAGATCGGCGCGGTCGTCGCCGGCCTGCTGGCGGTACCGGATTGACCGGTGTTCACGTGCCCGTTACCCGCGTGAGGTACACCATGGGAAGGCGCGCCGGCGCCGGCTGCGGTCCGCGCCGCCTGCCGGCACCGACCAACGATTCCGGGCCCCGCACCGGCAGCCCCGGCCCACCCTGACCTTTTCCCCCACCAACGAACTTTCGATGAACATACCAAGGAGCACAAACATGGAACTATGGCCCGGCGAAGCGTATCCCCTGGGGGCGACCTATGACGGTACGGGGACGAACTTCGCGCTCTACAGTGAAATTGCGGAGTCCGTCGTGCTCTGCCTGTTTGACGATGATGGCACCGAGACGCAGATCCCCCTGAAGGAAGTCGACGGCTACGTCTGGCACGGCTACCTGCCTCAGGTCGCCCCGGGACAGAAGTACGGCTACCGGGTCCACGGCCCGAACAACCCCGCCGAGGGGCACCGCTGCAACCCGAACAAGCTGCTGCTCGACCCGTACGCGAAGGCCGTCCACGGACAGATCGACTGGGACCAGGCGCTCTTCGGCTACAACTTCGGGGACGAAAACTCCGTCAATAACGACGACTCCGCCGCGCACATGATGCTCGGCGTCGTCGTCAACCCGTTCTTCGACTGGGATGGTGACCGCATGCCGCGCACCCCCTACCACCAGTCGGTCATCTACGAGGCGCACGTCAAGGGCCTGACCCAGCTGCACCCCGAGATCCCCGAGGAGCAGCGCGGCACCTACGCCGGCGTGGCGCATCCCGCCGTCGTGGCCCACCTGCAGAAGCTCGGCGTCACCGCCATCGAGCTGATGCCCGTGCACCAGTTCGTCAACGACAGCACCCTGCAGGAAAAGGGGCTCTCCAACTACTGGGGCTACAACACCATCGGGTTCTTCGCCCCGCACAACAGCTACGGCTCCGCAGGAGACCAGGGCGAGCAGGTCCAGGAGTTCAAGGCGATGGTCAAGGAACTCCACCTCGCCGGCATCGAAGTGATTCTCGACGTCGTCTACAACCACACGGCGGAGGGCAATCACCTCGGCCCGACCCTCTCCATGCGCGGCATCGACAACTCGGCCTACTACCGGCTCGTTGAAGACGACAAGCAGTACTACATGGACTACACCGGCACGGGCAACTCCCTGAACGTCGGCAACCCCCACTCCCTGCAGCTGCTGATGGACTCCCTGCGCTACTGGGTGACCGAGATGCACGTCGACGGCTTCCGCTTCGACCTCGCCTCCGCCCTGGCCCGCGAGTTCTACGAGGTCGACCGGCTCTCGGCCTTCTTTGAACTCGTCCAGCAGGACCCGGTGGTCTCCCAGGTGAAGCTGATCGCCGAGCCGTGGGACGTTGGACCCGGCGGCTACCAGGTGGGCAACTTCCCGCCGCAGTGGACGGAGTGGAACGGCAAGTACCGCGACACCGTGCGCGACTTCTGGCGCGGCGAGCCCTCAAGCATCGGCGAATTCGCCTCACGCCTCACCGGCTCGGCCGACCTCTACGAGCACTCCGCCCGCCGGCCCGTGGCCTCGATCAACTTCGTCACGGCCCACGACGGCTTCACCCTGCGCGACCTCGTCTCCTACAACGAGAAGCACAACGAGGCCAACGGCGAGAACAACAACGACGGCGAATCACACAACCGGTCCTGGAACGGCGGCGTCGAAGGCCCCACCGACGACCCGACGGTGCTTGCGCTGCGGGCACGCCAGCAGCGCAACTTCATCGCGACCCTCCTGTTGTCCCAGGGCGTCCCCATGCTCCTGCACGGCGACGAGCTCGGGCGCACCCAGGACGGCAACAACAACACCTATGCCCAGGACTCCGAGCTGAGCTGGGTGCACTGGGACAAGATGGACCAGCCCCTGCTCGAGTTCACGGCGGCCGTGAACCGCCTGCGGTCCGAGCACCCGACGTTCCGCCGCCGCCGCTTCTTCGACGGCCGTCCGGTCCGACGGGGTGAGGGCGAGGCGCTGCCGGACATCGTGTGGCTCGACACTTCCGGCGAGCTGATGGCCCCCGAGGACTGGGACAGCGGCTTCGGCCGTTCCATTGGAGTGTTCCTCAACGGGCAGGGCATCCGGGGCCGTGACGCGCGCGGCCAGCGCATCACCGACGCCAACTTCCTGATGTACTTCAATGCCCACGACGAGGCCGTTGACTTCACCATCCCGGCCGAGGAGTACGCGCCGTCCTGGGACGAGGTCATCGACACCGCGGGCAAGTACGCGGACACCGAGGCCATTCCCGCCGGGACGACGATCTCCGTCGAGGCCAAGTCGATGGTCGTGCTGAGGTCGCACACCGAGGCCGAGGATCACGACCACTCGGTGGCGGCGTCGCTGGCGATCCTCGCCAACGAGGTCACGTCCAAGACCGGCTCCGCCTAAGCGGCACCGCGTCCGCAGCACTGCATGATCCGGTTCGCCGGGCCCACCCGGGCCCGGCGGCCAGCAGCACCCCAGCCCTCCAGGAGGAAATGCGTGAAGACACCGAAATCGACCTACCGGCTGCAGATTCGAAGCGAATTCGACCTGCGCGATGCCGCGGCCCTGGTGCCGTACCTGCACGACCTCGGAGTGGACTGGGTGTACCTGTCGCCGATCCTGACGGCGGAAAAGGGCTCCGGCCACGGATACGACGTCACCGACCCCGCCTCGGTCGACCCGGCCCGCGGCGGACGGGAGGCTCTCGCCGAGCTTTCCGCCGCCGCGCGGGCCGCCGGCATGGGCGTGCTCGTCGACATCGTCCCGAACCACATGGGCATCGAGACCCCGGCCGACAACCCGTGGTGGTGGGAGCTGCTGCGCGGGGGCAGGGACTCCCGCATGGCGGAGGCGTTCGACGTCGACTGGGACGCCGGCGGCGGACGCATCCGGATCCCCGTGCTCGGGGACGGCTCGGACGAGGAGTCCGCCCTGGAGGTCGTCGACGGCGAACTGCGCTACTACGACCACCGCTTCCCCCTCGCCGAGGGGTCCTTCGGCCCCGGCGACACCGCGGCCGAGGTCCACGGCCGGCAGCACTACGAGCTGGTGAACTGGCGCCGGGCCGACAGCGAACTGAACTACCGCCGTTTCTTCGGCGTGAACACCCTCGCCGGCCTGCGCGTCGAGGTGCCCTGGGTCTTCGAGGAGAGCCACAGCCAGGTCCGCAGCTGGTTTGACGACGCCCTCGTGGACGGGCTGCGCATCGACCACCCCGACGGACTCGCCGACCCCGTCGGCTACCTGGCGGACCTGCGCCGGCTCACCGGCGGCGCCTACGTCCTGGTCGAGAAGATCCTCGAACCGGGGGAGGAGCTCCCTGACGGCTGGGCCTGCGAGGGAACCACCGGCTATGACGCGCTCGCCGAGATCGACAGGCTCTTTACCGACCCGGCCGGGGAGCACGAGCTCACCTCCCTGGTTCCGGTCGAGCCGTTCCACGAAATGATCCACGGCACTAAGCGGGGAATCACCGACGGGATCCTGCGCTCGGAGGTGCTGCGGCTGGCCCGGCTCGTCTCGGCCGATGCGGGCCTCGACCCGGCCGAGGCCGCCGACGCCCTGGCCGAGCTGCTGACCTGCTTCCCCGTCTACCGCAGCTACCTGCCCGACGGCGCCGACTACCTCGCCGACGCCGTGCGGGACGCCTCGGTGCGCCGGCCCGATCTGGCCGCCGCCGTCAAGACCCTCCACCCGCTCCTCGACCCCTTCCTTGAGGGCGGGCCCGACGCCGCACTCACCGAACTGGCCCGCAGGTTCCAGCAGACCTCCGGCATGGTCATGGCCAAGGGCGTTGAGGACACCGCGTTCTACCGCTATAACCGTCTCGTCTCACTCAACGAGGTGGGCGCGGACCCGTCGATCTTCGCGCTCGACCCGCTGGAGATGCACCGGCGCCTGCTGGGACGCTCCACCGGCAACCCGCTCTCCATGACCACCCTCAGCACCCACGACACCAAGCGCAGCGAGGACACCCGGGCGCGCATCACCGTCCTCTCCGAACTGGCGGGGGAGTGGGCCTCGGCCCTGGCGGCCCTCAACGAGGCCGCGCAGATCGGCGACGCGACCTTCGCGCCGCTGCTGTGGCAGTCCCTCATCGGGGCGTGGCCGCTCAGCCGGGAACGCGCCCACGCGTACGCCGAAAAGGCCGCCCGCGAGGCCGACGCCAGCACCCACTGGACCGCCCCTGACGAGGAGTTCGAAACGGCGATGCACGCCGCCGTCGACGCCGCCTTCGACGACGAGCGCGTGGCCGGCATTATCACCCCGCTCGTGGAGCGCCTCCAGCGCCCCGGCTGGTCGAACTCCCTGGCGATGAAGCTGCTGCAGCTCACCATGCCCGGCGTCCCCGACGTCTATCAGGGCACCGAGTTCTGGGATGCCTCCCTCGTCGACCCCGACAACCGCCGCGAGGTCGACTACGGAGCCCGGAAACAGGCCCTCACCGACCTCGACTTCGGCGCCCGGCCCGCGGTGGGCGAGGACGGACGGGCCAAGCTGCTCGTCGTCTCCCGCGCGCTGCGGCTCCGCCGGGACCGGCCGGAGCTGTTCACCGGCTACGAGGCGGTCCACGCCTCCGGGCCCGCGGCGGACCACCTCTTCGCCTTCGACCGCGGCGGGGCGCTGACCTTCGTCACCCGCCTGCCCGCCGGACTCGACGGAGCCGGCGGCTGGAACGGCACCACCGTTGAGCTTCCCGAAGGCCGTTACACCTCCGCCCTCACCGGCGAAACGTTCGACGGCGGCACCATCCCGGTCGCCGACCTCTTCTCAGCCCTACCCGTAGCGCTTCTCACCAAGGAGGATGCAGCATGAGCACGTTCGACGTTTGGGCCCCCCGCGCGGAGTCACTGGTCCTGACCGCCAACGGCACCGACTACCCCATGAGCGCCTCCACCGGCGGCTGGTGGAGCGCCCCGGCGGACGCCCCCTCCGGACCCGGCATCGACTACGGGTACAAGGTGAACGGGTCCTCTACCGCCGTGCCGGACCCGCGCTCGCGCCGCCAGCCCGACGGCGTCCACGCCCTGTCCCGGACCTTCGACCCGGCCGCGCACGACTGGCAGGACGCCGGCTGGTCCTCACCCGGCATGGACGGCGGGGTGATCTACGAGATGCACCTTGGCACCTTCACCCGGGAAGGGACCCTCGACGCCGCCATCGAACGGCTCGACTACCTCGTCGACCTCGGCGTCCGGTACGTCGAACTCCTCCCGGTCAACGCGTTCAATGGAACGCACAACTGGGGCTACGACGGGGTGCTCTGGTACGCCGTCCAGGAGACCTACGGCGGCCCTGAGGCCTACCAGCGCTTCGTCGACGCCGCCCACCAGCGCGGCCTCGGCGTCATCCAGGACGTCGTCTACAACCACCTGGGGCCCAGCGGCAACTACCTCGGCCAGTTCGGCCCCTACCTCACCGAGGGCCTGAGCAACACCTGGGGAGACTCCCTGAACCTCGACGGCCCGGCCTCGGACGAGGTCCGGCGCTACGTCGTCGAGAACCTGCTCATGTGGTTCCGCGACTACCACGTCGACGGGCTGCGGCTCGACGCCGTCCACGCGCTGCACGACGAACGCGCCGTGCACATCCTCGAGGAATTCGCCGCCGAGACCGACGCGTGCGCGGCGGAACTCGGCAAGCCCCTGTTCCTCATCGCGGAGTCCGACCTCAACAATCCGCGCCTGATCGAGTCCCGCAGCGTGAACGGCTACGGGCTCGCCGGACAGTGGAGCGACGACTTCCACCACGCCGTGCACGTGAACCTCACCGGCGAGACTGAGGGCTACTACGCCGACTTCAACTCCGTCGGGGCCCTCGCCAAGGTGCTGAAGGAGGGCTTCTTCCACAACGGAACCTACTCCTCCTTCCGGGAGCGCAGCCACGGGCGGCGCCTCGACGCCGACCGGGTGTCCCCGCAGCAGCTGGTGGTCTGCGCCCAGAACCACGACCAGATCGGCAACCGGGCCGCCGGCGACCGGATCAGCGCCGCCCTGAACCCCGCCCAGCTCGCACAGGCCGCGGTGCTGACCATTGCCGGGCCGTTCACCCCCATGCTGTTTATGGGCGAGGAGTACGGCGCCACCACGCCGTGGCCGTTCTTCACCTCCCATCCCGAGCCGGAACTGGGCAAGGCCACCGCGGAGGGACGGCTTCGGGAGTTCGAGCGGATGGGGTGGGACCCGAACGCGGTGCCCAACCCGCAGGACCCGGCGACCTTCGAGTCGGCCAAGCTCGACTGGGCCGAAAGCGAGAAGCCCGAACACCGGCAGCTGCTTGACACCTACCGGGAGCTGATCCGGCTGCGGGCCTCCGAACCGGACCTGAACACCCGCGACTTCCGCTCGATCGAGGTGGAGTTCGACGAGGCGGCCCGCTGGCTGCTGCTGCGACGCGGACGAACCGCGGTGCTCCTGAACTTCGGCGCCGCAGAGTGCGAGGTCCCCCTGGCCGCCGACGGGGCGCAGGTGCTGCTCTCCACGGTGGACGGGGTCCGCACCGGCACCGACACGGTGACCCTGCCGGGCCACGCGTCCCTCATCCTCTCGCTCGCGGCCGGCTGACCATGGCCGCCTCGGAGGTGAGCACGGACGTCCTGATCGTCGGGGCCGGACCCACCGGACTGATGCTCGCGGCCTGGCTGCGCAGGCTCGGCGTGGACGCCGTGCTCGCCGACGGCAAGGGCGAACCCACCCGGGAGTCCCGGGCGCTCGGGATCCAGTCGCGCACCATGGAGATCTACGACCAGCTGGGGGTGATCGGCCCGGTACTCGAGCAGGCGCAGAAGGCCTTCAGCATCAAACCCGGCTACGGCCGGCGGGCCTTCGGCGAGATCCCCCTGGCGGCCCTCGGGGAGGGGCTGACCCCGCATCCGGGGCTTCACTTCCTGGAACAGAGCAAGAACGAGCGGATCCTCCTGGCCGAACTCCAGCGCAGGGGAGGGGATGTGCTCTGGAACCGGCGGCTGACCGGGCTCAGCGCCCGCCCCGACGGCGCCACGGCGGAGTTCTCCGGCCCGGACGGGCCCCTCACCGTCACGGCCCGCTATGTGGTGGGCTGCGACGGCGGGTCCTCCGCGGTGCGGACCCTGAGCGGGATCCCCTTCGAGGGCGTCACCAACGAATACGTCTTCTACGTGGCCGACGCCCTCGACGTCCAGGGCCTCTCGGCGGCCACCGTCGAACTGCGGCTCAGCGGTGACGACTTCCTGCTCGCCTTCCCGCTGAAGGCGACAGAGGAGGGGCAGGCAAACCACCGGCTGATCGGGGTGCTGCGCAGCACCGGCACCGCCGACATCGTCGAGGACGTGGCCCGGGGACGGCTGAGCGAGCTCTTCGGCGTCACCTACGGCACGTCCCGCTGGTTCTCCACCTACCGCGTGCACCACCGGGTGGCCGCGGCCTTCCGCGCCGGCCCCGTGTTCCTGGCCGGAGACGCCGGCCATATCCACTCACCAGTGGGCGCCCAGGGCATGAACACCGGGCTCCAGGACGCCCACAACCTGGCGTTCAAGCTGGCCGACGTCCTCGGCGGACGGGCGGGGGAGGAACTGCTTGACCGGTATAACGCGGAGCGGCGCCCCGTCGCCCTGCGCTTGGTCAGCGTCACCGATCGGGTCTTCGCAGGCGTCACCTCCGGTGCCGCCACCGCCCGGACGCTGCGGCGGATCCTTCCGCGCCTGGCCGGGCCGGTGGCCGTCCGGCTGCTGCCGGCCGCACCCATCGCCCCCCGCTTCGCCGGATACCTTGGGCAGATCCGCATCCACTACTGGATGAGCGAAGGGGCCAAGGCCGCGGCGCGTGGCCGCAGGGGCAGGGTGGTCGGGCGCCGCCTGCCGTGGACGGGCCCCAATTTCGCCGCGCTCGCCGACGCCGTCTGGCAGGTCCACAGTTACGGCGACACCGACGCCGAACTCGCCGACGCGCTCGGGCGGGCCCTTGGACTGCCGGTGCATCAGTTCCCTGCGGCGCCCGCCGCGGGTCTGCGCCCGGATCGGTTTTACCTGGTGCGCCCCGACGGGTTCGTCGCCGCAGAGGCCCCCGCCCACCGCGGGGTCTCCGCGCTCCGGGCGGCCCTTCCGGCGGGGTGGACGCCCACACCCGAAGCCCGCTCCTGACACCCCGGCGCGGGGCCGCGCCGGGGTGTCCGCATAGGATGGTTTCATGACCTATTCCCCCGCAGAAGACCGTTACGACTCCATGCCCTACCGCCGCGTCGGCCGCAGCGGACTGCACCTGCCGGCCGTGTCCCTCGGGCTGTGGCACAACTTCGGGGACGACAAGCCCTTCGACACGCAGCGCGCCATCCTGCGGCGGGCCTTCGACCTTGGCATCACCCACTTCGACCTGGCCAACAACTACGGGCCCCCCTACGGCAGCGCCGAGACCAACTTCGGGCGCCACTTCGCCGACGACTTCAAGCCGTTCCGGGACGAGCTGATCATCTCCAGCAAGGCCGGATACGACATGTGGCCCGGGCCCTACGGCAACTTCGGCTCCCGCAAGTACCTGCTGGCCAGCCTCGACCAGTCCCTGAACCGCATGGGCCTTGACTACGTCGACATCTTCTACAGCCACCGCCCCGACCCGGAAACCCCGCTCGAGGAGACCATGGGCGCGCTGGACACCGCCGTGCGATCCGGCCGCGCGCTCTACGCGGGCATCTCCTCCTACTCGCCCGAGAAGACGATCGAGGCCGCCGCGATCCTGCGCGACCTCGGCACGCCGCTGCTGATCCACCAGCCCTCCTACTCGATGCTCAACCGCTGGGTCGAGAACGGCAGCCCGAACCTCCCGGAGGCTCTTGAGACGGTGGGCGCCGGTTCCATCGCGTTCTCGCCGCTGGCGCAGGGCCTGCTGACCGACCGCTACCTCAACGGGGTTCCCTCGGATTCGCGGGCCGCCGCGGACAAGTCGCTCTCCGGTGAGCACCTCTCCGAGGACAACCTGCGCCGGGTCCGGGGTCTCAACGAGATCGCTGCGGGCCGCGGGCAGAGCCTGGCCCAGATGGCAATCGCTTGGATCCTGCGGCCGCAGGCAAAGGGCACCCCGATCACCTCTGCCCTCGTGGGCGCCTCAAGCGTCGCCCAGCTCGAGAGCAGCATCGGCGCGGTTGCCAACCTCGAGTTCACGAACGAGGAACTGCGCGCGATCGACGAGTTCGCCGTCGAGTCCGAGATCAACCTGTGGGCCGAAGCACTGAAAGACTGACACCGTTCCACCGGGCCGGAGCCCGCGTGCCGCTCCGGCGGGACGCGGGCTTCGCCGTTTCCGGCCGGGGACGGAAGCCAGGCCGGTCAGTTCCGCCAGCCGGCCGGCAGGGCGGGAAACGCCTGCTCGTAGCCGGCGAGCACCGCAGCCGCGGCGTGCGCCGAGTCGATCAGCGGGTGCAGGCTGAACGCGCGCAGCGCGGCGTCACGGTCCCCGTGCACGGCGGCCCGCACCGTCTCCTGCTCGACCGCCTTGACGGCGCTCATCAGGCCCAGCTGGTGCCCGGTCGGCGGGCCGGCCGCGGGAAGCGGCTCGGCTCCGGCGGCCGACACCCGGGCCGGCACCTCGACGACGGCGTCCGCGGGCAGGCCCTGCACCGTGCCGCCGTTGCGGACGTTGAGGATCAGTTCGGCCGGGTTCCCCGTCAGCAGGGCATGCATCAGGTGCAGGGCGATGCGCTCGTAGCCTCCTCCGGCGAGGTCGGCCTCGTCGCGTTCCTCCCCGGCGCCCCGTGCCTCGGCGAGGTAGCCGCTTTCCCGCTCGAGCCGGGCCGCCTCCCACACCCGATAGGGGTCCCCGGACCTTTCGAGGTCCGTGTAGAGCCGTCGCTGCTGGTCGAGAAGCACCTCGCCGCGGGTCCGCTCCGCCGAACGTACGGCCCGCAGGGCCTCACGGTGAAAGTAGTAGTAGAAGAGGTACTCGTTGGGTAGGGCGCCGAGGACCCGCAGCAGGTCCGGACCGAAGATTCGCCCTTCCTCGAAGGAGGAAAGGCGCATCGGGTCGGCCAGCAGGGCGGGCAGGCGGTCCTCGCCGTCGGCGTGCAGGCCCCGGAGCCACCCCAGGTGGTTCAGCCCGAGGTAGTCGACGCCGTCCAGGGAGCCGGGGACGGCCGGAAGCCCGGCGGCGGCCGCGGCCCGGGCCACCAGCCCCGAGGCGGAGTCGCAGATGCCGATCACCCGGTTTCCCAGCACCGGCTGGAGTGCCTCGGTCACCATGCCGGCGGGATTGGTGAAGTTGACCAGCCACGCCCGCGAGCACTTCTCGGCCATCCTCCGCCCCAGGTCCAGCATGGCCGGAATGGACCGCAGCGCATAGGAGATCCCGCCTGCGCCGACGGTTTCCTGGCCCAGCAGCCCTTCGGCCAGCGCGACCCGCTCATCGAGGACCCGCCCGGCCGTGCCGCCGCTGCGGATCGCGGCAAAGACGATGTCAGCCCCCCGCAGGGCCGTGTCGAGGTCCGGCTCGACGGTGACGGCGGGGGACTGCGTGGGGCCGTCTGCCCAGGGCGGCATGGCCGCCAGGACCCGGGCCACCGCGCGGGCCCGTCCGGGTTCGGCGTCGACGAGGGTGAGGGAGTCAATGAGGCCCGCGAACCGGCCGGAGCCCAGCGCGCGGTAGACCAAGGGGACGCGGAAGCCCCCGCCGCCGACGATCACAAGCTTCATGGTCCTCCTCAACATCCCGTCGGTCCCGAACGGGACGGCGCCACTACGCAGATTCAAGCACACCGCGCCCGGCCACGGCCTGCCTTCCACCGACATCGGCTCCTATCGGTCGGGGGCAGCGAGTATTGTGCCCTACATGGCTAAGCAGCACCGCTTCGACCCCCTCGCCGGGCTGCGGTCTCCGGACGACCCCGAATTCGACCTCCTGCTGGCCGGCCAGGTCTTCTTCGACATCACCTTCACCGGCCTGGATCAGCTCCCGCGCCCGGGCACCGAGGTGTGGACCGACGGGATGGGCTCCAGCCCCGGCGGGATCGCCAACCAGGCCATCGCGGCGGCCCGGCTCGGTCTCCACACCACTCTCGCCGCCGCTTTCTCCGACGACGGCTACGGCCAGTTCAACTGGGACATCCTCAACGACCAGGAGCATGTCGACCTCTCACGCTCCCAGGTGTTCAAAAACTGGCACTCTCCGGTGACCGTCTCCCTCTCGGTGGAGCGGGACCGATCGCTGGTGACCCACGGACACGCACCGCCGCTGAGCGCCTCCGAACTCATCGGTGACCCACCGCGCTGCCGGGCCGCCATCGTCAGCGTCGGCGGGGAGCTTGAGCCGTGGGCGGCTGCCGCGACGGCCAACGGCACCCGGCTCTACGGGGATGTGGGATGGGATCCCCATGGGGAATGGGCCCCGCAGGTCCTCAACACGCTCGGCCACTTCTACGCGTTCATGCCCAACGACGTCGAAGCGATGGCGTACACACGCACCGAGGACCCCTGGGCGGCCCTCTACGCGCTCGCCGACCATGTCCCGGTGGCCGTCGTCACCGTGGGGCAGCAGGGCGCCATGGCCATCGACTCCCTCACCGGAGAGGAGGAGTGGGTGCCCGCGCTGCCGGTCACCGCCTTCGATCCGACCGGCGCCGGTGACTGTTTCGGTGCGGCATTCGTCATGGCCGACCTCGCAGGATTCTCCCTGGCCGACCGGCTAAGCTTCGCCAACCTGTGCGCGTCCCTGTCGGTGCAGGAGGTCGGTGGCTCCCTCGCGGCCCCAGGCTGGGGCGACATCGCCGACTGGTGGCACCGGACCAGTTCAGCCCGCGACGGCGTCCGCCGCCAGTGGGTGCGCCGCTACGGGTTCCTGGAGCATCTCGTCTCCGATGTGCCCGTGGAGGCGGTGCGCCGCGCGTCGGCGACCATCGCCCGGCATTCCGATGCCTGAGGGAGACCCAACCGGCGACGGTGGCAGAATAGGGCAAGTGAGTTTTTCTTCCGCCCCGACCGAACGCACCGTTGAAGTAGACCTTGAGGCCATCCGGCACAACCTCCGGCACCTGCTCGAGGTGGCCAGTCCGGCCCGGGTCATGGCGGTCGTCAAGGCGGACGGATACGGCCACGGCGCGGTCGCCGTCGCGAAGGCGGCGCTTGAGGCAGGAGCCTCCTGGCTGGGCACAGCGCACATCTCGGAGGCGCTGGACCTGCGGCGCGCGGGCCTTGACGCCCCGGTGCTGGCCTGGCTCCACACCCCGGAGAGTGATTTCGCGGGAGGCATCGAGCAGGGCATCGACATCGGGATCTCCGGCTGGGAACTTGACCACGTCGTGGCGGCGGCCCGCCGGCTCGAGCGGCCCGCACGCGTGCACCTGAAGATCGACACCGGGCTGGGCCGCAACGGCTGCCCCCCGGAGCTGTGGGAAGACCTGCTTGACCGGGCGCTCGAACACCAGGAGGAGGGCCTGCTGCGGGTGGTCGGGGTCTTCTCCCACCTCGCCGTCGCCGACGAACCGCACCGCCCCGAGACCGACGAGCAGCTGCGCCGCTTCCGGGACGCCGTGGCCGTCGCCGAGGACGCCGGTGCGGACCTCGAGGTGCGCCACCTGGCCAATACCCCGGGCGCCCTCTCCCGCCCCGACTGCCACTTCGACATGGTGCGGGTGGGCCTGGGCATGTACGGGCTCTCACCCTTCTCCGACCAGAGCGCGGAGGACCTTGGCCTGCGCCCGGCCATGACCTTCGCCACCGTCGTCGCGGGCTGCAAGGAGGTCCCCGCCGGCCAAGGGGTCTCCTACGGGCTGTCCTACCGCACCGAGCGGCCCACCACCCTCGGCCTGATCCCCACCGGCTACGGCGACGGCGTTCCGCGCATCGCCACCGGGGGACCGGTACGCATCGACGGGCGCACCTATCCCGCCGTCGGCCGGATTGCAATGGACCAGCTGGTCGTCGACTTCGGCACGCAGGGCCTGGTCGGTACGGAACGCAGCCCGCTCGGCCGCCGGGCGGTCCTCTTCGGGGGCGCCGGTGACCCGCCCGTCGAGGAATGGGCCGCCGCCGCCGGGACGATCAACTACGAGATCATCACCCGTATCAGCGGCCGGGTTCCGCGGACCTACCTCAATGAGGACCCGGCCGGTGGGTGAGCCGGCCCAGCACTGGCTGCGCAGCCGGTTCGTCCGTTCCGCCGCCGAGCTCCAGGCCGTGGCAGAGGAGCTGGGGCCGGCCCTGCAGGGCGGGGACCTGCTGATCCTCACCGGCGGGCTCGGCGCCGGAAAGACGACGTTCACCCAGGGCCTGGGCCGCGGCCTGGGCGTGCGCGGCACCGTGATTTCCCCCACCTTCATCCTGGTCCGCAACCACCCCTCCCTCACCGGTGGCCCGGGCCTGGTGCACGTCGACGCGTACCGGCTGGAAGGGACGGAGGAGGTCGACGACCTCGACCTTGAGGCCTCCCTCGACTCCAGCGTGACGGTCATCGAGTGGGGGGCCGGGCGCGCCGAACACCTCTCCGACAGCCGGCTCGAGATCACCATCACCCGGCCCACCGGCGCCGGAGCCGCGGCGGACGGCAGGGGGATCACCACCGACTTCAGCGACGACGTGGACGAAGAGCGGGAAGTGCGCGTCGCAGGCTTCGGCCCCCGCTGGTCGGCAGGACCGCCTCCCGGGCTGCTCGACTAGGCTGTTACGGTGCTTCTTCTTGCCCTGGACACCTCAGCCGCCGCCAGCGCCGCGCTCCTTGACGGGGATACCCTCATCGGCCGGTTCGCGAGCGCCGACACGCGCTCCCATGCGGAGGTCCTCGCGCCCGCGGTTCAGGATCTGCTCCGTGACGCCGGCGTGGCCGGCCCGGACCTCGGAGCCATCGCCGCCGGAGTCGGTCCCGGACCGTTCACCGGCCTGCGGGCCGGCCTGGCTACCGCACGCACCCTCGCGTTCGTCTGGGGCGTGCCCCTGCACGGCGTCATGAGCCTCGACGCCCTCGCCTTTGAGGCCGCCTCGGACCCGGCGGCCGAGGGTGAGTTCCTCGTCGCCACCGACGCCCGCCGGCGCGAGGTGTACTGGGCCCGCTACCGGGGCCCGGAGACCCCGCACGGGCTTCCGGTCCTGGTCGACGGCCCGCACGTGGGCCCGGCGGCCCAGCTGCCGGAGCTTCCGGTCTTCGGCGCCGGGGCCGGACTGTACCGGGAGGAGCTGAACGCCGTCGACGCCTTCTCCACGGCGCTGCCGCACGCTGCGGCGCTGGGCCGGACGGCCTCGGCCCGGCTCGCCGCCGGCATGCCGCTGCTGGACACCACCCCGCTGTACCTGAGGGAATCCGATGCGAAGGTTCCCGGGGCCCGGAAGAAGGTCGGCTCATGAGCTTCAGCCTGCGGGACCTGGACTACGAGGACATCAAGACGGTCGGCTCGCTTGAGCAGGAGCTCTTCCCCGTCGACGCCTGGCCCCTGCAGATGTTCTACGAGGAGTTTTTCCGCCCCGACACGCGCCGCTACATCGTGGCCGAGGTGGACGGGGTCATCGTCGGCTACGCCGGGGTGATGATCATCGACACCACGGCCGACATCCAGACCATCGCCGTCCTCCCGGACCATGAGGGCCGCGGCATCGGCACGGCGCTGCTGCACGAGCTGCTCGCCGAGGCCGCGCGGCGCGGCGCCCAGGAGGTGCTGCTGGAGGTCCGCGCCGACAATCCCCGCGCCCAGCTGCTCTACACCCGCACCGGGTTCACGAAGATCTCGACCCGCCGCCGGTACTACCGCGACGGCGTCGACGCCTGGGTGATGCGACTGGAGCTGCCGCCCGCAGGCGCCCCCGGGGATGCCGGCCCGGAATCCGGCCCGAGCGGCGGCGACAACGAAAACACCGGCAACGTCAACGAAAACACCTCCCAGGACAGCGGCGGCACCGAAGGAGACCGGCCATGAACCGCAGCGAACCGCTGGTGCTCGGCATCGAATCCTCCTGCGACGAGACCGGCGTCGGCGTCGTCGCCGGCACCCGGCTGCTCGCCAATGTCGTCTCCTCCTCCATGGACGAACACGTGCGCTTCGGCGGGGTGATCCCCGAAATCGCCTCCCGCGCCCACCTCGACGCGTTCGTTCCCACCCTGCAGCAGGCCCTCACCGAGGCGGGGGTGGGCCTTGAGGACATCGACGCGATCGCCGTCACCACGGGGCCCGGACTGTCGGGGGCGCTCATGGTGGGGGTGGCTGCGGCCAAGGCGCTCGCCGTGGCCACCGGGAAGCCCCTCTACGCGGTGAACCACCTGGTGGCCCACGTGGGCGTCGGCATGCTGGGAGGCACGTTCGCCGACGGGATCCCTGCGGACCTGGGCGCACTGCTCGTTTCCGGGGGCCACACCGAAATCCTCAAGGTGGGAAGCATCGCCTCGGACGTGACGCTGCTGGGCTCCACCATCGACGACGCCGCCGGGGAAGCGTACGACAAGACGGCGCGCATCCTCGGCCTCGGCTACCCAGGCGGTCCGGCCATCGACCGCATCGCCGCGCAGGGCGACCCGCGGGCCTTCAGGTTCCCCCGGGGCCTGACCCTGCCCAAGTACATGGGAACCGCCGAGAAGCCCGGACCGCACCGCTATGACTGGTCCTTCAGCGGGCTGAAGACGGCGGTGGCGCGCAGCGTCGAACAGTTCGAGGCCAACGGGGAACCGGTCCCGGTGGCCGACATCGCCGCGTCCTTCCAGGAGGCGGTGGTCGACGTCATCACCGCCAAGGCCGTCCTGGCGTGCACGGAGAACGGCATCACCAGCCTGCTGCTGGGCGGGGGAGTGGCAGCGAACTCGCGCCTGCGCGCCCTGACCGCCGAGCGGTGCGCAGCGGCGGGCATCGAACTCACCGTGCCGCCGCCGTCGCTGTGCACCGACAACGGGGCGATGGTCGCCTCCCTCGGCGCGCAGATCGTCCTCAACGGCGGAACCCCCAGCGGCCTCTCCTTCGCCACGGACTCGGCGCTGCCGGTCTCCAGCATCCTCCTCTAGGACCCCGGCGGGCGCCGGGGCTAACGCTTAGAGGCCGAGGGATTCGAGGACGGGCAGCTCCGCGCGGACGCGAGCGCGGGCCTCCGTGGCACTCGGGGCCTTCACCGCGATCTCGGCAAGCTTGCGCGCCTCGTCGAGGCTGACGCTGTTGAGCACCGCACCCACGCCGGCCAGCGCGCGCGGGGTCATCGACAGCGTCGAGACACCCAGGCCGACAAGCACCACGGCAAGCGCGGGGTCGGCGGCGGCCTCGCCGCACACCCCGACGGGCTTGGCATTGCCCTCGGCGACCGAGCCCTCCACCGTAAGGCCGATCAGACGCAGCACGGCCGGCTGCCAGGCGTTGTTCAGCGCCGCGAGGGAGCCGAGCTGCCGGTCCGCGGCCATGGCGTACTGGGTGAGGTCGTTGGTGCCGATGCTGGCAAACCCCACCTCGGAGAGGATCGATTCGCTCATCAGCGCCGCCGAGGGCACCTCGACCATCACCCCGGGCTTCTTCAGGCCCGCCTCGTTGGTCATTGCCGCGAAGTCGGCGGCCTCCTCGGCGGTGGAGATCATGGGCGCCATCACCCAGACCTCGGCGGAAGCCTGGGCCTCGGCGTCGGCGATGGCCTTCAGCTGCCGTGCCAGCACGCCGGGGCTGGTGAGGTCGGTGCGGTAGCCGCGGACGCCGAGGGCGGGGTTCGGCTCGGTGGTGTCGGTGAGGAAGGGAAGGGGCTTGTCCGCGCCGGCGTCGAGGGTCCGGACCACCACCTTCTTGCCGGGGAAGGCGTCGAACACGCCCTTGTACGCCTCGACCTGCTCGTCGTGCGTCGGCTCGCTGTCCCGGCCCAGGAAGCAGAATTCGGTGCGGAGCAGGCCCACGCCCTGGGCCCGGGCCTCCGCCGCTCCGCGGGCGTCCTTGGCTCCTCCGACATTGGCTAGCAGCGGCACCTCGTGGCCGTCCGAGGTCCTGCCGGTGCCGTCGAATTCGGTGAGGGCCGCCGCGGCCGCGGCGTAGGCCTCGGCTGCGGCTTCCTCCTCGGCGCCGGGATCCACGCTGATGGTTCCGGCGGCGCCGTCGACGTAGACGCGCGCACCGGATTCGAGCTCGTCGACGCCCACCGCGGCGACCACGGCCGGCAGCCCAAGGGAGCGGGCGATGATGGCGGTGTGGGACTGTGGGCCGCCGCCGGAGGTGACCAGGGCCAGGACCTTCCCGGGGTCGAGGGTGGCGGTGTCTGCGGGTGCGAGGTCCTCGGCGATCAGGATGAACGGTGTTTCCGAGGAGGGGATGCCCGGCGCGGGCAGCCCGCGCAGTTCGGCCACGATCCGGGCCCGGACGTCGAGGACGTCGGTGGCGCGTTCGGCCATGTACCCGCCGAGGTTGTGGAGCATTTCGGCCACCGAGGCGCCGGCATCCCAGGCCGCGCGCTCGGCGGAGCCGCCGGCATTGATGAGTTTGACGGCGTTCTTGACAAGCATGGGGTCGGTGGCCATCATGGCGGTCGCCTCAAGCACGGCACGCGCGTCGCCGCTGGCCGTCTCCGAGCGCTGCTTCAACTCGGCCTGAACGGCCTTCGTTGCCGACCGCAGGGCCGCCGCGGCATCCTCGGGGGTTACGCCCGCCCCGAGCCGCTCGTCCTTGGGGGGCTCGCTCACGGGCTTTGGCATCTGGCGGATGGTTCCGATGACCCGCCCCGGGCTGACGCCTACTCCTGAGAAATTCCGCATTGAACGTCCTCGTTTCCTTGCCGTGTGCGCAGAGACTTCCACCGTACCCGCCCGGGCCGGGGTGCGGCATTGAAGTATGTGATCCGCTTCATATATCAGCGCTATAGGTGTTACGGTAGCAGGCATGGATACCGCTGGCGAGCCTGCGCCGAAGATCAGGCTGCTCAGGGCAGCCGCATCGCTGCTGGCCGAGTCCGGCGGATCACCCGTATCAACGCGCCAGGTGACCCGGCTCGCCCGGGTCACCGCTCCCACCCTGTACCACCACTTTGGGGACAAGGAGGGCCTTTTCGACGCCGTCGTGGCCGAAGGTTTCACCGAATACCTCGAGGGTGAGCGCAATCTTCCCAGTTCGGGGCAGCCGGTGGAGGACCTGCGCCGTCATTGGGACAACCACGTGCAGTTCGGTCTCGACCATCCTCACCTCTACCTGGTCATGTTCGGCAATATCCGTCCGGAACGCCGGCCCTCGATGGTGGCCGAGGCCGAGGCGTTCCTCGAAGAAGTCCTGAAACGGGCGGCCGCCGCGGCCCGCTTGGTCGTGCCGCCCGCCGAGGCGGCCCGAAGCCTGCTCGCGGCGAACATCGGCGTGACCCTCATGCTGATCGCCGAACCCGCCTCCAACCGCAGCCTCGAACTGTCAGTGATGACACGCGAGGCTGTCATCTCCGCCATCGCGACCGATTCCGACTCGGACCCGGTCATCGACACCGAGGGCACCCCTTCGGTGGTGGTCGCGGCCATTGCGCTGAATGCCGCGCTGCAGGCATCGCACCCCGACCAGCTCTCCAGCTCCGAGCTGAAGCTCTTCCTTGAATGGCTCCAACGGATATCCACCCGGACGGGCTGACAAGCAACCAATTTATCCACTCCCCGCGCTGACGCAGGGACAACGGTTAGGAACGCACGTGGCAACACAAGCAGAAGCGGCGCCCCGCACCAGTGCGCGGGTCCGCGTCCAAAAATTCGGGACCTTCCTGTCCGGAATGATCATGCCCAACATCGGGGCCTTCATTGCGTGGGGCTTCATCACGGCACTGTTCATCCCCGCAGGGTTCTTCCCCAATGAGTCCCTGGCGGCCCTCGTCGGCCCCATGATCACCTACCTGCTTCCGCTGCTCATCGGCTACACCGGCGGACGCATGGTGCACGGGATCCGCGGCGGCGTCGTCGGCGCGGCGGCCACCATGGGCGTCATCGTGGGCACGGACATTCCGATGTTCATCGGGGCGATGCTCATGGGCCCGTTGACGGCTTTCATTATGAAGAAGCTCGACGGACTCTGGGAAGGCAAGATCAAGCCCGGTTTTGAGATGCTCGTGGACAACTTCTCCGCAGGCATCGTCGCGGCCGTAATGGCGGTCTTCGGGCTCCTTGCCATCGGGCCGCTGGTGACCGCCTTCAGCAATGCCGCGGGGGCCGTCGTCGACTTCCTCGTCACGAACGGGCTGCTGCCCTTCACCAGCATCTTCATCGAGCCCGCCAAGGTGCTCTTCCTCAACAACGCCATCAACCACGGCATCCTCACGCCGCTGGCCACGGAGCAGTCGCTGGAGAACGGCAAGTCGATCCTGTTCCTGCTCGAGGCCAACCCCGGCCCCGGCTTCGGCATCCTCTTGGCCTACATGGTCTTCGGGCGCGGCATCGCCAAGGCGTCCGCTCCCGGCGCGGCCCTCATCCACTTCGTCGGCGGCATCCACGAGATCTACTTCCCCTACGTGCTGATGAAGCCCATCATGATCCTCGCCGCCATCGGCGGCGGCATGGCCGGTATCCTCACCCTCGTCCTCACCGGTGCGGGACTGCGCTCCCCGGCAGCCCCCGGCAGCATCATCGCCGTGTACGCCGCGACGGCCTCCGACAGCTACGTCGGGGTCACCCTCTCGGTGCTGCTCGCCACCGCGGTGTCCTTCCTGATCGGTTCGGTGATCCTCAAGACCACCAAGAACCCGGCCGACGACGACGACAGCCTCAGCAACGCCACCACCAAGATGGAAGGCCTGAAGGGCCGCAAGAGCTCGGTCTCCGGCCTGGTCGGCGCCAAGGGAGAGGCGCCCGCCGGCCCGATCCGCAACGTGGTCTTCGCCTGCGACGCAGGCATGGGCTCCAGCGCTATGGGAGCCTCCGTGCTGCGGAACAAGTTCAAGGCAGCCGGCCTGACCGATGTGAAGGTCACAAACTCCTCGATCGCGAACCTCACCGACTCCTACGACCTGGTGGTCACCCACCAGGACCTGACAGACCGGGCCCGGCCGCTGACCGCCGGAGCAACGCATGTCTCCGTGGACAACTTCATGAACAGCCCGCGGTACGACGAGATCGTCGACCTGGCCCGTAACCAGCGCGAGGGCGACGGCACGCCGGCACCCGACAGCGGCGCGCCCGACATCTCGGAGCAGGCCCAGCCCGCAGGCGAGGAAGTCCTCGCCGAGCGGAGCGTCGTCCTTCAGGGAAGCGCGACCAACCAGGCGGATGCCATCAACGAGGCAGGCCGGCTGCTGGTCGACCGAGGCGCCGTCGAGGAAAGCTACATCGCCGCCATGCACGAACGCGAGCAGTCGGTGCCGACCTACATGGGCAACTTCCTCGCTATCCCGCACGGCACGAACGCCGCCAAGGAATACATCAAGCGTTCGGCCGTCTCGATCGTGCGCTACCCCGAGGGCATCGACTGGAACGGCAAGCAGGTGAAGTTCGTCGTCGGCGTGGCCGGGGTCAACAACGAGCACCTCTCGATCCTGTCGGCCATCGCCCGTGTCTTCTCGGACAAGGAGCAGGTGGCGCGCCTGGACCGGGCCGAAACCGTCGACGAGGTCCTCGAGCTCTTCGGGAAGGTGAACGCCTAGTGAAGGCCGTACACTTTGGGGCCGGGAACATCGGCCGAGGCTTCGTAGGGCTGCTGCTCCACGAAGCCGGCTACGAGGTGGTGTTCGCCGATGTGGCCGAGGAGCTGATCGACCAGCTCGCCTCCACGCCGTCCTATACGGTCCACGAGGTCGGAGAGGAGCCCACCGACAAGACGGTGGACAACTACCGGGCCCTGAACTCACGCGCCGAGGAGGCTGCGGTGATCGAGGAGATTTCCACCGCCGACATGGTCACCACCGCCGTCGGGCCGGGGGTGCTGAAGTTCCTCGCTCCGGTGATCGCGACCGCCATCGCGCAGCGGTCGCCGGAGGCCCAGCCGCTGCAGGTGATGGCGTGCGAGAATGCGATCAACGCCACCGATCTGCTGCGGCAGGCCGTGGTGGACGCGTATTCGGGGGACCGGAGCGGACTGGACACGCGTGCGGTCTTCGCCAACACCGCCGTTGACCGGATCGTGCCGAATCAGGCGCCCGGTCAGGGCCTCGACGTGACGGTGGAGACCTTCTACGAATGGGTCATCGACCGGACCCCGTTCGGGGGCAGCGAGCCTCGGATCCCCGGGGCCACCTACGTGGACGACCTCGCCCCGTACATCGAGCGCAAGCTGTTCACGGTCAACACCGGGCACGCCGCCTGCGCCTATTTCGGTTACGCGGCCGGGGTCGAAAAGATCTCCGATGCCATGGCGGATCCCGACGTGGCGCGCCGGGTGCGGGCGGTGCTGGATGAGACGAAGCAGCTGCTGGTCACCAAGCACGGCTTTGCCGCCGACGAGCAGGAGGCATACGTGCAGAAGATTCTGCGCCGGTTTTCCAATCCGCACCTGCCGGACACGGTGGTGCGGGTCGGACGGGCGCCGCTGCGCAAGCTGGGACGCCACGAACGCTTCGTCGGCCCCGCGGCCGAACTCGCCGAGGGCGGGACGCATCCGGCCGCCCTGCTGGCGGCGATGGAGGCGGCCCTGGCCTTCGAAGATCCGGCGGATCCGGAAGTCGAGGAACTCGCCCGCATCATCGGTAGCAACCCGGCGGATGAGGCAGTCACCCGGATTACGGGCCTGGACGCAGAGCATGTCCTGTTCCCCTCGGTCCTTGACCTCGTGAAGGCCCGCGCCGCGGTGTAGGCCCGTCGGGCAACCGGCGCTGATCACAACGCAAGCGCTCCCTCTCCGGTCCGGAGGGGGAGCGCTTCCGCGTTGGGGCGTCGGGGATCAGCCGGAAGCGGCCCGGTGGGCGGCCTCAATTCCGTCGAGGATGAGCCCGAGCCCGAACGCAAATTCATCCCCATAGGCGTAGCCGGGTTGAAGGATATGGGTCTCCGCCATCTCGGCGAGGTGGGGGAAGGCGCCGGACATCATGTGCTGCTGGGCCAGGATGCTCTCGGTTGCCGTGTTGACGTCCCCGGCCTCGCTGAGCGGCAGGGAGGCCTCCTGAAGGGCGAATCCGTCAACGTAGCTGTCGAGCAGGGACATCACGTGCGCGGTGAGCGTCATCGAGAATCCGGCACCGCGGAGGCAGGCGATCACGGCGTCGAGGTGCCTGAGCGTTGCGGCGCCCGGCGTGGACCGCATCAGGCTGATCGCCCACGGATGCCGGGCCCAGGCGGCGCGGGCTGAGTGCGCGCGGTCCTCCATCGCCGTCCGCCAGGGGGTATCCGCCGGGGGCAGGGCGATCTCGTCGAACACCAGATCGACCATGCCGTCAATGAGGTCGTCCTTGTTCTTCACGTGGTAGTAGAGCGACATGGCCTCCACTCCCAGCGCCTGGGCGAGCCTGCGCATGCTCAGGGACTCGAGGCCTCCGGCGTCGGCGAGACCCACCGCCACCCGGATCGCCCGGTCCCGGGAGACGGGCTCCCGGGGGCCCGTCGACCCTCGTGTGGATGTCATCCCTCTCCCTCCATGGATTTGCGCAGCCGGTCGCCGCCGCTCTTCCCAAAGCCTACCTTACGGCGTATGGTGAAGGCAGTTCCATACCTTACACCGTCAGGTAGTACAGCGCGGTCACTGAAGAGCTCCTCCTCCGGAGGGGAGCGCTCTTGTCGAGGCCGCCCCTGCAGCACTGCCGGGTGCCAGCCGGAGTACTGGGACAGGTTGGAGGCCGCACCGCGGCCCGGCTACGCGGTGTTCGCCGCTGGAGCCTTGCGCTGCGCACTCCTACCACGGGACGGCGCGCCAGGCCATCGAAAGCAGGTGCGCGGACGAGGGGGCAAATGCCGGAGGCGGGGGAGGGCCGCGGCGGTACGATCGGCGGAAGATCCACGTGCAACAACACGGACACCACAGCAGGGAAGATTCCATGACCAGCGAGACGCCCGACCCGGCGCAGGAAATCGACAGCAGCGACATCGAAGCCATCCAGAACGACGAGGGCCTGATTCAGGCCGACCGGGTGGACCTGATCACCAGCCAGCTCGAGGAAGAGGACACCGACCCGGACCGGGATCCGCCCGCCTCCTGAGCGGCTCAGAACCCCGGGGCGCCCGGCCGTTTGCTGCCGGGTTCCTGCCGCGTTCCTGCCGGAAGGTGGCGGGATCAGCGGGCGGGGTCAGAGAACGGAGTCACCGGTTGAGGAAGTCGCTGACGCGCTCGGCGAGTCGGGCCGGGTCGACGTCGTGTCCCTGGCCGTCGAGGAGATCAAACTCCGCACCGGGAACCAGCTCCGCGATGCCGCGGGCACCCCACTGCAGGAAATCTGGAGAGGCACCCCCGGCAAGGGACAGGCTGCGGGCGGTGATGGAGGCCAGCTCGGCCGGAATACCGCTGTCGCCCATGACGGCGTCGTCGTATGCGAGGGTGGGGGCGATGGCCGTCATCCCCTCCCAGGCGGGCGATGATTTCATGTGCTCCACCGCGTTGCCGGGTACTCCAACCCGGGTCAGGAATGCCGTCACCGCGCCGTCGCGGTCCCCGGCGCTCAGCGCCGAGCCCAGTTCCGCCGTATAGGCGAGGGCCGCCGGCCGGGCGGGCTCGGGCATGAACGGGACTTCGTACACGATGAGGTCGGAGATCTCCCCGCCGAGGCGGGCGGCGGCGAGAGCGGCCAACGCCCCACCGGAGGACATGCCCAGGAGGGCGGCCGGGGCGCCGACCGCGGTGATCAGGGCAGCGATGTCCTCGATCTCCCGCTCGACGGCGTAGGGAAGGGTGTCACCGCTGGCACCGCGGCCCCGGCGGTCGTACAGCACGACGGTGCGGGTCGGTGCCAGCCCGGGAGCGAGGGCGCGCATCGGGCCCGCGCCCCGGTGGCACATGGCGCCGTCGATGAGGATGATCGCCGGGCCCGTCCCCTGGGTTTCGTAGCCGATGCGGGTTCCGTCGGCGGAGTGCACGTCGCTCATCGATGACTTCCTTTCGTCGTCATGGACGGGTCCACGCCCGCTGGTGCGTCCTGGCCGAAGAGCTGCATTTTCAGCTGGATGGCAGTGGTCGTATAGCCGAGCTGTTCGTAGAGCCCCTGCGCGGGTTGGTTGTGCCCGAAGACGTTGAGCCCGAGGGAGGTCGCGCCGCCGCGGCGGGCCTCCTCTTCGGCCAGCAGCATGGCCTGCCGGCCCACGCCCCGGCGTCGGAATGGTTCGTCAACCTCGATGTCGTACACCCACCACGCAGCTTCTTCCGATTCAGTCGGCCCGATCCAGAGGTACCCCACGGGCGATCCGTCCGCCATCAGGTGGTAGACACGATGGCCGGGCGCGGGGCGTCCGGCGGGGAAGAACGCCTGAAGTGACTGCTCGGCGTTGGCCCGTGCCTGCCCGGGTGTCTCCCCGGACCGCACCCGCTCGCCGATGTAGGTGCTCATGCTGCTGGCAAGCCAGCGGCCGAGCCGTTCAGCGGGCATGAGGGAAAGGGTGATCTGCATGGCTGATCCTTTCACGCAAGCTCCCCGGGCACCAGAGTGCCCCGGAACCGGTCCCTGCGCCGGTCGTTGGCCCGCCGGGACCGGGCGTTACCGGCGCAGTTGCTCGACCATGTCCATCACGACGGCGCGCAGGTCGCCGCCGTTTTCCTCGGCGATCCGGCGCTGGCGCTGGTACCCGGCGCCCCGGGTCAGGATCGTCTCGACGTCGGCCAGTTCGTCGCTGCAGCCCAGCTTCACGGCGACCGGTTCCAGCCGGTTGAGCACCTCCGTGAGGTGCTCGGTGACAAGCTGTTCCTTGCCAGAGGCATCCAGGATGATGATGGCGTCGAGGCCGTACCGGGCGGCCCGCCATTTGTTCTCCTGCACATGCCAGGGCGGCATCGTGGGGATGGTCCGGCCGGCGTCGAGCTGGGTGGAGAACTCGTCGACGAGGCACTGCGTCAGCGCGGCCACCGCTCCGACGTCCTGCAGGGTGGAAAGCCCGTCGCAGACGCGCATCTCGACGGTGCCGAGGTTGCCGACCGGGCGGACGTCCCAGCGGATCTCGCTCACCGAATCGATGACCCCGGTGGTGAACATGTCCGAGACGTACGCCTCGTACGCCTCCCAGTCCGGGAACTGGAAGGGCAGCCCGGCGGTGGGAAGCTGCTGGAACATCAGCGCCCGCTGCGAGGCATACCCGGTGTCCTCCCCGCCCCAGAAGGGGGAGGAGGCCGAGAGCGCCTGGAAGTGGGGGAAGTAGTTGATGAGCCCGTCAAGCACCGGAAGGGCCTTGTCCCGCGAATCGAGCCCGACATGGACGTGCACGCCGTAAATCACCATCTGGCGGCCCCACCACTGCGTGCGGTCGATCAGCTTGAAGTAGCGTTCCTTGTCCGAGACGGGCTGGGAGCGCGGAGCGCTGAAGGGGTGGGAGCCGGCGGAGAACAGCTCGACGCCCATCGGATCGGTGACCTCCCGCACCGCGGCCAGGGACCTGCTCAGGTCCGCCTTCGCCTCGGCCACGGTCGTGCAGACGCCGGTGACGAGTTCGACGGTGTTCAGCAGCAGCTCCTGCTTGATGTGCGGGTGTTCCTCGTCGTCCTGAAGTTCGGGGTGGTTGGCGGTGACGCCCCGCAGGACCTCCTCGGCGGCCGACACGAGCTCTCCGCTGTGCCTGTCGACCAAAGCCAGCTCCCACTCAACGCCCAGGGTGGACTGGGCTGAGCGTGCAAAATCGATCTTCATGGGCTGGCTCCTGACCGGTACCGGACTGTGTGCTGGTTTTTCGCCTCGGCAGCGCGTCATCGCGAATGAGAACTGAGCCAATCGTAGTGCAGGGCCTGCACCAGCGCGCGCGGCAATCGGATGGAACAATGGGCACGTGCCGATCCTCAATAAAGACATGACCCTGTGCATCTCCCTCGCCGCGCGGCCCAGCAATATCGGGACCCGGTTCCACAACTACCTATACGACGAGCTGGGGCTGAACTACATCTACAAGGCGTTCACCACCACGGACCTGCCCGCGGCGATCGGCGGGGTGCGCGCGCTGGGGATCCGCGGCTGCGCCGTTTCCATGCCCTTCAAGGAGGACGTCATCGCCCTCGTCGACCGAATGGACCCCTCGGCGACAGCGATCGATTCGGTCAACACCATCGTCAACGACGACGGCGTGCTCACCGCGTACAACACCGACTACCTCGCCGTGGCGCGGCTGCTGGCCGACCACAAAGTGTCCACGGACCACACGGTGCTGGTGCGTGGTTCCGGCGGCATGGCCAAGGCAGTTGTGGCCGCGGTGCGCGACTCCGGATTCCGCGACGTGACCGTCGTGGCACGGAACGAGGAGGCCGGCCGGGCGCTGGCCGGCCTGTACGGGTTCGCCTGGCGGCAGGAGGTCGGCTCCTCGACCGCGGGGCTGCTGATCAACGTCACCCCGGTGGGGATGGCGGGCCCGGACGCGGACGAGGTCTCCTTCCCGGCCGCTGCGATCGAGGCGGCTTCGGTGGTCTTCGATGTCGTCGCGCTGCCCTCGGAGACGCCGCTGATCCGTGCGGCCCGCGCCGCGGGCAAGCCCGTGATCACCGGCGCCGAGGTCATCGCACTGCAGGCGGAGGAGCAGTTCGTGCTCTACACCGGCGTGCGGCCCTCCCCGGAGCAGGTAGCCGCCGCCGGGGAATTCTCCCAGCAGGGCTGACCCGGCAGGGCTGACCCGGCCGGCGGTGCCGGCCGGACCCGCGGTCAGGCGAGCAGCTTCGCGAGGGGACTGGCGTCAAAGTTCTTCAGGAGCGTCCGAATGTCCTTGTACACCTCGGCGGCGCCGGCCTCGCGCAGTTCGGCCTCGCTCGTGCCCCCGGTGGTGATGCCGATGGTGGGAATGTCCAGCTCCGTCGCGGAGAACACGTCCCAGACCGAATCGCCGACGAACACCGTGTTGGCCGCTGCCAGGCCGCCGGCCTCGAGCGCCGCCTGCAGGATGTCGGGGGAGGGCTTGCTGTTCTCGGCGTCCGACGAGCTCGTGGCGCCGGTGATGGCGGCGTCGGCGTCGATGACGCTGCGCAGCACCTCGAGCTCCTTCCCGGAGGCGGAGGAGGCGAGGACCACGACGAGTCCCTCGCCGAAGCAGCGGCCCAGCAGGTCGCCGGCGCCGTCGAAGGCGCGCAGGGACGGCCAGTAGGTCGAGAACACGGCGCCGTGCGTCGCGTCGAGTTCCCCGTCGAGGGAGGCATCGCGGTCTTCACCTAGCAGGTGTTCGACGAGTTTGTCGCCGCCCATGCCGATCGCCCGGTGGATCTCCGCCATCGGCACGTCGTGCCCGAAGCGGCGGAAGGCCTGCCACCAGGCGATCGTGTGCTGGTAGTTCGAGTCGACGAGGGTGCCGTCGACATCGACGAGGACACCTCGGCGCGGTGATGCTGGCTGGGGGGTCATGGCTGCCACCTTAGCTGTCCGGGGGTTTCCCCGAGTCTAGTGAGCCTGCGCGGGCGTCCGGAGGAATTCTGCGGCTGGCCCGCGGGGCTGCCGTCCTGTACGGAACAGCGGGGCGGGGAATTACCGGAGTTCTTGAATGGTTGTTCAATAACTGACAAGCGGCAGCGCGGCCGCCTCCGATGAACGACGTTCCAATCCGAAAAGAGCCCTTCATGAACTCCAGCACCGCCACCGCGCAGGATGCCGCCCCGCCGCGCCCCGGTCCGCCCCGCACCCGGTCGCCCTGGTGGGGAGTGGCCTCCCTGTCCGTTGTGCTCTTTGCGATCGTGACGAGCGAATTCCTTCCGGCGAGCCTGCTCTCCCGCATGTCCTCGGATCTTGGCATCTCCGAGGGCCTCGCGGGCCAGGCTGTGACCGCCACCGCCGTCGCCGCGGCGGTCACCGGACCGGCGATCGCGCTGGTGCTGCCGCGGCTTGACCGGCGGACCTCGCTGATCGGGCTCGTGGTCCTGGCGGCGGTGTCCAACCTCCTGGTCGCCCTGGCCCCGTCCTTCGCAGTGCTGCTCACCGCGCGGCTCCTGCTCGGGGTGTCGGTCGGAGGGTTCTGGGCGCTGGCCATCGCCGTCGTCGCCGCCCTGGTCAGCCGCGAAAGGATCGGCCGCGGCATGATGGTCGTCAACGTCGGCGTCTCCCTGGCCACCATCCTCGCCGTTCCCCTGGGTCTGCTGCTCGGCGAGCTGTGGGGCTGGCGCGTGCTGTTCCTGCTGGCGGCCGCGGCGAGCGTTGTCGGCCTCGTCCTGGCCGCGGCCTGGCTTCCGCCGGTCGCCCCCGAACCCTCGCCCGGCCGGGCCTTCGTGGCGACCCTGCGGTCGCCGCTGGTGATCGTCGGAATGGTCGGCATGTTCCTCATCGCCGGCGGACAATTCGCCGGCTTCACCTACATCCGCCTGGCCGGTGACCTCGTCGCCGGGCTCACCGCCGAGGGGTTCGCCCTGGCGCTGGCCGCCTTCGGCATCGCCTCGTTCGTGGGCAACCTCGCCAGCGGCCCGGCCGCCGACGGCGCACTCCACCGCTCCGTCGTCGTCATGGGGGCCGCAGTGGGCATCGCAACCATCCTGTGGGCCACCCTGGGCAGCAGCCTCCCGGTCGCCGTTGCGGCCATCGTGCTCTGGGGACTCGGCTTCGGCGCCATCCCCACCCTCATCCAGTCCTGGATGGCGCGGGCGCACCCGGAGAGCCTGGAATCGGTCTCCGGGGTCACCGTCGCCGCCTTCCAGCTGGCCATCGGCCTCGGCGCGGCGGTGGGCGGAGTGCTCGTCAACAGTTTCGACGTCCGGGCGGCGCTGATCGCCGGGGGCGCGGCCGCCCTCCTGGGCGGCGTGCTGCTCGGAGCGGTGCGCACCCGCAGGCGCGGGGCCTAGCCGGCCGCCGGTGCCGGGTGCGCCGGGACGGGCTCGACGACGATGGCCACACGGTCATCGCCGATCCGGGTCAGGACCAGCGTGGCCTTTTTCCGGGCCTTCCCGGAGCCGCTGAGCAGCTGGCGCCGCACCTCCTCCGGGGTGACGGAGGTTCCGCGCTTCTTGATGTCGAGGACGCCGATGCCTTCGGCGCGCACCCACTGCTTGAGGGCCTTGATATTGAAGGGGCGGGTCTCGACGATCCGGTAGGGGCGGGCGAACGGCGTCTCGTGAAGCTCCGGCGCGCAGATGTACGCGATCCGGGGATCAAGAAGGTGCCCGCCGAGCCGCTCCGCGACGTCGGCGACGAGCCCCGCCCGAATCACGGCTCCGTCCGGCTCGTACAGGTAGCCCTCCGGCGGGCCGACGGGCGCCTCCGGGCCGGCGCCGAAGTCCTCGGTGCTGGTCAGTTCGGCCGCGCCGTGGGCGCTGAGGACGAGGGCGGCACGGCGCACCCCGGGCCGGCGGAGCGCGTTGAACCACAGGGCCGCCTCGGTTACGTCCCCGTCCACGGAGACCCACTGGGCCTCGCAGTCCGCCGGTACCGCCTCGTGCGGGATGCCGGGGCCCAGCTTCACTCCCACGGGCGTGCCGCGGGCGGCGAGGTCCTCGACGAAGGACAGCGGGGGAGAAAACGCCTCGGGGTCGAAGAGGCGGGTGGTGCCCGAGGTGGAGGTGCTGCGGCGGGCCGGATCCAGCCAGACGCCGTCGTACTTCGTCACATCCACGGCCGACGCATCGGCGTTCAGCACCGACGCGTTCGGCCAGGGGAGCAGGTTCATGGTCGCGGCGGCCGCCGTGGTCTCGTCGAGCTCGACGGCGGTCACCTCCCGCTCCAGGGTGGCCAGCGCCATCGAATCCGCGCCGATCCCGCAGCCCAGGTCGGCCACCCGCAGCAGCTCCGCGGTCACGAACCGCTGCGCGTGGTGGGCCGCGACCCGTAGCCGGGTCGCCTGCTCCAGCCCCGCGGAGGTGAACACCATCCGGTCCGCGAAACCGCCGAACTTCGCATGGGCCTTGGCCCGTAGGCGGGACTGGGTCAGGGCCGCCGCCACGACCTCGGGCGCGTGGCCGGTCCGGCGCAGCTGCTCGCTCAGCTGCAGGCTGCCGGCCTCCGAGTACGGACCCAGCGAGTTCAACAGCTCCCAGCCCTGGGGCGTGAGGATCGGTGCGATGGAGTCGGTGACGGGGTTTTCGGAAGCCATGATCCAACCCTAGGGGACGCACCCGGCAGTCCGCTCCGCGCATCCGGGCGCGGAGCGCGCTCCCGGAAACCCGCGCGATCTGGCACTCGCCTTGACCGAGTGCTAACCAGTGCATAAAGTCAGGGTTGGCACTCTCACTAGGAGGGTGCTAATCCCGAGGAAAGTGCCGGCCGGCACCCGCGACGACGGCCAGTGCGGAACCAACGGCCTTCATTCCATTAGTAACGAACGCAAAGGAGAGCCCGAGTGTCGGTCTCTATTAAGCCTCTTGAGGATCGTATTGTTGTCCGCCCGCTGGAAGCCGAGCAGACCACTGCTTCCGGTCTGGTCATCCCGGATACCGCTAAGGAGAAGCCCCAGGAGGGCGAGGTTGTAGCTGTAGGACCGGGTCGTGTCGACGACAACGGCAACCGCGTTCCCGTCGACGTCGCCGAGGGCGACGTCGTCATCTACTCGAAGTACGGCGGAACCGAGGTCAAGCACGGCGGCCAGGAATACCTGGTGCTCTCGGCGCGCGACGTCCTGGCGGTCGTCGTTAAGTAAGCTTTTTCGAAGAAGACCCCGGCCAGTACTGGCCGGGGTCTTCTCACTGCACCAGCCTGAAAGGAACAAACCATGGCAAAGCAGTTGGAGTTCAACGATGCAGCCCGACGCGCACTCGAGGCCGGCGTCGACAAGCTTGCAAACACCGTCAAGGTGACCCTTGGCCCGCGCGGACGCAACGTCGTGCTGGACAAGAAGTGGGGAGCGCCCACGATCACGAACGACGGCGTCACCATCGCCCGCGAGGTCGAACTCGACGACCCCTACGAGAACCTCGGCGCCCAGCTGGCCAAGGAAGTCGCGACGAAGACCAACGACGTCGCCGGTGACGGCACCACCACGGCCACCGTGCTCGCACAGGCCCTGGTCAAGGAAGGCCTGCGCAACGTTGCCGCCGGCGCCGCTCCGGGACAGCTCAAGCACGGCATCGAGGTCTCGGTCGAGGCCGTCGCCGCGCGCCTGCTGGAGAACGCCAAGGAGGTTGTCGGCCACCAGACCGCCAGCGTCGCGGCCATCTCCGCCCAGAGCACCGAGGTCGGCGACCTGCTCGCCGAGGCCTTCGACAAGGTCGGCAAGGACGGCGTCATCACCATCGAGGAATCCTCCTCGACCGTGACCGAACTCGTCCTGACCGAAGGCATGCAGTTCGACAAGGGCTACCTCTCGCCGTACTTCGTGACCGACGCCGAGCGCCAGGAAGCCGTCCTCGAGGACGCGCTGATCCTGATCAACTCCGGCAAGATTTCCTCCCTGGCTGAATTCCTTCCCCTGCTGGAGAAGGCCCTCCAGGCCGGCAAGCCGCTGTTCATCATCGCCGAAGACATCGAAGGCGAAGCGCTGTCCACCCTCGTGGTGAACAAGATCCGCGGCACCCTGAACGCCGTCGCCGTCAAGGCGCCCGGCTTCGGCGACCGCCGCAAGGCCATGATGCAGGACATCGCCACCCTCACCGGTGCGCAGGTCGTTTCCCCCGACCTGGGCCTGAAGCTGGACCAGGTCGGCCTCGAGGTGCTGGGCTCCGCCCGGCGCATCACGGTCACCAAGGACGCCACCACCATCGTCGACGGCGCGGGCGAAGCCTCCGACGTCGCCGACCGCGTGGCGCAGATCCGCGCCGAGGTCGAGCGCACCGACTCCGACTGGGACCGCGAGAAGCTCCAGGAGCGCCTCGCGAAGCTCTCCGGCGGTGTGGGTGTCATCAAGGTCGGTGCCGCCACCGAGGTTGAGCTGAAGGAAAAGAAGCACCGCATCGAGGACGCCGTCTCCGCGACGCGCGCCGCACTCGATGAGGGCATCGTCGCAGGCGGCGGTTCCGCGCTCGTCCAGGCCGGCAAGGCCCTGGACACCGACAGCAGCGTCCTCGCCCTCGAGGGCGATGCCGCAACCGCCGTCGGCCTGGTGCGCCGCGCCCTGGCGCAGCCGCTGCGCTGGATCGCCGAGAATGCCGGCCACGAAGGTTATGTCGTCGTCGCGAAGGTCTCCGAACTCGAAGACGGGCACGGCTTCAACGCCGTCACCGGCGAGTACGAAAACCTGATCGATGCCGGCATCATCGACCCGGTCAAGGTGACCCGCTCGGCGCTGCGCAACGCAGCCTCGATCGCCGCCCTGGTCCTGACGACCGAGACGCTCGTCGTCGAGAAGCCCGCTGAGGACGAAGAGGCCGGCCACGGCCACAGCCACTAGTCCCCGCACGGCAGGGCCTGTCACGGGCCGTGCCGGCAGGCAGCAAAGCACCCCGGCCCGGTTCACCGGCCGGGGTGCTTCGCTTAACGGGCGCACTTCACCGTCTGCGGCCCGCCCGCCGGCACACGGTTGCTCCGGGCCGGCGTCCGGCCGAAGCCCGCGGCAGCAACTGCAGGGGTCCCGGAGCGCCTCCAGATCACGAAACGGTAAACTTGAGCTTTGTGCCGCCGCTGCCTGCGGCACACCGGGCGCTTCGCGGCGCCGTCAGGAACCGAAAGGGTCGATGTGGGTGTAACCAGAACCGCGCCGGAGGAGAACCTCCCCGCGGCCCCCGCGGCGCGCCAGCGGCGTCCCGAGGTGCAGGGCCTGCGGGCCCTCGCCGTCGTCATGGTGGTGCTCTACCACGTGTGGCTCGGCAGGGTCTCCGGCGGCGTCGACGTGTTCCTGCTGATCTCCGCCTTCCTGCTCACATTCACCTTCGTCGGCAAGGTCGAGTCGGGCCGGCCGCTGCAGCTCCTGCGGTACTGGCTGGGCCTCTTCCGGCGCCTGTTGCCCGCCGCCGTCGTCGTGCTGGTGGCCGTCCTGGCCGCCACGGCCGTGCTGGCCCCGCCGTCCCGGTGGCCCGGGATCTTCGACCAGACGTGGGCGTCGCTGCTGTATGTGCAGAACTGGGAACTTGCCGCCAACGCGGTGGACTACTACGCCCAGGACGACAGCAACGCCAGCCCCCTGCAGCACTTCTGGTCCCTCTCCATCCAGGGCCAGGTGTTCCTGTTATGGCCGCTGCTGTTCGCCGTCTCCGCCCTGGCGGCGCGGGCCGCCCGGCGGCGCTACCGCACCGTCCTCATCGCCGTCTTCTCGGCGGTCTTCGCCCTGTCCCTCGCCTTCTCCATCTGGCAGACCACCCACCACCAGGCCGCCGCCTACTTCGACACCCGGTCCCGGCTGTGGGAGTTCGCGCTGGGCTCCCTGATCGCACTGCTATTGCCATATGCCCGCTTTGGAATACGTACCCAGGTGGTGCTCGGCTGGGTCGGGCTGGCCGCCATGCTCAGCTGCGGGCTGCTGCTTCAGGTTCAGCAGCAGTTCCCCGGCTGGATCGCCCTGTGGCCGACCCTGGCCGCGGCCTGCATCCTCGCTGCCGGCCGCACCAGGAGCCGCTTTGGGGTCGACCGTCTGCTGAGCGCGGCGCCCCTGGTGCGCCTCGGCGACAACTCCTACGCCCTGTACCTGTGGCACTGGCCGATCCTCGTCTTCTGGCTCCTGACCGCCCGCAAGCCCGAGGCCGGACTGCTCGACGGCGCCCTCGTGATCGCCGCGTCGCTGGTCCTCGCGTTCGCCACCACCCGCTTCGTCGAGGTGCCCGTGCGGTCCTGGTCCTGGCCCACGTTGCGCAGGCGCCGCACCGGGCTCGTGGTGGCCGCGGCGCTGGCCGTCGTCGCCGTGCCCCTGTCGGGGTGGGAGCTGCAGGTCCAGGCCCAGGAAAACGCCGCCCGGATGCAGACGGCGGATGACAACCCCGGCGCGCGGGCACTGGCCCCCGGGTTCGAGTACCGCGGGGCCGAGGACGCCGTGGTCCTTCCGCTCGCCAGCGCACTGGGCGACGAGTGGGCCGAGTACGACGGCCCCTGCGAAGGCGTCCTGGCCCCCGCCGACCCCCGGATCGAATTCTGCTCGCAGGCCGGCAACGCCGAGTCGCCGGAGCGCACCATACTGATCCTCGGTGACTCCCACGCCCAGGTGTGGCTGACCGCGGTGGGCGCCCTGGCCACCGAGCGCAACTGGAACGCCGTCCTGGTGCACAAGCCCGCCTGCCGGTTCGGGGCGGAATCACCGGACATGAGCCCGGAGTGCAATGCGCACAACGCCGCTGCCCTCGACTACGCCCTGGACCTCGCACCGGACGCCGTGCTGACGGTCGGGTCCAAGACGGACTGGAGCTCGCCCGCGGAAACCGTCCCGGATGGCTACGCCGCCGGCCTGCAGCCCTTCCTTGACCGGGGCATCGAGGTCGTGGCCCTGCGCGATACGCCGCGCTTCGAGTTCGACATGGCTAAGTGCATCGAGCTCAGCAGCGAAGACCCCGACGCCTGCGCCCTGCCCCGCTCCGAGCTGCTCGCCCCGGTGTCCCCGCTCGGGCAGGTCGCCCGGGACAATCCCGGGATCGGCGTGCTGGACCTGACCGACCAGATCTGCACCGACACCTCCTGCCCGGGCCTGATCGGGAATGTGCTCGTCTACAAGGACCGCGACCATCTCACTCGAACCTACGTCAAGACGATCCAGCCGGTCTTCAACGAGCGGTTCCTCGCCCTCACCGGCTGGTGAGACGCCGCCCCGGGCTCCGCTGCACCGGGGGCGCCGTCATGCCGGCAGGGGAATAGGGCTCGGAGGGGATTGGTTTTAGAATAGTTAAGAGCCGGACGGCAGAGCCGCCGATGGCACCCCCACCCGCGGTGACACCCCGAAAGAGGACCAGTAGTGACCCTGTCTGAGCAGAACGAACCCCACGACCCCTTCGGATTCATTGGCCTCACCTACGACGACGTGCTGCTGCTTCCCGGGCACACCGACGTTATCCCGTCCGAAGCCGACACCTCCTCGCGCGTCTCCAAGCGCATCTCCGTCCAGACCCCGCTGCTCTCCGCCGCCATGGACACCGTGACCGAGGCGCGCATGGCCGTCGCCATGGCCCGCCAGGGCGGCCTGGGCGTCATCCACCGCAACCTCTCGATCGCCGACCAGGCTGAGCAGGTCGACCGGGTCAAGCGCAGCGAGTCGGGCATGATCACCAACCCGCTGACCATCGGCCCCGACGCCACACTCGCCCAGCTCGACGAACTGTGCGGGCAGTACCGCGTCTCGGGTCTTCCGGTCGTCGACGACTTCGGCCACCTCCTCGGCATCGTCACCAACCGCGACACCCGCTTCGTCTCGGAGCAGGACTACCCGCACCGTCTGGTGCGCGAGGTCATGACCAAAATGCCGCTGATCACCGGCCGCGTCGGCATCAGCGGCGACGAGGCCATCGCGCTGCTGGGCACGAACAAGATCGAGAAGCTTCCCCTGGTCGACGACGAAGGGATCCTCCGCGGACTCATCACCGTCAAGGACTTCACCAAGGCCGAGCAGTACCCGCTGTCCACCAAGGACGACGACGGGCGCCTGCGGGTCGGTGCCGCCATCGGCTTCTTCGGTGACGGCTGGGAGCGCGCCATGGCCCTCGTGGACGCCGGCGTGGACGCCCTCTTCGTCGACACCGCCAACGGCCACAGCGCCGGGGTTCTGGACATGGTCGCGCGGCTCAAGGCCGATAAGGCCCTCGCGCACGTCGACATCATCGCGGGGCAGGCGGCCACCCGCGCCGGCGCCCAGGCCCTGATCGACGCCGGTGCCGACGGCATCAAGGTCGGTGTGGGGCCCGGTTCGATCTGCACCACCCGCGTCGTCGCCGGCGTCGGGGTGCCCCAGGTGACCGCCATCTACGAATCCGCCAAGGCCGCCATTCCCGCCGGCGTGCCCCTCATCGCCGACGGCGGACTGCAGTACTCGGGTGACATCGGCAAGGCGCTGGTGGCCGGTGCCGACACGGTCATGCTGGGCTCGCTCTTGGCGGGGTCGGCCGAGGCCCCCGGTGAGCTGGTCTTCGTGAACGGCAAGCAGTACAAGACCTACCGCGGCATGGGTTCGCTCGGCGCCATGCAGACCCGCGGAAAGAACACCTCCTACTCCAAGGACCGCTACTTCCAGGCCGATGTCAGCGGGGACGACAAGCTCATCCCCGAGGGCGTCGAGGGCCGGGTTGCCTACCGCGGGCCGCTGGCCTCGGTGGCGTACCAGCTGGTCGGCGGGCTGCGCCAGACGATGTTCTACACCGGTGCGCGCACCATCCCCGAGCTCAAGGCCAAGGGCAAGTTCGTGCGAATCACGGCGGCCGGGCTTAAGGAGTCCCACCCGCACGACATCCAGATGACAGTGGAGGCCCCGAACTACGGTTCGAAGTAGGCCTCCGGCCACGGGCGTTTCCCGAAGGAGGCCCCCGCCACCCACCAGGGTTGCGGGGGCCTCTTCGTGTGTCGCGTCCGTGGCCGTCGTCGTCGTTCCTTTTCGCCGAGTGTGCAGCTAACCACGCGTCCGGCCGTCCTCGTCTCGTCGAGTGTGCAGGTAACCACGCTTCGGGCGGCGTAAAGCGTGGTGTGCTGCAGATTCGGCGGAGGAGGCAGCGCCCGTGGTGAGGTGCGGCTTCAAGTGAGGTGCGGCATCGGTGAGGTGCGGCTTCGGTGGAGGCGGCACCGACGACGGCTCGCCGGTGCCGCCCGACCTGCTACTCGGGAATCGGCACCGCACTGCCGCTGACCGAGACGCGCGCATCGGTGGGGGAGACCTCGATCTCGAGGGTGCTCGGCCGTTCCATGTCCTGGCCCTGAAGGATCGTGATCCGCTGCGGCGCGGTGATGAGTCCCAGCTCCCGCAGGTAGCCGCCCAGCGCTGCCGCGGCGGCGCCGGTGGCCGGGTCCTCCACCACGCCACCCACGGGGAAGGGATTGCGGGAGTGGAAGGTGACGGGGTCCTCGCGCCAGATCAGCTGCAGTGTTGTCCACCCCCTCTCCGTCATCAGCTCCTTGAGGGCCTCGAAGTCATAGTCGAGATCCGCCAGGCGAGCACGGGAGCGGGCCGCCAGTACCAGGTGCTCGTTGCCGGCGAAGGCTACGTGGGCCGGAAGCTCCGGATCGAGATCCTCGGCCGCCCAGCCGAGCGCGGCGAGGGCCCCGGCGGTCTCCTCGGCGGAGGCGTCCCGGCTCCGCGTTGGTGCACTGATGAGGGTGGCCCGGTGGCCGGAGGCCGTGCCGGCCGTCGAGATGGCGATGTCGCCCACGGGCGTGCCGAACATCAGCTCTCCCGGCCCGATCCGCTCCGCCAGCGCAACGGCCGTGGCGATGGTCGCGTGGCCGCAGAACGGCACCTCCGCCAGGGGACTGAAGTACCGAAGGGTGTAGTTCCGCCCGTCGCCGGGCCAGACGAACGCTGTTTCCGAGTAACCCACATCGGCGGCGATGCGCTGCATGGTGCTCTCGTCCAGTCCGGTGGCGTCGAGCACGACGCCGGCAGGGTTCCCGCCGTCGGGGTCGCTCGTGAATGCGGCGTATCTAAGAATCTCCATGGCACTACTTTGCCCCACGGCCCGCGTCTTGGAGGAGGACCGCGCTCCGACCGGCGGGGCCGGCCGCGGTTCAGCCCGGCTCGGTCGGCGTCGGGGGGAGGTGCTGCGCGGCGCCTCCCCGTCGGAGGAGGCGCCGTGCACCGGCCTACCCCCTTTCGGCGAGGAATCGTTCCAGGGCAGCCAGGTCGTCGGTGTTGATGTGGTCGACGCCGGCCGCGAGCAGTTCGGCCCATACCGCCTCGCGTGCCGGTCCGGGCAGGTCCGGAGTCGCCCAGAAGCGGACCCGCGCCCCCTGTGCGTGGGCGGCCGCCACGTAAGCCGTCAGCTTTTCCCGCTCCGCGGCGGGCATTTCACCCACACCCCGCCAGGCGAATAGCTGCTGCCAGTTGTTGCTGATCAGCGGCATGAGTTCGGCGGGAAGGGCACCGCCAAGATCCGCCGCGCGTCCGTCGTAGAAGCCGAACCGCTGGTCGGCGCCGCTCATGACGGACAGCGGCCGGTTGCCGCTGATCACCGCGGTCACGGCCCCCGCTTTGGTCTTCCCGTGCGTGTAGCGGGTGAGCATCGTGCGGTGCTCGGCGAGCTCCTCCTCGATTGCGGCGTAGGTCGGGGCGGCCTCGCTCTTAATGTCGATCAGCAGCTGGAACTCACCCTCCCACCCCGGATACACGCTCCCTCCGTGGCCCGTGACGAGCTCATCGAGGGGCTTCAGGTACAGGCTTTCCAGCGTGGCCCCCGCACGGACATCCTCAAGGTCGTGCGCGACGAGGAGTTCACCGTCGACAAGCCAGACGTCCGCTTCGACACTCGTGAAGCCGTGCTGCAGCGCATCGAGGAGCGGGCGGTCGTGTTCGTAGTCGTTGTGGGCGTGGGCCGCGGCGTGGGGCTCGCCCAGATCGACGTCGTGCTGTGCCGCCGGGGCCGGCGCGAGGCCCAGGGTGCTGAGGGCGGTGAGGGCTGCCGCCAGCGTGGCTGTCCTTCTCAGGAACATTGGAGTCCTTTCGGTTGGGGCCCCGGGGCCCGGGGCCCCTTCACGCTAGGGACCGTGGATGGTCGGCAGGCCGCGCACAGTTGACGCCCCGGTGAACTCCAGGAAGACACCCCGGGTGCGGAAGCAATCGGGTCCAAGGGCCCTGTCGGGCGTGCGGTCCGGGGAGCAAGATATGCGCAGGGCAGGCAGCGGCGCGCGTGCGGGCCCTTCCACGCGGAGGAGGGGCCATGGCCATCGACAATGACATCTACAACCGCCTCGGCGAGACCTGGTGGGACGAGGACAACTTTCTGAACATCCTCCACGGCAGCTGCACCCCGGGACGGATGGCCTACTTCAGGGAGGTGCTGCGGACGCAGCTGAAGAATTCCTACGCCGGTCGAACGGCGTTGGACGTCGGCTGCGGCTGCGGTTTCCTGGCCGAGGAGTTCGCCCGGCTGGGCTTCTCGGTCACCGGTGTGGACCCGTCCGAGGTGGCCATCTCCGCCGCCCGGAAGCATGCAGGACGGGCCGGGCTGAACATCCGGTATGTCGTGGGCGCGGGAGAGGAGCTGCCGGTCGGCAGTTCAACGTTCGACGTCGTCTACTGCTGCGATGTGCTCGAACACGTCGCGGACCTGCCGCGCGTCCTCGAGGAGAGCGCACGGGTCCTGAGGCCGGGGGGCCTCTACCTGTTCGACACCATCAACCGCACGCGGACCAGCAGGTTCCTGGGCATTAAGGTCATGCAGGACTGGTCCCTCACGAAGGTCACCGACACCACCCTGCATGACTGGAACCTGTTCATCACGCCGGACGAGCTGACCGCCCAGCTCTCACGCAGGGGCCTCGTCGTCGAGGAGATCGCCGGGCTGGCGCCCCGGGCCCGGACGCCGGTGGTGCTCAAAAGCTTCTACGACGCCCGCAGGGGCAGGATCAGCTATGGGGAGCTTAGCCGGCGGCTCGATTTCGGCAGGGTCAGGAACACCCGGGTTTCCTATATGGGCTTTGCCCGCAAGCCGGCAGCGGCCGGGAACTAAGAGCGCCGGGAGGCACCGATGGCAACGTATCTTCTCTGCAGTTCCCCGATCTACGGGCACGTGGTGCCCCTGGTCGAGATCGGCCGGTACCTGCGCGGGCAGGGGCACGAGGTGGGCATGCTCACCGGAGCCCGGTTCGAGGACACCGTCACCGGTGCCGACCTCAGGTTCCTGCCGCTGCCGGAGGACTGCGACTTCGACGACCGTGACCTTGACCGTTCCTTTCCGGGGCGCGTCGGGAAGAAGGGGATGGCCCGGCTCCGCTTCGACATGTCGGAAGTCTTCATCAAGGCCCTGCCCCACCAGTACCGTGCCCTGCGGGAGGAGCTCGACCGGACCCCCACCGACGCCGTCCTGGCCGAATCCGGCTTCACGGGCGCCGTCGTCCCGCTGCTGCGCACGGAACCGCGCCCGCCGATCCTGTTCAGCGGGATCATCCCCCTCGCCTTCTCCAGCAGGGACACCGCTCCCTTCGGCCCGGGCCTGCCACCCCTGCCCACGAAGGCCGGGGTGCTCCGCAACCGGCTGCTCAACACCCTGATGCAGAAGGTCATCTTCCGGCCCACACACCGGGCAGCGAACCGGGAGATGAAGGCCACCGCCGGAGTGCCCCTGCCCGTGCACTTCCTGGACGCGGCCTCCCTCGCTGACCGGTTCCTGCAGTTCACCTGCCCCGGCTTCGAATACCCCCGCGGCGACCTTCCGGCCAGTGTGCGCTTCGTGGGCCCTGTCCTTCCCACCGGGAGCGATGATTTCACCCCGCCGTCCTGGTGGGGCGAGCTGCACGGCGGGCGCCCGGTCATTCACGTCACCCAGGGCACCATCGACAATAAGGACCCGGGCCGGCTCATCCTGCCCACGCTCCGGGCCTTGGCGGATCTGGATGTCCTGGTGGTCGCCACCACCGGAGGTGCGCCCCTGCCTCCCGGCGACGTGCCGCCGAATGCCCGCGTGGCCGATTTCCTTCCGCACGAGCACCTGCTGCCCCTGGTGGACGTGATGATCACCAACGGCGGATACGGCGGAACCCAGCGCGCTTTGGCGGAGGGCCTGCCGGTGATTGTCGCCGGGGACCGCGAGGACAAGCCCGAGGTGGCGGCCCGGGTGGCCTGGGCCGGGGTGGGGATCAACCTGCGCACCGGGTCACCGACGCCTCGGGCGATCCGCAAGGCCGTCCGGCAGGTCCTGTCCGACCCCTCCTACAAGGAAGCGGCGGGACGGCTGGCCTCGGAGTACGCACGGTATGACGCCCTGCCCAGAATCGCCGGCGAACTCGAGACCACCGAGGCGGGACCGCCGCGGGGCCGCGGCCTGTCCGGCGGGGGCCCGGGCCGGAAGGGGCTGGCCCTCGTCTCAGCGGCCCAGCTGGCCCTCGGCGTCGCAGGATTGCGCCGGGCGTTGAGGAAACGCACCGCCTACGACATAGGATTTCTCCGTGGCTCAACGGACTCCATCGAGCGTGACCAGTGGTTAACGGGTACCAACCTCTCGGCGCCCGGAGTTCTGCTCGTGCTCCAGGCGGCCTGCACCGCGGCTCTGCTCCGCGGGCCCAGCCGCCGAGCGGCCAGGACCCTCGGCATCCTTGGAGCCATCATGACGGGCGGGTATCCGGCGGAGCGGTCGGTCCGGGCCAGCTGGCGGCGGCCCGACGACGGCGTGGCGCCCCTGACGGCGGCGGCGGCCCTGCTCGCGGCGCTTATGGCGGCCTTGGGCTTCCGGACCGCCGGGAGGTAGCCCCGGGCGGCGGCGGGTGCGCGCGCCGTGGCTGACCGCTCCGCCTCCCGCCTGCCCCTGATTCCGTACGCCCGCGCCGTGGGCCGGATCCTAGCCCTGAGCGCCAGAGCCTCCCCGGGCGCCGTCGCCATGAAGGTCATCGGGTCCCTGATCGGGGCGGTGCTGCCGCTGGTCACCACCTACTTCGCCGCGCTCACGACGACGGCGCTCGCCGAGGCGTACGCGGGAGACCCCGACGCGGGCGGGCGCGCCGTCGTCTACGTGGTGGTGACGGCGGCACTTGGCCTGTTCTGGGGTGCCTTCACCAGCGTCGACCGGTACATCCAGCAGGTGCTCAGTTTCCGGGTCGGTGCCATCGTGGGCGACTCCATGTACGAGAGGTTCCTGGCGCTGGAGTTCTGGCGCTACGACGACAAGGAGACCGTCGACCTCTATGACAGGGCGCGGCGGTTTTCCGACTCCTACCCGCGGGTGCTGGACCGCATCGCGGCGATCTTCACCCAGTTCGTTTCGGTGGTGCTCGCCATCGGTGCCCTGCTGCTGGTGAGCTGGTGGGTGGCGCTGATCGTCCTGATCGCCATCGTGCCGAGCGTGTACCTGCAGTTCCGCCTTTCCCGGGAGCAGATGGCGCACTGGAACACGCAGGTGGACTCCCGCCGGCAGCGGCGCATGATCGAAACGAACATCATGCGCCCCCAGTACATCGCCGAGATCCGCCTCTACGGGGTGGTGGAGTACCTCATGCAGCTCCGCTCGCGGCTCCGCGAGGCCGACGAGCTGCGCCGGCTCGACTTCCAGCGCCGCTACATTCCCAAGCAGCTGCTCGCCGATGCCCTGCAGTACGGCGCAGAGGTGATCGCGCTGCTGTGGGTGGTCGGGCAGATCATCGCCCGCGCCCAGCCGGTCGGCCAGTTCCTCTACATTCAACAGATCGTCAGCCGGGCCCTGGGCACCGCGAACGACCTGGTGAGCTCGCTGAGCTCCATCGACGAGGACCTGTCGAACCTCAAGGACTACGAGCAGTTCATGGAGCTGCCGGTCCCCGAGGCCACCGGTGAACCACTGTCCGGGCCGCCCTCCCGGATCGACCTGAAGGACATCCGCTTCACCTACGCCGGCAGCGACCTGGAGGTGCTCAAGGGGATCTCCCTGAGCATCGAGCGCGGGCGGCACATCGCCATCGTGGGCGAAAACGGTGCGGGAAAGTCGACCCTCATCCGTATCCTGGCCGGGCTCTACCGGCCCAGTTCCGGCGCGGTCCTGCTCGACGGGCGCGATCTGGACACGGTCGGAACCCCCTCCTGGCACCGCTACCTCGCGGTGATGTCCCAGGACTTCCTGAAATACGAGTTCGCGACGGCGGGAAACAACATCTACTTCGGCGACGTCGCCTCGCCCCGGGAGGAGGACCGGATCGAACGCGCGGCCGCCGACGCGGAGGCCGCGGACTTCATCCGTCGGCTCCCGAACGGCTTCGAGAATCACGTGAGCAACTGGATGGAGGACCCGCGGGGACGCAAGGGCAGCGGGCTCTCCGGCGGGCAGTGGCAGCGGCTGGCCATGGCCCGAAACTTCTACCGGGACGCGCCCTTCATCGTGATGGACGAGCCCACCTCGGCCATCGACGCGCTGGCCGAGCACCGCATCTTCACCCGGCTCTTCGAGGACCGCTCACGGACCATCGTCGCCATCAGTCACCGGCTTGCCACGATCGAGAAGGCCGATGTGGTCTACATGCTCGAGGACGGGCGGGTGGTGGAGTCCGGCACGCACCGGGAGCTCGTGGAGCTGCGCGGCCGCTACTACCGGATGTTCGAGAGCCAGCTCCAGCCCGCCGGGCCGTAGGGCCCGATCCGGCAGGGTGCGTCAGCGGGCGACGGCGTGCCCGGCGGGGCGCGCCGGAAGGATTTCCGCCCGGATCAGCGACCGGTCGTAGGCGACCCGGCCCTCGTTCTCGAGGATCATTTCCTCGGAGACCTCCAACCCGGTCCGCTTGTCGCGTTCGATCCGGTACACCTTGTTGTGTCGGTACACCTCGTTCCCGGCCTCATAGAAGTAGGCGTCCCGTTCGCGGATGTGGAACTTCATCGGCAGCTCCCGGTCTGCCCGCAGTTCCCCGCTGAGGTACTCCTCGGAGGTCCAGGTCCGGAACTGGAAGGTGTAGGGAGTCCGGTTTTCGACCTGGTAGTCGAGGTAGTTGAACGCGATCGAGGTGCCGGTGCCCCAGGGGATCTGGCGGTTGTAGTCCGGGAACAGGTCAAGCCCGTTGTGGTGGTGGTGCTCGACGACGGTGAGCGGGCTGTGGAGGACCATCCAGTGGAGCAGGTTGGTGAACTGGCACATGCCTCCGCCGATTCCGCGGGTGGGTTTGCCGTTGCTGATGGTCAGGCCCTCTTTGTAGCCCTCCTTCGCCGAGCACCGGCCGGCGAGGCTCCAGAAGGAAAAGCGCTCGCCGGGGGCGATGATGATCCCGTCGATTTTCGGCGCTCCATGGCGATCCGGTAGGTCAACGGCGATATTTCGCCGAACAGTTTTCTTGCCACGTATTTCCCCCAGTTGAACTAAATTCACCCGAAGTGTACCCACGGGCGGGGAAATTTCCGCATCGACATCTGGGCATCCCGCAGCGCGCCGGTGAACGGACCGGAAACGGGCTTAAACCGGAAACCCGGCCCCGCGCCCTCAAGGCGCGGAACCGGGTCTCAGTGCCGTAAATCGGTGCTCACCGGAAATCGATGCTCACCGGGAATGTGCGGCTACGCGTCGACGACGATCGCGGTGATCACCGGGGTGCGGTTGTAGAAGCGACGCATCCAGTTCGCGGTGGCGCGCTCGATGACGGCCTCCGGATCCAGGTTTCGTGCCCCGCGCCCGCCCTGCCGGCCGGAGGGCCCGTCGGCGAGGGCCTTCTCGACGGCGGTGCCCGCCTTGTCGAGGTCGGCCGGGTCGCACGAGAAGCCCTGGATGAAGAACTCCGGGGGCTCGGTCATGGTGCCGGTCTCGGCGTCGATGATGGCCAGGACCGTCACCGATCCTTCCTCGGCGAGGCGGCGGCGCTCGCGCAGCGTCTCCTCGGTGATGCCTCCGACGCTCGCGCCGTCGACGAACACGAGCCCGGCGGGCACCTTGCCCGAGACGGTGGCGCGTCCGCGCTGGAGGTCGACCGTGACGCCGTCCTGGGCGATGATCACGTTGCGTGGCTCCACGCCGGTCGCGACGGCGATTTCGGAGTTGGCGCGCAGGTGGCGCCATTCGCCGTGCACCGGCATGACGTTGCGGGGCTTGACGATGTTGTAGCAGTAGGCGAGCTCGCCGGCGCTGGCGTGGCCGGAGACGTGCACCTTGGCGTTGCCCTTGTGCACGACGTTGGCGCCGATCTCGGTCAGGGCGTTGATGATGCCGTAAATGGCATTCTCATTGCCCGGGATGAGCGAGCTGGCCAGCAGGACAGTGTCGCCCTCGCTGATCTTGATGGCGTGGTCGTTGTTGGCCATCCGGGACAGGGCCGCCAGCGGCTCGCCCTGGGATCCGGTGCAGATCAGCACGACCTTGTGGTCGTCGCTGCGCTCGAGCTTCTTGAAGTCGACGAGCAGGCCCTGCGGAATCTTGAGGTAGCCCAGGTCCGCGGCGATGGTCATGTTGCGGACCATCGAGCGGCCCACGAAGGCCACCTTGCGGCGGTGCTGGTGGGCGGTGTCGATGATCTGCTGGATGCGGTGGATGTGGCTCGCGAAGCTCGAGACGATGATGCGGCGCGGCGCGGTGCGGAACACGGCGTCGATCGCGGGGGCGAGGTCCTTCTCGGAGGTGGTGAAGCCCGGCACGTCGGCGTTGGTGGAGTCGGTGAGGAACAGGTCCACGCCCTCGGCGCCCAGGCGGGCGAAGGCGCCGAGGTCGGTGATGCGGCGGTCAAGCGGGAACTGGTCCATCTTGAAGTCGCCGGTGTGGAGCACCATGCCGGCCGCGGTGCGGATCGCGACGGCGAGGCTGTCGGGGATCGAGTGGTTTACGGCGACGAACTCGAGGTCGAACCCGCCCATGGTGGTGCGGTCGCCTTCCTTGACCTGGATGGTCTTGGGGGTGATGCGGTGCTCCTTGAGCTTCGCCTCGATGAACGCCAGGGTGAGCTGGGAGCCGACGAGGGGAATGTCGGCGCGTTCGCGCAGCAGGTACGGAACGCCGCCGATGTGGTCCTCGTGGCCGTGGGTGAGGACGACGGCGACGACATCGTTGATGCGTTCGCGGATGTAGGAGAAGTCGGGCAGGATCACGTTGACGCCGGGCTGGTGGTCCTCGGGGAACAGGACGCCGCAGTCAACGATCAGCAGCTTTCCGCCGAATTCGAAGACGGTCATGTTTCGGCCGATTTCACCGATTCCGCCCAGGGCCACGACGCGCATTGCGCCCTTGGCGAGTGTCGGGGGAGTTTTCAGTGCGGCGGGTGTTTTATTCACGAATTGGTATTCTCTCGTCGATGTCGCGGCGGGCGGGCCGCCGCGTGGAATGGTCGTGCTCGAAGGGTGATGCTCAAAAAATAAATCCGCGCAGTCCGCGGGGACCGTCCGGTGCTGTTCCACCGGGTGGAGCGGTGCGAACCTCCGGGGCCCGGTGGCTGCGCCGGGCCGAATGGCCGAGGGAAACCGCCCGCTTCGTTGCGGTGCGGGGTGCCGGCGCCCGCAGTTCTGCTGCCCGGCCGGTGTTTTCCAGCAGTGTTCCTTTGTGCAACTCTATTCCGTGCGGGGGTAAGAGGGTTAATTGGGTCGGCCCGTGGGGGCGCGGCTGCGGGCCGGAAGCCGGAGAATATCCCCTGATGAGGGTGCCGTGCGGGGCTGGGATAACCTAGAGCAGTGACTTACGAGATTGAAATTGGCCGGGCCAAGCGTGGACGCAGGGCGTACTCCCTCGATGATGTCGCCGTGGTGCCCTCACGACGCACCCGCGACCCGCTCGATGTGTCGGTGAGCTGGCAGATCGACGCCTACCAGTTCGAGATGCCCGTGATCGCGGCGCCCATGGATTCGGTGATGTCGCCGGCGACCGCGATCGCCCTGGGCCGGCTCGGCGGGCTCGGCGTGCTCAACCTCGAGGGCCTGTGGACCCGTTACGAGGATCCGCAGCCGGTGCTCGATGAGATCGCCGGGCTCAGCACCGAAAACTTCAGCCCCGCCGCTACCGCGCGCCTGCAGGAAATCTACGCTGCCCCGATCCAGGCCGACCTCATCACGAGCCGGCTGGCCGAGATCCGCGAGGCCGGCGTGACCGTCGCCGGGTCGCTGACCCCCCAGCGCACCCAGCAGTTCTACAAGACCGTCCTCGCCGCCGGCGTCGACATCTTCGTCATCCGCGGCACCACCGTCTCCGCCGAGCACGTGTCGAAGAACGAGGAACCGCTGAACCTCAAGCAGTTCATCTATGAGCTCGACGTCCCGGTGATCGTCGGCGGCGCCGCCGGCTACACCCCGGCCCTGCACCTGATGCGCACCGGTGCCGCCGGCGTCCTCGTGGGCTTCGGGGGAGGGGCGACGACGACGACCCGGCGGGCCCTCGGCATCCACTCCCCGCTCGCCTCGGCCATCTCCGATGTGGCCGCCGCCCGCCGGGACTACATGGACGAGTCCGGCGGACGCTACGTGCACGTCATCGCCGACGGCGGCATGGGTGCCAGCGGCGACATCGTCAAGGCCATCGCCATGGGCGCCGACGCCGTCATGCTCGGCTCGGCCCTGGCCCGCGCCGAGGAGGCGCCCGGGAAGGGCTGGCACTGGGGCCAGGAGGCCCATCACGCCGAGCTTCCCCGCGGCGACCGGTTCAACCTTGGAACCGTCGGCCCGCTGAAGGAAGTGCTGTGGGGCCCCTCCCACCACACCAACGGCACCTCGAACCTGATCGGGGCGCTGCGCCGCGCAATGGCGACCACGGGATACTCGGATCTCAAGGAGTTCCAGCGGGTGGAGGTTGTCCTTTCCCCCTATGTTTCGAACGATTGAGTGCGTTCCGGGCGGTTGAGTGCCTAAAGTTGGGGTACGCAGAACTCAACGTTCCGGAGGGTCACGGCCATGGCAGCAGGCGCACTCAGTCCCCAGTACCGCAGCGAGGCGCTTGAGGCGCTGAAGGCCACCAGCCGGCCGGGCGGAGAACTCGACATCCTGATCGTCGGCGGCGGGGTGGTGGGCGTCGGCTCGGCCCTCGACGCGGCGACGCGCGGACTGACCACCGGAATCGTCGAGGCCCGCGACTGGGCCTCGGGGACATCCTCGCGGTCCTCGAAGCTGATCCACGGCGGCCTGCGCTACCTTGAGATGCTCGATTTCGCCCTGGTGCAGGAGGCGCTGAAGGAACGCGGGCTGCTGATCCAGCGGATCGCCCCGCACCTGGTGAAGCCGGTGCCGTTCCTCTATCCGCTGGGCAAGCGCTTCGTCGAACGCCCCTACGTCGGGGCCGGCATCGCCCTCTACGACGCCCTGAGCATCGGCGGCGGGCACTCCCGCGGGGTGCCGTTCCACAAGCACCTCACCCGGCGCGGCACGCTGCGCGCGGCGCCCAGCCTGAAAAAAGACGCGATGGTCGGCTCCATCCGCTACTACGACGCCCAGGTCGACGACGCCCGGTACGTGGTGAATATGATCCGCACCGCCGTGCACTACGGGGCGCACGCGGCCAACCGGGTCACCGTCGTGAACTTCCTGCGTGAGGGCGAGCGGGTGGTCGGCGCCCAGGTCAAGGACCAGGAGACCGGGGAGGAGTTCAGCATCCGCGCCAAGCAGGTGGTCAACGCCACCGGCGTGTGGACCGACGAGACCCAGGCGATGGTCACCGACCGCGGGCAGCTCAAGGTCCGGGCCTCCAAGGGCATCCACCTCGTGGTGCCGCGCGACCGGTTCCAGTCCACCGTGGGCCTGATCCTGCGAACCGAGAAGTCGGTCCTGTTCGTCATCCCCTGGGGACGCCACTGGATCATCGGCACCACCGACACCAAGTGGGACCTCGACAAGGCCCACCCGGCGGCGTCGTCACAGGACATCGACTACATCCTCGAGCACGTGAACAGGGTGCTGAACCGCCCGTTGACCCGCGAGGACGTCGAGGGCGTCTACGCCGGGCTGCGTCCCCTGCTGGCCGGGGAGAGCGACTCCACGGCGAAGCTGTCGCGTGAGCATATCGTTGCCCACCCGGTGCCCGGGCTCGTCGTCGTCGCCGGCGGCAAGTGGACCACCTACCGGGTGATGGCCAAGGACGCCGTCGACGAGGCCTCGCGCGCCCTCGACGAGCGCGTTCCCGAAAGCTGCACCGACTCCGTTCCCCTGCTCGGGGCGGAGGGGTATAAGGCCGCCTGGAACATGCGGGCCAGGTTGGCCGAGGCCGCGGGGATCCACGTGGCACGGGTGGAGCACCTGCTCCAGCGCTACGGCACCCAGGCCGACTCCGTCCTTGAGCTGATCAAGGCCGACCCCTCGCTGGGCGAGCCGCTGCCCGGCGCCGACGACTACCTCGCCGCCGAGGCCGTCTTCGCCGTCACCCACGAGGGGGCGCGTCACATCGAGGACATCCTGACCCGCCGCACGCGGATCTCCATCGAGTCCTGGGACCGCGGCGTCTCAGCGGCTCCGGTCGTCGCCGAGCTGATGGGGCCGCTCCTGGGCTGGAGCGAGCAGCAGGTCAACCGCGAGGTGAAGCACTACCTCGCCCGCGTCCAGGCCGAGCGGCTCAGCCAGGAACAGCCCGACGACGAGTCGGCGGACAGCGCCCGCATGGGTGCTGAGGACATCGTCCCGGTAAGCTAGGGAACGGCCGCGGCCGCGGTACGAACACCGCAGGGCATCGGCGGCCGCGGGCACGATGAGAGGCACAAATTGAGTGAGCTGTCCCTGGATCTGCACGAGGCCGGGCTGACAACGCCGGACCTGGTGATCCTCGAAATGGAGGCCGGGTCCAAGGAGGACGCCAGCGCGCAGCTGGCCGCCCGCATGTATGCCGCGGGCAGGATCACGGACCTCGACGCGTTCCTCGAACAGGTCAACTCCCGGGAGCACCAGATGGCCACCGGCCTGCCCGGCGGGGTCGGCCTGCCGCACGCGCGCAGCGAGTATGTCTGCCAGACCTCCATCGGGGTCGGCGTCACGAAGTACGGGCACAGCCTCGACTTCGGCGCCGTCGATGGCCCCGCGACCCTGGTGCTGCTCATCGCGACCCCCGCCTCGTCCTTCTCCGAGCACCTGGAGGTGCTCGCCACCATCGCCCGCAGCCTGTTCAAGGAGAACTTCCGGGACTCCCTGCGGCGGGCCCACGACGAAGAGGTCATCGCCGAGCTGATTAACTCCTCGCTGGTGTTCTTCGACCACTGAGGGTGCCGGGCCGAGCCCCTGCATCGGCCGCGCCCCGGCGCCGGCCACCCCGGACATGCGGGCGCCGACGCGCGGGCGCCGGTCACGCCGTGCCTGCTACTCGGTGCGCCAGGACCGCCACAGCGAGGCGTAGGCGCCGTCGAGGGCCAGCAGTTCCTCATGGGAGCCGAGTTCGGTGATGTTGCCGTCCTCGACCACCGCCACCCGGTCGGCGTCGTGGGCGGTGTGCAGGCGGTGGGCGATGGCAATCACCGTCCGGCCCTCGAGGACGACGCTGAGCGAACGCTCGAGGTCCCGGGCGGACTGCGGGTCGATGAGCGAGGTGGCCTCGTCGAGGACCAGGGTGTGCGGGTCGGCCAGGATCAGGCGGGCCAGGGCCAGTTCCTGAGCCTGGGCCGGCGTCAGTTCGTGGGCGCCGGAGCCGACCTCGGTGTCGATTCCCTCTGGCAGGGCCGCGGCCCAGGACAGCGCGCCCACCGACTCCAGCGCGCCGGCGATCTCCGCTTCGGAGGCATCGGCGCGCCCCAGCCGCACGTTGTCGGCGACCGAGCCGACAAACACGTGGTGCTCCTGGGTGACCAGGGCGACCTCGCGGCGCAGGTCGTCGAGGGGGCGGTCCACCAGCGGCACTCCGCCGACGGTGACCGACCCTGAGGTGGGTGGGTGGATTCCTGCGATCAGGCGGCCCAGTGTCGATTTGCCGGCGCCCGAGGGCCCGACGACCGCCAGGCGTTCGCCGCGCCGCAGGGTCAGGTCCACACCGTGGAGCACGTTGTGGCCGGGCCGGTAGGCGTAGGTGGCCCCGGAGACGCGGATGTCCTCGTTCACCGGTGCTTCATCCGTCGCCGTGCGGTCCGGCGGCACTTCCTTCACCCCGATGATCCGGGCCAGCGACGCGGCCCCGACCTGGATCTCGTCGGTCCACATGATGAGCAGGTCGACGGGATCGATGAGGCGCACGGCCAGCAGGGCCACCGCGGCGACGGCTCCGGGGGTCACGACGTCGAGGGAGGCCAGCCAGCCGCCCCACACCAGCACCCCGGCGACGGGCAGCCAGAACGCGATGTCCGCCGCGGGGAAGAGGACGCTGCGCAGCCACAGCGTGTACCGCTCGGCGCGGTAGCTGTCGGCCAGGGCGGCGTCGATGGTTGCCCGGCGCGCGCCGCCCAGGCCCAGGGCGTCCACGGTCCGCGCCCCCTCGATGGTTTCGGTCACGGCGCCGTTGATCACCGCGTAGGTCTCGCGTTCCCTCTGGTACCCGGCCGAGGATCGGCCCAGGTACCACCGCGTCACCGGGTAGAGCAGGGGAAGGCCCGTCAGCAGGGCCACCGACAGCAGCGGGGAGGCGACGACGGCGGCCGCCAGCGTCAGGATGATGGTCACCGCCGACACCACGACCTGCGGCACCCCGAACCGCACCGTGTGCGAGACGGCGTCGATGTCGTTCGTGGTGCGGGCCACCAGGTCGCCGGTGCCGGCCTTCTCCACGGTCGACAGCGGCAGCGCGGTGACCTGCTCCATAAAGTCTTCCCGCAGCCGGGCGAAGACCCGTTCGCCGAACACCATGCCGGACCGCACGGCGAACCGGCGCAGGAGGGACTGCAGGAGCAGGGAACCGAGCATCGCCAGCGAGACCCAGGTGACGAACTCCCGGGTGGTGCCCGCGAGGACGGCGTCCACGACGACGCCCAGCAGCAGCGGACCGGCGAGCCCGGCCACGGCCGAGCCCACGTACAGGGCCACCACGGCCGCCAGGCCGCGGCGGTGGTGGCGGATCAGGCGGGCGGCCTCGGCGCGCACGGCACGCGCGCCGGCCACCGGGAGGCGGTCCGGCTCCCCGCCGCGCTGCCCGGCGTCCGGGCCGGTGCGGGTTGCTGTATCACTCACTGCGGATCACAACATTTCGGTAGTTCGGATTGCCTGCCATCAGGTCGCGGTGGGCGCCGGCCGCGCTGACCCTGCCGTCCTCGAGGAAGACCACCGAGTCAACGATGCCCAGGAGCAGCGGACTCGCGGTCACCACCAGCGTGGTGAGGCCGGGCCGGGCCCGCTCCCGGCGGAAGCCGGCGGCGATCCGGGATTCGGTGTGGGCGTCGACGGCGCTCGTCGGCTCGATGAGGACCAGGGTCTCCGCGCGGGTGAGCAGCGCCCGGGCCAGCACGATGCGCTGGCGCTGGCCGCCGGAGAACCCGCGGCCGTGCTCGGTCACCGCGGTGTCGAGGCCGTCCTCCACCCCGTCCAGGATGTCCAGGGCGCTGGCGGCCTGCAGGGCATCGAGGATGGCGGCGTCGTCATGGCACTGCTGCGGGTCAAGCTGGGACCGCAGGGACCCGGTGAAGAGCTGGGGCGCCGCCTCGCTGACGACGATGCGGCGGCGGATCTCCGCCAGCGCCACCGAGCCCAGGCCCACCCCGCCCCAGCGGACGCCGTCCGCGCCGGGCGCGGCGTCGTCGAACCGTCCGAGCCGGGTGGCGACGGCGGCCGCGCCGGCCGGGTCCGCCGAGACCAGGGCCGTGATCCGGCCCGGCTCAAGAACCAGCCCGCTCGCTGTGTCCAGCAGGGCGGCACCCGGCGTCGGGGGCGGCACCGGCGCCGGAGCGTCGGAGACCGAGGATTCCACCCGGAGCACGGCGAGGATCTTCCGGGCCCCGACCTGGGCGCGGATGGTCCGTGACACGGCGTCGGCCGCGGTGCGGATCGGGGTCACGAGGAACACCGAGAAACCGTAGAGCGCGACGAGCTCACCGGGCGAGATGGTGCCATCGATCACCAGGCCGGCACCGACCCAGGTGAACACCACGCTGAAGGCGCCGGCGATGAACACCTGGGACGCCTCGAGGTCGGCGAGGGAGCGGGCGACGCGGATGCCCGAATCGCGGGTCGCCGCGGACCGGGCGCGGTAGCGGCGGACGAAGATGTGTTCGCCGCCGATGCCGCGCAGTACCCGCAGCCCGGCGACGGTGTCGGCCCCCACCGCCGTCATCTTCCCCGAGTCGGCCCGCTGCTCGCGCTGGCGGGCCTGCAGCGGGCGCACCACGAACAGCAGCAGGGCGCAGCACGCCGGAACGCCGGCGAGCACCAGGAGCCCCAGCTCGGGGGAGGTGCCGAAGATCAGGGCGCTGACCACGAGCCAGGCCGCGAAGGCGCCGGCAAGCCGGGCCGAGACGTCGAAGATTTCCCCGAGCCGGAAGGTGTCCGACGCGGCGGTCGAGACAACCTCTCCGGTGGAGAGGGTGTTCGGCAGTGCGTCACCGGTGCGGGTGACGTGGTGTCCGACCAGCTGGACCGAGCGGAAGGAGGCCTGGAGCCAGTTGCTGACGGCGACGCGGTGCCCGAAGGTGTCGGCCGCGGCCTGCACCACCATCAGCCCCAGCAGGATCAGGACCTCGACCGCGAGGGCGCGGCCGTTCCCGGCCAGGATGCCGCGGTCCACGGCCCGGCCGAGGAAGAAGGGCATGAGGGCCTGCGCCACCATCCACACCGCGCCGAGCAGGGCACCGGCGGCCAGCGTCGCCTTCTGCTTCGACGCAAGCCACACCAGGAACCGGGTGGGGGAGCGGAAATCCGGAGGGCCGGAATCGGGGTAGGGAAAGGAGCGCACGAACAGTCATCCTAGACCGGTTTCCACCCCATTGATAGGGGTTTCCCAATCGCTTCGGCGGGGGCGGAATCGGGCGCCTCCCGCGCTCCCTCCGGCGATGCTCTGGATATCCGCAGGATCGGCGCAGTATTTCAGTAGGAATTCCACGCTGTTTTTACACCTCGCTATTTCGGCCCTGTACGGAGTCTTACTGTTGGAAAACCGGGAATTTCACCGGCCATTGCCCCCGGGGAACCGGAGTCCGGCCGGCGGAAATCCACAGCCACCGGCGCGGATTGCAAATCGTGTTTATGAGGGGATGTCCGAGTTGAACCGTGATGAACGCAACAAGATGATTGTGGAGAATCTTCCGCTGGTTGGATATCTTGTCTCGGAAATCTGCGCACGGTCCCCCCACCTCTCACGCGAGGACCTCGCCGGTGCCGGCGCCCTCGCGCTCGTCTCCGCCGCCCAGTCATTCGACCCTTCCTACGGCGTGCGGTTCGGCACCTTCGCCCGGCGGCGCATCCTCGGCGCTTTCGCCGACGACATGCGGGCCTCCGACTGGGCCAGCCGGGACACGCGCCGGCGGATCAAGGAAACCCTCGCGGTGTCCGAACTGCTCACCGGGGCGTTGCAGCGCAACCCCACGGTCGGCGAGATCGCGGAGGTGCTGGGTGTGGGACGCGACGCGGTGTCCGCGACCCTGGCCGACGCCTCGCGCACCATTTCGACCCTGGACGAGAACGCGCCGGAGTCACTCACCGCCGTCATGGCCACCCCCGAGGAATCCCTGCTGGTCTCCGAGCAGGCCCAGGTTCTGCGGGCAGCGGTGCAGGCCCTGCCCGACAAAATGCGCTACATCATCGAGCAGACCTACTTCGAGGACCGCCCGGTCAAGGACCTGGCCGAGGAGTTCGGGTCCACCCACTCGGCGGTGTCCCAGCAGCGGGCCGAGGCCATCCGGCTGCTGCGCGACGGGATGGCTGCGGTGTATTCCGACACCGACGGCGCCGCACCCGCACCGGAGTCGCGCGTCGCCCCCGCGCGGCGCGCCGCCTATCTCAGTTCCCTCGCGGCGCGGACCCGGGGTGGATCCACCCTGAGCGTCCCGGTGCGGCTGGCCGCCATGACGCCTGTTTCCGCCTGAGGCCCCGGCGCCCGCCGGAACGCCGCGGAGCCTGGGGGTTCAGAGGTCCCGGTGTCCAGACGTTGGGAGTTTAGGAATCAGTGTTTGGTTCTGGGTCCCTGCGGCCCAGCAGCGCCTTGAGCTGTGATTCGGCGTCCGCATCGGAGACATTGGCCGAAAGATTCGCTTCGATCACGGCCTGGAGAATCTCGCCGCGCTGGATCTTAACCCCCCGCGGCGCCTCGATCCCAATCTTGATGCCATCACCGCGCGATTCGAGAATGGTAATGACGATATCCTCGCCGATATGAATCTTCTCGTTGAATTTCCGCGTTAGTACCAGCACAGTGAAAGCCTATCTTTGAATCCGCGTCGGAGGGAAAACTGCGGTCGAGTGGGCGGCCGGAAACGGGCCCGCAGGCCGCGCCGGAACCTCCGGGGCGTCGTCCACCCAGCTGACCGGAAAGCGCAGTGCCTGGACGGTTTCGGGGGTGGCGCTGTCCCGGCGGGAAAAGGCCGCAACGGCGTCGGGTTCGGCCACGGCCTCGACGGCCTCAACCCACGCCACCGTGTCCCCGTGTTTGCGGGTGGCATCCACGGCCAGCCATAGCTGGTCGAATCCCACGAGGGCCAGCGCGGGCAGGTGGACAAAGGCCTCGGAGGGGTACCCCAGCCCGAATGCGACGACCACCGGCGCCCCGGCGAGCACCCCGCCGGCCCGCGCCTCGGTAGCCGCGCGCCGGTCCGCCACGTGGGCCAGCCCCTCGATCCGCAGCGCCCCGGCCGTCAGCAGGGCCGCCGGAGCCCCCGGTGCCAGCAGGGACCGTCCCGCCTCGAGGGCGTCGCGGCCGGGCCCGGCCACGACGATGAGGTCGCCCGGCCCGTCCAGGGGCCGCGGCGACCGGTGAGCGCCCGCGGCGGCAGCGGCCGCCGTCGGCCCCCCGGCACCCGCTGCGGGGTCGACGGCGAACTCCAGGTCCTTCAAGAAGGAGGAGAACTCTCCGGATTCCGTTGACACCGGCACGGCGTTGAGGGCCGCCTCGGCGGTGTCCGCGTCCGCCAGCAGGGCGGCGATGCCGGTGCGCTTGACCACCGGAAGGGGATCGGTCGACGGGGCGGCGGCGTCGGGCAGTTCGACCGTGACCTCGTAGTGGTGCCGGGCCAGGAATCCCCCCAGTCCGCCCACCGTGACGGCCTCGGCCCGGACAATCACGGCCTCGGGGCCGTACTCGGCGCGGACCTGCCGGCGGAGCACCTCGATCGACGGGCCGCTAAGGTGAAACCGGTTCAGCGCCACGGACCACTCCTATCGTCTCGATGGGCACGTTGGCCGCCTGGGCCTCCTGATAGGACAATACCGGCAGTCCCCCCACCCGGGCGGAGACCAGCCGGCGCACCGCGGGGCGGATCAGCGGCGCGCAGACCAGGACGGGCTCGTGGCCCTGGTGACCGGCCGCCGCCACGGTGGCGTGGAGGGAGGCCAGGACCGCCTCGATGCGGTTGGCGTCGAGGAGGATCTGGCTGCCGCCCTCGGCCGGGCGCAGGCCCTCGAGCATCGACTGTTCGAGGCCCGGCTCGATCATCACCACGCTCAGCTGGCCGCCGCTGAGATGGCGCACCGCCAGCGCCGGCCCCAGGGCGCGCCGGGCCGCCTCGATGAGCCCCTCGGGGTCCGTCGAGACCTTGGCCCGGAGGGTGAGCGCCTCGAAGATGCGCGGCAGGTCGTTGATGGGCACATGCTCCTCGAGCAGGCCCTGCAGGACCCGCTGGACCTCGGCGAGGGAGAGCAGCCCGGGGACCAGTTCGTCCACCGCCGACGGGCTCGCCTCCTTAACGCTTTCGGTGAGGAGCCGGACGTCCTCGCGGGTCAGCAGGCGGGCCGCATTGGCCGTGACGATCGAGGAAAGGTGGGTGATGAGCACCGACACCCTGTCGATGACCGTCGCCCCGGTCATCTGGGCGCTGTGCGCCATGCCGGCCGGCACCCATTTGCCCGGCAGTCCGAACACCGGTTCCATGGTCGCGGTCCCGGGCAGGGCGTCGAGCGCATCGCCCAGGGCGAGCACCTTTCCCGCCGGGGCCTCCCCGCGGCCGGCCTCCACGCCGCCGATGCGGATGGCGTAGGTTCCCGGCGGCAGGTCGATGCTGTCGCGGGCGTTGACCGGCGGCAGCACGAACCCGAGGTCCATGCCGATCTTCTGGCGCAGGCTGCGCACCCGGGCCAGGAGGTCGTCCGAGGCACCGGTGACGGTGTCCACCAGGTCCGCCGCGAGGAGGATCTCCAGGGGCTGGACGCGGAGCCTGCGGATGAGCTCCTCGGGCGATTCCGGGGCCGGTTCGACGGCGGCCGCGGCCTCCCGCTGGGCCGCGGCCGCGGCGGCGGTCTCGGTGGCCTTGATCTTCCGCGAGGCGAAGATCAGCACCCCGCCGATGAGCAGGAACGGCAGTTTCGGCATGCCCGGGATCAGGGCCAGGGCCACGGCCGCGGTGCCGGCGATCAGCAGGGCGTTGCGGGACTGCGCCACCTGGTTCGAGGCGGTGGTGCCCATGTCGGCCTCGGCGTTGGAGCGGGTCACGATCATGCCGGTGGCCACCGCCATCAGCAGCGCCGGGATCTGGGTGACCAGGCCGTCACCGATGGTGAGGATGGCGTAGGTGCGCAGCGCCTCCCCAGCGGGCATGCCGTGCATGGCCATGCCGATGGCCACCCCGCCCACCAGGTTGATGATCAGGATCACGATACCCGCGATCGCATCGCCCTTCACGAACTTCGAGGCCCCGTCCATGGCTCCGTAGAAGTCGGCCTCGGCGGAGACCTCGGCCCGGCGTTCCTTGGCCTGTTCGTCGGTGACCAGGCCGGCGTTGAGGTCGGCGTCGATGGCCATCTGCTTGCCGGGCATCGCGTCGAGCGTAAAGCGCGCGCCGACCTCCGCGACCCGCTCGGCGCCCTTGGTGACGACGAGGAACTGGATGACCACGAGGATCAGGAAGATCACGCTGCCGATGATGATGTTTCCGCCCACGGTGACCTGCCCGAACGCCTCGATGATCTTCCCGGCGTGGGCCTCCCCAAGGATCAGGCGGGTCGAGGCGACGTTCAGTCCGAGGCGGAACAGCGTGGCCACCAGCAGCAGCGAGGGGAACACCGAGAAGTCCAGCGGCTTCTGGACGAACATCGAGGTCAGCAGCACCACCAGCGCCAACAGGATGTTCGCGGCGATCAGGAAGTCGAGCAGGCCCGCGGGAACGGGCACGATGAGCAGCATGATGATGCCGACCACGCCGATCGGCACCGCGAGGCGGGCGAGCTTGGAATTCATGGTGCGCTCCTTCGGGGGAGGACTCGGGGCAGGACTCGGGGGAAGTGGTGAGGGGCGGGGGTCTCAGTCAAGGAAGGACCCCTTCCGGAACGCCCGGTGAATGCCGGCGGCGCTGCCGCGCTGCTTCAGCCGCAGGACGAAAGCCAGGACCCCGGCGACGGCGGTGTAGAACTCGGCGGGGACCTCCTGGCCGAGTTCACAGGCCGCGTGGAGCGCCCGGGCCAGCGGAATGTCCTGCACCAGCGGGACCTTCTCCTGCTCCGCCTTTTCGCGGATCTTCAGGGCCACCGGACCGGCTCCCTTGGCGACGACCCGCGGTGCGGAGACCCCGGCCTCGTACTTCAGCGCAACGGCCACGTGGGTGGGGTTGACCAGGACGACGTCCGCCCCGCCGACGGCGGCGATCATGCGGTTCCGGGACAGGGCCATCTGCCGGGCGCGCCGCTGGGACTTGATCAGGGGGTCGCCGTCGGTGCTCTTGTTCTCGTCCTTGACCTCCTTACGGGTCATCCGGGTCTTCTTCCGGTTGCGCCGGCCGACCACGAAGACGTCGGCGAGGGCGAGCACCACCCCGGCCAGGATGGCGAACCGCAGCAGCGCGGCGACCCCGCCGCCGGTGGCCGTGAGCAGCGCGGCCACCGACATCCCGCCGGCGCTCATCAGCGTGGGCATGAGGCCCTGGACCACCCAGTACAGCACCGCTCCGAGGACGGCGGTCTTCAGCAGCGCCTTCACCCCGTTCCACAGGGCCTGCATCCCGAAGGTGTTCTTGACCCCGGTGACCAGGTTGAACTGCTCAAACTTTCCGCGGAACTTCTTGAACTGGATCCCGCCCTGGCCGGCCGCCCCGGCCAGGACCGCTCCGACGACGGCGAGCAGCATGGGGAGCAGCGTTCCGGCCATCGACGCCAGGGCCTCACCGAGGACGCCCAGGGCGATGCCGGGCTCCGGCGCCGCGGCGATGGTGCGGACGCTTAAGAGCTGGTCGGCGGCCGCGTCGGCGCCCCGGGAGATGGTCGAGGGGAGCATCACCGCGGCCGCGCCGATGCCCAGCCAGGCGGTCAGGTCGGAGGATTTGGACAGCTGTCCCTTATCGCGGACCTCCTTCATCCGCTTGTCGGTGGCCTGTTCGGTCCGTTCCTGGGAGGAATCGTCGGCCATCTATCCCACACCTCCCAGCAGCGCCAGGGCGTCCTGGGTGAGCGCCGACACGACCCGCGGCAGGGCGAGCATCACGACGGAGCCCAGGACGAGGGCCAGCAGGATCTTCAGGGGGAATCCGAGGGCGAAGGCGTTGAGGGCCGGCGCGACCCGGTTGAGCAGGCCGAGGCCGACGTCGGAGAGGAAGAACACGACGAGCAGCGGGCCGGCGATCTGGACCGCGGCCAGGAACATCCCGGTGACCGCGGTGATGATCGCCGCGACCGGGTCGGCGAGGAAGACCCCGCCGCCCAGCGGGATGGCGGTAAAGCTGCGGATCAGCCCGCCGAGGATCAGCTGGTAGGCGTCGGAGGAGAACATCAGGGCCAGGGCGGTCATCTGGAACAGCCGGGTGAACTGGGCGCCGTTGATCAGCGAATGCGGGTCGAAGGCCTGGGCCATCTGGAATCCGCTCATCAGGTCGATCAGGCCGCCGGCGGACTGGATCGCGGCGAAGACCAGGTACACGAGGAAGCCCATGAGCACCCCGGCGCCGATCTCAAGCACCAGCGCGCCGAAGAACGCCGCCGTGCCCCGTTCGGTGTAGCCGGGGGTGACGGCGGGGGAGACGGCCAGGGCCAGGCCGAGGGCCAGCATCACCTTGATGCGCGCCGGAAACGCGGTGTAGGAGAAGGGCGGGGCGATGACCAGGAAGGCCACCATGCGCACGCCGGCGAGCATCACCGGTTCGAGCCAGCCGAGGTTCAGCGCCAGTTCCACTCAGCCTCCCTCGAGCAGGGAGGGGATCTTGTCGAACAGGGCGTGGGTGAAGGACACCATCTCGGCGATCATCCAGTGCCCGGAGATCAGCAGCACGACGCCCACGGCGGCGGCCTTGGGGACGAAGGAGAGGGTGACTTCCTGGATCTGGGTGATCGACTGCAGCAGGGAGATCCCGAACCCCACGGCGAGGGCGGTGATCAGGACCGGCGCGGCGAGCTTGGCGGAGACCCACAGGCCCTGCAGGCCGATATCGAGGACGGCGTTTGTGTCCATGGCTCAGGCGTAGCTTCGGATGAGTGCGGTGACGATCAGGCCCCAGCCATCGACGAGGATGAACAGCAGGATCTTGAACGGCAGGGAGATGATCACCGGGGGCAGCATCATCATGCCCATCGACATCAGCGCCGAGGACACGACGAGGTCGATGACCAGGAAGGGGATGAAGATGACGAAGCCGATGATGAACGCGGCCCGCAGCTCCGAGATCATGAACGCCGGGATCAGGGTGGTCAGCGGCACATCCTCGGGGGTGGCCGGGTTCTCCATCCCGGCGGCCCGGGTCATCAGGGCGATGTCCTCCTCGCGGGTGAACTGGAGCATCCACTGCTGGATGGGGCCGGCGGCCTCGGTGTAGGCCTCCTGGAAGGTGAAGTCGCCGTCGAGGTAGGGCTGCACGGCACCGTTGTTGATGTCTCCCAGCACCGGGCCCATGATGAAGAACGAAAGGAAGAGCGCCAGCCCGGCGATGACCTGGTTCGGCGGGATCGAGGGCAGGGACAGGGCGTTGCGCGTCATCACCAGCACCACGAAGATCTTCGTGAACGAGCTCATCATCAGCAGCAGGGACGGCGCGACGGTGAGCAGCGTGATGCCCAGCAGCGTCACCACAGCCGAGGAGGGGGTGCCGTTGGGGCCGTTGATCACCACCGACCCGTCGCCGTCCGGCCCGGAAGGATCGGTGGGCGGGGCCGGAGGCGCCGGGGCCACCGGTGCCGTGGGGTTCAGTGGATCAGGGGAGGCCGGAGCGGGGGCCTCGGGAGTCGGCTGGAACGGGGCCGGATCGGCCGGTGCGGGGACCACGGGCGCGGGCACGGGCGGCTGCGGCGGGGGAAACTGGACGGCGGAGGCGGCGGGCGCCTGCAGGAGCAGCAGGAGAACCCCTGCGGCGAAGGCCAGCAGGGCAAGGGGGAAGCGGAGCGCGGCGCGGCGCGGCGGCAGGCACCTCACCCCTTCGGCCCGCCGAGGCCGGCGGTGAGGACCTGCTTCAGCGCCGCCGGCGACAGGATGGACCCGGTGGGCGCCGCCGAGCGGTGCTTGCCGGCGGTGGCCTGGTGCAGGACGCGCGAAAACGCCTCGGCGCCCTGCCCGGCGGTCTCCGGGGCGGGGGCGTCGGAGGTGGACAGCACGGTGACCGACTGCTCGGTGACGCCGAGCAGGAGGCGCTGGCCTCCGGTCTCGACGACCACTACGGAGGCCTTGGACCCGACGCCCTGGCGGGCGAGGACCGTCAGCAGCTTCTCCCCGGTCGCCGCGCCGACCGTACGCCGGGCGTACCGGTGCGCGAGCACAAGGACCACCAGCACGGCGCCCAGGGCGAGCAGCACCCTCAGGATGAGGATGAGTGAATCCATCGTCAGTTAACGCCCTCTGCGACGTCGAGGATCTTGGTGATGCGCACGGCGAAGTCCTGGTCCACCACGACGACCTCGCCGTGGGCGATCAGCCGCCCGTTGAGCAGGACATCGGCGGGTGCGCCCGCCGACCGGTCAAGCTCAACCACTCCGCCGGGCTCGAGGTTGAGCACGTCGCGCACGGACATCCGGGTCCGCCCGATCTCCACGGTCAGCGCCATCTCGACGTTGTTGATGCGGCCGAGCTTGCCGACCACCGACTCCCCGGAGACCGGGGTGGGGTTGAGGGTTCCGTACTCGCGGACCCGGATGGCGAACCAGCCCGCCGTTCCGCCGCCGGAGGTGAGTTCGAACACCGTCGTCTCCGGGTCGGCGAACAGGGCCGCGGCATCCTCGATCCGGGCCTCGCCGAGCACCCCTCCGCCGAGCACTCCGGCCGCCGCCTCGAGGGCGGGGCGCAGCACGTCCTTGAAGGAGACAAGCGGGGTGTCGGTGCCGGCGGCAGCAACGAGGGACCCGGTGCCCTCGAGCACGACGGCGAGGTCCGCCGAGCGGGTCCCGACGTAGGCCGCGGTCACCGCGCCGGCCGCACGGGCGGCTGCGGCGGTGCGGTCCGGGGCGGGAACCGCGCTGACTGGGGCTGCGGAGGGAAGCAGCCTGACCAGCGCCTCGGCGGCGGAGTCCTTGAGGGTGGCAACGGAAACAGTCATGCGGGGTTCTCCTCGGTATCGACGATCTGGGCCGCCAGGCGGGCGCCGTTCCGGCCCAGCCCGGCCCGGGCGATGCGCTGTCCGGCGATGCGGACCTCAAGGGGCCGCCGTTCGGGATGGTTCAGGGGAATCAGGTCTCCCACCGCGAGGCGGAGGATGGCCTCGGGCCTCACGGTCACCGGCATCAGGCCCACCGACACCTCGACGGGGACCCACGCCATCTGCTGGCGCAGCAGCTCCGCGGCGTTCTCGGGGGACGTCGTCGGGTTTGTCGCCCCGAGCTGCGGCAGGACGGTTTCGGCCGGCAGGGCCACGGTCCCCTCGGCGGTGTTCTCCCCAACCCGGAGGGTGAAGGTGGCGACCACCATCAGGTCCGACGGTGCGGCGGCCTGCGCGAACTGGGCGTTGTACTGGATGGAGTTGAAGCTCAGCGGCATCGGCAGCAGGGAACCGAAGGAGTAGCGCAGGTCCTCAAGGGCGTTCTCCATGAGCCGCTTCACGAGGGCCTGTTCGATCTGGGTGAACTTCCGGCCCGGCGCGGGCTGGCTGCCGTTGCCGCCGAGCATGCGCCCCACCCAGGCCAGGGCCGAGGAGGTCGGGAACTGGATGACCGCCTGCGACTCGTAGTCCTCGAGCCGGCACAGCACCATGGCCGTGGTCGCGGGCAGGGAGGCGGCGTATTCGTCGTAGGTCTGCATCAGGACCTGGTGGGTGGTGACCTGCGCCTTGACGCGGACCTTCGCCGTCAACTGCGTGCCCCACTGCCGGGCGAACGTCTCGAAGGCAACTTCGAGGGCGCGGCTGTGCTCGCGGGCGAGCGTCGTGGGCCGGCGGAAGTCGTACACCTCGACCGTGCGTGCGGGCTCGGGCAGGAGGGTTTCCTGAAGGTTGGAGGGGGTCACGATAATCACTATCGGCGGCCCGGCCCGGCCCGTAAGTCGTTGCGGCCTCCTCATCGGGCCGCGGCCTGTGCGGGTGCCCGCCGCCGCCGTCATCGAGCCGAGCGGTCGTCGTCGAGCCGCGCCGGACCGTGCCGCGCACCGGAGCCCGGGCGCCTGGCGTGGTTGCCTGCCCGCGGGCGGGCGATCCGCCGTCAGGGGCGCTGTGCGGCCACTTCCGGAATCAGGGACCGGACGCTCTCCGGCTGGTCGGAGAGCACGACGATGTCGACCCGGCGGTTGAGCTTCAGGTCGGCCTCCGTGCGGCCATCGTTCAGGGGCCGGGATTCGCCGTAGCCGCTGGCTTCCATGCGGGTGCTCTCGACGCCGCCCTGCTCGACCAGGTGCCGAACGACATTGACCGCCCGCGCGGTCGACAGTTCCCAGTCGAGCACGTAGCGGTCGTCGGGGAGCTTGGCGGTGTGGCCTTCGACGGTGACCTCGCGCGTCGTCGTCCGCAGCTCCGGCGCCGTCGCATCGAGCACGAGCTGCGCGGACGCCGTGAGTTCGGCCCGGTCGGGGTTGAAGAAGGTTTCTGAGCTGACCATGCGGACAGTGAGGCCGCGCTCGTCGAGGGTGAAGCGGACGGTGTCCTCGAGGCCCTCCTTCGTCAGGGCGGCGGTGATGCGCTCCTTGATGGCTTCAAGGTCGTCCACTTCCTGGATGGCGAGCTCGAGGTCGGTGAGGTCCTCGCCCTCCTCCTCGGCCAGCTCCGGCGGCAGGACGATGCCCTCGGCGGTATCGACCTTTCCGACGTTCTCGACGCCGAAGCCCGTGGCCAGGGAGTTCTTGAGCTTCTCGAACTTCGCCACGTCCACCGAGGACATGGCGAACAGGACGATGAAAAGGCACATCAGCACGGTGACCATGTCCGCGTAGGACACGGCCCAGCGCTCGTCGGCGTGGAATTCCTCAAGCTGGCTCGCGCGGTAGCCGCGGCGCGGCCCCCTGCGGCTCATGCGGCCGCCTCAAGGTCGGAGGCGGTGGGGGGTCCTTCCTTCCGCTTCCCGCCCCGCTTGTGCGGAGGAATCATGGCGGTGAGGCGCTCGCCAAGGAGGATGGGCTGGGCCCCCTCCTGCACAGCGAGCAGTCCCTCCATTTGGAGGTTCATCTGTTCGAGTTCGAGTTCGGACAGCCGGGCCAGGCGCGCACCGATCGGCAGCCAGATGAAGTTGGCCGAGAGCAGGCCCCACAGGGTCGCCACGAAGGCCGCGGCGATCATGTGCCCGAGCTCTTCGGGGTTGGAGAGGTTCTCAAGGACATGGGTCAACGACACGACCGTGCCGACGATTCCGACGGTCGGGGCGTATCCGCCGAGGCTGTTGAAGAACTTGGAGACGGCGTGGTTCGCCTTCCGGCGGGTGCTGATTTCGTCCTCGAGCAGGATGCGCAGGTCCTCGCCGTCGGTGCCGTCGGCGATGTTCTGCAGGCCGTTCTTCATGAACGGATCGTCGGTTTCGGCCGCCTCGGCCTCGAGGGCCAGCAGTCCGTCGGCGCGGGCCTTCTCCGCGAACCGGATGATCTGGTCAACGCTTTCCTGGGGTGAGTCGGTCCGGCCGCGGAACGCCTTGGGCAGGGACTTCACCGCCTGGATGACGTCCTTGATGGTCGAGCTGGCGATGCCGATGGCGATGGTGGCGCCGAGCACCAGGATCATCGGGGCGGGCAGCAGCAGGGAGCTGACGTGGGCGCCCTCCATGAAGATCATGGCGTAAAGGGAGCCGAACGCGAGGAGGAGACCGATCAGGGTTGCGGGATCCATGGCGCTACTTTCTGGGGCGCTGGCCGGCGGGACCGGGCAGGACGTCGTGCGGGTGGACAATGCTCAGGTGCGTCGGTTCCCGCCCTGTCTCGGCGCGGGCCTCCGTGCCGGTTCCCGGCCCGGTGAGGCTTCCTGCGGCGTCGCCGGCGTCGGCCAAACGGTGGGCGTAGGTGAGGACCCGGGCGCGGAATTCGACGACGAGCGTGATCACCTCATCGAGGGACTCGGTGACGATGTGCCGCATCCCGTTGACCATGACCAGCGTGGTGTCGGGGCTGGCATGGATGCGCTCCACGAGATCGGGGTTGATGCCGAACCGGTCGGTGCCGTTCAGCCGGGTCAGGACAATCATGGGTTCCGTTTCCGCGCGTTCTCGTGTCGGCGGCCCGGGCGGGCTGCTCCTTTGTAACAGTCGGCAGCCGGGGTGGTTTCGTAAGGTGCAGGGGCCCGGGCGGACGGCGGCCGTCGTCTCCAAAGGGCCGGCGCTGCAGGACCTCCTCCGCCGAAACTGCAGCTCACCACGCTTTCCCGGCCCCGAAGGGTGGTTATCTGCAGTCTCGGCGGGACGGAGACTTTGGCGTGCACCCCGCCCCCCGCCGAAACTGCAGCTCACCACGCTTTCCCTGCCCCGAAGGGTGGTTATCTGCAGTGTCGGCGGGAAGCCGGCGGGCCGCCGGGAAGGGTCCCGACGGCGGGCGCGGGACTACCGCTTCAGGTTGGTCAGTTCCTGGAGGACCTCGTCGGAGGTGGTGATGACGCGCGCGTTGGACTGGAACCCGCGCTGGGCCACGATGAGGTTCGTGAACTCCTGCGACAGGTCCACATTGGACATTTCCAGGAAACCGCTGGCGATGGTGCCGAATCCGGGCGAACCGGCGGTGCCGAGCGTCGGGTTGCCGGAGTTGGCGGTGACCCGGAAGGTGGAACCGCCGGCCTTCTCCAGCCCGCCGGGGTTGGTGAAGGTAGCCAGGGCGATCTGGCCGATGACGATCCGGCTGCCGTTGCTGAACGCGCCGGTGATACTGCCGTCCTTGCCCAGGGCGAAGGACTCGAGGGTACCAGCGGCGCGGCCGTCCTGCGCCGAGACCTTCACCGTGCTCAGGCCCGCGAAGCCGGTCACCCCGGTGAGGTCGACGTCGACGCCGCCGACGGTCAGCGCACCGCCTCCGGTGAGCTTGCCGTCGGTGAAGGTGAGGGCCGTGGTGCCCGTGGCCGCGCCATCGGCACCGTTGACATTCCAGCCGCCGGCGGTGCGGGTGAAGGTCAGGGACAGGGTGCGCACGTTGCCCGAGGCGTCGTAGACCTTCACATCGCGCACCAGGGAGGATCCGACGGCGGATTCGGCCGGCAGGTTGCCGTCGATGGTCGCACTGCTGGTTGCCACGGCCGGGGCGGTGTTCTGGCCCAGCACGATGTTGCTGACGGCTCCGCCTTTCTGCACGACGCCGTTGACGGCGGGCCAGCCCTGGAGGAAGGCTCCGTCGGGGGTGACCAGGCGCCCGCGCTCGTCGAAGTCCGCGTCGAAGGAACCGGCCCGGCTGTACACCTGCTGGCCGCCGGAGTTCAGCACGAAGAAGCCGTCGCCGGAGATCATCAGGTCCGTTGCCTTGCCGGTGGCCTGCGCGGAGCCCTGGGCGAAGTTCGTCGAAATGCCGGCGACCTGCACGCCCAGGCCAACCTGGGCGGGGTTGGTACCGCCGCGGTTGTCGTCACCGCCGCCGGCCGCCTGCTGCAGCTGCGAGAGGGTGTCCTGGAACTGCACGGAGGAGGACTTGAAGCCATTGGTGTTGACGTTCGCGATGTTGTTGCCGGTGACATCGAGCATCGTCTGGTGGGAACGCATGCCGGAGATGCCGGAGAAGAGTGAGCGGAGCATGATGCTTCCTTCCGAAAGGGGTGGAGTGCGGGGCTGGTGATGCTAGGAGACGATGCCGGAGATCTGGTCCAGGGGGACCGTCGCGTCACCGACCTTGACGCGGGGGACGGCGCCTTCGAAGGAGACCGAGGTCGCGGTGCCGGTGACCTCGGTGCCGTCCTCCTTGGCGTAGCTGACCTTCTTGCCGATGAGCGCGGCCGCGGCCGCCCGCATCTGCAGGCCGAACGCCTCCTCGCCCTGGGCGGAGAGTTCGGTGAGCCGCTCCATCATGGCCAGCTGCGTGGTCTGGCCGATCATGGCGTTGGTGTCCATGGGGGAGCCGGGGTCCTGGTGCTGCAGCTGCGTGACGAGCAGGGTCATGAAGACCTTGCTGTCCATCTGCTGCTGCGGCACGCGGGACGGCGCCGTGGCGTACATCCCGCCTGGGGCCGGCGCTGCTACTGGATCGATGGGCACGGATTCTCCATTTCTCAGGCCATCACATTTAGTGAGGGCGCGTCGTCGGAAAGGCGGGGGCGGCGGTCGGGCTGCCGGGCGTCGTCGTCCCGGCCCGCGGGGGACCGGCCCGGGTGCTGCTGGGCTGGACCGCGCCGTGAGCCCTCCGCCCCCGGTTCGCCGGGCTGGTTGCGGGAGGACAGATCGAGGCTGGCGTTGAGGCCGGAGCCGGCCAGGTCCCGCTTGAGCTCAACGAGCACCGCCTTCAGGGCGTCCCTGGCTCCATCGGTGGGAGCGAAGAGCTCGACCCGGACGCTGCTGTCCGCACCAATGAGTGCTCGGACCGTCACCGGGCCGAGGTCCTCGGGGGTGACCTTCAGCACCAGAACGTGCTCGCCCGGGGCCTTGCCCGCCAGGGCCGTCACCGGCCGGGACAGCTGGGCGGCGAGGGCGGCCGGCGGCGGGGCGGGAGCGGCAGCGGTCCCGGTGCCCGGCACTGGAGCTACGGTCGGCACCTGGAGGCCGACGGCGGGAGGCTGGAGTCCCGGGACCGGTCCCTGCAGGTGCGGCGCGGCCCCCGTGGGGGTGGCCGGTGCCTGGCCGGCGGGCGCGGGGGCGCCGGAGGCCGATGCGGACGCTCCGGTGGCGGTGCCTGCGCTGTCGGTGCCCGTGGGGCCGGGGTGGAACGCCGCACCGGCAGAGGCTGGTGCGGCGGGATCGGAAGGCACGGCGGCGCCGGCCGCGGGCGCCGGCTGCGGCCCGGCCGCCGGCACCGGCCCGGGGGCACCGGACGGCTGAGCGGCGAGTGGACTGGAAGTGGTGCCCCCTCCTGCCGCGGCAGCGGAGGATGCCGCGGCGGGTGCCTGCCCGGGCAGCGCGGGTGCTGCCGGGATCCAGATACGGGGTCCGGCCGCCGCTCCTGCGCCGGCCGGTGCGGCGGTGACTGCCGATGCCGCCGTCCCGGCACCGGGCAGGACTCCCAGTAGCGCCTCGCGGTGGGCGGTAGGCACGGTGGCCCCTCCGGTCGTCCGCCCGGTGGGCGCTCCGTCCGTGCCGGGTGCCTGGGCGCCGGCTGTCGAGGGGATGATGCCGGTGCCGGTGGCTGTGGTCCCTTCCGGAGCGGAACCGCCAGAGGTTACGGCGCCCGGGGCGCCGAGCCCGGCGACGGCCACGCCAGTCGAAACCGCGCCGGCCAATACTGCGCCGGCGGGAACCGTGTCGGCAGCAACCGTGCCGGCCGCTTCGGCTGACGCGGCGGTGTCCTGTGCCGAGTGCCCGGAGGTGCCGTCGGTGGGTTCGGCCCCGCCAGCAGGTGAACCGGTCGGTGCGGTGCCATTGACATTGCTGGACGCCTGCGGGCCCGCACCGGGTCCGCCTACACCTGCCTCACCCGACGTCGTGCCGGTGGAACCGGTGAGGGAATCGGCAGATGCGGCGAAATCGGCCGGGCGGCGCGCTCCGGCAGGATCCGGACGTCCAGCGCCGCGGTCCGTCGCGCTGCGGTCGGTGGCACTGCGGTCGGTTGTGCTGCGGTCGGTTGTGCTGCGTTCCCCCGGGGGACGGCCCGCCCCGGCACTGCGGTCGGCCGCGGAACCCGTGCGGCCGGCTGGCCGCGTCAACGCCTCGCCGAGGGCCGAGGCAAAGGCCCCGGCCTCGCCGGCACCCGACCTGCTGCCCGGCCGGGCCGCCGGCGCCGATGCGGGTGTAGACGCCCCGGCCGTCCCGCGCAGGCCCAGCGCCGAACCGCTCATTGTGCGGCTCCGGTGGAAGCCGCACCGAAGGAGGAACCGGCGGGCAGGATGCGCCGGATGGCCGTGACGTTCCCGTCGTTCTCCCACGCGTCGCGGATCTGGATGGTCGAGCCGGGCTGGGGGGCGTCGACGGCCTTGCCGTTGCCCAGGTAAATCGACACGTGCCCGGTGTTGAAGGTGAACAACAGGTCGCCGGGGCGCGCCTCGGCCATCGAGGCCACGGGCGTGCCCTGGTTGACCTGGTCCCAGGTGGTGCGGGGCAGTTCGTAGCCAAGGTCCCGGAAGACGTGCTGGACGAAGCTCGAGCAGTCGAGCCCGGCCGCCGGGTCGTTGCCGCCCCAGATGTAGGGCAGGCCCAGGTATTTCCGGGCCGCGGCCTCAACCGAGGACGCCGAACCGCCGCCGGAGCCTCCAGCGGCCGGAGCAGCCGGAGCGGCCGCACCGGTGAGGCCGGGCACGCCCGGGACCGCGGACACACCGGCGCCACCGGCGGTTACCCCGGCGTTCGACAGCGCCTCGGCGAACATCGACGCGTTGGCCGCCGCCTCGGCGGCCGCCGCGGGGGAGACCTTGCCGGCGCTGCCCGGGGCCTCGGCGGCGGCCGGGGCCCCCATTGAGGAATTGAGGGTACCGAGGGTGCCCTGGATCTGCTGGATCCGCTCAAGGGCGGTGGCCATGCTCATCGCCCGCCACCCCGCGCCGCATGCCGGGCCGATGAGGTGAGCTCATCGAGGAACAGCTGCTCGGCCCGGAGGTCGGCCGCGGCTTCGAGCACCGAATGCTTCGCCTCGAGTTTTTCCAGCCCGATCGAGCGTGCACGGGCCGTGGAAAACGCTGCCTGTGCCTGCTCGGCCGATTCGCGGCGGGTGCGTTCGAGCGCCTCGAGATCCGCGAGCAGGTTGCGCGCCGCGGCCCGGGATGCGGCGATCGCCGCGAGGGTCTCGGGGCTCGTGGGCTCCGACCCGGTGGTCTCGAGGTCGGTGCGTGCCTTCGCCTGCCGATGGGCGGTTTCGGCGACCCGTGCGTTCGCCGCGGCGAGGTCGCCGGCGGCCTCGTCCTGTTCGAGCTGGCGCAGGCGGAGCAGCCCGGCGAGCCGGAAGGTCTGGGTCATTGGATACCTCCGAGGGAGTGGGCGAGGAGGGCGAGTCGGTTCCAGGCATCCGCGGTCGGCGTCTGGTCGTCCATGCCCTGCTGAAGGAAGGCGTTGATCTGGTTTTCGTTGGCCAGCGCCGCGTCGACGAGCGGGTTGGAGCCGCTGCGGTAGGCGCCGACGTCGATCAGGTCCTGGGCCTGGCGCCGGGCGGCGAGGACCTTCCGCAGGGTCAGGGCAAGGCTGCTGTATTCCTTAGGGTTGACCTTCGAGGCGACGCGGGAGATCGACCCGAGGACGTCGATCGAGGGGAAGTGCCCGGCCACGGCCAGCCGGCGGTCGAGGACGAGGTGGCCGTCGAGGATGGAGCGTGCGGCGTCGGCGATTGGTTCGTTGTGGTCGTCCCCGTCCACCAGCACCGTGTACATACCGGTGACCGAGCCTGAGGTGTCGGTGCCGGCGCGTTCGAGCAGCCGGGAGAGCACGGAGAAGGTGGACGGCGGGTAGCCGCGGGTGGCGGGAGGCTCCCCGACGGACAGGCCGATCTCCCGCTGTGCCATGGCCACCCGGGTCAGGGAATCCATCAGCAGGACGACGTCGGCCCCGCGGTCGCGGAAGGACTCGGCGATGCGGGTGGCGGTAAACGCCGCCCGCAGGCGCATCAGGGCGGGTTCGTCCGAAGTTGCGACGACGACGATGGAGCGGGCCAGACCCTCGGCGCCCAGGTCGTCCTCAAGGAATTCGCGCACCTCCCGGCCGCGCTCGCCGACGAGCGCGATCACTGAGACCTCGGCGTCGGTGCCGCGGGCGATCATCGACAGTAGCGAGGACTTGCCGACGCCGGAGCCGGCGAACAGGCCCATGCGCTGGCCCTTTCCGATGGTGGTCAGGGTGTCGACCGCGCGCACGCCGGTGGCGAGCACATCGGTGATCCGGGCCCGTCCCATGGCGCTTGGGGATTCCTTGTCGAGCGCCACGAAGCCGTCCGCGTCCACCGGGCCGCGGCCGTCGATGGGCCGGCCCAGCCCGTCGAGCACCCGGCCGAAGAGCCCGGCGCCGGTGGGCACGAGGACGGCCGCCGTGGCGGCGCGCACCGGCAAGCCGGTGCCGAGGCCGCTGACCGGGGCGAGCGGCATGCAGCGCAGCCGGGGCCCCTCGGCGGCAACGACCTCGGTGATGACGTCCCGGCCGCCGTCGCCGACGGTCAGCAGGTCCCCGACGGCGCCGGCCAGCCCGGACACCTCGAGGCCGAGACCGACGACGGAGGTGACGGTGCCGACCTGTTCGGGGGCGCCCACGCGCACCGCGGTGGCGAAGCGTCCGGCGTGCGGCCGCCACGCCGTCGTACTCATGCGGCACCGCCGGCCAGGGCGGCGCGGACCCGGGCGACCGCGGTGCCGATCCGCGCGTCGAGGAACCCGTCGGGGTATTCGGCCACCGCGTCCCCGGCGGCCAGGGCGGGGTCGGCGACCAGCTGCACCTCCGACGGGCACACCCCGGCCGCGGTCAGCCGGGCCAGGTCGGACGGGTGAAGCCGCATCGTGTGGACGGCGAAGGGCAGCGGCGCGTTCAGCGCACGGGCCACGATGGACCGGGTGGAGTTTTCGCCGTCGGCCAGCTCGTAGCCGATCACGGCCTCGGCCAGCTCAAACGCCGCCGCGGTGAGGGCGTCCTCGACGGAGTCGATCACCGGAACGGAGGCTGCGGTGAGGGCCGAGGCGGCCGAGCGCAGCACTCCGAGGGCCGCGTCGATGCGCGCGGACGCCGAGCGGGCCGCCGCGAGCCGTTCCTCCTCGGCCTGCTCCGCCGCCGCGGCGGCATGGGCCGCCGCCTCCCGCAGACCGGCCGCGTAACCCGCGGCGTGGCCGCGGACGCGGCTTTCGGCCTCGAGACGTTCGCGCTCGGGGTCGCGCAGCGAGGGGTAGGCGAGAGGGGAGAAGGCCGGCTCAGTAGACAAGGTCGTCCTCCTCGCCGCGGCGCACGGTGATGGAGCCCTCCGCCTCGAGGGCGCGGATGGCGCGCACAATGTCGGCGCGGGCCTCCTCGACCTGGGAGGCGCGCACCGGCCCGGTGGCGTTCATCTCGGCCTGGAGCATCTCCTTGTTGCGCTCGGAGACGTTCTTCTGGATGGTCTCGACGACGGCGGCGGGGGCCCCGCGCATCGCCACGGCGAGCAGGGCCGGATCGATGCCGCGCAGGATGGCCTGGATGTCGCGGCGTTCGAGCTTGACGATGTCGGCGAAGGTGAGCATCCGCGAGCGCACCTCCTCGGCCAGTTCCGGGTCGCGCTCCTCGAGCTCCTGGAGCAGGGCCTTCTCGATGGCGACGTCGGAGCGGTTGATGATGTCCACGAGGGGCTGGATGCCGCCGACGGCCTCGAAGGTTTTCCGCGGTGCGAGGATCGCACCGGCCCGCAGCTTGAGGATGTCGGCGACGATCGTGAGCGCCTCGGGGGACGCCGCGCCCATGGTGGCAAGGCACTGGGCGACGTCGGCGCGCTGGGACTCGCCGAGTCCCGCCAGCACCGCCGACGCCGTATCGGGCCGGAGGTGGGCGAGCACGAGGGCGATGGTCTGGGGCAGCTCGCCGTCGAGGATGCCCAGCAGCTGGCCGGGTTCGGCGTTGGCGAGGAACTCGAAGGACTTCCCGGCCATGGTGGAGGCCATCCGGGTCATCAGCCCGGCGGCCTTCTCCTGGCCGAAGGACGCCTGCAGCAGTCCGGCGGCGAAGTCCCGTCCGCCCCGGGCGGGCCGCTTGCCCTGGACCGTTACCTCGTGGAAGTCGATGATGACCTTCTCGGCGGTGTCCGGGTTCACCGAGCGCAGCTTCACGATCTCCGAGGCGACGTCCTCGGCCTCGGCCTCCGTGAAGTGCTGCATCACCTGCACCGCCCGCTCCTGGGACATCTGCATCAGGATGACGGCGGCCTTCTGGATCCCGGTGAGGTCGATGTCCGTTTCGCTCATACCGGGACCTTTTCGTCCATCAGGTCACGCAGGTAGTCGGCGGTCTTCTTCGGGTCGCGGGCGGCGAGGGATTCGATTTCGTTGCGGGCCAGTTCGGCCGCGGCCGGTTCGGCCGGCGTGATCGGGGCCGGGGCCGAGGGCAGCACCACGCCGATCGACGACGTCGTGGGCGCCGGTTCGATGGGGGTGACGGCGGGCAGGTCCAGCTCGAACGGGGCCGCGAGCGGCCGCTCGCCCAGGTCGATCAGCTCACGGCGCTGACGGCGGTTCCGCACGGCGAAAACGATCACGAGGATGAGCACCAGCAGCACGGCGCCGATGGCGTAGAACCCGGTGCGCAGCAGTTCGGCGTTCCGGGCCTCCTTCTCGGCGGCCTTGGCCTCGGCCAGGGCGGCGGCGGCCTCGTCGGCTCCGGCGGTGTTGAACGGCAGGACCTCGACGGCGACGGCGTCCCCGCGCTCCTCGTCGATGCCGGCGGCGGTGTTCACCAGCCCGGTCAGGGCGGCGAGGTCGAGTCCGCGGGCGGCCTCGGCGTCAAGGGCCACCGAGACGGTCTGGCGGTTCAGCGAGCCTGCGGGGATCGCCGTCGTCTCGGTCGTCTTGTTGAGCGCGTTGTTGCGGGTGCTGGTTTCGGAGTCGAAGGTGCCGTCGCCGTTGCCGCCGTCGGGCACGGCGATATTGTCAGGGCCCAGCACGCCGGCTCCGCCGCCGCCGGTCCCGGTGTAGGTCTCGGTGGTCGTGGACTCGTTGAGCGCCGGGGCGTCCTCGGGGGTGGTGAAGGTTTCCTCCAGCCGCTCCCCGGACTCATTGTTCATGTCCGCGGCGACGGCAACCGTCGCGTTGCCCGGGCCGACCACCCGGTCCAGCATCGCCTGCACCGCGCCGGAGACGCGCTGTTCATAGTTGGAGGCCTGCTTGTCGGAGGACCCGGTGGCGCCGACGCCCACGGCGGACAGGACGGTGCCGCGCGAGTCGATGACGGCCACGTTCTTGGCCTGCATCCCCTCGAGGGAGGCGGAGGTCAGGTGGACGATGGCCTGCACCTGGTCGTCGCTGAGTTCGGCGGCGCTGCGGGTTTCGACGAACACGGAGGCGGTGGGGTCGGCCTTCTCCTTGGTGAAAACCGTGGCCTCGGGAATGGCCAGCTGCACGGAGGCGGTCTTGACGCCTTCCATCCCCTCGATGGTGGCGGCGAGTTCCCCTTCGAGGGCCCGCTTGTAGGTGACTGACTGCTGGAACTCGGAGGAGGTCACGCCCATGTCGTCGAGCAGCGAGTAACCGCCGGTCGATTCGGAGGGAAGCCCCGCGGAGGCGGCCTTCAGCCGCTGGTCGTAGACGTTCGCCTCAGGCACGAGGATGGTGGAGCCACCGCTGGTGATTTCGTAGGGCACCCCGTCGGTGCGCAGCTGCTCCACGATGATGCTTGCGTCCTCCGCCTGGAGCCCCGAGAACAGGGGGGTGTAGGCGGGCTTGGTGAGCCAGGAGGTGAGCAGAACGGAGCCGAGGACGAGCACGGCGACGCCGAGCAGGGCCAGGGTCTTCTGGGCCAGGGAGAATTCCTTCACGGTCCCGGCCACGCGCGACATCGAGGCCGGCAGGAGGGAGGCCATCAGGCCTGCATCCGCATGATCTCGTTGAACGCGTCGACGCCCTTGTTGCGGACGGCGGCGACGAGCTCAAGGGACACCGCGGCCCGCGTCGAGGCGATGGTGGCGTCGTGGATGTCGTCGAGGTTCCCGCTGGCGGCCTTCAGCGACAGAGTGTCGGACGCGCCCGAGAGTGCCTGCACGTTGTCCACGGCGGCGGTCAGGACCGAGGCGAAGGCCGATCCATCGGTCGAGGGGACCGGGGCGGTGGCGGGCACATAGCCCGTGGCGGTGATCGCCTCAACGGGGGTCAGCGGTGCGGGGGCCATCAGGACCTTCCAATCTGCAGTGCGGCTTCGTAGGTGGTTTTGGCGCGGTCGACGACGGCGGCGTTGGCCTCGTACCCGCGCTGGGCCATGATGAGCATCGACATCTGTTCGCCCATGTCGATGTCGGGGTAGCGGACGTAGCCGTTCTCGTCGGCCAGGGGGTGGTCGGGCTCGTGGACCATCCGCCCCTCGGCGTCGCCGAACTCCGCCCCGCGGACGTACACCCCGCCGACGCCGGCGCCTTCCTGCGCGACGATGTAGCGGACCTGAAAGGCCGCGCCGTCGGTGCTGGTGGCCGTGTTGATGTTGGCGAGGTTGTCCGACACGGCGTCGAGCCACTTGCGGTGCACGGTGAGGGAGGTCCCGGCGATGCCAATCGCGTCGAAGGTCATCAGTGAGTCCTCATCGCCGTGCGGACATTGTTGAACGTTCCTTCGACCGCGCGGGCCGCGAACTGGTAGCGCAGCACCGTGTCGATATTCGAGAGGGTCTCGGTATCGAGGTTCACGTTGTTCCCGTTCAGCTTCGTCGGCTCCATCGACCGCTGCATCTCGCTCTGGGCTGCGCCGCTGCCGGCGCGGACGGAGGCCGTCAGGGCCTCTTCGAACTTGACGCGGCGGGCGGTGTAGCCGGGGGTGTTCACATTGGCGATGTTGCTGGCGATGGCCTTTTGGCGCAGCGCCAGCCCGTCGAGCGCACTGTGAAGTCCCAGGGAGGTGATGGATTCGAACACGGCGGCCTGCCTTGAGGTGGAGGTGAAGGCCGGTCGACGGCCTGGGAGGGTGAGCAACGGCTGCTCACCAATACCTATCGGCGTCCGCTGGGGGTTGGTAAGGAAACTTCCCGAAAGAACTCGGGTTCCGCCCGGGCACGACGCAGCCGCACCCGGAACCCTGACGCTGGACGGTGCCGCCGGTCCCTGACACCCTTGGAAACGTGGCAACCGAGGACGACGTGCGGCGCAAGTGCCTCTCCCTGCCGGGGGTGACCGAACGGTCGAGCTGGAACCAGCCGGCCTGGTTCGCGCGCACCCTGATCGCCCGGACATGGGCCGAGGGCGTGTTGACGGTGAAGACGCAGGAACGCGATGCGCTGCTCGCGACCGATCCGGACACGTACTACATCACGCCGCATCACCAGCGTTCGCCCGAACTGGTCCTGGTCCGCCTCGCCCGCATTGACGTCCCGGAGCTGGAGGAGCTGCTCGAGGAGTCTTACCGGATCGGGGGAGGCCGGCGCTCCTGATCAGCTGTCGGCGCCATCGTGCGGGCCTGCCTCCGCCGCTCCCGAGCCGGGCCGCGCCCGGCGTCCGCGGCACCACAAAGCGACTGCCGTACCCGAAAACGACGTCCGAGCCCGATATTTCTGGCGCGGCCGTCGTTTTGTGGTGCGCTGGTCGTTTTCGGCCGCGCGGGCCGCATCGGGGCGGCACTAGAGGGGGGAGGGCTCAGCCCGTGACGTCGAGGCTGCCCGTCCTGGCCAGATCGGCCGAGGCTGACTCGACGGCCCCGAGGTGACGGGCCACCGTGGCCCGGGCCTGACCCAGTGCGGACAGGGCGGCCAGCTGGGCCTCGTTCACGTGGCGGGCATGCTCGCGGAGATCAGCCGGCATCGGGCCCAGACCCTGCGGCGGTTCCCAGGCTGCGATGGCGGGAGCGGGAAGCTGCGGGTCGGACGCGGCGCGCTGGGCCTCGAAGACGACGTCCTCGAGCTGGGCCAGCGCCGCGGTCCAGCCTGCTCGCCCCAGGGCGCCGGCCCCTTCGGCTCCCGCCGCGTCAGGCCACACCCAGGCTCCCGGCGGATCGGGCCGGATCCCAGGAGTTCTGGGCCGGCAGTGACGCCGAGGCCTCGTGCCAGGCCTCGCGCAGCGGCTCGAGCAGGGCGATGCACTCCCGCGTGGCCTTGATGTCGCGGTGCATATTGGCCGCCATCAGCGCGTTCGACACATAGGTGTAGAGCCCGAAAAGGTTCTCCGCGCCGTCCCACACGTCCTTCTTCAGGGATGATGACAGTTCGGCGATGATCTCCTGCGCGTGGAGCAGCTGGGCCGACGCGGCCTGCCAGTTCTCGGCCGCCTGCGCCTGTTCGGCACGGGCCAGGTCGAGCAGGAGCCGGTCGTAGAGCATGGTGAGCAGCCGTGCCGGTGTCGCGGAGAGGACCGATTCCCGCAGGTACTTCCGGCGCTGGTCGGTGGAGGTGTTCATCATCATTTCTTGTCACTTCCCTGGGTCGGCAGTGTGGCGAGCTGGGCGGTCAGCCAGCTGGACTGCGCGTTCATTGCCTGCATCGCCACTTCGAGCGCCGCATAGGTGCTCTTCAGGCGTGCCTCACGGGAGGCGAGCCGGATGTCCCAGTTCGCCACTTGGTCGTTGAGCTCCCGGACCTGGCCTTCGCCGCTGGTGATCTTCGAGGCGATCACGCCGCCGTACTTGTCCGACGCAGTCTTCCCCGCCGCTTCGAGGCGCGAGCCGATGGTGCGCACCGCGTTGTCCACCGCCGCGGGGTCCTTCGCCAGGGCGGCCTTGAACTTGGCGGGGTCGAACTCCATGGTGCCGTTCTTGGTGATGCTGATGCCGTATTCGGACGGCGAGACACCGCCGATCGGGGCCGACGCCGCCGTAAGCAGGCTCTGGCCGATGCTCCGGACCGCGCTGTCGGTGGTGAACACGCCGAGGGTCGTGATCGGCTTGCCGTTTGCATCGGGCGCGGTCGAGGTCTTCTGCTTGCTGGAGATGTAGGCGAGCACATCGTTGAGGCCCTTGACCAGTGCTTCGGCCTTGGCCGCGATGCCGTCGGCGTCCTGAGCGACGTTGATGGTGACCGGCGTCGCCGAGACCGCCGCAACGGTGACGGAGAGGCCGGTCTGCAGGTTCGCGAACGTGTTGGTGCCCGAGGTGATCGGCTGTTCCGCGGCCGTTCCCTTCCACAGGGTGATCTGGGCGTCCTGGGCCGACTGGATCTGGGTGAAGGTTCCTGCGGTCCCGGAGAGGGTGAAGGCCCCGGCCGCGCCGGTGGTCTTGGAGGTCAGCTGGAGCCGGTAGTTGCCGTCACCGGTGGAGACTTTGGTGGCGGTGACATTGGCGGTGGAGGCGTTGACGGCCTGAACGACGTCGTCGAGGCTCGTTGACGCGGCGGTGACGGTGACGGCGGTGCCGTTGGCGCCGGTGATGGTCAGGGAGGTGTCGGGCCACTGGGTGAGGGGGGCCGAGACCGAGCTCTGCTTGGTGGCGAGCCGGTCGACCGTGAAGTCCACGGAGCCGGCGGCGGCGCCGGTGCCTGCGGTGGCCGTCGCCGCAGTCGAGGTGGACGTGGCGGCGAACAGGGAAAGGGCGCCCGGTTTCGCGGCGGCCGTCGAGAGCGCGGTCAGGTTGGCGATCCCGGTGTTGAGCGCCTTCAGGGCGTCGACGGTGGCCTGGGTGCGCATCGATTTGTTGTAGAGGATGTTCTGGGGGATGCGTTCGATGTCCATCATGGCCTTGATGAGCGCCGTCGTATCCAGCCCGCTGGCCAGCCCGTCCAGTGAAAGTCCCACGCGTGTTCTCCTCCGAAGCGTCGATCTTGGGATTGGGGGTAAACGGGAACCGCCGGCGGCGGCACAGGCGGGCTGGGATGCCCCGCCCGGCTGCCACCGGCGGTTCCGTTATGGAGCAGTCGGTTTAGCCGAGGAGCTTCAGGACGCTCTGGGTGGACTGGTTCGCCTGGGCGAGCATCGAAACGCCGGCCTGGGACAGGATGTTGGCCTTGGTGAACTTGACCATCTCCTCCGCCATGTCGGTGTCGCGGATGCGGGATTCGGCGGCGGCCAGGTTCTCCTTGGAGACCGCGAGGGACTTGCCCGCGGACTCAAGGCGGTTCTGGGAAGCACCCAGTTCCGACCGCTGTGCCGAGACGGCGGCGATCGCAACGTCCAGTGCGGCGACCGTGGTCGTCGCGCCGGCCGAGGTGGCGACGTCGAATCCGGTTGCCCCGGCGACGCTGGAGAAGACCGGGCCGGCGCCGTTGATGCTGGCGTTGGCGTCGCCGAGGTTCACCGAGATGGTGTTGTCGGCGGCACCGTCGGCGCCAACCTGCAGGCTGATGACACCGGCGGTTCCAGCTGTACCGTCAAGGAGCTTGATGCCGTTGAAGTTGGTGGACGAGGTGATGCGGGCAAGTTCCTCACCGAGGGCATCGGCTTCGGTCTTGATCGCGGTTCGCGACGACGCGTTGTTCGAGTCGTTGCCGCCCTGGACGGCCAGGTCACGCATACGGTGCAGGATCGAGTGGACCTCGGTCAGTGCGCCTTCAGCGGTCTGGATGACGGAGATGCCGTCCTGGGCGTTGCGCTGGGCAACTCCCAGGCCCGAGACCTGCGAGCGCAGGCCCTCGGAGATGGACAGGCCGGCAGCGTCGTCGGCAGCACGGTTGATGCGGAGGCCGCTGGAGAGCTTCTCCAGGGACTTGCTCAGGTCGTTCTGCGTGTTGGACAGGGCGCGGAAAGCGTTGTTCGCCGCGGTGTTGGTATTGATCTGCATACCCATGATCTGTTCCTCCATGAATTGTTGTGTAGCGTCGGGCCCATCCTTGGGCCTTACGCAGAGAACAATCGGCGGCTCCGGCGGCGGCGTTAGCAGAACGCGGAAAGTTTTTTTCGAAGCCCCCAATCCGGGCCCGACGGCGGCGGCGCACCTTACATCGGCCGGCATCCCGCCGATGGTTTCTACGTAAGGTGCGGCAGCAGGAAGCGACCGCTGAGCCGATCTAGGAGAGTCTTAGGCACTATGGGAATCCAGGAGCTATCAGCCCAGCTCTGGCATGAGCGTGAACTGCTTGAACTTCTGATGTTCAAGCTTGAGGAGGAGCAGCTCCTGCTCACGGCCGGGAAGACGCGCTGGCTGCAGCATGCCACCCGCGAGGTCGAGGGCGCCGTCGCCCTGCTGCGGGCCAGCGGCCTGGCCCGCGACATCGAGGTGCTCAATGTCGCCGCCGAGTGGGGTGCCGGGGAGAACGCAACACTGCGCGAACTGGTGCAGCACGCACCCGTTGGCCCCTGGGCGGACATCCTCTCGCGGCACCTTCAGGTGATGACCGAGCAGACCGAGCGCATTAAGGAGCTCCGGGACGCCAACGCCCAGTTCCTCCGCGCCGCGGCCCGGTCCACCCAGGAGGCCCTTGCCGGACACCGTGCGGAGGCCGGCACCTACGATGCCCGCGGCATGACCGCCGGCGTCGAAACGTCACGGCTGATCGACACGAGGGTATGAGGGAGGCGTCATGGGCAGCACATTCGGAGCGCTGAACACCGCGCTGAGCGGACTGAACGCCGCGCGCCAGGGCTCGGCCGTCACCGGCCAGAACATCGCCAACGCCGCCACCGAGGGGTACACCCGCCAGCGGGTCACCACCTCGCCGATGGGCCCGCCCGCTCGGGTCGGGCTCTTCTCCCCGGGCGTGATGCCGGGCCAGGGCGTGCAGGTCGACGGCATCCGGCGCCTGGGGGACATCTTCCTCGACGCCAGGGTCCGGGCGACCTCCGCCGACGCCGGGTTCGCCGGGGCGCGGGTCAAGGCCCTCGACGGACTCGAGGGGATCCTGCAGGAACCCGGCAAGAACGGCACCTCCGCGGCACTGCAGAAGTTCTGGACCTCGTGGCAGGACGTAGCCAATAACGCCGGGGCGCCGGCGCCCTCCGGGGTCCTGCTCGAGGAGGCCGGCGCCCTGGCCGCCAAGCTCGCCCACGGGTACACCCAGATCGAGGCGCAGTTCTCGACGGACCGGCGCCAGCTGGACCTGCTCACCTCCGAGGTCAACGCCGCCGCCGTCCAGGTGGCCGAACTCAACGCCGGCATCCGCTCCGCCCTGAACGCCGGCGCCTCCGCGAACGAGCTGATCGACAAGCGCAACCTGCTTACCGCGGACATCGCCTCCCTCGTGGGCGGCACCGTCCGCCCCCTGGGCGACGGCACGGTCGAGGTGCTCGTCGGCGGGAACGTGCTCGTCTCGGGCGACTCCGTCAACGCCCTGCAGGTCAGCGGAGGCTACCGGCTCGAGGACGCCACAGCCTCCCCGGTCCGCCTCGAGTGGGCCCACCGGCCCGGCAGCGCGGTTCCGCTCGACGGCGGCAGGATCGGCGGGTTGGTCTCGACGCTCGCCGCGGCCAACGGCAAGGCGGCCGGCGGCGACCTCGCCGAAGCCGCCGCCGCGTACGACGCCTTCGCGGTGCGCCTCGCCGAATCGGTCAACGCCGTGCACCGCGGGGGGGAGACGGCCGACGGGCGCACCGGCCTGGACTTCTTCCGGTTCGATCCGGCGCTGCCGGCGGCCAAGGGCCTGCGGGTCGCGGCGGCCTCGGCTGCTGACCTCGCCACGGGCCGGCCCGGCGCCGGCGGAAAGGACGGCTCCAACGCGGACGCCATCTCCCAGATCCGCCATGCCGCTGACTCCCCGGACCGGCTGTGGAGCGGCTTCGTCACGGCGCTGGCCGTCACGGCGCGGGCCGACAACCAGCGCGAGGACCTCGCCGGGGTGGCCGCCGCGTCGGCGCTCGGCCAACAGCAGTCCCAGTCCTCGGTCGACATCGATGAGGAGAGCGTCAGCCTGCTCACCTACCAGCACGCCTACCAGGCGTCCTCCCGGGTGATGACGGCCATCGACGAGATGCTCGACGTCCTCATCAACCGCACCGGATTAGTAGGAAGGTAACCAATGCTCAGCCGCGTCACCAACACCACCATGACGAACACAGCCCAGCGCAACCTGCAGACCAGCATGCTGCGCCGGGCCGAGGCCCAGGAACACGCAATGACCCTGAAGCGGATCAGCAGGCCCTCCCAGGACCCCATGGCCGCGGCGGATTCGCTCCGGGTCAAGGCGGACCAGCAGTCGGCCGCTCAGTACACCCGGAACATCGACAACGGCAAGGGCTGGCTGACGGCGCTTGACTCCGCCCTGTCCAACACCAGCAAGCTGATGACGCGGGTGCGCGAGCTGACCATCCAGGGCGGCAACGAGACCCTGTCCTCGGCCGCGCGCAATGCGATCGCCGTCGAGATCGAGGGGCTGAAGCGGGATCTGCTTGGGCAGGCCAACACCCGGTTCCTTGGGCGCAGCGTCTTCGCGGGCAACTCCGATGCGGAGGCCGCGTTCACCGGAACCCCGCCGGTGTTCACCGGAGCCCCCGGCAGCACCGTCGAACGCCGGGTGGGCGAGGGGCAGACCATCCGGGTCGACGCCGACGGCGCCGCCGTGTTCGGCAACGGACCCGGCTCGGTCTTTGACCTGCTCGACGGGATCGCCGCGGACCTCCGCGCCGGCATCAGCACCTCGGCCCGCCTGGGCGCCGTCGACGCCCAGTTCAACCGGGTGTCGGCCGGCCATGCCGAGATCGGGGCGCGGCATTCGCGCCTGCTGAACGCCGAAGACACCAACAAGATGCAGGTGGCGGCGCTCGAGGAGCAGCGTGCGGGCATCGAGGACCTCGACCTGGCGGAGATGCTCACCAACCTCAAGATCCAGGATCTGAGCTACCAGGGCGCCCTGAGCGTCACCTCGAAGGTGCTCTCGCCGACCCTCCTGGACTTCCTCCGATGAGCGCTGCCGTGAGCTTCACCGCTCCTCCGCCGGGCTTCGAACCCCACGTCGAGTTCACCCTCGCCGCCATCGACGGCGCCGACGGGCTGTATTCGCTGACCGCGGCCGAGGACCGCGGGCTGCGGGTCTTCGTCGTGGATCCGGCGATCTACCTGCCGGAGTACCTTCCCCGGTTCTCGGCAGAACTCCTCGAGGCGATCGGCCTCGGGTCCGCGCAGGACCCGCAGGTGCTCGTGGTGGCCCGGCCCGGCGGGGAGGCCACGACCGTCAACCTCCTGGCACCGGTGCTGCTCAACCCCGAAACGGGACAGGGCTCCCAGGTGATCCTCAGCGACCAGCACTGGCCGGTCCAGGCCGAACTGCGCGCCTGACGTCCCGGGGCGGGGGAGGACCTCCGCCGGGGCCCTCCGCCCCGGGCGCACTCAGGGGCGGAACACGATCCGCACCCGCGGCTCGGCGGCCGGGCCGCTGATGAAGGCGTCGACGGGAACCGGATCGAGGATCTCGCGGAAGCCCTCGGCATCGGCCTCGGGGGCGAGCGCGCCCGCTGCGGGCTCCGGGCGGCGGACCGCGCCGGAGCGCGCCGTACCGGAGCGGGCCGTGCCGCCGAAGGTGGCGACACCCACCGGCTGGGAGATCAGCGCCGGGATGTTGGCGGTGAAACGGTCAAGGACATAGGTTCCGGTCCGGTTCTCGCCGGTCCGCGGGTCGGTGTATTCGACCCGCACCGGAACGCGGATGTTATTCCGGTCGCGGTCGAAGTGGGTCTGCGGGCGCACCGCGACCACCCGGCCCGACGCGCGGGTCCCCTTCCGTCGCGGAGCCGCCTCCTGCTGCGGGCGGGGCCGGCGCAGCAGCAGGGCCGTCCCTCCGGTGAGCAGGGCGAGGCCGGCGGCGGCGGTGAGGGGAATCCAGATTTCCACCCGGCCATCCTAAACCGGCGCTGCGGTGGCTTTGCCCATTCCGCATTGCGGGGCGGCGCCCCCGGCTGCACACTGTAAGGGTCCTGAAGCACACTCGAGATGGGGAGCACGACATGGCCAGCAAAGTCTTCATCAATCTTCCGGTCACCGACGTGGAGAGGTCGAAGGCCTTCTACACCTCCCTGGGCTGGACCCTGAACCCGGCCTTCAGCGACGAGAAGGCCGGATCGCTCGAGGTCAGCGACAGCATCTACCTGATGATCCTCAGCCACGAGCACTACCGGCAGTTCACCGACAAGCAGATCGCCGACACCTCGGCGACATCGGCGGTCATCAACGCCCTGAGCGTCGATGACCCCGAAGAGGTCGACGCCTTCCTCGACCGGGCCCTGGCCGCCGGCGCCGTCGAGGGCAAACCGCAGGACTACGGCTTCATGCGCACGCGGACCTTCAGCGACCCGGACGGTCATGCCTGGGAGGTTTTCTGGATGGACCCGATCGCCTCGTCGGGTGACTGGGAGGCCGTGCAGGAGAAGTACCCGCAGGCCCCTCCGGTCCCGTCCTGAGACCCGCCAGCCAGGCCGGTCGCGCGAACACCGGTCGCCCGGCCCACCGCCGGCCGGACCTGCTGCTGCTGGTGGTGCTTGGAGGTTCGCTGGGCACCCTCGCGCGCTACGGCCTCGACCTGCTCCTTCCCGCGCCCGGCGGGCTTCCCCTTGCCACCTTCCTCATCAACGTCTCGGGGGCATTCCTGCTCGGCTGGCTGCTTGAGCGCCTCGCCGCGGCCGGCCCGGACACCGGCCGGCTCCGGGCGGTACGGCTGACCGCCGGCACCGGGTTCCTCGGCGGCTTCACCACCTACAGCGCACTCACCGTCGAGGCTGTGCTCCTGCTCGACGCCGGGCGCATGGCGCCGGCCCTGCTCTACCTCGCCGCGACGCTCCTGCTCGGCGCCGGGGCGGCCGCCTGCGGTGCCGCAGCGGGCGCGTCGGCCCGACGGCGCCCGGCCGCGGAGCGGATTCCGGCCGACCCGCGGGCGGGGGGTGCTCAGTGACCGGTACAGTGGTCGCGCTCGCCGCCGCCGGAGGCCTCGGCGCCGGCGCCCGCTTCCTCCTCGACGGGATGATCTCCTCCCGGATGCGCTCCGGGTTTCCCCTCGGCACCGTGCTGATCAACATCTCCGGCTCGTTCCTGCTGGGACTGCTCGCCGGGTTCGCCGCGTCCGCCGCCCTCGAACGGTCCGTCGTCCTCGTCGTCGGCACGGGGTTCCTCGGGGGCTACACGACCTTCAGCACCGCGAGCGTCGACACCGTCCGTCTCCTGAAGGCCGGCCGGCGGGGGCTGGCCCTGCTCTCGGGCCTCGGGACCCTGGCCGGCGCCCTGGGCGCGGCCGCCGCCGGCTTCGCCCTGGCCGGCGGCTGACCCGCCGGGCAGCCGCCGGCGCAGGTACGTCCTCCTTGCCTACAAAAGGTGAAGTGTGCTTCACTAATTAGACGCGGAGGGGAGTATCCCCGAATGTCCCGTCGTCAGTCCGGCCGCCCCTGAGCGGCTCGGCGGGACAGGCTCGATTCGGAGCCGGGAAAGACCTCCAGTTGGATGAACCTGACTGGAAAGGTAAGACCCCATGACTGTTCCCCTTTGGGCCTGGCTGGCGGTGATCGGCGTGATTCTCGCCATGCTTGCCATCGACCTGTTCGCCCACCGCCGCGCCCACGTGATCGGCGTCCGCGAGGCCGCCCTCTGGTCCGCCGTCTGGGTTGCCTTCGGTGTCGCCTTCGGAGCGCTCATCTGGCAGGTGTACGGCGCCGAGTTCGGGCAGCAGTACTTCGCCGGATACCTCATCGAGAAATCCCTGGCCGTCGACAACGTCTTCGTCTGGGCCATCATCTTCAGCTACTTCGCCGTCCCCCGCGAATACCAGCATCGGGTCCTGTTCCTCGGGGTGCTGGGGGCGCTCGTCTTCCGCGGCGTCTTCATCGCCGCCGGCTCCGCCATCATCGCGTCCGCCGGCTGGGTGCTCTACCTGTTCGCGGCGTTCCTGCTCTACACGGGCTACCGGATGATCCGCCAGCGCAACGAGCACATGGAGCCGGAGAAGTCACGCGCCCTCAAGCTGTTCCGCCGCCTTGTCCCGATGACCGATGCCTTCCACGGCCAGCGCCTGCTCGTCCGGAAGAACGGCGTCCTCCTTGCCACCCCGCTGCTGGCGGTGCTCGTCCTCGTCGAGGTCACGGACATCATCTTCGCGGTCGACTCCATCCCGGCGATCTTCGCCGTCACCGACGAGGTGTTCCTTGTCTTCACCGCCAACGCGTTCGCCATCCTCGGCCTGCGGGCCATGTACTTCCTGCTCGCCGACCTGATGCACCGCTTCATCTACCTCAAGGCGGGCCTCGCGCTGGTGCTGATCTGGGTGGGTATCAAGATGCTCCTGAAGATCGACATCTTCTACATCCCCACCCCGATCTCGCTGACCGTGGTCGTGGCCATCCTGGCGGTGTCCATCGGTGCCAGCCTGCTCGCCACCCGCGGGCAGGCCCGGCAGCCGCTGCCTGCCCCGGTGAACCCTCCCTTCCGGGTCGCCGATCCGGCCGAGACGGCCGAACTGGACCCGCTGTGGCGCCGTCCGGTACCCGCCGGAAAGGGATCAGGGCCTGACGGTGGTTCAACCCTCTAACGGGCCGGTCGCCGATCCGGCCGCAGGACAGGGAACCCCGCCGGTGCGCTCCGCCCGGCGGGGTTCCTCCGCGTCCCACCCCTGGACCTTCCTGACCCACCACGGCCACGTGCTGCTGGCCGTGGCCGGCGATCCGGACATGCGGGTCGCCGACCTGGCGGACCTGGTCGGAATCAGCCCCCGCGCCGCCCTGTCGATCCTCAAGGACCTCGAGACCGCCGGATACCTGCGCCGGATCCGGGTGGGGCGGCGCACCCACTACGTCATCGAGCCGCACCGGCACTTCCGGCACCCCGCTGCGGCCGGCCACGAGGTTGACGAACTCATTCATCTGTTCACCGGGCGCACACCGGCCCCCGGCGCCCCCGCCGGGCCGTCCGGCCCGCGCGCCGTCCGTCCCCATTAGTTTTTCTACACGGGTGCGAAGTACCTTTAATGGGTGCTGAAGACCGCGCTCAAGCCCCGCTGGATCCTGACGCTGATCCTGGTGATGGCCCTTGCCGCGGTCTTTGTCCTGCTCAGCCAGTGGCAGTTCTCCAACTCCCGGCAGCAGGGGCCCGAGGCCCCGGCCGCCACCGAGACCGTCCGCCCGCTGACCGGCGTGATCGACCCCGGGTCGCCCCTGACGGGAACGGCCGCCGACCAGATGATCTCGGCCGAGGGGCAGTTCCTGCCCGGCACCCGCCTCCTGGTCCGCGAGCGGCTCCAGGACGGACGCGAAGGGCTGTGGCTGATCTCGGCGTTCGCCGTCGACGGCGCCCCGGCCCCCACCGCGGAGGCCGGCGGCGAGGCGCAGGAACCGGTGGTCATCCCCGTGGTGCACGGGTGGGTGCCCGACGCCGACGCCGCCGCGCGCATGCCCGAACCCGCCGGCCCGGCCGCCCTCACCGGGCGCCTCCTTCCCGCCGAAGGCCCGGTGGCCGCCGATCCCGTGGAGGGCCAGGTGGCCGCCCTGGCCACCGCCGAACTCGTCAATGTGTGGGACCGTCCCTCCTATGCCGCCTTCATCGCGTCCGCCACCATCACCGTTGACGGAGAGGCGGCCCCCGCGCCGGCGCCGCTGGAGGCCGTGGAGGTGGCACCCCAGCCGCAGGAGCGGCCGGTCAACTGGCTCAACATCTTCTACGCCGTGGAATGGGTCGTCTTCGCCGGCTTCGCCTTCTTCCTCTGGTGGCGGCTCGTCGCCGACGACTACCGGCGGAGCCTCGAGAACGACGAGGACGACGAGGACGGCGTCGGGGACCAGGACGAAGAGCCTGCCGCGGCCGGCGCCCCGGCCGGCACACGCGGCACTCGGCATGACATCGACATCGACAACGGCAACGACACGGCGTCGGACGAACCGGCCGCCGCGGTCCGGGCCAAAGCAGACGACGGCGCCGCCCGCCCCGGCGCCACCCACCCAACGGAAGCAGGAACACGTGAATAAGCAAGGCACCTCCCCGAAGCCCGCCGCGAAACGGAGGTTCGGGGGAACCCACGCCCAGATCCGCGCGGCCCTCAGCTTCTACAAGCTGCTCGCCTACGCCACCGGCGTCATGCTGCTGCTCGTCGTCGTCGAAATGGTGGCCAAGTACGGGTTCAATGCCGAGATCGTGGCCGGCGGCGGGGCGGGCATGCAGTTCCTGTCCGAGGCGGAGGCCGACGCCTCGGGCGGCTTCAACCTCTCGAAGGCAGTGCTTATCGTCCACGGCTGGCTCTACGTCGTGTACCTCATCGCCGACTTCCGGCTGTGGCAGTTCCTCCGCTGGCCGTTCTCGCGCTTCCTGCTGATCGCGCTCGGCGGCGTGGTGCCGCTGCTGTCCTTCATCGTGGAACGGCGCGTCCACCGGGAGGCCGAGGCGGACCTCGCCGCCCACCCCGAAGCGGCCCCCCGCTACTGACCGGCCGGGCCTCCGGGTGCCGGGGGTCCCAATGTGCGGGGCGCACCCCGCCGCGACTATTGTTAATGCGTGACTACACCTCCCCCCAGTCCCGAACACCGCCCGGTCCTCGTCGTCGACTACGGCGCCCAGTACGCCCAGTTGATCGCCCGGCGCGTCCGGGAGGCGGATGTGTACTCGGAGATCGTTCCCTCGACCCTCACCACCGAGCAGATCCTGGCCAAGAATCCGGTGGCGATCATCCTCTCGGGCGGCCCGGCGAGCGTGTACGCCGAAGGCGCCCCCAAGGTGGAGGCTGATTTGTTCGAGGCCGGCGTTCCGGTCCTGGGCATCTGCTACGGGTTCCAGGCCATGGCCGCGGCACTCGGCGGAACCGTCGCGAAGACCGGGCTGCGCGAGTACGGCTCCACCGATGTCACCTCCGAGGGGGAAGCCCGCTCGATCCTCAGCGGCACCCCTGAGAGCCAGAACGCGTGGATGAGCCACGGCGACAGCGTCCAGGAGGCCCCCGCCGGGTTCGAGGTGCTCGCCCGGACCGCCGGCGCACCGGTCGCGGCCTTCGCCAACGAGGGAAAGAGCCTGTACGGAGTGCAGTGGCACCCCGAGGTCAAGCACTCCCGGCACGGCCAGCAGGTCCTCGAAAACTTCCTGTTCGACGGTGCGGGCCTCCGCCCCAACTGGACCACCGGGAACATCCTCGAGGAGCAGGTCGAGCGGATCCGCGCCCAGGTCGGGGACGCCCGCGTCATCTGCGGCCTCTCCGGCGGTGTTGACTCCGCCGTCGCCGCGGCGCTCGTGCAGCGCGCGGTGGGGGACCAGCTCACCTGCGTCTTCGTCGACCACGGGCTGCTGCGCGAAGGCGAGGCCGAACAGGTCGAACGGGACTTCGTCGCCGCGACCGGCGTCAAGCTCTACGTCGCCAACGAGCAGGAGCGCTTCCTGAAGGCGCTCGAAGGGGTCTCCGACCCCGAGACCAAGCGCAAGATCATCGGACGCGAGTTCATCCGCGCGTTCGAGGAGGCCGAGCGCGCCATCATCGCCGAGGCCGAGGCCCACGGCGAAAAGATCCGCTTCCTCGTCCAGGGAACCCTCTACCCCGACGTGGTGGAGTCCGGAGGCGGCGAGGGCGCGGCGAACATCAAGAGCCACCACAACGTCGGCGGCCTCCCCGAGGACCTCCAGTTCGAACTGGTGGAGCCCCTGCGCACCCTCTTCAAGGACGAGGTCCGCGCCGTCGGTGCACAGCTGGGGCTGCCCGCCGAGATCGTCGGACGCCAGCCGTTCCCCGGCCCGGGACTCGGCATCCGCATCGTCGGCGAGGTCACGCACGAACGCCTCGAACTGCTGCGCAAGGCCGACGCCATCGCCCGCGCCGAACTGACCGCCGCGGGACTGGACAACGAGGTGTGGCAGATGCCGGTGGTCCTGCTCGCCGATGTGCGCAGCGTGGGCGTGCAGGGCGACGGGCGCACCTACGGGCACCCGATCGTGCTGCGCCCGGTCTCCAGCGAAGACGCCATGACCGCCGACTGGTCCCGCCTGCCGTACGACCTGCTGGCCCGGATCTCCAACAGGATCACCAATGAGGTGGAGGGCGTCAACCGGGTGGTCCTGGACGTGACCAGCAAGCCGCCGGGAACCATCGAGTGGGAGTAGCCCCCGGCCGCTGACGGTTCCCCGGCCAGCGGATTTCGAAGTGCGCCGCGTTGCTATGCGGCCGCTTCGGATTCATTTCGGATAGCTTGGAAGATATGCCAATCTGGTCAACATCAGCGCGTAACGATGCAGGGAAGAGGACAGCCGTGCCAGAGCAGGACTCCGGGGATTCGGCTGAGGATTTCCTCCTGCCCTGGCTGGATCAGCTCGGACCCCAGGTCTCCGGGGACACGCTCCTGCATTTCCGGCCCTCCGCCGGCACGAGCATCGATCTGACCCACGCGCACCCCTCCGGGCTGGCCCAACTCCTGGCCGGACGCCGGACCCGGCTTTCGACCCTGCTGCGCGATCCTGTGCAGTACAACGCCGCGAAGTCGGCGGCCCGTGCGCTGCGGGCGAAGATCTTCGAACTGGGCACCGAACGAGGCATCGACGTCGGCCACCTCGCGGCCGGGACCGCGTCCTGGCGCACCGTCGACGACGCCGGCCGGTCGGAGACGCTCAACGCCCCGGTGCTGCTGACCGGAATGTCGCTCACCGTCCACCCCTCGCAGGACGACTACGAACTGCAGCTGACCGAGCAGGCACGCCTGAACCCGGCACTGGTGCGCCACTTCGGTGACATCCAGGGCATCCACCTCGACACCGATGCGCTGCCCCGGCTCGCCTACGGCACCGCCCGGTTCGATCCGCACCCGGTGCTCGACCGCCTGCGGCACCTCACCGACGGCGTCCGCGGGATCTCCGTCGAACACCGCCTGCTCGTCTCCACCTTCGCCGACCTCGCCGACATCGTCGAGGACGAGGCCATCCAGCCCGACCACCCCGTCCTCTCCGCCCTGCTGTCGGCGGCACGCGACGGAGCCTACGAGGTGACCGACCCCGAGGCCGACTTCAGCCCGATCGACGAGCGCGACCCGGCCGATGAGCTGCTGATCCTCGACGCCGACGCCGCCCAGCAGGGCGTCCTTGACCTGATCGGCGCCGGGCAATCGGTGGCGGTCGCCACTCCGCCGGGCACCGGACAGACCCAGACCGCCCTCAACGCCGCCGCCCTGCTGGCCGGCCAGGGCCGGAGCGTCCTCGTCAGCGCCGAGCGCCGCGGGACCCTGAACGAGTTTGTGCAGGACCTCGAGGCGCTCAACCTCGGCTCCCTCGTCCTCCAGCTCAACGGCCAGGTCGACCCGCAGCAGCTCAAGGACAGCGTGATCCGGGCGATCGTGCGCAACGAGAAGGCCGCCGCGCCGTCGGTGGAGACCCTTCACGCAACCCTCGTGGGGCACCGGCACAAACTCCTCGAGCACGTGCGGTCCCTCCACAATGTCCGCAGCCGCTGGAACTGCTCGCCGTACCAGGCCATGCAGTCCCTCGCCGCGCTCACCGCCCTCGATCCTGCACCCTCGACGACGGTCCGGCTGAAGCGCAGCGTGCTCGACAACATCGCCGACCGCGCGGAGCTGGCCACCCGGCTGCGGCGCGCGGCGGAGCTCGGCAGCTTCAGCAAGGCCTCCACGGAGAGCCCCTGGTTCGGGGCGCAGCTGCTGAACCGCAAGGAGACCGAGCACGCCCACGCCCTGGCCTCCGACCTCTCCCGCGACATCCCGCTGCTGCGTGCGAAGGTGCTGCGCGTCGCCGAACACTCCCACATCACCCTGGGCCGGACCTTCCGGGAATGGGGGGAGCAGCTCGAACTGCTCGTGGCGGTCCGCGCGAGCCTCGACAAGTTCACTCCCGACATCTTCGACCGCCCGGTCACCGACCTCATCTCCGCCACCGCCCCCTCATCATGGCGGCGCGAGCGTGCCATCGAGATGACCTCGATGACCCGCTCACGGCTGCGGCGCGTCGCCAAGGAGTACGTGCGCCCCGGGGTGCACATCGCCGACCTCCACTCCTCCCTAATCGACGTCCAGGACCAGCGCACGCTGTGGACGCGGTACGCCAAGACCGAACGCCACCCCTCGGTGCCGACCGGCCTGGCCGAGATCAACAGCTTCTACAAGGGCGTCCAGGGCCGGCTCGAGGAACTCAGCCGCATCCTCCGTGCCGCCCAGGGCACCCCGGACCTGCCCTCGTGCGAACTCGACGACCTTGAGAAGCGGCTCGCGGCCCTCGCCGCGGACCGGGAAACCCTTGAGGCACTCCCGGAGCGCACCCTGCTGCTCGACGAGATGAGGGAACACGGGCTCGGCGAACTGCTCGAGGACCTTGCGGCGCGCGAAGTGTCCGAGGACCGGGTTGCCGACGAGCTCGAACTGGCCTGGTGGCAGTCGGCCCTCGAGGCCATGATCAGCGGGGATGACTACCTCGCCATGTCCGACGGCGCCAGCCTGCGCCGCCTGGAGGCCGAGTTCCGGCTCGCCGATACCGCCCACGTCTCCTCCGGAGCGGCCCGCCTGCGGTGGCGCCTGGCCGAGCGGTGGAACACGGCGATCGCCGCGCACGCCGCAGATGCCGAGCGGCTGCGCAGCCACCTGCGCGAGGACACTCTCACGCTCGAATCGTTCAGTGCGCTGCACCCCGACCTCACGACGGCGCTGCTGCCGGTGGTGGCCGTCAGCCCCCTGATGGCCCCGATGATCCTGCCCGACGGCGCGGCCTTCGACTCCCTGCTGCTGCTCGACGGGGAATCGGTATCGCTGCAGAGCGCCGTCCCGGTGATCGCCCGGGCCGGCCAGACCGCCGTCTTCGGTGACACCCGGCTTGCCGGGCCGACCCGCTTCAGCATCGAAATCCAGTCGCCCGAGCGCCCGCGCACCGAGACCGACCCGCTGCCCAGCGCCTACGAGGAGCTGCGCGCCGTCCTGCCGGAGCGCTCCCTGACCGTGGTCTACCGGGGAGTGGACCGCGCGCTGGGAAGCTATCTCAGCGCCGCCTTCTACGAGGACCGCCTCACGCGCCTGCCGCAGGCCTCCGAGGTCTCCGGCGCCGGCCGCGGCCTGGTCGTCGAATACCTCCCCGACGGCACCGGCATGCCCAGTTCGGACCATGAGGGCGTCGAGAGCGTCTCGGTGGAGGTGAACCGGGTGGTGGACCTCGTCTTCGAACACATCCGGCACCGCCCCAGCTTCTCCCTGGCCGTCGTCACCGCCAGCCCCCGGCACGCCGCCCGGGTGGGCGAGGCGATCCGCCTGCAGATGGCGAACTTCCCGTGGGCGAACGATTTCTTCGCCCCCGGCCGGGAGTCCTTCCGGGTGGTCCCCGTTGACCGCGCCGCGGGGCTGGTCCGCGACGACGTCATCTTCTCGCTGGGCTTCGGGCGGACGCCGCACGGGCGGGCGCTGCACTCCTTCGGTCCACTGTCGGGCCCGGACGGCCGCCGCAAGTTCGTGATGGCCATGACGCGCGCCCGCCGCCGGCTGCACGTGCTCTCCTGCTTCCAGCCGGCGGACCTCGACCCCGAGCGGCTGACCGGTGGAGCTGCCGACTTCTATGAGCTTCTCCGCAGCGAACTCGCACCCTCCTCCGCCCCGGCCAGGAAACAGGCTCCGGACAACGCGGATCCGCTGGTCGCCGACCTCGTCGACCGGCTGCGGGCCCGCGGTGCCGAGGTCAAGGACTCCTACGACGGCGTCCTCGACATCGTGGCCACCCGGCCCCCGGCGGCAGCGGCCCCGGAGCGCGACTACCCGGTGGCGCCGCTGGCGATCGAGTCCGACGGCACGGCCCGCTACGGTGCAATGACCGTGCGCGAGCGGAGCCGGCTCCGCCCGCAGCAGCTGGAGCGCATGGGCTGGCGGTACGTGCCGCTGTGGACCATCGAGGTCTTCACCGACCCGGAGGGCTGCGCCGAACGGGCGGCCCGCGAACTCGGCCTTGACCTGCTCGAAGCGAACGAACCGCCCCGGACCCGAAGGGACGCACTGCGGATGAGGAAGAACGAAACCGACGAGGGGAGTGCCCCGCGGCCGGCTGCCGCGGTGCCGGGCGCGGAGGAGCCGGTGCTGCCCAAGACCGCAGCCGAGGATGACCCCCGCGCCTGGGGCGACTCCCGGACCGACAGCGACGAGTGGCTCAAGGAACAGCGCCCGCCGCACTGGAGTTGATCCGCACTGGAGCTAATCCGTACTGGAGCTAAGCGGCACGGCAGCTAGACCGGCATGTGGGCCCGGAGACGCCGTGGTCGGCCCGACCCGTGGGCCCGGAGACACCGGGGTCGGCCCGGACCGCAGGCCCGGCGCGCCGGCGGCGCCCGGTGCCGGTCCGCTCGACTCAGCGCCCGGCGGTCAGGACCAGGTGGACCTGACCCGCGGTTGAGGACCCGGCAAGGGCTGCGGCATCCTCCGGCGAGGCGGCCACGACCACCAGCCCCGCCTCGGCGGGGGAGGCTGACCAGGCCGATGACGGATCCTCGCCGGGCGGGGAGCTCCACAGCACCGCGAGATTCCGGGCGATCACTTCGGAGGCGGCGGCCGTCTCGTAGCCGTTGCCGGTGCTCACCACGACGTCGACCCGCTGGCCCGCGCCCACGAGCCGGACGGTCGAGGGGTCGGCCGGGCGAAGCGGCACCGCGACGGTGCCGGGGGCGGTTCCGGTGAGCAGTCCGGGGCCGACGAGCCGGGTATCGGTGACGATGTCCCCGCGCCGCAGGGGTGCGGCAAGCCGTTGTCCAAGGAGGTCCTCCCGCCGCGTCTGCGCCCCCGGCGGGACGGCGGCTGGGGGAAGGGCCAGAATTTTCAGGTCCGCGGCAGCCAGGACGGTGCCCGCAGCGAGGTCGGAAGCAGCGGCGATGACCCGGGTGCCGGGTTCGCCGCGGGGCAGGAACGCCTCGACGCAGGTGCCGGCCGCCGCGCACAGCAGCACCGCGGCCAGCAGCCGGCGGTGCCGGAGCAGGGCTCTGCGCATCCGGAGGAGGCGAAGCGTTCCGTCCGGCCGGCGGTGCGTCGAAAACATGAAGACCACCCTACTGCGGCGGATTGCGCCGCCGGCCCCGGGGTGGTCTATGTGGAAAAGCGCGGGATCGCCCTGACGGTCAGGAAGCGGCCTTGCCCGCCGCGGGCGCGGCGGCGGCTGCTCCCGAGTCGGCCTTCTTGGCCGGTGCCTTTGCCGCGGCCGGTGCCGGCTTCGCGTCGGAAGCGGCCGTCGTTGCCTTCGGCTCGGCGGAGGAACGGGTGTCGCGGGAATCGTTGCGGTAGAACCCGGAGCCCTTGAAGACGACGCCCACGCTGTTGAACTTCTTGCGCAGCACACCCGAGCAGACGGGGCAGACGGTGAGCGACTCGTCGGAAAAAGCCTGCTGGATGTCGAAGGCATGGCCGCAATCCTTGCAGGCGTACGCGTAGGTAGGCAAAGGTCTCTCCTGGAATTCGACTTCTCATGGGGCGCGCCCGGCCGAGGCGGATTGGCACTCTAGGGCGGCGAGTGCTAAGTCTACACCGATGCCGGGGGTACCCCGAATCCGTGGTATGCGCCCGGGGTGAATACGCCGTGCAGCGGCACGTCGTGAAGCTCGACCGGGAAGCTGCCGGCGGCGACGAACTCATCGGGATAGACCATGCCCGCGGTGGGCACGCCGGGGCGCTCGATCGAGAGTTCGGCCAGGAACCGGTCGTAGTAGCCCCCGCCCTGGCCGAGCCGGAAGCCCGAGGCGTCCACGGCGAGGCCCGGCACCAGGACCAGGTCGAGGGCGGCCAGCTGGCCCAGGGGAGTACGGGCACCTTCCGGTTCCATCACCGGTGCCCGGGGCGACTTCACCAGCGGGACCCCCGGCCACCACCGGCACCAGGAGAGCCGGTAGTCGGGCTCGCAGATGGGCACGATCACAGTCGAGCCCAGATCGGTCAGGGTATGCAGCAGGTCTTCGGTGGCCGGTTCCGGCGGCACCCCCAGGTAGGCCGCAATCACGAGGGGTTCCTCCGTGCGGTTCCCGCCGGTCAGCCGGGGCAGCTCCTCGAGCACCGCTTCGGCGAGCCGCCGCGACAAGGCTTCCCGGGTCTCCGGGGACCGGTGCCTGCGCCGGGTGCGCAGGTCGGCTCTCGCCTGGGTTTTGGAGGGTACCGCCGGGTCGATATTCATGCACCTATTGTGCACAGCTCCCAGAATGGCCCTGCGGGTTATGTAGTGTGGTCCCATGACTTTGCGACCAAAAGTGAACAAGGCCGTCATTCCCGCCGCCGGCCTGGGGACCCGTTTCCTGCCGGCAACCAAGGCGATGCCCAAGGAGATGCTCCCCGTGGTGGACAAGCCCGCCATTCAGTACGTTGTGCAGGAGGCAGTCGACGCCGGGCTCCATGACGTCCTGATGATCACCGGGCGTAACAAGCGGGCGCTTGAGGACCACTTCGACCGGGTCCCCTTCATCGAGCAGACCCTCCTCGAGAAGGGCGACCTGGAGAAGCTCGCGGCCGTCCGCCTGCCTTCGGAGCTCTGCGACATCCACTACCTGCGCCAGGGCGATCCGAAGGGACTCGGGCACGCGGTCCTGCGCGCCAAGCAGCATGTGGGCAGCGAGCCGTTCGCGGTGCTGCTCGGCGACGACCTTATCGATGAGCGCGACCCCCTGCTCGAGACCATGATCGAGATCCAGCAGAAGACCGGCGGGTCCGTGATTGCCCTGATCGAGGTCGATCCGGCGCAGATCAGCTCCTACGGCGCCGCGGACATCTCCGCCATCGAGGGCGAGGATTACGTCCGGGTGAACAAGCTCGTCGAGAAGCCGCCGGTGGAAGAGGCGCCGTCGAACCTCGCCGTCATCGGCCGGTATGTGCTCCACCCCCGCGTCTTCGACGTCCTGGAAACGACCGAGCCCGGCCGCGGCGGCGAAATCCAGCTGACGGATGCGCTGCAGACCCTTGCCGCGTCCGACGGCGAGGGATCCGGGGTCTACGGGGTGGTCTTCCGCGGCCGCCGGTACGACACCGGGGACAAGCTGAGCTACCTCAAGGCCGTTGTCACCCTGGCTGCCGAGCGCGACGACCTTGGCCCGGACCTGCGCGTCTGGCTGAAGAATTTCAGCCAGGACATGACGGGCTAGCCCTTCGGTGTGGACGGAACGTGGCTGGCCGGTCTCCCTCAGCAGCGGGAATCTGACCCTCAGGCCCATCCGACACGCGGACCGGCGCGAGTGGACGGCCGTCCGGCGGCACAACGCGACCTGGCTTGCGCCCTGGGAGGCGACGAACCCGGAGCCGGGAGGCTACCTGCCGGACTACCACGAGATGGTCCGGGGGCTCAAGCGGCAGGCCCGCGCGGGCACCGGGCTCCCGTTCGTCATCACCGAGCGCACCGATGAGGGCGGCCGGGCGCCGCTGGTCGGCCAGCTGACGGTCTCGAGCATTATCTGGGGATCAGCAATGACGGCAACCCTGGGCTACTGGGTCGATTCCCGTCGGGCCGGCCGGGGGATCGCCCCGACGGCCGTGGCGCTGGCCACCGACTACTGCTTCAGCACCCTGGGCCTGCACCGGATGGAAATCAACATCCGGCCCGAGAACAGGGCCAGCCTGCGCGTCGTGGAGAAGCTGGGCTTCCGGGACGAAGGACTTCGCCCGCGGTACCTCCACATCGCCGGGCAGTGGGCCGATCACCGGAGCTTCGCCCTCACCGTCGAGGAGGTGCCGGAGGGGCTGCTTGAGCCGTGGCTTGCCCGGCAGCGGGCAGGTGGATAGGGCAGCGCCCGGCACGGTCCGCGGACCGGTCGGTGACCCGCCGCGGTGGGCTCCGACACACCCGCCCGGAATGCGCCGCGGGGGCTCCTGTTTCTCCTACGTTTAGAACGTGGACTTCTCCCTGAACAGCTCGGTGGTACTGGCGGCAATCGTCGGTCTCTGGCTGGTGTGGGTGGTCCCGTTTTTCCTCCGCCGGAGCGGCCCCGTGCCGGCCCCGGCGGCGGCATCCACACCGACTGCAGGGGAACATCCTTCCCAGGGGAGCATCATGGAGAAAACGGCCACCGCCGCCGCCGGCAGCGCATCCGCACACCGGACCGGTTCGTCCGCCGTGCCCGGCCGCAGGCCTGCCCTGAAGATCCGCCGCGGGCGGGCAGCGGTCGCCCTGGTCGGAGCCGCCGCACTGCCGACAGCCCTCGTGACGCTGGTCCTCGCGGTCGTTTCCGTCGTGTCCTTCTGGTGGCCCGTTGCGGCCGTCCTTGTCGTCGCCGGGGCCGTCGCCACGCTGCGCACCCTGGCGGTGCGCGACAGGCGGGCCCGGGTGAACGCCGCCTTCGCCGCCGCCATGTCCTCCCGCCCGCTGCACCAGGCCCCGCCTTCGACAGGTGACGCCGTCCTGCCGGGCACTGCCAGGCCGGTTGCCGGCGGCAAACCCGCCCAGGCCCGCCCGACCACCGTGTTCGACGCCGAGAAGCCCGCCGGTGCGGTGGAGGCGCCCGCTGGAACCCCGGACGCACCCGCGGCCCGTCTGACCGCGGCCGACCTCAAGGCAGCCGCCCTGGCCGTCGCCGCAGCAGGCGCGCCGGAGGCCGGCGCACCCGCGGCAACGACTCAGGCTCCTGTGCCCGGCACCGACCCGTGGAAGCCGGTCGAGGTGCCCCTGCCCACCTATGTCGCGGCCGAGAAGGCGCATCGCTCGGCGCCGGCACCCCTGGAGCTTCCCGCGGAGCCGAAGCCGACCGTCCGGACCCCGATCAAGAACTCGGCCGCCAAGGCGGCTCCGAAGGAAACCACGGCGCCGGCTCCGGCCGGAACCCGCCTCAACCTCGACGACGTCCTCCAGCGCCGCCGCGCCTGACCGTTCGTGCGGCGGGCTCTGACGGCTGACTCTGACGCTGGGCCTGACGGCTCGCCCTGACGGCCGGGCCGAACAGGCCCGGCGGCCCGCCGGCGCCGCCCAGTGCACGCGTCTAGGGCCGAGGCAGCACCGAGGTGATCATTGTGAGCACGGGCGTGCCGTCCACCTCTTCCACGGCGAGGGACGCCCGCACGCTGGCGAATCCGGCGAGCGATGCGGCGTGCGTGCCGCCGCAGGGGATGTGCACGGAACCCTCCGGCAGGTCGCACTCCCAGTACCGGCGGTCCGTGAGCCGCTCTCCATCGCGGGCGATCCGGATGGCCCCGTCCGATGCCACCCATCCGGAGAGGGTTTCGTTCAGGGCTGCTTCGACCGGTGCCGGATCGAATCCCTCGGTGATGAAGCCCTTGCGCCGCAGGGAGCGTCCCAGGCGGTAGACGTCTACCGAGCCGTACTCGGTGATGGTGGAGGTCTCGATCGCCACCGCATCGAAGTTCGACGTGCCGAGGGCATCGGCCGGGACCTCCTTCTTCCACCGGTCGGCCAGCGCCCGGTTCAGGGCGAGGGAGGCGAGATGGCACCCGGTGTGCCCGGCCGAGAGGGCCGCCCGGTGCGCCCCGTCCACCCGCACCACCGCGCGTTCACCTTCGGCCGGCGGCGGTCCCTTGATCAGGTGCGCCACCACGAAGGCCCAGCCCTCCGTGCCCTTGCGCACGGGCACGTCCGCTCCGAGGAACAGCTCCGTGCCGTCGGTGGCGCCGACCACGCAGTCCGTGATGGGCAGGTTGGACCCACCCACCTCCAGGACCGCCCGGTCCGGGCCCTGGTCGGGCCACGCCGCGTCGACAGGGTGGCAGGCCGTCGCGTCGAGCAGCACGGCCACGGAGCCGTCGGCCCGCTCCTCGACGTGCAGGACTGTGGATTCCGAGGTCAGGGCCCCGGCGGGGTAACTGACGGCCGTGTCGCGGGATGGCAGGCTCATTGGTTCCTTCGGAGGTAGTGACGCGGAGGTCGTGATGGATGCGGAGATCGTGTGGTCCGGGGGCTCAGGCGCTGCCGGAAGCGTCGGTGAGCCGCTGAAGGAGCGGCTCGGTCCGGTAGGGGATGTGCTCGTGAAGGGCCAGAACCGTCTCGGTGCGGATGACGCCCTTGATCCGCAGGATCGAGCGGAGACCTGACTGCAGATGGTGGGTGTCGGTGGCCGCGACCCTGCACCAGACGTCGCCACGGCCGGAGATCTCGTGGACCTCAAGGACCTGGCTGAGCTTGCGCAGCGCCGCAATGACACCGTCGAGCTCCCGGTGGGACACCTCGATGGTCACGAAGGCCACCACATCGTAGCCAAGGGCCTCGAGGTCCAGCTCGCGCCCGCTGGCCCGCAGGGTGCCGGTCCGCAGGAGCCGCCGGATCCGGCTCTGCGCCGTATTGCGGGCGATGCCGAGGGTTTCGCTGAGCTCGCTGATCTGCGCCCGCGGGTCCCGGACCAGTTCAAGCAGCAGCCGCAGGTCCAGGGCATCAAGTTTGCTCATGAAGCTCACTTCCCATCAACTTCGGCCGCCTGTGTTGCGGCTTTTGCTCAACTTTCCCGGCTGGACTATCTCTAAAGCTTCAAGATAGCCCATTCTGGAGACTGCCGCGCCACCGGGTGCCGCACGGGATTGGGAAAAGGAACGGGAAGTACATGAGTGTCCTGCGCGAGCTGCGCATGCAGCAGCCATCCGCCGCGGCACGCTGGAGCTGGGATGCCTCGCTCGCTGCGCGGCTGGTCCTCGCGGTCACCGTCATCTCCACCCTGCTAATCGGGGCCAACCTCGCCACCCCGCTCTATCCGCTGATCTCCGCGAACCTCGGCCTCACGTCGTTCGACATCACGATGGCGTTCTCCGCCTACGTCCTCACGCTCGTGGCGGGGCTGCTGCTGGTCGGCCACTGGTCCGACCACATCGGCCGGCGGGCGGCCCTCGTCCTGGCGGTCCTGGTCGGGCTGCTCGGAGCCGTGGTCTTCGCCGGTGCGTCCTCACTCGGCGGACTGGTCCTGGGACGGTCCCTGCAGGGAGCCGCGGTGGCCCTCGCCACCGGCGCCAGCTCGGCCGCGCTGCGCGACCTGCTGCCGCACCGCCCCGACTGGGCCTCGCGCTTCACGCTGCTGGCCTCCGCCGGGGGAGTGGCTGCCGGTCCGGTGATCGGCGGGGTGCTGTCGCTGCTGCCGGATCCCACCCGGACACCGTTCCTCGTCTACACGGCGGTGCTCACGGCGCTGCTGCTGCCGCTCCTGCTCCTCCGCGCCCGCCCGGCGATCCAGCCCGCCGCCGCCGCACGCCCCCTCACCGCCCTGCGTCCGCGCCGCCCCACCGTTTCGCGTGCCGCCCGCAACTCCTTCTGGATGGCCGCCGCCGTCGGATTCTTCAGCTTCAGCATCTTCGGGTTCACCCTGAGCCTTGCGCCCACGTGGATCGCCTCGCTGGCCGGGACCGACGCCCGCCCCGTCATCGGCGTCCTGGCCGCCCTGGTCCTCGGCGCGTCCGCGGTGAGCCAGCTGCTCTTCCTCCGCGGCCGCTTCGTGGTGCCCGCCGGACTCACCGCCATGGCCGCAGGCGTGGGCCTCCTCCCGGTGGCCGGTGCGCAGGGAAGCCTGCCCCTGCTGATCGGCTGCTGCGTCGCCGCCGGCCTGGGCCAGGGCATGGCCTTCCGGGTCGTCTTCAACCGGGTCTCGCTGCAGGTGGAGGCGGCACTGCACGCCCAGATCATCAGCACCCTCTACGTCATCACCTACCTCGGCAGCGCCGTGCCCGTCCTGGGCCTCGGTGCCGCCGCCGCCGTCTGGGGCATCGACCCCGCCGTCGCGGGTTATGCGGCGGTGGTCGGCGGCGCCTGCACCATCCTGGCCGCGGTGGCCCTTGGAGGCACCCTGCGCCGGCCCGCCGGCTGACCCGATGGGCTGACCCGGCCGGATGACACCGCAGGGCGGGCACCCTGCCCGCGCGGGCGGTTCGCCGAACCCACCGACCGTAGCGGCGCCGTGACGGGGCCGCCACGGCCGGTTTGTTTTGTAGGCTGGTCGGTATGCAGCCCCACGAGCCGGACGCCGGCGCCCCCGAGGAATTTGTTGGACTCGATATCGGCGGCTCGAAGACCCACGGAATCCTCTGGCGGGGCTCGGTGGTGGCAGCCGAGGCGACGGCCGGCAGCGCGAACGTGCAAAACGTCAGCGCCGCCGAGGCCTCCGACAACCTCGCGCAGCTCTTCGCCCGGCTCGGCGGGCGGCGCATCGGCACGGTCATCGCCGGTTCCGGAGGCATCGACACGGAGGACGACGCCGCCCGGCTGCGCGGACTCATCAGGCCCTTCGCGCCGGGCGCGGATATCGACGTCGTCCACGACACCCGCCTGATCCTGGCCGCGGGCGGGGCGGCCACCGGCATCGCCGTGATCGCGGGCACCGGATCGGCGGCGTGGGGAATCACGGCCGACGGGCGCGAGGCGCGCTCCGGAGGCTGGGGCTACCTCCTCGGCGATGAGGGAAGCGGCTACTGGCTGACCCGCGAGGCAATCCGCCGCACGCTGCACCGCTTCAACCTCGCCCAGGAGGCGGGCGAGCTCGGCCGGCGCATCCTCGAGGCGAACGCCGCGGCCTCCCCGAGCGAACTCATCGGCCTGTTCCACTCCGACCTGGGCCGCCGGCACTGGGCCTCCCAGTCGCCGGTGGTCTTCGCTGCCGCCGCCGCCGGTGACGCAGAGGCCCGTTCCCTCATCGAGACGGCCGGCGCCGACCTGGCCGGCCTGGTCGCGGACATCGTGTCGGTCATCGGCGTGCCCGGCCCCGTGGTCATCGGGGGCGGCCTCGCCGTCCACCAGCCGACACTCCAGGAGGCCATCCGGCGCCCGCTTGCGGCGGCCGGCGTCACCGACGTGCGGTTCCTGACCCAGGACCCGGTGCTCGGGGCCGACTTCTTGCGCCGGACCCGCAGCGGCAGGCCCGCGGCGGGCGAAGCGGCACCGCTTTAGACTTCTCCGATGAGCGAAGTCGAAACCGGACCGCCGGCCTGGGATGTCCGGGTCGGAGCCTACGGCGTGATCGTTGACGCCAGCCGGATCCTGCTGGCCCACTGGAACGAAAAGGGCGCCTCGGGCTGGACCCTGCCCGGAGGCGGCCTGGAGTTCGGCGAGGACGCCCCTGCGGCCGCCGTCCGGGAGATCCGGGAGGAGACCGGGTACGACGCCGAACTGGGGAACCTGCTCGGGGTGGACAGTATCTTCGTTCCACCCGAGCGCCGCCTCAGCGGCACGCCGCGCCCGCTTCACGCCCTGCGCATCATCTACGCGGCCCGTGTGGTCTCCGGAGCGCTCACCCACGAGGCCGGAGGGTCGACGGACGAGGCGGCGTGGGTGGAACTGGGCGAGGTGGCCGGCCTGCGCCGGGTGGAGCTGGTCGACGTCGGGCTCCGGCTCTATTCCCAGCAGACCGGCCGCGGATTAGCATAGGCACCGGCGGCGCAGGGACTGAACCGGCCGGCCGCCTGAGGGGAGGCCCGGACAGATGGCCACGCTTGAGGACTACGGGTACACCGACGGCGTGCGCCGCCGTTTCGAGTCCCACTTCCACGCGCCCTTTCCCGCCCCGCGTCCGGCTGCGCACCCCAGACCCGCACCCGCACTCGAGCCCGTGCCGGAGACGGAACTGCAGGGGCTGCGGCCCGCCCGCGTGGTGCGTGTTGACCGCCGGCAGCTGCTCGTGGCGGAGGCCGGCGGGCTCCTCAGCGTACCGGCCGCCGGGTCCGCGGCCGTCGGTGACTGGGTGGCGCTGAGCGGGAGCCCCGGCCGGGTGGAAGGGGTGCTTCCCCGCACCGGGGTCCTGCAGCGCAAGAAGGCCCACGATCCCCTCTCACAGGCCCAGATCGTCGCGGCCAACGTGGAGGTGGCGCTGATTGCGGTGCCCATCGACCGGCCCCTCTCAACGAACCGGCTGGAGCGCACCCTCGTGGCCGCGAGGGATTCGGGGGCGCGGCCCCTGGTGGTCCTCACCAAGGCGGACCTCACCGGCGTGCACGACGCCGTGGTGGGCGCCACCGTGCAGCAGGCGGGGAACGCCGAGGTGATCACCACCTCCGCCCTGACCGGGGACGGCTGCGGGACCCTCGCCGACAGCCTCCGGCCCGGGGAGACCTGCGTGCTGGTCGGCCCGTCGGGGGCCGGGAAATCCTCACTGGTCAACGCCCTGGTGGGCGAGCCGGTGCAGGACACGGGCCGGGTGCGGGCCGGCGACGGAAAGGGCAGGCACACCACCACGGCACGCACCCTGATCCCGCTGGGGGACGGTGTGGTGCTGATCGACACGCCCGGGCTCCGCGGATTCGCCCTTTGGGACGCCGACGAGGGGCTCGACGCCGAATTCGGCGACATCACCGGCCTCGCCTCCGGCTGCCGGTTCCGGGACTGCGCCCACGACGGCGAGCCAGGGTGCGCCGTCGCCGCGGCCCTCGCGGACGGATCGCTCGAACCACGCCGGTTCGCCAGCTACCAGCGGATGGCCACCGAACTCGCCGCCCTGCACCGGCGCCAGGACGCGGCACGCCGCAGTCCTGCCGGGCACGGCCGGCACTCAGGGCGCCCCCGGTAGGCAGCCCCTCCGCCCGCCCCGCCGCCTGCGCTCCGCCGGTATCCCCGTGTCACATAGATGTGATGGCCTTCACATTCGCGGACATTGGGCAATACGGGACCTTGATTGCCGCGAACCCCTCGCTAGACTTCTAATTCGAACCGATTGACAAGACCCAGTCCGGTGGTGACGGGCCGGTCAGCCGGCAGGCTCCTGCCACGAAAGGCAAGGCTCCAATGACATCCGAGACTTCATCGCGCAGCGTGGGGAGCGCGGCCGGCAGGCCGATGATCGAACTGCGCGGCGTGACCAAGACGTATCCCGGCGGCCAGACAGCGGTGAACAACCTCAGCCTGGACATCGACCGCGGAGCCATCACCGTCCTCGTTGGGCCCTCAGGCTGCGGCAAGACCACCACGATGCGCATGATCAATCGCATGGTGGAGCCGACCTCGGGGGCCGTCCTGGTCGACGGGGAGGACATTGCGGACCGCAAGGCCTCCGACCTTCGGCGCTCGATGGGGTACGTCATGCAGTCTTCAGGCCTGCTGCCGCACCGCACCGTCCTGGACAATATCGCCACCGTGCCCCGGCTCAACGGCGTGCCGCGGAAGGACGCGCGGGCCCGCGCCACGGAACTGCTCGAAGTCGTCGGGCTCGCCCCGGACCTCGGCAGGCGCTATCCGGCGCAGCTTTCCGGCGGCCAGCAGCAGCGCGTCGGGGTGGCCCGGGCGCTCGCCGCCGACCCGCCGATCCTCCTGATGGACGAACCGTTCAGCGCCGTTGACCCCGTGGTGCGACAGGAGCTCCAGGAGGAACTCCTGCGCCTGCAGCGCGACCTGGCCAAGACCATCGTGTTCGTCACCCACGACATCGACGAGGCGACAATCCTCGGTGACAAGGTCGCCGTCCTGAACATTGGGGGGGTGCTCGCCCAGTACGCCACCCCCGAGGAGATCCTGCGCGCACCGGTCAGCGACTTCGTGGCGGGCTTCGTCGGGCGCGACCGCGGGTTCCGCCACCTTTCCTTCCAGGAGGGCGAGGGCGTGCGCATCCACCCCATCCAGACCATCGAGGTCGACCGGCTCGGTGATCCGGACGCGGCCGTCACCTCCCCGTGGACCCTTGCCGTCGACGCAGGCGGCCGCCCCCAGGGGTGGGTGCCGCAGAACCGGCGCTCCACCATCCGCAGCGTGGCGGATCTCGTTCCCGGCGGGTCCCTGTACCGCCGCGGGGACACCCTGCGGCGGGCCCTGGATGCGGCACTCTCGGCGCCCTCCGGCCTGGGCGTGGCCGTCGATGACGAAGGGCGCGTCGTCGGAGCGGTCCGGGCCGGCGAGATCCTCGAACTCATCGAGGACGCGCGGGTCGACCGCGGCCGCGCCAACTACAACACGGCGGTGTAGGGATGGACTGGTTCCTCGCGAACATCGACTTCATCGCCGGCCTCACCGGCCAGCACCTGATCCAGTCCGTGGTGCCGCTGGTCCTCGCAGTGGTCTTCGCCGTGCCGCTGGCCCAGCTGGCACGGCTGAACCGCACCGTCGGCGGGGTGATCCTGACCCTGTCTTCGATCCTCTACACCATCCCGTCCCTCGCGATGTTCGTCTTCCTGCCCCTGATCCTGGGCACGAGCATCATCAGCCCGGTCAACGTCATCGTCGCGCTGACCATCTACGCCGTGGCCCTGCTGGTGCGGTCCACCCTCGATGCCCTGGAATCCATTGACGACGGCGTGCGCCAGGCCGCCGTCGCCATGGGCTTCACCCCGGTGCGGCGCTTCCTCACGGTCGACTTTCCCCTGTCGATCCCGGTGCTCTTCGCCGGGCTGCGGGTCATCTCGGTGACGAATATTTCGCTGGTCAGCGTGGGGGCACTGATCGGCGTCTCGAGCCTCGGGACGCTGTTCACCGACGGGCTCTTCCGGTCCTTCCCCACGGAGATCGCCGTCGGCATCCTCATCACGCTGGTACTGGCACTGGTGATGGACCTGGTGCTGGTCGCGCTGGAGCGGCTCGTCACCCCATGGCGCCGGCAGGCGCCGGCGAAGGGGCGCACCCCCGGAACCGTCGCGGTCGAGGCGTACCGGGTGGGTGCCTGATGGATTACACAAGCGACAACCTGTTCGCCCAGATGGGCCAGTGGCTGGTTGCCCCCGAGAACTGGTCGGGGGAGCGGGGGATCCCCACGCGGATTCTTGAGCATCTGGGTTACACCGGCCTCACCATGCTCATCGCCCTGGCAATCGCCGTCCCCGTCGGGCTGTATGTGGGCCACACCGGCAGGGGCCGGGTCGTCATCGTCTCGGGCATCGGGATCCTGCGGGCCCTGCCGACCCTCGGCATGGTCTTCCTGTTCGTGCTGCTGGCCGGGCTTGGCCTGCTGCCGCCGATCTGGGCGCTGGTGCTCCTCGCGGTGCCGCCCGTGCTCAGCGGCGTCTACGCCGGTATCTCCTCGGTGAACCGGGACACCGTCGACGCCGCCCGGGCCATGGGCATGAGCGAGGCGCAGATACTCTTCCGGGTCGAGGTGCCCAACGGGCTGCCCGTCATCCTGGGCGGGGTGCGTGCGGCGGTGCTGCAGGTCGTGGCGACCGTTGCCGTCGTCGCCTACATCAATCTCGGCGGTCTGGGCGTGTTCCTCGTCGAGGGCACCCAGCTGCGCGACTACGGGCGCCTCTTCGGAGGTGCGGTGGTCATAGGCGTTGTCGCGATCGCCGTTGACCTCCTCATGGCGCTGGTCCAAAAATTTGCCGTTTCACCGGGACTGCGGACAAGCCGCGCACCGGTGCGGACACAGGATTCTGGCCGGCAGAAGGCCGTCGCCAGTGCACAAGGAGGAACAACATGACGAACCTGTCAGTACACCGCGCCGGACGGCGCGCTTTGACGGGGCTGGCCCTCACGGGCCTGCTGGCGTTGACTGCCTGCGGTGCGAACAGCGATCCGGCCGCCGAGCCGGAGGAAACCTCGGGCGGCGGCGGTTCCGTTGTCATCGGGTCGGCTGATTTCCCCGAAAGCCAGATCATCGCCGAAATCTACGCCGGCGCTCTGAAGGCCGAGGGAATCGACGCGAGCACGAAGCTGAACATCGGATCCCGGGAAATCTACTACAGCGCCGTTGAGGAGGGCTCGGTGGACATCGTGCCCGATTACAGCGGCAACCTCCTGCTGTTCGTGGATCCCAAGGCGACGGCCGAATCCCCCGAGGACATCGCCAAGGCCCTGCCGGAGGCGCTCAAGGCCAAGTCGGCGGACGTCAACCTCGGCGTCCTCGAACCGTCCGAGGCCGAGAACAAGGACGCGATGATTGTCACCCCAGCCACCGCCGAGGAGTACGGGCTGAAGTCCATCGCGGACATGGCGGAGGTCTGCGGTGAGCTCACCATCGGTGCCCCGAGCACCTTCCAGGAGCGCTCCTACGGCCTGCCCGGTCTCAAGGAAAAGTACGGCTGCGAGCCGGGAGGCTTCGAGTCGATCAACGACGGCGGCGGGGCCGTCACCCTTGAGGCGCTCCTCAATGACGACGTCCAGGTGGTCGACATCTACACCACGACCCCGTCGATCGAGGACAACGATCTCGTGGTCCTCGAGGACCCCGAGAACCTGTTCATCGCCCAGCAGGTTCTCCCGCTGGTCAACCTCGACACCGTGAACGAGGACGCTCAGGACGTACTCAACGAGATCTCGTCCCAGCTGACCACCGAGGACCTCATCGATCTCAACCGCCAGGTCAGCGGCGACGAGAAGCGCAATCCGGCAGACGCGGCAGCGGACTGGCTGGAGGAAAAGGGCCTCGCCGGCTAGGAGCCCGGGCAACCGGTTTCCTCGGCGTGCAGCACCTTCGGCAGGGACCCAACGGGTCCCTGCCGAAGGGGCGGTGGTCCCCGGCGGGTTCGACATCGCCGCGGGCCTCCTCATGAGCCCGGTCCACGATCCGCCCCGCCGGTGAAACGGCGGGGCGAATCTCGGGCCGGTGGCACTGCAGGAACCTGGCCGGCGGTCCGCCGCCGCCAGCGGACCGAGAGGAACACCATGAAGAAACTTTCTGCCCCGCACGCCGGACGGCTCACCCTGTCGGGGCTGGCCCTGACGGGCCTGCTGGCGGTGACGGCCTGCGGTGGGAACAGTGACCCCGCCGCCGGACCAGGTGGCGATGCGGCCGGCGGCTCCATCGTCGTGGGGTCGGCCGACTTCCCTGAAAGCCAGATCATTGCGGAAATCTATGCCGGAGCCCTGAACGCCGAGGGCATCGATGCAAGCACGAAGCTGAACATCGGTTCGCGGGAAATCTATCTGGCGGCCGTGGCGGAGGGCTCGGTCCAGGTCGTTCCCGACTACAGCGGCAACCTGCTGCTGTTCTCGGACCCCCAGTCCACCGCCCAGGCCCCGGAGGAAATCGTCGAGGCCCTGCCCGATGCCCTGAAGACGAAGTTCCCGGAGGCCGATCTTGGCATTCTCGAGGCCTCCGAGGCCGAGAACAGGGACGCAATGGTCGTCACGAGGGAGACGGCCGAGAAGTACGGGCTGACGTCGATCGCCGATATGGCCGAGGTCTGCGACGAGCTGACCATCGGCGCGCCCGGCACCTTCCGGGAGCGGCCCTACGGGCTGCCCGGGCTCAAGGAAAAATACGGCTGCGAGCCTGCAGGCTTCGAGGCCATCAACGACGGTGGCGGGGCCATCACGGTGGAGGCACTGTTGAACGACGACATCCAGGTGGCCGATATCTTCACCACCACGCCGTCCATCGTGGACAACGACCTTGTGGTGCTCGAGGATCCCAAGAACAACTGGCTTGCCCAGCAGGTCCTGCCGGTGGTGAACATGGACACCGTGGGGGAGGACGCTCGGGCGGTCCTCAACGAGGTGTCGGGGGAGCTGACCACCGAGGACCTGATCAACCTCAACCGCCAGGTCAGCGGGGATGAGAAGCGCAACCCGTCCGACGCGGCGGCGGGCTGGCTCGAGGAGAAGGGCCTGGCCGGCTCCTGAGCCCGGCCGGTACGTCTTCGGGGGTCCGGTACGCGGCAATTCCGCGTACCGGGCCCCAGCTGTGGCATTCTGAACGAATGGCAAAGTACAGGCAGTCCGACAAGCTCCACAATGTGCTCTACGACATCCGGGGGCCGCTGCTTGAGCACGCGAAGATCATGGAGGCCCAGGGCCACCGGATCCTGAAACTTAATATCGGCAATCCCGCGCCGTTCGGCTTCGAGGCCCCCGACGCGATCCTCGTGGACATGATCCGCAACCTGCCCAAGTCCCAGGGGTACAGCGACTCCCGGGGAATCTTCTCGGCCCGGACCGCCGTCGTGCAGTACTACCAGGGCCGCGGCATCCAGAACATCGACATCGACGACGTGTACCTGGGCAACGGGGTCAGCGAGCTGATCACCCTCTCCCTCCAGGCCCTGCTCAATAACGGCGACGAGATCCTCGTACCCACCCCGGACTATCCGCTGTGGACGGCGTCGGCGAGCCTGGCCGGCGGCACCGCGGTGCACTACCTCTGCGACGAGGACAACCACTGGTGGCCCGACCTCGAGGACATGGCCGCCAAGATCAGCCCCGCCACCAAGGGGATCGTGCTGATCAACCCAAACAACCCGACCGGCGCGGTCTACCCGCGGCACGTGATCGAGGGCGTCGTGGCGCTGGCCCGCGAGTACAACCTGATCATATTCGCCGACGAGATCTACGAAAAAATCCTCTACGACGACGCCGTGCACGTGAATGCGGCCTCGGTGACCGGCGACGACGTGCTGTGCCTGACCTTCAGCGGGCTCTCCAAGGCCTACCGCATCGCCGGGTTCCGTAGCGGCTGGATGGCCATTTCCGGCCCGAAGGAGGACGCCGAGGACTATATCGAGGGCATCAACCTGCTGGCCAATATGCGCCTGTGCGCCAACGTGCCGGCGCAGCATGCCATCCAGACGGCCCTGGGCGGCTACCAGAGCATCAACGACCTGATCCTGCCCGGCGGGCGGCTCAAGGCGCAGCGCGACAAGGCCACCGAACTGCTCAACGCCATTCCGGGAGTGAGCTGCGAGCCCGCGGCCGGCGCCCTCTACCTCTTCCCGCGCCTCGACCCCGAGGTGTACCCGATCCGGGATGACGAGAAATTCGCCCTTGACCTGCTCAAGCAGCAGAAAATCCTGATCTCGCACGGACGGGCGTTCAATTGGATCAACCCGGATCATTTCCGGATGGTCACCCTGCCCAGCGTCGAGGTCATCGAAGACGCCGTGGGGCGGCTGGCCGAATTCCTGGGGTCGTATAAGCAGTAACGCCGACGGCAAGGAGACACCATGGACCGCTCAGTGTTCGCTACGGACCCGCGCGAACTTCTGTTTGCCGGACCGGACTTCGGCTAGCATCGTGCGGCACGTCATCGGCGCCGTCGACCCCCAGGGCGTGCACCACCACGCGTTCAAGGCCCCCACCGCAGCCGAGCGGCGCCACGACTTCCTGTGGCGGATCCTGAAGCAGCTGCCCGGCCCGGGCATGATCGGCGTCTTCGACCGGTCCCACTATGAGGACGTGCTCGTCCACAAGGTCCGCGGGCTGTCTCCGGCGGAGGAGATCGAACGCCGGTACGGTGCGATCGCTCAGTTCGAGGCAGGGCTGGCCGCCGCCGGCACGCGGGTGCTGAAGGTCATGCTCCACATCAGCAAAGAGGAGCAGAAACTCCGCCTCACCGAGCGCCTGAACCGGCCGGACAAATACTGGAAGTACGACCCGGGCGACGTCGACGAACGTGCCCACTGGGAGGACTACCAGGAGGCCTATGCCACGGCGATCGCACGCACCAGCACCCCCGAGGCGCCCTGGTACGTCGTTCCTGCGGATGCCAAGTGGTACGCCCGCCTGGCCGTCCAGCAGTTGCTCGCCGCGGCCCTGGCGGACCTGCACCTGGGCTGGCCGGAGGCGCACTTCGACGTCGAGGCCGAAAAGCAGCGTCTGGCCGCGTCCTAGGAGGCGGGCCGGGTGCCGTTCTCGGCGCGGTCCCGTGCCGCGGCGAGGCGCTTCTTTGCACCTTCGAGCCAGTCCTCGCAGCGGTCCGCCAGCGCCTCGCCGCGCTCCCACAGCGCGAGCGACTCCTCGAGGCTGACGCCGCCGGCCTCGAGCTTGGACACGACGTTCACCAGTTCCTCCCGTGCCTGCTCATACGACAGGGAGGAGATGTCTCCGGGGGCGGTTTCGGCCGGCTGGCTCATGGCTTTTCCTTTCCTGGCGACTCCGGGCTTTCCGGTGCCGCCGTCGTGCGGGTGGCGGAGGGATCTCCGGGGGAGCCCTCTGAGGTCGGATCGGGCAGGGTGCCGGTGGCCCGGGCGGACAGCCGCCCGACCGCCACCTTGATCGATAGGTCAGTGCCGGCCGGTACCGCCGCCGCCTCCAGGACGACGCTCCCGTCTCCACGCTGCACGACGGCGTAGCCGCGGTCGAGGGTGTTCTGCGGTGAGAGGGCACGCACCTGGGCGCGCAGGTGCCGCACCCCGTCGGCGTGGCGGGTCACGGCGGAGTCCACCGAAAGGTGCGCGCGGTTGCGAAGCCGTTCGACGTCGGATTCGCGCACGTCGATCATCCCCTCCGGCCGGGCCAGGGAGGGCCGGGACCGCAACTGGTTGAGCCGGTCGGTTTCCCGGGCCAGGAGCTGCCCCAAGGAACGGGTGAGTGTGGCCCGGGCCTGCCCGATCCGGTTCAGTTCCTCGGCGACGTCGGGGACCACCCGTTTGGCGGCGTCGGTGGGGGTGGAGGCGCGCAGGTCGGCTACCTCGTCCAGCAGCGGCCGGTCGGCCTCGTGCCCGATGGCGCTTACGACCGGGGTATGCGCGGCGGCCACCGCGCGGACCATCTCCTCGCTGCTGAACGGCAGCAGGTCCTCGAGGGAGCCGCCGCCGCGGGCAATGATGATCACGTCAACGTCGTCGAGGGCGTCAAGCTCCGCCAGCGCGGCAGTCACCTGCGGGACGCAGCCGGGGCCTTGGACGGCAACCTCGCGCACCTCGAAGTCCACGGCGGGCCAGCGCAGCGCGGCGTTGCGCATCACGTCTTTCATGGCGTCGGAGCCGCGGCCGGTGATGAGGCCGATGCGATGCGGGAGCAGGGGAAGCCGCCGCTTGCGCTGGGCCGAGAAGAGGCCCTCGGCGCTCAGCAGCCGCCGCAGGCGCTCGATGCGGGCCAGCAGGTCCCCAAGCCCGACCGGGCGGATGTCCCGGGCCTGCATGGACAGCCGTCCCGTCTTGACCCAGAAGTCGGCCTTCAGCTGGGCGACCACGCGGGTGCCCTGTTCAAGGGGCAGGGCGAGCCGGTCCAGGACGCTGCTGAACACCGTGACCGAGAGCGAGACTTCGGTGTCGACGTCGCGCAGGGTGAGGAAGGACAGCCCGTTGCGGCGGTTGAACTCGATCACCTGACCCTCGACCCAGGCGGCCGGGGCACGCTCGATGTGGGCTTTGAGCTTCTCGGACAGGACGTGCAGGGGCCACGGGGTGGCCGCGGAGGTCTCGCCCGCCGTGGCAGGCAGGGTCGAGCGGTTTCCCGGTTCGACGGCCGCCGCGGTGCGGCTCCCGTTCGGCACGGTGCCTTCAGTGGTCATCGGCGCGCTGCTCCTCACCTTGCTGTCTGGGTGCCGACGCTGCGGCTGTGGCCCGTTCCGCTTCGGCAACGGGGCTCGTCCTGTCCACGGACCTATGTCTACCAGCTTCCCACGACAGCGCCGAGCCGGGGTGCCGGATGGGGAGAGGAGGCCCGCCCCGGGCGGCCCGGGCACCCTCGATCGGTGCCTTCCGGCCCTGAAAGGGCATAACCTGATCCTCACGCACCCAACCGACCCAAGGACCCCATGCGCACGCTGGCCTCTGCCTTCTTTGCCCTCGCCGCGCTGGCGCTCACCGGAGGGGCCCTGTCCGCGGCCTGGACCGAGAGCCGCTTCGTCGACCAGCAGGGTTTCGTGGACCTGGCCGGACCCCTGGCCAAGGACACCGAATTCCAGCAGGCCCTGACCGGGGCGCTCGCCGGGGAAGTGTCGAGGGGCGCCGGGCTGCCGGGGCCCCTGCAGAACCTGGTGCGCCCGGCCATCGAGAACGCGGCCTCCTCGGTGACCAGGATGGCGGGGTATCCGCGGGCCTGGGAGGAGACCCTGCGCATCTCCCACCGCCTGACCCTCTCTCGGGCGCCGTCGGACCCAAACGCGCAGACCCCGGCCGTGGTGTCCCTCGATCTGAAGCCCCTGGCCGGGCTGCTTTCCCAGCAGGTCGGGACCGGACTCGGCATCAACGTGCCGGTACCCCAGAACACGACGGTTGAGGTCGGGCGGCTCGAGCGCGGTGGTGCGCTGAGCCTGGTGAGCAGGATCGCCCAGCTCTGGCCTGCGCTGGCCTGGGGCGCCGGGACCTGCGCGGTTCTCGCCCTGGCTCTCGCCCGGAAGCGCTCGACGACCCTCGCCCTGCTGGGAGCCGGCGGTGCGGGCCTGGGGGTCCTTGGCTGGCTGGGAGCCGGACTGATTCCGGACGCTGCGGCCGGGGCCTCCGGGTCCAGCGCCGTCGCCCGGATTTTCGTCCGCGGCTTCGCCGGCAGGGTTTCGACCGATCTTGGCGAAGCCAGCCTGCCCGTCGTCGCCGGCGGGGCGATGGTGCTGGCTGTGGGGGTGGCCCTGCGGTTCACGTTTGGGCGGCGAAGTATGCGTTAGACCACACCCGCGCCCCCGGTGGGTCGGTTGTTCGACGAAACCGTTAGCATTGAACCATGACCAGCACAGCAGTTCAGGTCCCCATGCCCATGGTGCCCCGTCGGCGCCGCTCTCCCGAGGACGTGCAGGCCGCCGCTCCGGTCGAGGGCAGGCGTCAGGTGCTGCTTGCTGCACCGCGCGGCTACTGCGCCGGAGTTGACCGTGCGGTCATCGCCGTTGAGAAGGCGCTCGAACACTACGGCCCGCCGGTCTATGTCCGCAAGCAGATCGTCCACAACCTCCACGTGGTCTCGACCCTCGAGGCCAAGGGCGCCATCTTCGTTGAGGAGACCGACGAGGTCCCCGAGGGCGCGCTGCTCGTCTTTTCCGCCCACGGAGTCTCACCGGCCGTCGTGCAGTCCGCCGAAGACCGCGGCCTGCGGACCATCGACGCCACCTGCCCGCTGGTCACCAAGGTCCACCGCGAGGCGCAGCGCTTCGCCCGTGACGACTTCGATATCCTCCTGATCGGCCACGAAGGCCACGAGGAGGTCGAGGGGACCGCCGGCGAGGCCCCGGAGCACATCCAGATTGTTAACGGCCCCGAGGACGTCGATAAGGTCCAGGTCCGGGATCCCGAGCGGCTGATCTGGCTCTCCCAGACCACGCTGAGCGTCGACGAGACCATGCACACGGTGAACCTGCTCAAGGAGCGGTTCCCGACCCTGCAGGATCCGCCCAGCGACGACATCTGCTACGCCACCTCCAACCGGCAGGCGGCGATCAAGAAGATTGCCCCGACCTCGGACCTGGTGATCGTCGTCGGCTCCGCCAACTCCTCGAACTCCGTCCGGCTGGTCGAGGTCGCCCTCGAGTATGGAGCGAAGGCCGCGCACCGCGTGGACTTCGCCAACCAGGTCGATGAGTCCTGGTTCGAAGGCGTTCGAACGGTCGGCGTTTCCTCGGGCGCTTCGGTCCCCGAGAACCTGGTCCAGGACGTGCTGCGGCTGCTCGCCGAGTATGGCTACGGTGAGGTCGAGGAGGTCGTCACGGCGCAGGAGGACATCATCTTCTCCCTGCCAAAGGAGATCCGCTCAGCCCTGAAGGCAATGGGCGATTCCTCGCAGGGACGGGGCGGTCGCGGGGGCCGCCGCGAACCGGGGCCCTCGAACTAGCAGCTTCGCCGGGCTGGCCGCCGGGCGCGCGGCCCGAACGCTGTCCCCGACCGGCGTCACCGTCGGGAGCGCCGCGCGCGGCTAGGCGCTGCGTTCCACGGGACCCTCGGAAGCCTCGGAGGTTCCGGGGGCGGCGAGGTCGAGGAGGTCCTGGCCGTCACCGATGGTACCCACCCTGCTGATTCCCGAGCCGCCCTGGGACCAGCCGTGCCCAGCACGTCCACCGGACTCGACCTCCGAGTCATCGGGGCCGTCGAGCAGTTCGGGTGCACCGAGCAGCCGCGGCGTGGCCTCAACGGCCTGGATGCCCGAGAAGGCGCTCTTTTCCGGGCCGGTTCCGGAGGGAACGGCGTCGAGGGAGGCGGCGTCGAAGGCGCCGATGCGCCGTGCCGTGGGCAGCACCCGGGTTTCCAAGGTGCCGACGAAAGAGTTGTACTTCTCGACCGACGCTTTGAGGGACGATCCGAGCTTGGCCACGTGGCCGCCCATGGTGCCCAGCCGCTCGTAGAGCTGGCGGGACAGCTCGAAGAGCTCACGGGCATTGTCCGTCAGGACCTCCTGGCGCCAGCTGAAGGCCGCGCTTTTGAGGATCGCCAGGAGCGAGACGGGGGAGGCCAGCGCCACATTGCGGCTGAACGCGTAGTCGAGCAGCCCCGGGTCGGACCGCAGGGCCGAGGCCAAGATCGACTCCACCGGGATAAAGCAGATCACCAGCTCGGGAGAGTTGTTCGTGCCCTCCCAGTACTTCTTCTTGGCCAGGGTGTCGATGTGGGCGCGCAGGGCCTTGGCATGCTGCTGGAGCAGGGCGGTGCGTTCAGCCTCCCGGCCTGCCGCCTCCACCCCGTCCAGTTCCTGGGCCTGGAGGAACGCGCTCAGCGGCACCTTCGCGTCGATGACCAGCTGCTTGTTGCCGGGGAGCTGGACCACCATGTCGGGCCTCGACGTCGACCCGGCGCCGCCGGAGGAGGCCATTTCCGCAACCTCGGCGCGGGCCAGCGTGGCCTGCTCGACAAAGTCGACGCGGGCCAGCATGCCGGCGGCCTCGACCACCCGGCGCAGCTGCACCTCGCCCCACTGGCCCCGGGCGCTGTTGCTGCGCAGCGCAGCCGCGAGGGAATGGGTCGTCGAGAGAAGCCGGGCGTCGGCGTCGCGTGCCTCCTGCAGCTGCTGCGCAAGCTGCCCGTACTGCTCGACGCGGTCCCGCTCCAGCAGGCCCACCTGACGCTGGACCTGGGTCAGCTTCTCCGCCACGGGCGCCAGTGCCCGCAGCACGTTGGTCTCGTCGGCCGACCGTGCGGAGAGGGCCCGGTTCTGGGAGGCCAGCAGGTCCTTCTCCGCAGAGGCCGCCGCCAGTGCCGCGGTCGCGCTTCCCAGCCGGTTCATGGCGTCGTCGAGTTCCTCCCGGAGCTGGTCCGCCTGTCCGCGTCCGCGCGCGGCAAGAAGGAACGCGCCCGCGATGCAGCCGAGAACAAAAGCGAGGATTACGAGCACAAGTGTGAAACCGTCCATGAAATCACTGTGGCAGGATGCGCCGACATTTCCGGGAAGGCACCCCGGCGGCGCGGTGCGTGCGGGCCGGTAGACTGTACTCCCGTGGCTCTTACTATTGGCATCGTCGGACTGCCCAACGTCGGCAAATCAACCCTTTTCAACGCGCTGACCCGCAACAACGTGCTGGCGGCGAACTACCCGTTTGCAACGATCGAGCCGAATGTCGGAGTGGTCAACCTGCCCGACCCGCGCCTGGCGCAGCTCGCCGAGGTCTTCGGCTCCAAGCAGATCCTCCCGGCCACCGTCTCGTTCGTTGACATCGCCGGGATCGTCAAGGGCGCCTCCGAGGGGGAGGGGCTGGGCAACCAGTTCCTGGCGAACATCCGCGAGGCCGAGGCCATCGCCCAGGTGATCCGGGTCTTCGACGACCCCGACGTTGTCCACGTCGACGGCAAGGTCGACCCCCGCTCCGACATGGAGACCATCAACACCGAGCTGATCCTGGCCGACCTGCAGACCCTCGAGAAGGCGATCCCGCGCGTCGAGAAGGAAGTCAAGATTAAGAAGCGTGAGGCCGCGCAGCTGGCCGCCATGCAGGCAGCCCAGGCGGTGCTCGAGCGCGGCGACACCATTTTCGCGTCGATCAAGAGTGACAAGCTCGAGATGGAGCACCTGCGCGAGCTGAGCCTGCTCACCGCCAAGCCCTTCATCTACGTCTTCAATGTCGACGACGCCGTCCTCGGCAGCCCGGAGCGCCAGGAGGAGCTGCGTGCCCTCGTCGCCCCCGCGGACTCGATCTTCCTCGACGCCAAGCTCGAGGCGGACCTGGTGGAGCTCGACGAGGCCGAGGCCCGCGAGATGCTTGAGATGAACGGCCAGGAGGAGTCGGGGCTGGACCAGCTGGCGCGTGTCGGCTTCCACACCCTCGGCCTGCAGACCTATCTCACCGCCGGTCCCAAGGAGACCCGCGCGTGGACCATCAAGAAGGGCGCCACCGCACCCGAGGCGGCGGGCGTGATCCACTCCGACTTCCAGCGCGGGTTCATCAAGGCCGAGGTGGTCCACTTCGAGGACCTCATGGCCGCCCGGTCGATGGCCGAGGCCAAGGCCAAGGGCAAGGTGCGCATCGAAGGCAAGGAATACGTGATGGCCGACGGAGACGTGGTCGAATTCAGATTCAATGTATAGATCCTGACTTCCTCGACCTTTTGCGACAGCCGCTAAGAACAGGTGTTCTTAGCGGCTGTCGTTTTCGCCCGGGTGTAAATAATTTCTCCGTGACGGAACGTGGTGGTGGAATTCAGCTTCAATGTATAGTGCCCAGTCATGGCCATGTGGGGGTCTCGCGGGGTCACCGTCTTCCATTTGGCCTTCATGTCTTTGCTTGGGGGATGATGTCGTGTCAGATGGCTTGGTAACCGGTCTCCTGCCAGTTCTTGGCAGATCCCTGGAGTTTGGGTTTAGCGTGTTTGACGTCATGCATCACGGACTGCACGAGAAGCAGATCTCGAATGTCTTTAGGTGGTTGTTGGACCCGGAACAGACGCACAACCTGGGCGACCGCTTTCTGCGGATCTTCATCGACGAGTTGAACCGGGCTTCGACGGAGAGCGAACCGCTTCCGCATGGCAGCTACTTGGTGCGTCAGGAGGTGAACACCTCGATGGGCGGCTGCGGCGCGGATATCGCCGATCTCGTTCTAGAGAGCGAAGCTGCGGTCGTCGTCGTCGAGAATTATTTCACCTCTGACGGTCACGGACACAGTTACAGCGGCTACTTGGCGTTCAGCGTGCGGGACGGCAAGCGGGGTACCGTCGTTCTCCTGTCTCGCGATGAGGATGCGTCCTTGCAGACCATGGGGTGGGAGAACGCCGTGGTTCTCACATATGGCAAGTTAGCTGAGCGACTGCTGGAAAACGTCGGTGGCGACAGGGCTTACCAGCGGAAGAATCCCGATGCCTACGCGTTCATCGAGCAGTTGCACCGTAAGTTCGTTAGGGGAAGGGGTCGCGTGGGTGATCAGGAAGTGCTCAACTTCGTTGTTGCCATGTGTGATACCGGGGAGGTACGCAGATATCAGGAGCAGCCGCAAGGAGTAGCCGCCGAGCGCTTTGCTGATGATATCGCGGTGCAAGCGAGGGAGCGGTTTGGCGAGGGCCGTAACCTCCTCCAGCGAGTCAAGGGGCGACTCAGCGCCTTCAGCGAAGGACCGCTTAGACGCCAACTCGACGCGACTCGGGGCGAGGGGTTTGTGCGCCGGATCGACGCGAGATTGGCGGGAATATACCAGTGGACCATCAATATCGACGTGGAAGAAGAATCGAACGACTTGGGCAAGTCGAAGTTCCAACTCAAGTTCGGGCCGTCCGCGTGGTTCGCTAACGAACAGGATCCGAACTGGACCCGAGCGCTCGATTCAGGCCAAGCGGACTACTCGCGATTGTTCCTCACGCGGGCCGGCGTTAAGGAAATCCGTCAGTCGACCGTGAGTATCCAGGACGTGGTTGACGGGCTAGATCCCGCCGACCCTAGGCTTCACGACGAAATTATTGGGTTGCTCAGGGGCAATTGAATGCTGCCGGCCCGAAGGGCCCCTCGGCTGGTGGGCATTTTCGGCGAGTCAAGGGGCGAAGGAGGACTGTAGGGCGCTGCACCCTAGCGGATCACAGGCTCGCTACGAGGGCGCTACGGACACGTTTGCGGTCGATCGGGCGATTATGGGTGGCCACGTAGCCTAGATTAGGGCGGACGACCATAGGTTAGTCCGCTACGGAACGTGGTGGAGTTCCGCTTCAACGTGTAGGGGAACGGCGGTTACCGGGTAGAAAACGAGCTCCGCTTCGCCACCTGGTGCCTCGATACTTTCGGACTGGAGCGGCCTATGGTTAGGCATGAACTCCGGCCCGCGTGTGCGCCTCGTCCTGCCACATCAGCTCTTCGACCAGCATTTCGAAGCCGCTGGCGACACCGTGTTCGTGCTCATCGAGCATGACCTTCTCTTCCGCCAGTACGCGTTCCATTCCCACAAACTGGTGCTCCATCGCGCGTCGATGAACCGCTTCGCCCGCCGCTTGAGCGAGCACGGCTACGAGGTCGAAGTCCTTCGAAGCGACGCCGGTCGTAGCTCCTCCGACCAGCTTGCCGGGTTCATGCGGGACCGCAATCCGGTGCAGGTGACCTGGTTCGACGTGGTCGATGACTGGCTCGAGCGGGATCTGTTCGCGGCGCTCGCCACTGGCGGCTACCCGATGCGCCGGGAAGACGTGCTCGAGACACCGAACTTTCTCACTGACCGTGGGCAGATCGACCACTGGTTCTCGCACAATGACTCCCTCATGCAGGACTTCTATGTGTGGCAACGCCGTCGACTCGGCATTCTGCTCGACGACGGAGAACCCCTCGGCGGGAGGTGGTCCTTCGATGCCGAAAACCGCAAAAAGCTTCCCCGCGGTTACACCCCGCACACCGTGGGCCGTTTCGCGCGCCATCCCGTCCACCAGCGCGAAGGGACCCTCGACATTGAAGCGCTGATGGGGGAGGAGGTTGGTGACGGGACGCATCGGGAGGTGGAGCTCGCGATCGCCTGGGTCAGTGCTGAGTTTCCGGACGCCCCGGGTGACCCCCACCTGTTCGCCTGGCCCACCAGCGGCGACGAAGCGCGTCAGCACCTGCAGGAGTTCGTCCGGGAACGACTGAACGCGTTCGGGCCCTACGAGGACGCGATCTCCACCGAGCATCCGTTCATCGCTCACGGCCTGCTGACAGCCGCGCTGAACATCGGACTGCTGGACCCGCGGGACCTCGTAAGAACGGTACTCGAAGGAGCCGATGCCGACACCCCACTCGCCTCCCTGGAGGGGTTCGTGCGGCAGGTGATCGGCTGGAGGGAATACATGCGGGCCACCTACCGGACCAGCGGCCGGCAGATGCGTACTTCGAACCACCTCGGGCACCAGAACGCACTCGGGGACGGGTGGTGGGATGCGAGCACCGGACTGGCCCCCGTAGACATGGTCATCTCCCGCGTGCTCGCCACCGGGTACGCCCACCACATCGAGCGGCTGATGGTGCTCGGCAACGCCATGTCCCTGCTGCGCATCCATCCCGACCGGGTCTACGAGTGGTTCATGGAGCTGTTCATCGACGCGTACGACTGGGTGATGGTCCCGAACGTCTATGCGATGAGCCAATTCGCTGCGGGGGAGGAGATCACCACGAAACCCTACGTGTCGGGCAGCAACTACCTGCGGAAGATGTCAGACCTCCCCGCGGGGGAATGGATGGCCGACTGGGACGGTCTGTATTGGACGTTTATTGGGGATCACCGCGCGGTCCTGGGAGCGAACCCGCGCATGCGGATGATCATCTCCCTGCTTGAGAACATGGACCCCGATACCTTGAACAACCATCGACGCCGTGCCGGGGCGCTCCTCGACGGTGGGCACGACACGGCACTGCTAAAAACGACGCCGATGCGCGGTAGGACTCGTGAACTGTAACCGAGCCCGCGAGAGCGACCTGGCGGAGCTTGAGTTTTCGTGTGGGAGGGGATTCGTCTTCTAAGATTTCCCCGAAGCTTCGCGTCGAATTGAGGGTGAACGAAAGTTCTTGGACGTCCTCTTGAGGCGGTGCCATCATGGCGGTAGTGTCGCGGCCGCTCGGAGGCAGGGCGAAAGAGCGGAGATCGGGTAACAATGTCAACGCCTGTTGATCTCATTGTGGAGCAGTACCATCATGCGCTCGATGCGGTCGTCGCCGGAGATTCCGCGCCGATGAAGGAGCTGATTTCGAAGCGGGATGACGTCACTCTCGCCAATCCTCTCGGCCCGCCGGTTCGGGGCTGGAATGGCGTAGAGAAGACGATGGATCACGCGATTTCCCACTTTCGCGAAGGTGAGCCGACCAGGTTCGAGCGGATTTCAGAGTTCATCGGCACCGAATTGGCATACATCGTGGAGCTGGAACGGACGCGGGTGAAGATCGGCGGATCCGAAGAGCTGTCACCGATAGCCCTGAGGGTGACCACGATCTTCCTTCTGGAAGACAGTGACTGGAAGGTTCTCCATCGCCACGCCGATCCCATAACGACTCCCAGATCGATTGACTCCATCATTCAGTAGCCGAGCACGACCGTGTAACTGCCCCATCGCGCTGCGCTTTCGCCTTCGCTTCGGTCCACCGCTTGACCCTCCACCCAAAAGGAGGTTCGGCAAGGCAAGATTGCCGGTGTGCGTCCACTGGACGCACGGCGCCGAAATCAACGAAGTCCTGCTACGCTTCCCAGCCAAGTAAACCCGGCCGCAACAACACGGCACCCAACCGTCACCGGCTGTCAGGACGCCCTGTTCTGACAGCCGGTGACGGATCACGAGATGCTTAACCCATGCACCACGGCGGACACTTGCCGCTGAGCGGCCATCCGCCGGCATACAGTCTCGTCACCAACCTCGTGGCCCGTCGCAACGGCCTGCCTGCTGGTGGGAGACGGGCTGCGGTGCTGTGGTCGGTGTCGCATTATGGTGTGCTGAGGGCTTCGTCGACGGTGTCGATGACGGTCAGGTAGCGTTCGATCAGTTCTTCCTCGGGGCCGTCGAAGATGGCCCAGGGCAGTGCGGTGACGGTGACGGTGACGGCGGTTCCGTCCTCTGCGACTGCGTTGCGGGTCTGGTAGCCGGGGATGTCGCCGGGGTGGCCCCAGGCTGTGCCGCCGCTGTGTTTCATGTCAGTGCTCCGAGTTGGTGTGGGGGGTCGTTCCTGTTGATCTGCGCCTCCGGCGTAAGTCATGTGAAAACCATTCAGGCCCGGCGGACACCGCGGAAGGACTTCGACAGGTGCTCTACGAGGAGGGGTTCAATCTCTTGCTTGGTCATACCTCCAAGATGCCAACTGCGCGCCCTCCGCACCCTAGCCCCAGGACCAGTCCCTCACTAGCCAAAAGGACAGTCTGCCGCCCTCCGATCGGCGGGACCTACCCCGGTCCTAACGGGGCGTCCGGGCAGGAACATAGGACGGCACTGCCGTCACCACGGTGGGATACTTCGCGCATTTCATGTTGATACTGATGAAAGACTGCCGCTGGCCGGCCCGGGGGTCTGTTCAGTTGTGAGCGGTGGGAACCTGCTGACGGGTTCGAGCATCTGCTCCCTGGCGTACTGGAATGTGATCATCACTACGGCGATGGTGGGTGTGGCGAGGAAGGCCCCTACGATCCCGAACAGGGATGCGCCGGCTGCTACACCTGTGAGAACCACTGCGGGATGAAGCTTCAAGGATCGTCCGACCAGCAGCGGTTGAAGTACGTTGCTCTCAAGCTGCTGCACAAGCAGGACCAGGCCCAGCACGATCAGGGCTGTGATCCATCCTTCCGTAAGCAGTGCCACGATCGAGGCGAGGAGCCCGGTGGTTACCGCACCAATGATCGGAAGGAATCCGCCGAAGAAGATCAGGACCGCAAGCGGTAGAGCGAGCGGAATGCCGAGGAGCCACAGGCCGATCCCGATGAAGACGGCGTCAACCAGTGCTACTGCTGCCTGTGAGGAGATGTAGGTCGATAAGGTCCGCCAACTCCTCGAGGTCACTTCCGCGGTATGAACGAGGGCCGTACCTGTTGTCCACCGCAGAAGCCACCCCGAGAACCGGTCTCCGTCCTTTAAGCAGAAGAAGGTGAGAATCAACGTCAGCGAGAAGGTGATGGTGAGGGAACCGACTGTTCCCAAGCCGAGGGAAACCTGCGTCAGGACCTGACCGGCGTTCTCCTGCAGCCAGGTAGCCGCTGGCTTCAGGACGTGGTTGAGGTCCGTTTCCGAGAAGGACCAAGACGCAGCGAAATCCTTAAGGTTCTGGATGTTTCCGGCCATCTGCGTCGAGAGCTCGCGCACCCCGTTCATGGACAACGCCGCGGTAGCCCAACCGATCCCGACCGCAGCACCGGCCAACGCGACAATGGTGATGGCCGCCGCTGCGGCCGCTGGCATAGCGCGGCGTAAGAACCGCGTGACCGGCCAGAGGACCGAGGTCAGCAGCAACGCGAGAATGAGTGGGAGAACCACCACCCACACCGTCGATAGCAGGTAACAGACCCCAATGACCGCGGTGGCGAGGATGAGCGCTCTGCCCAGAACTGGTGCTGTGGCTGTCAGTGCGGACAGTAACGCTCCGCTGCGGATCCGTCGTGTTGGCAGAGATCTCGTGGACGCCGCTGGCGTCACATCCTTGTCGTCCTCCACCGTCTGATTTTGCTGCTTAGACATGCTATTCCTTCTTCAATGCCGACTGACTCTTCCCCTGGCCGGTGCAGGTTCGTGATGAACGAATCTGAGTTGTCAGGTTGGTTTGCAGGGATATGAAACAGAAGGCCCCCGGCCGGTGGGCCAGGGGCCTTCGTTTCAGAACGATTACGCTCGGGTGCGGCCTCGAGTGCCCAGCACCGCCGGGACGATCATCCCAATGGTGGCGATGAGCACGACTGCCCCGGCCAGAGCTCCGTATACGGGCCAGTCGATCCCCACGGACAAGACCCCGAGCATGCCGTAGGCCATGCCTCCGAGTGCTGGAATCACCACAAGAGTGCCGATCACCAAGGCCGTTACCATGACGAACACCGATTCGATCAGGATCATCGAGGTCATCTGGGTGCGGGTCGTGCCGATACGGCCCAGAAGGGCGAACTCGGGTTTACGGGAGCTGGTAAGCATCACGAGAGTGTTTGCCGCGGCGGTGGCGATGAAGAAGATGAGCACGAAGAGCAGGATCGCCCCTAACTGCTGCTGCGCTGCCGCACCCACCTTGGTCTCTTGCACGTAGTCATCGACAGAGACCGTCTGCAGCCCGAGGGAGGTCAGATCAGCCGAGCCCAGCGCGAACAACTGGTCAGCGGCTGCCGGCCTGTTGGGCGCCGGCAGCGAGGACTCGTTGATGATGTAGTTGCCGAATCCGAGGCCTCGGTCATAAACGGCCACGATCGTCGGGGAGATCTCGGTGCCTCCATCGAAGCGCAGCTCCATGGTGTCGCCGACACCTTTGCCGGTGTCGAAGACGCTATCGGTGCTGACGGCGATCGTGTCGGCGTCGGTGAGATCGTCCAGTGAGCCGGCCGTCACATCGGCATCCATCAGTCCCGAAGTGCTGCCGGTCACCGCGCGCAGGCCGGTCTGCTCCCACGAGAGAGCTTCAAATTCATCGTCGCTGTCGATCTTCACCTCCGCGGGAACCGTCGAGCTGGCAACCACCGCGTCGATACCCGGAGTGGATGCGACGGCGGCTGCCTGCTCGGCTGTCACGCCACCGGGCGAGGTGATGATGAGATCCGATCCCAGACCGGCACGCAACTGCAGGCCGGTGGCCTCCACCGTTGTATGGTTCGACCCTGTCTGCACTGTGCCCAGCGCCAGGAGCAGGGCAAGCGGGATGATCGCTGCCGTGAGTCGACGCGAGAAGCCGCGGGTATTCACCAGGGCGAGCATGGCTGCAGCGTTACGCGACGAGCGTGTGGCGCGCGCTGCCCGTCGGGCGATTGCGCCGACGATGACCGGGCCGGCCAGCGCGGCGGCGCTCAGGAGCAGGAATGCCGAAGTGGCTCCGGCGGCGCTGCCCACCGTGCCCGGCGCGATGAACGGTGTACCGGCAACGGCGATGCCGATCGCCAGAAGCGTGATTGCCGTGATCCGCCGTGCCCGCGAAATCCCGGATGACTCAGCCGAACCACCGCGGACGGCCTGGGTCGGGCTGACCTTTGTGATCTTGCGGGTCGCGAGCCTGCCTGCGAGCAGCGCGGCCGGGAACAGCAGGACCAGCGCGCCGATCACGGGAAGCGGCGAGATCACCAGATCGAACCCGGCAGGCACGACGCCCCCGGAGACCAGTGCCGGCATGAGCAGTTGCCCGGCAAACAGTCCAGGGATGGCCCCAAGCGGGGCCGCGAGGGCGAACACGATGACGACCTCGGCTGTCACCATCGAGCGCACCTGCCGCGGGGTTGCTCCGACGGCGCGGAGCAGGGCAAACTGCGCGTTCCGCTGCCGCAATGCCGAGGCGAAGGTGGAGGCGACAACGAGTTCGACCACGAGGACCGCCGTGCCGGCGAAGGAGGCGGCCACGGCCATAAGCAAAGGCTCGTCGCCGCGCAGGCCGCTCTCCATGAGCACACCATTAGCTGTCAGCAGCGCGGCGGCCGAGACCACAATCAGGAAACTGCCAACAAGGCTTGCACGGTAGGCGCGGACCGCTGAGCGGGCGAAAGACCACATGGGCTATCGTCCCAACTCGACGAGGCGGGCGGCGATCTGACTCGAGGTCGGCGCCACCAGCCTGCCGGCGAATTGTCCGTCGGCTAGGAAGAGCACTTCATCGGCGGTGGCGGCCACATGCGGGTCGTGGGTGACCAGAACCAGCGTCTGCGTGAACCGCTTGGCGGCACCGCGCAGCACTTCGAGCACCTGATCGCCCGTGCGGCGGTCCAGGGCACCGGTCGGCTCATCGGCGAAGACGACGGTGGGTCTGGTGATCAGTGCGCGGGCGATGGCGACCCGCTGTGCCTGGCCTCCGGATAACTCGCTCGGCAACCGCTCGGTCATACCGGTCAGCCCGACGGAATCGACGAGGGTCTGCTGCCACTGCTCATCGGGACGCCGGCCATCGAGCAGCATCGGCAGCTGGATATTCTCCCCGACGGTCAGGTGGCCAATGAGGTTATACGACTGGAACACGAAGCCGACATGGCGCCGGCGGAAACGGGTGACGGCGTCCAGGGAGAGCCCGGTGATGTCGGTCTCGCCGATGAACACCTGGCCGCTGGTTGGCGTATCCAGGCCCGCGGCGAGGTTGAGAAACGTCGACTTGCCCGATCCGGATGGACCCATAATCGCGATGAACGCACCCGGCGCGATGTCGAGTGAGATCTCCTGAAGGGCAGTGATCTCCTCCGGGCCGTTTGGATAAGTCTTACGAAGTTGAAGGAGGCGCACGGCGGTATCGACCGACGGCGGGCTTAAAAACGTGCTCGGGGTCATGAAACGAGCTTTCTGTTGGGGGAGGGTCAGGGTGTGCTGAGGGCTTCGTTAAGGGCGTCGGTGGTCAAGCTGTAAAGAGCGATGAGTTCCTCCTGGGGGCCCTCGAAGATTTCTTCCTGGGGGCCGTCGTAGATGGCGTATGGCAGTGCCGTCACGGTGACGGTGACGGCGGTGCCGTCCTCTGCGACGGCGTTGCGGGTCTGATAGCCGGGGATATCGCCGTCATGGCCCCAGGCTGTGCCGCCGCTTAGTTCGCTGCTTTCGATCCCCAGCCCGTACTGGTCTCCGGGGGAAAGTTCATCGCCGGTGGGGATGCCGGTGAGCATCTGGTCCAGTTCGGCCGGTTCCAGAAGTTCGCCGTCGAGGATGGCTTTCATGAAGGTGTTGAGCTCAGCCGGTGTGGATACCATCGCCCCTGCTCCCGCGGCCCAGGAAGAGTCGTACTCGGTGAGGTCGCGCAGTTCCCCGTCGGCGTCGATGTGGTAGCCCAGGGGATGCTTTCCTTGTATCCCTCTGTCGCCCGGTTCGGGCAGGTAGGTGTGTTTCAGGTTCAGAGGTGTGACGATCCGATCGTGGATCTGTTCGGCCAGGGGCCGTTGGATGACGCGTTCGATGATCAGGCTCAAAGCGATGTAGTTGGTGTTGTTGTATTCATGGCGTTCCCCTGCGGGGAAGTCCGCGGGTTGTCCGAGCGCCAGGTCGAGCACGTCCCGTGTTGAGCGGTAGGCATCGCGTTCGGCGAACGGGTCTGTGGCGACGAGGTGGGCGACCTCGGGAAGGCCGCTGGTGTGCTGGAGCAGCTGCCGGACGGTGATGGCCTTCGGGTCGATTCCCTTCCCCTTAATGAGGCCGGGGAGGTAGGTGTCGACGCTTCGGTCCAGCTCCAGGAGTCCTTCTTCCACCAGCTGCAGGGCCACCACCGCGGTGAATGTCTTGGTGGCGCTTCCAATGCGCACTTCTCCGTCAGCGGGGACCGGTGCGTCGGTGGCGAGGTCGGCGGTGCCGGCGGTGGCGGTTTCAGCGGTGCCGTCCGGGAGGGTGCGGGTGATGATCGCGCCCGGGTAGCCTTCCTCGACGAGTCGTTCGGCGATGCCGGTCAGCACCTTCGGCGCGTCCTCGGGGGCGTCCTTTGTGGCGGCCGGGGAGGCGCAGGCGGTGAACGCGAGCGACGCGGCCAGTGCGGTGGTGATGACCGCGAATTTGGGGGTGTATTTCATGTCAGTGCTCCGATGCGGTGGAGGGGGTCGTTCCTGATGCTGCGTGCTTCCGGCGCCGGTGCGCCCGGATAAGGAGTGCAGCGCAGACGAAGATGATGACTCCGAAGGGGACCGAGAGCAGCGGGATGGAGACCATCGTGGTGGTCAGAACGTTTGCGGCCAGTGCTGCGATAAGTACTGCCCAGAGCACGATGGTGCGGCCGGGTTTCTGTCCTTGGGCATGGGTGTGGTGGGTCATGTGAAAACCATTCAGGTTGGAGGGTTCGTTGAAGGGCTGGTTGGTTGGTGGGTTAGAGGCTGCGGCGCTTGAGGGTGAGGGCGGCGCCGGTGAGCAGGAGCGCGGTCAGGGCGGTGAGGGCTCCGGTAGCGGCCGCGCCGGTGAGGGCGGTCGGTGCGTTGATCAGGGCGTGGGCCAGGGTGTTGGGCATCAGCTGGGCCCAGATCGGAAGGGTGCCGGTGGCGAGCTGGATGATTCCCAGGAGGATTGGTTCCAGGACCAGGACGGCGAGCATGACCAGGACCGCGGTGAGCTGGTTGCGCAGCAGCAGGCCCACGGCCAGTCCGATCAGGCTCAGGAACGTGATGGCCAGGACGCCGCGGCCCAGGGTGCCCAGGATCTCGGGCAGGGTCGCGCTCAGGGCGGTGCCGTCAAGGACCAGCGCCAGTAGCAGGGCGGTGACGGACAGGGCGGCGAGGATCAGTCCTGTTGCGGCGCCGATCAGTGCGGTGGCCCCGGTCTTGGCCAGGACGATGCGCTCACGGCGCGGTTGGGCCAGTGCCGTGCCGACCATGCCGCCGAAGCGGAAATCGCTGATCCCGGCCAGGACGCCCAGGAGGATGACGGCGATCAGGACGACCCCGATGGAACCGCTGCCTCCGAGGAGGTTCAGGACTGCCAGCTGCTCGGAGGCCAGCGTCATATCGATGACCGGCAGTTCGCTGGCGACCTCCGGGTCAGTGGTTTCGCTGTTGACGAGGTAAGGCATCAGGACGGTGGAGATGAGCTGGGTGGCCAGCAGGCCGAGGGCCGCGATGAGGACCGCGATTTTCGTTACGGGGATGGTGGTGAGTTTGAGGGTTTCAGCGCGCAGCATGGGTGGTCCGTTCGAAAGAGCTGATCTCGGAAGAGCTGATCATGGAGAGGTAGAAGTCCTCGAGATCGCCCTCGGAGGCGGCGAGGGCTTCGGCGAGGGTGGTCGCTGAGCGGACCTGCCCATCGGCGATGGCCACGATGTCATCGGCGATCTGCTCCACGTCGGCGAGGATGTGGGAGGACAGCAGGACACTGCCGCCGTGGTCGGCGAAGGAGCGCAGGTACTTCTTGAGCCAGTAGATGCCGGCAGGATCCAGGCCGTTGGCCGGCTCGTCGAGCACGAGGATCTTCGGGTCCCCGAGGATCGCTGCGGCGATGGCAACACGCTGGCGCATGCCCAGGGAGTAATCCCGGATCCGGCGGTCGGCGTCGGCGCTCAAGCCCACAATCGTGAGCACCTCCTCCACTCGGGCCGCCGTGTGGTGGCCCTGGGCGGCGGCGATCCGCAGATGCTGGCGTGCGGTGCGCCCGGGGTGAAGACCGCCCGCATCCAGGACCGCTCCAACGACCCGGGTGGGATCGGACAGGTCGCGGAACGGTTTCCCGAACACCAGCGCGTTCCCCGCATCAGGGGCGATCAAGCCCAGCAGCATACGGATCGTGGTGGTCTTCCCGGCGCCGTTGGGCCCAAGCAGGCCCGTGATACGGCCGGCGCCGACGGTAAAGCTAACATCCTCGACCCGGCGGACACCGCGGAAGGACTTCGACAGGTGCTCTACGAGGAGGGGTTCAATCTCTTGCTTGGTCATACCTCCAAGATGCCAGCTGCGCGCCCTCCGCACCCCAGCCCCAGGGACAGTCCCTCACTAGCCCCAGGACCAGTCCTTCACTAGCCAAAAGGACAGTCTGCCGCCCTCCGATCGGTGGGACCTTCCCCGGCCCTAACGGGGCGTCCGGGTATGCCTGTGCGTTCGTGGTTGACTTATCCCGTGAAGTCCATTCGAACCCGGCGAACTGCCCAAGCCGGGGCGGCCGGCACAACGTCGGGGCCCGGCGATCCACGCTCAGTCCAACGCGTCGTGGCCCTCCCCGCCGTCGTCCTTGTGATCGCGATGGCCAACCTCATCATCGAAAGCATCGATCCCCTTGATCCGCCTCAGCCACTGCTTCTGACGGTGCTGCAGGCGGCTCTCGTAGTTGGGCAGGCCGCTGCACTCCTCTTTCGCTACCGTGCCCCAGCGCCGGTGTTCGCGATCGTCGTGATGCTGCAAACGGTTCTCCTCGTGACCGGCGGGGCGGACCTGGGGCTCGGGACCCTGGCGGTCGTGGTTTCCGCCTTCTACCTCATTCGGTGGGCACCACGGCCCCGGGCGTGGTACGTCTTGACGGCACTTGCGCTCGCGAGCAGCGCCGTCGTCCTTGGGGTGGCACTGGGCGGAACCCAACCCCCGCTGCTCGTCTTCGCCTTGATCGCCGGGCGTCTGGTCTTCGAGTTTGCGGCACCGGCCCTGACCGCTGAACTCGTCCGCAACCGCGCTTACCTCGCCACTGCTGCGCGTGAGCGGGACGAGATGATCCGCCGTGAACAGGTACGGGATGAGGCTCAGCGCCGGCGGGCCGAGCAGACCGCCCTTGCCAGGGAGCTGCATGACATCTCAGGACATCACCTTTCCGGCATCATCGTGACCGCGCAGGCGGCAGGAACACTGATCGAGAAGGATCCGCTGCGCACACGGGCCATGCTCCGTGAACTCGAAGGTGAGGCCCGGGCGATGATGGTCGATCTGCGCAGGACTGTCGGCCTACTCCGCCCGGACCCGGAAACCGAAGGCGCCACCGGTGATATCCGGGCGTCCATCGGCACCCCGGGACTGGGTGACCTCCCGGAGCTGATCGATGCCGCCGTGCGCCGCGGTCAAAGCGTCACTTTTGAATCGACAGGGGAGGCATCCCATCTCGGGCCGGTTGCCCAGGCGACCATCTACCGCGTGGTGCAGGAATCGCTGGCCAACGCCGCACGCCACGCTCCAGGCGCTAAGTGCACGGTGACGATCGAGTACCTACCCGAGGCCACTGTCCTGACCGTGGAAAACACGTCGAGTCTCCACTACCGGGATATCATCTACGCTCAGCCGACACCAGTTCACGACCGGGCAAGCCATGGATACGGGCTCGTCGGCATGCACGAGCGGGCGAAGCTCATCGGAGCCGAACTCACCACCGGGCGTACGGAAACCGGCGGCTGGAGTAACCGGCTACGAATCCCGAACCTCGTACAAGGAGCACCATAATGATCCGTGTCCTGATCGCCGACGACCAGGTCATCGTTCGGGCCGGACTATCGATCCTGCTCGACTCAGCGGCCGACATCACCGTCGTCGGGGAAGCCGAAAACGGTCGGGAAGCTGTTCGGCTGACCAAGGAGCTTCGCCCCGACGTCGTGTGTATGGACATCCGGATGCCCGTCATGGACGGCGTCGCCGCGACGCGCATCATCTCCGCCGATGCCAGCTTGAGCAGCGAGATCCTGATCCTCACCACCTTCGACATCGACGATGACATTTTCGCCGCTCTCGAGGCAGGGGCCGCGGGCTTCCTCCTCAAAGGCGCCGACGAGGACACGCTGCTCAACGCCATCCGCTCGGTCGCACAGGGCGATGGAACCCTCGACCAGCGGCTGACACGGCGAATCCTGCAAGAGTTTGTGCAGCGCCGTCCATCGACACCGCCAGCCGAGGTGCGCAAGCCACTTCCTTCACCGCTCACCGACCGGGAAATCGACGTCCTGCAACTCCTCGCGCAGGGCCTCTCAAACGCCGAAATCGCCAAACAACTTTTCGTGGAACAATCCACCATCAAATACCATCTCGCCCATCTGCTCCAGAAAACCGGCGCCCGCGACCGCCTCCAGATTGTCCTCTGGGGCATACGCTCAGGAACCGTCAACGTCGAGTGATGGGCGGCCGCACGCCGTCAACCCGCAGGCCTCGGTTCCTCCTCGCCGATATGGTGTCCCTCACCGCCACTTATTCCTGACAAGCCTTCCTGACGCAGGACACTAGGCCCTGTCTAAGGAGCGGGTGACTCGCGGGCGGCCATTTCTTCGGCCAATTCCATGCAACGCAGACGGGCCGGGGAGAAGTCGTAGGGCATCTTTCCAACAGCTGCCACTACGCTCATGGACTCTTGCCCTCCGACGGAGCCTTGGCCGGCCTCGTCCTCAGCCTCCTCAGTGGCCGCGGGATTCAGCTCGTCCCAGGAGTCGAAGATCGCATCATCGTCCTCCGCCAAACCGGAATCCTCCATCACGGCGCGCAAAGCAAGTTCGAAGGCGTGCCGTTCAGCGGCCACCTGTGCCACGCGGGGGTCATCAACAGCGACCGTGTCATCTAATGCTTCCTCGGCGGCATCGACGCGGTCGGATTCCTCCCGCAGACCCGGGTGGGTGGCCAAGGCGATGAAACGGGCGGCGTTAACGGCCGCACCTAGCGGGCCGAAGATCCGCTCCATAACCAGCAGGCTGTCCAGGTCACTCTGGCGCAGGGAGCCCTCCGGCAGACTCTCAAGGCGGCTGGTGACAATGTCCGAGAGCAGACCCATCCTTCTGCCTCGGGTGCGCATGCGCTGCACGGCAGTCCGCTGCCGCTGCAGTTCTGCTTCCCGGGCGACGAGGGTTCTCTCCAGCCGTTCCAGGATGCCCGCAACGTCGCTGTCGGCACCAGCAGGGGCCTTGTCAGCAAAGGCGTCCCGGATGTCGTCCAAGGCGACCCCGGCGTCGGCCATCCTGCGGATCCACAGCAGCCGGATCATCTCTTCATAGCCGTAGCGGCGGCGGTCGTCGCTGCCCCGCTCGGGCTCGGGCAGAAGGCCGATCTCGTGGTAGTGACGGATAGCCCGCGGTGTGGTGCCGACGAACGATGCCGCGTCACCGATCTTGACCTGACGCGGCGGAATGAAGGACGAATACATGAACGGAGCCTTCCTCAGTGAGGCGATACGTGCGTCCACCGAACCACATAACGCTACGGCAGGGGCAACTCCAAGTCAGGCCCACGCGCAAACGCGGGATGACTCTGCAAGAGTCATCCCGCGTGCCGAGCGCTGAACGCAGCCATACGGAGCGCGAAAGCTGGGAAAAGGGCCCCGCGGGAGAGAGAGAAGGCTCAGATCATTCACCGCTCTCCACGCGGTGCCTTCTCAGATCTGGTTCGTGCCTCCGTCGACGTAGATGTTCGAGCCGACGACGTAGCTGCTCTGGTCCGAGGCCAGGAATGACACGACGGCGGCGGCCTCCTCCGGCTGACCCATGCGGCCCTTGGGGACCGTCGCGGCGACGTGCTCCTTCATGGCATGAGCGGTCTCCTCATCGCCGAAAGCTGCGGTACCCCCTGGGGTCTCGATCCACGCCGGCGACACCACGTTGACCCGGATGCCACGGTCCTTGAGTTCGGTGGACCACGTCCGTGCGAAGGACCGGACAGCGGCCTTCGACGCCGAGTATGCACCGAAGGCTTCCATGCCGCGATCGGCGGCGGTCGATCCGACCAGGATGATCGAGGCATCGTCGTTCAGGAGCGGCAACGCTTTCTGGACGGTGAACAGCATGCCTCGAACATTGACCGCGAAGGTCGAATCGAAGTGTTCCTCGGTGGTCTGCTCCAGTGACATGAACGAACCGACCGCCGCGTTCGCCACCAGCACGTCCAGACCCTTCCCGCGCGCCCGGACCGCTTCGTAGAGCCGGTCCAGATCCGCCGGCGTGGCGACGTCGCCGACAACGGCGGCGGCCCGGTCCGCCCCGATGGTCTTCACTGCGGCTTCCAGTTCGGCCTCGCGGCGGCCGGTGATGAAAACGAACGAACCCTCATCTGCCAGTTTCCTGGCGGTGGCCAGGCCGATGCCGCTGCTTCCTCCGGTGATCACCGCTGTTTTGCCGTCAAGCTGTTCCATGTATACGTCCTGTAATAGGGGTTGTGTCGGGTTGTGCAACATCAATCCTTCATGAGCATGGGATACGATTCAACATAAATAGTCCGCAGTTGTTTACACATCGTCCGAGAGGGGCCTTATGCTTGGGTTTGGAGATCCAGTTGCCGATGCGATCGGTCTTTTGCGGCCGCGAACGGTCCTCGAGCCGAGCCTTCGGGCCGCGGGGGAGTGGGCCCTGCGCTTTGACACTTTCCCCCATGTGAAGGTGGGCGGCGTCGTCCGTGGCAGGTGCTGGTTGACCCTTGACGGACATGAACCGGTACTCCTCGAGGAAGGGGACACCTACCTGCTAGGCAACCCGCCCCCCTACGTGATGGCTAGTTCGCTGGAGGTACGGCCTCGCCCTGCGAAGCCGTTATGGGAGGGCCTCACGGCCGGCGTTGTGAGCATCGGCCCTGACGTCGAGCAACACACATATCTTTGCGGCGGTCATCTCGCGTTCGATGACAGGAATGTATCCGTCCTGACGGATTTCCTGCCGCCGCTTGTGGTCGTCCGCGCGGCCGATCCTCGCGGAAGGCATCTGGCGTATCTGATCGAGATGTTGGCCAGTGAGGTCGAGGCCTCGGCCCCCGGTGGATCGCTGGCGATGAATCACCTGGCCCAGATCCTGCTCGTGCACATGTTGCGCGCTCATGCCAGTCAGGCGGACCGCCCTACCGGTTGGCTGCGTGCCTTGGACGAGGACGGTGTTGGTGCCGCCCTTCGCGCCATGCATGCGGACGTGGCGCATCCGTGGACTCTCACCGAACTGGCTCAGATCAGCCATATGTCCCGTTCCGTATTCGCTCAGGCATTCAAGAACCAGGTGGGCGTTCCGCCATTGGAGTACCTGATCAAATGGCGCATCAGTCTTGCGAGTGACGCTCTTGCCCATGACGGCTCGTCCATCTCAGAACTCGCTCAAGCAACTGGTTACTTGTCGGAAAGCGCGTTCAGCACTGCCTTCCGCCGCGTGGTTGGATCATCACCCGCTCAATTCCGGAACCAGGCTCGGCAGACACTGCACTCGACAGCGAGTGGAGGCTAAGGAGCGTGCGCCATCCGGCGTAAATGAACATTCTGGTCTTAGGGCGTGGGCCCTTCGCCCTCTGCAGGGGGATCTGCGCTGCCCAGAAGGCCGTTGGCGATGATGCTGGCCCGGACGATGACGTCCCGCTGCGCTGAGTTGTAGAGTTCCCGAACGGCCTCGTCCATGGTGGCTTGGGTCACTTCAGCGCTTTTGGTCACATGACTTGTCGGGTCGGTCAGCCAGGGATAGTCCTTGAGTGTCTTGGCCAGCATGGGCGCGTAACGATCGGCGAGTTCCTGGCGCACGCTTTCGTCCGCGTCGGGTGGCAGCGCATCGAGTTCCGCGCCCAGCTCATCCGTTTCCGCCTCCTCCATGTCCCGCAGGTCATTCATGGCATCTTGGTCGTAGAGCTGGGAGTAGATCAGCGCCATGGACCGGTCCGCCTCCGACATTCGAGCTGCAACGTCCTCGAACCCCGGGGGAACGTCCGTCACCGAAGATCCGTTCAGGATTGCCTGGATCTCGGCCCTGGCGCGCTGCAGCCGTTCGATGCTCACTCGCAGGTCGCTGTCGATGGCGCGCAGTGCCTCGGTCGACGAGTCGCCGTCGACGGTGACCTGGTCGATCTGGTCGAGCGGGACGCCGAGGTCGCGCAGCCGTCTGATTCTCAAGAGGCGAACGAGGTGTCTGACCTGGTATTGCTTGTAGCCATTGGACATCCGGTCCGGCTGCTCAAGAAGACCGATCTGATGATAATGACGCACGGTATTGACGGTCGTCCCCGCCAGATCGGCGACCTCCCGTGTACTCCAACCCATCCGTGTCCCTCCCTCCTGAATCATTTTGGCTGCTGGATGTTAACGCGCGCCCCCGCGGGTTCGTCATTCGGCCATCGATCAGTTGATCTCCATGTTCCCACCACACGCTCAAGGAAGGAGTTCCCCCGACCTTGGCCGGTCCGGGATGATCGATCGGACCGCATCGGTGATCGGCGTCGGGCCGCTGGTGAGCTCCAGAATCTGCCGGTGCACCCGAGGTTGAAGGAGGAGTTCGGTTAGAACCTCTGCCACATCCTCGCGTGAGATATCCTCATGCATGGCCGCGGGACCAAGGAAGACCGTCCCTTGGCCCGGGCGGTCCTGCAGGAGGGATGGCCGGAGGATCAGCCAGTCGAGGCCGCTTTGGCTGACCCTGACATCCACGAGCTTCTTGACCGCGAAGTAGTATTCCTCGTCGTCGCTGAGGTCCCGCTCACGCCAGGCCTCAGGAAAAACCGAAACGAGGGCGAATCGTCGAACTCCGGCACGGTCTGCCGCGGCGAGGCTGTTGTCGACCGCGACACTGTCGATTGCGTCCGTCTGCTCCTTCATGCCGCCATTCGAACCCGCGGCGAACACCAGCACATCCATGCCGTGCAGGAGGGGTGCCAACGCTGCCGCGTCCATGGAAGCCAGGTCACCGATAAATGTGGAGACGCCGCCTGCCTCCAACCGGCGTTGCTGGTCTTTGGTGCGGACCAGCCCGGACACCTGGCTGCCCCTCTCGATTAGACGTGCAGCAAGAAGCCCACCCACGGCACCGCTGATACCAATAATGAAGACTTTCACAGGCTCACTCCCTGACGTACATATCGAACTCCGGCGGTCGGACGCCTTACCAGCCCAGCAGGCTCAGTACTCCGGTCGCGGCCGCGGCGACCGCGGCGGTCCAGACGATGATGGCGATTGCCTGCCACAGCAGCACCCGCTGCTTGCTTACCCCTGAGGCGACGAAGAACGCTGCCGTGAGCTGCGTGGGAAGGGCCAGCGGCGCCAGCAGGCTTGCCCCCGGCACGCCGAACCTGGTCAGCCATCCCCGCAGGCGGGTTTGGCCCTTGGCCTGCCGGGCCGACCGCGGGGTCGATCCCGACGTCGATCCCGGGGCCTCAAGCGTCTGGACGGTGCCGTCGAGTCCGCTGCGGCCTGCCCGCCGCGCGACCACGCTCTGGCGGACACGCGAGCTCAGCAGCACCACCACGAGGACGCTCAGGAAATTGCCCACGGCACCGGCGATCCCTGCAACGATCGGGTTGACTCCCGCGATGATGCCCAGGGCTGCCGCGCCTTCGCCTTCGACATAGGGGATCATCCCGACGAGGCCCACACCCACCGGCTGCAGGACCTCCGGGACCTGGTTCACGAAGTCCTGAAGGCCTTCAGTTAGAGCAGACATGCTTATCTCCTTGATGTTTTCCGTCGGGAGTTCCCTCGCCGCCGGCCTGGTCGGGCCGTCATGTGAAGGCCCTGAATGTGTTGATGTCGTCATTGAAGACCCTGTGCCAACAACACAGTCAAGGGCATGTGACCAAACCCACGTTCTAGGAGCGGCGGCCGGTGTCGGACTTTGAGATTCCCCGCGCCAGGATTCTCCCGCGCGGCGCCGACGGGCCGATCGATCAGGGGCGAAAGAGTACGGCAGAGGCCGCCAGGGAATGTCGGGGTCACGCTGCTAAGGCGGCCATGTGCGAGAACCCACTAGAATCCGGCGCGCCAGTCGCGGATGAGCTGCGTGACCTCGTCGAGGTGCGATTCCAGCAGGAAGTGCCCTCCGTCAAGCAGCTGCACCTGGGCGTGAGGGGCGTCCTTGAGAAACGCCCTGGCACCGTCCGGACCGAAGATCTCGTCGTTCTTGCCCCATACCGCCAGAACGGGAACCTGCGAATTACGCAGCCACTGATGAACCGCCGGGTACAGCGTGCGGTTCGTGTGATAGTCACCGAACAGGGCCAGCTGCACCCGGTCCATCCCTTCCCGGCCCAGAAGGGCGAGGTCATGCTCCCAGGCGTCCGGGTCGATCGTGGTCACATCGGGAACCCCGTGCTTGTACTGCCATTCCACGGCTTCCCGTTCGAGCGCCGGCCGCAGGGCGAGCTCATTCGCGGGAGACGGGTCGGCGCCATACGCCCAGATGGGAGCCCAGAAGTCGGGCACGAAGCCTTCCTCATAGGCGTTGCCGTTCTGGGAGATGACACCTTCAACCGACCCCGGGTTGGCCAACGCGAGCCGCCATGCGATCGGCGCTCCGTAGTCCTGGGTGTACACGGTGAATCTTGTGACGCCAAGGCCCGCCAGCAGCCCGGCCGTCATGTCCGCCAGCGAGTCGAAGGTGTAGTCAAACTCATCCACCGACGGCGCCGAAGAGCGTCCAAAGCCGATATGGTCGGGCGCGATGACGTGATACTCGTACGCCAGGGCGGGGATGAGATGCCGGAACATGTGGGAACTGGTCGGGTATCCATGCAGGAGAAGCAGCACGGGCGCACCCACCGGCCCGGCTTCCCGGTAGAACATGCTGAGACCGTTGACTGTGGCGACGCGGTGATGAACCGTAACCATGACTAACTCCTAAAATGATCTATACTGGTTAGTGGAAATGTAGCACGTACGTCGACACCCTTCACAGGTGAGTAACGCGAAAGGGCGAGGATGGTTTTACAGAGCGCGGGCCTGGACGAAAATCTTCTCTTGGCCCTGTTGAACAGCGCCCCCGCCGTAGACGGCCGGATCACGGAGGAGCTCCATGAGCGAGCAGCCGGAGAATTTGCGGTGAGGTTCGGCGGCACCGGCTCCGATACCGAGCTGCAGCATCTGCGGCTTATGAGACAGGTCCTTCAGGGCGTCATCCGGGGAGACGAAGGGGCGACCGAGCGCCTGGCCGGGTTGCTCTCCGATATCTCTCTCGTTCCGGAGCCGTCTCCTGCTGGTATTCAATGGCGGCTGGAAGCGGATCCACCGAAACGACTCGCAGCACGAGCGGCCCTGGCGTGGTCCCGCTTCACCGAGTCGACACCGGGTCGGCTCAAGGCGTGCGCGAACAGCGACTGCAACCTGTTCTTCATTGACCGCAGTCGACCGGGAACCGGTAAGTGGTGCTCGATGACTACGTGCGGGAACCGATTGAAAGCCCGCGCGCATGCCAGCCGCCAGCGGACCAGCCGGGCCACGGAGGCCCACTGACGCGGGGACCGGATGGAGGCACGCGGTTTCCTGGTCCAGCCAATATCTGGCCCAACGGGAGGTGTGGCACTCCATCTCCTTGCCGCGAGAAGCCGTAGTGGGTCCTGCGCCTCTTCACGCGCGGTACTCATGGTCGACATATTGCCTCCTACAGGTACCTGGAACGGTATCGTTCCCAGCACCTGTAGGAGAAAAGACCGAGCGGAGCAAAGCCATGAGCGATGAGCTGACCAATGTGCAGCGTTTGCAGCACGGCCTCGAGCTCTTCCTGTCGAAGGACATGAAGGCCTGGACCGACTTGTGCGCGGAGGACGTCGTCGCCGAGTTCCCCTTCGCACCCGAGGGCAGCCCGTCGGTCATCGAGGGCAGGGAGGCGCTTTACGAGTACCTGCGTGGCTACCCCGAGACGATTGACGTCCGCGAGCTCCCCACCACAACGATGTACACAACCGGCGACCCCGACCTCGTGGTCATGGAGTGGAGCGTGGCAGGAACGGTCGTGAGGACCGGCAAGCCCTACGCCATGCGCTACGCGACCTTCGTGACGTTCCGCGACGGTGAGATCACGACCTACCGCGAGTACTGGAACCCGCAGGTCTTCCTCGCAGCCCTGGACGGCCAGGGCTTCTGATGGGTGGCGGTTGACTGTCAACAACTTGCTTGCTTGCGATTCAGGCCACGAATCCGCCGAAGAGCAAGGAAACCATCATGGCAACGATGACGGAGTTGAAAGCGAAGGCAAAAAGCACGTTGATGCGTATGAGTGTCCATGCTCTGCGTGAGTTGAAAGTGGCGGATACGGTCGCTGCCATCGTCGAAAGCAGCACGGCCAAGGTGAGATAGTCGGTGAAGCGGCGGTCCCCTTCCACGGTGAGGCTGATATGTGCGTGCTCATCATCGGACCCGACCGCGAGGCGTAGATACGCTAGGGCAAAGGAGTACACCATGAGCGCCCACGAGCTAGCGACACATAGAAGCCCCAGGATGACGAACAGCACGTCGCTGCGGAAGTTGTCATTCTGAGCAATAACGATAGTCAGGATCACTGCAGCCAGGGCACCGGTGAGGCTCCAGCTCGAAGCGCCGCCGTATCCGAGGGCTTTCGTCCACCACTTTTGCAGGATCTGTGTTTCGTGGCGAGCGGCGCTGCTCAGGCTGCGCGGCCCTAGGCGGGCATAGATGAGATGAGTCCACAGCAGGTACGTGCCTACGAACACGGGCCAGGCTGAGATAGAGGGTGACCAGAAAAGTCGACACATCCTTCTCTGACCGATCACCTTGCGTGCTGAGAAAGACGGCGGCGCCCGTGCCGGCTACAACCGCGACAAGGGAACTCCAGTTCGCGCGGGCCGTATCGCTGACATAGCGGGTGGACATGATTCATGCTCGCATACCTCGCTGCCTCAGGCTGAGTATCCCGGCGATCACCACGGTCACCGCGCCTCGGCGCCGGAATAGAACGCCGATCATTGTGGTTGACACGTCAAGTAGGTAGCAGTTGGATCAGCACCTCGACAATCTAGTGATGGGTAGCAAATCATGAGTGAGCAGAAAATTATTGCAGTGGCCGGAGCGACCGGTTCCCAGGGAGGTGGCGTCGTCCGCGCACTCCTGGCCGATCCGCAGAAGCGCTTCGCGGTTCGTGCCCTGACCCGGGATCCCGGTTCCGCATCGGCCGAGGCCCTGCGCCGGCTTGGGGCGGATGTTGTCCGCGCGGACTTCGAGGATGAGCAGAGCGTCGTTGCGGCACTCACGGGCGCAGACGGGGCGTTCCTGGTAACGAACTTCTGGGCGCATGGCTCCGCCCGCCGGGAGCTTGACGAGACGGCCGTCCTCGCCCGTGCCGCCGCAGCGGCCGAGGTGGCGCATGTCGTCTGGTCAACCCTCGAGGACACCCGCAAACTGCTTCCCCTCGAGGACCCGCGCATGCCGGTGCTGCAGGATCACTACAACGTGCCGCACTTCGATGCCAAGGGTGAGGGCAACGCGCTTTTCGCCGACGCCGGAGTGCCGACGACGTACCTGAACACAACCTTCTACTTCCAGAACTTCGCGGCGGATATGGCGCCCCAGCGCGGAGACGATGGAGTCCTGACGCTGTCGCTTCCCTTCGAAGACGGACGGCTTCTCTCGGGGGTTGATGTCACGGACATCGGCCGCACCGTGCTCTCGATCTTCGCCGCGGGCGGGGAGTACATCGGTAAGACCGTCAGCCTCGCAGGGGACCACCTCACCGGAGCCGAGTACGCCAGCCAGCTCGCCGAAGCCATCGGCGAACCCGTGCGTTTCCAGTCGGTGCCCTACGACACCTTCCGAGGGCTCGGCTTCCCAGGGGCAGAGGAGGCGGGCAACATGTTCCAGTACTACGGGGACTTCGACACCGAGTTCACCGGCGCCCGGGACCTGGAATGGCTTCGCCGGTTCATTCCTGGCCTGAAGGACTTCCGCACCTGGGCGGCAGAGAACGCGCAGGCATTGAAGGTCGCATAGCAAACCGCCGCAGGCAGTGATCAGCGGGGGCATCACCCAAGACGGGTGATGCCCCCGCTACGGTGCAGTGATCGTTTCAGGATTCCAAGTCACCTCAGGGACGCAACGTGCGCGGCGAGGCCACGCATTGCGTCTTCGAGGAGGCTCAGCTGCTCGGCGCTAAGAGGGGTGACAAATATGTCGCGTATTGCGTGCAGATGCGGGGACGATGCCTTTCTGTAGAGATGCGCACCCTCCGCAGTCAATAGAACTTCAGCCCCACGGTTATCATCAGCGGCCGCCTGCCTGCTGATGAGGCCGCGCCGCTCCATCCGGCCAAGGTGATGAGACAGCCGGCTTCTTTCCCAGCTGATAGTTTCCGCAAGCTGTGACGAACGCATGCTGTGCCCGGGCTGGTCGTACAGTGCGACCATGACCGCGTAATCACCCGGAGACAGACCCGAATCCTCCTGAAGGCGCAGTGCGACCAACTGCTTCGCCGCCTCCGATGTCTCAATAAACGCCCGCCAAACACGCAGTTCATCTGCCGTCGGTGAGCGACGACTGCTCTCAGCGACCAAGCCGTCGAGAGCGCGGTCTGCAGAGGTTTTTGACATGTGAACAATCCTATTCCCGCTCTTAGCGGCCCCTTCACAAAGCCGAACCGTCTCCCTTTCAGGCTTTCCGTTAGGCCAGCGTCTTATTGCTGATTCCTATCAGTGCCCCGAGCGTACGGCCAGTCGCGTCCCCCGGTACAGGAGGCTCTCGAGTGCGACGAGGGTGGCTGCTGCGACTGATACCAGGACCAGGGCGGACAGCGGCGGGATCTGGGCCGCGACGGGGATCAGGGCCAGGAGGGCAGCCGCCCCGCCGAGCCGCCATTTCTTCCATCCCCCGCCGATCCGCCGCCAGAACCCGGCGCTGCCCAGCAGGTACAGGGCCGCACCGCCGAGGAGGGCGAAGGCGCCCAGGGCGCCGAAAGGCCCTGACTCGTAGATGTGCGCCAGGACATCCTCCACCCCGAGCGCCGACAGGATAATCCCTGCGACGAGGGGCAGGTGCAGGTAGGTGTATCCGTCCACGGCGGCTGACGCCCTTTCGGCCCCACGTAGCGCGGCGAACCGGTGCTCGGCGGCGATGGCGGTGACGTCGAAGTGAAGCCACCAGAGGCAGATGGAGAGGGCCACGCCAAAGACAGCACCGACGAGGATCGGGGTGCTCACGGGCTCCTGCGAGGCGCCGACGCCGATCGCCACGATCGATTCGCCGAGCGCCAGGATGACGATGAGGCCGTACCGCTCGGTCCAGTGCGCCGCCGAATGCACCCGCCAGTTGCCGTGCTTTGACGTGATGTAGGTGAGGGCGGCGTCCACGCCGACTCCGGCGAGCCAGAACCAGGTCTGCGCCGGACCTCCGACGAGGGCCCCGGTCACGATGAGCGCCGAACCGAGCACCATGCCGCCGGCGGTCTTGGCGATCTGCCGGCGCAGTGGCTCGTCATTTCCGGCCGCGTAGGCGTACAGGGTCAGGTGCAGGACGCGGACGACAGCGTAGGAAAGCGCCAGCATCAGGGGGCCGCTGAGGCCGCCTTCGAGGTCGTGGAAGGCCTCCGGTATGGCGAGGGAGGAGATGAACATGGCGACCATGACGACGGACAACCCCAGCCGCATGATGCCCTCATCGACATGGGTCTGGTTGGACAGCCAGGAGAAGGACACCCAGGACCACCAGAGCAGGGTCAGGATGATCATTCCCTGCAGGACGCCGAGAAAGGAATGCTCGTGCGCCATGAAACCTGTGACCCGCGTGAAGGCGAAGACGAAGACCAGGTCGAAGAAGAGTTCGAAGGTGGTGACCCGGTGGGATTCGTCCGAGACCCTTGCGGCGGGAAGTGTCTTTCGCGGTGATGCCATGGCTCCAAGAATAAGTGGCGGAGCGGCCCCGACCTATGCGGGAGCGGACGCACCCGCGCGTGTCCCGGCCGGCCCTCCGGTGTGATCAGCGGTATTCAGGATTGGGATGCGGCTCCGATTGATCGCGATCTCTCCACTCCCCGGGGAGATTCCCCCACGCGGGAATACCGTTGTTGCGCCGCAGCATGTCCGCCATGTGAAGCAGATTCCAGGTCATGAAGGTCGTATTGCGGTTTGTGAAGTTGTTCTCGGGTCCGCCCGAACCCCGGTCGAGGTAACTCGGTCCTGGACCGGCTTCGCCAATCCATCCCGCATCGGCGGCAGGCGGAATGGAAAAGCCGATGTGCTGGAGGCTGTAGAGGATGTTCATGGCACAGTGCTTAACGCCGTCCTCATTCCCGGTCAGCAGTGCCCCGGCCGTTTTCCCGTAGTACAGGAACTGACCATTGGCTTGCGTCACACCCGACATCGAGTAGAGGCGTTCGATGATCCGCTTGGTGATCGAACTGTTGTCACCGAGCCAGATAGGCCCGGCAATGACGAGGATATCGGCCAGCATCACTTCAGCGGCGACGATCGGCCAGTCGTCATGGTCCCACCCTCGTTCCGTCATGTCGGGGTAGACACCGGTCGCAATGTCGAGGTCAACCGGTCGGATGATGTTCACCTCCACCCCATTCGTGCGCATGATGTTCGCACTCTTATCAATGAGGCCGGAGGTGTGACTCAGCTCGGGACTGCGTTTCAGCGTGCAATTGAGGAAGAGAGCACGCAGACCCGCCGGGGTCGTGTGGCGGTTCGGGGGCTGCTGGGAATCTGGCATCGATCGAGTACCCTTCGTGGCTGTTGAGCAGATAAGTTTCGGCGCGCATACCGCGGATCCCGTCCACGGGTCGTCCCATCGCCGGTCCCCATGGGTCAGTCATGTTCCTTCGGCGCAGCGGACCGTTTCCGGGACTGCAGCGCGCCGTCCAAGAATCTAAGGAGCGGTTCCGTCGGTTCCAGAACGTCGGGCAAATACTCAGGATGATGGGCCAGGTAACTTTTAATATACGGACACACAGGAACGATGATCTTCCCCCCATCGACCGTCTTGCTCAGCGCGTACTCAGCCAACGTCCCCGCGATGCCCTGCCCCGCATACTCGTCGATTACGGCCGTATGGAAGAAAATGCGATGATCGCCGTCGTCATCCACGTAAGCGGCCTGACCAACGTAATGACGACCCGCCCGTACCTCAAACCTGCTGCGCGGGGTGTTCTGTCCTAGGTTCAACTCATTCACTGACCCTCCCGGAAAAATAGTATCCAGCGCGTTGGATCATTCTGCTTCGTCTTCTCACCCGTCGCAGAGTGTGCGAAACAGAATTCCTGCAGGCAGCCCGCCCCGGCCTGCTCCGACGCCATCGTAACCCGCTGCCGATGCGCTTTCCTGGCCGATATCGGGGGATGGTGCATCCTGTGGTCCGCGCGGATCTCGCGTTCTGGCGTGGCCGATACGCTCCGTGTCACGATGCGCCATTCAGAACGAGGGGCTGGTTATGATCTCTCCAAGCACCCTTCCGCGGTCGACGCCGGAGCGGTGCGTCCTTGCAGATTCATCGACGAATGACAGGACCATCAATGCACACCGGTATGACTGGACCAGAGCTGCAGGCTGACATGGCGGGCCCGGGCGGGACAATGGCGGGGCGGGAGGGATGGCCTGCGCTGCGGGTCTCGGAGTGGCAGGACACCCAGGCCACGCTGCACATGTGGCTGCAGGTTGTCGGCAAGATCCGGATGGCGCACGCGCCGCTGGTCAATCACTGGTGGCAGGTGCCGCTGTACGTGACGCCGCGGGGCCTGGGCACGTCGTCAATTCCGTACGGCAACGGCATGTTCGACCTCGAGTTCGACGTCGTCGCGCACCGCCTGCTGGTACGCAGCAGTTCCGGTGAGGACCGCAGCGTGCCCCTGGAGCCGCAGTCCGTCGCGCAGTTCCATGAGCGGACCATGGCGGCGCTGACCGAGCTCGGGATCGAAGCGCCGATCCGGCCTGTACCCACCGAGGTCGATCCCGCCGTCCCTTTCGCCGAGGACCACGCCAACACCTCCTATGACGCGGAGGCCGTCACGGCCTACTGGCGTCAGCTGGTCCAGGCCGAGCGCGTCATCACCCGCTTTCGGGCCGAGTTCCTCGGGAAGGTCAGCCCGGTGCACTACTTTTGGGGCGCCATGGACCTGGCCTGCACGCGCTTCTCGGGCCGGCCCGCGCCTACCCACCCGGGCGGCGCCCCAAACTGTGCCGACTGGGTCATGGAGGAGGGGTACTCCCACGAACTCTCGAGCTGTGGCTTCTGGGCCGGCGGAGGGGAGGAAGGAGCGTTCTACTCCTACGCCTATCCCGAGCCGGAGGGTTATCGGGATACACCCATCGGCGTCGAAGGTGCCTTCTACAGCGAAGAATTCCGCCAGTTTTTGCTGCCTTACGAGGCCGTGCGGACCGCGGCGGATCCCGATGCCACACTGCTCGAGTTCCTGCGCGCCACCTACGGTGCCGCGGCGACCACCGCATCATGGGACGAAGACCTTATCTGCGATCCGCACCGGCTCGACAAGCACGCCCGATAGGAAAGGACCCGACGGAGCCCGGACGTTGAACCGATAGGTCCCCGCGGTGCTGTCCACTGCAGCTGTGGACAGCACCGCGGGGACGGTGCGTGGCACGAGGTGCCGGATCGATACCGTCAGGCGTGGTGGTTTGACCCGCCGGCAGGGGAGTCGGATCGTTTCGGGGAACGTTTCGCACGTTCGATCAGCCATACCATGATCACCACTGCGACGTTCATGAGCATCAGAATGATCATGGCCGGCCCGGGACCGGAATCGGCGCCCCGCTCGAGGACGTCCGCGCCATTGCCGGAGTACACGGCGTTGGCAATACCTGCGACGACGTTATTGGAGACATGGAACGCTATCGCCGCTTCGAGCCCTCCACTGATGAGTCCCATGATCACTGTGCAGGCGGAGAAGACAAGAAGATAACTGACAAACCATGGCTCCACTGACACGTGAACCAGGGCGAACAACACCCCCGAGACGATAATGCCGAAAGCGATTGCGGGGCGCACGCCACGGAACCACGATCCGGCTGCCGGGACGACCGCTCCCCGGAACAACACCTCCTCGCCTGCGGACTGGAAAGGTATCGCTACCAGTGTCACGAGACTGATGAGGAGGGTGGTGGCCCCGATTTCGATGGCACCCGTGCCGGTGGACTCAGGGGCGATCAGCCTGGTGACGGTGCCGCCGATCGCGACCAGCACGGCTGAGCCGAGGAGATAAACGCGCATCCGGCGCCAATCGAAGGACCGGTTATGGCGGAACAGGCTTCGCCACGGGACATTTGCCAACCGGGCCGTGAGCGCCGTTATGATCAGCGAGGCAAGGCCGGTGCTCAGGCCGACTGCAAGGATCGTCAGCGGAGTAAGTGCGGGATTAAGGGGATCGGCAGGACCTTCGATCAGCGTCACAACCTGAAAAATCACGATCTGCATAACGAGCAAGACCACAGGCACCGCGATGAGGACAATCAGGGACTTCCACCGCTTCATCCGGATATGCACGCCGAAGGGCCGGTCGGAGATCGGAGCCGAAGCCTTCTTGCCGCTCTGCTCCTGCAGGGGCTGTGGCCGGTCCTGAGGGAATGCGCCGCTGCTCACAGGACCACCCACCCTGCCGCACGCACGGGCGGCGTCGCGGGAAGGCATCCCCCCAGATGACTTTGCGACCTCCGGCTCAGAGCGAAGCCCCAATTCCCGACGCGAAGAGCGTCCATCCATATAACCATCATGTGTTCCTCTCAAAATAGTGTCGGTCAGCATCACCGAACCGCACGTCAAAAATGCTTCGACCAAACACCGGGTTCTCCTCGGAGGAGACCGTCACGGCACACTATCACACCGTACTAGTACGGTGTGATAGTCGAGGTTATGCATCTATCAGCGGGTATTCCGTGGTTCGTCCGTTGGCGTGTGCATTGGCAGCGCTGGCTGGCACGATGTGTCGATAGCATGGAGCAGGAGGCATATATGGAGACACACGACGCCGGGAGCGTCAGTTCACGCGAAAAGGTCCTTGCTGCCGCAGCAGCGATGATGGCCGAAAACCCCGCGGCGAACCTTAGCGTTCGTGCGGTCGCTGCGCGCGCCGGGGTGAGTGTCGGATCACTCAGGTTTCACTTCCCCACCCAGGACGCCCTTCAGGGCGCCCTGCTGACGCGGATCTACGACCATTTCTTCCCTGAGGACCCGATCCGTGATCCTGCGCTGTCCGCACGAGATCGTCTGGTGGCGTGCCTGCGGCAAATCCTCGCTCCCACCGGGGTGGGGGCCGAGGCCCGCAAAGCCTGGGAAACGGTATATAAGGCCTTCATCGAGCCAGAGCAGACCGCGGACCTCCGCTCAACCTACGCGGGGATCGAGCGGGAATCTTTGCGTCGCGTCACCTACTGGCTTTCGATCATGGCCGACGAGGGCGCCCTCCCGCGGGCCGATCACACGCCGCAGGCGCGGTTTCTCCTCACCGTGCTCAACGGACTCTCGTATGAGCGGGCCCTTCCGTCGAGTGAATCGCTCCTTCAGGCCGAAACCACCACGCTCTACCTCGCCGCAGATGCGGTGCTCGGAACCGGCCGTACCGGCGAGCGGCCAGAGACCACGAGTGCGTCAATCGGCCAACATGCCGGCGACGCGGGGAGTGCCCCCTAGCTTCATGCTGGCCCGGTCCGCCGCATGGCATTCAGAAAATCGGGCCGCTTGGCACCGCTGCCGGGAGGGTGCCGCGGGCTCGGTGAGGGTTCCACAGCGTTCGCTCTGCGGTCCCCTCACCGAGAATTTGTGACCCAGGCATGGGCCAGGGGTGGGATGGTTTCTAGACGTCCCGCTTCTTGGTGACGATGAGGGCAGCGACGAGGAATGCCACGGCCCAGGCACCCATGACGAGTCCGCCCTGGAGTTGGGTGAGGGTGTCCCCGGCCGCGGTCACGGCGACCATTCTGTTGCCTGCCTCCCCGGGCAGGAAACGTGCTGCGTCGGGAACCCAGGCGGCCAGACCCGAAAGAAGCTGCATGATGACCGGCAGGACGAAGAAGATTCCGACGGCCGTGACCACGCCGCCGGCGGTGTTGCGCAGCAGTATCCCCAAGGATATCGAGATGACCGCCACGAGGGCCAGGAACGTGCCGGTGTTGACGATGCTCGCCAGGACGCCGTCCTCGGTGAGGGCGAAATCAATGTCCTGGCCGCCAAGGATGGGCTGGGCGATCAGGTAGGACACCACGGCGCTGAGCAGACCCACGAGGAAGGAGACGGCTGCGATGACGACCGTCTTCGCCAGCAGTGCCGGGGTGCGCCCGGGGACCGCGACCATGGTGGAGCGGATCATTCCCGTGGTCCACTCGGAGGCGATCAGGACCACCGCCAGGGAGGCGATGAGCAGCTGCCCGAAAATCAATCCGGATGAGGGTGTGGTGAGCGCATCCGTGGCGGGGCTGCCGGGGCCCTGCGCCTGGAGATCGGCGGGCAGACTGCCGTCATTGATCGACTGTGCGAGTTGGGCGTACCCCCAGGCGGTCAGCGCGGCAAGACCGATCATGACCAGAACGGTGGAGGCGATCAGGATCACGGTCGAGCGGACCGTGGTGACCTTGATCCATTCGGATCGAAGCACCCGGGAGAAGGTAATGCCCGAGCCGGGCCGGGGGGCGTGCCTGCTTGGTGAGGGCGATGTGGCTGTCTGTGCGCTCATGGTCGGCGTCCTTCCACGGGGATGGTGAGCTGGGTGGTGTCCGGGGCGGTGGGGGAGAGGCTGTGGGACTGGTATTCGACCTCGGCCTGGGTGAGCTGCATGTAGGCGTCCTCCAGGGACAACTGCAGGGGGGTCAGTTCGTAGATCAGGACGCCGGTCCGCTGGGCGGTCTCGGCGATCCGGCGCGGGTCGACGCCGGTGATCTCGATCAGTTCCGGTTCCAGGAGCTGTGAGCTGACGCCGTCGCCGGCGAGGGGATTCAGCAGGTCCTGCGGCCGGTCTGCGCGGACCCGGACCCTGGCCTTGCTTTGACCGTCGATGATGTCCTGGATCGGGGCGTCGGCGATGATCCGTCCGCGCCCGATAACGATCAGGTGATCGGCCGTCAGGGCCATCTCGGACATCAGGTGCGAGGACAGGAACACCGTACGGCCCTCGGCGGCCAGGTCCCTGGCGAGATGGCGCACCCACTGCACGCCCTCGGGATCGAGACCGTTGACCGGCTCGTCCAGGATCACCGTCTGGGGATCCCCCAGCAGGGCCACCGCGATGCCCAGGCGCTGGCCCATGCCCAGGGAGAACCCGCCCACGCGCTTCTTCGCGACCGCGCCCAGCCCGGTGAGCTCGATGACCTCGTTGACCCGGGAGTTCGGGATGCCGTGGGTGGCCGCCATCGCCCGCAGGTGGTTGTACGCCGAGCGCTTGGTGTGGACCGCCTTGGCATCGAGCAGCGCCCCGACCTCGTGCAGCGGGGCCTTGTGCTTCGCGTAGGGCCGGCCGTTGATGGTCACCTGCCCGCCGCTGGGATTATCCAGTCCCATGATCATGCGCATCGTCGTGGACTTCCCCGCACCATTCGGGCCCAGGAACCCGGTCACCCTCCCCGGCTGGACAGTGAACGACACGGAATCCACCGCCGTCTTTGCGCCATAGCGCTTCGTCAGGGTCTGAGCTTCGATCATGGGCCAATCCTTCTCGTCGATGTAGCAGTGAATGTCTTTATCTGCACGTCCGGGCGCCTCGTAGCCCCACCTGTAGGTCGGGTCGTCGAACTGTCGTCCTGGGATACGCGGGCAAGCTGGTAGTGAAATTGTCGGTATCAGGTAGGGATCGTGGCGTTTCGGTTCCCGCCGATGATTAGAAACTGTGTTCACACAACAGGGTCAACCTGGAACGCCCGGCCCCGACAGATTCCAGATTGTGAGTAGGGGCGGATGCCTGGTGCTCACTGATCCTGCACCGGGCACAGCAGGGTCTCTAGGCGACGTCAGGTGACATTTCCGTCCATACTATCACAGCGTACTAGTACGCCGTACTGGAAGGGGTGCGGCGCACCCGCATTCCACCGGACGAATCAAACTGCACCGGGTTCTTCGCGCTGGTCATAGGCGGTCTGATTGCGGCGGATTGCGGGGGCGTGGGTCACAGTCCAGTCGTAGAGATGCCCGAATGGTTCGCGGAGTGATTCCCCGAGAGGGGTGATGGCATATTCGACACCCACCGGTGAGGTCGGCAGCACTCGTCGTTCGATGAGACCGTCACGCTCCAACTTGCGGAGCGTCTGCGTCAGCACACGCTGCGTGACGCCTCCGAGCCGTCGTTTGATTTCGTTGTATCTCCTGGGTTCGTCGAGTACCGCCATGCACATCATCGACCACTTGTTGGCGATCTGATCGAGGATGGGGCGACTCTCGCAGTCAGGGCTGAAGACCTCCGTGGTGGTATCCACAATGTTGCTGAACCGCTGCATTCGGTGTGTTCCTGTATCCCTAGGATGCTTAAAGTGCGTTCTTGACGAGCCTTGAATCGGCTCCAAGACTAGGTATGCATTGTAAACCGACATGCATATTGAATACCTAGGAGAAGCACGTGGCCGAATCAAGGCTGTCCGCGGACGCCGCCCAGTTCACGACCTTTCAAACAGAGCAGGACGGTCGTGTCCTGTACATCACCCTGAACAACCCGCCCGTGAACGCGCTCAGCGTTGTCATGATGAGTGAGCTGCGGGAGCTGTTGCTGGCACTTCGTGAGAACGACTCGGTCGCAGTGATCGTCTTCGACAGTGCGAACCCGGAATTCTTCATCGCGCACGTCGACATGAACATCGGCGATCAGATGGACATCCTAGGACAGCTTGCCTCCAAGGCGCCGGAGGGAGTCAACGTCTTTCAGGCTGTCGGTGAGCTTCTCCGTCAGCAACCACAGGTCACGGTGGTTAAGCTCCGGGGCATCGCCCGCGGAGGCGGCGCCGAATTCATCGCCGCAGCCGACATGACTTTCGCAGCCCGCGAAACGGCCCGTATCGGGCAGATCGAGGCACTGATGGGTATCATCCCCTCCGGGGGCGGCACCCAGTACCTTCTTGAACGAGTCGGCCGGAACCGCGCCCTGGAACTTGTTCTGACCGGAGATGCTGTCGAGGCGGATGTCGCTGCCTCCTATGGGTGGATCAACCGGGCCATCCCTGCCGCTGATCTTGATGCGTCTGTCGACCGGCTCGCGCACAACATTGCAGACCTGCCCGAGGGGGTACTCGCCGCAGCCAAGCGGATTTTCGCTCCCATCACACCGCTCAGGGGCTACGAGCAGGAAGAAACAGAATGGGGCTCGCTGTTCAGGCTTCCTGCAGCCCGGCACCTCATTGGCGACAGCCTCGAGCGCGGCGCCCAGACAATCGAAGGGGAACGGGACCTCGAGGGCCTCCTCCGGCGGATGAACAAAGAATCACAACCTCATGGCTCGGGTGAACAGCAACCCTGACCACCTCACCTTTTCGGCATCGACTCCCGACGTTGTTTCACCACGAGCGCGACCGCGCACACCACGAAGGTGCTCCCGAAAATGGCGGTCAACACCGGCCCGGATGACCCCGGAAGGAAAAGCCACGACAAAAGAGTAAGGACGCCAAGCAGCAGCACCAGGAAAAGGGAATTCGTACGTACGCTCGAAGTTCTCATAGTCCTACCCTAATAAGGCCGCATTGTCGTTCGCGCGCCGAGATGATCACGAGTAGTTGGTCGGGGAACCAGTGTGCACGCCCCCAGCTGTCACTGCACGATCCCGATCGGCTGGCTTCGGTAGGGTGAGGATTTCGGCGCCGTCGTCGGTGATCGCGATGGTGTGCTCGCTGTGTGCTGTCCGGCTGCCTGTCGCGCTGCGCAGTGTCCACCCGTCGGCGTCGGTGATGAGTGCGGCGGTGTCGGCCATCACCCATGGCTCCAGTGCGAGCAGCAGCCCCGGGCGCAGTGTGTAGCCGCGGCCCGCCCGGCCGGTGTTCGCAACGTGCGGGTCCTGATGCATTGTTGATCCGATGCCATGGCCGCCGAATTCAGTGTTGATGGGGTATCCGGCCTCGCGGAGGACGGAACCGATGGCGTACGAGATATCACCGATGCGAGCCCCTGGTCCTGCCGCGGCTATCCCTGCGGTGAGCGCCCGTTCGGTCGCGCTGATCATCGCGACACTTTCCGGGGGCTTCGATGCGCCCACGATGAAGCTGATGGCCGAGTCTGCTGCGATTCCGCCCTTGGTGATAGCAAGGTCCAGGGTCAGCAGGTCGCCGTCGGCCAGTGCGTAGTTGTGCGGAAGCCCATGCAGGACGGCGTCGTTGACCGATGTGCAGATGTAGTGTCCGAACGGGCCGCGTCCGAAGGAAGGTGCGTAGTCGACGTAACAGGACTTTGCTCCCGCCTCGGTGATCATGGTCTGGGCCCACTCGTCGAGATCGAGCAGGTTCGTGCCGACCGTGCTGCGGCTCTTCAGTGCCTGCAGGATGTCGGCGAGCAACGCACCGGTCTCCCTGGCTCGTGATAATTCGGCTGGGGTCAAGATTTCGATCATGTTCGCACCTTCCTCGTGAACCAATAACTATACCGGTAAGAGTATCCCGGATAGAATCGACGGCATGGTCAGGTTGCCGCTTACTCCCGAAGAGCTTGAACGTGGACAGAAACTCGGCGCGCTGATGCGTCTGGCGAGGGGGGAGCGGTCCATGCTCCATACGGCCCTGGCTGCGGGTGTTTCGCCGGAAACCCTTCGGAAGATCGAGTCGGGCCGCGTAGCAACTCCCGCTTTTCCGACAATCGCCGCGATCGCGGAGGTTCTCGGTCTGTCCCTCGATGCGGTGTGGGCGGAGATCAACCGTCCAGAGAGCGGTGCGGACCCAGCCCGACCGAAGGATGATGCGCGCGAGGCGCTGGCCACCTCAGCTTGAGGGCTCCACCGCAGAAATACGGTGACCACAACTACGGGACCTCCACCGCCTCGTTGTGGTGACCGCGATGCCCGGCTGCAAAGCCTCTTGGGTTACCCGTGTGCGGTGCGGGTGAGCGCGCGCCAGCGGGGCTGGTCGGTGATGGGCACGAGAAGACACAGCGCAGTCACCGCGGCGGCGATCCATCCGGGCCGGAGTGTCCAGGCGGCCATCGTTGCGGCAACGAGCTGAATCACCAGGATGAGGATGGTGACGATGCCGGGAACGGCGACCGGCCCATTCCCGCCGGGGCGGTCGCCCGGGGTGGTGAACACGGCGGGAAGTCCGATCAGCAGGACCACTGCTCCGAGGGCCAGTGGAATCGAGTGCGGCCACAGCGCCCAGGCAGAGCCGACCCAGGCGCTGAGTTCGGCCGTAAAACGCAGGCCGCCGCGGACGAGGTCGTGGCCGGGTGCCTTGGTGCCGGGTCCTGCAGGTTGTCCCGCGATGTTCATCCTGCCGGCGGCCTGCCGATCACAGCGGCGGGACCTGGGGGGACACCACACGCCCGTGCCCGGCCTCGGCCGCCGTCGACCGCAGGCCCCGGTCGATGAAGTCGACCATCCAGGTGAAGCTGGTGTCGACGTCTGTGCGCATCTGGAAGCCGTCTGAGATCTCGAGCGTCGCGAAACCGTCGAGCATGCTGCGCAGCATCCGCACCGCGTGGATTTCGTCCGCAGGATCCAGGCGGTAGCCGAGCAGCACGGCTGAAAGGGGGGTGAGCGCGCGTTCCAGCGCCCCGGCGAGGGGATCATCCGGTCCTGTGGGCCGAACCCCGACGGTCGCGGCGTAGCGGCCGGGATGTTGCTTCACATAGCCGCGCAGCGCCTGAGCCGCCCCTTCGAGGGCATCCCTGCGTGCCCTGCCCTGCGTGGCATCACGCACTGCCTCGCCCAATTCGGTGACAGCGAGGATGCAGACACGACGGGCGAGGTCGGCAAGCCCGCCGACGTGCTTATACAGCGAGGGAGTCCGCACTCCGAGACGTTCCGCAACGAGGCTCATGCTGAGCTGGGCGAAGCCAATCTCGTCAGCGAGGGCGGCACCGGCTTCGGTGACCGCCGCCGCATCCAATCCGGCCCTAGGCACGGTCTACGCCCGCCGTGGATGTCAGCGTCCTGCCCAGGAACGGCAGCAGCAGGGCGAGCAGCTCGTCCGGGGTCTGGGTGTGTGGGTAGTGCCCGGCGCCTTCAATGACGGCAAGTTCACCGACGCCGTCGGGAAGGTCGGCAAGGATGCGTTCACCCTCGGCGCGGGGGTCGGTCCAGTCGGGGTCGGCGCTGCCCTCGACGATCAGCACGGGGCGCCGGACGTTGGGCAGCCGGGCGCCGGCATCCGCCGGGGACGTCTTCATCATGGCGCGCAGGACCGCCATCCGCTCGGGCCGGCTCACGGTGGCCCGGATGCGGGCGGACTCGTGGTCCCAGTCGGCGGGTTTCGCCGGAACTGCAAGGTCCAGATAGGCCAGCCACGCCTTCACGCTCCCGCTGAGCAGCACTTTGGCGAGCCGGGCCGTGCCGGTCCGGTAGTTCTTCCGGCGGAACAGGCCGCCGAGGTCAACCGACTGCTTGCGGGTGAAGGGGGCCAGTTCCACGACGCCGGCGATCAGCCCGGGTTCTGCGGCAGCAGCGATGGTGGCCGCGCCGCCGCTGATCGAGTGGCCCACGATAACTGCCGGGCCGCCGAGTGTGCGTAGGAGGGCGACGAGGTCCCCGGCGATGTCGGTGCGGCTGTAGCCCTTCCATCCTGTGCTGGATTCGCCGCAGCCACGGATATCGACGTTGGCAACCCGGTAGCCGGCGGCAACCAGGGCCGGGGCGATGAAGCGGTAGGAGTGCCGGCTGTCGCCGATGCCATGGGCGAGGACCACGAGTGGACCCTCGCCGCTCAGTTCGTAGGCGATGGTCCCCTCGGGGGAGCTCAGGTGCTCGGTCATGACAGCCTCCAAATGGCTAATAGGAATAGCTTAAAGCTAAACCGTTTAGCCAAGGCTGTCAATTTACCTTCCGCGTGGTGCTCAAGAAGGTGGTGTCAGCCGCGGCGGCGCAGGGACGGGTCGAGCAGGGCCGGCGGGGCATCGTTCTTCTCCTGCGGTGCAAGGTCGGTGCCGGGTGGCACGATGGCATCGATCGCGTCGAGGATGTCCGACGACAGGACGGTGTCGGCGGCGGCGATCTGGGAGTGCAGGTGATCGATGGTGCGCGGTCCGATCAGTGCGCTGGTGACTGCCGGATGCGCTGTGACAAAGCCGAGCGCGAGCTGAATCATGGTGAGACCGGCGCCGTCGGCCACCTTGGCCAGCTGTTCCACGGCGTCAAGCTTTGCCCGGTTGACGGGGATGGAGACGTCGAATCTGCGCTGCATGAAGCCCGAGCGGTTCGTGCTGATCGCCTGGCCCTCGCGGATGGCGCCTGAGAGCCAACCCGAGGCGAGGGGGCTCCACGCCAGGACACCCATGCCGTATTCCTCGGTGGCGGGGAGTACCTGGGTCTCAATGCCGCGCTGCAGGATCGAGTAGCTGGGCTGCTCGGTGACGTAACGGCTGAGGCGGTGCGTGCTGGCGGCCCACTGGGCCTGGACGATGCGGTATGCCGGGAAGGTTGAGGAGCCGAAGTGGCGGATCTTGCCCGCGCGCTGCAGGTCGGTCAGGGCGGAGAGGGTTTCTTCGTCGCTGGTCCTGGGGTCCCATCGGTGGATCTGGTAGAGGTCGATGTGGTCGACGTTGAGCCGGCGCAGGCTCGCCTCCAGCTCCGTGATCAGCCAGCGCCGGGAGCTGCCCTGGTGGTTGCGCTCGTCCCCCATGGGCAGCCCCGCTTTGGTGGCGAGGACGACGTCGTCGCGGCGGCCGGCGATTGCCTTGCCGACCATTTCCTCGGACTGGCCGCCGCTGTACACGTCGGCGGTGTCGATGAGGTTGATCCCGGCCTCGAGGGCGGCGTCCACCAGTGCGGTTGCTTCGTCCTGCGTCGTCCGGCCGATCTTTCCGAAGTTCATGGCGCCCAGCGCGAGTGAGCTGATCTGCAGGCCGGTGCGGCCGAGGGTGTTGTACTGCATGAGGGTGTCCTTTTCAATGTGGGTGGGGTTGGTTGGGGTTGTGGGGAGTTATTTGCTGTCGATGCGGCCGAGCGGAGCGGGGTTCTCGTCAAGCGCGGCGGCGCTCTCGCTCCAGCTCGGATCGGTGGGGTACAGCGCGCTGCGCAGGTAGGAGAAGGTGGCCTGCTGGATGAAGGCGACCCGGGTCGGGTTCTCGTCGGTGGTCTCCGCAGCTCCGTAGCCGGGAATTCCTCCCAGCGAGTGTTCTGCCCCGAAGACGGTCAGCAGGCTCTTTCTGCCCGGACTGAGACGGTAGGGGTCCGCGCACCAGTCCGCACCCCGGACGCTGAGGGGGGTGCGGTCCCTGTCTCCCGCGACGACGAGGGCGGGGGTGGTCATGTCGGTGAAGCTTTGGTTCAGGAAGGGGTAATTCGCTGCGGCGAACTCCGTCAGATCGGCTCCGCCCCTCCCGGGGGCGGCCAGCAGCACGCCAGCCGAGATCCGAGGGTCGGACAGGTCCGCTCCCGCCCCTCCGTCCTGTCCTATGACCCGCGCGCCGAGCAGTTGGCCGACCGTGTGGCCGCCCCAGGAGTGTCCGGCCGCAGCGATCCGGCTGTGGTCCAGGCGCCCGGCCAGGCCGGGCACGACAGCTTCGATGGAGTCGAGCTGGTCAAGGATCTGTTGGAGGTCGTTCACGCGGAAGCGCCATCTCTCGGAGAACCGTGGGTCCTGAGGGGAGAGGTCCAGCGTCCTCGAGTCGAGGTGGGTTGGCTGGATGACGGCGAAGCCGTGCGCCGCCCAATGATCGACCAGCGGGCCGTAGTCCCGCATGGACGACCCATTGCCGTGGGAGAAAAGGATCACGGGCAGCCCGCGCCCGGTTACCGGAGCGGATACCCGCACCTGGAGGTCGTCACCGCGGCCGCGGACCGGCAGTACCACCGGGCTGACGGACATGACCGGAACCGGAGCATCGACGGCCTGGTCTGCATGCGGGGAGAGGAGATCTGTCATGCCACAGGCTTTCTGTTGGGAGAGTTCATGTGCTGTCCGGACGCCACAGCGGGTGGGCTGTCCGGTCTGCCATACTTGGTAAAGGGAACGTCGCTCCGTTTGACTATAGGGAACGCTGTTCCGTTTCGCAACGAGGGCTAAAGAGGATCAGGGATATGAGTCTGGACGCCGGGCAGGCTGGGCAGGGGACGCCGCGGAAGCGCGCGGATTCCGTACGCAATGAACAGGTGCTCCTTGCCGCCGCCGCTGCTGTCTTTGTCGGCTCCGGCGTGGACGCACCGGTACGGGAAATCGCAGGCAGGGCCGGAGTGGGGGTCGGCACGATCTATCGGCACTTCCCTACGCGCGCGGACCTCATCATCGCTGTGTACCGGCACCAGGTGGAAGCCTGCGCCGAGGCCGGACCGGCCCTGCTGGCCAATACCGAATCCCCGCATTCGGCCCTTGGCCAGTGGGTTGACCTTTTCGTCGAGTTCCTCGTCACCAAGCACGGCCTCGCCGCTGCACTGCAAAACGACAGGGACGGCTTTGACGCCCTGCACACCTACTTCGTTGACCGGTTGGTGCCGGTGTGCGCTCATCTGCTCCAAGCCGCTGTCGCAGCAGGGGAAATCGACGCGGACATAGGCGCCTATGAACTTCTGCGCGGGGTTGGCAATCTATGCGCTGGCGAGGGCAAGGATCCGCAGTACAACGCCGATCGGCTGGTCAAACTGCTCATTAGAGGACTCGCTCGCCCCGCCCCGCGGAGGGGTTGATGGGGTAGAGGCCTCGGCGTAGAGTCCTCGACGACGCAGGAGCGAGGAGCAGGTCATGGGGCAACTGATTGTTCAGGACTTTGTCAGCGCCGACGGTTTCGCGGCCGACGCCAACAACGAGTTCACCTTCTATGAGTTCCTTGACGGCGGCACCGAGGAGTTTGACCGCAGTCAGCTGAAGTGGTTGGACACAGTTGACACGATGGTCCTCGGGGCGAACACCTACCGTATGTTTGTCGAGTACTGGCCGACACCGGCATCCAAAGACGAAATTATCGCGCCGTCACTGAACTCGCTCCACCGCGTCGTTTTCTCCCGCCGCCTGACAAAAGCCCCATGGGGAGACATGGCGGAGGCGGTCATCGAATCCGGTGACCCTATCGAAGCGATCACGCGGATCAAGTCCGACACCGGCGGGGACATTGTTGTCTGGGGAAGCCTCACCCTCGCAGAGACATTCCTGGCCGCGGGCGTCGTGGACTCTGTGAGGCTCGTGGTGATGCCGATCGCGATAGGCGCGGGCCGGGGCGTCTTTCCGCAGGGGCAGGACCCGAACTTGCTGACCCTTCAGAGCGCAACAGCGTACGACCAGGGGCTGGTCGAGCTGGTATATGGGATCCGGGCACGGAACGAATAGCGACAGTGCTGGGCGTGGTGTCTCGATTCCCGGCCAGGAATTACCCTTCCGGAACCGTGCCCACCTGCTTTGCCGGCACACCAACGACCACTGCCGATCACCACGAGGGCCGGGTGCATGTCGGCCCGTCGGCTCGGCAACAGATCGTGGTTCAAGGTCGTGATCACGGCGTTGTGGCCGATGAGGGACCCATCACCGGTGTCGATGCCGCCCTGGTCCTGGAACCGGCATCCGCTGTTGACGAACACCTCCGCGCCGAAGCGGATGTTCTTGCCGAAGTCAGCGCTGAAGGGCGGGAAGAGTTGGAAGGACTCGGGGACCTCTCGCCCGGTCAGCTCGCTCATCAGGGCCCGCACCTCCCCGGGGGAGTGGTACCGCCCGTTGAGCTCGGCGGTGATGCGCAGCGACCCCTGGCTGGCGGCGTGCATCGCCTCATGGTGCGGTGAACCCCCGGGGATCGCCGCCCTTGTCTTCACATCAAGTGGGGTTAATCTCCGACGGCGTCGCGGCCCCGACGCACAATGAGCGGGTCGGGGGCGCGGACCACCGAGGTGTCCTTGCCTTCATAGTCGAACTGGTTGAGGAAGAAACGCATCGCGTTGATCCGTGCCCGCTTCTTGTCGTTGGATCTCACGGTGATCCAGGGCGCGTGATCGGTGTCGGTTCGCAGGAACATCGCTTCTTTGGCTTCCGTGTAGTCGTCCCACCGATCCAGGGACGCCAGATCCATCGGGGAGAGTTTCCACTGCCGCACCGGATCAATCTGGCGGATGGCGAATCGGGTGCGTTGTTCTCGGCGCGTCACAGAGAACCAAAATTTGGTGAGGTGTATCCCAGAGTCGACCAGCATCTTCTCATAGTCGGGTGCCTGGGCCATGAAAATCTGATACTCCTCATCGGTGCAGAAACCCATCACCTTTTCAACGTTGGCCCGGTTGTACCAGGACCGGTCGAACATCACGATTTCCCCGGTCGTGGGTAGGTGCTGGATGTAGCGCTGGAAGTACCACTGGCCCTGTTCCCTGTCCGACGGTTTGCCCAGCGCCACGGCCCGAGCGGATCGCGGGTTCAGATGCTCCGTGAACCGCTTGATCGTTCCTCCCTTGCCCGCGGCGTCCCGGCCTTCGAAGACGATGACGTGCTTGAGATCATGGTCTTGCCCCCAGTATTGAAACTTCAGCAGTTCGATCTGCAGCAGGTACTTCTCAAGCTCGTATTCCTCTCGGGTGAGCCGCTCTTCGTATGGGTAGTCCTCCCGCCACGTTTCCACAGCCAGGCCGCCGGGATCGATCAGCTCCGGGTCCTGGCCCTGCCCGCCGCGAACGGTGTAACCCTGGCTCACCAAATGGTCGATGGCCTCACGCAGGTTCTCCCGCACCCAACCTTGATCGTTGGAGTCCCATGTTGTGCCGGGCTGTGCCATCACGGTCTGCTTCCTGCCGTGCCGAGGGATGGCACCGTCCTCTGCTGAACGTCGAGGGCACGACTGGGCCTGCCGTCAACCGCTGCGCGGGCAGGTGCGGCTGCGGCGAGTGTCCCGGTGTCCCGCCGGTCGAGTTCCTCAGTAAGCTCTTCGGCCCGAAATTCCGTTTCCGGGTCCGAAAGGCCGTCATTGACGAACTCGTATCCGAGCTGCCTTTGGACCTTGCTGTTCAGTACTTCGACGTCGGCGTCGCTGAGCACGGACAGGTCCGCGGGAAACGGGTCGGCGGGGCTAAGTCTGCTGTACATCGGTGCTCCTGGCTGGATGAGTGACGTGGCTCGGACGGATTGACACGAAGTGAAACTGGGTTGAATGACGAGCGGCGGGCGCTGCCGGCACCGTGACGGGTCCCGCCGGGGGCAGCTGATGCGGCCCGGCGGAAGCCACGGGCGTGCAAGGCCAGGCCCTTTGAGGACCCAGGAATTCGGGGCGGGCCGGTGCTGATGCATGGTCGAAGCACTTGTTCCACTCGGGCGTCTGCTCCGGGCAGGCCCTGCATGGTGGCGGCGCATGAGCAGCTCCCTACGGTGTGCGATCCGGGGAGGCCATGGCTTGACCTGCCTCAATTCTAAAGTAGCTAGACTGTCTAGAGAAAAGGTAATGCAGCCCTTCTTAAAGGTCCGGCGTGCCGGGTCGCTGCGGTCCGGGCGAGCAGGTCGCACTGCAGGCTGGTCAGGGACATCATTCGGAGGGTGCGTACGTCCCGCCGCGGCTCCTCAAAGCGTTGCAGGACCGTGATGAAAAGCTGGCGGCGCATGACGTGCTCCAGTTGTAGAGTCCATTTCACCGTCCGGACTGTGGGGGCAGCCGGGGGTGGCCACGCACGCAGAAACAGGGGCCTGAAGCACCCCCTGTCCCGGTTTCCACTGAGTCGAAACCCCTGCGGGCCCCCTGCGGCGCTTCGAGGGCCTCAACTCAAAGGAGCCACCCTTCAAGACGAAAGCACGTCAGTGAATAAGCGACCTATCCTCGCCCTGTCCATCACAGCCCTTCTGCTCGCCGGGTGTGCAACTACCGAATCGACTGCGTCCGGTCAGGCGCAGAGCCCGTCGGGAAGTCCCTCGCCGGAGGCCACTACCCAAGCGCCAACCCCGACTCCCACGCCGACCCCGACGCCGACGCCAACGCCAACGCCGACGGCCGCCGCGGTGCCTGAGCCCACTGTAGAACCGCCCGCTCCGGCTCCTGTGGCGCCGCAGCCGGCACCAGCGGCCTATCCTGATCTTGAGCCCGTTCCGGAATGGAACGCAGTCAGGGCCGAGCGGGAGGCGGGAACAACCTGGAACATCGTCGGTGACGGCTACACCCCCGGAGCAGAAATTTTCGTAGGGTTCGGCCCGATGTCAACGGATGCCAATCTTCTCGACGAGCCGATGGTTTATGCGGACGCAAACGGTCGCTACTCGCTGCCCATCACGCTGGCGCCCGATCTCGCCCCCGGCACCTACGGATTCATGGTCGTCGAGATGCCATTCAGCGAAGCCGGCAAGAGATTCGCAACAGTCGAGGTCATTGCTCCGCGGGCAAGCAACAGTGACGAGCCATAGGGCGAATTGACTAGTGCAGCAGAAAAAGGGAAGCTAGCTGATGGCTAGGTTGCCGACAGAATATCCCCCACGATTCCGGTCGGCACCTGCCTGAGGCGGCAATTAAATGCTGCGAAGCCCCTGGCCAAGCGAGACTGGCCGGGGGTTTTCTCATGTCCGGGGGCCGCTTCGGATAGGTGGGCATTGAGGGGGCCGTTCCCGGTGTCGATGCAGTGCAAGAGGGCGGTTGTGGGCCCGTCCGGTACCCCTACCGGACGGGCCTTAACACCACCGCCATGAGCGTTGCGAGACCTATATGGCGGCCGCAGACCACACTAGCCTCCACATCCCGGATGGACAATGCGGGCGAGCGCCCCAGGGAATTGATATGACAATTCGGTGTAGCGTGCCGGACGACGCCGCAAGGCCGGCTTTGATTGCATCTCGGTAACAACCTATCAAGGCTGAGGGATTCGAGACCGTCTGGTTACACTCCGCCACTAGGCTCTGGACATGTGAGGCGCGCCACCTTTAGGGCTCGCGGGTCGTCATGCAACATCAGATGGGGCTGATTCCACACCAAGAAATAGGAGGCGGAATGCGTTTCGGACGTACTTCCAAAGCTGTGGGGGTCGCGGCGGCAGCTGCGCTCGCACTTAGCGCCTGCGCCGCCAACACCGGTACAGAAACCGATGACGGCGCCGAGGGCGAAGCAACCGGCGGCGAGATCCGGGTAGTTGAAGTCAATGCTTTCAGTTCGTTCAACTCCGGCACCGCCGAGGGGAACGTGGACATCAACGGCACCGTCGCCTACCTCACCCATTCCGGCTTCAATTACATCAACAACGACCTCGAGGTTGTTCCCAACGAGGACTTCGGCACCTACGAAGTGGTCTCCGAGGATCCGCTCAGCGTCAAGTACACGGTGAACGAAGAGGTGGCCTGGTCGGACGGCGAGCCCGTCGACGCCGGTGACATGCTGCTGGCCTGGGCTGTCCAGTCGGGGCACTTCAACGACGCCACCACCGACGAGGCCGGCGAGGTCACCTCCGGGTCGAGCTACTTCGACTACGCCGGCGACACCAGCGGACTCGGGCTGACCGACGTTCCGGAGGTCAGTGACGACGGACGCTCCATCACCCTCAACTACTCCGAGCCCTACGCCGACTACGAGGTCGCGTTCGGCACCATGACCGAGGGTGGCATCGGCATGCCGGCCCACGTCGTTGCGGAGAAGGCGGGCCTTGCCGACGAAGACGCGCTCATCGAGCTCATCCAGACCGCCCCCGAGGGCGATCCCGAGAAGCCCGTGGAACGCCCCGAACTGCAGGCCGTTGCCGACTTCTGGAACACCGGCTTCGACACCAAGTCGCTGCCCACCGACACCTCGCTCTTCCTGTCGAACGGCCCCTTCGTCGTCTCGGACATGACCCCGGACCAGAGCATGACCCTGGTACGCAACGAGGACTACAACTGGGGCCCCGAGCCGAAGATCGACGAGGTCACCATCCGCTACATCGGTGAGGCTCCGGCCCAGGTGCAGGCGCTGCAGAACGGCGAGGTCGACGTCATCGCGCCGCAGGCCTCCGCAGACACCGCCGAGCAGCTCGAGGGCCTCGAGGGCATCAAGGTGCTCCGCGGCAACGAGCTGTCCTATGACCACCTCGACCTCAACTTCTCCGGCGTCTTCGCCGAGGAGAACGTGCGTGAGGCCTTCATGAAGACCGTGCCTCGCCAGCAGATTGTCGACACGATCATCAAGAAGCTGAACCCCGACGCCGCTCCGCTGGACTCCCAGCTGTACCTTGCCGATCAGGAACGCTACGAGGAAGCAAAGGAGAACAACGGGTCCGAGGAGTACGCGGAAGCCGACATCGAGGGCGCACGCGAGCTTCTTGCCGGCGCAACCCCCGAGGTGCGCATCATGTACAACCGCGACAACCCCAACCGTCTCGACGCCTACACCCTGATCGCGGAGTCCGCCTCGCAGGCAGGGTTCAAGATCGTCGACGGCGGCCTGGGCGCCTCCGACTGGGGCGCCGCCCTGGGCAACGGAACCTACGACGCAACCATCTTCGGCTGGATCAACTCGGGCGTCGGCGTTGCCGGTGTGCCGCAGATCTTCAAGAGCGACGCAGGCTCCAACTTCAACGGCTTCTCCGACCCTGAGGCCGACAAGCTGATGGACGAACTGATCCGCGAAACCGATCCGGCCGCGCAGGAAGACCTGCAGGTCCAGATCGACAAGCTGATTTGGGACTCCAAGTACGGGCTGCCGCTGTTCCAGCTGCCCGGCCTGAACGCCCACACCGATCAGGTCGCGGGCATGGACTACATGCCGAACCAGACCGGTATCTGGTGGAACTTCTGGGAGTGGGAAGTCGTCCAGTAGCACCACCAGTGCAGTTCTAACCGCACCATGGGAGGTGCCGGGACCCTATCCATCCAGGTTCCGGCACCTTCCTGCGTTCCGCGGCGGCACCCGCCGTGTCACGTGCAGGCCGCCCGGAGGGGGTGGATTAGAATGCGACCAGAGTCACAGCAAACCCGCTACCAGACATTGAGGCCCCGCAAGCATGGTGACCTACATCGTTCGGCGACTAGTAACAGCGGTCCTAATCCTGTTCGGCGCCTCGTTCATCGTCTACCTGCTGACTGCAGCCTCCGGTGATCCCCTCGCCGAACTGCGCGCCAGCAACGCGCCGAACCGGGAACAGCTCATCCAGGCCCGCGTCGAGCTGCTGGACCTGAACACCCCGGCGCCACTTAGGTACTTCGGCTGGCTGTCCGGCGCGGTGCAGTGTGCGGTGCCCTTCGTAGGTAACTGCGACCTCGGGCGAAGCATCCAGGGTGAGGCCGTCACCGATGCGCTCACCCGGGCCGTGGGCAACACGATCATGCTCGTCACGGCGGCCACCGTGCTGGCGATCATCATCGGGATCTCCCTGGGCATCATCACGGCGCTGCGCCAGTACAGCGGGCTGGACTACGGCGTGACCTTCATGTCCTTCCTCTTTTTCTCCCTGCCGATCTTCTGGCTGGCGGTGCTGCTCAAGGAATTCGGCGCCATCGGCTTCAACAACTTCCTGACCGACCCGGACATCCCACTGTCGAGCATCCTGGTCGTCGCCCTGATCAGCGGGGTGATTTTCACGATCCTGGCCGGCGGCACCGTGAAACGGAAAGCGCTCGCCTTCCTGATCGGCGCGGTGGCTGCGGGGGGCCTCCTCTACCTGCTCAACCTCATCGACTGGTTCACCCGCCCCGGCCTCGGCCCGATCGTCATCCTTGTCTTCGGCGTGGCTATCGCCTACGGCATCACCCTGCTGACCGCCGGACTGAAGAACCGCAAGGCCCTGTACTCGGCCCTCATCATGGTGGCTCTCGGTCTGGTCGCGTACTACGTCGTCAATCCGTTCCTCGGCGCGGCGACGATCTGGCTCCTGCTGCTCCTTGCCGTGGTCACGGTGGGCGTCGGGATGGGCGTGGGATTCCTGCTTGGCGGGTACGACCGGGTGCAGAGCATGCGCACCGCCGCCCTGACCGGGCTCCTGATGGCCGCACTGATCGTTCTCGACCGGTTCATGGTGACCTGGCCGTCCTACGTCTCCAACTCCCGCATCCGTGGCAGGCCGATCGCCACGATCGGGGCGTCGACACCGGGCCTCGAAGGGGATTTCTGGATCCAGGGGCTCGACAACTTCACCCATCTCCTGCTGCCGACCCTGGCGCTGCTGCTCGCCTCCCTGGCAAGCTACAGCCGGTACTCGAGGGCCTCGATGCTCGAGATCATGAATATGGACTACATCCGGACGGCCCGGGCGAAGGGACTGTCCGAGCGGACCGTCGTCATGCGGCACGCCTTCCGGAACGCCCTGATCCCCCTGGCCACCCTCGTGGCCTTCGACATCGGCGCACTGATCGGCGGCGCCGTCATCACCGAGCAGGTCTTCGCCTTCTCCGGAATGGGCCAGCTGTTCGTGCAGGCCCTGCTCCGGACGGACCCGAACCCCATTATGGGCTTCTTCCTCGTCGTGGGGATTCTGGCACTCGTCTTCAACCTCATCGCCGACCTTGTCTATTCGGTCCTCGACCCACGCGTAAGGGTGAAAGCATGACCATCCAGGATTCCTCCGAGACACCCCGGGGAGAAGTCGGCCCCTCTCCGCGCGAAGTGGGGCCCGTCGCCGACCCCGAGACGAAGGGCATGTCGCAGGGCCAGCTTGTCCGCCGGCGCTTCTTCGACAACACGGCCGCCATCATCAGCCTCGTCGTCTTCGCCATCATCTTCCTGCTGGCCTTCACCTCGCTGGGCTTCGCCGGCATTCCCGGCTGGTGGAAGTACAACCACACGCAGTTCCTGCCGGTGGTCGACGGGGGAGCGCCCACCGTCACCGGCCCGTTCAGCTGGGGCGACCACCCCTTCGGCCAGGACTCGATCGGTCGGGACTACTTCGCCCTGACCATGCGGGGGGCACAGAACTCGATCATCATCATGCTCCTGATCGGGGCCATCTCGGGGCTCGTCGGCGTCGTCGTGGGCGCCTGCTCGGGATACTTCCGCGGCTGGACCGAAGCCGTGCTGATGCGCATCACGGACATCGTCATCATCATTCCGCTGATCGTCCTCGCCGCGGTCCTCGGCCGGACCGTCGGTACGTCCCTCGGCGCCGGCGCGGCGGTCTTCTTCCTCGGCGTTGTCCTCGGCCTGCTCGCCTGGACGGGCATGGCCCGGCTGGTGCGCGGTGAATTCCTCTCGCTGCGGGAGCGGGAATTCGTTGACGCCGCGAAGATCGCCGGGGCCTCCAACGCCCGCATCATCTTCAAGCACATCCTGCCCAACGCGGTCGGCGTCATTATCGTCAACACCACGCTCCTGATGTCGGCCGCGATCCTGCTGGAGACGGGCCTAAGCTACCTGGGATTCGGCGTACGGGCACCCGATGTCTCCCTGGGCCTGATCATCAGCCAGAACCAGGAGGCCTTCCAGACCCGCCCCTGGCTGTTCTGGTTCCCGGGCCTCTTCATCGTGCTGATCTGCCTGACGATCAACTTCATTGGTGACGGCCTCCGCGACGCCTTCGACCCGCGCCAAAAGAAGTTCAACCCGCGCAAGGCGAAGGAAGCGGATCGACCGGTGCGCGCGTGAGGGGCGGCGGTTCAGGCCAGGGCCGACGAAGCGATGGACGCCGCCACGAGCGCAGCGGCCACCCCGATCAGCAGCCAGTTCACGCTCCGGGTCACCACCGCCGAGTCGGTGAGGTCAACGTCGAGGGAACCGCTGCCGATGAGTTTCTCCCACCGGCTGCGGACAAGGAACGCGGCGTAGCCGGAGTCGGTATGTGTGAGGTCGCCCGGGCGTACGGAGCGCTCCGGTCCGTAACTGCTTCCGGGAAGGTTGGCCAGGTGCTCGGGCTTTCCCGCGTGGGTGCCCCAGACCCCGGGGGCAGGCGCGGCCCAGGCCGTGTAGGAGCCACGTGGCGTGACGAGCTTCAGCGCAAACTTGGTATCGACATGCACCAGCGCGGCCCATGGCACCGAGACGGTGATCAGCGGGTTCCGCAGGGTCACGGCGTCCGGATCCACCTCAACGGACGGGTACCAGAACAACCACCACGCCGCGAAGGCGAAGGCGATGAGCGGCCAGCCCGCCAGCAGTCCGGAAACCCCTTCCGCCACCACCACGGACACCAGGCCCACCGCGGTCAGGGCGAAGGCCACCGCCGTGAAGACCTTGCTGGTGCGCGGTCGGAACACTGTGGTGACGGGTCCGCCCGTGGCGCTGCTCATCGCTCCATGATTCCAGCATTTTCCTCCGGTGGGGCAACCGAAGACCCCACGGCGGATACACAGTTCCCGGGTGCCGGGCGGAAGGACAGCGCGTCATGAGCAGCGAAGTTATCGACGGTCCCGACCGGAACGACCCGCGGGACCCGCGTGGACCGGTGCTGGAGGTGCGCAATCTCAGCGTCGACTTCGGCGTCGAGAAGAAGTGGGTGCCGGCGGCGATCAACCTGAACTACTACGTCAACGCCGGTGAGGTGCTGGCGATCGTGGGCGAGTCCGGCTCGGGCAAGAGCGCAAGCTCAATGTCCCTCCTGGGGCTGCTTCCCTCGAACAGCCGGGTCACCGGCGAGGTGCTGCTCAACGGCAGGTCGGTGCTCACCATGTCGGCGGCGCAGCTGCGCGAGGTACGCGGCAGCGAGGTGGCCGTGATCTTCCAGGAGCCGATGACGGCACTCAACCCCGTGTACACCGTGGGCTTCCAGATCGTCGAAACCCTGCGCCTCCACAACGAGATGTCCCCGGACGCAGCCAAGCAGCGGGCCCTGGCCCTGCTGGACATGGTCGAGCTTCCCGACCCGGACAAGGCGTTCCGGTCTTACCCGCACCAGCTCTCCGGCGGGCAGCGCCAGCGTGCCATGATCGCGCAGTCCCTCTCCTGCGATCCCAAGCTGCTGATCGCCGACGAGCCCACCACGGCGCTTGACGTGACGGTGCAGGCGGAGATCCTCGACCTGATGCGCAACCTGCGCACCAAGCTCGACAGCGCCATCGTCCTCATCACCCACGACATGGGTGTGGTGGCCGACCTCGCCGACCGCATCGCGGTTATGCGCAAGGGCGAAATCGTCGAGACGGGAACCGCCGAGCAGATCTTCGGGAACCCGCAGCACGAGTACACCCGGGCACTCCTCGCGGCGGTGCCGCACCTCGGCCAGGGGATGGGCGATGACGACGTCGACATCACGGCCGCGCTCGCTGCCGCAACCCACTCGGAACTCGTCGGCGTCGACCGTGACGAGCTGGAACGCCGCGAGCGGGAGGTCCTGGCCGGCCTGCAGGAGGAGTCCGTGCCCCAGGCCGATCCGGTCCTCGAGTTGAAGAACGTCGCGATCGAGTACCCCAAGCAGGGCCGCGTGCCGGCCTTCCGCGCCGTCGAGGGGGCGAACCTCGTGGTCTATCCCGGCCAGGTCATCGGCCTGGTGGGGGAGTCCGGCTCAGGCAAGACGACCATCGGCCGGGCCGCGGTCGGCCTGCTTCCGGTGGCCGAAGGAACGCTGTCCGTCGTCGGGACCGACATCTCGGGCTTCCGTCCCGCCTCCAAGGAGCTGGCAGCGGTGCGCCGCCACGTGGGAATGGTCTTTCAGGACCCGTCATCGTCCTTGAACCCGCGGCTGCCGATTGGCGAGAGCATCGGCGAGCCGATGTACCTGGCCCGTGAGGCCAAGGGTGCGGAACTGCAGAAACGCATCGAGGCACTCCTCGACCAGGTCGAGCTGCCGCGGAGCTACCGGAACCGCTACCCCCACGAGCTCTCCGGCGGGCAAAAGCAGCGGGTCGGTATCGCGCGGGCGCTCTCGCTGCGACCGAAGCTCATGGTCGCCGACGAGCCGACCTCAGCCCTGGACGTCTCCGTCCAGGCCCGGGTGCTCGAACTGTTCCAGAACCTGCAGCGCGAACTTGGCTTCGCCTGCCTGTTCGTCACCCACGACCTGGCCGTGGTCGACGTCCTCGCGGACCATATCTGCGTGATGCAGCGCGGCCGGATCGTGGAGCAGGGGACCCGCGACCAGATCCTGCGCAGCCCCCAGGATCCCTACACCCAGCGGCTGCTCGCCGCCGTCCCCCTTCCGGACCCGCAGAAGCAGCGCGAGCGGCGCGAACTGCGCGCCCAGCTGCTGGCCGCGGAGTAGGCAAACCGACGGCCTGCCGGTGCTCCGCCGCCTGCCGGCGGGGTGCCGCCGCGGCTGTGGCGGGGGATACAGCGTTGTACCGAAATGCCTCCGCGGGTCATTCGAGGCACGGACGTTACCAAATCGTGACCTTTCCGGCCGCTGTCCTCCTCACCTGCGGCAGCGTCTGTTCCCCGCCCGTTTCCTGAGTATTCGCTGAAAGTTTTCGCCCGTTGCCGCCGTGCCTGCGTTTCTTGGGGCAAACCCGTGGGGCATATGATTTCCCGGTGTGAGTTGGCTCATGCGTACCATTCGAGTCCAACAGCCCCGGCCGTAACAGCGCCGGGTGAAACCTAACAACTAGGAGGCGGAATGCGTTTCACGCGCAATTCCAGAATTCTCAGCGTGGCAGCTGTCGCTGTCTTCGCGCTGAGCGCATGCGGCGGCGGCGGCGGAAGCACCGACGAAGCAGCTACCGGCGGCAACACCGATGCCGTCATCGTGGTCGACGGCTCTGAACCCCAGAACCCGCTGATCCCGACCAGCACGAACGAAGTCGGCGGCGGAGCCGTCCTCGACCTCATCTTCGCCGGGCTCGTCAGCTACGACGCCGATGGCAAGGTGCAGAACGAGGTCGCCGAGTCCATCGAGACCGAAGATGCCCAGAACTACACGATCACCCTGAAGGAGGGCATGACCTTTACCAATGGCGATCCGGTCACTGCCAGCTCCTTCGTTGACGCGTGGAACTACGGTGCCGCAGCCAAGAACGCCCAGCTGAGCAGCTACTTCTTCGAGAGCATCGAAGGCTACGCCGAAGCCAGTGCAGAAGGCTCAACCGTGACGGAGATGAGCGGCCTGAAGGTTGTCGACGACAAGACCTTCACCGTCGCCCTGTCGCAGCCCGAATCGGACTGGCCCCAGCGCCTCGGCTACAGCGCGTTCTACCCGCTGCCCGCCGACGCCCTGAAGGACCCTAAGGCGTTCGGCGAGAACCCGGTCGGCAACGGCCCGTACAAGTTCGCCGCCGAAGGTGCCTGGAAGCACAACGAGCAGATCGAGCTTGTGCCGAACGAGGATTATGAAGGTCCGCAGGAGCCCAAGAACGGCGGCATCACCTTCAAGATCTACCAGAACGACACGACGGCCTACCAGGACCTGATTTCGGACAACCTGGATGTGCTGAAGACCATCCCGACGTCCGACATCAAGAACTTCAAGAACGACCTTGGTGAGCGCTCGATCGAGTCCCCGTACGCCGGCAACCAGACCATCGCCGTGCCGTACTACCTGAAGAACTGGGACGGCGAGGCAGGCAAGCTGCGTCGCCAGGCCCTGTCGATGGCCATCAACCGTGACGAGATCACCGAGGTGATCTTCAACGGCGGCCGCGAGCCCGCCAAGGAGTTCACCGCTCCGGTCCTCCCCGGCTTCGAGGAAGACCTGCCCGGCAGCGAGAACCTCGAGTACAACCCGGAGAAGGCCAAGGAACTGTGGGCCGAGGCCGAGAAGCTCGAGCCTTACGACGCCTCCGAGCCCCTGACCATCGGCTACAACGCCGACAAGGGCGATCACAAGACCTGGGTTGAGGCACTGGTCAACAGCGTCAAGAACACCCTGGGTATCGAGATCACCGGCAAGCCGTACGCCACCTTCAAGGAAGCCCGCACCGAGGCGACCGAGCAGACCCTCACCGGCGCGATCCGGTCGGGCTGGCAGGCAGACTACCCCTCGCTGTACAACTTCCTCGGACCGATCTACGCCACCGGCGCCGGATCCAACGACTCCGTGTACACCAACGAGGAGTTCGACAAGGCCCTGAAGGAAGGGCTTGCCGCGGAGTCCGTCGAAGAGGGCAACAAGGCAATGAACGAGGCACAGGAGACCCTCCTCGAGGACCTTCCGGCCATCCCGCTGTGGTACCAGGTCGCCCAGGGCGGCTGGAGCAACAACGTGGACAATGTTGAATTCGGCTGGAACGGCGTACCTCTGTACCACGCCATCACCGGCAAGTAATCCGACACGGAATGGGGGCCTGTCTCTGGCGGGCCCCCATTTTCCGTGCTCCAACGAAAAGGTTCCAACCTAAAATGAGCAACCCCCAAGAGCGTTCCGTCCGAACGCCTGACGCGCCGGGAGGTGCGCACTAATGACCTGGTATGTTTCCCGGCGCTTCCTGCAGCTGATTCCGGTCTTCCTCGGAGCCACGCTCCTCGTCTATTTCCTGGTTTTCAGCCTTCCCGGCGACGCCACTGCAGCCATCTGTGGTGAGCGCGGATGTACCCCCGCCGTCGTCACCGCGCTGCGCGAGCAGTACAACCTGGACGAGCCGTTCTGGATCCAGTACCTGCTCTACCTCAAGGGCGTCCTGACCTTCGATCTGGGCACCAACTTCTCGGGCCGCCCCATCGCCGTCATCATCGCCGAGGTCTTCCCGACCACCGCCAAGCTCGCTGTCATGGCCCTCATCTTCGAGGCCATCTTCGGCATTGTCTTCGGCCTCATCGCGGGCCTGCGCAAGGGCAAGCTGTTCGACTCCACCGTCCTGGTGCTCTCCCTCGTCGTCATCGCCGTGCCGATCTTCGTCCTCGGCTTCCTGATGCAGTTCCTGATCGGCGTCAAGCTTGGGTGGACCAACCCGACCGTCAGCGGCGACGCCACCGTCTCCGAGCTGATCCTGCCGGCCGTCGTGCTGGGCCTGGTGTCCTTCGCCTACGTGCTGCGCCTGACGCGCACCAGCATCCTTGAGAACGTCAAGGCCGACTACGTCCGCACCGCCACCGCCAAGGGGCTCAGCCGCAAGCGCGTCGTCGTCGTGCACATCCTGCGCAACTCGATGATCCCCGTTGTCACCTTCCTGGGCGCCGACCTCGGAACCCTCATGGGCGGGGCCATCGTCACCGAAGGAATCTTCAACGTCAACGGTGTCGGCCTCACGCTGTACCGCGCCGTTCTGAACGGGGACGGGCCGACCGTCGTTTCGATCGTCACCTTCCTGATCCTCATCTTCTGCCTCGCGAACCTGCTGGTGGACCTCCTGTACGCGTGGCTTGACCCAAGGATTCGATATGCCTGAGCTTGACAACAACCTGAAGACGGCGGGAAGGGTGAAAACCTCCGCCTACCCGATCGAGCACTTCGTCGCCGATATCGACGAAACCCCTGTCCGGGCGACCGACAGCGCCACCGCCGAGGGGGCTCCATCGAGCCTCTGGCGCGAGGCCTGGCGCAGCCTGCGCCGGCAGCCGCTCTTCCTCATCAGCGCGGTCCTCATCCTGGCCATCCTCGTCGTGGCGCTGTTCCCCGGCCTGTTCACCAATGAGCCGCCGAACTCGAACTGCCTGCTGGCCAACTCCGACGGCGGCCCCGCACCGGGGCACCCGCTGGGCTTCACCCAGCAGGGCTGCGACATCCTCTCGCGCGTCGTGCACGGCACCCAGTCCTCCCTTACCGTTGGGCTCTTCGCCACCCTCGGTGTGCTGGTCATCGGCGGCCTGATCGGTGCACTCGCCGGATTCTTCGGCGGCTGGGTGGATGCGATCCTGGCCCGCGTCGGTGACATCTTCTTCGCCCTGCCGCTGATCCTCGGCGCCATCGTCGTCGTGCAGCTGCCCTTCTTCCAGCAGAACCGCAACGTCTGGACGCTCGTGGTGATCCTGGTTTCCTTCGGCTGGCCGCAGATCGCGCGCATCACCCGCGCCGCCGTCATCGAGGTCCGCAACGCGGACTTCGTCATGGCAGCCCGCTCGCTGGGCGTTTCCCCGATGTCGGCGCTGATCAAGCACGTCATTCCCAACGCCCTGGCCCCGGTCATCGTCATCGCGACCATCTCCCTGGGCACGTTCATCGTGGCCGAGTCCACCCTGTCCTTCCTGGGCATCGGGCTGCCGCCGGACGTCATGTCCTGGGGCAATGACATCTTCTCCGCGAAGTCATCCCTCCGGTCCAACCCCAGTGCCATCTTCTGGCCGGGCCTGGCCCTGTCCTTGACCGTTCTGAGCTTCATCATGCTGGGCGACGCCCTGCGTGACGCTCTCGACCCGAAGGCGCGCAAGCGATGAGCTCAACTCTTGGAAACGACGGCATCACCGAGGTCCGGACCGCACCCTCCGAGGTGCGCCCCCTGCTCGAATTGAAGGACCTCGCAATCACGTTCGACACGGCGAACGGGGAGGTTCCGGCGGTGCGCAACGCGCACCTGACGGTCATGCCCGGCGAGACCGTGGCCATCGTGGGGGAGTCCGGTTCCGGCAAGTCCACCACGGCCCTCGCCGCGATCGGGCTGCTGCCCGGCAACGGCAGGGTCTCGGGCGGATCGATTCTTTTCGACGGCGAGGACATCACCAACGCCAGCGAAAAGCGCATCGTCGAACTCCGCGGATCCTCGATCGGCATGGTTCCCCAGGACCCGATGTCGAACCTGAACCCGGTCTGGAAGATCGGCTTCCAGGTCAGGGAGACCCTGCGGGCCAACGGCCTGCCGTATTCCACGCAGGATGTGGCGAAAGTGTTGTCCGAGGCCGGACTGCCCGACGCGGAATCGCGCGCCAACCAGTACCCGCACGAATTCTCCGGTGGCATGCGCCAGCGCGCGCTGATCGCCATCGGGCTCTCGTGCCGGCCGCGCCTGCTGATCGCCGACGAACCCACGTCCGCCCTGGACGTCACGGTGCAGCGCCAGATCCTCGATCACCTCGACCGGATGACCGATGAGCTGGGCACCGCGGTGCTGCTGATCACGCACGACCTCGGCCTCGCCGCCGAGCGCGCGCACAAGGTCATCGTCATGTACAAGGGCCAGGTCGTCGAGGCCGGTCCTGCACTTGAGCTGCTGACCAACCCGCGCCATCCGTACACCCAGAAGCTGGTCGCCTCGGCACCCTCGATCGCCTCCCGGCGCATCGAATCGGCCAAGAAGCTCGGCGTTGCAACGGACGACCTGCTCGCGCCGTCGGCCGAGAAGGCCGACGCCAAGGACAAGGTGATCGAGGTCAAGGACCTCACCAAGGTCTTCAAGATCCGCGGCAGCTGGGGCAAGTCGACCGACTTCACGGCGGTCGACAATGTGTCCTTCTCGATCGCCCGCGGCACCACCACCGCCGTGGTGGGCGAGTCCGGATCCGGCAAGTCGACGGTCGCCCGCATGGTGCTGGGCCTGGAGACGGCGACGGCGGGGGACATCCGGTTCGACGGGGTGGACATCACCACCCTGGGCCGGAAGGAACTGTTCAACTTCCGCCGCCGGGTACAGCCGATCTTCCAGGACCCCTACGGTTCGCTCGACCCGATGTACAACATCTACCGCACCATCGAGGAACCCCTCCGGGTGCACGGGATCGGCAACGCCAAGAGCCGCGAGAAGAAGGTGCGCGAGCTCCTCGACCAGGTGGCCCTGCCGTCCTCGATGATGCAGCGATTCCCCAACGAGCTCTCGGGCGGGCAGCGCCAGCGCGTGGCCATCGCCCGGGCCCTGGCGCTGGATCCCGAGGTCGTCATCTGCGACGAGGCCGTCTCGGCGCTCGACGTGCTGGTGCAGGCGCAGATCCTGAACCTGCTCGCCGACCTTCAGGCCGAGCTGGGCCTGAGCTACCTCTTCATCACCCACGACCTCGCGGTCGTGCGGCAGATCGCGGACCACGTGGCCGTGATGGAAAAGGGCAAGCTCGTTGAGCAGGGCTCCACCGACGAGGTCTTCGACAGCCCGAAGACCGCCTACACCCAGTCGCTGCTCGCAGCGATCCCGGGTGCCGGACTGGTGCTTCCTCCGGAAGCCGCCTGAGGTGCTGACCTAACGGCGCTTCGCTCAGGGCCGAAACGACGCCGGTGCTCCCCGAATGCGGGGCAGCGCCGGCGTCGTTCGTCGTTGGAGGGCCCCCGCGGGCGCCCGCGCATTAGGTCTGGTTTTGTCAAACCCGTAGACTTGACGCAGGGCGCGCATTGCTGCCGCCGACATTTCCCCGCTTTAGATACTGAATTGAGTCATTAAGCATGTCTGAAACCACAGGCAACACCGCTGTCCGCAGCGATCTCCGCAACGTAGCCATCGTGGCCCACGTTGACCACGGAAAAACCACGCTGGTCGATGCCATGCTGAAGCAGACCAACTCCTTCGCCGCCCACGGCGACGTCGCCGACCGCGTCATGGACTCCGGCGACCTCGAGCGCGAAAAGGGCATCACCATCCTCGCCAAGAACACCACGGTGTTCTACAACGGCCCGGCCGCCAAGGGCGAGACGATCACCATCAACGTCATCGACACCCCCGGCCACGCCGACTTCGGCGGCGAGGTCGAGCGCGGCCTCTCCATGGTCGACGGCGTCGTCCTCCTCGTCGACGCGTCCGAGGGCCCGCTGCCCCAGACCCGCTTCGTGCTGCGCAAGGCCCTCGCCGCGAAGCTTCCCGTGATCCTGCTGGTCAACAAGACCGACCGCCCCGACTCCCGCATCGAAGAGGTTGTCAGCGAATCGATGGACCTGCTCCTGGGTCTTGCCTCCGACCTCGCCGACGAGGTCCCCGACCTTGACCTCGACTCGATCCTCAACGTGCCCGTCGTCTACGCCGCTGCGCGCGCCGGTGCCGCCTCGCTCGAGCAGCCCGCCGACGGCACCACCCCCTCGAACGACAACCTGGAGCCCCTGTTCCAGACCATCATCGAGCACATCCCCGCCCCGTCGTACAACCCGAACGGCGTCCTCCAGGCGCACGTCACCAACCTTGACGCCTCGCCGTTCCTGGGCCGCCTCGCCCTGCTGCGCATCTTCAACGGAACCCTCCGCAAGGGCCAGCAGGTCGCCTGGGCCCGCCAGAACGGCGAGCTGAAGACCGTCAAGATCACCGAGCTCCTGGCCACCAAGGCGCTGGACCGCGTGCCGACCGAGTCTGCAGGACCCGGCGAGATCGTCGCCGTCGCCGGCATCGAGGGCATCACCATCGGTGAGACCCTGACCGACGTCGACAACCCGCAGCCGCTGCCGCTGATCACCGTCGACGACCCCGCCATCTCCGTGACCATCGGTATCAACACCTCGCCGCTGGCCGGCAGGGTCAAGGGCGCCAAGGTCACGGCCCGCCAGGTCAAAGACCGCCTGGACAAGGAGCTCATCGGCAACGTGTCGCTGCGCGTCCTGCCCACTGCGCGCCCCGACGCCTGGGAGGTCCAGGGCCGCGGCGAGCTCGCCCTGGCCATCCTGGTCGAGCAGATGCGCCGCGAAGGTTTCGAGCTCACCGTCGGCAAGCCGCAGGTTGTCACCAAGACCATCGACGGCAAGATCCACGAGCCGATGGAGCACATGACCATCGACGTGCCCGAGGAATACCTCGGCGGCGTCACCCAGCTCATGGCCGCCCGCAAGGGACGCATGACTAACATGGCCAACCACGGCACCGGCTGGGTCCGGATGGAATTCATCGTTCCGGCCCGCGGTCTCATCGGCTTCCGCACCCGCTTCCTGACCGACACCCGCGGTGCCGGCATCGCGGCGTCGATCTCCGAGGGCTACGAGCCCTGGGCCGGCGACATCGAGTACCGCACCAACGGTTCGATGATCGCTGACCGCGCCGGCGTCGTGACGCCGTTCGCCATGATCAACCTGCAGGAGCGCGGCTCGTTCTTCGTGCAGCCCACCTCCGAGGTCTATGAGGGCATGATCGTCGGCGAGAACTCCCGCGCCGACGACATGGAGGTCAACATCACGAAGGAGAAGAAGCTCACCAACATGCGTGCGGCTTCCTCGGACACCTTCGAGAACCTGACCCCGCCGCGCAACCTCACCCTCGAGGAGTCCCTCGAGTTCGCCCGCGAGGACGAGTGTGTCGAGGTGACCCCCGAGGCGATCCGCATCCGCAAGGTGATCCTGGATGCCAACGAGCGTATGCGTGCCTCCCGCTCGCGTGCCCGCGCCTAGGTAACGGTCCTGACGGATCATGCCTTACGACGTCGACGCCGGTCCTTCCGTTCCACGGAGGGGCCGGCGTCCGGCGTTTAACCCCGCCGGACCCTCCGGTCCGGCGCCGGCGCGGTGGCGGGCAGTGGCCGGCGCGCTGCTTGGCGGAATGCTGGCGGCGCTGCTCGGGACCGTGCTCCACGCGCAGGTGCTGAGGGTCGGTGAGCTGGCGCTGCCCGTGGGGGCGGCCGCCGCGCTGGTCCTGGCCGGAAGCGTCATCACCTGGTGCGGGCTGTGGGCCCGAAGCATCCTCATCGCAGCGCTCAGCGGCGGAACGGCGTATCTCCTCGTCGCACTGGTCTCACTGAGTGCCGAAACCCTGATCCTCACCGGGACCGAGGGACCGGGTCCGGAGCCGGCCGCCGTCCTGGCGGGGAACATCTGGATGTTCGGACTGGCGGCGGCCACCATCGCCGGCATCGCGGTGTGCGGCGCGGTGCTGCGCGGCCACCGCTCCGGTGGAAGCGCTCCGACGGGGAGCTAATCCGCTGCGCGGTCCAGATGGTGGGCGAGCAGGATCGAGGTCGCCGTGCCGTCGGGATCGGCTCCGCGGGCCGCGTACTCCTCGAAAATCTCGCGCAGCCGGCCCATCATTTCCGCCCGGTTCTCCTGGTTCAGGCGAATTCCGAGCCGCCAGACGTCGATTTCCGACGGGGCAAGTCCTTCGATCTCCTGGAGGAAGGTCTCAACCAGCACCGGCGCCGCATTGGGCAGCTGGGTCCCCCAGGAAAGGCCCGTCGCCCGGTACGGGATCTCACGTGCGCCCCGGTTGCCCGTCCGGGGGTCCTCGGCGCGCAAAAATCCGGTGGCCAGGAGCGTCCGCACATGGTGCAGCGCCGTGGCCGGGTTCACTTTGAGGATGCCGGCGATCTCCTTGTTCGTCCGTGCCTTGTGCAGGCAGAGGCGCAGGATCCGCAGGCGGAGGGGCGAACTCAGGGCGCGGGCCCGCGCCTGAATGTCCTCGTCAGTGTGCATGAGGGAAATCATACGGTAGCGCGGGCGTGCCATTGGTGAATACCAATGCCGATCTGCCGGATGTCTGTAGAGCCGGCCTCCGGCACGGGTCGGGACGGTCGGTTGTCCACATCGCGTGCGAGCCCCCGGCGCAACGGGTGGTCTGGGGCAGGCTGGGGCAATGGACGTAATCCGGGCGGTCGAGAGCCTGGGCGGGGTAGCGCGGTACAGGGAACTCGTTGGCCTAGGGGTGAGCGGGGCGGCACTGTCGGCGGCGGTCGGATCCGGGGTGGTGGCCAAGCCCGCGCGTGGCGTATTCGCCCTCCGCGATGCCGACCCGTCTCTTCTTGCCGCCCGCTGTGCTGGGGCAGAGCTTGCTTGTGTGAGTGCGGCGCAGCGCCACGGCCTTTGGGTGCTGCGCCGCCCGGGGAAGGTCCATATCAGCGTCAACCACGGCCGGAGGCTTCCCCCGGAATTCCGGGTACACCGATTCCCTGGAACCCCGAGCTTGGCCGACGCATGCGTTCAGTCCCTGCGATGTCTTCCGCAGTTGGATGCCCTGTGCATCGTCGAGAGCGCTGTGGCCACGGACAGGGTCAGCCTGCAGGAACTGCGAGGGCGGCTGCAGGGTCATCGCGACGGCGGTGCGCGGCGGACCGTTGCGCTGATCAACCCGATGTCCCAGTCGATCATCGAGACCGTCGCCCGCTTCCACCTTCTCGAGGCGGGGCTGAGTGTGCAGACGCAGGTCCACCGGCCGGGCGTCGGCCGGCTTGACCTCTTCGTCGAGGGGCGGCTCGGGGTCGAGGTCGACGGCCGTTCGTACCACAGCGGCCCGGAGGAGTTCGCCGAGGACCGGCGCCGCTGGAACCTGCTGACCGTCGGTGGAATCCGGGTGCTGCGGGTCACCTATGCGATGGTCGTTCATCATCCCGAGCAGTTCCTAGCCCTGATCCGTCAGGGACTTGCCACCGTCCCCGCGCACTAGCGGATTGCCTCCGAGTGGTGATTCTGTCCACTGAACGAGGCCGTTCACTGGCCAGGAGTGCTGGAGAAGTTCTCTGGAGACGGTTCTGCCCGCTGACCGAGCCTGGTGGGTGGGCATGTCTGGTTCTGCCCAGTGGTCAGAGCCGGTCGGTGGGCAGGAGTGTACCGGTGGACGGTTCTGCCCATTGGTCGGAGCCGGTCGGTGGGCACGAGTGCTGGAGAAGTTCCCGGGAGGCGGTTCTGCCCGCTGGCCGAGCCTGGTGGGTGGGCAGGAGTGCTGGAGAGGTCCCTGGGAGACGGTTTTGCCCGCTGGCCGAGCCTGGTGGGTGGGCATGTCCAGATATGCCCATTGGTCGGAGCCGATCGGTGGGCAGGAGTGCTGCAGAGGTCCTCGGTAGACGGTTTTGCCCACTGACCGAGCCTGGTGGGTGGGCAGGAGTGCTGGAGAAGTTCTCTGGAGACGGTTCTGCCCGCTGACCGAGCCTGGTGGGTGGGCATGTCTGGATATGCCCGGTGGTCAGAGCCGGTCGGTGGGCAGGAGTGTGTTGGTGGACGGTTCTGCCCACTGGTCGAAGCCGATCGGTGGGCAGGAGTGCTCGAGAGGTCCTCGGTAGACGGTTTTGCCCACTGACCGAGCCTGGTGGGTGGGCATATCCGGATAGTCCCACTGGTCGGAGCCGGTCGGTGGGCAGGAGTGTTGGTGGATGGTTCTGCCCAGTGGCGGGCCCTGGTCGGTGGGCAGGAGTGCTGGAGAAGTCCCGGGGAGACGGTTTTGCCCACTGACCGAACCTGGTGGGTGGGCATGTCTGGATATGCCCGGTGGTCAGAGGCGGTCGGTGGGCAGGAGTGTGTTGGTGGACGGTTCTGCCCACTGGTTGGAGCCGGTCGGTGGGCAGGAGTGCTATGGCTGGGCTCAGGGGACCCGCGGCGCCCTCCGGGGAGGCGCCGGCGGGACAGGTTTCGCAGCAGTCACGTCGCTCAGGGGCACGACGGCGTCGCCACGCCGGGTGCGGACGGTGCATGAATCGTCATTGATCGCGATCAGATCGCCCAAGGCGTCGGTCAGCTGCGCGCCGATGCGGTACCGGACGACCACCCGGGTGCCCTGCGGGAGGGATTGGAGCAGGCGGGCCGGAGCTGTCATTCCCTCAGCGTATCCGGGCCGGCCGGCTCCCGGGGGGACCGGAGCAGGGACCGGAGCAGGGGAGGCGCGCGGGGGAGGAGCAGGGGAGGCAAGCGGGGGAGGAGCGCAGGCGGCGTGCCTTCGCGGCGGGCCGCCTGCCGGAGCCGGGCATCCCCGGTCGCCCCGGACTGGGTAAGCTGGAGAAAGCACCAAGGGTGTGCCCGCAGTAAACAGTCTCAAGGAAAGGCGTGGGAAGTGACCTACGTAATCGCGCAGCCATGCGTGGATGTCAAGGACAAGGCCTGCATTGAAGAATGCCCGGTGGACTGTATTTACGAAGGTGAACGCTCCCTCTACATCCACCCGGACGAGTGCGTCGACTGCGGCGCGTGCGAGCCGGTGTGCCCGGTCGAGGCCATCTACTACGAGGACGACACCCCGGAGCAGTGGGCCGAGTACTACAAGGCCAACGTCGAGTTCTTCGACGACCTCGGCTCCCCGGGCGGTGCCGCCAAGGTCGGGAACACCGGCAAGGACCACCCGATCATCGCCGCCCTCCCGCCGCAGAACCAGCCCGCATGACCGCTGGCGGGCCGACGCGCGCCTTCGGGCTGAGCCTTCCCGACTACCCGTGGGAGGCCCTGGCCCCCTATATCCAGACGGCATCGACGCATCCCGGGGGTGTGGTTAATCTCTCCATCGGCACCCCGGTCGACCCGACGCCGGAGCTGATCCGCGCCGCCCTCGCCGGTGCCGCGGATGCCCCGGGATACCCCACCACCCACGGAACCGCGGCACTGCGGGAGGCGATCAGCGCCTGGTTCGAACGGCGGCGCGGTGTCCCCGGCCTGGATCCGGCCGACATTATGCCGACCGTTGGTTCAAAGGAGCTCGTCGCGTGGCTGCCGACCCTGCTCGGCCTGGGCCCGGGTGACGTCGTCGTGCGGCCCACGGTGGCGTACCCGACCTATGACGTCGGGGCGCTGCTCGCCGGAGCCACGCCCGTGGCCGCGGATTCGCTGGCCGCTCTGCCCGCGGAGGTGCGACGGCGGGTCCGGCTGGTCTGGGTGAACAGCCCGGGCAATCCCACCGGATCGGTGCTGCCCGTCGAGGGGTTGAAGGACATTGTCGACGACGCCCGCTCCTTGGGCGCCGTCACTGCTTCCGATGAGTGCTACGCCGAGCTTGGCTGGGGCGACTGGGACAGCGCCCGGGGCGGACAGCCCGTGCCGAGCGTCCTGGATCCGCGGGTCTCCGGGGGCAGCAATGACCTGCTGCTCGCCGTCTACTCGCTGTCCAAGCAGTCGAACCTCGCCGGCTACCGGGCCGCCTTCGTGGCCGGTGACGGCGAGATTCTGGCCAATCTCATCAACTCGCGCAAGCACGCCGGCATGATCGTTCCGTTCCCGGTGCAGGAGGCGATGCGGGCCGCCCTTGCCGACGACGCGCACGTCCAGCAGCAGAAGGACCTCTACCGCTCCCGCCGGGCCCGGCTCCTGCCGGCGCTCGAGTCCTTCGGGTTTACGGTGTCCGGCTCCGAGGCGGGCCTGTACCTGTGGGCCACCGACGGAACGGACACCTGGGAGGCGCTCACCCGGTTCGCGGAGCGGGGCATCGTCGTCGGGCCGGGCACCTTCTACGGGGAGGCGGGCCATGGATTCGTGCGGGTGGCGCTCACCGGCACGGACGAGCGGATCGACGCCGCCGTCGAAAGGCTCCACGGCGCATCGTATAGCTGAAGCTCTGTTGCCACCGTCACACCACGCGATGGAGGATTAGTGCAGAGGGCGGTCATACCGGTACCGTTTCAGACTGAATAGGCCAACGCGGTGTGGATTTTTCCCTCCTTCGTTGTGATGGTTCCACCCCAGCTCCTGAAGGAGAGTCAATGACCGAGCAGAACGGTGCCTCGCTGCACTTCAACGGCAGTGAACTCAGCCTGCCCACGATGGCTGCGGCTGAGGGCAACCACGGCTTCGACATCTCGAAGCTGCTGAAGCAGACCGGGCACGTCACCTTCGACCCGGGCTTCATGAACACCGCCGCGACAACGTCGGCGATCACCTACATCGACGGCGATGCAGGCATCCTGCGCTACCGGGGGTACCCGATCGAGCAGCTGGCGGAGAATTCGACCTTCCTCGAAGTGTCCTACCTGCTGATCTACGGCAACCTGCCCACCCCGGAGGAGCTCTCGGCGTTCGACGGCCGGATCCGCCGCCACACGCTGCTGCACGAGGAGCTCAAGGGCTTCTTCGGCGGCTTCCCCCGCGACGCCCACCCAATGCCGGTCCTGTCCTCGGCCGTGTCGGCGCTCTCAACCTTCTACCAGGACTCGCTGGACCCCTTCGACGACGAGCAGGTGGAGCTCTCGACCTTCCGCCTGATGGCGAAGCTCCCGGTGATCGCCGCCTACGCCCACAAGAAGTCAATCGGCCAGCCCATGCTGTACCCGGACAACTCGATGAACCTCGTCGAGAACTTCCTGCGCCTGTCCTTCGGGCTCCCGGCCGAGCCGTACGACGTCGACCCGATGGTGGCCAAGGCCCTCGACCTGCTCCTGATCCTGCACGCGGACCACGAGCAGAACTGCTCGACCTCCACGGTGCGCCTGGTGGGAAGCTCCAACGCCAACATGTTCGCCTCGGTGTCCGCCGGGATCAACGCCCTGTTCGGTCCGCTGCACGGCGGCGCGAACGAGGCCGTGCTGAACATGCTGCGCGACATCAAGGCCAAGGGCATGCAGCCCGAGGACTTCATGGAGAAGGTCAAGAACAAGGAAGACGGCGTGAAGCTCATGGGCTTCGGGCACCGCGTCTACAAGAACTACGACCCCCGCGCGAAGATCGTCAAGGCCACCGCCCACGACATCCTCTCCAAGCTCGGCGGCAACGACGAGCTGCTCGATATCGCGATGCGCCTCGAAGAGAAGGCCCTGGCGGACGACTACTTCATCGAGCGCAAGCTGTACCCGAACGTGGACTTCTACACCGGCCTGATCTACAAGGCGATGGGCTTCCCGGAGAAGATGTTCACCGTCCTCTTCGCCATCGGGCGCCTCCCGGGCTGGATCGCCCAGTGGCGCGAAATGATGCAGGACCCGCAGACGAAGATCGGCCGGCCCCGCCAGCTGTACACGGGCTCCCCGGAGCGCAACTACCCCGTGCGCTAGCCGAGCGGCCAGCACGGCCGGACCGCTTAGAACGAAGGCGGCCACCCACCTGTCGGTGGGTGGCCGCCTTCGTCTGTTCTCGCTTCGGTTCGAATGGCCTGGTCAGCCGTCGTAACCCTGCGGGTTGTTCTTCTGCCAGCGCCAGTGGTCCTCGCACATGGTGTCGAGGTTCCGGTGCGCCGACCAGCCGAGGTCGGCCATCGCGGCCGACGGGTCGGCGTAGCTCACGGCGGCGTCTCCGGGCCGGCGCGGGGCGAACTCGTACGGAATGTCGCGCCCCGAGGCCTTCGAGAAGGCTTCGAGCACCTCGAGGACCGAGGAGCCCTTCCCGGTGCCCAGGTTCCACCGGTACACCCCGCGGTGTTTGGTCAGGTACTTCAGGGCGGCAAGGTGCCCTGCCGCGAGGTCGACGACGTGGATGTAGTCGCGCACCCCGGTGCCGTCGGGCGTGGGGTAGTCGTTGCCGAACACCCGCACCTTCTCCCGCCGGCCCACCGCAACCTGCGCCACGAACGGCAGCAGGTTGTTCGGGATTCCGGTGGGATCCTCGCCGATCAGGCCCGACTCGTGCGCGCCGACCGGGTTGAAGTAGCGGAGCAGGGCGATGTTCCAGCGGCCGTCGGCGGTGCCGAGGTCCGAGAGGATGTCCTCGATCTGCTCCTTGGTCCGCCCGTACGGGTTCACCGCGTCCAAGGGCATCTTCTCGATCAGGGGGACCTGCTCGGAGGCGCCGTAGACCGTGGCCGAGGAACTGAAGACGAGCGTCCGGACATCGTAGGAGTCCATGACCCGCAGGAGGTTCAGGGTGCCGCCCACATTGTTGTGATAGTACGTCAGCGGCTTCTCCACCGATTCTCCGACGGCCTTCAGCCCGGCAAAGTGAATCACCGCCTCGACCGCTTCCTCCGCGAAAACCGCCCGCAGGGCCGGCTCGTCGAGCAGGTCGACTTTGTGGAACCGCAGGGGGCGTCCGGCCAGCTTCTGGACGCGCTGCAGGGACGTCTCCGTCGAGTTCGAGAGGTTGTCGATCACGACAACCTCATGGCCGGCCTCGAGCAGGGCAAGGACGGTGTGCGAGCCGATATATCCGCTTCCACCGGTAACGAGAATCTTCATGCCTCCACTCTAGTTTGCCCGCGGGCCGAAGCAGGAAAACGGGGTGCCCGGTGCGGTCGAAGACTCTGGAGCGGCGGGGAAGTCAGGTCTACTCTTGGAGCAGCACATCGGTCGAAGGAGGCCCATGACGCACCAGCCGTCCAGGCGCGGCGGACGCTTCAGCGTCGATACCTCGGAGGTCCTGCTCGTTGCACTGTACCTCCGCGACTGCTCCGGACTGCGCGGGATCGGCCAGCCCTGCCTCCCGCCGGTCCGCCCCGCCGTCCGTGCTTCAACACTGGGCCGGCCGGTCGAGGACGCCGGCGGAACCGAGACGCTGCGGGTCGAGTGGGAGGCCTGGTGGCACCGGCTGGTCAGCGGGGACCTCGCCGGCGCGTCCCTGCCGATCCCGCCCGAGTTCGAAGAGCTCGACGGCATGGCGGCCCTGCAGCGGGTGGCCCAGGCGCACTTCGGCTCCGCCATCGAGTGGGCGGAGGAACGCCGCGCGGAGTACGCCCTGCACGCCGGCGCCCGCGGAGAGCGGCTCGAAGCCCTGCTGGAGGTCCTCGTGCAGGAGCGCGAACTCGAGCTGGGACGCAGCGCCCGGCGCTTCGCCCTCGACATCGTTGAGTTGCCGCTGGGCGCACAGCGGGCCTGGTGGGTGGAACCGGACCGGCTACTGATGTGCCAGGACCTGTGCGAGGACGAGGCAGCCCTGCGCAGCTATGTCGAGCCGGTCATTAAGATGCTCGCCTAGCGCATAGGGTCCCGCTCAGGAGGCCGGATCGCCGGCGACGGTGATGGTGAGGTTTCCCGCGTCGGTGGGGGTGGGGCTCCACTCGCCCGACGCGCGGGTCCACGCCTGCCCTGCGAAGGAGACCTTCGTGATCGACAGGGCGTCGGCGTTCGCCACAGCCCAGGACGCGGTGGTCCAGCCCCCGGGCTCGGTGGCCGGCACCACCAGGGCATCGCCGTCGGCCACCCCGCCGAGGGGGCCGAAGATCCGCTCGGCTGCCGCGGCCACGGCGGCCGGATCGCCCGGGGCTGAAGCCTTGCGCAGCACGCACGTCAGGGCGGCCGGGGACTGTCCGGTCAGCGCGGAGGCGAACGCCCGTCCCTCCGGTTCGTGGTCGGCATAGGCGGTGGGGTAGGCGCTGCGCTGGACGCGCTGGGCGGCGTCGGTGATGGGCAGCGTCTCGTAGCCCGGGATGCGCACCAGTGCGTCATAGAACGCGCCCGCCGCGTACAGGGGATCCATTACCTGCGCCTCGGTGCCCCAGCCCTGGGAGGGCCGCTGCTGGAACAGTCCGCGCGAATCGGGTCCGGCCTCGTCGCCGTAGTCGATGTTCTCAAGCCGGGACTCCTGCACGGCGGTGGCAATCGCGATCGAGGCAGCCCGCGCCGGCAGGCCGCGGACCACGGCGACCCCGGCGATCAGGGCGGCGTTCTGCGCCTGTACCGGGGTGAGGTCATAACTGTCGGAGCCCACGGTGGCGGTGCACCGTTCGGTGCGGAGGACCTCCGGGGGCTCAAGCTGCGCGGCCGCCGCCCACACGCCTCCGCCGGCGAGGGCGAGCAGGGCGGCGGCTCCAATCCTCCGGCGCCGGAGGGCTGCCCGCGAGGGGCCGGTGGCAGGCATGCTCTGCTAGTTGGCGTGCAGCGCGGCGTTGAGGGCGATGCCCTCGCCGCGGCGGGGGCGGGCCTCAACGACGCCGGTGGACGAGTTGCGAAGGTAAAGGACGCCGGATACACCGGATAGGGTCGCTGCCTTGACGATCGAGCCGTCCACCAGTGTCACCTTGGTGCCGGCCGTCAGGTAGAGCCCGGCCTCGACGACGCAGTCATCGCCCAAGGAGATGCCGACCCCGGCCTGGGCGCCGAGCAGGCACCGCTCGCCGATGGTGATCTTCTGGGTGCCGCCGCCGGAGAGTGTCCCCATGATCGAGGCCCCGCCGCCGATGTCGGAACCGTTGCCGACGACGACGCCGGCGGAGATCCGGCCTTCAACCATCGAGGTGCCGAGGGTGCCCGCATTGAAGTTCACGAAGCCCTCGTGCATGACCGTCGTGCCTTCCGCGAGGTATGCTCCCAGCCGCACCCGGTCGGCGTCGGCGATGCGCACTCCAGTGGGCAGCACATAGTCGACCATGCGCGGGAACTTGTCGACGGACAGGACGGTCACCGGCCCACGCGCCCGCAGGGCCAGGCGCACGCCCTCGAAGTCCGCGGCGGCGCACGGCCCGTGGTTTGTCCAGACGACGTTGGCCAGGAGCCCGAAGATTCCGTCGAGGTTGATACTGTTCGGGGTGACCAGCCGGTGCGAGAGGAGGTGCAGGCGCAGATACGCGTCGACGGCGTCGGCGGGCGGGGCGTCGAGGTCGATCGACGGGGAGACCAGCGCGCTCGTTGTCCGGCGCACCGGATCGGCGCCCGACCCGGCGAGGGCCTCGAGTTCGCTCCGCAGGGCCCGGTCGGACTCCTGCTCCTGGGCCTGCCCGAGCCGGGGGGCCGGGAACCATGCCTCGAGCACGCTGCCGTCGGTAGCGAGGGTGGCGAGGCCGAGGCCGAAAGCGGTCTGTGCGCCGGGCGCGGGCGTGGAGGGGTGATCTGCGCTCTGGGTCATGGGCAGAAGTCTACCGAGGGATAGGGTGGGAAAATGACTCAGCCCAGCCTGCGGCGCCTCGATCTCGGCGTCGATGTTGCCCAATTGACAGCAGATCTCGTTGACATCTACAGCGTCTCCGGCGAGGAACGCGCCATCGCCGACGCGCTTGAGGAGGCCCTGCGGGGCCTTGCCCACCTCGAGGTGGTGCGGGACGGCGACGCGTTGATCGCGCGCACCTCCCTGGGCCGCAGCGAGCGCGTGATCCTGGCCGGACACCTCGACACGGTGCCCCTGCCCACCGCTGCGGGCGCGCGGGCGACGGTCCCGGGCGAGTGGGACGGCGAGGTGCTCTACGGGCGCGGGACAACCGATATGAAGGGCGGTGTCGCGGTCCAGCTGGCGCTGGCCGCCGCGCTGACGGACCCGGTGCGCGACGTCACCTATGTCTTCTACGACCACGAGGAGGTCGAGGCCTCGCTCAGCGGCCTGGGCCGGCTGGCCGAGCACTATCCTGAATGGCTGCGCGCCGATTTCGCCGTGCTCCTCGAACCCACTGCGGGCACCGTGGAGGGCGGATGCAACGGCACGGCCCGTTTCAATGTCACCACCACGGGCAAGGCCGCCCACTCGGCCCGTGCCTGGCGCGGCGAGAACGCCATTCACAAGGCCGCGGAGGTGCTCGTGCGGCTGCGGGAGCACCAGCCGGCGACGGTGCCGGTGGACGGGCTTGACTACCGCGAGAGCCTCAACGCGGTGTTGATCAGCGGCGGCACCGCGGGCAACGTCATTCCTGACCGCACCGTCATCGAGGTCAACTACCGCTTCGCGCCGGACAAGAGCCCGGACGAGGCCGAACAGTATGTCCGCGGGGTGCTTGAGGGGTTCGAGATCGAGCGGACCGACGCTGCGGCCGGTGCGCGGCCCGGGCTGCAGCACCCCGCCGCGGCGAGTTTCGTGGCGGCGGTCGGGGCCGAGCCGAAGCCCAAGTACGGGTGGACGGACGTTGCGCGCTTCAGCGAACTGGGCATTCCGGCGGTCAACTTCGGGCCCGGTGACGCCCTGCTGGCCCACAGCGACGACGAGCACGTGCATGCCGGCGAGGTGCGCGAGTGCCTGCGGGTGCTGAGCACCTGGCTCTCGGCTGACAACAACGACTGACAACAACGACTGACAACAAGGGGCCCCGGTCAGCAGAGCTGACCGGGGCCCCTTGCGGAGGGTGCCGTCGTCGTCCGGGCAGAAGCCCGGTGCGGCTCAGCGGGAGAGGGTGCCCTCGGGCTCCGCTGCGGCGATCCCATCGAGGGTTTCATCGCGCGCCCTGCCCTTGCTCCGGAAGCTCAGCAGCGTGGAGAGCTTCGTGGCGAGGGATGAGAGCGCGAAGTTGATGACAATGAAGATCACGGCGGCGATGAGGAGGGACTGCAGGAGGTTGCCCTCACCGACCCCGAGGCGCCGGGCGTTCTGCAGCAGCTCCGGGAAGCCGATGATGTAGCCCAGGGCCGAGTCCTTCAGGATGACGACGAACTGGCTCACCAGCGCCGGCAGCATGGCGATGAGCGCCTGGGGCACCTCGATGGTGCGAAGGGACTGCATCTGGGTCATGCCGATCGCCAGTCCCGCCTCGCGCTGGCCCTTGGGCAGGCCCTGCACGCCGGAGCGGATCAGCTCCGCGATGACCGAGCCGTTGTAGAGGGTCAGGGCGATGACGACGGCCCAGAAGGGAGCGTCCTCGACGAGGTTGGAGCGTCCGAGGGCCAGCCACAGGAAGATCATCATGAGCAGGACCGGCACGGCCCGGAAGAACTCGACGACGAGCCCGGCGAACCAGCGGATCGGCTTCACGTGGGATAGCCGGCCGAGGCCGAAGATCAGCCCGAAAAGGACCGAGGTCACTACGGCGATGGCCGCCGCCTTCAGGGTGCTCAGCAGGCCGGGCAGCAGGAAGAACTCCCAGGTGCGCCCCTCGAGGAAGGGCGTCCACTTGCCTGCGGCGAGCTGTCCCTTGCCGCCCAGCAGGAACACCACGTAGGCGATCAGCCCGGCGATGAGCAGGGCACCGATGATGTTCCCGATGAGGATATTGCGCCGCGACTTGGGGCCGGGGGCGTCGAACAGGACGTTCTGCGCGCTCATCGGGCCACCGCCAATCTCCTGGAGGCCCAGGTTGTGAGGAGCCCGACCGGGATCACGAGGATCACGAAGCCGATGGCGAACGTGAAGAAGATCGGGATGACCAGGTCGCCTCGGAACTCGATCATGGTCTTCATCAGGCTTGAGGCCTCGGCGGCGACCGAACCGGCCGCCGCGACCGTCGAGTTCTTGATCAGGGCGATCAGGACGTTGCCCAGCGGGGCGATGGCCCCGCGGAAGGCCTGCGGCAGGATGATCAGGCGGGCCGCGGGGAGGAAGCTGAGCCCGATCGCGCGGGCGGCTTCGGCCTGCCCCAGCGGCACAGTGTTCACGCCGCTGCGGATCGCCTCGCAGACGAAGGCAGCGTGGTAGATCGTCAGCCCGAGGATGGCCAGGCGGAAGAAGTTAAGGTTGAAGTCGTCCGTCAGGGACACCTGGAGCTGCCCGAAGAGCCCGAGCACCCCAAAGGCGATGATGATCGTCAGGGGGGTATTGCGGAAGATGTTGACGTACGCAGCGCCCAGCCACTGAAGGCTGGGGATCGGGGAGATTCTCATGAGCGCCAGCAGGGTGCCGAGCACCAGGGACCACACGGCGGCCCAGAAGGTCAGCTGGATGTTCACCCAGAAGGCCGCCGGGACGTTGTAGGTCTCGAAGAGCGTCAGGAAGTTATCCACGGTTCACCTCATTCTTTGGGGGGACATGCATTGGTGGGACGGCCGGGATCGGCCGCCCCACCAAGACAGGAGGTGATTAGGCGCAGGGCTCGGGCTCCGGCGGGTTCAGTTCCTCATTGAAACTGTAGTCCGCACCCTCGGTGTTCTTGGTGATCGCCTCTTCCCAGGCGCCGTCCTCGATCATCTTGGTGATCGCCGCATTGATGTCCTCGCAGCGGTCGCTGTCCTTGGGCAGGCCCACGCCGTAGCGCTCTTCGGAGAAGGGGTTGCCGACGACCTTGAACTGGCCGGCGTTGGCTTCCTGGGCGGCGAGGCCGGCCAGGATGATGTCGTCGGTGGTGACGGCGTCGATCTGGCCGCCACCCATCACGCTGACGCACTCGGCGTAACCGGGCTGCTCGACCAGGTTCACGCCCGGGTACTGGTCCTTGATCTTCTGCGCGGAGGTCGAGCCGGTGACCGAGCACAGGTTCTTGCCCTCGAGGTCCTCGGGGCCGGCGATGTCGCTGTCCTTGGGCACCAGGAGATCCTGGCCGGCGACGAAGTACGGTCCGGCGAAGGAGACGGTCTGCTTGCGCTCGTCGGTGATGGAGTAGGTGGCGAAGATCATGTCGACGTCATTGTTCGAGAGCAGGTTCTCGCGGTTGGCCGACGGGGCTTCCTTCCACTCGATCTGGTCTTCCGAGAAGCCGAGCTCGTTCGCGACGTACTTGGCGACGTCGACGTCGAAGCCCGAGTAGGAACCGCCCTCGTCGAAGCCCAGGCCCGGCTGGTCGAACTTGATGCCGATCGTGATGGTTTCGCCGCCGCCGTCCTCGCCGCCGCCGCCTCCGCCGCCGCCTTCATTTCCGCCTCCGCCGCCACAGGCGGTGAGGGTGAGTGCTGCTGCCGCTGCCATAGCGGCTGCATAACGGGTCTTTCGCATGATTTCTCCTTGCGTTGCGGCCCTCGTGGGGCCTTGAGGTGCGGTACGGGCGTGTCGTTGAACTCAGTGGGCGAGGATCTTGCCAAGGAAGTCCTTGGCCCGCTCGCTCTTGGGGTTGGTGAAGAACTCCTCGGGGGTGGCCTGCTCGACGATCTGCCCGTCGGCCATGAACACGACCCGGTCGGCAGCCTTGCGGGCGAAGCCCATCTCGTGGGTCACCACGATCATCGTCATGCCCTCCTTGGCGAGGGCGACCATCGCGTCGAGGACCTCGTTGATCATTTCGGGGTCCAGGGCCGAGGTCGGTTCGTCGAACAGCATCACCTTGGGCTTCATCGCCAGCGCCCGGGCGATCGCCACGCGCTGCTGCTGGCCGCCGGAGAGCTGGGCAGGCAGCTTGTCGGCCTGGTTGGCGACGCCCACCCGCTTGAGCAGCGACATTGCAAGCTCTTTCGCTTCGCCGCCCTTCATGCCCTTGACCTTGACCGGCCCGAGGGTCACATTCTCAAGGATGGACTTGTGCGCGAAGAGGTTGAAGGACTGGAAGACCATTCCGACATCGGCGCGGAGCCGTGCCAGCGCCTTGCCCTCGGCGGGCAGGACCTTGCCGTCGACCTTGATCTCGCCGTCGTCGATGGTCTCCAGGCGGTTGATCGCCCGGCACAGGGTCGACTTTCCGGAACCGGACGGGCCGATCACGACGACGACCTCGCCGCGGGCCACCTCCAGGTCGATGTCCTTGAGGACGTGCAGGGGACCGTAGTGCTTGTTGACCTTCTTCAGGGAGACCAGAGGGTGCGCAGAAGACGCGGACGTGGACGGCTGCGGTTCGCTTGTCATGGAGAAGAATCTAGCGAACGAATGCCCTCTGGCAATACAAGCGCGCCCAAAAGGGGGAATTGTGATTCAAGAGCAACCAAAGCCCGAACGGCGGGCCGGACGGTTAGCCTAGGAGCATGCCTCACCTGAACCGCGACTCCGACGCCGACGCCAGCACCCCCTCCCGCCAGGTGCCTTCACGGGCCACCGGGGGAGAGCCCCGACGACGCGGCTCGGTCGAGCTGCGCCGCGGGCAGGCGGCCGAGCCGCAGTCGGACAGCTTCCTCCTGGACGCCGATGAAGAGCCGATGTTCACCAAGACGGATCCGTGGCGGGTGCTGCGGATCCAGAGCGAATTCGTCGAAGGTTTCGGCACCCTCTCCGAACTCGGCCCCGCGATCAGCGTCTTCGGATCGGCGCGGACGCCGCGGGACTCGCGCTTCTACGCCGTGGGCGAGGAGGTCGGCCGGCGGCTCGTCGGTGCCGGCTATGCCGTGATCACCGGTGGCGGCCCGGGGGCCATGGAGGCCGCCAACAAGGGTGCCTGCGAGGCCGGCGGCATGTCGGTGGGGCTGGGGATCGAGCTTCCCTTCGAACAGGGAATGAATGAGTGGGTCGACCTCGGCATCAACTTCCGGTACTTCTTCGCCCGCAAGACCATGTTCGTGAAGTACGCGCGGGGCTTCGTGGTGCTGCCCGGCGGTTTCGGCACCCTCGATGAGCTCTTCGAGGCCATGACCCTCGTGCAGACCCGCAAGGTCACCTCGTTCCCCATCGTGCTGATCGGCATCGACTACTGGACCCCCCTGTGGGACTGGGTGAGGAACACCCTGCTCGCCGAGGGCATGATCGCCGAAGCGGATCTGGGCCTGGTGCACCTCGTCGACACGGCCGAGGAAGCCGTCAATTTCGTCATTGCCGACACCAAGACCCACACCGCGCCGTAAGGCCGGGCCATAACCGCTGCCGGTGCCGGAGGGCTTTCTGGCACGATGGCACTGTGAGTATCTTCCTCGTTCTCGTCGCGGTGGCCCTGCTGGCCGGCACCGCCGCCGTGGCCTGGCGGCTCCCGCGGGGGCGCACGGCGCTGCGCCGGTCCGCCCGCACCGGCTGGGTGCTCCCGGGCCTTGCCGGGCAGCTTCCGGTGCTGCCGCCGATCCTGCTGCCGGACACCCCGGCGGCCGAGGACGTCTCCGCGATCCGGTTCGGACGGGCCCTGCGGGGGTACCGCACCGACCAGGTGCACGAGGTCCTGAACTCCCTCGCCGGGGCGCTCGCAGAGCGGGATGCCCAGATCGAAGCCCTGCGCCGGAGCGCCCAGGGTTCCGCCGGCCACGGCGGGGCACAGCCGTGACGCCGGCCGCCGCCGGGTCCGACGGCAAACTGCGCTGCGGGTGGTCGGTCTCCAGTGCCGAGTATGAGCGCTACCATGACGAGGAGTGGGGCCGGCCGGTCCACGGCGAGGCCGCGCTGTTCGAACGCCTCAGCCTCGAGGCCTTCCAGTCCGGGCTGAGCTGGATCACCATCCTGCGCAAGCGCCCCGCCTTCCGTGAGGCCTTCGCCGGCTTCGAGCCGTCCCGGGTCGCGGCCTTCGACGACGAGGACATCGCCCGGCTGCTCGCCGACGCCGGGATCGTGCGCAACCGGGCCAAGATCCTGGCGACCATCGCCAACGCCCGGTCATTGGCGGCCCTGCCACCGGGGGTGAGCCTCGCCGGTCTGCTCGAGGCGCACCGGCCCGCTCCCCGCCCGGCACCGGTGGAGCTGCAGGACGTTCCCGCGGTCACCGCCGAGTCGACGGCGCTCGCGAAGGCCCTCCGCGGCCACGGCTTCCGGTTTGTCGGGCCCACCACGGCCTATGCCATGATGCAGGCCACCGGCTATGTGAACGACCATCTCGCCTCCTGCTGGGTGCGCGCGGAAACCGCCGCCGGTGGGCCGGACGGCGCGGCGGCGCCGGTGCCGTGACGCGCCAGGGACTGCAGGGAGGCACGCGCGGAGCGCTGCTCCGGTGGCCCTGGCCGGTGCAGGTCCTTCTGGTCTTCGCCGCGGCCCGTGCCGTCTCCGCGGTCCTGCTCACCGCCGCGGCCTCCCGCCAGTCCGCCAGCCCCTGGGGGCCGGCCTCCCCGGACTACCTCTCCTTCGTCGAATTCTGGGACAGCGGCTGGTACCGGCGGATCTACGACGAGGGATACCCCGAGGTTCTGCCGCGGGCCGAGGACGGGTCCGTGCTCCAGAACCAGTGGGCGTTCTATCCGCTCTTCCCGGCACTGGTCCGGTTGCTGTCTGTCCTGACCGGAGGCGGCTGGAATGCCCTGGCCCCGGCCGTGGCCACCGCCTGCGGCTTCGCCGCCGCCCTGGTGCTCTACCGGCTCTTCCGCCTGGCCGCCGCCCACCGGGAAGCGGTGTGGGCGGTGGCGTTCGTGGCGTTCCTGCCGGTGGCGCCGATCCTCCAGGTTCCTTACGCAGAGTCCCTCCACCTGCTCCTGCAGGGGCTGGCGCTGTATCTGGTGGCGACCGGACGCTACCTCGGCGCGGTTCCGGTGGTCCTGCTGATGGGCCTGGCCCGGCCGGCGGGTGTTCCCTTCGCACTGCTCGTCTTTGCCCTGCTGGTCCGCGCGGCGCTCCGGTATCGGCGGAGGCCGGCCGGCCCGTCCCCGGAGGAGCCCTCCGGTTTGGCGGTGGCCCGGCTCACGTTGCTGACCCTGGCCGCGGGGGCCGCGGCGCTTCTCTGGCCCGCCACCGCATGGGTGGTGACCGGGCGGTTCGACGCCTACCTGGAGACCGAGACGGCCTGGCGGGGATCGCACCTGGCACCCTTCCTGCCCTGGCTGCAGGCGGGAACTAACCTGCTCGGGCCGGTCGGCGGGCCGGTGGCGGTGCTGGCCGCCGCGGCCGGGTGCGTCCTGCTGCTGCGGCTGGAGCCGGTGCGGCGCCTCGGGCGGGTGCCCGTCTGGTGGTGCGCCTCCTACCTGCTGTACCTGGCGGCGTTCTGGAACCCGCAGACCAGCACCTACCGCATCCTGCTGCCGCTGTTCCCCCTCGCGCTGGCCGCCGTCTTCGCGGTGCGGTCCACGCCGGCCCGGTGCGCCGTCCTCGGGGTGTCGGTGCTGCTGCAGGCCGTCTGGATCACCCTGCTGTGGATGTGGAACCCCGCCGGGGGCACCAGCGACTTTCCCCCCTGAGGGCGCGACACTGTGATCCGCACCGCACTGAATTAGTCCCTGCGCGCGATTGTGCTGGATAATGTTTGGTGATGACGTGTATCGGCGCGCTTCTCTCTTAGGGGGTGCGTTCCGCGCACACCGCTTACCGACGCGCGGCCCTCATCCGGCAGCGCACTGTTGAAAGGGACACTCCTTATGGCTGCCATGAAACCGCGAACCGGCGACGGACCGATGGAAGTCACCAAGGAGGGGCGCAGCCTCATCATGCGGGTCCCGATCGACGGTGGGGGACGGCTCGTTGTCGAGCTCAACGCGGAGGAAGCCGGAAAGCTTAAGGACTGCCTGCTCACCGTCACGGGCTGAACCGCGCCGCGCCGTGTCGGGCCGCCCGGCCAGCCCGGGCGGGCCCGGCGGCCGGCCGGGCCGCGCCGGGCGTCCAGCCGGGTCAGGCCTGGCGTTTGACGGCGAGCAGCAGGCCCGAGCCGGTCGGCAGCAGCGCCGACAGGAGCAACTCATGCTCCCGGACGGTCCTGCCGACCTGGCGCAGCGTATTGGTCGAGGCCTCGCGTACCGCCGGTTCGGCCACACGGTCCGCATCGAGGGCGTCATTGACGATGAGCATTCCGCCGGGCTTCAGCAGGCGGATGGCCTGGTCCACGTACAGGGGAAGATTCGGTTTGTCGGCGTCGATGAACACAAGGTCGTAGGCGGCGTCGGTCAGCCGGGGGAGCACATCGGCGGCGCGCCCGGAGATGGTGCGCGTGCGGTTGGCGGGGATTCCCGCCTCGGCGTAGGCCTCGCGGGCGGTGCGCAGATGGTCGACGTCGGAGTCGATGGTGGTCAGTACGGCGCTGCGGCCGAGCCCGCGCAGCAGGCACACGCCCGAGACTCCGGCGCCCGCGCCGATCTCCACGGCCGTCTGCGCCTTGGAGCCCGCGGCAAGCACTGTCAGCGCTGCTCCCACACCCGGTGACACGGGGGTCACTCCGAGTTCGTGGGATCGGTCCCGGGCACGCAGGAGGACGTCGTCCTCCTCCGGAAGCCCTTCGGTGTAGGACCAGCTGCTCTGCTTATCCGCGGCCATCGGTGTCCGTTCTGTCGGTGATTTGTGGTTCGGGTCCCCACCCCGCTTCAACCCTACTGTTAATGCCCCTTCGGTCGCGCACCGGCGTCCATCCAACGCACCAACTTTTGTCAGCGTGCTCCCAGCTTGATGCGAAAGTATTTTCTTACCGGGACATCCAACGCGCGTACGGCGTCGAACTCCTTCTGGCTGCATTTTCATCTCGCAGCAGCCCGGAGCGGGAACAGTTCGACGGCGGGAAGAGGAAAACTGATGTCTACAGTACGGGCGGCAGAGGCCGCGGGGCCGGCGATCCCTCGGATCGAGGCAGGTACCGAATCCGGCACGGGCGACGGCGAGTGGGTTGCGCCGTCCTGGGAGGAAGTAGTCACCAACTACTCACCCAAGGTGTACCGGCTCGCCTACCGGCTCACCGGCAACAAGTACGACGCCGAGGACCTCACCCAGGAGGTCTTCGTCCGGGTCTTCCGCTCGCTGGCCAACTTCAAGCCGGGCACCCTGGATGGCTGGCTTCACCGCATCACCACGAACCTCTTCCTCGACCAGGCGCGGCGCAAGACCCGCATCCGGTTCGACGGGCTCACCGAGGAAGCCGAAAGCCGGCTCCCCAGCGGCCATCCCGGCCCTGAGCGCAGCTACGAGTTCAACAACCTCGACATCGATGTCCAGTCCGCGCTCGAGGAGCTGCCCCCGGACTTCCGGGCCGCCGTCGTGCTCTGCGACCTGGAGGGGCTGGCCTACGACGAGGTGGCCGCGGTGCTCGGGGTGAAGCTTGGAACCGTCCGCTCGCGCATCCACCGGGGGCGCACCATGCTCCGGGAGAAGCTCGCCCACCGCGCGCCGCGCCGCCCGGCCCTGTCGATCCCGCGCATCGCCGGCGTCGGCTAGGCCGCTGCGCCGGACCAAATGGTCCGGGTACGGCTCAGGAAGGTAGTCTTTTCTCGTGTTGGGAATCAACGGTCTCGAGTTTGTCGTGCTGGCGCTGCTTGCCGTTGTGATCCTCGGCCCGGAGCGCCTTCCCGAGTACGCCGCCCAGCTCGCCCGGCTCGTCAAGGGGCTCCGGAGGATGGCCACCGGCGCCCGCGAGCAGCTGCGCGAGGAAGTGGGCCCCGAGCTGGACGAGGTCGACTGGCGCAAGCTCGACCCCCGCCAGTACGATCCCCGGCGGATCATCCGCGAAGCGCTCCTCGACGATTTCGACGACGTCCTCAAACCCGTCAGCAGCGGCGCGCCCGTACCCGTCCCCGCTGCATCAATCCCCAGCGCGCCCCCGGCGGCCCGGCTGACCGCCGGGCAGGCGGCCCCCTATGACGTAGAGGCGACCTAGGCCCAGCGACCTGGACCGGGTGACCGGACCGCGCGACCTGGACCCGGCGCGCTTGACCCGGCGAGCTGGACCGTCCGGCACGCCCGGGTTTGGTGAGGCCCGGGGTCAGCGCGGGGAGAGCGTCAGCTTTGTCCCCGAAAGTCCCCGCGGGCGGTGCGCGAGCCCGTCCGCAACCTTCCTCAGCTCGGCGGCCGCAGGGGAGTCCTCCGCGGACAGGACGATGGGCAGGCCGGCGTCGCCGCCCTCCCGCAGGGCCACCTCGACGGGCACCGAGCCCAGCAGCCCGATGTCGGTGCCCAGGGTGTCGGTGAGCCGGGAGGCGAGGGTGGCGCCGCCGCCGGCGCCGAACAGCTCAAGCCGCCCGCCGCCGGGCAATTCGAGCCAGGACATATTCTCGATCACCCCGGCCACCTTCTGGCCCGTCTGTGCGGCCATCGCCCCGGCCCGTTCCGCCACATCCGCCGCCGCGCTCTGCGGGGTGGTCACCACGAGCAGTTCGGAGCGCGGCAGCAGCTGGGCCACCGAGATGGCGATGTCCCCGGTGCCCGGGGGCAGGTCGAGGAAGAGCGCGTCGAGGTCGCCGAAGTAGACGTCCGTCAGGAACTGTTCGAGGGCGCGGTGAAGCATCGGTCCGCGCCAGGCCACCGGCTGGTTGCCGCTGACGAACATGCCGATCGAGATCACCTTCACCCCGTGGGCCACGGGCGGCAGGATCATTTCGTCGACCTTCGTCGGCTGCTGGGTGATCCCCATCAGCGCGGGTACCGAAAATCCGTAGACGTCCGCGTCGATGATGCCCACCCGCAGCCCCTGCGCCGCCATGGCGGCCGCGAGGTTGACGGTGACGGTCGACTTGCCGACCCCGCCCTTGCCGCTGGCGACGGCGTAGACGCGGGTCAGGGACCCAGCCTCATTGAAGGGGATGCCCCGGGCCCCGCCCGGACCGCGGAGCTTGGCCTTCAGCTCATCGCGCTGGTCCTGGTTCATCACGCCGAGGTCCACGCGCACGCGCTCGACGCCGGACAGGCCAGCCAGGGCCGCCTCGACGTCCGAGGTGATGGTGTTGGAAAGGGGGCACCCGGCGATGGTCAGCAGGACACGGACGGTCACGGTGCCGTCGCCGGAGGCCTCGACGCCCTCGACCATCCCGAGGTCGGTGATGGGCCGGCGGAGTTCGGGATCGAGCACCGAACCGAGTGCCGTGAGCACCGCTGCCTCAGAGATCACTGGCTGTCGCTTCCGACCTGCGGGGAGACCCGGGGCAGGCTCATGGTGTTATCCGACGGTTTCCTCCGCGGTTTCTTCGAAAGGGTCAGCTCCTGGCCGTCGGCGGCCTCAAGCAGTTCCTCGAGTGCCGAGCGGAGCTCCGAGCGCACGTAGTCGCGGGTGGCGACCTCGCGGATGGCGATGCGCAGCTCGGCGATCTCACGGGTCAGGTATTCGGTGTCGGACAGGTTCCGTTCGGCCCGGTGCCGGTCCTCGCGCAGCGACACGCGGTCGCGGTCGTCCTGCCGGTTCTGCGCCAGCAGCAGCAGGGGGGCCGCGTAGGAGGCCTGCAGGGACAGCATCAGCGTCAGGGCGGTGAAGCCCAGCGCCGCGCTGTCCCACCGGGCGTTCTCGGGTCCCCAGGTGTTCCAGACCAGCCAGAGCACGCAGAATACCGTCATGTAGAAGAGGAACTGCGGGGTTCCCATGAAACGTGCGAAGTTCTCGGTGGCGCTGCCGAACCTGTCCGGGTTGGGGCGCAGCCGGGGGAACACCCGTTTGCGGCTCTCCCGTGGGGTGTCAAGACCGGTCGAGGTCGAGCGGATTCTCTCAGCCATTTGTTCCTCCCCGACGAAGTGCGCGTGCGTCGTCCTGGGCCCGCCAGTCGTCCGGCAGCAGGTGGTCGAGCACATCGTCCACCGTTACCGCGCCCACCAGGCGGCCCTCCTTGTTGATGATCGGCAGCGAGTTGAGGTTGTAGGTCGCGAGGATGCGGGAGACCTCGCTGACATTGGCCTGGTCGCTGACCGGTTCGAGGTCCGCATCGAGGATGTTGCCCAGCTGCTCGGGCGGAGGGAAACGCAGGAGCTGCTGGATGTGCACCACGCCGAGATAACGCCCGGTCGGGGTTTCCAGGGGCGGGCGGCACACGAAGATCGAGGAGGCGAGCGCCGGGGTGAGTTCCTCGCGCCGGACGTGGGCCAGCGCCTCGGCCACCGTGGCTTCGGGCGGGAGGATGACCGGCACCGTGGTCATGAGCGAGCCGGCGGTATCCTCCTCGTACTCGAGCAGGCGGCGCACGTCGTCGGCGTCCTCCGGCTCCATCAGCTGGAGCAGTTCCTCCTTCTGGGCCTCCGGGAGCTCGTTGAGCAGGTCAGCGGCGTCGTCGGGGTCCATCTCCTCGAGGATGTCGGCGGCCCGTTCGCGGTTGAGCGATGAGAGGATCTGGACCTGGTCGTCGTCGGGCAGCTCCTGGAGGATGTCGGCAAGCCGGTCATCCTGGAGTTCGCCGGCCACTTCGAGGCGGCGCTTGTTGCTCATCTCGTGCAGGGCCTCGGCGAAGTCGGCGGCCTTGAGGTCCTCGTGCTGGGCGACGAACTGCGAGGCCCCCTGGGGTTCGTTCGTGGCCCCGTGGTAGGCGTCGAGCCAGTTGATGATCAGGCGCTCGCCGCTCCTGCGCAGACTCCGCAGGGGCGAGATCGGCCCGCCGCGCCGGATGAACAGTTGGGAGACATGCCAGTCCCCGGCCCGGTTCTTCTCCATGGCAATGTCCTCGATGACGGCGTCCCCGGAGCCGTCCTGCAGGGTGACCCTCCGGTCGAACAGCTCGCCGACCACCAGCAGTTCCGCTCCCCGCTGCTCGAAGCGGCGCAGGTTGACCAGGCCCGTGCAGATGATCTGCGAGGTGTCCATCGAGGTGACCCGGGTCATGGGCACGAAGATGCGCTTCTTGCCCGGAACCTCGATGACGATGCCGACAACCTGCGGCTCCTTCAGGGCGCCGCGGTCGAGCACCACAACATCGCGCAGCCGGCCCAGACGGTCGCCCAAGGGGTCGAAAACGTCGAGGCCGAGGAGGCGGGCCACAAAGACGCGGGTTGGATTGGTACTCACAAGGCAAGGCTACTTCGCGGAGCGGGATCCGGTGTATTCGGTGACAGTTTCATCGGTTCCGGGGCTGTTGCGCCGGGGGCTTTCCGGCACGCACCGCCGGTCCGGAACGTGCGGCCCGGCGTGCGGTGCCCCGCCGACGGGAGGTCCCTTTGTCAGCCGCCCACCGGCACGGGTGGGAGCACCGCGGCCGGGGCGACGGAAAACAGGGTGAAGAACTCAGCGGCCAGCCCGGCGTCCCCGGCCAGGGTGATCCGTTCGGACGCGAGAGCGTCGGGCACGGTCTCGCCGCTGAAAATCAGGTCCCAGAAGGCGAGGACGTCCCCGGTCAGCTCAACGTCGACGGTTCCCGCGCCGGACCGGCTGACGTCGATGGTCTGCGGGGTCACGACTACGGTGAACTGGTCCCCGCTGACCCCGATCCGGATCCGCGCGTCGAACCGTGATCCCTCGGGCGGGAAGTAGAGGGCCTTGAGCATCAGCATGAAGGCGTCGGTGCTCATGCCCTTCTCCGGCCGGTGCGATCTCCTCGATCCCCACCGGGAGAGCTCAAGGAGGATCGGTTCGAGCTGGCGCCCGCTGTCGGTGAGTTCATAGGCCGAGACGCTTGCCGGGGGCCCGAGCTTCACACGCCGAAGCAGGTCCGAGGCCTCAAGTTCCTTCAGCCGCTGGCTCAGGACATTCGGGCTGGCGTTCGGCAGGCCGGCGCGCAGGTCACTGAAGCGCTTGGGTCCGAGCAGGAGCTCACGGACCACCAGCATCGACCACCGCTCGCCGACTGCATCCATCGCGAGGGCCGCTCCGCACGAGTCGTCATAGGTTCGCTGTGCCATGAAGGAATTATATCGCAGCTGCACGGGTTGGTATGGAAGTAAGATTTTTTGATCCTAGAGCAGGATCAGAGTCGCATGGAGGCGAATCATGGAGAAGTCAGCCGCACCGCTGGACCGGATCTTCGGGATCGAGTGGACGCCGGAGCGTCTTCAGGCCGCGGCCGCAAGCTACGAGCTGGTCCAGTCCCACACCTCGTTCAACAGCACGGTGGTGCGTCTTGCTTCCCGGACGGACCGTGTCGACATGCAGTCCTTGCGGGCACTGGTCACCCGGACGATGGGGCGGGTCGAGGGGACCTACTGGATGGTTGCGGCCCTCGCGGTGGCCCACCTCGCGCTCAGCTGTCCGGAGCTGCTCACCGAGGAGCAGACCTCACTCCTGCTGACTCCGCTTGCCGCCGGCCAAAACGCCGGCCCCTCGGACCGGGCCTTCGCGTACGCCGCCTAGGCTGAGCCGCCGTCGCGCCGGCGGAACCTCCCGCCACCGCCTGCGGCCGTTCGGCGGCCGCGGCGCGAGTTCACTGCAAGCGATACTCCCTCCCGGGCGTGCGGATGTGGGGAACAATGGGCCCATGGCGAATGTACTTGGACGCACCCCTTCCCGTGACGAAGGCCGCGCTCTGCCGCGCGGTGAAACGGTGGGCCGCTACACGGCCTACCTCGAGGCGCAGAAGGCGGTGGACTACCTCGCCGATAACAAGTTCCCGGTGGAACGCGTCTCCATCATCGGCAACGACCTGAAGACGGTGGAGCGGGTCACCGGACGCCTCAGCTACCCGCGGGTGGCCCTGGCCAGTGCGGCCACCGGCGCCTGGTTCGGCTTCTTCGTCGGGCTGATCCTCACCCTCTTCGGAGGCAGCGAACCCTTCACCAGCGTCCTCTCCTCCATGGCGCTCGGTGCAATGTTCTGGCTTCTCTTCGGAGTCATCACCTACGCGTTCCAGCGGGGGAAGCGTGACTTCACCTCCACGAACCAGGTCATCGCCACAAGCTACGACGTGATCGTCGACCCCTCGGTCGCGGGGGAGGCGCGCCGACGGCTCCAGCAGCTTCCCATGAACGGCCAGGCGCTGCATCCCGGCGGTCCGGCGGGCGGCTGGGACCAGCCCGCGGGAGGCTATCAGCCTCCCGCTCCGCAGGGCGGCGTCCCCGGTCCCGACGAAACCCCCGGCCCCGCGGTGCCCGACGCCGGCGCACCGGCCGGTCCGGGCGGTGCCCCAGGAGACCCGGCGGGACCCCGGCGCGGCAAGTATCCCGACCTGCCCGACGGCAGGCCCCAGTACGGAATCCGGGTCGACACCCCCGTCCAGGAGGACGCCCCCCGCGCCGGGGGTCCGGCCGGCGGGCAGCCTCCGGCCGCGGGGCCGGAAGGACCCGCAGCGGACGGACCGGCGGGGGATGCGGGCCAGCATGGCTCGACGAGGGTCGAGCCTCCCCGCGACGGCCGGTAGAACGCGGGGGAGAGCCTCCGCCCGGTACCGCCGCTGAAATGCCGCCGGTGAACTGCAGCCGGTGAATAGCCGGTGAATAGCCGGCACGAACAGCACTCGGCACGCGAAAGAGCCCGGCACGCGGAAAGAGCCCGGCACGCGGAAAGAGCCCGGCAACCCATGGGTGCCGGGCTCTTTCGTATTCCCGGGCGGTCCGCCGCCGCCGGCGCGCCTACTCGCCGGTCGGGCTGTAGATGCCGGCCATCCAGGCCTCCACGTCATCGGGATCGCGGGGCAGGGCGCCGCTGAGGTTGACCGGACCGTCCTTGGTCATGAGGATGTCGTCCTCGATCCGGACGCCGATGCCGCGGTATTCCTCGGGCACCGACAGGTCCTCGTTCTTGAAGTAAAGCCCGGGCTCGATGGTGAACACCATTCCCTCGGTGAGGACACCGTCGAGGTAGAGTTCCCGGCGCGCCTGGGCGCAGTCGTGAACGTCCATCCCGAGGTGGTGGCTGGTGCCGTGGGGCATCCACCGCCGGTGCTGCTGGCCCTCCGGGGCGAGAACTTCCTCCAGCGGCACCGGGAGCAGGCCCCAGTCGTTGAGGCGCTCGGCGAGGACCGTGATGGCCGCGGTGTGGATGTCGCGGAACTTTCGGCCGGGCCGGGCCGCGGCGAAGGCAGCGTCCGCAGCCTCGAGGACCGCCGAGTAGATCCGGCGCTGTACCTCGGAGTAGGTGCCGTTGACCGGCAGGGTCCGGGTCACGTCGGCGGTGTAGAGGCTCTCGGCCTCAACGCCGGCGTCAAGCAGGAGCAGGTCCCCGGCCGAGACGCGGCCGTTGTTCCGGATCCAGTGAAGCACCGTCGCGTTGTTGCCCGAGGCGGCGATGGTGTCGTAGCCGAGGTCGTTGCCTTCCTCCCGGGCCCGGGTGAAGAACGCCCCCTCCACCACGCGCTCGCCGCGGGGGTGGGAGATGGCCCGGGGGAGCTGCCGTACCACTTCGTGGAAGCCGTTGACGGTGGCGTCCACGGCGGCCTGGAGCTGCTCGATCTCCCAGGAGTCCTTGATCAGGCGCAGTTCGGAGAGGGCCTCGGCGAGCTTCGCGTCGAGGGCGTCGGCCTTCTCCAGGTCCACTCCGGTGTTGATGCGGGAGGTGTCAACCAGTGCGTCGGCATTGAGGTCGACCTCGCGGAGGAGCCGGATGCCGATGCCGCCGATCTGCGGCACACCGGCGTCCTTGGTCACCGCCGTCTCGAGGCCGTCGAGGTCGGCCGTCTCAAGCGCCAGCAGGGCTGACACCTGGGCGCGGGACATCCGCGGGCCGATCCAGAACTCGCCGTAGCGGGCGTTGGCATAGAACTCCGAGCTGTCCCGGCCGGCCAGCTCGCGGAAGAACAGGGTAGCGGTGTGGTGGCCGCCGTCGTCGCCGGTTCCCTCGCCGACCGGTTCCATCACGAGCACCGCGTCGGGCTCGTGGTCCAGGCCGAGGCCGGTCAGATGGGCGAAGCCGGAGTGAGGGCGGAAGCGGTAGTCCGTGTCATTGGAGCGGACCTTCAGCGGGCCGGCCGGAATGACAAGGCGCTCGCCGGGGAACTGCTCCGAAATTGCGCGCCGGCGCCGCGCGGCGAAGTCCGCCACGGGAGCCTTCTCCGGCAGGGCGGTATCGGTGGGTGCCCAGCTGCCGGCCATGAAGGCCTTGAACGCCTCGGAGTCCGGACGCTGGGACCGGTTCTCGTTGCGGCTCGACAGCGGCTGGTCTTCGGGGGTGACCGGGGTGGCCCCGGGCTCGGGCTGGAACGCTTGAGGATTCTCTGCTGTACTCACTGGTCCATGGTCCCACCGGTCCCGCGGGCGGCCAAACATACCGCGGCGGCCTGCGCGTGTTGATGCGCGGGCCGCCCCTTCAAGGAAGGAGGAATCTGCGTCCGCTGGCGTAGATTGGGTTGGTGAGAATCGACCTGCACACGCACTCCAACATCTCCGACGGCACGGAAAGCCCCGCGGCGCTGATCCGTTCGGCGCAGCGTGCCGGGCTCGACGCCGTCGCGCTGACCGACCACGATTCCACGGCGGGCTGGGCGGAGGCGGCAGAGGCGGCTTCGGAGGAAGGGATCCGCTTCATCCCGGGGATGGAGGTGTCGTGCCAGAGCGACACCGGCATCAGCGTGCACGTCCTGTCCTACCTGCACGACCCCGCCCACGCCGGCCTGCTCGCGGAGATTGAGAAGTCGCGGGCGGCGCGCCTGAGCCGCGCGCGGCGCATGGTGGAGCGGCTGTCCGAGGATTTCCCGATCAGCTGGGACCTGGTCGAGGACCATCTGGCCGACGGGGCCACAGTGGGACGCCCCCACATCGCGGACGCACTCGTCGCCCTGAAGATCGTCGCCGACCGCTCCGAGGCGTTCGAGCGGATCCTCACCGTGCGCTCGAAGTACTGGGTGGGGCACTATGCTCCGCATCCGGCCCTGGCGGTCGAACTGATCCGCAGCGCCGGGGGCGTGCCGGTCTTCGCCCACCCGTCGGCCTTTGCCCGCGGCCGGGTGATCGGCAGCGCGGTCCTCAACGAGATGATCGATGCGGGGCTGCTCGGCCTGGAGATCGACCACCGCGACAACCCCGAGGACGCTCGGGCCGCGCTGCGGCGCACCGCAGCCCGACACGACCTGCTGATCACCGGCTCGAGCGACTACCACGGCGCGGGCAAGCCGAACCTGCTGGGGGAGAACGTGACGGCGCCCGAAACCCTCGACCGCATCATTGAGCGGGCGGGCGGCCACCGCGTCCGTTAGGGCCGGCGCCGCCGGTTACGCGCTGCTGCGCCCGGCCGGTTCGCAGTAGGGCGCCAGGCGCCTGCGCATGATCTCCACGGCCTGCGGGTTCTGGTCGACGCACACGAACCGGCGTCCCAGCTTCCCGGCGACGGCGCCCAGGGTCCCGGACCCGGCGAAGAAGTCGAGGACCCAGTCGCCCTCACGGCTGCTCGCGGCGACCGCCCGGCGCAGCAGGCCCTCGGGCTTCTGCGTCGGATACCCGGTCTTTTCCCGCCCGGTGGGCGAGACGATGGTGTGCCACCAGACATCGGTGGGCAGCTTGCCGAGCGCGGCCTTCTCCGCGGTCACCAGTCCCGGCGCCATGTAGGGTTCCCGGTCCACCTCGGCGCTGTCGAAGTGGTACCGGGACGGGTCCTTGACGTAGACGAGGATGTTGTCGTGTTTCGCCGGCCACTTCCGCTTGGCACGGGCCCCGTAGTCGTAGGCCCAGATGATCTCGTTGAGGAAGCACTCGCGGCCGAACAGCGAATCGAGCATCACCTTGGCGTAGTGCACCTCGCGGTAGTCAAGGTGAAGGTACAGCGTGCCGTCCTCGGCGAGGAGGCGCCACGCCTCGGCCAGCCGCGGCGCCAGGAAGTCCCAGTAGTCCTCGAACGCGTCGTCGTAGCTGGCGAGCATCCCCTTCACGGTGGAGTAGCTCATCCCCTTGAATCCGACCCGGTCCCCGGTGCCGTCGGCATTGCGGACCATGCTCAGCTGCTGACGCCGCTGGGCCCGCCCCGTGTTGAAGGGCGGGTCGACGTAGATCATGGTGAAGGCGCCGTCGGGCAGGGTCGGGAGATAGGCGGCGTTGTCTGCGTGGACCACGAGGTTGCTGCCGCCCGGGGCCCAGGCAGGTTCCGTCATCGGGTGCTACTCCTCCGAGCCGCGGGTGGGCTGGGCGACGACCTCGCCGTTGCGCCTGCGGGTGCGGGTGCGGCGGGGACGCTCGGCGGAGGTGGCAGACGGGGCGGCCGCGTCGGCGGCGCCCTCCCCGGCAGCCGGTGAACGGCGCCGGCGGGTGGCCGAGGCCTCGCTGCCCTCGTCGGCGGATCCGGAACCCCGGCCCCCGGAGCGGGAGCGCGAACGGCCCCGCCCGCCCTCGCTGCGCTGGCCGTCGCCGCGGGCGCTGTCCCGGCGCGGACCGTCTCCGCGGCCGGCCGGCGCGCCGCCGGTGCGGCCCTTCTTGCCGGTCTCGCCAAGGTCCTCGAGCACCTCGGCGTCGATCCCGGCCAGCTTGCGGGCGCTGCGCGGCAGCCGCCCCTTGGTCCCCTCCGGAATGTCGAGGTCGGTGAACAGGTGGGGCGAGGAGGAGTACGTTTCGATCGGCTCGGGCGAGTCCAGTCCGAGAGCCTTGTTGATCAGGCCCCAGCGGGGGACGTCGTCCCAGTCGACGAACGTGACGGCCGTGCCCTTCTTGCCGGCGCGGCCGGTGCGGCCCACACGGTGCAGGTAGGCCTTCTCGTCCTCGGGGCACTGGTAGTTGATCACGTGCGTGATGTCTTCGACGTCGATGCCGCGGGCCGCGACCTCGGTGGCGACCAGGACGTCGATCTTGTCACCGCGGAAGGCGCGCAGCGCCTGCTCGCGCGCGCCCTGGCCGAGGTCGCCGTGGATCGCGCCGGCGGCGAAACCGCGGTCGATGAGTTCCTCCGAGAGCTTCGCCGCGGTGCGCTTCGTCTTGGTGAAGATGATGGTGCGGCCGCGGCCGCGCGACTGCAGGATCCGTGCGACGACCTCGGCCTTGTCGAGGTTGTGGGCGCGGTAGATGACCTGGCGGATGTCCTTCTTGGTGATGCCCTCGTCCTCGGGATCCGCGGCGCGGATGTGGGTGGGCTGGGTCATGTAGCGGCGGGCCATGGCGACGACGGGGCCGGGCATGGTGGCGGAGAACAGCAGCGTCTGGCGCACCGGGGGCGTGGCGGCGATCAGCGTTTCGACGTCGGGCAGGAAGCCGAGGTCGAGCATTTCGTCGGCCTCGTCGAGCACCACGATCTTGACGTTCTTGAGGACCAGGAGCTTCTGTCGGTGCAGGTCGATCAGCCGGCCCGGGGTGCCGACGACGATCTCGACGCCGCGCTGCAGCGCCTCGATCTGCGGCTCGTAGGCCCGGCCGCCATAGATGGTGACGATGCGCGCGTTGCGCTTCTTCGCCGCGGTGGTGAGGTCGCCGGCGACCTGGACGGCGAGTTCGCGGGTGGGCACGACGACGAGGGCCTGCGGTGCGCCCGGGACCGGAAGCTTGTCGTAGCCGGCGTCATCGGGGCCGACGACGCGCTGCAGGGCGGGGATGCCGAAGCCAAGGGTCTTGCCGGTTCCGGTCTTGGCCTGGCCGATGATGTCGTGGCCGCCCAGGGCGATCGACAGGGTCATCGCCTGAATGGGGAAGGGGTGGAGGATCCCGGCGTCGGCCAGTGACTCCACGATGTCGGGGCGGACGTTGAAGTCGGCGAAGGTCTCGGGGACCTCCTTGTGGGGTTCCTCGGTGGTGACGAGCGTGTCCTCGACGTCGATGGCGTCGTCGCTGTTATCGGCAAGGAGGTGGTGCGAGTCCGCAACCGGGCTGTTCTGAGTGTTCAATTACATACCGTTCATTAAGGCCAAGCGGCCACCGAGGCTCGACGGGTAGCTGGGGTTGGCATCCAGCTCGGAGCGTATCGGAGGCGCAGGGCGTCCAGTGGAAGCCGATCGCGGGCTTGCAACTGCGTGCCGGCTGGCGGTTGAAGCGCCAGCGCCGGCTGGGAAAAACTCGGGACCGAGTAGGTACTGCGGGTCATCGGGGTATGTCGATAACGACCGGGCATCCATTACTACGAGGCAAGTCTACCCCGCGGGCGCGGCGGAAACGGGCAGGCCGCCCGTGGCGGCGGGTGCGGCCAGCTCGAAACGCACGACGCGGCGGGCGGTGTCGGCCTCGACGAGCCGCACCGTGACCAGTGAACCCGCGGTCAGCTCTCCGTAGCACTTGGCCTCGATCGCCGGATCGATCAGCTGCACCGTGCCGGAGGGGCGGCTGCGGGGCCCGGCGTCCCCGTTGCTGGGCCTCGAACCGGCGAGCACCACGGCGGTGAAGTCCTTGCCCACGTCGTCGCTCAGCAGCGCCGCCGCCAGGGCGTCCATGGCCCCGGACTCCATCCGCGCCGAGGCCTGGTTCGCCGCGGCCATCAGGGAATTCAGGTCGGGCAGGGCGTCCCGGGCCCACTGCGGCACCGGGCGCCCCGCGCACAGGGCCTCGCAGATCACCAGCACGAACCGGTCGACCAGGCGACGCAGCGGTGCCGTCGTATGCGCGTAGGGGGCGGCGATCGCGGCCTGCACCACCGCGTCGGGCACCTCGCCGTCGAAGGCGGTGTAGCCGGCGCCGCGGAACAGCGACGCGGCGGCGTGCATCAGGGCGAGCTGCTCGGGCCGGTCGGTGTCGAGGCTCCGCAGGAAGCCGCCGTAGGCCATCCCCTCCGGCCACGCCCTGCCGCAGGCCGCCGCCTGGCTGCGGAACTTCGCCAGCGCCGCCTCGTCGGGTGCCGGCATGGTGCGCAGGATGCCGATGCGTCCCTCGATCATGATCCGGGCGGCCTCCATCCCGGTCATCAGGGAAATCTGGGCGTTCCAGTCCTCCGAGGGAAGCGCCGGTGCGGTCATGAGGAAGTAACGGCCCCGCTCGAAGCCGATCTCCTGGGCGGGAAGATTCAGGCTGGCTCCGCCGCGCTGGAGTTCGAGCTCGATGCGCTTGAGGCCGATCTCGCGCAGCAGCACCAGGTTCTCCGGCGCTCCGCCCGAGCGCAGGTGTTCCTCAACCTCGGCGTAGGTCAGCTGCGTGCGGCTGCGGACGGAGGCGCGGCGCACGGACGCCGTGGTCACCGCGGCGGAGGAATCGAGGTCGAACTCCCAGACGTAGGCGCCGCGGACCACCCCGGGTAGGAGGCTGGCCGCGTCCTCGGCGATCACCTCGGGGTGCAGGGAGATCCGCCCGTCGGGGGCGTACACGGTCTGGCCGCGCAGCCGAGCCTCAGTATCCACGGCCCCGCCCGGCCGGACGAAGCCCGGAACGTCGGCGATGGCGTACCAGATGCGGTAGCCAGCACCCCGGCGCTGCAGGTGCACGGCCTGGTCGAGGTCGATTGAGCCGGGGGGATCGATGGTGATGAAGTCCAGCCCGGTGAGGTCCTTGGGCGGGAACTCGTAGGCCGCGACCGCGGCCTCCGCCTCCGCAAGGACCTCCGGAGGGAAGACGGTCCGCAGTTCGAGTTCGTCCCGCAGCGCCTTCAGGGCAACGGCGAGGTGCTGCTGTGAGGCGCTGTCCCCGAGACCCGGATGCAAATACGGCACACGCTCACCGTAATACACGCACCGCGCCGCTGGGAGGGGACGGCCCGGAGGGTGCGGCGCCGCATCATCGGGCGGCGCGGGGCGGAAGGTCCGGCACGGCCGGGCCTTCTGTAGTGTTAGGAGAATGAACAACCGCACGAACGAAGGCGTTCAACCCGGCCCCGATGGAGCCGAAACCTCCTTCGCAGCAGCCGACCCGGACCGGGTCCAGAACCCCCGCTACGCCCGTTTCATTGCGGATCTGCTGGGGGTCATCGCCTATGGGGAGCTTTCCGGCTTCGAACGGCTTTCCTCGGACGCGAGGTTCTCCCCGACCCTCGCCGACCGGGCCGGCATCGGACGGCTGGCGGTGCAGGAGTTCGCGCACTTCGAGCTGGTCAGCAGCCACCTGGCGGCCCGGGGGATCGACGTGGAGCAGGCCATGGCGCCGTTCGTGGCCTCGGTGGATGCCTTCCATGAGCGGACCCGGCCTGCCGACTGGTTCGAGTCCCTGATGAAGGCGTACGTGATCGACGCGATCTCCGGAGATTTCTACCGTGCCCTGGCGGACCGGCTGGATGCCGAGACCCGGGGGCTGATCGGCAGGATCGACGCCGACGACGACGCCTCGCTGCTCGGGCGGCGCCTCAAGGAGGCGCTCGCCGACGATCCCCGGCTCGCCTCGCGGCTGGCTCTGTGGGGGCGCCGCCTGGTGGGGGAGGCCCTGACCCAGGCCCAGCGGATCGGCATTGAGCGCGAATTTCTCGGCGGGCTGCTGTTCGCCGACACCACCGACCCGGCCGCCCACACCACGGCGCTGTTTGCCCAGCTCACGCGCAACCATTCGCGAAGGATGAGCGCCTTGGGCCTGACGGCCTGAGGTCCCGGCCCGCGCGGAGCGGGCCGGGAGGTGGACTCTAGAGAGCCCCGAAGCCGACGCGGCGCTGCTCTTCGGCGCCGATCTCGACGTACCCCAGGACCGTCGACGGCACGATCACCGTGCGGCCCTTCGAATCGGTGAGCCGGAGCTCGGAGCCGCCGTTCATCGCCGAGGCGACCACCTCCGCAATCGCATCGGCGGTTTCGGAGGACTCCAGAACAATCTCCCTGTTGACGTTCTGAATACCGATCTTAATTTCCACGGCGGGTGCCTCCTGTGTAGTGAACCTTTAGCCCTTGGAAACCTACTCTAGATCTCCTTGGGGAACCGACTAATTCCGCGCCAAGCTAAACGGTAGATCAGCTCGCTGGCCGTTTCGATGTCGAGCGTCCCGTCGGTTTCAAGCCAGAACCGGGCGCTGATCTGCGCCATGCCGGCCAGGCCCCGCCCGAGCAGGGTGGCCTCCACCAGCGACAGCTGGGTGTCCTCGGCGATGACCTCGGCGATGGCGTTGGCGAAGTGGGCGTTGAACGCCTCAAGCCGGGCGCTGACCTCGGGGTCGTTGCTGACATCGGACTCGAACACCAGCCGGTGGGCCTTGCTGTCACGGGCGATGAAGGAGAAATAGGCGCGCATGGTGGCCTGTACCCGGACCTTGTTGTCCCCGGTGGAGCGGAGGGCCTCCATGAGCAGGGTGGTGAGTTCGGCGAGGTGGTTCTCCAGCAGCGCCAGGTAGAGCTCGCGCTTGCCGGGAAAGTGCTGGTACAGCACCGGCTTGCTGACCTTGGCGGCCTCGGCGATGTCGTCCATCGCGGCGCCGTGGAAACCATGGGCCACGAAGACCTCGTGCGCGGCGTTCAGGAGCTGTCGGCGGCGCTCGTCGCGCGGCAGCCGCAGCGCTTTTCCATTGGGTGAAGCCTCTGCGCTCACAACCTGCAACCTCTGTTCTGGAGTTCCGTTCGGTTCAGTTTACCTACGGTGCTCCCGGGGACCGATTCGGCTGGCAGCGCAGGCGGTGCGGGCATACATTGAAGGCATGAGCGCACACCACCGGGCCGCCGGCATGCCGGGGCTTCCCCCGCTGCCGCCGCTGGTCGATCCGCACCCCGAGCTCACCGCGGAGGAGATGGTCCGCTACTCGCGGCACCTGCTGATCCCCGAGTTCGGCCTGGAGGCGCAGCGGCGGCTCAAGAACGCCCGGGTGCTGGTGATCGGGGCCGGGGGGCTCGGCTCGCCCGTCCTGCAGTACCTCGCCGCCGCCGGCGTGGGCACCCTGGGCATCGTCGACGACGACACCGTCGAGATTTCGAACCTGCAGCGCCAGGTGATCCATGGGGTGGGGGACCTGGGCGACCTCAAGGCCGCCTCCGCGCAGCGCAGCGTGGCCCAGATCAACCCGCTCGTCAAGGTGGTCCTGCACCCCGAACGCCTGACCTCCGGCAACGCCCTTGAGTTGCTGGGCGGGTACGACCTCGCGGTGGATGGCACCGACAATTTCGCCACCCGCTACCTCGTCAATGACGCCGCCGCGCTGCTCGGCAAGCCCTACGTGTGGGGCTCCATCCTGCGCTTCGACGGGCAGGTGAGCGTGTTCTGGGAGAAGCACGGCCCCGGTTACCGGGACCTTTACCCGGAGGCCCCGCCGCCCGGGTCGGTTCCCTCATGCGCCGAGGGCGGGGTGCTCGGCGTCCTGTGCGCGTCCATCGGCTCCCTCATGGGCACCGAGGCGGTCAAACTCATCACCGGCGTGGGCAGGACCCTGCTGGGCCGGGTGCTGATCTTCAACGCCCTCGACATGTCCTGGCAGGAAATCACGGTGCGCAGGGACCCGACGGCCACGCCGGTGACGGCCCTGATGGACTACGAGGCGTTCTGCGGACTGGCGCCGACGGAGGAGGATGAGGTGCCGTCGATCGGGGTGCGGGAACTCGCGGAGCTGCTCGACGGCAGGGAACGCGGGGAAGCGGCGTTCGACCTAATCGATGTCCGGGAACCCGGGGAGTACAGCATCGTGCGGATCGAGGGTGCGCAGCTGATTCCAAAGGACCGGGTGCTGGCCGGCGGCTACACCCCGGAACCGTCACGCCCGGTCTACGTCCACTGCAAATCCGGCAAGCGCTCGGCCGAGGTGGTGCGCCACCTGCGCAGCCAGGGGCACCGGCAGGTCTTCAATGTCGACGGCGGCATCCTGGCCTGGGTCTCGGCGATCGAACCGGGCCAGCCGGTCTACTGACCGGGGCGGGCCGGGCGCCGCAGGCTGCACACACAGTGCCGTGCGGTCAGGCGGAGGCGGCAGCGGGCGGTTCGTGGCTGACCGGGCACTGCGCGGGATCCCCGCTGCCGGCCGGGTGCGGAACGCCGGCCGGGTGCAGCGCGGGGCGGAACGGCGCTGCGGGGACCTCAGGGGCGGCCGTGGGGCGCAGATCGATGCCGTAGAGGGCCTCGAGCGCCGCGGTGTAGTCGTCCTGGCGTCCCTCCGCGGCGAGCTCGCGGGCGCGCACGGTCGGGGTGTGAAGCAGCTGGCGCACCATCCGGCGCAGCGCGAGCTCGACCTCCTCGGCCGCGGCGGTGCACCCGTGCTGTGAGCGCACCCGCTTCATCTCCGCGTCGAGCACCTGCTGGGTGTGCTTGCGCAGGGCGACGATCGCGGCGTCCATCGCCCGCGTGTTCTGCTGCTCCTCGAAGGCGTCGGCCGCCTGCTGCACCAGCTCACCGGCCTGGCGCAGGGTCTCGGCCTGCTCCTCGGGAGCGGCGAGCCGGACGGACTCCAGGGTGATCAGCTCGACATTGTCGAGATTGGCGACGGCGGGATCGAAATCATGGCTCAACGCCAGGTCGATGACCACCAGGGGGCTCGACGAGCCTTCCCGGATCGATGCGAGGTCCGAGGCCTCGATGCGGGCGTCGCTGCCGCTGCAGCCGATGATCACATCGGCCTCCCGGATCGCCCCGGCCAGGCTGTCCGCGTCAAGAGCGCGGCCGTTGCGGGAGGCGACGAACGCCTCGGCGCGGCCGGATGAGGAGAACACGGCGACCTCGCCGGCCTTCTTCTCACTGAGCAGGGCCATCGTCGCGCCGGCGTAGGCGCCGGTCCCGAAGAGGACAACCGACTTCTGCGACCAGTCGGCGCTGCCGGAGATATCCCCGGCCAGTTCGAGCGCCACGGAGACAATCGAGCGCCCGTCGCTGCCGAGGACGGTGCGGGCCCCGACGTCCTTGGCGGTGCGGGACGCGGCCTGGAAGAGGCGCACGAGGCCCTTGCTTGCCGCGCCGGAGGCCTGCGCCTCGATCAGGGCGCGGCGGACCTGGCCGGCGATTTCGCGCTCACCGACGACGGCGGAGTCGAGGCCGGCCCCCACCGCGAAGAGATGCTTGGCGACCGAGCCGCCCTTCTTCGTGACGAAGGCGGAGGACACCGAAGGCTCGGGGATCCCGGAGTAGCTGCTGATGGTGGAGATGATGGCGGAGCGCGCGGCCTCGACGTCCTCTTCGGACGGGGCCTCGAAGTAGATTTCGAAGCGGTTGCAGGTGGAGAGCACCACGGCGCCGGACACGGGGCGGTCGTCCGCGAGCACGGCTGAAGGGACCTGGGGCGCCCCCACGCTCAGGCGGGCAACGGTTTCCAGGTCCACATTCGAGTGAGTCGCAACGAGAGAAAGTAGAACCACAGCTCTCCAAGCATAGCGAGCCGATGGTTGCGGAGGGTAATAGGAAACCCTAAGTGCGGGCTTCTTTTCACTGGACTTCCGCGGAATGCCACGGGCCGGGGTGCACGTGATTTTCACCACCCGGGTGCCCGCCGGAACGATGGCCGGTTAACCATCGCCCGGGATCTTGGGCAGAATCAGGGTATGACCCTTGGAGCATCCCACCCGCTGGTGGACGGCCGCACCGCAGATTCCCCGCTGATTGCGGCCTACCGCGGGCGGAAACCGTCCCGCCGTCCTGTCTGGTTCATGCGCCAGGCGGGAAGGTCCCTGCCGGAATACCGGGCGCTGCGTGAGGGAACCGCGATGCTCGAGGCCTGCCTCGATCCGGCGATGGCCGCCGAGATCACCCTCCAGCCGGTCCGCCGCCACGACGTGGACGCCGCGATCTTCTTCTCCGACATCGTGATCCCGCTCAAGCTGGCCGGAGTCGATGTCGACATCGTCCCGGGGGTGGGCCCGGTCCTGGGCTCCCCGGTCCGCACGGCCGCCGACGTCGCGGCCCTTCCCGTCCTCACCGACGAGGCCCTCGATCCGATCCGCGCCGCGGTCGCCCTGACGGTCGACGAACTGGGCAGCACCCCCCTGATCGGCTTCGCCGGGGCGCCCTTCACCCTGGCCGCCTACATGGTTGAGGGCAAGCCCTCCCGCGACCACCTGGGCCCGCGCACGATGATGCACTCGGACCCCGGGACGTGGCAGGCGCTGGCCGAGTGGGCGGCGGATGCCTCCGGGCGGTTCCTACGGGCCCAGCTCGAAGCCGGCGCGAGCGCCGCCCAGCTCTTCGATTCATGGGCCGGCTCCCTCGGACTGGCCGACTACCGGAAGTACGCCGCGCCCGCCTCGGCCCGGGCCCTCGATGCCGTCCGCGGGCTCGGGGCCCCGCTGATCCACTTCGGCACCGGAACCTCCGAGCTGCTTGGAGCCATGCACGACGTCGGCGTCGACGTGATCGGAGTCGACTACCGCCTGGACCTGGCGGAGGCCAGCCGGAGGCTGGGCGGCACCGTCCCGCTTCAGGGCAACATCGACCCGGCCCTGCTCGGTGCCCCCTGGCCGGTGCTCGAACAGCACGTCCGGGCCGTGCTCGAGGCCGGGGCGGCCGCACCCGGGCACGTGGTGAACCTCGGCCACGGCGTGCCGCCGGAAACCGACCCGGACGTACTGACGCGCGTGGTGAAGCTGATCCACTCGGTGGAGCCCTGACCATGGCCGCGGGCAGCGCACGTCCCGCAGTCGTCGTCATCGGCGGTGGCGTCGCCGGCCTGGTCGCGGCGCGGGTACTGATGCTTCGCGGGGCGCAGGTCACCGTGCTTGAGCGCTCCGGTGGCTTCGGCGGCAACCTCGGCGGCCGCGAACTGGGCGGATTCGTCCTCGACAGCGGCGCCGAGTCCTTCTCCACCCGCTCCGACACGGTGCCCGCCCTCGCGGCCGAGCTCGGGCTGGAGGACCTCATCGTTACCCCGGATGCCCCCGGGGCGTGGGTGCAGCTGCCGGCGCGGGACCTCGCAGCCGGCGCCCACCCGCTGCCCGCCTCCGGCGTCCTCGGCATCCCCGCGGACCCTGCCGACCCGGGCACCGCCGCGCTCATCGGGCGGGCCGGAGCGCTGCGCGCCGCCCTGGACAAGGTGCTGCCGCCCGGCGCCCTGGCCACCCGCCCGGGCGTGAGCCTCGGCGAACTCGTGCGGGCGCGCATGGGCGAGGAGGTCCTGAACCGGCTGGTGGCCCCCGTCGCCGGGGGAGTCTTCTCCGCCGACCCCGACACGCTCGACGTCGATTCCGTCGCCCCGGGCCTGCGGCCGGCTCTGGCGCGGCTCGGCTCCCTGGGTGCGGCCGCCGGCGCCCTGCGGCAGGCGGCACCCGCCGGCTCCGCGGTCGCCGGGTTCCGCGGCGGCATGGTCCGGCTGCGCGATGCCCTCGTCGCCTCCCTGCGGGACGGCGGGGCCGACCTGCGTACCTCCGAAACCGTCAGGGCCCTCCGGCGCGCGCCCGGAGGCGGGTGGACCGTGTCCACCGAACATTCGACCCTCCAGCGCAGCGTCAGTGCCTCCGCCGTGGTGCTGGCCGCCGACGGCCCCGGCGCCGTCGATCTGCTCTCGGGTGTGCTGCCGCAGGCCGCGGCCGAACGCCCCGAACCCGTGCCCGGTGTCGCGCTGGTCACCCTGATCGTCGACCAGCCCGAACTCGACGCCAGCCCGCGGGGCACCGGCGTCCTGGTGGCCCGCGGCGTGGCAGGCGTCCAGGCCAAGGCCCTGACCCACTCGACCGCCAAATGGAAATGGCTGCGGGAGCAGGCGGGCCCGGGTTCGCATATCCTGCGGGTCTCCTATGGCCGGGCCGGGGACTCCCCGGCGGATTCCGGGGCCTCAACCCGCGACGAGGACCTGTTCCGCCAGGCCCTCGCCGACGCCTCGGCGCTGCTCGGGGTCCGCCTCGAGGCCGCCGACGTGCTCGACTGGGACGTCGTGCGCTGGGCGGGTGCCCTCCCGCACGCCGCCGTCGGGCACCGGGACCGCGTCGCCCGGCTCCGGGAGGCGGTGGGCCCGCTCGAGGCACTCGAGGTCACCGGCGGCTGGCTCGCCGGCACCGGACTGGTGTCGGTCATCGACGATGCCACCGCCCGGGCCCGGGCGCTCGCCGTCGAACTGGGCCTGTCCGGAGGGCCGCAGGACGAACCGGTGTGATCTTCATTACTTTCTACGTCTTGTAGAACATCAAGATTTTCTTTGCTCCAACGCAGGGGGCAGACTAGTAGCATGAGCGAGCTAACCGGCGACCGGGTCTCCCCAACCACCTCCTCCGAATCCTCAGGAAGCGCCGGTGACGAGCCGCAGACGGCGCAGTTCTTCACCCTGTGGACGGTCTTCCGGCGGGCCGGCGCAGGCTCCGGCGCCCCGGGCCTGCCGCTGACGGAGGTCCTGGGCACCCTTGGCAGCGGGGTGACGGTGCGCGGTTTCTACGATGTCTCGGCGATGCGCGAAGACGCCGACGTGATGGTCTGGCTTCACGGTCCGCGCCCCGAGGACCTGCAGGCCGCGGTCCGGCGGATCCGCCGCTCGGAACCCTTCGCCGGCACCACCATCGCCTGGTCGGCCATGGGTGTCCACCGGGACGCCGAGTTCTCCAAGAGTCATGTCCCGGCGTTCGCCCGGGGCGTCGAGCCGGCGGAGTGGGTCTGCGTCTACCCCTTCGTCCGCTCCTACGACTGGTACATCCTGCCCACCGAGGAACGCCGCGAAATGCTCTACGACCACGGCATGAAGGGCCGGCAGTACCCCCAGGTCATCTCCAACACCGTCTCCTCCTTCGCACTGGGGGACTGGGAGTGGATCCTCGCCCTCGAGGCCCCCGAACTGGTCGACCTGGTGGACCTCATGCGCCACCTGCGCGAAACCGAAGCGCGCCGCCACGTGCGGGAGGAAGTCCCGTTCTACACCGGCCGGCGCATCACCCCCGAAGAGATCGCAGAGGTACTCCAGTGACCCAGACCTTCAATCCGCTCGACGGCGTCGACGAAGCCGGCCGGATGGCCCCGAAGAACTACGACGCGATCGTCCTCGCCTCCTTCGGCGGGCCGGAGGGCCAGGATGACGTGCTTCCCTTCCTGCGCAACGTCACCCGCGGGCGGGGCATCCCCGACGAGCGCCTCGAAGAGGTCTCCCACCACTACCGCGCGTTCGGTGGAATCAGCCCGATCAACGGGCAGAACCGCGCGCTGCGGGCGGCCATGGAGGCCGAGCTCCGGCGGCGCGGCATCGACCTGCCGGTCTACTGGGGCAACCGCAACTGGGCCCCGTTCATCGCCGACACGCTGCGTGAGGCCTACGACGCCGGCCACCGGCGCATCCTGGCCGTCACCACCAGCGCCTACTCTTCCTACTCAAGCTGCCGGCAGTACCGCGAGGACCTCGGCATGGCACTGGTGGAGACCGGGCTCGAAGGCCTGCTCGAGGTGGACAAAACCCGGCAGTACTTCGACCACCCCGGCTTCGTCGAACCCTTCGTCGAAGGCGTGACCGAAGGCCTCCGGAAGGTCCGAGCCTCCCTGGCCGGCCGCGGCGAGGCGGATGCGCCCGTGCACATCATGTTCGCCACCCACTCGATCCCCACCGGCGACGCCGAGGCCTCCGGTCCCCGCGACGCCGACGGCGGCCCGGCCTATGAGGACGGCGCCTACGTCGCCCAGCACCTCGCCACCGCCCAGGCGGTCCTCGACCGCATCCCCGAGGCCGAAGGGGTGGACTGGTCGCTGGTGTACCAGTCCCGTTCCGGCGCCCCGCACATCCCGTGGCTCGAACCCGACGTGAACGACGCGCTGCGCGAACGCGCCGAAGCCGGTGTCCGCGGCGTCGTGATCGTGCCGCTGGGCTTTGTCAGCGACCACATGGAGGTGGCCTGGGACCTCGACACCGAGGCGCTGGAGACCTGCCGTGAGCTGGACCTGGTGGCGGACCGGGTGCCCACCCCCGCCACCCACGAGAAGTTCGTCGCCGGGCTGATCGACCTCGTCTCCGAGCGCACCATCGAGAACAACATCGCCGAGCGGCCCGCGGCGACCGCGCTGGGCCCCTGGTTCGATGTCTGCCGGCCGAACTGCTGTGCCAACCGGCGCGGGGAGAAGCCGACCATCGCCGCAGTGGATTCAACCGTGGGAACGGCCCTTCCCAACCCCGGATCGTGATGTCTCCCGGCATCCGGGTCGGAACGCGGGGCAGCGCCCTGGCCCTCACCCAGACCACCACTGTCGCCGAACGCGTCGGCGAACTGGCGGGGCGGGGCTATGAGCTGGTGCGGATCCGCACCGAAGGCGACGTGCTGAAGGGTCCCCTGTCGCAGATGGGCGGCACCGGGGTCTTCGTCGTGGCGCTGCGCGAGGCGCTCCTGGACGGCCGGTGCGACCTCGCGGTGCACTCGCTCAAGGATCTGCCGACGACCCCCGCGCCCGGGCTGCGGGTCGCCGCGGTGCCCGAGCGGGCCGATACCCGCGACGCCCTGTGCGCCCGGGACGGGCTGACCCTGGCCACCCTGCCCGACGGCGCCCGCGTGGGCACCGGCTCCCCGCGCCGGGCCGCCCAGCTCCGCGCCGCCCGCCCCGGCCTCGAGGTCGTGGACATCCGCGGCAACGTCGACACCCGGCTGGGCCGCGTGGCCGGCGCCGTCGACGGCGGCGTGGGGGACCTCGACGCCGTCGTGCTCGCCGCGGCGGGCCTGCACCGGCTGGGCCGGGACGCCGCCATCACCGAGTACATCGACCCCGCCGTCATGCTTCCCGCCCCCGGGCAGGGCGCCCTGGCCGTGGAGTTCCGGACCGGCGACGAGGAAAACGGGCTCGGCGCGGCCCTGGCCGCCTACGACCACGCCGAGACCCGGGCCGCGGTCACCGCCGAGCGCGCGGTGCTGCTGCGGCTTGAGGCCGGATGCTCAGCCCCGATCGGGGCGCTCGGATTGGTGCAGGGCGGCACGCTGACCCTTGAGGCGGTGGTGGCCAGCCTGGACGGACGCCAGCTGCTCCGGCGCAGCCGCTCCGCCGCCAACGAGGGACCCGAGGCCGCGGCCCGGCTCGGGGTGACCCTCGCCGAGGAACTCCTCGAGGCGGGGGCCGCCCGCATCGCGCCCCTCAGCGCCTGAGGACCATGCAGCCGCCCGACAGTCAGGACCTCGCCGGCCTCCGGGTGGTCCTGCTGCGTACGCCGGGCCGGTCGGTGGAATTCGGTGCCGAACTTGCCCGGCGCGGGGCGCTCCCGCTGTGCCTGCCGCTGATCGACTTCGAGCGGCCGGCCGATCCTGTCCCGCTCGACCGGGCCCTGGAGCGGCTCGCTGCGGGCGGGTACGACTGGCTCGTAGTCACCAGCGCCACCACGGTCGCAGCCCTCGAAGCCTGCGCCCGGCGCACCGGGTCCACGCTGGCCGGAGCCGTGCCCTCCGGCACCCGGACCGCCGCGGTCGGGGAGGCCACTGCGGCCGCCCTCTTCCGCGCCGGGGTCGCAGTGTCGCTGATTGCCCGGAACAGCTCCGCGCAGGGCCTGCTCGCCGAATTCCCTCCCGGTCGCGGGGCGCTGCTGCTGCCCCAGGCGTCCCTGGCCGACGACACGCTCGACGTAGGCCTCGCTGGCAGGGCATGGCGGGTGGACCGGATCGAGGCGTACCGCACCGTGGACTACCCGGCCGATCCCGCGCTGCGGCTGGCCGCAGACGAAACGCCGCCGCCCTCCGCGCCGGAAGTGCTCGACGCCGCCGCCTACCGGCAGCTGGCGGCCGAAGGCGTCCACGCCGTGGTGCTCACCTCTCCCAGCACGGCACGCCGGTTCTCCGCCCTGCTGGACGGCACACCCCCGAACGGTCTGGCCGCCGTCGCCATCGGACCCAGCACGGCGGCCGAAGCCGCCCGCGTGGGGCTGCGGCTCGCCGCCACCGCCGACGCACCGACCCCCCGCGGCGTCGCCGACGCCGTCGCCGGTGCCGTCGCCCCGTCACCACCATCGCCGACGAACGGAGTCACCCCATGAGCTTCCCCCAGCACCGGCCGCGCCGGCTGCGCACCACCCCGGCGATGCGCCGGCTCACCGCCGAGCACCGGCTCAGCCCCGCCGACCTCATCCTCCCGGCCTTCATCCGTGAGGGCCTGACCGAGCCCGCGCCCATCTCCTCGATGCCCGGCGTCGTCCAGCACACCACCGAGACGCTCCGGCGGGCCGCCGCCGAGGCCGTTCGACTCGGAGTCGGCGGCATCATGCTCTTCGGCATCCCGGCCCGCCGTGACGCTACCGGCAGCGCAGGGATCGACCCCGACGGCGTCCTCAACCGCGCCATCGCCGACGTGCGCGCCGAGGTGGGCGACGACCTCGTGGTCATGAGCGACGTGTGCCTCGATGAATTCACCGACCACGGCCACTGCGGCGTCCTCGCCCCGGACGGGTCGGTCGACAACGACGCCACCCTGGCCGTCTACGCGCAGATGGCCGTGGAGCAGGCCAACGCCGGGGCGCATGTGCTCGGCCCCTCGGGCATGATGGACGGGCAGGTCGCCGTGATCCGGCAGGCCCTCGACGCCGCCGGACACGCCGCCACGGGCGTGCTCGCGTACTCGGCGAAGTACGCCTCGGCCTTCTACGGCCCCTTCCGGGAGGCCGTCGATTCCCAGCTCAAGGGCGACCGCCGCACGTACCAGATGGACGCCGCGAACCGGCGCGAAGCGCTCCTCGAGGTCGAACTGGACCTCGAGGAAGGCGCCGACATGGTCATGGTCAAGCCCGCCATGAGCTACCTCGACATCCTGGCCGACGTCGCCGCGATGTCCCCGGTCCCGGTGGCCGCCTACCAGGTCTCGGGGGAGTACGCCATGATCGAAGCGGCCGCCGCCAACGGCTGGATCGACCGGCGCCGGGCCATCGAGGAGTCCGTCCTCGGCATCCGCCGGGCCGGCGCCGACATGATCCTGACCTACTGGGCCTCGGAGCTGGCGCTCTGGCTCAACGAAACCCGCAGCTGAAGGAAGAGACAATGAGCACCTCGGAAGAACTTTACGACCGCGCCCGTGCCCTCATGCCCGGCGGCGTCAACTCGCCCGTGCGGGCCTTCGGCTCGGTCGGCGGCACCCCGCGCTTCCTCGTCGATGCCCACGGCGCCCGCGTCACCGACGCCGACGGGAAGACCTACGTCGACCTCGTCGGCTCCTGGGGCCCGGCGCTGCTCGGGCACTCCCATCCCGCCGTCATCGAGGCCGTGCACCGCGCCGTCGACCACGGACTCACCTTCGGGGCCTCGACCCCCGCGGAGGCCGACCTCGCCGAGCTCGTGAAGGAGCGCGTCCCCGCGGTCGAGCTGCTCCGCATGGTCTCTACCGGCACCGAGGCCACCATGACGGCCGTTCGGCTGGCCCGCGGCTTCACCGGCCGCAGCCTGATCATCAAGTTCGCCGGTTGCTACCACGGCCATGTCGACAGCCTGCTCGCCGCGGCCGGTTCCGGGGTGGCCACCCTCGCGCTGCCCGGCTCGGCCGGGGTGACCGAGGCGACGACCGCCGAGACCCTGGTGCTTCCCTACAACGACACCGCCGCCGTCGAGGCTGCGTTCCGCGACCACGGGGAGCGCATCGCCGCCGTCATCACCGAGGCGGCGCCGGCGAACATGGGCGTGGTGACGCCGGCCGAGGGGTTCAATGCCTTCCTGTCACGCATCACCACCGAACACGGCGCCCTGTTCATCGTCGACGAGGTGATGACCGGGTTCCGGACCCACCCCGGCGGGTACTGGAAGCTGACGGGCGGAGCCCCCGACGCGGCCGAGCCGTGGACGCCGGACCTGCTGACCTTCGGCAAGGTGATCGGCGGCGGCATCCCGGCGGCGGCGCTGGGCGGCCGCGCCGACGTCATGAACCACCTCGCCCCGATCGGGCCGGTCTACCAGGCCGGGACGCTCTCGGGGAACCCGCTGGCCATGGCCGCCGGCGTCGCCACGCTGACCGCGGCGACCGACGAGGTCTACCGCCACGTCGACGCCCGCTCCCTCGAACTCTCGACCGCGCTCTCGGAGGAGCTGAACCGTGCAGGGGTGGACCACTCGATCCAGCGCGCCGGAAACCTCTTCAGCGTCGCCTTCGGCACCTCCGAGCGGGGCGTGAGCAACTACGCCGACGCCCAGGCCCAGGAGGCCTTCCGCTACGGGCCGTTCTTCCACTCGATGCTCGACTCCGGGGTGTACCTGCCGCCGTCGGTGTTCGAGGCGTGGTTCCTCTCCGCGGCGCACGACGACGCCGCCATGGAGGAGATCTTCGCGGCGCTGCCGGCGGCGGCCAAGGCCGCCGCGGCCGCCCAGCCGGCCTAGGGATCCTTAAACGCATCCACTGCGCAGTAAGTACCGGGAAAACCCCTCGGGGTCCGGCATTACTGCGCAGTGGATGTTAAAGCGGTGGATGTTTAAGAAGTGGGTGTCTAAGCGGGGAGGTACCGCCTAGAATGCGGGGGTGACGTCTCCGCTGGGCCACTGCTCCTCGATGAAGGCGCGGACCTCGTCGGAGTGGAGCAGCTCGTCGAGCTTTTCGATCCGGGCATCACCCTCGGAAGAGGTGTTCCAGGCCAGGAAGTTCGCGTACGGGTTCTCCTCCGTCGACTCCACGATCAGGGCGTCATCGGTGTTGAGCCCGGCGTCGAGAATGTAGTTGCCGTTGATGATCGCCAGGTCCACCGACGGGTCCTTGACGTCGTTGAGCAGCAGCTCCGGCTGGTTCTCGACGAACTCGTAGCCGTTCGGGTTCTGCGCCTCGGTGAGCGCGAGGACCGAGGCCTCCTCCTCGATGCCCGTCAGCAGCCCGGCTTCCTGCAGCAGGGTCAGCGCACGGGCCTGGTTGGAGGGGTCGTTGGTGATGGCGATCCGGGCTCCCTCGGGAAGCTCGGAGACGTCGTCGTGCTTCTCCGAGAAGGCCGCGTACGGCTCGACGTGGACGCCCTCCCCGTGGGAGAACTCGTAGCCCTGGCCCTCCACCTGCTGCTCGAAGTAGGGCAGGTGCTGGAAGTAGTTGGCGTCGAGGTCCCCGTCCTTCAGGGCGATGTTCGGGGTGGTGTAGTCGTCGAACTCAACGATGTCGAGGTCGATGCCGCTTTCCTCGGCGAGGTTCTCGTCAACGAATTCGAGGATGCGGGCGTGGGGCAGCGGGCTGGCACCGACCGTCACGGTGACGGGCTTGGCCGGATCCAGGGATTCGACGGTCTCGCTTTCGGCAGCGGAGGCGCCGCAGGCGGAGAGCGTGAGGGTGGCTGCAAGGCCGGTGGCGGCAAGGGAGAGCAGTTTACGCACGGGTGCGTTTCCTTTCGGAAGTCCGGCGCCCAGGGGCCGGAAACGGGGCAGCTAGCGGCTACTGGCTGCCGTACCGCAGCGGCCGGATGGTGGTCCGGCATGCGGAAACCTGCGTGGGTCGAAACCCGGTGGAGTCGAAGCTTCGGTGGTCGAAACCTGAGTGGCCGAGGCCTGGTTAGGCGGAGACCTCGGGCACGGGTGCGCGCCGGCGGCGCCGTCCCGCCCCCGCGGTGGCGGCGTTGCGGTGGTCCACCCGGGCCATGGCCCGGTCCCCGGCCAGCTGGATCAGCTGGACGATCGCGACGATGATCACGATGATCACCACCATCACGGTGGTATCGAAGCGCTGGAGCCCGTAGTTGTAGGCGAGCCGGCCCAGGCCGCCCCCGCCGATGATACCGGCCATCGCCGAGTATCCGACGAGGGCGACGAGGGTGGAGGTGAAACCGGCGATCAGCCCGGGCAGGGCCTCGGGGAGGAGCACCTTGCGGATCACCTGCATGCGGGTGGATCCCATCACCAGGGCCGCGTCGATCTTGCCTGCGGCGACGTCGCGCAGGCTCGTCTCGACGATCCGGGCGAAGAACGGGATGCTGCCGATGCTCAGCGACACCGAGGCCGCGACCGGGCCGATCGAGGTGCCGGTGATCAGGCGTGCCAGCGGAATGAGGGAGACCATCAGGATCGCGAACGGGACCGAGCGCGTGATGTTCACGACGACATCCGAGAGGATGCGGTGGGTCACCGGCATCGGGCGGAGCCCGCCCGGCGCACTCGCGATGAGGAAGACCCCGAGGGGGAGTCCGATGAGCACGGTGAAGAAACCGGAGATGCTGATCATCTGAAGCGTTGCGGCGAACTCCTTGGGCAGCGCCTCGGTCAGCCCCGGATTGTTCGCGATCTGCTCAAGGAAGTTCATGCCGCCACCTCCACCGTGACTCCGCGGGCCCGAAGGTGGGACACCACCTCGTTCAATTCAAGGGGTTGGGCCGGAGCGTTGTCCTCGGCGGCCGGTGCCAGCCCCACGCGCATCCGTGAGAACTGCTCGCCGGCGAGGGTTTCGACGCTTCCGGCGAGCAGGGTCACGTCGAGGGAGAAGCGGCGGGAGAGTTCGGAGAGTACCGGGCCCGAGCCGGAGCCGCCCGCTGTGAGCAGGTCGAGGACAGGGCCGGTGCCGGACGGGTTGTGGGGCGGCAGGGGCAGCAGCGCCTGGACCAGCCTTCCGTTGAGGGAACCGGCCACCTCGCGCAGGGGGCCCTGTTCCACGACGCGGCCCTTCTCCAGCAGCGAGACGGAGTCGCAGATCCGCTTCACGACGTTCATTTCGTGGGTGATGATCAGGACGGTCAGGCCGAGGGTGTCCGCCAAGTCGCGGATCAGGTCGAGGATCTCATCGGTCGTGGCCGGGTCGAGGGCCGAGGTCGGCTCGTCGCACAGCAGCACCGTCGGATCCGCGGCGAGCGCCCTGGCGATGCCCACCCGCTGCCGCTGGCCGCCGGAGAGCTGGGAAGGGTAGGCGTCGGCGAACTCCGCAAGGCCGACGAGGCCGAGCAGGCGGGCGACCTTCGCGTCCTTTTCGCTCTTGGAGAGCCGCACGAGTTCCAGCGGCAGGGCGACGTTGCCCGCGGCGGTGCGGGAGTCAAGGAGGTTGGCGTGCTGGAAGACCATCCCGATCCGGCGGCGCGCCGAACGGACCTCGGAGTCCTTGACGGAGGTGAGGTCCCGGCCGTCGATGGAGACCGAGCCAGATGTGGGGCGGTCGAGCAGGGTCAGGCAGCGGACCAGTGTCGACTTGCCGGCTCCGGAATGACCGATGACGCCGTGAATCGTTCCGCGCGGAACCTCGAGGCTGACGCCGTCGAGGGCGTCAATGGTGCGTCCGCCCTGGCGGTAGGACTTGCGCAGCTCAGTAACCGTAATCATGTGTCCTCATGGCTTGGCTGGAAATGGATTCGGCGCGGCGCTGCGGCACTTGGATAACCCTTCGATGGTCGCATGGACCAAAGGGCCGGCGAAATTGTGTGTGCGGCATCACACCGGTGCGCGTCATGCACCGTAAAAAAGTTGGAGCCCGGTCCTCCGCCGGCCCTGCTCCGGTCACTCCGGGGCCCTTCCGGAACCTCTGTCGGGTGCTCCCGGAACTCCGTGCCGGGCTGTTCAGTGCCCGGGGCCGGCTCAGCCGGCGACGAGGAGGGTCTCCGCCGGGTCGGGAATCACCGGCCAGGCGCGCTCCACGACCACGTCCGGGTCGGCGCGCCGCAGGTACTCTTCAAGGCTCGCGGCCTGGCGGTCGGCCCACACCACCTGTGCTTCGTGCAGGTCTCCGGCGGGGCGGGCGAGGCTCGGGTAGCGGACCGCAAGGGTTTCGGCGACGCGCAGGGTGGCCAGCACGTCGGCGGCCGAGGTGTGGGCGTTTTCGAACTCGATCCCGTAGTGCTCGCACAGAGCCGTCAGGGTCCGCTTGCCGCGCCGGTAGCGGTCGACCTGCTTATCCATCACATACGGGTCGAGCACCGGCGACGGCGCGGGCGCATCGATCCCGTACCGGGCGCTCTCGCGGGCAAGGACCGTGAAGTCGTACCGGGCATTGAACGCCAGCACGGGCACGCCGGAGGAGAACAGCCGCCGCAGGACCGCTGCCGCCTCGGCCACCACGGTGCCGGCGGGCTGGCCGTGGGCCCGCGCGTAGGCGGTGCTGATGCCGTGGATCGCTGCGGCTTCCTCCGGGATGTCCACCGCCGGATCCGCAAGCCACTCATGCTGCTCAACGACGGATCCGCCGCCGTCCACAACCAGGATGGAGGCCGTGACGATACGGGCGTCCAACGGATCGCGCCCGGTGGTTTCGAGGTCGAACCCTGCCCGGGGGAGGGAGTGCCAGCTGGTCATGGTTTCCACGCTAACGGCAGCCACCGACGTTTCCGGCGGCGACGCTCCGGCTAGGCTTGAAGCCATGAGGAGCGCTGCCGACTATCAGGAGTCGGTGCTCGACGTGGCCCGGCTCATCCCGCCGGCGTTCGTGCTGACCTATGGGGATATCGCCGAACTGCTCGAGAGCGGGGGGCCGCGGCAGGTCGGAGCGGCGATGAGCCGCAGCGGATCGGCCGTGCCCTGGTGGCGCGTGATCCGGGCGGGTGGATTTCCTCCCCGCGGGCTCGCCGGGGAGGCCCACCCCCACTACGCCGCCGAGGGTACCCCGCTGCGCGCCGCCCGGGGCGGCCGGGAGCGGGACGGCGGCTACGCCGTCGATCTCCGCTCCGCCCGGTGGACCCCCTCGTCGGAGGAGCTGGGGGAGTTGACGCGGATCAGGGAGCGGCTGCGCGGGCAGTCCGAGACCGACACAGCGCCGACCCTGGCCTGAATTGTCGGTACCTCGTGATGGGCTTAAGGCATGACCACCACCCTTTCCGGCCCCGGGACCGACGCCGAAACCTCCGGTGCGCTCACCGACCCGGGCACTCCCGGCCGCCCGCGCGGCTTCGCGGACGCGGCGTCGGTGGTGACCGCCCCGCCGGCCCCCGGTGGGACGCTCGTGCTCGGGGGCCCGGGGGCGGGGAAGTCCCGGCTGCTCGTCGACCTGGCGGTCCACCGCATCAACTCGGGCCTGCTCGAGCCCTCCGGGCTCCTGCTCCTGGCCCCTACCCGCGCCGCAGCGGCACGGCTGCGCGATCAGCTCACCAGCAGCCTTGACCGCAGCCTCAGCACGGCCCCGGCCCGCACCTGGGGCTCCTACGCCTTCGACCTGATCCGCCGCGCGAAGATCGAGGGCCGGATGCCCCACCTGAGCCGGCCTCCCCGGCTGCTCTCGGGCGCCGAGCAGGACCTCATCATCAAGGAGCTCCTCGCGGGCCACGGCGGCGAGGGCGCTCCGTCCCCGGCCTGGCCGGCCAGCCTGGCGCTGGCGCTGGGCACGCGCGGCTTCCGGCAGGAGATCCGCGAGCTCTTTGACCGGGTCAGTGAGTACGGAGCCTCCGCCGAGGAACTCCACGCGTGGGGCCTGCGCTTCGACCGGCCCGACTGGAGCGCGGCCGCAGCCCTCTACCAGGAGTACCGCGATGTCCTCGACCTGAGGATGCCCGAGGCGTTCGACCCGGCCGGCATCCTCACCGGGGCGCGCCAGCTGCTGGAGCAGGACCCGGAGTTCCTCGACGAGGAACGGGCGCGGCTGAAACTGATCCTCGTCGACGACTACCAGGAGGCGAACCCGGCTATCCACGCCCTGCTCGGCCTCCTGGCCCAGGGCAGCGAGGCGGTCATCACCTCCTGCCCCGACACCGCCGTCCAGGGCTTCCGCGGAGCCCGGCCCGAGCTCACCGGGCGGCTCGAGGAGCTGCTCGACGCCGGCCAGGGCCTGCGCACCGTGGTGCTTCCCACCTCATTCACCCTGCACGAGCACCTTTTGGGGGCGTGGCGGAATATCGCCTCCCGCATCGCCACGGCCGGCGCCGGCAGTGCCTACCGCCAGCTGGCGGGGCGGCCGGCACCGGAGCAGGTTGGGCGGGCCGGGGAGGACCCGGCTGCAGGGACCGGCCCCACTCCGCTGGACGCCGGATCCGTCCCGGCCGGTGCAGCGCCCGGAGTCGAGGTCCACCTCGTCGACTCCGTGTTCCACGAACAGCGCTACCTCACCCAGCGGATCCTCGAGGCGCACCTGTACGACGGCCGCAGCTTCGATGACATCGCCGTGATCGTCCGCAACGGCGGACAGGTCCAGGCGGTCCAGCGGTTCCTGACCGCCCAGGGGCTCGCGGTCAATGTGCCCGCCGCCGAGACGGCGATCCGCGACGAACCGGCCGTCCGGCCCCTCCTGGACATCTTTTCGGTGGTCGTGGGCGCCACCGGAATCACCCCCGAGCTGTGCGTTTCGCTGCTCACCTCACGTATCGGCGGCGCCAGCCCGCTTGAGCTGCGGCGCCTGCGCCAGGTGCTGCGCCGTGAGGAGCTCACCGAGGGCGGCGGGCGCACCAGCGACGAGCTCCTCGTTGAGCTGCTGTCGGCACCCGTGCCGGCGGGCACCCTGCCGCGGGAAGCGCGCCCGGTGCAGCGCATCGCCCGGATGATCGAGGCGGGCCGGAACGCGCTCGCCGCGGCCGGCGACCCGGAGTCGGTGGTGTGGGCGCTGTGGTCGGCCTCGGGCCTCTCCGCCACCTGGTCCGCCGCGGCTGTTGCCGAAGGACCGTCCTCGGCCCGCGCCGACCGCGACCTCGATGCCGTGCTTGCCCTGTTCCAGGCCGCCGAGCGGTTCGTCGACCAGATGCCCGGCGCCCCGGCGGGGCTCTTTCTCGAATACCTCCTGAGCCAGGAACTCCCGATGGACACCCTCGCCCCCCGGGCCCACCGGCGGGCGTCGGTGTCGGTCCTGACCCCGGCCAGCGCTGCCGGGCGGCACTGGCCCATGGTGATCGTCGCCGGGCTGCAGGAAGGGGTGTGGCCCAACCTGAGGCTGCGCGGGGAGCTGCTCGGATCGGGCGAACTTCGCGCCCTGCTGGACTACGGCGCCTCCTTCCGCCAGCACCGGGACCCGCTGAGCCTGCTTCAGGACATCCGGTTCGACGAGCTGAGGACCTTCTCCACCGCCATCTCGCGGGCCACGGAGCAGCTGCTGTGCATCGGGGTGTCCTCCCCGGACGAGCAGCCCTCGCAGTTCCTCGACCTCGTTGACCCGCTGCCACCGGGAGTGGACGAGCGGGCCCGCACCGAGGTGCAGCGTCCCCTCACGCTGCGCGCCCTGGTGGCCGAACTGCGCAAGTTCGTGCAGGAACCGGCGCGGAGTCCGGCCCTGGCCGCGGAAGCGGTCCTGCACCTGGGCCGCATGGCCGGGGTCTCACCGCCGGTGCCCGGTGCGCACCCCTCCCAGTGGTGGGGCCTGCTGCCGCTGAGTTCCGACGGCCCTGTGGTCCCGCCCGACGCGGCCATCCCGGTCTCGCCCTCCAAGGTCGAATCCGTCCTCCGCTCGCCGTTGAACTGGTTCGTCTCGGCCGCCGGCGGGGAGCCGGCCACCGACTTCGCCCGCTCGCTGGGCACCCTGGTGCACCAGATCGCCCAGGACCTGCCGCACGCCAGCGGCGGAGAGTACGTCTCCGAACTGCAGCGCCGCTGGCCCACGCTGGGCATGAAGGAGAACTGGGAGGGCAAGCTCGACTACCGGCGGGCCGAAACCATGGTGCGCAAGCTCGCCGCCTATGTTGTCGATGCCCGCCAGGCCGGCCGGTCCCTCGTCGCCACGGAGGTCGACTTCACCGTCGACATCCCCGTGCCGGCCGGCGACGCCGAGCGCACGGCGCGGCTCAAGGGCCAGATCGATCGGCTCGAAATTGACGCCGCGGGCCGCCTCGTGGTGGTGGACCTGAAGACGGGGAAGTCCGCGCCGGCCAAGGCCGAGCTCGGCCAGCACCCGCAGCTGGCGGCCTATCAGGCGGCGGTGGGCGAAGGCGGCCTGCTCGACGCCGCCGGGTCGGACACCCCGGGCGGCGCCGCACTGGTGCAGCTCGGGACGACGGCGAAGGGCGCCTCGGTGCAGGAACAGCCTCCCCTGGCACCCGGGGACACCTGGGCGAAGGACATGATCGGCGAGGCGGCGCTGCTGATGGCCGCCGCCGAGTTCGAATCGGTGCACGACCCGGGCCGGTCCGGGTACGGCGGCAGCGGGTGCCGGCTTCCGGAGATCTGCCCGCTGTGCGCCGAGGGAAAGCAGGTCACCGAGTGACCGGGGACGTTCTGAACCGGCCCGCCGGCGGGCCCGGCGGCACCGGCGACCCCACCGGGGCGGCAGGCATGCGCTTCTCGGCCCGGGCGCTGGCCGAGCTGCTCCACACCGACCCGGCCTCTCCGGTTCAGTACCCCACCGCCGACCAGGCGCGGGTCATCGAGGCCCCGCTGGAGCCGCTGCTGGTGGTCGCCGGAGCCGGCTCGGGCAAGACCAAGACGATGGCGGACCGGGTGGTGTGGCTCGTCGCCAACGAACTGGTCCGCCCCGAGCAGATCCTCGGGGTGACCTTCACCCGCAAGGCCGCAGGCGAGCTCGGGACCCGGATCCGGCAGCGCCTGTTGGCCCTGTACCGCGCCCTCGACGGTGAGGATGCCCCTGGTCAGGACCGGCTGGACCCGACGGTGTCGACCTACCATTCCTTCGCCAATGGGATCGTCCAGGACTACGGGCTCCGCATCGGGGTGGAACGCGATTCGGTGATGCTCGGGACCGCTCAGGCCTGGCAGCTCGCGGTGTCCGTCGTCGAGGCGTACAGCGGGGAGTGGAGCCACTTCACCGCCGCCAAGTCGACCCTCGTGAACGCTGTACTGGGCATGGCCGGGGAATGCGCCGAGCACCTCACGCCCCCCTCGGTGGTGCGGGCCGCGCTGCGGGAGCACATCGAGGCTGTCGAAGGCCTTCAGTATTCGCTGAGTTCGGCGCGCAAACCGACCCAGGCGGTCGCCAACCTGCTGGACAAGCTGAGGACACGGGTGAGCGTCACCGAGCTGGTCGACCAGTATGCTGCGGCGAAGCTGGCACGGCGGCAGCTCGACTTCGGCGACCTGGTGGCCCTCGCGGCCCGGATCGCCCAGGAGATTCCCGAGGCGACCGCGATGGAACGGCAGAAGTACGAGGTCGTCCTGCTCGATGAGTTCCAAGACACGTCCCACGCCCAGATGGTCCTGTTCTCCCGGCTCTTCGCCGACGGCAGGGCCGTCACGGCCGTGGGTGATCCGCACCAGTCGATCTACGGTTTCCGGGGAGCCTCCGCGGGCCAACTCGGCACCTTCCGCACGGCCTTCCCGGTCGGGGCGCCGGGCGGGGCCCTGGCACCGTCGCCGGTTTCGAACCTCTCGGTCGCCTGGCGGAACTCGACGGCGATTTTGGCCGCCGCCAACACCGTCTCCGCCGCCCTCAACGTGCCCGCCCCCTGGCTCCGCTCCGCGCCGTCGCTGACGGTTCCTGGCCTGAGACCCCGGCCCGGCGCGCCGCTGGGAGAGGTCCGGATCGGACGGTTCCTCGCGGATGCCCCGGCCGGTGACCGGCCGGCGGATGCCCCGGCCGGTCCCGGCGCGCCCCGGCCGGTCACCGAGGCCGAGGCCGTGGCGGCCGAGGTGATGTTCCACTCCCGGCGCACCTTTGAGCGCGACGACGCGGGCGACCGGCTGCGCCCGACCATCGCCGTGCTGTGCCGCGGCCGGAAACAGTTCGAGCCGATCCGCCGTGAGCTAGAGCGCAACGGCATCCCGGTGCAGATCGTCGGCCTCGGCGGGCTGCTGCGCACCCCCGAGATCGTGGAGATGCTCGCCGTGCTGCGGGTCCTCGGCGACCCTGACCGCTCCGACTCGATGCTCCGGCTCCTGGCCGGTGCCCGCTGGCGCATCGGGCCCGCTGACCTGATGGCGCTCGGCGACTGGTCCCGTCAGCTGGCCCGGGCACGGGAAGCGGCGGCAGGGTGTTCGGCACGTGCCGGGGAAGCGCAGGGGGACGACGACGCCGTCATCGCCCCGGACGCGGCCGAGAGCGGCAGCTTGGTCGAAGCCGTTGACCACCTCCCGCCCGAAGGCTGGGAATCCGGGGCAGGGCGCAGCCTGACCACTGAGGGAAGGGAACGGCTCGAACGCCTGCGGAATGAGCTGAGGCGGCTGCGCGACTACGTGGGGGACGACCTCGGCACGATCATCGGCGAGGTCGAGCGGAGCATCCTCCTCGACATCGAGGTCGCGGCCAAGCCCGGCGTCGGCATCCATGACGCCCGCCGGAACCTCGATGCCTTCTCCGAGGCGGTGGCCGGCTTCACCTCGACGGCCGAAAGGGTCGACCTTCCGGCCTTCCTCGCGTGGCTCGAGGCGGCCGACGCCGAGGAGGACGGACTCCCCGTCACCCAGCTTGAGGCAAGCCGCGAGGCGGTCCAGCTCCTCACCGTTCACGCCTCCAAGGGCCTCGAATGGGATGTGGTGCTCGTTCCGGGACTGAACGAGGGATCTTTCCCCAGCGCGACGGCGTCCCGGTGGAGCAGCGGCGATTCGGCAATTCCCTGGACCCTGCGCGGCGACGCTCCCGAGCTGCCCCAGTGGGACTGGGATCAGCCCGATGCGAAGGAGTGGCTGGAGAGCGAGAAGCGGTATGCCGACGAGGCGCGGGCCCATGCCGAACGGGAGGAACGCCGGCTCGCCTATGTGGCCTTCACCCGGGCCAAGCACGTCCTCGTCTGCACCTCCTCGGCCTGGGGCGGCGGACGCACACGGCCCACGCCCGCCTCGGGCTACCTGCTGGACCTGCTCACCCTGGCCGAACGGGGGGAGGAGGGATTCGCCGTCCTGCACTGGCTGGCCGCGGAGGATGAGGGTGACGAAAACCCTGCCGCTGCCGTACCGCAGCGCGCAACCTGGCCCATCGATCCACTCGGTCCGAGGCGTCCGGCCCTGAGCGAGGCGGCCGGTGCCGTGGCGGGAGCGGCGCAGGCCTTCGCCGCCGCCGGGCCGGCCGCGCGGGAGGCGTGGGCGCCCCCGGCAGGCCGGTGGAGCCGGGAGGTCGAGCTCGCCCTCGCCCGGCGCGCCCAGGACGAGGAGAAACTCCCGGTGACCCTGCCGGCCCACATCTCGGCGTCGACGCTCGTCGAACTGGGTGAAGACCCTTCCGCCGTGCTGGCGCAGCTGCGCCGGCCGGTGCCGCGCCAGCCCGGTTCCGCCGCCCGGAAGGGGACGGCCTTCCACGCCTGGATCGAGGAGTTCTACGGCACCAGCGGCATGCTGGACCTGGGGGAGTACCCGGGAGCCGCCGACGCCCATGTCGACGAGGCGCTCGGCCTTGACGAGATGGCCGAGATCTTTCGAAACTCGTCCTGGGCCGCCCGCACCCCGGCCGGGATCGAGGTCCCCATCGAGACGAAGGTCGGCGGAGTCATCGTGCGTGGGCGCATCGATGCGGTGTTCCAGGACTCCGACGGTGGGTGGGATCTCATCGACTGGAAGACCGGCCGGCCGCCCAGCGAGGCGAAACGGGCGGCCAAGTCGGTCCAGCTCGCCCTCTACCGGCTCGCCTGGGCCCGCCTCAAGGAGGTGCCGCTGGAATTGGTCCGGGCCGCCTTCTTCTATGTGGCGGACAACGCCCTGATCCGCCCGCACGACCTCGCCGGGGAAGCCGAACTGGAAAGGATCATCGCCGCCGCTGTCGAGCTCGGCGGGTAGGGCCGCCCGCGGGGCGCCGCTGCCGGACCGCATTCCTGAGCACTCACCGGCCGAATCGTGTCCAGCGAATCACCCCGGGCTGATTACTCGAGGCCAATAGCTCCGGGTCAATTGCTCCGGGCCAACTACTCCGGGCCAACTACTCCAGGCATTACTCCACGGGCGGGGCCGTCAGGCGGGCTGCCTTCCGGGGCGTGGCTCCTAGCGGTGGGAGGAGATGATCGGGATCGCCGTGGTGGCGAGGTGGTCGGTCGACCCGGCGGCCGGAGTTGAGGGTGTGGCCGCGGGGCGGAGGAGGGTCACCGCCGGGAGGGTTTCCTTCGTGCCATCGCCCTGCGCCCCGTGGGCGGCGGCATGGCTCCCGGCCCGCTGGACCGCAGGAAGGGTCGACGGGGCGGGGACGGACGGTGCCGCCGGACCGGCGGCAGGCTCGGCCGGCTTGTCCGAGGCGGGCTCTGCCGCATCCTGGCCGGGCGTCTTTCCCTGCTGGCCGAGTTCCGGAGCCGGGAGGTCCGGTGACGGCGCCGGGTCCGCCGACGGAACGGCCACGGGTGCGACGACCGCGGGGGCGATCATTGTCGGGGCGATCAACGGTGGGGTCACCACGGTCGGGGTGACCACCGTCGGCCTGGGTCCTCCCGTGGTGCCGGCCGGGTCCTCCGGACGTTCGCCGTCCGCCGTCGTGCCGGTCGCCTTGCCGGTAACCGTCGTGCTGCCCACAGCGGAGGATCCGGTTGGTGTGGTGACCACTGCCGCTGCCCCCGAGGTTCCGGGGCCCGTGGTTCCCGGACCCGCGGTCCCCGGGGTTCCGGAGACGCCGCCACCGCGTGCGGCACCGTGGCCGTCGCCGGGGGAGGTGAGGTCGAAGGCCACAACATCGGCCTCGAGGGAGGCCATCATGTCGTGCGCCTCCGCGATCATCTGGGGATCCTCCATGGCCAGGCCGCGCACCATCCACTGCGCCAGGGCGAACTCGGCGGCCAGCGCCGCGCGCCGGGCAAGGTGCTGGTCGGCTGCGCCGCGCGCCTTGGCATAGGCGGCGTAAACCGAATCCACGAAGGAGGCATCGGCGACGGCCGCGAGCCAGGCGAAATCGTCGGCAGGATCACCGATCCGCAGGTCGGTCCACCCGGTCACGGCCGAGATCCGGCTGCCCGAAATCAGGAGGTGGTCCTCGTGCAGGTCACCGTGGACCACTGTCGGGCTGAAGCGCCACAGGGTCACGTCTTCGAGGGCGTGCTCCCACCGGCGCAGCAGGACCGAGGGGATCCGGCCCGTCGTCGCCGCCTGGTCAAGCTCGTTGAGCTTGCGCGTCCGGAACTCGTTCGCTTCATAGCTTGGAAGGTTGGCCTGCTGCACGAGCGCCTTGGGCAGATCGTGGATGGCCGCCAGCGCCCTCCCGATCTCGGCTGCCATACCGCGGCCGCCGGCCGCGAGGGTCTCGAGGTCCCGGGTGCTGCCCTCAAGGTGCGAATAGACGAAGGTGCTCAGGTTGCCCTGGCGGACGCTCCCGGCGATGTGCGGGATGAGGAAGGGAAGCTCGGCCCGGACTGCCGGGGTGAAGGCCCTCAGGGCCTGCAGTTCGGTTTCGAGGCGCATGCTGGCCTCCGGGTGACGGGGGGAACGGACCCTCCACTGCTTGCCGGCGGCGTCCACAAGCAGGGCGGCGTCGAAATCCGCGCTGTCGTCCGGAGCACCGGTAACACCGGTGGGTGCGAGCCCAGGCACAGCGGCGCTGGCGATGGCAGCAAGTTCCATGGGAGTCCGTTTCACACTGTCAACGGTAGGTGCATCGGTGCACCTCGGGACAATTCAGCGGCGGCGAGTCGCCGAATGCCTTGAAATTCCGCGACTTCTCCTCCACCGTCCCGGCCCCCAAATGTCTTTTGGGGGACCAAGTTAGTACCGTAGAAGGATGAGCGAACCCCTGCGCACCCTCCTCCAGCCGCCGCTCGTTTCCCTTCCGCTTTCCCGCTCCCACGCCGACCGCGGAGCCGATTATCGGCTCACCCCCGACCTGTTCACCACGCTGTGGGCGTCCACCGACACCCAGGTGCTGGTCCTGGCGCAGGGGCGCTCCCCGCTGGCCGGCGGTGCGCTGCGGCTGTTCGGCACGGACGAGGTGCCCCGCCCGGAGAACCCGGTCTATCTTGGCCGGGTCCTGCCCGGGGCGCGGGCCGCCGGCACCCACGTGGTGCTGGTGATGCTCGATGACGTCGACGAAGCGCTCGCCCCGGGCGCGGAGTGGCACGGGCTGCGCGAGGTTGCCGCGTCCCTCGACGCCCGCGACGTCGGCCTGTTCGTCGAGGCCGCGGCACTGGCGCACTGGCATGCCACCCACACCCACTGCCCGCGCTGCGGCAGCCCCACCGTGCCCGAGGACGGCGGCTGGGTGCGCCGCTGCCCGGTCGATGATTCGCTCCACTACCCGCGCACCGACCCCGCCATCATCGTTTCGGTGATCGACGCCGAAGACCGGATCCTGCTCGGCTCGGCGGTGTCCTGGCCCGCCAACCGGTTCTCCACCCTCGCCGGCTTCGTGGAGCCCGGCGAGTCACTTGAGTCGGCCGTTCTCCGCGAGGTGGCCGAGGAGTCCGGGGTCGAGGTGCATTCCCCGCAGTACCTCGGGTCCCAGCCGTGGCCGTTCCCCGCCTCCCTCATGCTCGGCTACACGGCAGTGGCTGAAAGTACCGACCTGACGCCGGACGGCGTCGAAATCGAGACGCTCAGGTGGTTCACCCGCCGGGAACTGCACGAGGCACTCCGCGACGGCCAAATCACCGTTGCGGGGGAAATCTCCATCGCCCGTGCCCTGATTGAGCGCTGGTACGGCGGACCGCTCGAGGGCGAACCGGACGGAGCCCGCCTCCAGTGAGTGATCAGCCGTTTGAAGAACGCATCCTCGATGGCCTCGACGACGAACAGCGCGCCGTGGCCACGACGCTGGCCGGCCCCCTGTGCGTCCTGGCCGGGGCCGGTACGGGCAAGACCCGCGCCATCACCCACCGCATCGCGTACGGCGTCCACACCGGGGTATACAAGCCCCAGCAGGTCCTCGCCGTCACCTTCACCGCCCGGGCCGCCGCCGAGATGCGCACCCGGCTGCGCGACCTCGGCGCAGGCGGCGTCCAGGCGCGCACCTTCCACGCCGCCGCGTTGAGGCAGCTCCAGTACTTCTGGCCCTCGGCGGTCGGCGGGCCCCTGCCGGCCCTCGTCGACCACAAAGCCCAGCTCATCGCCGAGGCCGCCCGGCGCCTGCGCCTGTCCACCGACCGTGCGGCCATTCGGGATGTCGCCGCCGAGATCGAGTGGGCAAAGGTGTCGATGCTGATGCCCGACAGCTACGTCGCGGCCGCCGCCGGCCGGGCGGAACCCGCGGGCATGGACCTCACCACCGTGGCCCGGATCTTTTCGGCCTATGAGGACCTCAAGATCGACCGGAACCTGATCGACTTCGAGGATGTCCTGCTGACCACGGTGGGGATCCTGCAGGAGGACGAGAAGGTCGCCGCGACCGTCCGCAGCCAGTACCGGCACTTCGTCGTCGACGAGTACCAGGACGTCTCGCCCCTGCAGCAGCGCCTCCTGGACCTGTGGCTCGGCGACCGGCAGGAGCTGTGCGTGGTCGGCGATGCCAGCCAGACCATCTACTCCTTCACCGGCGCGACCTCGCGGCACCTGCTGGACTTCACCAGCCGCTACGAGGGCGCCCAGGTGGTGCGGCTCGTCCGGGACTACCGGTCCACGCCCCAGATCGTCCGGTTGGCCAACACGCTCCTCGCCGCCCGCAGCAGCGAGGTGGACCGAAGGGCCGGGGCCACCTCCTGGTCGGCTCCGCTCGAACTGGTCGCGCAGCGCCCGGCAGGGCCCGAACCGGTCTTCACCGAGTGCACCGACGACGAAGCCGAGGCCGCCGAGGTGGCACGGCGCATCGGTGAGCTGCTGACTTCGGGCGTACCGGCGAGCGAGATCGCCATTCTCTTCCGGACCAACGGGCAGTCCGAGGCGTACGAGCAGGCGCTCGCCAGCGCCGGCATCGGCTACCAGCTGCGCGGCGGGGAACGCTTCTTCGCCCGCCGTGAGGTCCGGGATGCGCTGCTTCAGCTCCGGGCGGCGGCCCGCGCCGAGGGCGAGGACGACGTCCCGCAGCAGGTGCGCGACGTCCTTTCCTCCCTCGGGTACACCTCCACCGCCCCCCAGACCTCCGGGGCCGTGCGGGAGAAGTGGGAATCCCTGGCCGCGCTCGTGGGCCTGGCCGACGAGCTGTCCCGCACCCGCGAGTCGTTCTCCCTCCGGATGTTCGTTGCCGAGCTTGAGGAACGGGCGGCCGCCCAGCACGCACCGACCGTACAGGGCGTCACCCTCGCATCCCTCCACTCCGCCAAGGGCCTGGAGTGGGATGCGGTGTTCCTCGTGGGCCTGAGCGAGGGGCTGATGCCGATCTCCTTCGCCCACACCCAGGAGGCGATCGACGAGGAACGCCGGCTGCTGTACGTGGGCATCACCCGCGCGCGGGCCCACCTCGCGCTGTCCTGGTCGACCTCCCGCTCGCCGGGGGGCCGGGCCACCCGCAAGCCGTCGAGGTTCCTCGACGCCCTGCGCCCGGGCGGAGCCGGCGCGCGTACGTTCCGGCAACCGGCGGCGCGCAAGGTGCGCAAGGCCGCCGCGCCGGCGGTGTGCCGCGTCTGCGGGAAGGCGCTCGGCTCGGGATCCGAGCGCAAGATGGGCCGCTGCGGCGACTGCCCGGCCACCTACCGCGAGGAGACGTTCGAGGCGCTGCGGGGGTGGCGGCTGGAGGAGGCACGCGACAAGGACGTCCCGGCGTTCGTCGTTTTCACTGACGCCACCCTCATCGCGATCGCCGAGGCCAAGCCGCAGACCCTCGAGGAGCTCGGCGAGCTGGCCGGGGTAGGCTCCGCGAAGCTCGAGCGCTACGGCGAAGCGGTCATCGACATCATCAGCCGGAATGACTGAGCCCTCCCCGCACGCCGGCGGCCCCGGCACGGCAGAGCCGATGCCGGTCGAGGTTCGCCGGTCTGCGCGGCGGCGGCGGACCGTGAGCGCGGATGTGCGCAACGGGACGATGATCGTCTCCATTCCCGCCACCTTCACCCGGGCACAGGAAAAGGAATGGGTGGCCCGGATGGTTCGAAAGCTTCAGGGGCGGAGCGCCGGACAGGCCGCTGACCCCGCGGCCGCCGACCGAGCCCTGGCACAGCGCGCAGCCGACCTCGCCGGGCGCTACCTCGGGGGCCGGGGCATCCCGGCGACCATCGGATGGGTCACCAACCAGAACTCCCGCTGGGGCTCAGCCACCCCGGCGCACCGCTCCATCCGGCTCTCGCACAAGCTCCGGGGCATGCCCGACTGGGTGGTCGACTACGTTCTCCTCCACGAGATGGCGCACCTGATCGAGCCGTCCCACAACCGCGTCTTCTGGCGCCTGCTCGAGTCCTACCCGGACACCGAGAAGGCCAAGGCCTTCCTCGCCGGGGCGGCCTTTGCGGCCGACCACGGGCTCGCCGGCCGCTAGCGGGCGCTCCCCAGGCGCTCCGCGCACCACCCCGCGACAGGCGGACCCGCTAACGACAAACGCACCGGCAATAACCGGTGCGTTTGTCGTTAACGGGTGCTTCCGTCGTTATCGGGTGCGTGGGTCGTTATGGCGTGCGTCCGTCCGGGCCGCGGTCCTCAGCCCCGGGCCCGTCCCCGCAGTCGGGGCCGTCCCCGGAACCGCCGTCCTGCGGGCCGTCCCCGCCGTCGGCCCCGTCTTCCGGGACGTCCGGCTTTTCGAAGTCGCCCGCGAGCAGGCGCTCCAGCGCGGCGTCGACGTCGGACCCGGCCGACTCGATGAGCTGGCGGCGGGCGGTGAAGCCCGTGGGGTCATCGAGGTCCTCGGCGGTGGGCAGCAGGTCGGGGTGCTCCCAGATGGCGTCGCGGCCCTCGAGCCCGCGCTCCTCCGTGAGGTGGGCCCACAGTGCGGCGGCTTCGCGCAGCCGGCGCGGGCGCAGTTCGAGTCCGACCAGGGAGGCGAACGCGTGCTCGGCGGGGCCGCCGCTGGCCCGGCGCCGCCGCACGGTCTCGCGCAGCGCGGCCGCCGAGGGCAGGTTGACCGCGGCCGCGGCGGTGATCTCGTCGACCCACCCCTCGACCAGGGCCAGCACCGTCTCGAGCCGGGACAGCGCCGCCTCCTGCTCCGCCGTCCGCTCGGGCATGAACACGCCCTGCGACAGGGCCGCCTGCATCGACTCCGGATTCGTGGGGTCGATCTCGCGGGCGGCGTCCTCGATCTTGGTCATGTCGATGTGGATTCCGCGGGCATACCGCTCAATGGTGCCCATGAGGTGGCCCGCCAGCCACGGCACCTGCGTGAAGAGGCGCACATGGGCGGCCTCCCGGACCGCAAGGAAGAGCGTCACCTCCTGTTCGGGGATGTTCAGGCCCTCGCCGAAGGAGCGCACATTGGCGGGAAGCAGGGCCATCTGGCCGTCGGCGAGGGGGACGCCGATGTCGGTCGAGCCCAGCACCTCCTTGGAGAGCGCGCCCACGGCTTGGCCGAGCTGCATCCCGAACATCGCCCCGCCCATGTTCTGGAACATCGAGGCACCGCCGCCTGCCATCCCGAGGATCGACTTCATCTCATCGGGCAGCTGCTCCGAGAGCGTGTCCGAAAGCGCCTTGGAGATACTCACCGCCACCGGCTCGGTCAGCCGGCGCCAGGTGCCCATCGTCGCTTCGATCCACTCGGCCTTCGACCACGCCCGGCCGAGCTGCCCCGTGGGCGGGAAGGCGGTGAAGGGGTCGATCCACATTTCGGCCACGCGCAGGGCCTCGTCGACGGCGCGGCGCTGCAGGGAGGTGACCGAGGGGTCGTTGTCAGCAGCGGCCACCCGCCGGGCATGCTCGTGGGCGAGCTGCCAGTTCACCGGACCGCTGCTGGGGGCCGAGAACATGGCCTGGACCTGCTGCATCATCATCGCCATCGCCTGGGGATCCGACGGCAGGCCCGCCGCCTTGGCGATCTCCGTGGGATCGAACCCCTCGGCGTCGCCGCCGAGCAGCCTCGCGATCATTTCCGACAGCGGGTCCTTGGGGGAGTCGTCGCCGTTGGAGGGGTTGGATGGGTTGGTCACTAATACCACCAGTCCTGGAAGTCGCTGAAAAGGCCTGCCGGTCCTGCATGCCGTGGCACCGGTCCGCGCAGCTGTTGAGGCAACGTTACCGGCAGGGGAGCGGGCTTGTCCTAGAAGCCCGGCGGGAGTTCGCTGAGGGCAAAGACCCGGCCCGGGACGGTGCCGGGACCCGAACCGTTTAGGGTTGTAGAGCAGATCCCTTCGTCCTCCCGTGCCCCGCTGGCCGGGCCGAACGGCCCGCGCCAGGGAAAAGGAAACCCCATCGTGTCACAGCCCGTCCGCTCCGGAACCTACGAACCCGTGGAGCCGGAACGCCCCCGTGACCCCCGCGTCCGGGCCATGGTGACCTCCGGTGCGCTCGCCCTGGGGCTCGGTGCCGCGGCGGTGCTGCTGCCGGCGCCGTACGTCCTCGAGGCGCCCGGGCCGACGTTCAACACCATCGGGGAGGCCCGCTCACAGCCGCTGATCGAAATCTCCGGCCGGGAGACCTTCGATCCCGAGGGGGAGCTCGACCTCACGACGGTGTACGTCAGCGGTGGACCCAACGGCGATGTCAGCATCTTCGACGCCTTCCGGGCTTGGATCGACCCGGACCAGACCGTGCGGCCCGAGGAGCTCGTCTACGCTCCGGGCACCACCCGGTCGGACATTGAGGAACGCAACACCGTCTCCATGATTTCCTCCCAGGAGTCCGCGATCGCGGCGGCGCTGGGGCACCTGGACATCCCCTACGAGGAATCGCTGACCGTGGTTGACCTGGCCGACGAATCGGCGTCCGCGGGAGTCCTCGAGCCCGGCGACACCATCACCTCCATCGACGGCGCCCCGGTGCAGAACATCGACACCCTCCGCAGCGCCCTGACCGACGCCGCTGGTGCAGGCGTCGACCTCGAAGTGCTCCGCGCCGGATCGGCGGAGGAGGTCTCGGTGACCCCGAAACAGTCCCCCGAAGGGGATTACCAGCTGGGGGTCCTGCTGACCTCGGAGTTCGACTTCCCCTTCGACGTCACCATCGCCCTCGACAATGTCGGCGGCCCCTCGGCCGGCTCCATGTTCGCCCTCGGCATCATCGACATGCTCACCGAGGGTGACCTCACCGGCGGGCGCCACTTCGCGGGCACCGGGACCATCGACTCCAACGGGGCGATCGGGAAGATCGGCGGCATCCAGCAGAAACTGGTCGGCGCGCACGAGAGCGGCGCGGAGTTCTTCCTCGCCCCGGCCGAGAACTGCGCGGAGGTGGTCGGCCACGTGCCCGACGGGCTGAAGGTGGTCAAGGTCAGCACCCTGGAGGAGGCAGTTAACGCCGTCGAGGAGCTGGGGTCGGGCGGAGACGGTGCCGGCCTGCCCACCTGCAGCTGACCGGATTCCCGGGCGTCCGGGACCCCCTGCCAGGACACGATTGCGGAACGATTCGCGGCGAAGCGGCGTAATCGGCCGCTGAGTTGTACCGCCCGTGCGCTAACAGGGCAGAATGGAACCACGAAGGCAGAGACTGCGCCATGTTTCCGGCCCGCGGGGCCTGCAGCAGACCGTTTTGTGCTCGTCGTCGTGACCCACAGCCGCCAACGATGAGGTAAATGTGACATCCGGACCAGACCGGCCCTTCGGCAGCAGACCGAGCCCTTCGAGTTCCACCGCGACAGCACCCGCCCGACGACGCAGCCCCCTGATTCCCACGGTCATCGTGGTCGCGGTCATCGTCATCGCCTTCGTCTACCTCTCGCAGGTCTACGCCGACATCCTCTGGTACAACCAGCTGGGCTACCTCGGCGTGTTTCTCACCGAAAACCTTTCCCGGATCGCCCTGTTCGTCGCCGCCTTCGTCGTCATGGCCGGTGCCGTCTATGCGAGCCTGCGCATCGCCTACGGCAGCCGGCCCATCTACGCGCCGGACAGCGTGATGCAGGACAACCTCAACCGGTACCAGGCGCAGCTTGAGCCGATCCGCAAGCTGCTCATGCTCGGCATCCCGATCGTTCTGGGCGCCTTCGCCGGAACGGCCGCCGCCTCCCAGTGGCAGCAGGTCCTGCTGTTCATCAACCAGGAGCCCTTCGGCGAGACCGACCCCGAGTTCGGCCTGGACTTCTCCTTTTACATGTTCTCCCTGCCGTTCTTCGGCTTCCTCATCGGCTTCCTCACCAGCGTCGCGATCATCAGCGCGATCGCCGCGGTGCTCACCCACTACCTCTACGGCGGCATCCGGCTCGAGGAAAAGGGCCTGTTCACCACGAAGGCGGCCCGGGTCCAGATCGCGGTCATCGCGGCCCTGTTCCTCCTGCTGCAGGGGGTGAACTACTGGCTCGACCGGTACGCTACCCTGCAGAACACCGGCGGACGCTGGACCGGCGCGCTGTACACCGACGTCAACGCGGTGATCCCCACCAAGGCCATCCTCGCCGTCGCCGCCATCCTGGTGGCGGTCCTGTTCATCGTCGCCGCGGTCATCGGCCGCTGGCGGCTGCCCATCATCGGGACGGCGATGCTCATCATCACTGCGATCCTCGCCGGCGGCGTCTACCCCTGGGTGGTCCAGCGGTTCCAGGTCACCCCGTCGGAGCTGACCCTCGAGCGGGAGTACATCCAGCGCAACATCGACCTGACCCGGGTGGCCTACGGATTGGATCAGGTCGAGGCCATTCCCTACAACGCCAAGACCACCGCCGAGCCCGGCGCGCTGCGCGAGGACGCGGAGACGACGGCGAACATCCGCCTGCTCGATCCGAACCTCGTGTCCGACGCCTTCAGCCAGCTTGAGCAGTTCCGGCAGTACTACCAGTTCCCGCCCACCCTGAACGTTGACCGCTACACGGTCGACGGCGAGGTCCAGGACACCGTGATCGCCGCCCGCGAGCTCAACCCTGAGGGCGTTCCGGCCGGGTGGGTCAACGAGCACGTGCTCTACACCCATGGCTACGGCGTCGTCGCGGCCCGCGGCTCGTTCGTCGAGGCCGACGGCAAGCCCTCCTTCACGCTCTCCGGCATCCCGTCCTCCGGGGTGCTCGGCAGCGATGAGACCTACGAACCGCGGATCTACTTTGGCGAAGCGTCCCCGGAGTACTCAATCGTCGGTGCGCCCGAAGGCGCCGACCCGCGCGAGATCGACCGCCCGCAGAGCGATGATTCCGACGAGGAGTCCAAGAACACCTTCGCGGGCGAGGGCGGCCCGAGCGTGGGAAACTTCTTCAACAAGCTCGTGTACGCGATCAAGTTCCAGTCGACCGACCTGATGCTCTCGGATGCGGTCAACAGCGAATCGCAGATCCTCTACGACCGCACACCGCGGGAGCGGGTCGAGAAGCTCGCGCCGTACCTCACCGTCGACGGCAACTCCTACCCCGCTATCGTTGACGGACGGGTCAAGTGGATCGTCGACGGGTACACCACGAACGAGTTCTTCCCGTACTCCACGCAGCAGGAGCTCGAATCGGCGACGATCGACTCCCAGACGGCGGACAACCTGTCCACCCCGCTGCCGGCCGACCAGGTCAACTACATCCGCAACGCCGTGAAGGCGACCGTCGATGCCTACGACGGCTCGGTCGAGCTTTACGCCTGGGACGACCAGGACCCGGTCCTGAAGGCCTGGAGCAAGATCTTCCCCACCACGATCAAGCCCTACACCGAGATGTCGGCCGAGCTGATGTCCCACGTCCGCTACCCCGAGGACCAGTTCAAGGTGCAGCGTGAACTGCTGGCCCGCTACCACGTCACCAATGTCGACGTGTTCTTCGCCAACAGCGACGCGTGGAGCGTTCCCGACGACCCCACCGAGGGTGAGAGCGCCGACGTGAAGCAGCCTCCGTTCTACCTCTCCCTGAAGGTGCCGGGCCAGGATGAAGCGGCCTTCTCCCTCACGACCCCGTTCATTCCCTTCGTCGAGCCGGGCGGGGAAGCGCGCAACGTGCTTTACGGGTTCCTTTCGGCCGTCGGCGACGCCGGCAACGAGGCCGGGGTGAAGTCGGAGGAGTACGGCAAGCTGCGGCTGCTCGAGCTGCCGCGCTCGACCTCGGTGCCCGGTCCCGGGCAGGCGCAGAACCGCTTCAACTCCGACCCGACGGTCTCCAACGCGTTGAACCTGCTGCGGCAGGGTGCCTCCGAGGTGATCAACGGCAACCTGCTGAGCCTGCCCGTTGGCGGTGGCCTGCTGTACGTGCAGCCGGTCTACGTCCAGTCCTCCGGGGCGTCGTCCTATCCGACGCTCCAGCGCGTGCTGGCGAGCTTCGGTGAGAAGGTCGGATTCGCACCGACCCTCGATGAGGCCCTCGACCAGGTGTTCGGCGGTGACTCCGGCGCCAGCGCCGGGGATTCCGAGAATGCAGGGGAGACGCCCACGACCCCCGGGACGCCGTCGGCTCCCACCGAGGATCCGACCGCCCAGCAGGCGCTCCGCGATGCGCTTGCTGAGGCAAACGAGGCCATCGAGGAAGGCCGCACGGCGCTGGCCGAGGGCGACTTCGCCGCCTACGGCGCAGCCCAGGACAAGCTGAATGCTGCGCTGCAGCGCGCGCTGGACGCCGAAGGCGAGATCACCGGCACGGTCGTCCCACCGGCTGACGGCGAAGCGCCGGCCGAGGGTGAAGCGCCGGCCGAGGGTGAAGCGACCGAGGCACCGGCCGAAGGGGACAACGGCTAGGCGGCCGGGCGGCAGCCCCGATTTGCCTCCCCATCCCGCGGCCGGTAGAGTGGAAACCGCGCCGCGGGGTGGAGCAGTTCGGTAGCTCGCTGGGCTCATAACCCAGAGGTCACAGGTTCAAATCCTGTCCCCGCAACGAAGAGAAGGTCCCTGTCAGGTTTCTGACAGGGACCTTCTGCATTAATCTGACAGGCGAACCCCGGCAGGCGGAACCCTGACCGGCGGAATGGACCGGGCCGAGTTGGATCGAAGGAAAGGGTTTGGGTCTGCCCGCGTCCGGGGCCCCGGCATAGCATGGGTGTTCGGCCCTGCTGTGCCTGCCCGGTGGGCAGGAGGACGGGGGAGCCCCGGGTGCGAGGAGCGGACCATGCCAGTTCACCGACGGAGACCGACGGTGTTTCCCTGGGAGCGCCGGAGGTTCCTGGCGCTCCTCGCGGCCGCGGTTCCATCCGCCGCCGCTGCCGGCTTCCCGGTTCCGGCCCGGAACCCGGGCGGCACCCCTGCCCGTGATCTCTCCGCCAGTGATCTCGCCGCCCGGGTGACCGAGCTCGAACGGGCCGTCCGGCCCGCGGGGCGGTTCGCGGAAAGCCTCCTCGTGGCGGCCGACGACGCGCCGCCGGCGGTGAAGGACTCCGCGGACTACGTCTGCGACGGCGTCGACGACCAGGAGGAGATCAACGCGGCCCTCGAGGCGCTCTCCAACGACCGGTCGCCCGCCTTCGGCAGCCAGGGCGGCTCGGTCGGCCTGGTGGGGCGTTTCTTCAGCATCAGCGCGCCGATCCGCCTCCGCGCCCACTGCGAGGTCCAGGGCCAGGGCCGCATGGTCACCACCCTGCAGGCGACGGCGGACATGGACGGCGGTGAAAAGCAGGGCGTCTTCGAACTCAACTCGCCGGACACCCAGTACACGGGCGTGCGCGGGCTGGGCATCCACGGCGGGCCCGGCAGCTCCTGCTGCGGCATCTTCTTCGAGCAGGGCAGGGGAACGGAGTGGGACGCCTCCCACCTGCTGTCGAACCTTTACATCTACCGCACCGGACACCACGGGGTGTACCTGCTCAACGGGCCCGGCGACAGCCGGTTGCGCGCCGGGGTGCTCGATACGATCCGGGTGATCGAGGCGGGCCGCCGGGTGACCAGGGGTGCCTCCGGGTACGTCATCGACAGCCCGGACACCTGCATCGCGAACTGCGAGAGCGGCCTGTCGGCAGGACACGGGTTCCGGCTGCCGAACGCGAACTCGCAGCTGGCCAACTGCAAGAGCTGGTTCAGCGGGCGGAGCGCCGACGGGTTCGGTCAGGGCAGCGGCTTCCACCTCGACGGCCACCGCAGCTCCCTGGTCGGCTGCACGGCGCAGGACAACTACGGGCACGGGTACTTCATCGCCGGCGGTGATCACAGCATCAGCGGGGCGGTGGCGGACAGCAACGGCTACAACGGCGGCGGCGGCAGCGGCCGGGGAGCCGGCTATACCGGGTCGGGTTTCTACCTGCGGGGCCGGAAGGGCCACCCCTCCACGGTGCAAGGGACCTCGTTCGACCGGAAGTACGACGGCGCCAACGTCTACCAGCAGTACGGCGTCCAGTTCGCCGACGGCGCCACGCGGGTGAACCTGACCCTCAGCGTGGGACGCGTGGCGGTCCAGCCGGTGGGAGGCGAGGTCCCACGGGGCTCGCGGGTTTCCCTCGTCTCCTGAGCAGCACCCCTAGCCCGCGCCGAGGGCCTTGAAGGCGGCCAGGGCGCGCTGCCGGGATTCGGCCAGGTCGACCACGGGCGCCGGATACCCCGGCGCGGCGCCCTTCCAGGGTTCATGGAGGTTCTCGGCGTCGGCCAGCTCGGGTACGTAGCGCAGCACGTAGTCGCCGTCGGGGTCGAACTTCTTCGCCTGGGTGACGGGGTTGAAGATCCGGAAGTAGGGGCTGGCATCGGCGCCGGAGCCGGCCACCCACTGCCAGTTCGCGGCGTTGCTTGCAGCGTCGGCGTCGACGAGCGCGTCCCAGAAGAACTGTTCGCCGACCCGCCAGTCGATCATGAGGTTCTTGATCAGGAAGGAACCCGTCGCCATCCGCACCCGGTTGTGCATCCAGCCGATCTGCCACATCTGCCGCATTCCGGCGTCGATCAGGGGGTAGCCGGTGCGGCCGCGCTGCCAGGCCTTCAGCTCGGCGCCGGTATCGCTCTCCCAGGCGAAGGCGTTGAACTCCGGCCGGTAGTTCACCGTCGCGAGCTCCGGGTTGAAGTAGAGGAGCTGCCAGCAGAACTCGCGCCAGCCGATCTCCGAGAGGTAGGAGCGGATGTCCTCGGCGAGCGGGCCGGAACGGCGTGCGTGGGCCGCATGCCAGACGGTGAAGGGGCTGATTTCGCCATGGCGCAGGTACGGCGAGAGCCGGCTGGTGCCGTCGACGGCCGGCAGGTCACGGTTGGTGGCGTAGCCCTCGACGAGGGAGTCGAAGAAGTCCTCAAGCCGGGCGGTGGCCCCCGCCTCCCCGGGAACCCAGGTCTCACGCAGTCCCTGCGCCCAGTCCGGGGTGGGAAGAAACCCCCAGTCCTCCAGGGCGTCCGAGTGCACCGCCGGACCGGTGAGCCGCTCCGGCGCGGGCAGCGGCTGCCGCGGCTCGGGCTCCCGCAGGCAGGCGCGCCAGAACGGGGAGAACACCCGGAAGGGCTCTCCCGCGCCGGTGCGCACCTGCCAGGGCTCGAACAGCAGGTTGGCCTGGAAGCTCGAGGCTGTAACGCCCGCCTCGGCGCACTCCGCCTTGAGGGAGGCGTCAAGTTCACGTTCGGCGAGCCCATAACGCCGGTTCCACAGCACAGCTTCGGCGCCGGTTTCCCCGATCAGGGCCGGCAGGACAGTCCCGGCGGGACCGCGGCGGAGCACCAAGGGGACCCCGAGCGATTCGAGGGATTCAGCGAGCGCGGCCAGGGAGTGGTGCAGCCACCACCGGGAGGCACCACCCGGAGGGCGGATGCCGGGGGTCTCCTCATCGAAGATGTACACGACGACGACGTCACCGCCGCGGGACGCCGCCTCGTGGAGGGCGGGATTGTCGGCGAGTCGGAGGTCATCGCGGAGCCACACGAGGGTAACGGCCATGGTCCCCAATGTACCTGCCGACCGGGTCCCGCAGGCGCCTTAATGCAGGAAGAGCCGCAGCGCGGGCGCTGCGGCTCTTCTTGGGGAACTGCGTGTCAGTGACCGGCTACGGGGCGGTCGTCTCGGTGCCCTGGCTGATGGCCGACTGCGGCTGGGCCGGAGCCCCGGATTTCAGTGCGGCGAGCCGTGCCTCGATCTCCGACTGCTCGCCGAGGTCCTCGAGGCTCTCGAACTGCGAATCGAGGCTTGAGCTGGCGAGCTCCTGCTGCCCGCGCACCTTGGCTTCTTCCCGCCGGATCTTTTCCTCGAAACGTCCCACCTCGCTGGTGGGGTCGAGGAAGTCAATGCTCTTGACGGCGTCGTGGACCTGCTGCTGGGCCTGGGCGGTCCGGGCGCGGGCGATGAGCTGGTCCCGCTTGGACGTGAGTTCGCCCAGCTTGCCCTTCATCTGGTTTAGGCCGGTCTTCAGCTTGTCGACGATTTCCGTTTGCGAAGCGATGGTCGGCTCTGCACCCTTGGCCTCGTTCTCCGCGGCGATCTGCCGCTGGATGGCGACCTTGGCGAGGTTGTCGAACTTCTCGGCGTCGACGGCGTCGCCGGAGTTGCGGTACTCGTCCGCCCGCTTCGACGCGGCCAGCGCCTTGTTGCCCCAGCTGCGGGCGTTCTCCATGTCCTCGTTGTAGTCGTCCTGGATCATCCGGAGATTCCCGATGGTCTGGGCGACGGCGCTCTCCGCCTCGGCAATGCTGTTGGTGTAGTCGCGGACCATCTGGTCCAGCATCTTCTGCGGATCCTCCGCCTGGTCAAGCACGGAGTTGATGTTTGCCTTTGCCAGCTGAGCGATCCGGCCGAAAATTGACTGCTTTACCATGAGGTTTCCTCTCGATCTGTGAATGTTTCTCGTGAGTACTGGTGCAGCGGCGCCGGAGCTGCCGCCGCGGGATTAGAAGTCGCCTCCACCTCCGTCGAAGCCGCCGAAGCCCCCGCCTCCGCCGTCGAAGCCGCCGAAGCCGCCGCCGCCGAAGACGTCCCCGCCGCCGTCGCCTCCGCCGCCGCCGAAGAATCCGCCGCCGCCGTTGAGGAGCCCGCCGAGCAGGATCCCGCCGAGCAGGGCTCCGCCCATTCCGTCACCGCCGCCACGGCGGCCTCCGTACCCGCCGTAGCCGCCGTATCCGCGTCCTCCAAAGCCCGAGACGTCCTGTTCGGCGAGCTGCGCCGCCTGATCGGCAAGCATGACGGCCTGCTCGGCATGGGACAGGGCGGTGACCGGGTCTGAGTCCTGGATGCCGACGGCGTAGTCGAGGTTGCGTCCGGCTTCGGCGAGGCGCGTGCGGGCCTCGCTGCCGACGCCGCCGCGGCGTGCCCGGATGTAGTCCTCGGTCCCCGAGATGCGCGAGTGCGCGGCCAGGAGGGTGTGCTGGAGGGATTCGCGGGCCCGGCGGGCCTGCTCGCTCTGGTCGCGCACCCCGCCGATCGCTGCGTCGAGCTGGCGGTGGGCGCCCTCGACCCGTTCCAGCAGGGCGATGGGGTCGATCGGACCGGCCTGGCGCTGCGACCGCACGGTCTGGAGCGCCGACTCCGCCGCGGCGACCGGTCCGACGAGGTCGTCGTGGCGCCCGGTGCGGACCATGGCGGTCGCCTGGGCGAGGTCCTGCACGGTGTCGGTGACGGCCCGGTCGAGCTCCTGCTGGGCCGCCTCGAGCTCGGCGGCCCGCTTGTCGATGGCGTCGAGCAGCAGGTTGGCCTGGCTGACTGACTCCTCGGCGGCACGCACGGCGACGACGGCTGGCCCGGTTTCACCGGCGTCCATCCGGGTCCGGGCCTCGGCGGCGGCACTTTCAACGAAGGCGAGGCGCTCGCGGGCCTGGTCGACGTTGTCCTGCACCTGTGAGGTTGCCGTGCCGGCGTACCGGCGCCGCAGGGCGGTCAGGCGCTCCTCCGCGGCGACGAACCGGGTCCCGGCCGCGTTGGCGGCGTGGCGGGCGGCCTCGAGGGCCTGCGGGGCGTTCCGCTCGAGCTCACGCAGCGAATCGAAGTCGGTTTTGTGCGCCTGCAGGGACTCGTTGACCGCCTCGCAGCGGCGGATGATGTCTCCCAGCCAGGCGCGCTGCTGCTCCTCGGTGTCGGGGATGTGGTCATCGAGCTGCTGCTGCAGCTTGAACGACTCGCTCATGTGCACCTTGGCGGCGGCGATGTCGGCAGCGAAGGGCTTAACCGCCGCCTCGCCGTAGGAGGCCTCGGCGAAGCCAAGCTCCTGCTCGCTCGACTTAATCGCGTCGTCGGCGGCGACGAGCAGGCTTCCCGCCCGCTTGCGCAGGTCCTCGACGCTGAGGGAGGCCAGCGGGTCGACGACGGCGCCGTCGGGAGCCTGTCCCGGCCCGTACGTGATTTCCTTGGGCGCGGCCTGCCGCCGCCGGCGCGAACGCATGAAGAAGTAGCTGCCGGCGCCGGCGAGTGCCACGAGCCCGATGAGGAACCCCGCACCGCCCCCGCCGCCGTCGCCCGCCGCTCCGCCGGCGCCCGGGTCGGAGCCCGTGTCGGCAAGAACCGCCTCCGTGCCGTCGACGGCCGCGAGGGCCGCCTGGGCGTAGTTTCCGCCGTCAAGCTGCGGGTCGATCTGCCGGGCGAAGATGTCATTGGTGTTCTGTGTGACCTCGGTGCCGTTGCCCGCGACGAAGCGCGCCTGTCCGGAGTCGACCGCGACCGCCAGCAGGGCGTCGTCCGCGTTGAGATTGCTGGTTATGGCGGTTTCCCTCGCCCAAGTCAGAGGGTCCGAGGGACTCGTGAACGTGTCCACATACACGATCTGGACGGTGTACCCGTATTCGTTCTGGAGGTCGGTGATGGCGGCCTCGACGTCGCTGATGTCCCCCGGGCTGAGGACTCCCGCCTGGTCGACCACCGTCTCCCCGTCCGGGATATCGATGGGGTCGGCCGCGTAGGCCGCACCCGGCGCCAGTGTCAGCGCGATCAGGGCGCTGAGTCCCGCGGCGGCGCCGGTCCGCCTGGTCATCCGTTGCATTCAGTACCCTTCAGCATGTTCCCCGGCCACGCCCGTCGGGAAGAAAGGCGACGGACGCCGGGGCTCCCTGATTTTTGATTCTATGGCCGGCGGTTGGGGCCGTCCACCGGCACGGCGGGCGCGGACCTAAGCCCCAAGCGAACTTAACGAACCTATCCCGGTTCCCGGGGGGAAGACCCGGGCCCGCGCCCGGCAGCGGGGATGAGGCACCGGCCCGCAGGGGGAATAATGGGCAGTGGGACCCTGTGCTTTCCGGCTGCTTCCCAGCAGACCTCCAGCAAATGCTCCCTCAAGGTTCAGTCTTCGTTGCCATAGTGGAGACAACCGCGATGAAAGGAATTCGAATGGCTGACCAGTTTGGGGGACCTGCCGGTCCTGACCGCCCGATCCCGCCCCGACCGGCCAACCCTCCAACGGCAGAGCAGGCGCTGGTCGCGGACTCCGGTCGTGCCCCCGAGGGCCGCACCGGCGAGACTGCGGCCATTCCCACCGGCGGGCCGGCAGCCCACCGCCAGGGTGCCTCTGAGGCTTCCCCCCAGACTTCATATGGACAGAGCTCCTACGGGCAGAACTCATATGGACAGAATTCATACGGGCAGAATTCATACGGGCAGAACTCCTACGGACAGAACTCCTTCCGCCAGGGAACCTTCGGCCAGCCGGTGCCACCGGCTCAGCCTCCGTCGCAGCCGTGGCTCCAGTCCTCCGGAGAGCACGCATCCGTACGGGTCCGGGAGAAGAAGCGCATCGGCGTTCCCGCCTTCCTCGCCGGCGTCCTCGCGGCCGGCCTGCTCGGCGGCGGTATCGCGGCAGGGGCCGACGGGCTATTCGACGGCGGGGGCACCGCCGGATCAGGCTCGGGCGGCGGGCGCAGCGAGTCGGTGATCGTCAACAACTCCGACAGCGTCAACGAAATCACCGCCGCCGCCGTAAAGGCATCACCCAGCGTCGTCACCATCGCTGTCAGCGGAAACGGTTCGGGCGGGTCGGGCTCGGGAATCATCCTCGACGAGGAAGGGCACATCCTCACGAACACCCACGTTGTCACCCTCGGAGGGCAGGTCGCCGACGCCGCCGTCGAAGTCAAGACCAACGACGGCCGGGTCTTCCGGGCCGAAATCGTCGGAACCGACCCGCTGTCCGACCTCGCCGTCATCAAGATCGATGCACCCGACCTTACGCCCGCCGCGCTAGGCAACTCGGAGGAGCTGAACGTCGGCGACACCGCCATCGCCATCGGTGCACCCCTGGGCCTGAGCGGCACGGTCACCGACGGCATCATCTCGACGCTCAACCGCACCATCAGCGTGGCGTCCTCGGCGGTACCGGAGGAGCAGTCGGATGCCCCCGAGCAGCAGGAGGGCGACGGCTTCAACTTCCTGCCGCCCGACGGGTCACAGGAGCCCCAGCCGCAGTCCCAGGGCTCCATCTACCTCAACGTTATCCAGACCGACGCCGCCATCAACCAGGGCAACTCCGGCGGCGCCCTCGTCGATGCGCAGGGGCGGGTGATCGGAGTCAACGTCGCCATCGCCTCAAGCGGAAGCGATGAAAGCGCAGGGAACATCGGCGTCGGCTTCTCCATCCCGATCTCCTACGCCGAGCGGGTGGCCAACGACATCATCGAGAACGGCAAGGCCACACACGGGTTCCTCGGCGTGACGGTTGAGCCCGCGGCCGGGGAGAACGCCTCCTCCGGGTCCACCTTCTCCGTCGGCGCCCAGGTGGCCGGCGTGGAAGCCGGGTCGCCGGCCGCCGACGCCGAAATCCGCGAGGGCGACATCATCACCAAGGTGGGGGATTCACCCATCGGGGACCCGCAGTCGCTCACCGCCGCGGTGCGCATGCAGCCGGTCGGGGAGACAGTTCCCGTCGAGGTGCGGCGCGGCGGGGACACCGTCACCATCGACGTGACCCTCGCCGAGGCCCCCGCCGCCTGATTCCCGGGGCGCCCGCAGGGGCGCCCCGGCGGGGCCCGGACAACTTTGTGGTTAGCTAGAGCGCGGGACAGACTGCCACCTTAGGAAGGTTTCTCATGGACGAGGCCCCGACTCCGGGACTGAATATCGCCGTACTGGTCAAGCACGTGCCCGACGCGCAGTTCGACCGTCACCTCAACGGCCCTCGCAACACCACCGAACGTTCCGAGAGCATCCTCTCCGAACTCGACGAGTACGCCCTCGAAGCGGCCCTCCAGCTCGTGGAGCAGCACGGCGGGGATGCGGCCGGGCACCGCGTCACTGCGGTCACGATGGGACCGGGTCCGGCCGTCAGCGCCGTCAAGAAGGCCCTGCAGATGGGTGCGGCCGAGGGGGTCCACCTCACCGACGACGCACTGGCCGGATCGGACGCCTCCGCGACATCCCGCGCGCTCGCCGCACTGCTCTCCCACCTCGGCCCCTTCGACCTGGTCCTCACGGGGATGGCGTCAACGGACGGGGAGACCTCCCTGGTTCCGGCCCAGCTGGCCGAACGCCTCGACCTGCCCCAGGTGACCTTCGCCGCGGCCCTCGAGCTCGAGGCTGCGGAAGCGGGGTGGACGCTCACGGCCCGCCGCGACGGCGATGCCTACTCCGAGACCATCACCTGTCAGCTGCCCGCCCTGGTGTCGGTCACGGACCAGATCAATGAGCCGCGCTACCCCAACTTCAAGGGCATCATGGCGGCGAAGAAGAAGCCGCTGCGCACGCTGTCCCTCTCCGACGTCGGCCTGACAGCCGAAGAGGTCGGGTTCGCCGGCTCCTGGACGGCCTTCGAGGCCGCCGAACCACGGCCTCCCCGCAGCCAGGGCATCGTGATCACGGACGAAGGCGACGCCGGCCTGCGGCTCGTCGACTTCCTCGCGGGACAAAAGCTCCTCTAGCCCGCCGCCCACTCCATCCTTCGAAAAGGAGACCGCAGCATGCCTACGGTACTTGTATTCATCCACGACCCCGGCGCGGTGCTGGCCAAGAATGACCGGGAACTGCTCACCCTGGCAGGGACCCTCGGCGATCCCGTGGCAGCGGTGGCCGGCGACGCCGGTGACCCCCTGCTGGACGGACTGGGCTCCTACGGGGTGTCCACCTGCTACCTTCCCGCCGATCCGACGGTGGGGAAGTCCCTTGTCGCGGGCAAGGCCGCCTTCCTGGCCGAGGCGGTGCGGGCCTCCGGTGCGGCGGTGGCGCTGCTCGGCAACGCCTACGAGGCCAAGGAAATCGCCGCCCGCGCGGGAGTCCGGCTCGAATCGGGAGTCATCACCGATGTGGTCGCAGTGGCCGATGACCTGACCGCGACCAAGTCCGTCTTCGCCGGGTCCTACACCTCACAGTGCCGGGTCACCACCGGCATCCCAATCCTCGCAGTGAAGCCCAACAGCATCGAAGCCGCCGAGGCCGGGCAGCCGGCGACGCCGGAAACGATCCGGGTCGAGGTGCCGGTCCCGGCCGCCGCCGCGGTCATCACCGGGCGGGTCGACAAGCCCGCCACGGGCCGGCCGGACCTCGCGGAGGCCCGCGTCATCGTCGCCGGGGGACGCGGCGTGGACGGCAACTTCGCCCCGCTCGAGGAACTCGCCGACCTCCTCGGCGGGGCCGTCGGGGCCTCCCGGGCGGCGACCGACGCCGGGTGGATCGAGCACTCCGCGCAGATCGGCCAGACCGGCAAGACGGTGTCCCCCCAGCTCTACATCTCGGCGGGCATCTCGGGGGCCGTGCAGCAGAAGGCCGGGATGCAGACCTCCCAGGTGATTGTGGCGATCAATAAGGATCCGGATTCGCCCGTCTTCGAGATCGCCGACTTCGGCGTGGTGGGCGATCTGTTCACCGTCCTGCCGCAGGCGGCCGAGGAGATCCGGAAGCGCAGGGCCTGAGGTGGAAGCCGCGCGCAACACCATCCGCCGCGTCCTGTGCTTCGCCGCCCACCCCGACGACCTCGACTTCGGTGCTGCCGGAACCGTGGCCGCCTGGACCGCGGCCGGGATCCAGGTGAGTTACTGCATCCTGACCGACGGCGACGCCGGGGGCTTCTCCGAGGAGCACCGGAACACCATTGTCGAAACCCGCCATGAGGAACAGCGCCGGGCGGCACGCATCGTCGGCGTCGAGGATGTGAGCTTCCTCGGTGAACGGGACGGTTACCTGAGCCCCACCGAGGAAGTGATCCGCGGCATCGTGGCCCGCATCCGTGAGGTGCGCCCCGACGTTGTTGTCTCCTCCCACCCGGAACGGAACTGGGACCGGCTGCAGAAGAGCCACCCCGACCACCTCGCCTGCGGAGAGGCCGTCACCCGGGCGGTGTACCCGGCGGTGGAGAACCCGTTCGCCTTCCCCGAGCTGGCGGCAGCCGGCCTCGAAGCCTACCGGGTGCCCTGGCTGTGGTTCTACGGCGGGCCCGAGGAGAGGGAAAACCACTTCGTTGACATCACCGGCTTCGAGGATGTGAAACTCGAGGCCATCCGCACGCACATCAGCCAGCATCCTGATGTCGAGAAGATGGACGCCGCGGTGCGCAGCATGCTCCTGGGCAACGCCGTCCGCGGGGGACTGCCCGGCGGGCTCAGCGCCGAGGGGTTCCACGTCGTGGGCGTCAACACCGAGCAGACCATCGCCGGCTTCTAGCCCGGCAAACACAAGATCTACACAAGCAAAGGGGCCCGGTGTCCACCGGGCCCCTTTGTCTGCTCTGTCAGGTGTGCTCTGTCAGGGCCGGCCGCCCCGGCCGGCCGCTCAGGTGCGGAAGGGGATCTCGGCGATGACGGGCGTGGTGGGAACCGGCGACCCGCCGTCGGGCTCGACGGTGATGGCGATGCCCCTGAAGGAACTGATCCCCTCGACCTCGGTCACCTTCGTGCCGGCGACGTCCTCGGCGTCCATCGTGCTGACCGAGACGGGTGCCGACCCGTCCGCGGGCAGCCGCCACATCTGGTACACGGAGCCTTCGGGCGGGGCGGGGACGCCCTTCAGCGTCACCACCGCGGCGTCCTCCTCCTCGGAGAGGGCCAGACCCGCCGTTCCACCGGCGGGAATCACGTAGGAGCCGGTGACGACGTCGGAGGCCTGGAGGACCTCCTGCTCAATGGAGGTCTGCCCGAGGTTCTGCGCCACGGTGACACCCCCTGCAGCGACCAGCACCGCCGCAGCCGCAGCGGTCAGCCAGCGGGTGGCGGGGGAGGCCCACATCCCTTTCGTCCGGCGCCGGCGGGCGAGTTCGTCGCCGGCCGCGGACGCGCCGCCAGGAGCGGTGGCGGCGGTTCCCGCGGCAGCGGCGTCGGCCGGGTCCCCTGCCGGTGCTTCAGTGCCGCCGCCTGTGCCGTCGGCGCCGGCCGGTGCGGAGGCGGGAATCTGGCTCAGGATTTTCTCGAGCAGTCCAGCCGGGGGCTCCTCCTCCTGGATCGCATACGCCGTGGTGATCGTCTCGCGGTTCGAGCGAACCCGGTCGTTGAAGGCCTGCCGGAGGCCGTCATTGTGGGCCAGGAACTCCTCGATCGCGGTGCGCTCGTCGTCGGTCACGGCGTCCAGGGCATACATTTCGGCCCACTCGAGCACGTGCCCGCGCTGGAGGTCCTGCTGAAGGTCTTCTGCAAATTGTCTGTTCATGTCCTTGTCCTGCAATCAGCTCACCCCCAGGCATGCCTTGAGGCGCAGCAAGCCGTCCCGGATCCTCGACTTGATGGTGGGTACCGCAACCCCGAGCTTCTCTGCGACTTCGCGGTAGGTCAGTCCACCGTAGTAGGCGAGCCTGACAGATTCCTGTTGGGTGTCTGTGAGGGTGTCGAGGCACTTCACCACGGTCTCGGCCTCGAGCCGCTGGGTCACGGTGTCAACGACGTCGTCGTGGTCGATGGTCTGGGTGGCAGCGCCATACCGAGCTTCCCGGTCGGTCGAGCTCTGCTCGGACCGGACCTTGTCCACGGCCCGCCGGTGGGCCAGGGTCATCAGCCAGGCCATCGGACTGCCGGCGGCCGGATCGAACCGGCCGGCGCTGTTCCAGACCTGAAGGTAGACCTCCTGGGTTGCGTCCTCGCTCAGTTCCGGGTCGATCAGGACCCGCCGGGCCAGCCCGTAGACACGCCGGGAGGTCTGGGCGTAGAACGCGGCAAACGCCTCCTGGTCCTGCCGGGCGATCCGCAGCAGGAGGTCGGTCAGCGTGGGCTCGCCGGCGGTGCCGGCGGCAGCATCATCGGCCAACCCACCCGCTGGGGTTCTCCCGGCTGTGGCCCGGCTTACTCGTGGCGTGTCCATAGGGTCCAAGCATAGAGCGCCAACCGGCCGGTGCCGAACATCCCCTGAAGAGGGGAGGAGTGCCGCATGCAGCCGTTCCGAGACCCGATTCACCCACTTCACCGCCCTTAATGTGCTCCGGAAACCCTGTCAGCTGCGCCCGCGCCGTCGGCGCGGGTCGCGCTCCGGGCCGCCGTCCACTGCGGCCCGGAGCGTTTCTACAAGGGATTCGGAGCCGCGCCGGTTCCGGATGGGCCGATCCGGGGATGCGGCGCGGCGGGAACGGCGGGTCGGGGGGCTCGTCAGGCCGAAGGCCGCACCGGGTCCCCGACACGGGCCGTGGCGACGAGGGAATCGGCGTTCAGCACGAAGTCCTCGCCAAGCAGGGTGGCGAACCGGTCGCGGATCCGCCCGCGCAGGTCCGGTGCTTCGGGGAGCACCGTGCGGTAGCCGCTGCCGAGGACCAGCGACCAGGCCATTCCGGGTTCGAGGGGAACCGACAGCGACACAGCCTGGACCTCCGCCTCCTCGAATCCGTGGGCGGACAGCCAGTCCACCAGCTTCTCCTCGGACGCCAGCTTCTCCCAGTTGGCGGTGAAGTCCGGGCGGGCCTGGGGAAGCGCGGGGGCCCGCTCTGCGGCACAGGCCTCAAGGAGGATCGCCTCGAACCCCTCGAGGGCGCCCTCGTTCCAGGTGCTCAGGGCGAGGCGCCCGCCGGGGCGCAGGAGGGAGGCCATCCGGGTGGTCGTCGCTGCCATATCCGGGACGAGGAAGAGCCCGTAGCTGCAGAGCACGGCGTCGTAGGGACCCGCGGTCCAGTGTGCGGGGTCGCCGACGCTGAAACGGATGTTCTCGAGATTCAACGCCTCAGCCTTGGCCCGGGCCAGATCGAGCATTGCCGCCGACGGGTCGACGGCGTCCACGGTCCCGTCCGTGCCGCAGAGCTGGGCAGCGGGGATGGTGCCGGCGCCGGTGCCGGCCCAGGCGTCGAGCACCCGCTCACCGAGATGCACGTCGGCGGCGGCGACCACCGCGTTGGCGATCGGGTTCCACAGGGCGGGAGCCAGCAGTTCGAAGTCCTCGGCCCCCTGGTCCGGGAGGGCTGAGGCGTGGCGTGGGGTCATCTGCGGGCTCCTAGGGTGGGTCAGCGGTCGGCGCCGGCGAAGCCATGCTGGCGCCAGGCCTCGTAGAGGGCGATCGAGGCGGTATTGGCCAGGTTGAGCGAGCGCCGTGAGGGGAGCATCGGCAGGCGGACCCTCGCGGTGACGTGCGGGTCCTGCTTGACCGCCTCGGGCAGGCCCACCGATTCCGGGCCGAACAGGAGCACGTCCGAGGGCCGGTAGCTGATATCGGTGTACGAAACGTCGCCCTCGGCGGTAAACGCGTAGACCCTTTCGGGGGCGAGCGCCCGCCAGGCGGATTCGAGGTCGGCGTGGACGCGCAGGACCGCCAGGTCGTGGTAGTCCAGGCCCGCCCGGCGCAGCTTCGAATCCTCGAGGCTGAACCCGAGGGGCTCCACCAGGTGGAGTTCGGCTCCGGCTACCGCCGCAAGGCGGATCGCGTTGCCGGTGTTGCCCGGAATTTCGGGGGAGTGGAAGAGGATACGGAACACCGCTCCATCCTAGCTCCCGGCCGCCGAAAGCAGCCGCCCCAGCACCGGAAGCTGAACCGTATTGGCCTGGGGTCCGCCGGCCAGGAACGCCTTGAGCGTGCGGGCCGCGGTTCCGGCGTTGACCACCTGCACCAGCGCGGGCGCCGAGCGGTCGAACCCCGGCGGGGTGTCGATGACGGGGTCGAACGGGTTGTTGCGGGCCCCATGGATCAGCACCCAGCCGGTGACGTTGCATTCGGGGAAGAGTTCCTGGACCTCCCGGACCGTTGCGGGCATGCGCAGCTGCACCGGGCGCCCCTGGTGGCGCAGGGAACGCCCGTCCCAGCTGAAGTTTCCGGGCGATGCGGTGAACGAATCGATCACGGCGATCCGGTACCCGGCGAGCACGACGTGGCCGGCCGCCGTCCGGGCCCGGTTGGGGAACACGAGGCCGTTGACGAGCCGTGCCGCCGGGTACCCCTCGAGCACGGTTGCCTCCACCAGGGCCGCGGTGCGCAGCTCCCCGTCAAGCCGGGACCGCGCCTCCGCGCCGAGCCGCGCAATCAGCCCGGGCTGGCGCGCGGCGCCGTGCGACTGCCGGCCGGCGAGCACCAGGGGCAGCACGGGGGGCTGGTCCGGGGAGAACGGCGGGAGGTAGACGGGCGGGCGGGAGGAGACGCCGTCGTCCCTGGCTCCGGAGCTGGCGGCCGGACGCGTGCCGGCGCCGAAGGTGCGGGACCCGGCGGCCTCGTCGCGCCGTCCGCCGAAGCGCCCGCGTTTGTCGTACTGTTCGCGCCGCGCCGGATCGGAGAGGGTCTCGTAGGCGACGGCCACCGAATGGAACAGTTCTTCGCTGCCCCCAAGGTCGGGGTGGGCCTTCCGCGCGGCACGGCGGTAGGCGTCCTTGACCTGCTTGGGCGTGGCACCCGGAGCTATGCCCAGGATGTCGTAGTAGGACGGGTCCGACCGCTCGGGCATCGCACGCCTTTCATTTGGGAAACTTCGGAACTTCGTACACCCGGGCCGGGCGGGGCCCCGCCCGGTGCTGCCCGCGGTGCCTCGCGGGAACCTGCAGGAACCTCAGCGTCGAACGTACCGCGCATAGAGCGCCGAATCCTCATGCATCAGCGACACGAGCCGCAGCGGCGCCGGCTGCTGCGGGCCCATGCCGTTGGAGATGCGCGGCCCCTCCCCGCCGACGAGGAGCGGGCTCAGCGAGAGGCACAGCTCGTCGACAAGGCCGGCCGCCGTGAAGGAGGCCAGGACGGCGGGTCCGCCCTCGCACAGCACGCGCCCCAGCCCGCGCCCGGCTAGGTGTCGCACCACCTGCGCAGGGTCAACCGCCGCGTCACCGCAGTCGACGACGTCGGCAACCCGCTCCAGGGCGCGGCGCAGGCCGGGGTCGGCAGCGGTGGTGGTGAAGATCAGGGGACGCACCGGCGGCGCGGCGAAGAAGCCCGAGGCGGGGTCGAGATCGAGCGAACCGGAGATGACGGCGACGGCGGGATGGCCCGCCCGGCCCGACGCGCGGCGCGCGGCCTGGGCGTGCGGATCGATGAGCTCGCCTTCGTAGCCCTCGGCGCGGATGGTGCCGGCGCCCACGAGAATCACGTCGGCGAGCCGCCGCAGGAGGGCGAAGATCAGCCGGTCCCCGTCGTTGCCCAGCCCGCCGGAGCGGCCGGCGACGGACGCGGCACCGTCGGCCGACGCGATGAAGTTGAACCGAACGAAGGGGTCCGGGGAGGGCGGATACGCGTATTCGGCCAGCAGGTCCGCCTCGGTGAGCGGACCGGGCGCGCCGGGGAGCAGGGAGGTGATCATCGCCCGTCGGAGCCGTTCCGTTCGCCCATGTTGTGCCGGAGGTAGGCCGGAGGCCGGAAGCCCAGGACGGCCTCGGTCAGGCGCAGGGCCGAACGGGCCGCGGCGACATTGTGCATCCTCACGATCCGCGCCCCGCCGAGGATGCAGATCACCGCCGCCGCCAGGGAGCCCTCCGTCCGCGACTCCTTGGGGAGGTCGAGGGTCTCGCCGATGAAGTCCTTGTTCGAGACGGCGGCCAGGGTCGGGAATCCGAGCCCGGCGATCTCGGCGAAGCGCCGGGTGATTTCCAGCGACTGCAGGGTGTTCTTGTTGAGGTCATGCCCGGGGTCGAGCAGGATGCGCTCCTCGGGGACGCCCAGGGAGATCGCGAGGTCGACCCGGCGCAGCAGGAAGTCCGCGACCTCCCGGGCCACGTCGTCGTAGCGGGGCCGGGGGTACGCCGTGCGGGGCTCGGCGAGGCTGTGCGTGATCACCAGATGGGCGCCCGCGTCCGCCACCACCGCGGCGAGGTCCGGGTTGCGCAGTCCCGTTGTGTCGTTGACGACGTTGGCGCCCGCCGCCAGGGCCGCGGCCGCCACCGAGGGGTGGAAGGTGTCGGCGGAGATGATGACGTCGCCCGCCGCGCGCACGGCGGCGATCACGGGAACGATACGGTCGGCCTCCTCGGCCTCCGGGATCGGCTCTCCGGGCGCAAAGGGCGCGCCACCGATGTCGATCCAGTCGGCTCCCTCGGCCACTGCGGCCAGGGAGGCCTTCGCGGCGGCCTCAAGGGCGAAGGTGCGGCCCGCGTCGTAGAACGAGTCGGGGGTCCGGTTGACGATGGCCATCAGGGCCACCTGCCGGTCGAAATCCAGGATCCGGGACCCGAAGGCGTGGACGGGGTGCCGGAAGGCCGGCACGAAGATGCCCGGTGGCTCCGGGGCCACAGCTGTTTCGTCCACGAGCTATTTCTACCAGACCCGTCTGCTGCCCGGGCGGCGCAGGTCCGTTGCCGAATCGTCACCGAATTGGCGCCCGCCTTCCGATGTGTCCCCGCGGAGAGTCCTTCCGCTCCCGTCTACGCTTGGCGGAATTCGGGCCCGCGGGTGCGGCCCCGGGGAGAACACATCTGTAATGGGGGAAATACATGGCTGTACTTCGTCGCGCGGTTTTTCCGGCCGCCTGGCTTCTCGTCTTCCTGATTATCGCCGCGGCGCTCGTCAAGCTGGCCTTCTTCTCGGCGGCCGAACCGCCGCCCTCCAGCGGGTTTCCCGCCGCGGAGGTGCTGACCCCGACGGTTCCCGTCACCCGGGGAACCGTGGCCAACACCGTGGAGCTCACCGGCACGGTGGCTGCCGATGAAGGGGTGTCCATCCGGTCGACCGCGGCCGGCGAGGTCGTGTACCTGTTCGCCGAGGAGGGGCAGGAGGTGTCGGCGGGCGATCCGCTGTTCCAGGTCCGCACCCCTGCCGAGGTCCAGCCCCAGCCTCCCGCGGACACCGAAGGGGAGGGGGAGGACTCCGGCGTCCCGGTCCCGGCACCGGAGCCCGTCTACGAGTACTTCGACATCACCGCCCCGGTCTCGGGCACCCTTGCCTCCTTCCCGCCGCTGATCGGGGAGGGTGTCTCCATCGGGCAGTCCCTCGGCTCGGTCAGCCCGGGCACCTATCACGTCGCCGGCACCCTCACCGCCGCCCAGCAGTTCCGGCTGCTCGACCGGCCCTCCTCGGCCGTCATCACCATCGCCGGCGGATCCGCCCCCTTCACCTGCAAGGACCCGCAGATCGGGGACCCGGAACCGGAGGCCGGCGGCACGCCGCCCGCCTCGGAGCGCACGGCCATGGCCGGGCCGATGGGAGGGGAAGGCTTACCCGCGGCCGGTGACGACGGGTCGGCGCCGGCGGGGGAGCTGACCTGCGGCATCCCTGCGGAGGTTCCATCCTTCGCGGGGCTCTCCGCATCCATCAATCTCAGCGCGGGCGTGGCCGAGAACGTCATGACCGTGCCCACGACGGCCGTCCAGGGCTCCATCGCCGAGGGCATCGTCTGGGTGCTCGGCGCCGAAGGCGCGCAGGAGGAGCGCGAGGTCGAGCTCGGGCTGAACGACGGCTCAACCGTCGAAATCCTCTCCGGGCTCACCGAGGGGGAGAACGTCCTTGAATTCGTCCCGGGCGTCGACGTTCCGCTCCAGCCCGGGATGCAGCCTGCCGAAATGGGGGGCCGGGGATGACGGCACCAGAAGCAGTCCCGGCGGCCGGCACCGCCTGGCCGCCGCTGGTCTCCCTCCGCCAGGTGACCCGCACCGTCCGCATCGCCGACTCGGAGGAACTCCACATCCTGCGCGGCATCGACCTCGACATCCACCCCTCGGACTCCCTCTCAATCGTCGGCCGGTCCGGGTCGGGAAAGTCGACCCTCCTGAACCTGCTCGGGCTCCTCGACCTCCCCACCGAAGGCACCCTGTCCTTCCGGGGGATTGACGTCCGCGCCCTCAGGGGAGACGCCCGGGCACGCCTGCGCGGGGGCGCCATCGGCTTCATCTTCCAGCAGTTCAACCTGCTGCCGGGACGGACCGCACTTGAAAACGTGATGACCCCCCTGCTCTACGCCGAGGGCCGGCAGTTCTGGAAGCGCGAGAAGCTCGCCGCCGCCATGCTCGACCGGGTGGGCCTGGGTGACCGGATGCGCGAGCTGCCCTCGAACCTCTCCGGAGGTGAACAGCAGCGCGTGGCGATCGCCCGGGCGCTGGTGCGCACCCCCGAACTGATCCTGGCCGACGAACCGACCGGCGCCCTCGACATCGAGACCGGAGCCATCGTGATGGAACTGCTCGACGACGTCGCGGCGGAGTCGGGGGCCGCGCTGGTCACGATCACCCACGACGCCAACGTGGCGGTGCGGGCGCGCAGCCACTACCGGCTCGACGCCGGCGTGCTGCGGCCCGAGGCGGCGGCGGCATGACCGCCCTCCTTGGCGCGGTTCTCGAGGCGTTCTCGGAGCTGCGCATCCACAAGACGCGCGTGCTGCTGGCCCTGCTGGGAGTGATGCTCTCGGTTGCGGCGCTCACCTCGGTCGTGGCCCTGGGCAATATGGCCTCCGCCGGCATGGTGCAGACCTCCGAACGCATGGGTGGACGGGCCGCGACTCTGGGTGTCTCCGCCGCCTCGGCCGGGCCCGACCAGTCGGCGGTCGTGGCGGCCTACGCGGAGGTCGTCGACCGGTACAGCATCGAGTACAGCTCCCTGCGGGTCGACACCTTCCTCGGCATCCGCACTCCGGCCGGCCGCATCGACACCATCAGCCTGCTGGTGGAACCGGACTACGGGACGATGCGGCGCATGAACGTGGTGGACGGGCGCTGGTTCACCGACGCCGACACGGAGCGCCTGGCCCCCGTGCTGATCGTCAATGAAGCCTTCCACACCCTGATGGGCTCACCGGACATCACCGCCGAACCGGGCGTTGAGCTGCTGGGGGAGCGGGACATCAAGGCCGTCATTGTCGGCATCCTCGCCAACGACTACTCCGGGGCGCAGCCGCAGGCCTACCTCCTGAAGGACCAGACCGACCGGTGGGAGGTCGCGGGTGTCCAGGGCGCCCCTCCGACGCTGGAGGCGTGGGTGCCGGCCGGGCTGGCCGATGAGCTCACCGCCCGGATCACCGCCGACCTGCAGGCCCAGTTCGGTCCCGACGTCTCGGTGTACCGCCAGGACTACGCCGCTCAGGGCGACCCGTACGGCGGCCTCACCCTCGTTATCGGCGGAGTCGCAGGGCTCGTGCTGCTGCTCGGAGCCGTGGGGCTGGTCAATATTTCAATGGTGACAGTGAAGTACAGGGTGCGGGAGATCGGCATCCGGCGGAGCTTCGGGGCGACCTCGGGCCGGATCTTCTTCGGAGTGATGATGGAATCGGTCGTCGCCACCTCCGTGGCCGGCGTGGCGGGGGTCATGCTCGCCGTCGCCGTCGTCAGCCATCCGCGGATCCAGCCGCTGCTGGCGGCCGGTGCGACGGACCTGCCGCCCTTCCCGATCGGCGCCGCACTCCTGGGGGTCGGATCCGCCATCGCCGTGGGCGCGCTCGCCGGCCTGATTCCGGCCCTCGTCGCGGTGCGGGTCAAGGTGATCGACGCCATCCGATACTGAGCGGCCATTCGATACTGAGCTGCCATCCGATACTGAGCCGTCGGCCGGGACCGGCCACCGGAACGGCCCGCCCTGGCCGGCTGCGGCGGCTGCCGGGCGCCCCGGGCCGCCCGGCGGGCAGCCGGAGGAAGGCCGGACCGGTACCCGGCGCCCCGCCGTCGAATCGGCGGATACCGGCTCCGCCGCTAGAATCGGTGTATGCCCGTGTACCTCGATCACGCGGCGACTACGCCTCTATCGGCGCCAGCGCTCGCCGCATTGACCTTCGAACTCAGCCGCAGCGGCAACCCCTCCTCGCTGCACGGCTCCGGCCGGCGTGCCCGCCGGGGCGTCGAGGACGCCCGCGAAAGCCTCGCCCGGGCCGCCGGCGCCCACCCCTCCGAAGTGATCTTCACCTCGGGCGGAACCGAAGCGGACAACCTGGCCGTCAAGGGCCTCTACTGGGCGCGCACGGCCGAGGACCCCCGCCGCACCCGCATCATCGCCTCGCCCGTCGAGCACCACGCGGTGCAGGACACCATCGAATGGCTTGAGCGGCACGAGGGGGCGCAGGTGACGTGGCTGCCCGTCGACGGCGCCGGCGTCGTCTCGGTCGAGGCGCTGCGCACGGAACTCGAGGCCCACGCCGACGCCACGGCCCTGGTTACGGTCATGTGGGCCAACAACGAGGTGGGCACCGTCCAGCCCATCGCCGAGATCACCGCCCTGGCCGCGGCCCACGCGGTGCCGGTGCACTCCGACGCCGTCCAGGCATTCGGTTCCCTTCCGGTCTCCTTCGCCGGCTCCGGCCTGGCCACCATGGCCGTCAGCGCCCACAAGATCGGCGGGCCGGTGGGGGTGGGCGCGCTCTTCGTGGGCCGTTCGGTGAAACTCACCCCGGTCCAGCACGGGGGCGGCCAGGAGCGCGATATCCGCTCGGGCACCCTCGACGCGCCGGGGATCGCGGCGTTCGCCGCCGCCGCCGACGCGGCGGTGGGGCACCTGGCCGAGGAATCGGCGCGCCTCTCCGCCCTGAGGGACCGCCTCATCGAAGGCGTCCGGCGCGCGGTGCCCGAGGCCGTCCTGCGCGGCGTCGCGCACCCCGCGCCTGCCGGAGCGCGGCTGCCCGGAAACGCCCACTTCACCTTCCCGGGCTGCGAGGGGGACTCGCTGCTGTTCCTGCTCGACCTGGCCGGGATCGAATCCTCAACCGGCGCCGCGTGCACCGCGGGGGTGCCCCGGCCCTCCCACGTGCTCCTGGCGATGGGGCTGAGCGAGGACGAAGCCCGCGGCGCCCAACGCTTCACCCTGGGCCACACCTCCACCGCGGAGGATGTCGACGCCCTTCTCGCGGCCCTCCCCGACGCCTACGCCCGTGCGCGTAAGGCGGGCATGGCCGGCCATGCATCATCAATCCAAACGGCAGGAACAGGTTTTTCTCTATGAAGGTACTTGCAGCTATGAGCGGCGGGGTCGATTCGGCCGTCGCCGCGGCCCGCGCCGTGGAGGCCGGGCACGACGTCGTCGGGGTGCACCTTGCGCTGTCCCGGATGCCCGGGACCCTGCGCACCGGCAGCCGGGGCTGCTGCACCATCGAGGACTCCCGGGACGCCTGGCGCGCCTGTGACATCCTCGGCATCCCCTACTATGTCTGGGACTTTTCGGAGCGCTTCAAGGAGGACGTGGTCGACGACTTCATCGCCGAGTACGCGGCCGGGCGCACCCCCAACCCCTGTATGCGCTGCAACGAACGGATCAAGTTTGCCGCCCTGCTCGAAAAGGCCCTGGCGCTGGGTTTCGACGCCGTCTGCACCGGGCACTACGCCAAGGTCATCGAGGACGCCGACGGCAACCGGGAGCTCCACCGCGCCGCTGACTGGGCGAAGGACCAGTCCTACGTGCTGGGCGTGCTGACCCACGAGCAGCTCAAGCACTCGATGTTCCCCCTCGCGGAGACCCCGTCGAAGGCCGAGGTGCGCGCCGAAGCCGAGCGCCGCGGGCTGTCGGTGGCCAACAAGCCGGACAGCCACGACATCTGCTTCATCCCCGACGGCGACACCCGCGGCTGGCTCGAGGAGCGCATCGACCTCACCGAGGGGGACATCCTCGACGTCGACGGAACGAAGCTCGGCACCCACCCCGGCGCCAACGCGTTCACCGTGGGCCAGCGCAAGGGCCTGAAGCTTGGCCGGCCCGCGCCCGACGGCAAGCCGCGCTTCGTCCTGGAGATCCGGCCCAAGGAAAACACCGTGGTGGTCGGCCCGGAGCAGATGCTCGCCATCGATTCGATGCGCGGCATCAAGGTCTCCTGGGCCGGCAGGCCCATCGCCGAGGTCGACACCGGTGAGGAATTCGACTGCATGGCCCAGGTGCGCGCGCACGGTGACCCCGTCGACGCCCGCGCCCGCGTCGAAGCCGGTGCCGACGGACGCCCCGAGCTCGTCGTGAGCCTGGTCGAACCGATGCGCGGGGTGGCCCCCGGGCAGACCGTCGTGCTCTACCAGGGCAGCCGCGTGCTGGGCCAGGCGACCATCGATTCGGCCCGGTCCGCCCTCCGCCCCGAACCGGCCGGCGTCGCCGGCTGAGTCTCCCGCCGCACCGCGGACACAGTTAAGGGTGCCCCCGGAAGTCTGATTGACTGGTTCCATGAGCGAAGAGACACGTGGTTTCGACCCCGAGGCGAGTTCCCTGGCGGGATCCGTGAAGCCCGAGGTGATGGCCGAACTCCTGTCGGTGCGCAGCAGCATCGACAATATCGACGCGACGCTCGTGTACCTGCTGGCCGAACGCTTCAAGGCCACCCAGCGGGTGGGCCACCTCAAGGCCGAGCACCGGCTCCCCGCCGGCGACCCGGCCCGCGAGGCGGCGCAGATCGCGCGCCTGCGCGCCCTGGCGGCGGAGGCGCACCTCGACCCGGCCTTCGCCGAAAAGTTCCTCAACTTCATCATCTCCGAGGTGATCCGCCACCATCAGGCGATCTCGGAGACCCGCAACGGGGAAGCGTCAGGACGCGCACCGGAGGGCACCGGTGGCGCCTGAGTCCTCCGCCGCGCCCGGGACCGCGCCCGGGACCGGAACACCTGCCGGGCCGGCCGGCACCGGGGCGGTGCAGGCCGCCGCGACGGCATCCGGCGAGTGGCCCGGGACCGACCCGCTGGAGGCGCACCGGGCGGTGCGCGGCGAACTCGGCGGCACGCACCTGCCGTTCCTTGCCGCCCTGCCGCAGCGCGGGCCCGGCAGCGACGCCGTCGGCCGCACCCTCGGGATGCTCGTTGAGCTTCCCTTCGACCTTCAGCCCCACGGCTGGCGCCTCGTGGCCCGCCCGGGGAAGGACCAGCGCAGGGCGGAGTCGGCGCTGTCGTCGGACCTCAATGCGCTGGGCGATATCGCCGGAGCGGAGGAAGCCCCCGCCGCACGCGTGAAGGTGCACCTGCGCGGCCCCCTCTCGGTGGCGGCCAACGTCCACCTCCACTCCGGGGAGCGGGCCCTGCTCGACGCCGGCGCGCGGCGGGAGATCTACGCCTCGCTGGCGGCGGGGGCCGCCAACCTGGTCCGGCGGACCGCGGCGGTGGCCCGCGGCGCCGTCGTCGAGGTGCAGCTCGATGAGCCCGAGGCCGACGCCGTGCTCGCCGGCCGGATCCCAACCGCCAGCGGTTACCGGACGCTGCGAGCGGTGCCGCGCCAGGAGGCTACGGACGCCTGGGCGGGCCTGCACCGGGCCGTCCGGGCCGCCGGCGCGGACCGGCTGGTGCTCCGCGTGCCCGGCGGCGACGATGTGCTCGACGCCGCCCTCTCAAGCCCCGCCGACACGCTCGGGCTGCCCTTCGGTGCAGTGACTGACGCCCAATGGGAGCGGCTGGCCGAGGCCGTCGAGTCGGGGCGCCGGCTGTGGGCCGGGATCCTGGCCCCGGGGGCCCCGGTGCCGCAGGTCTCGGCGCTCGTGGCAGCCGTCGTCGACCCCTGGCGCCGGGTCGGCCTCCCGGACGCGGCGCTGGGCGCCCTGACCGTGACCTCCCTGGAGGGGCTGGCCGGGCTCACCCCCGCCGCCGCCCGGCAGAGCCTGACGCGGCTGGTCGGCGCCGCGGAGGCCCTGACCCAGCTCACCGCGGAGGCCTAGGTCCGCTCCTCCCACCGCCGCGGCTGGGCCGGCCCGGGGAGCACGCCGTCGAACGTCTGGAGCTCGTAGTCGAAACTCCCGGCGTACACGAGCAGGGTGCCGAGCTGGCGGTGCACCACCCGGGTCGTGATGCGGAAGCGCTGCCCGTCCCACCACTGCTCCATGGTTGCACTGGCGCCGACGGCGTCTGGCAGGGCGATCCGGATCCCCGCGAAGACGCGCGTTGCGGTGGACACCATGCGCATGTGCCCGGCGTCCGTCACCGAGCAGGTCAGCGCCGTCGCCATGCGCCGCCGCGAGCCCAGGTAGTCGGTCAGCCGCCCGTCCTGCAGCGACGTGGTGTCCTCGAACACCCGGACCGCAGTGCTGAACCGGATCTCGCGCCGCGCGGTGAGCGCCGGCCGGCCGAACGGGTCGGTATGCGGGTAGTTGGCGATCGTGAACGGCACCGAGGTCTCGTATTCGGGGAAGAAGGCGTTGTCGAGGGCCGTGAGCCGGAACGCCGGCCGGGCGAACCGGGCCGGGCAGCCGGCGACGTCGAACCGGCCGGTTCCCACCCCGGCCTTTCCGCTGCCGGCGGAGAGTCCGAAGTACTCGCGCAGTTCCGGCTGGAGCCGGTCAAAGTCCCGGCCCAGAACCTCCTGGTAGATCGATTTCACCGCGATGTTCCTCCCTGCTTGCTTTCGAATCCGCGGGCGGTGCCCCGCCCGCGGGGACTGCCGGCGGCGGCCGCGGCGTTCACAGCCTGCCCGCCGCCTTGAGCCGGATGTAGGTGTCGGCGAGCCGGGGCGGAAGCTCCAGCGGATGCTCATCGACCACTTCGGCCCCAAGCTGCTTCAGCCGCGCCGTGACCGCCTCCCGGTCCAGCAGCGCCCGCTCCGCGGCGGCGGCCCGGTACGCGTCGGCGGCCGTGCCCCGCACGGCCCGCAGCTCCTCGAGCCGCGGATCGCGCACCGAGGCGATCACCACCAGGTGCTGCGCGGTGAGTCCGGGAAGCACCGGCAGCAGGCCTTCCTCGACGGCGCCGGAGTCGAGGGAGGTCAGCAGCACCACCAGCGACCGGTGGGGGGAGACCGAGCGGATCTGCGCCGGGATCCGGGAGAAGTCCGCCTCGATCAGTTCCGGTTCCAGCGGTGCCATCGCCCGCACCAGGGCGTTGAGGAGGTTCGCCTTGGCCCCGGAGTCGACCCGGGCGCGGAGGCGGCGGTCGAAGGCGAGGAAGTCGACCTTATCGCCGCCGTGCTGGGCGAGCACGGCCAGCAGCAGGGCCGCCTCGATGCCGGTGTCGAGGCGCGGCTCGTCGGCGATCCGCGCGGCGGAGGTCCGCGAGGTGTCAAGGACGATCACCACGCGGCGGTCCCGTTCGGGCCGCCAGGTGCGCACCACGGTGTCCCGCCGCCGCGCACTGGCCCGCCAGTCGATGGAGCGCACGTCGTCGCCGCGCACATAGTCGCGCAGCGAATCGAACTCCGTCCCAGCGCCACGGATCTGCACCGCGGCCCGCCCGTCGAGCTCTCGAAGCCGGCGCAGCTTCGAGGGAAGGTGGCGCTTGGAAAGGAACGGCGGGAGCACGCGCAGCTCCGCCGGCGCCGGGAGGGTCAGCTGGCGCGCGGCGAGGCCGAGCGGTCCATAGCTGCGGAGGGTGACCGAGCCCGTGGTGAGAACCCCCCGGCGGGCCGGCAGCAGAGACACCTCCATGCGGTGCACCCGGCCGGCGGCCACGCGCAGGCGCTGTTCGGGGTTGGCGGCCCCGGCCGAGGGCTGCCACAGGTCACGGACGGCCGCCCGGAGGGTGCGGCCGGTGTCGTTGGACAGCAGGAGCGCGCCGACGCAGCCCTCGCCCAGGCGCACGGTGGCGGGCAGGGCCCTGCGCACTCCGACCCGGCGGGGAGAGGCGGCAAGCAGCAGGTCGACGGCGACACCTGCGGCCAGCAGCCCGGCCCAGATCAGCGCGGGCAGAGCACCGGGGAAGAGCACGATGGGCAGCGCGCCGAGCAGGGCCAGCAGCACCAGGCGTCCGCTAACCGCCACCGCGGGCCTCCCCTCCGGGGCTTCCGCCCGCGGCGCGGCGCGGTGCGGTGCGGCGGCGGTTCACCGGGGAACCGGAACGACGGCGAGGATCCCGCCGAGGACCTCATCGACGCCGACGCCGTCCATCTGGGCCTCAGGCCGCATGGCGACGCGGTGCCGCAGGGCGGGCATGGCGAGGGTCTTCACATCGTCCGGGGTGACGAAGTTGCGTCCGGACAGCCAAGCCCAGGCCCGCGCCGTCGTCAGCAGCGCGGTCGCCCCGCGCGGGGAGACGCCCAGCTGGAACGACGGCGCCGCCCGGGTGGCGCGCACCAGGTCGACGATGTAGGCAATCACCTCCGGGGCGATCGACACCCTGCCGACCGCGCGGCGCGCCGCGGCGAGGTCGGAGGCCCCGGCAACGGCGCGGACCCCGGCGCCGCCAAGGTTCCGCGGGTCGAAGCCCTCACTGTGCCGGCGGATCACTTCGATCTCGTCGTCCCGTCCGGGCAGCGGCAGGACGAGCTTGAGCAGGAAGCGGTCGAGCTGGGCCTCCGGCAGCGGGTAGGTGCCCTCGTACTCGACCGGGTTCTGGGTGGCCGCCACGATGAACGGGTCCGGAAGGGCGCGGGAGACCCCGTCAACAGAGACCTGGCGCTCCTCCATCGCCTCGAGCAGCGAGGCCTGGGTCTTCGGCGGCGTCCGGTTGATCTCGTCGGCGAGCAGGATATTGGTGAAGACCGGGCCCTCCCGGAAGGTGAACTCGGAGGTGCGCGATTCGTAGATGAGCGAACCGGTGATGTCGCCGGGCATCAGGTCCGGGGTGAACTGGATCCGCTTGGTGTCGAGGCTGAGCGCCGCCGACAGGGTGCGGATCAGCAGCGTTTTGGCGACCCCGGGCACACCCTCGAGGAGCACGTGCCCGTTGGCGAGCAGGGCGATAAGCAGTCCGGTCACCGCCGCGTCCTGCCCCACGACCGCCTTGCCGACCTCGGCCCGCACGTCCAGGAGTGCGCGGCGGGGGGAGTCATCGACCGGCCGCCCCACCGGAGCCTGCTCCGTCACGGTGTCCACCCCCTGGTGCGCCGCATGGGCCCCGGTGCCGTCCTGCTGCCATCCACTCTGTCGGTTCATGAGTTGTTGATCTCCTTTTCGAGGTCCAGAAGTTGTTGCGCCCAGCGCGCGAGGTCCTTCTCCGTGGACGGCGGTGGGCCGTCAAGGAGCGAGTGGACGTCCTCGCGGCGGCGGCCGGTCTTGGAGGCCACGGCCTGCACGACGGCGGCCCGGGCACTGGACGGGGGCAGGCGCAGCCGGACCGCGGCCCGGCTGAGGGTAGCCGCCCGCAGGTTCGCCGCGGCGTGCCGGACGGCCCGGGAACCCTGGTAGAGGCGGGCCCGGCCCTCCGCGGTTTCGGCGGCGCTGACGACGACCGGGAGTGGTTCCACGGCGAGCGGGCCCAGCCGCCGGCCCCGCCACAGCATGGCCAGGAGGGCGCATCCGAGCAGCCAGAGCATCAGGGTGTTGACCCAGTCCGGAAGCAGCTCCAGCGGGTTGGCGGGCGTGCCGGTGGCACCGGCGAGATCCGCGGTGCTCGGCTGGTACCAGATGAGGGATTCTCCCGCGCCGAGGGTGGACAGCGCGAGTGAGGCGTTGCCGGCCGCCTCGATGGTGCCGTTCATAAGGATCTCCGGGTTGCCCAGGACGACCGTCCCCTCGACGGCGGCATACGAGGCGCCCGTCCCGCCGTCGGCGGCGGGGGAGCTGAAGCATTCGACGGGCGCCGAGTAGAGCTGGCCGCCGCCGGTGATCTCCCCGGCAGTCCGGGCCTCCTCCTCGTTGCAGCCGGCGCGCACTGCTCCGCGGCCGTCCTCGGCGGGTCCTGCGGGCAGGATCTCCGGGGCCAGCACCAGCAGCTGGGGCTCGGAGGGGGCGGCGAGGACTCTGCTCGGGAACGAGCGGTTCAGCGAGGACAGCTGTTCCTCATTGAGCCACCCGTTGGGGTCGGAGAAGAACAGGGCGGCCCCGGGGAGGCGGGCCCGGGCGGCTTCCGCCTCGGCCAGGGTGCGCGCGTGGACCACTTCGACCCCCTGGTCGCCGAGGACCTCGGCCACGGCGCGGGAACCCGTCGGCGTCGCGTTGCCCGGCGAGAGCGGAGTGGTGTCGTCGTCGGTGCGGGTGAGCAGTCCGAGCACCACGACGGCGGCGATGACGAAGGCCAGCAGCAGCCCCGGCAGCGCCCGCCGCAGCCGACGGCGGCCGGTCGCGGCAACGCTCCCGCCATCTCCGGTGATTCCGCGGGCCGCCGCAGCGGGAGCGGCGGACGTGTCCGCTGGTGTTGGGCCGGCCGCCGTCAGGGCGGCGGGCAGGTCGGACGGCGGTTGCGCCGCGGCCCGCCGGGGCGCTGCGTGCCGGCTCACCGGGCGGCCCCGGGGACGCCCTCGCCCGCCGGGACGCCCCCGGCCAGGGCTGCGTCGAGCGCCTGGGCCCGCGCCGCGTCGGACTCATCGGCCTCCGAGGCGGCGCCCCGGCCGTACTGGACCTCGTTGAACCTCTCGGCCAGCCAGCGGATCTCCGCGGCCGAGCCCGGGAAGGCCGGGGCGAGGCCGGCCGCCGCCTCGGTGGCGGTACGGCTGAGCCGCTCCTCGAGGATTCCGCGTTCCTCGGCGTCCCGGACGACCGCGCGCAGGCGTTCGGCCAGGGCCTCGTTCCACCGGCCCGCTCCGGCGGCGGCCGCCGCAAGGCGGCGGTGCTCGGCGGCCGGAAGGGTCGCTCCGGTGGAGAACACCGCCCGCTGGGCGCGGTCCGCCCGGGCGTTGAGGCGGGGCCGGATCAGCACCACGGCCACGACGATGATGAGCACGGCTCCGGCGGCCAGCAGGAGCGTGCCCGGTCCGGCACCCACCGTCCGGATGCCCGACAGCGCCTCCAGAAACCAGTCGAAGGCGGCCTGGACCGCCCGTTCAAGCAGGGAGGGCTGGGCCTCCTGGTAGGCCGGTTTGGCCAGCTCCTCCCGAAGCAGCTCCCGGGCCTCGTCGCGGTCGACCGGCGTCTCCCGCATCACCGGGGGAACGCCCGGGGGCAGGGCGCCGGGCCCGAGGACATCACCGCAGGCCCTCCAGCGGTCCCGGCCGGTACCCCGGCCCGCTCTGGCCCGCGGCCCGTTCGGTCTCGGCGAGGAGGACCACGTCGAAGCCTTCCCTGCGGATGCGCAGGTCGATGTACAGCAGGGAGGTGACGCCGGACTGGAAGGCATAGCCGATGGCGGCGAAGAAGGCCGAGATGACCTGGGTCAGGACCAGCACTGGGAGGGAGTCGAGCGCATCCGCCGTGCCGGCCGCCGGGGCGTCGGAGAAGCTGAACAGCGCCATCACAATGAAGCTGATGGGGGTCGACACCACCGAGGTGATGATTGCGACCATGACGCTGGTCAGCAGGATGATGCCGAAGGTCCGCCACCAGTTGCGCCCGGTCAGCACCCAGGACCGGCGCGCCGATGCCATCGGTCCGGTCCCTTCGAGCATGAGGGCCGCCGGTGCGAGGGCCAGTTTGATGCTGATCCAGGTGAGGACCACGAAGACGGCGAAGATCAGCGGGATGATGATGAACAGCGAGGCGTCCTCAAGGGCCGCGGCCAGCCCGATGGCGATCACCACGAACAGGCCAAGACCCACGGCCACCGCCAGGGTGAGCATCAGCCCCAGCCCCAGCAGGGGGAGGATGCGGCGGGCCGAAAGCTTCCACAGCTGGGCGAAGCCGGTCCTCTGGTTCAGCACAGCACGGGCCACCGGAATCACAAGCACACCCTGGAGGATGAGCAGCGCCCCGACCGAAACGATCGTCACCACCGAGGCGAAGGAGACCGCCGAGGCCACGGTGCCACCCAGCTGTTCGGGGGAGACGGTGCCCATCGCCATCTGGTCGAGGCTGCTGAGCAGCCCGGCCGACATCAGGGCGGTCACCAGGGCCACGATGGTCTGGAAGAGGATGGCCGTGCCGAAGGTGGCCAGCGGGTTCCGGCGGCAGGCCTGGAAGGCGCCGTCGAGGATTTCGCCAAGGCCCAGGGGGCGCAGTGGAATCACCCCCGGCTTGGGGGGAGCGGCGTAGGCCTGCGGCGGCAGCGAACCCCAGCCCTGGGGAGCCCCCGGGCCGGGGGCGGCCGCACCCGGCCCGTACCCGCCGCCCCAGCTCGAGCCCCAGCTGTTCTGGCCGGAGCCGTCGGGGCCGGGGCCGGCAAACCCCGGGTCCTGCGGGCCCGGCGGGCGGAACGGCTGGTCCGGCGCCGCGCCGGAGGGAGGAGGGAAGCGGGGGTCCTGCTCTGGCGCCGGCCCCGCGGGAGGGTGCCAGGCTGGGTCCCGGCGGGACCCGTCGGATGGATCGTTGCTCATGCTGTCCTTCTCGAAGCGGGCGCCGGTGCGGTCTGTTCACGTTGAACTATAATCACCGGTGCCTCCCGAGGGCAGTAGGCGGACACGCTGGTGTTTCCCCGGGGTCCGGCGGAGCGTGAAACCTCCCGCCGTACGTCCACCGCAGGTCCCGCCGATGCCGCCCGATCCGCTGCGGCACGCGGAGGAAGTGCCCGATGGGACATTGGAGACCGGATGGGAGACTATTGAGGCATGAAGGCACGCATCCTGGTGATTGACGACGACGAAGCCCTTTCCGAGATGATCGGCATTGTGCTGCGCAACGACGGGTTCGACCCGGTGTTCTGCGCGGACGGCGCCGCGGCGCTCGGGGTGTTCCGGTCGTCCCAGCCGGACCTCGTGCTGCTCGACCTTATGCTTCCGGGCCTCGACGGCATCGAGGTGTGCCGGCAGATCCGGGCCGAATCGGATGTCCCCATCGTGATGCTGACCGCCAAGTCCGACACCTCCGACGTCGTGCGCGGCCTCGAATCCGGTGCCGACGACTACGTGCCCAAGCCGTTCAAGCCGGCCGAACTCGTAGCGCGCGTGCGCGCGCGGCTGCGCCCCGGTGACACGCGGGCGCCGGAGACGCTGAGGATCGGTGAGGTCTCCATCGACGTCGCCGGACACTCGGTGACCCGCGGCAACGACAAGGTCTCGCTGACTCCGCTCGAATTCGACCTGCTCGTGGCCCTGGCCCGCAAGCCGTGGCAGGTCTTCACCCGAGAACTGCTCCTTGAGCAGGTCTGGGGCTACCGCCACGCCGCGGACACCCGGCTGGTCAACGTCCATGTGCAGCGGCTGCGCTCGAAGATCGAACGCGACCCCGAGGCACCCGAGATTATCCTGACGGTCCGCGGCGTCGGATATAAGGCAGGTCAAGGCTGAGGTGAACACCCGGGCAGCCCGCGCCGTCGAAGCGGCGATCCAGGGCGCCGGACGGGGGCTGCGGCAGGCCCGCCGGGCGGCGTCATTCATCGCCGGCCGCTGGCGCCGTTCCCTGCAGTTCCGCACGGTCGTCGCGACGCTGCTGCTGACCTCCCTCGCCCTCGTGGCGGTGGGGGGCTTCCTGTCCAACCAGATCGCCAACGGCCTGTACAAGGAGCGGTTCGGGCAGTTCCAGAGCGAGGCGAGCAACGGCCTGCGCGTCATCAAGGAAGTCTTTAGGGACACCACGGCCGCCGACCGGGACTCGACGGACCGGTTGGCCCGTGACACCCTCGACCGGCTCGGGGCCCCCGGCGCCGACGCCCCCAGGCAGTGGCTGCTCAGCCCGCTGCCCGGCCAGCAGGGCTACTGGGTTCCGGCCCTGGCCAGCCATAAGGCGATGACGGAGTCCGCACTCATCCCGCCCGAGCTCAGCGCCGCCGTCGCGGAGGGCGAGGACCAGTACTGGGCCCCGATCACGATTCCCCGCTCAGAAGCGACCGGCGGCCTGCAGGCGCCGGGGGTCGCCTTCGCCACCAAGGTCACCCTGCCCCCGGACAGCACCACCTACGCCGTCTACATCATCTACGACCTCTCCTCCATGCAGCTGACCCTCGACTACATCCACCGCGTGCTGTGGATTGCCGGGACGGTGCTGCTGGGGATCATCGGGGCGATCGCCTGGTTCGTGACGCGCAGCGTCGTCCGGCCCGTCAGCCAGGCCGCCCTCGTCTCGGAGAAGCTGGCCGCCGGCGAACTGCAGGAGCGGATGGAGGTCCGCGGCGAGGACGAGGTCGCCCGGCTCGGTGCGTCCTTCAACCACATGGCCACCAGCCTCCAGGACCAGATCACCCAGCTGGCGCAGCTGTCCCAGATGCAGCAGCGGTTCGTCTCGGACGTCTCCCACGAACTGCGCACCCCGTTGACGACGGTCCGCATGGCCGCCGAGGTGCTCCACGAGGCGCGGACCGACTTCGACCCCGTGAACAAGCGGTCCGCAGAAATTCTCTACGACCAGGTGGAACGGTTCCAGTCACTGCTGGCGGACCTCCTCGAAATCTCCCGCTTCGACGCCGGCGCGGCGGTGCTTGAGTCCGAGCCCACCGACCTCTTCCAGGTGGTGAAGCACGTCGTCGACGGAGCCCAGCCGCTGGCCGACAACTTCGGCTCGGACCTGCGCATCGTCTCGTCCGAGAGCAGTTGCATCGTCGACGCCGACCCCCGCCGGATCGGGCGGATCCTGCGCAACCTGGTCGTCAATGCGCTCGAGCACGGCAAGGGGAAACCCGTCCACATCTATATCGCCTCGAACCCCGACGCGGTCGCCGTCGCGGTGCGCGACTACGGCATCGGCATGAGCGAGGATGAGGCCTCGAGGGTCTTTGACCGCTTCTGGCGGGCGGACCCCGCCCGCGCCCGCACCACGGGCGGAAGCGGACTGGGGCTGTCCATCGCCGTCGAGGACGCACGCCTGCACTCGGCCTGGCTCCAGGCGTGGGGCGAGCCGGGGAACGGATCCTGCTTCCGGCTCACCCTGCCCAAGCAGCGCGGCGGCGAGTTGAAAGTCTCCCCGCTGCCCCTGCCGCCGCGCGACCGGCTGCCGCTGCCGCTCGCCGCAGGGCCCTCGGGCGCCGCGCCCGCCGAGGTCCCGCCCGCCGGTCCTTCGAGCACTGTGCAGTCCGCCGGCCCTTCGGGCACTGTACTTGCCGACGTCCCGCCCACCGACGTCCCGCCCACCGAAGTCCCGCCCGCGGCCGGGGGCAGCACCCCCGACCAGCAGCTGAAGGAGAGAAGTGAAATTCAGTAGGCCCGCCGGAACGCGGGGCTCCTTCATCGCCGCGGTCGTTGCCTTGCTCCTGATCCTCTCCAGCTGCTCCTCCATTCCCCGGAGCGGACCGGTGGCCACCATTCCCGCGCCAGCGGTCGAGGAAGACACCGTGTCCCAGGTCTTCTCGCCCGAAGGCCCGCAGCCGGGCGCGCCGCCCGAGGTGCTCCTCCAGGAGTTCATCACGGCGGGCACCGGCGCCGCCGACGGGTACAAGGTGGCCCGGGAATTCCTGACCCCGGAGCTGGCCCGCACGTGGCAGCCCGAGGAACGGATCGTGATCTTTCGGGCCGACCCGAGGATCATCCAGCGCGAGGCCGAGGGCGCGCTGCAGGTGCAGCTCGAGATCACCGGGATCATTGACGCCCGGGGCATCCGCACCGACCCGCCGACCCCGACCACCGAAAGCGTCCGCGCCGAAATGGTGAAGATCAACGGGCAGTGGCGCATCAGTGAAATCCCCAACGGGATCATGGTCACCGAAAGCAACGCCTCCCTGCTGGCCACCGCGCACCACCTCTACTTCTACAGCAGCGGTTACCGGTACTGGGTGCCCGACGTCCGCTGGTTCGTCCGCCGCCCCGGCATCGCAGCCCGGGTGGTGCAGGCCCTGCTCGCCGGCCCCGCCCCCTACCTCCAGGGTGCTGTCACCAGCGCCTTCCCCGAGGGGGTCACCCTCGCACAGGAATCGGTGCCGATCGCCTCAGGGGTGGCCTCCGTCGAACTGTCGGCCGACGTCCTCCAGGACGCGACGGACCTCCGTCTTCAGCAGATGGAGCAGCAGCTGCGGGTGAACCTCACCACGCTCAACGACGTCACCTCCGTGGAGATGAGCGCAGGCCAGCCGATCGACCTCGGCAGCCCCGACCCTGCCCTCGTAATTCCCGACTTCAACCCCCCGGTGGGCAATGAGCAGGTGGTCATCGCGGACAACGAGGTGCGCACCGTACGGAACCTCGATGTGCTCCCGGTCGAGGGGCTGCCCTCGGTGGCCGCCTACAACCCCAAGGACCCGGCGCGGTCCCTCGAGGGGAGCAACTTCGCGTTCCTCAACGGCCGGGCCACCGCGCTGCTGGCCACCGCCCCGGGCAGCGAGGTCCGCACCGCCGTCGAAGGCACCGGCCTCACCGCCCCCAGCTTCGACACCAGCAACTGGGTATGGACCGCCCGCAGCGTCGAGGGCGGGCCGAGCGGCCGCGGCACCGAGGTGGTCGCGGTGCCTCCGGGCGGGATGACGCGCAACGCGGTCGTCGTCTCCGCGTCGTGGCTCGCCGACCGCACGGTCAGGGAGCTCCAGATCTCCCGGGACGGCGCCCGCGCCCTCCTCGTGGTCGATGAGGCGGGGACCTCCGAGGTGCTGCTCGCCGGCATCACGCGCAGCGCCCAGGGCATTCCGCAGAGCCTGGGGACCCCGATCGCCCTCAACGCGGGCGCGGACATCGGCACCGCCAAGTGGGCGGGGGAGAGCACCATCGTCGCCTCCCCGGTCTCGCAGACGGCCGAGGTGACGCCCCTGATCGTCCAGCTCAGCGGGGAAACCGAGGCCCTCAAGCCGCACAAGGGCGTGCTGAACATCAGCGCCGGAAGCGATCCGCAGGAAGACTTCTACATCCAGACCGCGGAGGCCCTCTTCGCCAGGGTGGGACTGAGCTGGATCCGCAGCGTCGAAGGGGTACGGGACCCGGCCTTCCCCGGCTGATGCCGGGAGGGCCGCTCCCGCCGCTGCGCGCCACACCGCGCGCCGTCTGGCGGGGGCGGGCGGCACCGCCCGGCGACGCGCTCCGCGCGCCCTGCCGGGTGGTCCGCGCCCGGGTCCCACACAGCACCCCCATCCACACTGCACCCTTATCCACACAGCACGCCGGTGCCCCGGCATCCCCAGCCTCCGCGGCACCCTTAAGGCATGGCTCACCCGGTCCGTGCACTCCCGGAAGCCGGCGCGGCGCCCGGTGGCAGCATCGACGGCAGCAGGAGCGGCGGCGTTCCGGCCGTGGCCGGCCGCGCCGTTCGGGGTTTCTGGGCACTGATCCTGCCGACCTCCTGTGTGGGATGCGGCCGCCATGACGCCTCCCTGTGCCGGCCGTGCCGCCGGACTTTCCGGCGGGCCACGGTGCGTCCTTTCCGGGCCGAGGCCGGAGCCGGTTCCCTCCCGCTGCGCGATCCCGACGGATCGGGAAGCGGCACCGGCGCTCCGGGCGCAGACGATGCCGGAGGCGGGTTTGAGCCGCTGCCGGTAGTCGCCGCGGGGATTTACGGGGGAGTGGTGGCCCGGGCCCTGCTGGCGTTCAAGAATGCCGGCCACACGGACCTGGCCCGCCCCCTCGCGGCGGCCCTCGGCGGTGCCCTGCTCGCCGCATGCTCGGACCTGCCGGCGGGTCCCTGCCTGCTGGTGCCCGTCCCCACCCGCGGCCGGTCCCTGCGCCGGCGCGGCTACGACCCGTTGGGCCTGCTGCTGGACGGACTCCGCCGCCGGGGTGAGCTCCCTGCCGGGTCCCGGCTTGCACGGCCCGTGGGGCACCGGCATCCGGGAGTGCGTGCGGGCGGGCGGCCCGCCGGTGGCCCGTGGTTCCCCTTGGCGCGGCGGCGCGGGCAGAAGGGGCTGGGGCGGCGCGGCCGGCAGGAAAACGTCGCCGGGTCGATGCGGGTTCGACGGCGGTACCGCGGCCGCCTGGAGGGGGTGCAGTGCCTCGTCGTGGACGACGTCCTGACCACCGGAGCGACCCTCGCGGAGGTCGTGCGGGCGCTGCGGGCCGAGGGCGCGGCGGTGGGCGGCGCCGTCGTGCTGGCGGCCACGCCTCCGCCGTCCGGAGCCGAGTTGGCTTACAGCGAATTCCGGAGAAATCGGCGCGGGGAGGGATGAATTACGGGGTGCCGTGATCTACCGTGAGGTATGGGTGTTGAAAAGCAGACAAGCACCCATCGGCAGCGGACCGGGGCAGCCTGACCGGCCGCTGTTGTGTCACCTTAGCGATTTGGAGGGCACCATGGAATTTGTGATTAACGGCCGGAACCTTGCAGTATCGGACCGGTTCCGCGAGTACGCCGCAGAGAAGGTCGACAAGATCGAACAGCTCGGCGATAAGGTCCAGCGGGTGGATGCCAAGATCACCAAGGAAACAAGTGCCAGGGACGCCGACACGGCCCTCACCGTCGAACTGACGGTACTTTGCAAGGGCCCGGTCATCCGGGCCGAGGCCACGGCCGGCGACAAGTTCGCCGCCTTCGACCTCGCCTACAACAAGCTCCTCGAACGCCTCCGCCGGGCGCGGGACCGCCGCAAGGTCCACCACGGACGGCACACACCCGTCGCGGTCGGCGCTGCCACCGCCGGGCTCGAACCCGTCAGCACCTCCCAGCCGATTTACGCCGTGCTGGCGGACGATTCCGCCAATGGCACGACGGCTGGAACGACGGCGCCCGCCGCCTCGACTGATCCCTACGAGTCGCCGGACGATGTCCCGGCAGGGGACTCACCGGTCCTCATCCGGCGGAAGGTCTTCTCCGGAGAGCCGATCACCCTCGACGACGCCGTCGACAACATGGAACTGGTCGGCCACGACTTCTACCTCTTCGTCGACTCTGCCACCGGTGCCCCCTCGGTCGTCTACCGGCGCCAGGGCTGGACCTACGGAGTCATCACCCTCGATTCGAAGTGCGCCGAAGGGACGCAGGACCCCCAGGAGGAGCTCCTGGCGTACCGGGCGAAGGAAGCCGCTGCAACCCAGTGACACCCCGTCCCACTTCCGGGCCCCGGACCCGCGCCGCTAGCGGCGCGTCCGGGGCCCCGTCGTCGGCCCATCCGTTACCTCCGGCAGGGCCATGACCGTTCACCTCACCCTCTCCCAGGCCCGCAGGTCAGCCCTGCTGGCCCAGGGACTCGCCAAGACCCGGCCCACGGCCCCGCCCTCCGCGCGGTCCGTGGGCCGGATCCTCGATAAGCTCCAGCTGCTCCAGATCGACTCGGTCAACGTGCTGGTGCGCTCCCACTACCTTCCGGTCTTCTCGCGGCTGGGCGCCTACGACCCGGCGGTCCTCGATCGGTTCGCCGGCAGGCATCCGCGCCGGCTGACCGAGTACTGGGCGCACGAGGCCAGCTTCATCGACCCTGCCCTGTTCCCGCACCTGCGCCCCTGGCAGCGGCGCACCTGGAGCGGAGCGTCGGGGATGGACCCGGTGCTCCGCTCGTCCCTCGAGGAACGGATCCTCACGCTCCTTGCCTCGAGCCGGGCACTGACCGCCGCACAGGTGCAGGAACGCCTCGGCCACTCGGAGCAGCGCAGCACCGATAACTGGGGATGGAACTGGAGCGCCGTCAAACGCGTCCTCGAGGACCTCTTCGCCCGCGGGGAAATCAGCTCGGCCGGCCGGACCTCGTCCTTCGAACGCCGGTACGCACCCTCGGCCCGGGTGCTGCCCACCTCCGACCTCGCAGCCGAGGAGGCCGACCCGCGCGAGGCGATCCTCGTCCTGACCGAACGCGCCGCCGCCGCGCTGGGCATCGGCACAGTGCGCAGTTTCGCCGACTACTTCCGCACCCCCGTCCGCGACACCGCGGAGGCGGTGCGGATCCTCGAGGGGAGGGGGGTCCTCACCCCCGTCCAGGTGGGCTCCTGGAACCGGCCGGCCTACCTCCACCGCGACGCCGCAATCCCGCGCCGCGCCGCCGGGCGGGCGCTGCTGAGCCCCTTCGACTCCCTCGTCTTCGACCGCCCGCGGCTCGAGGAGCTCTTCGGCTTCCACTACCGGCTCGAGATCTACACTCCGGCGGCGGCACGCCGCTACGGGTATTACGTCCTCCCGTTTCTGCTTGGAGAGACGATGGCGGCCCGGGTGGACCTGAAGGCCGACCGGGCCACCGGGCGTCTGCTGGTGCGCGGAAGCTACGCCGAACCGGGCGCGCCCGCGGGCACCGCCGACGAACTCTCAGCTGAACTGGGTACCATGGCCGGATGGCTCGGCCTGCAACAGGTCGTCGTCGAACCCGTGGGAGACCTCGCGGCGCCGCTTTCCGCGGCGCTGGGGCGGCGTTGAGCCGTTCGGGAACTAAAGCGGGAGACAAAGCGTCTTCCCGTAGACTGATCACGCCATCTTTCGGCAGCCTTAGATTGGGAGCAGATACCAGTGCCATCACTTCTTGAACGAGTTCTCCGCACCGGCGATAAGAAGACACTGAAGAAACTCCGGAACTACGCCGATGCGATCAACATCATCGAGGACGACTTCCGTGCGATGTCCGACGCCGAGCTGCGCGGGGAGACCGACAAGCTGAAAAAGCGCCATGCGGACGGCGAGAGCCTCGACGACCTCCTGCCCGAGGCCTTCGCCGCGGTGAGGGAGGCCTCCCGCCGCACCCTGGGCCTGCGCCACTTCGACGTCCAGCTCATGGGCGGGGCTGCGCTGCACCTTGGCAATATCGCCGAGATGAAGACCGGCGAGGGCAAGACCCTCGTGGCCACGGCCCCGGCCTACCTCAACGCCCTCAGCGGCAAGGGCGTCCACATCGTCACGGTCAACGACTATCTTGCCGAATACCAGTCGGACCTCATGGGCCGCGTGTTCCGGTTCCTGGGCATGACCAGCGGGTGCATCCTGTCCAAGCAGGACCCCGCGACGCGCCGTGAACAGTATGCCGCGGACATCACCTACGGCACGAACAACGAATTCGGCTTCGACTACCTGCGCGACAATATGGCCTGGAGCGCCACCGAGCTCGTCCAGCGCGGGCACAACTTCGCCATCGTCGACGAGGTCGACTCGATTCTCATCGACGAGGCCCGGACCCCGCTGATCATCTCCGGGCAGGCCTCCGGCGACGTCAACCGCTGGTACAACGAGTTCGCGAAGGTTGTGAAGAAGCTTTCCGCCGACGCCGACTACGAGGTCGACGAGAAGAAGCGCACCGTCGGCGTGCTCGAGTCAGGCATCGAGAAGGTCGAGGACTACCTCGGCATCTCCAACCTCTACGAGTCCGCCAATACCCCGCTGATCGGCTTCCTCAACAACGCCATCAAGGCCAAGGAACTGTTCAAGCGCGACAAGGACTACGTCGTACTCAACGGCGAGGTCATGATCGTCGACGAGCACACCGGCCGCATCCTCGCCGGCCGCCGGTACAACGAAGGCATGCACCAGGCGATCGAGGCCAAGGAAGGCGTCGAGATCAAGGCGGAGAACCAGACGCTCGCCACCGTCACGCTGCAGAACTACTTCCGGCTCTACGAAAAGCTCTCCGGCATGACCGGCACCGCCGAGACCGAGGCCGCTGAATTCATGTCGACCTACAAGCTCGGCGTGGTGCCCATCCCCACCAACAAGGAGATGGCCCGCAAGGACCTCGCCGACCTGATCTACAAGAACGAGGTGGCGAAGTTCGACGCCGTCGTAAAGGACATCGTCGAACGCCACGAGACCGGACAGCCGGTCCTGGTCGGCACCACCAGCGTCGAGAAGAGCGAATACCTCTCCAAGCAGCTGGCCAAGGCCGGGGTCCGCCACGAGGTCCTCAACGCCAAGAACCACGCCCGCGAGGCCGCCATCGTCGCCCAGGCAGGACGCAAGGGCGCCGTCACGGTGGCCACCAACATGGCGGGCCGCGGCACCGACATCATGCTCGGCGGCAACGCCGAGTTCAACGCGGTCGCCGCACTTGAGAAGCGCGGGCTTGACCCGGCGAAGAACCCCGAGGAGTACGAGGCCCAGTGGCCCGCGGCCCTCGAGGCCGCCAAGAAGGCCGTTGAGGCCGAGCAGGAGGAGGTCCGCGAACTCGGCGGGCTCTACGTGCTGGGCACCGAGCGCCACGAATCGCGCCGCATCGACAACCAGCTGCGCGGCCGCTCCGGCCGCCAGGGCGACCCGGGCCGCTCGCGGTTCTACCTCTCGCTGACCGACGACCTCATGAGGCTGTTCAACTCCGGCGGCGCCGAGCGCATCATGAACAGCTCGAGCATGCCCGACGACGTCGCCCTCGAGTCGCGGCTGGTCTCCAAGGCCATCGAGAACGCCCAGGGCCAGGTTGAGGGGCGCAACGCCGAACAGCGCAAGAACGTCCTGAAGTACGACGACGTCCTGAACCGCCAGCGCGAGGCCATCTACGGCGACCGCCGGCGCATCCTCGAAGGCGGCGACCTCAAGGAAAAGGTCGGCTACTTCCTCGAGGACGTGGTGACGGCCATGGTCGACGAGGCCACCGCCCAGGGCCACGGCGACGACTGGGACTACGAGCTGCTGTGGACCAACCTCAAGACGCTCTACCCGATCACCCTCACCATTGACGAGGTCATCGAGGAAGCCGGCGGGAAGTCGAAGATCACCCGCGACTTCCTTCACTCGGAGATCCTCTCCGACGCCAAGCTCGCCTACCAGGCGCGGGAGGATGCCCTCGGCGAGCAGACGATGCGCGAACTCGAGCGCCGCGTGGTCCTGTCGGTGATCGGCCGGAAGTGGCAGGAGCACCTCTACGAGATGGACTACCTCAAGGAGGGCATCGGGCTGCGGGCCATGGCACAGCGCGACCCCCTCGTGGAGTACCAGCGTGAGGGCTTCATTCTCTTCCAGGCCATGATGGAGGCCATCCGCGAGGAGACCATCGGCTACCTGTTCAACCTCGAGGTCGAGGTCGCCGCCCCCACGGCGCCGGCGTCGAACGGGCTGGGTGTCCAGGACGGCCGCGGGCTGGTCCAGGTTCCCTCGATCCGGGCGGCGGGCCTTGAGGCGCCGCAGCGCCCGGCCAGCCTGAACTTCTCCGCGCCGAACGCGCAGGGCGAGGTCGAGACGCACGTGGAACGGCTCAAGACGGCCGTCGCCGAAACGAAGGCTCGGGCCGAGCGGAACGGCTCCAAGCGGCCGAAGAAGTAGCCAGAAGCAGCTCAGCCGATCTCCAGGGCGGTGACCTTCCAGTCGCCGCGGCGGTGTTCGACCCGCAGGGCGACGGCGCGTGCCCGCCTGCGGTCCAGAACGACCAGGGCGGCCTCGAAGGCGGTTTCGGAGACGCGGCAGAGCCGCGCGCTGCGGACCGTCACGCAGCGGTAGGCCCGCCGGTCCACCAGGGCGCCGCCCGCGCAGGAGCCGGTGGCTTCGGAGGCCGCGACCTTCTGCATGAGGCAGGCGCGCAGGTACAGCTTTTCGTAGCTGGCCGGATCGAGCCACCGGGACATCTGGGAGGCGGGACGGCTGCCCCCGAGGACCTCGACGGCCCCCTGTGCCACGGCGCGCGCGATGCCTCCGACGCGCTCCTCCGCTTCCGGCAGCAGTGCCTCCGGCGGCTGCTCCGGTGGGTCCGCGCAGGACGGGAGGGCCCACGGTGCGGCGGCACGGGCCGGGTGTTCCTGGTTTCGTTGCTGGTTTCGTTGCTGGATGAGGGTGGCCACGATGGTCCTTTCACTGCTGGGATGGGCGGTCCTGCTGCCGGTTGGGACGCTCAGGGCGGGTCCGGTGCAGCCAGTGTCTGGCCCGGGGTCAGCAAATCCGGATCCGGGCCGATCAGCGAGGCGTTCCTCGCGTACCAGCGCGGCCAGCTTGCCGCGATCTCGGCGTCTGAGGCGAGGGGACCGAGCCGCGCCGCGGCGATCGACCACAGCGAGTCACCGCTGCGGACAACCACCCGGTCGCTGTCCGCATCCGGTGCCGAGCCCTGCTGGCGTGGCGGCCGGGCCAGCAGGCCCGGATCGCAGGGGAGCGGCAGCGGTTTCCAGTCCGGGCTGACCCGCGGTTCCCGGCCGGACGGGTGGGACTGCGCGGGCTGAGGGTCCTCGCCGCGGTCTGCAGGGACGGTCAGCGCCGCGACAGCCTGCACCGCGACAACCGGGACCGCGACCATGGGCGCAGGGGCCGCGGGTGGGATCGATGCCGACGGCGGCGCCGAGGCTGCGCACGGTGCGGCCAGGAGATTCGCCCCGAGCAGCACAGCGGCCAGCCGGCGCATGAAGCCTGGAGTGAGGGCCGCCATCCAGGAAGCGGCGGCCGCGCGGCCCTTCCGCTTGAGGGCTTCGGCGCCGAGCGCGAGCGCCAGGGCCCCGGTCCACCAGAGCAGCAGGCCCAGGCCGGCAACGGATACTGCGGTGCCGATACCGTTCTCCGGCGCCCGCGAGCCACCGGAGGCGAGCTCCAGTCCCGAGAGGAGGAGCACCGCCCCGAGGCCGAGGAGGACTGCAGGGTAGAGAACCGCCAAACGCCTTTCCATGGTGCACTCCCTTGCATTTGCATTAATTTGAGCGCGTTTGACGCTGTTTGTATATGTTTACGGCTACTCGAATTCGTTGACCGCCTCTACCCGTCTGCCTACCGTTGGACCATGCGGTGGGAAGCCCTGTTCGGTGATCTCGAGGCCCAGCTGGCGGCCGCGCGGGCGGCCTCGGAGGAAGCGGCGGCAGCAGACCTGCTCAGGATGGAGCAGGCACGGGTGGCCCTCGCGGACCGGCTGGCCGGCTCTCTCGCCCGGGGGTTGAAGGTCCGGATCGGGAACGGGCAGGGCTTTTCCGGCAGCCTGGCCTACGTCGGCGCCGAATGGCTCGTGCTCGCAGAGGGGCAGCGCTCCGTCCTGGTGCCCTTCGCCGCGATCCTGAGTATTGAAGGTCTGGGACGTGCCGTTGCCCCGCGCCCGGCAGGGATCCACGCCCGCCTGGGCCTTGCCTCGGCCTACCGGGCGCTGGCCCGCGACCGGGCGCACGTCAGCGTCTATGCAGGGTCACCGGTCACGGTGTCCGAGGGCACGCTGGATCGAGTCGGCGCCGACTTCCTCGAGGTGGCACTCGTTCCGCCGGGCGAGCACCGCAGGCCGGCCAATGTCCGGGCGGTGGTGGCGCTGCCCTTCGCCGCGGTGGCCGCGGTGGCCTCCCGCCCCTGACCCCATTGACGCTCAGGCGTTGTTGACCGGGTCGGCGCTTCCGCGCAGGGAGGCTGCGGATCTCCGGTAGGCATCGGCGATGTAGTCCTCGAGGACCCGTGCCTCGACGCGCCACTGACCGCGCCCGCCCACCTGGATCGCCGGAAGCTCCCCCGAGCGAACCAGGGCGTAGGTCTGGGAGGAGCTGATATTGAGCACCTCCGCAACGTCGGCGAGGGTCAGGAACCGCTTCTCAGCCACACGAACACCTCTTCCTCAGCCGTGGCCTTGCCTCCACGAGCGCTTCCGTCCCAACCGGGGGAACCCGGCTGGACGTGCCTCAATTCTGTCACTCCACGGCCCCGGAGGTGCCGGTTGTCCACAGATTCGGGCGAGCCGGAAACCTTCTGTTTATTTTGTGTGCCGCCTGCACAACAATGGCAGGAGCGCCGGTGCCCATCCGCCGGTGTCGAAGAGTGCTCCGAAGCGTGCGGAGGAAGCTCCATGAGCGGTAACGCCAGCCGGACGGACGGTCACGCCACCGCGCCGCGGATCGGCAGGCCGTCCTGGCGGGATCCACGGCTCATCATCGGTCTCCTGCTCGTGCTGGCCTCCACCGCAGGGGTCACGGCCCTGGTCGGCAGCCTTGATCGCACCACCGAAGTCCTCGCCGCCCGTACCGAACTTCCCGTCGGCACCCGCCTGGAATCCGGTGACCTCACCACGGTCGCCGTCCGGCTGGGCGGCTCGGAGGAGAAGTACCTTCGGGCCTCCTCCGGCCTTCCAAAGAACGCGGTGGTGACCCGGCTCGTCCGCCCGGGCGAACTCGTTCCGGCCGCCGCCGTCGGCCGCCCCGACGAACTGGACCGGAAACCGGTCGGGCTTCCCATCGAGGACCCCCTCCCGGCGGGCACGGAGCCCGGGGTGCGGGTCGATGTCTGGGTCGCCCTGCCGGAGGCGGCCACCGGGCAGGGCGCCCGGTTCGAGCAGCCCCGGCTCCTGCTTGAGGGCGCCGAGGTCTCCGAGATCGCGGTCAACGAATCGGCCCTGGGCACGGGATCCCCGTCCCGGGTCTACGTGCTGGTGGCCGATGAGGCAATGCCGGCCCTGCTGAACGCCCTGTCGAACGGTGCGAAGATCGCCGTGGTGCTGAACCCTCGGGGGAGTCCGTGAGCGGCCCGGTCATCCCCGTCGTCACCGTGGGACCGGCCGCGGGGGAGTACGTTCCCGGGCTGGAGGCACTCCATGGCCCGGTGACCGTGGTGCGCCGCTGCGAGGGGGTGCCCGAACTGCTGGCAGCCGGCCAGGCGGGACTGGCCCGCGCGGCCATCCTCTCACCCGGAACCGGAGCGCTGACGGTGTCGCTCCTGGAGCGGCTGCGCGACACCGGGATCGCCGTCGTGGTGCTCGCGGGAGAAGACGAACCGGCCGCGGGGGTCGGGGCGCCCGGGGTACGCCATGCGCCTCCCGGCATCGCGCCGGGCGCGCTGGCCGAACTCGTCGCGGCGGCCGTCGAAAGCCTGTCCGGCGCCGCAGGAAGTCCGGGCACCAGCGCCTACGCCGACCCGGCCGCTTCCCTGCCGCCCCCCGGGAACGCCGCCGAGCCGCCCGCCGCGCCGCCCTTCGGCGAGCCCGGCGGCGGCACCGTTACCGCGGTGTGGGGGCCGACAGGGGCTCCGGGGCGCACCACGGTGGCCGTGAATATGGCGGCGGAGCTGGCGGCGGCCGGCTCCACCGTCCTGCTGATAGATGCCGACACCTACGGGGCCAGTGCGGCGGCGTTCCTGGGCCTGCTCGATGAGGCCGCCGGACTTGCCCAGGCCTGCCGGCTCGCCGACCAGGGGACGCTCGACCCGGAAGGGCTCCGCCGGGTGGCCTCAACCGTCGCCGTGGGCGGCGGCAGGCTGGGAGTCCTCACCGGCCTGACCCGGCCCGACCGGTGGCCCGAGGTGCGTCCCGCGGCCCTGGCCCGGGTCCTCGAGTGCGCCCGTGCATGCGCCGCCGTGACCATCGTCGACTGCGGCTTCTGCCTCGAAGCGGACGAGGAGCTCAGCTTCGACACCGCCGCTCCCCGCCGCAACGGGGCGGCACTGCGCTGCCTTGAGCTGGCCGACTCCGTTATCGCGGTCGGTGCCGCCGACGCCGTCGGCGTGCCGCGCCTCGTGCGCTCGCTGGCCGTCCTGGCCGAGGCGGTGCCCTCGGCCGAGCCGAGGGTGGTGCTCAACAAGGTCCGCGCCGGTTCCGTCGGGCGCTCGCCGGAGGACCAGCTGAGGGAGGCCTGGGAGCGGTTCGGGCCCGGCACGGCCATTTCGGCCTTCCTCCCCGCCGATTTTCCGGCGGCGGACGAGGCGCTGCTGGCGGGCTCGGCGCTCGTCGAAACCGCCCCGTCCTCGGCCCTGCGGAGGGCGATCGCCGGACTCGCCGATGTGACGGTTGAACAACGCCAGCGCCGCCGCATTGGATGGAGCTCCAACGAAGTGAAGTTTTCGTGGATGCCCGTTAGGCTTCCAAGGTAAGGGGCCGCAAGGGAGCGGTCTTTCATCTCGTTACGGAGGCGTTTTTCATGTCGTCTGGATCCAGCGTCACGGATCAGTCCAGTTCAGACACGTCGCTTGAGGACTTCATTGAGCACTACTATGAACACCTCGCAGGGGAGGACGCCGAAGCCTACAGCGGATCAGCGCTGCGTGACCGCGCGCTGACCCACCGCCGGCTTGCCGAGGTACGCGCCGCCGGAGAGCCGGTCGTCGATGTCTTCAACCAGGGCGAGGCGAGCGTCGTCGCCATTGTCACCGATGACATGCCCTTCCTTGTCGATTCGGTCACCGCGGAACTGGTCCGGCAGGGCTGCGCCATCCACCTGGTGGTCCATCCCACCTTCGTGGCGGCACGCGACGAAGCGTCCCACGCCCTGAACGGTCTCCAGCGCGTCCCCTCCAGCGCCGGCTCCTCAAGCGGAGACACGGCCGCGCTTCCCGACATCTCCCACCTGATCCCCGGGGCCTCCTCGATCGAATCGTGGATGTCCATCGAGATCAACCGGATTCCCGACGAGAAAGCACGCGGCAAGCTCATCGACGGCCTTCACAAGGTCCTGGCCGACGTGCGGGCCGCCGTGCACGACTGGCCCGCCATGCGCGCCCAGGTGCAGAACATCGCGGATTCCCTGGACGGGGTCGCCGGCGGCTCCTCCATCCCGGACCTCCGCCAGGCCCAGGAGCTGCTGAGGTGGCTCGACGACGGAAACTTCACCTTCCTCGGCTACAAGGAATACGACCTCGTCGTTGAGGACGGCCTCGATGCCCTCTGCGTCCGCCACGGCAGCGGCCTCGGCCTGCTCCGCGACACCGACGCGGACCGGCGGATCCAGCACCTCACCTCGGCGGGCCGCGCCAAGGCCCGTGAGAAGCGCGCCCTGGTGATCACCAAGGCGAACTCACGCTCCACCGTCCACCGCGCCGCCTACCTCGACTACATCGGGGTCAAGAGCTTCGACGCGCAGGGCAATGTCAACGGGGAGCGGCGCTTCATCGGGCTCTTCGCGACGAGCGCCTACACGGGGTCGGTGCGGAACGTACCGATCGTCCGGGACAAGGTCACCGAGATGCTCCGGCTCTGCGGGTTCCCCTCCGACTCGCACTCCGGCAAGGACCTGCTCTCCATCGCCGAGACCTACCCGCGGGACGAGCTGTTCCAGATCGAGGTCGAGGATCTGGTCAACACGGCCATGGGCATCCTGCGCCTCCAGGAACGCCGCCGCACCCGGCTGTTCCTCCGCCCCGACATCTACGGGCGGTTCATGTCGGCGCTGGTGTACCTCCCCCGCGACCGGTACACCACCAGCGTCCGGCTCCGGATCGAGGACGAGCTGCGCACCACCTTCCACGCCGACTCGATCGACTTCGAGGCCCGCGTCAGCGAATCGGCCCTCGCGAGGCTGTTCTTCAGGATCCGGCTCGCCCGCGGCGGGGAGGTCCCGCAGGTCGACAGCACCGAACTTGAGGAGCGGCTGGTCCGGGCCGCCCGGTCCTGGGCCGAGGGCATCGCCGAGGTCGCACGTGACCGCTTCGACCACGAGGAGGCCGAGCGCCTGTCAGGACTCTGGGGGGAGGCCTTCCCGGCAGGCTACCGGGTGGACTACGAGGTTGAGGAAGCCCTCGAGGATGTCAGCCGCTTCGAGGCCCTCGACGGCTCCACCGGCGCCCCGGGCATGCACGTCTACGTCCCGCAGCGCCCCGGCGCTGAGGAGGACGCGAGGCTCAAGCTCTACCTCATGGAGCCGAAGAGCCTCACCCAGATCCTGCCGTTCCTCCACAACCTTGGACTCGAGGTCCTCGACGAGAGGCCGTTCGAAATCGAACGCGCCGACGGGCAGCAGTACTTCCTGTACGACCTCGGCCTGAGGTATCCGGCCGGCATCAGCCCGCTCGAAACGGCCGACCTGCTCAAGGAGGCGTTCGCCGCCGCCGTCGTCGGTGCCAGCGAGTCGGATACCTTCGACCGCCTGGTGGTGCGCGAGCACTTCAGCTGGCGCCAGGTGCTGATCCTGCGCAGCTACGCCAAGTACATGCGCCAGATCGGCAACGCGAACTCCTACGGCTTCGTCGCCGACACGCTGCTGCGCAACGCCGGCGTGGCCCGGGCGCTCGTCGCGCTGTTCGAGGCACGGTTCGACCCCGACCTGACCTCCGACCGGGAGGCCGCGGCCGCGGCTGCCCGGGTGGACCTCGCCTCGGGACTCGAACGGGTCGTGACCCTCGACGCCGACCGCGTCCTGCGCTCCTACGCCAACCTCATCGACGCGACCCTGCGCACGAACTACTTCCAGAACAAGAGGCACGTCAGCTTCAAGCTCGACACCCCCTCGATCGAGGGGGCGCCGTTCCCGCGGCCCAGGTTCGAGATCTGGGTGTACTCGCCCCAGGTCGAGGGTGTCCACCTGCGCTTCGGGGAAATCGCCCGCGGCGGGCTGCGCTGGTCGGACCGGCGCGAGGACTTCCGCACCGAGGTGCTGGGCCTGGTGAAGGCCCAGACCGTCAAGAATGCCGTCATCGTGCCCACCGGGGCCAAGGGCGGATTCTTCCCCAAGCAGCTTCCCGACCCCACGGTCGACAGGGCAGCCTGGCTGAACGAAGGAACGGAGAGCTACCGCACCTTCATCCGCGCCCTGCTGGACATCACCGACAACCTGGTCACCGTCGACGGGAAGGAAACGGTGGTCACGCCCGAGCGGGTGGTGCGCCACGACGGCGACGACTCCTACCTGGTCGTCGCGGCTGACAAGGGCACCGCGTCCTTCTCCGACATCGCCAACGGACTGTCGGCGGAATACGGCTTCTGGCTCGGCGACGCTTTCGCCTCGGGCGGCTCGGTGGGCTACGACCACAAGGCGATGGGCATCACCGCCCGCGGTGCCTGGGAGTCCGTCAAGCGGCATTTCAGCGAATTCGACCTCGACACGCAGACCCAGGACTTCACCGTGGTCGGCGTCGGCGACATGAGCGGGGACGTGTTTGGCAACGGGATGCTCCTGTCCGAACACATCAAGCTCGTGGCCGCCTTCGATCACCGGCACATCTTCCTCGATCCCAACCCGGACCCCGCGGCCTCCCACGCCGAGCGCCGGCGGCTGTTCGAGCTGCCGCGCTCCAGCTGGGAGGACTACGACGCTTCCCTGCTCAGCGAAGGCGGAGGAATCTATCCCCGGCAGTCCAAGTCGGTTCCGGTCTCGGACCAGGTCCGGGCCGTCCTCGGCCTGGAGGACTCCGTGACCACCCTCAGCCCGCCCGAACTCCTGAAGGCCATCCTGAGCGCGCCGGTCGACCTGCTCTACAACGGCGGCATAGGCACCTACGTGAAGTCCTCGGCCGAAACCAACGCCGAGGTCGGGGACCGCGCCAACGACGCGATCCGGATCAACGGCAGCGACCTGCGGGTCAAGGTCGTCGGCGAGGGCGGAAACCTCGGCATGACCCAGCGCGGACGGATCGAGGCGGCGCTGAACGGCGTGGTCCTCAACACCGACGCGATCGACAACTCCGCCGGTGTCGACTGCTCCGACCACGAGGTCAATATCAAGATCTTCGTCGACCGGATGGTGAAACTGGGCCGGATGACCCCTGAGGAACGCCCCGGGTTCCTCCACTCCATGACCGATGAAGTCAGTGAGCTCGTGCTGCGCGACAACATCGACCAGAACGTGCTGCTGCTCAATGACCGCCAGCGGATCATCGAGTGGAGCCCCAGCTTCGAGCGGCTGATGGACTGGCTTGAGGCACACGCGGACCTGGATCGGGGCCTCGAGGCCCTGCCCACCACCAAGGTGCTGCGGGCCCGGATTGAGGCCGGGAAGGGCCTCACCTCCCCGGAGCTGTCGGTCCTGGCGGCCTACGCGAAGATCGAGCTGGCCAAGGCGCTGACCAACAGCGACCTGCCCGATGACCCCTGGTTCTCAGGCACCCTGCGCCGGTACTTCCCGCACCAGCTGGTGGAGCGCTTCGGGGATCTGCTCGACACCCACCCGCTGCGCCGGGAGATCATCGCGACCACCGTCGCCAACGACATGGTCAACATGGGCGGCATCACCTTCGCCTTCCGCGTCATGGAGGAAACCTCCGTTTCCGAATCCGCTGTCGCCCGGGCCTTCGTTGCGCTGCGCGAGATCTACGAGCTCGACTCGATCGTCACCGCGCTCGAAGCACTGCCCGCGGACTTCCCGACCGAGCACTGGTGCGAGGTCCACCTGGACCTGCGGCGCCTGCTCGACCGGGCCGTCCGCTGGTTCGTGAACCACGTCGAGGCCAGCACCCCGGTCGAAGAAAGCATCGCGGCGTTCAAGCCCCTCATCGACCCGCTGCGGTCCCGGCTCTCCTCCTTCGTGCGCGGCGGAGACCTCGAGCGCGTTCGAAAGTGGACGGCCGTGGCGCAGGAGCGGGGGCTGCCCGAGTCCATCGTGACCACCTGGGCCGAACAGTTCGAATCCTTCGCCCTCCTCGACATCGCCTTCAGCACCCGGCGGGTCGACGAGCCGGTTGAGGACATCGCCCGGGTGTACTACGCCGTCTACGATTACTTCGACGTGGACAACCTCCTCGAGCGCATCACCCACCTTCCCCGCAAGGACAGGTGGCAGGCGCTGGCCCGGGCGGCGCTGCGCGATGATCTCTATTCGACCGTCGCCGACATCACCGTCGCCGTGCTCAAGGCCTCGGAGAGGCTCCGCGGAGGCGAGCCGATGGCCCGCCTGCACGAGTGGGAGGCGCAGCACGCCGACCAGCTGGCGCGGGCCCGGAACATGTTCGACGAGGTCAACCGCCTCGAACAGGACGATATCTCTTCGCTCTCGGTGGCGCTGCGCCTGCTGCGCTCCATCGTCCGCTGATTGACAGGAATCTATGGCTATCTTCACCGACCCGATCCGGGACTATCAGGGCTTCGCGCCGGGGGACGCGGAGTGGCTGCACCTCCTGGTGGGGGACTGGCAGATGGTCGCGGACCTCGCGTTCGCCGATCTCGCCCTGTGGTTTCCGCTCGACGACGGGGGGTACGTCGCGCTGGCGCATGCCCGGCCTTCGACCTCGCACACCGTCTTCCACAGCGACTTCGTGGGGGAGCGGATACGGGCGGACCTGCTTCCGCTGGTGAACCGGGCCTGGGAGAGCCAGCGCATCGAATGCACGCCGGACGAACAGTGCGTGGAGACCGCCATGCGGGTCGAGGCGGTCCCCATGGTGCGCAACGGCCGGACCCTGGCCATCGTGACGACCCATATGGACATGTCCACCCCGCGGATGCCCTCCCGGCTGGAGCTCACTTACCGGCAGTGCGCGCAGGATCTGCTCCGGATGGGCACCCTGGGCCTCTGGCCGGACTTCGCGACGCCGACGGGCTCGCGGCGGGGCGCTCCCCGCGTCGGTGACGGACTGATCCGCCTCGACGTCGACGGGATCGTCGAATATGCCAGCCCCAACGGCGTCTCGGCGTTCCGGCGGCTCGGGGACGTGGAAACCCTCGAGGGACGGTCGCTGGCCGAGATCACCACCCCGCTGCTGAAGGACCGGCGGATGGTCGATGAGACCCTGCCGCTCGTGGTGACCGGGCGCATGCCCTGGCGGTCCGAAATCAGTTCCCGCGGCGTCAGCCTGTCCCTGCGGGCGATCCCGCTGCGGGACGAGACGGATCGTTTCGGGGCGCTGGTGCTCGTGCGGGACGTCTCGGAGCTGCGCCGCCGGGAGATGGAACTCGTCTCCAAGGACGCCACCATCCGGGAGATCCACCACCGGGTGAAGAACAACCTGCAGACCGTTGCCGCCCTGCTGCGGATGCAGTCGCGGCGAATGGTCAGCGACGAGGGCAAGCAAGGCCTCGAGCAGGCCATGCGCAGGGTCGCGACCATCGCCCTGGTGCACGAGACCCTGTCGCAGGGGCTTGCGCAGAGCGTCGACTTCGATGAGTTGATCGAGCGGCAGTTCCGGCTCTCGGCTGAGGTCGCCTCGCCGTCCCACGCAGTGCGCACCGAACGCAGCGGCTGTTTTGGCGAGCTGCCCAGCGACTTCGCGACGCCGCTGGCCCTCGTCATCAATGAGCTGGTGACCAACGCCGTCGAGCACGGACTGGCCGACCGCAGCGGCACCGTGTGGTTAGCGGCGAACCGGCGCACCGACCGCGATGGGGAGGAACTCCTTGACGTCACGATCGCCGACGACGGCGTGGGCCTGCCCGCCGGAGACCTCCCCCAGGGCCTCGGCCTGCAGATCGTCCGGACGCTCGTGAACAGCGAGCTCGGAGGGACCATCGAGTGGAGTGCGCGGGAGGGCGGCGGCACGGCGGTGCACCTCGAGATGGGCCTGCAGAACGACCGGTCAGCCTGAGCGGTCGGATGCGTCAATCGGATACGTCGGTCGGTTCCGGCCGCCGCCGGTGATCTCCCCGAGGCTCAGCCGCAGGGGTCCGGCTTAAATGCAGGAGGGCCGCCCGCGGGCGGCCCTCCTGCATGTGCTGGCTGCGGCCTGCCGGCCGCCCCGCACTTGGTTACGAGGCGCGGCGGGCACGCGCGGCCCGGCGCTTGAGCGCACGGCGCTCGTCTTCGCTCATTCCGCCCCAGACGCCTGCGTCCTGTCCGGATTCGATCGCCCACTGAAGGCAGGTGTCGATGACGGGGCAGCGACGGCAGACGCTCTTGGCCTCTTCGATCTGAAGAAGCGCCGGCCCGGTATTCCCGACCGGGAAAAACAACTCCGGGTCCTTGTCCAGACACGCAGCGCGGCTACGCCAATCCATGCTGACCACTTTCTCCTTTAGCCCTCAACCTTGTGAAAACATTCACGAGGGCCCTCATAGTAAAGGGGCCGTATGCGGCCCCCGCTTTCATCTCAGATCAAGGCTGTCACGTTACGTCACGGTAAACAAGAGCTAATACACCGAGACTTGCGCAGACGGATGAGGGTTAGGTCACAAGAGGGGTGCGGGAGGGGTCCGGTCTTGGCCGTAGTGGAACTATCTCCGGTAGGGTGCCAGTGTGTCAAGACCCACCGAGCCAGCCCCCCACCTCCGCCCGGCAGGCGTCGCCGTGATCGCGGGAATCCTCCTGCTTGAGGCCCTGGGCTTCCTCGGGGTCGGAGCCCTCTTCCTGAGCACCCTGGCCATGGGCGACCTGGTCTCCGTCGGGGGAACGGTCTTCCTGGCGGTGTTCCTGATCCTCCTTGCCATCTGGCTCGGAGTGCTTGCCCGTGCCCTGTGGCGGGGTTTCCGCTGGCCGCGTTCGGCCGCCCTGGTGATCCAGCTCTTCCTCGTCATCCTTTCGGTGTCGTTCTTCTCCAGCGGGTCGGTGGTGATCGGCCTCGCGATGCTGGTGCCGGGTGCCGTTGTCCTGATCGCCCTCTTCACCCGCCCCGTCCTTAACTACACGTCACGGGCCACCGGGGAAACCCGGACCCTGTAGGGGCATCAGGGGCCGTCTTCGGGAAACTGCGCGAGCTGCACCGGCAGCTGCCGGCCCGAGTCCAGCACCACCGCGCGTCCGGGCGGGCCGATGCCATCCAAAGGCTCCAGCCGGACCCCGAAGACCTCGCCGTCGGACTCGGTCCGCGGCGCCAAAATAACGCCGCGGCCCGCGGCCCGGGCCAGCCGGGCGAGCGGCCGCTGGGTCAACAGGAACCGGTGGCCCGCCGTGAGCACCGCCCGCGCGCCGGACGCGAGGCATGCCTCGAGGATCGGGTGGAGGGCATCGGGCAGGGTCTCCGCGTCGTCGATCAGCAGTAGGCACTGTGCCGGGTCCGTCGCCAGGGGAGGGCGGGTTCCTGCGGCCCGCCAGTAGGCCGCCGGATCGTCCTGGGGCCGCAGGCGGTGCAGCCATGCCGGGGCCTGGTTCTCGAGCAGGGCCAGGAGGGTCGACCTGCCCGAGGCCGGTGGTCCCACCGCGGCCCAGAGGCCCCCGGCTTCAAGGCCAAGGAAGACGGTCTCCAGTTCGTCGCCGCCGATCCCGATGGGAATCCGGCAGGCCGCGCCGGTCCCGGTCGCCGCCGGGAGGTCGGTCGACCGGATCCGGACCGGGAGCGGGTCAACCCGGAAGGGGCGCCGCTGCGGCGGCCGCGGCGCCCCTTCCGCCCGCGGGCGAATGATCAGCTGGGCCGGGGCGCCGTCGTTTAGCAGGACCGGGCCGAACCGGGCCGTGCCGAATCTTCCAAAGGCAACTCCCCGTCCCGGCACCGGGTCGACCGCCGGCAGCCGGGGCCAGCCGGCGGTCACCTCCGGGGGCGTTCCCAGGGGCAGGTAGACCCGGTTCGGTATCTGCCCGACGAAGCGCGCTGCGGTCAACTCCCTTTCACCGGTGATCACCAGCGACACCCCGGCGGCGGGACCGTCACGGACGATGTCGTGAAGCAGGTCCTCGGCGGCGGAAAACCGGCGGGACCGGAAGGTGCCCGCCCACCGGCCCCAGCCCGAGACCGCGAGGAGAATCGGGGGAGTCCCGGGGGCGGCGGGCGCCGAGAGCCGTTCGAGGACGACTGCCGCGAGGCGGAAGAGGATCCGTTCCGCCCGGACCGGTTCGTGGGCGGCGGCGTACGCTCCGGTCTGGGGTGCGTCGGAGGCGGCGGCGAGCGTGAAGTCGCCATCGAGGATATAGAGGTGCGTGTCCGGCAGGACCAGCAGGCACTCCGTGAGGGTGTGCCTCAACGCTCCGGCGGCTCCGGACGAGGCCGAACCGATGAAGGCGAGGTGGGAGCCGCCCGGTGCCCAGCGCAGGAAAGGCTGGGCCTGCCGGTCGGGAAGGTCAAGCAGTCCTAGGGTGAGCGCCTCCGGCACCGACGCCCCGGGGTCCGCGGGGAGGAGCTCCGTCGGCAGCGGCGGGAGGACCGGGCGGTACTGAGCGGGGGTGCCGATCTCCCGGGCCGCTTCCGCGATCCTTCGAACGAGGAACCGAACCGCGTCCGGACCCTCCTCCGGCGCCGGATCGGGCGCGTCCGTGCGCGTCCCTTGAAGCCACTCGGCCAGCTCCAGGACGGGGCCCGGTCCCGGGGGCGGCCCGGCCGTCGAAGCCACCTGGAACTCCCTGGGCTCCCCGGAGCCGACCTTCAGGAAACCCCGACCGGGCAGGCCCACCGCGATGGCCGCGGCCTGGATCGAGCCGATGAGGTCCAGGGATTCGATGTCGTTCTGGACCCGCAGTGCAATCGACGCAGTGATATTCGCCCGGAGGTCGGCCGTGACGGCGCCGGTGGGCCGCTGGGTCGCCAGGACCAGATGGACCCCAAGCGATCGGCCCAGCGCCGCACACTTCATCAGGTCCCCGGCGGCCCCGGGCACGTCATCGCTCAGCCTGCGGAATTCATCGACCACCACCACGAGCCGCGGGAGGGACACCGCCGTCGACGCCGACAGCCTGGCGATGTCCTGGACCGAGTGGGCGGCGAACAGTTCCTCCCGTCGGCGCAGCTCGGCCCGGAGCGAGCGAAGCGCGCGTTCCACCGACTCCGCGGACAGGTCCGTCAGGAACCCGACGCAGTGGGGCAGCCCGCTCAGCGGGCCGAGGCCCGAGCCTCCCTTGAAGTCGATGAGGAGGAAGTTGACCCGCGGGGGTGGATAGCGCGCCGCGATGCCGAGGACCAGGGAACGCAGCAGCTGTGATTTTCCGGACCCCGTTGTGCCGGCCACCAGGAGGTGGGGCCCCTGCCTGACCAGATCGAAAACCTGGGGACCGCCCGGGGCAGCACCAATCGCCACCTCCAGGCTGTCCTTGTCCGCGCCGTCGGCCCACCGCTGGCCCAGTTCCCCGGCTGAAGGCGGAGCCGGAAGGTGCAGGCCGTCCTCGAATGAGGAGGAAGGATGCACCCGGCGCCCGCCCGGTGGGGTCCGGGTCGAGGCTGAGCCCAGGGCCCGGGCACAGGCGTCGAAGGCCGGGGCACCCACTTGATCCGGAATGAACCCGAGACGGCCGGAGCCACGGACCACGGTGGCCCGGCCCGGCCGCACCGAGATGGTAATCGCCTCGGCCCACTCGCCTGCCGGAACGGGCCCGGGTGCCGCCGAAAACTCGATCAGCACCGGGCCGGGCCCTTCGCGGATCACCGCCTCGAGCGCGCCGGGGGTGGACACGAGGCGGACCCCCGGCAGGAACCGGGCCGCGGTGGGCAGTTCGGACGGCAGGCCGCGGCAGATCACCCCCGCGTCGGATCCGAGTACCGCTGAAAACTGGAGCAGGATGAGCCGGCCCATGCCCAGCACGTCCTCCCGGGGGCCGTGCAGCTGGATCCGGGCGGGGAAGGGACGTTCGGACGCCGGTCGGAATGGGAGAACCACTGGCATCCGCTTGAGGATGGGCGGCGTCCATTCCGGTCCCGGGCGGGTGAGTCGAAGGTTCGCCTGCTGGTCGGCCTTGCCCAAACGGATATTCGCGGTCCGGGAAGTCCGATCTGCCGGGGACGGGGAGACCGTGCCCGGGTCCGTCCACCGATCTTCCTGGCCGCGCCCGTAGGCCTGGAGGGCAACCGACCCTACATCCAACACCGCCGCGCAGCGCCGCTTCGCATCGGCCCCGGCGGCGCTCCGGACGGCGGCCTCGAACCGCCGCCGGCGTCGACGGACGGCCCAGATCGACAGCAACCCGGTCAGCGAGGCAGCCGCGGCGAAGGCAAGCAGGAGCCACATCTGCAGGGCCAGGGCCAGGACCGCCCCGCCCACCACCGGCAGCAGAATCGTCGGCGCGAGGAAGCGCTCGCGCTCCGACACGGGCTCGGCGGTGATGTCCAGGGGTTCCCCGAGGTCCCCCGGGCGGAATTCCGGGTGGCAGGCTCCGGTGAGGGCGAGCGTGCACCGCGAGCCGCCCATAACGAGCGAGGAGGAGGAAGAAATCGGTGCCTCCGTGATCCGGTTCCCGTCCACCCACGTGCCATTCGCCGAGCCCCCATCACGCAGCAGGACGCGGTCCTCTCCGACAGCCAGCACAGCGTGGCGCCGGGACAGCGCCGGATCGCGCAGCGAAATGTCGCAGCCCGACCGGCCGATCGAGTACGAACCCCGCATTAAGGGGAAGATGCGCCCGGCATCCGGTCCGGAGTGCACGACAAGCATGAGGGCGGAACGTGCCGGTGAGGGCCCGGGACCGGCACGGCCGCTCCCGGCAACGAGGACGGCCCCGTTGACCAGAGGAGGGACGCCCGGTTCGAGTGCGGCAAGGGGGATACCCGCGACCGAGAGGCAGAGGTCCCCGAAGCGGAGGGTGAGGTGCCCGGCCAGGTCCGCTCCGGACATCGGCCGCCGCAGGTCGACAACGAGCTCGCAGGGGAGGGATGACGCGGTGGCGGCAGGGGCTCCGGGGCCCGCCACCACGGAAAGGTGAAGCTGCATACCCGCTCCAATGTTGAATGCTCCTTCGGCGAGGATAGGCAGCGTCCGGGCGGCAGGAATGCGGGCGTCAGGCGTTGTGGACAACGCGGCCGGACGGTCCCGGGCGCCCGGGGTCAACCGGGGTTAAGGGGACGCCGGACGGAGCTGGTGCGGTGGCGCGCCCGATACCGCCAAGGCGGTTAATTGCGGGCACAACCTATAGGCTTGCCTCGATGCCCTCGAAGGGTGAGCCCTCAAAATCCTAGAAAAAGGTCATGCTGCTGTGAAGATTGCTGTTATCGCGCTCGGAAAGATCGGACTGCCCCTGGCGGTCCAGTTCGCGTCTAAAGGCCACGAGGTCGTTGGTGTCGACGTCAATGCCGCAGTTGTCGATCTGATCAACAGCGGCCGGGAGCCGTTCCCCGGAGAAGCCCACCTTCAGGAACAACTCGCCGAGCTCGTACCCGCAGGCCGCCTCAGGGCGACCACCGACTACGCCGATGCCGTCCCGGGGGCGGACGCCGTTGTCCTGGTTGTGCCGCTCTTCGTTGACGCTGATGCCAACCCCGATTTCGGCTGGATGGACGGGGCGACCGCCGAGCTCGCCCGGCACCTCACACCGGGAACCCTCGTCTCCTACGAGACGACGCTGCCGGTGGGAACCACCCGCAGCCGCTGGAAGCCGGCGCTTGAGTCGGGATCCGGCCTGGTTGAAGGGAAGGACTTCCACCTCGTCTTTTCGCCGGAGCGCGTGCTGACCGGCCGGGTCTTCGAGGACCTGCGGAAGTACCCCAAGCTTGTTGGCGGGCTCTCTCCCGAAGGCGCGAAGGCCGCCGTGGAGTTCTACGAGGCTGTCCTTGACTTCGATGAGCGCCCCGACCTGCAGCGCGGCAACGGCGTCTGGGACCTCGGCTCCGCCGAGGCGTCCGAGCTGGCCAAGCTCGCCGAGACGACCTACCGCGACGTCAACATCGGGCTGGCCAACCAGTTCGCGCGCTATGCCTCAACGGTGGGCATCGACATCTACCAGGTCATCGAAGCCTCGAATTCCCAGCCCTACAGCCACATCCATCAGCCCGGCATCGCCGTGGGCGGCCACTGCATTCCCGTCTACCCCCGGCTGTACCTGTGGAACGACCCCGCCGCCACCGTCGTGCGCGCGGCGCGGGAAGCCAACGCCGGAATGCCCGACTACACCATCGGCCTGCTTGAGGGCGCCTACGGCTCCCTCGAGGGAGCACGGGTGGTTGTCCTCGGTGCCGCCTACCGCGGCGGAGTCAAGGAAACGGCCTTTTCCGGGGTCTTCGCCGCCGTTGACGCCCTGCAGTCCCGCGGGGCCACGGCCTTCGTCAACGACCCGATGTACACGGACGAGGAACTCGAGAAGCTGGGATTAACGCCCTACCACTTCGGGGAGCCCATCGACGCCGCCGTCGTCCAGGCCAACCATGCCGAGTATGCCTCGCTGAGCCCCTCCGACCTTCCCGGCGTGAAGGCGTTCATTGACGGCCGCCGGGTCAGCAGCGCCGAGAAGTGGGACGGTGTGGTTTACCGCGTCATCGGCAAGGCCTGACCGACGTGTCGAACGTGAAAATCGCGGCCATCGTTCCCTGCCACAACGAGGCGGGAGCGATCGGCAAGGTGGTCACCGACCTCCAGGCGTCGCTTCCGACGGCGACAATCTACGTCTACGACAACTGCAGCGACGACAACACCGCAGAGGTGGCACGGGCGGCAGGAGCCGTGGTGCGGTTCGAGGACCGGAAGGGCAAGGGCAATGTCATCCGGCGGGCCTTCGCCGACATTGACGCCGATGTGTACGTGCTCATCGATGGCGACGACACCTATGACGCCGCGGCCGCCCCGGAGCTGATCAACAAACTCCTCGACGGGCCCTACGACCAGGTGACCGGCGTGCGCCGGCAGGAGAGCGACTCCGCGTACCGGTCCGGACATGAGCTCGGGAACCGTTTCTTCAACGGCATCGTCGGATTGATCTTCGGGTACAAGGTCGAGGATATGCTCAGCGGCTACCGGGTCTTCTCAAAGCGCTTTGTCCGATCATTTCCCGCACTGTCCCGGGGCTTCGAGATCGAGACCGAGCTGACGGTCCACAGCATCAGCGCGCGCATTCCGCAGGCGGAACTGCCCATCGCCTTCCGGGACCGGGCGGAGGGCACCGAAAGCAAACTCCGGACCTACCATGACGGTCAGCGCATCCTTCGGACGGTCCTGAAACTTGCCCTGCACGAGCGGCCGGTTCCCACCTACGGCCTGATTTCCGGTGTGCTTGCCGCAGTGGCGCTGATCCTGGGCCTCCCGATCATCGTCGAATTCGTCGACACCGGACTGGTCCCGCGCCTTCCGACGGCCCTGCTCGCCTCCTCGCTCGTGATCCTCGCCGTACTCGCCATGATCAGCGGCACGTTGATGGATGTGCTGAAAAAGATGCGCAACGAGAGCTCCCGCCTCGCGTACCTCTCCTGGGAGGTGGTCGACTATGAGCGGCGGCGCTAGCGTCCGCGCGCGGCGTTCGGCGGAACCGCGTCCCGCCCCCGGCTATGCGCGTATCGGCGCCTACGTCGTCGGCGGATTCGCTGCTCTTCAGGTTGTGTTTTTCCTGCTTCTGGTGGTCGGTCAGGCAGTGCCTGACCGACCCATCGTCGCGAATCTCGCCCAGTCCGTTGAGGCGGGAACCTACGGGCCCGCATCGGTTCCGGACCGGCAGGGAGGAATCTCCGACACGTTCACCGAATGCGTGGTCGTCGGCACCGGGCTCGGCGCCCTTGAGGGTGAAAATGCGTTCGAGCGGGCCGTCTACATGCCACGCATCTCGCATTGCGACGGGGGTGCAGACGACATCCGCGCCCTCGCAGCGGGCGGCGAATCGGCCCATGGCGCCTACTACAAATACTGGGCCGGCTACACCATCATCACGCGCCCCGTCCTCGCCCTGGCCGGACTGGAGGGCCTGAGGATTGTCTCGGGCGCAATGCTGCTCGGATCGCTCGCCCTGGCATTCTCACAGGTTGCGCGCCGGACGAGCACGACCGCATCCGTCGCGTTGACTGCTCCGATCCTGCTGGCCACCAACATCATGTCGACTCCTTCGACGTCCTTCAGCCAGGCCATCTCGCTGTCCTTCATCTTCCTCAGCACCGCACTTGTGGCCTGGGGCGCGGGCGGAGGGCGGCTGCGGCTCGCCGGTGCAACCATCCTCGGGGCCGCGCTCTTCTGCTTTGTCGACCTGCTGACAACACCCGCCATCCCGTGGGCCCTCGCCTCCGCGGCGGCCGCATCGATCACCTACGCCAGGAACAGGTCACTCGGCCGGGCCGCCGCCATGGGCGTCGCAGTGGCAGTACTCTGGCCGCTCAGCTTTGCGCTCACGTGGGCCTCGCGGTGGATCATCGCCGCCCTCTTCCTGGGCTGGAATGAAGTCATGTCCTTCGTCCGCAGCAATGTCGCATACCGCGCGGCGGGCGACGAACCATACATTGACAGCGCCCTGGGTGCGCCCACCAAGCTCAACATCCTGTACTGGTGGGACAAGGTGCCCACCGCGCCCTGGGTCCTCCTGGCGGGGGTGGTGCTCGCGGTTGCCCTCCTGACGGTCGCGGTGCGCCGCGGGGGCGCCGGCCGGCTCGGCGTGGCCCTGGTCCTGGTTCTTCCGGCCTTGGTGGTCCCGGTGTGGTACGAGGCATTGAGCAACCACTCCCAGATCCATTCGTTCTTCACCTACCGCGGTGTCCCGACAGCACTTGGCATCGCACTGTTCGCCTGTGCCGTCACAACGCTTGGGCGGCGCAGCGCGCCCGAAGCCGGAAGGCATGAGGCAGCGGTGCCCGTCGAATTAGAAAAAGAAGGTGTGTCATGAGCTATATCGCTGAAACTGCCGACGTCTCGCCCGACGCCGTAATCGGATCGGGGTCAAAGATCTGGCATCTGGCGCAGGTGCGCGAAAACGCCCGGCTGGGCGAGAACTGCATCGTCGGGCGCGGAGCGTACGTCGGAACCGGTGTGGAAATCGGCGCCAACACCAAGATCCAGAACTACGCGCTGGTGTACGAGCCCGCGGTACTCGGCGAGGGGGTGTTCATCGGCCCGGCCGTTGTACTCACGAATGACACCTACCCCCGGTCCATCTCTCCCGATGGAAGCCTCAAGAGCGCCCACGACTGGGTGCCCGTCGGGGTCACCATCGAGAAGGGTGCGGCCATCGGCGCGCGCGCAGTCTGCGTGGCTCCGGTGACCATCGGCGAGTGGGCGACGGTCGCCGCGGGCGCCGTGGTCACGAAGGATGTTCCGCCCTACGCGCTGGTCGCCGGAGTTCCGGCCAAGCGCCTCGGCTGGGTGGGCAGGGCCGGACACCCGCTGAAGGCTGAAGGTTCCTTCTGGGTCTGCCCGGAGACCGGGGAGCGGTACGAGGAAACGAACGACACACTGAAACCAGTAGGGGTAGAGGCATGAGCAAGGAATTCATTCCAGCAGCGAAACCGATCGTCGGAGACGAAGAGCGCGCGGCCGTCGACGCCGTCCTCCTTTCGGGAATGCTGGCACAGGGTGCTGAGGTAGCCGCGTTCGAAAAGGAATTCTCCGAGGTCCTCCTCGACGGCCGCGCGGCCGTCGCCGTGAACTCCGGAACGGCAGGACTCCACCTTGGACTTCTGGCCGCGGGTATCGGCCCCGGCGATGAGGTGATCGTCCCGTCCTTCACCTTCGCCGCCACGGCGAACTCCGTCGCGCTCACCGGCGCAACGCCCGTCTTCGCCGACATCGAACTCGATCACTACTGCCTCGACATCGACCATGTGGCTTCCCTGATCACGGAGAAGACCAAGGGGATCATGCCGGTCCACCTCTACGGACACCCGGCCGACATCCAGGCCTACCGGACGCTCGCGGACCGCCACGGGATTGCCCTCTTCGAGGACGCCGCCCAGGCCCACGGCGCCTCACTGGGCGGACGCCAGGTCGGCACCTTCGGCGACTTCGCGATGTTCTCGCTCTACCCGACGAAAAACATGACCTCCGGCGAGGGCGGGATGGTCTCCACGGGCAACCCCGAGATCGAACGCAGACTGCGCCTGCTGCGCAACCAGGGCATGGAGCGCCAGTACGAGAACGAGCTGGTCGGCTTCAACGCCCGGATGACGAACCTTCACGCCGCGATCGGTCGCGTTCAGCTGACGAAGGTCGGCGGATGGACCGCGCAGCGCCAGGCGAATGCCGCCTTCCTTTCCGCGAATATCGAAGGCGTGGCGACGCCAACGGTGGCCGAGGGCGCAGTGCACGTGTACCACCAGTACACAGTGCGGGTCGAGGGCGACCGGGACGGCTTCGCCGCCGCCCTCAAGGACGAATACAACATCGGCTCGGGCGTCTACTATCCGATTCCGAACCACCGCCTGCCCTCGTTCCAGCGCACCGAGGACCTCCCCAACACGGAGACCGCCGCCCGCGAGGTCCTGTCGCTGCCGGTTCATCCGTCGCTGGACTCCGAGGATCTCGACCGGATCGTGACCGCCGTCAACGCCCTGGCGAAGGCGGGTGCCTAGCATGGCGGATCTCCGGGTCGGACTGATCGGACTGGGAATGATGGGGCGCCACCACGCCCGCGTCATCCGGGAGGTGGATGGCCTCGAACTGGTCGCCGTCGCCGACGCGTACGGCGATCCTCACGGCGTCGCAGGAAAGCTTCCGGTCTGCGCCTCGGTCGATGAGCTGATCGCCGAAGGCATCGACATGGCGGTGTGTGCAGTGCCGACCGGTCTGCACGAGAAGGTCGGGCTGGCCCTGGCCGGAGCCGGTGTCCACACCCTCGTGGAGAAGCCGATCGCCGACACTGTCGAAGCCGGCCAGCGTCTCGTCGAAGCGTTCGAGAACGCCGGCCTGATCGGAGCCGTCGGGCACATCGAGAGGTTCAACCCCGCTCTGCAGTCGCTGCGCGCGCGCATTGAAGCGGGCGACCTGGGGGAGGTCTATCAGATCGCCACCCGGAGGCAGGGCCCCTTCCCGGCGCGCATCGCCGACGTCGGCGTCGTGAAGGACCTGGGCACCCACGACATCGACCTCACCTCGTGGCTGGCCCAGTCTCCCTTCACTTCCGTGTCTGCCCGCACGAGCACCCGCTCCGGTCGGCCGCACGAGGACATGGTCACCGCCTCGGGCCAGCTTGCCAACGGTGTGATCACCAGCCACCTCGTGAACTGGCTCTCCCCGATGAAGGAACGGCTCACCGTGGTCACGGGGGAGAAGGGCGCCTTCGTCGCCGACACGCTCACCGCGGATCTGACTTTCTATGAGAACGGCACCTTCACGACCGAGTGGGAGGCCGTTTCGAACTTCCGCGGTGTGTCCGAAGGTAACATCACCCGCCTCGCGCTGACGAAGCGCGAACCGCTGCGCGTGGAGCACGAGGCGTTCCGGGACGCCGTGCTGGGGATTTCGAACAACACTGTCACCATGCGCGAGGGGCTCAATACGCTCCGCGTGGCGGAGGCGATGATCCAGGCGGCCAACACCAATTCGACGATCGGCCTCGGCCTGTGAGGTCGAAGGTACTGCTGGCCACCCGGCTGTATCCGCCGGAGGTGGGAGCCGCCGCGTTCCGGCTTCAGGCGCTCACGAGGGGCCTCAACGACGCCGGCGCCGACGTCTCGGTGCTCACCACGCGTCCGCCGCGCGGCACCGATGACCCCCACCCCGCCAAGGGAGTCAAGCGCTGGCCGGTGCTCCGCGACAGCGGGGGAAACGTCCGTGGCTACGTCCAGTACATGAGCTTCGACCTTCCGCTCTTCTTCCGGCTCCTGGCCGCGCGGGCGGACATCGTCGTCTCCGAACCGCCTCCGACCACCGGTCTGATGGTCGCGCTGTCGTCATGGCTCCGCCGCCGCCGCTACGTCTACTACGCTGCGGATATCTGGACCGATGCCCTGGCCGCAACGAGCGCTCCGGCGCCGGTGGTGAGCATCATGCGCTCCATCGAGGGCGTGGCGCTGCGGAAGGCGCTGAAGGTTATTGCCATCTCACAGGGCGTTGCGGACCAGACGCGGCAGTTTTCGGTCGACCCGAGCCGGGTCGTCGTGGTCGGCAACGGCGTGGACACCGAAACCTTCTCCCAGGATGGCCCGGCAGCCGAGCCGGGCTATCGATACTTCGTCTACACGGGGACGATGTCGGAGTGGCAGGGCGCGGAAATCTTCATCGACGCGATGGAGGAGGTGCTGCTGCGCTTCCCCGATGTCCGGCTTCACTTCTTCGGGCAGGGATCGGCCGAGACTGCACTCAAGGAGAAGGCCGCCCGCATCGCCGACGACCGAATCCGCTTCGGCGGGGTCGTGCCGCCGGCCGAAGCGGCCAAATGGATTCGGGGTGCAGCCGGCTCACTCGTCAGCATCGTCCCCGACCAGGGCTACGACTTCGCCAAACCGACGAAGATTTACGCGGCGGCGGCCTGCGGGACGCCGGTCATCTATGCCGGCAAGGGGGCATCGGCCGGAATGGTGGCGGAAGGCGGCCTTGGGCAGGCCAGCGGCTTCTCGGCGACCGAGGTCGCCAAGGCCATGATCCGGCTCCTTGAGGAGCCGGACCATGGCCGGGCAGCGCGGGCCGCGTGGGTCGAGGACAACGCCTCGCTCCGGACCTCGGGGCGGCACGCCGCCGCCGAGGTGCTGCGTGCTATCGAAGAAGGGCGCTGACCACCTGCTGGGCCGCCGCCCCCTCGCCGTAGGGGGTGGCGTCGGTCGGCTGGGGCGCAGGGCGCTGCACCACTGAGGTGAGCGAACCCAGGTCCTCCGACACGAGGACGTTCCAGCCGAGGTCCACCGTCTCCACCCATTCGGTCTCCGGGCGGATGGTGGTGCACGGGACCCGCAGCAGGAAGGCCTCCTTCTGCAGCCCGCCGGAGTCGGTGACGACGCCGGCGCTGTGGGAGACGGCGTTCACCAGCTGCGGGTAGGCCAGCGGCGACGCAACCTTGATGGACCCGGTCTCCAAAGCAAGGCCATGGCGCTCGGCGAGGCCGACGAGCCGCGGGTGGGCCAGGAGGAGAACCGGCTTGTCCAGGGCGGCCAGCGATTCAATAATCAGCTTGAGCCGGTCGGGGTCGTCGGTATTGTCGGGACGGTGGATGGTGCTGACGTAGTAGTTTCCGGGGCTCATCCCAAACGGCACGGCTTCGCCGCGTGCTTCAACAGCGGCTCGGGTCCGAAACAGGACATCGGTCATGACGTCTCCTACGAGCACTGTGCGCTCGGCGAGACCCTCACGGCTGAGATGGTCGACGGCGACCTTGGTCGGCGCGAGCAGCAGGTCTGAGGCATGGTCGGTCAGCACCCGGTTGTGCTCCTCCGGCATGCGGCGGTTGAACGAGCGGAGGCCTGCTTCAAGGTGGGCAAGCGGAATGTGCAGCTTTACGGCCGCGACCGCTGCGGCGAGGGTTGAGTTGGTGTCGCCGTACACGAGCACCCAGTCGGGACGGACCTGCTCGAAAATTTCCTCAAGCCCGGTCAGCATGGCGCCCGTCTGCTGACCGTGCTTTCCTGACCCGACCCCCAGATTGAAGTCCGGCTCGGGGATGCCCAGATCACTGAAGAAGACGTCCGACATCAGCGCGTCATAGTGCTGGCCGGTATGGACAATTATGTGGTCGGCACGGCCTTCCATCGCCGCTGCGATAGGAGCAAGTTTCACGAACTGAGGGCGTGCGCCAACGACGCTGAGAATACGCATGGTGCCCAGCCTATCGTTTACGCCGGCGCCGGGACGGCCCGTGGCGCGGGCGCCGGAACGGCGGAAGGCGCGGTGCGGAGCCCCGGCCCGGGGTCCACGATGCCGACGGACTTCCGGTAGCCTTGCGGTTGGACCTATTCGCCTATTGCCGTGCATCTGGGGGCCGCCGCATGCCTGACGCCCGCTCCGGGCGCCGGGTGCGGACCGGGAGCAGGCGGGCTCATCTTGGAGGAATGATTACGTGAATGCTGACCTCGTCGTCGTAGGGTCGGGCTTTTTTGGCCTGACAATTGCGGAGCGGGCCGCCACCGAACTCGGACTGAAAGTCGCAGTGCTGGACCGCCGCCACCATGTAGGCGGCAACGCGTACAGCGAGAATGAGCCGTCCACCGGGATCGAAGTACACCGCTACGGGGCGCACCTCTTCCACACCTCCAACGAGCGGGTCTGGGAGTACGTCAACCGGTTCACCTCATTCACGGGCTACCAGCATAAGGTGTACTCAAGCCACAAGGGCGAGGTCTACCCGATGCCCATCAACCTGGGCACCATCAACCAGTTCTTCCGCTCTTCGCACGGACCCGCTGCGGCGCGCGCGCTTATCCAGGAGCATGCGGGGGAACTGGCCGGAACCGATCCGCAGAACCTCAATGACAAGGGCGTCCAGTTGATTGGACGGCCGCTCTACGAGGCGTTCATCAAGCACTACACCGGGAAGCAGTGGCAGACCGACCCCAAGGACCTTCCGGCCGACATCATTTCGCGGCTTCCGGTTCGATACACCTACGACAACCGGTACTTCAACGACAAGTACGAGGGCCTGCCGACCGACGGCTACACGGCGTGGATCGAACGCATGGCGGCCCACCCCAACATCGAGGTGCACCTCAACACCGACTTCTTCGACGACGGGCACGCCTTCTCGCGCACGTCCACGCTCGGTCAGGTCCCGGTCGTTTACACTGGCCCCGTCGACCGCTATTTCGACTACGCCGAGGGGAACCTGTCCTGGCGGACCATCGACCTTGAGGAGGAAGTCCTGCCGATGGAGGACTTCCAGGGCTGCGCCGTCATGAACTACCCCGACGAGGAAGTGCCCTACACGCGCATCCACGAGTTCCGGCACTTCCACCCCGAGCGGGATTACACGAAGGATGCGACTGTCATCATGCGCGAATTCTCCCGTTTCGCGGAGAAGGGCGACGAACCGTACTACCCGGTGAATACAGCCGACGACCGTGCCAAGCTCCTCGCCTACCGCGACCTGGCCCGCGGTGAAGAGTCCGTGCTGTTCGGTGGACGTCTCGGCACCTATAAGTACCTCGATATGCACATGGCCATCGGCTCCGCCCTCGCGATGTACGACAACAAGATCAGGCCGCACTTCAGTGGCGGCGCCCGGCTTGAAAGTGGAGGAGTGGACGCGTGAGCACGACGGTAAAGGCTGACACCAAGAAGACCCGCAGCGCGCAGGACACGAAGTGGAAAACGGTTCACCGGGTGGTGTTCCCCGAAGCCGCCGACATCGACACCATGCCGCTCTATGTCGACTTCAACAACTCCCAGCGCGTTGTGGAGACGGATTCCCCCTCGCCAACCCCGGGCGCGGCCGCCCCTGCGGCCGGCGGGGCCGAGGTCCACCCCGACTACGTCCTCGACCGGCGCAGCTTGTCCCTGCCGGCCCACGAGAGGGTTTCGCTCGGCACCTACTTCAACGCGTTTCCCGCGAGCTACTGGCAGGCACACACCGCGGTCCGGACGGTCCGCCTGACCATTGAGCTGACCGGCGAGGCAACGGTCGTGGTCTACCGGTCGAGTTCCCGCGGCGCTGCGAACCGGGTGAGCAGCATGCGCGCCGACGGCACCGGATCCACCCCGGTGGTCGTCGACCTTCCCATCACCAACTTCGGTGACGGCGGCTGGTACTGGTTCGACCTCGCGGCCCACGGCAGCGCGGTCCGGCTGACCAAGGCGGAGTGGAGCGTTCCCGAGCCGGAAGGGTTCGAAGCCGGGACGCTCTCGATCGCCGTGACCACCTTCAACCGGCCCGATTACTGCGTCCGCAACCTGGGCATCCTCGGGGCCTCAACCGAACTGCTCGACGTCCTGGACCGGGTCATCGTCACAGACCAGGGCACCCAGAAGGTCCGGGAGGAGCCCGGGATCGACGAGGCGACGACCGCGCTGGGCGACCGGTTGTCGATCGTGGAGCAGGCAAACCTCGGTGGATCCGGTGGATTCGCGCGGGGCATGCTGGAGACCGTCGAGGACGGCCGCAGCCGCTACGTCATGCTGCTTGACGACGACGTCGAAATGGAGACCGAGGGAGTCCTCCGCGCGGTCCAGTTCGCCGACTTCACCCGTAATCCCACCATCGTGGGCGGGCACATGTTCAACCTGTTCGAGCGCTCCGTGATGCACAACTTCGGCGAGGCCGTGCAGCAGTACCGCTTCACCTACGGCGGCACCGCGAACACCCGGGAGGCGCACGATTTCGCCGCCAGCAACCTCCGGACCACGCCGTGGATGCACCGGCGGATCGACGTCGATTACAACGGCTGGTGGATGTGCCTCATCCCCACCCAGATCATCAAGGAAATCGGCCTCGCGCTGCCTGTCTTCATCAAGTGGGATGACGTGGAGTACGGCATCCGGGCCAAGTCCCACGGGTTCACGACGGTGACGCTTCCGGGCGCGGCCGTCTGGCACATGCCGTGGACCGAGAAAGACGACACGATCGACTGGCAGGCCTACTACCACCAGCGCAACCGGTGGGTGGCCACCATGATTTACTCGCCGTACAAGCGGGGCGGACGCATGCCGAAGGAAAGCTTCGCCGTCGACGTGCGCCACCTGCTGTCCATGCAGTACTCGGCGGTGGAGCTGCGGCTCCAGGCCCTGGCAGACGTCCTCGAGGGGCCGGACCACCTCCACCGCACCATCGGGACGAAACTGGGTGAGGTCCGCGCCACCCGTGCGCAGTTCGACGACGCCCGCGTGTCGAAGGACCTTATCGACTTCCCGCCGGTAAAGCGCAGCAAGCCCCCTCGGAAGGGCAAGGGCGCGGCACCGGCCCGCACCCGGCCCGCGGCCGTGGTGAAGCTGCTTGCGAGCGCCGTGCACCAGCTGAAGCCCGCTTCGGAGAGTGCGCTGCGCAACCCCGAGGAGCACGTCGCGGCCATGGACGCACGGTGGTGGCGGCTCGCCCAGCTGGACTCGGCACTTGTCACCTCCTCCGACGGCACCGGGGCCTCCTGGCACAAGCGCGACGCCGAGAAGGTACGGGAACTGGCACTGAGGAGTGCCGACCTGCACCGGCGCCTGCTCCTGAACTGGAGCGAACTGTCGGAGCAGTACCAGAAGGCGCTGCCCCAGTTCACCTCGCAGGAGGCCTGGAAAGAGACCTTCGCCGTCAACGGACCGGACAACCCCGCCGGAGGGACCAAAGAGTGAAGACGGAAGTCTCTACGCCGGATGACGGCACAGTCGGCCTGGTCTCGCCCGGGCGCGGTGCCGGACTCCGGGACGTTCTCAGCAGCAGGTTCCTCCTGAAGCTGCTCGTCGATAAGGAGATCAAGGTCCGCTATCGCGGCTCCGTCATCGGTCTGCTGTGGTCCTACGTCAAACCTGGCGTGCAGTTCATCGTGTTCTACATCGCGCTGGGCATCTTCCTCGGACTCGAGCAGAGCGCGCGCAATCCCGGCGGGCTGCCGAACTACGCCATCTATCTCTTCTCCGGGATCGTGCTCGTCAACTTCTTCTCGGAAGCACTCGGCAATGCGTCGAGGTCGATCGTGCTCAACGGCGGATTGATCAAGAAGATCTACCTCCCGCGCGAGCTGTTCCCGGTGTCCGCCATCTGGGTGTCCGCCATCCATTTCCTTCCCCAGATCATCATCCTGATCGTCGCGTGCCTGTTCGCCGGCTGGACGCCGTCCGTCCTGCAGCTTGCCGCCGCCGTGGTCGGGTTCGTCATTGTGGCGCTGATGGCCACGGGTCTCGGCCTGATCTTCGGTGCCGTCAACGTGTATTTCCGGGACGCCGAGAACCTCGTGGACCTGCTGCTGATGGTGGCGACCTGGGCGTCGCCGGTGCTCTACGCCTGGACCACGGTGCGGGACCAGCTTGGTCAGACCGCCCTGAACATCTACCTGCTCAACCCGCTGACCGTCGGGGTGGAGACCTTCCACTACGCGTTCTGGATGCCGACCGCCGACCAGACGCAGGCGCTGCCGCCCTCCTTCCTGTCGCTCTGGGTTCCGATCGCCCTGGCCCTCTCCATCGTCACGCTGGTCCTCGGGCAGCTTCTTTTCCGCCGGCTCGAGGGCCGCTTCGCCCAGGAGTTGTAGAAAATGCCCATATCGATCGACATCAAGAGCATCGAGAAACGGTTCGTGCTGCGCCATACGCGCTCCATGAAGGAGACGTTCCTGTGGCTGCTCAAGGGCAGGCGGGGCGATCTCTACAAGAAGTTCTCCGCCCTCGAAGGGGTTTCCTTCACGGTGGAGCAGGGGGAGACCGTCGCTCTGCTCGGCTTCAACGGCTCGGGCAAATCAACCCTGCTCAAGCACATTTCGGGCGTCATGCTGCCCGACTCCGGCAGCGTCCGGACCCGGGGCCGGGTGGCCGGCCTCATCGAGGTCGGTGCCGGGTTCCACCCGGACCTGAGCGGGAGGGACAACGTCTTCCTCAACGGTTCGATCCTCGGGATGAGCGAAAAGGAAATCCGGGAACAGTTCGACTCGATCGTCGAGTTCTCGGAGATCGGCGAGTTCATCGACACCGAGGTCCGCTTCTACTCCTCGGGCATGTACCTGCGCCTGGCGTTTGCCGTGGCCGTACACACCAACCCGGACATCTTCCTCATCGACGAGATCCTTGCGGTGGGCGACGAGCCGTTCCAGAAGAAGTGCTTGGCGAAGATCAAGGAGCTGAACGAGGCCGGGAAGACCCTCGTCGTGGTCAGCCACGATCTCGACATGGTCAGCAAGGTCTGCGACCGCGGGATCGTGCTTGAGCGCGGCAGGGTCGTTATGGACGGTGAAGTGGGAGACGCGATCGCCCACATCCGCGCCAGCTGAAATCCACGCCGGGGTTCCACCCCGGAAACGAAGAATGCGGAGGCCCCTGCGGCCTCCGCATTCTTTGTTTCCACGCTCAAGGCGATCCGGGACCGGGCGGCGCAGCGGGCGGCGGCACCGCAGGGCCTAGGAGCAGTTCGCGACCCGGTACAGCCGGGCGTCGCCCTCGCTGTCGACGAGTTCGAGGTTGGCCGCTCCGGCGGCTTCGTCGAAGGCGGGATAGAGGTAGGCCTCTTCACGGTCGAGGAGGTAGAAGTCGCCGAAGTCCAGCACGTACTCCACGCGTTCCTCACGGGCAATGGTGCAGGCCTCCGAGCCGGCTGCCGCATCGTCGAGCTCCTCCGCCAGGACGGCAAGGTCCGGGCGCAGCGCGCCGGGGCTCATGTGGTACTGGGTCACACTGCGGCCGCTGATCGCATAGGCAAGGGATCCGCCGTTCCACGGATTGACGGCGATGACGGCGTCCTTCGGGACGGTTTCGTCGACCCGTTCGAGCAGCGCCAGTTCATCGAGCGACAGGATGGTGGGGTTTCCCTCGAAGGTGTGGTGGGTCCGTGCTTCAAGGACGAACTCATCGATTGCGCCTCGCTGACTCTCCAGCACGCCCAGGACGGCCACGACAGCCACCACGGCCGCGGCAGCCACCCTCTGGGCCGTGGAGGGCTTGCGCGGAAACCGCAACAGGCCCTTCCACAGCCAGGACAGGACCCAGGCCGCGCCGAAGGACGCCACCAGCACTGTGGGCAGCGGAAGGAGCGAGGCGAGGCGCTGCGGGTCCTGGTACCAGCTGCCGGTGGTCATCATGCGCAGGGAGCCGCGCGGTTCGGCGGCGGAGATTACGTACAGTGCGACCGCCACCCCGTAGACGCCCAACAGCCAGCCGTGCGAGCGTGTCCTGACCAGCAGGGCCAGTCCGATCACCGTGCAGACCGCGATGACCACCGGAATGCTCCGGTTATGAGGGGCGCTGGTGACGGCCTGGCCGATGGCGCTTGCATACCGGGTAAAGGGCTGCCAGGTGTTGTACCCGATGAGCAGCGCCTGCCAGATGACGACGAAGCCGGCCACGAAGACAACGGCTGTGAGGACGGGCGCCAGCAGTCCGCGGGCACCCCGCCGTGCCAGCCGGATGCCGGTCCATCTCCACCAGGCGAAGACGGCCATCGGAAGCGTCAGGGCCAGCAGCGCCGTGAAACCGTTCGGCTGGGCAAGCCCGAGCGCCGCAATCGAGACGAGCAGGGACAGCGCGATGACGCCGTAGTGCGAGTCTCCACGGGGACGGATCCGCAGGACAAGCATCATCAGCGCCAGGGCGGCCGGCAGCACCGAGTAGGAGAGGAGATTCGGGTAAAGGGGGCCGAAGTCGATCAGTCCCAGCGGGAAAGCGGCGAAGCCCGCCGAAAACACCCCTGCGAACGCGATGAGCACTGCCCGGGCGCCGAAAACCACGCGGGCCAGGAGCATCACTCCGATCGGCCAGACCATCGAGGCAACGACGAGGTTGAGCCCGTTGGTGGCCACCGGTACCGGCTGGCCCGTGATCCCGGCGATGAGGGCCGCAAAGCCATGCCAGGCGGCCGGGTAGATGGCGATTTCGGCGGCGGGGTTGAGCATGCGGCCCAGTGTCAGGGTGGAAGCGTCCCCCTGCTCGAGGACCCACCGGACAGCATTGAGGTGGTACACATTGTCGTACCGCTGGGCGATGTTGTCGGGGTTGTCGAAGACTCGGACCAGGTTGTAGGCGGAGGCGAGGCCCCCCAGCAGCAGCCCGGCCGAACCGCCGACCGCGGTCGCCCGGTCGACCCGAAAGGAGATCTCGCCCCATCCGGACCGGAAGGCGAAACGCTTCACTGCGACCGCGACGGCCAGGAAGGCCACGCAGGCCGCAAGGAAGCTGGCCAGCGACCAGCGGATTCCAAGCAGTGACAACGCCACGGCGGACACCCCGGCCAAGGCCACCGAGAAGACCGGTGCGAGGCCGATGGAGAGGGGCCCCCGCACGTTGAGCGCCGCTGAAAGCGCCAGACCCGGAAGGGTGAGCAGCGCTATCGCGACGGTGATGGTTGGGAGTAGATCCCACCAGGACATTGACACTCCTGCGGATGAGGTGCGGCCGCGCCGATGTGCGCGGGCGAAGGGAAGGTCCACCGGGCTCCGGTGAACCTGTTGACGGTATCACGGGCCGTGGAGGCGGGACCGGAGGGTAAATCGTCCTCCCGGTGCTGCCTCCACGGACTGGGGCGCGGCCTACCGAACGGGCGTGCGGCCCATCTCGACCAGGCGCCGGAGAATGCCGCGGACGACGGCTTCGTCCGCCTCCGAGCTCAATACCGGCGCCGCACGGTGGGCGTTCGCCTTGAACCCTGCGACCTGGTCGGGGGTGAGAGCGGCGAGCGTTTCCTTGAGTGATTCGGGGCCGAAATCGGCGGTGATCCGGCCGAGGTCGTGCTGTCGGATGAGCCGTGCAATTTCCTCCGATGGTCCAAACACCATGCCGAGGCGCGCCTGGACGAAATCGAAGAACTTGTTCGGCAGGGCCAGTCTCTGGTTCGTGGTGGCCGGGGGAAGCTGATACACCCCGATGTCGAACGCATTCAGCGTCGCGGGGAGCGCCGCCGGAGCGACGGGAGGATGGAAGGAAATGCGGGGGGAGTCGCCCGCGAGCTGCTTGAGCTTCGCCAAGTACTTACCGCCGTCGCGGGCTTCGACGAGGAACAGATCGAGGGTGAACCGTTCGTCGAGTTCCCGCACTGCAGAGATGAGGCTTTCGATGTTCCGGCCCGGCACCGCTCCACCGCTGTGGACCAGCCGGATCCTGCCATCGGCGAGGGCCGAAGGCGGCAGGCCGGCATCAGGAAGGGAATTGCGCACCACCTCGGTCCGGAGCCCGAACTGCGCGTCGTAAAGGTCGGCGATCGACTGGTTGACCGTCGTGACGGCCTCGGTCCTCGGAAGGTAGGTCCGGCACACGTAACGCATATGCGGCGCCACCAGCAGGCGCCAGGAGAGAAGCTGGGTGCGTTCCTCCGGCGCCCACTCGTGCATGTCGCCCCAGATTGGAGCGCCCCGGCTGATCCAGTGGGCAAGCGGGAGGGCCCGGGCCTCGTTCGCGATGACCACGTCGAATTCCCTGCCTTCGAGCAGGCGCAGGGCGGCCTTGACGGCGGGGGCCGCCAGTTCGACCGAGCGGTGACGTCGCGCCGCCAGCCGTGCCACGCCCGACACGGTCTGGGGGAGGGACGGAAGCGCGGAGTCGATCTCCAGGTGTTCCTTCACCCCGGACGGCTTGGTTCCGTAGCCGAGCGTTGTGACGTCTCCGGCTTCGGCGAGCAGACGAAGCTGGCGCAGGACCCGGGAGTCTGCGGAAATATCCGAAAAAGAAATGCAAAGTATTCGGGGGGCCACGTGTTCAGAGCTCCGCGGAGATAGATTCATTCATGAATTCAGCTTACTTGGTCACCTATCCCACCCCGGCCTCGGCCCGGCTGCCGATGTGTCTCCTCCGGGCCCTTATGCGATACTGGGCTTGTGAGTCGTACCTGGATTGTGATCCCGCTGTTCAACGAGGCCTCCATCATCGGCTCAGTAATCGAAGACCTGCTCCCGGTGTTCCCCCACGTCGTGTGCGTGAACGACGGCAGCACCGACGCCTCGTCTGAGGTGGCGCGGGCGGCCGGAGCCGTGGTCGTCAACCACCCCGTTAACCTGGGCCAGGGCGCGGCCCTGCAGACCGGCCTTGAGTATGCGCTTCAGGATCCGGACATGACGAGCGTGGTGACCTTCGACGCCGACGGCCAGCACCGCGTGTCCGACGCCGCCGATATGGTGGCGCGGCTCGAAAGCGGCGAGGCCGACGTCGTCCTCGGCTCCCGATTCCTGGATGGCCGCACCCAGATCGGTGCCCTGAAGAGGCTCGTGCTGCGCACAGCCGCGCTTCAGACGCGGTGGAGCACGGGGATGCCGCTCACGGATGCCCACAACGGCCTGCGCGCCTTTAACCGCGGCGTGGCCCAGAACATCCACATCACCCAGAACCGCATGGCGCACGCCTCCGAACTGGTCCAGATGATCGCTTCGATGCAGCCGCGGTGGACAGAGCACCCGGTGGAAATCATCTACACCGACTATTCAAAATCCAAGGGGCAATCCCTCCTCAACTCCGTCAATATTGTGGCGGACCTGCTCTTTAGGTAATTCAAAATGCTAATCGTCGTTCAGCTCGTCCTGGTTCTCGTCGTCGTCGTGTTCTCCCTTGTGCTCATTCGCGGGGGATCGAATGCAAAGCACATGGCCATCCGCAGAATTATGATTCTGCTGTTCGCGTTCGCCGCGGTGCTATCCATCTTCTTTCCCACGATCCTGACGCAGGTGGCGGGGATCGTCGGCGTCGGCCGCGGCACCGACCTTGTGCTCTATGCCCTCATCGTTTCGTTCCTGGTGTACATGTCGACCACGCACCAGCGCTTCCGTTCCATGGAGACGACCCTGACGAAGCTCGCGCGACGCATCGCGCTGGACGAGGCCGAGCGTCCCTGGGAGCGGAAGGATGAAACGGATGCCTCCGGCGGACGGTACTGACCCCACGGCACGCCCGGCAGGTACCACCCCGTCCGGTCCCAAGGTGGTGCACGTCAACGACTGCGCCTTCTACGCCCAGCGGATCCTCGCGAAGGCATCGGAGCAGGAACTGCCGTGGAGCTTCTACCCCCGGGCCGTCGCCAACTACCCGTTGACCGGCCTAAACGGCCGCGCCCGGTACGCCCTTGATGGAGCGGCGTGGCTTGGCGGTCTCGCCCGCCGGGCCGTCTCCTCGGACCTGCTTCACATCCACTCCGGTGGGGTTACCCAGCACACCCGGTTCATTCCGAAGACCTACGTGCTCACCCTGCACGGCACCGACATCCGCACCCTTCAATACGATGAGCGGTGGAGGAACACCATCCTGCGCGGCGTCCGGAACGCCGCCGCGGTGATGTACACGACTCCGGACCTGCGCGAGCACATCCTGCCCCATCGGCCGGACGCGGTGTACCTGCCGGTGTCGATCGATCTGACCAAGCTGCCGCTGCCAGTTTCCCGTGAGCAGGGGAGGGCGCGGGTGTTCTTCGTATCCCGGTGGGACGATTCAAAGAATGCGGCGGGCCAGTTGGAGACAGCGCGCCAGCTTGTCCTGCGCAGCGGCGGCACCTTCGACGTTTATGGGCTGGATTGGGGGCCCATGGCCGGCGAAGCCGAGAAGGCCGGTGTGAAGCTCGTTCCGCGAATGAGCCATTCCGACTACCTTGATTTCCTGAATGCCTCAAATATTGCGGTCGGCCAGGCCGCGGGCATCCTCGCCGCGAGTGAACTCGAGGCAATGGCTTTGGGCGTGCCCCTTTACATTTCCCTCACCCCGGGCCTGTATCCGGACGACATTCCGGTGGGCCGCGAACCGGCTGAGTCACCCGCGGCCATGGCCGAGCTGATTGCCGCGGAACTGAAGGATCAGGACGTTCTCGAGCGGCGGGGCGCGCAGGGGCGGCAGTGGATCGCCGAGCACCACGACCCTGCACGGGCCGTTGAGCGTCTGCGGGAGATCTACGCCGCCGCCTCCAGGTAGCACTTCCGGTTGGTCCCGGCAGGTCCGCGCGCCCGCCGCCGCTGGACCGGCCCTCCTCATTCGACGCTGAGTGCGAGGCCGGTCCGCATTCCGCCCACAGCCCCTGCCCCGAAGGGACGGGGCCGGGGCTGCGCCGTGACCGGTCTGGTTAGTTCAGGCCGGCCAGCTGTGCCTGCCGTGCGAAGTCGGGGACGGCGGCCACGACCTCATCGAAGGTCCCCTGGGCGACGATCCGGCCGTCCTGCATGAAGAAGACAATGTCCGCGGAGCGAATGGTCGAGAGGCGGTGAGCCACCGTAATCACGGTGACCTCACCGTGGAGCTCGCGGATCGCGGTGGTCACAGCGGATTCGGTTGCGGTGTCGAGGGCGCTCGTCGCCTCGTCCATCACCAGCACGTCCGGTTCGTGGTAGAGGGCCCGGGCGATGCCGAGGCGCTGGCGCTGGCCTCCGGAGAGCGCGAGTCCGCGCTCGGCGATCAGGGCGTCCCGTCCGCCCTCGCGGCTCATGACCACGTCGTACATCTGGGCGCGCCTCAAGGCCGCCTCAACCTTGGCGTGATCGACGTTCGCCGGATCCCATGACAGGGCGACGTTCTGGCCGACCGACGCGTCGAAGAGGGAGACGTCCTGGGGGACATATCCGATGCGTTTCCGCCACGAGGTCAGGACCCGGTCCATGCGTTCCGAATCCACCTCGATGTGGCCCGAGGTGGGCTTCAGCAGCCCGAGGAGGATATCGATGATCGTCGATTTGCCCGCTCCGGACGAGCCGACGAAGGCGACGTGGCTGCCCGCCGGGATGGTGGCGTTCACGCCGCGGAGGGCGGGCTGGGCCGCACCGGGGTAGGTGAATCCCACGTCCCGCAGGACGATGTCGACGCGCTTCGAGGTCAGGTCCTGCTGCGGGTGCTCCTTCGAGCTTTCGGCCAGGAGTTCTTCGCTCTCCTGAATGTCCGTGGCAACCTGCAGGGCAAAAGCCGAGTTGGAGTTGACCTGCGACTGGACCGCCTGAAGCCGGGTCAGTGACGGGACCAGCCGGAATCCGGCGACGGCGAACAGGCCGACGGCGCTGACAGCGCCCTCGGTGCCGCCGGTGACCAGGCCGACCCCTCCCACCAGGAGGAATCCGACGATGAGGGCCGACTCAAGCACGTAGCGGGGCACCTGGGCTAGGAAGACCGAGTTCGCGCGGGCCACGGAGCTGTGGCTGCGGGTTTCGTGGACCTGGGCGCGCACTTCCGAGGACCGGTCGGCGAGGGTGATCTCCTTCAGGGCCGCCAGCGCCTCGGTGAGGATCTTCACCGTCTTGGCCGACCACCTCAGGTTCTCCTGGCCCATTCGAACCGAGAGCGGGGAGATGACCCGTGCGAGCAGCATTGCAACAAGGCCCAGGTACAGCACGCTGACTAGGGCGATGAGCGGCTGCGCCACGACGAGCACCACGGCGACGGCGAGGAGGGTCCCGAGCTCGCCGAACAGGGTCATCGCGGGGATGAGGACGCCGGCGACCGACAAGCCCACTCCCACATCGACGGTGCGCACCAGTTCGCTTGAGTTCTTCTGCAGGCGCTTCTCCCACGGGGACGAGAGGTAGGAGGCCAGGAGCCGGTCACCGATGGCGACTTCATGCTTGGCGAACCGCGCCGTCGCCGACCGAAGGATCATCACGGCGAAGACACCCTTGGCAACGACCAGCGCGCAGGCGATTCCCAGCAGGGTGAGCAGCTGGCTCTGCTCACCCACGTTCCCCAGGATGGGCAGCTGCACCTCCGCCCCACTCACGAGGGACGGGAGCAGGACGGCGATGAGGCCCAGGGAGATGATGTCCAGCAGCGAGAGGCAGGCCGTAGCTATTCCATAGCCAATGAGGAACCTGCGGCTTCCCGAGGGCAACGTGGCAAGGAGGGGCCGAAGGGTATTAAGGAGATTTTTCATTCTGCCACTCACAATACTCGAAGCAGCGATTTTCCTTCCCTGGGTGCCTTTGCACTGCCGATGCTGATCTAGAGTTTTCCGGCGGGTTTTGCGGGGTTGTAGCCGGCGTTGGTGCCGTGGGTGCCGGCGTAGAACCAGAGGGAGCCGTCGGGGCGGGTGGCGAGGAGGTCGGTTTTGGTGTCGCCGTTGAAGTCGCCGGGGCCGGTGATGGTGGCGTAGGTGGCCCAGACGGTGGTGCCGATCCGGACGGCGGGTTTGTAACCTTCCTGGGTGGTCGAGGCGGCGCCGGTGCCGGCGTAGAGCCAGAGGCTTCCGTCGGGTTTGCGGGCGAGCAGGTCGTTGCGTTTGTCTCCGGTGAAGTCTCCGGGGGTGATCACGTGGTTGAAGCCCTGCCAGCCGCTGCGCCCGATCTGGACCGCGCGTGAGTAGCCTTCGCTGGTGGCGCTGATGGTGCCGGTGCCGGCCCAGAACCAGAGGGTGCCGTCGGTCTTGCGTCCGAGCAGGTCGGCCCTGCCGTCGCCGTTGTAGTCGCCGGGGGCCATGAGCTGGGAGAAGTCCTGCCACCCGCCGGCCCCGATTTTCTGTCCCGGTTTGTAGCCTTCGCTGGTGGAGCTGACGGTTCCGGTGCCGGCGTAGAACCAGAGGGAACCGTCCTGGTGGCGGGCCAGCAGGTCCGGGCGGCGGTCGCCGTTGAGGTCGCCGGGGGCCAGGATGTCGGTGAAGGCGTTCCAGCCGGCGCTGCCGATCCGGACGGGGGTGCCGTAGCCGCCCCTGCCGTTGCCGTTGTAGAACCACAGGGATCCGTCCTTGCGGCGCCCGATGACGTCCTTGGTGCCGCTGGCGTTGAAGTCCCCGGGGCCCACGAGGGTGTTGTAGTCCTGCCAGCCGGTGGAGGCGATGCGGGCGCCGGGGCGGTAGCCGTCGTCCTTCATGGCGGTTCCGGCGAAGAACCACAGGCTCATGTCGGACTTGAAGCCCACGAGGTCGGTCTTGCCGTCGCGGTTGAAGTCGCTGGCTCCGACGATGTCGGTGTAGCCGGCCCAGCCGGTGGCGATCTTGCGTCCGGGCAGGTATCCGGTGCTGGTGGTGCTCACCGATCCGGTGCCCTGGTAGAGCCAGAGGCCGCCGTCGGGCTGGCGGGCGAGCAGGTCCGCGCGTCCGTCGCCGGTGTAGTCCCCGGCGCCGGTGAGCAGGTTGAAGGTCGTCCAGCCGCTGGTGCCGATCCGTACCGGGGCGCTAAGCAGGGCCGGGCTGGTGCCGGTGCCGCGGTAGAGCCAGAGGGTTCCATCGGGTTTGCGGGCGATCAGGTCCGCCCGGCGGTCGCCGGTGAAGTCCCCGGGGGAGACCATGATGTCGTAGATGTTCCACCCCGTGCCGACCTTTACGGCCGGCTTGTAGCCCTGAGAGGTGGAGGAGACGGCGCCGGTGCCGGCGTAGAACCACAGCGTGCCATCGGTCTTGCGTCCGACCAGGTCCGGGCGTCCGTCCGCGTTGAAGTCCTGGCCGCCGATGAGCTGGCTGTAGATGCCCCACCCGGAGCCGATCTTCACCGGGGTCCGGAACGCACCGGTGCCGGTGCCGTCATGGAACCACAGCGTTCCATCCGGGCGCCGGGAAACCAGGTCATGGGTGCCGTTACGGTTGAAATCCCCGGCATTGACCGCCGCCAGCGTCTTATCCAACACCACCGGAGCAGGAGCAGGAGCAGGAGCAGGAGCAGGAGCAGGAGCCGTGGAGCCGCCCCGGACGAACCGGTCGAATGCCGCCGCCGTCCCGTTCCACCGGTTCCAGTCGCCGACAACCGGTCCGTCACTGGTGTACTGCCACAGGCTCTCCACCCGCCATCCAGCCGGAAGGGGGCCGGTGCAGCAGTTGTTGTAGGAGGCGACATGGAGGGGGTGGTTGGCAAAGGCGGTGCTGTATCCGGTGCAGCGGTTCCACCAGTCGGCGGTGGTGTAGATCATCGGCAGGCGCCCGGTGCGGCTCAACATGGTGTTCGAGAAGTCACGGATCCAGTTGACCATCTGGGCCGGACTCATGTTGTAGCAGGTATTGCCGAGCTCCGGGTACGGGTTGTACTCGACGTCCAGGAGCGGAGGCAGGGTCTTGCCGTCCGCGGACCATCCTCCACCGTTGCGGATGAAGTAGTCAGCCTGCGCAGCACCGCTCGAAACATTCGGGATGGCGAAGTGGTAGGCGCCCCGGTCCATCCCCGACACTTCCGCCCCTTTGTACTGGGAGGCGAAATAGGGGTTCTTGTAGACGAGTGCCTCGGTCGCCTTTGTATAGGCGAACCGGGAGCCCTGACGCCAGGCGGCAGCCCAGTCGACGTTGCCCTGGTGGCTGCTCACATCCACCCCAAGGATTCCTGCGGGTTTCCAGTAGTTGATCAGGGGCTGGAAGGCGGTCCTGGCCATCGGGAAGTCGGTGTTCGTGGACCGGTTCGTGGCCCCCGCCTGGTCAGCTTCGGGAACGGCCGGACCCGGGCCAGGTTCGGCCTCATTGCCGGAGGTCGACCGCTCCTCCTGCGCAATCTGGGTGAGCTCCTCGTCGGTGGGTACCTGGGGGTCTCCGGTCTCCGCAATGCGTTCGACTCCCTGGCCCAGACTCGCTCCAAGGGGGCCGATGAGTTCCGCAAGGGCGGACGCGTTCCGGGCCAGTTCTTCAGGGGACATTTCCGCGGCGTCGGTGGGCGCCCCGTCATCTTCACCGGGGGTAGTCGTCTGGGGCGCAGGCTGCGGGGGAGCGGTGGGGCCTTCGGGCGGGGAAGAGGGAGCAGGTGCCGGCGGTGTTGAACTTTCCGGCGGGACAGCGGGCGCCGCCGGTGCCGTGCCGTCGGCCGGTCCTGGTTCTGGGGACGTCGTGGCTTGCGGTTCCGTCTCGGGCAGGACGAGGGCCAGGGCCGGGGTCGATCCTCCTACCAGCGCTGCCGTGAGGAGGGAGGCGGCCAATACGCTGGCTGGACGGTTCAGTTTCACAGATCATTCTCCAGATTGAACAGGTCCTCGACCGGAACCGGTGGTTTGCGCCAGGTGGAGGAGAACTCCGGGCCGGTCGAGAGGTAGATGGGGAGCGGTTAGAGTTTTCCGGCGGGTTTTGCGGGGTTGTAGCCGGCGTTGGTGCCGTGGGTGCCGGCGTAGAACCAGAGGGAGCCGTCGGGGCGGGTGGCGAGGAGGTCGGTTTTGGTGTCGCCGTTGAAGTCGCCGGGGCCGGTGATGGTGGCGTAGGTGGCCCAGACGGTGGTGCCGATCCGGACGGCGGGTTTGTAACCTTCCTGGGTGGTCGAGGCGGCGCCGGTGCCGGCGTAGAGCCAGAGGCTTCCGTCGGGTTTGCGGGCGAGCAGGTCGTTGCGTTTGTCTCCGGTGAAGTCTCCGGGGGTGATCACGTGGTTGAAGCCCTGCCAGCCGCTGCGCCCGATCTGGACCGCGCGTGAGTAGCCTTCGCTGGTGGCGCTGATGGTGCCGGTGCCGGCCCAGAACCAGAGGGTGCCGTCGGTCTTGCGTCCGAGCAGGTCGGCCCTGCCGTCGCCGTTGTAGTCGCCGGGGGCCATGAGCTGGGAGAAGTCCTGCCACCCGCCGGCCCCGATTTTCTGTCCCGGTTTGTAGCCTTCGCTGGTGGAGCTGACGGTTCCGGTGCCGGCGTAGAACCAGAGGGAACCGTCCTGGTGGCGGGCCAGCAGGTCCGGGCGGCGGTCGCCGTTGAGGTCGCCGGGGGCCAGGATGTCGGTGAAGGCGTTCCAGCCGGCGCTGCCGATCCGGACGGGGGTGCCGTAGCCGCCCCTGCCGTTGCCGTTGTAGAACCACAGGGATCCGTCCTTGCGGCGCCCGATGACGTCCTTGGTGCCGCTGGCGTTGAAGTCCCCGGGGCCCACGAGGGTGTTGTAGTCCTGCCAGCCGGTGGAGGCGATGCGGGCGCCGGGGCGGTAGCCGTCGTCCTTCATGGCGGTTCCGGCGAAGAACCACAGGCTCATGTCGGACTTGAAGCCCACGAGGTCGGTCTTGCCGTCGCGGTTGAAGTCGCTGGCTCCGACGATGTCGGTGTAGCCGGCCCAGCCGGTGGCGATCTTGCGTCCGGGCAGGTATCCGGTGCTGGTGGTGCTCACCGATCCGGTGCCCTGGTAGAGCCAGAGGCCGCCGTCGGGCTGGCGGGCGAGCAGGTCCGCGCGTCCGTCGCCGGTGTAGTCCCCGGCGCCGGTGAGCAGGTTGAAGGTCGTCCAGCCGCTGGTGCCGATCCGTACCGGGGCGCTAAGCAGGGCCGGGCTGGTGCCGGTGCCGCGGTAGAGCCAGAGGGTTCCATCGGGTTTGCGGGCGATCAGGTCCGCCCGGCGGTCGCCGGTGAAGTCCCCGGGGGAGACCATGATGTCGTAGATGTTCCACCCCGTGCCGACCTTTACGGCCGGCTTGTAGCCCTGAGAGGTGGAGGAGACGGCGCCGGTGCCGGCGTAGAACCACAGCGTGCCATCGGTCTTGCGTCCGACCAGGTCCGGGCGTCCGTCCGCGTTGAAGTCCTGGCCGCCGATGAGCTGGCTGTAGATGCCCCACCCGGAGCCGATCTTCACCGGGGTCCGGAACGCACCGGTGCCGGTGCCGTCATGGAACCACAGCGTTCCATCCGGGCGCCGGGAAACCAGGTCATGGGTGCCGTTACGGTTGAAATCCCCGGCATTGACCGCCGCCAGCGTCTTATCCAACACCACCGGCGCAGGAGCAGGAGCAGGAGCCACCGTGGAAGTCAGCGCGGTGACGGTGATGGAGGCGCTGGTCGTTCCGATTGAGTTGATGTGCACGCGGGTACCGCGGTGCGTCGTGAAGACGGACCCGGCCTGCCAGGCGTGGTTTTCGTTGTAGTAGCCGACCCACCGGCTGTTGGGGGTGAGCACCACCGAGGCGTTGCCGTTCCACCCAAGGTGGTCCTTCTTGATGATCTTGACGCCGCGGTTGCCGCCGATGGCGCTGTTGGCATCCCGGCCGACGGGCAGGCGCAGTTCGATGTAGTAGACCTCGCCGCTGCCCGGATCGGTGAATTTGACCGCCCGTTGTGCTTCGCCTCCGGCCCACGCCTTCAGGGTGTACTGTTTCGACCCGCTCGCAATGCCGGCGTTCCGTATTTCATCCCCGCGGCCAAAGCCGCCGAATTCGTACATGAACGAGTTGATCATTGGGGTATGCAGCTGGGCGAAGCCCATGATGTCGAGGGTGTCGCCGTATTCCCAGGACCTGCACGCAGTATCGCCCCACGTCGCTCCCGCAATTCGAGCGACGTCGACCCGCCCGTTGGTGCAGTTCAGGGAATTTGAGTGGTGCAGGCCCAGTACGTGGCCGAATTCATGGGAGACCACGTTCTTCGTCGTTGCCGAGGGGTAGGGCATGATGACGCGGCCGCTCGTGGCGCTGTCGGTGAATCCACCGCCGAGAATTCCCCAGTTTCCATATGAATTCAGGTCGCGGTGCGGAATGAAGAGGACCAGCGCTTCGTAGGGGTTGTACTGCCAGTTGAGCTCCCGCGTCACGGTGGCCATGATCTGGTCGTACGAATCGGTGTGCTTGGCCTTCGAAGCGAACCCCCGCACCTCGGAAACGGTGGTGATGGAGAGCCGGCCCATGGACGCCGAGCGCCAGTAGGAATCGGCAGCTGCAATTGAAGCCCGTGCGGCGTCGAGGTTGATTGCGTTTACATCCGCCAGGGTCTTGTCGGCGAGCTTCACCGTTACAAGCTTCACTTTGAAATTCCCGTAGCGGGGGCCGAAGGCGGCGGCCCCGAGCTTTCCTTCCTCCTGCCCGTGCTGGGCAGCCTCGTGCGGCTCGGGATGGTTTTCTCCGAGCCGGGGATTCGCCCCGGGCTCGAGCAGGGGGTTCCAGTCGAGGTCGGGAACGAAGGAGGTGACTTCATCCTCTGCAGGTGCGGTGGTTTCCGCAGTCGGCTGCGGGTCTGCCGGAGCCGGGGCCTCGGATGCCGGTGGCGAAGGGACTGCGGGATCCTGTGTGGCGGCGGGCGACGGAGGTCCGGCCGGGGCCTCACCTGCAGGGTCCGGAGCGACGCCCGGTTCGATCCGCGATTCCGTGGCAGGCGTTGCCACGGGAGAGGGTTGAGTCTGTGCCGTGGCCGTTAGCGGAGCTGCGCCAATGCAGATTGCCATCGAAAGGGCCGTGGAGCACAAGATTCTATTGAGGGAGGCAAATGTCACGGGTTCTCCATAGTCCAGGCCAAAAGGCCAGGGCGAGCGGTCCCATGAAGACTACAACGACGTTACAGCTGTGACTATTGTTTCTTGTGTGAAAGCGGATTTTATTTGCTAATCACGGCATTTTGGTGTGACGAGTGGGGTGTGTCGCGCATTGTCAACCCCTTCTGAGAAGAAGTTTGGCTTTTATTGCCGTCTCGGAGCCCGTCCATCAGGTAACCCGAAAACATATGGTCTTGGCGACGGGTGACTTCGTTGCTGTGTACTCCTTGCTGACGGTCAGCGAATAGCAGGAGTTTCGGGTGACAGTGACGGCGAAAGCGATGTTTCCCTGGTGGCCTGTCGTCTTTCTACTGATGTACGAGCTGTCGACTGAGAGTTTCACCGTCTGATTCACGACCGGCACAGCGGTCCCGGAAAGGACGGTCGACCGCAGGTAGACCGTTGATCCTTTGCGCACGGTCGTTGAGAGGCTGGTCCCTTTGCTGTTGAAGACGCCGATGCTGCCGATCGAGGCTGTCGGGCGCCATTGCATCGAATGCAGGGTTGCATTTTTCGCCAGCCGCATCGACCACATGCCCAGTTGCGCGTACTGCGTTCTCAGGGTGACATTCCCGCTGACAAACGCTGCGTCCTTGAGCGCGTTCTGCGCATGGACCGACGGGACGAGGGACTGCTGCCTCACCCGGCCGGTGAGGTCGAAGAACGCGGGAAAGGGGGGCGGCTTGGCGAGCCAGCGTGCCATGCCGTCGTTGAGCCACTGCCTGCCGTACAGGGTGATAGCTGACTCAAAGGTGTACGCATTGTGGTTCGCGTCCTGCACCGGGAGCCGGCCGAATGGAGGCTTCCCCGAGGGAAGGTAGAGGTAGGCCCACCCTCCTAGGGTCTCGTTGTAGGTGTTGATGCCGAGCCATTTCAGCTGCGACACCACCCGGTAGGCCTGCGCGAGCCTGGGCGAGTCGTCATCCAGTACCCCCGAGTCCGCAACCTTGCTGAGGAACGCCGCGGCACCGAGAGAGACATTCACGACGCATCCTGCCGTGGAGGCACGGTCCGAGGCGCTCTTGGAATAGGCCATGCATCGCCCGTTGGGCGTGTCGTCGATCGGCGTGCTGAGGAGGGAATCTACGGCCTCAACCAGCTTCTCCTTGGGCACGGCGCCGGCGAGGTGCCCGGCCAGCAGGACTTCCCCGACATGATCCGCCGTCGAGACCGTGTAGGTCGTGGAGGCGGGGTTGACCGAGCCGTCCCCGAAGGCGTCCCAGGACTTTCCGAGCCCGTACCCGCCGTCGGCCTTGTTCAGGCTGTACACCTTGGCTAGGTACTGCTGGGTCCTCGGGTCCTTCCAGCCGTAGTATTCAGCTGCCATCCGGGCCTGGTAGGCGTAGGTCCAGGAGGCATATTCCTCCTGCCCGTCCGGGTCGCTTTCCATCCGGTTGAACATGTCCCGAGCGATGGAGTTCCAGCCGCTGCGCGATCCCGCTTCGGTCGGTGTTGGCGGGATCTCTTCGACCGGAGCCACAGGCACTGTGGCCGCAGATACCTTAACTGCACGGGCGTATCCGGTCTTTGACCCCGTCACCTGCACCGTAATTCGCTTACCCAACACGCCGGAAGTGGGCGTGTACGACGCCGAGGTCGCGCCGGTGAGCCGGACGCCGTTGGCGTACCAGGCGTAAGTGAGGGCCACCGGCGCAGGTCCCCACGTGCCGGGGGAAGCAGTCAGTTTCGACCCGACAATCACCGCGCCGGTGATTGTCGGCACCGGGGAAACCAGCACCGGCAGGACGGCGGCGGTTTCCTCGGAGGTGCGCGTGCGGGTCACATAGCCGGGCTTCTGGCCGGTCACCCGGACCGTGAGGCGCTTGCCGGCGTCGGCGGGGGAGGGTATGTAGGTGCCTGATGAGGCGCCTGGGATCGGGGCGTCGTTCTCGAACCAGGCGTAGGTCAGGGTCACCGGCGCCGGCGCCCAGGCGCCGGGGGAGGCAACCAGTTTCGACCCGACGACGGCGGCGCCGGTGATGACGGGCACCGGGGCGGTAAGCAGTCCGCTCACCGGGTCGGTGGGTTCGGATGTCGCCGTGGCCGGGGTATAGCCGGGCGCCGAGGCAGTGACGATGACGCTGAGTTGGTGGCCGACGTCCTCGGCCGTGGGAGCATACGAAGCGCCTTCGGCGCCGGGGATTACAGTGCTGCCGCGCCGCCATTCATAGGTGATGGTGGCGGGCACCGGCCCCGGGTCGCCAAGGACGGCCATGAGTCCAGCCCCCACTTGTGGGAGGCCGGAGATGGTGACGGACGGTGCCACAAGGCCTCCGGGCTCCACCACTTCGGCCAGCGGGTGGACCGAAACGGCGTCGATCCAGCCCTCGCGGGACAGTGTCGCCCGCACGGAGATTCCACGGCCGAGGTCTTCGAGCTGCAGGGTGTAGTCCGGGTTCGTGGCGCCGTCGATCGGGTCCGAGTCTCGGAACCATTGAAGCGACAAGGTGGCCCCGGCCGTGTAGCCGGAGTGCTCGAAGGTGACCCGCTGGCCGACCTGGCTGACCCCGCTGAGCTGCGGTGCTTCGGTGAAGGCCGGTGTCGGTATGCCGAAAAGGCTGAACCCGCTGCTTTGAGTGGTGGGGCCTTCCGTTTCGGCGTCCTCTTTCGAGAACCAGCCCACGGCCGTCGCGGCCTCCATGGCGGCTTTCCAGCCGGCGTCCTCGGAAAGGGGCGGCTCAAGGAGGGACGCGAAGTAGCTGTCCAGGAGCTCAGGCGCCGGAGCAGGAGCAGCCTCCTCCTGCTCGAGGTAGAACAAGGGCAGGGGAGTCAGCGTGTGGTCGAGTTCGAAGGCCGCAATCTCCGGGGCCTTTTCCTCGTCGGTCAGGCCGTGGACGGCTTCGAGGAAAACTCCCGCTTCGTCGCTCAGCTCGACCGGCTCGAACCCGAAGCCAGCCCTGTCGGCGTTGAACCGGTCGATTGCCTCATCGATGCTGGTCGAGGGCGGTGGTTCCTCCGATGGTTCCTCCGACGGAGACGGCTCCGACGGAGACGGCTCCGGCTCCGGGGAGGGATCGGCCGACGGCGAGGGCTCGGATGACGGCTCTGGATCCGGGGTGGGCTCGGATGACGGCGAGGGATCCGGGGTGGGCATCTCGCTTCCGGTTTCAGGGGCCGGGGGCACTTCCTGGGCATGCGCCGGTGTCAAGGATCCGCCGAGGAGGGACGCAGCCATGAGCAGCACGACCAGCGCTCTGCCGTGGGCTACGAGCTGGTTGGCATTCTCCCGGGCTGGCTGGCGCGATGCCGGCATGCGGAATCCGGGCACAGGTGCCCACGGTGCTGTATTCATTAGTTCCCCAACTAGGTGCTCCGAGACCGTTTTCTGCCCGACCACAGCACCGGAGGTGCTGCTGGACGCTCTTCGCAGTGGTCTGGACAGGCATCGATGGAGCAATCGGTTGCTTGCCGCAGGCACTTAGCGCGTCGGGTTCTCAGAGAGTAACCCATATTGACGACGGTGCGAGAGCGTTTTTCCTTTGCTCCTCGTCGCAGGGCCCTTATGGGTTGGCGGAAAAAAATTCGTCCACATTGCCGAATCGGCACTGGTCCTGCTGCGCGCCACTCCTTAGGCTGATGGTGCGCCGACTGGGGGTGCTTCTCGTGGAAGTCCTAGGTCGGGGGTTCGAATGGACGCTGTGCGCATGGTCGAGGAGGAAGTGCGCGAGCTGATCCGCCGCCGCGGCCTCGACCCTGCGGAGCAGGGCCCGGAGATCCTGCGGCTGGTCGAGGACGCAGTCAATGACTACGACGAGCGCGCGGTTCGAGGCTCCCTGCCCCCGCTGGGCCACCCCGAGAAGGTCCGCCGGCAGGTGTATGACGCCGTCGCCGGGTTCGGGGTGCTGCAGCCGTTCCTTGACGATCCGACGGTTGAGGAGTTGTGGATCAACGCTCCCTCGGAGATCTATGTCGCCCGCGGCGGGGAATCCGAGCTCACCTCCCTGACCCTGACCGCCCAGCAGGTCCGGGACCTCGTGGAGCGGATGCTGAAGTCCTCGGGGCGGCGCCTTGATCTCTCCTCGCCCTTCGTCGATGCCTCCCTGCCCGATGGCTCGAGGCTGCACGTGGTGATCCCGGATGTCACCCGCAGGCACTGGGCGGTCAATATCCGCCGGTTCATCGCCCGCGCCACCCGGCTGGAGCATCTCATCGGGCTGGGGACGCTGACGCCGCAGACCGCCCGGTTCCTGGGCGCCGCAGTCGGGGCCGGGCTGAACATCCTCGTCTCCGGCGCCACGCAGGCAGGGAAGACGACGCTGCTCAACTGCTTGGGCGCCTCGATTCCACCGCGCGAGCGGGTGATCACGGTCGAGGAGATCTTCGAGCTGAAGCTGCCGCTGCGCGACGTCGTCGGGCTCCAGTGCCGGCAGCCGAACCTCGAAGGCACCGGGGAGATCCCGCTCCGGCACCTGGTGAAGGAAGCACTGCGGATGCGCCCGGACCGGCTCATCGTCGGGGAGGTCCGGGAGGCGGAGAGCCTGGACATGCTCATCGCACTCAACAGCGGCCTGCCCGGGATGTGCAGCGTGCATGCCAACAGCGCCCGCGATGCCCTGACTAAGATCTGTACCCTGCCGTTGCTGGCCGGTAAGAACATTTCCAGTGAGTTCGTGGTGCCCACCGTCGCATCCTGCCTCGACCTCGTGGTGCACTGCGCACGAGCCGGCAACGGCCAGCGGCAGGTCACGGAAATCATGGCAGTGGGGGCCCGGGTGGAGAGCGGCGTCATCGAGTCCTCGCCCGTCTTCCGGCGGCTGGAGGGCGCCCTGCGGGTCTGCGCCACGGCCATGCCCGCGGAGGAGAAGTTCGCCGCCGCCGGCGTCGATATCGCGGCGCTCCTCGAGGAGGGCCGGTGAGCGCGCTCCTGGGCATGATGCTGGGCACCGGGCTCTTCCTGATTTGGTGGGCGTGCTGGGGCCCGTCTCCCCGGAGTTCGGCCCGCCCGCGGCGGACGGCACCGTTGCGGGAGCTGCTCGTGCGGGCCGGGGTCGGCTCGGTGTCGGTGCGGGGACTGCTGGGCACCTGCGTCGTCACGGGGTTCCTCGTCCTCCTGACTGCCATTGTCCTGGTCCGCTCGGTACCCATCGCTGTCTGTTTCGCCCTGTTCGGCGCCTGGACTCCGTATGCCCTGGTGCGGTGGCGGGCCGCGAAGCGCACGGCGTCACTGCGGGAGCTCTGGCCCGACGTCGTCGATCACCTGCGCTCGGCGATCCGTGCCGGTCTCTCGCTGCCCGAGGCCCTGATGCAGCTCGCCGACAAGGGTCCGGCCGAACTGCGCGGCGCGTTTCGGGAGTTTGCTGCGGACTACCGTGCGGGTGGGCAGTTCGACGATTCGCTGAGCAGGCTCAAGGACCGACTTGCCGACCCGGTGGCGGACCGCATCGTCGAGGCCCTGCGGATGACGCGCGAGGTGGGCGGGTCCGACCTCGGCCGGCTGCTGGGCACCCTGTCGGAGTTCCTCCGCGACAGCGCCCGCACCCGCAATGAACTCGAGGCGCGGCAGTCCTGGACGGTCAATGCGGCCCGGCTCGCGGTGGCCGCGCCGTGGTTCGTGCTGCTGCTGTTAGCAACCCGGCCGGAAGCCGTCCGCGCCTACAACTCCGGTGCCGGCGCCCTGGTCCTGGCCGGAGGCCTCGTCGTGTCGGTTGTGTGCTACCGCGTGATGCTGCGCATCGGCGCCCTGCCCGAGGACGAGAGGGTGCTGCGGTGACCGGGCAGGTGCTGGCGGTGTCTCTCCTAGCGGGCGGCGCGCTCGGGCTGGGCCTGTGGATGGTGCTCGTCGGGCTGCCGTCGGCGCGGAGAGTCCGCTTCGTGGAACGGATCGGACCACAGTTGAAGGTCGTGGACGTCCGGTCCCGCCTGCTCGGCGCGGACGCGGGCCGCCCGGCGCCCTTCGGGCCCCTGGGCCGCATCCTGCAGCCGGTCCTTCGTGATGCGGTGCGCAGGCTGAACCGGTTCAATCCCGCATCGACCCTGCTGGACCGCCGACTGATGCAGGCCGGTGGAGGACTGAGCGTTACCGACTTCCGGGCCCAGCAGATCCTCTGGGCGGCGCTCGGACTCGGTGCGTCCACCGCACTGGTGGTCCTGGCGGCCGGCTCCGGCCGGTCGAACGTATTCTTCGCTGCGGTCCTGGTTCCCGCCTGCACCGCCGGAGGGTACCTGTTCCGCGACTATCTCCTGACCCGGCAGATCGCGCGCCGGGAGACGCGGATGCTCGCCGAATTCCCCAGCCTTGCCGAACTTATGGCGCTGGCCGTCAGCGCCGGAGAGAGCGCGACCGGCGCCCTGGAACGGGTGTGCAGGACGGCCCGCGGCGAACTGGCCGGGGAGTTCGGGCGGGTGCTTGCCGAAACCCGGGCCGGGACCCCGGTGATCGAAGCGTTCCAGGAGTTCTCCCGCCGCACCCAACTGGCCCCGCTTGCCCGGTTCGTCGACGGGCTGACTGTCGCGGTCCAGCGCGGCACCCCGTTGGCCGAGGTGCTGCGGGCCCAGGCGCAGGACGTGCGCGATATGTCCAAACGGGAGCTCATGGAATCGGCTGGAAAGAAGGAGATCGCCATGATGGTTCCGCTGGTCTTCGGTGTGCTTCCCCTGACCGTCATCTTCGCCGTGTACCCCGGCATTGCGCTGATCAACCTTGGATTCTGAACCGCACGACCGGAAAGCCGACCGCTCAGAGAATGGAGATGACAATGGCAAGGAATCGAAATGGTGCCCGCGCCTGGCTGGCCCTCGCCGCCATCTACCGGCGGGTGGTCTCCGACCCCGACGCCGAGCGCGGGGATGTGCCCGGGTGGGTGATGATCACGCTGATGTCGGCGGTGCTTGTGGCGGGGCTGCTGGCCCTAGCGGGGCCTGCGCTGCAGGGCCTGTTCGAGGCGGCGATGAATCAGGTGTCCCCGTAGGTGCTTTGGTCACGAGGGCGCCGGAGGCTGCGCGGTGAGGCGGGATCGGCGGTTGTCGATTTCGCGTTGATCGGCGGGCTGCTCACCGTGATTTTCCTTGCGGTGGTCCAGCTGATGCTGGTGCTGCACGTGCGCAACACCCTGATCGATGCCGCGGCCTCGGGCGCCCGGTACGGAACCCTGGCCGACCGGAATCCCGAGGATGCCGGGCAGCGCACGACCGAGCTGATCACCGCGGGGGTGGGGGAGGACTTCGCTTCGGATGTGACGGTCCAACGCTCGGGGGCCGCCGGAGTGCAGTTCGTGGAGGTGGTGGTGCGGGCTCCGCTTCCGGTGGTGGGTCTGTTCGGCCCGGCCGGGGTGCTGGAGGTTCAGGGCCGTGCGGTCCTTCCTTCGTAGGCCCGCTCGGTCCGGGCTGGTCCGCCGTGCACGCTTTCGGCTAGGGAACGAGGCCGGCAGCGCGGTGCTTGAATTCACCTTCCTGGGCCTGATTCTGCTGGTCCCGGTTGTGTATTTGGTCCTGTCGGCGGGGCAGCTGCAGGGCGGATTATTCGCCGTGGTGGGGGCGGCCGACCACGCGGCCAAGGTGTTCGTGGAGGCCGAGACTCCGGAGCAGGGTCAGGCCCACGCGCGGCAGGCGGCCCTGGTGGCGCTGGAGAACTTCGGTTTCTCCCCGGAGCAGGCCCAGGTCGAGCTGTCCTGCGATGGTGTGTGTCTTTCCCCGGGGTCCACCGTGACGGTCGTGGTCCACCTGGCGGTGCCGCTGCCGCTTATGCCCACCATGCCCGGGGTGAATGACTCGGCCGTCACGGTGGATTCGAGTGCCACCCAGTCGGTTGAACGGTTCGGTTGAGGCCGGCATGAAGACCGCAGAACAGGCCGGCCCCTGTGGGGGGATCGGCTGGGCAAACGAGGACGGTCAGGTGGGGGTGCTGATCATCGGTTACCTCCTGCTGTTGATGCTGGTCCTCGCTGTGGTACTTGCCGCTTCGGCGGTCTACCTCGGCCACTCCCGCCTGTTGTCAGCGGCCGACGGCGCCGCCCTGGCCGCCGCGGACACCTTCACCATCGACTCCGCGGCGGGCACCGGGCCGCAGCCGGTGCTTGACCCCGCAACGGTCCGGTCCACGGCCGAGGGGTATCTGCAGCGCACCGCCGCCGGGCAGCGGTTTCCCTCCCTGGCCGTGGATCCGGCCACCGGCACACCTGATGGCCGGACGGCGCAGGTGGTGCTCACCGCGGTGGTCCACCCGCCTCTGGTCACCGTCCTGGTACCCGACGGGATCCCCATCACGGCCACCGCAGACGCCCGCTCCGAACTCACTCGCTGACGGCACGACGAGCGGTGAACAACGGTCGAGGAGTTGTGGATCAACGCTTCCCCGGCGATCTATGTCGCACGCGGCGGAGAATCCGAACTCTCCTGAGGTGGTCCGCATCACGAACATTGCGGCGGCCGACACCCTTGAGTTCAAGGCGGACTTCAGCAGTGGCCGTTCCACCTCCGACCCATCCCTGGCCCTGACCTCCCGCACCAAAACGCCGGAGACCGGTGCCGATCAGGAAACCGTTCCATAGAGGAGGACCGCCGGTAGCGGGGGACAGCGTGGCGATGGAGGCTGATCGGTCCCGTCTGCTCCAGACTGGACTGGTGAACGAGCGGTCGTGGAATCAAGTGCGGGACAGCGTAAAGCCGGAGGGGTGGGTCGAGGCGACCGCCAACGGCTGGGGTGCCCTTGTGGCCTGGGTCGCCGGTCCATCGAATGTGTGCCGCTGGCCGGCGCCCGCCCGTGACCGCCACATCGAGGTGCACGTCCTGACCGGCGGTATGGAGGTACACCAGCCCAGCGTCCTCAGCGATGCGGACCTGGCCTCGATCGACGACGACATCGACTCCTACCTGGCGGACGCCGACGTCCCGCCGCTGCCGCGCGGCTACGCCTGGTACATCCGGCGCCCGGCAGGCATCAGCAGCGACGATGCTTTCTGGTCCTCCATTAACCGCGGCGTTCAGGAAGCGGCACCGGAGGCCGTCCACCCGCTCGAGCTTCGGCTGGTCCTCGACGGGGTAATGCGTTCCCTGTACGGCTGAACAGTCACTTGCTGCGTGATCTAGTGCTCCAATGGGTGGCAATACATTGCCTTGCCACTCCGGCGGACGGACAATTCGGGAATGAGTCAAGCAAGCTTTGGGCCCGTCGGTTCTGATGTCGGCGACGTCGTGCGCTTCGGTGAAGCAATGACCGCCCGAACCATGCTTGGCGCCCAGGCCACGGCAGGCGGCTTCTCCGTCGTCGAGCACCTGCTCGGGCCGAAGGAACTGGCGGCACCGCTGCACATGCACAGCCGCGAGGATGAATTCACCGTTGTCACCCATGGGCGGATCGGCTTCCTGCTGGGTGAGGGGGTCTTCTCGGCAGGTCCCGGTGAACTGGTCCGCAAGCCCAGAGACCAATGGCATACCTTCTGGAACGACGGAGATGAGCCGGCGCGTGTCCTGGAGATCATCTCGCCGGCGGGATTTGAACGGTATTTCCAAGAGATCGGTCCGCTCTTTCCTGAGAACGCTCCACCTGATCTTGAGACCATGGCCCGGGTGAGCGTGAAGTACGGGCTGCAGATGGACTTCAGCTCCCTGCCGGTGCTCATTGAGCGGTTCGGCCTTGCCCGCCCGCTGGAGATGAACGGCGAAGGTCCCGGGTTGCATGAACATCCATGACGCCCCGATGTCCGCTGCCAGAGCGGAGGTGTCATTGCGGGGGACGCCCTCGTTGAGCTTGACCATCACGCTGTCGGGCTCCATCACCCAGGAGACCTCGCACTCGACGGTTTCCGGAGCTTTCGCCCGGACCGGGGTGCTCGAGGTGACCACCGGCGGAACCTAGTCGTCCATATCGTCGACATCCCGGGCAATCAGGTCGACCGCGTCTGCGGCCTCGGCGTCGGAGTAGGCCAGGCGAACCATGGAGGCGCGCTGGTTGGTCTGCCAGGCGGTTCCGGTCGGGTAGGAGCAGGCGGCGCCGCCGAAGACGGAGGTGTCATCGGGCATCGCCTCATCGAAGGCGTAGGCGACGGAGGGGGTGGCCAGGACGTACACGGAGGCCTTGCTGCCGAGGCGCTTTGCGAAGGCGGCCGGGTTGATCCGGGTTCCGTCCTTGGTGGAGGAGATGATCACGACCGGCTAATCCCGCTGGGGGGTGGCACAGCATGCCAGCCAGGCGGGCTGCCTCGAGTTTCGAGTCCACATTGGTGTACTGGCCGGTGGCCGTGGTGGTGGTCAAAGGGTCCTTCGTTGGTGGGTTTTCAGCCACCATGTGTACGGACGACGGGGGCCGCCTCCACGGGGCGGTCTTGATGCTGCTGACGTCAGCCTAGCGGCGCTTGCGCATGTGCTCGCGGAGGCCGGGGATGGCGAAGTCGAATTTGCCGTAGCCCGCCTGCTCGATCAGGCCCGCGGCGATCAGGCGTGTGCGGTAGTTGGAGACAAGGGACTTCTTGGCGTCGATCCGCTTGCCGATGTCGCCGGCGGTGGAGGGTCCGTCGTCCTCGGACATGGCGCGCAGGAACTCGAGGTCCTTCGCGGAGGCCGAGGAGAGGGCCGCTTCGATGACGGTGCGCTCGTGCCGGCGGGCGGCGGCCGCGATGGCCCGCCGGACCTGCTCGGGCGAGAGGACTCCCTCGTTGAGTTCGGCCTCACGGAACATGAAGTAGCCGATGAGCTGGATCAGGAACGGGTAGCCGCCGGTCGCCTCAGCGCTTTCCCGGACCAGTTCCGGCGTGATCGTAAAGCCTGCCTCGGCAAACGTCTCGGCGTAGGAGGCTTCTACCTCGCGGGTGGCCGCGGCGTGAAGGTCCACCCGGTCGGCGCGGCGCAGGAACGTGGCCACGCCCTCGTTGAGCAGATCGGACACCGCGGCGGGCAGCCCCGCGAAGACCAGGCCGATGGGCAGGCCGTCCCGGATAAAGTGTTGGACGGATGCAGCGAGGTGGGCCAGCTCGACGCGGTCGGCTGCGTGGATCTCATCGACGGTGATGATGAGCCCGGTCTTCTTCTCGGCCAGGATCCGCAGCAGGTTCTCGCCCAGGGTGCGCCAGGCGAGCTGGCGTTCGGGTGGGAGCTGGGTGGTGACGCTAAAGCCGCCGGCGCCGATGGCGGTGATCCGGCGCACCGCAGGTCCGTCGCCGAGCTCTTCGGTGTGGGTCCGCATGGATTCGCCGATGCGGCCAAGGAACCCGGCGTTGGCTGTCTCGGAGATGACAATCCACCCCTGCTCGCGGGCGATTTCGGTGGCGACCCCAAGCATGACGGTCTTGCCGATGCCGCGGGCGCCGGTGATGATGGTCAGTAGGCCCGGTGCGCCCGAGCCCAGGCGGAGCCCGTACTCGAACTCATCGAGGAGGCCCTCGCGGCCGAGCATGCTCGGCGGGGTGGCCCCTGCAGTGGGCCGGAACGGATTCTCCACGACGCTTCCTCCTGTGTACCGACATGGACCTTGTGAACCTTGTGGCGATGGTGAACCTACTGAATGCTAACCGTCACGGGTTGCTGGACAGAGGAGGCCGCCTCCCCGGAGGAAGACGGCCTCGTAGTCGTCGGCATGGTGGCGTCGGTGCAGCCCCGGGCTGGTTACACCAACGTTGGAGGGGTTCTCAGTGCCATGCTGCGCACATGCTCGACCAGGTCCCGCCACAACATGATGTTTCCCCCGTACTCGTCCGTGGGCTCGATGTCCGTCCTAAACGGCAGCTCGATCAGGTTGGCCTTCTTCACCCGCCCGCCGACGATGAGGGCGCCCACGTAGATGCGCCGCCGAAATAAGGAGATGTGCTGTCGAACGGGATGGAGCAGGTGCGCCTGCTCGAGTTCGCTCTCCTCGCCGCTCCAGTCCAGGACGGTGAACCGGGGATACCGGCCTCCGTCGTCCTGCTGATGGCCGATGACGCGCAGAAGCAGCCGGGATCCGGTCTTTTCCTCGACGTAGAGCAGGTGCTGGCCCACCTCCCATGGAGTGTCCTTGAACTTGCGGGGCCTGACCTGCTTCCGGGGCGGAAGATCCTGGTCGAGCTTCCGTTGCAGTGCCTGCAGGGACTTTCTGCGGGCCGACACCAGGTCCTCGTCCCATGACGCCAGCTCCTCGGGTGACTCAATGATCCGAAGCGCCCGCCGGAACGTCTCGTTGTCCGGGATCCCCAGGCTGTGCTCGGTGGAGGCGAGGGCCAGGATGATCCGGTTGTTGTCGTAGTCATCCGGCTGCCCGTAGCAGAATTGGTCAATCACTTCCGCCGACGCGGCGCCCGGATCTTTCCCCTGGCCGATCAGGTCGGTAAACGTATCGCGCACATCCAGCGCTTCGTCGCTGTCAAAGATGCCGACACCCCAAACGCCCACTGCTACGTCCCCCTTTTTCTGTGGAACCCTACCTGTTTAGGCCTTCGGCCGGCATGTGCACGGAGGACAGAAGCCGCTTCCCCAGGCTGGTCAGTCGTCGCGGTGCACGGCCCGGAAGAAGTAGCTGTCCTCGCCGAACCCGGAGTCGTCGTCCAGGCCGCGGGCCGAGAAGTCATCGTTGTCGACCAGCCAGCCAGGTGTCGAGCGATGGTGGGACCTCGCAGCGATGTCTCTGCGGATCACATCGGAGGAGTCATGTTCTGCTCCGGCGTCCTGCAGCCGGGCCTTCCTTTCCCTGAGGAGCTTGCGCTGGGCGTCCTCCCAGAACGTCTCGTCATCGCACAGCAGGGCCGGGGTGTCGGGGGTGACCCGGGTGCTCACGAGCTCCACGACGATCGCCTCCTGCTCCGCGGTGGCCGGAACCATCCGGCTGCTGGTCTTGGCGTCGTGGCAGCTCCCACACAGGAATTGGAGATTGCCGGGGTCGTTCGAGTCCCCGTCCATGTGGTCGATTTCCTCGCCCGGCGCGCCGCAGCTGACGCAGACCTTGTCGCATTCGATGACGTGGGCGCGGATCGCATCCGGAATCCGCCGGGCCGTGAGATGTACCGCCGGCGAGCAGGTGGGCGATTCGAATGCCCACCGCAGCCCGCACGTCGGGATCGTTGTCGAATTTCCCGGTGCGGATGACTTTGCGCCAGAACCTGACGGTTGCGGCATAGTCCTTGCAGAGATCCGAGCAGTACAGCCAGGGCCGGTGGGTGTCATTGTCGGGAACCGGAGGGTGGCCGGGTCAGCGGCGGCGGTCACGACCTGATTCTTGCAGATCGAGAGTGACGGCGATCTCCGACATTGGGCGAAGCGCCCCAGCACGTGTATACGGCACAGGTACGACACTTCCCCGCTGCAGGTGCCCGGGGTGTTGAACCGGAATCCCGGTGGCTTACGGTGGAGTAGAGGGCGTACCTCGCCTTTTCGACTATGGGGGATGGGCAATAATGACCACAGCCTGGATGGTGCGGCTCGGCACCGGGGGGGCCAACACGGAGGAGCTGGTCGAGGCCGGCTATCTGGGCGTCGATTACGTCCGGGACTTCGACATCCGGCCGTACTTCGGCGGAGGCTCGGATGCCTTCCGGGCAGCGATGGTCCCGGTGTTCACCGAACTGGTGCCCGGCATCTCCAAGGTCGCGGCCAGCCGAGCCATGGGCAACCTGCACGCAGCCACTCAGACCATGGCTGTGGGCGACCTCGTTCTCTCACCAACCCGCGGCCCCAACATCCAGTACTACTACGGGATCGTCGCCTCCGACTACGAGTTCCACCCCGGAACTCCCCAGCCCCACCGCCGCAGGGTGGATTGGAAGGGGTTCTTCAGTCGGAGCGAGATGAGCCTGAAGCTGGCTGCCCTGGCAGCGAACCGGCAGACGGTCTTCAGGCTCGGCCCCGAGCACGCCGACGAGCTCGCCGAACTCACGCAGCTCGCTGAAGCCGTCGTCACCGCTCACCCGGTTCCGGCCCCAGCATCCTCACTGCCGGACGAGGTTCAGGACCCTCTGGCCTTCCAGATGGAGAAGCAGCTCGAGGACTTCTTGGTGCACAACTGGTCCAAGACCGCTCTCGGAGCCGAGTACGACATCTTCGAGACCGAGGAGGAGGGTGTCATCGGCCGGCAGTACAGCACCGACACCGGCCCGATGGACATTCTGGCCATCAGCAAGGACCGCCGGCGGCTGCTGGTCGTGGAACTCAAGCGGGGCAGGGCCAGCGATGTCGTGGTCGGACAGGTCCAGCGGTACATGGGCTACGCGCAGGCGGAGCTCGCTGAACCCGGCCAGAGCGTCGAGGGCGTCATCATCGCCCAGGAGGACGACGTGCGGATCCGCCGGGCCCTCTCGGTGGCACAGAACATCCGCTTCATGCGCTACCGGGTCGAGTTCCACCTCGAGGAGTGAGCGACCCAGGCCACCCACCGGCCCTTCACTCAGTCGCAGTAACCGCACCTGCCGGTGGCCGGCATCTCGTACCCGCAGGCTCCGCACACGGGCCGCTCACGGGGCTCGGGCTTGGTCCGCCGGCTGATGTGCGCCTTGTACTCGCGGGTGAGCGTGGGCTCGGCCTCGTCCGGCAGGTCCGGGCAATACTGCCGGTAGCAGTTCAAGCGCTCCTCCGCGGCAACGATTTCCAGCAGCTCTGGGTCGTCGATCCGGTCGCGCCCTGACCCGAGGAGGGCTGCCTTAAAGCCGTTCCCCACTCCTCCATCCGAGCCCCGAACGACCAGCGCCGTCAGCCGCGGATGTCCATCCCGTTCGCAGATCTCGATGACCCGGGCGAGTACCCTGTCCGCCCACGAGTTGGTCATCTGATTCGTCGGCCGGCGGGTGAGTCCGGCCACTTGGTCCTTCAGGTCCGCATAGGTGATGAACCCGTTGTACCGGGAGGCGACCTCCTGCAGCACGACGACGGCGGCACGGGCCTCCCGCTCGGTGATGGAAGAGGCGACCTCTGGGCCGGTCTGCGGGTCAGGTGCGTCGGACAAGGTGATCTCCGGTCTGTCGGTGTAGCCCTGATCATAGCGAGGCTCCGTTCCAGCCCAGGGAGCAGCCGCACGTTCCGGGCACAAGGAAAGGGAGCCGCCGGGCATGGGCGGCCCCCTTCTCGTCGGTGGTTCCGGTCAGGCCGCTTCGCGGTCGCGGTGACGCGGTGGGCACGTTGGCGGACTGGAAGGACATCCCTTGGTACCGATCGGGCTCGTTCCCGGTTGCGGTGGTGCTCGCCCTCATGTTCATCGCGATGGCCTGTGGCCGCCTCGTTCCCGAAGACGCGCGGGCGGTGGCGCAGAAACTCATCCGCCCCAAAAAGCCAGCAGGCCGCCGGGCGTCCCCCAGGGACTCAAGTGGTGGCACTGGCCGCTACGTCCGGGGGCGGTAAGCTCGCCGAGCGGCAATCGAGCCGAAGGGTCGGCAGCGGAACGCGGGGCGTGCGGCGACCGCCGGCTGACCACCGGCACCGCTACGCTGTCCGGATGGGGACTCGGATACGACGGATCAGGAACGACCTGCGGAGGAAGTTCGCCGCACACTTCTACCGACTGCCGCTCGGCCTGCGCCGTGGCGCGGCCGTGCTGTTCGCGCTGTCGATCACTGTGATTATGGTGGCCTTCTGTGTCGTCAGCTACGCGCAGTTCAAGGAGGCCGGCGAACTCGTCAGAACGCAGGATCACCAGTCCGGCGTCATCGTCCACATCTATGACAGCAAACGAAACGGCAACGCGGATTACTACGTTCAGACCGACGAGGGATCGCGGTCCCGAGAGGGATGGCAGAGAGTGCGCTACCCGGAGTTCCTGCCGGATAAGCATTTGAACGCCGAGGTGGAGTACGTCGACGATTCACGGAACCAGGACAGCGTCATCGCGGTTGGCACTCCGGAGGACTGGGAGCGGATGTCCGCGCGGGAGCTATGGCTTCAGGTGGGGATGGGTTTTGGCGCCCTCGTGGTAATCATGATGGTCTGGGAACGCCTCGCCCCCGAAGACGCCCGCGCGGTGTGGAAGAGACTCTTCCCGAACAGGAAGTACTGGCCCGACGTGCGCGACAGCATACGACTGGAAGCAGCCCGCCGTGACGCCACGCCCGGTGATTAGTCAGCCAGGCTGATCGGTGGGGGCGTCTTCGCTTATCCGAAATCGGTGCAGCCGGTGAGCAGGCTCGAGCCGAGCAGGTGGACGGCGTCGTTGTATTCGGCGAGGGACCTGGTTCGTTCGGTGCTGCTCAGTCCGCAGATTCGGGCGAGCAATGATGGCGGCTCCTGGGGGACCTCGACGCCGACGAGGCTGCCGTAGGTGTCGGGCGTGCTTGCCTCGGCGTTGTGCAGGAATTCGCTGAGGTCCGATCCGGTCTCGAGCAGTTCGCCGGTATGGCTGTAGACACGGAACTCGGCGTCGTCGGGAACCTGGCGACGGTAATGCGGGGCGAAGAAACGGTGCCTAATTTGCGTGCAAGGGTGAGGCCATGAAGAAACTCATCGCACCCATCGTTCTTGCTTCTGCTCTCGCTCTCACCGGGTGCAGCGGATCAGGCGCCGCTCCAGCCGAGCCCAAGTCCGCTACGACCGAATCACCGGCCGCCAAGGAAGCGCCTCAGGCCCCTGATCTGACCGGCGCATGGAAGCAGAGCAATTCCAACAGCGAAGATTCTTACCAGCAGGCCATGATCACCGGTGACATGATGACCATTGATTGGGTTTCCGACGACGGGGATACGACCTCGGTGTACTGGGTCGGGACGTTCGAAGCGCCGACCGCTGCGGACGAGCCGTACACATGGACCTCGCAGCGGGACGCCGCAGCTACCGACGCGGCGCTCATGGCGTCCACAGATGACACCAAGGAGTTCACGTACGACGACGACACGATCAGCTATAAGGTCAGCGCGCTCGGAACTACGGTGACGGTGGAGCTCAAGAAGAACTAGCAGGACCGGAAGACCGCCCCGGGTCCATCACCTAGGGCGGTCTCTCTTGCATCCGGGTTCGGTGAAGCGCGCCCGTGCGGGATTAGTGAGCACAAGCGCCAGGCTGAAGCCGTCGCGGCCGAGATCTAGGATTGGCGAATGGGGAAGCACGTCTCGAATCAGTCCGGCGCCGGAGAGGCCGCATTCGCGCTAGTCGGCGTTCTGGTGTGCTTCTTGCCCGCCGCGGCCCTCGGTTGGATTCTGGGCGACTACCCTGACCGGATGGTGTGCACACCGGAGACCGGGTACGGCTCGGGCTGCTATGAAGGTGCCCTGCTCATCGTCGGCCTCCCCGCGGCGTTGATCTGCCTGGCGTGGATAGCTCTTTCCGTCCTGGCGACCGTCAAGGGGCGCCCACATCTCACCGGTCATCAGAAGTGGTGGCCCGTCGCGGTGCTTTGCACCTTGGTTGCAGGGACAGTCGCGGCCAACGTCCTGTCCGCATGGATACAGCCGGGCAGCGGGATCTAGGAAACCGGACGGCAGCAGCTAGGCGGCGGTCTCCGCAGAAGGTTCTTGGATGGACTGCCACACTGGGCGGAATAGGTCGGCGATCTCCTCGCGCGGTCAGGGGGGGGCGCGGTCTATTCCGGTTGCAAGAGCAGGTCGAACTCCCATCGCCGCGAGGCCGCCGACAGCCCCAGCAATTGTCAGCATTCACCGCCATGAGACTTGACTATTCATTTTCCCCACTCGCACAAAATTTTCAGCGTTCTCCTAAACGCTGCTTCACTTTCCCGCGCGGGTTGTGACAGATCGGTTGAGTGCGCCAAAACTGCATAAAACCTTTGTAATTCCTTGGTTTCGGGTGGCGAGCTACGGCATATCATGTTGCCGGAGGAGATATGGGATCGGTGAATGCGCGGTGTGACGGATGTTCAAGCGTTGAAGCCGAACCCGAAGATGATCACCTGGACAGAATGGTCTGCATCTCCCTGACTACAGTGCGGATTTTGGACACCATCCCGGAGGCAGTGGCAGTGGATCCACGCCCGGAATAGGGGGAACAGCTAGGCCTCGTGGTGACACCGTATCGCGTGGGCCTGACCACTGTATTTCTGTCACTGGAGGATGTTTTAGGCGGGATTGGCCGCCGAATTGGGGACATGGCGCTTGCTGGAGGCGCCCGAAAGCTGGGAAATCATGAAAATTAAAGCTGGTCTCATCGCCGCGTTCACCGCGGGGCTCCTCTTCACCGGAATTACCGTTCCTGCAGACGCAGGGACCACCTACACCACAAATCTGCGGGCCGCGGCCCGCGCCCTGCCCCTCGCCGCAGAGAACAATCTTGGCTATGACCGGGCCCGGTACTTTGGCAGCGGCTGGACCGACACGAACAGGGACTGCCAGTACACCCGCGCCGAGGTCCTTATCTCAGAGACCAGGGTGGCGCCGACCTACAGTTCCAGCGGGTGCACAGTCACTGTCGGCCGGTGGGTCACGAGCTGGGACAACAAGGTCCATACCTCGCCCACCACGGTGCAGATCGACCACCTGATCCCGGTGGCCGAGGCCTGGGGCTCCGGTGCCCGGAACTGGACGCAGGCCCGCAGGGTCACGTTCTACAACGACCTTTACCCCCATTCGCTGAACGCGCAGACTAACCTGCTGAACCAGCAGAAGCAGGCCAAGGGCCCCGAGGACTGGATGCCGCCGGCCAACCAGTGCTCATACATCGCCCAGTGGGTCATGGTGAAGGCACGGTGGGGCATGACCGTCGACTCACGTGAGAAGGCTTTCCTAGTTCAGAAAGCCGACCAGTGCCCGGCCGCCTCACTCACGGTCGTCAAGTACTGATCGTCGCGGCCGCGTCCGGGCGGCGCGGTGCCTGGTGGCCACGGATCTTCCGGGCCATCACCGCGAGGTCAAGGGACAGGTCTTGGATCGCCCCCGGCGGGCAGGCCGTCTTTCACCTCCCCGTGCTAGAGAGGCCCGTTTCGATGTCCTAGGCGATGACAAGGTAGTTCGTGAAGCCGATGCTGGAGCCTTCGGGGCCAATTAGACCCCTAATTGTGATCAGTCCCTGACCGACCAGGCCCCGCGGCCGGCGATAAAATATTCACCTTGGATGAGGTGGTTGGCATGGTGGTTGGCTCGCTCCGCCGGATGGTTCTAGCTCTTGGAACATCGCTTGCCCTCTTATCTGGGTCCGTGACCGTCGCACCGCCGGTTCACGCCGCGCCCCTCTATGGCCACGATGTGTCCTGGCCGCAGTGTCCGTCCTCCGTCGGCGGGTTTGGTTTGCCTCTTCCTCCGGTCTCCACTCAGTTCGTCATCATTGGGCTGACAAAGGGTTTGCCGTTCACCGAGAATCCTTGTCTGGCGAGCCAGACCAACTGGGCCAGAACCAACAATAAGAAGACCCATGGTTACGCGATGGCTGCGTTTCCCACCGCCGCGCAGTTGAGTACGTACGGCGCCCGGGGACCGTGGACCGCCACCACCCGGGCCGCACAATTGTCGAACGTGGGCTACGCCGAGGCGAAGTTCGCCGTCGCCAGCATGAGCCGGGTCGGTTTCCGTCCGCCAGTCGTATGGATCGACGTCGAGCCGCGTCCGGCTCAACCCTGGCCGACGAGCACTGCCGCTCAGCGGCGGGACAATCGGCTCATCATCGAGGGCTTGATGCGCGGCCTCCGTGACTCGGGGTTCTCCTATGGGCTGTACTCCTACGCGGCGGGTTGGGCCGACATCACGGGGTCGTGGCGGTTGCCCGGGGTGCCGGTGTGGGCCACGGCTGGCAGGCTCGACTACCCGGGCGAAGCGCTGGATCGGTGCCGGCAGGCCAGCTTCTCCGGCGGCCGGGTGTACCTCTCTCAGTGGTACGACGACACACGGGACTACGATCTCACGTGCGAACCCTATGCCTTCACGCCCTTCGCCGTCCCGGCATCGACCCTCTCGCGGTCCACCGCCGACTTCGACGGCGACTGGAACAATGACCTGCTGGCCCGCGTGACGGCGACCGGAGATCTCCGGCTGTACCGGGGGAAGGGGAACGGCACGGTATGGGCTGGTGCACGGATCGGAGGGGGCTGGGGTGCGCTGAACGCGCTCGAGACACCAGGAGACTTCAACGGTGACGGAAAAGCCGACGTGCTGGCTCGTGAAGCGGCTACCGGGTACTTATGGCTTTACCGGGGAAACGGTACCGGCGGATGGTTGCCGCGGGTCCGGGTGGGAAGCGGCTGGAACGCCTTCAGCTCCATCGTGGGGCCGGGCGATTTCAACGGAGACCAGTTCGTCGATGTTCTCGCACGGGAGCGGTCCACCGGGTACCTGTGGCTGTACCGGGGGAACGGTACCGGCGGTTGGCTGCCGCGGGTACGAGTGGGAACCGGCTGGAATTCATTCAATCTCATTGTTGGACCGGGGGACTTCAACGGCGACGGACAGGTGGACCTGTTGGCACGCGAAGCCGCGACTGGGTACCTATGGCTGTATCCGGGAAACGGAACCGGTGGATGGCTGCCGCGCGTCCGGGTGGGATCCGGCTGGAATTCACTCACCGCGGTGATGAGCCCAGGGGATTTCAATGGCGACCGTACCGCCGACGCGGTGGGAAGGGATCGTCAGGGCAACCTATGGCTGTACCGGGGCAATGGGTCAGGCGGGTGGCTGTCCCGAGTGCAGATCGGCAGCGGGTGGAACGGAATCAACTCGATCTTCTGAACTTCATCGCAGTTCAAACGTAAAGACAGTTCCAAGGCACTAACCGGTGGCCGCCCTGGCAGCCTCGCTCGCGTTCCGTATATTCTGCACGGCCGCAACTGCTGCCGCCGGTCGGTGAGAAGCCCGGGCCTGAGCCGACGCGGACTTCTCATCTCCGGCGGGCTGCGCACGTGACTTTAGGGCTTGGCGTAGTCCGCGAAACCCTGCCAGTCAATGATCACGCAGGGTTCGTCTCCCAGCACCCAGGCGTCGTGCCCGGGCGCCATGGTGGCGAAGTCGCCCGGCCCATACTCCATCTCTTCACCGTCGTTCATTACGACCTTCATCCGGCCGGAAATGAAATAGCCCATGTGGGCGGCCTGACAGCTGTCGGTTTTGGCGATCGGCTTGACGTGCTCGGACCAGCGCCAGCCTGGATTGAACGTGGCGCGGCCCACGGCGCCCTCCTCCAGGTTGACGAGCTGAAGCTGGCCCGTACCGTCCTCGAAGGGACGCGTCTCCTCGGGCGAATCGAGGCTTTTTCGAACTAGCCCTGGCATCTTGACCTCCTGTGGATGAAACTGCTCGTTGATTAGGTTCCGGTGACTGCTCTCTCTGGTGGCGTTCACCTCCTCGGATGGGAATGAAATGCAGCTGATGGTGCCCCGCTGCGGAAGGGCCGCCCACGCACTGGGCTAATGCCAAAAGGTATAGACCCGGTCGCCCCTTGCTGCCTAGGGCACATGGTCCCCGGATTAGCTGCGCCCGGTGCGGAACGGGGTGGTCGAGCCGGACCGGGGCGTTGTCGCCCAATAATCGGTGAAAACCTAACTTTTCTAAAAGAAGTCAGCTAGAGTGCCGGTATGGCACTCCGATCAGACTGGTCCGAACGCGACTGCAGCATGGCCCGCGGCGTTGACGTCCTTGGCGATCCCTGGATCCTCCTGGTGCTCCGGGAGGTGTTCTTTGGGAACGGGCGCTTCGATGCCATGAAGCTCCGGCTGAAAGTGTCCGATTCCGTCCTCACCAGGCGTCTTGCAGATCTCGTGGAGTCCGGGCTGCTCACCAAGAGGGCGTACAACGACGGCGGCCGCACCAGAAGCGAGTACGTCCTCACCCCGATGGGGGAGGACGCCCTCCCGGTCCTGAATGCGGTCACGCTCTGGTCCGAAAAACACCTCCCTGCGCCTTCGGAGCAGGCGCACATGTACGTCATCCACTCCGTCTGCGGGCAGCGCACCGGCTCTGCCGACACCTGCACCGGGTGCGGCGAACGGTTGACCGCCGCCACCACGAAGTGGCACAGCCGGACAAGGACCGATGCGCCGGTGGAGCTGGCCACCGCCACGGTGCTCTCAGCTGAAGCGGCGACGGCGGCAGCAGTATGAGCGCGGACCGCACCGTCGACGTCGACGGAACAGCTACGGAAGCCGGCCGGGGAGTGGCCGGTGAAACTCAGAACCCCTCCGCCGGCGGTGCCCCCGCACCATCCCGTCCCCGCCGCTTCCACCCCGCCTGGATCGTCGCGGGGGTGGCCTTCCTTGCACTGGTGGGCGCCGCCGGCTTCCGAGCGGCACCAGGGGTGCTGATGGTGCCGCTGCAGGAGGAATTCGGCTGGTCCACCACCGTCTTATCGGCAGCCGTCAGCATCAACCTCGTCCTCTTTGGACTCACGGCACCGTTCGCAGCTGCCCTGATGGAGCGGTTCGGAATTCGCGCAGTCACGGCGATCGCGCTGGTGTTGATCGGTGCGGGAAGTGCGCTCACCGTGCTGGTGAACCAGGCCTGGCAGATCCTGCTGACCTGGGGCCTGCTGATCGGGCTGGGTACCGGGTCCATGGCGCTGGTCTTCGCCGCGACCATCGCCAACACCTGGTTCGTCAAGAGCCGGGGGCTGGTGATCGGCATCCTCACGGCGGGCAGTGCTGCCGGCCAGCTGGTGTTCCTGCCGTTCATCGCCCTGCTCGCCCAGGATCCGGGCTGGCGGCAGGCGTCCCTGCTGATCGCAGCGGGCGCCTTGGCTGTGGTGCCGCTGGTGTTGAAGTTCCTCAAGAACTCCCCGGCCGACGCCGGGGTGCTGCCGTACGGCGAAACCGCACCCGCCGACGGAACGCTGCCGGACACCGCGGCGCCGGAGACCGGTCCCCGGAGGAACGCCGCGGTCCGCGCTCTGCAGGTCCTTCGGAGGGCCAGCCGCGTCCGGACGTTCTGGGCCCTGGTGGCCGGGTTCGCGATCTGCGGCGCCACCACCAACGGCCTGATCGGCACCCATTTCATTCCCTCGGCACACGATCATGGCATGCCCGAAACCACCGCCGCCGGCCTGCTCGCCGTGGTTGGCATCTTCGACATCGTGGGCACCATTGCCTCCGGCTGGCTGACGGACCGGTTCAACCCGAGGATCCTGCTCGCCGTCTACTACCAGTTCCGCGGCATCGGCCTGCTGGCGCTTCCGCTGCTTCTGGGCGCCGAAGTCCAGCCCAGCATGATCGTCTTCGTGGTGATTTACGGTCTCGACTGGGTGGCCACGGTGCCCCCGACGGCGGCCATCTGCAGGGAAACCTTCGGCGCGGACGGCAGCGTGGTGTTCGGCTGGGTGTTCGCGGCCCATCAGCTCGGAGCGGCCGCGGCGGCACTGGGCGCCGGTGCCATCAGGGATGCCACCGGCCAGTACACCTACGCCTGGTTCGGGGCAGCAGCCATGTGCACCATCGCAGCAGTCATCAGCGCCACCATCCGTAAGCAGCGCAACATCGGGCAGCAGGCGACCGAGGGCGCAGCCGCCTAGCCCGCGGGCCGTTCAACGGGCCAGACGACCCTCATCGCCACCGCCGAAGACCATTCCAGACTCACCTGCGGAATCGGTGAGCCGGTGAAGGCGTGCCGCGGCGTGCGCCGAGCCGGCATGAGAACAGCACCTTCGGGAGCCGGCGGGAATTGAGCGGGCCCACCTCCGGCCCGAACCTCTACCATCAGGGAGGAAGGTGCCGCGTGTGGTCTGTCGAGACCGAGGACGACGGGAGAGCAGGGAGGCCGTATGCCAGAGGGTGACAGTGTCTTCCGGCTCGCGGCGCGGTTAAGGAAATCGCTCGACGGCCGCACGCTGAAGCGCGGGGAGCTCCGTGTCCCCGCACACGCCACGGATAGTCTGGACGGCGCGCAGGTGAAAGAGCATGTGACGCACGGCAAGCACCTACTGACCCGGTTCAAAGGCGGCCTCACGCTGCACACCCACTTGCGGATGCAGGGGTCGTGGACCGTCACCGCGCCGGGCCGGAGGCTTCCCCGCACACTGCTTCCGGACGCGCGCGTGATCCTCGAGGTCGACGGCGGTCCGACGGGGTACGGGATGAACCTGCCGGTCGTCGATCTCCTCCCGACGGGTGCGGAGGACGTCGTCGTCGGCCACCTTGGCCCTGACCCTTTGAGAAACGACTGGTCTGCGCAGGTAGCGGCCCGGCGGCTTCGCCAGGACCCGGAGCGACGCGTCGCTGCCGCCCTCCTCGACCAGCAAAACATCGCCGGGTTCGGCAACCTCTGGGCGAACGAGCTCTGCTTCCTGCGCGGCGTCCACCCGGACACCCCGGTGGGCGACGTCGACGTCCCCGCCCTGGTCGCCCTCGGAGCACGCTGCCTCCGCTTCTCTGCCACGCAGGCCCACCAGGTCACCACCGGCAGTCTGCGACGGGGCGAGAAGCATTGGGTGGCCGGGCGGGCCGGCAGGCCGTGCCTGCGCTGCGGGACCACGATCCTCGTTCGGGCCGAAGTGGCGGGCGACCCGGGCCGCCGTCGCACCTGGTGGTGTCCGCGCTGCCAACCGCTTAGGTCCGTCAGCTGAGGACCCAGTCGGGCCGGCGGGTCTCAACGCTCCTCGCGCCCCCACGGCGACCCGTAGCCGGCCGGTGCGTCGGCGGCCAGCAGTTCAAGGAAAGGCCGGGAGTCAAAGGCCTCCGGCCCGAGCACGCCCGTGCCCTGCCAGGTCCCGTTCGACAGCAGCTCCAGCGCGATCACCGGGTTCACCGCGGTCTGCCACACCACCGCCTGCGATCCGAACTCGGCCATCGACCACTCGTTGTCCACCACGTGATAGAGGTACACGGCCCGGCGCTCGCCGTCCCGGCCGACCCCCGTCACGTACACGCCGGCGCAGGTCTTGCCCGACATCCGATCGCCGAGGGTCGCCGGATCGGGCAGGGCCGCGGCCACGACGTCGCGCGGTGCCACCGGGACGCCCTTCACCATCAGCGGCTCGGTGGAATCAAGGCCCAGCTTGTGGAGGGTCTTGAGTACGCCGATGAACTCATCGCCCAGGCCGTACTTGAAGGTCACCCTGCGGGCCTTGGTCCAGCGCGGCATGAGGATGACCTCCTCGTGTTCGACGTGAACGCATTCCACCTCCCCGATGCCCTCGGGAAACCGGAAGACCTCCGGTTCGCTGAATGGCTCGGTGGTGTACCAGCCGACCCCGCGCTCGAAGACCACCGGCGGGTTTAGGCACTCCTCGATGGTGGTCCAGATGGAGAAGGACGGAGCGAACGCCGGCTCGCCATCGGCCCCCGCGACGACGAGGTTGGCGCCGTCGCGCACTGCCAGCTCGTCGATCTCGTCGAACAGTTCGTCCTCCGCGTAGCGGGCGAAGACGTCCGAGAGCCCCGGCTCCACCCCCATCCCGACCAGGGCCAGCCGGCCGGCGTCCTCCCACTGCTGTGCGAGCGCGAACTGCTCGTCGCCGAGCATCACCCCGGTCTTCGCGTACGGCTCCTCCGGGTGCCGCTCGGACAGACTCATCGCCATGTCGAGGTAGGTGGCTCCCGCCGCGAAACAGCCGTTGAAAATCGGCATCACGAAGCGGGGATCCACGGCGTTGAGCACGTGGGTGATGTCATGCTCCCGCACGAGGGCGGCGACCGCCTCCGCCGATGACGCGTCCACCTGCGCGGCCACCAGGCGGCCGTCGTCGAGCGAATCCACCAGGGCCTGCGGCCGGGCGGGGTCGTAATCGGCCACCACCAGGAGGTCGAAGAACGCGCGCCGGACGGCGATCCGCACCGCGGCGGATCCCACGCCGCCGGCACCGACGATGAGGATGCGCATCAGGCGAGGCCGCCGTCGACCGAGCGCCGGTAGGTGTCGGGGGAGTCGGGCACCAGGACGGGAGTATCGGCGTTCAGGCTCTCCCCGCGGAAGAACGGCTGGGATCCCTTCCGGGTCCGCCACGCCAGCATGAACACCAGCCCCAGGGCGAGGGACCCGATGCCGACGACGAAGGTGCCGCCGATGCCAAAGAGCACGCTGTACCCGTAGTCGACGTCGGCCATGTCGATCGCCGACCGGATGAACGCGGCGCTCAGCATCAACGCTCCCAGCAGGGGGAGCAGGAACCGGAAGATGAAGTTGTGCCGGGAGGTGAAGAGGTCCCGGCGGAAGTACCAGACGCAGGCGTACCCGGTGATGGCGTAGTAGAAGGCGATGGCCAGGCCCAGGGAGAGGATGGAGTCGGCCAGGATATTCTCGCTGACGATCGTCATCACCACATAGAAGGCGATGGCGGCGATCCCCATGACGAGAGTGGAGAAGGAGGGGGTCCGGAAGCGGTCGTGCACCGTGCTGAACCGGCGGGGGAGCGCCTGGTAGACGGCCATCGAGAGGGTGCCGCGCGCGGTCGGGAGGATGGTGGTCTGGGTGGAGGAGACCGCCGAGACGAGCACCGCCACCACCAGCAGCCAGGCGGCCGGGCCCAGCACGGCGTCCTTGAGGGCGAAGAACACATCCTCCGCGTTGACCTCGTTCCCCAGCCCGGTGCCTTCCTCGCCCACCCCGGCGTACATCATCGCCGCCACGGTGACCCCGACGTAGGTGATGAGCAGCAGCACCGTGGTGAGCAGCGCGGCCTTGCCCGGGATGCGGCGGGCATCACGGGTCTCCTCGTTCAGCGCAAGGCAGGTGTCCCAGCCCCAGTAGATGAACAGGGCCAGCAGGATGGCCTCGGTGAACCCTGCGACGCTGTCGAAGGCGAACGGGTTGAACCAGTCAAGCGATGGCGCCGTGGCGTTTTCGGCGGTGCCGTTGGCCACCCCGATGAGGGCGAACACCACGAACAGCGCCAGCGCCAGATACTGGACCGCCAGCAGGACGTTCTGCAGCTTCGCGCCGATCTCGACGCCGCGGTAGCTGACCAGGGTCATCAGCGCGATGAAGAAGACGCCGGTGGCCGTCACCAGGAAGGAGTTTTCGGCGAGTGACCCGTCGCCCACGAGCAGCCACAGGTAGAGTCCGGCGATCTGGGCCAGGTTGGCAAGAACGATGATGCCGGCGACCGCCACCCCCCACCCCGCCATCCAGCCCACCCACGGGCCGAAGGCCTTGGTGGCCCAGGTGAAGGAGGTGCCGCAGTCGGGGACGTCGCGGTTGAGCTCCCGGTAGGCGAAGGCGATGAAGAGCATCGGGATGAATGCCAGGATAAAGGCGATCGGTGCCTGCGCTCCGACGGCAAGGACTACGAAGCCGAGCGACGCCGCCAGCGAGTAGGCCGGTGCGGTGGACGCCAGCCCGATCACCACCGACCCCCACACTCCCAGGGTCCCGGCCGCGAGTCCCTTCCCCTCACCCGACGGTGTGCCTTGGGCATCTTTTCCAGTCGCTGTGGAACTCATCGTGCGCCTCCGCTGTCCGGCCGGCCGACGTCATTGTCGACCGCAAACGATGTGACGCCCTTCACTATACTGACTAGCCGGTTTCCGCAACGGCCCTTTTTAGGCCCGGGCGTGCGGCAGGGCGCGCAGGAACCTCTGCACGGCAGCGCGCAGCGCCGACGGTTACCGGGAAGGGTTGTGCGCGCGCCTCAGTCTACGAACTCCGACTGGGTCTCGATGAAGTCCCAGTCGCCGGAGGAGAGAGTCGTCCCGCTAAGGTCGGGGCCGCCGACCTCACTCACGGCACGGGCGGCGTCGGGATCGATCTCCGACGCCCGGAGGTTCTCGCGGAACCATTCCTTCGGCATGACGTCCAAAAGGACCCACCACTGTTCAATGCGTAGCTCTGCCATGACTGTGCCCCTGACGACGTGGACTGTCCCTCAACGGTAGGCGCGTTGAATCAGCCCTACAAGGGCATGCGCCGTCCCGTCGCCTTCATGACCTGCCGATGCCTGGCCTGCCCCACGCGATGCCCGGAAATAGTTCCGGACATCCGCTCATTTCCGGTCTCTGGCCATTCCCGGCTGGCCGCCGCTACACGCATTCAAAACTCCGCTGCTCGAACTGGAATTCGCCGTTCGCAAAATGAACGTCGATAACCGCGGTGCAGGTTGCGCCGAACGGGTCGACGTAGACCTCGGACAGCCGATCGAAATACACGCTGTTCTGGTCGTCCTTCCGGAGCAGGTGATAGTGCGCCGAGCCCGTCGTCGAGTAGGAATAGCCCTCGTCGAAGGTCACCGTTGTGTCATAACGGGAATCCCCGCGCATCACGACGTGGCCGTTGGGAGTATTGACGACAGTGATCGTGGAATGGAGCGTGCCGCACACTTCCACATGGCCGTAGTCGACGCAGCCGGTCTGCTGATAGACGTCGGCGCCCGCTGTGGCTGCGGCCCCCGCCGGTGCGGCACCGGCCAGTGCGATCCCGCCCACAAGTGCACCTGCCGAAACTGCAGAGATTCCGTACATTTTCTTCCCCCAATTCTCCGTTGAATCCGGCCGGGTTGGAGTCGAGTTTCCTGACCCCGCGGCAGAACGCCAGGAGTTTCGGTACGGGCCCCCAACGCGGCGCCCGCCAGGTGAATTGCGCCGCCCGACAAGAATCGATCCGGGCAATGCCGTTGTCAATGGGCTCAAATGCCGGGGTGCTGCTTTCCCGGCGCCGGCCATACGCGCAACTACTGGGACGCGCTCCCAAAAACCAAGTAGTGGCACGAAGGATTCGAGTAGGGACGACACCGAATTTGAACCGGGCACTGCAAATTACGTGAAGTACCGTCGCCGGAACGGCGCGCTTTAGTGGGGGTTATCGAAAAAGAAAAAGCGCCGCCACCGCCGGATCAGTCGACCGAAATGGCAGGACGCTATGACAGCAGTTCGACCACTACCTAGACCCACAACCCTTCCCACCCATGCGCCGCGCCGCAGCCGCCCGGCCCCGTTCTTCTCCCGCCTGGTCCGGTTCACCAGCCCGCGGGGGCCCGGTTCCGCCAAAAGCGCTTCAGCCCTGCTGCTGGCCACCACCTTCTCACTGGTGGCCATCGGGCTCATCATGGTCCTGTCCGCCTCCTCCTTCGCCCTGGCCGCACAGGGACAGTCGCCCTACGGGACGTTCCTGCGGCAGGGTCTGTGGTGTGCCCTCGGGCTCATCGCCCTCCTGGTATTCGCACGGATTCCGCTTCGCCTCTACCGCAGGCTTTCCCGGGTGGCGCTGCTGGGCTCCTTCGCCCTGGCGGTGCTCGTCTTCACGCCGCTGGGCGTGGAGGTGAATGGCAACCGGAACTGGATCGCCATCGGGTCGATGACCATCCAGCCCTCGGAGTTTCTCAAGTTCAGCCTGATCCTCTGGGGCGCCGGGGTCCTCACCGACCGGGTGAACCTCCAGCGCAACCCGCGGCACGGGGTGGTGCCGGTCCTCCTGGCGTCAGTAATTGCACTCTGCCTGGTGCTGGCGGGCCGGGACCTCGGCACGGCGCTGATCCTCGCCCCCGTGGTCGGCGGGCTCTTCTTCTTCACCGGCGCCCGGCTCCGCTCGCTGATGCTCGGTGCCGGCGTCGTCCTGTTCGCCGTCATCATCGCGGTCCTCTCGAGCCCGAACCGCCTGAAGCGAATCCTCGTCTGGCTTGACCCCGCCGGCGCCGGGGCCGCCGAGGGGCTGGGCTACCAGGGCACCCACGCCGTCTACGCGCTCGCCGGAGGCGGGGTCTTCGGGGTGGGCCTCGGGCAGAGCCGCCAGAAGGTCCACTGGATTCCCGAGGCCCACAATGACTTCATCTTCGCTGTCCTCGGAGAGGAACTCGGCCTGGCCGGCGCCACACTGGTCCTGATCCTGTTCGCGACGCTGGCCGTCGCGATTGTCCGGATCGCACGCCTTGCGGACAACCCGTACGCCATCTGCCTCTGCGGCTCGGCGCTGATCTGGGTGCTGGGCCAGGCGGTGGTGAACATCGCCGTGGTCACGGGCCTGATTCCGGTCGTGGGCATTCCCCTTCCCTTTATCTCCTACGGCGGCTCGTCGATCATCGCCCTGCTGGCCCTGGTGGGCGTCCTGCTTTCCTGCCTGCGCACGTCCGGGGCCACCCGGGACGCGGTCGGCCCCGGCTGAACGGCAGGTCCTGCGGCTGCCACTCGGGCGGGTCGGTGCCCCATGGCCGTGCAGGAAACGGCCAGTCCTCCGGTCCGTCGTCGAAGGCCACCGCCGGCAGGGCGGTGGTGATGCCCTCCACGTTCACCGCAACCGTCGGCGGGCTGGCCTCCGCCCGCGGCAGCAGCGGCCGGGTGTCCTGCAGCAGCCCGGCCGCGATCCCGGCCAGGGAGGACTCCAGGAGCCAGGTGCCCCCGTCGTCCTGCTGGCGCCGCAGGGCGGAGAGCACACCGGCGGCCAGGAGGTAGCCGGCTGCGTGGTCAAGCGCCTGCGCGGGCAGCACGCCGGGGCGGACGCCGTCGGGGGACTCGCGCATCGCGATGCCGCTGACCGCCTGCACAATGCTGTCGAAACCGCGCCGCTGGGCCCACGGGCCGGTGCCGCCCCAGGCGCTGAGCCGCGCCAGGAGAATGCCTCGACGCCCTGCGGCCAGGGCCGCAGGCTCCAGCCCGAACCGGTCGAGGGCGCCCGGACGATAGCCGGTGACAACGACGTGCGCGCCGTCGAGCAGGCGCCGGAAGGCGCGTTCATCGGCTGCCAGCGAGAGATCAAGCAGGGCGCTGTGCTTGCCCGCCCCGGTATCGAGGTGCTGGACGGGCATCTCGGGAAGCGCCGGGCTGTCGATCCGCAGGACGTCGGCCCCCAGCAGTGCCAGGGTCCGGGTGGCGAGGGGGCCGGCGATGACCCGGGTGAGGTCCAGCACCCGCAGTCCCTTCAGTGGTGCCGCTGCGGTGGCGTCAGCGGAGCCCCGGAAGCGGGCGGGCGCCGGACCCAGCCGCATCAGGGTCAACGGCGGCGCGTCGGCCGGGCCGCCCCAGTCGGCCAGGCCCTGCCCGGCGGGCCGGACGGCGGCGGCGATCCCGCCCGCGGCGTACACCCGGTCCTCGATGTCCCGGGCCGCGGCGGAGCGGATGCGGGCTGCGAGGTCGTCCGGCCCGGCGTCGGGTGCCAGGTCCAGTGCGGCGAGGAGACGGCCGCGGTGGTGCGGGTAGTTCGCGTGGGTCCGCACCCACCCGTCGGCGGCCTCCCAGAACCCTGACAGTGGTGCCCAGAGGTCCGGGCTTTCACCCCGGATGCGCAGGTGGCGCTCGCTGGTGAACGCTGTGGCGATCCGGCTGGCGTCGAGGTGGACGGCCCGGGGCCGCTGCGGGGGGAGGAGGGAGTCGGCCCAGAGGGCGGCGGCGAGTGAGGCCGCCGCGACTGCGTCCCGCGCCAGCCTGGGCACGTTCAGGGCCGAAGCCAGGGCCGGCTCGCCGCCGGGCGGCACGCGCTCGAGCGTTGCGGGATCCTCCCCGAGGGCCGACCAGGCGCGGGTCAGCAGGGAGGCTCCCTCCCCGCCGGTGCTCATGCCGGCTGCTCGGCAGGCTGCTCGGACGCGTCGGGGGCCACGAGGCTGCAGCAGGTCTCGGGCGGTCCGTGGAAGGTGCGGCGGTAGGCGGCGGGGCTCACGCCCAGCACCTTGTGGAAGTGCTGGCGCAGCAGCACGGCCTGGCCGAAGCCGCTCCTGCGGGCGATGGAGTCGATGCCCAGGTGGGTTTCCTCGAGCAGCAGCTGGGCCCGCTGGACGCGCTGGGCGGTGATCCACGCGGCCGGGGTGGCCCCGGTGACCGCACGGAACCGCCGTGCGAAGGTCCGCTCCGACATGTGCACCCGCCGCGCCAGAGCCGGCACGGAGAGCTCCTCCTCGAGGTTGGCGCTGAGCCACACGAGGAGCTCCTCGATCGGGTCCCCGCCCGAGGCGGGGATGGGGCGCTCGATGTACTGGGCCTGCCCGCCGTCCCGGTGCGGGGGCACCACCATGCCGCGGGCGACGGCGGCGGCGGCCCGGGCCCCGAACTCCTGGCGGATCAGGTGGAGGCTCGCGTCGATGCCGGCGGCGGTGCCGGCACTGGTCAGGATGTTGCCGTCCTGGACGTACAGCACGTTCTCGTCGACCGTCACCGCCGGGAACTGTTCCGCGAGCTGCCGGGAATGAGACCAGTGGGTCGTGGCCCGCCTGCCGTCGAGCAGCCCGGCCTCTGCCAGGGCGAAGGCCCCCGAGCACACCGAGAAGAGGCGTGCACCGCGGCGGTCGGCCGCGCGGAGGGCGTCGGCGACGGCGGCTGGGAGGGGATCCCCGGAGTGGGAGGGGATCATGACGACGAGGTCCGCGTCCGCGGTGGCGGACAGGTCGCGCTCGACGACGACGGAGAAGCCCGTTTCGGTCTCCACGGTTCCCGGGACCGGGGTGCAGATGCGGAAATCGAAGGCCGGGAGGCCCACATCGAGGTTCGAACGGTCGACGCCGAAGACCTCGCAGATCACCCCGAACTCGAAGGGTGTGACACCGGGAAGGACGATCAGGGCCACTGAAGTGAGCATGATCACAGTATGGCAGGATTTCGATGAAAAGTGGCGTTCCTGCCACTATTTTTCGGGGTCACCGAATCGCAGACTCAAGGCATGGACTTTCTACTCACTTTCCCAGTCATTGCCGCCGCTGTTGTCGGCCTTTCCGGGCTCGGCCTGCTGCGGCTGATCCGTTCCGACGGGTTCCACTCGGTTGCACCGCCGGCCGGCGACGCCGCGTGGCGGGCCGGCGCACTGCCCAGCGCTCCCTATGCCGGAGCCTTCCCCGACGCCGGCGTCTGACCTCACCCGAGAATCTCAATGTCGAAGGAACTCCGATGCTGAATCAACCCGCCGAATACTTCCTCCAGCTCCATGCCGCGGAACAGTCACGGTTCTTTGCGGAGGCCGAACGCCGCCGGAACGCGGAACGCAGGAGGGCCGGCACCGCCGACCCGCTGCGCCCGCGCCCGGCGCTCGCCGTCCTTATTGAACAGGCAGGAAGGCTTACCTCCTTCGTGCCGCTGCGAACGGCCCCGGCGGTGCCCTGCGAGAACTGCCCCTGACCTGGTTCTGGGTCCCCACAAGGGACAGTTGAACGACAAAGGCCGGGCGGACCCATCTTATGGGAGCGCCCGGCCTTGACTGGTAGTGCGCTACTTCCGGGTTAGAGTTCCGCAGCCATCCACGGAAAACCCTTTCACATCAGATGGAATTGTGACGATCGTCCGTTGCGACCCCCAGTAATTGTCGATCAGGTCGTCAAAGTCGGCGGAGAATCCGGACAGCGTTTCCCAGTAACAGTCGTCGCCGGTGCCATAGCCGTAGTAGGTTCCCGGCAGGATGTCGATGCCCACCCGGTAGGTGCCGTCGGCGGTGATGCTCGTCGCCCGCGCTCCCGCACTGGTGACAGTGGTCCACTTTCCACAGCCGTCCGTCATGAAGCCGACGTCGGTTGGAAGGATCTGCACGTAGGTTTTTGCTGGCCCCCAGTAGTTCGCATTGATGTCGTCGAAGCTTCCGCTGAACCCGTTGAGGCGCTCCCAGTAGCAGTCGTCCCCGGTCCCGGTGGCCTTGTAAAGCCCTGGCTTTAGCGTGGTTCCGACGCGATAGGTTCCGTCACCGCCGAGCACCACGACGGGGACGGCGGGAATGGCCACCGCGGCGCTCAGGGTTGAGCGGGTCTCGTAGTAGCTGGCCTTGGCATAGACCCGGGCGGTGATCTGCTTGCCGCCGTCGGTGGTGGTCAGCTTGTAGGAGCGGTTCGTTGCCCCGGAGATGGCGGTGCCGTTGCGGTACCACTGGAACCCGTAGGCAGCCGGAGCCGGGCTGTACGTGCCCAGGCTGGTGGTGAGGGTGTAGCCAACCTTCGCTGTTCCGGTGATCCGCGGCGCCGACGTCGTGGTGAAGACGGCCTTCCCGACGGTCTTCCGCACGGTGGTGGTCGAGACGGTGGCGTAGCCCGGCTTGGAAACGGTGACTTTGACGGATACCGCGTGGCCTATGTAGGAGGAATTGAGCCACAGGGTTGATTTCGTTCCGCCGGACACGGCAACACCGTCCCGGTACCACTGGTACCGAATCGTCGCCGGTGCCGGGGACCAGCCCTGGGAGACGGTCAGCGTCTGGCCGTAGCGGTGCGTGCCAGGGACGGTGACTGGCCGGGTGGCGGTGATGATTCCTGCTGCGATCGTGCGCGTAGCGGAATCCCTAGAGACGCTGGTGTAGCCGGTCTTGGTGCCGCGGACGCGGACCTTGATTGGCTGCCCGTTGTCGGCCGGCACGGTCGTGTAGGTGCGCCCGACCGCCCCGGTGATGGGAGTCGTGCCCCTGTACCACTGGTAGGACAGGGTGGTGCCTGCCGGCCAGATGCCGGGATTGGCGGTCTGGGCCTGTCCGACGCGGGCGGTGCCGGTGATGCTCGGCAGCGGCGCCGTGAGCACGCCGGGTCCGACGGTTACCTCGGCCGATGGCGCGACATGCGGCGCGTATCCCGGCGCGCTGAGGGTGGCTTCCGCCCAGAGCTTCTGTCCGAGGTCGGCAGCTACCGGCGTGTAGCTGCGGGAGGCTGCCCCTGGAATCGGCGAGGTGCCGCGGTACCACTGATAGGTCGCCACCGACTGTACCGAATCGGTGTCTGGCCACGTGGGTGCGTTGAGGCTCAACACCTGTCCCACGACCGCTTTGCCGTTGATGGCGGGGTTCCACACAACCCCGTCGATGGTGCCGAGGCCCACGGTCAGCGGCGCTGTCGTGACAGGGTCACTTTCCGACCCGGGACGTACCGAAAAAACGAGGCTCCTTCCAGCGGCGCTTGCCGGGATCAGGAACTGGACGGTCTCGTTGGGCAGCGCGGTGGATTCGTGGACGACTTCACCATCGATCATCCACTGCAGGGTCAGGGTGCCCGCGTCCATGCCTGTCCACTCACCGGTGAACGCGGTGACCGTCTTGCCGACGACGACCGGGCCTTCGACCGTGGGAAGCGTGACGTTCACCGGTCCGTCGGTTTCCTCGACGGGGTCGACGGTTTCGGTTGGAGCCGCTTCGCCGGGCGCCGCCGCGGGCATGGTTTCGTCTGCGGGAGGGAGGGTTGTCTCGCCCGACCCCGTCGGAGTCGGTTCCGGTGGCACCGTAGAGGTGCCGTAGGCGGCGGGGCCGGTGATAAGGCCTGCGAGCAGGACCGCGACGCCGGCCAGCGTGGTACCCCTCAGTACACGGTCGGATGGTGTCCGATGTCGGACGATTTTCTGCAGAGACAAAGTCGTCTCCTCCCCCAAGGTAGAAGTGGTCGGCTCATCCGACCGGCATTACTCTAGGGGGAGGCTCCCACATACCGGTTGCCGATACGGGCCTTGGGGCAAATCCTGCGTAAAACCTGCGCTTTCTTCGGCAGGCGTCCGCTCCAGCGCCCGGCGGTGTCGGCTACCTCCGCCCTGCCTCGTCGAGCATTTCGCACACATCGCGCACGTTCGTCGTGGTGTTCGTGGTGATCTCCACCGAGAGGGGTTCTACGGCGGCCGGGTCCTCGGAGAACCGGGCTTTGATCGCCAGCGTTCCGCGCTCGTAGTAGAAAAATTCGGGGAAGCCTGCCGCTGCCAGCGCCTTGGCGTCCATGTCCCCCTGGGGAAAGATGATCGAGGCGCCCTTCAGCGAGTCCTCAATGGTCAACCCATCGGCGGAGAAGCGTTGGGTGCCCGGTCCGGAAATGTCGAGTTCGTCGATGAAGGCACCGTCCGAGGCCCGGGTCAGGTCCACGGTGTAATCGCCGCGAAATTTCACCTTGGTTCTTCCGTCATCCTTCACCCGGGACTTGTAGTGGACCTCCCGGACGTCGCCGGATGCCATGGTGACGGTGCTGCCGCACGCCTTGATACTCCAAGGCTCGTAGTAGTCCTCGGGAACGGGAAGATATTCACCGCCGGTGTCCTCAGGCGGCCAGGGGGCGGGTTCTTCCTCCTGGGCGCCGACGGACGCCGATCCGGCGAGGAGGCAGAGCGTGGTGAGAAGGGGAAGGCACACCTTTGTCTGGGTTTTCATGTTCGGGCTCCTGAGCGTTGCAGGAGCACAGCGAGAGCGCGTCCTGCCTGGATATGCATTGGATGCCGAAGCGGCGACGGGTCCGCTGAGGGAGGGCTAATTCCGTCAGTCCGGGCGCACAATGCGGCCAACCTACGCCCGCAAATTTCGGGCTGTCAATGGGCGATCACGCCGCACCCCTACCTGATTGAACAGAGGGTACTCCGGACTTCTTTCCCGGGGAACCGGGCCCGTCCGCGCGGGCTCCACCGGCCGGTCCCGGACCCGGGCCGGCCGCGCCCGGACGGGATCCTGCCGTGCGGATGACGTAGGCTGGACTCACCATGGCAGCCACCGATTTTTTCGCAGAGATCCGCGCACTGCGCGCCAAGTACACCTCGATCGAACAGGTTTCCGACGTCGAAGGTATCCGCAAGGACATTGCGGAGCTCAGCGAGGAAGCCGGCGCCCCGGACCTGTGGGACGACCCGGCCGCGGCGCAGAAGATCACCTCCAAGCTCTCCCACCGGCAGTCCGCCCTCGAGCGCCTCGAAACGCTCCAGACCCGGATCGACGATCTCGAGATCATGGTTGAGCTCGGACAGGCCGAGGACGACGAGGACACCCTGGCCGAGGCCGAAAAGGAACTCGTGTCGCTCGGGAAGGCCCTGGACCAGCTCGAGATCGTCACGCTGCTCGCCGGTGAGTGGGACGAGCGTGAAGCCGTCGTCACCATCCGCTCCGGCGCCGGGGGAGTGGACGCCGCCGACTTCGCCGAAATGCTGCTGCGCATGTACCTGCGCTGGGCCGAACGCCACGGCTACCCCACCCAGGTCCTCGACACCTCCTACGCCGAGGAGGCCGGGCTGAAGTCAGCGACCTTCGAGGTGAAGGCCCCCTACGCGTTCGGCACGCTCTCGGTGGAGGCCGGGACTCACCGCCTGGTGAGGATCAGCCCCTTCGACAACCAGGGCCGCCGCCAGACCTCCTTCGCCGCCGTCGAGGTCATCCCGCTCATCGAACAGACCGACGTCATCGAGGTGCCCGACAACGACATCCGCGTCGACGTCTTCCGCTCCTCCGGGCCCGGCGGCCAGTCCGTCAACACCACCGACTCCGCGGTGCGCCTGACCCACCTTCCCACCGGGCTCGTCGTCTCGATGCAGAACGAAAAGTCCCAGATCCAGAACCGCGCCGCCGCCATGCGCGTGCTCCAGTCGCGGCTCCTGCTGCTCAAGAAGGAGCAGGAGGACGCCGAGAAGAAGGCCTTCGCCGGCGACATCAAGGCCTCGTGGGGCGACCAGATGCGCTCCTACGTCCTGAACCCGTACCAGATGGTCAAGGACCTGCGGACCGAGCACGAGGTGGGCAACACCTCGGCCGTATTCGACGGCGAGATCGACGACTTCATCGACGCCGGCATCCGCTGGCGCACGAACAACCGCAACGCCGACGCCCAGTAGGGGCACCGCGTAGGCACCGCGTAAGCACCCCGCGGCCGCACGCTGCCGGCCGGGTCCGCACCGTGCCACCACGCTGCGGGCCGGTTACCTTCGCCTCTTTCCTGCTTAGGCCGCCAATTTCCTCAACGGGCGGGCAGGCGGTGCCCTATATTAGGCAGCATGAACGCTGCTTCGCGGGCTGCGGCGGTCCCGTTCCGGGTGGTGTTCAAACAACAATTTTCACTTCCGACTCACGGTGCGGCTTTCCCGGAAGGCAAACAGGCGTGGCTATAGTCGAGGAGCCGGTCCTTCCTTCCTCCAGCAAATGCCCGTGAACCGGCTGGACACAATGGGCGCAGAGTAGTCATGATCCGATTCGAAAACGTCACCAAGGTGTACGACGCCAAGTCGCGCCCCGCACTCGATTCGGTCTCCCTCGAGGTGGACCGGTCCGAGTTTGTGTTCCTTGTCGGAGCCTCGGGCTCGGGCAAGTCGACCTTCATCCGCCTCGTACTCAAAGAGGACAGCGCCTCCCGCGGCGCCGTCTACGTCGCCGGCCAGAACGTCGCGAACATCCCGAGCTGGCGCGTGCCCCGGCTCCGGCGCGGCATCGGGGTCGTCTTCCAGGACTTCCGCCTGCTGCCCAATAAGACGGTCTTCGCCAATGTCGCCTTCGCCATGCAGGTCATCGGCAAGAGCCGCGCGGTCATCCGCGAGACCGTCCCCGAGGTGCTTAAGACCGTGGGCCTCGAAGGCAAGAACAACCGCATGCCCCACGAACTCTCCGGCGGTGAGCAGCAGCGCGTGGCGATCGCCCGCGCCATCGTCAACCGCCCGGGCATCCTCCTCGCGGACGAGCCGACCGGAAACCTCGACCCCACCACGTCGATGGGCATCATGAAGGTACTCGACCGCATCAACTCCAACGGCACCACCGTGGTCATGGCCACCCACGACGACGACATCGTGAACACCATGCGCAAGCGGGTCGTCGAGCTGCGCAACGGCGCGGTGGTACGCGATGACGCCCAGGGCATCTACATCGGCGAGACGGAGGCGGTGGCCGAATGAGGCTCGCGTTCATCCTTTCCGAAATCGGCTCCGGGCTCCGCCGGAACCTCTCAATGGTCATCTCCGTCATCCTGGTCACCTTCATCTCCCTGACCTTCGTCGGCGCGGCCGGACTGCTGCAGCTGCAGATTAACCAGATGAAGGGCTACTGGTACGACCGCGTGCAGGTGGCCGTGTTCCTGTGCGTCGAAAACTCGACCTCGCCCAGCTGCGCCGCCGGCCCGGTCACCGAGGAGCAGCGGGACACCATCCGCGGCATGCTCGAGTCGGAGACCTTCACCCCCTACGTCGCGTCGGTCGAATACGAATCCCAAAACGAGGCGCTGGGGCACTTCAAGGACCAGTTCGCCAATTCCCCAATCGTCGATTCGGTCACCGCGGATCAGCTCCCCGAGTCCTTCCGGGTGAACCTCGTCGACCCGGAGAAGTACGAGGTCATCAACGAGGCATTCTCCTCCCTGCCCGGCGTCGACGTCGTCAGTGACCAGCGGGAGCTGCTCGAAAAGGTCTTTTCCGTCATGAACCGCGCCTCACTAGGAGCTTTACTGGTTGCGGGGGTGATGACAGTGTGTGCAATACTCCTCATAGCGACTACCATCCGGCTGTCGGCATTCAGCCGACGGCGGGAAACCGGGATCATGAGGCTGGTCGGAGCCTCGAAGGCAGTGATTCAGCTGCCCTTCATCCTGGAAGGGGTAATCGCCGCTGTTGTCGGAGCTCTCTTGGCCTCAGGTGCGTTGTGGGGAATGTCCCGCTTCGTCATCGGCGGCTGGCTCGCCCGCGAGTATCCGGAGACGGCGTTCATTTCGGATCAGCAGGTTCTCCTGCTGGTTCCGGCGCTCATCCTTCTGGGCGCGCTGCTGGCTGGGGTCTCATCACTCCTGACCCTCCGGCGCTACGTGAAGGTTTAGGGCCGGTTCGGCAGTACTAGGGGACAGGTACAATTCATGGATTTACGCTCGGTGCATCGGGGCCCACGGCCCTTTTTCATCCGTACGACGGCGGGGGTCTCGATCGCGCTTGCGGCCTCCCTTGCCCTGGGCTTCGGTACGCCCGTCTTCGCCGACGACCTCGAGGACCGCAAGTCGGCCCTCGAATCGGAAATCAGCGAAGTGCAGCAGTCCATCGAGTACCTCGATGAGGACATCACCGAAACCATCGCACAGCTGAAGGTGTACCAGGGGCAGCTCCCGGCGGCCCAGCAGGCCCTCGCCGATGCGCAGGGACGCGTCGAATCCGCGGCCAACGAGGTCAGCGCGCTGGCGATGCGCGTGCAGCTCGCCGAGGAAACCAAGACGAAGATCGCGGACCAGCTCGCCAAGGACAAGGCGGCCATCGAGGACACCCGGAAGCTGATCGGGCAGATTGCCACCCAGTCCTACAAGAACGGCGGCGTCCCCTCGGACGTTGCCCTCATGCTCGGCGCCGACGGCGCCGAAACCCTCACCGACTCCATGGACATGGTGGACCAGGCGCTGCGCGGACAGAACGCGGCGATGGACCGGCTCTCCCAGCAGAGCGCGACGAACGCCAACAGCCAGGCCCGCCTCACCGCCGTCGAGGCGGAGATCAAGGACCTGAAGTCCGAGGCCGAGGCCGCCCTCCAGGCCGAGCAGTCGGCGCGGGACGCCGCCGCCACCGAAAAGGCTAAGGTCGACACGCTCATCGCCGACACCTCCGCCCTCTCGGCGAAGCTCCAGAAGCAAAAGCCGATCATCGAGGCGCAGCTCGCCAGCGTTGAAGAGGCCCATGAGAAGGTGACCGCCGACATCGCCGAACGCCAGCGCCGCCTCCTCGAGGAAGCGCGCAAGGCCGAGGAAGCCCGGCTCAAGGCCGAGGCCGAAGAGCGGGCACGGGTCGAAACCGAACGCCGTGTCGCGGCCGCCGCCGAGGCCGCCCGCGTTGAGAACGAGCGCCGGGCCGCCGAGCAGCGCGCCGAGAACGAGCGCCGGGCCGCCGAGGCCGCCGCGCAGAACCGTCCGGCCCCCGCCCCAGTGGCACCCGCCCCGCCGGTGGCCCCTGCTCCGGTCGCCCCCGTCGCGCCGGTCATTAAGCCGCCGGTTCTGGGGAACCCGTCTGACTTCAAGCTCCTTGCGCCGGTCAACGGCCCGGTTAGCTCGGGCTTCGGTTGGCGCCCCACCCCGATCGGCACGATCGACTTCAACGGCACCGGCGGCTACACCCACACCGGGCTCGACTACGGGGTCGGCTGCGGCACGCCGCTGTACGCCCCGGCGTCGGGCGAGGTCTGGTACGCCGACTCCGATGCGCTGAAGGGCGCCGGAAACCGGATCGTGCTCAACCACGGGGTGCGGGCCGGCAACGCCCTGGCGACCAACTACTACCACCTGGCCAGCTTCAACGTGTATCCGGGACAGCGGGTCAGCGCCGGCCAGCTCATCGGCTACACCGGGACCACCGGAAACTCCACCGGCTGCCACCTTCACTTCGAGACCGTGCTCAACGGCAGCCTCGTGGATCCCTCCGGTCTCCTGTAGCCGTAGAATAGGACCCACTTATTCCACGCGGGCTCCGGCCCGCCCCCGCTGTTGAAGGAGTTTGCCGTGCCCAAGGAAAGTGGCCGGAAGGTAGTGGCCACCAATCGGAAGGCCCGGCACGACTACGAAATCCTCGATACCTACGAGGCCGGCATCGCCCTGATGGGCACCGAAGTGAAATCGCTGCGCGCCGGGCGGGCCTCCCTCGTTGACGGTTTCGCGGTGTTCTACAACGACGAGCTGTGGCTCGAGGCGATCCACATCCCCGAGTACACGCAGGGAAGCTGGACCAACCACGCCGCCCGCCGCCGCCGGAAGCTGCTGCTGCACCGCGAGGAACTGACGAAGATCTCCCAGAAGATCCGTGAGTCCGGCTTCACCCTGGTGCCGCTGCAGCTGTACTTCCTCAACGGCCGGGCCAAGGTCGAACTCGCCGTCGCCCGTGGTAAGCGGGACTACGACAAGCGCCAGACGCTGCGCGAAAAGCAGGACAACCGTGAGGCACTGCGCGCCATGCGCGAGAAGAACCTCGGCGCCTGATGAGCAATGTCTTCTGGGAGGCGCAGGAGGAATCCGAGCACTCCGACGAATCGGAGCTGCGCTACAAGCGCCCGTGGTGGGTCACCCTCGGCGCCGTCGTCGACCTGCTCCTCCTGTTCGCCATCGTCCCGGTGGGGATCCTCTCCCTGATTCCCTTCTTCTTCCTGATCTACATCTACCTGGCGCAGGTGCTGGTGTGGATCTCCCCGGTGCTCCTGCTGCTCAATGCCGCGGTGTTCTGGTGGAGCTTCCGGCGCAAACAGGCAGGCACCACGGCCCTGGCGGCCCTCGGGATCGCCTTCGTCACGGTGTCCTTCGTCGTCGTCGCGCTGTGGCAGGCCCAGGTGGTCATCCTCGGCATCCGCTTCTGACGCCGGTCCCGTCGAGGCCCCAGAGGGAATCACAGCTGGGAATCACCGGAGGGCCGTACCGCAGGGAATCACCGCGGCGGCAGATGCGTTACACTAAACGTCTGGACACGCCTCACGGCGGGTTCCAGACATTGGTAACTCAATACGGGGATGACAGGTTTCGACGATGTTAGTCGCGACAGGGGAAGCGGGCCGAGGATACAGGGTTATCTCGTTAACGCTCTCTGTAAAACAATAAGTGCCGAATCTAAGCGCACTGACTTCGCTCTCGCTGCCTAAGCAGCCTAGCTAGTCCGTCAGACCGGGTTTGCTCTCGCCCCGGATCCTGGCGTCATTTAGAGGGCCACTGCTCCTGGTTTTTGTTGTAGGAACCAGGGGGACTCTTATACAACTGAGCTCGGCAGCCACTTGTTTGCACGATGGCTGGAGCTGAGAAAAACCGACGCAAACTGCGCCCGGAGAAGCCCTGACAACACTGCATCGGACGCGGGTTCAATTCCCGCCATCTCCACCTGATCCTCCGCCTCCTTGAGGCGGCGGAGGACCCCGGCCCCAGGCCTTCCGAACTCCGGAGAGCCTGGGGCCGTTCAGTTTAACCCCTGCCGCCGCTTCCCGCGCAGGTTGCCGTCCGCCGCCGGAGAAGCACCGGCGGCGGGCGCGGCGACACTAGACTGGCGCCATGAGCTCGACCGATCGGCCGTCATGGCTTCCACCGCTGCCTCCTCCGCACCGCGGGCGCCCGCTGATCATCCTGGGCTGGCTGCTTGTCGGAGGAAGCTTCATCTACATCTTCATCATGAGCTACGTGGGAGGCACCCACACCCTCTACACCCTGGTCCCGCTGGCCCTGGGCCTGTTCTGCCTCATCGTCGGACTGCTGCGGCGCAATGAGGGCCGGTAGTCCTCCGGTGCCCGCCGGCACCGCCATGCCCCTACCGAAAGCGAGCCGCCCATGACCGAGACACCCGCGCCCTGGTGGACCCGCGCCGTCGTGTACCAGGTGTACCCGCGCAGTTTCGCCGACGCCGACGGGGACGGCATCGGCGACCTCGCCGGGATCCTCGGCAGGCTGGACTACCTGGCCGAGCTCGGCGTCGATATCCTCTGGCTCTCGCCGATCTACGCCTCGCCCCAGAAGGACAACGGGTACGACATCAGCGACTACCAGCGCATCGACCCGGTCTTCGGAACCTTCGCCGACTTCGACGCGCTCGTGGCGGGCCTCCCTGCCCGCGGCATGAAGCTGGTGATGGACCTGGTGGTGAACCACACCTCCAACGAGCACCCGTGGTTCCTTGACTCCGCGTCCTCCCCACAAAGCCCGAAGCGGGACTGGTACTGGTGGAGGGATCCCCGGACCGGCTTCGCGCCGGGGGAGCCCGGCGCCGAGCCGACCAACTGGGGGTCGTTCTTCAGCGGCCCCACCTGGACCCTCGATCCGGCCAGCGGGCAGTACTACCTCCACCTCTTCGCCCGGGAGCAACCGGACCTCAACTGGGAGAATCCCGAGGTCCGCGCCGCCGTGTACGACATGATGAACTGGTGGCTCGACCGCGGCGTCGACGGTTTCCGGATGGACGTCATCAACTTCATCTCCAAGACCCTGCCGCTGGCCGACGGCGCCGTCCCGCCCGGGCACCTGTGGGGCGACGGCGGACCCCAGTTCATGTCCGGCCCGCGGATCCACGAATTCCTCGCCGAGATGCACCGGGAGGTCTTCGCCGGCCGCGAGGCCGAGCTGATCACCGTGGGCGAGATGCCCGGGGTCACCGTGGAGGAAGCCCGGCTGTTCACCGACCCCGCCCGCGCCGAGGTGGACATGGTCTTCCAATTCGAGCACGTCAGCCTCGACCAGGGCCCCGGGGGCAAGTGGGACTACCGGGGGCTCGACCTGCGCGACCTGAAGACCTCCTGGAGCCGGTGGCAGAAGGGCCTGGCGGACACGGGCTGGAACAGCCTCTACCTCGACAACCACGACCAGCCACGCCTCGTGTCGCGCTTCGGCGACGACGGCGCCTACCGCTACGAATCCGCGACGCTGTGGGCGGCCCTGCTGCACCTTCACCGCGGCACCCCCTACATCTACCAGGGCGAGGAACTGGGCATGACCAATGTGCCCTTCACCTCGATCGAGGACTTCCGGGACGTCGAATCCCTCAACTGGTACGAGGAGGCGACGATGAAGCTTGGCCGGGACCCGCAGGACGTCCTGGCCGCCCTGCGGAGGATGAGCCGCGACAACGCGCGCACCCCCGTCCAGTGGACCGGCGGGGTCAATGCCGGATTTACCACCGGCACCCCCTGGATCGCCGTGAATCCGAACTATCCCACCGTCAACGCCGACCTCGACCGCTCCTCCCCGCGCTCGGTCTACCGGTTCTACCAGCGCCTGATCGCCCTGCGGCACGGCAGCGCGGTAGTGCAGCGGGGACGCTTCGAACTCGAGCAGCCCGACCATCCGGTGCTCTACGCGTTCAGCCGGACGCTGGACGGCGCCGTGCTCCGGGTACTCGGGAACGTGTCGGGGGATCCCCTCGGGCTTCCGCCCGGGCTCGGCGGCGGCACGCTGCTCCTCGGGAACTACGGGAACCACGACGCCGGTACGGCCCGGCAGGGAGTCCTTCGGGACGCCGCGGGGCAAGGAAGAGCCGACCGGGCCTCGGCGATGGAGCAGGACACCCTGCGCCCCTGGGAGGTGCGCGTCCTCGACGTGTCCTGACAGACGCCCTGGCTACCGCTCGTTGATGAGGGTGGAGGAGTAAAGCTCGAGCAGCGCCGGCATCCCGCCTTCCTTCATGGCCCGGCGCTGGCGCTCGGCGCCGGTTCCCTGCTCCCAGACCGTCGCCAGGCCCGCCTGCACCCAGGCGGTGTCTCCGGCGTCGTCGAGGGCGGGGCCGACGTAGTCGAGCAGGCGTTCCATCTGGGCGCGGGCGGGCGTGAGCGTGCCAGTGCGCAGGTCCACCGAGTCGCCGGTGAGCCCGTCCCGGGCGGCCTGCCACAGGGCGGCGTCAAGCAGTTCGGGATGCGGGTCGAGGAAGCGGGTGTCGGCGTCGGCGTCGGCGACGGCGGTGGTGACCAGGGCGCGGATGAGCGCTCCGAGCAGCACCGAGTCCTGCGCCTCGAGCTGGACGTCCCCGGCGCGGACCTCGAGGGTCGGGTAGCGGTCGGATAGGCGCGCCACCCAGGTCAGCACCCCGCGGTCGATGATCGCACCGGTGGCCACGAGCCGCTTGATGCGCCGCTCATAGTCGGCGGCATCCTCGAACACCGGCGGTACGCCCTGGACCGGCCACCGGCGGTAGTGGACGAGCCGCCAGCTGCCGAATCCGCTGTCCCGGTCGAGCCAGAACGGGGAGTTGGTGCTCAGGGCGGTGACAATGGGGATCCACGGGCGGATCCGGTTCAGGGCCTGGACCCCCGTCTCCTTGTCAGGAATGCCGACGTGCACGTGCAACCCGTTGACGAACTGGTCGCCGACGATTCCGGGGGCGCTTGCCTTCAGTTCGTGGTAGCGCTGCTTGTCGGTCAGCTGGGGGTATTCCTGCTCGATGCGCGGGGCGGTGGCGGTCGCCGCGGCGAGCACCCCGTACTCGCGGGCCGCCGCGTCGAGCTGGCGCCGGAAGTTCAGCAGGGACTCCTCGGCCTCGGTCAGGGTGCTGCACACCGGCGTCGCGGTTTCAATCTGGCAGCTGAGCAGTTCCCGCTGGATGTCGTCCGGGTCGATCTCCGGGGTCAGCTCGAGCCGTTCCTGGATGTCCGTGGCGCGGTGGACGGGCAGGCCCGAGGCCGGGTCCACCAGCAGGTACTCCTCTTCAAGGCCAAGAGTGGTCATGGGGCGGCTCCGGGGTCGTGGGGGGCGGTCGTGACGCGGCATTTCCTGACCAGTCTAAGGACACCGGGCAAGCCAACCGGAAACGCGATCGGAAACCGGGCCGGTCAGCCCGCCGCGGCCGGCATGATGCAGCCGGGGTGGGGCTCGATGGTCTCGACCCACAGGGCCTGCGCCAGCGCGTCGCTGACCTCGACGGCGGCCGGGCCCGCCGTGGTGTCGAACACGACGGCCAGTGCCCCGCCGAACGGCCGGTGGCCGGTGACCGTGAGCGGAACGTCAAGGCCCACGGACCTGCCGCTGAGGTAGCGCAGCACCTCGGGGTCGTCGTCGCTCACGCGGGCCAGGCGGGCGCGGTGCCCATCGTCGAGCGTGGCGATGGGAAAGGCTGCCGGAAGGCGGATGTGCCCATCGGCCGTGGGAATCGGATCGCCGTGCGGGTCGCGGTGGGGGCGCCCCAGCTTGGCGTCGAGGCGTTCGATGAAGGCGTCCGAGACGGTGTGCTCGAGCACCTCTGCCTCGTCGTGCACCTCGTCCCAGCGGTAGCCGAGCTCCTGCACGAGGAACGTTTCAAGGAGCCGGTGGCGGCGCACCATGGCCAGGGCGAGCCGGCGTCCCTCCGGGGTGAGCCGGATGGGGCCGTATTTTTCCCGCTCCGCCAGGCCCAGGTCCACGAGCTTGCCCACCATCTCGGTCACCGAGGAGGCCGCGATGGACAGCCGCCCGGCCAGCTGCGACGCCGTGATGGGCTTGTCCTGCCACTCGGTGAAGGCGTAGACGGTCTTGACGTAGTCCTGGACGCTCGCCGAACCGATGCTCAGGGCCGGAGTGTTCCTCGGCCCCATTCAGGACACCGCCCCGGCCGGTGCGTCTCCGACGTGGGTCCCGGCGGAGGGGGAACGCCGGCGGCTGCGGCGCACCCGGAGGCGCTGCCAGAGCACTCCGTTGGGCCGGGCCACCAGGTACACCACGGTAAAGACGAGGGACTGGGCCAGGACGACGGCGGCCCCGGTGGAGATGTCGAGGTAGTAGCTGGCGTAGATTCCGGCGAGGGAGGCGGCGACCGTAATGCCGACGGCCAGGACCAGCATGCGGTCGAAGCTGCGGGTCAGGAGGAACGCCGTGGCACCGGGGGTGATGAGCATGGCGACCACGAGGATGATGCCCACCGCCTGCAGGCCCACCACCACGCTGAGCGCGAGCAGGCCCAGCAGCAGCGCTGAGAGGAACTTCGTGTTCAGCCCGATCACGTGCGCATGGGTGCGGTCGAAGGCCAGCAGGGTCAGGTCGCGGCGCTTGAACAGCACCACCGCGAGGGTCACGGCGCCGAGGATGAGCACCTGCCACAGTTCGCCGTCGGTCACCCCGAGCACATTGCCGAACAGGATGTGGAGCAGGTCGATCTGCGAGGGGGTGCTGGAGACGATGGCCAGCCCCGCGGCGAACAAGGCAGTGAATACCACGCCGATCACCGTGTCGGGTTTCAGCTTCGTCGTGGAGCGCACCACCCCGATCAGCGCGACGGCGCCGGCCCCGAAGATAAACGCGCCGATGGAGAACGGAATCCCGACGATATAGGCCAGGGCCACCCCGGGCAGGACGGCGTGCGAGACGGCATCACCCATCAGCGACCAGCCCATCAGGATCAGCCAGCAGGACAGGACGGCGGACACCACGGCCGCCGCGACGGTCACGATCAGGGCGCGGGTCAGGAACCCGTACTGCAGCGGCTCCGTGAGCCAGTTCAGAAAGTCCATCTCAGGGCTCCCGGATTTCGAGGGCGCCGCCGAAGGCAAGCGCGAGATTGCTGGGGGTGAGCACGTCCGAGGGCCGGCCCCGGGCGAGGACCCGGTTGTGCAGCAGGACGGCCGAGTCGCACAGCTGGGAGACCCCGGCGAGGTCGTGGGTGGACATCAGCACCGACCGGCCCTCGTCGCGCAGTTCCTTGAGGAGCGCGGTCAGGGTCGCCTCGCTGGAGCGGTCAACCCCGGCGAAGGGCTCATCGAGCAGCAGCAGCTTGGCGTCCTGGGCGATGCTGCGGGCGACGAACGCGCGCTTGCGCTGCCCCCCGGAGAGTTCGCCGATCTGCCGGCGGCGGAGCCCGGCCAGGCCCACCCGCTCCAGGGCGGCGTCGACGGCCGCCCGGTCGGCGGCCGAGGCACGCCGGGAAGGGCCCATGAGGCCGTAGCGCCCCATGGCGACGACGTCGGCGACGGAGACCGGGAAGTCCCAGTCGACATCCTCGGCCTGGGGCACGTAGGCGACCAGCCCGCGCTGGCGGGCCTCCCGGCTGGTGCGCCCGTACAGCTCAACGGTGCCGGCTGCCGGCACGAGCAGGCCCATGAGGGCCTTGAAGAGCGTCGACTTGCCCGACCCGTTGACCCCGACGAGCCCGCAGATGCTTCCCGTTTCCACACTCACATCCACCCCGTCGAGGGCCCGCACGTCGTTGTAGCTCACGGTGAGGTTGGTGGCCCGCAGGGCCGGCGGGGCGGCGGAAAGGGTGCTCATCCGGAAAGTCCTTCGGTGATCAGGGAGATGTCATAGCGCAGCAGGTCCAGGAAGGTCGGAACCGGACCGTCCGGGCCGGAAAGGGAATCGACATACAGGGGCCCTTCGAGCCTCACGCCGGTGGCGGCGGCGACCTGCTCCTGTGCGGAGGGGTTCACCGTGGATTCGCAGAAGACCGCCGGGACGTCATGGCGGGAGACGAAGTCGATGACCGCGCGGATCTGCCGGGGCGTGCCCTCGGCGTCGGCGTTCACCGGCCAGATGAACGCCTCCTTGAGCCCGGCGTCGCGGGCGAGGTAGGAGAAGGCGCCCTCGCAGGTCACCAGGGCCGCGCCCTCGGTGCTCCGGGCACCGGCCCGCAGGGTCTCCAGCAGGGCCTGCAGTTCGGCCTTGAGGGCCGCCCCGTTGGCCTCGAAGGCCGCCGCGTGCTCCGGGCTGAGGTCCGAGAGCGCCCGGACCGTGTTGTCGACGTAGGTCTGGGCCGCGAGCGGAGACATCCACGCGTGCGGATTCGCGAGGCCGCGGTAGTCACCGGAGCGGATGTCCACGGGTTCGACGCCGTCGGAGAGCACCACGTGGGGGGCGTCGACGGAGAGCAGGAAACGCTCGAACCAGCGCTCGAGGCCGAGCCCGTTGTCGAGGATGAGATCGGCGTCCTGGGCGCGGATGAGGTCCGACGGGGTCGGCTCGTAGCCGTGGATCTCGGCGCCGACCTTGGTGACCGACTCCACCCGGACGAGCCCGCCGCCGACCTCGTCGACGAGGTCGGCGAGCACGGTGAAGGTGGTCAGGACGACGGGCCGGTCGTCTGAGACTGCGGCGGGTTCCGGTGCCGGCGCACTGGCGCAGCCGGTGAGGACGAGGCCTCCACACAGCAGCAGGCCAGCAAGGAATTTCGGCATACCTAAATATAGGGCTTCGGCGGTCCGTAACGCTATCGGGAGGCGGTGTGGGTCCGAGCCCGCCAAGCGTAGGTGAAGTACGGCAGGGAGATGACCGCATCCGTCGGAAATGCCAGGTAGTCGTGGAGGTACCACCGGAGGTTTTCCTCAAGCCGCGCCCGGGCAGCCTCGGAGGCGCGCTGGTAGTAGCTGCGGGACTTCGCCAGGTCGACCACGCCGGCGACGTCCAGCTCCTGGGTCCAGCGCACCCTCAGCGGCTCGGGCGGGGTGAAGAGCGGCCCGAAGTCGGGCCGGTACCCGGGGGAGTAGACGTCACCGGCGTGCATGATGCGCGAGAGCCTATGGACCCAGGGCAGGCCGACGTCGAGCTGGTTCCACAGCACCCCGAGCGTGCCGCCCGGCACGAGGATGCGGGCCGCCTCCGCCGCAGCGGCCGCGGGATCGACCCAGTGCCAGGCCTGGGCGAGGGTGGCAAGGTCCACCGAGGCGCCGGGCAGGCCGGTGGACTCTGCGGTCCCGGCGAGCACGGCCGCACCGGGCAGGCGGGAGGCAAGCACGGAGAGCATGTCCGCGGAGGGGTCGACGGCGGTCACGGCGAGCCCGTGGTCGAGCAGCATGCGGGTGAAGATCCCGGTGCCGGCCCCGAGGTCGGCGGCGGCGTCGGCGCCCGGCGGCACCAGCCACTTCACGACCTGCTCGGGGTAGGACGGGCGGACCCGGTCGTAGCGGCCGGCACCGGTGAGGTACCCGGCGGCCATCGAGCGCCGGCGGCCGGGATCCATCCGGGGTCCGCTGCGCGCCGGTGCGGGCCTCCGCGGGCCGCGGGGTGCTCCCTGGGGTACGCCCGTCAGAGCAGATCGTCCATCTGCGGGTTGAGCATCCGGAGCACCTCGCTGTGGAGCGTGCCGTTGGTGGCCAGCGCGTTGCCGCCGTAGGGGCCGTCGGTGCCGTCGAGGGAGGTGAACCGTCCGCCGGCCTCGGTGACGATCGGTACCAGGGCCGCCATGTCGTGAAGGTTGAGCTCGGGTTCGCAGGCGATGTCGACGGCGCCCTCCGCCACCAGGCAGTACGACCAGAAATCCCCGTAGGCGCGGGTGCGCCAGACCCGCTCGGTGAGGTTGACGAACTCCGGCAGGGCAGAGCGTGCCTTCCACCCGGAGAGGCTGGAATAGGAGAGCGAGGCGTCCTCGAGGCGGGACACGTTCGAGACCCGCAGCCGGGTCGCCGCCGCGAGGGACTTGCCCATGAAGGCCCCGGTGCCCTCGGCCGCCCACCACCGCTTGCCCAGCGCCGGTGCGCTCACCAGGCCCACCACCGGCCGGCCTTCGTCCACGAGGGCGATCAGCGTGCCCCAGACGGGCACGCCGCGCACGAAGTTCTTGGTCCCGTCGATCGGGTCGATGATCCAGCGCCGCGACCCCGATCCGGTGCTCCCGAATTCCTCGCCCAGCACGGCGTCGCGCGGGCGAACGCGCGAGAGCTGGCTGCGGATGGATTCCTCCGCCGCCCGGTCGGCGTCGGTGACCGGGGTGAGGTCGGGCTTGGTCTCTACGCGGAGGTCCTGCGCCCGGAACCGGGACATCGTCTGGTCATCGACCGAGTCCGCCATCACGTGGGCAAGGCGCAGGTCATCGTTGTAGCTCTGGACGAGGTTCATGCCTTCAACTTATCGCTTCCGGAGCCATTACCCGGAAAGGCGCCGGGGCCTGGCTATGCCCGTGGAGCCGGGAATGATTGCCGCGTCCCTGTCCGGGAGGCGAACGGCGTTCTCCATTCCCCGAACAGGCGCAAGGGTCGACTGCATATTATATCCACCGCCTTTCCGGCGGTCCACGCCGGGCACGGGCTGCCGGCCGGTATCGACACACTTGGGGGGCAGGACTAGGCTCGCCGTCACAACGAGATTCTTCTGATGTCGTCCGCTGTTTCCGGATCCCCTCCGGGGCGACCGGGAATAGCCGCCTTGTATCTCTGTCCACTCCTGGTATCGCGACGGAGCGCCATGAGCAGCGTTGGTTTGCTATACGTGGGCGCGGTTCTCTTCATCAACGGGCTAATGCTTATCGGGCTAGTCCCCGGTAAATCCGCGGCCATTCTCAATTTCTTTGTCGGGGTGATGCAGGTTGTCTTCCCAACCATCATCCTCATTCAGGCCAACAACGACCTGCCCACCATTTTCGGGGCCGCCGGCCTGTACCTCTTCGGCTTCACCTACCTCTACGTTGGGATACTCCAGGTCACGGGGGTCAGCGGTGAGGGCCTTGGCTGGTTCTCGCTTTTCGTCGCCGCCTGCGCCGTCGTGATCGGCGCCCTCCAGTTCACCCTCGTGGGGGACCCTGTCTTCGGTGTCATCTGGCTGACGTGGGCCGTTCTCTGGTTCCTGTTCTTCCTCCTGTTGGCACTTGGGCGGGACTCCCTGACCTATGCCACCGGCTGGTTCACGATCTTCGTCGCCCACATCACCGGGACGATTCCGGCGTTCTTCCTGCTGGTGGGCAGGTATGAGACGAACGCGGGGCTTGCCCTGCTGGTGACGGTTGCAGCCGTTGCCGCCCTGGCGGCAGGTCTCTTCCTCGGGCGCAAAGGCATCCCGCACGGAAAGACGTCGGAGGAGGGGGCGGCCGTGTCGCCGGCCTGAGTGTCGATCACCCAAAAGAAAGGTCTGCCCTATGCCCATCTATGAGTATTCCTGTCCTCAGTGCGCAGCATTCGAAATGATCCGTCCCATGGAGGCCGCAGCGGACGTTGAGGCCTGCCCCACCTGCGGTTCGGAGGCGCGGCGGAGGATAAGCGCGCCCCACCTTTCCCGGACGGGCACGGCGGCCTTTTCGCTGATCGATTCGACACACCGCAGTGCATCGGAACCGCAGGTGGTGACCGGGACGCTGCCGTCGACGAATTCACGCAGGACCCCGTCCTATTCGTCCAATCCGCTTCACCAGAAACTGCCGCGGCCCTAGTTTCCGGGGTGCGGCCAGATCCAGCTATTGGAGGAGTTCAAATGCCTGACGTTATATTTCCGCTCGATTCGACCAGAAAATTCGAAGACCAGGAGAAAATCGGACACAACCGGTGGCATCCGGAAATTCCGCCGGTCGCCACGGTGAGGCGCGGTGATTCATTCCGGGTCCACTGCCGTGAGTGGTTCGACGGCGCCATTGTCAACGATGACTCCGCCGACGACATCCTCAACGCCCCGCTGCTCACCGTCCACAAGCTCAGCGGGCCCTTTGCCGTCGAAGGAGCGAGGCCCGGCGACCTCCTCGTCGTCGACATCCTCGACGTCGGACCGATTCCGCAGGAGGACTCGGGGCCTCTGGCCGGGCAGGGGTGGGGCTACACCGGTATCTTCGCGCGGAACAACGGCGGCGGGTTCCTGACCGACCAGTTCCCCGACGCCTATAAGGCGATCTGGGACTTCACCGGCCAGGTGGCAACCTCGCGGCATGTTCCGGAGGTGTCCTACGTGGGGCTTATCCACCCCGGGCTGATGGGCACGGCTCCCTCCGCCCAGCTGCTGGCGAAGTGGAACCAGCGCGAGGGCGACCTGATTGCCACGGACCCCAACCGCGTGCCGCCGCTCGCGCTGCCGCCCGAACCGCGGGAGGCGGTGCTCGGGAGCCTGCCGGCGTCGGAGTTCGACCGCGTGGCGGGGGAGGCCGCGCGCACGGCGCCGCCCCGGGAGAACGGCGGCAACCAGGACATCAAGAACCTCTCGAAGGGCACCCGGATCTTCTATCCGGTGTTCGTTGACGGCGCGAACCTCTCGCTCGGGGACCTTCACTTCTCCCAGGGCGACGGCGAGATCACCTTCTGCGGCGCGATTGAGATGGGCGGCTTCATTGACCTTCGAGTCGATGTCATCAAGGGAGGCATGGAAACCTACGGCGTGAGTGAGAACGCCATTTTCATGCCCGGCATCGTTGACCCCCGGTACAGCGAGTGGATCGCCTTCTCGGGCACGTCCGTGACACTGGACGGCAAGCAGCACTATCTCGACTCGCACCTGTCCTACCAGCGGGCGTGCCTTCACGCCATCGACTACCTGACGAAGTTCGGCTACAGCCCCGAGCAGGCCTACCTGCTGCTGGGGTCGGCGCCGATCGAGGGCAGGCTGTCCGGCGTGGTCGACATCCCCAACTCGTGCTCGACGGTCTACATCCCGACGGCGATCTTCGACTTCGACGTGCGTCCCTCGGCGGCCGGCCCGCACCGGGTGAACGCCGGGATGGGCGCGCCACGGTCGAACAACACCTAGGAGGGCCCCCGGCCTCACCGGGCCGTTAACGGCCAAGGGCCACCGGCGGCGAATGCCGCAGCGGTGACCCTTGGTTCGGCCGCTCAGCGCGGCCGGTTGCAATCCCGGAGGAAAGAAACCTTAGAGAACGGTGATGTTCTCAGCCTGGGGGCCCTTGGGTCCCTGGGTGGTCTCGAAGTTAACCTTCTGGTTCTCTTCGAGTGAACGGAAGCCGTTCGAATTGATTGCGGAGAAGTGTGCGAACACGTCGGCGCCGCCGTCTTCGGGAGCGATGAAACCAAAGCCCTTTTCAGCGTTGAACCATTTCACTGTACCTGTAGCCATTTTAAGATCCTTACCTTGTGAGAGACGCCCCGAACTCCGGTGCGCTCGTCGTGGTGTTCGTTTTCGCTTATCAAAACAGCTTTCGAACTCCGAAAGGAGGATTCAAGGCCAGAAATTCAATGCGCAACACAACAACTGACTTCAGTCTAACAGGGTTTACTGGCTCCCCAGTTCCTTCGCCTCCTGGGCCGCCTGGCGGGAGTCAGTGGACCCGGCGCCCAGCAGGCGCCGCAGGGAGGCGAGGCGCACAGGTCCGGATTCGCCGGCGGCGCCGCTGGCGACCCACCCGTCGAGGCCGCAGTTCACGGCGTTGGAGTCGTGGAGGCAGCCGCGTTCGCAGTCGGCGGTGCCCGGCTCGAGGTCGGGGAAGGCCTGAAGGATCCGGTCGGGGTCGACGTGGGCCAGGCCGAAGGAGCGGATCCCGGGGGTGTCGATGATCCAGGTGCCGGGGGCGGACCCGGCGGCCTTGAGCGCAACCGCCGAGGACGAGGTGTGGCGGCCCCTGCCCGTGACGGCGTTGACTCCTCCGGTGGCGCGCGTGGAGCCGGTGAGGGCGTTGACCAGGGTGGACTTGCCGACCCCTGAGTGGCCCAGCAGCACGCTGACCTGGCCGTCGAGTTCCTCCCGCAGGGTGTTGATGGCGCCGCCCGAGAGTCGGGCCGAGGCGCCGTCGTCGGAGGTGGCCTCGATGCCGCCGGTGTCGGCGGCGGTCCTGCTGATCACCACGCGCAGGTCGAGGTGCTCGTAGTTGGCAAGCAGCGGCGCCGGGTCCACCAGGTCCGCCTTCGTGACGCACAGCAGGGGGCGGATGCCGGCGTCGTAGGCGGCAACCAGCGCCCGGTCGATGAATCCGGTGCGCGGTTCCGGGTTGGCGGCGGCGACCACGATAACCAGCTGGTCGGCGTTGGCGACCACGACGCGCTCCACTGGGTCGGTGTCGTCGGCGCTGCGGCGCAGCACGGTGCGCCGCTCCTCGACGCGCACCAGGCGCGCCAGGGAGTCCGGGCCGCCGGAGAGGTCTCCGACCAGCGCCACCAGGTCGCCCGCGACGACGGCGCTGCGGCGCAGCTCGCGGGCCCGCGCCGCGACGATGAGCCGTTCCTCGGGGGTGTCCTCATCGACGACGGCGGTGTAGCGGCCCCGGTCGACGGTGACGATCCTGCCGGTGACGGCGTCCTCGTAGGCCGGACGGTTCTTGGTACGGGGACGGGAACCCTTCTTATTGGGGCGGATCCGCACGTCGGACTCGTCCCAGGCCCGGGAGCCCCTCCGGTTGCCGGCCTCAGTCACCCGTAGAGCCTCCGGTGCGCGCCGTGGCCACGAGCTGCGCCCACAGTTCGGGGAACTGCGGCAGCGTCTTGGCCGTGGTGGCGATGTTCTCGACGAGGACCCCGTCGACGGCGAGGCCGATCACGGCGCCGGCCGTGGCCATGCGGTGGTCGTCGTAGGTGGAGAACACTCCGCCGTGAAGGGAGGCGGGCCGGATGAGGAGGCCGTCCGCGGTCTCCTCGGCGTTCCCGCCCAGGGCGTTGATCTCCCGCACCAGGGCGGCCAGCCGGTCCGTCTCGTGCCCCCGCAGGTGGGCGATGCCGCTCAGGGTCGAGGGAGTCTCGGCCAGGGCGCACAGCGCGGCCACCGTCGGCGCGAGTTCACTGGTGTCGGCGAAATCCCCGCCGGTGATGCGCGGGCCGCCGGTGACGGTCAGGGCGCCGCCTGCCAGTTGCACCGAGGCGCCCAGGCGGGGAAGGATCTGCCGCCATGCGTCGCCCACCTGGGTGGTCTCCGCCGGCCAGTTCGGGATGGTCACCCTGCCGCCGGTGACCACGGCGGCGGCGAGGAACGGCCCGGCGTTGGAGAGGTCCGGTTCGACGGCGATGTCGAAGGCGCGGATCGGGCCGGGGCTGATCCGCCAGGACATCGGGACGCTGTCATCGACGTCCACACCGACGCTTCGCAGCACCCGCACCGTCATCGCGATGTGCTCCAGGCTGGGCAGCCGGCCGCCGGCGTGCTCGAGGTGGAGCCCGCGGGTGAACGCCGCCCCGGCCAGGAGCAGGGCGGAAACGAACTGCGAGGACGCGCCGGCGTCGATCGCCAGATGCCCGCCCTCGACGGCGCCCCGGCCGTCGACGGTGAAGGGAAGGGCGCCGGCGCCGCCGTCCTCGACCGGAACCCCCAGGCCGCGCAGGGCGCCGATGGTGGCACCCATGGGGCGCTGGCGGGCGTGCGGATCGCCGTCGAATGCTGTGGCACCCTCCTGCAGGGCGGCCAGCACCGGCACGAAGCGCATCACGGTGCCGGCCAGCCCACAGTCGATCCGCCGCTCCCGGCGCTCCCGGGAAAAAGGAACCACGTGCAGGTCCGGCCCGAACCGACCGGTTCCCTCGAGCTCGGTGACCGTTGCGCCGAGCGCACGCAGGGCATCGATCATCAGCGCCGAGTCGCGGGAGTGAAGGGGGTTGCGCAGCGTCGACGGTCCGTCGGCCAGGGCCGCCAGCACGAGGTACCGGTTGGTCAGGGACTTGGAGCCCGGAACCTCAACGACTGCGTCGACGGGCGCGGCGGGCCGGGGGGCCGGCCAAACACCTGGAGATTGCTGAGGCACGGCGGTCCCGGCAGAAGGAAGGGCCATGGAGGTTAGGAACCCACAACGTCGGCGGCGGTGCGGCGGACGGCGAGGTCGGCCTTCTTCAGCTGCTTGCGGGCGTCCTTGCTGATTCCCACCGCGTTCTTCTTGGCACCCGAGGCGAAGTGCTCCGCACGCCAGGCCAGCCCGGGGCGGCCGTTGGTGTCAACGGAGGCGAGCAGCGCCGCCCCGACGAGGGAGAGGTTGCGCAGCAGCTGGCCGCGGCGTTCCTTGCGGGCTGTCGGCGTCGAGGAGTCAGCCGACTTGAAATCGACAAGCGTGTTGGCCGCGGCGGAGACCGCGAGCAGCGTTCCGGCGACCCGCGAGAACCGTCCAAGACCGAGCAGGATGCCCGCGCCGAGCTGCACGCCGCCCAGGACCTGGGCGACCCGCTTGGCGTCACCGGTCACCGGGGCCAGGGATGGGACGGCCTTGCCCAGCCGGGTCAGGACGGGCTGGAGCTGCTCGGCGCTCTTTCCTGCGCTCCGCAGCCGGTCCACCCCCGAGAAGGCGAAGCTGCTGGCGGTCAGTGGTCGGGCGATAACGCGGACAAGGGTCACAAGAGCCTCCTGGTTGCCGGCGCACCGGCGCCGGTGTTCATGATGATTTGGAACTTACGAAGCACGCTGGGTCTAGTTTTGCACTTTTGGACGTGCGAGGCGATCCGCCCGCCGCCGTGCCGGCTGGGGGTGATCCCGCCGGAAAAATGTGCTCTGCGATGATCCCTCGCCGTGCCGGGGGTTTTTGACCTGTGGCGTGAGGTGTACTTGACGCAACGTTTGTCTCTCCTTGGCTTTAAGGGGTAGAGGAGCTGTCATTGGCACGACAGCTCCCCTAGACGGTGAAGCCTGCGAGAGCTAACCACCTCGCAGGCTTCACCGCTTCTTATAGTTGGCCGTTCTCATCGGGCCTTCGGTCGCGGGAGTGGGTGATGAGTCGCTCAGGCCTCGGGCGCGCCGAGCTGCCGGAGGATGCTGCGGTTGTCGGTACGCACGAACTCCTCCAGGAGCCGACCCCGATCGTCCATCCGGAAGATGTTGATCAGGTCCATGACGATCCGGGCTCCGTTGGGTTGCAGGAGCCCAACGGGGGACTGCGTGAAGGGGCGGACGAAGGTGCCCTCGATCCAGGTCTGGCAGGCGATGAGGTCACCTTCGACCACGACGATGCCGCGCCGGATGCTGCGGTCGTCGAACGCGTCCCGTAAGGACGCGAAGTAGGCGCTGAGCCCGGCGTAGTCCGATTCGAAACCGCCGGGCCCATGGAAGCGGAAGCGCTCAATGTCGAAGTAGGAATCCACCTCCTCTGGGTGCTCGCCGGAAACCTCGAGCTCTCCTGCACGGACCAGGCGGGCCACGAGCTCATCTCGGGTGTAAAGGGGCATGGGGTTCCTTCCAATCATGGTTTTCCTCTTAGGAGGCCACTAATAGGTTCCACGCCCTGCATCCATGCCACAAGCGAGAATATCGCACCGCAGCCATGCCATCCCGGCATACAGTGGAAGTCATGACGGAAATGACTTTGACCGGGCTGCGCGTGGTCCTCGAAGTGGCCCGCGCCGGCTCCTTCAGCGCTGCCGCCGAGAACCTTGGCTACACCCAGTCCGCGGTCTCGCGCCAGGTCGCGGCCAGCGAGCGGGCAACTGGCGGGCCCTTGTTCGAACGGCGGGCGCGGGGGGTGCGTCCAACAGCAGCGGGTGAGGTCGTGGTCAGGCATGCCGGACAGGTGTTTGAACGCCTAGCAGCCGCTCATCAGGAACTGGCCGGGATACACGACCGGCTCGCTGGGCGTCTCGTTCTGGGCGGCTACCCCACCGCGATGGCGCACCTAATTCCTCGCGCCGTAGCGCGCCTGCTCACCGCACACCCGGACATGGAGGTTCAGCTGATCGAATCCTCAACACCGTCCCAGCTCACAGCCCTGCGGCGGGGCCGTCTGGAGGTCGCCGTCCTGGCCACCGGTCAGGGACTGCCTGACTACGACCTCGACGGCCTCGACCTCACAGAGTTGCGTGGCGGACGAGGCATCGGGGTCGCTGTCGCAGAAGCGCATCCCTTCGCCGGTCGCACCGAGGTGAGCGTGCACGACCTGACCGACCAACGCTGGATCGTAGGCGCGAGCACCAACGGCTCACCTGAGTTCGGAGCCTGGCCGGACCTGCCCGACCCCAAGATCGCCTTCTCGGTGCGTGGCTGGCCCGCTCGCTTCGGTCTGGTATCCGCGGGCCTGGGCATCGCACTCGTGCCGGGCAGCATCGCTGCGGTCATTCCCCGAGGAGTGTGCTGGGTGCCGGTCCGAGCTACAAACACCTCACTTGGACGGACAACCTGGGCCGTCACCAACGCCCAGCCCAGTCCGCCCGCCACCGCCGCGGTGCGCGCCCTCGTCGATGAAGCTCGCTCCTGGAGCACTCACCCACCCACATGAACTGATCCCGCGCGGATCAGCAGATCATTCGTTTGCTCTACAGGGTCCGGCCCACCTGCGCTGAAGCCGCCCAGCACTCCAGCTACAAGCGGCAACAGTCCGTCGCCCATACGCCTTCGCGAAACCCTCACCGGGCCCTGAAGAGCAATCCTTCTGTGCATGGCCGATGATGCGCAAGCTGTACTCGACGCTGAACGCGCCGCATGCAGCATGACCGCAGGACTGGCGCCGGCGCTGGAGCCGGTGGAATAAGGCGGCGCCTACCGGGGTTCCATTCTGAGTAAGCGAAATCGACGGACGGGGGCACATTGGGTACACCGGCAAGTGTTTCGGAACAGCTCGCGGCCGACTTCCAGTTGAACGTTACGCTGGAGCAGCGGCGCCGCTCGGCGGCGCCCGGCAACGGGCGCGTAGACTTTCCCCCAATGAATACAACAGCTCCGGCGGGCAGCAGCTCGACCGAAAATGACCAGTTGGACGTATCCACGGAATCGGACGCAGACCGCAAGGCCCGCTTCGAGCGGGACGCCATGCAGTACGTCGACCAGTTGTACTCGGCGGCCATGCGCATGGCCCGCAACCCCAGCGACGCCGAAGACCTGGTGCAGGAGGCCTACACCAAGGCGTTCTCGGCGTTCCACCAGTACAAGCCGGGGACGAACCTCAAGGCCTGGCTGTACCGGATCCTGACGAACACCTATATCAATCTCTACCGGAAGCGCCAGCGGGAGCCGCTGCAGTCGCATTCGGACACGATTGAGGACTGGCAGCTGGCTAAGGCGGCCGAACACACCTCCTCGGGTCTGCGGTCGGCCGAAGCCGAGGCGCTGGATCACCTGCCGGACTCGGACATCAAGAACGCGCTGCAGTCGATCCCGGAGGAGTTCCGCCTCGCGGTGTACTTCTCGGACGTCGAAGGCTTTGCCTACAAAGAAATCTCAGAAATCATGAATACGCCCATCGGGACGGTGATGTCCCGGTTGCACCGCGGGCGAAAGCTGCTGCGCGATCTCCTGTCGGAGTACGCGCTGGAGCGGGGGCTGGGCACCCCGGCCGCGGTGGAGGGTGTCAAGGGCACGAAACAGGAGAGTGCGAAATGAAGGATTGCGAAGAGTTGGGGGACTGCCCCGATGCGCGGATCGAGAAGCTGTACGACTACCTTGACGGCGAGCTCTCGCACAAGGACCTCGTAGAGATTAAGGCGCACCTGGACAGCTGCGCCGAGTGCGCCAAGGAGTACGACCTCGAGTGCGTCATCCGGGAGGTCGTGAAGCGCTCCTGCACGGAGAAGGCACCGACCTCGCTGAAGGACAACATCCTCGAGCGGATCGGCCAGCTAAAGACCGCCGGGCACTGATCCGGGCCGCAGACAGAAAAAGACTGCAGACAGAAAAAGACCCCCGTGCCGGAAGGCCGGGGGTCTTTTTGCTGTGTTCCAACGATCAGGTGTTGGGACGCTTACCGTGGTTAGCGCCTCCGCGCTTACGGTCGCGGCGCTTGCGTGCTCGCTTGCTCATGGCTGGCCTCCTTAGATATGCCTACAGAACTGCATTCAAGTCTCCCACATCCGGCGGATGCCTCCTAAACGCCCTGCGGCCCTCGGCGCCCGGCGCGCAGGCCCGCCCTAGGATGGGGGCACAGCACCTACCGAGGGAGATTTCCAATGCGCGCCGCCTACGTCGAAGCGACATCGAAGGACAACCCGCTCGGGGCCCTGCGGGTGGGGGAGTTCGAGCCGCCCGCGCCGCCGGACGGGTTCCGCCGGGTGAGGGTAGTGGCCTCCGCGTTGAACCGCCACGACCTGTTCTCCCTTCAAGGGGTGGGCCTGCCGGATGAGCGCCTCCCCATGGTCCTCGGGTGCGATGCGGCGGGGGTCGACGACGAGGGGCGCAGCGTGATCGTGCACTCGGTGCTGTCCTCGCCGGGATGGGAGGGTGATGAGACCCTCGATCCACAGCGTTCCCTGCTCTCCGAACGTTATCCGGGCACCATGGCGGACTACGTGTGGGTGCCCGAACGCAACCTGGTGCCCAAGCCCGAGGACCTTTCCTTCGAGGAGGCCGCCTGCCTTCCGACGGCCTGGCTGACCGCCTACCGGATGCTGTTCACCGTCTCGCCCGCGGCCCCCGGTTCGACGATCCTGGTCCAGGGCTCGGGCGGCGGCGTCTCCACGGCCCTGATCAGCCTCGCGGCGGCCGCCGGCTTCCGCGTCTGGGTCACGGGCAGGAACGCCGAGAAGCTCGACCGTGCCCGCGCCCTGGGAGCCGCGGACACCTTCGAGGCCGGTGCCCGCCTGCCGGAGCGGGTCGACGTCGTGTTCGACTCCGTCGGCGAGGCGACCTGGTCGCACTCGCTCAAGGCGCTGCGGCCCGGGGGAGCGGTGGTGACCTGCGGCGCCACCAGCGGGCCGGCGCCCTCGGCGGAGCTGAACCGGGTGTTCTTCCTCCAGCTGCGGGTCCTCGGCTCCACCATGGGCACCCGGGACGAGCTGCTACGGCTGACCCGGTTCCTGGCGGCCACAGGCGTACGCCCGCCGATCGACTCGGTGCTCGGCCTCGAGGAGGCGGCGGAGGGCTTCGCCCGGATGGCCGCCGGCGACGTGTTCGGCAAGATCGTCTTCCGGCACTGATCGGGCCCGCACTGATCTGGCCGGCCTAGCACGCAGCAGGCCCCCGACGGAAGGTCGGGGGCCTGCTGTCTGCTCGGACAGTACCTCTAGGACGCTGTTGTGCCTGCTGCCAGGATCGCGTTGCGCTGTTCGCGCCGCACAGCCTGCTCCGTGGGGTCCGGCACCGGTGCCGCGGCGAGGAGCCGTCGGGTGTACGGGTCGCGGGGATACTTCAGCACCTGCTCGGTGGTGCCCTGCTCTACAAGGCGGCCCTTGCTGAGCACCGCGATGTGGCTGGCGAGCAGCTCGACCACGGCAAGGTCGTGGCTGACGAACAGGCAGGCGAAGCCCCGCTCGCGCTGCAGCTCCTGCAGCAGCTTCAGCACCGCGGCCTGCACCGACACGTCAAGGGCCGACGTCGGCTCGTCGGCGACGAGGAGGGACGGCCGGAGCGACAGGGCCCGGGCGATGCCCACCCGCTGGCGCTGGCCACCTGAGAGCTCGTGCGGGTACCGGTTCCGGAAGGAGACCGGCAGCTGCACGTCCTCAAGCAGGCCCTGCACCCGCCGGTCGAGATCGGCCCGGGAGAGCTTCTCGTGCAGGTACAGCGGCTCACCGATGCTGTCCCCGATGGAGAGGCGCGGATTCAGCGAGGCGGCCGGGTCCTGGAAGACGATGGCGAACTTTTTGCGCAGCGGCAGGATCTGCCGGGCCGAGAGCGAGGTGATGTCCGTCCCCGCGATCCGCACGCTGCCTGCACTGGTCCGGATCAGCCCGGTGACCGCCCGGGCGATGGTCGACTTGCCCGAGCCCGACTCGCCGACCAGCCCCATGACTTCCCCAGGCAGGATGGTGAAGGACACGTCGTGAACCGCCTTGAAGGGCGGCTGCCGGAACCGGCCGGGATACTCGATGTCCACGCCCGAAAGCTCAAGCGCTGGCACGGTGCCGGCTGCGGTGTGCTCTTGCCGGTGCGCCAGGGCGCGCTCGGCGTAGTCCTCGTGGATCCGGATGCTGCCGTCGACGACCTCGACGTCGGTGAGGACCCCGCCGACCTTCGAGCCCAGGTACGGCACCGCGTCGAGCAGTTGGCGGGTGTATGGCTCCTTCGGGGTGAGGAAGAGCTGCTGCGAGGGGGCGGACTCCACGATCCGGCCCCGCTCCATCACCACGATGTGGTCGGCCAGGTCCGCCACCACCCCCATGTCGTGGGTGATCAGCAGGATGGCGCTGCGCAGGCGCTTGTTGAGCCGGCGCAGCAGTTCGAGGACCTCGGCCTGCACGGTGACGTCGAGCGCCGTTGTCGGTTCGTCAGCGATGAGCAGCATTGGGTCGTTGGCCAGGGCGATGGCGATCATCGCCCGCTGGCGCTGCCCGCCGGAGAACTGGTGCGGATAGGAGTCGTAGCGCCGCTCCGGCTCGGGGATCTCAACCATGCGCAGCAGCTCAATCGCCCGTTCCTTGGCGGCCGCGGGGGAGGCCTCGGTGTGCTGCTCGACCGCCTCGCGGATCTGCTCGCCCACGGTCAGCACCGGGTTGAGCGCCGTCATCGGTTCCTGGAAGATCATCGCGACGTCATTGCCGCGGATCCGGCGCAGGGTCTTCTGCGGGGCGCCGATCAGCTCCTTGCCCATCAGCCGGGCGCTGCCCCTGAAGCGGCCGTTGCGGGGCAGCAGCCCCAGCAGCGCCATCGAGGACATGCTCTTGCCGGAGCCGGACTCGCCCACGATGGCGAGGATCTCGCCGGGGTGGATGTCGTAGGAGACGTCCTCGGCGGCCATCACCCATTCATTGTCGACGCTGAAGTCGACGCCGAGACCGCGCACCGAGAGGATGGGGCCGTCGGCGGGGGACACGGCGTCGTCGGAGAGCGTCCCGGTGTGCTCAGCTGTCATTGCTTGATCCTTGTCTGCTTGGGATCGAAGGCGTCGCGCAGGCCGTCTCCGATGAAGTTCACGGCGAGGGCGATGCCGACGATGAAGGCGCCGGGCCACAGGAACAGCCAGGGCCGCACCGTGAGGGCCGAGCGGTTGTCGTTAATGGCCTTGCCGAGCGAGGTGTCGGGCGAGACGACGCCGAGTCCGAGGTAGCTGAGGGCCGTCTCGAGCAGGATCGCCCCGGAAATCGCGAGGGTCGCGAAGACGATGATCACGCCGACGGTGTTGGGCAGGATATGCCGGAAGATGATCCGGGCCGAACTCGCGCCCACCGACTTCGCCGACTCGACGAATTCCTTCTCGCGCAGCGAGAGGAACTCTCCGCGGACGATCCGGGCCAGGCCGGTCCAGGTGACCAGGCCGAGGAAGACGCCGAAGGGAAGGATGCCGAAGCGCGCCACGACGCCGGCCATCACCGCGGCGATGACCACCGTGGGGATGGTGATGACGACGTCGGTGATGCGCATTAGGACGGCCTCCGTCCAGCCCCGGAAGTATCCGGCGATGGCCCCGACCGCGGTGCCGACGAGCGTCGCGACCAGGCCGACGGTCATGGCGATGATCAGGGAGGTCTGGATTCCGCGCATGGTCAGCGCGAAGTAGTCACGGCCCAGCACGTCCTGCCCGAAGGGGTGCTCACCGAGACTGAACGGCCAGAGCGTCAGGGTCGGCCTGCCCTCATTGAAGCGGGCGCCGAGCACGTCGTACTCCTTGTTCCACCAGCCGGGGATCCCTGCCACCCCGATGGAGCTGAAGGACAACAGGACGATCAGGGCCAGCAGGCCCATGCCGGCCAGGGCGCCCTTGTGGCGGAAGAAGCGCTCGCGCACCAGGCGGCCCTGGCTCTTGGCCTCGGTGGTGCGGATGCGCTCGGTCTGCTGCCGGGTGGGTGCGCCGCGGGCGATGTCGGTGTCCTGGCTCGCGAGCGTCATTTCGGATAGCTCAACCTGCGGGCGGGAATCTGCCGGCTCGATGTCGGATCTGCTCATGATTCGGCTCCTAGCTCAGGGTGATGCGCGGGTCGAGGAACGCGTAGGCGATGTCGGCGAGCATGTTGAACAGCACCGCCGCCGTTCCCACGACGAGGAAGAAGGCCATCACGGGGCCGGGATCGACGGTGTGGACGCCGTCGACGAACATCTTGCCCATGCCGTTCCAGCCGAAGACCGTCTCGGTGATCACAGCCCCGCCGAGCACGCCGGCGAAGTCGAACGCCATCAGCGTGGTGATCGGGATCATCGCGTTGCGGAAGGCGTGCTTCACCAGCACCGTCCGCTCGCTGAGCCCCTTGGCCCGCGCCGTCCGGATGTAGTCCTGGTTCATCACATCGAGCTGGCTCGCCCGCGTGTACCGCGTGTAGGTGGCGAAGGAGATCAGCGTGATGGCGATGGTCGGCAGGATCAGGTGCAGCGCGTAATCGAGGTTGGTCTCCCAGAAGCCTCCGGAGAGGTTCGGGGACTCGGAGCCGGTGGTGGGGATCGGTCGGCCGCCGGCCCGTGCCGAGAGTTCGGGGTAGGCCTGCAGGAGCCGGTCGAGGAAGATCAGCAGTCCGATGCTGAAGGCGATCACCGCGGAGATCCGCGCCGCACGCGCCCGGTAGGGGCCGCCGACGAACCCGCCGGCAACGTAGGCGGCGGCCACCGTGAGGCCGAGCAGGGCGAGGACGGTCAGCCAGTTGGGATCGGCCAGCAGCGGGATGGAGAGGAGATACCCGGCATAGCCGACGGCGGCGGCGGTCAGTGCGGCATAGAGGATGCGGCGGCGCCGGAACCCGGCGAGCAGGGCGGTCCAGAGCAGGGCCACGGCCCCCGCCGAGATCAGCATGCCGACCGGGCCCAGGCCCGGAGTAACGAACCAGCCGGTCACCAGCAGCAGCCACAGGGCGACGGCGGTTGCCGCGGCGGCGATGCCGAAGACCGCAAGCCTGCGCTTCCTGTCGCCGCCGACGACGACGGCCCAGATGACGCCGGCGACCACCCCGACGAGCAGGATGGTCAGGTAGGGGAACTGCGGATTGGCAAGCCACGTATTGAGGTCGATCGCCAGGTACTGCTTGAGCAGAGTCGAGAGCCAGAACAGCGGCAGCGAGAACAGGACGAAGGAGATGAAGGTGATCGAGTAGTCGAACGTCGTGTACTGGCGGATCGCCGTGACGATGCCCACGACCACCCCGAGGACCAGGGCGATCACCGTGGCCACCAGCACGAGGCGGAAGGTCGAGCCGATGGCGCTTTCGAGCTGGGGGAGGACGGCATTTCCCGAGCGGTCGGTGCCGAGGGTGCAGTCGACGCCGCCCGGGACGAGGCAGTGGCCAAGGTCTTGAAGCCACAGGAAGTAGCGCATGAGCGGTGGCTGGTCGAGGTTCATCGCCTCGGTGCGTGCGGCGATGGTTGCCTTCTTCGCCGAGCCCGAGGCCTCACCGAGGTCGCTGAGGGGATCGCCCGACGAGATGACGAGGAAAAACATGAGCGTCGTGGCCGCCGCCATGATGAAAAAGGAGATGACTAAACGTTTGGCAATGAAAAACAACACTGGGGGGGCTCCTAGGGACGGTCTGCAGATGAGCCGGGTGCCGTCAGAAGGGCGGGCAGACCCAAGGATCTGCCCGCCCTTCTGCACAGCCCCGCGTCAGCGGGTTACTTCTTCTTCGTCCACTCGTAGGCGTTCCAGGTCAGGCCCGTCTGCGTCGGGTTGGGCTGGACGCCCTCGACCTTGGAGTTCCAGGCGTTGATGCCCGGGTTGGCGTAGAGCACCACGTTGTACTGGGTCTCGGCGAGCCGCTGCTCCAGTTCGGTCTTCATCTCGACGACCTTTTCGGGGTCGGTGTTCGTGACGATTTCCTTCCAGATGCTGTCGACCTTCTCGTCCTTGTAGCCGCCGAAGTTCTGCTCGCCCTCTGAGACGTAGATCGACTCGGCAGAGGCCACGAGGCCGGATCCGGCCCAGCCGAAGAGCACGGCGTCCCAGGAACCGGGCTGAGCGAGCATTGCGGCCCACTCCTCCTCGGGCTGGGGGATGATCTCAAAGCCGGCCTCGTCGCAGGAGTCCTTCATGAGGGCGACCATGTCGGCGCGCAGCTGGCTGGTGGAGGAGTACATCAGGCTCACCTTGACCGGCTCGGTCTTGCCGGCGTCGGCCAGCAGGGCCTTGGCGCCCTCGATGTCGAGCTCGGCGTTCTCGGTGGCCGCGGGGGCACCCTCAAGCACCGTGTCGTAGTCGGGCTGGGCTGGCTGGTACTCGCGCAGGTCCATCACCTTGCCCTCGGGCTCGATGGGCTTGACGAACTTCTCGACCATGTCCTCGCGCGGCATGCACTTGGCGAAGGCCTGGCGCACCTTGAGGTCCTCGAAGACGTCGCCGGGCCGCTGGGCAAGGTCCACGTGGGAGAAGGTGAGGGTTTCACCGGTCTCCACCTCGATGGTCTCGCCGATCTGCTCAAGCGCAGACTTGGTGTCGACCGTCGGGCTCGAGGGGTCGATGACGTCGACGTCGCCGTTCTCCAGGGCCTGGACGGCTTCTTCGTCGACGACCGTCTTGTAGACGAGGGTCTCGGTCTTGGCCGCGCGCTCCTTGCCCCAGTACTCCTCGTTCTTGACCAGGGTCAGCGTGCCGTTGACCGCGTTGTCCAGCTTGTAGGGGCCGGAGGAGGGAATCAGTGCCTCGTCGGGGAGGCTGGGAAGGTCGGCCTCGTAGTTCCAGCCGGTGTTCCAGAACTCGGCGACGGGCTTGAGCGCCTCGATGTCGGTGCCCTTGATCGCTTCGATGAGCTCGGCGCCGTCACCCTCGGGGGACAGTCCGCCCTGCTCCGCCGCGATGTGGGCCGGCATCATGGGCTCGGAGAGGAGCGATTCCCAGTCGGCGTAGGGCTCGGAGTAGACGAACTCGAACTCCTTGTCGCCGGCCTCGCCCTCGGGGAGCTCGATCTGGGCGAAGCCGTTGGTCGAGGCGGCCTGGAACAGGTCGGTTTCGGCGCCGGTATCGGGGTCCTTCTCGCCGCTCGGGTGCTTGCCGGAGGCGGCGGCCCACTGCAGCAGGACGTCGTCGAAGTCGATCGGAGTCCCGTCGGACCAGACAGCATCCTCATTGATGCTGTACTTGACGGTCAGCGGGTCGTCGCTCGTCTTTTCGAAGGTGCCGAAATCTTCGTTGCGCTCCAGCTCGCCGTCGGCGTTGAAGGCGACAAACGTGCTGTGGACGACGTTGTTCACATAGGTGTTGTAGACGCTGTTGGCGTTGGCGGTGTAGCTGTTGTACGCGTCCGGGGTCTGGCTGATGGCCACATTGATGGTCGTGGCGAGCTCTTCCTCTGCAGCCTCAGAGGGCTGCTGCGCCGTCCCGCCGGCCGATCCGCAGGCGCTGAGCAGAAGCACCCCGATGGAAAGAGCCGCGAGAGAGGCTGTGCGCTTATTACGCATTCGTCATCCTTACTGTGCTAGAGGCGCACGGGACCGGTTGGTCAGTCCCGTTCAAGTGGATAGCTCCAGTGACAGCGATCACACTTCCGTCAGCATAGCCAAGGATTGTTGCCTCGGACACCCAGTAAATAAGTAATAACTGATTCGTTACCTTGCGGAAACATGGCGAGATTTGGTTTCACAGAAGTAACAGCGTTGTGTCACAGCTTTCACTCCGCCGAACAGCAGAAAACCACCCTTCCGCGGCGGGAAAGGGTGGTTCTCTGCTGCTTCGGCGCGGGTTGGCAGGGGCCCGTCCCTAGGAGGCCGGAATCTCGAGCCACTGGAACCAGCCCCGGTGGAGCACCAGCCAGGCCATCAGCCCGTAGCCGGCCTGGCCGGGGGTTCCGCCGTTCGCTGCGAGGTCGTTGCGCCACTGCTCATGGGCCACCAGCGGGGTGAAGGTGTCGATGTAGACGTGCTTGCGGCGGGTGGTGACGTCGGCGAAGGCCGCCGAGAGTTCTCCCAGCCTGCGGTTGCGCTCGGGGTCCAGCCCGGGGGGAGGCCCGACGACGAGGACCTTGACGCTCATCTGGGCGGCACCGTCGAGGATGTTCGCTAGGTTCAGCCGGCTGCGCGCGGTGGAGAGGTCGAGGTCCAGGTCCCGGTCGGAGAGGCCGATGACGAGGCGGTTCTCGAATCCGTCGTCGAACCGGCGCCCGGTCTCCTGCAGCCACCGGTTGGCCAGGGACTCGGTGCCTTCGCGGGGAGCGGCCAGGGGATAGGCCTCGACCTGCACGCCGTCCGGGGCGGTGCGGGCCATGACGCGTCCGAGCCAGCCCAGCGCGCGCGGATCTCCAAGTCCTGCGAGAAGTTCGTCGCCCACTGCGGCTAGCCGGATTCTGCGTTGTTCCACTGGATCCCTCGGTTACTGATTGGTGTCGGTGCACGCACGGATTTCCGCCGTGCGGAACTGGAGTTATGCCTTAAATGCGTTGGGTGGGGCACAGGTCCCCACCCAACATCATACTGATCGGCCCGTTACTTTCTTCCGAAAGCCTTGCGCACGAGGATTTCCTGCTCCACCGCGTGGTGCTTGGCGGAGCCCGTGGCGGTCGCCGCCGAGGCCGGCCGCGAGGCGAGCTCGATGCCGCCCTCGATGTGCTGGGGCAGGTTCAGCCCGATGAACGGCCACGGCCCCTGGTTGGCCGGTTCGTCCTGCGCCCAGACGACGTCGGCGTTCGGATACGCCGACAGCGCCTCCTTGATCTCGTCGAGCGGCAGCGGGTAGAGCTGCTCGACGCGCACGATGGCGGTCTTCTTGTCGTCGGCCTTCTGCCGGGCAGACAGCAGGTCGTAGTAGAGCCGGCCGGAGACCAGGATGACCCGCTCGACCTCGGTACCCGGAGTCTCGAGGGTGTCGGGGATGACCGGCTGGAAGCTGCCGGAGGTGAAGTCCTCGACCGAGCTTGCCGCCGCCTTCAGGCGCAGCAGCTGCTTCGGCGTGAAGATGATCAGCGGCTTGCGCGGCCGGCGGTAGGCGTGCTGGCGCAGCAGGTGGAAGTGCGAGGCCGCGCTGCTCGGGTTGGCCACGAACATGTTCTCCTCGGCGCACATCTGGAGGAACCGTTCGATCCGTGCGGAGGAGTGGTCGGGGCCCTGTCCCTCGTAGCCGTGCGGCAGCATGAGCACGAGCGAGGAGCGCTGGCCCCACTTCTGCTCGGCGGAGCTGATGAACTCGTCGATGATCGTCTGCGCGCCGTTGACGAAGTCACCGAACTGCGCTTCCCAGATCACCAGCGCGTCGGGCCGCTCCACGGAGTAGCCGTATTCGAAGCCCATGGCGGCGTATTCCGAAAGCAGCGAATCGTAGATCCACAGCTTCGCCTGATCCTCGCTGAGCCGCTCCAGCGGCAGCCACTCGGTGCCGTTGGCGCGGTCGTGGAACACCGCGTGGCGCTGCACGAAGGTGCCGCGGCGGGTGTCCTGCCCGGCGAGGCGGACGGGGACCCCCTCCATCAGCAGCGAGCCGAGAGCGGCCATTTCGCCGAAGCCCCAGTCGATGCCGCCTTCGCGGGACATCTGCTCGCGGCGCTCCAGGAGCGCCTTGAGTTTGGGGTGGACGGTGAAGCCCTCCGGCACGTTGGTGTGGGCCTTGCCGATGGCGGCGAGGACCTCGGCCGGGATGGCGGTGGGCTTGGGCCCGGCCTCCTCGCCGTCGGACTGCTGGGCGGAGGGGCGCTCGAGGTTAGAGACCGCGGCGGGATCCTCAGAGACCAGCGGCATCGGTGAGGTCTGGGCGGCGTGGGTTTCGGCGAAGACCCGCTCGAGGCGTTCCTGGTAGTCGCGCAGCGCCTGCTCGGCTTCTTCCTCGGTGATATCGCCGCGGCCGATGAGTGCCTCGGTGTAGAGCTTGCGGACCGAACGCTTGGCCTCGATCAGGTTGTACATCATCGGCTGGGTCATCGACGGGTCGTCACCCTCGTTGTGTCCGCGGCGGCGGTAGCAGACCATGTCGATGACGACGTCCTTGTTGAACCGCTGGCGGAACTGGTAGGCGAGCTGTGCCACCCGCACCACGGCTTCGGGGTCGTCGCCGTTGACGTGGAAGATCGGCGCCTGGACCATCTTGGCGACGTCGGTGGAGTACACCGAGGAGCGCGACGACGTCGGGGAGGTGGTGAAGCCGACCTGGTTGTTCACGATGACGTGGATGGTGCCGCCGGTGCGGTAGCCGCGCAGCTGCGAGAGGTTCAGCGTCTCCGCCACGACGCCCTGGCCGGCGAAGGCCGCGTCGCCGTGGATCAGGATCGGCAGCACGGGGAAGGCCCCGCCCTGGTCGAGCCGGTCCTGCTTGGCCCGGACGATGCCCTCGAGCACCGGGTCGACCGCTTCGAGGTGGGAGGGGTTCGCCGCAAGGTACACGCGGGTGGTGTTGCCGGCGTCGGAGGTGAAGGTCCCCTCGGTGCCGAGGTGGTACTTCACGTCGCCGGAGCCCTGCACCGAACGCGGGTCCTGGGTTCCTTCGAACTCGCGGAACACCTGGGCGTAGGTCTTGCCGGCGATGTTCGTCAGCACGTTGAGCCGGCCGCGGTGGGCCATGCCGACGGCCACCTCGTCGAGCCCGTCGTCGGCGGCCCCGGAGATGATGGCGTCGAGCAGCGGGATGAGGGATTCACCGCCCTCGAGCGAGAAGCGCTTCTGGCCGACGAACTTGGTCTGCAGGAAGGTTTCGAAGGCCTCGGCCGAGTTCAGCTTGTGCAGGATGCGCAGCTGTTCCTCGCGGCTCGGCTTGGAGTAGGGGTGCTCAAGCTCGTCCTGGAACCACTGGCGCTCTTCCGGGTCCTGGATGTGCATGTACTCGATGCCCGTGGTGCGGCAGTAGGCGTCGCGGAGCACGCCGAGCATGTCCCGGAACTTCAGCATCGGCTTGCCGCCGAAACCGCCCGTAGGCCACTCGCGGTCGAGGTCCCACAGCGTCAGGCCGTGGGTGCGCACATCGAGGTCCGCGTGCTTGCGCTGAACGTATTCCAGCGGGTTGGTGTCGGCCATGAGGTGGCCGCGCACCCGGTAGGCGTGGATGAGCTGCTGGATCCGGGCGACCTTGTTGATCTCGTCCATCGGGTCGACCTGGATGTCGGCGCTCCAGCGCACCGGCTCGTACGGGATGCGCAGCGATTCGAAGATCTCGTCGTAGAAGCCCTGCTCGCCCAGCAGGAGCTGGTGGATGATACGCAGGAACTCGCCGCTGCCGGCACCCTGGATGACCCGGTGGTCATAGGTGGAGGTCAGCGTGATGGTCTTCGAGATCGCATGCTGGGCCAGCGTCTTCTCGCTGGCGCCCTGGAATGCGGCCGGGTACTCAAGTGCGCCGGCACCGATGATGCACGCCTGGCCCTTGGAGAGGCGGGGCACCGAGTGGACGGTGCCGATGCCGCCGGGGTTGGTGAGCGACACGGTGGTTCCGGCGTAGTCGTCGGCGCCGAGCTTGCCGCCGCGGGCCTTCTTGACGAGGTCCTCGTAGGCGCGCCAGAACTCCGAGAAGTTCATGTTTTCGGCCTTCTTGATGTTCGGCACCACCAGCAGCCGGGTGCCGTCGGGCTTGGGCATGTCGATCGCGAGGCCGAAGTTCACGTGTGCCGGCTGAACCGCGGAGGGCTTGCCGTCGATGATGTCGTAGTAGACGTTCTGGGAGGGGAACTGGGCCAGGGCGCGCACGATGGCGTATCCGATGATGTGGGTGAACGATACCTTCCCGCCACGGGCGCGGGCGAGGTGGTTGTTGATCACGACGCGGTTGTCAATCAGAAGCTTCGCTGGGATGGTGCGCACGCTCGTGGCGGTGGGAACCGAGAGGCTCGCGTCCATGTTCGTCGCGATGGCCTTCGCCGGTCCGCGCAGGACACTGACCGTGTCCTCGTCCATCTGGGTGTTCCGCGCTGTCTCCGGCAGCTGGGCGGGGATGGGAGGGCCGGCCGGCTTGGCGGGCTCGGGCTTCTTCTCCGCTGCGGGCTTGGGGGCCGGCTCCTTCGCCGGCTCCTTTGCCACGGGAGGCTTTCCCGACTGCTGTGTCGAGGCGGGCGATTCGCCCGAGGCTTTGGGTGCGGCGGCTTCGGTCTTCACGACCGGCGCTTCGCTGGTGGCAGGCGCCGCGGCTGCGGCGGGTGCCTTGGTTTCTGCGGCAGGGGCACCATTGCCCTGGCCGTTCTCTTTTGGCTGATTTTCCGCATCGAATGAGTCGAAGAGATCCCACCACTTCGGGTCGACCGAGTTCCGGTCCTTCTGAAACTGTTCGTAAAGTTCGTCAACAAGCCACTCGTTTCCGCCGAACTCTTCAGGTAGACGGTGGCTGGTTTGTTCTGGCACTTGGTATACGCCTCTTCCGTAAGTAGCCCTGAGCGCGGAAAGTCCATCTGTGCGGACGTCCTGGACGGTGGTTAGACCTTCTTCCAGTCTAGTAACACGAACGAGGAACAGGCGAATCACTGACCGGCGGTCGAATCGGTGGTGTCCCGGCGGGCGACTAAACTCGGTAGGTACTCGATTGCGGGAGAAATTATGCGATTTATTAATGAGCCGTCCACCGACCTGACCTATGCCGATGTGTTCCTGGTGCCCTCGGCCTCGGAGGTGGTCTCGCGTTTTGATGTGGATCTCTCCAGCGCCGATGGGACCGGTTCGACGATCCCTTTGGTGGTGGCGAACATGACGGCGGTGACCGGGCGGCGGATGGTGGAGACCATGGCCCGCCGCGGCGGGCTGGGGGTGCTGCCCCAGGACGTGCCGGTGGAGGTGATCGCCGAGGTCACCGGCTGGGTCAAGGCCCGGCACACGGTCTTTGAGACCCCGCTGCGGCTGCGTCCGGGCAATACCGTCATCGACGCGCTGCACCTGATCAATAAGCGCGCCCACGGCGCGGTGGTGGTCGTGGACGAGGAGGACCGGTATGTGGGGGTGGTGCGGGCCTCCGACTGCGAGGGGGTGGACCGGTTTGCCTCCCTGGAGTCCGTGATGCGCACCGGTCCGGCCCCGGTCGAGGCGGCCCGGTTCGAGGCGGACCCCGCGGCCGGGCTGCAGGCGGTCTTCGCCGAGCTCGAGGCCTCCGGGGCCCCGCTGGCCCCGGTGACCCGGGACGGGATCCTGCAGGGGGTCATCACCCGGGCCGGGGCGCTGCGCTCGACCATCTACACCCCGGCCGTGGACCCCGCCGGTGCCCTGCGGGTGGCCGCCGCGGTGGGCATCAACGGCGACGTCGAGGCCAAGGCCGGCGCCCTGCTCGAGGCCGGGGTGGACACCCTGGTGGTGGACACCGCCCACGGGCACCAGCGCAAGATGTTCGATGCCCTCAAGATCGTGCGCTCCCTGGACCCGAAGGTCCCGATCGTGGCCGGGAACGTGGTCAGCGCCGACGGGGTGAAGGACCTGGTGGCGGCCGGGGCGGACATCGTGAAAGTCGGCGTCGGGCCCGGGGCGATGTGCACCACCCGGATGATGACCGCCGTGGGCCGGCCCCAGTTCTCCGCCGTCTACGAGGCCGCGACGGCCGCCCGCGAGCTCGGCGCCCACGTCTGGGCCGACGGCGGGGTCCGCCACCCGCGCGATGTGGCCCTGGCCCTGGCCGCCGGGGCCAGCCAGGTCATGATCGGGTCCTGGTTCGCCGGGACCTTCGAGAGCCCCGGCGACCTGCACACCGACAGCGACGGCCGGCGCTACAAGGAAAGCTTCGGCATGGCCTCGGCCCGGGCGGTGCAGAACCGCACCCGCACCGAGGACGTCTTCGCCCGGGCCCGGAAGGGATTGTTCGAAGAGGGCATCTCCACCTCCAAAATGTACCTGGACCCCGCCCGGCCCGGCGTGGAGGACCTGCTGGACATGATCACCGCCGGCGTGCGCAGCTCCATGACCTACGCCGGAGCCCGCACCCTGGCCGAATTCCACGACCGCGCCCTGGTCGGCATCCAATCCGCCGCCGGCTACGAAGAAGGCCGCCCCCTCCAACAAAGCTGGTAACCACACCTGCCCCGGACGGGAATCCGTTTCCCGTCCGGGGGGCCTGGGGTAAACTGAAGCCCTTATGGACAGCTCCTCTAGGGGCCGGCCGACGAAGCAGCAGGCGTCACGGAACCGTGACCGCGCCCGCCGGGCTTCGTCCGAGGCCGGCAGACCCCGACTTAATGCCCATCACCCTCTTTCTGCTGCCGTCCCCGGCCGGGCGGTGAACCGTCTATGGAGTGGCTCTATCTAGCGGCGGGCCTCCTGCTGATCCTCGGCACCGGCTTCTTCGTCGCCGTCGAATTTGCCCTCGTCGCCCTCGACCAGACCTCCGTCCAGCGGGCCGTCGACCAGGGCGATAAGAAGGCCGTACCGCTGCTGCGCTGCCTCAAGTCGCTCTCCACCCAGCTCTCGAGCTGTCAGATCGGCATCACCCTGACCACGCTGCTCACCGGCTATGTCATGGAGCCGTCGGTCGGGCGCCTGCTGGAGGGCCCGCTGGCTGCACTCGGGCTTTCCGAGGGCGTGGCGTCCTCGGCGTCGCTGATCATCGCGATCGCCCTTGCCACGCTGCTCTCCATGCTGCTGGGCGAACTGGTACCCAAGAACATGTCGATTGCCCTGCCCTTCAAGATCGGCCGCGCCCTGGCACGGCCGCAGCTGATGGTCACGGCGGTCTTCCGGCCGGCCATCTTCGTGCTCAACGGGTTCTCCAACCGCGTGCTGAACATCTTCGGGCTTGAGGCCAAGGAGGAGATTTCCGGTGCGCGTTCGCCGGCCGAACTGTCCTCGCTGGTGCGCCGGTCGGCCCAGCTGGGCACGCTCGACCAGGGCACGGCGAACTTCCTTGCCCGAACCTTCAGCTTCTCCGACCGGACGGCGGCCGATGTCATGACCCCGCGCATCCGGATGGAAACCATCGATTCGGAGCAGACCGTCGCCGACGTGGTCGAGGCGGCCCGGCGCACCGGGTACTCCCGGTTCCCCCTGATCGGGGAGTCGGCCGACGACATCCGGGGCGTCGTCCACGTCAAGAAGGCCGTCGCGGTGCCGCGTGACCGCCGGGCGTCCCTGCCCGCCGGCACCATCATGACCGATGTCCTGCGGGTCCCCGAGACTGTCCACCTCGACTCCCTGCTGCGCGAGCTGCGCGACGCGAACCTGCAGCTCGCCGTGGTGCTCGATGAGTACGGCGGAACCGCAGGGGTTGCGACGCTTGAGGACCTCGTCGAGGAAATCGTCGGCGAGGTCGCGGACGAGCACGACAAGCTCAAGCCCGGGGTGCTGCAGAGCGCCTCCGGCACCTGGTACTTCCCGGGATTGCTTCGCCCCGATGAGGTCACCGAGCAGATTCCCCTGCTCACCGTGCCCGACGATGCGGGCTACGAAACTGTTGGAGGCTTCATGATGGCCGAACTCGGCCGGATCGCCGCCGTGGGGGACACCGTCCCCGTCTCCGGCGGCACCCTTGAGGTTGAACGGATGGACGGTCGCCGGATCGACCGCGTCCGCTTCCTGCCCGGCCCGCCCGGGGAGCAGGAAACCCGCACCGGCGCCCACGCCCTGCCCGAGGGAGGTTCCCGATGAGCGACTGGGCCGGTATTGCCTGGCTGGTGGTGCTGCTGATCGGCAATGCATTCTTCGTGGGCGCCGAATTCGCCATCATGTCGGCGCGGCGGAGCCAGATCGAGCCGCGTGCCGAGGCCGGGTCCAAACGTGCTCAGACCACGCTGTGGGCCATGGAGCACGTCTCACTCATGCTCGCCTGCGCGCAGCTGGGCATCACCGTGTGTTCGCTGCTCATCCTCCAGGTCGCCGAACCCGCGATCCACCACCTCTTCGTGGTGCCGCTTGAAGCGTTGGGGATTCCCGAAGGCGTGGCCGACGGCGCCGCCTTCGGCATCGCCCTGCTGATCGTCACCTTCCTCCACGTCACCTTCGGCGAGATGGTGCCGAAGAACATCTCGGTCTCCGCGGCCGACCGGGCGGCGCTGATCCTTGCGCCGCCGCTGGTGATGATCGCCCGCATCGTGCACCCGGTGATCTCGTCGCTGAACTGGCTGGCGAACCAGATCCTGCGCGCCTTGAAGGTCGAGCCGAAGGACGAGGTCACCTCCTCGTACACGCTCGAGGAGGTGCAGTCGATGGTCGAGGAGTCCACCAAGCACGGCCTCGTCGACGACGATTCGGGCCTGATCACCAGCGCCCTCGAATTCTCCGGCCAGACCGCCGAGACGACGATGGTGCCCCTGGCCGACCTCGTCACCCTCCGCACCGACGCCACGCCGGAGGAGTTCGAGCGGGCCGTCGGGCGCACCGGCTTCTCGCGGTTCGCCCTGGTTGACGAGAAGGAGAATCTGACCGGGTACCTGCACCTGAAGGACATCATGTCCATTCCGCAGGCGCTCTACCAGAGGCCGATTACGGAGAACAAGGTCCGGGCCCTTGCCAACCTTACTCTCTCCGACGAGATCGAGGACGCCCTCGCGGTGATGCAGAAGACCGGTTCCCATCTCGCGCGGGTGCTCGGCCCGGGCGGGGAGACCAGAGGTGTCCTCTTCCTCGAGGACGTGATCGAACAGCTCGTTGGGGAGATCCGGGACGCAACCCAGAACCAGGGTGCACGCCGGCTCGGCGAGGCGATGACGGAGCACAGCGGCAACTCCATGCAGGAGGGGCGGCTGCCGTAGGCGGGCGTGCGGCGATTTAGGCTAGACTTGATCCGCTAACGTAAACAATTCTCATTAGAGTGGATCGAGGCAGTATGTCCCGCGCACCCATGCGCCGCACGGCTTCACTGGCAGGACTCGCCGTACTGGCACTGACGGCTTCGGCCTGTGGAGGAAACGCCGGCGCGGGGAACGCCGCCGACACCGGGTCTCAGCCGCTTCAGGTGGTCACCGGCACCAATGTGTACGGGAGCATCGTCGAAGCGATCGGCGGGGACCGGGTGGAGGTCACGGCGATCGTCGACAGCCTGAGCCAGGATCCGCACTCGTACGAGGCGACCGTCCAGGACAAGCTCTCGGTCTCGAAGGCCGACCTGCTGGTGGAGAACGGCGGAGGGTACGACTCCTTCCTGCACCGCCTCGCCGACGAGACAGGCCTAGACCACGACCGGGTGGTGACCGCCGTCAGCGTCTCGGGCCTTGAGGGCGCACCGGCGGAGGACGGGCATGCTGCAGAGGACGACCATGCCGAGGAGCCGCACGCCGAAGGCGGGGAGGGCGACGGGCATGGGCACGGCTCCTTCAACGAGCACGTCTGGTACAGCCCGGCGGCGATGAAGGCCCTGGCCGGTGCTATCGGCGACACACTGGGCACCATCGACGAAGCGAATGCCGCCGACTACGAGGCCCGGGCGGAAAGCTTCCAGGACTCCCTCACGGAGATTGAGGACCGGCTCGCCGCAGGGGGCGGGGGCGACTTCGCGGCCACCGAGCCCGTCCCGGTCTACCTCCTGGAGGCGGCCGGGCTCACCGACGCCACGGTGCCCGAGTACACCGAAGCGGTCGAGGAGGGCAACGACGTTCCGGTGGGGGTGCTCAACGAGATGCGGGAGCTGCTCGCCTCGGGGAGCATCGAGTTCCTCGCCTACAACGAACAGACCGAAGGGCCGCAGACGCAGTCAGTGCGTTCGGCCGCGGAGCAGGCCGGGGTGCCCGTCGTGGACTTCACCGAGACGCTGCCGGAGGGACAGGACTACCTGGCCTGGATGGAGGCCAATGCGGAGTCGGTCCTCGAGGCGCTGAACGCCGGGTGAGTGCCGAAGCGGGGCCCGGAGAGCCGGGACGCGCACCGGTGGTGAGCCTGCGCAACGCCGGGCTCTCCTTCGGTGAGCGCGTGCTGTGGGAGGGGCTCGACCTCGACATCCATCCGGGCGAGTTCTTCGCCGTGCTGGGCCCGAACGGCTCCGGCAAGACAAGCTTCCTCAAGGTGCTCCTGGGGCTGCAGCCCCTCGGCTCCGGCACTGCAACCATCAATGGCGGGCCGCTGCAGCGCGGCAACCGCGGCATCGGCTACATCCCCCAGCAGCGCCCGTTCGCCCCTGACACGCCGCTGCGGGCGCGGGACCTCGTGGGCCTGGGTGTGGACGGCCACCGGTGGGGAGTCCGCCTCGGGGGCCGCGGACACCGGGACACGGTCGACGCGCTGCTTGCCGAGGTCGGCTCCTCCTCCTACGCCGACGCCCCCGTCGGAAGGCTGTCTGGTGGGGAGCAGCAGCGCCTGCGCGTGGCCCAGGCGCTGGCCACCGAGCCGCGCGTCCTGCTGTGTGACGAACCGCTGCTCTCCCTCGACCTGCACCACCAGCAGGCGGTCAGCGGTCTGATCAACCGCCAGTGCCACGAAAAGAACAGCGCCGTCGTCTTCGTCACCCATGAGATCAACCCCATCATCGACTACGTCGACCGCGTGCTCTACCTCGCCGGCGGCCGGTTCAGGGTCGGGGCGCCGGAGGAAGTCATGACCAGCGAGGTGCTCTCCGACCTCTACGGCAGCCCCGTGGAGGTGCTCCACCACGAGGGACGGATCATCGTGGTGGGGCTGCCGGGCACCGCGGCCCACCACCACCATCCCGCGGGAGAGGTCTGATCATGGATTTCCAGTCGTTCATGGAGGCGGCCTTCAACTTCGACAACTATTCCGAGCTGCTGCCGCTGGTGCGCAACTCGATCTGGGCCGGCGCCGTGCTGGGCCTGCTCGGCGGGCTGATCGGGACCTTCGTGATGATGCGGGACCTCGCCTTCGCCGTCCACGGCATCGCCGAGCTCTCCTTCGCGGGGGCGGCCTTTGCGCTCCTGATCGGGGCGAACGTCGTCCTCGGCTCGCTGGTGGGTTCGGTGCTCGCGGCCCTGGTGCTCGGGGTGATGGGGATCCGGGCCCGGGACCGGAACTCGATCATCGGCGTCGTCATGCCCTTCGGGCTGGGGCTCGGCATCCTGTTCCTCGCCCTGTACGAGGGGCGGGCGGCGAACAAGTTCGGCCTGCTCACCGGGCAGATCGTCTCCGTGGACAACGTGCAGCTGAACCTGCTCGCGGGCTGCGCCGTCGTGGTGATGGCCGCACTGGCCCTGATCTGGCGTCCGTTGACCTTCGCCAGCGCCGACCCGGACCTGGCCGAGGCCCGCGGCGTGCCGGTGCGGGCCCTGTCGATCCTGTTCATGGTGCTTCTGGGCGTTTCGGTCGCGCTGTCCATTCAGGTGGTGGGTGCGCTGCTGGTGCTGGCGCTGCTGATCACCCCGGCCGCGGCGGCACTGAAGGTCACCTCAACGCCCCTGTTCGTCGTGCTCCTGAGCATCGCGTTCGCCTGCGTATCGGTGGTCGGCGGGATCCTGCTGGCCCTCGGCGGGCGCATCCCGATCAGCCCCTACGTGACGACGATTTCCTTCGCCATCTACCTCGGGTGCCGAATCCTGGGCAACCGGAGGAGCAGCGCCCGGCCGGCGCGCGTCCGCACGGCGGCCTGACCATAGACCCTGGTGTTCGAGGTCAGTGCAGCGCCTTCGCCGCGGTGCACTCGGGGCACAGCCCGAAAATCTCGACGGTGTGGGCCGCCTCGGTGAATCCGTGCGCGGCCGCCGTCCGTACCGCCCACTGCTCGACTGCAGGGGCCTCGACCTCGACGGTGCGCCCGCAGTTCCGGCACAGCAGGTGGTGGTGGTGGTGCTCGACGGCGCACCGGCGGTAGACGACCTCGCCGTCGCCCCGGCGCAGGACATCCACCAGGCCGTCGTCGGCCATCGACTGGAGGACCCGGTAGACCGTGGGGAGGGAAACCGAGTCTCCCCGGGTGCCCAGGAGCCGGTGGAGTTCCTGGGTGCTCACGAAGTCCTCGAGCTCGTCGAGGGCGGCGCTGACGGCCAGCCGCTGACGGGTGACCCGCTGTTCGGAGCCCTTGCGCGGGTGCTCCACTTCGGATCGCATGGTGTGCCCTTTCGGCGGAGGGTAAGAAGGAACCAGCATCAAGATTATCAGCAGGGGCTGGAGGTATCCTGTGCGCTATGAAGCTCACCAAGTACACCCACGCCTGCGTCCGGCTCGAACAGGACGGATCGGCCCTCGTGATCGACCCGGGCGGCTTCTCCGAGGTCGAGGAGGCCCTCCGGGGAGCATCGGCGGTGCTCATCACCCATGAACACCCCGACCATCTCGACGTCGAGCGGGTCGCGGAGGCAATGGCCGCCGACCCGGGCCTGCAGCTGTGGGCCCCGGCAGCGGCGGCAGCCGCCTTGGGTGCGCGGCTGGAAGCCGGTGCCGCGGACCGGGTGCACGTCAGCGAGCCTGCCATCCAGTTCACCGCAGGGGGATTCGACGTTCGGACCTTCGGTGGCCAGCATGCGCTGATCCATCCGCACGTGCCCATGATCGCCAACGTCGGCTACCTCATCAACGACAACGTGTACCATCCGGGGGATTCCTTCATCGTGCCCGACGCCACCGAGGTTCGGACCCTTCTGGTCCCGGTGCACGCGCCGTGGTCGAAGACCGCCGAGGTGATCGACTTCATCACCTCAGTCCGTGCGGCCAAGGCGTACCCCATCCACGACTCGCTGCTCACCGACGGGGGGATCGGCCTCGTCGAGTCCCTCCTGGCCCGGTTCGGGGGGTCCGCCGGATCGCGCTACGAGCACCTGTCGCCCGGCCAGACCACCGAGGTGTAGGCGGTCCCGGACAGCGCCGCCCCGGCCGGTCAAGGAGGAATTGCGGGCGGGCCGGGCCTTCCTTCAGGTGCTGGCCGCGGTTAGCCTCGGGGGACAACGGCAGCTGCGACGCAAGGGGGCGTGATGGCAGGCAGATTCGAAATCTTCCGCGACGACCAGGAACGGTTCCGCTTTCGGCTCACCGGTGAGGACGGGTCGACCCTCATCACCAGCGAGCCCTACGAAGACAAGGAGACGACGGTCGACGGAATCAACGGACTCCGGGACTGCGCGTCGATGGCCCTGGTCGCCGATCTGACCTGACCCGCCCGCTCCGCAGCCCTTCGCGGCGGAGCGAAAGCGGGCCGGTGGAGGCGAATTAGGGCCTTTCGCCCCTGTGGTTCCGGGCGGTGCGCAGACGAACCTTAGAAAAGGATCGTTGCGTACGCACGAACCGGAAGAGGAACTGCAATGGCACAAACGACTCCGCCCGGTGGACGGATCGGCCGGGCAGCAGGGTTTTCCCGGCCCGCCCTTGAGGGGAGCCCGGCGGGGCATGCCCGGCGGCGGGCGATGGAGAACCATCCATCGAGCATCGGGGCGCGCAAGCTGAGGATCCTTGTACGCCTGGATCCGGAACTCGCGTCGGCGCGCATCTGCGTGCGGGGCGTTCTGACCCCGGCCAACCTGTATGCGCTTTACTGCATTGCCCGGCGCACCAACGGCCTGCAGCCCGGGATGCCCATCACTGTCGACCTCACCGGGGCCCAGGCCCAGGCCGACGCGCTCCAGGCACTGCATGTGAGCGCCGCGGAACGGCGCCTTCCGGCCACCGTCGATCCGACCGGCGCCCCCTGCTGGCTGAGCGTGCTGGAGCCGGGTCCTGGGACCGGCAGCCGACCGTAGTCCGGGCACTTCCGCCCCCGCGCCGTGCGGGAGAGCCGCTGTCAGTCCTCGGGCCAGCCGCGCGCGGTCGCGATGAAGACGGCGGCCTGGGTCCGGCGCTGGAACCCGAGTTTGGCCAGCAGCGAGGACACATAGTTCTTCACGGTCTTCTCTGCGAGGAACATCGTCTGCCCGATTTCCTTGTTGGTCAGCCCCTCGCCGATGTAGTGGAGCACCTTGCGTTCCTGCGCCGTCAGGGCATCGAACCGGGGGTCTTCGCCCTCCGACTCGGCGAGTCCGGCGGAGATTTTTTCCTTGACCTCCGGGTTGAACAGCGATTCGCCGAGGGCGGCCCGGCGCACCTTGTGCACCAGATCCGTGCCCAGGACCTCCTTGAGGATGTACCCGGCGGCACCGGCCAGGACCGCACCGCGCAGGGCCTGCTCGTCGTCGTAACTGGTGAGGATGACGCAGCGCAGGCTGTCGTCGACGGAGCGGACGTTGCGGCACACTTCGATGCCGGTGCCGTCGGGCAGTCGGGCGTCGAGGATGGCGACGTCGGGGTTCAGGGCGGGGATCCGGCGGGCGGCCTCTTCGGCGGACCCCGACTCGCCCAGCACGGCGAATCCCTCGCCCTCGAGCAGGTCGCGCAGGCCGCGCCGCACCAGCTCGTGGTCGTCGAGGATGAACACCGTGGTGGCTCCGGTCGGCTCCGGCTGCGGGTCGCCCGGTTCGTGGCGGTTCATCGCGCCTCCTCATCCAGCATCGGATTCCCGGCACGTCCGAGATTCCGGACGCTGCCGTGCTCCCCATGATCCACCCGGACGGGCTGTTGCGGCAGGGCCAAAAGTCCGCAGGGCCCCTGGGGCGGCCGGCGGTCCAGGGCCGGGTGGCGATCCAGGGCCGAACCGGCGGTTAACGCACAGCGGCCGGGTACCGGATGCAGACCCCGGTCCCCGGCCGCTGCGGGTTTCCTTAGACGCGGGCGGTGCGCTTCTTGCCCAGCACCAGGGCAAGGGCGATCATGCCGACGCCAAGGAGCAGGTGCAGCCAGTTGTCGGCCGCATTCAGCGGCACGAAGTTGCCCGCCGACTCCTGGTCGATCACGAGGCCGTAGATCCAGAGCACGAGGTAGATGATGCCCCCGACGAGCAGGTACGAGCGGGCGCCCGACGCGGTGCGGGCGAGCATAATACCGGCGACGCCGAACAGCAGGTGGACGACGTTGTGCAGCACGGAGACCTGGAACAGGCCCAGCAGCAGCGCGCCGGAGTGGTGTCCTGCGAAGGCGAGCTGGTCGAACTGCGAGGTGATGCCCGGGACGAACCCGAGGAGACCGACGAGAAGGAAGACGGCGCCGACGGCCTGTGCGGCCTTTTGGACGGCGGTCTTCGAAGTGGTGCGGGTGTGCTGTGATGTTGACATGTCTTCTCCTGAAGTGATTGCGCGAGAGGAAATTGTGGTTTCCACCGCTTATTCGCTCGCCGCCGTGTTACGGATGGGACAAAAACCCGAAAATTAGCCGACCGTTGCCGTACCGTTACCGACGGATTCGGGAAGACGCGCGAACGGAGGGTCTGTAGGGTCGGAGGCATGAGCGACCTCATCGAGTTCCTCCTGGCGCGCATTGAGGAGGACGAAGAGAACGTCCACTCCTGGTGGCACCAGCAGTCGGTCGCGGTGCTGGACCGGGCGCTCGCCGAATGCGAGGCCAAGCGCCGGATGGTGGCCCACTACTGCAGCATCGACTGGACCAGGGACCAGCCGGACGGACGGGACGACGCCGTCGTCTTTATGCGGCTGCTGGCCCTGCCGTATGCCGGGCACCCCGGCTACCGCAGGGAATGGCGGCCCTAGTACGGAGCCGGGGCAGGGAGCCCGCCCTGCCGGTGCAGGCAGCCCTCACTCCGTCCAGCGGCCGGTGGCAAAGAACTCCTCAAGGACCGCCTCGAACGGTTTCGGGTCCAGTCCCCGGCCCTTCAGCCAGGCGTCGTCCTCGTAGGACCCGGCATATCGATCCCCGGAATCGCACATCAGCGACACGATGCTCCCCGCCCGCCCCTCGGCCCGCAGAGCCGCGGCGAGCTGCCATACCCCCCAGAGGTTCGTCCCCGTCGACGGCCCGGCGTGCAGACCGGTGAGGCGCCTGAGGTGCCGCGCGGCCGCCACGGAGGCCGAGTCGGGCACCTGGATCATCGCATCGATGACCCCTGGAACGAAGCTCGGCTCCTGCCGCGGCCGTCCAATGCCTTCGATTCGCGACGCCCGGCCGGTCGCCGGCGCCGACGGGTCCGCCCAGGCGGGAAAGAACGCCGAGTTTTCGGGGTCGACCACCGCAAGCCGCGTCGAGTGGCAGTAGTAGCGCAGGTACCTGCCGATGGTCGCCGAGGTGCCGCCCGTGCCCGCGCCGACGACGATCCACTCGGGGATCGGGTGTTCCTCGAGGGCCAGCTGGCCGAAGATCGACTCGGCGATGTTGTTGTTTCCCCGCCAGTCCGTGGCGCGCTCGGCGTAGGTGAACTGGTCCAGGTAGTGGCCCCCGGTCTCGTGGGCGATCCGCTCGGCCTCGGCGTAGACCTGGCCGGCGTCGTCGACGAAGGAGCAGGTCCCGCCGTACTGCTGGATCAGGGAGATCTTCTCGGAGCTCGTGGTGCGGGGCATCACCGCGATGAACGGCAGGCCGAGCAGCTGGGCGAAGTAGGCCTCGGAGACGGCGGTCGACCCGCTTGAGGCCTCAACGATGGTCGTACCCTCGGTGATCCAGCCGTTGACCAGCCCGAAGAGGAACAGGGAGCGGGCCAGCCGGTGTTTCAGGCTCCCGGTGCGGTGCGTCGATTCGTCCTTCAGGTAGACCGAGACCTGCCATCCGGGCGGAAGGGGGACGGCGAAGAGGTGCGTGTCGGCGGACCGGCGGTTATCGGCCTCGATCCGCCGGACAGCGTCTGCGGTCCAGGTGCGGCCGGCGGAGGCGCTGTAGGTGATCATTGGATCAGCCTACAAGCGCTACTGGTGTCGGCCCGGTGCCTGTGGTGGACTGGCGTGCATCAGGACCGGCCCGGTGCCGGCTCAATTTTCTAAGGAGATCTTGATGAAGACTCTGATGGACGTGCAGACGCTGCGGGACCGGATGACCTCCGGGCTGCAGACCGTGCTGCTCGATGTCCGGTGGTCGCTGGGTGATCCCCACGGCCATGGGCATTACCGCTCATCGCACATCCCCGGGGCCATGTACGTGGATCTGGAGGAGCAGCTGTGCTCCCGCCCGGCTCCGGCCCTGGGGCGGCATCCGCTCCCGGACCCGGATGCGTTCCAGGAGACGGCCCGGCAGTGGGGCATCAACCGGCCCGACGACGTCGTCGTCGCCTACGACGACTCGGGCAATCTCGCCGCCGCACGCCTGTGGTGGCTGCTGCGGGATGCCGGGCTGCGCTCGGTCCACCTCCTCGACGGCGGGCTCACCGCCTGGCGCGCCGCAGGGTACGAACTCGAGGGCGGCGAGGAACAGCACTGCCTGGGCTCGGTCGAACTCGGCCGGGGCGTGATGCCCGTGATCGACCTCGACGGCGTGCGCCGCGGCGGGGAGGACCTGCTGCTGCTCGACGCGCGGGCCGCCGAGCGCTTCAGCGGCGAATACGAGCCCGTCGACTCCAAGGCCGGTCACATCCCCGGGGCACGCAGCGCGCCCACGACGGACAACCTTCGGGCCGACAAGACCTTCCGGCCGCCGGCCGAACTGCGGGAGCGGTTCACCCGCCTCGGAGCAGCGGGAGCCGGCAGCGTCGCCGTCTATTGTGGCTCCGGCATCACGGCCGCCCACGAGATCGCCGCCCTGGAGATCGCCGGCATCCCCGCCGCCCTCTACCCGGGCTCCTGGTCGCAGTGGTCCTCACGGCCCGACCTTCCGGTGGCCACGGGAGCCTGAGCTCCAAGCCGGGGCGGGGACGGGCGCCGTCTCCGCCCCGGCTGGCAGGGACGGTGCCCAGCAGGTAGCGTCGAGGCATGAACCCCGGACGTCCCTCGCCTCCGCCGCTGCGGGGAACCATCCCCCGCAGGGGAGCGGGGCGCGCCCCTGGCGAAGGAGAGCCTGTGAGCACTGTTTTTACCCGGATCATCCGCGGGGAAATCCCCGGCCGCTTCGTCTGGGCCGACGACGACGTCGTCGCGTTCCTCACCGCCGCCCCGATCACCCCCGGGCACACCCTCGTGGTCCCGCGCCGGGAGGTTCCGCACTGGCTCGAGGCCGACCCGGAGACGCTCACCCGGGTGATGGCCGTGGCCCAGGCCATCGGCAAGGCCCAGGAGCAGGCCTTTGGCGCACAGCGGGTGGGAGTGCTGCTCGAAGGCTTCGAGGTGCCCCACCTCCACGTGCACGTCTGGCCGGCGCAGGGCCCTGAGGACTTCGACGTCCACAACGTCGACCGGAACCCCGACCCGGCCGCCCTCGATGCCACTGCCGACTCCCTCCGTCATGCGCTGCGCGCAGCCGGCCACACCGCCGTCCCCTCGGCCTGAGCCGGCGCCCCGGTCCGCACCGCAGGTGTAAGGAGCTGACATGTGGATCGGCACCATCGAATTCGACCTGCTGCTGGGCGATGTCCATTCGCTCAAGGGCAAGCGCTCGGTAGTCCGCCCGCTGGTGGCCGACCTGCGGCGCAGGTTCGACGTCGCCGCCGCGGAGGTCGAAAGCCTCGACCTGCACCGCCGCGCCGGGATCGGCGCCTCCGTCGTGGCGGCCGACCGGAGGCACGCCGTCGAGGTGCTCGACGCCGTTGAGCGTTTCGTCGCGTCCCGCCCCGAACTGGACCTGCTCAGCGCCCGCCGCCGGCTGCTGAGCTCGGAGGACCTCGGCTGAACCCGCCTGAAGATTCCGGCCGCCGGGTACCCTCAGGCGGCGAGTGCCTCGCCGAGGGCGGCCCGGATGCGCTTCTCGGAGACGCTGTAGGCGGTGCCCAGCTCCTGGGCGAACAGGCTGATCCGCAGCTCCTCTAGCATCCAGCGCACCCGCTGCAGGTCCGGCGCAGTCTTCCGCGCGCCGGCCGCCAGCGCCGCCACGGCATCGTCGTACTCGTCCTCAAGGCGCTGCACGACGGCGGTGCCCGCATTGTCGCGGGGGACGTTGGTCGCGAGCTTCTCGAGGCGCATCTCAATGCCCCGGAGGTAGCGCGGGAGGTGGGCGAGCTGGGAGTAGCCGGTCTTCGCGACGAACCCCGGGTAGACGAGGTGCTCGAGCTGGCTGCGGATGTCATTGAGTGCGGTGATCATCGCCAGGCTCGTGGTGCCCTTGAGCTGCTTGGAGATCCTGCGGTGGCTTGAGAGGATCTTCTCCACCGTGGCCGTCACGGTGAACACCGTGTCGATCAGCTCCGCCCGCACGAGCTCGTAGAGGGCGTCGAACTCCTTCTGGGTCCAGGGCAGCTGCTCGGGGACCAGCTTGTCGATCGCGGCCAGCGAGCAGTCGGAGATGAGCGCCGCGACGGACCCATGAGGGTTCTGGCTGAAGGTGAGCTTCTCGGTGTTGCTCAGGTGTTCGAGGACGTACTTCGCCGGGCTGGGCACGCGCAGGGACAGCAGCCGGATGACGCCGGCGCGCATGGCCCCGGCCTGCTCGGCCGGGCTCGGGAAGACCCGAAGCCCCACGGAGGTGGTTTCGTCGACGAGGGCGGGGTAACCGGTCACGAGGTGCCCGGCTACGGTGCGGGACACCTCGCGCGGCACCGTACCGAAGGTCCACGCCGTCGCCCCGGTCACTTCCGCAAGTCCCGGCGTGCCACCGGCCGACGGCGTACCGCGCCCGTCGGCGGCCGTGGACTGCGGCGCCGCGGTGGTGCCGCCGTCTGCGGCCGGTGCCCGGCCCCCGCGGCGGCCCTTGCCGCCGGCCGGGCCCGCGCCCTCCGGGCGGGTGCTCGACGGGGTCGCCCCGAGGGACGCGGCGATCGCCCGGCTGACGGCGGGCGCCAGGGAGGCCTTGAGGGCGTCAAGGTCCTGGCCCTCGTCGAGCACCTTCCCGTGCGCGTCGACGACCGAGAAGGTCATCGACAGGTGCGGGGGCAGCACCGACCAGTTCCACGAGCCGGGCGGAATGATGTGCCCCTTCAGGCGGCGCAGGACGAGTTCGAGGGAGCCCTCGAGGTCGTCCACGGCCGGGTCGAAGTCGGCCTCGAGCGCGGCAACGGCTGACCGGGCCACGTCCGGTGCCGGGATGAAGTTCTTGCGGATGCCCTTGGGCAGGGACTTGATGAGCGCCGTAACGAGCTCCACCCGCAGGCCCGGGATCTGCCAGCGGAACGGCCCCGACTCCAGCTGGTTGAGGAACAGCACGGGGATGCGCACGGTGACGCCGTCGGCCGCGCCGGGGGCGCCGGGGGAGAATTCGTAGTTCAGGGGCAGCTCGAAGCCGCCCTGGTGCCAGGTGGTGGGGAAGGCCGAATCGTCGAGCGCGTCGGCGTCCTCGGCGAGCAGGTCCTCCGGATCGAAATCGAGCAGGTCCGGATCCGCCTGGCGGGCCTGCTTCCACCACGAGTCGAAGTGCCGCTCGGAGACGACCTCCCGGCCCACCCGGGCGTTGTAGAAGTCGAAAAGGGTCTCGTCGTCGACCCTCAGGTCCCGGCGGCGCAGCCGGTTCTCGAGTTCCTCGATCTCCTCCAGCCGGGCCTTGTTGCGGTGGAAGAACTTGTGGTGGGTCTTCCAGTCGCCCTCCACCAGGGCGTGCCGGATGAACAGTTCGCGGGCGACCTCACGGTCGACGCGGCCGTAGTTGATGCGCCGCTGCGGCACGATGGGCACCCCGTAGAGGGTGACCTTCTCGTACGCCATGACCGAGCCCTGCCGGCTTGACCAGTGGGGTTCGCTGTAGCTGCGCTTCACGAGGTGCGGGGCCACCTGCTCGGCCCACAGCGGGTCGAACCGGGCGGCGACCCGGGCCCAGAGCCTAGAGGTTTCGACGAGTTCGGCGGCCATCACCCAGTCGGGGGACTTCTTGAACAGGGCCGAGCCGGGGAAGACCGCGAAGCGGGTCCCGCGGGCACCTGCGTACTCGCGCTTGCGCTGGTCGTAGAGCCCGATATGGCTCAGCAGGCCCGAGAGCAGGCTGATGTGGATGGCGTCGCTGTTGCCCACCGGGTCGGCGGCGCCCGGGGCGAGGGTGATCCCCAGCGGCTTGGCGAGCTGGCGCAGCTGCGCGAACAGGTCCTGCCACTCCCGGACCCGAAGGTAGCTGATGAACTCGTTGCGGCACAGCCGGCGGAACTGGGTCGAGGACAGCTCCTTTTGCTGCTCCTCGAGGTAGCGCCACAGGTTCAGGTAACCGGTGAAGTCGGAGTGCTCGTCGACGAAGCGCTTGTGTTTCTCGGCGGCGCTCTGCTGCTTGGCCGGCTGGTCGGCGGATGGGCGCTCGCGGGGGTCCTGGATGGTCAGGGCCGCCGCCAGGATCATGACCTCCTTGGCGCAGCCCCGGCCGGCCGCCTCGACGATCATGCGGCCCAGCCGCGGATCGACCGGCAGCTGGGCGAGCTTGCGGCCGACGCCGGAGAGCCCGCCGTCGTCGTTCAGGGCGCCGAGTTCACGCAGCAGGGCCACGCCGTCGGTGATGGCCTTGGCGTCGGGCGGCTCGACGAAGGGGAACTCGGCGATGTCGCGCGGACTCTTCGTGACGCCCATGGCGGTCATCTGCAGGATCACCGCGGCCAGGCTGGTCCTCAGGATTTCCGGCTCGGTGAACGGGCGCCGGGACTCGAAGTCCTCCTCGGAGTAGAGGCGGATCGCGATGCCGTCGGAGACGCGGCCTGAACGCCCGGAGCGCTGGTTGGCCGAGGCCTGGGAGACGCGTTCGATCGGCAGCCGCTGCACCTTGGTGCGGTGGGAGTACCGGGAGATGCGGGCCGTGCCGGTGTCGATCACGTACTTGATGCCCGGAACGGTCAGGGAGGTCTCGGCAACGTTCGTGGCCAGCACGATCCGCCGGTTGGAACCGCCGGCGCTGAACACGCGGTGCTGCTCCTGCAGGGACAGGCGGGCGAATAGGGGCAGCACCTCGGTGCCGCGCAGGCGCTGGGTATTCTGGATCCGGGCCCGAAGGGCGTCGGCCGCGTCGCGGATCTCGCGCTCGCCGGAGAAGAACACGAGGATGTCCCCGGGGGCCTCGCGGGACAGTTCGTCGACGGCGTCGCACACCGCGTCGACCGGGTCGCGTGCCTCCTCGAGGTCGTCGTCGGAGTCATCGTCGCCGACGGGCTGGTCCAGCGGCCGGTACCGGATCTCCACCGGGAAGGTGCGCCCGGAGACCTCGATGATCGGCGCGGGCGCGGTGTCCCGGACGGCGGCGTCGGCGGCGAAATGCCGAGCGAACCGTTCCGGGTCGATGGTCGCGGAGGTGATGATGACCTTCAGGTCCGGGCGCTGAGGCAGGATGCGCTTCAGGTAGCCGAGGATGAAGTCGATGTTGAGGCTGCGTTCGTGGGCCTCGTCGATGATGATCGTGCTGTATTTGCGCAGCAGGCGGTCGTGCTGGATCTCCGCCAGCAGGATGCCGTCGGTCATGATCTTGATTTTGGTGCTGCGGCCCACCTGGCCGGTGAACCGGACCTGGAAGCCGACCTCCTCGCCGAGCTGGACGTCGAGTTCCTCGGCGATGCGTTCGGCCACGGTGCGTGCGGCGAGCCGGCGGGGCTGGGTGTGGCCGATCAGCCCGGACTCGGCCAGGCCGAGCTCCAGGCACATCTTGGGGATCTGGGTGGTCTTACCCGAGCCGGTCTCGCCCGCGATGATGGTGACCTGGTTCGCGGCGATGGCCGCCATGATGTCCGAGCGGCGGGCCGAGACGGGAAGATCCGCGGGGTAGGAAATTGTCAGTGCCATAGTTGCTTCCAGTCTAGTGCTCCGGCGCCGGAAGGGCCGGGGCGGGAGGGCGGGAGTAGGTTACCTCGGAGTGCCTGCCCCATGATCGAGGCTGACCGGTGGGCATGTCTGGATATGCCCAGCGACCGTTGCTGACCAGTGGGCATATCCGGTTATGCCCACCGACCGTGGCTGGTCAGGGGGCAGAACCGAAGGCAGGGCCTGAGGGGAGCAAATTTGCCCAGTGACCGCTGCTGACCGGTGGGCATGTCCGGTGATGCCCAGTGACCGTGGCTCGTCACCGGGCAGAACGGCTGGCCTCGCCCGGAGGAAGCAGTTCTGCCCGGCGACCGGAACCCGTCAGCGGGCGTACACGGTTCCGGTCCCGCCGGCGGCCCGCCGCAGCCGCCCCGCGAGCTCGGCGGCCCTCACCCTCATGGCCTCGGGCTCCAGGATCTCGAACTCGACATCGAGGGAGGCCAGCTGCATCAGGGGGTAGTCGAGCGAATCGAAGCCCGCCCGCAGGATCGTGGCGTCGGGGCCGTCGCTGGTCAGCTCGGCGATCTCCGCCGGAATCCGCTGTTCAATCTCCCGGATCCCCGCAGAGAGTCGGATGACGGCGTCGTAGCTGTAGGGGGAGCGGGTGATCGACTTCTGCACATACCGGGCCAGGTCCGTCGCCGGCAGCGGCCGGGCCGTAAACCGCGCGCGGGGGGAGGGGATGCTCCGGCAGCGGTCCACCCGGAACGTGCGCCAGTCCTCCCGGACCGTGTCCCAGGCCACCAGGTACCAGCGCCGCCCGGTGTCAACCAGCCGGTACGGTTCGACGAGGCGGCGGGAGGATTCGCCGTCGTGCCGCTCATAGCGGAAGGCCACGATCCGCCGTTCGGTGATCGCGGCCGACAGGGCTGTCAGGACCGCAGGATCGACCGGGGTGCTGGGCGCGGCCATGCGGGTCACCGCCGACCGCAGCCCGGAAAAGCGGGGCCGCAGCCGCGCGGGCAGCACCTGTTCCAGCTTGGTGAGCGCACGCACCGAGGCTTCCCCGACGCCGGCCACGGGGCTGGCGGTGACGGCGGTCAGGCCGATCGCCACGGCGAGGGCCTCGTCGTCATCGAGCAGCAGCGGCGGAAGCTGCGCCCCGGCACCGAGCTGGTACCCGCCGGCGATACCCGGCGACGCCGAAATGGGGTAGCCCAGGGTGCGCAGCTTGCCGATGTCCCGGCGCACCGTCCGCTCGGTCACCTCCATGCGCTGGGCGAGGGCGGGGCCCGTCCACTCCCTGCGCATCTGCAGGAGGGAGAGCAGGTGGAGGAGGCGGGCCGAGGTTTCCAGCATGAACCCAAACTACCGCGGGCCGAGGACAGAACCTGTCCTCATCGCTTCCTAGGCTGGGGGAGGATTCACACCGGGTGGCCTGCCCCGCAGGCCCACGACCTTAGGAGACGCCATGGGCTCGCCATTGAATGTTCTGCTGTACCTTCCCGAGGGGATGGCCGACTGGGAGGTCGGGTATGCGTCCGCCGAACTCTCCGGCGGCCAGTTCCTGCGCCCGGAGCGGCAGGTGAACCTCACCACCGCATCGGCCGGCGGCGGCCCGATCCGCACTATGGGCGGCATGAAGGTCGTCCCGGACACGGCGCTCGCCGACACCCCGGGCGAGCAGATCGACGCGCTGATCCTGCCGGGCGGGACGAGCTGGGACTCCGTCGCCAACGCCGACGTGCTTGACCTTGCCGCGCGGCTGAAGGACCGCGGCGCCCCCGTGGCGGCCATCTGCGGCGCCGTCGATGCCCTGGCCGGAGCGGGGCTGCTCAACGACGTCGCGCACACCGGCAACAGCGCCGACTCCCTCGCGTCCCACGAGGGGTACTCGGGGTCCGCACTGTACCGGGAGGAACTTACCGTGAGCGACGGCAGGGTCGTCACCGCGGGGTCCTGGGCACCCGTGGAGTTCGCCGCCGAAATCTTCCGCACGCTCGATGTGATGGACGAGGAAATCCTCGGAAGCTGGCTGCTGTTCTGGGGAAAGCGCGACGTCCGCGGGATCTACCAGCTGATGGGGGCGCAGGCCGAATGAGCGCCGCCGGAGAACTCGCCGAGCAGCTCTCCTGGCACTGGGAGAACCAGGCGCGGCCCCGGCTCGAGGGGCTGACCGACGCGGAATACTTCTGGGAACCCGTCCCCGGCTGCTGGAGCCTTCGTCCGCGGGAGGAGGCGACGGCGCCGATCGCGGCCGGCGTGGGACGGTTCGTCCTCGAGTACGCGGTTCCGGCGCCCGACCCCGCCCCGGTCACCACCATCGCCTGGCGGCTGTGCCACCTGATCGTGGGTGTGCTGGGGGAGAGGGTCGGCTCGCACTTCGGCGGGGAACCGATCACCTACCGCAGTTTCGACTACCCGGAGACCTCCGAGGCGGCCCTGGCGCGCCTCGACGGGCTTTACGGACAGTGGACCGGTGCGGTGTCGGGTCTGAGCGGGGAGGAACTCGCCCGCCCGGTCGGTCCCGCCGAGGGTCCGTTCGCGGAGTACCCGATGTCGACCCTGGTGCTCCATATCAACCGGGAGATGATCCACCACCTCGCGGAGGTCGCCCTGCTGCGCGACCTGTACCGCGACGGCCCGGCAAAGGGGTAAGGGCGCGCACCGGGGGCAAAGCAAAGCGCCGCCGTCCCGAAGGACGGCGGCGCTTGGATGCCGGTTTTTCCACCCGGCCGGTGGTGCCCTCGATAGGATTCGAACCTACGACCTTCTGCTCCGGAGGCAGACGCTCTATCCCCTGAGCTACGAAGGCATGGGACGGTTTTTCTCCGTCTCCGTAAGGGACTTAATGAGCTTAGCAGGTGGACTCGGCGGAGGAGAAACGCACGGTTCCCCGGCGCGCGGACGGGGCTAGTAGCCGAGGAACGCGTCGGTGGTGACCCTGCCGCCGCCGGCCTTCCGCACCGCGGCGCGCAGGTGCGAAATGATCAGCGGCGACCCCGACACGTAGACCCGACGGGAGGGCAGGTCCGGCACCTCGGCGGACAGCTGCTCCCCGCTTGGGTAGCCCGCCCCGGCGTAGCGCCAGAGCGCCGGCAGGCTCACGCCGTCGTCGGCCGGGTCGTTCGGAGCGAAGAGGACGACGGGCGTGCCGAGCTCCGCGAGCTCCTCCCGGTAGGCAATCTCGTCCGCCGACCGCACCACGTACACCAGCACGACGTCCCGGTGCTGGCCGCGCCGGGCCATATCGCGGAGCTGGCTGATGAACGGGGTGATGCCGATCCCGCCCGCCGCCAGCAGCAGCGGAACCGATGGGTCCTTCGGCAGCCGGAAGTCCCCGCCGACCAGGGTGCCGGTCACCATGGCACCGGACTTCAGGCCCAGCAGCGCCTTCTTGAAGGTGCTTCCGGGTTCGCTGACGCGCAGCCCGAAGCTGAGGGTGTCCCGGTCCTGCGGGGCGGAGGTGATGCTGAAGACCCGCCGGGATCCGCGACCGTCGGTGCGTTCGTGCGGCAGGTTCAGCTCCATGTACTGGCCCGCCTCGAACCGCACCGGGTGCGACGGGGCGAAAACCAGCTCCGAACTCGTCGGGGTGAGGTCCCGGCGGGCGGTGAACCTCAGCCGGACGCTGCGCCGCTGCCCCATGAGGAAGGCGACGGCGTTGCCGATGACGAGCGCGAACTCCGGCCCGAGGAACACCGGGCCGACCGAGGGCTGTGCGGCGAAGACAACGGCGACGACGGCGGCGGTGACGAGCTGCTGCCAGCGCAGCGGCGGCAGGGTGAGCGGTTCGGTCAGCATGAACCCGACGAGGAAGAGCACCGGGTAGGACACCAGGACCAGCTGCACCGCGGCCAGCGGGGCAAGTCCGCCCGAGGCCAGGCCCGCGACGAGGATGCCGGCGCTCAGCACCACGAAGACGGCGCCCATGATGAGCTTGCGCGTCCGGTACAGGAGCACGAGGGTGCCCACCAGGACGAAGGGGAGCAGGTACGGGTTCGCGACCCACCAGCCGGCTGCCGCGAGTCCGAGCAGCGTCGCGACTACGGCGCCGGCGGCCGCCGGGTTGAAGATGTGCCGGCCTCGGACCGCGAGGAGGAATTTCGAGGCCGCGGCGGCGAGGCCGGCGACGGCGATACCGCCGAGCCCGGCCCCGTCCAGGGTGGGGAACATGATGAAGAACAGGATGAAGCCGGTGATCAGCGCCGACTCATTGTGCGGGCGCATCCGAAGGATCATCGCCATGATCCGCGTGCCGCCCCAGGTGGAGATCAGGGCGGTGGCGAGGGTGGCGGTGAGCTCCGAGGGGCGGAAGGCGAGCAGGCCTGCAGCCGAGAACCCGAGGGCGGCCGCGGTGAGCAGGATCAGGAGGGCAAGGGTCAGCCGGTACATCGAGATCCGGCCCAGCAGCTGGTCGATACCGTTCATGGGGTGAACAGTGCTCCGTTCAGGGTCGGGGAAAAGCGGGCGTGCCCGTCGGAGAACACCTGCACGAAGTCGAAGGCGAATTCCCCGGCGAGCACGTCGGGCTCGGCGAGGAACAGCGCGGTGGCCAGGGCGTCCGCGGTCATGGTGTCAGCCGCGAGGACCCAGGTCGCCACGACCGTCGAGACGCTGGTGCCGGTGCGGGCGTCGACCACGTGGTGGAGGCCGTCGCCCCAGGACCTGCGGTTCGACGCGGAGGCACACAGCGCCCGGCCGTGAAGCTGCACTGTGCCGATCGCCCGGGTGGGATCATATGGATGTTCGAGCCCCACGGTGAGGGCCGTGGTACCCGAGTGGAGCATATCGCCGCTGGCGTCGACGAGGAACTCGGTATGCCCCGCGCCGGTGAGCAGCCCGCCCACGAGGTCGACGAGCTGACCCTTTCCGGCGGCGCCGACGTCGAGGGTGACGGGCCGGGAGGCCGTGACGACCGGGCCCTCCCAATCGAGCGTTGCATCCCAGGCCCGGGCCGGCGCGGGCGGCCCCTTGGGGATGAAGCTGTAGTGAGCGTCGTAGCCCGAGTGCTCGAGGACGGACCCGACCAGGGGCGACATCGAACCGTCCGTGAGCCGGTACAGCATCCGGTACAGCCGGCCGAGGGCGGCGCCGTGGGCGGGAAGCTCGAGCCGCCCGCCGCCGGCGGCGAGGGCGGCCACCGCGGAGTCGGGGCGGAAGCGCGAATACAGGGCGTCGTAGTCCTCAACGAGGCCGGAAATGGCGGCACGGACCCCGGGCTCCAGCGGAGCGGCAGTGTCGATCTGCCAGCGGGTCCCGATGGCCTCAAAGGAGAAGCTGCCCCCGACCGCCATCGACTAGAGCTTGGCTTCGCTCTTGATGAGGTCCGTCGCCTCGGCGAAGCCACCGCTGGTGAGGGAGGACCCGGCCACCTTGTCGACCTTCAGCTCGTCGAGCTTCTTGCCGACGATCTCCCCCTGGATGCCGCCGCTGAACCGCTCCTGGTACAGCTTGGCGGTGGGGTTGGACGGCATCGGCTCGGTGGTCACCGCCGTCACGACGTCCTTCTTCAGGGTCAGGGTCACCCCGATCTCCTCGGTGCCGCCGGGGGAGACGTAGGAGCCGACCTGCGTGAACTCGCCGTCCTCGTAGGTCTGGTCTGACGCGGCAGGGGCCGCTTCGGTGGGCTCGGCGCCCGCCGATGCCTCGGGTGCCGCACTGCTGGCCGGGGCCTCGGCCGGGGCGCTGCTCGCGGCCTCCCCTGCCGGTTCCGAGCCCGGCGACGGGGCCGTTCCGGCGCAGCCTGCAACACCCAGGAGCGACGCCGCCGCCAGTGCGTGGAGCACGCGCTTCCCGGTGAGGCTGCGGGTGCGGGTGTCGGCGGATCCGGCTTCGAGGTCTTTCACGGCGGTTTCTCCTTGACGTTAGGGCCCGGGGTCCGCCCGGGGTGGTTGAGCCGGATGGACACTGGTAACTCAACAATTGTGCAGCAGCCCGGCCGGGAACAACCCGGCTGCCCTGTATTCGTTCCCGGCGGGGGTCCGGATGGTGTCCGGAGCCCCCGCCGTGCCCCGGCTGTCCCACCCGTCACACAAAACGGCAGCCGCGGCGCACGCCGTTATGCTGGACGGGTGACTCCTGAAGAACTCTCCTCCGCTATTTCCGCCTGCCTGAAGACCGCCGTCGCCGACGGGGAGTTCGACATCGAGCTCCCGGCGGAAGTGCGCGTCGAGCGGCCGAAGAACCGCGAGCACGGGGACTGGGCCACGAACATCGCCCTGCAGCTGTCCAAGAAGGCCGGCATGAACCCCCGCGAGTTCGCCGGAATCCTCAAAAACCGCCTCGAGGCGATCGACGGCGTCGCCTCGGTGGACATCGCCGGACCGGGCTTCCTCAACATCACCCTCGACGCCGGAGCTGCCGGCGAACTCGCCCGCACCATCGTCGAGGCGGGCACCGCCTACGGGACGAACACCACCCTTGCCGGCCGCAGGATCAACCTCGAGTTCGTCTCGGCCAACCCGACCGGCCCCATCCACATCGGCGGCACCCGCTGGGCGGCCGTGGGCGACGCGCTCGCGCGCATCCTGCAGTCGCAGGGCGCCGAGGTCACCCGCGAGTACTACTTCAACGACCACGGCGCACAGATCGACCGCTTCGCCCGCTCCCTTTACGCCAGCGCCCTGGGCCAGCCGGCGCCCGAGGACGGATACGGCGGCCAGTACATCGTCGACATCGCCCAGCGGGTGCTCGCCAAGGACCCCTCGATCCCCTCCCTGCCGGAGGACGAGGCGCTCGAGCAGTTCCGTGCCATCGGTGTGGACCTCATGTTCACCGACATCAAGAAGTCGCTCCACGACTTCGGCGTCGACTTCGACGTCTACTTCCACGAGCACTCCCTGTTCGAGAACAACTTTGTCGAGGGTCTGCTCGAGCAGCTGAAGACCTCCGGGAACCTGTTCTTCGAGGACGGCGCCTGGTGGCTGAAGTCGACCGACTTCGGCGACGACCGCGACCGCGTCGTGATCCGCTCCGACGGCACGCCCGCCTACATCGCCGGCGACATCGGCTACATGGTGAACAAGCGCCAGCGCGGGTTCGACCTGAACATCATCATGCTCGGCGCCGACCACCACGGCTACGTGGCCCGGCTCAAGGCCGCCGCCGCGGCGCTGGGCGACGACCCCGACACCATCGAGGTGATGATCGGCCAGCTCGTGAACCTGGTGAAGGACGGCACGCCCGTGCGGATGTCCAAGCGTGCCGGAACCGTCGTCACCCTCGAGGACCTTGTCGAGGCGGTCGGAGTTGACGCCGCCCGCTACACCCTTGCGCGGTTCTCGGCGGATTCGAACATCGACATCGACCTCGACCTGCTGACCAAGCGCAGCAACGAGAACCCGGTCTTCTACGTCCAATACGCCCACGCGCGCACCCACGCCGTGGAGCGCAACGCCGTCTCCGCCGGTGTCGACACGAGCAGCTTCGACGCCTCGACCCTGGGCCACCCCACCGAGGGTGAGCTCCTGGCGGCCCTCGGGCAGTTCCCCGGGGTTGTGGCGCAGGCCGCGGCCTTCCGGGAGCCGCACCGGGTCGCGCGCCACCTCGAGGTCATCGCCGGCACCTACCACCGCTGGTACGACGCCTGCCGCATCGCCCCCATCGGCGGGGAGCCCGTCGAGGAGGTCCACCGCAGCCGGCTCTGGCTGAACAACGCGACCCAGCAGGTGCTCGCGAACGGACTGTCGCTGCTCGGCGTCTCCGCACCGGAGAGGATGTAGGCATGGCGGCCGGATCCCCCCTCGCCCCGGACTGGCTCACCGTCCCAACCGACCCCGCCGCGTTGGAGCGCAAGCTGTGGGCCCGCGACGTGGCGCGCTCCGCCGACGGCGTGCTCGCCGTCGACGGTGTGTCCGTCGAGGAGCTTGCCGCCGAGTTCGGCACCCCGCTGTTCGTGGTCTCGGAGGCAGACTTCCGCGCCCGCGCCGCCGGCTTCCGCGACGCATTCCGTGCCGCCTTCGCCGCCATCAGCGGGGAAGTGGACGTCTACTACGCCGGCAAGTCCTTCCTCTGCTCGGAGATCGCCCACTGGGTGTCCGAGGAGGGGCTGAACCTCGACACCTGCTCCGGCGGTGAGCTCGCCGTCGCCATGCGCGCCGGACTGCCGGGGGAGCGGCTGGGCCTTCACGGGAACAATAAGTCGGCCGCGGAGATCGGCCGGGCGCTGGACCTGGACCTTGGCCGGATCGTCGTCGACAGTCTCCAGGAGATCGCGATCGTCGGCGACCTGGCTGCGGCACGCGGGGTGCGCGCCAACGTGCTGCTGCGCCTGACCCCGGGCGTCCACGCCTCCACCCACGAATTCATCGCCACTGCGCATGAGGACCAGAAGTTCGGGCTGTCCCTGGGCCCGGACCCGTTCGATCCCGAGGGCGCCTCCCCGGCCTCCCGCGCCGTCGACGCCGCGCTCGCGCACCCCGGCCTGCGCCTGCTCGGGGTCCACTGCCACATCGGCTCGCAGATCTTCGAGGCCGAAGGCTTCGAACTCGCCGCCCGCCGCCTGCTCGGCTTCCTGGCCGCCGTCCGGGACCGGCACGGCGTCGAACTTCCCGAACTCGACCTCGGCGGCGGCTACGGCATCGCCTACACCGAGGCCGACGTGCCGCGCGGACCGGAGGAGATCGCCGGGGCGATGGCCGCCGTCGTCGGCTCCACCTGCGCCGACCTCGGGCTCGCCGTCCCCCGGATCTCGATCGAGCCCGGGCGGGCGATCGTCGGCCCGTCCACCTTCACCCTCTACACCACCGGCACGACGAAGACGGTCCACGTCGACACCGTCCCGGCGGGACCCGGGCAGCCGGCCACCGAGCCGCGGCGCTACGTCTCGGTCGACGGCGGGATGAGCGACAACGCCCGGCCCGTGCTCTACGACGCCGACTACTCCGCGGTGCTCGCCTCGCGCGTCTCCGGCGCCGACCCGGCGCTGTCCCGCGTCGTCGGCAAGCACTGCGAGAGCGGGGACATCGTGGTGCGCGATGTCTACCTTCCCGGCGACACCGCGGCGGGGGACCTGCTCGCCGTGCCCGGCACCGGTGCCTACTGCTGGGCGCTCTCGAGCAATTACAACTACCTCGGCCGCCCGCCGGTGGTGGCCGTCGCCGGCGGCACCGCCCGGCTGATCGTCCGCGGCGAGACCGAGGCGGACCTGCTGGCCCGCGACGTCCAGCGCGCCGCCACCCCAACCCCAGGAGCCCGATCCAGCGCATGAATCTCACCGATGCCCCCGCCAAGCCCCTGCGCGTCGCCCTGCTCGGCGCCGGAAACGTCGGCTCCCAGGTCGCCCGCATCCTCCTCGATGACGCCGCGGCACTCGGCTCCCGTGCCGGCGCGCCCCTTGAGCTCATCGGCATCGCCGTGCGCTCGCTTGAGGGCGACCGCGGCCCCGGAATTCCCCGCGCCCTGCTGACCACCGACGCGGAGTCGCTCGTTGAGGACGCCGACATCGTCATCGAGCTGATGGGCGGCATCGAACCGGCCCGCACGCTGATCCTGCGCGCCATCGAGCACGGCGCCACAGTGGTCAGCGGCAACAAGGCGCTGTTCGCTCAGGACGGCCCGGCCCTCTATGAGAAGGCCGACGCCGCCGGCGTGCAGCTCTCCTACGAGGCCGCCGTCGCCGGGGCGATCCCCATCCTGAGACCCATCCGCGACAGCCTCTCGGGGGACCGCATCACCCGGGTCCTCGGCATCGTCAACGGCACCACGAACTACATCCTCGACCAGATGGACACCACCGGGGCACAGTTCGCCGACGCCCTGCGCGCCGCACAGGAGCTCGGCTACGCTGAGGCCGACCCCACCGCCGACATCGAGGGGCACGACGCCGCGGCCAAGGCGGCGATCCTCGCCTCCCTGTCCTTCCATACGCGCTTCGCCCTGGAGAACGTGTACTGCGAGGGCATCACGCAGGTCACCGCCGACGACATCGCCGCGGCCAAGGCCGACGGGTACGTCATCAAGCTGCTCGCCATCGCCGAACTGCTCTCCGACGAGGCCGGCGACCCCGGCGTCAGCGTGCGGGTGCATCCTACGCTCCTGCCCCGGGACCACCCGCTGGCCGCGGTGCACGGGGCGTTCAACGCGGTGTTCGTCGAGGCCGAAAACGCCGGGGAGCTGATGTTCTACGGCCAGGGCGCCGGCGGCACCCCCACCGCGTCGGCCGTGCTCGGGGACGTCGTGAGCGCCGCCCGCCGCATGGTGCTCGGCGGCCCGGGCCGCACCGAGACCACCACCGGGCACGTCCCGGCGCTGAGCATCGACACCGTGAGCACCAGCTACTGCATCGGGCTTGATGTCGCCGACCAGCCGGGGGTGCTGGCGCGCATCGCGGCGATCTTCGCCGAGAACGGCGTCTCCATCGAAACCATGAGGCAGAGCATCCACCAGCCGGCCCCCGGCGCCGAGGGGACCGCGGAGCTGCGGATCGTAACCCACCGCGCCACCGAGGCCTCACTCGCGGCGACCGTCAAACAGGTCGCCGCGCTGCCCGTGATCAATTCAGTGACATCCGTTCTTCGAGTAGAGGGAATCTAAGTGGCCCACCAGTGGCGCGGGGTAATCCGCGAATACGCCGACCGACTGCCCGTGACCGAATCCACCGAGGTCGTCACGCTCGGCGAGGGAGGCACCCCGCTCGTGCGGGCCCGTGCCCTCTCGGAGCTCACCGGCTCGGAGGTCTACCTCAAGGTCGAGGGGATGAACCCCACCGGCTCCTTCAAGGACCGCGGCATGACCATGGCGATGACCGCGGCCGTCGCCGCCGGCGCCAAGGCGGTCGTCTGCGCCTCCACCGGCAACACCTCGGCCTCCGCCGCGGCCTACGCCACCCAGGCCGGCATCACCTGCGCCGTCCTGGTGCCCGACGGCAAGATCTCGATGGGCAAGCTCAGCCAGGCCATCGCCCACGGCGCCCAGCTGCTGCAGGTCAACGGCAACTTCGACAACTGCCTCGACGTCGCCCGCAAGCTCGCCGAGGCCTACCCGGTGTTCCTCGTGAATTCGGTGAACCCGGCACGGCTCGAGGGCCAGAAGACCGCCGCCTTCGAGGTCGTTGACAGCCTCGGGGACGCCCCTGACTACCACCTGCTCCCGGTCGGGAATGCGGGCAACATCAGCGCGTACTGGAAGGGCTACAAGGAATACGCGGCGCCCTACGCCACCGCGGATGGAGAACTCGCCCCGGTGGCGACGAAGACCCCCGTGATGTGGGGCTTCCAGGCCGAGGGCGCCTCGCCGCTGGTGAAGGGCCACCCCGTCACCGAGCCCGACACCATCGCCACGGCCATCCGGATCGGCAACCCGGCCTCCTGGGACCTCGCCGTCGCCGCGCGCGATGAATCCGGCGGCCTGATCGAGGCCGTCAGCGACGACGAGATCCTCGAGGCGCACCGCTGGCTGTCCTCGCGTGAAGGCGTCTTCGTCGAACCGGCCTCCGCCGCCGGCGTGGCCGGGCTGCTGAAAAAGCACGGCCAGGGCCTCGCCCCCAAGGGCAAGACCATTGTCATCACCGTCACCGGGCACGGACTGAAGGACCCCCAGTGGGCGCTGCGCACCGCCGACGGCTCCGACGTCGAGCCCACCAAGGTCGAATTCGACGTCGTCAGCGTCGCGGCCGCCTTGGGCCTCGAAGAGACCGCGGACCGGGCCCATGCCTGAGGACGCCGTGCTCTCGGCCCCCGCACGCCTCGTCGAATCCGGCCAGGCCGTCCGGGTCACCGTGCCGGCGACGAGCGCGAACCTCGGCCCCGGATTCGACAGCCTCGGGCTGGCCCTCGGCCTGTTCGATACGGTGCGCGTGCACACCCTCGACTCCGGCACGACCGCGGTGCTCCCGACGGGGGAGGGCGCCGGAGTGCTGCCCACCGACGGCTCCCACCTCGTGGCCCGCGCCCTGCTCGAAACCCTCGCCAACGCCGGCTGGTCGGCGCCCGGGCTGGAAATCGAGACGGTCAACGTGATCCCCCACGGGCGCGGGCTCGGTTCCTCCGCCGCGGCCATCGTGTCGGGTGTGCTCGCGGCGAACGCGCTGCTGCCCGAGGCCCACCGGCTCGACGACGCGGCGGTGCTTCAGTGGTGCTCAACCCTTGAGGGCCACCCCGACAATGTCGCCCCGGCGCTGCTCGGCTCGTTGACCATCTCCTGGGAGACTGGCAGGGCCTTTCAGAGCACCCGGGTCGAGGTCCACCCCGACATCATCCCGATTGCCGCCATCCCCGACACCGCCCTGTCGACCGAGAGCGCCCGCGGGCTGCTGCCGACCTCGGTTCCGCACGGGAGCGCCTCGGCGAACGCCGGCCGCGCGGCGCTGCTCGTCCACGCCCTGACCGTCAAGCCGGACCTGCTCCATCCCGGCACCCGCGATGCGCTGCACCAGGAGTACCGCGCCTCGGCCATGCTTCCGAGCGCGGCGCTCATGCAGTCACTGCGGGCGCAGGGATTCGCTTCGGTGATTTCCGGAGCCGGGCCGACCGTCATGACCTTCGCCGTTGGCGAGGAGGAGGCAGCCCGGGCACTCGGGGCCGCCCGCGCCCTCGCCGCCGCGTCCGACACGCCGGGCGGCTGGCGGATTCTTCGGCTCGATGTTGCGCGGGAAGGTGCTAAAGTGGAAGTGCACCAAAGGTAGGAACCGTACTTACGGTTTTGAAGAGTGCCTCTGTTGAGCCGGCCGTCCTTGTCTTAGACCGCCGAGAAACTGCAGGTTTATCAGCAGTGGCGCAATCTCCGGTGTAGCCTCCGAAATCAGTTGTGCGGCCAGGTCCGACCTGACGCGCAGAATTCCCCAGGCTTCCAGCACATGCGGCGAACCCGTCCAGAACGGGTCAGCCGAACTCCTCCTGTCCATCTAGAGCGGCAGCGGGGCTAACCTACGCGGCACACTTCGAAAGTGGCCGCCCGACGAGGGGGAAGGATCCTTCGTGACTGATACCACTGACCTGTTGCCAGGTGTGGATACATCCAGCGCTGAACCAGTCAGCGCACCGGCTTCAAAGAGCAGCGGACTCGCTGGCCTGAAGCTGGCCCAGCTCCAGGCGCTTGCCGGACAGCTGGGAATCACCGGCGGCTCGCGGATGCGCAAGAGCGACCTGGTTTCCGCAATTTCAGACCACCAGCGCGGTTCCGCCGTCGCCGACCGCCAGCAGGCGCCGGCCGTTGAGCGCCAGCAGGCCCCGGCCGCGCGCCTGGACGCCGCCCCCGAGGCCGCCGAAAGCGCCGCCCCGGCCGAGCGCGCGCCGCGCACCCGCAACCGCAACCGCCGCGCCGGAAGCGACGGCGTCGTCACCGCCCAGGGCGCACCCGAGGCCGCTTCCGACACCGCTGTCGAGCCCGCCGCCACCGAAGCCCCCGCCGAGACCGCAGACCGCGGCAACGGCGACCGTGAAGGCTCGGGACGCAACCAGCGCAACCGGCGTGGACGCCGGGGCGATGACCGTGGCGAGGTCGCGGCCGCCGAGGGCGTCGACGCCGAGGAGACCCGCACTGCCGGCGATTCCGGCAATGGGCAGCAGGGCGAGGGCCGTGACCGCAACGAGCGCCGCAGCCGCAATCGGGGCGAGCGCGACGACGACACCCGCGGTGAGCGCAACGGGGACAGCCGGAATGACAACCGGGCCGACACCCGCAACGACAACCGGTCCGATTCCCGGAACGACAACCGCGGCGGGGACACCCAGGACGAGGGCCGCGGCCGCAACCGCCGCAACCGCACCGGGCGCAGCTCCCGCGAGGAGGAGCGCACGAGCAGGTTCCGCGACCGCAACGAGCGCAGCGACCGGCGCCGCGGCCGCAACGCGAACCCGGACGTCGACGACGTCGAGGTCACCGAGGACGACGTGCTGCTGCCCGTCGCCGGCGTGCTCGACATCCTGGAGAACTACGCCTTCGTGCGCACCTCCGGCTACCTGCCCGGCCCGAACGACGTCTATGTCTCCCTGGCCCAGGTCAAGAAGTACAACCTGCGCAAGGGCGACGCCGTGGTCGGTGCCATCCGCGCACCCCGCGACGGCGAGACCCAGGCCAGCACCCGCCAGAAGTTCAACGCCCTGGTACGGGTGACCTCGGTCAACGCCATCCCGGCCGAGGACCTGCGGGACCGGGTGGAGTTCGCCAAGCTGGTGCCGCTCTACCCGTCCGAGCGGCTGCGCCTGGAGACCGAGCCCAAGAAGATTGGTCCGCGTGTGATCGACCTCGTGGCTCCGATCGGCAAGGGCCAGCGTGGCCTGATCGTCTCCCCGCCCAAGGCCGGTAAGACGCTGATCCTGCAGGCCATCGCCAATGCGATCACCATCAACAACCCCGAGGTCCACCTCATGATGGTCCTCGTCGACGAACGTCCCGAAGAAGTCACGGACATGCAGCGCACGGTGAAGGGCGAGGTCATCGCCTCGACCTTCGACCGTCCCGCCGACGACCACACCACCGTGGCCGAACTCTCCATCGAACGCGCCAAGCGCCTCGTGGAGATGGGCAAGGACGTCGTCGTCCTCCTCGACTCGATGACCCGCCTGGGACGCGCCTACAACCTGGCCGCCCCGGCCTCGGGCCGTATCCTCTCGGGCGGCGTCGACTCGGCGGCGCTGTACCCGCCGAAGCGCTTCTTCGGTGCGGCACGCAACATCGAAAACGGCGGCTCGCTGACCATCCTCGCCACCGCGCTGGTGGAGACCGGGTCCAAGATGGATGAGGTCATCTTCGAGGAGTTCAAGGGCACCGGCAACATGGAGCTCCGCCTGTCGCGCCACCTGGCCGACAAGCGCATCTTCCCGGCCGTTGACGTCAACGCCTCCGGCACCCGGCGCGAGGAGAACCTCCTGTCGCCGGACGAGGTCAAGATCATGTGGAAGCTCCGCCGGGTACTCTCCGGACTCGAGCAGCAGCAGGCACTCGAGCTGCTGACCAACAAGATCCGGGAGACGCAGTCCAACGTCGAGTTCCTGATGCAGGTCCAGAAGACCACCCTGGGGTCCAAAGACTCGGATTAGCGTCCGTCCAGCCGCCCACGGGCGTGCAGGCCACTTTCGTGGTCGGCACGCCCTGGGCGGCTGTTTCGTTAACGCGGATCCGTTTTGGTGTCGAAACCGGCACGACATCAAACCGGCACGACATCGACCCGGCACGGCATCGAACCGGCACGACATCGAACCGGCACGACATCGAGGCCGCAGCGGCTGCCGGCCCTGTCGGCGTTCCCCTGCGATTTCTGCGTCCCCGAGTAATCACTAGACTGGCTTGCACGAGCCGAAAGAGGTAGCACCAATGTTTGAGTCCATCCAGGGCCTGCTCGACGAGCACGCGGAACTGCAGCTTCAGCTGTCCGACCCCGCCGTCCATGCCGACCAGTCGCTGGCACGGAAGCTCGGACGCCGGTACGCCGAGCTCGGCCGCATCGTCGACGCGCACAACCGCTGGAGCACCCTCGAGGACGACCTCGAGGCGGCCCGCGAGATGGCGGGGGAGGACCCCGAACTGGCCGCCGAGGTGCCCGTGCTCGAGGAGCAGCTCGCGGCAGCGCAGGAACGCCTGCGCCGACTGCTGATCCCCCGGGACCCCAACGACAGCCGCAACGTCATCATCGAGGTCAAGGGCGGCGAAGGCGGCGACGAGGCGGCCCTGTTTGCCGGGGACCTGCTGCGCATGTACGTTCGGTACGCCGAATCCCGCGGCTGGAAGACCGAGCTCATCTCCGCCACCGAGTCCGATCTCGGCGGCTACAAGGATGTGCAGATGGCCATCAAGGGCAGCTCCAACGACCCCGCCGAGGGCGTGTACGCCCGCCTCAAGTTCGAAGGCGGCGTGCACCGCGTCCAGCGCGTTCCGGTCACCGAGTCCCAGGGCCGCATCCACACCTCCGCCGCCGGCGTCCTCGTCCTGCCCGAGGTCGACGAGCCCGAAGAGGTCGAGATCAGCCAGAACGACCTTAAGATCGACGTCTACCGCTCCTCCGGTCCGGGCGGCCAGTCGGTCAATACCACCGACTCCGCGGTGCGCATCACCCACCTTCCCACCGGGATCGTGGTGGCCATGCAGAACGAGAAGTCCCAGCTGCAGAACCGCGAGGCGGCCATGCGCGTGCTTCGCTCCCGCATCCTCGCGCACGAGCAGGAGAAGATCGACGCGGCGAACTCCGACATCCGCAAGTCGCAGATCCGCACCATGGACCGCTCCGAGCGCATCCGCACCTACAACTACCCGGAGAACCGGATCGCCGACCACCGCACCGGGTACAAGGCCTACAACCTCGACGCCGTCATGAACGGCGACCTCGAGCCGGTGGTGCAGTCCGCCATCGAGATGGACGAGCAGGCCCGCCTCGACGCCATCGGCACGGACGACTGACTTGGTGGATCCCGACACGCCGCTGAACGCCGGGCTGCGCGCCGCCGCGGCCACGCTGGCCGCGGCTGGGGTGCCCAGCCCCCGCGTCGACGCCGAACTGCTGGCGGCACACCTCCTGGGTGTGGGCGTCGGGCGGGTCCGCGCCCTCGCGCTGACCGGCGCGACGGTCCCCGCAGGCTTCGCCGAGCTCGTCGCCGAACGGGCCCAGCGGATCCCGCTGCAGCACCTCACCGGAACGGCCTACTTCCGGCACGTCGAACTGGCTGTGGGACCCGGGGTGTTCATCCCGCGGCCCGAAACAGAGTCGGTGGTGCAGCTGGTGGTCGACCATGCCGCCGCCCTCTCCGCCTCATCTCCGGTCCGCACCGATGGGGACGCGCCGGGCGCCGCGGCGGGGGAGCGGCCGGCCCTGAAGATCGTCGACCTGGGAACGGGGTCAGGCGCCATCGCGGCCGCCCTCGCCGACGAGGTCCCCGGTGCGCAGGTCTACGCCGTCGAACTCAGCGAACTCGCCGCCGCCTGGGCCGAGGTCAACCTCCGCCCGCGTGGAGTGAGGCTCGTTCGAGGCGACCTCGCGACGGCGCTTCCCGAGCACGACGGCAGCTTCGACATCGTCGTGTCGAACCCGCCCTACATTCCCGCGGCCGCCATTCCCCACGAACCCGAGGTGGCCCTCCACGATCCGCCCGAGGCCCTGTACGGCGGGGGAGAGGACGGCATGGTGCTCCCCACGGCGGCGGCGGCTTCGGCGGCACGGCTGCTGAAGCCCGGCGGCTTCTTCGTGATGGAGCACGCCGAAGTGCAGGCCGAAGCCATCGCGGCGATGCTCCGGCGGGCCGGCACCTTCTCGGACGTCACCACCCACCTCGACCTCAACGGCAGGCAGCGGGCCACCAGCGCCGTGCTCGCTCCGCCCGGACAGCCAATCCACCCCGCGCGACCCGCCGGCACCTCGGCGGCGGCGGCCCTCCCCGACCCAAGGACGAATGCATGACCAACGTAGCCGTAGCGGCCGTCACCTTTGACCGCCACGAGGAACTCTCGCTGCTGCTCAAGGGCCTCGCCCAGCAGAGCGTTCCCGTTTCCTCGGTCGCCCTCGTCGATTCGGGCACCCGCCCGGCGGCCGACGTCGTTGCGGCGGCGGACGGCAACGTCAACTACCTCCGCTCGGAAGCCAACCTGGGCGGGGCCGGGGGGTTTGCCTACGCCATCCTCGCCGCGCTCGCCAGCGGCGCCGACTGGATCTGGCTGATGGACGACGACGGGCACCCCGAGGACGCCCGCTGCCTCGAGGTCCTCCTGGCCGCGGCCGAGGAACACGGCCTGGACATCGTCAGCCCGCTCGTCGTCGCCACCGAGGATCCGAACCGGCTCTCGTTCAACTTCCGCATCAATGGCCTGCTGACCAACGACCGCACCCGGCTCGAACCGCTCGGGTACCTGCCGGACATGCTTCACTTCTTCAACGGGGCGCTGATCCGCCGTGAGGTCTTCCACACCGTGGGCCTGCCGGACCTGAAGTTCTTCATCCGTGGCGACGAGGTGGACTTCCTCGCGAAGGTCAAGAAGGCCGGCCTGAAGTACGGGACGGTGGCGACCACCGCGGTGCGCCACCCCGCCTCCTGGGCCGAGATGAAGCCGATCTTCCGCGGTTTCATCACCCCGGTCATCCCCGAGGGCGAATTCAAGCGGTACTGCTACTTCCGCAACCGCGGCTACCTCACCCGCCGCTACCGCAACCTGCGCTGGTTCGCCGCCGACATCGTCGGCTTCCCGTACTACTTCCTCTCGGTCCGGGACGGCGTCGGCCTGGTGCGCTGGGCCCGGGCCTATTCGGCCGGCTTCCGCGGCCGGGGCTTCGGGGCGCCGGAGGAACTGATGAAAAGCACGGCCCGCTGAGTCCCTGAGCCATCGGGCGGCGGGCCGGTGCGCCCGCCGGCCCGCCCCAGTTCAAGCCCGCGCTGGTAACAACCCGCGCAGTGAAAGAATGGTCTCGTGACAAGTACCTACGACTGCACCGATCCCGGCCAGCGCGGCGAGGGGCTCGCCGCCGCCCAGCGGGCCCTTGCCTCCCAGCAATGCGTGGTCCTGCCGACGGACACGGTGTACGGAATCGCCGCCGACGCCTTCTCACCCCGTGCCGTTGCGGCGCTGCTTGCCGCGAAGGGGCGGGGACGCAACATGCCGCCCCCGGTGCTGATTCCCCGGCCGCAGACGATGGAGGGACTCGCCACCGGAATTCACCCCGATGCCCGCGCCCTCGCCGAGGCGTTCTGGCCCGGCGGGCTGACGCTCATTCTTCACGCCCAGCCCTCGCTCACCTGGGACCTCGGGGAAACCTTCGGCACCGTGGCCCTGCGGATGCCCGACGACCGGGTGGCGCTTGACCTGTTGACGCTCACCGGCCCGCTCGCCGTCTCCTCGGCCAACCGCACCGGACAGCCCGCCGCCCGGACCGCGGCCGAGGCCCTCGAGCAGCTCGACGGTGCGGTGGCCGTCTACCTCGAGGACGGTCCGCGCGCGCCGGACGCCGTGGGCTCCACCATTGTCGACGCCACCTCAGGGGTGCTGCGGGTCGTCCGCCAGGGCACGCTGTCCCTTGAGCGGCTGCGCGAGGTGGTGCCCTCGATCGTGGGGGCGGACGGGCAGGCACCGGATTTGACCGGCGGAGCCACCCCGGGTTTGGGAGCGCACGCCGCGGGAGCGGACGTACCCGCTGCGGGAGCAGACGGGCACGCCAGTGAAGCAGGCGCGCAGACCGGGGGAGCGGCTCCGGACGCCGCGCCGGGCGGGGAGCCCGGCCGGGGCCCGGTCCAGCACCAGCCGGACCGGGGCTGATCAGCTCAGCGGGCGGCCCCGGTCAGCGGGGGCATCGGCTGCCAGGCCGGGTCCCGGCGGATCCGCCGCCCTTCCCGCCAGCCGCGCGCCAGGGCGGGAAGTCCGCTCACCGAGCGCTCGACGGCCACCAGGCGCAGCACTTCCTTGCCCGCCGTGAGCAGGGTGCCGAGGGCGAAACCCGCAGGTGCGTACCGCCCCCGGGTGCGCAGGTACTGGGCGACCAGGCCGCGGTTGCGCATCGAGTAGAACCTGCTGAGGTCGCTTGAGTCGTTGAGGTGCCGAATTCCGAGGTTGATCTGGCGCTGCGGGCGCGCTTTGGAGAGCACGTAGGCGTCGACGTAGGCCACCTCATGGGTCTGGGAGATGAGCCACCCGTAGGTCGAGTCGTCACCGCCGAGGAAGAACCGGGCGTCGGGCAGCCCCACCTCGCGGACAACGCTTGAGTGCACAAGCATCCCCTCGAAGCAGCCGACGTTCGTGCGGAAGACGGGGGAGTCCCGGAAGACATCGCCGGGCACCGGCAGGTGGATCCCGAGGAAGTCGACGAACCGGTGCTGCCAGAAGAACGGCCGCCCGGCGGCGTCCCAGCGGCGGCCGTGAAGGCACTTGTACTGCTCGGTGAACGGTGCGAGGGCCGCCAGGGCGCCGGGTACCGCGGTGACGTCGTCGTCCATGATCCACAGCCAGTCCGCGCCCTCGGCCAGTGCCCGCTCCATGCCGGCCGCGAACCCGCCGGCGCCGCCGGTGTTGGTGGGGAGCCGGTGGTGAAGCACCGGGAAGGGTGCCTGCGCCGCCGCCTCGGCGATGATCCCGGGTGTGTCGTCGGTGCTGGCGTTGTCGACGACGACCACCGCGGTGGGCGCGGGTCGAAGCGCCCGGACCGAGTCGAGCAGGCCTTTGAGGTAGCCCGAGCGGTTGTAGGTGGTGATCACGAGCATCAGGTTCTGCCCCTGCAGCGCACCGGGTGCAGCGGCGGCCTCGATGTCGTTCAAGCTGTTCCTTCCGGACCCGCGGCGGCGCCCGGCAAGGGGCGTGCGGAGGTTGTGCGGCTAGTATTCTCGGGTAGAACGAGTCTATTACACCGCCACAGGCCGCCGGCCGGGCCTGCCGATGCGGGAGCGCGTCGGCGCTGAACCTTCTGCACGACGTTGATTAGGAACCATGAGACGAACCGACGGCACCAGCGAATCCAGGGGCCCGGGCACCGAGCCCGGACGGCCGAGGACAGACAAGCCCGCGCTCTGGCTCTGGTCCCAGTACCTGCTCGACGCCGCCGCCTGGGTCGTTGCGATCCTCCTCGCGCTGGTCCTGCGGTACGAACTGATCGTCAACGACATCAATGCCGAGGGGGTCGTGGTCTTCTGCGCCGCCGCGGTCGTGGCGCAGCTCTTCGTGGGCCTGAGCTTCGCCCTCTACCGCGGGCGGTACAGTTTCGGCAGTTTCCACGAGGCGAAACTGCTGGTGATCGTCACGGTGATCGTGTCGGTGCTCCTGGTGCTCATCAGCGTCGCCTTCTTCACTGTCATCGAGATTCCCCGCAGCATCGGCATCATCGCCTTCCCGTTCGCGTGCATCTTCCTTGCCTCGACGCGCTACCTCAAGCGCATGTACGTCGAAAGCAAGGCCCGGCCCGGGGAAAACGCCCAGCGCACCCTCATTTACGGTGCCGGGTTCCTCGGCAACTCGCTGGTCTCGCGCATGATGCAGGACCCCGAGTCGCCCTACTTCCCGGTCGGACTGATCGACGACGACCCCGCCAAGAAGCATCTACGGCTTGCCACGGTGCCCGTGCTCGGCCGGCTCGAAGACCTCCCCGAGGTGGTGGCGCGCACCCGGCCCTCGGTGCTGGTGATCGCGTTCTCCGACGTCGAGGCCGCCACGGTGCGCCGGGTGTCGGACCTGGTCGCCGGGCTGAACATCAAGGTGCTCGTGCTGCCGCCGCTGCGCGAGATGCTCGACGCCGGCTCCGGGCTTTCGGATTTCCGCGAGGTGGCCGTCGAGGACCTCATCGGACGCCGCCCGGTGGACATCCACGCCGACGAGGTCTCCGGCTACATCACCGGCCGGCGGGTGCTCGTCACCGGCGCCGGCGGCTCGATCGGCTCCGAGCTGTGCCGCCAGCTGGCCGGCTTCCACCCCGCCGAGCTGATCATGCTCGACCGTGACGAGACGGGCCTGCAGACCACCCAGATCTCCCTGACGGGCCGGGGCCTGCTCACCGGGCGGGACACGGTGCTCGCGGACATCCGGGACGCCGACACGCTGCTCAATATCTTCGAGGACCGCCGCCCCGAGGTTGTCTTCCATGCCGCGGCGCTCAAGCACGTCTCGCTGCTTGAGCAGTATCCCGAGGAGGCCTGGAAGACGAACGTGCAGGGCACGGTGAACGTGCTGCGCGCCGCCGCCGCGGCGGGCGTCACCAACTTCGTCAATATCTCCACCGACAAGGCCGCCGATCCCACCTCCGTCCTTGGCCACTCCAAGCGAGTGGCCGAGAAGGTCACTGCGTGGCACGCGGCGAGCACCGGGCAGAAATATGTCTCGGTGCGTTTCGGCAATGTGATCGGCAGCCGGGGTTCGATGCTTCCCCTGTTCACCGAGCAGATCCGCAGCGGCGGGCCCGTCACCGTCACCGACCCCGAGGTCACCCGGTTCTTCATGACGATCCCCGAGGCCTGCCAGCTCGTGGTGCAGGCCGGAGCGATCGGCCGCGGCGGCGAGGTGCTCATCCTCGACATGGGGGAGCCGGTGAAGATCCTCGACGTCGCCCAGCGCATGATCGCCATGTCCGGCAAGGAGGTTCCGATCGTCTTCACCGGTCTGCGGCCCGGGGAGAAGCTGCACGAGGACCTGGTCGGGGTCGACGAGAACGACTCGCGCCCGCTGCACCCGAAAATCTCGCACACCCCGGTCGCCCCGCTTGACCCGGCCCGGCTCGACCTTCAGGAGTGGAAGAGCCGCGGCTCCTTCACCGCGGTGGCGCAGGCGGGCTTCCCGAAGACCCCCGAGGGCAGGGCGCTGTCGTGAGCCTTGCGTTCGTCCTTGTCGCCGGCGCGGCCTTCGCGGTCAGCGCCGTGCTTCCCTTTGCCGTGAAGCCCCTCCTGGGGCGGCTGGGGGTCCTCGACGTTCCCAACGACCGCTCCTCGCACACCACCGTGGTCATCCGTGGGATGGGCATCGCCGTCGCCGGCGGAATCACCGTGGGCCTTGTGCTGGCCCTGCTCACCGGGCTCGTCGCGGTCGACCGGTCGCTGCTCCTGATCATCCTGGCCATGCTCGGCGCGGCCGCCGTGCTGGGCTGGATCGAGGACCTGCGCGGGGTCTCGATCCTCAGCCGCGCCGGCCTTCAACTGCTCATCGGTGCGCTCGGAACGGCGGCCCTCGCCGCTGCCATCGGCCAGAGCTACTGGTGGGTGCCCGTCGGCGCCGTCGCCGTGGCCGCCTACATCAATGCGGCGAACTTCATGGACGGCATCAACGGCATCTCAGGCATGCACGGGGCCGTCGTCGGCATCTTCTACGCCATCGGGGGAGTGCTGAGCGGCCAGCAGTGGCTCACCGTGACCGGTGTCGTCATCGCCATGGCGTTCCTCGCCTTCCTGCCGTGGAACCTCGGCCGCGGCTTCGTCTTCCTCGGCGACGTTGGAAGCTACCTGCTCGGCGCCTCGATCGCGGCAACGGCCGTCACCGGGCTGCTCGCCGGGGTGTACCTCGAGTACCTGCTCTCCCCGGTCCTCATCTACCTCGCCGATACCTTCACCACGTTCCTGCGCCGCGCCCGCCGCGGGGAGCGCCTCTACGCCTCCCACCGCTCCCATGTGTACCAGCGGCTGACCGACACGGGCCTGAGCCACGTCCAGGTGGCCCTGCTGGTCACGCTCTGCTCGGCGCTGACCGGTGCCGCAGGTTTCGCCGTCGCCACCGCCCAGGCGCCGGTGGCCGTTGCGGGCTCCCTGTTCGCCGCGGCCGTGGTCGCCCTCTATGTCAACTCCCCGCGGATGTTCGCCGCCCGCGCGGCCCGCCGCGTGCGCCGCACCGCCTAGGTCAGGGGCCCGCCCCGCGCGCAGACGGTGATTTCTATCTGCTGTAGAATAGAAAGGCCTGCGGGAGCGCCGGCCGCTGCCCCGGCTGCGGTCACACGGTGCCCGCGGACCCACTCCACCCCTCCACGGACGGAATGCATTGAGTACATCGGACGCCCCGGGTGTCAACGGGAGCCCGGCACCGCCCGGTGTTTCCGGCCCCACGGCCTCGCCGTGGCTGGACATCCTGAAGAAGTGCCTGCTCGCCACCGGCGCCGCCGCACTCCTGCTGTCCGCCGCGGCCGGCCTGTTTGCCGGCGGCGGGGGAGCGCTCAGCGCCGCCTTCGGCTACGCCGTCGTCGCCCTGTTCTTCGGTATCAGCCTCCTCATCGGCCACTTCGCGGGCAAGACGAACCCCTCGGGGGCCCTCGGGCTCTTCGCCGTGACCTACGCGATCAAGGTCGTCGGGTTCGCCGCGGTCCTGTTCCTGCTGGGCACCCCGCCATGGCTCGAGAGCACCTGGTTCTTCAGCGCTGCTGTCGGCACCGTCGTCCTCTGGCAGGTCGTCGAGGTCGTCGTCTTCTCGAAGGCGCGCCACCAGCTCTACAACGACGATTTGGAGGCCGGCAGTGAGCCGTAAACCAGGGCCCGCAGCGGGCCAAGGGCAGGACGATCGGGGCCGATACGGCGAGGGCGGTTACAACGCTGGAATCGCCGTGTTCAGCTACATCGCTGGCGGGATCCTGGTCTGGAGTTTGATAGGGTGGGGGCTGGATAATCTTCTGGGAACACGTTGGATAGTGCTCGCAGGGGCTCTCTTGGGTGCCGGGGGCGGTTTCTACCTCTCCCACATGCACAACCTCACCCGATCGCAACTCTCTGATTCCGGCAGCGCGCCGCAGGGCCGCCCCGAGCCTCCAGAGAACAGCCCGAAGTGATGCCTAAAAACTTAATCAGCCGGAGCAGTGTCGCTGTCACCGGTGGAATCATGCCCAACGATGGACACTGCAGAGAGGAAACGCGTTGATCGCGCTTGCGCTCCCGGCCGAAACAACCGATGAGGGTTTCGTAGCCCCCACGATTGAAGACACCCACTATCCGGACATCCTCCCCTGGGGCGGTGAATACGGCGTCTGGTTCGAAGGTGGCTTCGGCAAGCAGATGCTCCTTGTCATCTTCTCCGTCATCCTGATCGCGTCCTTCTTCATGGCCGCTTCGCGCCGCCGCCAGATGGTTCCGGGCAAGCTGCAGTTCCTCGGGGAGTCGGCCTACGGGTTCGTCCGCAACTCCATCGGCAAGGACATCATCGGCGGCCGGGACTACCTGAAGTACGTCCCCTGGCTGTTCGCCGCATTCTTCTTCGTCCTGGTCAACAACATCTTCGGCGCCATCCCGCTGCTGCAGATCCCGACCTTCTCCCACCCGGGCAGCGCCTACGCCATCGCCGCGATCTTCTACATCCTGTGGATCGCCATCGGCGTCAAGAAGCACGGCCTGCGCTACTTCAAGCTGGCCGTCGTGCCCTCGGGCGTGCCGTGGTACATCATGCCGCTGCTGATCCCGATCGAGATCATCTCCAACTTCCTCGTCCGGCCCGTCACGCACTCGCTCCGGCTCTTCGCGACGATGCTCGCTGGCCACCTGATCATCACCCTTGCGGGCTCCGCGATCGAGTACATGGCTCTCTCGGGCAGCATTCTGCTGCAGGGAACCGGTGTGCTCGTCCTGGGCGGCGCTGTGGCGATGTATATGCTCGAAGCTCTGATCATGGTCCTCCAGGCGTACGTCTTCACCCTGCTGGCCGCGATCTACATCGAGGGCGCGCTTCACGCCGACGCCCACTGATCACAAATTCTTCCCCGTCGGGGATGATCCCAAACAACCTGCCGCACCAAGGCGGCATCTTGAAAGGAACACAATGGAAGTACAGGGTAGCCTCAACCTCGTTGGATACGGTCTCTCCGCAATCGGCGGTGGTATCGGCGTGGGTCTCGTATTCGCCGCCTACATCAACGGCGTAGCACGTCAGCCCGAGGCACAGCGCGTTCTTCAGCCGATCGCCTTCCTGGGCCTGGCTCTGACCGAAGCCCTCGCGATCCTCGGTCTGGTCTTCGCCTTCGTCATCGGCGCCTAAGAACTCCAGGCTGGAAATCCGAAGACCAGTTGAAGAAAGACGGGTGAAACATGTTTAATGCAGCCATTATGGCAGCGGAAGAGGGCGCAAACCCGCTCATCCCGAACGGGTGGGAAATCCTTGTCACGCTAGCGGGCTTCGCGGTCCTGATGTTCATCGTCATCAAGTTCGTCATGCCGGCGTTCGAGAAGACGTTCGCAGAACGCACGGAGGCCATCGAGGGCGGAATCGCCAAGGCGGAAGCCGCCCAGGCCGAAGCCAATGCGGCACGCGAGGAGTACAAGCAGCAGCTTGTGGACGCACGCGCGGAGGCCAACCGCATCCGCGAGGAGGCCCGCGCCGAAGGTGCACAGATCCTCGCCTCGCTCAAGGAGAAGGCGGCCGCCGAGTCGGCACGCATCACCGAGCAGGCCCACGTCCAGATCGAGGCCGAACGCCAGGCCGCCGTGGTGTCCCTGCGGGCCGAGGTCGGCACGCTCGCCACCGAGCTTGCAAGCCGCATCGTCGGGGAGTCCCTGGCCGATGACGCACGCTCCGCGCGCGTCGTTGACCGCTTCCTTGCCGATCTGGACAACCAGAGCGCAGGTGCAGCGAAATAATGGCCGGTGTATCAAGCCAGTCCCTCGCCACGGTCCGCCGGGAGCTCGAAACGCGGCTCCCCGGCGCCCCGCTGTCATTGGCCGAGGAGCTTTTCGGAGTCCTCTCTATCCTCGACAGCAATGCGGGCCTGCGCCGTGCGCTGACCGACCCTTCCCGCACGGGCGGGGACAAAGCCACGCTGGTGGGCCAGCTCGTGGCGGGCAGGGTCTCGGCTGACGCCGTTGCAGTGGTCAAGGAGCTCGTCGCCGAACGGTGGGCCAACGCCCGCGACATCGGCGATGCCCTGGAGACACTCGCTGCGACGGTGGCCATCTCGGTGGCGGAGTCCCAGGGGAGCGGCCCTCAGGGGCTGGAAAAGCTGGAGAGCGACCTGTTCTCCTTCATCGCCGTCGTCGATTCGAACCACGAACTTCAGCGTGCGCTGTCCGACCGCCAGGCGGGCCCGGAGGCGAAGGCAGCCCTTGCGCTGCGTCTCGTCCCCGAGGCCGGTGATGCGGCCAAACTCCTCATCCGCCAGGCTGTGACCGCACCGCGCGGGCTCAAGCCGGCGGCGCTCGTCAAGCGCTTCGTTGAACTGGTTGCCGCCCGGCAGCAGCGCTGGATTGCCACTGTCAGCGTCACCCGTCCGCTGACAGCGGAGCAGCAGTCCAGGCTTGCTGCGGGCCTCAACCGCCTCTACGGGCGCGAACTGCAGGTCAACATCAACGTTGATCCTTCCCTGATCGGCGGTGTGCGGGTCAGCGTGGGCGACGAAATGGTCGATTCCACGGTGGTCACGAGGCTGTCCGAGCTCCGCCGCAGGCTGGCGGGATAGGCGCCTTTTCGCGCCAAGCAACATCCAACATTGAATTACACACAGGTCACCGCCGTCGGCGGTGATCGCAACACAGGAGAGCAGGGACTGCAGATGGCCGAATTGACCATCAACGCCGAAGATGTCCGTAATGCGTTGAACGAATTTGCGGCGTCCTACGAACCCGGAAATGCGGAGCGCGTCGAAGTTGGCCGCGTCACCACCGCAAGCGACGGCATTGCCAAGGTTGAGGGTCTGCCTTCGGTCATGGCGAACGAGCTGCTGCGTTTTCAGGACGGCACGCTGGGCCTGGCCCAGAACCTTGATACCCGCGAGATCGGCGTGGTCGTCCTCGGCGACTACGGCGGCATCGAAGAAGGCCAGGAAGTCCACCGCACCGGGGAGATCCTTTCGGTTCCCGTCGGCGACGCCTTCCTCGGCCGCGTCGTCGACCCCCTCGGCCAGCCGCTCGACGAGCTGGGCGAGATCGCTGCGGAGGGCCGCCGCGCCCTCGAGCTCCAGGCGCCCGGCGTCACCATGCGCAAGTCGGTCCACGAACCGATGCAGACCGGCCTGAAGGCCATCGACGCGATGATCCCGATCGGCCGCGGCCAGCGCCAGCTGATCATCGGGGACCGCCAGACCGGCAAGTCCGCGATCGCGATCGACACGATCATCAACCAGCGCGACAACTGGGCCTCCGGAGACGTGAACAAGCAGGTCCGCTGCATCTACGTCGCCATCGGCCAGAAGGCGTCGACCATCGCGGCCGTGCGCCAGACCCTCGAGGACAAGGGTGCCCTGGAGTACACGACGATCGTGGCCTCCCCGGCCTCCGACCCGGCCGGCTTCAAGTACCTCGCCCCCTACGCAGGCTCGGCCATTGGCCAGCACTGGATGTACGGCGGCAAGCACGTCCTGATCGTGTTTGACGACCTGTCCAAGCAGGCCGAGGCCTACCGTGCGGTGTCGCTGCTGCTGCGCCGCCCGCCGGGACGCGAAGCCTACCCGGGCGACGTGTTCTACCTGCACTCCCGCCTGCTCGAGCGTTGCGCCAAGCTCTCTGACGAGCTCGGCGCCGGCTCGATGACGGGTCTGCCGCTCATCGAGACGAAGGCCAACGACGTCTCGGCGTACATCCCGACCAACGTCATTTCCATCACCGACGGACAGATCTTCCTCCAGTCCGACCTCTTCAACGCCAATCAGCGTCCCGCGGTCGACGTCGGTGTGTCGGTGTCCCGCGTCGGTGGTGCGGCCCAGGTCAAGTCCATGAAGAAGGTCTCGGGCACGTTGAAGCTCGACCTGGCGCAGTACCGCGACATGCAGGCCTTCGCCATGTTCGCCTCGGACCTGGATGCGGCCTCGCGCCAGCAGCTGACCCGCGGCTCGCGCCTGACCGAACTGCTGAAGCAGGGCCAGTACTCCCCGATGCCCGTCGAGGAGCAGGTCGTCTCGATCTGGGCCGGCACCAACGGCCACCTCGACGAGGTTCCCGTCAGCGACGTCCGGAAGTTCGAAAGCGAATTCCTCGACCACCTGCGGAACCGCTCGTCGGTCCTGACGACCCTCGCCCAGACGAACAAGCTCGAGGACTCGACGGTCCAGGAGCTTGAGAGCCAGGTCGAGGCCTTCAAGCAGGGCTTCTTCGGCCAGGGACCCGAAAGCCTCACGGCCAACGAGAAGCACGACGCCCTTTCCGAGGACGCAGTGGACCAGGAAAAGATCGTCAAGCAGAAGCGCTAAGGGCCACCGGCCGCCGTCCCGCAGGAATGCGGGACGGCGGCCGGCGCCTGGAGCCTTAGTCGCTCCCCGGACGGGGGGCGAAGGAAAGGACAAGTATGGGAGCCCAGATTCGGGTCTACCGCCAGAAGATCTCCTCAACGACCTCGATGCGGAAGATCTTCAAGGCGATGGAACTGATCGCGACTTCTCGCATCGGCAAGGCGCGCACCCGCGTCGCGGCGTCGCTGCCCTACGCCAATGCGATCACCCGTGCCGTTTCCGCAGTGGCGTCGCAGTCGGAGATCGACCACCCGCTGACGACCGAGCACACGGAGGTGCGCCGCGCCGCGGTGCTCATCATGACCTCGGACCGCGGCCTCGCCGGTTCATACTCCGCCAGCGTGCTCAAGCAGGCCGAATCGCTGCTCGAGATGCTCCGCAGCGAGGGCAAGGAAGTGAAGTCGTTCCTCGTCGGACGCAAGGCACAGGCGTACTTCGACTTCCGCAACCGTTCCTACGAGAAGGCCTGGACCGGCGGCACCGATGCGCCGGAGTTCGCCACCGCCCGTGAAATCGGCACCGCGCTCGTGGACGAGTTCATCACCGGCTACGAAGACGGCGGCGTCGACGAGATCCACGTCGTGTACATGCGCTTCCGTTCAATGGTGACGCAGGAGCCAACAGTCATCCGGCTGCTTCCGCTGGAGGTCGTTGAAGAGGAAACCTCGAACACCTCGGATCTGCTGCCGCTGTACGAGTACGAGCCGGAGCCGGAGCGCGTCCTTGACGCACTCCTGCCGCGGTACATCGAGTCCCGGATTTTCGCGGCTCTGCTGCAGGCGGCCGCCAGCGAGCTCGCCGCCCGTCAGCGTGCGATGAAGTCGGCGGGGGACAACGCCACCGAACTGATTAAGAAGTACACGCGCCTGAGGAACACCGCCCGCCAGGCGGAGATCACGCAGGAGCTCTCGGAGATCGTTGCCGGCGCCGACGCGCTCAGCGCCTCCTGATCCACAAGATAAACTTAGTTCCACGCCATCTACGTAAATGAAGTGAGAGAGATGACTGCCCAGACTGTTGAACACGGTACGGACTCAGTTGCCCCCGGAGCTACCGGCCGTATTGCACGTGTCATTGGCCCGGTTGTCGACGTCGAGTTTCCGGCTGACGCGATCCCCGCAATCTACAACGCGCTGACCTGCGAGATCACCCTCAATGGTGAGACGCACATGATCACCTTCGAGACCTCGCAGCACCTCGGCGACAACCTGGTCCGGGCGATCTCGCTCCAGGCGACCGACGGACTCGTCCGCGGCACCGTGGTGCAGGACACCGGCTCGGCGATTTCCGTGCCCGTCGGCGACGGCGTCAAGGGCCACATCTTCAACGTGCTGGGCAAGCCCCTCGACGTCGAGGAATCCGCCCTGGAGATCACCGAGCGCTGGCCCATCCACCGCAAGGCTCCTTCATTTGCCTCCCTCGAGGGCTCGACCGAGATGCTCGAGACCGGCATCAAGAGCATCGACCTGCTGACCCCCTACATCAAGGGTGGAAAGATCGGCCTGTTCGGCGGCGCCGGCGTCGGCAAGACCGTCCTCATCCAGGAAATGATCACCCGTGTTGCCCGGAACTTCGGCGGTACCTCCGTCTTCGCCGGTGTGGGTGAGCGTACCCGCGAGGGCAACGACCTCTGGGTCGAAATGGAAGAGGCGGGCGTCCTCAAGGACACCGCGCTCGTATTCGGCCAGATGGACGAGCCGCCGGGAACGCGCCTGCGCGTCGCCCTCTCGGCCCTGACCATGGCCGAGTACTTCCGCGACGTCCAGAAGCAGGACGTGCTGTTGTTCATCGACAACATCTTCCGCTTCACCCAGGCCGGTTCCGAGGTGTCGACCCTGCTGGGCCGCATGCCTTCGGCCGTGGGCTACCAGCCGAACCTCGCCGACGAGATGGGCCTCCTGCAGGAGCGCATCACCTCGACGAAGGGCCACTCGATCACCTCGATGCAGGCGATCTACGTCCCCGCCGACGACTACACCGACCCGGCGCCGGCAACCACCTTCGCGCACCTCGATGCGACGACCGAGCTTTCCCGCGAAATCGCTTCGCGTGGACTGTACCCGGCCATCGACCCGCTCGCGTCGACCTCGCGCATCCTGGATCCGCAGTACATCGGCCACGACCACTACAACACCGCGGTCCGGGTCAAGCAGATCCTGCAGAAGAACAAGGAACTCCAGGACATCATCGCGATCCTGGGTGTCGACGAGCTGTCCGAAGAGGACAAGATCGTCGTCTCCCGTGCGCGCCGCATCCAGCAGTTCCTCTCGCAGAACACCTACACCGCCAAGCAGTTCACCGGCGTTGAAGGCTCGACCGTGAGCATCAAGGACACCATCGAAGGCTTCAGCGCCATCTGCAACGGTGACCTCGACCACATCGCCGAGCAGGCGTTCTTCAACATCGGCGGGCTCGACGACGTCGAGCGCCAGTGGGCGAAGATCCAAGAGCGGACCGGAAAGTAAAGCTCATGGCCTCTGCAGAGCTCGAAGTCGAAATCGTCGCGGCCGACCACTTCGTGTGGTCCGGCCCGGCGACCATGGTCAAGGCGCGCACCAGCGAGGGCGAGATCGGGATCCTTCCCGGTCACTCCCCGGTGCTCGCCCTGCTCGGGGAAGGCGAACTCGCCATCCAGCCGGTGAGCGGTGAGCGCATCGTGGTGGCGGTCGACAGCGGATTCTTCTCCGTCGACAGCAACCGCGTGGTCATCGTTGCCGACAACGCCACGATCGGCGATTCGGTTTCCGCGGGAAACCGCTGACACCACCACCATGGACGGTCTGAGTCTGCTGTTGATTCTCATTGCGGCCGTCTTCGGCGTGCTGGTTCTGCTGGTCGGTGCCTTCCTGCTGCGCCGCTACCAGCTGGGCCGGACGCTCGGTACCTTCGACGCCTCCATCCGCCTCCCCGACAAGGGGTGGCGGATGGGGGTTTGTCGTTATACGGACACCCATCTCGAATGGCTGCGGCTGATGTCCCTCAGCCCCGTGCCGCCCCACCGCTACCTGCGCAGCTCGCTTGAGCTCAAGGGGTGGCGCCAGCCCACCGAGGCGGAGGTCGGCCGCGTACTGCCCGGCTGCATCGTGGTCACGCTGGCCTACGAGGGCTCCGAGCTGCAGCTGGCCATGAAATATCCGGTCTATGCGGGCCTGTCCTCCTGGCTGGAGGCCGGCCCGGTGATCGGCATCGGCACCTGGCGCTAGGTAAGCCCCTGCCGTCAGGGCAGTTTCAGCCAGACCCCGGCCCTCAGGACCCCCAGCAGGTCGAGCCCGGCCGACACGATCACCGCGTCGGCGCGCAGCCCGGGGCGCAGGCTGCCCAGCTCATCGGCCAGCCCGAGCACGCCGGCCGGAACCGCCGACGCCGACACCACGGCGTCGCGCAGCCCCACGCCGGCCTCCACCGCGCAGCGCACCACTTCCAGCAGCGTCCGGGTGCCACCGGCCGGTGTCTCCGCCGCGCCCCTGCGGGCCACGCCGTTCTGCACCGTGATCTCGCTGCGGCCCAGCCAAAATACCCCTTCGCCGCGCCCTGCGGCCGCCGTCGAATCACTGACCAGGCAGATATTGGCCGGGCCGGCGAGCGTGAAGGCCATCCGTGCGGTGTCGGCGTGCAGGTGCACATTGTCGGCGATCAGTTCGACGGCGATCTCCCCGGCGCGCGCCCGCTCAAGCAGCAGCGGCACCGGCCCGGGGGAGCGGTGGTGGATGGCCGGCATCGCATTGAACAGGTGCGTGGCCATGGGCCGTCCGCTGAACCCGTCGAATCCCGTCGAGGCGAGCTCCTCATTGATCAGGTCCAGGGCGGCGGAGGCCTGTTCAGCGGTGCAGTCGGTATGGCCGATGGCTGGAATGATCCCGTGCGTGACCAGGTCGTAGACGAGCGTGTCGGTGCCCTCGAGTTCCGGGGCGTACGTCATGGAGATCAGGTGGCCCCCCGCCGCGGCCGCCAGTTCCGTCAGCAGGCCCTCATCCGGGCTCTGAAGATGCTCCGGATCGTGCATGCCCGCGCGTGCGGGGGACAGGAACGGGCCTTCGGCGTGGATGCCCGCGATCAGGCCCTCGTCGGCCGCGGCGGACAGGAGCGGAAACGCCTCCAGGAGGTCCCCGGCCGGGGCGGCGCCTGTGCTGGCGAGCAGCGTCGTTGTTCCGCTTCGGTGCTGGAAGGAGACGGCCGTGCGGATGTCCTCGGCGCTGCCGGAGGTGAAGTCCCCGCCCCCGCCGCCGTGGCAGTGGAGGTCGACCAGCCCGGGGAGGATCAGCGCTCCCTCGGGCAGCGGCGGGGAGCCTGCTCCGTCGGCCGGCCGGGCCGGGCCGGCGTAGGTGATGCGCGAACCCTCCCAGCTGAGCACGGCGTCCTCGATGATGCCCGAATCGGTCACCATCCGCCCGGAAAGGTGGTTGGACGTGCCCTGCAGGTTGGCCATGGTCCGATTCTATGCGCCGGAACGGGCCCTGTGCCGGAGCCGGACGTACTGCTAGAACAGGCGGGACTCTTTATCGTCGACGCCGCGCATCGCATCGTAGTCGAGCGTGAGGCAGTCGATACCCCGGTCCGCGGCCAGCGTGCGGGCCTGGGGTTTGATCTGCTGGGCCGCGAAGACACCGCGCACCGGCGACATCAGGGGGTCGCGGTTGAGCAGTTCAAGGTACCGGGTGAGCTGTTCCACGCCGTCGATGTCGCCGCGCCGCTTCAGTTCAATGGCCACCGTGGCGCCCGAGCCATCGCGTGCCAGGATGTCCACCGGCCCGATAGCGGTCATGTATTCGCGCCGGATCAGGGTGAACCCCTCGCCCAGCAGCGTGATCTGCTCGGCGAGCAGGCGCTGCAGGTCCGCTTCGACCCCGTCCTTCACCAGGCCCGGGTCGACGCCGAGGTCGTGGGAGGACTCGTGGAGCTGCTCGCGGATATTGATCACCAGCCGGTCATCGCTCTTGGCATGCTGGACGGTCCACACCTCGGTGATCCCCTCGGCGGCGTCGGCCTCGTCGGGCGTGCTGACGCGCAGCGACGCCGGCGGGCTCATCCAGTTCAGCGGCTTGTAGGAGCCGCCGTCGGAGTGGACGAGGACGGATCCGTCGGCCTTGACCATCAGCAGGCGGGTGGCCAGCGGAAGGTGGGCACGGAGGCGGCCGATGTAATCGACGGAGCAGCGGGCAATGACTAGACGCACACGTTTCACTGTACCGTTTGGCGCACCGGTCGCCGCGCCGCGCCGCCCGCCCGGCAGTGCGGTCCGCGGCGCGCCGGTCCGCCCACGCACGGAGTTTCGGCTCGAAGGTAAGTTCGGGCAGACTTGGACCATGCCCCGCTCGAACCGCCCCCGCCGCACTAAGGGCCACTCCCGCGGCACGGCGCCGGTCCCAGCGGAGCTCGACCTGGAGCGGGCACGGGCCGGATTTCCGCTGCGCGTGAGCGCCCCCGACGGTGAATGGTCGGTGCGCCGGATCACCGAGCGCAACGCGGCCAAGGAGTACACCTGCCCCGGCTGCCACCGGGTGATTCCGCCCGGGGTCGCCCATCTCGTGGTGTGGCGTGAGGATTCGCTGCTCGGGGCGGAGTCGGCCCTGGCGGACCGCAGGCACTGGCATGTGCACTGCTGGAACACCCGCAGCTACCGGTACTGAGGGCGCCCGACGGCGCACTGCGGGCCGCCGGCGGGCACCTAGAATGAGGAGATGGCCAGTGATCCCCAGGACTATGAGTTCATCCCAAGCACCGGACCGATCGACATCCGCGCCGCGACGGTGCTGCCCGCCGACCGGCGGAACATCGAGCTGAAGACCGCCGACGGCCTGACGCTCGTCGGCGAGTTCGCCGCCCCCCTGGACGGAGAGCCGAAGGCGACCCTGGTCACGCTCCATCCGCTGCCGACCCACGGCGGGTTCATGGACTCCCATCTGTTCCGCAAGGCCTCCTTCCGGCTGCCGGCCCTGGCCGGGATCGCCGTGCTGCGGTTCAACACGCGCGGCACCTGCTCACCGCGGGGATGCAGCGAGGGAACCTTCGACGGCGGCGGCGCGGAACGCCTGGACGTCGAGGCGGCGGTCCGGTGGGCGGTCGACCAGGGCCTGAAGAACATCTGGCTCGTGGGCTGGTCCTTCGGCACCGAGCTGTGCCTGAAGTACGGGGCCTCCGACCCGGTCGCCGAGCACATCGAGGGCGCGGTCCTGATTTCCCCGCCGCTCCACCGCGCGGACGACGCAGACCTGGACAGCTGGGCAGCCTCGGGGCTGCCCCTGACGGTGCTGGTCCCCGAGCTAGACGACTACCTCCGCCCGCCGGCCGCGCAGGAACGCTTCGCCGCCGTCCCACAGGCGGTGGTGACCCCGGTCGACGGCGCCAAGCACCTGTGGGTGGGGGAGAAGTACGCCGCCCGGGCGCTGAACGAGATCGTCGAGGTCGTCCTTCCCGGGCAGGGGTCACCGCTGCCCACCCAGTGGGAGGGCGAGTCAGCCACCGCCTCCTGAACGCCGGCCGGTGCCCCTACTGCTGGTCCTGCCGGGCGATGAAGACCTCCTTGAGCAGCAGCATGATCGCCGCCGCGGTGGGGATGGCGATGAGGGCGCCGAGCACGCCGAGCAGGCTGCCTCCCGCGATCACCGCGATGACGGCGACGGCGCCGGGCACCGCCACGGCCCGCTGCATGATCCGCGGGGAGATGAAGTAGGCCTCGAACTGCAGGTACGCAAGGTACGGGATGGCGAACAGCAGCGCGGTCTGCCACCCGACGGTCAGGGCCACCAGGCTGACGAAGCAGGCGGCGATGAGCGCCCCCACCAGCGGGATGAACGCCAGCAGGACGACGATGAAGGCCAGCAGCACCGAGAACGGTACGCCCACGACGGACATGACGATGAAGGCGAACGCGCCGTTGAGCAGGGCCACGCAGGCCTGCCCGATCACGTACATGCCCACGCTGCGGGTGATCTCCTCCGACAGCGACTGCACGCGGGCCCGCCGCGACCGGGGTGCCAGCCGGTAGGCCCACTTTTTCATCGAGGGAAGCGAGGCCAGGAAGTAAAGGGTCAGGACCAGTACGATCAGGGTGCCGAACAGGCCGTTGAGGATGACGGTGCCCACCCCCAGGACGCCGCCGAAAATTCCGCTGACGATGCCGTCCTCAGCGAAGAAGTTGTTGATTTCGGCCGTGGCCCGGTCGCGGACCTGGAACTGCTGGTCCAGGGTGCGGAAGAAATCGGAGTTCAGGAAGGTCTGGGCGTAGGCAGGGCCGCGCTCGATGATCTGGGAGGTCTGGTTCACGATGGTGGGGATCAGCGTGGCGAAGAACCCGACCACCAGTCCCACCAGGAGACTCAGGGACAGGGTGATGCCGGCGGGGCGCGGCACCCCGCGTTCGTCGAGCCACCTCACGATCGGGTCTAGTCCCAGGGCGATGAACAGTGCCGCCCCGATCCACAGCAGCAGCTGCCCGACGTTCATGATCATGAAGTAGGCCAGCAGCGCCAGGCCCACCCCGACGCTGGCCATGAACCCGAAGTGGATCGGGTGCTGGCGCATCGAGCGGGGAGGCAGCCCGCCGAACTTCAGCCGCTCGTCGGTGAGCTGGACCGAGGGGTCCACGGGCACGGCCAGCGGTTCCACCTCGGGCGGGAACTCGAACCGCCGCCGCGGCTGGGCTCCGGGGATCGGCCGCCGCAGCCGGGTGAACAGCGTAGCCATCCGGCCCTGGGCGAGGGCAGGGTCGCCTCCGGGTTCGGCAGGGTCGATTCCGCCGCCGTCGCCGTTGCGGTCCGCGGGGTCCCCGTCGGGCCGCGGCAGCGGCGCGTTGACGGGCACTTCCTCATTGTTCGTCACGGTGCGGTCTGCTTTCACTGGTGCTGCATTCCACTTTGGATCACAAGCGAAACACTACAGCCGGGCTCCCGGGAAGACAGGCCTTTCCGCGCACGGCAGGCGGGCGTGGTGCCCCGCACGCGGTGGAAGCTGCCGCCGGGCCGGAGTGAGCCGGTGCACACGAATCAGTTCCCCACGGGCAACTTCGTTACCATGGGAAGACTAATCGAGAGAAAGTACAGCCTGGCCCGTGCGTGCCCGCGGACGGCCGGCGGTGCGCCGCGGATCGGGAGGTCCGCTCCACAAGACAACGAATAGGTACCCGCGTGCGCGTGAAAACTGCAGTCCCGATCATTATTGCCGGCGTGCTGCTGATGCTGATTGGCATCGGCCAGCGCACCTTCTGGGCACCACCGGAGACGGTGACCTTCAGCGTGCCCGCCGGGGCGGAGGCCGGGCCGGTGACGGTCATCGACGCCGCAGCCCGCAACGACGAGGCCGGCGACGTCGATATCACCGTCAAGAGCGGCGGCCCGTTCACCCTTGCCGTGGGCAGGGCGGCGGACGTCGACGCGTGGGTCGGCGACGCCGCCCACCTGCGGGTCACCGGCGTCGGCGACGAGGAGCTCACGACGAAGTTCACCGAGGGCGAGGCCACCGTGCCCGATCCCCGCGGCGCGGACCTGTGGACGAGCGAGGAGACGGCGGAGGGCTCGGTGACCCATCACTGGATCAACCCGGCCGAGGGCGACTTCTCGATCCTGCTCGTCTCCGACGGAACCGCAGCGGCGCCCTCGGACATCTCCATCACGGAGCCCAACGATGCCTCGACACCGCTGGCCGTGCCCCTGATCATCGGCGGCGCCCTGCTCGCGGTCCTGGGGATCGCACTGCTCTTCATCTCACCGCGCAGCACCGGATCCGGCCGCGGCCGCCCGACCCCTGCGCCCGAGGGTTCACGGGCCTACCTCCGGCAGCAGCGCGCCGCGGCGGACCGCGGGGTCCGTGCGCGCCGCATGGTCCACCCTGTGGCCGTGGCCGCAGCAGCACTCCTGGCCGGAACGGCCGTGGCGGGCCCCGCCGCCGCCCAGCAGGCGGTCCCGCAGCAGACAGTCAAGCAGCAGACGGTCAAGCAGCAGACCGCCAAGCAGGAGACCAAGGCCGCCGAGGGCGGCTCCGGGAACGCAAAGCCTGGCGCCCCGGCCGTGCTCGAACCCCAGCTCGAGCGCATCCTTCAGTCCGTCGCGACCACGGTGGCCGAGGCCGACGCCGCGGCCGACTCCAAGCTGCTGCAACCCCGCGCCGGCGGTGCGGCGCTCGAGCTGCGCACCGCCGGATACGCGGTGCGCGCCAAGGACAAGAAGGCCTCGGCCGCCGCGCCGGTGGCCGGGTCACCGGTGCTCACCCGCGTCATTCCGACCGCCGGAGAGTGGCCGCGCACGGTCGTGGCCCTGACCCAGGGCGAGGGGAACCCCGTTCCGCAGGCGCTGGTGCTGACCCAGGACAACCCGCGGACCAACTACAAACTGGTCTCGGCCATCCAGATGCTTCCGGGCACCACCTTCCCGGCCTCCGCAGCCGACGGGGCTCTCAAGGAACTGGCGCCCGATGCCGAGGAAGGGCTCGCCATGGCACCGCAGACCGCGGTGGCCGCCATCGCCGACTTCCTGACCTCGCCGAAGGGCAAGCACAAGGGAACCTTCGAGGCGAACTCCTTTGCCGACGCCATCACCGGATTCCAGGCGGGTGTCGTCGCCGACCGGGACAACGCCGCGGCCACCATCTCCTTCCGCCACGTCGCCCAGGCGCCGAGCACCCGGGCGCTGGGCACCGAGGACGGCGGCGCCGTCGTCTTTGGATACCTCAAGCACACCTACTCGAGCGTGCCCAAGGGCAGGGGCGATTCCATCGACCTCAACGGGACGATCTACGAGACCCTCACCGGCCGGGAAAAGACCGAAAAAGGAATTGACGTCAACTACGGTGAGGCCGTGATGATGTACGTACCACCGGCCGGCAGCAAGGACAAGATCCGCGTGATCGGTGCCGCGCAGCAGCTGCTGGCCGCCAAGCTCAAGTAGACGCCCCCGCACCCCGGTGCACGAACCCCCAATCCGAAAGGCAAGCCATTGTCCACACCAGCCGGCCGCGGCAGCGTGCCGCCGTCAATGAACCTTCACGGCGCCGTCGACCTCGCCGCCGTCAAGGCCCGCGCGGAGGCGGCGGCCCGGCCGGCCGCGGACCGGCCCGCCGCCGCCAGCCCGTACATCGTCCAGGTGACCGAGCAGACGTTCCCGCAGCTCATCCAGCTCTCCGCCACGGTCCCGGTTATTGTCGACCTCGGCGCGTCCTGGAGTGAGCAGTCGGCGCAGGTCAGCGCCGTCCTCGAGGCGGCTGCCATCGACTTCGACGGCCGGTTCCTGCTGGCCAAGGCAGACCTCCAGGCCCAGCCTCAGATCGCCCAGGCGTTCCAGGCCCAGGCCGCGCCCACGGTCGTGGCCGTGGTCAAGGGCCAGCCGGTACCCATGTTCGAGGGTGCGCTGCCGACCGAGCAGATCCGCGCCTTCATCGACGAACTGCTCAAGGTCGCCGAGGCCAACGGCGTCACCGGCACCCTCAACGACGGCGCGCAGGCGCCGGCCGCGGCGCCAGCGCCGGAACCCGAACTGCCGCCGCTGCACCAGGAGGCCTTCGACGCCATCGAGGCCGGGAACTACGCCGCCGCCGCCGCGGCCTACCGCCGAGCGCTGGCCGAACAGCCGGCCGACGCCGACGCGAAGGCCGGGCTCGCGCAGGTCGAACTCATGCAGCGCCTCGAAGGAGCCGACGCGGCTGCGGTCCGCACCGCCGGGGCCGAGCGGCCCGACGACGTCGAGGCGCAGCTCGCCGTGGCCGACCTCGACCTGAGCGGGGGACACGTCGAGGACGCCTTCGCACGCGTCACCTCCTTCATCGCCCGCAGCGGCGGCGAGGACAAGGAAACGGCCCGGAAACGGCTCCTCGAGCTGTTCGAGATCGTCGGCCCCACCGACCCCCGCGTCACCAAGGCCCGGGCCGCCCTCGCCCGGGCGCTCTTCTAGGCCGCCCCTTACCGGTCAGCAACAGACCGTACCGCACCACCACTTCGTTAGGACTCCATGACCTCCGGCACCACCACTCCCGGCCTGTTCGACCCGATCACCCTGCGCTCGCTGACAGTGCCCCACCGGGGGTGGGTGGCAGCGATGTGCCAGTACTCCTGCGATCCGGTCGGCGCACCGGGAGTGCCGACGGATTGGCACCTGGTGCACCTCGGCCAGTTCGCGACCGGCGGTGCGGCGATGATCATCACCGAGGCCGCCGCGGTCAGCCCCGAGGGACGGATCAGCCCGCGCGATGCCGGCATCTACAACGCCGAGCAGGTCGCCGCCTGGCGCCGCATCACCGACTTCATCCACACCCAGGGGACGCCCGGCACGCTCACCGGGATCCAGCTGGCCCATGCCGGGCGGAAGGCCTCGACCTACTGGCCCTTCAGCAGGCTTCACGGGTCGGTGCCCGAGGCAGAGGGCGGCTGGGAGACACTCGGCCCCACCGATGAGGCCTTCGACGGCTACGCCGCCCCGCGGGCGATGACCGAGGAGGACATCCTCGCGGTGATCCGCGACTTCGGCCAGGGTGCCCGCCGTGCCGTTGAGGCCGGCTTCGACACCGTGGAAATCCACGGCGCCCACGGCTACCTGCTGCACCAGTTCCTGACCCCGCTGGTCAACACCCGCACCGACGGCTGGGGAGGCTCCGAAGAGGCCCGGTTCCGCCTCACGCTGGAGGTCATCGACGAGGTCCGCAGGAACATCCCGGCCGAGATGCCGCTGCTCCTCCGCATCTCCGCGTCCGACTGGGTCGAGGGGGGCCTTGACGGTGCCGCATCGGCGCGGCTCGCCGCCAAGGCGGCCGAGCACGGGGTCGACTTCGTCGATGTCTCCTCCGGCGGAGCGGTGGCGCATGTGCGGATCCCCGTCGATCCGGGCTACCAGGTGGAGTTCGCCGAGACGGTGCGGGCGGCAGGGCTTCCCACCGGCGCCGTCGGACTGATCGACGACCCGGAGCAGGCGGAGGGCATCATCCGCGAGGGGAAGGCCGACGTCGTCCTGATCGCCCGGGCCGCCCTGCGCGACCCCCACTGGTGGCTCCGGGCGGCGCACGTCCTGGAGCGCGAGCTCGCCCCGGTGCCGCAGTACCAGCGGGCCGGATCGTTCGGCCGGACCAGGTAACCGGCAGGAGGCCGGCGGTAGACTGGTTCCATGACGATGCCCGCAGACCCCTTTGCCAACGACCCCCTGGACAGCCCCGGCGCCGGCTCGACCGCCACCCTTGAGCGGGAGGAACAGCGCCAGGAGGTGGAGCCGGGCGACAGTGAGCGCTTCGCGCACTACGTGCGCAAGGAAAAGATCATGGAGTCGGCACTCACCGGAGAGCCCGTCATCGCCCTATGCGGCAAGGTCTGGACGCCGGGCCGCGACCCGGAGAAGTTCCCGGTCTGCCCCGAGTGCAAGGAAATCTACAACGGCCTGCGCCCCGGCAAGGACGACACGCCGAAGTAGGCCTCCGGGCCGGTGTCCGGCCCCACCGCCTCCTGCGCCGCGCGGGAGGGAAGCAACGACGCGTAAGGTGCCATGACGGATACCCCCGCGCCCGAATCCGCAATGGCGGCACGCCTGCGCCCGCTGACCTTCGGGCTGATCGCAATCATCACCTGTGCGGCCTTCGAGGCCATGGCCGTGGCCACCGCCATGCCCGCGGTGGCGGACGAGCTCGACGGCGAGGCCAGCTACGGGCTCGCCTTCTCGATGTACCTCACCGCCTCCCTGCTGGGCACGGTCCTGGCGGGATCCTGGACGGACCGGCGGGGGCCCCGCCCGGCGCTGAGGGTCGGCATGGCCCTGATGATCGCCGGCCTGCTCCTGTCCGGGGCCGCACCGGAGTTCTGGGTGGTGACGGCGGGACGTGCGGTCTCAGGGCTCGGCGGCGGCTTCCTGATCGTCGCCGTGTACGTGGTGATCGGCCGGGCCTTCCCTGCCGGCGCGCAGCCCGTGGTCTTCGGCTGGCTCTCGGCCGCCTGGGTGGTGCCCTCGCTGGTGGGGCCCTTCGTGGCGGGAGTGGTGGCCGAGGAACTGCACTGGCGGTGGGTGTTCCTCGGGGTGGCCCCGCTGGTCGCGGCGGCCGGACTGGTCGTAGCTCCCCGGATCCGCTCGCTCGGCCCTCCGGCGGACCCCGGCACCGGCGGAACCGGCGGCGCCGGCTGGCGCCGCGCCCTGCGGGGCCTTGGGTTGTCGGGCGGAGTGTTCGCCGTGCAGTGGGCCGTCATCCGGCTGGCGGCCGACGGCAACAGCGCCGCCGCGACGGGCCTGCTTGCCGCCTTAGCCGCCGTCGGGCTCGCGGCGGTGTTCATCACCCTCCCGGGGCTGCTGCCGCGCGGCACCCTACGTTTCGGCCGGGGCCTGCCGAGCATCATCGGCACCCGCGGCCTCGTGAACGTCGCCTTCTTCGGCGCCGAGGCGTTCATCCCCCTGATGCTCGTCAGCGCCCGCGGCGTCGACGCTTCCACCGCCGGCCTGGCCCTGAGCGCCGGGGCGCTCGGCTGGAGCGCCGGGGCCGTCCTGCAGACCCGCGTCCGGTTCCGCCGCCAGTGGCTGCTGGTGGCCGGCTCGACCCTGCTCTCGCTCACCCTGGGCGGCTTCGCCCTCGCCTCGGGCGCCCAGGCGCCGCTGCCGGTCCTGATCCTCATCTGGGCTTTCGCCGGCATGGCCATGGGGATGACCCTTTCGAGCACCTCGGTCCTCGTCCTGTCGCTCTCGCCCAAGGCCGAGCAGGGGCGCAATTCGGCGTCGCTGCAGATCGCCGACCAGCTCGGCGGGGTGGCCGGGACGGCCGGGGCCGGCACCCTCTTCGCCCTGCTGCGCGATCCCGCGGCGCCGGGGCGCGTCGAGGTGTTTGTTGCGATCTGGCTGGCTCTGTGCCTGTTCGCGGCAGCAGGTATAGTTTCCGGTCTGAGAGGGGCACAGGCACCCAAGGCCGGCCCCACGAAGGACACCAAGAAGTCTATGGAAGGTACTGTCCCGGCGTGAGTAGTGACACCCTGTTCGGGGCCGGCCCAGCCCTGCCGCCCGCCTACCCGGAGCGAGCGGCGTGGGGCACGGCACCCAAGCTCCGGCAGTGGCAGAGCGAGGCCCTGGAGAAGTACTTCGCCAACTCGCCCCAGGATTTCCTCGCAGTGGCAACCCCCGGCGCGGGAAAGACGACGTTCGCCCTGCGGGTCGCCACCGAGCTCGTCGAGCGGGGCATCGTGAACCGGGTCACCGTGGTGGCGCCAACCGACCACCTCAAGCGCCAGTGGGCCGACGCCGCCGCGCGGGTGGGCCTGGCCATCGACCCGAACTTCAAGAACGCGGACGGCCGCCACGGCAACGGCTTCATCGGCGTCGCCGTCACCTACGCGCAGGTGGCCAGCAAGCCGATGCTGCACCGGGCCAAGACCGAAGCCGCGAAGACCCTGGTGATCCTCGATGAAATCCACCACGGCGGCGACGCCCTGTCCTGGGGCGACGGGATCCGTGAGGCCTTCGAGCCGGCCACCCGCCGGCTCGCCCTGACCGGAACGCCCTTCCGCTCCGACACCGCGGCGATTCCGTTCGTCGAGTACGTCGAGGACGGCGACGGCGTCCGCCGCTCGCGCTCCGACTACACCTACGGGTACGGCCAGGCGCTGCGCGACCACGTGGTGCGCCCGGTGATCTTCATGGCCTACTCGGGCCAGATGCGCTGGCGCACCAGCACCGGCGACGAGATGGCGGCGTCCCTCGGCGAGGCGGCCGTCACCAAGGACATCACCGCCCAGGCCTGGCGCACCGCGCTGAACCCGGCGGGGGAGTGGATTCCCGCGGTGCTGGCGGCGGCCGACAAGCGCCTCACCGAGGTGCGGCGGACGGTGCCCGACGCCGGCGGCCTCGTCATCGCCACCGACCACGACGACGCCCGCGCCTACGCGGGCCGGCTGAAGAAGATCACGGGGGAATCCCCGACGGTCATCCTCTCCGACGATGTGAAGGCCTCCTCGAAGATCGAGGAGTTCTCCGCCGACACCACGCGCTGGATGGTCGCCGTCCGCATGGTCTCCGAGGGCGTCGACGTGCCGCGCCTTGCGGTCGGGGTCTACGCCACCTCCACCGCGACCCCGCTCTTCTTCGCCCAGGCCGTCGGCCGGTACGTGCGTGCACGGCGCCGCGGGGAAACGGCGTCGATCTTCCTGCCCTCGGTCCCGAACCTGATGGCCCTGGCCAACCAGCTCGAGGCCGAGCGCGACCACGCCCTGGACCGCCCCTCGACGGGGGAGGAGGACGGCTTCGCCCTTGAGGAGGGCCTGATGGAGGCGGCGAACCGCGAGGAGAAGGCCTCCGATTCGCTCACCAAGCAGAAGTTCGAGGCCCTCGAGTCCCAGGCCTCCTTCGACCGGGTGCTCTTCGACGGCGGCGAGTTCGGCACCGGCGGCGAGATGGGCAGCGAGGAGGAGTTCGACTTCCTGGGCATCCCGGGGCTCCTCGACGCCGACCAGGTGGGGCAGCTGCTCCGCCAGCGCCAGCAGGAGCAGCAGTCGCGGCGGCGCGGACGCACCCCCGAACCCGCACCGGCCGACCCCGCGGTGCCCGACCACCGGCAGCTGACGGAACTGCGCGGGCAGCTCGCCAAGAACGTGTCGGCCTGGTCGGCGCGGACCGGCACCCCCCACGGCGTGGTGCACACCGAACTGCGCAAGGCCTGCGGCGGCCCGGCGGTGGCCCAGGCCAACGAGGAGCAGCTGCAGCGCCGGCTGAAGAAGCTCCAGGACTGGTTCATCGGGCGGAAGTAGTTCCGCCCCCGCCTGCTCCGGCACCCCGGTCGAGGGCGCCGGAGCACGGTCAAGGGCGCCGGAGCAGTGTGCTCAGTGCTGGACCTCGACCCCCGCCGCTTCGAGTTCCTCGAAGGTGTCGTCAAGTTTCTCGGCGTGGACGGCCCGCGTCAGGTCCGTCAGCACCGACACCGAGTAGCCGGCGGCCACGGCGTCGAGGGCGGTTGCCCGCACGCAGTAGTCGGCGGCGAGACCGGCAACCACCACCTCGTCGACGTCCCGGTCGCGCAGCCAGTCGTCGAGGCTCAGCGGCGCCTCATCGGGTTCGGTCAGCGCCGCCCCCAGCTTGCGCTCCCCGGTGGGCACCTCGTCCTCGGGGGCCAGGACGCCCTCGAAGCCCGAGTAGGCCGCCTCGAACTGGCCCTTGCGGAACACCGCGTCGACGTTCTCGGTGTCGAGGTCGGGATGGAAGTCCGCCCCGCGGGTGTCGGCCACGCAGTGGACGGGCCAGGAGTCGATGAAGTCGGGGGTCTCGGAAAAATGGGGGCCCGGATCGATGTGCCAGTCCTGGGTCGCGACGACGTAGTCGTAGTCGGCGGCGCGGGCATCGGCGTGGTCGCTGATGGCGGCCGCCACCTCGGCGCCGCCCTGCACCGCGAGGGAGCCCCCCTCGCAGAAATCGTTCTGGACGTCGATGATGATCAGTGCGCGCGTCATGGAAGGGTCTCCTCGTACTCGGTGGGGATGGCAGGCTCGCCGCGCTGGAGCCGGTGCACCGACTCCGGGAGCTCGGCGATGGACTCTGAGTGGCGCAGTGCCGCCCGCTGGACACCCTCGGGCCCGGTCCAGCCCGGAAGGACCTCCCCGCCCTTGACCAGCTGCTGCAGCAGGGGCCGGTCGTTGCCGTCGTCGGAGGGCGATGCGGAAATTCCCACCACCTCGGCGGTGGCGGTGCCGTTCTCGTCGAGCCGGCGCAGGGCGTACTTCCGGCCGCCCACGGAAGCCTTGTTCTTGGCGGCCTTGGCCACGGAGACGAAGGTGCCGTTGTTGTCCTCGCGGCTGACGAGCTTGTAGACCATCCCGGCGGTCGGGGCGCCCGAGCCGGTCACCAGGGAGGTGCCGACCCCGTAGGCGTCGACCGGCGCCGACGCCAGCAGGCCGATGGCGAACTCGTCGAGGTCGGAGGTCACCACGATCCGGGTGTTGGTGTTGCCCAGGTCATCGAGCAGTTCGCGCACCCAGCGGGCCTGGGTCACCAGGTCGCCCGAGTCGAGCCGCACCGCGCCCAGTTCAGGCCCGGCCACCTCGACGGCCGTGCGCACCCCCTGCTCGACGTCGTAGGTGTCGACGAGGAGGGAGGTGCCCCGGCCGAGGGCCTGGACCTGCGCCTCGAAGGCCTGGCGCTCGGTGTCGTGGAGCAGGGTGAAGGAGTGGGCCGCGGTGCCCACGGTCGGGACCCCGTACCGCCGTCCGGCCTCAAGGTTGGAGGTGCTGGCGAAGCCGCCGATGATCGCGGCCCGGGAGGCGGCCACGGCCGACTCCTCGTGGGTGCGCCGGGAGCCCATCTCGATGCACGGCCTCCCCGCGGCGGCGCTGGTCATGCGGGAGGCGGCCGAGGCGATGGCGCTGTCGTGGTTGAGCACCGAGAGCACGAGGGTCTCGAGGATGCACGCCTCCGCGAAGGTCGACTCCACGATCAGGCTGGGGGAGTTGGGGAAGTAGGCCTCGCCCTCGGCGTAGCCGAAGATGTCGCCGGTGAAGGAGAAGCCGGCGAGCCAGTCCAGGGTCTTGTCATCGACGATTGAATTGTCGGAGAGGAACCCCAGCTGGTCGTTCCCGAACCGGAACGCGGCGAGAGCTTCGAGGAGGCGCCCGGTGCCGGCGGTGACGCCGTACCGCCGGCCGTCGGGCAGGCGGCGGGCGAAGGCCTCGAAGACCGAGCGGCGGTGGGCCGCCCCCGAGTGCAGGGCCGCCTGCAGCATCGTGAGCTCGTACTGGTCGGTGAACAGTGCGGTGTTGGGCTGCCGGGGCGCCGGAGCGCTGCTGGGAGTAGTCACAGTCAAAACATTAGCCGTGCGTTCGCTTTGTGAGTACCGGGGCGGCCCGGGTCCGCGGCGCATCTTAGAATGAGGTACATGACACTTGGCACTGCGACCGATACCCGTGTGCGGGACGAGGCCTCGACCCGTTCCGAGGCCGGCCTTGACCAGCCCTGGGTCGTTGTGGTGTGGAACGACCCGGTGAACCTGATGACCTATGTCAGCTATGTCTTCCAGACCTACTTCGGCTACAGCGAGTCAAAGGCACGCAAACTGATGCTCGAGGTCCACGAGCAGGGCAGGTCGGCGGTGGCCACCGGCAGCAGGGAAAAGGCCGAGCGGGATACCGTCGCCATGCACTCCTTCGGACTGTGGGCCACCTTCGAAAAAGCCGGAAGCGAGTAGGGCCCATGGCGAAACCCTTCAAGTCAACCCGCCGCGGGATCACCGGGCACTTCGAGCCCGGTGAGGTGCGCCTGCTGGGCAGCCTCTTCAGCGACATCATCACCATGCTCGAGCCGGACACCGCCCCCAGCACCGATCCGCTGGCCGCGATGGTGGGCGTCGACGCCGAGGCGGTACGGCCCGGGGATTCGGCGCTGCAGCGGCTGCTGCCCGACGCGGTGAGGGACGACGACGCCGAGGCGCTCGAGTTCCGCCGGCTCACCGAGCGCTCCCTGCGGGAGCAGAAGATCGGTGCGCTGCGCAGCAGCGCCCTGCTGATCGAAAACAACCCGGTGACGCTGAACCCCGAGCAGGGGCGGCTGATGGTTCAGGCCTTCAACGACGTCCGGCTGGTGCTGGCGGACCGGCTGGGGATCGAAACGGACGAGGACGCCGCCCGCCTCCACGGAATCGACGACTTCGCCGACGCGGAGGACGTCGAGGCGTACCTGGCGCTGGTGTACAACTTCCTGACCTGGCTCCAGGAGTCGCTGCTGCAGGCACTGCTCAGCAGCACCCGCACCGCCCGGTAGCCGGGAGCTGCCGCGGGTGTGATGGATCCCACGCGGAATCCGTTAGTGTCCGGGCCCGACACGCCCTATTCTCAGTAGATTATGAGTTCAGAGCCTGCGGGAACACCGCCCTCGAGCAAGACCGGGGCGCCGATCGGTATTTTCGACTCCGGAGTCGGCGGCCTGACGGTCGCCCGCGCCGTCATCGACCAGCTGCCGAATGAATCGATCCTCTACGTGGGCGACACGGCCAACGGCCCGTACGGGCCCCTGCCGATTGCCAAGGTGCGCGCCCACGCGCTCGCCGTCATGGACGAGCTTGTCGATTCGGGCGTGAAGCTGCTTGTCATCGCCTGCAACTCGGCCTCCGCCGCGGTGCTCCGCGACGCCCGGGAACGCTACACGGCGCGGTACGGCATCCCCGTGATCGAGGTGATCCAGCCCGCGGTCCGGCGTGCGGTGGCCGCCACCCGCAGTGGGGACATCGGCGTGATCGGCACCGCGGCCACCATCGGCTCGCGGGCCTACGAGGACACCTTCGCCGCCGCCCCTCACCTGCGGATCACCTCGGCCGCATGCCCGGAGTTCGTTGAGTACGTCGAGGCCGGCGTCACCGCCGGGCCCGGGCTGCTCTCGGCCGCGAAGCGCTACCTAGAGCCGCTGAAGCGTGCCGGCGTGGACACCGTGGTGCTCGGCTGCACCCACTACCCGCTGCTGACCGGAGTCATCTCCTACGTCATGGGGGACAGCGTCAGCCTGGTCTCCAGCGCCGAGGAGACCGCCAAGGACGTCTACCGCGCCCTGGTCTCCCACGACCTGCTCAGCAGCGAAACCGGTCCGGCGGTCCACCGCTTCCTTGCCACCGGCGACGCCGCGGGCTTCGAGGTCCTCGCCCGGCGCTTCCTCGGCCCCGAGGTGCTCAGCGTCCAGCACGTCGACCACGTCGCCGCGCAGTACCCGACGGGAAGCCTGGCGAGGATCACCCCGGACATGATCACGGCCTCCGGTGGCCCGCGATGAAGCTGACGATCGTGGGCTGCAGCGGCTCCTTCCCCGGCCCGCAGTCGCCCGCGTCGTGCTACCTGATCACCGCCGAGTCCGAGGGGCGGACCTGGCGGATCCTTCTTGACCTCGGCAACGGCTCCCTCGGAGCCCTGCAGCGGTACATGGACCTGCGGCAGATCGACGCGGTGTTCCTGAGCCACCTCCACCCCGACCACTGCATGGACCTGTGCGGGCTCCATGTCGCCGTCCACTGGGATCCCGCCGGCTGGGGCCGGGAGCGGATCCCCGTCTGGGGTCCGGCGGCGACGGCCGACCGCATGGCGACCGCGTACGGCCTGGCCCTGAACCCGGGCATGCACGAGGACTTCGAGTTCCACTCCTGGCAGGACCGCACCGCGGTCCGGCTCGGGCCCTTCAGCATCACCCCCTTCGCGGTGCTGCACCCCGCCGAGGAGGCCTACGCCCTGCGCATCGAGGTCACCGAGCCGAATGCGGACGGCGTGCCCGAAACCCGCGTGCTGACCTATTCCGGCGACACCGACTCGTGCGAGGGCCTGATCGAGGCCGCGGCCGAGGCCGACCTCTTCCTGTGTGAGGCGGCGTTCCAGGAGGGACGCGACGACGGGATCAGCGGGGTCCACCTGACCGGCCTGCGTGCCGGGGAGATGGCGGAGGCCGCCGCAGCCAAGCGCCTGCTGCTGACCCACCTGCCGGTGTGGAACGACGCCAACGTCTCGATCGGGGAGGCGCGCTCGCGCTACAGCGGGCAGCTTGCCGTCGCGGTGGCCGGGGTGTCCTACACGGTCTGACCGGCTGCACTTTCGACCGGCCAAAGCGCCGGTTCCCGGCACAACCCCGGCACAACTCCGCCACAACCCCGGCGCGGCCTGTACCCTATGCGGAAGTACCGGTCCCGTGCGGACCGGTAGGTCTCTCCGATTGAAAGGCGCAGCCATGGCACCCTCGGCGCACCCCGACGAGCCCTCGGTCCCAGCGGAGCCGTCCGGGTCCGGGCACCTGCAGCAGGGCAGGTCCCGGCGCCGGCGCATCCTCGGCGCGCTCCTGGGCTTGGCCGCGGCGCTCGTGCTCGTTTTGTCGGTGATTCTTCCCCAGCTGCAGCAGGGATCGTCGGCGGCAGTTGATGACCGCCCCACCTCAACGCCCTCTCCGGCCCCGTCGGTCACCAGCGCCCCTGCCTCTCCCAGTGCGGCGCCCGCGCCCCCCAAGGCGCCCCCCGTTAAGGCACCCGCCGGACCGGCCGCCGCCGCTCCCACCCACATCAAGGTGGAGGCCGCCGGCATCGACGTCGCGGTGCTCCCGCTGCAGCCCACCGCCGCCGACGTGGCGAGCCAGTCGATCGTGCCGCCGTTCACCGACGACGGCTACTGGCTTTCCTCCTACGGCGCCCCGGGCGCCGGCTCGATCAACACGACCTACATCACCGGGCACAGCTGGGAGGGCAGGGAAGCGCCCTTCGACCGGTTCAGCACCCACACGGAAGTCGGTGACACCGTGACTGTCACCACAAAGACGGGCACCCTGCGCTACACCGTCGACGCGATCACCACCCACGACAAAGACACCCTGAAGACCAGCGACATCTGGAACATCATCCCGAACCGCCTCGTCATCATCAGCTGCTACACCGAGGACCCCTGGGGCAAGAACGTCGTGGTGACCGCCTCACCGGCTCCACCGGCCGCGGGCTGACCCGCGGTCCGGCCCGCCCTGCGGCCGCTGCGCGCCGCCGGGCCGGGCACACCGCCGGTTTAGACTGGCTCCATGAGCCCAGCCGATCCGCACTCCCTCCCATCCACCGCCGCAACGGCCACCCCCGACGGCGCCGCCCCCGCTCCGCCGACAGTGCGGCGGGCCGACGGCCGCACCCCGGACCAGCTGCGGAACATCAGCATCACCCGGGGCTGGTCGAACCAGGCCGAGGGCTCGGCGCTGATCGAGTTCGGCAACACCCGCGTACTGTGCACGGCCTCGCTGACCAGCGGAGTCCCACGCTGGCTCAAGGGGGAGGGGAAGGGCTGGGTCACGGCCGAGTACGCCATGCTGCCCCGGGCCACCAACACCCGCTCCGACCGCGAATCGGTCAAGGGGAAGATCGGCGGGCGCACCCACGAAATCTCCCGCCTCATCGGACGGTCGCTGCGCTCGATCATCGACACCAAGGCGCTCGGGGAGAACACCATCGTGCTTGACTGCGACGTGCTCCAGGCCGACGGCGGCACCCGCACCGCGGCGATCACCGGCGCCTACGTGGCGCTCGCCGACGCCATCCGGTACGCCAAGGACAAGAAACTGATCCCGGCGGGCGCCAAGCCGCTGACCGACACGGTCGCTGCCGTCAGCGTCGGCATCATCGACGGTGTCCCCATGCTCGACCTTCCCTATGTCGAGGACGTGCGCGCCGAAACCGACATGAATGTCGTGGTCACCGGCTCCGGGAAGTTCGTCGAGGTCCAGGGCACCGCCGAGGGTGCGCCCTTCGACCGGGCCGAACTCGATGCGCTGCTCGACCTCGCCCTGCTGGGCACGGCCCAGCTCGCACAGATCCAGCACGACACCCTCAAGGAAGCGGCCGGTGCCTGAGCAGGTGCACCGGCTGGTGCTCGCCACGCGCAACCCGGGCAAGCTCCGCGAACTCCGCGAACTGCTGCGCGGACAGGTTCCCGGGCTCGACGTCGACACCCAGGTCGTTGACGCCGAAACCGCGGGCGCGGCCGACGTCGTCGAAAGCGGAGTCACCTTCGAGGAGAACGCCGTGCTCAAGGCGCGGCAGACCGCGGCGGCCACCGGGCTCGTGGCCGTGGCCGACGACTCGGGCCTCGCCGTCGACGTCCTCGGCGGAGCCCCCGGGATCTTCTCGGCCCGCTGGTCCGGCCGCCACGGCGACGACGCCGCGAACCTCGACCTGCTCCTCGCCCAGCTTGCGGATATCGGCCCGGAGCACCGCGGCGCGGCCTTCCACTGCGCCGCGGCGCTCGCCGTGCCCGGCGGTGCCGTGCACGTGGAGCTGGGCGAACTGCGCGGAACGCTGCTGACCGGGCCGCGGGGCACCGGCGGGTTCGGCTACGACCCGGTACTCGTCCCCGAAGGGCTCGACCGGACCTGCGCCGAGCTCGCCCCCGAAGAGAAAAACCGCATCAGCCACCGCGGCCTTGCCTTCCGGGCGCTGCTGCCGCACCTGATTCGGGCGCTCAACGGCGGCGTGGATGGCGTCCGGTCCTGAGCGTTTTTGGCGGCAGGCGCCGGACATAGGGCAGACTTGATGGCGATGACTATTTTTCTGCAGCAGGGCCTGACCACCGAGTCCGACGGATCCGCACTGGGCGGGGTTGCCGAGTGGGCGGTGAACGTGATGGAGACCATCGGCGCTCCGGGCGCCGGCCTGGCGATCGCCCTGGAGAACCTCTTCCCCCCACTGCCGAGCGAGGTCATTCTTCCCCTCGCCGGATTCACGGCGAGCCGCGGCAACTTCACGCTGTTCGAAGCGATCTTTTGGACCACCCTCGGCTCGGTGGTGGGCGCCTACGCGCTCTACGCGCTCGGCGCGGCGCTGGGCCGCCGGCGCATGCGCGCAATCGTGGCCCGGGTTCCCCTCGTCGACCTTGAGGACATCGACAGGGTGGAGGCCTGGTTCGCCCGCTACGGCTACCGCGCCGTCTTCTTCGGCCGGATGATCCCGCTCTTCCGCAGCCTGATCTCCATTCCGGCCGGGATCGAAAAGATGCCGCAGGGGAAGTTCCTGCTCCTGACCGCCGCAGGCAGCCTCATTTGGAACCTCATCTTCGTCCTGGCCGGCTTCTACCTGGGGGAAAGCTGGCACCTCGTGGAGCGGTACGCGGACACCTTCCAGAAGATCGTGATCGCCGCGGTGGTGCTCTGCGCCGCCTACTTCATCATCAGCAGGATCCTCAAGCGCCGCCGGGCACCGGAAACACGATGACCGGAACCGTGCGATGACCGGCGCCCGGCGGTGACGGGGACCGCCGACCTGCGGCTGGCCGAGTTCTGGCCGCTCTTCGGGCTGTCGATCCGCACTCCCCGGCTCATCCTCACCCCGGTGCGGGACGACCAGCTGCCTGGACTCGTTGACGCGATCCTCGCCGGCATCCACGACCCCTCTGTAATGCCCTTTGGCGTCCCCTGGACCGATGCGCCCCGGGACACGCTCATCCGTGAAAGCCTGAAATACCACTGGGGGCTGCGGGCCGCGGTGTCGCCGGAGAGCTGGACCATCAGCTTCGCGGTCCAGCACGAAGGCCGCATCATCGGCGTCCAGGACCTCTCGGCGCGCAGCTTCGCGGTGCTGCGCCGGGTCAGCACCGGCTCCTGGCTGACGCTGGACGCGCAGGGCAGGGGGCTGGGCAGGGAGATGCGCTCCGCCGTCCTCTCCTTCGCCTTCGACCACCTTGGAGCGCACTCGGCGGACTCTGCCGCGGCCGCCTGGAACGCGGTCTCACTGAGAGTGTCGACGGCGCTCGGGTACGAGCCCAACGGCACCACCCTCATCGAGGCGCGCCCGGGCGAGGTGTGCGAACACCAGCTGCTGCTGCTGGCGCGGGAGAATTTCCGCCGCCCGCAGTGGACGGCCGCCGTGGAGGGCGTCGAGGCCGTGCGGCCTATACTGGCAGGCGCCTGAGCTCCCGCGAGAGATCGGTCTCCCGCAGGTGCAGGCGGGCGTCGATTCCGAGGCCTCGTGCGGCCTCGATGTTCGCCGCCGAATCGTCGATGAACACCACCCCGCCGGGCTCGGCTCCCAGCTCGGCGAGGACGTGGGAAAAGATGGCGCCGTCCGGCTTGATCAGGCGCAGCGAGGAGCTGAAGAACATCTTCTCGAAGTGCTTCATCCAAGAAGCTCCCGTGAAGTGCCCCACCATGGGGGCAGGCATATTCGAAAGCAGCGCCAGGCGTGCGCCGGAGCCGGACAGTTCATCGAGCACGTCGAGGGTTTCGAGGTTGTAGTGCGACCACTGGTTGGCATCGAGGACATCGAGCCATGAGGCGCGGGTGTCGCTGACCGGGTGTCCGGTCACCCGCGACCAGTACAACACCGGGGTCAGGTCTCCGGCGTCGTAGCCGTCGCGGTGCTGCCAGTAGGCGGACGAGCGCTCCCGCAGCCCTGGAACGCCGGACTCCTCCTCGAGCCGGTCCCAGTCCTCGCCGGTGGGCTCGGTGGAGATCACCATTCCGTAATCGAAGAGATACCACTGCGGGGAAGAAAGGAAACCGGGCATGGTCCAGCCTACGACCCCCCGGCGGTTCCCGGCACGCCACCGGCGTGAACGTTGGATGAACGGTTTCTCCATCCGATCCAAGTACCCTTGAGTAGTGGGAATTGAGTTCACGGCGATCGACTTTGAAACAGCCAACGGGTTTCGGGGCTCACCCTGCGCAGTGGGACTTACGAAGGTCCGGGACGGACGCGTCGTTGACGAGGCCTCCTGGCTGATGCGTCCACCCGCCGGCCACGACTACTTCGATTCCCGCAATACCGCCATCCACGGCATCACCGCCGACCAGGTGGCCACCGCGCCGCGCTTCGGTGAGCTGTTCCCCGAGATCGGCGGCTTCATCGGCGGGGACATCCTGGTGGCGCACAACGCCGCCTTCGACCTCGGGGTGATCCGCTCGGCACTCGAAGTGTCGGAGCTCTCCGGGCCCGGTTGGGACTATGCGTGCACCGTGATGCTCTCGCGCCGCAGCTACTCCCTGGCTTCCTACTCCCTTCCGTTCGTTGCCGAGGCCGCAGGGGTCCCGCTGCTGAACCACCACGACGCCGTTGAGGACGCGCGGGCGTGCGCGGGCATCCTCGTGGACATCGCCCGGCGCAGCGGCGCGTCGACGGTCGAGGAGCTGATGGCCGTCCAACGGCTCCCGCTTTCGCGCGCCGAGCCCTATGAGCCCGGTGTCGACGAACTGTCAAAGGCTACCCGGACGGCGCTGGAGCGAGGCGCTGCGGCAGGGTGGACCGGGTGGCCGGAGGAGGGCGACAACCCGCCGCCCAACCCTGCCGCCGATACGAACCACCCGCTCTACGGACAGACCGTCGTCTTCACCGGCGACCTTGGCATGCCCCGCCCGCAGGCCAAAGAACGGGCGGCTCGGGTGGGGGCCCAGCCCGCCAGCGCCGTCACCCGCCGCACCACGGTGCTGGTGGTCGGCGACGGCTTCGTGGCCTCCGACCTGCGCAACGGCCGCGTCACGGGCAAGGCGCGCCGGGTGCTTGAACTCCACGAGCGTGGGCAGCAGATCGAGGTGCTCTCGGAGGCGGAGTTCCTGCAGATGATCGGCGGCCTCTGGCCCGTCGGCAGCCAGTAGGCCCGCCGCACCTTCCACCCCGCGGCCCGGTCCCGCCCCCTCGGGCAGTTCCGGCTACTCGCCGGTTGCCGCCTTGATGAGGGAGGAGCCCACGGCCCGGATCACCTCGGTGCCGTCCAGCCGGTCGAGCCACGGCCGGGGCAGGGCGGCCTCCCCGTACAGCGCCCCCAGGATGTTCCCGGTGACCGAGCCGGTCGTGTCGCTGTCGCCGTCGTGGTTCACGGCCAGGACGACGCCGGCGGTGAAGTGCTCCGCGGGGTCGGGCCGGGCGGACGCCAGCGCGGCATAGACGGCGAGGGAGAGGGCCTCCGGGGCGAGCCATCCGCGGCCCAGCTCGTCGGGCAGCCGTTCGGGCGGGACCGGACCATCGGCGGCAAGGGCGGCCGCAGCGGTGAGGCTCCCGGCCAGCTCCGTATCGCCGAGGAACCCGGCATGGGCGACGGCGGACCGCACGGCGGCCTCGAGGTCCAGCTCGTCGAGGGCCAGGGCGCGGATGAGGTGGCTGAAGACGGCGGCCGGAGTCTGCGCGGCGGGATGGCCGTGCGTCAGGGCCGCGGCGTCGAGGGTCAACCGGTCCGCCATTTCTCCGGGGATCCGCGGCACCAGGCCGAACGGAGCGGAACGCATCAGCGCCCCGGAGCCTTTGGCCTGCGGGTTGAGCGGACGCTTCCGGGTTCCCATGACCCCGGTGAGCAGCCCGGTGAGGCAGGCGTTGCCGGGATCCCTGCGGTGGTGAAGGACCTCCTGGGCGTCGATCCACCGCGGCGGCGGAACCGGCGCGGGATCCGGAGGGGTTTCGCCCTGCGTGGCAAGCCAGCGCAGGTAGGCCAGCCAGAGAATGGCCATCTCGTCCGCCGACACGCCGTCATTGGCCCATTCGAGCGCCTCGACCAGCCCGTCAACCGTGTACAAGGTCAGCTGGGTGTCATCCGAGAAGACGAACGGCGAACCGTCCTCCGGCGGAGCGGTCACCCCGCCGGGGCCGAACCGGGTGCGGATCGCCTCGAGGCTGTCGCGCTCGACCGTGTAGCCGAGGGCGTCTCCCAGTGCGCCGCCGAGCAGACTCCCGGAGACCCGCTGGGGGTAGGTTGCGTGGTATGCCATCGTTCAAGTCTAGGTCCGCCTAGGATGGGAGACTGGACGGGTGTGCGCCGCCGCCCGGAAGCGCGAGTGAGGGCGGCGGGCACAGCCACTGGCCTCAATCGAAGGACGCACTGCCCTATGTCGCATGAAATCCCACCCGCCACGGACGCCGGCCAGGACCGGACCGAAGCCCTGCCCCTGCGCTCCTACGGCACGGCTGCCCGGACCGCCGCCGAGGCGGTCGGCTCGTTCGTCGTCGTGCTCACCGGACTGGGCGTCACCATGCTGAACACCCAGTCGGGCGTGCCCCCCACGTTGGCCTTCGGAATTGCGCTGCTCGCGGCGATGATCGCCTTCGGCTACATCTCCGGCGGGCATTTCAACCCCGCCGTCACCCTTGGCTCGGCCATCGCCGGCCGCACGGGATGGGGCTCCGTGCTTCCCTACATCCTGGCCCAGCTTGTCGGCGGCCTCGCAGCCGCCGGCCTCCTGTGGCTTCTGCTCAGCGCCAACTCCCAGCTGACCGACGTCAACGGACTCTTCGCTGCGGCTTCCAACGGCTTCGAGGAGCACTCGGCGGCGCAGTTCCCGCTGAGCAGCTCGTTCCTGGCCGAGGCCGTCTGCGCGGCCATCCTCGTCGCCGTGTTCCTCGGTGCCACCGCCCGGCACTCCGGCCGGAGCACCGCTCCGTTCGCGGTCGGCCTGACCTACGCCGCCCTGCTCACCCTGCTGCTCCCCGTCACCAACGGCGGGCTCAACCCGGCACGATCCACCGCCTCGGCCCTGTTCACCGGTGACTGGGCGCCCGCCCAGCTGTGGCTGTTCTTCGCGGCGCCGCTCGTCGGAGCGATCATTGCCGGCCTGGTCTTCCGAAGCATCGATGCAGCCGGCCGGAAGTCAGCATCGGCGCCCGCCGCGGCCGTCGGACCCAGCACCGCTGCCCCTTCCGTCTCCACCGGTACGGAGACGGTCGATGCCGGCACCGGAACTCCGGCGGCAGCGCCGGCCGGCCCGGCGGCTCCTGCAGGTTCCCCGGACGACGCGCGCTCCTTCTTCGACAAGGGACCCGGGACGACAGGACGCAGCTGACGGCCCATCACCCCCAGCCGCGGGCGCCGGGAAACCCCTTCGGGGGTGGAATTTCCCCGGTGCCCGCGCGGTGCCCGCAGGAATGTCCGGGGCGGGCGGTAGCGTAAAAATATGCTGTTACTCCACACCTCGGATTGGCACCTCGGCCGCTCCTTCCACGGAGCGGGAACCCTGGCAGCCCAGCGGATGTTCATCGACAACCTCGAGAAGACGGTGCGCGACGCCCAGGTGGACGTGGTGCTCGTTGCCGGGGACGTGTATGACCGGGCCCTGCCCGGAGTGGATGTCGTCGCGCTCTTCGACGAGGCGCTCGACCGGCTGCGCGCGGCGGGCGCAGAGGTGGTCATCTCGAGCGGCAACCACGACTCCGCGACCCGGCTGGGCTTCGGCGGCCGCATCCTCGAACGCGGGGGAGTGCACCTGCGGACCCGGACCGAGGACATCGGGCGGCCGGTCACTTTTCCGCTCGGGCCCGGGGCCGAACTCGCCGTCTATGGCATCCCCTACCTTGAACCCCGGGTCGTCGCCGGTGCCCTGTCCGCCGAGCCGACCCACTCAAGCGTCACCCGGGCCGCCGTGGGGCTGATCCAGGAGGACCTGCGCCGCCGGAGGTCCACCGGCACCGTGCACTCGGTGGTGATGGCCCACACCTTCGCCAGCGGCGGCATCAGCTCGGACAGCGAGCGGGAACTGGCACAGGGCGGGCTCGGCGCGGTCCCGCTGGACCTGTTCGATGCCTTCGACTACACGGCCCTGGGCCACCTGCACGGGCAACAGAAGCTTTCGCCCACGGTGAGGTATTCCGGTTCGCCGCTCGCGTACTCCTTCTCGGAGGCCCGCCAGACCAAGGGTGCGTGGCTCGTGGAGATCACCGCCGCGGGACTGGGCCCGGTGACGCCCGTGCAGTGGCCGGCACCCAAGGAACTCGCAGTGCTCAAGGGCCGCCTCGAGGACCTCCTGAGTGATGAGTCCCTCGCCGACGCCGAACACGCCTACTGCTCGATCACCCTTACCGACGCCGAGCGTCCGCCGCGCGCCATGGAACGGCTCCGCGCCCGCTTCCCCGACACCCTCGTCCTTGCCTTCGAGCCCGAGGGCGGACACACCGGGGATGTGCGCACCTACAGCCAGCGCATCGCCGCGGCGACGAACGACGCCGAAATCTGCTGTGGGTTCCTCGAGCACGTGCGCTCGCGCGAGGCCTCGCCCGAGGAGCGCGAACTCCTGGCCGCAACCGTGGACGCCGCCCTCAGCCTTGCCACCGAGCGGTGAGCGGCGGTGGCGGGACTCGAAAGACGAGACCCAGACGATGACCAGACCCAGACGATGACCAGACCCAGACGATGACCAGACCCAGAGTATGGCCGGCCCAGAAGACCCAGAGTATGACCGGCCCAGAAGCAGTCCAGTGAACAGGAACAGGGGAAACGCAGCGTGAGGATCTCCCGCCTTGAAATCCAGGCCTTCGGCCCCTTCGCCGGGCGGCAGGTCGTGGATTTCGACGCGTTGAGCGCCCAGGGTCTGTTCCTGCTCAACGGTCCGACGGGTGCGGGGAAATCGAGTGTCCTCGACGCGATCTGCTACGCGCTGTACGGATCGGTGCCCGGAGTCCGGCAGGGCGCCAAGCGCCTGCGCAGCGACCATGCCCCCGTCGGGCTGGCTCCGGAGGTCGAGCTCGAGTTCACCGTGGGTGCGCGCAGGTTCTCGGTCACCCGGTCCCCGCAGTGGGAGCGGCCCTCGAAGCGCGGCGGCGGAACCACCACCGAGCAGGCCCGGACCCTGCTTCAGGAATTCGTCGACGGCGCCTGGGTGCAGAAGTCCGCCCGTAACGACGAAGCCGGCCTCGAGCTGCTGAATGTGCTGGGCATGGACAAGGAACAGTTCACCCGGGTGGTGATGCTGCCGCAGGGCGAGTTCGCTGCCTTCCTGCGCGCCGATGCCGGGTCGCGACGCGAGCTGCTCCAGCGCCTGTTCTCCACGGACCGCTTCGAGAACATTGAAAAGCTGCTGGGCGACCAGGCCGGCCAGGCGGCGTCCCGCCTGGCTGCCGCGGAGGACGGACAGCGGCAGACCATCCAACGGGCGCTCGACGAGGCGGCACGGCACGGCATCGAAGCCGGCTCTCCGGCCGGCGGCCAACCGGCACCGGGCGGCCAGGCGGTCGTGGAGGCACTGCTCGAAGCCGTCGCGACCCGTTCCGCCGAAGCGGGTGCAGCCGCAGACCGGACGGCGCAGCAGCTGGAACGGGACAAGGCACGCTACTCCGGGCTCGCCACGGCCCGGGCGCGGGCGGTTGCGCTCGAGCGGCACCGTACCGCCCAGGCAGAGCATGATGCCGGTGCCGCGCAGGCCGCGGCGCTGGCTGCGGCCGTGGAGCGGCACCGTGACGCCCGCCTGCTGGCCGGGGTCCTCGACGCCGCTGATGACGCCGGCCTCGAGCACGAGGACTGCAGTACCCGCTACGACAGCGCCCTCGACGCGCTGCGGGCCGACGGCGCCGCGGGCGCCTACCTCATGGGAGCCGACGACGGCACCGACGCCCTCTTCGACCTGGCGCCCACTTCGGCCCGGCTCGACGCCGCGGCCCGCGCCGCGGCCGCGGATCTGGGAGTGCTGCAGGCGGCACTGCCGGACGAGGACAGGCTGCAGGGACTCAACGACCGAATCCGGGACATTTCGGCGCAGCGTTCCTCGCTGGCCGGCCGGACCACTGGGCTGGAGGAGCGGCTGGCCGAGCTGCGCGCGGATAAGGCGCTGCTTGAGCAGGAAGCCGCAGGGCTGAGGGAAACCGCGGGGCAGGAGACCCGGTGCGCCGAGGCGCTTGAAGCCGCCCGGGCGCTTGAGGCCACCATCGCCGAGCATGCGCAGGCGGAGCAGCGGCGCTCGGTGGCCGAGAAGAACTACACTGCAGCACACGAGGAGCACCTCCGCCTCAAGGAAACCTGGCTGACCCGGCTGCAGCTGCGCCTCGAGCAGGCCGCCGTCGAGCTCGCGGGCCAGCTCGAGGACGGCAAGGAGTGTGCCGTCTGCGGCAGCCTCGAGCACCCCGCCCCGGCCCGGGCGGGCGCCGACGAAAGGGTTACGCACGCCGACGAACAGGCGGCCCGGGAGGCCCACGCAGCGGCCGAGGCGCGCCTGACCGAGGCGCGGGCACTGCGGGACGCCGCCGTGCTTGAAACGGCCCGGCTCGCCGCCCTCGGCGGTGAACAGGACGCGGCCGTTGCCCGGGAGGCGACCCGGCAGGCGCAGGCCCGGCTCACCGAGGCGCGCCGGGCCCAGCAGGAGCTTGAGGACGCCGCGGCACGGATCGACGCGCTCGTCGCCAGGGAACAGCAGATCCTCGCGCAGCAGGAGGACGCCGGCCGGGCCGCCGCCGAGGCCGCCGCCCAGCTGCGGAGCCTTGAGGACCAGGCCGGGGAACTCGCAGCGCGCCTCGAACACCACCGGGGCGGTTTCGGTACCCTCCACGAGCGCGCGGAGGCAGTCGATTCCGCTCGTGCCGTGCTCGTCGCGGCCCGGGAGGCCCTCGAAGCACTCGACCGGGCCGCGGCGCGCAGGGAGAAGGCCGGAAGCGCCCTCGCCGACGCCCTCGCCGGCTCCCACTTCGACCGAGCCGCCGCCGTCCGGGAGGCACTCCTCGGAGCAGAGGCGCTCGAGGAAAACCTGCGTCGCATCCGCGCCCATGAGGCGGCAGGGCACCGGCTCGAGGCCGAGAGGGAAAGCCCCGACATCACCGCCGCCCTTCAGGACGAGGCCGAGGGCCGTTCCGTCCCCTCCGAGGATGAGGTCGAGGCCGCCGGCCGCGATTACACCGCGCTGGGGGAGAGGGCGGCCGACGAGGCAGTGGCCGTGCGGCTGTTTGAGCAGTCCCGAACCCAGCTCCAGGCCTACAACGCCCTGCTGGTGGAACAGGAGGCGGCCGTTGCGCCGCTGCGGGAGTGGCACGCGCTGCTGCGCTCGGTGGCCGACTCCGCCCGCGGTGGCGGCGAGAACCGGTACAAGATGCCGCTGAGCACCTATGTCCTCGCGTCGCGCCTCGAACAGGTCGCGGAGGCCGCGACCGAACGGCTGTTGGCCATGACGGACGGGCGCTTCGCCCTCGTGCACAGCGACGCGCTGGCCGGGAACAAGAAGGCCGGGCTGGGGCTGAGCGTCATTGACGGGTGGACCGGAAACCGCAGGGACACCTCGACGCTCTCCGGTGGGGAATCCTTCATGGCGTCCCTGGCCATGGCACTCGGCCTCGCCGACGTCGTGCAGCAGGAGGCGGGCGGCATCGACATCGAGACGCTCTTCGTCGATGAGGGTTTCGGCTCGCTCGATGACCAGGCACTGGAACAGGTGATGGACGCCCTCGACGGCCTGCGCAGCGGAGGCCGGGTCGTCGGCCTCGTCAGCCACGTCGCCGAACTGAAACTGCGCATCCCGGCCCAGCTCCAGGTCCATAAGGACCGGGAAGGCTCGCGCCTGGAATTTGTGGATCAACTCCAGATGGTGTAGATTCACTCAGTTACCGGGTAGGGCGCATCGGGAGGAGGGACGATGCGCGATTCGAAATACCCGGATGACAATGAACGCGATCCCTTCCCTCAGCCCCGCTGCCGAACGTCCCCCCGCCGCCCCTGAGCGGCCTTCCCGATTTGGCCGCTTCGGCCGCCTCCCGCAGCTGGCCGGCACCTCCTTCCTCTCCGTCGGGTTTCTGGCACGGCTTCCCCTTGCCATGCTGACCGTCGGCGCCCTGACCATCGTGACCTCGGCCAGCGGCTCCTACGCGCTGGGTGGGTTCGCGGCCGGCGCCGTCGGCATCGGCTCCGCGCTCGGCGCGCCGATCCTCGGCTTCCTCGCCGACCGCTTCGGCCAGCGGGTGGTCCTGCTGCCGGCGGCCGCCCTCAACACCGTCGCCATCGTGGCCCTGGTGGTACTCGCACTTGCCCTCACCGGAACCGCCGTCCTGGCCGCCGTTCCCGTCCTGGCCGCCGCCTTCCTCACCGGCTTCACCTCCCCCCAGATCGGGCCGCTGGCGCGGGTGCGCTGGGTGGCGATGACGCGCAGGCCCTCCGACCTCGACACGGCCATGTCCTACGAAAGCACCGCCGACGAGCTGACGTTCGTCCTCGGGCCGGCCCTGGTCGGCCTCCTCGCAAGCCTCGCCGCCCCCTGGGTCCCCTTGACCCTTGCCGCGGTGCTGACCCTGGCCATGGTGAGCGCGTTCGCCGTCCACCCGACCGGCCGCCTGGTCGGATCCTCGAGCGGCCGCTCCGACGTCCAGGAGCCGGGCCCGGCCGTGTCCGGCCGGCGCTCACGCCTGCTGATCGCCATCCCGGTGCTGGGCATGGTCGCGATGGGCACCTTCTTCGGCGGGACCCAGACGACGCTCACTGCCTTCGCCGGACAGTTCGATGCCGCCTCCGCCGCGGGGCTGCTCTACGCGGTGATGGGGCTGAGCTCGGCTGGTGCTGCCCTGTCGGTGGCGTTCTGGCCCGCCTCCTTCAAGCACTCCTGGCGGTGGATCGCCTCGGCGGCCGGCATGGTCGGCCTGGCCGCGCTGCTGTTTCTGCCCTCGGGCATTCCGGCAATGGTGCTCGTCCTGTTCCTCCTGGGCATCCCCGTGGGGCCGACCATGGTCTCGATCTTCAGCATCGGGTCGATGGTGGCGCCGCGGCGCCTGCTCGGCACGGTCATGACCCTGCTCGCCAGCGGCATCGTCGCCGGGTCGGCCCTCGGCTCCGCCGTCGCCGGGTCCCTCGCGGAGAGGGTGGGAACCGGGGCCGCCTTCGCGGTGCCGGTGCTTGCTGCCGCCTCGCTCCTGGTGCTGGGCGTGGCCGGTGCGGCCGGACTCCGGGCGCACCGCCGGTCCGTCGAAGCGACCGCGACCGCTGCCGCGGGCACCTGACGCGCGGACTCCTGACGCACACACCTCTTCCGCGGGGTGCGGCTCCTGCCGCGCAGTCTTCGAACGCGCGGCAGGCGGCCCGCAGGACCTCCCCAATAGGGGGCAGGCCGTGAGTATGATGGACATCACATAACCGAACGTTCTGTCGGTAATGTTTTTCCGTCCCTTGGAGTGACAATGACGTCTTTCACTGCTGCGAACGCCACGGAGCATCGCACCTCACGCGAGGAGCGCCGGGTCCTGGCCGGGACCCTCGTTGGAACAACCATCGAGTGGTACGACTTTTTCATCTTCGCCCAGCTCACCGCCACGGTCCTGGGTGCGCTGTTTCTCACTCCGCTAAAGGAGTCCAACCCGGGCCTGGCCCAGGTCCTCGCCTTTTCCCTGATCGGCATCAGCTTCCTCTTCCGGCCCCTCGGAGCGATCGTCGCCGGGCACCTCGGTGACCGCATCGGCCGCAAGTCGGTCCTGGTCTTCACTCTGGTCCTGATGGGCGCGGCGACCGCGCTGATCGGGCTCCTTCCCACCTATGCCTCGATCGGGGTGTGGGCGCCAATCCTGCTCATCCTCCTGCGTATCGTCCAGGGGTTCTCCGCCGGTGGTGAATGGGGCGGGGCGGCGCTGATGTCGGTGGAACACGCCCCGGTGGGCAAGCGGGGCCTGTTCGGTGCCTACCCGCAGATCGGGGTCCCGATCGGGATGATCCTGGCCACCGGCACCCTCCTGCTGCTGCGCACCACCATTCCGGCGGACCAGTTCCTTGAGTGGGGCTGGCGGGTGCCGTTCCTGCTGTCGGTGGTGCTCATCGTCGTCGGTTACCTGATCCGGCGTGCCGTCAGCGAAAGCCCCGTCTTCAAGGAGATGCTGGCCCGCAAGGGTGAGAGCAAGGCACCGCTGCGCCAGCTGTTCCGGAAGAACACCCGCGAGGTGCTCCTCGCCGCCGTCATCTTCATCGGCAACAACGCCGCGGGCTACCTGGTCATCGCGTTCTTCATCTCCTACGCCACCACGGCACTGGAGATGCCGGTGGTGCCGGTGCTGCTGGCGACGACGCTCGCCTCCTTCGGGTGGCTGATCTTCACCATGGTCGGCGGCTGGCTCTCGGACCGGATCGGCCGCGTGCGGACCTTCCAAATCGGCTACGCGCTGGTGTTCGTGTGGATGCTGCCGATGTTCCTGCTCGTCGACACCGCCAACATCTTCCTCTACGGCCTGGGCCTGTTCGTCCTGACCATCGGCCTGGGCCTTTCCTACGGGCCCATGTCCGCGATGTACGCGGAGATGTTCCCCGCCAATGTGCGCTACTCCGGAATCTCCATCGGGTATGCGCTCGGCGCGATCCTGGGCGGGGCGTTCGCGGCGATGGTCGCGCAGCTGCTGCTCGAGACCTATAAGTGGTCGGGGGCCGTGGCGATCTACATCATGATCCTGTGCGCCATCTCCTTCGTCGGGGTCACCCTGGCTCGTGAGACCCGCGGTGCGCCGCTTGGAGTCTCCCAGCACTAGGCCGACACGCCCGGGACCGTCGACGGCTGCGTCCGGGAGCACAGGCGCAGCAGACAAAAGACCGGAGGGCCAGGAAACCAACCTGGCCCTCCGGTCTTTTGCGTTGCCCCCGGGGCTCCTAGGATCGAAGGAACGATGGATCGAAGGAACGAACACCTACGCCGGAGGATGAAATGACCGAGACGCCGAACGGCAAGAAGCAGGACCCCAGCGGGCAAGGCCCCGACGGGCAAGACACAGGGGCGGGTCCCGAGGGCACTATCCCTGACAATCAGGAGGGAATCGGAGCCACGACGCTCGACGAGCCCTCGAACTTTGAGCCCGAAGAGGACGACGTCGAGGGCGGCGAACCGCGCTGAGCACTGCCCGGACTAACGCTGCTTTGACTAACCGAGGCTCGGGGCGTGCGAGGGCGGATCGGGGATGTGGATGTTCCCGGTGGTGATTCCGCCGGTCGAGACCCCGTCGCCGTCGTCGGCGGGGGCGGAACCGGCGGAAGCCTGGGGTGTCCCGATCCCCGAGAAGCCCGCGCCCTCGTCGGAGTGGACCCGCAGGAGCAGGGCAACCTCGTGCGCGTCAGGACGGTCCTGGGGGTTCCGGGCGGTCATGCGGGTGAGCAGGCCCGCCCAGTCGGCGCCCAGCCATTCCGGCACCTCGGGATCGCGGAGCAGGCGGGCCAGGGCCGCCTCCACAATCGGTCCGGGGAAGGCCTTGTCGCCGGTAAGGCACTCGAGCAGGACCAGCCCAAGGGAGTAGATGTCGCTGCGCTCGTTGATCACGCCCGACTGGGCCTGCTCCGGGCTGAGGTAGTTCGCCGTGCCGATGGTGGCACCGACGGCGGTGGCCATCGTGGCATCCACCATGCGTGCGATGCCGAAGTCTGTGAGCTTGGGGTAGAGCCGGGTATCGTTCTCGCCCGAGTGGAACATCAGGATGTTCGCCGGCTTCACATCGCGGTGGACCACTCCGTGGGAGTGGATGTAGGCGAGGGCGTCGGCGAGGTCCGCTCCGACCTGGGCGACGGCGGCGGGAGCCAGCGGTCCCTTCTTCAGCAGCTTGCGCAGGTCCTCGCCGTCAACGAGTTCCATCACCAGGAAACCGGTGGTGCGTCCGTCCTCATCCTGGTGCAGCCCCGCATCGTGGAGGGTCACCAGCCCGGGGTGGTTGAGGGTGGAAAGCAGAAGGGTTTCAGTGTGCTGCCGGCGGTAATCGTCGTCATCGGCGGTGGTGGGGTTGAACACCTTCACCGCGACGTCGCGCTGCAGGTTGCGGTCGATCGCCCTATAGACGGACGCGGCGCCGCCGACGCCGAGCAGGTCGGTGGTTTGGTACCGCTCGGCAAGGAGCACATCCATGGGTGTTCTCCCGGGAAGGTGGTGAGTAAAGGGGGAAGCTGTGTGTCGCAAAAAGGTAAGTCTGCTGACGACTTACTCCGATTGTATCCTGCGCCAACCATTTTTTGCCCACGGCGCAGATCCCTTTACCTAAAGTTTATCCGCTGCGGCGGGCACCGGCGGCGGGCGGCAGGGTGCAAAGGGGCGGGTTCAGGCGGACAGGAACGCGACCGCCGCAGCCTTGAAGGCCCGCGAGGTCACCGCGTTGGCGTGGGTCCGGGCGGGCAGCTTCAGCAGTTCAGCGTGCGGGGCCAGGTCCGCGAGTTCCTGCGCCGTTGCGGCGAGGTCATCGTTCTCGCCGGCCACCAGAAGCAGCGGCATCCGGGGCACGGCCTCGGCGGGGATGAACGGCTCGTCCTTCACCGCCTCCACCATGGTCAGCAGCGCGAACACGTCGTTGGTCGGCACGAGCCGGGCCATCCGCATCAGCTCGGCGGTCCGGGGATCCTGAATCGGCGTGCCTTCGGCGAGGAGATCCTGCGCCGCGGCGAGGTCGAACTCGGCAAGCGGGTCACCGCTGCCGGGGCCGCCCAGCACCATGCGGTGGACCAGTTCCGGCTGGGTGGCGCCGAATTCCCACGCCAGCCGGGAGCCGAGAGAGTATCCGATGATGTCGACGCCGCTGGCCGGCACGCCCTCGCGCAGGGGCACCACGTGGTGGTCCTGGAGGACCTGCAGGACGTCGGCGCGGATGCGGCTGGGGGAGTAGGAGTCACGCGCCTCCGGTGCGGCGCTGGCGCCGTGTCCGGGAAGGTCGACGGTGAGAACGGCCCGGCCCGCCTCGTTGAGGAAGCGGATCCAGCCGGTGTCGGCCCAGTTGAGCTTCGTCGAGGAGGCGAAGCCGTGAAGCAGCAGCACCGGGCGCAGCCCGGCGTCGGAGGCGGGAGGATGCAGCGCCACGCTCAGCTGCGGATCCGATCCCTCCACTAGGTGGTCGCGGTGCCGTCCCATGCCTTGTCCTTTCCTGCCGTTGAAAGCCCGCGCCGCGGGCCCGTGCCTAGTCGTCGTCGAGCACGGCACTGAGCCGTACCCGCCGGGCCGGGGCCTTCTCGGCGGGCACCGTGCCCACGATGCCGGCCGTGTCGTCCGGCACCTCGAAGACGATCAGCGGATCGCCGACGGCGATCACCGAGCCGGCTTCGCCGTGAACCTTCACGACTGTACCGGCCTGCGGGGAGGGCAGTTCGACGGCGGACTTGGTGGTTTCGACCTCGACGAGGGGCTGGTTCCGTTCGACCTGGTCGCCCTCGGCGACGAGCCACTCGAGGATGGTGGCCTCGATGAGGCCCTCACCGAGGTCCGGCAGGGGGAATGAGAGTTCAGCCACGGCGGTGCTCCAATACGCGTTGGATTCCGAACAGGATCCGGTCAATGTTGGGAATGTATTCGTCCTCAAGGTCACCCGACGGGTAGGGGACGTCGAATCCCGTCACCCGTTCCACCGGCGCCTTGAGGGTATTGAAGCACCTTTCGGTGACGAGGGCTGCGATTTCCGCCCCCAGCCCGCTGCTGCGCGGCGCCTCGTGGACGACGACGGCGCGCCGGGTGCGGGAGGCGGATTCGGCGAGGCCGTCGGCGTCGATCGGGCTGAGCCAGCGCAGGTCGAGCACCTCCACCTCGATACCGTCCTCGGCCGCCAGTTCGGCGACCTGCAGGCAGCGGGCGACCATGGCGCCCCAGGCGATCAGGGTCAGGTGGCGGCCGGGCCGGGCGATCCGTGCGCCCTCAAGTGCGCCGGCGTCGGCGGGATCCACGGGGCCCTTCTGCCAGTAGCGCGCCTTGGGTTCCATGAAGATCACCGGATCGGGCATCGAGCCGGCGAGCCGGAGCAGGTGGTAGGCCTGGTGCGGGTCCGCGGGGGAGACAACCTTCAGGCCTGGAACGTGCACGAAGAGGCTCTCAAGGCTTTCCCCGTGGAGCTCGGGCGCGCGGATCCCGCCGAAGCTGGGCACGCGCAGGGTGACCGGCATGGGCAGGGCGCCGCGGCTGCGGTAGTTCATCCGCCCGATTTGGGAAACGATCTGGTTCACGGCCGGATACGCGAAGCCGTCGAACTGCACCTCGGGGATGGGGTGGAAGCCGGCCATCGCCAGGCCGACGGACATGCCCAGGATGCCCGACTCGGCGAGCGGGGTGTCGAAGACGCGCTCGGCGCCGAAGCGGGCCTGCAGCCCGTCGGTGATGCGGAAGACGCCGCCCAGGCGGCCGACGTCCTCACCGAAGATCAGGGCCTTGGGGTTGTCCTCGAGGACCTCCCCGAGCGCACGGTTCAGGGCTCCCTGCATCGAGAGCGTCAGCGGCGCGGATGCGGCCGGCCCGTCGCCGGCGGCCGGGGACAGGGGGCTCGACAAGGTCTCAGACATGCTCGGATTCCGTCCTCCAGGCGGCGGCCTGGGCTTTCAGTGCGGGGGTGGGCTGCTGGAAGACGAAGTCGAACATCTCGCTTCCCGGGCGGGGAGCGAGGCCTTCAAGGCCCTGCCGGACCGCCTCGGCCTCGGCCTCGCCCGCGGCAAGGGCCCCGGCGAAGAAGGAGTCCGGCGTGCCGAAGCGCGTGCGCAGCAGGGCCTCGCAGGCGGCCAGTGGATCGGACCGGCGGGCCGCCTGCTCCTCATCCAGGCTCCGGTAGCGTCCGGGATCATCGCTCGTCGAGTGCGGGCCCAGCCGGTAGGTCCGGGCTTCGATGAGGATCGGGCCGCCGCCGCCCCGACAGTGCGCCAGGGCCTGCCGGGTGGCCTCAAGCACCGCCGTGACGTCGTTGCCGTCCACGCTCAGGGACGGCATGCCGTACCCGGCGGCCCGGGCGGCGACGGACCCACCCGCCACCTGACGCTCGGTGGGCACGGAGATGGCCCAGCCGTTGTTCTGCACGAAGAAGATGACGGGTGCTTTCATCACGGCCGCGAAGTTCATGGCCTCATGGACGTCGCCCTGGGAGCTGGCGCCGTCGCCGAAGTAGCTCAGGGCCACGTTGTAGCCGTCCTCGCCGGGCCCGGCCAGCCTCTGGCCGTGCGCCCAGCCTACGGCGTGGAGCACCGATCCGCCGACCACGGCCTGGATGGGGGCGAAGTGGGTGGTGGCGGGGTTGTAGAGCCCGCCGTGCCAGGTGGCCTTGTGGGTGGCCATGTACTCGACCATGTCCACGCCCACGGCGCGTGCAACGCCGAGTTCGCGGTAGGTCGGGAAGATAAAGTCACGCGTCGGATCGACGGCGTAGCCGCTGCCCACCTGGGCCGCCTCCTGCCCGAGCAGGGGGGCATAGCCGGGGATGATGCCCTGGCGCTGCCAGCGGACCGCGGCGGTATCGAGCTGCCGTACGGCGGCGAGGAGCCGGTAGAGCTCCTCGAGCTCGCCCCGGTCCGCAGGTGTCGGAGATTCCATGGTGCGTCCTTGCGTAGGTGGTCTTGGGTGACGGTATCCGCACCCGGAGGTCCTGCGCAATCTGCCGCGTCGATCCTCCGCAGTTTGCCGCAGTGAACGCCGCCTGGGCGTGACCGACTGTACAGATTGCTTCGATCTGCCGTTATCGTCTGTACAAACAGGCATCCGGCCTCAATCAGCCCGGGCGCCGCCGCGGCAGGGCACGGCGTGTCCGAGAGGAAGGCAACCCATGGAGATCGACCGGCTCGACGTCCGCATCGCCGACCTGTTCGCCGACAACCCCCGGATCTCGGTGCTCGAGGCATCGCGCGTCCTGGGGGTCGCGCGGGCCACGGTGTCGGCGCGGCTTGAACGGATGCAGCGCAGCGGGGTGATCAACGGCTGGGGCCCCAGCATCGACCCCGGCTCCATGGGGTACGGCGTGACGGCCTTCTGCTCGCTGATCATCCACCAGGATTCGGGCCACGACGCGGTGGCCGAGGCGCTCGCGGAGATCCCCGAGATCCAGGAACTGCACACCGTGTCGGGGGAGAGCGACCTGCTGGCACGGGTCACCGCCCGCTCCAACGCCGATCTGCAGCGCGTGATCGACGCAATCATCGCCACCCGGACCGTCATCCGCTCCTCGAGCGTCATCGTCCTCAATACCCACTTCGAGGCGCGGACTCTGCCGCTGATGCGGGCCGCGGCCTCCGGGGGCCCTGCCGCAGGGACCGGGAACCTGTTATAGTCATAATGACTTTAACCCGGGCTGCCGCGGCGGACTGACCCTCGAAGGCGGTGCAGGCATGGACTTCGGCTCCGCGAACGTGACCGAACGCAACCAGCTCCCCCCGGCACTGGCGATCTCCACGGTGATCTTCGCCCTCCGCTCTGACGGCGGCCGGCAGGCGCTCTGGATGCCCCTGGTGCGGCGGATCCGCGAGCCGCACCTGGGCAAGTGGGCGCTGCCCGGCGGGCCGCTGTCCGGCCGGGAATCCCTCCAGGACGCCGCGGCGCGGAACCTGAACGACACCACGGGCCTCGCCCCCCGGTACCTCGAACAGCTGTACGCCTTCGGCGGGCTCGACCGTGCCGCAACCCAGCGGCTGGTCTCCATCGTCTACTGGGCCCTCGTGCAGCCGGGGGAGGCGGACCTGGCGCGCGAATCGGAGAACGTGAAGTGGTTCCCGGCCGACGCCCTGCCTGACCTCGCCTTCGACCACAACACGATCGTGGAATACGCCCTGTGGCGGCTGCGCAACAAGATGGAATACGGGCCGATCGCCTTCTCCTTCCTCGGCGAGTCCTTCACCCTCGCCCAGGTCCGCGGGGTCTACGAGGCGGTCCTGGGCCGGGAACTCGACCCGGCCAACTTCCGCCGCCACCTCCGGGCCACCCCCGACATCGTTCCGACTGACACCTTCCAGCAGGGCGGCAGGCACCGCCCGCCCCGCCTCTACCGCTACACCGGCGCCGCCTCACCCGATCCCGGCTTCCCCAGGAGAACCCCATGACCTCTGTCAACACCGCGGTCCAGCTCATCACCCGGGCCCAGGCCGAGGCCGCCCCGGCCGCCGGCAGCACCTGTTCGCCAGCGCTCGCAGAGGGCCCGTGGGTCTTCGACACCCCCGTGCCCACCTACGGGCCGGGCGCCTCGATGGCCGACTCCGCGCCCGCCGCGACCCCCCGCCAGGGCGAACTGCCCGAGGAATACCGGAGGGCCGGCGACGACGAACTGGACCGGCGCATCACCGCGGCGCGGCAGGCCCTGGGCAGCCGGGTGGTCATCCTCGGGCACTTCTACCAGCGCGACGAGGTGATCCGCCACGCCGACTTCGTCGGGGACAGCTTCCAGCTCGCCCGCGCGGCAACCCAGCGCAGCGAGGCGGAGGCAATCGTCTTCTGCGGCGTGCACTTCATGGCCGAGACCGCCGACCTGCTCTCCCGGCCGGACCAGGCGGTGATCCTGCCCAACCTCGCCGCCGGCTGCTCCATGGCGGACATGGCCGACATCGACTCGGTGACCGACTGCTGGGAGCAGCTCGCCGAGGTGTACGGCACCGAACCCGACGCCGAGGGCAGGGTCCCGGTGCTCCCGGTCACCTATATGAACTCCTCGGCGGCGCTCAAGGGGTTCTGCGGGGAGAACGGCGGGATCGTCTGCACCTCCTCCAATGCCGCCGCGGTGCTCGAGTGGGCCTTCGAGCGGGCGCAGCGGGTGCTCTTCTTCCCCGACCAGCACCTGGGCCGGAACACCGCCAAGGCGATGGGCGTCCCGCTGGAGCGAATGCCGCTGTGGAACCCGCGCAAGGACCTCGGCGGCCTCGCGGAGCAGAAGCTGCTCGACTCGCGCGTCATCCTGTGGAACGGGTTCTGCTCCGTCCACAAGCGCTTCACCGTCGCCCAGATCGAGAAGGCCCGGGCGGAACACCCGGGCGTGCGCGTGATCGTCCACCCCGAGTGCCCCATGCCCGTCGTCGACGCCGCCGACGAGGCCGGGTCCACCGACTACATCCGCAAGGCGATCGCCGCCGGTGCGCCGGGCACCACCTTCGCCGTCGGCACCGAAGTCAACCTCGTGAACCGCCTGGCCGCCGAACACCCCGAACACACGATCTTCTGCCTCGATCCCGTCATCTGCCCGTGCTCCACGATGTACCGGATCCACCCCGGGTACCTCGCCTGGGTGCTCGAGGGACTGCTCGAGGGCGAGGTGCGCAACCGGATCACCGTCCCGGCTGCGACCGCAGGCCCTGCCGGGACCGCCCTGCAGCGCATGCTCGCGGTCCGGCCATGACCCCGGCTCCGGCCGGCCACCCGGACGCCCCGCGCCGGGTGGTCATCGTGGGCGGCGGGGTGGCAGGGCTGGCGACGGTGCTCCGGATCCGTCGTTCCCTGCCGGGCGCGCAGCTGACCCTGATCACGAAGGCCGCCCTCGAGGAGAGCAACACCTGGTATGCCCAGGGCGGCATGGCCGCGGTGCTGTCCGGTGGCCCCGGACAGGAGCAGTCGCCGACCGGTCCCCGGGGAGGCGCTCAGGACAGCGTGGCCGCCCACGTGGCCGACACCCTGGCCGCCGGCGCGTGCCTCGCCGACGCGGACGCGGTCGGGCTGCTGTGCGGCGGGGCACAGGATCAGGTGGGTTGGCTTGAGTCGCTCGGGTTCCGCTTCGACAGCGCCGGCGGTGCGCCCGCCAGCGGCCGGGAGGCCGCCCACAGCGCGGCCCGGATCCTCCACGCCGGTGGCGACGCGACCGGCCGTGCGCTGGCCGGCGCCCTGATCCGCGCGGTGCGCGCCGACCCCTCCGTGCGGATCCTTGAATCCACAGTTGTAACGGACCTGCTGCGTGCGGGCGCGCCCGCGGAGCCCCGCGTCTCGGGCGTGCGCGTCCGCCCGGCGGGCCCCGCCACCGCGGGGGAGCCCGCCGCACGGGAGATCGCGGCCGACGCCGTCGTGCTCGCCACCGGCGGGGCGGGCAGGCTCTATGAACACACCACCAACCCGGCGGTGGCCACCGGCGACGGCGTGGCCCTGGCCTGGCGGGCCGGGGCGGTGGTGGCCGACGCGGAGTTCTTCCAGTTCCACCCCACCGCGCTCGATGTTCCCGGCAGCCCGCTCATCTCCGAGGCGGTGCGGGGTGAAGGTGCGGTCCTCCGCGACGCCTCCGGAACCCGCTTCCTCTCCGCCTACCACCCGGACGGCGAACTGGCGCCGCGCGACGTCGTCTCCCGCAGCATCTCGCAGCACCTCGCCGCGCGGGGTGAAAGGTGTGTGTATCTCGACGCGACCGCCCTGGGCGGCCCGTTCCTCGCCCGCCGGTTCCCCTCACTGACCTCCCTGACGGCGCGCCACGGCCTGAACTGGGCGCGCGAACCAATCCCGGTGGTGCCAGCCGCACACTATTGGATGGGTGGGATCCGCACCGACACTTCGGGCCGGACCTCACTCCCCGGCCTGTACGCGGTAGGGGAGGCCGCCTGCACCGGCGTGCACGGCGCCAACCGGCTCGCCTCGAACTCCCTCCTCGAGGGACTCGTCTTCGCCGGGCGGACGGCCGAAGCCCTGGCCGCCCCGGAGGCCCCGTGGCCGGCGTTCCCGGCAGACCCGCTTGCCCTTGAGTCCCCGGACGCCGGCGAACCCTTCGACCGGGCGCAGCTGCAGCGCCTGATGACGCGGCAGGCAGGGGTCCTCCGGGACGCGGCCGGGCTAGAACTGGCCGCCAAGCAGCTGGCCGCGTATGCGCCCGCCGGCAGCACCGTCGAGGAACTCGAAACCGCCAACCTCCTGCTGTGTGCGCGGCTGCTGGTGCATGCCGCCGCGGCCCGCAGGGAAAGCCGGGGTGCCCACCACCGGTCGGATTTCCCGCTGGCCGATCCGCAATCAGTTCCCGGAAGCATGGCGTACGTCCGTGCTTCCACCCCCGAGGAAGGATTCCCACAATGACCCCACCGGCAGCTGCCTCCGCCCCGTCCGCCGCGGTCTTCGATGCGGTGATCGCTGCTGCGCTCGCCGAGGACTTGCCCTGGGGCGACATCACCTGCCAGGGCCTCATCGCGCCGTCGGTCCTGGCCGCCGGCTCCGTCGCGGCCCGGGAGGCCGGAGTCTTCTGCGGGGCGCACGTCATCGAGTCGGCAATGCGCCTGACCGACCCGCGCATCACCGTGGAGCCGCAGCTGAGCGACGGTGATGCCTTTGCCCCGGGTGCCGTGCTCGCTACCCTTTCCGGTCCCGCCGCGGGGATCCTTGCCGCCGAGCGCACCGCGCTCAACCTGGCCCAGCGGCTCAGCGGCATCGCCACCCTCACCGCCCGGTATGTCGAGGCGGTCCGGGGAACCAGCGCACGAATTGTAGACACCCGCAAGACCACCCCGGGCCTCAGGGCACTGGAGAAGTACGCGGTGCGCTGCGGCGGCGGTTTCAACCACCGGTTCAGCCTCTCGGACGCGGTGCTGGTGAAGGACAACCACCTGGCCCTGCTGTCCGCGGACGGCCCGGAGGCGCTCACCGCAGCCCTGGCGTCCGCCCGGGCGCGGCTGCCGCACACCGTGCATTTCGAAGTGGAGGTCGACCGGCTCGACCAGATCGAACCGGTGCTGGCCGCGGGGGTCGACACGATTATGCTCGACAACTTCTCCCTGGCCGAGCTCGCCGAGGGGGTCCGCCGGGTCGGGGGCCGCGCGCTCGTCGAGGCCAGCGGCAACGTAACGCTGGAAACCGTTGCCGCCATCGCCGCGACCGGCGTCGACCTGATCTCCTCGGGGGCCCTGACCCACAGCGTCCGCAGCCTGGACCTTGGCCTCGACTTCCGGCCCGCGGCCGGCGCGGGGGCGGCGGCAGGTGGGCGGCTCCCAGCAGAGCTGCGGTCATGATCTACCTCGACGCCGCCGCCACGACGCCGGTGCGGCGGGAGGTGCTCGAGGCGATGTGGCCGCTGCTGACGGGCGGTTTCGGCAATCCCTCGAGCCACCATGCGGTCGGTGAGGCCGCCGCGGCGGCCCTCGCTTCCGCGCGGGAGGCCGTCGCAGCGGAACTGAACTGCCGTCCGGCGGAGGTGATCTTCACCTCGGGCGGCACCGAGGCCAACAACCTCGCGCTGAAGGGGATAGCCCTCGCGGCGCCGCGGGGACGGCACATCGTCACGAGCGCGCTCGAGCACGCCGCGGTCCGCGAGCCGTTGTCCTATCTCGAGCGGTACCACGGCTTCCGGATCACTGTCCTGCCGGTGGACGGTGCAGGGATGGCCGACCCGGAGGAACTCGAGGCGGCGCTGACCGCGGAGACGACGCTGTGCAGCGTGATGTATGCCAACAACGAGGTCGGCACGGTGCAGGACATTGCCCGACTCGCCGGCATCTGCCGGAGCCGCGGGGTGTACTTCCACACCGACGCCGTCCAGGCCGCGGCGTGGCTTCCCCTCGATGTCCAGGCGCTGGGCGTCGACGCGCTGAGCATCTCGGGACACAAGCTCGGGGCGCCGCAAGGCTCCGGGGTGCTGTACCTCCGGCGCAGGGTCCCGGTGGAGCCGGTGATCCACGGCGGCGGCCAGGAGCGGGGGCGCCGCTCGGGCACCGAAAACGTGGCCGGCGCCGTCGGCGCTGCGACGGCGCTGACGGCCGCCCGGCGGGGCTGGGCCGCTGCCGCGGGGGCCTCCACCGCGTTGCGGGACCGGCTCACCGCCCATGTTCGAGCCGGGGTGCCGGGCGCCGTCCTGACCGGGCATCCGGAGCGGAGGCTGCCAAACCTCGCTTCCTTCTGCTTTCCCGGCCTCAGTGGCGAATCGGTCCTGCTTGAACTGGAGCGCCTCGGCGTGGTGGCATCGTCCGGCTCCGCCTGTGCCGCAGGGTCGGACGAGCCCTCCGCCGTCCTGCTCGCCCTGGGCCTCGACGCCGACACCGCCACCACGGCGCTGCGGCTGTCCTGGACCCGGGAAACGACGGCGGCGGAGCTGGAGGCGGCGGCCGCCGCGGTCGTCGAGGCAGCCGCCCGGGTGCGGGCCCCGCACGCCGCACGGCTCTAGGTCGCGGCAGTCCGGCCGGGGCGGGGCAGAGCCTGATACGCCACGGCTTTCCTCCAGCGGCCCACCCGCTGTCGGTCGGCTGTCAGCCCCCTAGCTGCAGCGCATTGATTGGAGCCCGGCTGTCAGGCGCGCGGCTCCAGCGCCCGGTAGTCGACGCCGGTGAGTTCGATACTGCGCTCCCAGAGCCGCGCGGCGGCTTCGGGGTCGAGGACGCGCGGGGAAGGCGCCACGAGGCGTACGTTTCCGCGGGTCTCTCCGGGGCCGTCCGGCCCGTAGTAGTCCCCGCCCTCAACGTCGGGGGCGGTGGCCGCGTAGAGCACCGGCAGCGCTCCGGCCTCATCGGACTGGCTCAGCACGCCGAGGAAGCCGCCGAGCAGGTCGAGCATCGGTCCGGCCTGGCGGTTGCGCACCAGATTGGTGCGGGCGAGGCCCGGGTGCGCGGCCGCCGCCGTGAGCGGCCACCCGGCCGCGCGTGCGCGCCGGTCGAGTTCGATGGTGAAGTAGAGGTTGGCTGCCTTGCTCTGGCCGTAGGCGGCCCAGGGACGGTACGTCCGGGCGGACTGGAGGTCCGCGAAGTTCAGGCGCCCGCGTTTGTGGGCGAGGCTCGACACGGTCACAACGCGGGAATCGCCGGCTGCCCGCAGTTGCCCGAGGAGGAGCCCGGTCAGGGCGAAGTGGCCGAGGTGGTTGATTCCGAACTGCGACTCGAAGCCGTCCTCGGTGAGCACCCTGCGCGGCGGCGCCATGACCCCGGCGTTATTGATCAGCAGGTCCAGTGGGTGCTCCCAGCCCGCGGCGAACTGCCGGATGGAGGCGAGGCTGGCCAGATCGAGCAGGCGCAGCTCCACCGCCGAACTGCCGCTGCGGGAGCGGACGTGCTGCTCGGCTTCCGCGCCCCGTCCCGCATCCCGGCAGCCGAGCACCACGTGGGCGCCCTTCCGGGCCAGGGCGACGGCGACCCGGAGGCCGATGCCGCTGTTGGCCCCGGTGACGATGGCGCGGCGGCCGGTGAGGTCGGGGACGTCGTTGGGGGTGAAGCTGTGCATGGGGCCGCCTTCGATGGTACGGCTGACCCCGGATGGGCGCCGTGCCCCCAGCATAGGGGCCGGCTGCCGGCTCCGGGTCAGGAGTGGCGCTCCACCCCGGCACTGATCTTGGTGGTGAGCGTGCGGAGCTGTTCGAGTTCCTCGACGCTCAGGATCGGCCCCAGGGTCTCCTGGATCACCCGCACGTGCGAGGTGCCGATGCGCTTCTGGAGCGCCCGGCCCTCCTCGGTCAGGGAGAGCTCCACGCCGCGCTGATCGTTCTTGGCCGGCCGGCGCTGGATCAGCCCCTTGGTTTCAAGCCGCTCCACCATCCGGCTCAGGCTCGGCTGGCTGATCAGCAGGTTCGCGTTCAGCTCGTTCAGCCGTGCCCACCCGGTGGCGCACCTGCTCAGGTTGAAGAGCACGTCGTAGTCGCGGATGCCGAGCTGTTTGAACGCCTCGTCCTGCCTGAGGACCTTCATCACCGCGACCTGGGCGCGGAACAACGACTCCCACGCCTCGGCCGTGAGGCGCACGGGCGGGAGTTCCGGGCCCTCACCCACGGGACACCGCCGGTGAGGTTGCCCCAGCGGCGCGCCGGTTCTCGAAGGTCGGAGGTGCCGGAACCGTTGCCGGGGTGCGCTTGGCGAACTCGGCGCGCAGCGTCGGCAGGACCTCGGAGCCCAGCAGATCCAGCTGCTCAAGGACGGTCTTCAGCGGCAGGCCCGCGTGGTCGATGAGGAACAGCTGGCGCTGGTAGTCGCCGAAGAACTCCCGGAAGGTCAGGGTCTTCTCGATCAGTTCCTGCGGGCTGCCGACCGTCAGCGGAGTCTGTGAGGTGAACTGCTCAAGGGACGGGCCGTGGCCGTAGACCGGGGCGTTGTCGAAGAACGGGCGGAACTCCCTCACGGCGTCCTGCGAGTTGCGGCGGATGAAGAACTGGCCACCGAGGCCCACGATCGCCTGCTCCGGCGTTCCGTGGCCGTAGTGGGCGTAGCGCTCCCGGTACAGGCTGATGAGCTGCTGGTAGTGCTCCTTGGGCCAGAAGATGTTGTTCGCGAAGAACCCGTCGCCGAAGTAGGCGGCGATCTCGGCGACCTCCGGGGTGCGGATCGAGCCGTGCCAGACGAAGGGGGCGACGCCGTCGAGCGGGCGCGGGGTTGAGGTGAAGTTGCGCAGCGGGGTGCGGAACTTGCCGTCCCAGTTCACGACGTCGTTGTCCCACAGCTGGCGCAGCAGGTTGTAGTTCTCAATGGTCAGCTCGACGCTGTCCTGCTGGTTCTTCCCGAACCAGGGGTAGACCGGCGCGGTGTTGCCGCGGCCCAGGATCAGGTCGACCCGGCCGTCGGCCAGGTGCTGGAGCATGGCGAAGTCCTCGGCGATCTTCACCGGGTCGTTCGTGGTGATCAGTGTCGTGGAGGTCGAGAGGATAATCCGCTCGGTCTGCGCGGCGATGTACCCGAGCATTGTGGTCGGCGAGCTCGGCACGAACGGCCGGTTGTGGTGCTCGCCGGTGGCGAAGACATCGAGCCCGACCTCCTCGGCATGCTTGGCGATGGTCACCATCGCTTTGATGCGCTCGTACTCGGTGGGCGCGGTCCCATTGGTGGGGTCAACGGTGACGTCACCGACTGTAAATATGCCGATCTGCACGGGGTCTCCTCGTTCGGGAAGATGCAATTGCATCAATTATACGCCGATTCGTTCCGGCGCCCGGACGGCCGGGCCGTCCGGACGCCGGTACGGGCCGGTGCAGGTCGGGGCGGGCTAGGCCGGCACCGTTTCCCGAGCCTGCTCCGCGCGGTCGGACGCTTCACGGCGGCGGGCGCGCAGTTCCCGCCGTCCCTCGATCAGCCGGTAGAGAACGGGCACCAGGATCAGGGTCAGGGCGGTGGAGGAGACCAGCCCGCCGATGACGACGACGGCAAGCGGCTGGGAGATGAAACCGCCCTCGCCGGTCAGCCCCAAAGCCAGCGGCGTCAGGGCGAAGACGGTGGCCAGTGCGGTCATCAGGATGGGGCGGAGCCGCTGCCGGGCGCCCTGCAGGATGGCCTCGGCCACATCCAGCCCGGGCTCGCCGTCCCGCGGCCTGCGGTACTGGTTGATCAAATCGATCAGCACGATGGCGTTCGTCACGACGATTCCCACGAGCATGAGCATGCCGATGAGCGACGGCAGTCCGAGCGGGATGCGGGTGATCACCAGCAGCGCAATCGCCCCGGTCGCGGCGAACGGGATGGAGACGAGCAGGATCAGGGGCTGGAGCAGGCTCTTGAAGGTGGCCACCATGATGACGTACACGATCGCGACGGCCGCCCACAGCGCAATGAAGAGCTGGCCGAAGGATTCGGTCTGCTGTGCCGCCGCCCCGCCGACCGTGGCAGTGGCTCCGGACGGCAGGTCCACGCCGTCGAGGCGGTCGGACACCGCCGCGGTCAGGGCGCCCAGGTCGTCGCCGGCCGGGGTGACTGAGACGCGTGCCGTGCGCTCCCCGTTGGCGCTGGTGACAGTCAGCGGGACCTGAACCTCTTCGATGGTGGCCACCTCGGTCAGTGGCACCGGGCGTCCGGCGGCCGGGATGACCAGGTCCTCAAGCTGGGCCAGGCTCGTGATGGGTGTTCCCTCACCGATGAGGACGGGATAGTCGGTGGCCTCCAGCCGGAGCACTCCGGCAGGGACCGGGCTGATGCTGCCGCCGAGCAGGCCGGCGATCTGCCCTTCCGTGAGCCCCGCGGCGACCGCGGCGGCCCGGTCCACGCTGATCTGGACCTGCGGCTGGGCGGCGGAGAGGTTGCTCGTGATCTCGCCGGCGCCGTCGATGCCCTGAAGGCTTTCGACCACCGCATCGCTTGCGCGCTGGAGGTCCTCGGGGACCGGAGCGGTGATGTTGATGTCGATGGTGCTTGAGGTGCCGAAGCCGCCCTGCTGGCTCGAGAGCGAGAAGTCCCCGGCACCGGTGAGCTGCTCGAGGTCGTCCCGGATCCTTGCCTGCAGCGCGTCCTGGTCGGCGTCCTCGTCCGTGGTGACGGTGAAGCTTGCCACCGAGGCCCCTTCGGAGAACTGGGCGGCGAACGCGCCCTGGGCGTTGCCGACGGTCAGCTGGATGTCGCGGATGGCCGGGTCCCGGGCGAGCACTTCCTCGGTCCGTGCGGCCGCTGCGGCCGTCGTGGCGAGGCTTGAGCCGGCCGGGAGGGTCTGGGAGATGCTGAAGTTGTTCTGGCCGCTGCTGCCGAGCAGGTTGGTCTGGAGCAGCGGGACCATGGCGGCCGTCGCCCCAAGCACCAGCACGCCGGCGGTGAGCGTCCAGACGGGGTGGCGCTGGGTTCCGCGGAGGATCGGGAGGTAACCGCGCTGCAGCCAGGAGCGGCGTTCGGCCCGGTGGGCCTCCTCGACCGCCCGGGCACGCGCCTGCCGGGCCGCCTCGGACGCGGCGTCGTCGTCGACGTCGGTGGCCCGGGTGCGGGGCAGGAACCAGTAGGCGAGGACGGGGATGATGGTCAGGGACACCGCGAGGGAGGCAAGCAGGGCAATCCCTGTGGTGACGGCGAAGGGACGGAACAGCTCACCCGCCAGCCCGCCGACGAACGCGATGGGCGCGAACACCGCCACGGTGGTCAGGGTCGAGGCCGTCACCGCCCCGGCCACCTCGCGCACCGCCGTCAGGATGGCCGTGCGTTTTTCCTCGCCGTAGCTCAGGTGCCGCTTGATGTTCTCGATCACGACGATCGAATCGTCGACCACCCGGCCGATGGCGATGGTCAGCGCCCCGAGGGTGAGGATGTTCAGGGAGTACCCGGCCGCGTAGAGACCGATGAAGGTCACCAGCAGTGAGAGCGGGATGGAGATCGCGGTGACCAGGGTGGAGCGCACCGACAGCAGGAACACCAGGATCACGACGACGGCGAAGGCGAGGCCGAGCAGCCCCTCGGTGGTGAGGTCCTTGATGGAGCGTTCGATGAAGGGCGCCTGGTCGAAGACCACCGTGATGTTGGCGCCGTCGCCCAGCTCCGTTTCGAGCTCGGGGATGAGCTCGCCGACGGCCCGGGAGATGCGCACCGTGTCGCCGTCGGGCACCTTCGTGATGGTGAGGCCGAGGGTTTCGACGCCGTTGGTTCGAGTGATCGAGGTGGCGGCGTCGTCGGCGAGTTCGACGTCGGCGATCTCCCCGATGGTGACCGGATCGGCGCCGGGAGCCGGTGCAGGCTCGGCGGGCGACGGGTTCGCGGGGTCGGGGAAGCCGGGGGCGCCGGGCGCAGGGGAACCGGGGGAGCCCGGAGCGCCACCGGGAACGCCCGGCGCCGGAACGCCGGGCGCGGGGAAGCCGGGGGCGGCCGGAGTCGAGGGCGCCTCGGGGGTCGGCCCAGCGGTGGCGGCCGGCTCGGAGGGCAGCACGGGCAGGCCCCGGATGTCCTCGAGGGACGCGACGGGGCTGCCGGCCTGGATGGTGAGGGACCGCAGATCCTCCTCGAGGGTGCCCACCGGGAACAGGGCGCCGTTGGCTTCGAGGGTATCGACGATGTCCCGGACCTGCACTCCGGCCTCGGCGAGGGCGCCGTCGCGGGGAAGCACCGAGATGTGCTGCCGCGAGCCGCCGGTGATGTCCGCCGAGCGGACCCCTTCGAGCTTCTGCAGCCGGGGCACCGTCAGCCGGGTCAGCTCGTCGTTCAACTCGCTGAGCGTGCGGTCCGAGGAGATGGCCAGGAAGGCGATCGGGAAGTCGCCGATGCTGCCCGCCAGTGCCTGCGGCTCGACGTCCTCGGGGAGGTTGGGCCGCACCGCGGAGATGGCCCGGTCCACCTGGGCGCGGGCCCGGTCGAGGTTCGTCCCATAGACGAACTCGAGGTTGACGGTGGAGACGCCGCTGCGGGAGGTGGCCGAGGAGGTTTCGAGCCCCTCGACACCGCTGAGCGCGGTTTCGAGCGGGCCGCTGACCTGCTTGTCGATGTATTCCGGGGAGGCGCCGGGCACCGAGGAGATCACGGTGATCCGGGGAAACTCGAGCGAGGGGATGAGTTCCTGCTTGAGCGAGCCGACGGTGATCACGCCGAACACCGAGGCAAAAACGGTGATCAACGCAATCAGGGCCCGGTTTCCCAGGGAGAGCTGCGCCAGACGGAACATTGGCCTGCCTTCGGTGCTGACGGTGCCTGGTGTCCCGGGGCAGCCGCGGCTTACTGGAGTTTCAAGACCCGATCAGTCATCGACTGGACTTCCGCGGCAAGCTCCTCGTTCTCATTGAGTTTCACGCCGTATCCGGGGATCATCTCCTTCAGCTTTGCCTCCCAGCCCGACATCTTCGCCGGGAAGCACCGCTTCAGGAGTTCGACCATGATCGGAGCCGCCGTGGACGCCCCCGGCGATGCGCCGAGGAGCGCCCCCACCGACCCATCGGCCGAGGTGATGACTTCCGTTCCGAACTGCAGAATTCCACCCGTCTTGGGGGCCTTCTTGATGACCTGTACACGTTGGCCGGCGGTGATGAGTTCCCAGGCGCCGCCGTTGGCCGACGGAACGAACTGGTTGAGGGCCTCGTTCTTGGCCTCGCGGTTCTTCAGGACCTCGGAGATCAGGTACTTGGTGAGCGGGACGTTATCCTTGGCGACGGCGAGCATCGGCACCAGGTTGGAGGGGCGGACCGACCCGGGCAGGTCGAGGAAGGAGCCGCGCTTGAGGAACTTGGTGGAGAAGCCGGCGTAGGGCCCGAACAGCAGGGACCGCTCACCGTTGACGAACCGGGTGTCCAGGTGCGGCACCGACATCGGCGGCGCGCCGACCGAGGCCTGGCCGTACACCTTGGCGTTGTGCTGGTTCACGATGTCAGGGTCGGTGCAGCGCAGGAACTGCCCGGACACCGGGAAGCCTGCGAAGCCCTTGCCCTCGGGGATGCCGCTGCGCTGCAGCAGATGGAGGGCACCGCCGCCGGCGCCGATGAAGACGAATTTCGTGCTGACCGTGCGGGTTGCACCGGTGCCGCGGTTCTTCACCTTGATGTCCCAGCGCCCGCTGGAGGCACGGGAAACGTCGACGACGTCGTGGTGGTAGTTCAGTTCTACGCCGTTGCCCTCGAGGTAGGTGGTGAGCCCGCGCGTCAGGGCACCGAAGTCGACGTCGGTCCCGCCGGCGACCCGGGAGGCCGCCACGGGCTGGCTCGGGTTGCGGTCCTTCATGATCAGGGGGGTCCACTCGGCGATCGTCGCCGCGTCTTCGGAGTGCTCCATGGTGCGGAAGAGCGGCTGGGTGCTGAGGGCCTCATACCGCCGACGCAGGTAGCCCGCGTTCGCGGTGCCCCAGACGAAGCTCATGTGGGGCACGGGATTGATGAAGTTGCGGGCGTCCCCGAGGTGTCCGCTGGAGACCATGTGGGCCCAGAACTGGCGCGAGACCTGGAACTGCTCGTTGATCGCCACGGCCTTGGCCGGATTCACCGAACCGTCTTTGCCCGCCGGAGAATAGTTGAGCTCGCACAGCGCCGCGTGCCCGGTCCCGGCGTTGTTCCACGGGTCGGAGCTTTCGAGGCCGGCGCGGTCGAGGCGCTCGAAGACGGAGATGTCCCAGTCCGGCTGGAGCTGCTTCAGGAACGCCCCGAGCGTGGCGCTCATGATGCCCCCGCCGATCAGGACAACGTCGGTGGTGGATGCGGATGATGCCGCCTGGCTTTGTGCAGTCAACGTTGTCTCCAGTCACGAGGTCCTAGCCCTTGAAGCCTAACGGCTGGGAGCCACCATAATTAAATCAGCCGGTGCTTGCGTCGGTGCCGGGGGCCGGCACCCCGTCGAGGTCGATCCGGTTGAAAACCTCGTTCATGACGGGGCTCACCGGGTAGGAGGCCACCCGGGGGGACATGGCCAGGGCCGAGATCGGGAAGGCCAGCGGAACGGCCGGCAGCCGCGTGGCGGTCTGGGCGCTGATGTCGGCGTAGGCTTCCTGCCGGTCCTCGCCGTTGGGCAGGGTTCCCGCCCGGGTGATCTTGCTGAACAGCTGAGGGTCCCTAAAGCCGAACTCGCTTGAGTATTTGCCGAAGAGCGCACCGGCGAAGTTGTCGGGGTCCTGGTAGCTCCCGCTCCAGCCCAGCAGGTGGAAGGCGCGGTCGCCGTCTTCAAGGACCCGGTCGAGGTAGCCCTCGTTCCAGTCGACGGGCACGGGTTTGAGGTTGAACCCGGCGGCGGTGAGTTGCCTGCTCAGTTCGGCGTAGATCTTTTCCGGGGCCGGAAGGTACGGCCGGGAGATGTTGCGCGGGTAGTAGAAGGGCAGGGGGGTGCCCGTATAGCCCGCTTCCTCGAGCAGCTCCCGCGCCCTGTCCGGGTCGTGGTCGTAGGAGGGGACGGACTCGCTGCTCACGCCGAGCTTCTGGGGAAGGAACTGGCGGGCCGCCTTGGTGCCGTTGAGGAAGCGGCCCTCGATCAGCGCCTCCTTATCGATGGCGTGGGCAACCGCCTGGCGGAAGAGCACGTTGTCGACGCCCGGGAAGTTCTGGTTCAGCCCCAGGTACAGCACGGAGTAGGGGTCGCGCTGCAGCAGCTGCTGGCCCGCCCGGGCCAGTTCGGCGGCGTTCTCCACGGTGACGAAGTCGTAGCCGTCGATGCGGCCCGCCTTCAGGGCGCGCAGCCGGGAATCGGGATGGGCGATGGTGGTGAACACCACGTCCGTGACCTCGCCGCGGTCCCCCCAGTAGGAGTCGGACGCGGTCAGCCGCACCTCGTCCCCGGTCCAGCCCTCGAGCCGGAAGGGGCCGGTGCCCACGGGTGCCAGGGCATACCGGGACAGCCGGACTCCCTCGCGGGTTTCGGTCAGTTCGTCCGCCTCCAGCTGCTCCAGGGCCCGCGGGGAGGACATGGCGAAGGAGGGCAGCGCGAGGGCGGGGATGAACTCGGTCATCCGGCTGTTCAGCTCGATGAGCACCTCATGCCCGCCCAGGGGCCGGCAGCCCTTGTACAGGGAGGCCTCGGCGTTGTCGGAGAAGGCCAGGAAGACAGTTTCGAAGGAAAGGGCCCCCGCCGCGGCGCGCGCCGCGGGGGGAGTGTTGAACCAGCGGGAGAAGTTGGCGCACACCGCCTCGGCGTCAAAGGGCTCCCCGTCGTGGAAGACGACGTCCTCACGGAGCTCGAAGGCGTAGGCCCGGCCCTCGTTGCGTTCCTCCCACGACTCGGCCAGCAGCGGTGCCGGCTCGGAGGTCAGCGGGTCGATGCCGACAAGGCCTTCGAACAGCTGCTGGGTGACTCGAAAGGATTCGCTGTCGGTGGCCATCGCGGGGTCGAGGCCGGTGGGGTCGGCTGCCGCCCCGAACCGGAAGGTGGGGTCAGGTGCGGCGGAAGAGGAGGGCGCCGGAGTTGACGGGGACGGCGGCGCGGGCGGCGTCGAGGTGCAGGCGGGAAGGCTGAGCGCTGCGGCGGCCACGGCAAGGACTCGGAGGACACGACGGGACCGGACGCGCCCGGCGGTTTTCTTCACAGCCAGATTCTCCAAAGGGGCGCAGCGCCCGGCTAGGTGGTTGGAAAGTTCAGTCTAGGCGATCCGGCCGGCGCGGCCACCCCGGCCGGCGGCGTCCTGGCTGTGCCGGCTCCGGGCCGTTCTCCACAGAGGACGGGCCCCCGCACGGCGAGTGCGGGGGCCCGTCCAGGTTCCCTGGTCACGTTAGAGGAGTTACACCAGGGAGGTTCCTAGCCCTCCGGCGGCGTGAGGACGCCGTCGATCAGGTACACGGTGGCGTTGGCTGTCTGGACGCCGCCGCAGATAACGTTCATGCCGTTAACCATCAGCTCGTCGCCCGACCCGGTGATCTCGACGTCGCCGCCTTGGACGGTGGTCTGGGTGGTTCCCTCAAGGTCGGCCGGAAGCATCCTGCCGGGCACAACGTGGTAGGTCAGGATGCCCGAGAGCAGGTCCTTGTCGGTCTTGAGTGCCTCGACGGTCTCGGCGGGCAGCGCCTTGAATGCGTCATCGACCGGGGCGAAGACGGTGAACTCGTCGCCGTTGAGGGTGTCGACGAGGTTGACGTCGGGGTTCAGTTCGCCGGAGACGGCGGCCGTGAGCTGAGTCAGGATGGGGTTGTTCGAGGCTGCTACCGCGACCGGGTCGAGGGCCATGCCTTCGACCGAGCCGGCACCGTCGGGAACCTCGGCCGCGTAGTCGGCGCAGCCGGGTCCGACAAGGTTTGCCGTCGGGTCCATTGCCTCGCCGGAGGCCTCCCCGGTGCTCTCCGGTGCCATCGACTCGGCGGCCTCGGTCTCCATGCTCTCGGCGCTGGGGGCCGACTCGGAGGCTGCTTCGCCGCCGCCGCCACAGGCCGACAGACCGAGCACCGAGACGGCTGCGAGTCCGAGGACGGAAAGGTTCCTGCGCTTGGTAAGTTCCATCAGATTTCTCCTTGATCGACTCGGCCCGGTGGGGGAGGTCGGGCCGCTTGCTGGGGGGTGGAGCGCATCGTGTCGATGTCTCGGAGGTACTTCGACAGTGCGTCGAAGTCGGATGGGTCGGAGCTGGAATTATTCCGCCGGGCGGGGGAGGGAGAGGGGAAGGGCGGGGCGTGGACGGAGCTTCCGGCGCGGTCGCCGTGGGAGGGCGGGCCGGGCACGCGCCAACGAAAGAACGGCACCCCGGTCCGAAGACCAAGGTGCCGTTGGGTGCCGGCCGGGGGCCGGCGCTGAAGTGCGCAAGGGGGGACTTGAACCCCCACGTCCGAAGACACTGGAACCTAAATCCAGCGCGTCTGCCAATTCCGCCACTCGCGCGCCGACGCTGCGCGAAAGCGCAGCGTCGGCCCTTAGTCTACTGGAATCAGGAAACCCCGAGGTCGCGGCGCAGCTTCGCGACGTGGCCGGTGGCCTTGACGTTGTACTGTGCCAGCGCGACCTGTCCGCCCTCGTCGAGGACGACGGTCGAGCGGATCAGGCCCTCGTAGGTCTTCCCATAGTTCTTTTTCTCACCCCACGCGCCCCACGCTTCGGCGACCTTGTGGTCCTCATCGGAGAGCAGCGGGAACGTCAGGTGCTCGTCCTCGCTGAAGGCACGGAGTTTGTCCTGGGCATCGGGGGACACTCCCAGGACCCGGTACCCGGCCGCCGCGAGGGAGGAGAGGTTGTCACGGAAATCGCAGGCCTGGGTGGTGCAGCCGGGGGTGGCGGCCGCCGGGTAGAAGTAGACGACGACCTTTTCGCCGCGGAACTCCGAGAGCGACACCGAGTTGCCAAACGCGTCAGTGAGCGTAAAGTCGGGGGCATGATCTCCGGCCGACAGTTGTTGTGTCATGCGGGTTCCTCAGTTCAATAGGGGCGGCGCGAAGGCATTAAAAATGACTGGGACGCCTAGTTATCATAAAGGGGACGGGTTGGCGCCATCCATGAGCGTTGATCAGCTTAGCGAAAGGGAGTGCACAATTTCATGCCGGATCTGGAGCAATGGCCCACAGGCCGACTGCTGACGACGGCTGCCCGCCTGGTCGAGCACGCCTGGAATGAGCGGCTGGTGGACATTGGCGTTACCCACGCCGGAGTGATTGCACTGGGAGTCCTCGCTTCGCAGGGCGCCATGACGCAGGCGAGTCTCGCCCAGATCGTCCGGGTCCAGGCCCAGACCATGGGCAAGACCCTGGCCCGCCTCGAATCCCGCGGCCATGTGGCCCGCGTGCGGAACGACCTCGACCGCAGGTCTCACCTCGTCTCCATCACCGACGCCGGCCGTGAAGTGCTCACCCGGGCCGACGACGTGGAACGCACCCTCGTGGCAGGCGGCGGCCTCGTCTCCGATGAACTCCGCACGCATCTCCAGAGCGTCATCAAGGAACTCGGCGCCCCTCGATGGAACTGGGCGGCCGCAGCGGCAGCCCCGGAGGTCGCCTCCGCACTCCAGGACGACGCCGTGCCAGGACCGGAGTCCTCCGGGCCCACCGCCACCATCGGCAGCTGACCCGGCCTCCCTGGAGTCCAGGATCCGTCGTCGACGATCCCCTCGAGACCCCGGACTTTGTCCCGGCTGGGCCGTCGCGGTGCCGTGGGACGATGGCTGGAGCTCTAGCTGAGCGCGGCGGGAAAATCGCCGAGAACGCATACTCCATCGGAATTGAAAATAGAAGATTTTCGGGAGTAAAACTTTTAGCTAATCGTTGCAGGGCCCGGTGGCCCGTGGTTCCTTGGGGGTGTCAGTTGGACACACGGAACTGGAGAACCATATGTCGAATCCTGCCGCCGCCCCGACGCCCCCGTTTGAGCCTCATGGCAGGACCGACGGGCCACTGCGGGCCGCGTTGCAGGACGACATCGCGCTGCGGCACCTGGGCCTGGCCGAGTCGGTGGCCCGGTCCTTCTCCTCGTTCGGCCCGGACGCCGCTGACATCCGGCAGGTGGCCTACCTCGGCCTGATCAAGGCTGTACAGCGGTTCAATCCGGCCCGGGGGGTGCCCTTTGCTTCCTTCGCCATTCCCACCATCACCGGCGAGATCAAGCGCTACCTGCGTGACTGCTGCTGGGTGATCCGGCCGCCACGCCACCTTCAGGACCTGAGGACCGAAGCCGTGCGGGCCGCCCCCGTGCTGGCGCAGCGGCTCGGGCGGGAGCCGACCACGAGGGAGCTGGCGGAAGAGCTGGGCGCCGAGGAGCCGGTTGTGGCCGAGGCGCTCACCTGCTCCACAAGCCTGCGGCCGGAGTCACTCGATGCACCCTTCGACGGCAAGAGCTGGGGGGACACCCTTCCCTCGCCGGATAACTGCATCGAGCGCAGCGACGACCTCGTCTCGCTGCGGGCGGCGGTCAACGGCCTCACTGCGGCGGAGAAGGAACTGCTGTACCGGAGGTATTTCAAGGAGGAGACCCAGCAGCAGATCGGTGAACACCTCGGGATGACGCAGATGCAGGTGTCCCGGAAACTGGCCCGCATCCTGGTGCTGCTGCAGGAGCGGCTGGCGGGCGCGGCGGGCAGCGGGTCGGCGGACATCCGGATCGCCTGAACCCGGTCCGCTCGCGGTCCCGGCGGCAAGGGCGATCGGGCGCGGGCGAGTGCGCGCGCTAGTACACGCCTAGCCGGGAGGCCGCCGCGAGCACCGCATCGGGGGTCACTGCGAGCAGCGCGGGGTCAGGCTCCGTGGCGAAGGTTTCGCCGACCCGCTTCGAGGCGTCGGTGAGTACGATGTGCGGCCCGGGCGGAGGGCCCCACTCCTCGACCGGGGCCGGCCCGAAGAGCACGACGGAAGGGCGGGCGTAGGCGGAGGCGAGATGGGCGGCGCCGGTATCGGCCGACACGACGAGGCTGGCCCCGGCGACGAGCGCCGCGAAACGCTCGAGCGACAGTTCTCCGGCGACGACTGCGGGCTCGGGGAGCCCCGCGGCCCCGGCGACCGCCAGCGCCCGCGCCCGCTCCCCGGCGCTGCCGGTCAGCAGCACCTGGTGGCCGGCGCCGGCCAGGGCCTTGGAGACGGCGGCGAAGCGGTCCACCGGCCACAGCCGGCTCCCATACGCGGCCCCGACGTGCACGACGACGGCCCCGGGCGCGGAGCTTTCCTCATCGGGGATGCGCAGGCGCAGGTCCAGCGGGTCGGCCGGCACACCGTGCCAGGAGACGAGGTCGGCCCACCGGTGCCGCTCGTGGACGCCGTCCTGCCAGGGCGGGCCGTCCCACCCCGGGGAGCGGTGTCCCATGAGCCGGGCGGGAGCGATCTCCTCGAGCCGTCCCCGGCTCTCGGCTCCGTTGCCGTGGAGGTTGACGGCGATGTCGATGCTCCCGGGGGCAAGGTCCAGGAGCTCATCGAGTCCGTGGGTTGGGAGCAGCTCATCGACGGCGTCGGTGAGCGCCACGATCGGTGCGAGCCAGGCCTGGGCGGCGTACCGGATGCGGTGTCCGGGGAACGCCCGGCGCAGCCCGCGCAGTGCGGGCACGGCCACCAGGAGGTCTCCCAGCTTCAGGGCGCGCAGGGCCAGCAGTTCCGGCCGGCCGTCCGGGTGCGGGGACGCGGCGAGGTTCGATGCCATGGCCCCATCCTCGCAGAGGAAACGGGTGCAAGGCCGGGCACTTCCGGTGGCAGGGCGGAAAGAAGTTTGCCTTCAACTGTTTAGCACTGCTTCTTCTCGGGAACAGAGCTTGTATGAGAAGCAGGGCTTTGGCTGCGGCCGCTCCACAGGCGGTCCTTTTCGACCGCGACGGAACGCTCGTCGTCGATGTCCCGTACAACGGTGAGCCGGCGCTCGTCCAGGCGATGCCCGGTGCCCGGGAGGTCCTTGACCGGCTGCGGGACGCCGGCGTCGCGGTGGGCGTGGTGACCAACCAGTCCGGGATAGCGCGGGGGCTCCTGAACCGTGAACAGGTCGACGCCGTCCACGCCCGCATCGACGAGATCCTTGGCCCCTTCGCCGTCTGGGAGGTCTGCCCCCATGGCCCGGGCGACGGGTGCGCCTGCCGGAAACCGGAGCCCGGCATGGTCCTGGCCGCCTGCCGCAAACTCGGGTTGGAGCCCGGCCAGGTGGCGGTGATCGGCGACATCGGAGCCGACATGGGGGCCGCCCGGGCGGCCGGTGCGGCCGGTGTCCTGGTGCCCACCGCCGTGACCCGCCCGGAGGAGATCGCCGCCGCGCCGGCCGTCGCCTCCTCCCTCGGCGCGGCCGTGGAGCTGCTCTGGCGGGAGCGGCAGTGACCGGGCGCGTGCTGGTGGCCCGCCTCGACAGCGTGGGAGATGTCCTGCTTGCCGGACCGGCCGTCCGCGCTATCGCCGCCGGGCGCGCGGGGGCGCCTGCCGAGGTGGTCATGCTGTGCGGGCCGCAGGGCGCACCGGCGGCCCGGCTGCTGCCCGGCGTCGTGGACGTGCTCACCTGGGCGGCGCCCTGGATCGTCGATCCCGCGCCGCCGGTCACCTCCGGCCTGCTGCGGGAGGTCATCGACACCGCCGAGGCATGCGGCGCCGCGGAGGCGGTCATCCTCACCTCCTTCCACCAGTCGCCGCTGCCGCTGGCCCTGGCGCTGCGGCTCGCCGGCATCGCGCGGATCACGGGGGCGTCGGTCGACTACGCCGGATCCCTGCTCGATGTCCGGCTCAAGCCCGGTGAGGACTTCCCCGAGGACCAGCCGGAGGCCGAACGGGCGCTGCGGATCGCCGCGGCCGCCGGCTACCAGCTTCCCCCGGACGACGACGGACGTCTCCACGTCACCGGTCTTCCCGACGTTTCGGCCCTGGTGGGGGAGGCTCCCTATGTCGTCGTGCACCCCGGGGCGGCCGTGCCGGCGCGCGCCTGGCCTCCGCTGCACCACGCCGCCGCCGTCGAACTGCTCACCGCCGCGGGTTACCGCGTGGTCGTCACGGGCGGACCCGCGGAGACCGGACTGACCGCGACGATCGCCGGCCCCGAGGGCCTCGACCTCGGAGGCCGGACGGACCTTGCGTCCCTGGCGGCCGTCCTGCAGGGCGCCGCGGCCGTCATCACCGGCAACACCGGGCCGGCCCACCTCGCCGCCGCCGTGGGGACGCCGGTGGCCTGCCTGTTCTCGCCCGTGGTGCCCGCCGTGCGGTGGGCGCCCTACAAGGTGCCCGTTGAGCTCCTCGGGGACCAGGGCGCGCCCTGCGCCCTGAGCCGCGCCCGGACCTGCCCGGTGCCGGGCCATCCGTGCCTCTCGAGCGTCCAGCCCGAGGAGGTCGTCGACGCGGTCCGCCGGCTGACCGCCGGAGTCGCCTCGCTCGGTTCACGGCGCCGCATCGGCCGCGCGGAGACGCGCGGCAGGGAAAGGAGGAGCCAATGAAGATCCTGCTCTGGCACGTCCATGGAGGGTGGACCGACGCCTTCGTGCGCGGCAGCCACACCTACCTGCTTCCCACCACCGCCAAGGGCGGGCCGTGGGGCCTGGGGCGCGCGGGGAGGGACTGGCCGGATTCGGTGCGTGAGGTCGAGCCCGGACAGCTCGCCGGGCAGGACATCGACGTCGTCGTCCTGCAGCGGGTCGAGGAGATCGCGGAGTGCGAGCGGCTCTTGAACCGGACGCCCGGGCGGGACCTGCCGGCCGTCTACCTCGAGCACAACACACCCAAGGGCGATGTTCCGTCGGCACTTCATCCCCTCGCGGGGCAGGACCTCATCCCCGTGATCCATGTGACGCATTTCAACGAGCTGATCTGGGACAACGGGATGGCCCGGACCACCGTCGTCGAACACGGCATCGTCGATCCCGGCCCGCTCTACACCGGGGAGCTGGAGCAGCTCGGGGTGGTCATTAACGAACCGGTCCGCAGGGGACGCGTCACCGGCACCGACCTGCTGCCCCGCTTTGCCCCCACCGCACCCCTTGAGGTGTTCGGCATGGGCGGCGACGGCCTTCCGGACCTGCTCGGGCTGCCCCCGGAGCGGCTGCGGCTCGGTGGGGACCTGCCCACCGCGCAGCTCCACGCCCGGCTGGCCCGCTCCCGCGCCTATCTCCACCCCCTGCGGTGGACCTCGCTTGGACTCGCCCTGCTTGAGGCGATGCACCTTGGCATGCCCGTGCTGGTCCTGGCGACCACCGAGGCGGCCAGGGCGGTCCCGCCCGAGGCCGGAGCCGTGTCGACGAACGTCGGTGACCTCACGGCCATGGCGGCGCGGCTGCTGGCCGACCCCGACGAGGCCCGTTCCCGCGGCCGCGCCGCCCGCCGGGCCGCCCTCGACCGTTATTCCCTCGCCCGGTTCCTGGCGGACTGGGACGACGTGCTGGATACCGCTGCCGGGCGCGGGCGGGTCCTGGCAGTAACTGAAAGGAGAGCGCAGTGAGGATATCCCTGGTTTCCGAACACGCGAGTCCGCTCGCGGCCCTGGGCGGAGTCGATGCAGGCGGGCAGAACGTGCATGTCGCGGAGCTGTCCCGTGCCCTCGCGCACCGCGGCCACGACGTCACGGTCTACACCAGACGGGACGATCCCGGCCTGCCGCGGCGCGTGCGCTCCGCCGCGGGCCTCGACATTGTCCACGTTGATGCCGGTCCTCCCCGCCCAGTGCCGAAGGACCAGCTGCTGCCGTTCATGCCGGACTTCGCCCGGGGCATCCTGGCGGACTGGGGGACCCGTCCGCCCGAGGTGGTGCATGGACATTTTTGGATGTCCGGGCTGGCCTGCCTCGACGCGGCGGCACAGTGCCCTCCCACCCGCCGGCCGGTGGTGGTCCAGACCTTCCATGCCCTGGGCACAGTGAAGCGCCGCCACCAGGGCGGCGAGGACACCAGCCCCGCGGAGCGCATCCGGCTCGAGACGGCCGTCGGCCGGGGTGCGGACCGGATCATCGCCACCTGCAGCGATGAGGTCTTCGAACTCAAGGCGCTCGGCATCCCCGGCACCCGGGTCTCCATCGCACCGTGCGGGGTCGACCTCGACCTGTTCTCCCCGACGGGGCCCGCAGCTCCCCGCGGGCGCACGCACCGGATCGTTTCCGTCGGACGCCTGGTTCCACGCAAGGGCATGGACCTGGCGATCCGCGCCCTGCCGATCCTCGCCGACGGCGGGTACGACGCCGAGCTTGTGCTCGTCGGCGGCCCCGGAAACGCTGCCCGCCTCGAGGAGGACCCTGAGGCACGGCGGCTGAGGACCCTGGCCGCCGACCTGGGGGTCGGGGACCGGGTGGTGTTCGCCGGCCAGGTGGGGCGGGAGGAGATGCCCGGAGTCCTGCGCAGCGCCGATGTCGTCGTCTGCGCGCCCTGGTACGAGCCCTTCGGCATCGTCCCCCTCGAGGCCATGGCGTGCGGGGTTCCCGTCGTCGCCGCGGCCGTCGGGGGACTTGTCGACACGGTGGTCGACGGACGCACCGGCAGGCACGTTCCGCCGCAGGACCCCGGTGCCATCGCCGGTGCGGTGGGGGAGATCCTCGACAGCCCCGACTGGGGCGCCGAACTCGGCCGGAACGGCTACCGGCGGGTCCGGGCCCGGTACTCCTGGAACCGGATCGCCGCGGACACCGAAAAGGCCTACCTGCTGACGCTGCGCAGCGCACGCCTGACCGATGAGGCACAGGTGGATCCGCTGCCGCGCCCGCTGGAGAGCACGGGAGGGAGGGCGCTGTGACCGCCGAATACCTCAATGCCGGTCGGCCCCTCGGCACCCTGCCGGCGCACGACCGGGACCTTCCGGCCGGACTCGACGGATTCTCCGACGAGCGGCATGCGCACTCCCTGAAGGCCGTCGTGGACCACCTCGCGGCGGTCCTTCCCGCGCTCGAATCCCTGCGCGCCGAGGCGGACCACCTCGCCCGCTGGGGCGTGGAACTGGCCGGGCGCCTGCTGTCCGGAAGCCGGCTGCTCGCCGCAGGAAACGGCGGGTCGGCTGCCGAGGCACAGCACCTCACCGCCGAACTGGTGGGAAGGTTCGACGGTGAGCGCGAGCCGTTCTCCGCGATCTCCCTCCATGCCGAGAGCTCGGCGGTGACCGCGATCGCCAACGACTACGGGTACGACCAGCTGTTCGCCCGTCAGGTGCGCGCGCACGGCCGGCGCGGCGACGTGCTGATCCTGCTCAGCACGAGCGGGAAGAGCCCGAACCTGCTGCACGCAGTGGAGGCGGCCCGGGCGGCGGGCATCACCACCTGGGCCCTCACCGGTTCGGCGCCCAACCCGCTCAGCTGCTGCGTCGACGACTACGTTGCGGTGGAGGCGGCCTCGGCCAACGCCCAGGAGGGACACCTGATCGCGCTGCACGCACTGTGCCGGGCGTTCGATTCGGAAGTGCACCGGTACCGGGAGGGACGCTCATGAGGGTCCTGGTGATCGGCGATGTCCTTCTCGACGCCGACCTGTCCGGAGCGGCGGAACGCCTCTCCCCGGACGCCCCGGTTCCGGTCGTCGACGTCGACACGGTGCAGCGCCGGGCCGGCGGCGCCGGGCTGGTGGCGCGGATGCTCCAGCGTGACGGCCACGATACCGAACTGGTCACGGTGCTCTCCGACGACGACGCCGCGGTCCTCCTGCGCGCCGAGCTCGTGGGGATTTCTGTGACCGCCGGTCCGTCCGGGGCTCCGACGCCGGTGAAGACCCGGGTCCGGGCCGCCGGGCACCCGGTGGTGCGCTTCGATGAGGGGTGCGCGCCGGCACCGGTGCCGGCCTGCACCCCGGAGATGGAGGCCGCCCTGGAGCGCGCCGAGGCGATTGTGGTGGCCGACTATGGCCGGGGGCTGCTTCTCAACGAGGACCTGCGCCGGGCGCTGGAGCGGCAGGTGGGGCGGGTCCCGGTGGTCTGGGACCCCCACCCGTCGGGGGCCGACCCGCTGCCCGGGACCACGGCCGTGACGCCCAATTTCGCCGAGGCGCTCCGGTTCACCGGGGTCGACGGAGAGCGGACCGCCGCGGCCGCCGAGGCAGCCGACCGCCTGCGCACGCGGTGGAAGGCCCGGGCCGTGGTGGTGACTCTGGGGGAACGGGGTGCGCTGGTCTCGGCGGAGGATGCCCTGCCCCAGGCCGTTCCCGCCCCGAAGGTCACCGCCCCCGATCCCTGCGGCGCCGGCGACCGCTTCGCTGCCACCCTTGCCGTCGCACTGGCCCGCGGGTACCCGCTCGACGCCGCCGCGCAGGAGGCGGTGCAGGCCGCGGCCGCCTTTTTGGGTGCCGGCGGGGTCTCCTCCCTCCGTGCCGTCCGGGAACCGGAGGTACTTGCCGTCCCCGGCGCGGACGCCCTCGAGACGGCCCGGCGGACGCGCGAGGCGGGCGGCACGGTGGTGGCCACCGGAGGGTGCTTCGACCTGCTCCACGCCGGCCATGCCCGCACCCTCGCCGCCGCCCGTGGGCTGGGCGACTGCCTCATCGTGTGCCTGAACTCGGATTCCTCGGTGCGCCGGCTCAAGGGCGAAACCCGGCCGATCATGCAGCTTGAGGACCGGGTGGAGCTGCTCCTCGCCCTTGAGTGCGTCGACGCGGTGCTGGTCTTCGAAGAATCGACACCGGAAAACGCCCTCGAACGACTGCGGCCGGACATCTGGGTCAAGGGCGGCGACTACGCCGCAGCCGACCTGCCGGAGGCGCGCCTCGTCGCCGGCTGGGGCGGCAGGACCGTCACCGTTCCCTACATTCCGGCCCGTTCCACCACGAAACTCGCGGCCGCGCTGGCCCGCGTGGGCTGAGCAGGCCCCGCCCCAGTGACGGCCCGGTGGAACCGCCGGGCCGGGGGCACCTGAAGCAGCAACCGAAAGGAAGAAATGACACCTCCAGCAACTGAGCAGACCAATCCAGCAACCGAACACGGGTCCCCGGCCACGTCCAGCCCCGGACGGGTGCTCGTCACCGGCGGAGGCTCCGGCCTCGGAGCCGCCGTCGTGCAGGCCGTCCTGGCCGCCGGCGGCACCCCGGTCGTCCTCGACCTCGACGTCAGCCGGGTCTCCGGGGTCAAGGCCTTCGAGGTCGATGTGGCCGACCGGAGCGCGGTCGAGGCCGCCGTCCGGGAGGCGGGCGAGGCGCTCGGCGGGCTCGACGCCGTGGTGACCGCCGCCGGCATCGACCGCTGCGGCAAGCTCGAAGACGTCCCGGCCGAGCAGTGGGAGAAGGTCCTGGGCGTCAACCTGCTCGGCACCGTCTCCACTGTCCGGGCAGCCCTGCCCTACCTCCTGCCCGTCCACGGGCGGGTGGTGACGATCGCGTCGACCCTCGGCATCCGAGCGGTGGCCGACGCCACCGCCTACTGCGCCTCGAAGTTCGGCGTCGTCGGCTTCTCCTCCGCCCTCGCGGCCGAAACCGCCGGCCGGATGGGGGTCACCACCATCATCCCGGGGGGCATGAAGACCCGCTTCTTCGACGACCGCGACGAACAGTACAAGCCACAGGACGACTCACGGCTCAACGACCCCGAACGGGTGGCCGCAGCCATCCTGTTCGCCCTGTCTCAGCCGCGGGGCTGCGAGGTGCGCCAGATGCTCATCTGCCACGAAGAGGAAGGTTCGTGGCCATAAGCTGCCGCACATCGTCGTAGACGGCCCCGGGCTGGACGGATTCGACCAGCGAGTCGTCGTGCTCGCACCGTTCGGCCGTCCAGCCCACCTGGGTCACGTCCACGCCGCAGACGGGGCAGGCGGTGACCCAGGCGAGGTGGACGCGGTGCAGCGTGCGGCCGATGGCGCCGGCATTGATGACGTTTCCGATCCAATAGACCCCGACGGTCGGGGTGCCCACGGCCTGCGCGAGGTGGCGCGGTCCGCTGTCGTTGCCGACGACCACGGTGCTTGCGGCAAGCACCCCGGCCAGCCGGCCCAGGTCGAGGTCTCCTGCCAGCGAGGTGATTGAGGTTCCCGGCGCCTGCCGGCGTGCGAGCCGAAGGATCTCCTGGGCGGCCGGGAGATCCGTTTCATCTCCGACGACGAGGACCCGCGCGCCGTCGGCGGCCGCGAGGGCGGCCACCGCGGCAAAGGATTCCGCCGGCCAGCGCCGGCGGGGATCCGTCGCGCCCGGATGGAGGGTCACCAGCGGGCCGTCGCCGGGCACGAGCCGGGCGGCGTCGTCGAGTTCGTCGGCCCGTACCGAGATCCGCGGCTCGAGGATCCGCGGTTCGGCCCCCGCGAGGCCAGCAACCTCAAGGGCACGGAAGACCTCGTGCTGGTAGTAGACGTAGGGAATCGTGCGCTCGAGCGCCGCGGCGTCGGGGGTCCGGGTTCCGATCGTATGCCGGGCGCCCAGGCGCAGCAGGAACGGATTCGAGTTGCGCCCCCCGCCGTGGATCTGGACGGCCAGGTCGAAGTTCAGCGCGGCCATCCGGTCGAAGAACTCCTCAACCGCCAGCGGGTCGGCCGTCCCCTCGCGGATTCCCGGTGCCACCGGAAGAATCTCGACGTCGGACACCGGCCCGGGGCGGTCCCTGAGCAGCGCGGCGGCGAGCGGGGTGCCCAGCAGGGTGATGCGTGCCTGGGGGTACCGGGCCTTGAGGGCGTCGATGGCGGGCACGGCGAACATCAGGTCCCCGAGGCCTCCGCCGCGCAGCACCGCAATGCGCTCGACATCCTCGAAGACCGGTCCCATCGGCCCGACTCCCCGGGCGGTCGCGTCGATGCCTTCGGCCACCGCCGGTAGGGCGTGGTTCATGATCCCCTCCTGATTCGCCTCCGGGCCACATCCCGGGTCCGTCCCGGCGTCGTCGCACTGTCTCCGCCGGCCGTGTTGAGGAAACCATAGGGTCCGGTAGCGACGCAGGACAATTTCTAAATCCCCGTGCCGGGGGTGTGTAAATGCGTGGACGCCGGGGTATTGGTCTAGCTACCTGCCGGAATTCGAGAGCCGCCACGGGCCGACCCGGAGAACCTGCCAAGGAGCGCGATGTCCACCAATTCCCACGTCGATTCGCCCCCAGGGGCCGACGCGATCACCGTGCTCGATCCCCGGGACGGGACGATTGTTGGAACTCTCGAACCCTCAACGCCGGAGCAGGTGGAGATCGCCCTGTCCCTGGCCCGCACCGTCCACCCCGAGTGGGCGGCCACCGACCCGGCGGTCCGCGGCCGGCACCTGCGCTCGGCCGCCGATGCCCTTCGGGCCGCGGCACCAGCGCTTGCGGAGCTCAACGCCCGCGAGACCGGACGGCCGGTGGAGGAGGCGCTGGCCGGGGTGCACGCAGGGGTGTCGGCTCTTGAGCAGTACGCGGAACTGGGGCCGGTTCACCGGGGCCACGCCCTGCGCGGGGCGGTGCTCGCGGCCGACTACACCGTGGCCGAACCCCGTGGAGTCGCCGTCCTGCTGACCCCCTGGAACGACCCGGTGGCCGTGGCCGTGGGGCTGATTGCGGCGGCGCTGGTGACGGGCAACACCGTAGTGCACAAGCCTAGTGAGCGCTGTCCCCACCTCGGCATCCGGCTCGGGGAGGTCCTCTCGCAGGCCTTCCCCTACGGGGTGCTCATCACCCTCACCGGCGGAGCCGAGGTCGGCGCCCTCCTGACCCGGCAGAGCGGAGTCGACGTCTTCGCCCACGTCGGCTCAAGCGCCACGGGGGAGCGCATCGCCCGGGCCGCCGCGCTCACCGGAACGCATGTGCTGCGGGAGAACGGCGGCAACGATCCGCTGGTCATCGACGCCGACGTGGACCCGGTCTGGGCCGCTGAGCAGGCCGCAATCGGTGCCTTCGCCAACAGCGGGCAGATCTGTACGGCCGTTGAGCGGATCTACGTGCACCACGACATTTCCGGGCGCTTCGCCGAGGCGCTCGTCGAGCAGGCCCGGCGCCGCAACGACAGCGGAGCGTTCGCCCCCCTCGTTGACGCGCGGCTGCGTGAGGAGGTCCACGCCCAGGTGTCCGAGGCGATCGCCTTCGGCGCGGTGCGGGCCATTGGAGGGAGGATCCCGGAGGGCCCGGGCGCCCACTACCCGGCCACGGTGCTTCTGGGCTGCACCGAGGTGATGCGGGTGATGACCGACGAAACCTTCGGACCGGTCGCCCCGGTGAGCGTCGTCGAAAGCTTCGAAGAGGGGCTGGCCCGCGCGGCGTCCGGCCGGTACGGGCTCGCCGCGACCGTGCTGACCGGCAGCATCGCCAACGCCCAGCGGGCCGTCGCCACCCTTCCGGTGGGCACCGTGAAGGTCAACGCCGTCTTCGGCGGCGCCCCCGGCGGCTCGGCCCAGCCGCGGGGCATCAGCGGCGAGGGGTTCGGCTACGGGCCCGAACTGCTCGATGAATTCACCCACGTCAAGGTGGTGCACATCAGTTCCCCTCCGGCGGGAAAACCCTGATGGGCGGCCTCGAGGAAGTCCGCGGCCTGGCCGGCTGGGTTCCGCTGAGCATCGCCGGGATCTCGCCGGTCATCACGGTGGTGGGCGATGTGATGCTCGACGGCTGGTTCAGCGGCACCATCGAGCGGCTCTGCCGGGAGGCTCCGGCCCCGGTGGTAGAGCTCGACCGCCGGGACTACGCCCCGGGAGGTGCCGCGAACACCGCGATGAACCTCGCAGCCCTCGGCGCCCGGGTGCGGCTGTGCGGGCTCACTGGTGCCGACGACGCCGGCGCTCGACTGCGCGGGTTGCTCGCCGAGGCGGGCGTGGACGTTACCCACCTCGTCGAGGATCCCGCCATCACCACGACCACCAAGTACCGCATCCTCGGCGGCGACCAGGTGCTGCTGCGCCTCGATGAGACCCCCCGGAGCGTGCCGGCCGGTGCCGCTGCGCGGGTGGCAGCCGAGGCCGCGGCCGCGGTTGACGGCAGCGACGCCGTCATCGTGTGCGACTACGGCTCCGGCGTTCTCGACGGGCAGGTCCGCGACGCGCTCGCCGCCGCCCAGGGGGACCGGCTGACCCTCGTCGACGCGCACGACCCGGCGGCGTGGGCCGCACTGCGCCCCGACCTGGTCACGCCCAACGCCCGCGAGGCGGCGGGACTGCTCGGGGAGCGGCTCGACCCGCGGGGGGACCGGGCCCGGGCGGTGCGCGAGCGCAGCGCCGACCTGCTCGCGGCCAGCGGAGCGGCCGCCGTCGTCGTCACCCTCGACCGGGACGGCACGGTTCTGCTGACCGCCGACGGGGAGTTCCACCGCACCTGGGCGAGGCCCGCCACCGAGAAGCAGGCCTCCGGCGCGGGGGACACCTTCGTGGCCTGCCTGGCTGCGGCCCGCGCCGCCGGGCTGCCGCTGACCACAAGCCTCGACCTCGCCCAGGCGGGCGCCGACATCGTGGTGCACCGCGCCGGCACCTCGATCTGTTCGGCCGCCGACCTCGCCCAGCACCTCGGCAGCTTCGCGGGAACGGCGCTCGAACCGGACGAGCTGCTGCAGGCCATCCGACGGGAGCGGGCGGAGGGGCGGAGGATCGTGCTCACCAACGGCTGCTTCGACGTGCTTCACCGCGGCCACACCGCGTACCTCAACCAGGCCAAGCAGCTCGGCGACGTGCTGGTCGTCGCCGTCAACGACGACGACGGCGTGCGGCGGCTCAAGGGCCCCGACCGCCCCATCAACCCGGCCGCCGACCGGGCCAGTGTGCTAGCCGCCCTGAGCTGCGTCGACTACGTCACGGTGTTCAGCACCGACACCCCGGTGCCCCTGATCGAGGCCCTGCGCCCAGACATCTACGCCAAGGGCGGTGACTACTCCGAACAGATGCTGGCCGAGACACCGGCCGTGGAGGCCTGCGGCGGGTCGGTGCGGATCCTCGACTACGTTCCCGAACAGTCGACCTCGGCGGTGCTGCGGAAGATCCGCGGACCGGGCCCGGTGGTGGAGGGCGCGTCGTGACCCGGCGCTGGTCGGGTGACTGGGGCGTACCGGCCGGGGCAGCCGACCCGGAGATCGACGTCCTCATTCCGTCCTTCGGGCGTTCAGCCGAGCTGGCCGTGACCCTCGCCGGCCTTGCCGCGCAGGACACTCCGGACTTTCGGGTCATCATCAGCGACCAGACCGACGGCGCCCCGGCCTGGGAGCACCCCGCGGTCCAGGCCATGGTGCGGGTCCTCCGGGCCCAGGGCCGCGGCGTGCAGTGCGGGCGCCACCTGCCCCGGCGGGGCCTGGCCGAGCACCGCAGCCACCTGCTCGGCCTCGCGGAGGCACCCAGTGTCCTGTTCCTGGACAACGACGTGTGGCTCGAACCGGGGACGCTGCAGCGGATGCACACGGCACTGACCGCCTCCGGCGCCGGGTTTATCGGCTCCGCCGTCCAGGGCCTGTCCTACCTCACGGATGACCGCCCGCAGGAACGCGCACCCCTCGAATTCTGGGAGCACGGCCGGGTGGTTCCCGAACGGGTGCGGACCTCGAGCCCCGGCTTCACCCGGTGGCCGCTCCATAACGCCGCGAACCTCGCCCATGCCGCCGCCGGGCTGGACCTCGAACCGGGAGCCTGGCTGCTGTACAAGGTCGCGTGGGTGGGAGGGTGCGTCCTGTTCGACCGCAGTGCGCTGCAGCAGTGCGGCGGATTCGACTTCTGGGAGGACCTTCCGCCCGCCCACGCCGGTGAGGACGTCGCGGTGCAGTGGCGCGTCATGGAACGCCACGGAGGAGCCGGCCTGCTGCCCTCCGGAGCGGTGCACCTTGAGTCGCCGACGACGGTTACCGACCGTGCCATAGACGCTGCCGGGGTGATCCTCGGCCAGTGAATCGATCCATCGACAGAAGGGATGCACGTAATGGCCAATCCAAGCCCGATTGATATCCAGAAGGCGCTCGGGGGGATCGACTACCCCGTATCCAAGGACGATCTGGTGAAGCACGCGGAGGGCTCAGGCGCCGGTGACGAGGTGATGGAAACCCTGCGGGGGCTGCCCGACCGGGAGTATGACTCCCCAACGGACGTCAACAAGGAGGCCTCCAACTCCTGAGCGCCCGCTCCCGCCCCGGCCGGGCCCGCACCCGTCGGCCGCCGTTCTGGCCGGTTACCCCTCCGGCGGGGGTGGACGTTGGGGCACTCCCGGTGTCCGGGAGCCGCCGCGTCATGCTGGCCGGTTCCCGGGCACCTTCCTTGTTTGGCTTTCCAGTGGGTGGGACACTGACTCTTGGCAGCCGCCGGGAGGCCTGCCGGGAAGCAGAGAATTCATGAACGAGGTTGTACGGTTCGGGTCGGCGTCAGGCCGCTGGCTGTTGCTGGCATCAATTCTGGGGTCGGCAATCGCGGGAATCGACGCGACCGTCGTCAACGTGGCGCTTCCCGCGATCGGCGAGGAATTCGACGCCCCCTTCGAGGTCCTGCAATGGACGATCACGGCCTACACCCTGACCCTCGCCGCCTTCATCCTCCTCGGCGGATCGCTGGGCGACCGGTACGGACGCAAGCGCGTTTTCGTGATCGGCGTGGTGTGGTTTGCCGTGGCCTCGCTGCTGTGCGGGCTGGCCCCCAACGCCGGCACCCTGATCGCCGCGCGCGCCCTCCAGGGGATCGGAGGGGCCCTGCTGACGCCGGGCAGCCTTGCCATGATCCAGGCGTCGTTCGCCTGGGAGGACCGCGCACGCGCCATCGGAGCCTGGTCGGGACTCGGAGGTGTGGCGACGGCCATCGGGCCCTTCCTGGGCGGCTGGCTCGTCGAAAGCGTCTCCTGGCGGTGGATCTTCCTCATCAACGTGCCGATCGCCGTCGTCGTCGTCATTATCTCCCACCGCCACGTCCCGGAAACCCGCAATCCGTCGGCCACCGGCACCCCGGACTACCTCGGCGGTCTGCTGGGGGCGGGGGCGCTGGGTGGCTGGACCTACGCGCTGATCGACATCCCCACCGCCGGGCCGCTGGCGGCACCCGTGGTCACCGCGGCCGCAATCGGCACGGTGTGCACCGTCGCCTTCTTCATCACGGAGAGCAGGCTGGCGCGGCCCATGCTGCCGCTGGGAATTTTCGCGGTGCGCCAGTTCAGTGCCACGAACGCCGTCACCTTCCTGATCTATGGGGCCTTCGGGGGCATCTTCTTCCTGCTCGTCGTTCACCTGCAGGTCGTCGCCGGGTTCTCTCCGCTTGCGGCGGGAATCGCGCTGCTGCCGGTGACCGTGCTGATGCTCCTGCTGTCCTCCCGGGCCGGTGCGCTGAGCGTGCGCATCGGGCCCCGCATTCCCATGGCGGCGGGCCCGGCTATCTGCGCGGTAGCCGCGCTGATGATGTTGGGCATCGGCGAGGGCGCGTCCTACTGGGTCGACGTCCTTCCCTCGGTCGTCGTCCTTGGGCTCGGACTTTCCCTGCTGGTCGCACCGCTGACGTCCACGGCGCTGTCCTCGGTGCACGATGCGCAGGCCGGCCTTGCCTCCGGCGTCAACAACGCGGTCGCCCGCGCCGCAGGCCTTCTCGCCATCGCGGTGCTTCCGGCCCTCGCCGGACTGTCAGGGGACGCCTACACGGACCCCCCGGTCTTCGCCGAAGGATTCCGGTTCGCAGCGATGGTGTGCGCCGGGGTCCTTGCCGCCGCGGCGGTCCTGGCCGCAGTCACGGTCCGCAATCCCGTGCTGCCCGAAGGGGCGGAGCGCCCGGCGGCACCGACGCCGAAGCCCGCAGACGCCGGCGCCACCGGTGCTGAGACCGCCGGCACCGGCGGTTCACGGACCGCCCGCGCTGCCGGCGCATGGACTACCGGGTCCCCTGTGACCGGTGCCGCGACCCTGCGCCACTGCGCGGTGGACGGTCCGCCTGCGGCTGTGTGCGCGGCGGTCCAGGAGTCCCGCCACTCCGCCGACGACTAGCGCCGCGAGCGCCGCCGCGCTACCGGCCCGGGTGCTGCGGGCGCTGGCGCCTCATCCAGACGGTCACGACGTACAGGACGATGCAGGCGACGATGATGCGGCCAAGGTTGGGCCCGGACAGGGCTGTGTCGATGACGATGATGGCGAGGATGATGCTGCCGACCACGAGCCGTGCCGTGGAGCGCCCGCCGGAGCGCGGCAGCCGGGGCCAGGGATGGAAGTCGAACCGATGCGGGTCATCGGCGTTGGATTTCACGCGGAGCTCCTGAAGGCCGGGAGGAGTCGGTTGCGGCCCCACGGGTTGCGCTGTGGCGTCGCACTTACCTTACAACGAACGGAACCCGGCAGCTGGCGAGAGCTTGCCGGGTTCCTCGAAGCCCGCTGGGAGCTTCTGTCTTAAGCATAGACGCAGCCCGGGCCCGCCCGTGACCACCGGCTGGAGCCCGCGGCGGGCCGGACCGGGCCAAGGCGGTCCAACCCGGGGTATTCAAGTTGCTTCTTGGCCGGCCCGGCGTCGGACAGGGGGCCTGAAGCCGTCGGTGAGGTGGCGGAGCGGTCGGACGGCGTCCCGTAGTCCGTGGCGGTCCGGTCGGTGACGTGTCAGGTCCTTTATGCTGGGGTGCCGGCGGAGGACCCCGGCGTCAACCCCTGCCCATCGCGGATGAGGCATCAGGGCGGGAATCCGGCCACCCGGCCATCTCCGACAGCGAGGACGAATGTGAGCAGCACCCTGACGAACCACGCCGCAGGCGGCAGGTCTGACCAGCCCCCAGCGGCCCGCCTCGGCTCGGCCGGTGCGTCCGCGCACCGTAAGTTCCGGCCCGAGGTGCAGGGACTCCGGGCGGTCGCCGTGCTGATGGTCGTCACCTATCACGTCTGGTTCGACCGGGTCTCGGGCGGAGTCGATGTGTTCCTCCTCATCTCGGCATTCCTGATGACCCTGACCTTTGTCCGGAGGATGGAATCGGGAGCGCCGCTTGGACTGAGAAGGCATTGGGCAAGGTTGTTCAACCGGCTGCTTCCGGCCGTTGTTGTGGTTCTGCTCGGTACGTTGGCCGCCACCGTGGCGTTCGTTCCACGCTCCCGATGGTCCGGCATTCTGGAGCAGACGTGGTCCTCCCTCCTCTACTTCCAAAACTGGCTGCTTGCATTCCAGGCCGTCGACTACAGCGCATTCAACCAAAGTACGTCGAGCCCGTTGCAGCACTTCTGGTCCCTGTCCATTCAGGGTCAGGTCTTCATCCTGTGGCCGCTCCTATTCGGTACCACGGCCCTGCTGTCACGGCGTTTGGGCATTGGATTCCGGCGCCTGACAGCAGTGCTGTTTGGGCTGGTGTTCGTAGTCTCCCTTGCGTTCTCGATTTACGAGACGAACACCAACCAGACGTTTGCCTACTTCGACACCCGCGCGCGGCTGTGGGAATTTGCTCTCGGGACGCTCCTTGCACTGGCCCTGCCCTACCTGAGGCTGCCCCGCGCGGCCCGGATCGCGGCCGGATGGATTGGAGTCGCCGCGATGCTCTCAGTTGGGTTCGCGCTGGATGTCGAGCGCGGATTCCCTGGTTATGTCGCACTGTGGCCACTCCTTGCGGCGGCCTCGGTGATCGTGGCCGGCGACACCGGAAGCCGATTCGGCGCCGACAGGATCCTCTCCGCGAGGCCCCTTGTGAAACTGGGCGACATCTCGTACGCGCTGTACCTTTGGCACTGGCCCATCCTGGTGATTTACCTGGTCTACCGCGGGCGGGAGGCCGTGGGTCCTGTGGGAGGTACCGCGATCATCGGACTCTCACTGGTCCTGGCCTACGTGACCACGCGTTTCATCGAGACGCCGGTCCGAAACCGGTCCAAACCCAGGGAGCGCCGCCTACGGACCCTGCTCGGAATCCTCATTTCGCTTGCGGTCGTCGCTACCCCAGTGGCAGCGCTGCAGACCGGGCTCAAACTTGAAGCGCAGCGGCTGGTGGAACAGGCGGACGAGGACAATCCTGGAGCGATGTCCCTGCTCCCAGGGTTCGTGGACCGGTCGTCGGAAGATGCGCCCCCTATTCCGGATGTCACGCGAAGCAGGGAATGGCGCATTCTTCATGCGAAGTGTCCTCCGGAGCTGCGTCCTACCCAAAGCGAAGCGACATCCGGTGCGTGCAGGGCGGCGCCCACCCCGGGAACACCCGACAAAACGATTCTGGTGATCGGAGACTCGAAGGCCGAACAGTGGCTAGGAGCGATCCTTCCCATGGCTGAAAAGCACAACTACCGGGTCCAAACGCTGGTGTTCGGAGGTTGCCGGTACGGGCTTGAAGTGAAGGGTGCTGCTGCCGCATGCAAGGAGTTCAATGCCGCTGCGACGGCGTACGCCGTCGAGACGAAACCCGATGTCGTTTTCACGGTCGGCACGAAAGCCGACTACGACACGCCTCAAGAGCAAGCCAACACCGGGCTCGAGAAGGTCGCTCAGATCCTCACCGAGGCCGGTGTCCCGCTGATTACGGTCCGGGACAATCCGCGGTTCACCTTCAACGTGATGGAGTGCGTGGAGCGGAGCGGTTCAGCCTCCTCCGAGTGCTCAGCGCCGCTCGACGCTAAACTCCCCGCGGTCGCCCCGCGGCTGGACGAGAAAAAGGCGGGGACGAAAGTCCCACTGATGGACATGACCGATCTGATCTGCCCGGACGGATTGTGCCGGCCGGTCATCGGCAACGTCTACGTGTACCTCGATCACAACCACCTCACTGCTGACTACGTGAGGACGATGCTTCCGGAGTTCGACAAGAGGTTCCACGCCGCGCTGGACTCAACGCTGGGAAGCTGAGGAAGCTCGGCAACCGACGATGTTCCCAAAAGGTACGTCCAGAATGCTGCCAGGCGCAGCCTGCAGTAGGGGAGCGCGACCCGGACGAGGCCCTTATCGATCCCCGGGAGTCCCTCGCTGACGGCACAACGAAAGCGGCTCCGACTTGGCATTTCGCCGAATCGGAGCCGCTTCCTTCCCTGTGCACCCCCCGGGACTTGAACCCGGAACCCATTGATTAAGAGTCAATTGCTCTGCCAATTGAGCTAGAGGTGCGTAGCGTTGAGACGGTCTTTTTTGCGAGTCCGTGTCATCTGCAACAGCATGAGACTCTACCAGCACTCCTGCGGAATCGAAAAATCGAGGGGACCGGCCGCTCAGTTCACGCTCAGGGCCGGCTGCTTCAGGGGCAGGCAGAAGGTTATGGAGGTGCCCTCGCCGAGCCGGCTCCGGCACTCTATTCCGCCGTCGTGCTGGTCGATGATTTCCTTCACGATGGCCAGCCCCAGCCCCACGCCCGGGATCGCCGCACGCACCGCCTCCGGGCTGCGGAAGAACCGGGTGAACACGTTGCGGCAGTCGGCCTCGCTCATCCCCATCCCGGTGTCGGCCACGGTGCACAGCATCCGGCCGTCCTCGGACCGCGCGTGAACCGTGATGGTCCCGCCGCGCGGCGAGTACTTGATCGCGTTGGAGATGAGGTTATCGAGCACCTGCCCGATCTTCCCGGGGTCGCACACCACCCGCAGGCCGTCCGCCAGATCGGTGTCGAGCACCACCCCCGCCTCGATCGCACGGGGCGTCGCCGAGGCGATGGCCTGGGAGACCACCTGGACGAAGTCGGTGGGGGAGGGATCCAGCGCCGTCGGGCCGTCGGCGGTGCCCAGCAGGTCGTTGACCAGCCCGAGCAGGCGCTGCGCGTTGCGGGAGACGACGTCGAGGCCGGCCACCATCGGTGCGGGTGCGCCGTCGACACTGGAGAGCATCTCCACGTAGCCGACGATCGAGGTCAGCGGGGTGCGCAGTTCGTGGGTGATGTTGGAGATGAAGGCCTGCTTCGCGTTCAGCGCCGACATCAGTTCCGTCACGTCGCTGAAGGTGACGACCGTGCCGTCATGGCGCCCGTCGTCGGATTTCATGCGCGCCGCCGACGCCGAGAGGGTCTTCTGCTCCGGGCCGGCGCCGATCCGCACCACTTCCTTCGAAAAGGTCTCACCGCCGACCGCCCGGTACAGCGGACGCCGTTCCGGTGCCAGGACGGTGGTTCCGTCCTCCTCGAACAGCGGGGCGGCGGCCTCGCCGTGGACGGCGCCGGCCGGGTCCGCGGTGGACGGCATCAGCCGCCGGTGCTTCTGGTTGGCGAGAATCTCCTTGCCGGAGGAGTCGACCGCGAGCACCCCGACGTCGACGGCGTTCACCACGGTGTGGAGCAGCCGTTCGCGCCGGGCGCTGGCCTGAAGGAGCGAGCGCAGTTCGGCATCCTTGCTCTCAAGGATCCTTCGCTGGTTCCTGAAGCCCCCGGTGATGGCGCTGATGGTGATGCCGATGGCCAGCATCATGATGGGCAGGAGCATGGGCCGGGCCAGTTCCTCGGCGGTGACGGGCCCCCGCAGGAACTGCGGCAGCCACACCACGGCCAGGGAGCCAAGAACTCCGGTGAGGATCGCGGCGCGGGGGTGGATCCCCGACGCCGTCAGCCAGATGACCGGGAAGGCGGCGAGGAGACCGAGGGCGGTGAATTCGGTGCCGGCTCCTTCGCGCATCAGTGCGATCGGAATGAATTCGAGGACCGGTATGGCGAGAGTCGCGGCCGGGGGGAGGCGGTGCCAGGGGACGGCGGCGCAGAGCACGAGCAGCAGCAGGTGCATCAGCATGCACAGCTGCAGCAGGGTCCCGGCGAGCAGGGCCGGCGCGAAAACGGCCACCACGGCCAGGAGGATCAGGGCCGTCGCGGTCAGGGGCACCTGGCTGAGCAGCATCCGACGGCGCGGGGAAAGCCGTTCGAAGCGCTCCGGGTTGAACGTGAGGTAGGACAGGGCTCGATCCAAGCTGCGGCTCCGGAGGTGTTGAACGGTGGTGGCTGAACGGCGGTGGGCAGGCGGCAGCTCATTCGCAGCGGCGCCGGTCCTTATGATCACACACGCCTGCGCAGCGGCGGCGATGCCGCACCGGCGGTGCTCCGGTGCGGCGGCTGCAGTTAAGCTGGGCCGATGGAGACCAGCGGCGGGCCCGGACACGCGATTCGAACCCTCACCGTCCCCTCGGAGGAGCTGCGGGAAGCCCTTGCCCCCGCCGCAGGCGCCATCCGGCTGGCGGTCTGGGACTTCGACGGCGCCCCGGCCGGGGTTGACCCGGCGGAGGTCGACGCCGTCGTCCTTCCCTACACCGGCAGCCCGGACCTGCGCTCCGCGCTGCCCACGGCGCCGGGCCTTAAACTCGTTCAGACCCAGACCACCGGCTACGACGGGGTGACCGACCTCGTCGGGCCCGGCGTCGGCATCGCCACCGCCTCGGGAGTCCACGCCGCCGCGACCGCCGAGCTCGCCGTCGGCCTGGCCCTGGCTTCGCTGCGTGGTATCGACGATGCCGTCCGCAATCAGCGCGAGGGGCTGTGGCGGCCGCGGCGGTACCCGGGCCTGGCCGACCGGCGCGTGCTCCTGGTTGGCGTGGGCGGCATCGGCCGGGAGATTCAGCGACGCCTCGACGCCTTCGACGTCCTCCTGACCCGGGTCGGCAGTTCCGCCCGCGACGACGAGTCCGGGCACGTCCACGCGGCCTCGGAACTCGTGGCGCTGGCGCCCGCCCACGACGTCGTCATCGTCATCACGCCGCTGACTGAGGCGACCCAGGGGCTGATCGGGGCCGAGGTGCTCGCCGCCCTTCCGGACGGCGCGCTGGTGGTCAATGTCGCCCGCGGCCCCGTCGTTGACACCGAAGCGCTGACCCGGGAGGTGGTGGCGGGCAGGCTCCGCGCCGCCCTGGACGTCGTGGATCCCGAACCGCTGCCGGCGGACCACCCGCTGTGGCGGGCCCCCGGTGCGCTGATCACGCCGCACGTCGGAGGCAATTCCGGCGCGTTTTGGCCCCGCATCGTCCGGCTCCTTGAGCGCCAGTTCCACCTGCTGGGCACCGGCGCCGCCCCTGAAAACCTCGTCCAGCCCGGTCCGTGGGCGTAGGGGCTACGCGAGCCCGATGAAGGCCTCCATGAAGGCGTCGAAATCGATGCGGTCGACGTCCTGCTCGAGGACGATGCCGTTGCCCGGACCGACATCCAGCACGGGCTGGTCCTCGACGGCGAAACGGAAGACCTTTCCGGTGCTGGTGCCGACCTCGTAGGTGTTGTCGTCCCACATGGTCGCATGCGCCAGGTTCGTCATATTGACCTCCACCGGGGAACCGGCGCCGCTGAGGTCGGCGACGCGGACCGGCGCGATCATGAGCTCGGCCGGCTTCCAACGGTAACCAAGCACATAGGACGTCTCGTCCGGCGTGGAGAGCTCCCCCTGCTCCGGCTCCTCCGGTTCCTCCGGCGCGGCAAAGACGAGGTTGTAGGCGCCGAAGTTCGGGATCTGCGAGTCGAAGATCCGGCGGAGGGCGTTCTTCAGTCCCTGGCCGCCGGAAAGGTGCTCGGGGGAGGATGCAGGCTCGGACGTCATGTTCCGCCAAGGATTTAGGTGCCGGCTGGTGGATCGGCCGCGGCATCGACCCCCACGGCCCGCGGGCGCTCGCCCACTGCGGCCGATTCTACCGGAGGCACCTTCAAGGTGGACGGTTGACGGCCGCGAACCGCCGGGCGGTAACAGCCCGGAAACAGAAAACAGGAACCCACGACGGTTACCCATAGACTTTCAGGCATGACCTCGACTACCCCTGACATCAAGCCAAGAAGCCGTGCGGTAACCGACGGAATCGAACGGGCACCCGCACGCGGAATGCTGCGGGCCGTCGGCATGGGCGACGACGATTTCGTCAAGCCCCAGATCGGCGTTGCCAGTTCCTGGAACGAGATCACCCCCTGCAACCTCTCGCTCAACCGGCTCGCCCAGGGAGCCAAGGAGGGCGTGCACGCAGGCGGCGGGTTCCCCATGCAGTTCGGCACCATCTCCGTCTCCGACGGCATCTCCATGGGCCACGAGGGGATGCACTTCTCCCTCGTCTCGCGTGAGGTCATCGCCGACTCGGTCGAGACGGTCATGGAAGCCGAGCGCATCGACGGCTCGGTCCTCCTTGCCGGCTGCGACAAGTCCCTGCCCGGGATGCTCATGGCTGCCGCCCGCCTCGACCTGGCCAGCGTCTTCCTCTACGCCGGGACGATCATGCCCGGCTGGGTCAAGCTTGAGGACGGCACCGAGAAGGAAGTCACCCTGATCGACGCGTTCGAAGCCGTCGGTGCCTGCGCCGCCGGGAAGATGTCGGTGGGGGACCTCACCCGCATCGAGAAGGCGATCTGCCCCGGTGAGGGCGCCTGCGGCGGCATGTACACCGCGAACACCATGGCCTGCATCGGCGAGGCCCTCGGCATGTCCCTCCCCGGCTCCGCCGCTCCGCCCTCGGCGGACCGCCGCCGCGACCACTTCGCCCGCCAGTCCGGCGAGGCCGTCGTGAACCTGCTGCGCCTCGGCATCACCGCCCGCGACATCATGACCCGCAAGGCCTTCGAGAACGCCATCGCCGTCACCATGGCCTTCGGCGGCTCCACAAACGCCGTCCTTCACCTCCTCGCCATCGCCCGCGAGGCCGAGGTCGAGCTCACCCTCGACGACTTCAACCGCATCGGCGACCGGATTCCCCACCTGGGCGACCTCAAGCCCTTCGGCCGGTACGTCATGACCGACGTCGACCGGGTCGGTGGCGTCCCCGTCATCATGCGTGCACTGCTCGATGCCGGGCTCATCCACGGCGACGCCCTGACCGTCACCGGCAAGACCGTCGCCGAGAACCTCGCTGAGATTAACCCGCCGGACCTCGACGGCAAGATCCTGCGTGCCATGGACAACCCCGTCCACAAGACCGGCGGCATCAGCATCCTCAAGGGATCCCTTGCCCCCGAAGGCGCCGTGGTGAAGACCGCAGGGTTCGACGCCTCCATCTTCGAGGGAACCGCCCGCGTGTTCGAACGTGAGCAGGGCGCCCTCGCCGCCCTCGCCGAAGGCACCATCAAGGCCGGCGACGTCGTCGTCATCCGCTACGAGGGACCCAAGGGCGGCCCGGGCATGCGCGAAATGCTCGCCATCACCGGGGCCATCAAGGGCGCAGGGCTCGGCAAGGACGTCCTCCTGGTCACCGACGGACGCTTCTCCGGCGGCACCACCGGCCTCTGCATCGGGCACGTGGCCCCCGAGGCGGTCGACGGCGGTCCCATCGCATTCATCCGCGACGGCGACCACATCCGCGTCGACATCCCCAACAAGAGCTTCGACCTGCTCGTTGACGATGCCGAGCTGGAAGCCCGCAAGGTCGGCTGGGAGCCGCTGCCGGCCCGTTACACCAAGGGTGTCCTGGCCAAGTACGCGAAGTTGGTCCACTCGGCCTCCGAGGGGGCGTACTGCGGCTAGAACCTCCCAAGGGTGCCACGCGCTAAGCGCATGGCACCCTCGGGGCCCTCGGTTCGACGCCTTATTGTGGGTGGCTGGCTAAGTGCCTAAGTCACCAGCCACCCGCTGAAGCGCATGGCACCCTCGGGGCCCTCGGTTCGACGCCTTATTGTGGGTGGCTGGCTAAGTGCCTAGGTCACCAGCCACCCGCTGAAGCGCATGGCCCCCTCGGGCCCTCGGTTCGTCGCCTTACTGCGCGGGGCCGGGTTTGTGCCCACGTCACCAGCCGCGCGCCTCAGATGCACCGCTTCCCTAATCAGTTAGTGTCCACTAACTGGACGCCTTGTCCAGTATGTGAGACAAGGGGGAGTGCTGTTGACACTGCACAACCGGTACGAGGAGACTTCAAATATGCAGTCAGTGAACGTAATCGTCGTCCTTACCAAGCGCGTGGCCTAAAGCCCGACCGGTAGACCCTACGTCACGCGCAACCCCTCACCAGCCCACCAGGCGGAGGGGTTTTTTGTTTCCACAGGACAAATCGCGCACCAACTGTCCAGCACGTCAATGCAGTACACGTTCCGAAGGAAGTTTCAGATGTCCAAGGGATCGCCCATCAGCCCGGCGCTGATGGCAGCAAGGCCGGCCGCTCCTGCAGCCCCTGGCAGGGACACTGCCCACCCGGTGCAGGCAAGCGCAGTCCGGGGCCCCAACAACGTTGTGCCCCCCACCGAAATGCTCGGCTCCTCGGCGATCGTCCGGTCCCTTGAAGAGCTCGGCGTCGACGACATCTTCGGACTTCCCGGCGGAGCCATTCTGCCGACATACGACCCGCTGATGGCCTCCACGAAGCTCCGCCACATCCTCGTCCGGCATGAGCAGGGCGCGGGGCACGCCGCCCAGGGCTACGCCATGGTCACCGGCCGCCCGGGCGTCTGCATCGCCACCTCCGGTCCCGGCGCAACGAACCTCGTCACCGCCATCGCGGACGCCCACATGGATTCGGTGCCCCTGGTCGCCATCACCGGTCAGGTCGCGAGCGCCGTCATCGGCTCGGACGCCTTCCAGGAGGCGGACATCGTCGGCATCACCATGCCGATCACCAAACACTCCTACCTGGTCACCAATGCCAACGACATCCCCCGCGTGCTCGCCGAGGCCTTCCACATCGCCTCGACCGGCCGCCCCGGGCCGGTGCTGGTCGATATCGCCAAGGACGCCCAGCAGGGCAAGATGACCTTCTCCTGGCCGCCGAAGATCGACATCCCCGGCTACCGCACGGTGGTGCGCGGACACTCCAAGCAGGTCCGGGAGGCCGCCCGCCTGATCGCCGGTTCCACCCGGCCGGTCTTCTACGTCGGTGGCGGAGTCATCAAGGCCCACGCCGCCGCGGAGCTGAAGGAGCTCGCCGAACTGGTCGGCGCGCCGGTCGTGACCACGCTCATGGCCCGTGGTGTGTTCCCAGATTCCCACCCCCAGCACGTCGGGATGCCCGGCATGCACGGCTCCGTCTCGGCCGTCACCGCCCTGCAGCAGTCCGACCTGCTGATCACCCTGGGCGCACGCTTCGACGACCGGGTCACCGGAGTGCTCTCCAGTTTCGCGCCGGGCGCCAAGGTCATCCACGCGGACATCGACCCCGCGGAAATTTCCAAGAACCGCACGGCCGACGTGCCCATCGTGGGATCGGTCAAGGAGATCATCCCCGAACTCATCTCCGCCGTCCGCGAGCAGTACGACGGCGGGGCAGCCCCCGACATCTCGGCCTGGTGGAACACCATCAACCGGCTCCGCGAGACGTACCCCATCGGCTTCACCCAGCCCGACGACGGGCTCTCGGCGCCCCAGCAGGTAATCAAGCGCATCGGTGAGCTCACCGGCCCCGAGGGGGTCTATGTCGCGGGCGTCGGCCAGCACCAGATGTGGGCCGCCCAGTTCATCCAGTACGAACGCCCGCACGCCTGGCTCAACTCGGGCGGGCTCGGCACCATGGGCTACTCGGTTCCGGCCGCCATGGGCGCCAAGGTCGGCAACCCGGACCGGGTGGTCTGGGCTATCGACGGCGACGGCTGCTTCCAGATGACCAACCAGGAACTCGCGACCTGCGTCATCAACAACATCCCGATCAAGGTCGCGGTCATCAACAACTCATCGCTCGGCATGGTCCGGCAGTGGCAGACCCTGTTCTATGAGGGCCGGTACTCCAATACCGACCTGAACACCGGGCACGACACCGTGCGCGTGCCGGACTTCGTCAAGCTTGCCGACGCCTACGGGTGCGTCGGGCTGCGCTGCGAGCGTGACGAGGACATCGACGCCACCATCCAGCAGGCCTTGGCGATCAACGACCGGCCCGTCGTCGTCGACTTCGTCGTGAGCCGCGATTCGATGGTGTGGCCGATGGTGCCGTCCGGGGTCAGCAACGACCTCATCCAGATCGCCCGCAATATGACCCCCGTCTGGGAGCAGGAGGACTAGCCATGACCCGTCACACGCTCTCCGTACTCGTCGAGGACGTCCCCGGCGTCCTGACCCGCGTCGCGAGCCTTTTCGCCCGCCGCGCCTTCAACATCAACTCCCTCGCGGTCGGCCCCACCGAGATTCCCGGCATGTCCAGGATGACCGTCGTGGTCGAGGCGGAAGGGGACCTGCTCGAGCAGGTCACCAAACAGTTGAACAAGCTCATCAATGTCATCAAGATTGTCGAGCTCACCTCCGAACAGTCGGTGCAGCGTGACCACATCCTGGTCAAGGTGCGCGCCGACGCGGCAACCAGGCTGCAGGTCACCCAGGCCGCCGACCTGTTCCGGGCCTCCGTCGTCGACGTGTCCACCGACTCGTTGATCATCGAGGCCACCGGCACCCCCGAGAAGCTCAGCGCCCTCCTGTCGGTGCTCGAGCCGTTCGGGGTGCGGGAGATCGTCCAGTCCGGCACCCTCGCAATCAGCCGCGGGGCGAAGTCGATGAGCGATCGGGCGCTCCGCAGCGCCTGAGCCCGCAACGCCCTTTTCACCCACCAAGTTTTCCAGGTAATCCACTAGAGGAGATATCCACGTGACCGAGTTGTTCTACGACGACGATGCCGACCTTTCCATCATTCAGGGCCGCACCGTGGCCGTCATTGGCTACGGCAGCCAGGGCCACGCCCACGCGCTCAGCCTGCGCGACTCCGGCGTCGATGTGCGCGTCGGGCTGAAGGAAGGATCGAAGTCACGTGCCAAGGCCGAGGCAGAGGGCCTCCGGGTCCTCTCAGTCGCCGAGGCCACCGCCGAGGCCGACCTCATCATGATCCTCACCCCGGACCAGGTGCAGCGCCACGTGTACGCGGAGGACATCGCGCCGAACCTTCAGGCCGGCGACGCCCTGTTCTTCGGCCACGGCTTCAACATCCGCTACGGCTACATCCAGCCGCCGGCCGACGTCGACGTCGCCCTCGTCGCCCCGAAGGGCCCCGGGCACATCGTGCGCCGTGAGTTCGAGGCCGGGCGCGGTGTCCCCGACCTGATCGCCGTCGAGCAGGATCCCTCGGGCAAGGCCCGTGAGCTCGCGCTGTCCTACGCCAAGGCGATCGGCGGTACGCGGGCCGGCGTCATCGAGACCACCTTCACCGAGGAGACCGAGACCGACCTCTTCGGCGAGCAGGCGGTGCTCTGCGGCGGCGCGTCGCAGCTGATCATGTACGGCTTCGAGACCCTCACCGAGGCCGGGTACAAGCCCGAGGTCGCCTACTTCGAGGTGCTCCACGAACTCAAGCTCATCGTCGACCTCATGGTCGAGGGCGGCATCGCCAAGCAGCGCTGGAGCGTTTCCGACACCGCCGAGTACGGTGACTACGTCTCCGGCCCGCGCGTCATCGATCCGTCGGTGAAGGAAAACATGAAGGCTGTGCTTGCCGACATCCAGAGCGGTGCCTTCGCCAAGCGGTTCATCGATGACCAGGACGCGGGAGCCCCCGAGTTCGCCGCCCTGCGCAAGAAGGGCGAGGACCACCCGATCGAGAAGACCGGACGGGAACTGCGGAAGCTGTTCTCCTGGATCCAGACCAACGACGACTACACCGAAGGTTCGGTCGCCCGCTAGGCGACGGGGCAGCCTCCGCTGCCCGCCCCCGCTGGGGAACAATCAGGACACGAAGGCCGGGCTCACTGCTGAGTAACATAGCGGGCCCGGCCTTTCCTGCACCCTAAGCTGGCCGTACACTCCACCCGCCCCGCATTGCAGCAGTGAAGGAACATTTCTGTGGAAAAACCCGTAGTTCTCCTTGCCGAAGAACTCTCGCCCGCCACCGTCGAGGCCCTCGGCCCGGACTTCGAGATCCGGAGCACCGACGGCGCCGACCGCGCTCAGCTCCTCGCGGCCCTGGGCGACGTCGACGCCGTCCTGATCCGCTCGGCCACCCGAATGGATGCCGAAGCCATCGCGGCCGCGCCGAAGCTCAAGGTGATCGCTCGGGCCGGGGTGGGTCTGGACAACGTGGACATCAAGGCGGCCACGCACGCCGGCGTAATGGTGGTGAATGCTCCGACCTCGAACATCATCTCGGCCGCGGAGCTGACCGTGGGGCACATCCTCAGCCTCGCCCGGAACGTTCCGCAGGCCAGTGCGGCGCTCAAGGCGGGAGAGTGGAAGCGCTCCCGCTACTCCGGCATCGAGCTTTACGAAAAGAAGATCGGCATCATCGGCCTCGGCCGCATCGGGGCCCTCGTCGCCGCACGCCTTCAGGGATTCGGGACCGAGATCCTCGCGTACGACCCCTATGTGACCTCCGCGCGGGCCGCCCAGCTGAACGTGCGGCTCGTGACCCTCGACGAGCTCCTCACCGAGGCCGACTTCGTCACCATCCACATGCCCAAGACGCCCGAGACCGTCGGCATGCTCGGCGAGGAGGCATTCGCGAAGATGAAGAACAGCGCGTACGTCGTCAACGTCGCCCGGGGCGGGCTGATCGATGAGCCGGCGCTCCATGCGGCGCTTGAGCGCGGCGAGATCGCCGGCGCAGGCGTCGACGTGTTCGTCACCGAGCCGAGCACCGACCTTCCCTTCTTCAAGCTCGACAATGTGGTCGTCACCCCGCACCTCGGTGCCTCAACCGCCGAGGCGCAGGAGAAGGCAGGCATCTCGGTTGCGAAGTCGGTCCGGCTCGCCCTCGCCGGGGAGCTTGTGCCCGATGCCGTCAACGTCGCCGGCGGCATCATCGACCCGGCCGTCCGCCCCGGCATCCCGCTCATGGAGAAGCTCGGCCGGATCTTCACGGCACTGACCCACGATTCGCTCACCCAGATCGAGGTCGAGGTCGCCGGCGAAATCTCCTCACTGGACGTGAAGGCCCTTGAACTCGCAGCGCTCAAGGGTGTCTTCACCGACATCGTTTCGGATCAGGTGTCATACGTGAACGCCCCGGTGCTCGCGGAGCAGCGCGGAATCGCCACCCGGCTGACGACAACGCCGGAATCGGAGGAATACCGTAACGTCCTGCGGATCCGCGGCGCGCTCTCGGACGGTTCCCAGATCTCGGTTGCCGGAACCCTTACCGGCCCCAAGCAGATCGAGAAGCTCGTCGGCGTCAACGGGTACGACCTCGAGATTCCGATCAGCGAGCATCTCCTGGTGCTGCTGTACACCGACCGCCCCGGCGTGATCGGCGCCCTCGGCCGGCTGCTGGGCGAGAAGGACATCAACATCGCGGGCATGCAGGTGGCACGGAACAAGGAGGGCGGCCAGGCGCTGTCCCTGCTCACGCTCGACAGCGCGGTTCCCCAGGACGTGCTTGACGCCGTCAAGGCCGAGATTGGCGCGACAGTGGCGCGCGAGGTCGACCTGCAGTCCTAGCAGTACATCCAGCCCGCACGCTCGACCACGAGCCGTCCCGAAAAGAGGCCGATGACGGTCCACACCCTGCCCGCCGGACGCGGCACGGTCCTCCAGTCGTTCAACCGATCGGTTCCTCCCGTGCTGGAGGTCGACCCGGGCGACACTGTCATGGTGTCCTCCCTCGACGCCTCGGGCCACCTGGAGGCCCCGACGTCGCCGGGGGAGGCGAAACCGCTGATGTTCCCGGACCGCCTGGGCCACTGCCTGACCGGCCCCATCGCGGTCCGGGGAGCTGTACCGGGTGACGTGCTCGCGGTGTCCTTCACCGCCCTGACGCCGGGGGAGTGGGGATGGACGATTGCCGGGCACCGCCGGGACGCCCTCGCCCGTGCCCTCGGGATGGAGGAGGCAGAGCCCCAGTGGCTCCTGTGGGACCTCGATCCCGGACGGGGCACGGGGGTCAATCAGCTGGGGCATACGGTCGGGCTGAGCCCGTTCCTCGGCGTCGTCGGCATGCCACCCAACGAGCCGGGGGACTTCCCGACGGTCCCGCCGCGGGCCGCCGGCGGCGGCAATATCGACTGCCGCGAACTCACCGCCGGGTCCGTCCTCTACCTGCCGGTGACCGTGCCGGGGGCGATGCTGTGCGTGGGCGACGGGCACGCCCGCCAGGGGGACGGGGAAGTGGGCGGGACGGCGATCGAGTGCCCCATGACCTCGGAGCTGGAGCTGGACCTGGCGGAGGATCCGGCGCTGCAGTCGATCCATGCGGTCACACCCACCGCCCGGATCACTTTCGGTTTCGACTCCGACCTTAACGCCGCCAGCGCCGAAGCCCTTGGCGCGATGCTGACGTGGATGGAGGCCCTGTACGGGCTGGATCGGACGAAGGCGCTGGCGCTGGCGAGCACCGTGGTCGACCTGCGCGTCACGCAGATGGCCAATGAGGTGTGGGGCGTCCACGCCGTGCTGGGCCGGGACGCGCTGCGGTGAGCCGCCCCACCCGGGGCACGCCCGGATCGGAATCGGGTTTCGACGGCGGACAGGGTAATTTCGTAGAGTGACTTCTCCCGGTTCAAACACTCCGTTCTACATCACCACGGCGATCTCCTACCCCAACGGCGTCCCGCACATCGGCCACGCCTACGAGACGATCGCCACCGACACCATGGCCCGGTTCAAGCGGCTTGACGGCTATGACGTCCGCTTCCTCACCGGCACGGATGAGCACGGGCTGAAGATGCAGCAGACGGCGGACAAGGAAGGCATCCCGGTCCGGGAACTGGCAACGCGTAACGCGAAGGCTTTCCGGGCGATGAACGACTCCCTCGGAATCTCCTACACGCGTTTTATCCGCACCACCGACGAGGACCACTATGCGGCCGCCTCGGAGATCTGGCGCCGGATGGAAGCGAACGGTGACATCTACCTGGGTAAGTATTCGGGCTGGTACTCCGTGAGGGACGAAGCCTTCTGGCCGGAGGACGAGACCGAACTGCGCGAGGACGGCATCCGCTACGCCACGGAGACCGATACCGAGGTCACGTGGACCGAGGAGGAAAGCTACTTTTTCCGGTTGGGCTCCTACCAGCAGCGGCTCCTCGACTTCTACGAGAAGAACCCCGAGTTCGGCGCACCGCAGTCCCGCTTCAATGAGGTCATCAGCTTCGTGCGGGGCGGCCTGCAGGACCTCTCCATCAGCCGCACCACCTTCGAGTGGGGAGTGCCGGTACCGGGCAATGAGAAGCACGTCATGTATGTCTGGGTGGACGCACTCACCAACTACCTGACCGGTGCCGGGTTCCCGGATACGGAGTCAGAGTCGTTCCGGAAGTACTGGCCCGCCGACGTCCATGTGATCGGTAAGGACATCTCGCGCTTCCACGCCGTCTACTGGCCGGCGTTCCTCATGTCGGCAGGGCTCGAGCTGCCCAAACGCGTCATGATCCACGGCCACCTCCACAACAAGGGGGTCAAGATGTCCAAGTCGCTGGGCAACGTGGTCGCACCGCAGGACTGGGTGGAGCAGTACGGCCTGGACCAGGTCCGCTTCTTCCTCCTGCGCGAGGTTCCCTTCGGCGCGGACGGCTCCTACAGCCACGAGGCGGTGGTGGGCCGGATGAATTCGGACTTGGCGAACAACTTCGGCAACCTCGCGCAGCGGTCCCTGTCGATGGTGGCCAAGAACTGCGGCGGGCTTGTGCCCTCACCGGGTCCCTTCACCGAGGCCGACGCCGCGCTGCTCGCCGACGCCGGGACGCTCCTGGCAACATGCCGGTCGGCCTTCGAGAAGCAGGAGTTCTCCCGTGCGCTGGAGGCGATGTGGACCGTGCTGGGGGACACGAACGCCTACTTCGCCGAGCAGCAGCCGTGGGTGCTCCGCAAAACCGACCCAGAGCGCATGAACACCGTTCTCTACGTGACCCTTGAAGTGCTGCGCATCGTCGCAGTGCTGTCCCAGCCGGTGATGCCGACGAGCGCCGCCCAGCTCCTCACGGTGCTGGGACAGGGCGCCTCGGACGGCGACCCACTGCGGGCCTTCTCGGCACTCCGGACGGCGCTGCAGCCGGGCACTGAACTGCCTGCCCCTACGCCGATCTTCCCGAAGTACGAGGAGCCGAGCGAGGGGTAGCAGCCGGGCAACTGCTCCCTAGTTTGAGAAGAACCGCTCGACGGCCGTCTCCCGCATGATGCGGGCGACCGTCTGCTGCTGTTCCCGGGCGGCCTTCAGGAGCCGTTCAAGCTCGGTGGGATCCAGTGCCGGTTCACGCCTGCCGGCGGGCGTGTCAGCCACGAAGAGCAGTGTGTCCCAGAGCGCTTCCTTGCCGCGCAGGAGGGACTGCAGCGCTTCGAACTCCAGCTGGGCTCCCTCGCCGGATTTCCGCCGCAGGAGGTTGATCGGGTTCACCGACGAGATCAGGGCGCCGCTGTGGGCTGCCGCCATCTTCAGCCTGCCGGGGCGGTGTCCCAGCGCGTGGATGAGCCGTACGAGTGTGTCACGTTCTACGGAGATGCCGCGCGCCAGGTCGGCGAGTTCGGCACCGCTTGCCGTGCCGTCCCAGGAACGGCTGGCCGCTTCAAAGAGGCGGACTCCGTTCGTCGCACCCAGCAGATGGGTGTCGAGGTATGCGAACAGAGTTTCCTTATCGAGGCGCGTCCGGTCGGGCGCCTGCTCGTAATCCTTCATATACCCATCCTCTTCGATCCTCGGCAGGGCGCAAATCGGACGCACCGGCAACGCCGGCCGCTAGCTGCGGGAGGCCACCTGGGATGCGGCCTTCAGCGGCATTTCAATGCGCACTGTAGTCCCTTTGCCGACAGTGGAGTCGACGGTGATTGCACCGTTGTGGGCAGTTACCGTGCGTTGCGCTATCGCTAGTCCAACCCCGGCGCCGGGCACGGCGCCGTCGGTGGCGTTCGAGGCGCGGAAAAAGCTTTCGAAGAGGCGGGGGATGTCGGCTTCGGGGATGCCGATGCCGGTGTCGCGCACGACCACTTCGGCCGGACCGGCGGCGGAACGGCAAACCGTGTGGACCTCGACCACGCCGCCGGGGCCGGTGAACTTCACTGCATTGGAGATGACAAGCCCGACTGCTTCCTTGAGCTGGTCGTAGTGGCCGGCGACGAGGATGCTCTCTTCATGGGGCGGGCAGCGAAGGGCCACCTTTTTCGCCGCAGCAGCGGCGGAAAGGTCCCCGGCGGCTGCGGCAACGACATGGCCGAGATCCACGGAGAGGTGGCCGTGCGGCTCGTCGAGCGTGGGGGAGAGGGCCGTAATGTTCTCGATCAGGTCGCGGAGCCGGGTCGTGTTGCGCTCGACTGTCTCGAGCATGCGCCGGGCTCCTTCGGGCAGCGGACCGCCCGAGCCGTCGAGGATCATCTCGAGGTAGCCGGCCATCGAGGCGAGCGGTGTGCGCAGTTCGTGGTTGACCGTTCCCACGAAGTCGCTCTTGGCCTTATTGAGTCGCCGGAGTTTCTCGACAGCCTGCTGCTGCCGGGCGATCAGCTGACCCTGGATCAGGCCGTGGGCGAAGTTGCCGAGCACGTGCTGGGTCAGCGAATTCTCCACCGGGGTCCACTCAAGCGGATGGTGGTTATTGATCAGCCAGACAAGCCCGAACGGCGTGGTGCCCTCCCCAAGGGCGACGACGACGCCGCTTGTGATGCCGGAGAGATCCTCGAGATCCTCGAAGACCGATGTGCCCGCCGATGCGGAGTCCTCCACAGGAGGGAAACGTTCGCCGGTGGAGCTCTCCCACAGCCGGAGCGCCAGGGCCTTGGCCCTTCCGGAGTGGGCCAGGGAAGGAACTTCCATTGGGTCAGCGTCGGCGCTCGACCAGTGTGAACTCAGGTCCGCGACGCGGTCGTCGGGGAAGATCTGGAGGAAGACCGAGTCGGAGCCCAGGGCGCGGCCAAGCCCGGCGAGGAAGTTTCCGACCATGGTTTCGAGGCTGTTGGTGGCGCGGATGCCTGCGGAGATTTCGCGCATCCGTTCGCGCAGCAGCGAGGCGGACTCGCGCTGCACCCGGTGCTGGCGGCGTCGGGCGATGGCGGACGCCGCGCGCTGAATGATCTCGCGTTCCTGATATGGCCGAAAAACGAAATCGGTGATCGGATTCTCGAGCAATCCTCCGGGCTCCACCGGCGCACTGTCGGGCAGGAGGAGGATGACCGGCAGTCCGGCGAAGCGGGAATCGGATTCGAGGACGCCAAGGAGTGCGCGGCTGCTTTCATCGGCCAATTGAAGGTCGAGGAAAACAATGTCAGGCGTGCTTTGACGGAGGGTCCCCAGGAGGGCCGAACCTGAACTCACCGGGACCGCGGCATAGCCGGCCTGCTGCAAAATGGCGCAGAGATCTTGGCCGTCCTCATCGCTTGGCGATGCGACGACCGCTGTGCCGCCGAATCCGGCCCAGCTAACGTCTTGCTTGCTCACGGCGTCCCTTCCCCATGTCGCTTGCGCTCACACTATCCGAAGCCCTGTCCAGTGTCAGGCCCAAGCGCGCCGGGTAGATGGGTCGATACCCAGTTGGAGTTCAAGGTACGCGATTTTCAACCGCCACGTACTTTCCAGCAAGGTAAGCGTAGCAATTCGAGTAATTACTCGGAGTCCTCCAAAACAGTCGAGTATTGACCACTCGCGACTATCCCCCGGGGCATTTCTAGCCTGAGTAAGTAATCAAAAACTGATGATTCTGCTGGGGAAACGTCAAGATTTGAGTCGGTCTCACACGGCATTCGAGCGGTCCTTTGCAACGCCCTGCGTCTCCGCATTTCAGCCCCCCAGGAGTGGTCAGTTAAGCCCCCATCTGGTTGGAGAGCTGTCATGAAATCAATCCTTACAACTGTCGGGCTCGTAGGCTTCGCCTTCGCTGCCACCACCGCTCCCGCCTACGCTGCACCGCCGACGCAGAATAATGCGTGCCATTCGGCAGGCGTCACTGGCATCGGAGCACAGGCTACGGCCGGCAATGGGGCTAACTGTGGCGGTGGCGGCCAGGGAGGAGCTCCGGCCCAGCCGACAACACCGGTCGCTCCCGCGGTGCCAGCGATGCCGGCGGCTCCGGTGGTCCCGGCAGAGCCTGCCGCTCCGGTGGCGCCTATCACTCCTGCAATCCCAGCGGTTCCGGCGACTCCAGTCGATGCCGTTGTTCCTGCCGTTCCTGCCGTTCCTGCCGTTCCGGCAGCCCCGGCTGAAGCTGCTCCGGCGGTGCCGGCCGTTCCTGCTTCTTCTGACCAGTCAGGCAATGCAACCGGCGGCAAGCCGAACGCCGGGAACCCAGGCGGCGGCAACGGCAACGGCGGTGACAACAACGGCGGCGGCGAGGGCAACCCCGGCAACGGCGGCGACAACAACGGCGGCGGCGAGGGCAACCCCGGCAACGGCGGCGGCGAGGGCAACCCCGGCAACGGCGGCGGCGAGGGCAATCCCGGCAACGGCGGTGACAACAACGGCGGCGGCGGGAAACCTGACGATGACTGCGACCACGGCAATAACGGTGGTGACAACAACACCGGTGAGGGCAACAACGGCGGCGACAACAACACCGGCGACGGCCACAACGACGGCGGCAACAACGGTGGCGACAACAACACCGGTGAGGGCGACGGCCACAACGACGGCGGCAACAACGGTGGCGACAACAACACCGGCGAGGGCAACAACGGTGGGGACAACAACACCGGCGGCGGCGGCGACGACTGCGGGGAGAACCCGGGCGGGGAGAACCCGGGCGGGGAGACCCCGGGCGGGGAGACCCCGGACGAGGAGACCCCGGACGAGGAGACCCCCGGCCCGGGGAACCCGCAACTCCCCGGAATTCCGGAGACGCCCTCCGCACCCGAATCTCCTGAAACACCGCAGGCCCCTCATGCCCCGGTCATGCCGGGGAACACTGTCACGAAGGACCCCGTGAAGACTTCGGGCACCGTCACGGTGCGGACTGTGGTCGTGCCGGCTTCAACGGGGACGGTTGGAACCAACCAGGGCCTCAACGTGCAGTCGGCTGCGGTTGCGGCTTCGGATGACCCGGGTCAGGTGTGGCTGGGCGGGCTCGTCGTAGCGAGCCTGACCGCTGCGGGCCTCGTGGCCGGCCGAGCCGTTGAGCGCAAGCGGAACGCTGGCTTCTAGCAGGAACGAATCAGTTCGAACGAAGGGGACGGGCACCCGAGAGGGTGCCCGTCCTCGTTTTTGCAGTGCGAGCGGCATCGTTGGGGGACCCGGTAGCCCTAGCCGCTGATGTCTCACGACATGAGACGGATTGTCCGCAGGAGAGCCCGCTTCGTAATCTGGGTCGATGGACGCCTCAACTGCTCGTATCGACCTCGCGATCATCCCCGGAGACGGCATCGGCCCGGAAGTCACGGCCGAAGCGGTGAAGGTGCTCTCAGCGGTACTGCCCGATGAGGTAGAACTCGCCCTTACTGAGTACTCCCTCGGGGCCCAGCACTGGCTTGCCACGGGGGAGACGCTCCCGGAGGAAACCCTCACCCGGCTGCGTTCCCATGATGCGATCCTCTTTGGAGCAGTGGGTGCGGCGCCCGGGGATAAGCGGATTCCTTCGGGGCTGATTGAGCGTGAACTGCTGCTCAAACTGCGGTTCGAACTCGACCACTACGTCAACCTGCGCCCCTCCAGGCTGTACCCGGGGGTGGGTTCGCCACTGGCCGCCCCCGGCGCCGTCGACTTCATCGTGGTGCGGGAGGGCACCGAGGGCCCCTACGCGGGCAATGGAGGCACCCTGCGTGGTGGTACGGAGCATGAGATTGCCACCGAGGTCTCGCTCAATACAGCGCATGGGGTGGAACGCGTGGTGCGGGACGCCTTCCGTCGTGCGAGCGAGCGCCCTCGCCGGAAGCTGACCCTGGTCCACAAACACAATGTGTTGGTCTTTGCGGGCCATCTTTGGAAGCGGACCGTGGAGGCTGTCGCGGAGGAGTTCCCCGAAGTCAGCCACGATTACCTGCACGTCGATGCGGCGACGATCTTCCTTGTCACCGATCCTTCACGGTTCGACGTCATCGTCACCGACAATCTCTTCGGCGACATCCTGACTGATCTCGCCGCGGCAATCAGTGGAGGGATTGGCCTGGCGGCCTCCGGAAACCTCAACATGGATCGCACCGCACCCTCGATGTTCGAGCCGGTCCACGGCTCGGCCCCCGACATCGCAGGTCAGCAGAAGGCTGATCCTACGGCCGCTATCCTGTCGGCGGCGCTGCTGCTGCGGCACCTAAGCCAGGATGCCGCAGCCGAGCGCATCGAGCGTGCGGTTGAGGCCGACATTACCGGGCGCACAGGAGCGCCGCGAACCACGTCGGCGGTGGGCGATGCGATTGCCGCCGCAGTGTCCTAAGGTGGTTAGGAACCATTAACCCAGCGTCGGCGAAGCAGCCGGCACTGATCACTGACCAAAGCCTCCCGGAGCGCCGCTCCGCACGGAGCAGGTCACGCGCGGAGGAATCATGACAGCCACCGATCTGGAGTTTGCCCAGCATCTCTCCACTACTCCGAAGACCGTGGAGCAGCGCGAGGCCATCCTCGCCAATCCGGGGTTCGGCAACCACTTCACCGACCACACAGCGATCGTTGACTTCTCGGTCGATGCCGATGGAAAGGGCGGCTGGAGCAATGCCCGGGTCGAGCCATACGGCCCCATCGCACTCGACCCCGCGGCTGCCGTACTGCACTACGGCCAGGAGATCTTCGAGGGCATGAAGGCCTACCGTCATGCCGATGGTTCAATCTGGACCTTCCGCGCGGACGCCAACGCTGCACGCCTCAACAGGTCGGCCGCCCGACTGGCCCTTCCCCAGCTTCCGGAATCGATCTTCCTTGAGTCCCTGCGCCAGCTGGTTTCGGCCGACCGTGACTGGATTCCTACCGGTGACGGAGAAAGCCTGTACCTGCGGCCATTCATGATCGCCACGGAGGCGTTCCTGGGTGTCCGGCCCGCACGCGAGGTTTCGTTCCGGGTCATCGCCTCGCCCGCAGGAAACTACTTCGGCGGAGAGTTGAAGCCGGTTTCGATCTGGGTCTCCCGGAACTTCGCCCGCGCCGGACGCGGAGGGACCGGCGCAGCGAAATGCGGCGGTAATTACGCTGCTTCCCTCGCAGCCCAGCTCGAGGCGGAGGCGAACGATTGCAAGCAGGTGCTCTTCCTCGATCAGTTCAATGACAACGCCGTTGAAGAGCTTGGCGGCATGAACGTGTTCTTCGTGTTCAAGGACGGCTCGCTGGTCACTCCGGCGCTGTCCGGCACTATCCTCGAAGGCGTGACTCGCTCCTCGGTGATCCAGCTGGGCCGGGACCGCGGCATGAACGTCGTCGAACGCAAGATCACGCTCGACGAGTGGCGCGACGGCATCGCCTCGGGTGACATCACGGAAGTCTTCGCCTGCGGCACGGCAGCGGTGATCACCCCGATCGGCCAGCTGAAGGACGGCGAGGAGATCATCGGCGCACCCGATGCCCTTCCCGGCGAGGTGACGATGTCAATCCGCAGCCAGCTGCTGGGGATCCAGACCGGCGCTGCCGAGGATGTCCACGGCTGGCTGACCCGGCTGGTCTAGATTCGATTGCCTGGGCGGCGCAGCTTCGCAGTTGCGCCGCCCGGGGCCTTTCCATGCCGTGCGGGCTTACCTCGCCTTGACGCCTAGGCCGGCAGGCTGAGAAACCTGTGGGTGGCGAGCAGGGCCTTGATCTCGTCGATGGGCAGCGGTCTGCTGAAGTAGTAGCCCTGGCCGCTGGCGCAGCCCATGGCCCTCAGCTGGTCGGCCTGTTCCTTTGTCTCGATGCCCTCGCAGACAGCCTCAAGTCCGGCTGCCCGGATCAACTGAAGCACTGCCGAGACGAACCCGAACTGTCCGGGTTTGGTGTCAAGATCGACAAGCAGCGAGCGGTCCACCTTGACCATGCTCACGGGCAGCTCGCGCAGGTAGCTGATTGAGGAATAGCCGGTTCCGAAGTCGTCGATCTCAATTCCCACTCCGAGCTGCTGCAGGCTGAGAAGCGAGTACATCTCCACTTCGCCCCGCGTCACGATCGCCGATTCGGTGATCTCGATGACCAGGCAGGAGGCAGGGACCCCCGTTTCCCGCAGCAGGCCGCGCACATAATCGACCAGGTCGAGCTGCTTCAGCTCAACAGCGGAGAGGTTCACCTGCAACTGAAAATCGTCGTCGAGCTGGAGTTCACGGCGCCACTCGGCGAGGTGGCGTAGGGACGTAGACATCACCCACCGGTCGAGGTCGTGGATGACTCCGATTTCCTCGGCGAGGGGGATGAAGACGTCCGGCGGGATGAGCCCGCGCACCGGGTGCTGCCAGCGCACGAGCACCTCAAGCCCGATGATGCGGCTCGTCGCAAGTTCAACCAGCGGCTGGAAATGAAGAACCAGTTCGTCACGGCGGATCGCGGCTCGGAGTTCCGCCGCCATCTGGCTGCGGAGCTGGCGCGAGTACTGCATCACCGGTTCGAACACCTTGATGATGTTGCGGCCTTCGCGCTTGGCGGCGTACATGGCGGTGTCTGCGTCGAGCAGCAGGTCATCCGCGCTCTGCTGGGGATCACCAAGCCGTACCCCGATGCTCGCCCGCGAATGGACCTGGAGGTCCTCCAGCTCGATGATCTCGCCAAGGACTTCAAGGGCGCGGCGTGCGACGCGCATGCAGATCTCCATGGTGGCCGCTGGCAGGAGGATGGCGAACTCGTCGCCGCCGAGCCGCGCGACGATATCGCTCGTGCGCACCACACCATTGAGCCGGACGCCGACCTCCTGGAGCACGCGGTCGCCCGCGTCATGCCCGAAGCGGTCGTTGACGTTCTTGAAGGAATCGAGGTCAAGGAGGATCAGCGCCGGCGGGGGCGCTCCATCCGCGGCCTCGGCCAGCGCGGTCTCAAGGGCTTCCATCAGGGCTACCCGGTTCGCGAGGCCGGTGAGGGCGTCGGACATCGCCATCTTCTTCATATCCCGATGAGCCTGGCGAAGCATCGCCGTCCGGCTTTCCACACGCTTTTCGAACTGGTCATAGACCTGTTCCAGTTCCTCCGCGAGGAGGTTGAAGCCGGTGATTACCGCATCGACTTCATCCCTTGCCTCCGAGGGCTCAATGCGGCTGCTCAATTCGCCGCGCGAAAGGCGCACTATGCTGTCGACCAGCTGGCCCAGGCGCGGATCCTTGTTTTCGGCGTTCATCTTTTTCAGGGTACCGGCAGGAAGCCCGCCAGCCATGCAAGCGCCTCACTGCGCGATGCGAAGAAGGCCACGGGGCACCGTGGCTCCTGACCTCCCATCACGAAGTTGCCCAGCACGCGGTCCACAGGGCTGGCACCCAACAGGGCAACCGCCGCCGACATTTGCGCAGCACCCAGGACGGCGCGCGCATCGCGGTCGATTGATTTCACGCCCCGAATATCGATCAGCAGGGGCCGGGGCACGCCCGCCGCGAGCGCGCGGGCCTCCTCCGCCTTGGATTCGGCCAGTCGCTTGGATACATGCTCCCCGGCGGGGAGCGTGACCACTGTGATCCCATCACGCGAAAGGGTTTGTCCACCACGCCCGTAGGCACCTGTGGCACGCTCGGCGCCAGCCTCAAGCATCTCTGCGTCATCGTGGAGCAGTATTTCGTCGGTCATCGGTCCCCCAACCATCCCGTGTCGAAATTCAGCGGGCCAGTTGCGGCACGGAGCGTCGTTCCGCGCCCCATCGACGTTCGCGGGTGGGACTTTGTTCCGGCTCGAATGAGCAGGATCCGGTTAATGAGTTAGACATATGCTCCCCAGCATCCATACGGCAACAGCAGCACCCCTTGGGGCGAGCCTTGCATTTCACCACTTCTCCATTGAAGGACGGAAAACCCGTTATACCAGAGATCACCGACAGTAATCTCTCCAAGCGGCACCGGACCTTGATTTTCGCCAAGATATGGCGGCGCACGCCGCGGGATGCGCGTAACACTAGCACCATGGCCCACCCTCAGGCGGAGCTCCTCACGGCGAATCCTGGGGCTGGGGCTGGGACTGGAGCCGGGGGAGGGGAGCTGATGGGTCAGCGGTGGATCGGGTCACAGCCGGAGCGGCGCTTAAATGTAGAGGCCCCGACCGGGGTGGGAGTAATGGGGGGAAACGCCCAGCCCGGCCAGGGCTTAAAGAAGACTCTACACAACTAGCTACCCTCAACCGCAAGTCCGCTTCGCTGAGAGGGGAATTCGAGGCGATGGACGACGGTCGGCGGCTGTGCTGTGGCTTGAGCCGGTCCGCCCGATCAGCCGCCCTGGACCTGGTGGATGAGCTGCCGTGCGGCGGCGGCCCGGTCGTTGGCGCCGGACTGGACGAAGAGCTGCTCGCTCGCCTCCAGGTTCAGCAGGGCTTCGAGCTCGATATGCCGGGCGTTATATGCCTGGCCCAGCAGGAAGCGGGCTTCGGCGGCGGTGTGGGTAGCGAGCAGGGACTCCTGGGAGGTCACTGCCCGCAGTCGTTCGATCGCTGCATCGAACTGTCCGGTCAGGACAAGCCAGTGCGCACGGGTCAATGCGAGTTCCAGCCGGTCCCGTTCACTGCCCCCGACGATTGAGCTGGCCATCTCTGCGCGGTCGATGCATTCGAGGGTCTCGGGCTCGACGACGCCCGCGGCGAGGCGCAGCGCAGCGGAAGCACGGTTGAAGCGGGCCCAAAGGTCAAGGTCGTTGGTAGGCGACAGGTTCTCAGCTGCGAGGCGGTGATACTTGGTTCCGTCTTCGACGCGCTGCAGGAGGAATGCCACGTTGCCAATGGCCCAGTAGCTCATGCCTGCGGTCTGCTTGCTCGCGTTCTCTTCGAGAAGATCGGCCAGGACGAGGCATTCGGTCCAGGCGTCGTTTAGCTGGTCGCTGTCGGCAAGCGCCGCGATCAGCGCATTCTGCGCCTCAATGTGCAATTCCTGTTGCCCTGGAATGCGGGCAGCGCTTTCGGCCGCACGACGGGCTTCTACGACCGCATCGGCCAGGTCACCTGAGCCTTGCAGCGCCAGCGAGGTCATCGTGCACACTCGCGCGACGAGAGCCGCTGATTGCTCGGTCATGGGGTGATCCTGCAGGGTTCGGGCAACCAATGCTGATTCTCTGACGAGTCCCTGCTTGCGGAGGCTTTCGGCCTGCAGGAAGGTCATGTTCCACCAGGCATTGTCGTCGTGGAGCTCGGCGGCCATGGCTGCCGCTTGCTCGGCGATCCGCTGTGCCTGCTCGTAATCCCGCTGGTTCCACGCACTGCGTGCTTGCAGTTCGAGGAGGACCTGCTCTCCTGTTATTCCCTGCAGGACCTTCACCACCTTCGGCTCGCGGACGGCGCCTCGCGGCACCGTCCAACAACGTGGGCCCCACGCAGCCGGATGCCCAGTGAAGGCAAGCATGAACCCCGGGAATTAATTAGTCAAAAAATGTTACGTTTGTGACTGGTGTGGCGGAACAACATTTCGTAGACTGAATCTGCTATAGCAATGCAGAAGACCGCTTTTGTCTTTTGCTTCCATCTCACCTTGAGGACAAATCATGAAGAAGCTCACCTCCGCGCTCCTGCTGTCGGTACTTTTCGTTACCGCCGGAAGCTCTGCAGCCGTCGCGGCGGGCTCGACCTCGACGAAGTCGGGCTCGACCACCGTCAGCACCGATCGCATCAACAACTGGCCGTACTGATTCTTTCTCCGGTCGGTTTCAAAGGGAACCGATCGCAGGTGGAGAAAAAACCTGGCCGGATCAGTCCGGCAGTGTGATAAGGGCCGTGAACCCGCTTCCTGGGGGGCGAGTTCACGGCCTTTCCGCTGCCCGGGGCCGGCTGGAATGAGCCTGTAGCCTAGGACAATGCGTATAGCCCGCTTTGTTGTAGATAACGATCCAATGTTCGGCGTCGTCGAAGGCCCCGACGGCAGCGAAGAGCTCGCGGTCATCAACGGTGACCCCTTCTACTCCGGCATCCAGCTCACCGGCGCGCGGCATCTGCTGACCGATGTCCGCCTGCTGGCCCCGGTAATTCCCCGCAGCAAGGTGGTTGGAATCGGCAGGAATTACGCTGATCACGCCGCCGAACTCGGCAATGAGGTGCCGCCGGCTCCGCTGATGTTCCTCAAGCCGAACACCTCCGTTATCGGCCCCGGTGACCCCATCCTGCTTCCCTCCTTCTCGGACGAGATTTCCTACGAAGCGGAATTGGCCATCGTCATCGGGCGGATCTGCAAGGATGTGCCCCTCGAGCGGGTCGACGACGTCGTGTTCGGTTACACCTGCGCCAATGACCTCACTGCGCGCGATGCCCAGCGCACCGACGACCAGTGGGCGAGGGCCAAGGGCTTCGACACCTCCTGCCCGATCGGGCCCTGGATCGAGACCGAGCTTGACCCGGAAAACCTCGCCGTGAAGGGGAGCCTCGACGGCGAGCTGCGCCAGGACGGCTCCACCAGCCAGATGATTTGGGGAGCCAAGGAACTCGTTTCCTACGTGTCCCAGGCCTTCACCCTGCTTCCCGGCGACATCATCCTCACCGGTACTCCGGCAGGAGTGGGGCTCATCAGCGAGGGACAGCGCTACGAAGTCGAGATCGAGGGGATCGGGCGGCTTTCAAACCCCGCCCGCCGCTGACTCGGCGGCTGCATCGCCCGGTGGCCGGGGGGCGAAGGGTCCGGCTACTAGAATTGGCCCATCATGACTACTGCAGCCGAAATCCCCACTGTCAATGACTCGACCCCGGTCCGCGTGCGGTTCTGCCCGTCACCCACGGGCACACCGCACGTCGGGTTGATCCGCACCGCCCTCTTCAACTGGGCGTACGCCCGGCACACCGGCGGCAAGCTTGTCTTCCGGATCGAAGACACCGACGCCGCCCGCGACAGTGAGGACAGCTACAACCAGCTGCTCGACGCAATGCGCTGGCTTGGCATCGACTGGGATGAGGGCGTCGAGGTCGGCGGCCCCCATGAGCCGTACCGGCAGTCGCAGCGGGGAGACCTCTACCAGGATGTGATCGCGAAGCTTGTGGAAGCCGGGCACCTCTACGAATCCTTCTCCACCCCCGAGGAGGTCGAGGACCGCCACCGGTCTGCCGGGCGCGACGTCAAGCTCGGCTACGACAACTTCGACCGCACCCTCACCGAGGTCCAGCGCGAGGCGTTCCGCAGCGAGGGCCGGGGCGCGGTGCTCCGGCTGCGGATGCCCGATGAGGACATCACGTTCACCGACCTGGTCCGCGGCGAGATCACCTTCAGGGCCGGCAGCGTCCCCGACTTCGCCGTCGTCCGGGCCAATGGAGCGCCTCTCTACACGCTCGTCAATCCCGTCGACGACGCCCTGATGGGTATCTCCCATGTGCTGCGCGGCGAGGACCTGCTCTCCTCCACCCCGCGGCAGATCGCCCTCTACCGCGCCCTGATCGATATCGGCGTCGCGCGCTACATGCCCCTGTTCGGGCATCTGCCCTATGTCATGGGCCAGGGCAACAAGAAGCTGTCCAAGCGCGACCCGGAGTCGAACCTGTTCCTCCACCGGGACCGCGGGTTCATCCCCGAAGGGCTGCTCAACTACCTCTCGCTGCTGGGCTGGAGCCTCTCCGCCGATGAGGACATCTTCACCGTCGAGCAGCTCGTTGAGAAGTTCGATGTCCGCGACGTCCTGGCCAACCCCGCGCGCTTCGACCTCAAGAAGGCCGAGGCGATCAACGGCACCCATGTCCGGCTGCTCGAGCAGGAGGACTTCCGCTCCCGCCTCGTCCCCTATCTCCAGGCCGCCGGTCTGATCGGAGATCCGGTCACCGAGCGCGAGGAAAGAATCATCGCCGAGGCCGCGCCGCTGGTCCAGGAACGGATCACCCTGCTCGGTGAAGCTCCCGAGATGCTCGGTTTCCTCTTCAAGGACGACGACGCCATCGATGTCGCCGACGACGCGCGGAAGGGCCTGCCGGACAACCTTGACGAGGTCCTCGGCAAGACGCTCGAGGCGCTCGAAGCCGTGGCCGACTGGGACGCGGAGTCAATCCAGGGCGCCCTGCGGGCTGCCCTCGTGGACGACCTCGGCCTCAAACCCCGGCTTGCGTTCGGCCCCGTGCGCACCGCCGTGTCGGGCCGGCGCATCTCCCCGCCCCTGTTCGAGTCAATGGTCATCCTCGGCCGCGACTCCTCCCTGGCGCGGATCCGCGCCTTTGCCGGGGCAGGCGACTAGTGAGGGCCGGCCCGGGCGAGGGGGCGCCGGTGATCGAGGGAGTGCTCTTTGACATCGATGACACGCTGGTCGACCTTGAGACTGCCATGGGCCGGACCCTCCACCACATCGCGGGGGATGCCCTTGGGCACCTGAGCGATGACGACTGGGCGGAGTACAAGCGGCTCTTCACCGCGGACCCCCAGGGCCACTATGAGGCCTTCCTGGCCGGCCAGGTGACGTTCGCCGAGCAGCGTCTTCGGCGCGCCCGCCACGCCCAGGCCTCCTTCATCGCGGATCCCCTTGAGGGGGAGGCCGCCCACCGGTGGACCAGCGCTTACGAGGCGACGCTGCCGCTGCATTTCCGGCCGTACGACGACGTGATGCCCCTCCTCGACGAGCTCGAGTCCAGGGGCGTCCCGTACGGCGCCGTGAGCAACAATGTGCACGACTACCAGCGGGTCAAACTTGACCGGTCCGGGCTGGGCCGGATTCGGGTGCTGGTGGGGATTGATGCCGTCGGAGCCGCGAAACCCGACCCCGCTATTTTCCACGAAGGTGCCCGGCGCCTTGGCACGGACCCTGCCCGTACCCTCTATGTCGGCGACAATCCCGCCATCGATGCCCGGGCTGCGGAGGCCGCGGGGCTGTTCGGCGTCTGGCTTGACCGGCGTGGTGCCGGCCCATCCGCCCCGTCGGGGGCTTCCGACGCCCCGGAAGGCGGGGCGGAGGTGGCCGGAACGGCGGGGGAGGTGCTGCGCCGGATCACCTCCCTGGACGCCGTTTTGCAGTTCCTGCCATCTTTCCGGTAGAGTTATTTCTCGGCGCGGAGCGGTAACGCGGCCCGGATGCCTGCACCACAGGGCTTCGGAGAGTGCCATTGGGGTATGGTGTAATTGGCAACACACTGGTTTCTGGTACCAACATTCTAGGTTCGAGTCCTGGTACCCCAGCGCAGTAAAATGCAAGCCGTAAGGTAAAGTAGTACAGCAGTAAAAGCAGTGTCGCAGTAAGCAGTATCAAAGTACTGGCCCCATCGTATAGCGGCCTAGTACGCCGCCCTCTCACGGCGGTAACGCGGGTTCGAATCCCGCTGGGGTCACGAGCGTCCTTATTGAAGGACATCGGAAAAGACGCCCCGGACATTCCTCGAATGTCCGGGGCGTTTTTGCGTTCAGGGGTTGCGCGGTTTGCTTCAGCAGGAAAGTAAGCAAGCTGGCAGAATGGAAAGATGAATGCATCCCTCACCGCCGCCGACGCCCGCGGGGTAGCGGGATTCCTCCGGGAAGTACATGGTGCGCTGCTGGGCGCCGGTTTCCCGCTCTCCCTCGCAGGGGCCCCCGCAGCGCGCGCCGCGGCTGCCGCGGCCGCCGCGCAACTCGACGACTACATCCTTCCGCGGCTCGACCGGCTCGACGCTCCGCTTCTCGCCGTCATCGGAGGATCGACCGGAGCCGGCAAGTCCACCCTCGTCAACGCCCTCATCGGGCGGCCGGTGACCCGAACCGGAGCGGTGCGGCCGACGACGCGGCAGCCCATCCTGCTCCACCACCCCGCCGAAGCCGAATGGTTCACCTCCCAGCGGGTGCTGCCCTCGCTCAGCCGGGTCCAGGCCGGCGCGGGCGAACTCGTCCCCCAGGACGCCGTCGGAGCCGCAGCAGGGACCCTCCTCCTGCAGGGTGAGGCGACCGTTCCGCGCGGGCTGGCGATCCTCGACGCCCCCGACATCGACTCAATCGCTGACGAGAACCGCCGCCTAGCCGGGCAGCTGCTCGCTGCGGCGGACCTCTGGATCTTCGTCACCACAGCCAACCGCTATGCCGACGCCGTCCCGTGGAAGCTGCTCGCCGAGGCGGCCCGGCGCGACATCCTCCTGGCCGTGGTGCTCGACCGGGTGCCGGCCGGGGTGGAGGAGGAAGTCCGTGAAGACCTCATGACCCTCCTCACGGCCGAGTCCCTCGGGCACGCCCCGATCTTCGTCGTGCAGGAGTCGGCCCTCGATGATGAAGGAATGCTCCCCGCCGGGTCGGCCGATCCCATCCGCCGCTGGCTCGGAGCCCTCGCCGCGGACGCCGAGGGGCGCACCGACATTGCCCGCCGCACTCTGGCCGGAGCGGTGCGCGCCCTCGCTGGTCGCGTCGAGGAGGTCGCTGAGGCCGCCGAGGCCCAGCAGGCGACCGCTGCCCGCCTTTCAGGGGCGGCCGAGGCCGCCTACCAGGAGGCCCTCGCGGCGATCCTCCGCTCCACCGAGGACGGAACAATGCTCCGCGGGGAGGTCCTCGCCCGCTGGCAGGACTTCGTCGGCACCGGAGAGTTCATGCGCGGCATCGAGACCCGGGTGGGATGGCTGCGTGACCGGATCACCGCGTTCTTCACCGGCCAGCCCGCTCCGGCAACCACGGTTGCAGCGGCAATCGAGACCGGGCTGCACTCGGTCATTGTCGAAGAGTCGGCGAAGGCATTCGAGCAGACCGAGCAGTGGTGGCGCAGCGACGACGCCGGCCGGGCCCTGCTGGCCGGCCGGGGCGCCTATGTCAGCGACGAGTTTTCCGCCGAGGCCGCACGGCAGGTGAGGGAGTGGCAGCAGGATCTGCTCGAGCTTGTCAGCACCGAAGGTTCAGACAAGCGCTTCGCCGCGCGGATGCTTTCCTTCGGCGTCAACGGGGTGGCGGTGGCCTTGATGGTGGTTGTCTTCGCGTCGACCGGTGGCCTGTCGGGTGCCGAGATTGGCATCGCCGGCGGCTCGGCCGTCGTCGGCCAAAAGCTCCTTGAAGCCGTCTTCGGCGAGGACGCCGTCCGCAGGCTGGCCAAGACTGCGCGCGACAACCTCGAGCGCCGGTGCCGTGCCCTGCTCGACGAAGAAAAGGAGAAGTTCATCGTCCTCCTGGCCCCAGTGGCAGCCCAGACACCGCCTGACGCGCTCTTCGACTATGCGCGCCGGCTCGCCGGCACCGATCTCGCCGCAGGCACCACGGCCGGTGGCGGCCGGTGAGCCGGCACCGCGGTGCGGGGTCCAAGAGCGGTCTGCATAATCAACTCGAGGCACTCGACAGTGTGCGCGGGCTCGCCGAAGGGCGGCTTCCCGACGAGCACGTGCAGGGTCTCTTCGGCGTGCTCGACCGGGCCAGCAGCCGCCGCTCGCTGTCCGCCGACCACACGGTTATCGGAATCTTCGGTCCCACAGGGAGCGGCAAATCGTCACTGATCAACGCACTGAGCGGCACCGAGGTGGCGCGGGTCGCGGCCCGGCGCCCGACGACCTCGAAGCCCCTGGCCGTGGTGTGGGGCGCCGAGGGAAGCGGGCCGCTCCTTGACTGGCTGGAGGTCGACGAGCGCCATGAGATGCCCGCGGACGCCGCGCTGCTCGGCTCGGACACGGGCGGGCTGATCCTGCTTGACCTTCCCGACTTCGACTCGACCGCCGCAGCCCACCGAACCATCGTCGAACGCATGTCGGGCCAGGTGGACGTCCTGCTGTGGGTCGTTGACCCGCAGAAATACGCGGACGCGGCGCTTCATCATGACTTCCTCGCCCCGCTTGCCTCCCACGGCGCGGTCACCCTCGTCGCGCTGAACCAGGCGGACCGGCTTTCCGGCCGCCAGCAGGCGCAGGTGACTGCTTCACTGTCCGGCATCCTGGCGGAGGAGGGGCTTCGCGGTGTGCGGGTCTTTCCGGTCTCCGCCCGGACGCGGGACGGCCTCGAGGACCTCGCCGGCGCCATCCGGCAGATCGCCGGGCGGAAACAGGCTGCGAACGCCCGGCTGGCAGCCGATGTCGCCGCGGCCTCCACCCAGCTTGCCCCGTTTGCCGGGCCGGAGGACCTCCCGATACCCGGTAAGGCGGCCCAGGCCGACCTCTCGACCCGCCTCGCCGCGGCCGCCGGTGTCGACGCCGTCGTTGACGCGGTTGTGCGTTCCTACCGCCGTGACGCCCACGCTGCCACCGGCTGGCCCGTGACCCGCTGGCTGGGTTCCCTCCGCTCCGATCCGCTCCGGCGGCTCAACCTGCGCCGGAGCGACGTCGACGCGGCCCTGCGGCGGACCTCGATGCCCTCAGGAGCGCCGGCTCAGCGGGCCCGGGTCGACCAGGCGCTGCGGACGTTTGCCGACACTGCAGCGGGATCGTCTGTTGAGCCCTGGCGCTCCGCCATCCGATCGGCGGCACGCGGGACCGTGCCTACGCTCCTCGACGGACTCGACCAGGCCCTTGCCGGGACAAACCTCGACACCGGCCGAAGGTCATGGTGGTGGCCGCTGGTGGGCCTGCTGCAGTGGCTGGCGCTCGCCGCCCTCGTCGTCGGCCTCGGCTGGCTGGGGGTCATGGCGGCGATGGGGTTCCTTCAGTTCGACGTACCGGACGCTCCGTCCGTGGAGGGGTTCCCGGTGCCTACCCTGCTGATCGCCGGTGGTGTTGCCGCGGGGATCCTCCTGGCGGTACTCGCTTCGGTCATCGCCCGGTTCGCGGCCAAGGCCCGCGGACGCAAGGCGCGGCGCCGGCTCCGCGCCGCCTGTGCGAAGGTGGCCGAGACGGTGGTCGCCCAGCCGGTGACCGACGAAATCCGCAGGTACAACGACTTCCGGGGCGCGCTCGCGGCGGCGGCGCGCACGAAGTGACTGGGCCGCGGCACACCTGACCGGCCGGGTGCGGCGACGAAGACGGCCGGCCCCGGCCTGCGGTTGGAGCGGTTCGGCGGGGCCGCCGGCGTGAGGTGCATACGGCGACGCCGGGATCAGAACAGAGTCAGCCCGCCATCGCGGCGGAGACCTTCACCAGCGTCCGCAGGTTGCGGGTGGTCGTCGCCGCCTTGAAGCGGCCTCGAGCCGTGATCTTCCCCAGCCCGGAGTCGAGGGTTCCTCCCCGCGCCGCCTGCCAGGCAACGGCGTCGGGCCCAAGCACCGTGAGTGTCTCGCCTGCGGCCCGGGCCGCGGCGGCGAGCTCCTCAACCGCCCCGGGATCCGAACTGAGGGTGACGTAGGCGTGCACCGCCGGGTCGTCCGCGGGGAAGGGGCAGGCCTCAATAATTTCGGTGAGCCGCGCCGCCGGCAGAACCACCACCCACGCGTCGTAGCCGAAGGCCGAGCGCAGGCGCTGTTCAATTGCGTCCTTGAGATCCTGCGCCCCAAGCGCCGAAGTACAGACAAGGTTTCCCGAGGCCAGCAGGGTGCGCGGATTGGCAAGCGGAAGCCCCTCGAGCGCCTTGAGCAGGTCCGCCATTCGGATGGTGGTGCCCTGGACGTTGACTCCCCGAAGGAAAACGGCCCAGGGCACGGCCTCCGCGGCTGAGCCGGCCGTCACTCGTTGGCTGCTTTGCTGACGGCGAGGGTGAGTTGCTGGGCCGCTTCCGTGACGACCTCGGCGTGGATCCGTCCGGGCTGGCGGGTCAGTCGCTCCATGGGCCCCGAGATCGAGACGGCCGCCACCACGCGTCCCGACGGACCCCGCACGGGAGCGGACACCGAGGCGACGCCCGGCTCGCGTTCACCAAGGCTCTGCGCCCAGCCGCGGCGGCGGACGCCGGCGAGGACTGTCGGGGTGAAGCGCGCATTCTGGAGCCCCTTGAGGAGCCGGTCGTGGTCCTCCCAGGCGAGCAGGCACTGGGCCGCCGAGCCGGCCCTCATTGAAAGCTGGGTCCCGACCGGGATGGTGTCGCGGAGTCCGGCCGGACGCTCGGCGGAGGCGACGCAGACGCGCCATTCGCCCTGCCGCCGGAACAACTGCGCACTCTCGCCGGTGGCATCGCGCAGCTGCTGCAGGACCGGGCCCGCCGCGGCGATGAGGCGGTCCTCGCCGGCGGCGCTGGCCAGCTCCACCAGGCGGCTGCCGAGGACGAACCGTCCCTGGATGTCGCGGCTGACCAGCCGGTGGTGCACGAGGGCAAGAGCAAGCCGGTGCACGGTGGGCCGGGCGAGACCGGTGGAGGCTACAAGCTGTGCAAGCGTCGTCGGCCCCGCCTCGAGGGCATCAAGCACGGTCGCCGCTTTATCAATGACTCCCACACCACTAGAATTGTCCATAGACTGATATTGCCGTCTCAATATCTGAGACGCAAGTCGATCGGCTGGCGTGTTGGGCGGCGTGACTGGAACAGTTGGAATCGAAGGCTCCGCAGGGCAGGCGAACAGCAGGTTTGCGCCAATGCGGACGAGCGGTGGAGGGAACACCATGGGCAAGACACTGGCAGAGAAGGTCTGGGACTCGCACGTCGTCCGCAAGGGCGAGGTCGTCGGCGCCGAGGCGCAGCCCGACATGCTCTACATCGACCTCCACCTCATCCACGAGGTGACCTCTCCGCAGGCCTTCGAGGGCCTGCGGCTGGCGGGACGGCGGCTCCGCCGGCCCGACCTCACCATCGCCACCGAGGACCACAACACCCCGACCCTCGATATCGACAAGCCGATCGCCGACCCCACCAGCCGGACGCAGATCGAAACCCTGAGGGCGAACTGCCGCGAATTCGGTGTCCGCCTGCACTCCCTGGGAGATGCCGAGCAGGGCATCGTGCACGTCGTCGGCCCGCAGCTGGGCCTCACCCAGCCGGGCCTGACGGTCGTCTGTGGAGACTCCCACACCTCCACCCACGGCGCCTTCGGGGCACTGGCCATGGGCATCGGCACCTCCGAGGTGGAGCACGTCATGGCCACGCAGACGCTTTCACTGCGGCCCTTCAAGACCATGGCCATCACGGTCGAGGGCATGCTCAAGCCCGGAGTCACGGCGAAGGACATCATCCTGGCCGTCATCGCGAAGATCGGGACCGGCGGCGGGCAGGGCTACGTCCTCGAGTACCGTGGCTCGGCGATCCGTGCGCTGTCGATGGAAGCACGCATGACCATCTGCAATATGTCGATCGAGGCCGGGGCCCGTGCCGGCATGGTCGCCCCCGACGAGACGACGTTCGCCTATCTCAAGGGCCGTCCGCACGCGCCCGAGGGTGCTGACTGGGACGCCGCCGTCGAGAACTGGCGGGGACTGGTCACCGATGACGACGCGGTGTTCGACGCCGAGGTGTACCTCGACGCCGACGATCTCGAACCGTTCGTCACCTGGGGCACGAATCCCGGGCAGGGCGTCTCACTGTCCCAGTCCGTGCCTTCGCCCGCGGATTTCGCCGACGAGAACGACCGCGCCGCCTGCGAACGCGCCCTTGAGTACATGGCGCTCGAGGCCGGCACGCCCATGAAGGAGATCCGGGTCGATACGGTGTTCCTGGGCTCGTGTACCAACAGCCGGATCGAGGACCTCCGCATCGCCGCAGACATCATCCGCGGGCGGGCCAAGGACCCGGCCATCCGCATGATGGTCGTTCCCGGTTCCGCCCGGGTGCGCCTCGAGGCCGAGGCGGAGGGCCTCGATCAGGTCTTCAAGGACTTCGGCGCCGAATGGCGCTTCGCGGGCTGCTCGATGTGCCTGGGCATGAACCCGGACCAGCTGGCGCCGGGGGAGCGGTGCGCCTCCACTTCGAACCGGAACTTCGAGGGGCGGCAGGGCAAGGGCGGACGCACGCACCTCGTCTCGCCCGTCGTCGCCGCCGCCACGGCGGTGCGCGGGACCCTCAGTTCGCCGTCGGACCTCGACCCGGTTCCGTCGGGCAGCGGAACGGGCGCCCCGGGCGCCTTCGCGACCACCCCGTCCGCCACCCCAGCCGCCTAGGAGCCCCGCCATGGATAAGATCACCACGCACACCGGCATCGGTGTTCCGCTGCGTCAGAGCAATGTCGATACCGACCAGATCATCCCCGCCGTCTACCTCAAGCGGATCACCCGGACCGGCTTCGAGGACGCGCTGTTCGCCGCCTGGCGAAAGGATGAGAACTTCATTCTCAACCGGGAGCCGTACACGCGCGGCTCGGTGCTCGTCGCGGGCCCCGACTTCGGTACCGGATCATCCCGGGAACACGCCGTGTGGGCCCTCAAGGACTTCGGCTTCCGGGCCGTTCTCTCCTCCCGCTTCGCGGACATCTTCCGGGGCAACTCGGGCAAGCAGGGACTCGTGGCCGCCCAGGTCGCCCAGGACGACATCGAACTGATCTGGAAGGTGCTCGAGAACGAGCCCGGCGCCTCGGTCACCGTTGACCTCCAGGCCCGCACGGCCGTCTGCGGTCCGGTGAGCGCGCCCTTCCAGATCGACGACTACACGCGCTGGCGGCTGCTCGAAGGGCTCGACGACATCGGGCTGACCCTTCGCCATGAGCCCGACATCACCGCGTTCGAGGCCACCCGGCCGAGCTTCCGGCCCACCACCCTCCCGGTGCGCACCTAGCCCCGGCCCGGCGCACCGCCTCCCCGTCGGGGAGTGTAAGCCCTCCGGACACCCGTTCCGAGCCGCCCGCCAAACCGGTGTGATCCTGATTGCGTTAAGGAATCTTGCCCGCCGATCCGCGGTTCTAACCGTTGGGCAAGGCAGGAATGAACTAGCCTTGCATTTCAGTTCGGTTCGACAAGCTCCTATGCTGTACTCGGGCAATCACGTTCTGCGGGGGCATATTTGTATGAGGAAATTAGGTATTCATGGGTAACGTTCTGACCATCCGCGGTGGGGTTCCGCTTAACGGGAAGGTCTCCGTCCGCGGAGCGAAGAACCTCGTGCCGAAGGCCATGGTGGCGTCCCTGCTGGGAAACACCCCGTCTGTCCTGCGCAACGTTCCCGAGATCAAGGACGTTGAGGTTGTCACCAGCCTGCTGCGCCTCCATGGCGTGGAGGTCACCAAGGACCCGGTGACCGGCGATCTCACCATGGATCCCAGCGCCGCCAAGATGGCGCAGTCCAAGGACATCGATGCGCACGCCGGCGACTCGCGCATCCCCATCCTCTTCTGCGGGCCCCTGATGCACAGCATCGGTGAGGCGTTCATCCCCGATCTCGGTGGCTGCAAGATCGGCGACCGTCCCATCGACTACCACCTCCAGGTGCTGCGCAACTTTGGGGCCGTCGTCGACAAGCGCCCGGGCGGCATTTCCATCTCCGCCCCGAAGGGCCTGCACGGCGCCAAGCTGTCGCTTCCGTACCCCAGCGTCGGAGCCACCGAGCAGGTGCTGCTGACCGCGATCCGCGCCGAAGGCATCACCGAGCTGTCCGGCGCCGCAGTCGAGCCCGAGATCATGGACCTCATCGCGGTGCTGCAGAAGATGGGCGCCATCATCACGGTCCAGACCGACCGCGTCATCCGCATCGAGGGCGTCCGGGAACTGACCGGCTACAACCACAAGGCCATCTCCGACCGCAACGAGACCGCCTCCTGGGCGTCGGCGGCACTGGTCACCAAGGGCGATATCTACGTCGAGGGCGCACGCCAGCTCGACCTCACCGCCTTCCTCAACACCTACCGGAAGGTCGGCGGTGCCTTCGACGTCGACGACGACGGGATCCGCTTCTATCACCCCGGCGGTCCGCTCAAGCCGTTGGTCCTCGAGACGGACGTGCACCCAGGGTTCATGACGGACTGGCAGCAGCCCCTCGTCGTCGCGCTCACCCAGGCCTCGGGCGTCTCAATTGTCCACGAGACCGTCTATGAGAACCGGTTCGGCTTCACCGAGGCCCTGATCCGCATGGGCGCGAACATCCAGGTCCACCGCGAGTGCCTCGGCAGCGTGCCGTGCCGCTTCGGCCAGCGGAACTTCCTCCACTCCGCCGTCATCTCGGGCCCGACGCAGCTGCGCGGGGCAGACATCGACATCCCCGACCTGCGGGGCGGCTTCAGCCACCTCATCGCGGCCCTGGCGGCCGAAGGGACCTCACGGGTGACGGGCATCGAGCTCATCAACCGCGGGTACGAGCGCTTCCAGGACAAGCTGGAGGGCCTTGGCGCCGATTTCGACATCACGGAGGAAGCCCCGGTCTTCGCCGCGGGACTCCTCTAGGCCCGGGCGCACCAGCCATGGGTGAGACAGGCACGTCGCGGGCCACTTTTGCGGTGCTCGCCGGGATCCTGCGTCCGGTCATGAACCTGCTGATGAACAAGCAGTGGATTGACGCACAGAAACTGCCGCGGGATTCCGGCTTCATCCTGTGCCCGAACCACGTCACCGAGATCGACCCGGTGGTCGTGGGGCATTTCCTCTACAACAACAAGGTGATGCCCCACTTCCTGGCCAAGGCGTCCCTGTTTTCGGTGCCCGTGCTGGGAGGTGCGCTGCGCGCCACCCGGCAGATCCCGGTCGAGCGCACCACCGCCGGAGCGAACCGGTCCCTCGAAGCGGCCCAGCAGGCCATCGCCGACGGCGGCGGAATCATCGTCTACCCCGAAGGCACCCTCACCCGTGATCCGGGGATGTGGCCGATGAAGGGCCGGACCGGCGCCGCCCGCCTGGCCCTGCAGACGGGCGCGCCCGTGGTCCCCATGGCGCACTGGGGAGCGCATGAGGTGTTTCCCCGGTACGCCAGGCGTCTCTACCTCTTCCCGCGGAAGACCTCACGGGTCATCGTCGGGGATCCCGTGGACCTCAGCGACTTCCGGGACCGCCCGATCACCCGGGACACCCTGAACGAGGCAACCGACCGCATCCTTGACGCCGTCACCGCCCTGCTCGCCGAGCTGCGCGGCGAGCAGCCGCCGGCGGAGCGTTGGGACCCGGCCGCGAAACGACAGAAACGGACAGGCCGCGACTTCGACGCGGCGGAGGAGGACAACGCGTGAGTGCTGGAACGTCCCGGATGGGACGCCCGGTGCCCACCCGTGTCGCCGTCCTCGGAGCGGGAAGCTGGGGGACCACCTTCGCGAAGGTTCTCGCCGACTCCTCCGAGGATGCGGTGGTCCGGCTCTGGGCCCGCCGTGAGGAGGTCACCCTCGAGATCAACGGCTCCCACCGCAACAGCAGGTACCTCGGTGACGTCGTCCTGCCCGGCAACATCACCGCTTCGAGCGATGTCGGCGCCGTCCTCGCGGACGCCCAGCTCGTCGTTCTGGCTGTCCCGGCGCAGACCCTGCGCCCCCAGCTGGCCGGCTGGAAAGCGCTGATTCCCGACGGCGCTGTCGTCGTCTCGCTCATGAAGGGCCTTGAGGTCGGCACCGACGCGCGCATGAGCGAAGTCATCGCCGCCGAGCTCAGCCTCCCCGCCGACCGCGTCGCCGTGGTGTCGGGGCCAAACCTGGCGATGGAAATCGCCCGCCAGGAGCCCACCGCCTCGGTCGTCGCCTGCTCGGACCACGACGTCGCCGCCTGGATCGCCGCAGCCTGCACCGCCTCCTACTTCCGGCCCTACACCACGACGGACGTCGTCGGAGTGGAGATCGGTGGCATCGTCAAGAACGTCATCGCCCTGGCCGTCGGCATCTGCGAGGGGCGGAGGATGGGGGACAACACCAAGGCCTCGGTCATCACCCGCGGCCTTGCCGAAACGACCCGGCTGGCGGTGGCGCTGGGCGCGCGGGCGGAGACCCTCGCCGGGCTCGCCGGAATGGGTGACCTCATCGCCACCTGCTCCTCCGCGCTGTCCCGCAACCACACCGCCGGGCACCTGCTTGGCCAGGGCCTCACCCTTGAGCAGGTCACGGTGCGCATGAACCAGACCGCCGAGGGCATCAAGTCGGCCCAGGCCGTGCTCGACCTCGCCACCCAGCTCGGCGTCGACATGCCGATCACCGATAATGTTGTGGCAGTGCTCCAGGGGAGTATTTCAGTTAACGATCTGGGACCGCGCCTGCTGGCCCGCGACCTCAAACCGGAAGGCGAACATACTCCGTGACAAGCGAATCCACTCCGGGGCGCAGGCCCCGCGTCCTTGTCCTGTTCGGGGGGCGCTCCAGCGAGCACTCGGTCAGCTGCGTCACCGCCGCCGGCGTCCTCAATGCGATCGACCGGTCGAAGTACGACGTCGTTCCCGTGGGCATCGCCAAGAACGGGCAGTGGGCGCTGGTGTCCGAGGATCCCTCCCAGTGGTCGCTGAGTTCCGGCACCCTCCCCGAGGTGACGGCCTCCTCCGAGTCCGTCGTCATCTCCTCCGCGGCCCTCCCCGACGCTGCGCGGGGCCAGGAACTGATGGTGACGGCGCCGGACTCGATGCCACGCAGCCTCGGCGGCGTCGACGTCGTTATGCCTCTGCTGCACGGGCCGTTCGGTGAAGACGGAACGCTGCAGGGCATGCTTGAGATGGCGGACATCCGCTACGTCGGCGCCGGTGTTTTGGCCTCCGCCGTCGGCATGGACAAGCACTATATGAAGGTCGTGTTCGCGTCGGCCGGGCTGAAGGTGGGCCCCTACGCGGTGGTCACCAACCGGCAGTGGGAGAAGGACAGCGAGGAGTGCCTGCGGCGCGCCGCGGACCTCGACTTCCCGGTGTTCGTGAAGCCGGCGCGCGCGGGATCGTCGATGGGGATCAGCCGGGTCGACTCTCCGGCGGGCCTGCGGCAGGCGATCGAGGCCGCGCGGGTCTTCGATCCCAAGGTCATCGTCGAGGCGGGCATCGACGGACGCGAGATCGAGGTCGCCGTCCTGCAGGGCCGGGGCACCCAGGACCCGCGGACCTCGCTGCCCGGAGAGATCGCGGTGCAGCCGGGCGGCCACGACTGGTACGACTTCGAAGCCAAGTACGTCGACGGGAGCGCCGCGCAGCTGAGCTGCCCCGCGGACCTTCCGCCGCACGTCACCGACTCGGTCCGCGACCTGGCAGCGCAGGCCTTCGACGCCGTGGGCGCCGAAGGGCTGTCCCGGGTCGACTTCTTCTACACCCCGGCGGGCGAGCTGATCATCAATGAGATCAACACCATGCCCGGATTCACCCCGATCAGCATGTACCCGCAGATGTGGGCCAAGTCGGGTCTCACCTACACCGACCTCATCGATGAGCTGATCGAACTGGCACTCGAGCGCAGGACCGGCCTGCGCTGACCGGCCCCTCGGCGGTCACCTTCGCCCTAGTGCGGCCCCCTGCGGCGCGTCCACAGTTGGCCCTGAACACAGAAGCGCCCCTTCCCGAATCGGGGAGGGGCGCTTCTGGTTGTGCGTGTCTCGGCTAGATCAGGCCCACCGAGAGCTCATTCTTGGTGCCGAACCGGTGGGCGGTGATGCTCACTGCCTGCTCGTGCAGGAAGGGCAGCATTTCGACCCGGCCGGCCTCGGTGACGGGCTGGTAGTAGACGGCCAGGTCGGGGCGTCCGCCGGTTGCCTTGGCAAGGGCCGCGGGGTCGCCGCCGATGAGGCGGATGCGCCCGGCTTCGTGGCGGGCAACGGACACCAGCCACTCCTCGTCGGTTTCGATCGTGACCGAAGCCGCGAAGGTACGGACCGCGGTCGAGAGCGCGCTGGTCAGCTCCACGGCCGAGGATACGCGCACGGTTGAGCCGGCAGCGGCTGCGGCAGCGAGGACGCGGATCAGCTTGACGACCGGCTCACCTTCGGCGAGGCGGACGGTCACGGGGACCGGGAGGTAGCGGAACACGTTCCGCTCCGCCGTGAGCGCCGACACGTCCTTGGCCGCGCCGAACTCGTCCGCCCAGGCTGCTGCGTCGGAGGCCGCCGCGCGCTGGAGCATCGCGAAGTCGCCCTCGTGCAGCTCGGAGCCGGCATCGGGTGCCACGGCGGCCAGCAGCGGCTGCGCAGCCGGAACCGGCTCGGCGGACGCCGTTGACTTCCGCGTGCTCCAGTTGCCCAGCCCGACGAGGTAGTTCGGTCCGCCGGCCTTGGTGCCCGCACCGACGGCGGACTTCTTCCACCCGCCGAACGGCTGACGCTGGACGATCGCTCCGGTGGTGCTGCGGTTCACGTACAGGTTGCCGGCCTGGATCGAGTCGATCCAGGTGCCGATCTCTCCCGGGTTGAGCGAGTGCAGCCCGGCGGTCAGACCGTAGTCGACCTGATTGGCGATCTCGATTGCCTCTTCGATCGTCTCTGCAGTCATGACGCCGAGGATCGGACCGAAGTACTCGGTGAGGTGGTACTCGGAACCGCGCTTGACGCCGGCGCGGACGCCGGGGCTCCACAGCCGGCCCGTGTCGTCGAGCTTGCGGGGCTCGATCAGCCAGTTCTCGTCCTCACCGAGCTTGGTCAGGCCGTCGAGCAGCTTGCCGGAGGCGGGCTCGATGACCGGACCCATCTGCGTGGCCGGATCCGAGGGGTAGCCGACCTTCAGGGAGGTGACCGCATCGACGAGCTGGTTGCGGAAGCGCTGGGAGTGCCGCACGCTGCCCACAAGGATGACCAGGGACGCCGCCGAGCACTTTTGGCCCGCGTGGCCGAAGGCCGAGTACGCCACGTCCTTAGCCGCGAGGTCGAAGTCCGCGCTCGGGGTGACGATGATCGAGTTCTTGCCGGAGGTCTCCGCCAGCAGGGGCAGGTTTTGGCGGAAGGAACGGAACAGCTGGGCCGTCTCGTACCCGCCGGTCAGGATGACCCGGTCGACGCGCGCGTCGGAGATGAGCTTGGTGCCCAAGGACCGCTCATCGAGGTGGACGAGCTGCAGGACGCCGCGGGGAACGCCGGCCTCCCACAGTGCCTCCACCATCACCGAACCGCTGCGCGGCGCCTGCCCTGCGGGCTTGATGATCACCGAGGAACCGGCCGCGAGGGCCGCCAGGGTCGACCCTGCGGGGATGGCCACCGGGAAGTTCCACGGGGGAGTGACGACGGTGAGCTTCGCCGGAGTGTAGACGGCGCCGTCGACGTCGTCGAGCCCGCGGGCGAGCTCGGCGTAGTAGTGCGCGAAGTCGATCGCCTCGGAGATCTCGGGGTCGGACTGGTCGAGGGTCTTGCCGGTCTCGGCCGCCATCACCTCCATCAGGTCGGCCCGGCGGGCCGCCAGTGCGTCGCCGGCGCGGTGCAGGATCTCCGCACGCTCGGCGCCGCTCAGGGCCCCCCAGGCGTCGGCCTCGGCCAGAGCCTCGGAGATGACGCGCTCGAGGGCCTCGGGGTCCCGCAGGGTGGTCGCGGCGACCGTCGCTTCGCCCAGGCCGGAAGTCTCGACCCGCTTCAGCACCGCGCGGCCCCAGCGGCGGTTGGCCGGCAGTGACGGATCGGTGTCGGGGGTGTTGATGAAGCCGGTCGTCGGCGCGGGAGGCTCGGGATGGTTGCGGTCCTGGGTGCGGTTCGGGCCGGGCACCGTGTCGTCGAGAGTCTCGAGTGAGCGGAGGAACCGCTCCTCCTCCCGGGCGAACAGGGCCTCGTTCGATGAGAGCTCGAAGACCGCCGACATGAAGTTTTCCTGGCTGGCGCCCTCTTCGAGGCGGCGGATCAGGTAGGCGATGGCGACGTCGAACTCCCGGGGGTGCACCACCGGGGTGTAGAGCAGCAGGGAGCCCACGTCCTTCTTGACGGCCTCCGCCTGGCCCTGGGCCATGCCGAGGAGCATCTCGAACTCGATGCCGTCGCGGACGCCGCGCTCACCGGCGAGGAGCCAGGCGAAGGCGAGGTCAAACAGGTTGTGGCCGGCGACGCCGATGCGCACGTTGCCGATGCGGTCGGGATGAAGGGCGTAGTTGAGCACCCGCTTGTAGTGGGTGTCGGATTCCTGCTTGGAGCCCCAGGTGGCCAGCGGCCAGTCGTGAAGGGATGCCTCGACCTGTTCCATGGGCAGGTTGGCGCCCTTAACGACGCGGACCTTGATCGCGGCACCGCCTTCGGCGCGGCGCTTGGCTGCCCATTCCTGCAGGCGGATCATCGCTGCGAGGGAGTCCGGCAGGTAGGCCTGGAGCACGATGCCGGCCTCGAGGTTCTTGAACTCGGGGCGGTCAAGGATCGCGGTGAAGACCGCGATCGTCAGGTCCAGGTCCTTGTACTCCTCCATGTCCAGGTTGATGAACTTGGCCGGGGTGGTGGACGCGGCCAGCGTGTACAGCGGCGTCAGCTTCTCGGTGACGTGCTGCACGGCTTCCTCGAACGCCCAGGGGGAGTGGGGGGAGACGGTCGAGGAGACCTTGATGGACACGTAGTCGACATCCGGGCGGGCGAGGAGCTTCATGGTCCCCTCGAGGCGGCGCTCGGCTTCGTGCTCGCCGAGGACGGCCTCACCCAGGAGGTTGACGTTCAGCCGGGTGTCGTCCTTGCGGATCTTGCTGATCGACTTGCCCAGCTTCTGGTCGGAGGCGTCGATGATCAGGTGGCCGACCATCTCTCGCAGCACCCGCCGCGCCACCGGGATGACGACCTGCGGCAGGACCGGGGCCACGGTGGCGCCCAGGCGAACGGCGGAGCGCATGTACCAGGGGAGGAAGGCGGGCACCTTGGGGGCGATCGCCGCGAGGTTGCGCGCGGCGACCGACAGATCCTCGGGGCGGATCACGCCGTCGACGAATCCCACGGTGAACTCGAGGCCGTGCGGGTCCTTGAGGACGCCGGCCAACTGCTCGGCGGAGGCGTCGACCGGTACCTTGGCCGCTTCGGTGAGCCAGCGGCGCACCAGCGCCGTAGCCTCGGCCGCGAGGTGCTCAGGAATTGGACCGGAGCCTGCGGCGTCCGGACCGGTGGCGCCGGCGGCGCCCGTTCCGCCGTCGGAGATGATGTCTCCGCGGTCGGACAGTGAGCTAGTCATGATTTCTGTATCCATTCAACTGTTACTGGCGCCGCCCTGGTGGGCGGAGCGGGAGCCGGAACGCCGGATTAGGCGTCGCGGACAATCGTGGTGTGGCGAGGGCTGTCCGGGTTCATCAGGGAGTGCTTGCGGCCGTAGAACCAGTAGATGATCAGGCCGATGATCAGCCAGACACCGAACCGCATCCAGGTTTCGAATTCGAGCTGGAGCATCAGGAAGCCGGAGGCCAGCACGCCGAAGGCCGGAACAACCGGCATCCAAGGGAGGCGGAAGGTACGGGGGGCGTCAGGTGCCGAACGGCGCAGGACGATGACGGCGATGCAGACGACGACGAACGCCGCGAGGATGCCGATGTTCGTGAGGTCAGCGACCGCGCGAATGGGGAAGACTCCTGCGAGCAGGGCCGCGGCGATGCCCGCGATCCAGGTGACCCGCTGAGGGGTGCCGTGGCGGTCGGTGCCGGAGAACCAGGCGGGGAGCAGGCCGTCACGGCTCATGGAGAACCAGACCCGGGTGACGCCGAGGAGGAAGGTCAGCATCACCGTCAGGATCGAGATGACCGCGAATGCCGAGATGATGGTCGCGATGACCGGCAGGCCGACGGACTGGAAGGCCGAGGCGAAGCCGGCTGTCGGGCTGATCTCGGTGTAGTTCTGCATCCCGGTCAGTACGAGGGTGGCGAGGACGTAGAGGGTCATGGCGATGGCCAGGGAGAGCAGGATGGCCTTGGGCATGTGCTTCTTGCCGTCGGTTGCCTCCTCGGCCGCGGTGCTCATGGCGTCATAGCCGAAGACCGCGAAGAACACGGTTGCGGCGCCGGCGAAGACTGCCCCGAAGCCTGAGGGCAGGAAGGGCGAGTAGTTGTCGACATTGACGTAGAAGAAGCCAAGGCCCACGATGCCAAGGATCAGCAGGATCTTCAGTCCTACGGCGATCAGTTCGAAGCGGCCGAAGGTCTTCGTGCCACGGCTGAGGATGAAGGTGATGAGCAGGCACACGACGATGGCGGGCACGTTGATGAGCCCGCCCTCTATGGTGTCCGGTGTTCCCTGCATCCAGACCGGAACCTGGATGCCGATGCCGGACATGAACTCGGTGAAGTAGCCGGAGATGCCGATGGCCACGACGGCGACGATCGCGATGTACTCAAGGAGCAGGTCCCAGCCGATGAACCAGCCGATTATCTCGCCCAGGGCGACATAGCCGTAGGTGTAGGCGGACCCGGCACGGGGAATCATCCCGGCGAACTCCGCGTAGGAGAGTGCGGCCGCCGCGCTGGCGAGCCCTGCGACGAGGAAGGAGATCAGGACGGCGGGCCCCACGGGCTGGCCGTCCTCACCGCCGTTCGCCACGAGACCGGCCAGGGTGAAGATGCCGACGCCGATAATTCCGCCGACGCCGATGGCCGTCAGCTGCCACAGTCCCAGGCTCTTGAAGAGCTTGGTTCCGCCCTTCTCATCCTCGACCTCGTCGATCGGCTTCCGCCGAAGGATGGAAGTTGAAGAGCCGCCCGTTGGAGGCAGGCTTCGATCCGATGCGTTTGTCATAACGGTCCATCCTGGAGAGAGGGGAGGGTCGGCCACGCTGGTGTCGCACGAAAAACACAATGGTGTCCGCCACTTTGGGAACTGATCCATTATGGTGCCGATTTTCATTTAGCAAAAGCTAGGTTTTGCGAATGATATTGTTCAGATTCCCTAAAGTATTGGTGGCACAATGCTCGACGTTCGACGGCTGCGCCTGCTCCGCGAGTTGAAGATCCGCGGGACACTGAGCGAGGTGGCCTCGGCTCTTCGCTACAGTCCGTCCTCCGTCTCCCAGCAGTTGGCCCTCCTTGAGAAGGAGGTCGGCGTCGAACTGCTCCGGAAGTCCGGGCGCGGCGTAACGCTGACACCCCAGGCGGAGGTCCTCGTGGCCCATACTGCCGAGCTGCTCGAGATCCTCGAGCGCGCCGAGGCCGACCTCGCGGCATCGCTCACCACGGTCACCGGCACGGTGCGCGTTGCCGTGTTCCAGTCCGCCGCGCTGGCGTTGATGCCCGATGCGCTGACCATCATGACGACGGAGTATCCGGAGGTCCGGATTGAGATGGTGCAGCGCGAACCGGAGACGGCGCTCTATGAAACCTTTGCCCGTGACTTCGATCTCGTGATTGCCGAGCAGTACCCGGGCCACGCCGCGCCACGGCATCCGGAGCTCGACCAGGTCGCCCTCACGACCGACGCCATCCGGCTCGCGGTGCCGCCCGATCCGCTCAACCACCTGGGGATCAGTACCGTAGCCGATGCCGCCGATGCGGCCTGGGTGATGGAGCCCCGGGGTGCGGCTTCCCGCCATTGGGCCGAGCAGGCGTGCCGCCGCGCGGGTTTCGAGCCCGACGTCCGGTACGAGACGGCGGACCTACAGGCGCAGATCCGCCTCATCGAGTCCGGCAACGCGGTGGCGCTGATGCCGGACCTCGTCTGGACCGGGAGGCAGACCACGGTGAAGCTCTATGACCTTCCCGACAATCCGCGGAGGTCGGTCTTCACCTCGGCACGTCGGGCCAGCACCAACCGTCCGGCGCTGCTGGCCTGCAGGGAGGTCCTGGCGCGTTCGGCCGCAATGGTTGCAGCCGGGGACGAGCACCGCGCCGGGCCGGGAACGGGGACAGCAGCGGGCGATCCTGCCGGCAGGCAATAAAGCGCACCCTGTGGACGTTCTTCCTACGAGGAGCTGGCGGAATATCCCGCCGGCCCCGTTTAGTGCGCCCCCTGCCCCCGACTAAGGTTGATTCATGGCTTTTTCGTTCGATCCGCTTCTGATTCCCTCAACGGTTGAGCGGGTCACCGAGACAGTGCTACCCACACGGCACGGTCTTTTTCGTATGGTCGGATACCGGGACGCCGAAAACACCGAGCACGTCGCGCTGGTGCGGGGAATTGACGATGTGACGACGGCGACCGGGGAGCCGTTGCCTGCCGGTGCAGCGCCTCTGGTCCGGGTCCACTCCGAATGCCTGACCGGGGACGCGTTTGGTTCATTCCGCTGCGACTGCGGTGAGCAGCTTGATGCGGCACTCGCTGCGATCAGCGACGAAGGCAGGGGAGTGGTCGTCTACGTCCGCGGCCACGAAGGCCGGGGGATCGGGCTGCTCGCGAAGCTCAAGGCCTACGCCCTGCAGGACCAGGGCGTCGACACCGTTGACGCCAATACATCGCTCGGCCTGCCGGTCGACTCGCGCAGCTACCACCAGGCGGCCGAAATTCTCCAGGACCTCGGCGTGGACCGGATCCGGTTGCTCTCCGGGAACCCCGCGAAGCAGGAGGCGCTGGAGGACCTTGGGATCTCTGTCGCCGAGCGGCTGAACCTCGCGGTGCCCGACCGTGCCGAGAACGCGGCCTATCTCGCCACCAAGCGGATGCGGATGCGCCACGATCCCGCTCCGGCCAGCGACACGTGGGGCGAACTCACTGCCGGCAGGGTGCCGGCTGCCCCGCTCGCCGGTGAGCCCGAGGACCTGGTCCACCGCTACGGGTACCTCGCGGCAGCTGAGGGTCCGGTCGTCCTCGCCCAGCTCAGGCAGAGCCTTGACGGCTTCATTGCCTCGCGCAGCGGTGACGGCACTGTCGCCGATGCCCGCGAGGACCGCACCCACCTTCACCGTCTCCGGGCCCTGGTCGACGCCGTCGTCATCGGTGCCGGCGCCGTGGCCGCCGATGACTCCCAACTGACCGTAAGGGACGTTCCGGGAACAAACCCGACCCGGGTGGTCCTCGACCCTACTGCGCGCGTCGGGGCCGGATCCCGAATCCTGACCGACGGCGCCGCTCCCACCCTGTGGCTCGTTGGACCCGATGCCCAGGTGCCGGACGAAGTGGCCGCCCACGTCCGGATCCTTCGGCTGCAGCCCGGACAGTTTGAGCCGGTTGAACTCCTGAAGGTGCTGCGCGGACAGGGGCTGGACAGGGTGCTCGTCGAAGGCGGAGGCCGTACCGTGTCCGCCTTCCTTGCGGCGGGCACGTTGGACCGTCTCTACCTGACGACGGCGCCCCTGCTTGTCGGTGACGGCGTGCCCGGTGTGCGGTTCGAGGGGTCGGATGCGCTCGCCGAGGCACGCACCGCACCGGTGCGGAGGTTCGTCTTCGGTCAGGACATCTGCACGGAGTTCAACTTCGCCGCAGCACGGGATCAGGCCGGAGCTGCGGTCCGCTCTTAGGCGACCTCCTGGCGCTGCTGGTTGCCCGGCTTTCTGTGAGCCGGAAAGCTGTCAGCCGTTGAGCTACGAGTCGGAGAGACGCTTGCTCTTCTGCTGCAGGCGGTCGATATGCTCGGACGCCTCCGCCTTGGTGATGTCGGCCGGAATCTCTTCGCCGGCCTCCCGGGCGAGGGTATCGAGGTAGCTTCGCTGCGCATCGGTCATCGGTTCGTCGCCGGTGACCCAGTCGGAGGGGTCGCGCTCGAAATTGCCGGCCGGCTCAGGGGTCGAGCTTCCCAAGGTGTCTGACATGTCAGTTCCTTCCGTGGTGGTCCTGCGTCGTGGCTGCTCGGTTGGTACTCAGTCTACTGAGCTTCTGCTCATTGTCGCGGTCGGGTGTGTGCTTGTGCATGACGGCGGCGCAGCCACGACTCGGAGTGTGCGGCGAGCTTCATGCGTCCTCCGGCGTAGGGTGCGCCGCCCCTCAGCCTGCTCAGGACGGCCAGCCAGATGCAGATTCCCCGCTCGAGCGCCCACACCGGAGCCCAGAAGGCGGAGGTCGGAGGAAAGACCGGCCGTCCGCCCTGCCGTCGGCGTCCCACCTCCGCCAGTGCTATCAGGGAGCCGATGCCTGCCAGAAGGCGGTGCGGGCGTTCCGCGGCGTAGGCGGCCAGCGGCAGGATGAGCAGTTCGGCTGCGAGGCGGCCGGGTTGGGCGAAGCTGTCGTATGCCTGGCGGATCCGCTGGCCTAGGAAGTGGCCTGCCGTTGGCGGGATCCGAGCCACGAACACGTCGTCGGCCCTTGCCTCCCGGCCGCCTGCGGCGTGGACGGTGCGGATCAGTTCGAGGTTTTCGAACAGTGCTTCGCTGCTGTACCCATCGGTCGCCTCAAGGATGCTCCGGCGGACCGCAAGCGTTCCGGGGTAATCCGAGCCGATGGCCCGGTTGATGAGGGAGCGCGCCGTATCCCAGCGGGCATGCCATGGCAGTTCACGGAAGTAGTTTTGCGGACGCACGAGGTCGGCGTCGTCGAGCCGGTTCACCACCTCGCGAAGCTGCTCGGCGCTGTAGCGGACGTCGTCGTCGGCCAGTACCAGCCGCTCATGGCGGGCCGCCCTCACGCCGGTGAGCACGCCAATCACCTTGCCGTTGCCGGTACCGGAGGCGTCGGGGCGGAGGACCCGGACCCGTGGCGGGAGGGCCTGCGCATGTCGCTCGAACGAGTTCTCCGGGGACCCGTCAACCACCGTGACCTCGACCCATTCCGGAAGCGTGGCCAGGTAGTTGGCCAATTCAGCGATCGGCCCCTCTCCGGTCCACTTCAGGGGAAGGATGTACTCCGCCGTTGACTTCATGGGGTCGGCCGCCTCCTGTCAATTAGGTCATGCGTAAATACTAAGTGTGCTTTCCAATTTCCGGTGGTGATGCCTAGGGTTGTTCTGCGACCGATTTTAGGAACGCCACCGATCAGCGAGGAGCACCAATGAGCCAGCCAGCCCAGCAGCAGACGCCTCCCGGCACCACCGCCGCGATGGATCCCAAGCCCGATCATGGCGAGGAGAGCTACCGGGGGTCGGGCAGGCTTGAAGGGAAGGCTGCCGTCATTACCGGTGGGGACAGCGGCATTGGTAAGGCCGTCGCCATCGCCTATGCCCGCGAGGGTGCGGACGTGCTCATCAGCTACCTCGAAGAGGAGGAGGAAGATGCAAGGGATACCGCCCGCTGGGTGGAGCAGGCAGGCCGGAAAGCAGTGTTGTTCCCAGGCGACCTGGCGGACCCCGCCTACTGCAGGGCCATCATCGACCGGGCGGTGAAGGAGTTCGGCCGGGTCGACGTCCTGGTCAACAACGCGGCTTTCCAGATGAGCCACGAGACCCTCGAGGAAATTCCGGACGAGGAGTGGGACCGGACCATCGCCATCAACCTCAGCGCCTTTTTCCACCTGACGAAGGCGGCGCTGCCTCACATGAAACCTGGAGCATCCATCATCGGATCGAGCTCCGTGAACTCCGACAACCCGGTGCCGACCCTTGTTCCCTATTCCGTGACCAAGGCAGGGATCGCCAATATGACGGCCTCGCTGGCGCAGTTGCTGGCCGAGCGTGGCATCCGGGCGAACAGCGTTGCGCCCGGTCCCATCTGGACGCCGTTGATCCCCGCCACCATGCCGGAGGAAGAGGTGGAAAGTTTCGGCCAGCAGGTGCCAATGCAGCGGCCCGGGCAGCCGGTGGAGCTGGCTCCGGTCTACGTGATGCTGGCTTCCGATGAGGCGTCCTACGTCTCCGGAGCACGTGTCGCGGTAACCGGTGGTCAGCCGATCCTGTAAGTGGCTTGTGTTAGCGGAGGCGGGCCGGCGGTCCGCCTCCGGTGATCGGCGTATTTCCGGAAACCCCTAATTGGGCTACCTAATCTCTTTGCAGACCGTTGTTCGCACTGCCTCGGTGGCGCAGCGCCCACTACTCTGAAAGTGCTTACCTGGTGCGGCCGGATCGCGGCCGCCAAAGGTACATCCGAGTCAGGGCTGGAGGTTGTGGTGCGCCCACTGCGGTCAGTGCGGGGCAGGCGGATCCAGCGTGTGGGCGTCGTCGTCGTTGGCTCCTTGTTCCTGGCAGGTTGTCAGGGCTCGGAAGCCGGCAATTCGCCTCCTGCCAGTGGCGGTGCGGCTGGCCCGTCGGCGTCCTCGACAGCCGGGACTGCAGGTCCTGCTGCGGACCTCAAGCCGCCTGAGAAGCCGCCGGGGGTCGACGCCGAGTCGCAGGAGGGGTTGGAAGTCTTCACCCGGTACTGGTTCGGGCTGTTGAGCTATGGATACGAATCAAACGACTGGGCGCCCCTGCAGACGGTTACCGACAGGGGGTGCGATACCTGCACCAACGTGATCGGTGAGGTGCGAAAGCATTACGAAAGTGGTGGGTGGATCAGGGGTGGCAGGGTCACTGTCAATTCGATCTCCACGACGGGTGAGCCTGGTGCTCAGGGGCCCATTTCGTCATACGTTGAACTCGAACAAACCGAACTGAAGTACCTGGATAAGTCCGGTCGGGAGGCGGCTGTTTCGGATGCGCTCCCGCCGACGCGCAGCATCACCATTGCGGTGCACAAGAACAACCGTTGGGTGATGCTCGACTTTGGCTCTCCCAGTGCCAGTTAGTCGAATGATCTGTGGATATCGGGACCGCCCTGCCATCCACGGATTAAGCTGATCATGCGTCATCCGCCATTGCCCGCACCACCTTGGGGGCTCACATGAACCGGACTTCAACCGCCTACCGCTTCCGGTTCCGCATGTTCGTGGTGCTTATCGCCGGAGCCCTGATGCTGAGTGGATGTCAGGGCGACCCAGACGAGGCGCAGACAGCTTCTCCATCCTCTTCTCCTCCAACCTCGAGTGCTGGTTCGGCGCCTCCAACAGCGTCGGCTGATCCGTCAGGTGGTGCATCCACTGCCGCGCCGGAGCCTAGCCCTGCATCGTCTATTGGTCCGGCGGTCAATATCCCTGTGCCAACGAAGCCGGCGCTCGCGGACGAGAACAGCAAGGAGGGACTCGAGGCCTTCACGAGGTACTGGTTCGAGCTGTTTAACTACGGATACGCCACCAACGATTGGAAGGCCTTCTCCGAGGTCACTGATCCTGGGTGCGGGACGTGCCGGAATGTCCTCACCGCCGTGAATGAACACTACGAGTCTGGTGGATGGATTGTTGGAGGCGAAGCTGAGATGCGCAGCTTCACTAGTGACTTCATTCCGAACATAGAGGGATCCATTAGCTCTTTTGTCGAGGTGAACCAGACCGCTGCTACCACCATCTCTGAGGACGGCTCAGTGGAAGGTACGTCTGAGGCCCGCCAAGAATCGATAGACGTTGTTATCGCTCTTTGGGAAGAAAACCGGTGGGTGATGCTCGATTTCGGTCCTCCGGAGGGAACATGACGGACTTCAGAATGCTGTTTGGGGTGGGGGTCTCCGCACTCGCACTCTTACTCGCCCATCCCACAAGTGCTTCTGCAGAGGGGTCTGGAGTAACTTTCGATGAAAATGAAGTTTGGGCGAGGAACATCATCCGGAGCGAAGCCGGCGGGGTTATGCCACGTGAGGCATCACTGGAAAACCCCTCAGAACCAGCCGCCGCACTGCCTGCCGACGATGGCATCGATTACTACTACGAGCGCGTCTGCACCAGTCGAACGGGTGAAGCTCTCGATCCTGCCCGATGCGTCCTGCTGAACGATCAATGTGATGCTAAACCCGATGGGGTCTTCGTCGAATGGATTCAAGTTGATCGCCGTACCGATCCACCGCGTGAGACAAGGACTGGCCGAAACGCGTGCATCTATCCCGGCGAAGCACCCGAACCACCGACGGCCGGCGAACCCGCTGCTGAACCTATCGTCATCACGATTGCTGAGTTCCAGAGTCAGCCGATCGCCCCATCCGTCGTGTTGTCCCAGCCGCGTAACTTCGGGCTAAAGAACGCACACTCGAATGTGTATGCCGAGGCCCAGGAACAGGAATTCACATTCGACTTCCGCAACGCGCAGATCAGCTTGCGCGCATGGCCGGTCTCGTACCGTTGGGATTACGGCGATGGAACCAGCACCACCACGACCGTTCCCGGCGGCCCAGCCGAAGGCGACGCCTTCAACACGGAGACTCCCACAAGCCATCAATACTTCGAAACTGGCGATTACAACGTCACATTGACCACGTTCTTCGCTGGTGACTATTCGGTCGATGGTGGTCCGTTCCAACCCATAGCGGGCCAGGCGGAAGTCCCATCGGCTCCGCATCTCATGAGCATCTGGCGCACCGAAGCCCATTCAGTGGCGGACGACTGCCTCGAGAACCCCTCGGGCATCGGCTGTACGACACCGCTGGATCGTTAGGAGCACCGGGTTCCGCCTGCAAGGGGGAGTCAAGTGAGCCCCCCCTGGACACCCTCAAGCGCGTGAGTTCGACTTAGCCGCCCAAAATCGACGGGGTCGACCTAGCCAACTTCAACCGCTGCGTCCGACCTAGTCGACCTCACCCGCCGGGCGCGATCTGGCCGCCCCTGTCGAGCTGGTCCTCGCTAGCCGGGGACGGGTTCGGGTTGGGTCTGGTAGGTGCGTCCGGCCGGGGAGGTGGCGGTGATGATTCCGGGTGAGGGTTGGTTGTAGTGCCAGAGGCCCTGGCTTTTGAGCATGTGGTGTCTTCGGCACAGGTGGGCGAGGTTGTTGTGGGCGGTGGTTCCGGCCCGGGACCAGGGGATGGTGTGGTCCAGTTCGGCGGCGGCGGCGGAGCGGTTGCAGCCGGGGTGGCGGCAGGTGCGGTCCCGGACGCGCAGCCACTTTTTCAGGTCCGCCGGCACCGTGTAGGTGTCCCGGCCGACGCTGAGCACGGCCCCGGTTTCGGGGTGGGTGAGCAGCCGGGTGAAGGAGGGGGCGTGGGCGGCCAGCCGGCGGGCCAGGTCGGGGTCGATGGGCCCGTAGCCTTCGAGTTCGCCGGGGGCGTCATCGACATCGAGGAGGGTCAGCACCGGCACGGTGACGTGCACCTGAGCCTGGATCCCGTTCCAGCCCGCGCCGCCCGCACCGCCGGGGGCGGCACCCGCGCCGGCGGGGGCGGTGCCGGTGCCGGTGATGGTGGGGTCGGGGCAGGTGTGGGTGAGCAGGTCGGTGAGGACATCGGTGCGCAGCTGGGCCAGGGTGCGGGTCTCCTCGGGGCACTGCAGGGCCCGGGAGAGCCGGGTCAGGCGCCCGTCGATGGCCACGGCCTTCTCGGCCGGCAGGTACACGTTCAGCCAGGCCATGCCGTCGTCGTCGGGGTGGAAATCCACCCGGCGGTTCTTCCGGGCTGACCGGGTCCGGTCGGTGAGACTTTCCGGATGCAGTTCCGCGCGCAGCCGGCGGGCCCGGTAGGCCAGCTACGCCGCGGTGGTCTCCCGGGCGACCGGCAGGAGTTTCTCCTCGAAGTAGGGCAGGGCGAAGCCGGGCAGGCCGGCGGACTCCTCGATGAGGGTCACCGCGTGCCGCCAGGAGATGGCCCCGGCCTCCAGGGCGTCCAGGGTTCCCGGCAGATGCCCGGTGAGCACGAAGGCGTGCTGGATCAGAGACCCGGCGGTGCGCTCGGGGATCCGCAGGGCGCAGGCGACCTCCGAGGCGGCCAAGGTGTCCGCCAGGGACCCGGGGCGCATCCCGCGCTGCTCGAGGTGTTCCTCCGTGAGGACCCGGACCCGCTCGGTGAACCTCGCGCTCTGGGCATCCGCCCAGCTCTTCAGCCGCGCCAGCGCCTCCAGCCCACCGATGGCCTCCTCAAGGTCGGCCGTCTCCGCGGCCCCGCCGGTCAGGAACCCGGCGCCGAGGACCTGCGCGGCAGCCTCAAGCCACCCGGCGGCCTCAAGCCACCCGGGGTCCTGCTCCTGCGCCGTGGGATCCACCCCCAAATCCGGGGTTCCTGCCCTGTCCATAACCCAAGAATGTCATCTCCCACCGACATTCTTCGGCCGGAAAACCAGCAGGAAAGCAGCACGAAATAGGCAGGAGAAACCGCCGGACGACTAGCCGGCGAAGAGAGGCAGCGGTGCGCCCTTCACGCCGGGTTCCACCGCAAAAAGAGCACCCGCTGCCGGCTCCGCGCCAGGATCCAAGTTCTGGCGCGACGTCGTGATGTAGAGGATGCCGAGGTCGTCCCCGCCGAACGCACACGACGTCACCTGGGAGGCGGCGACCTCGACTGTCTCACGAAGTACGCCGTCGGAGCCGTAATGCGCCACGGCCGAGCCGCCGTAGAGGGCAACCCACAGCCCGCCGTCCTCGTCGATGGCCATCCCATCGGGCGCGCCCAGCTCGGGGTCAACTTCGGCGAAGGTGTGCCGGCCGGTGATCCGGCCAGTATCAAGGTCGTAATCCAGAGCATCAATGCGCTGTGTCGGGGTGTCGGAATAGAAGGCGGCGTCGCCAGCCGAATTCCAGTGCAGTCCATTTGAGGTAGTGACCCCGGGCAGCAGCGTCGAGATTGAGTGGTCCGCGTCAAGACTGAACAGGGTGCCGGCTCCGAAGTCGCCCTCCCACGCCATCGAGCCGCAGAGGAAGCGCCCGTGGGGGTCGCAGCCGCCTTCGTTCATCCTGATTGCCGGGTTATCGAAGGCGACCGGGCCCGGGGTGACCTTGGTGAAGTCCGCATCAGCGAAGGCAAATCCCTTTTCCACGCCGATGACGTATCCGCCGGACCTGCGTCCACGGATTACCGCCGCCACCTTCGCGTCGACCGAGTGGCGTGCCAGGGAGCCGTCGGCGCTCCGTACGAGAACGTCGCCTTCCAACATGTCGACGAACAACAGCGACCGGCTTCGGGCGTCCCAATAGGCCCCCTCACCGTGGTACGTGCAGGGGTCAGTGAGCTGTTCGGCTTTCATCGCCACCTGTCATCCTCAGCCGTCAGCCGGCAGGTCGAGTTGGTCGGAAATACTGATGCACTTCCGCGTCTGGTCAATTTTGGACACGGGGTCGCCGAGTTGCACCAGGACCGTGCTTGAAGCGACCTCCTCGGGGTCGAAAAGCACCTCGACGGCAGGTTCGCGCCCGTAGGTGGTGGCGGTCCACGCGGTCTCGCCCTCGCTGAGCACCCAGTCGATGTCGTTGACCGAGACGCAGGCATCAGTGGTGGGCCCGGGAACTTCGACGCCGCAGCGGAGCACCACCTTTGATGGGTCGCCCCAGGCGGAGGTTGCCTGGCTGTTGGTTTCCCGCTGCGAGTGTTCGGCGACCTCCGGGGGCAGGGCGACCATCACATCGGCACAAGCAGGGTTCTGGGCGTCGGCGGCGGGATCGACATCGACAACGGGGGCGCAGGCAGCCGTTCCCACGAGCACGGCCGCAAGCGGCACCGCACTGCGAAGGAACCGGGCGAGAGAAGGCATGCTTCAACCCTAATAGCTCCTTCACCGACACGCGGCACGGCGCCCCCGGCCCGCGACCGCCGGGCAGTAGGCTTCGTTCAGGGACGGACGGCGCCACCGGTTCCGGCACGGCAACGGCGGGCCCGTCCAAGCGATCAGGGAAGTCAGATGGTCTCACAATCAGTTATGCGTCGTTCAGCGACAGCAGCCCTCACACTCGGACTGCTGGCAGCGGCGGGGGTCAACCCCGTGCTGGCAACCTCCCAGCAGCAGCCACCGCCCGACGGCCAGTTTCATGAGCCTGCCCCACCAGTTCCCGCACCGAACCCATCGCCGGCAATCGACCCGGCCACCGGGTTCGCCATCGACAGCTACACGGGCTACCTGATTCATCCGCCCACCGGATACCTGATCGAGCCGACCACCGGATACCTGCTGCTTCCGGGATCACTGATCTACACGAATCTGCTGTACGACAAGGCCACCGGCGAGGTGACCGAGGTCGATCATGAAGCGCCTGCCTCGCCGGAACCGACGCCGAAGCCGACGCCGAAACCGTCAGCAACGCCGACGCCGACTCCGTCCAAGACACCCGTTCCGGCCACGCCTTCCGCTCCCGCCCCGACGGTTGAGGCGCCTGCGCCGTCGACTTCCCCGACACCGACGGAAACACCGACGAGCAGGCCGACCCCGTCGGCATCAGCCGAAGCCGTGGAGGCGGAGCTCGCCTCATCGCGCGCACCCCTGGTGTGGGCGGTTGGCGCGGCGGTGCTGCTCGCGGCGATTGCGACGATCGTCATCGGAGTGCGACGGCGCCGGGCCGGCTCCTGAGGTCGGAGTTCGGGCGGGTGACGCCCCGACGCCGCCCCTGACGTCCCCCGTTCACATCCCTGCCGGTAGCATGAGGGCTGGCCTTGAGGAAGAGGTGATGTGCTGTGTCTGGGTACGATGTCGAGCACGAATCTGCCGTATCGAGTGTGCGTCCGAAGAGGAAGCACCCGGTCCGCCTCACCCTCCTGCTTTTGGTGGGGCTGGTTGTCGTCGCTGCGGTTGTCGCCGGCGGGTACCTCTTCAACCTCGCGAACACCTTCAACTCGAAGAGCGACACCATTGACTCTGCATTCCCCTCAGGTGAGCGGCCCTCGCTTGAGCCAAGGGCGGAGGGCTCCCTCAACATCCTGCTCCTGGGGAGCGATTCGCGTGCCGAAGGTGAGGCTCCGGACCAGACAGGCTCCGATGGCCGCTCCGACACGATGATGCTGATGCATATCCCCGCTGATCGGGATGACATCTTCATCATGTCGATCCTCCGCGATACCTGGACGGAGATTCCCGGGCACGGCGAAAACAAAATCAATTCGGCGATTGCACTCGGGGGGATGCCCCTGGTGGTTGAGACCGTGGAGACTCTTCTGGATGCTCCCATCGACCACGTAGCAATCATCGATTTTGAGGGATTCAAGGGCTTGACCGATGCGCTGGGCGGCGTTGAGGTCAACAACCCCGCAGCCTTCCAATCCAGCGGTGCCGACGGCGAGTTCTTCGCACAGGGTCCGGTCACGCTCCGGGGTGAGTCTGCCCTGAAGTTCGTCCGCGAACGGTATGCCTTCTCCGACGGTGATTACCAGCGCGTCAGGAATCAGCAGGTGTTTGTGAAGGCAGTGCTCGGTGAAGTCCTCAGCGCCAACACGTTGACCGATCCCGGAAAAGTCGCGGACGTCGTATCCAGGATCTCTCCCTATGTCAGCGTTGACGAAGACCTCGATGCGGCGGCCATCGGTCGCCTCGCCGTGTCACTCCGCAAGGTCCGTTCAGGAGACGTGCAGTTCTCGACCCTGCCGACCTTGGGCACTGGGACCTCGGCCGACGGGCAGTCGATCGTCGTTAAGGATGAAGCCGGCGTCGCCGAGGTGGCTGAAGCGCTCAGCAATGACTCGCTGGGGTCGCTCCCGCTCTTTTCCGAATCGCCGCAGTAGGGATGACCTGCTGGGTGAGAGTCAGCCCGGTTACTACGGGCGACGGATGCGGCGAGGCTCGATCCAGAAGTCCCAAATCGCAAGAACTTCCTTCGGCCCACCTCCCATCTGGTACCCATTCACGGAATCGTCACCCTCACCCCTTACGGTGGAACAGTGCCACTTACAGTCGGAGACCTGAGCGAATCAGCGCTGCTTGAGCGCATCTTCCCGCGCCTCGCGCGGGCGGAAGCAACAGTGGTGGGCCCCGGCGATGACGCGGCTGTCCTCGCCGCCCCGGACGGTCGCACAGTGATCTCCATCGACACCCTGGTCCAGGACAAGGACTTCCGCCTGCTGCGTGAAAACGGCTTCGCGACGACCGGGTACGACGTCGGGTGGAAGTGTGCCGCCCAGAACCTCAGCGACATCAACGCCATGGGCGCCCGGGCCACGTCCCTGGTGGTCAGCCTCACCCTGCCCGCCGACATCGCAGTGGAGTGGGTCGAGGCCCTCGCCGACGGCCTGACCGACGCGATCGAGCAGCTGGGGGCCACCGGCTGCGGGGTGGTCGGCGGCGACCTTGGCGGCGGCACCGAAATAGTCGTGACGGCAGCGGTGACAGGCACGCTTGAGGGCCGCGCCCCGGTCCTGCGCTCGGGCGCCCAACCCGGTGACGTTGTCGCGCTCGCGGGGACCGCGGGCCGGGCCGCCGCCGGCCTCGCCCTGCTCGAATCCGGAACCGCCCTTGAGGACCTGGGCGAGGAGGAGCTCGGCCTCATCGCCACGCAGTGCCGCCCGGAGCCGCCCCTGGCAGCCGGGCCGGAGGCCGCGCGGGCCGGTGCCCGTGCCATGCTCGATATTTCCGACGGCCTCATCCGCGACGCCGGCCGGATCGCGAAGGCCAGTTCGGTCGCCATTGACTTCGCTCCGGAGGTGCTGCGTGGGCTTGCCGAACCCCTTCAAACAGCGGGGCGCCTGCTCGGAAAAAATCCTCTAGGGTGGGTGCTCGGGGGAGGCGAGGATCACGGTTTGCTCGCGGTCTTCGGCCCGGAAATTACGCTTCCTTCCGGTTTTACTGCGGTAGGCTCGATATCGGCAGGGACGCCCCGTGTGACGGTTGGGTCGCAGGCTCCGGCTTCGATCGGATGGGATCACTTTGCACACTAAGATCACCGCGAACGCGACAGCGATGAAGCGATGGTTAAGCAACGCCGAAGAGTCCCTCGGCAATCACAGCGACCGCCTCAACGCCATCAACATCTTCCCCGTCGCAGACGGCGACACCGGCACCAACCTGTACCTCACCGTGTGCGCTGCCGCCCGGGCGGTGCACGACGCCGAAACCACCGACCTCGGCGAGCTGCTGGCCATCGCGGGCCGGGCCGCCATGGAGGACGCCCGCGGAAACTCCGGCACCCTCATCGCTGTCTTCCTCAGTGCCATCGCTGAGCCGCTGAAGGGAACCACCCGACTCACCTCCCGCCTCCTCGCCGCCGCAATGCACAGGGCGCAGATCCGCAGCTGGTCCGCCCTGAGCGACCCCGTGCCCGGCACGATGCTCTCCGTGCTTGAGGCCGCAGCCCACGGTGCGGCCAAGACGGCGGGTGAGCATGAGTCCGACGACAGCAACCATGCGCTCGCCCTGACCCTGCAGGCCGCAGTCGAATGCGCTCTGACAGCCGTGGTCGATACCGAAAGCCAGCTCGGCGCCCTCACCGAGGCTCGCGTTGTCGACGCCGGAGGCGTGGGCTTCCTGCTCATCCTCGATGCCCTGCGCGCCGCCTCCCTGGGCGAGGAACTGCAGGACGAACTGCTCGACGGACTCCACGGCTACAACATTCAGGCACCCCACATCCACCGCGGAGCCGACACCGACGGGGTGGAGATCATGTTCACCATGAACCTCAGCCCGCTCGACGCCGCCACGCTTCGACTGCACCTTGACGAACTGGGCGACTCAGTCATCATGAGCGCCGTCACCGAGGTCGAGGAGGGCTATCGGTGGCGCGTCCACGTGCATGTCGTCGATCCCGAGCCCGCCCTCAAACTGATTCACGAGGCCGGAAACCCCGACAACATCTCGCTCACCCAGCTTTCCTCATCGGATGACGACGCCGCCGGAGCGCCGGTCCTTGAGGGCCATGGACAGTAGGTTGCAGGCGGAATTCGATGTTCCGCTGGATCGTCGCCTTGGATCGCTGGCCAAGCTGCTTGCGAAACACCTCAACCTCTTCACCGTAGGCCAGCTGCTCAACCACTTCCCGCGCAACTACCTGAAGCGCGGGGAACTCACCCCCATCGCCGACGTGCCCGTCGACGAGGAGGTCACCCTCATCGCGCGGGTCCAGTCGGCGAACTCGCGGAGAATGCACACCCGCAAGGGGATGCTGCTCGAGGTCGTGATCACGGACGACGCCGACGGCAGCCTCGGCGGCATGAATCTCACCTACTTCAACGGGTACAAGGCCGAGAAGGACCTGCGGCCCGGCGTCCGCGCCATGTTCTCGGGCAAGGTGACGGTCTACCGCAGCAAGCTTTCCCTCACCAATCCCCGGTACGTGCTGCTCGAGGACGACGACAACCCGGACTACATCAACAAGCCCATCCCGGTCTATCCCGCCGCCGAAAAGGTCGGCAGCGAACGGATCGCGCTTGCGGTGGGCACGATCCTCGACACCTTCGACAGTGAACAGCTCAACGATCCGGTACCCGAGGCCGTCGCCCGCAGGGAAAAGCTGATGACCCTGCCCCAGGCGTATGAGCTGATCCACCGGCCAACCGTCATCGAGGAGGCCTACCGCGCCCAGCACCGCTTCCGCTACCAGGAGGCGTTCGTGCTCCAGTCGGCCCTGGTGCGCCGTCGGGCCCTCACCGCCCGGGAGGAAGCGACCAGCAGGCCGCCGCAGACGGGCGGCCTGCTGGATCAGTTCGATGCCCGGCTTCCGTTCACCCTCACCAGGGGACAGCAGGAGGTGGGGGACACCCTCGCCGCGGAACTGGCCCGGGACCATCCGATGAACCGGCTCCTCCAGGGCGAGGTCGGGTCCGGCAAGACCCTCGTGGCGCTGCGGGCCATGCTCCAGGTCATCGACGCCGGGGGCCAGGCTGCGCTGCTGGCGCCCACCGAGGTCCTCGCTGCGCAGCACTACCAGTCAATCACCCGGACGCTTGGCCCCCTGGCCGAGGGCGGAATGCTCGGCGGCGCCTCGGACGGCACCCGCGTGGTGCTCTTGACCGGGTCCCTTCCCACCGCACAGCGGCGTCGCGCGATGCTCGAGGCCGCCTCGGGGGAGGCGGGCATCGTCATCGGGACCCATGCGCTCCTTTCGGAAAACGTGCAGTTCTTCGACCTTGGCCTGATCGTCGTCGATGAGCAGCACCGGTTCGGTGTGGAGCAGCGCGATTCCCTGCGCTCCAAGGCCTCCGCCTCACCCCACGTCCTCGTCATGACCGCCACTCCGATTCCGCGCACCGTCGCCATGACCGTCTTTGGGGACCTTGAGGTGTCCACCCTCTCCGAACTGCCCGCCGGCAGGTCTCCCATCACCACCCACGAGGTGGGCCTGGCGGAACATCCTGCGTGGATCGACCGGATCTGGTCGCGCGCCCGCGAGGAGATCGACGCCGGGCGGCAGGTCTACGTCGTGTGCTCGAAGATCGGGGACACGACAGGCCAGGAGGACGACCCCACAGCACTGGAGCTGTACCAGCCGGCAGGCGCGGCGGCTCCGCCGTCGGACCTCACCAGCGTCACCGAACTCTTTGAGTCCCTCCAGGACGCACCCCAGCTCCGCGGGGTCTCGATCGGGATGCTTCACGGACGCATGGACCCGGCCGACAAGGCCGACGTTATGGGACGTTTCAACGACGGCGCCCTGCAGCTGCTTGTCGCCACCACCGTCATCGAGGTGGGCGTCGACGTGCCGAACGCAACGCTCATGGTCATCATGGACGCTGACCGTTTCGGCATCTCCCAGCTCCACCAGTTGCGCGGGCGGGTGGGCCGAGGCGGCCACGCGGGAACCTGCCTGCTCGTCACCCGCCTCGAGCCGGACCACCCGAGCAGGGAGCGCCTGGCTGCCGTCGCCTCGACGACGGACGGGTTCGAACTCTCCCAGAAAGACCTCGAACTCCGGCGCGAGGGCAATATCCTCGGCGCCTCGCAGTCCGGCGGCCACTCGGCGCTGCGGTTCCTCAAGGTGATCCAGCATGCGGCGCTGATCGAAAAGGCCCGCGCGGACGCGCAGGACGTCGTGCTGGCCGATCCGGACCTGACGGAGTACCCCGGGCTCGCCCTCGCCATCGAGCTGTACCTCAACCCCGAAAAGGAAGCCTTCCTGGAACGCGGTTAGAGTGAAAGCATGACGCGCATCATCGCCGGAGCCGCCGGCGGCTCAACCCTCACCAGCGTGCCGGGGACCGGGACCCGGCCCACCACGGACCGGGTCAAGGAAGCCCTGTTCTCGCGGCTTGAGGCGTACAACGCCATCCACGGCGCACATGTGCTCGACCTCTTCGCGGGTTCGGGATCGCTCGGAGTCGAGAGCGCAAGCAGGGGAGCGGCCACCGTGGACCTCGTGGAGTCCGCGGAGAAGCCGGCCGCGGTGGCTCAGCGGAACGCGGACCTGGTCAACCGTGTGCTGGGGTGGACGGCCGCCCGGGTGCACCGAACGAAGGTGGAAACCTACCTCGACCGGGCCGCGGAGGACCTCAGCTGGGACCTGGTGTTCCTCGATCCGCCGTATCCGCTCCAGGACGCTCCGCTGGGGGCCATCCTCACCTCGCTCGTGCCGCACCTCTCGGAGGGCGCCGTCGTCGTGCTGGAACGCTCCGCCCGCTCCCCGGAACCGCAGTGGCCGGAGGGCCTGGAGCGGTTCGCGGAAAAGAAGTACGGCGAAACACGGCTGTGGTTCGCGGAACCCGCCTGAGCTAAAGGCGCTCCCTGCAGCACCGCGCGGTGCTGCAGGGAGCGCCTCCGAGATTCGACGCCGGCGCGGCTACGGCGTCCGGCGGTCCTCCGCCATCCGGCGGGTGCGCAGGAGCGCCGTTCCTCCGGCTGCCAGGCCAAGCAGGCCGGCGCCCAGTCCGACCCAGCCGGCGGCCGAGCCCGCGGAGGATCCTGCCGGTTCGGCCGCTGCCGCAGGCTCGAGCTCATCGTCACCCGAGGCGCCGCCGGCTCCGGTGGAGTGCGCAGCCCCGTGCCCTGAGCCTTCCTCGGCGGCCGTCGTGGTGAAGGCGGGAGCGGGGCTTTCGGGCTCCTCCTCTCCTTCAGCGGCCGGCTCGTCCCAGGCCCGGGTTGAGCCGTCGGTGTAGTGCTGCGTCGCGGGAAGGCTCACCACCGTCCCCGCCTCCGGAAGCTGCCCCACGGAGATGGAGAAGGTCTGGTATTCGTTCTGGGAGATCTCCGCCCCCTCTTCCGCGGTCCAGACGACAGAGAGCGGCGCCTCGGTGAGGGTGACGCCGTCCTCGGCCGTGACCGGCTCGGGAAGCTCGCCCCGCACCACTTCGGCCGTCCAGCCCTCGAGCGGCTTCACCCGGACCGCCGTGAACGGGGTCTCGGCCGGAAGAGCGACCTCGAGCTTGTTCGTCCCGGCGGTTTCGGATTCGTTGGGAACACTGAAGGTGAGTTGTGAGTATCCACTCTCGGTGGTGTTGGTCGGCGAGACCGTCACGTGGGCCAATGCGACCCCCGCGCCGAGGGTCATCAGGCCGACGGTGGCCGTACCTGTGCAGAGGGCGCGCGTGAAGAAGGTAGAAGTTGTCATGATGTGCCTTTCGGGAGCCGGATCTGTGTCCGGCGGGGATGGAGGACGCTCGGGGCGCCGCGGCTCCAACCGCTCTTCAGGCAGGCAGGAGGCGCAGCGCGGACTGCGCCGGGGGCCCTCGCAGCGGCGGCACGGACGCGTCGCGGCGGCGCAGACGGGGCGACGGCTGCGTGCCTACACTTCCGCGGATGCGGCGGGGGACGACGGCGGCCGCCTCGAGCGTGCTGATCAGCGGGCGCAGCCAGGCGGCCAGGAGTTCGAGCGCCGCCTCGCCCTTGGAGATCAGGAGGGCAAGGATCACCGCCGCACAGGCATGTGCTATCAGCATCAGAGTACCGCCGGAATCCGCCGACTCCGTCAGTTGCCCGGTCAGGGGTTGGCAATCCACCGCTGCCGGTCCATGGTGCTGGGCCACCGATGCGCCGGCGCAGGCCGGACCGCCCGTCAGTGCGGTGAGTGCCGTGTGCAGTGCCAGTTCGCCCGCGAGCAGCACAGCAGCCAGCGCGGGGAGGGGGAGGGCGCGTCCCGAGACGGACGTGACGGCCGCCAGGACAAGGGCGGCGAGCAGGAGCAGGATGGCGGGATCGGGAAGGGTGCCTCCGCCGATCAGGTGGGAGCACGTGCTCAACGACAGGATGAGCGATGCGACGACGGAGGAGCGGAGGAAGCGGGACCCAGTCGGTGTGCTCACGTATCCTCCTCCTCTGCTCGGACTGTCTGCCCGTTCTGCCTGATGGTGCCGCCTGACCGTGCTGCCTGCGCGTGCCACCCGCGGGTGGCTTATGACGTGACGCCCGCCGGTGCGTGCGCCGGTGCGTGCGCCGGTGCGTGCGCCGGCGCTTGAGCGTCGGCCGGGGGCGGAGACGGACCGCTGCCCCTGCCCTTTCATCTTAAAGGCGCGCTCCCCGTTCCCTGACCAGGTCGATCTGTATTCGCGGTGGTCGGGCCCCGGGATGGGCCCGCGACAAAATTAGGCGGGAACGAGGACAGGAGAGGTGGGGTCGACGGCGGCCGGAGGCGCCGGCGGGACGGAGGTATCAGCGGCTGCGGACGAGCCGGAGGGCGGCGCCGGCGGAAGCGGGGTATCAGCGGCTGTGGAAGGGCCGGTGCGCGTCGTCGGCTGCTGGAGGACCGAGGGGCCTGAAAGGTGACCGGGGCCGCGGGTGGAATACACCGCTGAGCAGGCCGGGCCTTGCTGGGGTGAATGGGCTGCGACTGAATGGGCTGGGGCTGGATGGCCGGCTTCCAGCCGGTTGCGCCCGTTCGTCCGTGCCGTCCGGGTAGTGACATCGGGGCCGCTGCTTGACCCTGATGTCGATCCTGGAGTGCCGGGTGGTGCTATTTTCCGGCGGCCTGGTCCTGCGCGGCCGGAGCCGTCCTGCGTCCCGTTTCGTCCCTGCGGTCGAGTTCTTCGGTCAACTCGGCCAGTCTGGCCTGCGATTCGGGGTCGGGGAGGCCGAACTCGATGTACTCGGAGTCGATCGCACGGTGGACCCTGCTGTTAAGGACTGCTACTTCACTGCTTTCGAGAAGGGTGAGGTCTTCCGGGAAGTTCTCCTCGGGAGCCATCCGGCTTGACTCATTGGCGTTTGCTTCATTCATATAGGTAATTTCCTTCACTCGGGCTTTCGGGCATGCGTCCCTGAGGCTCCGATTGACGATCCATCACGATCGATTCTCCTTTGGGGAGAGGTCAGGCTCGGATGGCAGCGGATCGCCCGCTTGCTCCATCAAACCATCTCGGGACGCTTCTCGCCATTAACCCGTAACCACCCGGGCGAAGCACGCGGCGAATCGATGCGGGCACGGAAGTACCGCCCTTTCGGCGGTTCCGCCGTGCCGCGACAGCGAAGGCAGCGCTGCCGCGAGCACGTGCTCCGGGCTGGGATTAGTGCCCGAAGACCGGCGCCATCCGTCGGCCCTGCTCATCGGGAGCCGGGCGTGCCCTGGGCTTCAGCCGCCGGTGCCTGAAGCGAAGGTGTCGAGGTCCGGGCCGGTCAGCACGGCAGCGGGGTGGGGGCCGGCCGCGAGCAGGCCGTCGGTCCAGTCCACGGGCCACGGCTCCCGAAGCGCGGCGATGACGATATTGCCCGGATACCGGCCGGTGAACATGGCTGTCTCACCCAGTGCAGCGATGCCCCGCGCCTCGCGGGCCAGGGTGCGCACCTGCCTCCGGGCGAAGGCGAGCGGCGGGTCATCGCCCACATTGACCAGGACGACGCCGCCCGGTGCCGCAAGCTCAAGAAGCCGCCGGTAGAACGGCGCCTCGGAGAGGTGGACAGGGGCGTCCGCTCCGGCGAAGACGTCAAGAACGATGGCATCGAAGCCCGCCGCGGGCAGCCCGTCGAGCGCCGCTGCGGCGTCGTCGAGGACGAAACGGCACTGTGTCCCGGCGGGCAATGGAAGGTGATCAAGGACGAAGTCGAGCAGTTCACGCTCAAGCTCCACCGCTGTCTGCTTGGAGCCCGGCCGGGTGGCCTGTACGTAGCGCACGAGGGTCAGTGCGCCGGCCCCGAGGTGCAGCACCTGGAGGGGTTCCCCGGGCGGACGGACAACATCGATCACATTGGCGATCCGGCGGAGGTATTCATAAAACACCTGTCCGGGCTCGGCGAGATTGACGTGTGACTGCTGTGCCCCGCCGATGCTCAGAATGTAGGCGCCGTCGAGGAAGGCGTCCTCGTCGATCTCCGCATGGGCACCCACCCCGCGCAGCCACCGGGTGGGCACCGAACCATCCGTGCTCACAGCTTTCCCGGCAGCGAGGCAAGCCGCCCGGCGGCATCCTCGAGGATCTCTGACTTCTTGCAGAAGGCGAAGCGGAGCAGGGAACGTGTGCGCTCGGCTCCCTCCGGATGGCAGAACACGGGCACGGGAATCGCGGCGACACCCACCAGTGCCGGCAGCCGGCGGGCGAGCTCGGTCGCATCCACCACCCCGAGCGGGGCGCAGTCGGCGAGCACGAAGTAGGTGCCCTGCGAGGCGTGGACCCGGAACCCGGCTGCCGCCAGCCCGGAGGACAGCAGGTCCTTCTTCCGCTGCAGCGTCCCGGCGATCCCCGTGAAGTAGGCGTCGGGCAGGCCCAGCCCTCGGGCGACGGCGCCCTGGAACGGCATCCCGGAGCTGTAGGTCAGGAAGGACTTCACGGTGCGCACGCGGGCCACGAGCTCCGCGGGACCGGTCAGCCAGCCGACCTTCCAGCCGGTGACGGAGAACGTCTTGCCCGCCGAGGAAATGGCCAGGGTCCGCTCGGCGGCCCCGGGCAGGGAGGCCACCGGGATATGCGCGCCGTCGAAGGTCAGGTGTTCATACACCTCGTCCGTTACCAGCAGCACGTCGTGCTGCACGGCCAGTTCGACGATCCGGGTGAGCGCCTCCCGGGTGAACACCGAGCCGGTGGGGTTGTGGGGGTTGTTGAGCAGCAGCATTCGAGTCCGGCCGCTCATTGCCGCCTCCAGGGCCTCCAGGTCGGGCTGGAAGTCCGGGGCCCGCAGCGGCGCAGTGGTGTGGTCTGCTCCGGCCAGGCCAATGACTGCTCCGTAAGAGTCATAGAAGGGCTCGAAGGTCAGGACCTCATCGCCCGGCCCGGCGAAGGCGAGGACGGCGGCCGCGATCGCCTCAGTGGCGCCGGTGGTGACAAGGACGCCGGTCTCGGGATCGGGCCTCAGCCCGTAGAACCGCTCCTGGTGGGCCGCGACCGCGGCGCGCAGTTCTGGCACGCCACGCCCCGGGGCGTACTGATTGGCGCCGGCGGCGATCGCCGCACGGGCCGCTTCGAGGATCTCGGGCGGGCCGTCCTCATCGGGAAAACCCTGCCCGAGGTTGATCGCCCCGTGAGCGGCGGCCAGGGCGGTGATCTCCTCGAAGATCGTGACACCCAGCGTGCCGTCCGGGCCCAGCAGATTGGCGCCGAGCGCCGTCCGCTGCCAGGGTTCTGCCGCTTGCTGCGCGGAGCGGTCGGGGGAGGGAAAGGAAGACCTCATAGGGACAAGTATTACCGCTCCAGCGTGGCGGGAGCCTTTGGGCAGCGAACCGGGTGGGTAGTTTAGGAGTATGCGCCGAGTCGTCTGCCCCGGATCCTTCGACCCCATCCACAACGGTCACGTGGAGGTGATCATGCGTGCCGCCGGTCTTTTTGACGAGGTGGTGGTGGCCGTGTCCACCAATTACTCCAAGAAGTACCGCTTCACCCTCGAGGAACGGCTGGAGATCACGGGCGAGGCGCTCGCCCACCTGCCGGGGGTCACCGTCGAGTTCATGGGCCACGGTCTGCTGGCGGAGTTCTGCCGCGACCGCGGTGCCGTTGCGATCGTCAAGGGCCTGCGCTCAAGCCACGATCTCGACTACGAGCTGCCCATGGCAACGATGAACCGGCAGTTGACCGGCGTCGAAACCGTCTACCTGCCCGGAGAGAGCAGCTTCCTTCACGTGTCCTCGACGTTGCTGAAGGAGGTCGCCGCCCTGGGAGGAGACATCTCCGCGTACGTGCCCGGCACCGTGCTGGACCGCATGGCTCGACCCACCGCCTCCTAGCGGGTCGGCAGAACGAGGCGCGCACAGGAGCATCCGGTTCGGCACCCGCCGCTGGATCTTCAGAGCGGAGCCCCTAAAGCGGGTACAGCGTCACCGCCGTCGCCTTGACGGTGAACCACACCTCGGAGCCGGGAACCAGGTCCAGTTCCGCCGCGGCGGAAGTGCTGATCTCCGCGCTGAGATGCCCCGCCCGCACCGTGACGAACTCCCCGTGCGGCTCCAGGTCCGTCACCGACACCCGAAGGACGTTCCGGGGGCTTCCGGCGGGTGCCGCGGGAAACACCGAGACCGACCGCGGGCTGAAGACTGCGGCGGCGGAAACCCCGGCCGGCAGCGGGTTTTCGGAGACCGCCTCCAGGCGGCGTCCGGCGGCATCGACCAGCCCCGAGGGCACGGAGGTGCCCGGAACGAAATTGAGGCCGGCCAGGCCTGCGGCGAACGAACTCCGTGGCCGCTCCACCACCGACTGGGTGCTTCCGGCTTCCGCCACCCTGCCCTCCTCAAGCACCGTGACGGTGTCCGCGAGGATCAGCGCATCGAGAAGATCGTGGGTGACGATCACCGCGTTCCGTTCGGCCAGCACCCGCCGCAGCATCCGCCGCAGGCCGGGAGCGGCGGCGGCGTCGATGGAGGCGAGCGGCTCGTCGAGCAGCAGCAGGGACGGGCGGGCCGCCAGGGCCCGGGCCACTGCCACCCGCTGCGCCTGGCCTCCCGAAAGCTCTCCCGGCCGCTTGTCGGCGAGCTCGGAAGCCTCGACCTCCGCCAGCCACCCCCGTGCCGACGCGCGGGAAGCGGCCCTCGATTCCCCGGCGCTCCGCGGAGCGAACGCGACATTGTCCAGCACGCTCAGGTGGGGAAAGAGGAGGGGTTCCTGCGGCAGCAGGCAGACCCCGCGGCGGTGGGGCGGAAGGAAGGAGCGCGGGCCGAACAGGCTCCGCCCGTCGAGCTCCGCGCTGCCGGTGTCGGCCCGCAGGAGCCCGGCGGCGAGGGCGAGCAGCGTGGACTTTCCGGCTCCGTTCGGGCCCAGCACGGCGAGGGTTTCGCCGTCGCCCATCGACAGGGCGACGTCGAACCGGCGGGCATGGACCGCGGCCTCCAGGGCGAAGCCCATCAGCGCACCGCCGGGGCCGAGGACCGGTGCGCCAGGCCGACGACGAGGACGGCGACGGCCACCAGCACGAGCGAGAGTGCGACGGCGGCGTCGGGGTCGGTCTCCCGCTGGAGGTAGATCTCAAGCGGAAGGGTGCGTGTGACGCCCTGCAGGGACCCGGCGAAGGTGAGCGTCGCGCCGAACTCCCCAAGCGCCCGGGCGAAGGAAAGGACGGCACCTGAGAGGAGGCCGGGGAGGACGAGGGGAATGGTGACCCGGCGCAGCACCGTGGTGGGGGAGGCACCGAGCGTCGCGGCGACCGCCTCGTACCTGCCACCGGCACTGCGAAGTGCCCCCTCGAGGCTCAGGACAAGGAAGGGCAGCGCAACGAAGGTCTGGGCGAGGACGACGGCGGTGGTCGAGAAGGCGATCTCCACCCCGAGGGCACGCAGCGTGCCGCCCAGCAGGCCCTGCCGTCCAAAGGTGTAAAGCAGGGCGATGCCGCCCACCACGGGAGGCAGGACCAGGGGCAGCAGCACGAGCGCGCGCAGGACCTGCTGGCCGGGAAAGGCACTGCGGGCCAGGACCAGCGCCATCGGGGTGCCGGCCACGACGCAGAGCGCCGTGGCAGCGGCCGAGGTGGTCAGGCTGAGCTTCAGGGCGGCGAGCGAGGACTCGGAGGTGACCAGTTCGGGGAAACGGGCCCAGTCAACCCGTGTGACGACGGCGGCCAGGGGCAGCAGGATGAACAGCGCGCCGAGCGCGGCCACGAGGAAAAGCCAGGGCGGCAGTCCGGAAAAGCCCACCCGGGGTCTCCGCACCCGTTCCGGGGCGGTCAGGGGCCGCGTTCCGGTCACGGCCGGTCCGCGGGCGGCTGGAAACCCGCCTCCTGCAGGAGGGCCTGCCCGGCGGAGCCGCTGACCGTGTCGATGAACTCCTGGGCGGCCTCAGGCGCATCGGGTGCCACCGCCCCGATCAGGTAACTGTTAGGCACCTCCGCGGCCTCCGGGATGGGCACCGCCTCGACCTCCCCGGCCGCCGCGAGGGCGTCGGTGACGTAGACGAGTCCGGCGTCCGCCTCCCCGGAGATCACCTTGCCGAGCACCTCGGTGACCGAGGATTCCTCGCTCACGGGGGACAGGCGCACGCCGGTGATCTCCTGGATCCGCGTGGCCGCCGCACCGCAGGGGACCTGGGGCGCACAGGCGACCAGGCGGACGCCGGTGAGGTCGGCGAAGCCCTTCACGCCGGCGGGATTTCCCTGCGGGACAGCGATGGTCAGCCGGTTCCGGGCGAACTCTCCGGGCTCGCCGTCGATCAGCCCGGCCTCGGCGAGCCGCTCCATGGTCGGTGCGTCGGCGGATGCGAAGACATCGGCCGGTGCGCCGGCCTCGATCTGGGTGGCAAGGTCGGAGGAGCCGGCGAAGTTCAGCACCACCTCCGATCCCGGGTTCCGGGTCTCGTAGTCCTCGGCGAGCGATTCGAAGACCTCCCGCAGCGAGGCCGCCGCGAAGACCGTGATCGTAGCCCCGGTCCCGCTCCCGCCGCCGCTGGCCGGGTCCGCGCCGCCCCCGCAGCCCGTCAGCGCAAGGGCGCAGGCGAGAACGGCGGAGCCTCCAAGCCGGTGCCGCGGCCGCTTCCGGCCGGCGCGCGTGCCGGCGGCGGGGGAGGGCGCGGCCTGGCTCATGGCTGGCGCCCCTGCGGGGTTTCGATGATCACCGTCGTCGCCTTCACGACGGCGACGGCGACGGCGCCGGGTTCGATGCCGAGATCCCGTGCTGCTTCGGCGCTCATCAGGGACACCACCCGGTGGGGTCCGCACTGCAGTTCGACCTGGGCCATGACCGTATCGGCGGTAACCTTGGTGACCAGACCGACGAACCGGTTCCGGGCCGAGCTTGAGTTCCCGGCGGGGTCCTCCGGGGTGACGGCACGCTGCTGGGCGAGCCGGGCGAGGTCGACGCCGTCGACCTCGAGGACTCCGCCTGGAGAGCGGCGGCTCGACAGTGTTCCCTCGTCGATCCACCGCCGGACCGTGTCGTCACTGACGGCCAGGTACTGGGCGGCCTCCCGAATCCGTATATGCGGCATGGATAAGAGGCTAGACCCTCAAATGCGGAAATGGAACGGCCCCTCGCCCCGCTGGGGCAGGGAGCGGGCGTTCGGGGTCAGCTGGGGCCCGGTGCGGGAGGGGCAGGAGGGCGTTTTGGGCTGGAGGAAGATCTCAGGCTAAGATGATACGTCGGTCATATGTTCTACAGGAGTCACCATTAAAAGCGATCTCAGTTCGCCTTTGATCTTTAGTGTCAAAGACCTCGGGCGCAGCCCGGGAAGCATGCGGACAATCGAAGAACATGTACCCGCACCCAAGGATTTCGGGGTGGCGCTCATCGGCGTGCAGGAGGGTTCCGACATGGAACTCGATCTGCGCCTGGAAGCGGTTCACGAAGGAATCCTTGTGTCGGGAACCGCGGACGTCGAGGTGTCGGGCGAATGCGGCCGGTGCCTGATTCCCATTGAGTACACCAGCGGTGTGGAGATTCAGGAACTCTTCTACTACGGTGACTCCGGGTCGCTGCCGGCTGAAGAGGAAGAAGACCTGCACCGGGTTGAGAACGATTCGATCGATCTCGAGCCGGTGCTGAGGGACGCGGTGGTTACCTCACTGCCGTTCCAGCCGGTGTGCCGGGAGGACTGCAAGGGTCTGTGTTCCGAATGCGGAGCGCGCCTGAACGATGAGCCCGACCACCATCACGAAATTTTGGATCCTCGCTGGTCGGCCCTTGCCGGGCTGACCGGCACTGCCGCTGAGAATGATGCGGCACCACGTACAGAGTCAGACGAGAGAGAAGAGAGTTAGTCGTGGCTGTTCCCAAGCGGAAAATGTCCCGCGCGAATACACGCGCACGCCGGTCCCAGTGGAAGGCAACCGCCCCCAAACTGGTCAAGACCGTGGAGAACGGCCGCGTCACCTACAGCCTTGCCCACCAGGCCAAGGTTGTAACCGACTCCGCCGGCACCCCGCTGTTCCTTGAGTACAAGGGCCGCAAGGTAGCCGACGTCTAACCTCGCGTGTCTAAGGAAGATCTGACCAAGCGTCTCGGTGTCGATATTGATGCCGGGACGCTTCGTCTTGCCCTGACGCACCGGTCGTACGCGTACGAACAGGGCGGCATCCCCACCAATGAGCGCCTCGAGTTCCTCGGCGACTCGGTGCTCGGTTTGTCCGTGACGGACGCGCTCTACCGCGACAACCCGGACCTCTCCGAAGGCGACCTCGCCAAGCGCAGGTCCGCTGTCGTCAGTACCCGCGCCCTCGCCGGAGTGGCCCGCAGCCTCGACCTCGGCCAGCACATCCTGCTGGGGCAGGGCGAGAAGCTGACGAACGGACGCGACAAGTCCTCGATCCTGGCCGACACCATGGAGGCCGTCATCGGCGCCGCCTACCTCAGCCACGGGATCGAGACGGCCCAGGCGATGGTGATGCGGCTCATCGGGCCGCTGCTGCGCGACTCCGACGTCCTCGGCGAGGGCACCGATTGGAAGACCCGCATCCAGGAGACCGCCGCCGCCCGCCGCCTTGGCGCCATCGACTACCAGGTGACGGGCACCGGCCCCGACCATGCGCGCTCGTTCGAGGCGCTCCTGGTCATCGGCGGAACGCCCTACGGCACCGGCGCCGGACACTCGAAGAAGGAAGCCGAGCAGGCCGCCGCGGCCGCGTCGTGGAAGATCCTGCGCGGCGCCGTGCCTGCCGACGGCAACTAGGCCGCGGTGCCCGAACTACCCGAAGTAGAGGTGGTGCGCCGCGGGCTGGCCCGCTGGGCCGCCGGCCGCACCATCGAAGCGGCCGAAATCCTCGACCCGCGCTCCGCACGCCGTCATTCCCTGGGCCCCGATGACCTGCAGAGGCGGCTTGCGGGTGCCGTCATCGCCGACGTCGTCCGGCGCGGGAAGTTCCTGTGGATGCCGCTGAGCGCCCAACGTGATAATTCTCACCCTGCCGGGCCGCCCCGCACGGCGCTGATGGCCCATCTGGGCATGAGCGGACAGCTCCTGGTTAAGGATCCGGGACTCCCCGACGAAAAACACCTTCGGATCCGCCTTGCGCTGTCGCCGGCGCGCGACGAAACCGGCGTCGAACTGCCCTCCGAGCTCAGGTTCGTCGACCAGCGGATCTTTGGAGGGATGTTCCTCGCGGACCTCGAACCGACCCCGGACGGACTCCCGGGCGGCAGGGGAGAGGGCGATCTGCCGCTGATTCCCCGCCAGGCCGCCCACATCGCCCGCGACCCCCTCGACCCCGCCTTCTCCTTTGAGGTCTTCCACGCCCGCCTGCGGGCCCGCCGTACGGGCATCAAGCGCGCCCTGCTGGATCAGTCGCTCATTTCCGGCATCGGCAACATCTACGCCGACGAGGCGCTGTGGGCTGCGCGCCTCCATTACGCCCGCCCCACCGACACCCTCAGGCGGTCCGAGTCCCTCCGCCTCGTCGAGGAGGCGCGCTCGGTGATGGAGCGGGCGCTCGAGGCCGGCGGAACGAGCTTTGATTCGCTCTACGTGAACGTCAATGGGACCTCGGGCTACTTCGAACGCTCCCTCAACGCTTACGGCCGGGCGGGGGAGCCCTGCAGGCGGTGTGCCGCGGAGGTGCGGGAAACCATAATCCGCAGGGATATCTTCATGAACCGCTCCTCCTACAGCTGCCCTCGATGCCAGCCTGTACCACGCAATGGCCGCTGGTAGTTACAGCGTTTACCCGTCCGTGATCTGAATGTGACAATTCCGAGATGCGGAGGTAGCGTTAGACCCGCGCCGGGACATCATGGACCGGCGCCCTTCGTCAGACTGCCTAACCCTGTCGGTGACAGAAGGACCGTTCGCATAACTTTTCCGACAGGGGCGGGGGAACCGAGAGCGGGCTCTTTGTGAAGAGTCCTAGGGGTTAAGGCGCAGCACGGACATCATCTGGGGAGATGGTCCGGTGCGCCCGGGTGTCCCATCCGAACCCGACAGCTAACTCCGCAGGCATCGGGAGAGGCAACTTTATGTCCAAGAATCATACAATCGCGCGCCACCGGGCGACCCCGGTCCGCACCAGCCCCCTCAAGACCGCAACCCGCGCCGTCGCCGCAACTGCAGGCGTAGCAGGCCGCCCGGCAGCCGTCGTCGTCGCAGCTTCGGGCATTCTGCTCGGTGCAACGCTGCCGGCGAACGCTGCCGGCGAGGTTGAGGTAAGCACGTCCGCATCACAGGTCAGCGCCTCCGCAACCTCGCACACCGTGGTTGCAGGCGACACGCTCGGAAGCATTGCCGGCAAGTACGGTGTCAGCCTTGACGCCATCTTCGCCGCCAATGGAATGGGCTGGGACTCGGTTATCTACCCGGGCCAGACCATTGTTCTCTCCGGCAACGCCGTAGCTGCTGCTCCGCAGCCCGCCGTCGCCGCCCAGGCCGCCGTCCAGGCCGTCGCTCCTGCTCCGCAGGCAGCCCCGGTTCAGACCGCTGCGACCGCCAGCAACCCGATGGGCATCAGCAGCCAGAGCAACGAGATGCGCGTCATCGGCGCCGCCTCGACCAGCGGCATCGTTGGCACCGCCATGCAGGGCATTGGCTCCGGCTACGTCTTCGGTGGCACCGGCTTCGGTGGCTGGGACTGCTCCGGCTTCGTCCAGTGGGTCTACGCCCAGAACGGCATCAACCTGCCCCGCACCACCTGGTCCCAGTTCGCCGCCCTGACCCCGACCGGCAACCCGCAGCCGGGCGACCTGGTCAGCCAGAACGGTGGAAGCCACGTCGGCATCTACCTCGGCAACGGCAAGATGGTCAGCGCGCTGAACCCCTCGCAGGGCACCCTCGTCCACGACGTGAGCGCCATGTCGGTGGACGGTTACTACACCGCCGGCTAATACCCCGCTGTTTCAGCACACAGAAGGCCGGTGCCCCGCAAGGGGTACCGGCCTTCTGGTTTTCCACGGAAGTGTCCCGATTCCGGCCGGGTATCCCGCGGATGGCCGGATGCCCCGTGCGAAGGTCAGGACTGCAGGTTCAGGAGCGGGGTCCGGGTGCCCGGTAGTGGGCGGCCAGACGCCCGAGGCCCTCGTCGATTGACACCTCGGGGACCCAGGCGAGAAGTTCGCGGGTCTGCCGCTGGTCGTACCAGTGCGCCGTCGAGAGCTGTTCAGCGAGGAAACGTGTCATGGGGGGCTCCTGGGTGGACCCGGAGCGCCGCCACACCCTTTCGACAACCGAGCCCGCCGTCCGGGCCACGGCCCCGGGCACGCTCCACCTCGGCGGCCGTACGCCGCCCGCCAGACAGATTCCGGCGATCATCTCGCCGATCGGCCGCGGCTCGCCGTTGGTCACGACCAGCGCCCGGCCCTGCACATGCTCGATCCGGCGCAGCGCCGCAACGATGGCCGCGGCGGCGTTGTCCACGTAGGTTGTGTCCACCAGCGCCGTCCCCTGATCGAGGACGGGGAGGCGGCCCGCCCTGGCCCGGGCCAGCACACGCTCGACGAGCTGGGTGTCTCCGGGCCCCCAGACGATGTGCGGGCGGACGGCGGCGACCCGGAAGCCCGGCTCCGAACTGCCCAGCGCAATCAGTTCCGCGCGGCCCTTCGTCCGCGCGTAGTCGCCCCGGGCGCGCTCGGGGGCCGCGGGGGCGGCGCCTGCTCCGGCATACGAGCTGCCGTCCGCCGCCACCGAGGGCGAGGAGACAAAGACCACATCGGGTACGCCCGCGTCCCGCGCAGCCGCAAGGAGCGCCCGGGTCCCTTCGACATTGACCGCCTCGAAGTCGGCGGGCTTCCCGGTGAAGGAGACCTTGGCGGCAAGGTGGATGACCGCGTCGACGCCGGCGGTGGCCCGGGCGAGGGCCGCAGGGTCGGTGAGGGAGCCCAGTTCATCCTGGGCCCCGGGGACGCCCGAGGGCCGGCGCTGGAACGTGCGCACCGGCGATCCCTGGTCTCGAAGCAGGGCGGCCACCGCGCCGCCGAGGAGGCCGCTGGCTCCGGTGACCAGGACGGTCATGGCGTGCGGACGCGGCCGCCGGACAGGGTCTGCTCCGCCCAGGCGGCGATCCGGGCCCGGTCGAGCTTGGAGTTGTGCCGAATGTCAACGGGCAGGGCCGGCACGGTGAGGACTGCGGCGAGCTCGGCTCCTGCGGCGGAGGCCGCGGCCCGGACGCCTGCCGCGAGCCCGGCCTCGGCCAGCCCCGGACGGCTCCGCCGGAGCGGCGGGTCGGTCTCAATCACTCCGACAATCGCCTGGGTTCCTGCCGGTCCGACGCCGACGACGGCGGCGAGGCGCACCCCGTCGACCTCCTCGATCGCGTGTTCCACGCCCACCGGGGTGAGGACTCCGCCCGGGGCCGTGATGATGTGGCCGAGGCGGCCCTCGACCCACAGGCGCCCGGCCGCGTCAAAGTGGCCGACGTCGCCGGTGCGGTGCCAGGGCGCAGTGCGGGCCGATTCAGCCTCAGTGCGCCATAACCGGTGGTAGCGGTCCTTGACGTGGGGGGCGTCGATGAGGATTTCCCCGCTCACACCGGCCTCCGTCGTCGGTTCTCCGTCGGCGGAGCCGTCGGGGCCGAGCGGGCTGACCGCCACCCGGGCCCCATGCACCGCGGTGCCGACGCACACGCCGTTCCCGGCGCCGGGAAGACCTGCGGCGGCATCCTTGGCCGCCTTGCGGATCGAGGGCAGGTCGACGTCGGTGACCGGCAGCGCCTCCGTCATGCCGTAGGGAGTGTGGAGTGCGGCGTCGGGCAGCAGGGCCTGGACCCGCTCGAGCAGGGGAGCCGGGATCGGCGCACCTGCGGACAGCAGCAGGCCCACCCGCTGCAGCGCGGCCCGGCCGTCGGCGGAAAGGTCCGTTTCAGTCGCCAGCACGTTGCGCAGAGCGGCGGGTGAGGCGAAGACCGCTGTGGCGTCGACGGCGGCCACCGCGTCGGCAAGCGCCGCCGCGGTGAGGGTCCGCGGTGCTGTCACGTCCATGTCGGGGGTCACCGACGCCACTCCGAGTGCAGGCCCGAGCAGGGCGAACGGCGCGAAGCCCGCGACCAGAGCACCACCGGGGTGGATGCCGAAGGTCTCGGCCACCGCGTCCCGCATGGCGGAGAGCTGCCGGTGCGTGTACACGACACCCTTTGCAGGCCCGGTGGAACCGGAGGTGAAGAGGATGGCCGCGTCGGCGTCAGCGTTGGGATGCGGCGGCGGCGGCGCGAGGAGGTCGGCCGGGGCGCCGGCGGGGGTGCGCAGCTCGGCCAGCGAGGTGTCGACGGCCAGCAGCCGCCGCCGGGCCGGGTCGAGCTCCTCGACGCTGATCCGGCGTCCTGGCCAGCCGAAGATCCTGGCCGCGGCGAGGGCGCGCTCGATGCCGATGACGGCGTCCGGCGCGCTGCCGCGCACGGCGCGGGAGAGCCCGCGGGCACCGAGTCCCGCGTCGGCGACCACGATCACTGCGCCGATCCGCAGGCAGGCATAGATCAGGACGGTGAGGTCGACCCCTGGCGGAACCATCAGGCTGATCCTGCTTCCGGCGCCCAGGCCGGAGCGGGCGAGCCCCGCGGCGACGGCGGCGATGTCGGCCTCCAGCCCGGCCCAGCTCAGCGAGCGGCGCACACGCCCGGCGTCCATCTCGGCAATGGCCAGCGACGAACCGTCGGCGGCCGCGGCTTCGGTGAGGCGGGTCTCCAGGGGGGTGAAGGCGCGGTCAGCGGCGTCGCCGGAACGCGAAACCCTGCCCGCGTCGGAAGTGGCCCCGGTGCCTCCGGTGCTGTCCGCCGCCACGTCCCGCCGGCGGAGCCAGGAGAAGAGTGTCCCGGTGACGTCGGCGTCCTCCTGGACGAGGTGGCCGGCGTCCTCGAAGCGGTGGATGTCGGCGTGCGGCAGCCTGCGGGTGAGGTCCTCGAGGTAGGTCTCCGTGAAGACCGGATCGTGCGGACCCCACAGGAGCAGCGAGGGAACGTTCAAGGTGCGGATCCCCTCGGCGATCTCCGTCAGGGCCGGAAAGCTCGGGTGGGACCGGTCACGGGGAATGTCGGCGACGAAGTCGGCGATGCCCTTCCGTGATTCCACGGTGCGGTAGGGAGCGCGGAAGGCGTCCCGGACCTCAGGGGCGAGCTTTGGCCGGGCCAGGGCGTGGGTGATGTCGAGGAACGCCGTGGTCGTCTGCGTTCCGGTCCGGCGCACCGGGGGAAGCAGGGCCAGACGCAGGGGAGCGGGCAGGGGCCGGGACGGGTTCTGGTGCACCGCGGTGTTGGTCAGGACCACCCCGGCCAGGCGGGAGCGGTTGCGGTGGGCGAAGCCGAGGCTGACGACGCCGCCCCAGTCGTGCCCGACGGTGACCAGGGGGCCGCGCAGGTCGGCCGCGGCGGCGAAATCCTCGAGGTCGGTGACGCGGTCGGCAAGGCGCCGGAAGACTCCGGTCCGCTGGGAGAAGCCCATATTGAGCTGGTCAACGGCGACGACGCGCCAGCCGGCCTCCGTTCCGGCGGGCAGCAGCGTGCGCCAGAGGTAGGACCAGGTGGGATTGCCGTGGACGCACAGCAGGGTTCCGCGGACCTCGGTGCCGGACTCCCAGAGGGCGGCGGCGTTGTCAAGGTAGTGCCAGGTGCGGACGGTGCCGGGATTGTCGGCGGGAGCCGACGAGGGCACGTCGAGATACGTCGACCACGAGGGGTCAACGCCGGGGAGAGCTACCACGCAATCTCCATCATTGAGGTATTGAGCCCTGAGCCCACACCGAGGCACAGCACCCGGTCCCCGGCGTTGAGGGACTGGCTTTCCTGCGCCAGGGTCATCGGCAGGGACGCGGGCCCCACGTTGCCCCAGCGGGGGAAGGTGATGGGCACCCGCTCACGCACAAGATTCACGGCCTTGATGATGGCGTTCGTGTAGGAGTTGGAGACCTGGTGGGTGACGTAGCGGTCCATCGAGTCCCACTTCCAGCCGTCCGTCTGCGCTTCGTGCCAGGCGTCAACCACCAGTTCGAGCCCGCCGTCGAGCAGCCCCTTGGTGTCGGTGTACATGCCGTCGACCCCGCCGACGCACAGTTCGTGGTGCTGGGTCCCGGCGCGGGAAACGCCGCCCAGGATGCGGTGGGAGCCCGGGTGCAGGTCGGCCGGGCCGATCACGGCCGCGGCTGCGCCGGAGCCGAGGGTCAGGGTGGCGAACTCGCTGAGGAAGTCCTCCCGCGTGGAGGTGGGCCGGTTCAGCCGGTTGAACGTCGCCTCCTGGGTGCCCTGGGCGTCCTCGCCGGCCACGATCAGGGCGTACTTGATCTGGCCCGAGTCGATCATGTTGGCGGCCAGGGTCATGCCGTTGACGAAGCCGAGGCAGGCGTTGGCGAGGTCGAAGTTCATCGCCGAGGAGGGAAGCCCGAGGGAGTGGTGGATCTTCACTGCGACCGAGGGCTCAAGGTTCCGCCGGGTGACCGAGGTGTTGATGAGCAGCCCCACCTCGCCGGGTTCAATGCCCGCCTCCGCCATGGCCTTCGCGCCCGCCTCGATGGCGGCATCGTCGAAGGAGGTGCCCGGGGACCACCAGCGGCGTTCGGTGACGCCGGCTACCCGCTCGAGCAGTCTCTTGGAGAGCCGAAGGCGCTTGAGGCTCGGGGCCAGCCGCTCGTCGAATTCCGCGGAACTGACGACTACCGGCGCCTCCACGCTCGTGACGGCGAGCAGAGCCGTATTTTCATGTCGAAACGTCGCGTTACCGGTCAAATTTCCTGCCTCGTCAACTGATGAACGCCCCGATCCAAGGGGAAAATACCACCTTGGAGGTCGTGCCGGGGCGCCTTGGGATGCTTCCGAACCTTTGGAAAGCCTACTTGGTATTCCTCCAAGTGGTTCCTTTTTTGTCCGCACACGGTCGCGGCGGATGCGCGGCGAACCGTGCTACACGCAGTAGATTGGGAAGACCCGCCCCCTTTGGAGAACCTGACCACTGTGCATTTGAAGAGTCTAACCGTGCGAGGCTTCAAGTCGTTCGCATCCGCGACGACGTTCGACTTCGAGCCGGGCGTCACGGCGGTCGTCGGACCCAACGGATCCGGCAAGTCGAATGTCGTGGACGCGCTGGCGTGGGTGATGGGCGAACAGGGCGCCAAAACCCTGCGCGGCGGCAAGATGGAGGACGTCATCTTCGCGGGCACGGCCGGCCGTCCGCCGCTGGGCCGGGCCCAGGTCACCCTCACCATCGACAACGCCGACGGCGCACTGCCGATCGAATATTCCGAGGTGACGATTTCCCGTACGCTTTTCCGCTCGGGCGGATCGGAGTACGCGATCAATGGCAGGAATTGCCGGTTACTTGACATTCAGGAACTTTTGTCGGATTCGGGCCTGGGGCGGGAAATGCACGTCATTGTCGGCCAGGGCCAGCTCGATAAGGTCCTCCACGCTACCCCCGAGGAACGCCGGGGCTTCATCGAGGAGGCAGCGGGCATCCTCAAGCACCGCCGCCGCCGCGAGAAGACCGTGCGGAAGCTCGAGTCGATGGAAGCGAACCTCGCGCGCCTGACCGACCTGACGGCGGAGCTGCGCCGGCAGCTGACGCCGCTCGGCAAGCAGGCCGAAGTGGCCCGCCGGGCCCAGCAGGTGCAGTTCGAGGTCCGCGACGCACGGGCGCGGCTGCTCGCTGACGAACTGGTCCAGCTGCAGGAGGCACTCGCCCAGGAGGCTGCGCACGAAACGGCCGCCCGCCAGCGGCATGCCGAGGTCGAAGCCCTCCTCGAGGCGCAGCGGGAACGCCAGGGCGGACTCGAGCGGCTCGCCGCCGAGGCCGCACCGGCCCTGGCCCGGGCGCGGGATGACTGGTACCGGCTCACGGCCGTCGCCGAGCGGTACCGGTCGCTTCAGGCCCTCGCCGCCGAACGCTCCAAGCTGCTCGGCGTGCCGGCCGCCGCCCCCGACCGGGGCAGGGATCCCGACGAGCTCGACCGGCAGGCCCGCCGGCTTCGGGCGGAGGAGGAGGAGCTTAAGGCCCAGATCCGGGAGAACGCCGGGAGACTCGAATCGGCCATCGTCGGCCGGGCGGAAGCGGAGGAGGCCGCCGCGGCCGAGGAGAAGCGCCTGACCGCGCTGCTGCGTGCCGCAGCCGACCGCCGCGAAGGGGTGGCCCGCCTCGCCGGCCAGGTGGGAGCGGCACGGTCGCGGGTCGAATCGGTCGAGGCCGAACTGGGCCGCCTCGGCGGTTCCATCGCCGAGGCGCTGGCGCGGCAGGAAGCGGCCGAACGCGAGTTTGCCGCCCTCGAAGAGCAGGTGGCCGGCGCCGTTGACGGCGAGGAGGGCCTGGATGCAGCCTACGAAGAGGCCCAGGCCGAGCTCGAACGGCTCGCCTCGATCACATCGGCCCTCGACGAAAGCGGCCGTGCCGCCGAACGCGAGCGGGACGCCCTCGCTGCTCGCCGCGGGGCGCAGCTGGAGGGCCTGCGGCAGCGGGACGGCTCTCAGGCGCTCCTGGCCTCCGGGATTCCCGGGGTTGGGGAGCCGCTCGCCGGACTGATCCGGGTCGAACCGGGCTACGAAACCGCCGTCGCCGCGGCCCTCGCGGGCCTCACAGACGCCGTCGCCGTTGCCGACGCGGGAACCGCCGTGGCGGCGCTGCGCCGGATGAAGGAGGACGACGCCGGGCAGGTGGCCGTCGTTGTCGCCGGTCCTGCGGCTTCAGGTGGGAAGGCGGCACTGTCCTCCGGTTCCGAACTGACGGACGCCGGCCCGGAGGCCGGCTCGACGGCCGGAGCGGAAGCCGCCCTGCCTGCCGGTGCGCGGTACGTCCTGGATCTCCTCTCCGCGGGCCCGGCCCTGCGGCACTCGCTCGCGGCGGTGCTGGTCGGGGTCGTCGTCGTCGAGGACCTCGATGCGGCACACGCGGCCGTGCAGCGCGAGCCGGGTCTGACCGCTGTCACACGGGACGGCGACACCGTGTCGGCCTCCACGGCCCGGGGCGGTTCGCCCGGAGCTCCGAGCCTGCTAGAGATTCAGGCGGCCGTCGAGGAGACGACCCGGCGGCTGGAGCACGCGTCAGCCCAGGCGGAGGACATCACGCGCCGGCTGGCCGACGCGGCCGCGCAGAAACAGCGCGCGGCGGAACGCGCCGCCGCGGCGCTGGAGAAGCTCCACGAGTCCGACGCGCGCCTCTCGGCCGTCGAGGAGAAACTCGGTCAGCTCGGTTCCGCCGTACGCTCCGCCGGTGGGGAGGCCGAGCGTCTGAAGAAGCTCGCCCAAACCGCCGAGGGAACGCTCGGGCTCGAGCGGACCAAGCTCAAGGACGCCGAAGAGCGGCTCGCCGCGGTCCAGGAGCTGCCGGATGACCCGGACCCCTCGACCGAGGTGCGGGACCGGCTCTCGGCCGCCGCCGGAGCCGCACGCCAGGCCGAGATGGACGCCCGGCTCACGCTGAGGAGTGCCGAGGAGCAGCTCCACGCGCTCGCCAACCGGGCCGCCTCCCTCGAGCGCGCCGCAGCCAGCGAACGGCAGGCGCGCCTGCAGGCGGCCGAGCGGGCCCGTATCCGGCAGGCGCAGGCGGCCCGGGCCCGGGCCGTCGCTGCTGCGGCGGGCACGGTGCTCGAGTTCATCGCCGCTTCGATCGCCGCGGCGGAGCGGCTCCGGGCGGCCGCCGAGCGGCGTGCGGCGGACGCCGAGGCGCAGCTGGGCCAGGCCCGGGCGGCTCAGGAGGCGCTGGTGGCCGAACTGGCCCGCCTGACCGACGCCCTGCACCGCGACGAACTGGTGCGGGCCGGCCAGCGCCTGCGCATCGAGGCGCTGGAGAACCGTTCGGTCGAAGAGCTCGGGCTCACCCCCGAACATTTGACGGCCGAATACGGGCCGCACCTGCCCGTCCCTTCAGCCACGGCGCCGGAGGACAAGTGGGCCGAACTGCGGCTTCCGGTGGACGATGACGGCCGCGTTATCGCCGAGGGTGTGCCCTTCGTGCGGGCCGAGCAGGAGAAGCGGCTCCGGCGCGCCGAGCGTGACCTTGCCGCACTCGGGAAGGTCAACCCGCTCGCTCTCGAGGAGTTCGCCGCCCTCGAGGAACGCCATACCTTCCTCAGCACCCAGCTGGGGGACCTCAAGGCCACGCGCAAGGACCTCCTCGACATCATCCGCGAGGTCGACGAGCGGGTGGAGCAGGTCTTCACCGCCGCCTACCGCGACACCGCCGTCCAGTTCGAGCACGTCTTCGGGCGGCTCTTCCCCGGCGGTGAGGGAAGGCTGGTGCTGACCGACCCCGAGGACATGCTCGCCACCGGGATCGAGGTGGAGGCCCGGCCCGCCGGCAAGCGCATCAAGCGGCTCTCGCTGCTCTCCGGCGGTGAGCGCTCGCTGACCGCAGTTGCCCTGCTGGTGGCGATCTTCAAGGCCCGGCCCTCGCCGTTCTACGTGATGGACGAGGTGGAGGCCGCCCTTGACGACACGAACCTGGGCCGGCTGCTCTCCATCTTCGAGGAGCTCCGGGAGTCGAGCCAGCTGATCATCATCACCCACCAGAAGCGCACCATGGAGGTCGCCGACGCCCTCTACGGGGTGTCGATGCGCGGAGACGGCGTCTCGGCGGTGATCAGCCAGCGGCTGGTGGGCGCCTGAGCCGTCAGGCCGCCGTCGGCGGTGCGGCCGAGCCGCGGGCGGGCAGCGTCTCCCGGGAGCCGAGCCACAGCACGAAGGCCGCCGCGGTCAGTGCCCCGGTCACCACGAACGCCAGCGCGAAGGACCCGGAGGGGAGCTGGTCGATGATGATGCCGGCGAGGATGGGGCCGAAGATCGCTCCGGTGTCGCTGGCCATCTGGAAGACCGCAAGGACCTTCCCGCCGCTGCGCTCGCTGCCGACGACGTCGGCCACCACGGCCTGCTGGGCGGGGTTGAGGATGCCGGCCCCCACGCCGCCGATGACGCAGATGGCAAGGAAGACCGGGACGTTTCCGGCGAACCCGAGGGCGGCCATGGCGAGGCCGTTGACGGCCAGGCCGATGAGGAGCATCGGGCGGCGCCCCCAGGTGTCGGCGAGGCGGCCGGACACCGTCAGGGCCAGGGCAGTCCCGCCGGCGAAGAACGCGAGCGAGATGCCCGCAATCCCGGGGCCGGCGTCCAGCACGACCGTAGCGAACAGCGGAACCAGGGCCAGCCGCACGCCGAAGGAGGACCAGCCGTTGGCGAAGCTCGACAGCAGCGACGCCCGGTACGCCGAGTCCTTGAGGGCTTCCCGCACCGTGAGCACCGACCGGGCGGCTCCGGCCCGCCGGTCCCCGAGTTGGGTGTCCTTGAGCTGGAAGAACACGACGGCGGAAGCGATCAGCAACGCCCCCGCATAGACAAGGAAGGGAACGCGCAGCCCGAAGCCGGCCAGCAGCCCGCCGAGGATCGGGCCGCCGATGCTGCCGAGCAGGAAAGCCGACGCATAGGCGCTCGAGATCCGGCCCCGGATTCCGGCCGGCGCCAGGCGGACGATCAGGCCCAGCGCGGAGACGGTGAACATGGTCGAGCCGATGCCGCCGAGCCCGCGGAAGATCAGCAGCTGCCAGTAGTTTTCCGCGAAGGCGCACGCCGCCGTCGACAGCGCCACGATCAGCAGACCCGCCACGTACACCGGCCGCTCGCCGAGGCGCTCGATCAGGCGTCCGCCGGCCGGGGCGAAGATGAGCCGGGTGAAGGCGAAGGCACTGACGATCACCGCGGCGGCGGTGACTCCCACGTCGAAGCTCTGCGCGAACTGGGGGAGCACCGGGGCGACGAGCCCGAAGCCGATGGCGATGACGAACGCGGAGGCGATCAGCACCTTGATCTCGCGCGGAATCCGCTCCTGCTCCTTCCGGATGGGCCGGCCGGCCGGAGGGAAGGGGAGCAGCCTGCGGAGGCCGGGGCGCTGGGGATTTCGAACCATAGGAAGGAGTCTTCCACTGCAGGCGGCCGGATGCTCAATCGCCTCGTGTGAGAAGCTGGAAGCGTGAATGAGACTCTCCAGATCGTAATCTTTTTCGTGATCGCCATCGCAGTCGTCGGCTCCGCCGCCGTCCTGCTGCTCAAGGGGCGCCGCACGCCTCCCGGGGCCTACCCGACGATTCGGGATGTCGATGACAGGGGCGGTCTCGACGTTCACGGGGCGACCTCCGTTGACCTTGTCGACGGCGAACTGGCGACCACCCCCGGCGTCGTCGTCCCCGACGATCTCAGCGGCCTCGACGAGGCCTTCACCGAGCTGCCGACCACCGAGCGGCCGGAGCCGGTGCAGGGCAGGCTGGCCCGGCTGCGCGCCCGGCTGGTGCGCTCCAACACCGCCCTGGGCAAGGGCCTGCTGGCGCTGCTGTCGCGGGACAAGATCGACGAGGACGTCTGGGATGAGGTGGAGGAGACCCTCCTGCTGGCCGACCTCGGCACCGAGCCCACCACCGAACTGGTCGACGCGCTGCGCGCCCGTGTCAAGGTCTCGGGCAGCCGAAGCCCCGAAGAGGTCAAGGCGATGCTCCGCGAGGAACTCATCAAGCTCGTCGACCCCACCATGGACCGGTCGCTGGCGACCGAACGCCACCTCGACCGCCCGGCCATCGTCCTGGTCGTGGGCGTGAACGGTGTGGGCAAGACCACTACGGTGGGCAAGCTCGCCCGGGTGCTCGTCGCCGAGGACAAGGACGTGCTCCTTGGCGCGGCCGACACCTTCCGTGCCGCCGCCGCCGAGCAGCTCGCCACTTGGGGCCAGCGCGTCGGGGTGCCCACTGTGAAGTCTGACATCGACGGCGCCGACCCCGCCTCGGTCGCCTTCGAGGCGGTCAAGGCCGGGATCGACCAGGAGGTCGACGTCGTGATGATCGACACCGCCGGGCGCCTGCAGAACAAGGTCGGCCTGATGGACGAACTCGGGAAGGTCAAGCGGGTCATCGAGAAGCAGGGCACCGTCGATGAGGTGCTCCTCGTCCTTGACGCCACCACCGGTCAGAACGGGCTCAACCAGGCGAAGGTGTTCTCCGAGGTCGTCAACGTCACCGGCATCGTCCTCACCAAGCTCGACGGCACCGCCAAGGGCGGCATCGTCGTCGCCATCCAGCGCAGCCTCGGCGTGCCCGTGAAGCTGGTGGGCCTCGGCGAGGGCGCCGACGACCTGGCGCCCTTCGAGGCCGAAAGCTTCGTGGACGCCCTCCTTAACTAGAGCCGCGCGGCGCCCCCGGATTCGGGGAGCCGCGGCCGGGCACAGGGCGGGATGGCCCGTGGTGCGGTGGGAAACACCACCGAAACACGGCCGTCACCGCCCTTTTACGTTGGCGCGGAACCAGTAACCTGCGCGAAACCTAAACCCTCATGCCCGGAAACACCGGCACGTCACTCTTGAGGAGCGGGAAGTGCCCGCCACCTCTGAGAGGACGTGAAAATGGATCTGACAGCAGGTCACGTCTGGGTCATGGTTTCGGCCGCCCTGGTACTGCTTATGACGCCGGGTCTAGCCTTCTTCTACGGCGGCATGACCCGCGCGAAGGCCGCCCTGAACATGATGATGATGAGCTTCATCGCGGTGGGCCTCGTGGGAATCGTCTGGGTGTTGTGGGGCTACTCGATGACCGGCGGGGACGGAGTGGCCCAGCTCTTCGGCAATCCCTTCGCCTCGTTCGGGCTTCAGGAACTGATCGGCACCGAGGATCTGATCGGCGCCGGCTACGGTGTGACGTTCGCGATCATCACCGTCGCCCTGATCAGCGGCGCGATTGCCGACCGGGCGAAGTTCGGCGCATGGTCGCTGTTCGTCCCCATCTGGGTCACCCTTGTCTACTGCCCGCTGGCCTTCATGGTGTGGGGCGGCGGGCTCCTGAGCGCCGACGGCCTCATCGGCGGCGCCGTGGGTGAGGCGATCGACTTCGCCGGCGGCACCGTGGTGCATATCAGCGCAGGCGTCGCGGCGCTGGTGCTCGCAGTGATCCTGGGCAAGCGCCAGGGCTTCGGCAAGGACCCGGCACAGCGCCCCCACAACATCCCCCTGGTGATGCTCGGCGCCGCCCTCCTGTGGTTCGGCTGGTTCGGCTTCAACGGCGGCGCGGCGTCAACGGCCGAGGAGGCCGGGCTGATCTGGATCAACACCATGGCCGCCCCCGCTGCCGCGATGGTCGGCTGGCTGGTCACCGAACGCTTCCGCGACGGACGGCCCACCTCTCTTGGCGCAGCATCAGGGATCGTGGCGGGCCTTGTCGCCATCACCCCCGCCTGCGCCAATGTGAGCCCGATCGGCGCGATCGGCCTCGGCCTCGTGGCAGGGTTGCTGTGCGCGCTCGCCGTGGGCATCAAGTACCGCCTCGGCTTCGATGATTCCCTCGACGTGGTCGCGGTGCACCTCGTGGCCGGTGTCACCGGAACCGTGGCCCTCGGCTTCATCGCCCTTCCGGTGGACGGCGCCGGCGGCGGCCTGTTCTACGGAGGCGGAGCCGCGCAGCTCGTCGCCCAGGTCGTCTCGGTCCTCGTCGCCATCACGCTGTCGGCCGTCATGACCGCACTGATCGGCCTGGCCATCCACCGGACCATCGGGTTCCGCATTACCTCCGACAACGAGGTGGCCGGCGTCGACCTGTCCGAGCACGCGGAGACGGCCTACGAGTTCGGCGGCCTCGGCGTCGGCGGGTCCTTCCACCCGTTCGCCGACCAGTTCCGTGACAAGAAGACCATCGAGCAGACGGAGAGCGTGAACTCATGAAACTGGTGACAGCGATTGTCCGGCCGGACAAACTCGACAACGTGCGCGGCGCCCTTGAAACCTACGGCGTGCAGGGCCTGACGGTCAGCCAGGCCAGCGGCTACGGCAGGCAGCGCGGGCACACCGAGGTCTACCGGGGTGCGGAGTACACGGTGGACCTGCTGCCCAAGGCGCGGGTCGAGGTACTCGTCTCCGACGAGTGGGTCCGCGACATCGTCGACGTCCTCGTCTCCACCGCGAACACCGGAAGCGCCGGCGACGGCAAGGTCTGGGTCATCCCCGTCGAGGACGCCGTCCGCGTCCGCACGGGGGAGCGCGGCGAGGCGGCGCTCTGAACCTCCCGCCGCCAACGGGCCTCGATAGGTCCTACGGCACCGGATAAGTCAGCAAGCACCAAAAGGAGGCACCCCCGGCCGGGGGTGCCTCCTTTTGCCTGCGGCGGTCAGCCGGTCGGAGGGAGTCCCCGCCGTCAGGCGCCCGACAGCGGAGTGTCCAGCTTCGAGGTCTCCCACGACGTCGGGCCCTGGGTTCCGGCGGGGTACTCCTCGAGGGGCACCTCACCGGCGGCCCACGCCGCAAGCACCGGCTCGACGATGCGCCAGCAGTCCTCGGCGATGTCGCTGCGCACCGACAGCGTCGGGTCGCCGGAGAGGACCCCGTCAAGGACCTCGCCGTAGGGCAGCAGGTCCGTGGCGTTCAGTTCGGCCGTCAGGGTCGCGCGGTCGAGGGAGAACATGTCGCCGGGGCCGTTGACGTCGAGGTCGAGCTGAAGCGTGTCGGGGCCAAACCCGATCCGCAGGCGCGTCGGGGTATCCATCCCGGTGAAACCATGCGGGAGGTGGTTCACCGGTTTGAAGGTGATGAGCGCCTCCTTGCGCTTCACTCCGAGGGCCTTGCCGGACCGGAGGATGAACGGCACGCCCGCCCAGCGGTCGTTGTTGATGGAGACGGTCACCTCGGCGAGGGTCTCGGTGCCCAGGGAGCCGTCGACGCCGGGCTCCGCCGTGTAGTCGGGCACCTCGCGGCCCTTGATGCTGCCGGCGGTGTACCGTGCGCGGCGGCTGCTGCCCGGAACGCCGACGTCGATCGAGCTGGCGCGGAGCACCGAACCGATGTGGTCGCGGAGGTCGCGTTCGTGAAGCGTGGAGGGGGCGTTGAGGGCCAGCAGCGCCATGACGTGGAGCAGGTGGCTTTGGATCATGTCGCGCAGCGCCCCGGCGCGGTCGTAGTAGCGCGCCCGGTTCTCAAGCGCCAGGTCCTCGTCGAAGATCACCTCGACCTTGTCGATGTGGAGGTTGTTCCAGACCGGCTCGAGGATCCGGTTGGCGAAGCGCATGCCCAGGATGTTGAACACGGTGGCCTTGCCGAGGAAGTGGTCGACCCGGTGGATGTTGTGCTCCGGGACCAGCTTGGCGAGGCCGATGTTGAGCTGGTGGGCCGACGCCCGGTCCGTGCCGAACGGCTTCTCCATCACCAGCCGCGTGTCGGCCGGAAGGCCGAAGGGGGCGGCGGCCGTGCAGGCCAGCTGGCTGACCGTCGGGGGAAGGGCGAAGTAGATCGCGACGGGACCTTCGAGGGAGGCGACGAGCTCGGTGAGCACCCCTCCTGCCGTGACGTCGACGTGGTGGTAGGTGCTCGTGTCCCGCACCTCCTGCAGGGCCTGCCGGCCCTGCTCACCGCTTGTCTCCATCGCCGCCGCGAAGGACTCGTCGATCCGGGCGCGCCACTTGTCGTCGTCCCAGGGATCCGACCCGGCCCCGACCAGGGTGAGCCCCTTGGCCCGGCCGGTACGGATCAGCCGGGCGAGTCCGGGCAGCAGGAGCCTGCCGGTGAGGTCGCCGGAGGCGCCGAGGATCAGGAGCGTCCGGACGCGCTTATCGGCCGTGACGGCAACCGTTCCGGGTTCTGTAAGGGAAGAAGTATTCACCCCTACACCCTGCCACTTTCGGGCGCTCATGTCTCGCGGTCGGGCGCCCGGCGGACCCGCTCCCGTAGCCTCCTTGGTACCCTTGAGGTTGAGTCTTTCCAACCTCCGATGAAAGTAGTTCACGGCCTGTGTTCAATTCACTCTCCGACCGGTTGACCGCGACGTTCAAGAACCTCCGCGGCAAGGGGCGCCTGACCGAAGCAGATATCGACGCGACGGTCCGGGAAATCCGCCGGGCCCTGCTTGACGCCGACGTCGCCGTTCCCGTGGTGCGTGCCTTCACCGCCAGCGTCAAGGAGCGCGCCCTTGGGCTCGAGGTGTCCCAGGCCCTGAACCCGGGCCAGCAGGTCGTGAAGATCGTCAACGAGGAGCTTGTGGGCATCCTCGGCGGGGAGACCCGCCGGATCCGGCTGGCCAAGACGCCGCCGACGGTGATCATGCTCGCCGGTCTGCAGGGCGCAGGTAAGACCACCCTGGCCGGAAAGCTCTCCAAGTGGCTCAAGGGCCAGGGCCACAGCCCCCTGCTGGTGGCCGCCGACCTGCAGCGCCCTAACGCCGTGCGCCAGCTCCAGGTCAACGGAGAGCGGGCCGGCGTCCCGGTGTACGCACCGCACCCGGGGGTCAGCTCCGAATTCGAGGCCGCCACCGGGGACCCCGTCGCCGTCGCCCGCCAGGGCGTGGCCGAGGCCCGCACCAAGCTCCACGACGTCGTCATCGTTGACACCGCCGGACGGCTCGGCGTCGACGCCGAACTGATGCAGCAGGCCGCGGACATCCGCGCCGCGATCAGCCCCGACGAGGTGCTCTTCGTCATCGACGCCATGATCGGCCAGGACGCGGTGAACACCGCGCTCGCGTTCGACGAAGGGGTCAACTTCACCGGCGTCGTGCTCACCAAGCTCGACGGCGACGCACGCGGCGGTGCCGCCCTCTCGGTCGCCTCGGTCACGGGCAAGCCCGTCATGTTCGCCTCCACCGGCGAGGGCCTCGGGGACTTCGAGCTGTTCCACCCCGACCGCATGGCCTCGCGCATCCTCGATATGGGCGACATCCTGACCCTGATCGAGCAGGCCGAGCAGTCGTGGGACAAGGACGAAGCGGCGCGGATGGCGCAGAAGTTCGCCGACCAGGAGGACTTCACCCTCGACGACTTCCTCGCCCAGATGCAGCAGATCCGCAACATGGGCTCGATGAAGAAAATGCTCATGATGATGCCCGGTGCCGCCGGCATGCGCGAGCAGCTCGAAAACTTCGACGAGCGCGAGATCGACCGGGTCGAAGCGATTGTCCGGTCGATGACCCCGCACGAGCGCCTCGCACCGAAGATCATCAACGGTTCACGCCGGGCACGCATCGCCCGCGGTTCGGGCGTGCACGTCTCCGAGGTCAACGGGCTGCTTGAGCGGTTCGGCCAGGCCCAGAAGATGATGCGCAAGATGGCCTCGGGCGGCGGCATTCCGGGCATGCCGGGGATGGCCGGTCCCGGAGGGTTCGGCGGCCAGCGCAAGAAGGCCGCCGCGGCCAAGGGCAAGAAGAAGGCCCGCTCGGGAAACCCCGCGAAGGCCGCCCAGGAACTCGCGGCAGCCGAGGCCCGGCGCAGCGCGGCCCGCAGCGCCGCACCGACCGGTGCGGCGTTCGGAAACGCCGGCGACTTCGACCCGGCGTCGCTGAACCTGCCCAAGGGCTTCGAGAAGTTCCTCGGCAAGTAGCACCCCGACCCCGGCCGCAGGCCCGGCCTGCCGGCACCGCCGGCGGGCCGCGGCACGGGCCGACGGCAACAGATTGGCAGCATGACGCAGGAACGCATTGTCTTTGTGCATGGCAGCGGCTCGTTTGGAGCGGCCGCCTGGCCGCGGCAGCACGGACTGGCGCTTGGCTATGACTGCCTGTTCCTGCGCCGGCACGGCTTCGACACCGAGGCCGAGCCGCTGCCGACCGACCACGGCGAGGACCAGCGGATCATCACCGAGGCCCTCGGGGACGGCGGCCACCTGGTGGCCCATTCCCAGGGCGCGATCTCGGCGATGATCACCGCCGTCGAGCGGCCCGACCTGATCCGCTCGCTCACCCTGATCGAACCGGCCTGCCTGTCACTCACCGCCGACCTGCCGGTCACGGCAGCCCACATCGAACTCGTCACCCCCCTGTTCGAGCAGCGCAGTGAACTCACCGACGAGCAGTTCCTTCTGCAGTTCGTCCGGCTGCTCTATGCGGCCGAGGCCGAGCAGCCCGCCACCGAGGACGAGCGCCGCAGCGCACGGCGGCTGCGGCTGCAGGCCCCGCCGTGGACCGCGCCGCTGCACATCGTCCCGGGCGTGCCCACCCTGGTGCTCACCGGGGGCTGGGAGCCGCTGTACGAGGAGGTGGCGGGCTACCTTGCGGGAACCGGGGCCGTGCACCGCGTCACTCCCGGAGCCCACCGCCCCCACGACACCGACGAAGGGGACCGGGTGGTCCGGGACTTTCTGCGCTCGTCCGCTGTCGAACGTCCCGGCCCTCCGGGAATAAGTTGAAGCTTCAAGTGTTAACTCCATAAGGACTTTACCTAGGAGGACACCATGACCATCGATCTGCTGCCGCCGGACACCGGAATGGCAACCGTCACGCTCAAGGTCGGCAACCTGGACGCCATGGCCCGTTACTACACCGACGCCCTCGGCCTGGAGCAGCTTGCCGGGCCGGACGGCGGTGACCAGGCCGGGCTGTACCTGGGGCGCGGGTCCACCCCGCTGATCCATCTCTCCCCGGCCGCCGGGCTCCGCCTTCCGGCGCCCACCGAGGCGGGCCTGTTCCACACGGCACTGCTCTTCGGCAGCCGGACCAACCTGGCGGCGACAGTGGCCAGCGCAGCACGCCATCCGGACAGCCGGTTCGTCGGGAGCGCCGACCACCTCGTCAGCGAGGCGTTCTACTTCACCGACCCCGAAGGCAACGGGATCGAACTGTACTTCGACAAGCCGCGGACGACCTGGCAGTGGACCGGCACCGGCCCGTCCCGGAGCGTCGTCATGGACAATCGAGCCCTGCCGCCGGCTCAATACCTGACCGACCACCTGGCCGAATCGGCCGCCGGCGGCCTGCGGAAGGCGGGCGCCGGCGTCGGGCACGTCCACCTCCAGGTCGGGGACATCGACACCGCGCAGGCCTTCTATGTCGACACCCTCGGCTTCGAGCGCACGGCGGGCTGGCACGGGCAGGCCCTCTTCGTATCCGCCGGCGGCTACCACCACCACATGGCGATGAACGTCTGGAACAGCAGGGGGGCCGGGCCGCGGCAGGACACCCTCGGACTCGGCGAGGTCCTCATCATCGTGCCGGCCGCCGACGACGTCGACGCGCTCGCCGACCGGCTGCGGTTCGCGGGCATCGAGCGGCACTCGACGGGGGTGGAACTGCGCTTCCGCGACCCCTGGAACAACAGCATTCGGGTCGCGGCGGGCGCGCCCGCCGCAGGAATCGCCCAAACACCCCACCGTCTGGCACAATAGATTCGTACTCGATCCGTGCAGCCCCTCTCTCTGTGCGTGAATTGTGTCCTTTGAACCCCTCCGAATGGCCCGCCCCACGGGAGCAGGATGACGGGTTCGCCCCTTTCATTATCAAGGAGTGACCACACAAGTGGCCGTAAAGATTCGCCTCAAGCGCATGGGCAAGATCCGCGCACCTTTCTACCGTGTCGTCGTCATGGATGCACGCGCCAAGCGTGATGGCCGTGCCCTCGAGGAAATCGGTAAGTACAACCCCACCGAGGAGCCCTCGTTCATCGAGATCAACTCCGACCGTGCGCAGTACTGGCTCGGCGTCGGCGCCCAGCCGACCGAGCAGGTCTCGGCACTGCTGAAGATCACCGGTGACTGGCAGAAGTTCAAGGGTCTCGAGGGCCAGGAAGGCACTCTGCGGACCAAGGCGCCCAAGGAAGCATTCGTTGCTCCCGAAAAGGGCTCAGTGATCGTCCCCGAGGCCATCACCCCCAAGGCCAAGAAGGCCGAAGAGGCCGCGGAAGCACCCGAGGCCGAGTAAGTTGCTTGCTGAAGCGCTGGAACACCTCGTCCGCGGCATCGTGGATCACCCGGACGACGTCCAGGTGTCCGCGAAGAGCAACCGCCGCGGCGAGACCCTCGAAGTGAGGGTCCACCAGGAGGACCTGGGCCGTGTCATCGGCCGCCAGGGCCGCACGGCACGCGCCCTGCGCACCGTCGTTTCAGCACTTGCGGACGGCGAGCCGGTCCGGGTCGACGTCGTCGACACCGACCGCCGGCACGCCTGAGCCCGCACCTCCGCTTTACCGTTCGGCCCCTCACCAGTTGATGGTGATGGGGCCGAACCCGTTTCGCCGCAGAATTTTTCCACCCCCGATGTCCCTCACCGGAGCGCAGGAGCAGCACCATGGAAGTACTCGTCGCAAGGATCGGCAAGCCCCACGGAATCCGGGGTGAGGTCACCGTCCAGCTGTTCACCGACGCCCCCGAGGACCGCTTTGAGCCCGGGGCGGTCTTCCGCGCCGAGGGCATCACGCTGCCCGAGCTGACGGTGGCCAAGGCCCGCTGGAACAAAGAGACCCTCATCGTTGCCTTCGAGCAGGTGCCCGACCGCAACACGGCCGAAACGCTCCGCGGCGGCACGCTGTTCATCGACAGCGACACCACCGACGATGAGGACGATGACGCCTGGTACGAACACGAACTCGTCGGGCTCGACGTGCGCCACGAGGGGAACGTCGTCGGGAAGGTCACCGCACTTCGCACCATGACCGTCCAGGACCTGCTCGTCGTCGAACTCACCGACGGCCACGAAGTCCTCGTTCCGTTCGTCGGGGAGATCGTCCCCGAGGTGAACCCCGAGGAGGGGTTCGTCACCGTGAATCCTCCCGCCGGCCTGTTCGAGCTGAACCTGCCCGGCTCCAACTCCGCGCCGGATGACGGGGACGAGCTGGACGGCGGGGGCGACGCCGAGGCCAACGGACTGCCCGACGGAGCTAGCCGGGCGGCCGGGGAAGGCCGATAGTGCGCGTCGACGTCGTCACGATCTTCCCGGAGTATCTGGCGGCCCTCGATGTCTCCCTGATCGGCAGGGCCCGGAAGGACGGCCTGCTCGATGTGCACGTGCACGACCTGCGGGACTTCACCGTCGACAAGCACCGCACCGTTGACGACACCCCGTACGGGGGCGGCGCCGGGATGGTGATGAAGCCCGAACCCTGGGCGCTTTCCCTTCTCTCGATTCGAGAGCAGAGTCCTGCGGGCGCGCGCCCGCTCCTGGTGGTGCCCTCGCCCGCCGGCACGGTGTTCACCCAGGCCCTGGCCCACGAGTTCGCTGCCCGCGAGCACCTGGTCTTCGCCTGCGGCCGCTACGAAGGCATCGACGAGCGCGTGCTCGAGTGGGCGTCGGAGTCCTTCGACGTGCTGCCGGTCAGCCTCGGCGACTACGTCCTCAACGGGGGAGAGGTGGCGGTGCTCGCCATGGTCGAGGCCGTCGGCCGCCTCATCCCCGGCGTCGTGGGCAACCCCGAATCCCTCGTCGAGGAGTCCCATGCCGACGGGCTGCTCGAATACCCCGTCTACACCAAGCCCTCGTTCTGGCGCGGCCGCGGCATCCCGCCCGTGCTGCTCAGCGGCAACCACGCGAAGATCGCCGAATTTCGCCGCACCGAGCAGTTCCTCCGCACGGCGGCCCGCCGCCCGGACCTGCTGAACGCCATCGACGTCCCCTCGCTCACCGCGGCCGACCGTGCCGCCCTGGCCAATGCGGGCATCGACATCGTCGACGGGCGGCTCGTTCCCCGCCCGGACGCCGCAGATTAGCCCCTGCCTGTTCTCTATGGAATAATTGGGGCTTGTGCCTGCTGGGCCCGCCCCTGCCACAGGGGGAGCGCAGCCAACAGCGCGGCACGCCGGCCCCGGGTAGCGGTGCAGCCGGCTAACTTTCTTCGGCGGTAATTGCCTGCTTCATCGGCCTTGACCGCTGCGACCAACGTGAATGACCTGTGGCGTTCACCAGGAGTACAAAGATGCATATTCTCGACTCTGTCGACGCCGGTTCACTCCGGAACGACATCCCGGACTTCCGCGCCGGCGACACCATCAACGTCCACGTGAACATCATTGAAGGCAAGAACACCCGTGTTCAGATCTTCAAGGGCTTCGTTCTCGGACGCCAGGGTGACGGCATCCGCGAAACCTTCACCGTCCGCAAGGTCAGCTTCGGTGTCGGTGTGGAGCGTACCTTCCCGGTTCACTCCCCGGTCCTCGACAAGATCGAGGTCGTCTCCAAGGGTGACGTGCGCCGCGCCAAGCTGTACTACATGCGCGACCTGCGCGGCAAGGCAGCGAAGATCAAGGAAAAGCGCGATCCCAAGACGGTCAAGTAACCCGTCTTTGGTGCGGAAAGACAACGCTCCCGGGCCTACGGCCCGGGAGCACACAAAACGCCGGTCTCCTTTGTGGGGCTGGCGTTTTGTGCTACCTGTCCTGATTCTCGCCATCGTGCTCACCTCCGTCCTGCGGGCTGTGGTCATCGACGTGTTCTTCATTCCGTCGGCCTCCATGGAACCCCTGCTGCGCCAGGGCGACCGCATCCTGGTCAGTAAGAGCACCTTCGGCGACCGGTCGATCCAGCGGGGCGACGTCATTGTCTTTGACGGCCGCGGGTCCTTCGATCCGATCAGCGATCCGCGCAGCACCGCCCAGAAGGCCGCAGGGATGGTGGGGCAGTGGCTTGGGCTGCGCGGGTCGGATACCGTCTACGTCAAGCGGGTCATCGGCGTCGGCGGCGACCGGGTCCAATGCTGCGGAGAGGATGGCCGGGTGAGCGTCAATGGAAAGGCCCTCGACGAGCCGTACCTCTCCGTCGGCGACGCGCCCAGCGAGACTCCCTTCGACGTCACCGTTCCGGAGGGTAGGTTGTGGGTGATGGGTGATCACCGTTCCGAATCGGCCGATTCGCGCGCGCTGCTCGGCGCTCCGGGCGGCGGATTCGTGTCCGAGGAGCGCGTCCTGGGGCGGGCGGAGCACCTGGTGTGGCCGCTGGACCGGGCCGGCGCCATCGATTGACCGGGGGAGGGCGTTGAGCGGAACGCCACAGAGATTCAGTAGGAACAGAACGGCAGCTCCACCGCCGGCCAAGATGCAGAGGAATTCCTAAATGCCACGACGCTTCCACTGGAAGTCGGCCGCCCGGGCCGGCGGCCCGCAGCCGGCCGGTGCCACCCCCGCTGGACCCGACGGGATACCCGCCGACGGTGGTGCAACCGGTCCTGAGGCTGCCGGTGCGGGATCTTCCGCTGGTGCACGATCGTCTGCGGGCGCAGGCTCAAGGGCCGCCGCAAAGGATTCCGGCGGCAAGGGCGGCGGCTTCCTCGGCTGGCTCAAGGAGATCGCGACGATCGTGGTCATCGCCCTCGTCCTCTCCTTCCTGATCAAGACCTTCCTCTTCCGGGCCTTCTTCATCCCCTCGGGGTCGATGGAAAACACGCTGCAGATCGACGACCGGATCTTCGTCAACCAGCTCGTGCCCGAACCCTTCGCCCTCGAGCGCGGCGACGTCGTCGTATTTCGGGACGAGGAACAGTGGCTGCCCGAAGCGGCGGCCGACGCCGACACCAGCTGGCTCAGCGAAGCGCTCGTGTTCGTGGGGCTCGCCCCGGACGAGTCGCAGCAGCACCTCGTGAAGCGCGTCATCGGGCTCGAGGGCGACCGGATCGTGTGCTGCGACCCCGACGGCCGCATCACCGTCAACGGGGAACCGCTCGACGAGCCGTACCTCTTCCCGGGGGCAGCGCCGTCCGACACCCCCTTCGACGTCACCGTGCCCGAGGGCAAGATCTGGGTGATGGGGGATCACCGCAACGCCTCGGCGGACTCGCGGGCCAACCAGGACAAAGACGGCGGGTTCATCGACGTCGACGCCATCGAAGGCAAGGCCTCGGTCATCGCCTGGCCCCTGGGCAACGCCTCCGTCCTCGACAGCTACCCCGACGTGTTCGAGAACATTCCCGCACCGGCCGAAGGCGCATCGGGGAACTGATGGCTTCGGTCCGTACCGCCCGTTCCAAGGCACCCACCCTGTCCTTCGAGCGCACCTTCACCTCGACCGGCCACCGGTATGTCGCGGGGTGCGACGAGGTGGGCCGCGGAGCCCTTGCCGGTCCAGTGTCGGTGGGTCTGGTGGTGATCGACCTCGATGCGGTCAAGGGACTGCGCGGGGTGCGGGACAGCAAGCTCCTTTCGGCCGCGGAGCGGACCGCCCTGGTGCCGCGGATCCGGCGCTGGGCCGCCGCCTACGGCGTCGGGCACGCGAGTGCGGCCGAGATCGACGCCGACGGGCTGATGGCTGCGCTCCGGGCGGCGGGCAACCGGGCGTGGGAGCAGGTCCTGGCGACCGTCCGGCCTGACGCCGTCATCCTCGACGGCAACCACGACTGGCTCTCGGCGGGCGGCCAGGGCAGCCTCTTCGACACCGGTCCCGTGCCCACCGGCTGCGACTCGCCGGTCACCACCCGCATCAAGGCCGACCTCGACTGCCTCAGCGTCGCGGCCGCGAGCGTCCTGGCCAAGGTCGAGCGGGATGCCCTGATGGCATCGCTCGCCCGGGAGCACCCGGAGTACGGCTGGGAGGTCAATAAGGGCTACGCGACCGCGGCGCACCGGGCCGCCATCGACGGCCGCGGACCAACCGACTACCACCGCCGATCCTGGCGGCTGGGAAGCACCGAACGGCCGGGAATCCCCGGCCTCGAAATTGGGGGATGATGGATTCATGAGCGCCGAAGATCTTGAAAACTACGAAACCGACATGGAGCTCCAGCTGTACCGGGAGTACCGCGATGTCGTGGGTCTCTTCAGCTATGTCGTCGAGACCGAGCGGCGGTTCTACCTTGCGAACCACGTCGACCTGCAGGCACGCTCCGCCGACGGCGAGGTCTACTTCGACCTCACCCTGCAGGACGCGTGGGTGTGGGACGTGTACCGGTCGGCGCGCTTCGTGAAGAACGTCCGGGTCATCACCTTCAAGGACGTCAATGTCGAGGAACTCTCGAAGTCGGACGACCTCGCCCTGCCCAAGGACGGGCCGCTGGGCGGCTAGGCTTTCGCGGCCCTAGCTGAGCGCCCGGCACCAGGCGGGTTCGGGGTGCAGGCGGGCCCTCGTGCAGCCTTCAGTTCCGATCTGCCCACTTACCGGGTTTCATCGGTGGGCATATCCGGATATGCCCACCGACCATCGGCGGTCAGTGGGCAGGAGCGTAACCCGTAGATCAGCCCACTACGCGTTGATGTCCCAGACTCGAGAGATCGCCCCCGAACTGCGGCTATTCCTCGTCGCCGTCCCGTGGGTATTCCGAATCGGAATCGTCGGGCAGGTCGACCGACTGTTCAAGGAGGTCGGCCTCCGATCCGCCGTTGCCAACGGCGAAGACGCCTGCGCCGGCGTCGTCCTCGCCGCCATCCGCGGCGACCGGGGACTGCTGCTCGAGCTGGTCCGCCTCCGACCCTCCGGCCGTCCTGTCTTCAATGGGTGTCATTGCTGGTCCCTCCTCGTGCGCGGTTGATGAGCCGGTTTTATTGCATGCGAGCTTACTCGCCTTCAGGCTCCATGGCGCCGGCAGACTGCATTCTTCCTTGGTGAATCTTGAGCTTGCCGCTCGGCCGCATCTGAGCCGGACCGACGGGTTATCCACATAGCGGCTTTCGCTCATCGGCTTCGCCCGGAAACCTTCCATTCTTGGTGGTGGAGGTGGCGTCGATGGCGGCGAAGGATGAACTGGGACGGCGGGGGGAGGCTGCCGCTGCGGAGTTCCTTGAAGCGCGGGGGCTTCAGGTAGTGGACCGAAATTGGCGCTGTCCCACCGGGGAGATCGATCTGGTGGCGGTGGATGGGGCGACCCTGGTCATTGTCGAGGTCAAGACGCGCAGCTCCGAGGATTTCGGGCACCCGCTGGAGGCGATCAGCACGGTGAAGCTCGAGCGGCTCTATGTGCTGGCCTCCAAGTGGGCCCGGGCGCACCAGCAGCGTTTCGCCGGCTTCCGTGTCGATGCCGTGGCCATCCTTGATGATGGTGCGGGCAGTCTCCGGATCGAACACGTTCGGGCGGTGATCTAGATGGCGTTGGGCCGCACGTACTCGGTCGCGTTGGTGGGGCTCAACGGCTACATCGTGGAGGTCGAAGCCGACATCGGTCAGACCCTGCCGGCATTCGTCCTCCTTGGCCTGCCGGACGCGTCCCTGAACGAGGCGAAGGACCGGATCAGGGCGGCCGCACGGAACGCCGGGGTCCCCCTCAGCCGCCGCAAGATCACCGTCAATCTCGTTCCGGCGTCGCTTCCCAAACGTGGTTCAGGCTTTGACCTTGCCATCGTGATGGCGGCGCTGGCTGCCGCGGGGGACGTCCGGGGCTGCGGACAGACAGTGTTCCTTGCCGAGCTCGGCCTCGACGGGCGCCTCCGGCCGATCCGAGGTGTCCTCCCGGCGGTGATGGCGGCCGTCTCCGCCGGATACAGCGAGGTTGTGGTGGCCATCGGCAACCAGGCCGAGGCCGCACTTGTCCCAGGCGCCGAGGTACGGGGTTACCGTTCCCTTGCCGAGGTGCTTCTGGCCTACGGTGCCGATCCAGCTGCGGTGCAGTCGCTCAGCGGGAGTGAGCCCGAGCCGTACGAGGCTGAACCTGCTCAACCGGAGGCCGGAGCACAACGCGATCTCGCGGATGTTGCAGGCCAGGCTGAGGCGCGGTTCGCACTGGAGGTCGCTGCCGCCGGAGCACATCACCTCATGATGGTCGGGCCTCCCGGCGCGGGGAAGACGATGCTCGCTGAACGGATGCCCGGCATCCTTCCCGACCTGAATGACCGGCACGCCATGGAGGTCACGGCCATTCACTCGCTCAGCGGTGCGCCGTGCAACACGCTTCGGCGCCGGCCGCCCTTCGAGAGCCCCCACCACACGGCGACGGCGGCCGCCATCATCGGAGGTGGGAGTGGCATACCGCGCCCCGGTGCGGCCTCGCGGGCACACCGCGGCGTGCTGTTCCTCGATGAAGCGCCCGAGTACGAGCGACGGGTGCTTGAGGCCCTGCGTGAGCCGCTTGAAAGTGGCTCCCTCGTGCTGCACCGGTCGGCGGGAACGGCGGCCTATCCTGCCCGGTTCCAGCTCGTGCTAGCGCTCAACCCGTGCCCGTGCGGCCTCGCCTCTGGGAAGGGTATCGAGTGCCAGTGCACCGCACAGCAGCGCCGGCGCTACTTCAACCGACTGTCTGGTCCCTTGCTCGACCGGGTCGACCTGCAGCTTGCGGTCAACCGGGTGGCGCTGAATGACTATGTCGACGGAACGTCAGGGGAAAGCAGCTCCACCGTTGCTGCTCGGGTGCATGCGGCACGGAGCGCACAGGCGCAAAGGCTCTCCCGCTGGGGTTGTTCGACAAATTCCGAGATTCGAGGCCGGATCCTGCGGGATGAACTCCGCCTGCCGCGCGGGGTGACCGCAGCATTGGACCAGGCCCTGGAACGCGGCCTGGTCAGCGCCCGTGGCTGGGATCGGGTGCTCAAGGTCGCCTGGACCGTTTCGGATCTCGCTGGACACGTCCGTCCCGACCCCGATGACGTGTCGGTGGCTCTGAGCTTCCGCCTGCAGGAGCGAGCCGCATGAACGTCGCCCAAGACAGCAGGACCGCGCTCGCGCGCGCAGCGTTATCGCGGCTGTTTGAACCTTCAGACGCCGTCGGACTCGCCTTGGTGGCTGCGGCAGGACCTCTTGACGCGCTCCGCATTGCCACTGGAGGTCTGAAAGCGGCCGGCGACCTGAGGCAGGAGATCCAGGAGCTGCTCGCGCCGGGCGAAGGCCAGAGCAACCTGCTTGACCGGGCGCTCGAACGTTGGGCACCCCGCCGGAATGACCTGGCCCCCGAACGGGATCTCGCGACCCTGGCTCGATTCGGCGGGCGCCTGCTGACCCCGGAAGCGGGGGACTGGCCGGCCGCCCTTAAGGACCTCCAGCTTGCAGCACCGGTGTGCCTCTGGGTCCGCGGACCGGCTGAAGTACCCCCGCTCCAGCGGATGGTGGCGCTCGTGGGGTCCCGCGACAGCACCAATTACGGTGCCTCGGTGACGGCCGAAATGGCATCCGGCCTGGCCATGAAGGGCCTCACCGTTCTCTCCGGCGGAGCCTACGGAATCGATGCCCAGGCCCACCGCGCGGCGTTGGGGACCTCCGGCACGGCCCGGCCTCCAACGATCGCCGTCATGGCATGTGGTGTTGACCGCTACTACCCGGCGGGCAACGAGGAACTGCTGCGTACCATCGCGCGGGACGGACTCGTCATCTCCGAGGTTCCGCCGGGCTCTTCCCCTACCCGATGGCGCTTCCTGGCGCGGAACCGGCTCATTGCAGCGCTAGGCGCCGTCACGGTTGTTGTGGAGGCCCGGTGGAGGTCCGGAGCCCTGAACACGGCTCACCATGCCGCCGGGCTCGGGCGCCCTGTGGGAGCCGTCCCGGGCTCGGTCTACTCAGCAAATTCCGCTGGCTGCCACCGTCTCCTCCGGGACGGAAGCGCCATCTGCGTGACGGAGGCGTCCGAGGTGGCCGAGCTCGCTGGTCCACTCGGGACCCATCCTGAGACCGTCGTGTCCGTTCCGTCCAGCGACCACGATGGACTGGCCGTCCAGGACATCCTCCTGCTGGATGCCCTCCCTCTGAAGATCTACTCCTCAATCGACAAGCTCGCCTCGGTGGCCGGGCTCGGATCACGGGACGTCCTAGCCGGGCTGGCCCGCCTCGAGCTCGCAGGCCTCGCCCTCCGCGGCCCGGAAGGGTGGCGGCGGACACCGAAATCCTGACAGAAGAAACCGGGAAAAATCCTGCACCTCAAGAAGAACGAGGAGAATCTGCTATGAGACAGCATTACCGAATTGAAAGTCCTATCGGCGGCCTGATTCTTGTGGCGGCACAAGGCGGACTCGTCGGTGCGTACCACGAACGGCACGACCCGCAGCCTGGGGTGGTGCTGCTGGGGGAGCCCTGGCAGGAACACCGGCCGGGCCTCCAGGATGCCGGACTCCCAAGGGCAGGGGCCCCGCCGGGCAGCGAGTCGAGCGTTAACGTCGGCACGAAGCCGGACGGAACCCTGCCAAAGGAGCACGGAGGCTCTACAGGAAGGGATGCGGGCGGAGTCCTCATCGACGCAGCCCAACAGCTGGAAGAGTACTTTGCAGGAGCCCGGCGCTCCTTCGAGCTGCTCCTCCTCCCAGCCGGCACGGGATTCCAGCACCGGGTGTGGGCCGCCGTCGCTCGAATTCCCTACGGCCAGACACGCACCTACCGAAGCATTGCCGCGGCACTGGGCAACCCCGCCATGGGCCGGGCCGTCGGAGCCGCTGTACGGGCGAACCCCCTGTCGATCCTCATCCCTGGCCACCGGGTCGTGGCGGGAAACGGGGCGCTCGCTGGCTATGCGGCCGGGATCGACGCCAAACGGTTCCTGCTTGACCTCGAAGGAGCAGCCGTTTCGCAGGGCGTCAAGACAGCGCGGAGTGCTGCCGGAGAAAGAGGGAGGACAGGGATCACAGCCGGACCGGCCGTTCCGGCCGAGAGCGCGGCGGCAACCGCCGGAGAGAGCTCGGTGACAAGCGGAATAGGAAGCAAGGCGGCTGCCGAGGAAGAAATTGCTGCGCCATCGGCGGCGGAACCCGCTGCGGGTCCGCCAATGGAACCTGCGGTGGAAATGGCGGCGATCGAAAGCGCGGTGCCCCTGGCAGGGGAAACCGCGGGGACCGCCGCGGCGCGGAGGTCGGTCCTGAAAGCTATGGCGGGAGCGGGCAGCCCACGGGGCGGCGCCGGGCAAGGACGGTCCCGCGGGAAACAAAGGGACCTGGTGCCCGGAGCGCCTGTTGGACGCGGTCACCAGGAAGGAGCAGAGTAGAAGTTCCAAGAACTGTACAAAGCCGGAAGGGAGCTGGACATCGCTGTCTCGAAGACTCCCGCAGGCGAACCGGCAGCCGACCTCTCACCGTCGTTCGCCGACGCTGTCAACAGGTACAGGCGGTATCTTGAGGCCGAACGTAACCGTTCTGAGCACACGGTCCGGGCCTACCTGACCGACCTCGAACTGCTGCTGGGCTTCGTCCAGGCGCGGGGCACCGAACGGCTTGAGGACATGGAGCTCAGCGACTTCCGGGCCTGGCTAGGCTCGCTCGACAGCGCGGGGCTGTCCCGCTCCACCATCGCCCGGCGAGCGGCGACTGCCCGCAGCTTCATGGCCTGGGCCGAGCGCGAAGAACTGATTTCGGTGAATCCCGCGCTCCGGCTGCGGGCGCCGAAACGGGAAAAGTCGCTACCCCACGTCGTCACCCGGGCCCAGCTTGACTCCATCTTCGCCTCCCTGGAGGAGGCGGCTGCGGCGGGGGAGGGAGGCGCCCTCCAGGCCCGGGCCATGGTGGAACTCCTCTACGGCACCGGCATCCGCGTCGGAGAGCTGACCGGACTGGACATCGACGACCTTAACACCGAGCGGCGCACGCTCACGGTCCTCGGTAAGGGCAACAAGGAGCGGACGGTGCCCTTCGGTGTGCCTGCGGCCCACGCGCTGGATGACTGGCTGCGGCGCGGCCGGCCCCAGTTCTCCACCGCGGCCAGCGGGCCGGCCGTGTTCCTCGGCCGACGCGGCGGCCGGATCGACCAGCGTGCGGTGCGCGGCACCGTCCAAAAACTCTTCGCCGCTCTTGGCGGCACCTCGGCCTCGGGGCCGCACGCCATCCGCCACAGCACCGCCACACACCTCCTCGACGGCGGCGCCGATCTTCGGGCCGTGCAGGAGATCCTCGGCCACAACAGCCTGGCGACGACCCAGATTTATACGCACGTCTCGGTGGACCGGTTGCGCCGGAGTTACGAGCAGTCGCATCCCCGCGCATAATACGTCCGGTGGAATGGAATTCAGAGGCTCGCCGGAAAGCAAGTAGTTTTTACAATTACCTGAGTAGTTACAGTGGCGCTCCGGTGAGTTGTACGGCACAATGATTCCTAGTTAGTCATCCGGCACACTGCACATAGGGCAGTGTCGTCAAAGCACACGCACAGCTGCACCGTTTCATCTGCCATGCAGGTCGTTGGGGAAGACGTACCTAAAGCTATGGAGGATGGAATGTCTGTTGTGATGGCCCGCGGTGTTTTGTACGTGCACTCAGCCCCTTCCGCGTTGTGCCCTCATGTCGAGTGGGCCATTGGGTCGGTGCTCGACAAGCGGGCCGACCTGGACTGGAGGCCTCAGCCTGCCGCGCCCGGAATGCACCGCGCCGAGCTTGCCTGGACCGGACCTCAGGGCTCGGGTGCGCAGCTCGCCTCGGCCCTGCGCGGCTGGGCGCACCTCCGCTATGAGGTTACCGAGGAGCAGAGCGCCGGAGTCGACGGCGGACGCTGGTCCCACACCCCCGAGCTCGGCATCTTCCACGCCACCACCGACGTCCACGGGAACATCATGGTGTCCGAGGACCGCATCCGTTACGCCTACGAGGCAGGCGCCGGCGATCCGTCGGCCGTCTACAACGAGCTGTCTCTTGCGCTCGGCGAATCCTGGGATGAAGAGCTCGAGCCGTTCCGCCACGCCGCCGAAGGCGCTCCCGTCCGCTGGCTCCACCAGGTCGGCTGACAGGCACCCCACAGCGGCCGGTCAAACTCGCGGCCGCGACTCCATAGCACAAAAGAAGGGCACCCTGGACGGGGGCGCCCTTCTTTTGTGCTAGGGGAGGCTACACGTTCCGGATGACGACGACGGCATTGTGGCCGCCGAATCCGAAGGAGTTGCTCAGCGCAACGATGTCTCCGCCGTGCAGCTTGCGCTCGGAGGTGACGACGTCGAGGGGGATTTCGGGGTCCTGGTTCTCCAGGTTGATCGTCATCGGGGCGCTCCGGTCGTACACGGCCAGGACGGTCATGACGGCCTCGACGGCGCCCGAGGCGCCGAGGAGGTGGCCCGTCTGCGACTTGGTGGCCGAAACCGCAACGTTGTCGACGTGCGAACCGAACGCTTCCTTGAGCGCGATGTACTCGGGCTTGTCACCGACCGGCGTGGAGGTGGCGTGGGCATTGACGTGGACGACGTCCGAGGGCAGGGCGCGCGCGTCGAACAGTGCGGCCTTGAGGGCACGGGTGGCACCCAACCCGCCCGGGTCCGGTGCGGTGATGTGGTACGCGTCGGCGGTGACGGACGTGCCGGCCAGTTCGCCGTAGATGCGGGCACCGCGGGCGAGGGCGTGCTCCTCGGCCTCGAGCACCAGGGCGCCGGCGCCCTCACCCATGACGAAACCGTCGCGGTTGAGGTCGTAGGGCCGTGAGGCGTGCTCGGGGTCGTCATTGCGGCGCGAGAGGGCCTGCATCGAGGCGAACGCTGCCATCGGCATGGGGTGGATCGCCGCCTCGGCGCCACCGCACATGACGACGTCGGCCTTGCCTGAGCGGATCAGTTCGAGGCCCTGGTGGAGGGCCTCGGTGCCGGAGGCGCAGGCCGAGACGGGGGTGTGGGCGCCGGCTCGCGCTCCGATGTCGAGGCTGACCGCGGCGGCAGGGCCGTTGGGCATCAGCATGGGCACGGTCATCGGCAAGACGCGGCGGGGGCCCTTGTCGCGGAGGGTGTCCCAGGCGTCGAGCAGGGTCCACACCCCGCCGATGCCGGTGGCGAAGGCTACGGCCAGACGGTCCGGGTCGACCTCTTCGATGCCGGAGTCGCGCCAGGCCTCGCGGGAGGCGACGACGGCGAACTGGGTTGAGGGGTCCATCCGCTTGGCCTCGACGCGCGAGAGGACGTCGCTGGACGGCGTGGAGACCTGGGCCGCGAACGTGACGGGAAGTTCGTATTTCTGGACCCAGTCGGCCTCGATGGTGTGAGCACCGGAAACACCCTTGAGGGCGTTTGCCCACATGGTGGGTACGTCACCGCCGATGGGCGTTGTCGCACCGAGGCCGGTGATGACTACTTTGCGGGGCATGGGGTCACTCTTTCAAAGCGTTGGGTCGGTCGACGCCTTCCGGCGGGAACCAGGGTGAAGAAGGGCGGCTGCCTCCGGCGCTCGGGCCGGAGGCTGCCGCCGTCGCTCCTCGCGGAGCAGGTGTTACGCCTGCGCGCCGGCGATGAAGGTAACGGCGTCGCCTACGGTCTTGAGGTTCTTGACTTCCTCGTCCGGGATGCGAACGCCGAACTTCTCCTCGGCGTTGACGACGATAGTCATCATCGAGATCGAGTCGATGTCGAGGTCGTCGGTGAAGGACTTGTCCATCTGGACGGACTCGGGAGCGAGGCCCGTTTCCTCGTTGACGATCTCGGCCAGACCGGCCAGGATTTCTTCGTTGTTAGCCATAGTGGCTCCTTTTCTGTTAATGCCGGGCGGTCCCGGCGTGGTTGGGTCGAACCGCCGTCGGCGGTTTGGGCGTGGAAAGTCAGGGAAGGACGACGACCTGGGCGCCGAAGACAAGCCCGGCTCCGAAACCGATCTGCAGGGCGAGCCCGCCGCTCAGTTCCGGCTGTTCCTTCAGCAGGCGGTGCATGGCCAGCGGGATCGACGCAGCGGAGGTGTTCCCCGCATCGACTATGTCACGGGCCACGCTCACGTGTTCGGGAAGCTTCAGCTGCTTGACCATCTCATCGATAATACGGATGTTCGCCTGGTGTGGCAGGAAGGCCGCGAGGTCGTCGGCAGTGATTCCCGCTGCATCGAGCGCCTGCTGGGCGACCTTGGCCATCTCCCACACGGCCCAGCGGAACACGGTGGGCCCGTCCTGGCGCATCGTGGGCCACAGGGAGGCCTGCTCGGCGGCGGGGTCGGCGGCTTCGCCGTCGGCCTCCGAAGCGTCGAGGGCACCGAGGGAGTAGTCACGGATGTCGATGAGGGAGCGGGTCATCCGGATCGACTCGTGCTTGCTGCCGTCCGAGCCCCACACCGACGGGCCGATGCCCGCGGTGGTCGACGGGCCGACGACGACGGCGCCTGCGCCGTCACCCAGCAGGAAGGAGATGGTGCGGTCGGAGTTGTCGATGAAGTCCGAAAGCTTCTCGACGCCGACGACCAGGACGTACTCCGCCGTACCGGCGTGCACGAGGGCGTCGGCCTGGGCGATGCCGTAGCAGTAGCCTGCGCAGGCCGCGGAGATGTCGTACGCCGGGGCCGGCGTCGCACCCAGCCGGTCCGCGAGCTGCGCGGACGCCGAGGGAGTGGCGTAGGGGTGGGTGACAGTGGAGACAAGCACCCCGCCGAGCTGCTTCGCGTCGATGCCGGCATTGGCCAGGGCCTCGCGGGCGGCCGCCTCGGCCATGTCGATGACGCTCACGTCGCGCGGAGCGCGGTGGCGGGTCACGATGCCGGTGCGCTGGCGGATCCATTCGTCGGAGGAATCGATCCACTGCACGACGTCGTCATTGGTAACGATCACCTCGGGCCGGTACGCCCCGACGCCGAGAATGCGGGTGTAGTCGCGCAGGGGAGCCTGCTGAAGAGCCGGAGTGCTCACTGATGTCCTTCTGCCAGGGATGAGTCGGTATCCAGGAGACGCGAATGCTCGTCGATGAAGGCGCGGGCAGCGTCGAGGTCCTCAGGAGATTTTACGGGCAATCCGGCCGTACCGCGCATTCCACGTTTCGCCAGCCCGGTCAGGGTGCCCGCCGGGGCGAGCTCCAGCATGCCGGTCACGCCCATTTCCTGCATCGACGCCATGCACAGATCCCACCGCACCGGACGTGACACCTGGGCGATGAGGCTGTCAAGATTCGCCTCACCGGTGCTCACCGGCTGGCCGTCGAAGTTCGAAAGCAGCGTTGGCAGGGGTTCGGCGGGGGTGAGCGAGGGCCGCAGGGCCTCGAGCGCGGTCACGGCCGGGGCCATGTGAGCGGTGTGGAAGGCGCCGGCGACCTTCAGCGGGATCACCCGGGCCTTGGCCGGCGGATCGGCGGCGAGGGCTGCGAGCTGCTCGAGCGTTCCGGCGGCCACCACCTGGCCGCCGCCGTTGGCGTTCGCCGCGGTGAGGCCGAGCCGGTCCAGGACCTGCGCGACGTCGTCGGGGTCGCCGCCCAGGACGGCGCTCATGCCGGTCGGTACAACCGCGGCGGCTTCGGCCATGGCGGTGGCGCGGACGCGGACGAAGGCGATCGCGTCGGCCTCGGTGAGGGCGCCGGAGATGGCCGTCGCGGTCAGTTCACCCACCGAGTGGCCCGCCACGACGGTCCCGGCGGTCATCGGGCGGTTCTCGAGGAGCACCCGGGCGGCGACCAGCCCAGCGGCAACGATCAGGGGCTGGGCGACGGCGGTGTCCTTGATCGTGTCTTCGTCGGACACCGTGCCGTGCTTGACCAGGTCGACGCCGGCCTGGTCGCTGAGGAGGGCGAGGTGCCCGGCGACGCCGGGCAGTTCAAGCCACGGGCTGAGGAATCCTGGCGTTTGGGACCCCTGGCCGGGGCAGGCGATTGCAAGCACGTTTCCAGCTTTCCAAATCGGCGATGCTTTCTCGGGTGTTTCGTCGAACCAAGCTGCGGCGGACGCTTTGTAGGAACTCTACAAGGTCCAGCCCTACCCGGACCGGGCCGGCGACCGTTCCGGGGAGGACTTCGAGGGCTGATAGAGCCGCCCGACGACCAGCGCCGTCTGCAGGACAAACGCCTCCCGGGGGAGCAGCGGGTCCCATCCGGTGACGTCGCACACCCGGCGCAGCCGGTACCGGACGGTGTTGGCGTGGACGAACAGCGCCCGCGAGGTGGCCTCGAGCGAGTGCCCCAGCGTCAGGTAGGCGGAGAGGGTCTGCTCAAGGCCGTTCGAGGCGTTGATCAGCGGCCGGTAGATGTTGTGGACCAGGGCCTTCCGCGCCGAGTCGTCACCGGACACGACCCGCTCGGGCCAGAGGTCCTCCGCCGACACCGGCCGGGGCGCCGTGGGCCAGGCCTTCGCTGCGGTGAGGCCGGCGAAGGCGGCCTGCGCCGAGCTGCTCGCCGCGACGAGGGACTCCGCCTCCGGGCCGTACACTACCGGGCCGGGCCCGAAGAGTTCGCTGAGGCGGGTGTAGGAGGCGTCGCGTTCGTGTACGCCGCCGAGGACCAGGATGAGCCGGTCGCCCTGGATGCCGACGAGGGTGTCCTCCGCCAGGCGGCCGGTTACGCGCCGGAGCTCGTTGAGGAAACCGGCGTTGGGTTCGGGCGGCGCGCTGCCCACCATCACCGTGATGCGCCCGGTGGAGTTCCACCCGACCGCGGCAATGCGGGAGCGCAGGGCATCGGAGCTTTCGCCGCGCAGGATGGCATCGACCACAAGGGCCTCGAGCCGGGTATCCCAGGATCCGCGTGTCTCGGCGGCGCGGGCATAGACGTCGGCGGCGGCGAAGGCGACTTCGCGGGAGTAGCGGAGCACCGCCTCGCGCAGCGGGGCCTGATCGGCCGGCGGCGCCAGGAAGGGCACCTGGTCCTCGACCACCTGGACCACGACGCGGATCAGCTGGAGGGCCTTCTGGAGGCTGATCGAGCGCGTCAGTTCCGTCGGGGCGGTGCCGAAGACGTCGCTGAGCACCCAGGCGGGGGAGACGGGACGCTGGTACCAGTTGACGAAGGAAGCGATGCCCTTCTGGGCGACCATGCCCAACGCCGAGCGTTCATCCGGGCGCAGCCCGCGGTACCAGGGGAGGTCGGAGTCGAGCTGCTTCAGCGTGGCCGTGGAGAGGGCCCCGATCTTCGAGCGCAGTCGCTCCACGGTGTCGGGATCCGGCGGCGCGGCCGATGACCCTCTGGCGGCCCCGGCGGTCCGGGGCGGGGAGGCAGGGCTGTCGGGGAGCGGCATGAACCGAGCATACGGTTTTCGCCCGGGAAGCTCCATTTTGTGGGACAGCTACAAATAAAGTGCTTAAACGCAACAGCGGGCGGTGGACTTCCGTCCACCGCCCGCCGTTACCGGGTCAGGCCCAGAGGCCCTTCCGCAGGATCAGCTGTCGCCTCCGGCGTTGCCGGTGGTTCCGGCGTTCACGTCGAGCAGCGAGTACTTCTCGATGGCATCGCGCGGGGCGTTGCTGTCGACCTCGCCGCGGCGGGCGAGCATCTCCAGCGCCCGGACGACGACCGAGTGGCTGTCGATCTTGAAGAACCGGCGCGCGGCGGCGCGGGTGTCGGAGAACCCGAACCCGTCGGCGCCGAGGGTCGCGAACTCGTTGGGCAGGAACTGCCGGATCTGGTCCGGCACGGCCTTCATGAAGTCGCTGACGGCGACGATCGGGCCGGTGGCGCCCTCAAGCTGCTGGGTGATGAACGGCTTGCGGGCCTCTCCACCGGGGTTCAGGAACGCCTCCTCCTCGGCGGCGAGCCCGTCACGGCGCAGTTCGTTCCAGGACGTGACCGACCAGACATCGGCGGATACGCCCCAGTCCTCGGCGAGGATCTGCTGAGCCTCCAGGGCCCAGGGCACTGCCACGCCGGAGGCCAGCAGCTGCGTGCGCGGACCATCTACCTTCGCGGGCTTGAGCAGGTAGATGCCCTTGAGCAGGCCATCGACGTCGAGCTCCTCGGGTTCGGCCGGCTGAACGAACGGCTCGTTGTAGACCGTGAGGTAGTACATGAGGTTCCGGTCGGACTCCGAACCGCCGGAGTTTTCGCCGTACATCCGCCGCAGCCCGTCACGGACGATGTGCCCGATCTCATACCCGTAGGCCGGGTCGTAGGTGACGACCGCAGGGTTGGTCGAGGCCAGGATCGGCGAGTGCCCGTCGGCGTGCTGGAGGCCTTCGCCGGTGAGCGTGGTGCGCCCGGCGGTGGCTCCGATGATGAAGCCGCGGGTCATCTGGTCGGCGGCCGCCCAGATGGAATCGCCGGTGCGCTGGAACCCGAACATCGAGTAGAAGACGTAGACCGGGATCAGCGGTTCGCCGTGGGTGGCGTAGGCCGTGCCCGCGGCGGTGAAGGCGGCCATGGAGCCCGCCTCGTTGATGCCCGCATGCACGATCTGGCCCTGGATCGACTCCTTGTAGGCCAGGACGAGGTCGCGGTCCACCGACAGGTAGTTCTGGCCCTTGGGGTTGTAGATCTTCGCCGTGGGGAAGAAGGAGTCCATGCCGAAGGTGCGCGCCTCATCGGGGATGATGGGCACGATCCGGTTGCCGAACTCCTTGTCCCGCATCAGGTCCTTGAGCACGCGCACGAACGCCATGGTGGTGGCGGCCTGCTGCTTGCCGGAACCGCGCTTGGCGACCTCGTAGGCCTTCTCGCCGGGGAGCACGACCGGGGTGTGCTTGGTGCGGCGCTCGGGGACGAACCCGCCAAGTTCACGGCGGCGCTCCAGCAGGTACTTGATCTCCGGCGCGTCGGGGCCCGGGTGGTAGTACGGCGGGTTGTAGAGATCGTTGTCGATCTGCTCGTCGGTGATCGGGATCCGCAGGTGATCGCGGAACGCCTTCAGGTCCTCGAGGGTGAGCTTCTTCATCTGGTGGGTCGCGTTGCGGCCCTCGAAGTGCGGCCCGAGGCCGTAACCCTTGACGGTCTTGGCGAGGATGACGGTTGGCTTGCCCTTGAACTCGGTGGCCGCCTTATACGCCGCGTACACCTTGCGGTAGTCGTGGCCGCCGCGCTTGAGGTTCCAGATCTCCGCGTCGGTCATGTCCGCGACCATCGCCTTGGTGGCCGGCGACTTGCCGAAGAAGTGATCCCGCACGAACCCGCCGGACTCGGTCTTGAAGGTCTGGTAGTCGCCGTCGGGGGTGGTGTTCATGATCTCCACAAGCGCGCCGTCGTTGTCCTTCTCGAGCAGCGAGTCCCACTCGCGGCCCCAGACGACCTTGATGACGTTCCAGCCGGCGCCGCGGAAGAATGCCTCGAGCTCCTGCATGATCTTGCCGTTGCCGCGCACCGGGCCGTCGAGGCGCTGCAGGTTGCAGTTGATGACGAAGTTCAGGTTGTCGAGGTTCTCGTTGGCGGCGAGCTGCAGGAGGCCGCGCGATTCGGGCTCGTCCATTTCGCCGTCGCCCAGGAACGCCCAGACCTGCTGGTCGGAGGTGTCCTTGATGCCGCGGTTGTGAAGGTAGCGGTTCGACTGCGCCTGGTAGATGGCGTTCATCGGACCGATGCCCATGGACACGGTGGGGAATTCCCAGAACTCGGGCATGAGCCGCGGGTGCGGGTAAGAGGAGAGCGCATGGCCCTCCTTCGACTTTTCCTGACGGAACCCGTCGAGGTCCTCTTCGGTGAGGCGCCCTTCGAGAAAAGCCCGCGCGTACATGCCGGGGGAGGCGTGGCCCTGGAAAAACACCTGGTCGCCGCCGCCCGGGTGGTCCTTGCCCCGGAAGAAGTGGTTAAAACCGACTTCATACAGGGTCGCGGCACCGGCGTAGGTCGAGATGTGCCCGCCCGCGCCGATCTCCGGCCGCTGGGCCCGGTGCACCATGACCGCCGCGTTCCAGCGCATCCATGCGCGGTACTTGCGTTCGATCTCCTCGTCGCCGGGGAACTCGGGCTCTTGGTCGGCGGGGATGGTGTTGACGTAGTCCGTGGTGGTCACCATCGGAACGCCGACGCTCTGGGCTCCTGCCCGCTGGAGCAGCGAACGCATGATGTACTGCGCCCGCTCGGTGCCCTGGGTGCGGATGAGCTGATCGAGTGACTCGATCCACTCAGCTGTCTCCTCAGGGTCGCCATCGGGCTTGCCCACGGTCAGACCACTCAAAATATCTGCCGTACCTTCTTCTGCAGCCACGCGAAAACCTCTCCACTTGTCGCCGATGATGTCAGCGACGCTTATGACTTTGTGCTTCGGATCGATTGCCCGAATGATTGTGCAGGTCCGGCCGGGGGCTGATTAACCGAGGCCGTTCACCGAATCACTCTATCGCCGCGGCGGGTCGGATGCGTAGCCGCGGCTTCGCGCTGGGCGAAACCGCGGACCGCCGGGTGCGCAGCAGCCGGGGCAAAGGTCATGCCAGCTTGAAGCGTGGCGTATAAAGGTGTTGGCTGGTAGTAATACAAGACTACCTTTGTGCGGATTCGTCACCTGGACGGTCCCGGCGTTCTTCAGGAGGAACTAAGTGAGCGAGGCCGAAGCCGCCACTGCAGTAAGTGTGGCGGGCAAGTTGGGTTTCAAGACCGGTGACCTTGTTCAGGAGCTCGGCTACGACGAGGACGTCGACTTCGACTTCCGCGACGCGCTCGAGGCCGACATCGGGTCGGAACTTCTGATGGAGGACGACCAGGACGTCGTGGACGGCGTCATCCTGTGGTGGCGCAACAACGATGGCGACCTCGTTGATGCTCTCGTCGACGCGCTGGTTTCCCTCGGCGAAGGCGGGGTCATCTGGGTCCTCACCCCTAAGCCCGGACGCGAGGGCTACGTGGCTCCGTCCGAAATCCAGGAGGCCGCGCCCACCGCAGGGCTCCACTCAACCTCCTCCGCGGGGGTCTCGAAGGAGTGGGCCGCAACCCGCCTGGTGAGCCGGCGGAAGCAGTAGCGTGACGAGGCTCCCTGTTCCGGGTGAGCCCGCACCCGATGCCGAGCTGGTGAACCAGCATGGCGAAACGGTTTGTTTGAGTGCCCTTCGGGGTGCAGCGGCGGCGCTCGTCTTCTTCCCCTCGGCCTTCTCCCGGGTCTGCACCCGGGAACTGGCAGACCTGCAGGCCTCCGGCGGTCAGTTCGCTGCCCATGGCGTGCGGCTGCTCGGCATCTCAACCGACTCCAAGTACACCCTCCGGGCCTATGCCGAAGCAGAAGGCCTCACCTTCGATCTCCTGTCGGACTTCTGGCCCCACGGCGCCGCAGCCCAGGCCTTCGGCGTCTTCGACGCGCAGGCGGGCTCCGCGCGGCGGTTCACCTTCTTCCTCGACGCCGAAGGCGTCGTCTCCTCCGTCATCAGTTCCGGCCCGGGCGAGCCCCGCAGTGCGGCGGACTATGCCTCCGCGGTCGCCTCGCTGGCGGGTGCGGCATGAGCGCGCAGCCTGGACAGAATCCGCCCAGAGATCCCGTGCCGCCGGATCCGTCGTCCAATCCGCGTTTCGGACTCACGGGATTCGCGACGGACGGCTCCGCCGCGTTGGCACCCCTCGGTGCGGAGGCTCTAGTCCGGCTCGGTGCGGCCGTGGAGCTGCTCTCCGGCCTGCGGCTTGCTGTCCTGACCGGGGCGGGCCTCAGCACGGATTCGGGCATCCCCGACTACCGCGGGCCGTCGTCGCCCCCGCGCAACCCGATGACCTACCAGCAGTTCGTCGGCGATGAAGCCCTCCGACGGCGGTACTGGGCCCGCAACCACGTGGGCTGGCGCCACCTGCGCCACGCCGACCCCAACCCGGGCCACGCCGCCGTCGCCCGGCTCGAGCAGCGCGGGCTGATCACCGGGCTCATTACCCAGAACGTGGACCGGCTCCACTCAACGGCCGGCAGCGTCAACGTCATCGACCTCCACGGCACCTACGACCGGGTTGTCTGCCTCAACTGCAGGACGCCGTTCCGGCGGGCCGAGATCGCCGACCTGCTCGAGAAGCTCAACCCCGGGTACCTGGAGCGCGAGTCCGACGCCGGGGACGTCGCCCCCGACGCCGACGCCGATGTCGACGACACCGCCGATTTCGTCGTCGCACCCTGCCCGGTCTGCGGCGGCATGCTCAAGCCGGATTTCGTTTACTTCGGCGAGAACGTCCCGAAAGACCGGGTTGCCGAGGCCTACCGGATGGTGGACGAGGCCGGGGCCCTGCTGGTCGCCGGGTCCTCACTCACCGTGATGAGCGGCCTGCGGTTCGTCCGCCACGCGCACAAGGCAGGGAAGCCCGTGGTCATCATCAACCGCGGAGCGACCCGGGGCGACGACCTGGCGACCCTGCTCATCGACGCCGGTGTCTCGGAGTCACTGACCTACCTCGCGGAAAGGCTGCCTGCGCTGAAGAATTGAGCGGGGACCGCCCGTGTGCCGGGGCCCAGCGATTGGCGTGCGCCGTCGGTCATCGGGTAGAGTCAGTCTTTGGAATGAGCGCTCTTCCGGATTTTCCCGGTGGCGCCGCATTCACGAATTTGGGTCTTTAGCTCAGCTGGTAGAGCGCCACGTTTACACCGTGGATGTCATCGGTTCGATCCCGGTAGGACCCACCACTGAAACCCCGTTCTTGCGGCCTGGAAGCCGCGGGAACGGGGTTTCTGCGTTGAGTGCGACTTTTACCTGAAGGCCTCGGCACCGCTGTTCCACGAAGGCAGTGGGCACCACCATCACCACTCGACTGCGCCCGAATGGCGCGACGGCTGACTCCGCCCCCAGGTTGGTCGAAAACTAAGCAATCAGGGTAGAGAGTCCCAGCAATTTAGGGTAGATAATCACTCCAATTCCCGGTAGAAACCGAGTCCAATTAGGGTATGGAGTCGTTCCAGATTAGGTTGCGCTCGATGGATCGCCCCCTCCAGACTTGACGCACTGGGGATCCATCTTCAATTCCAAGGGGCAACTGGTGCTGGACTCTGCTTTCTTCTCACTTGGCCGTCGTGGTGACGGCCGCGGGACTTCTCAACCCGGATTGCGGCGCAGAAGCCGCCCGGGTCTCCGCGGGCCGCTGAATCTGCGGATCAACGCGGTGCTGACGGCGCTGGTGGTTGCGGTGGGCGCCTTGGTGATGCCGGTGGCGGCATCGGGCGCGACCGGCGATGTCGGGGTTGAGGGTCCGTCGCATTCGGGGACGGGGACGCCGACCGGCACCAAGCGGGCCACGAGCAATCTGTGGTTCCACGACGGGCTGTGGTGGGGCAACCTGTGGGACACGTCCAGCTCGGACTTTCATATCTTCAGGTTCAACCCCTCGACGAACGGGTGGGTCAATACGGGTGTGAAGACCGATACGCGGTCTAGCACCCACCATGACGTGCTGTGGGACGGGTCGACGCTGCATGTGGCGAGCTATCGGTTCGTCAATGACGGTCTGCCGGCCGAGCCGAATTACCCGACGACGATGCGGCGTTACAGCTACAACGCGAGCAGCAAGACGTACACGCTGCTGAGCTCCACCCAGATCAACAATCAGCGCGTTGAGGCACTGACCATCGATAAGGATACGACGGGCCGGATCTGGGCCACCTGGCAGCAGGGCAACCGGATCTACCTGAACGTGACCGGCACTGACGGCAAGACCTGGGGCACGCCGTTTGCCCATCCTGCATCGCTGAGCAACGTGTCGGTGGATGACACCTCGGCTTTGGTGGCCTATGGGCCCGGCAAGATGGGTCTGATGTGGAGCCGGCAGGTGGGTGACTCAACCGACGGCATGTACTTCAGCTTCCACAACGACGGAGCGTCAAACAGCACCTGGTCCACTCCCGTGGCGGCGGTGTCGGGGCAGCGCAGCGGTGATGACCACATGAACCTGAAGTGGCTGGATTCCTCCGGTGGTCGGGTCTTCGCCGCGATCAAGACGTCGTACACGTCGTCGTCCCAGCCGCTGATCCAGCTGCTGGCCTTGAACACCTCGACGTCGACGTGGTCGGCGCACACCATCGCAACCGTTGCGGAGTGCCCGAACCGGGTGATCGTCGTGATCGACGAGAGCACGCAGAGGCTGCGTACCTTCGCCACCTATCCCAAGCCCAGTGGCACGACCAACTCCGGTGCCTGCACCAGCTCGGGGGGCGCGATCTACGAGAAATCCACGCCGCTCAGCACCATCAGCTTCACCACGTCGAAGACGGCGCGGATCGTTGACGCCGACCAGTATGTGCACAACGTGACGTCGACGAAGCAGAACATCAACTCGGCGCGCGGCACGGCCAACAGCGGTCTGCTGCTGCTCGCCGATGTGAATGCCACGAGCCGGTACTGGCACTACTACGACGGCAGCGGTGGCGGTGATACGACGGCACCGACGGTGACTGCCACCTCCCCGAATGCCGGCGCAACGGGTGTGGCGGTGACGGCGAATGCAACGGGAACGTTCTCGGAGGCGATGACTGCCTCGACGATCACGCCCTCCACGTTCACGCTGACGGCGCAGGGGTCGACGACGCCGGTGCCGGCCGCCGTGACCTACAGCGGCAATGTTGCGACGTTGAACCCGACCGCTGACCTGGCGGCGGGCACGACGTACACGGCGACGATCAAGGGCGGATCCTCCGGGGTGAAGGATGCTGCGGGTAACGCGCTGGCGTCGGACAAGGCGTGGACCTTCACCACCGCTGCCGCGGGCGGCGGCGGGACCCCGGAGACGGTCACGCTCAATGCCACGGCCGACAGCTACGTGGAGAGCGGGACGACGGGCACGAACTATGGCACGTCAACCATGCTGGGTGTGGACGCCAGCCCGGTGGAGGTCTCGTACCTGAAGTTCGACCTTTCGGCCTATGCCGGCAGGACGCTGGAGAGTGCGACGCTGCAGCTGCGCAGCGCCGGCAGCGGGTCGGTCGGTACCCAGAACGTCAAGCTGGTCGCCAATGACGCCTGGACCGAGACGGGGATCACGTACAGCAACAGGCCGACGCTCGGCAGCAGCATCGGCACGCTGGGCCCGACTTCGGCCAACGCCAACTACAGTGTTCCGCTGACGGTCAGCGGCGTGACGGGTGAGCTCGGCCAGCAGCTCTCCCTGGGCATGGACTCCACCAACAGCGACGGCCTTGACCTCAACTCCCGCGAGGCCGGCAGCACGGTGGCACCGAAGCTGGTGCTCACCTTCAGGTAGGAGCAGGCCGCCCGCATTAACGACGAGCGCACCCGAAAACGACGACCGCACCGGATAAAACCGGTGCGGTCGTCGTTTTGGGGTGCGCGGGACGCTTTGAGGCGCGGTGGTCGTTTTCGGACTGCGTCAGTCGGCCGCAGCGAGCTGTCCGCAGGCCCCGTCGATCTCCTGGCCGCGCGTATCGCGCAGCGTCGTCGGGATGCCTGCGTCGCGGAGCCGGTTGATGAACTCCGCGGTGACGGCGGGCTCCGACGCCGTCCAGATGGACCCCGGTGTCGGGTTCAGCGGGATCGGGTTGACGTGCACCCAGCCGCGGCCGCGCTTGTTCAGCTTCTTGGCCAGCAGGTCCGCACGCCAGGGGTGGTCGTTCATGTCCTTGATCAGCGCGTACTCGATGCTCACCCGGCGCCCCGTGGTGGCGAAGTAGTTGTAGGCGGCGTCGAGGGCCTCATCCACCTTCCACTTGGTGTTCACGGGGATCAGTTCGTCCCGCAGCTCGTCATCGGGAGCGTGGAGGGACAGGGCGAACGTGACGGGAACCTCCTCGGCCGCGAGCTTGTTGATCGCGGGCACCAGTCCGACCGTGGAGACGGTGATGTGCCGGGCCGACATGCCCAGGCCTTCGGGGAAGTCGTCGACGAAGCGGTGGACGGCGGCCATCACGCGCTTGTAGTTCGCCAGCGGCTCACCCATGCCCATGAAGACGATGTTGGTCACGCGGTCGGCGTCGTGCCCACCGTCGGTGCGGGTGCCGCCGAGCTCGCCCGCGGCGAGGACGCGGTTCGCGGCGACGACCTGGTCGACGATCTCGGCGGTCGACATGTTGCGGGTCAACCCGGCCTGGCCGGTGGCGCAGAAGGGGCAGTTCATACCGCACCCGGCCTGTGAGGAGACGCACAGGGTGACCCGGCCGGGGTAGCGCATCAGCACGGACTCGACGAGCGCACCGTCGAACAGCCGCCACAGGAACTTGATGGTGTCGCCGTTGTCGGTCTTGAGCTGCTTGACCTTGGTGAGCAGCGGCGGGAACATCGCCTCCACCATTTCCTCCCGGCCCGCCTTGGGCAGGTCGCTCATCAGCTCGGGATCGGTGGTGTAGTGGCTGAAGTAGTGGGTCGAGAGCTGCTTGGCCCGGTACGCCGGGTAGCCGAGTTCCTTGAGCCGCTCCTGGCGTTCGGTGAGCGTGAGGTCGGCCAGGTGCACCGGCGGCTGCTTCACGCGCGGAGACTTGAACTGGAGCAGCGGACGCCCGTCGCTGCCGACGACCGGGGCGGCGCCCTCCACCTCCGGGCGGACCTGGGGGCGGGAAGCGGGGGCAGGGGAAAGAGTCGCGTCAGTCATCGGTTCCATTGTTTCATGACTTGTTTCCCGGCGAGTCCGCGGCCGGCGGCGAATGTTACCGAGGCCATATGCCGTCCTGTGGCTTCCGGAGCGCCGCCGGTAATAGGCTGAGGAGTAAGGGATGGGGGCGAAGAGGCCCCCACTCAGCGCAGGCGCCGACGACGCGCCTCGAAGCATCGGAGAAATCATTGAGTGCACAAATTGGAGTGACCGGGCTTGCCGTCATGGGAGCCAACCTCGCCCGCAACCTGGCCCGCAACGGCTACACCGTGGCCCTGCATAACCGGTCGATCGAAAAGACGGACGCCCTGCTCGAGAAGTACGGCCACGAGGGCGACTTCATCCGCACCGAATCCCTCCAGGAGCTCGTCGACTCCCTTGAGAAGCCCCGCCGGGTCCTGATCATGGTGAAGGCCGGCAAGCCGGTTGACTCCGTCATCGATCAGCTGGCACCGCTGCTCGAGCCCGAAGACATCATCATCGACGCGGGCAACTCCCACTACGAGGACACCCGCCGGCGCGAGGCAGCGCTGGCCGAGAAGGGCCTGTTCTTCGTCGGCGTCGGCGTGTCCGGCGGCGAGGAAGGCGCGCTGCTCGGGCCCTCGATCATGCCCGGCGGCTCCCGCAAGTCCTACGAGTCGCTCGGCCCCATGCTCGAGAAGATCTCGGCCAAGTACAAGGGCGAGGCGTGCTGCGCATGGATCGGCACCGACGGCGCTGGCCACTTCGTGAAGATGGTCCACAACGGCATCGAGTATGCCGACATGCAGGTGATCGGCGAGGCCTACGACGTCCTCCGCTCGGCCGCCGGCATCGAGCCGGCCGAACAGGCCGACATCTTCACCGAGTGGAACAAGGGCACCCTCTCGTCCTTCCTCATCGAAATCACCGCCGAGGTGCTCCGCCACACCGATCCGCGCAGCGACAAGCCGTTCGTCGACATCCTTGTCGACTCCGCCGGCCAGAAGGGCACCGGCCGCTGGACGGTCGTCTCGGCGCTTGAGCTTGGAAGCCCGACGTCGGGCATCGCCGAGTCCGTGTTCGCCCGCGGCCTCTCCTCCCAGCGGGAGCAGCGCGTGCTGGCCCAGGAGACGCTGAAGGGCCACGAGTCGAGCGTGGAACTGCCCGAGTCGTTCGTCGAGGACGTGCGCCTTGCCCTCTACGCGTCGAAGATCGTCAGCTACGCCCAGGGCATGGACATGCTCGGCGCCGCCGCGAAGGAGTACGGCTGGGAGCTCAAGCTCGACGAGATCGCCTCGCTCTGGCGGGCCGGCTGCATCATCCGCGCGGAACTGCTCGACGACGTCATGAAGGCCTACGCCGGCGCGGACCGCCCGGCCAACCTGCTGCTGGCGCCGGCCTTCACCGAGGCCATCGCCGAGGCCGTCCCGGCCTGGCGCCGCGTCGTGGCCACGGCGGTGCAGCTGGGCATCCCCGTGCCCGTCTTCTCCTCGTCGCTGGCCTACTACGACGGCCTGCGCCGCAAGCGCCTGCCCGCCGCCCTGACCCAGGGACTGCGCGACCTCTTCGGCGCCCACACCTACAACCGGGTCGACGCCGAGGGCACCTTCCACACCCAGTGGAGCGGCGACCGCTCAGAGATCGAAGCCGTGGACACCCACTAACCCAACCGGCTTGGACACGAGAAAGGCCCCGGGGAACCGGGGCCTTTCTTATGTGGGGCGGAGGCTAGATGTAGATGGCCGGGTCGACGTATTCGGCCGGATCCACGGCGGGAAGGGTCTCCCGGCGGGCGTCACGGTGCCGGTAGGTCGCGGGGATCCCGGTGATAATCGATTCTGGCGGCGTGCTCTTGACGACGACGGCGTTGGCTCCCACGGCGCTGCGGGCTCCGATGGTGATGGGGCCGAGGATCTTCGCCCCGGCGCCGATGGTGACGCCGTCGCCGATGGTGGGGTGGCGTTTGACCTTTTCCAGTGACCGCCCGCCCAGGGTGACGCCCTGGTACATCATGACGTCGTCACCGATTTCGGCGGTGCCACCGATTACGACGCCCATGCCGTGGTCAATGAAGAAACGGCGTCCAATGACCGCCGCGGGATGGATTTCGATGCCGGTCGCGGCCCGGGCCAGCTGGGCAAGGATACGCGCCGGAAGGCGCAGGCCCGGCCGGGTCCACATCCGGTGCGTGAGCCGGTGCACCCAGATGGCGTGCAGGCCGGAGTACACCAGGGTGTTTTCGACCGCGCCGCGCGCCGCTGGGTCGTGGGTGCGGGCCGTCTCCAGGTCCTCGCGCAGTCTCCCTAAAAAGCTCAAGGCTTCCTCCTCGTAGAGGGCGGGTCAGGCGCGGATGTCGTCGAAGAGCACCGTGGAGATGTACCGCTCGCCGAAATCGCAGACGACCGCCACGATGAGCTTACCGGCGTTTTCGGGCCGCTTGGCCAACTCAAGGGCGGCCCAGACAATGGCTCCAGAGGAGATGCCGCCGAGGATTCCCTCTTTCGTGCCCAGTGCACGGGCAACGCGCACCGAGTCTTCGACGGAGGCGTCCATGACCTCGTCGTAGGCGTCGGTGTCCAGGATCTCCGGCACGAAGTTCGCGCCCAGGCCCTGGATCTTGTGCGGACCCGGCGCCCCGCCGTTGAGGATGGGGGAGTCTGCCGGTTCGACGGCGACGATCTGCACGCCGGGCTTGCGCTTCTTGAGGACCTGCCCGACGCCGGTGATGGTGCCGCCGGTGCCGACGCCGGCGACGAAGATGTCGACGGCGCCGGCGGTGTCTTCCCAGACCTCTTCGGCGGTGGTGGTCCGGTGGATCTCCGGGTTGGCGGCGTTGGCGAACTGCTGGGCCCAGATGGCGTTCTCGGTGTTCGCCACGATCTCCTTGGCGCGTTCCACCGCTCCGCGCATCCCCTCCGAGCCGGGGGTCAGGACGATCTCTGCACCGTAGGCGCGGAGCATGACGCGGCGCTCGGTGGACATGGTCTCCGGCATGGTGAGGATGACCTTGTACCCGCGGGCCGCGCCGACCATGGCGAGGGCGATGCCCGTGTTGCCGGAGGTCCCCTCGACGATGGTGCCGCCCGGGCGCAGTGCACCCGAACGCTCCGCGGCGTCAACGATCGCGACGCCGATGCGGTCCTTCACGCTGTTGGTCGGGTTGTAGAACTCGAGCTTGACCACCACGTCCGCGCCCAGGCCCTCAGCCAGGTGGTTGAGGCGCACCAGGGGCGTACCGCCGACCAGTTGGGTGACGTCATCGTAAATCCGTGCCATGCGCAAAGCCTGCCTGATCCTGATACGCCGCGGCAGAACCGGTGGTGCCGGTTCTGCCGCGGAGGCCTGTGAAAGAGAGAAGGCAGGCCCTGGGGCTGCCGGAGTCAGCCTAGTTCCCGGCAACCCCGTCGACTACGCGACAAGCCATTCGGCGTAATATTTGCGCGCCTTCGCGAGCTTCGGGTTGATAATCACCTGGCAGTAGCCCTGCTCGGGGTGCTTCGCGTAGAAGTTCTGGTGGTACTCCTCGGCCTCGTGGAAGGTCCCGAGCCGGGTCACTTCGGTGACAATTGGATTGCTCCACTTGTCCTGGTTGCGCTGGATCGCCTTTTCGAAAATTTCCTGCTGCTCCGCGTCCTGGTAGAACATCGAGGACCGGTACTGCGTCCCGACGTCGTACCCCTGCCGGTTCAGCGTGGTGGGGTCGTGTGAGACGAAGTACATGTCGAGGACGACCTCCTCGGGAATGACGCTCTCATCAAAGGTCACGGCAACGACCTCGGCATGGCCGGTGGTGCCGGCGCTGACCGAGTCGTAATCCGGGTGGCTCTCATGGCCGCCCGTGTAGCCGGAGACAACCGCCGTGACGCCGCGGGTTTTCTGGTAGAGGGCGTCGAGGCACCAGAAGCAGCCTCCGCCAAGTACAAAAGTTTTCATACCTTGTACAATGCGCCGGGCCCCTTGGGAATTCCCATCCGTGGCAATTGTCACAGCCGCACCTTCCGGCCGTCCGATACCAGCCCGCTCGCCGGATGATGCCGCGACACGCCGAAGTTGACCGAGACCACATAATTGGTCGGCGGCGCGGCGCGCGGGGTACAACTGGTCCTATGGAAGAGAACCTGCAGCCCTCCAGCCCGGAACAAAGCGGGACGGAAACGGTTCCGACAGTCGGTGAGGTCCTGCTGGCGATCGAGGAACTCTGGCCCGAAAGCCTGGCCGAAGGCTGGGACGCCGTCGGCCTCGTTGCCGGCCGAGCGGACGCCGAGGTCAGCCGCATCCTCTTCGCCGTCGATCCCACCAGCGAGGTGCTCGACGAGGCCCTTGCGTGGGGCGCGCAGCTGATCATTTCCCACCACCCCCTGCTCCTGAAGCCGGTGAACTCGGTGGCTGCCTCTGGGCCCAAGGGAGAGGTGCTGCACCGGCTGATCGAAAGCGGCTGCGCTCTGGCAACGGTCCACACCAACGGTGACAGTGCCGTCGGCGGGGTATCGGATGTGCTGGCCGACGCCTTCGGACTCAGCGAAGTGAAACCGCTCGTACGCTCCCAGGACGGACTGCCCGAGGAGGGCATCGGCCGGGTGGGAAACCTCCCTGATGCCACCACCCTCGCCGACTTCGCCGAGTCGGTCTTCTCCATCCTTCCCTCGGTGGCCGGCGGCGTCCGGGTCGCGGGGGACAAGGACGGGCTGATCCGCCGGGTCGCCGTCTGCGGTGGCGCCGGCGACAGCCTGTTCGACGCCGTGCGGGCCAGCCAGGCCGATGTGTTCGTCACGGCCGACCTCCGGCACCATCCCGCGTCCGAGGCTCGGGAGCGGGCGGCGGGCGGCCGGCCCTACCTCATCGACGTGTCGCACTTCGGCAGTGAGTGGCTCTGGCTCACGCCGGCCGCCGCGGCGCTCGGCAACGTCCTGACCGATCAGGGCTTCCTGACCGACATCCGGGTCAGCAGCGTCAACACCGACCCCTGGGACTTCGTTCTCACTCCGGGCCACCCCTGAACAACACACCGGGCGGAACCGCACCCAGTCCACCGCCCGCCGAGCTGCCCGCGGAACCGCCGTCGACGGCGCAGCCGGCGGGATGGGCGCCGTGGAGGCCTCCGCCGTAAGTGCAATAGGCTAGGACGGAACGTCAGTCGCCCACACACCGGAGGTTAACCGTGGCCAAGGCTCCACCAGAGGAACAACTGCGACTGCTGGATCTGCAGGCGCTTGACTCCCGCCTGAACCAGCTTCAGCGGCAGGCTGCGCTGGTGCGGAACAACCCCGAGATTGCAGCCCTGCAGGCCAGGGTCGCCACGGTCGACGGCGAGCTGGTCAAGGCCACCACCGAACTGGCCGACCTCGAGCGTGAGCTAACCCGGGCCGAGGATGACGTCCAGGCCGTCGTGACGCGCCTCGAGCGCGACGAGCAGCGGCTCAACAGCGGCACGGGAACCTCCAAGGACCTCACGGCACTGCAGAGCGAGGTCGCCTCCCTGACCCGCCGGCGCTCGGATCTCGAAGACGTCGAACTCGATGTCATGGAGCGGGTCGAACAGGCCCGCTCCGCGCAGCAGGAAGTCCAGCAGCGCACCGACACCGTCCGCAGCGAACTGGCGGCCCTCGAAGCGGCACGGGATGCCGAGCTCGAGACGCTCGGGGCCCAGCGCGCCGAGGTGCAGGTGCAGCGCGATGAGCTCGCGTCAACCTTCGACGCCGCGCTGCTCGGCCTCTACGAGAAGACCCTGGCACGCCGCGGCGTCGGGGCGGCCAGGCTTTTCCACGGCAAGTCCGAGGGCTCCGGCATGCAGCTCAGCCCCGGCGACCTCGCCGACATTTCCAAGGCGGCGCCCGATGACATCGTGATGTGCCCCGACTCGGGCTCCATCCTGGTGCGCTCCGCGGAGTGGGGACACTGACACCCGTGGGATTCGATGCAGAACTGTTCGACCCGCATGCCCGCGCCGGCGCGGACCCGTCGGGGGATGCGCCCCTGCTGGTCGTCGAGGCCGACGGCGGCTCACGCGGCAACCCCGGGCACGCCGGCTACGGCGCCCTGGTCCGCGACCCGAAGACCGGCGCGATCCTCGTGGAGAAGGCCGAGTACATCGGGAAGGCCTCAAACAACGTGGCCGAGTATTCGGGACTCGTGGCGGGCCTTGAACTGGCGAACGAGATCAATTCGGCCAGCCGGATCCACGTGAAGATGGACTCCAAGCTCGTCGTCGAGCAGATGTCCGGCCGCTGGCAGATCAAGCATGCCGATATGCGCACCCTCGCCGCCCGGGCCCGGAAGATCGTCGATCCGCGCCGGGTGACCTATGAGTGGATCCCGCGCGAGCGGAACAAGGACGCCGACCGCCTCTCGAACGAGGCGATGGACGCCGGCATGGCAGGGGTTCCCTGGAAGGCGCGCACCGCTGTCTCGGCGGCAAAGGCGCCCGAGGCGGCTCCCGAGCCGCCGGCCCCGCCGCGCGCGCCGGGGCGGCTGCATCATGTTGAGGTCTGGGTCGCTGACCTCGAGACCGCCCGGAAGAGCCTGGGCTGGCTGCTGGAGCGCCTGGGCTTCGCCGAGAAGGACTCATGGGCCGACGGCGTCAGCTACAGCGGTGAGGGGTTCTACCTCGTCCTTGAGTCCGGGCCCGACGTCCAGGCGGCACCGCACGAGCGCCGCCGTCCCGGCGTGAACCACCTGGCCTTCCGGGCCGGTACCCGCAGCGAGGTGGACCTGCTGGCCCGCCGGGCCGCGAGCCACGGCTGGACGCTGCTGTTCCCGGAGCGGCATCCGTTCGCCGAGGGAGCGGACCACTATGCGGCCTACCTTGAGAACGCCGAAGGGTTCGAAGTGGAACTGGTCGCCGACGCCGCCTAGCAGCATCCCTGTTTCCGGCAGCGCGCCCGCTTGGATAGCGCCTTGCCCGGCAGCGCACCCGCTTTGCATGCTCGTTTGGGGAGTGCGCCGGTTCAAGCAGTGCACCGGTTCAAGCAGTGCACCCGGCTGCGGCCGGACCGGCTCAGGCGTTGAGGACGAGGTCCAGGCGGGCCGGCTTCTTCCCGGAGGCCGGCTCAAGCTCGGCCCTCCAGGCCTCCGATGCCGCAGACAGCAGCTGCTCCGGCGTCGAGGGCGCCTTGCCCCGCCGCGTCAGCAGGTGCCGGGCGAGGGCGCCGCGCGTGTGCTTGGCGAAGTGCGACACCACCGTGCGCTTCCCGTCCCGCTCGGAGAAGACGTTGACGGCGACCGTGCGCTCCGCCGGGGGGGTCCAGGCTGAGGCATAGGTGCTGGAGCGGCAGTCGATGATGAGGGACCCCTCGGAGTGGGCGCGCAGCGGAGCGTCGAGGACGCCCTTCCAGAAGGAACCGAGCCTTCCGGCCCCGGGCAGCGTCACCGACATGGCCAGGCGGTACGCGGGGATCGGGTCGCCGAAGCGCACCGCGCCCCAGAGCGCCGAGACGACCACGATGTGCTCGCGGGCCTTCCGGCGCTGCGCGGGGGTCATCCCGTTGTAGTCCAGCGCGTCATAGAGGACCCCGGTGTAGATGCTGTGGGCCGGGGCCGCGGGCTCGGTGTGGAGGACGGTGTTGCGCAGGACCTCGGCCCCGAGCGATGCGCCGACGCCGAGCACCTCGTGCGCGTCGGCTGTGGCGCTTACGTCGCGCAGCGCCTGCAGGACCCGCTCCCGGGCGGGGTTCAGTTCGGGAAAGTGGAGATTCTCGAGGGAGACCGGCACCCCCTGCGCCGCCGCGGACTTACCTTCGGACGGGGGCAGCAGAATCAGCACCCGAATACTCTACCGATTCCGGCCCGCGTCCGGGTTCACCGTACACTTGGAGGCGGATGGGTCGACCAGGCGGCCGCGTTGGCTCGGGGTCGAAAGATGCCGCAGCCACCGAGGAACGTCCGGGCTCCGCAGAGCAGGGTGGTGGGTAACGCCCACTCGGGGTAACCCGCAGGCCAGTGCCACAGAGAACAGACCGCTTCCCGGGCCCTCGTGGCCGGAGGAAGTAAGGGTGAAAAGGTGGTGTAAGAGACCACCAGCGTGCCGGGTGACCGGCATGGCTCGGTAAACCCCACCCGGAGCAAGGCCAGACAGGGCGCGTTTGAGGGCTGCTCGCCCGAGTGTCCGGGTAGGCCGCTGGAGGGCGTCGGCAACGGCGTTCGTAGATGGATGGCCGCCGCTCCCGCCCCGGCAACGGAGCGGGAGAACAGAACCCGGCGTACCGGTCGGCCCATCCCCCGACCGGCCCTGGGCAGCCGCCGGTGCGGACCAGGTTACCCCTCGGTAATGCCGCCGCGAACAATAGGCAGATTTAGTAAAAGGGTCAACCCAAGGGAAAGTTTTTCTTTCCGAACCGCCGCCCGAGTGATAGCAATCACACGCGCTCCGCTACTCTGTGTCAATGACCGACACCGCCCCGCCGCGAAGGCACCTTCTGGTGCGCAACGCGGACTTCCGGGCACTGTGGATTTCGGGCACGGCGGGGGTCTTCGGCAATGCCGTGACCGCCGTCGCCCTGCCGGTGGTGGCCGCCGTCGAACTCAACGCGAGCAACTTCGAAGTCGCCGCCCTCGCCGGGATGGTGTTCCTGCCCTGGCTGCTCTTCGGCCTTGTCATCGGTGTCTGGGTCGACCGGCTCCCGCGCAAGCCGGTGATCCTCTGGTCGCTGGTTGTGCGGGTCGCCGTCCTGTTGACCCTTCCACTGGCCTACTGGCTGGGCGTGCTCACCACCGTCCATTTGTTCGCCGTCGCGTTCGCGGCCGGCCTCACCTCGGTGTTCTTCAACCTTGCCGACACGGCCCTGGTGCAGCAGGCCGTCTCAAGACACGAACTCGTCGAGGGGAACGGGCTCATGACCGGCTCGGGGGCCGCGGCCGATGCCGCGGGACGTTCCCTGGCCGGCTGGCTGACGACGATCGCCGGAGCGTCCAATTCACTGCTCGTGCAGGTGGGGGCCTCGCTAGTCTCTCTCGCGGCGGTTTCGCGCCTGAAGGTGCAGGAGGTGAAACTCGCAAAGACCGAACACCGCCTGCTGCAGGACATGGCCGACGGCATGAAGTACACCTTCAGCACCGGGCCCCTGCGGGCCATCCTGTTCAACGCGGCGCTGTGGAACCTCGGCGGAAACATCGCCGCCTCCCTGATCGTGCTGCTCGTGCTGCGCACGCTCGGTGAATCCGAGGTGTGGCTCGGTCTGCTGCTCGCCAGTGCCTCCGCGGGAGGAGCGGTCGGAGGAATTTCCGCCAAGGCCATGAGCGAGCGGTTCGGGTCCGGCCCGCTGTGGCGCTGGTCGATGGTGCCGGGAGTGGCGGGTTACGGGTCCCTGCTGGTGATGACCCCCGGGTGGGGGATGCTGATCGGCGTGCTGGGAATGTTCCTCATGGGTGCCTCGGTGGCCTGGAACATCGTCGTGGGCGCCAGCTTCCGCCAGCAGGTCTGCCCACCGGGGATGATGGGCCGGCTCGGCGCCGCGTCCCGCACGGTGAGCTGGGGGATGCTTGCCCTTGCGAGCTTCGCCGCGGGGACCCTCGCCCATCTCTTCGGGGTGCGGGAGGCTGTCCTGATCGGCGTCCTCATCGCCTGCGGGGCGCCGCTCATCGCCCTTCTAGGGCCGCTGCGCCGGGTGCAGCGGCTCGAGGACCTGGAGCCGGCCCCCGAGGCGGACGGCGCCCGCGCCTGACTGCGCTCAACCCTTGACAGTGCCTGATCCCTGACTGCGCCCAACCGCCCTGAGCACGGCCGCCCCTGACCACGGCCGCCGCGGGGCGGCAGCCGGCTCGTGCGTGGGGCAGTGCGTCAGTGCCCGAACGGATCCGGGTCGACTCCCGGCAGCCAGGTGAGGCCCGGAACGCCCCACCCATTGGCCTTCACCGTCTTCTTGGCCTTGCGGCCCTGACGGGCGTTGAGCCGGTCCACGTACAGCTTCCCGTCGAGGTGGTCATACTCGTGCTGCATGCAGCGGGCGAACCAGCCGGTGGCCTCGAACTCGACGGGCTTCCCGTCGCCGTCGACACCGGTGACCTTCACCCATTCGGCCCGCTTCAGCGGATAGGCCTCGCCCGGCACAGACAGGCACCCCTCGGACTCCTCGTCGGGGTCCGGCTCGGCGCCCGAGATCTTGGAGGTGACCAGCGTGGGGTTGACCAGGACGCCGCGCGGCGGCACGCCGTCGTCGTTGGCCATGCCGTACACGAAGATCCGCAGGCCCACTCCGATCTGCGGGGCGGCGAGTCCGACGCCGTTGGCCTTGTCCATGGTCTCGAACATGTCCGTGATCAGGGCACGGAGCTCGTCGTCGAACGTTTCGACCTCGGCCGCCCTGCGGTGCAGGACGGGTTCTCCGACGATGGTCACTGGGTGAACAGCCATGGGTCCTTCCGTTGGTGCCGGGAGGACGGCCAGAGGACCTCCCGGGATGTTGACGTGGCGCTGCCGCTAGCCGGCGATCGAGCGTCCCACGGTCTCGCGCATGATTTCGCTCGTGCCGCCGAAGATGGTCAGCAGGCGTGCGGCGAGGAATGCCTGCGACACGGGGTACTCAAGGATGTAGCCGTACCCGCCGTGCAGCTGGAGGCAGCGGTCGGTGATCGACTTGACCCGTTCACTGGCCCAGAGCTTGACCCGGGCGGCGGAGACGGCGTCGAGCCGGCCCTCGTTGAAGGCCGTCATGGCCGAATCCACGTAGGTTTCGGTGACCTCGACCTCGGTGAGGATGTCGGCGAGCTCGAACCGGGTGTTCTGGAAGTCCAGGATCCGTTCGCCGAACGCGTTGCGTTCACGGGTGTAGGTGAGCGTCTGGGTGTAGATGGCGCGGGCGACGGCGGCCGATGCCACCGCGATGCCCAGCCGGCCCTGGGGGAGCTGCTCGATGCTGTAGCGCAGGCCCGAGCCGACCTCGCCCACGACGTTGTTGCCGGGGATCCGCACGTTATCGAAGAACAGTTCGGCGGTGTCCGAGGCCTTCAGGCCCATCTTGTCCAGCTGGCGGCCGGTCGAGTAACCCTCGGTCTTCTCCACCATGAACAGCGTGAAGGAGTCGCTGGCGCCGCGGCCGCTCCCGCCGTCGGTGCGTGCGAGCACGAGCGAGGCATCACCGGTGATGCCGTTGCCGATGAATGTCTTCTGCCCGCTCAGCAGCCAGTCGTCGCCGTCGCGGACCGCCTTGGTGCGGATCCCGCGCAGGTCGCTGCCGGCGCCTGGTTCGGTCCAGGCGACCGAGGTGACCTTTTCGCCGGAGACCATGGCGGGCAGCCAGCGCTCCTTGAGGTCATCGGAGCCGTAGGCCAGCAGGTGCGGCAGGACCATGTCGTCGTGGAGGTGGAAGGCGAGGCCGACGGCGAGGTGGTTGCTCCGTGCGAATTCCTCATCGAGGACGGCCCGGAACCGGTAGTCGGACATTCCTGCCCCGCCGAATTCTTCGGGCACGGCCATCCCGAGCAGGCCCTGCTCGCCGGCGGCTTCCCACAGCCGTCGCGGCATGCGGTGCTCCCTGTCCCACTCCGCGTAGTGCGGGGCGACTTCCCGGACGTTGAACTCGCGGGCAACTTCGCGGAATAGCTCGTGATCTTCTTCGAACACTCGGCGTTCCATGCGGCACTCCTCAGCGGTGTCAATGGCGCGGTTCCTTCACCGGCCGGCAAAGCCCTGAAAAAACAACTGCCGCCCCGGAGGATCTCCGAGGCGGCTCGTTGTGCCGGCCATTGAAACGGCCGGCCTCTTCGGGTGAGTAACGGGGGTTGAACCCGCGACCTCCTGGACCACAACCAGGCGCTCTGCCAACTGAGCTATACCCACCATGCAGCCTTTTCGTTCCCCGGCCCGGTCTGCACCCGGCCTTGGATCGATTCGCTAAAGGCAGCGGAAACAAGTTTACACACTTTTTCGGATGCTTTTGCCACCGCCCGTTCCGGCGCGGCTGACCGGGCGTCCGGTGCGGCGATCTAGGCGTCCAGTTCCTGCGCCACGGCCTTGCTCGCCGCCGAATCCGGGCCCGGGCTCGGCACGAACACGGCCCGCCGGTAGTAGCGAAGCTCACGGATCGAGTCCTGGATGTCTCCCAGCGCCCGGTGTCCGCCGAGTTTGGCCGGGGCCTGGAAGTAGGCGCGGGTGAACCACCGGCGTGCCAGTTCCTTGATCGTCGAGACGTCGATGATCCGGTAGTGGAGATGCTCGATGACCCGGGGCATGTCCCGGGCAAGGAAGTTGCGGTCGGTGCCGACCGAGTTGCCCGCCAGTTGGGCCTTCCGCGGCTCCGGCACCCACTCCTGGATATACGCGAGCACCTTTGCCTCCGCCTCCTCCATGGACATCCCCTGGGGGAGTTCCTCCAGCAGCCCGGAGGTGGTGTGCATGGTGCGGACGAAGTCACCCATCTGGGCAAGGGCTGCCGGGTCCGGAGAGATGACGACGTCGACGCCGTCGCCCAGGACGTTGAGTTCCGAGTCGGTCACCAGGACCGCCACCTCGATGAGGGCATCGGCCTCAAGGTTGAGGCCGGTCATTTCGCAGTCGATCCAGACGATGTGTTCATTTGAGATTGGCACCCGACCAATGTACCGCGCTGACGCGGTGTATCCGCGGCGGTCCGGCGGCTCCGGCCGTGGGTATTCGGCCGCGGTTACGGGGGTCCCCGACGGGTCTGGGGGCGGCGTCCGCGGGGCCGGGCCGCGCTGCGCCGGTGCTAATATCGAGGCAGTCTGGGCGGGATCCCGCGGCCGGCTGTCCCGGAACCTCCGGGCCGCCGATCCGCGCATCGGGAACCACCGGGTGCCCGGTCGTTCCGCTCCGTCGTCCGATCCGGTGCTGCTGAGTGAGGGTAGTGGTGCGCCCAGTCCCGCCAGTGCCGACCAACGATTGGATACCCGTAGATGACCGCGCAGGTCCCAGTGACTGAGCCCTCATCGGCGCCGCGCGTCGACCGGCCGAACATGGCGATCCTCCAGGGCTTCATCGGTTCGCTGATGATGTGGGCCGGCTCCCTTGGGGTCGGGTGGCTCTCCCTGGCGTCAGTCGAACTGCGGCGGATCCCGCTGATCATCTGGCTGAGGTTCGAACCCGCAGGTGCCCTGGTGTCGGTGCTGGTCCTGGCTGTGGGCGGGATGCTGCTCGTCCGGTCCTGGCTGCGCCTCGGGCAGCGCCTGCACGGCTGGGGGCCGGAGACGCGCCCCTACGTGCTCAAGGCCGTGATCGCCTGGGCGGCGCCGATGGCGGTGGCGCTGCCGCTGTTCAGCCGGGACGTCTTCGCGTACATCGCCCAGGGGCAGGTGATGGTCGCCGGCCTCAATCCGTATCGGGACGGCTATTCGCAGATTTCGAACTATCTGCAGATCGGCGCCGACGACCTCTGGGCCCAGAGTCCCACCCCCTACGGGCCGGTGTTCCTCTGGCTCGAGGAGCTGGTGGTGCGCATCACCGGCGGGCAGCCCGACTTTTCGATCATCCTCTTCCGGGTGATCGCCCTGGCCGGGGTGGCGCTGTGTGTGGTGATGGTGCCCAAGCTTGCGGCGCTTCACGGCATCAACGCGAACCGCGCCCTGTGGCTGACCGCCGCGAATCCGCTGTTCCTGACGAACTTCGTCGCCTCGATCCACAACGACGCGTTGATGCTGGGCCTGGCGCTCGCCGGCCTGTACCTCGCCGCGGTCCGACGCCCGCTCTGGGGCATCCTCCTGGTAACCCTCTCGGTGGCCATCAAACCCATCACGCTTCTCTTCCTGCCGTTCATCGGACTGATGTGGGCCGGCAAGGGAGCGTCCTGGAAGCGCAAATTCGTCTACTGGGGCATGACCGCCGGACTGTCGCTTGGCCTGCTGTGGATTCTGGGGCTGATCAACGGGTTCGGTTTCGGCTGGGTGGGGGCGCTGAGCACGCCGGGGAGCATCTGGATCTGGTACGCACCGATCGGCTACCTCGGGCTGGTGGTCGCCACCCTCGCCGGAGCCCTCGGGCTGGACGGGTGGTTCCTGGCCGACCTCGTGCACAAGGCGGCACGGGTCGCCTCGCTGGCCATCATCGCGCACCAGATCTTTGTCGGCAGCCATGCGCGCATCGTGCGCAGGCTGGCCCTGGCGCTCGCCGCCGTCGTCCTCCTGGCGCCCATCATCCAGTCCTGGTACGTGGTGTGGCTGATCCCACTGTTTGCCGTGACCGGAATCCGCGAGGACTGGCAGGTGAAGACCCTGTACTTCACAGTCTCCTTCTTCATGATCTACGCCATCTCGGACCAGCTGGACATCTTCCCCTACTTCGAACTCAGCCTGACGGTGGCACGCCAGATCGCCGCCGTGGTGGCCTTCGCCTTCGCCCTGTACCTCGTCTTCCTCGACCCGCGCACCAAGGTCCTCTTCCGCCGGCGGTTCCGTCCCCGCCGTCCGGGAATGCTGCGCTGAAGCCGGCGGATTCCGGGTCCGGTTGCACCCCGACCGGTCCGCGCGGGTAGCCCCGGCATGCGGTCACCGTCATGAGCGGTGATACTTGAAGGATGACCGAATTCGAAGAAACCCTGTTCCGCGGCGAATATGAGATCACCGAATGGGAGCCCCAGCCCTACGAGGTGCAGGGGAGCAGCTGCGAACTGTCCCGGGTGCGGGCCGTGAAGGTGTTCACCGGGGAGATCTCCGGTACGAGCACCGCCGAACTGCTCATGGCGGGCAATAACTTCGGTGCCGGATACGTTGCCTCCGAGCAGTTCACCGGGTACGTGAGCGGACGATCCGGCTCAATGACCGTGCAGCACTGGGGTGTGGCGGAAGGCTCCGAGGCCGCCGCCTCCGGGCACATCGTTCCGGGCTCGGGAACCGATGGACTCGCGGGAATCTCGGGCAAGGCCACCTTCTCGCAGGACCCCGACGGCCAGCACCGGCTCGAGCTGAAGGTCTCCTTCGGATCCACCGACTAGGTCCTGCTGCGGAACCCTCCGGCGCCGAATTCCTCCGGAGGGTCGCGCCCCGCATAGTAAACTGGCTGTGATGCCTCCGTAGCTCAGGGGATAGAGCAGGGGCCTTCTAATCCTCTGGTCGCAGGTTCGAATCCTGCCGGGGGCACTCAAGAAAGCGGCCCGACCGGGCTTTCGTCCGGTCGGGCCGTTCTTGGTTAATGCCGGGCCCACGCCGGCCCGCTCTCCGTCAGCCGCTGGCCGGCAGCCCGGTCCGACCATTTTGGGGCATGCGGCTGGACCGACGCCGATGGTGCAGGATCAGTTCGTCAGCCCGGCCAGCTGCCCCCGGGCAGCCTCCGCCAACAGGTCCGAGCCCTTCCGGTTGGAGTGGATCCCATCGTTGCTGAGCCCGGCCCGCCAAGACCCGTCACCCGCCGCCACCGCGGTGTACACATCGAGCAAGGGCATGCCCCGGGCCTCCGCGGCAGACCTGAGCAGCCGGTTCAGCTCGACGGCGAGGGCGGGCTGCGTTTCCGATGGCGGCACGAGGGCAGCGACGGGCGCGGCGCCGCGTGCAGCGATGCCGTCCCACAGCACGCGCACGCCCTCGGCGGCCTGTTCGGGGGACCGTCCCTTTCGGATGTCGTTGGTTCCGGCCTGAACCACCACCAGGTCCGCCTGATCGACCGCCGCATCGAGGCGGTCGACCAGAGCCACTGTCTGCGCCCCGGGGTGGGATTCGTAGGCCCCGAGCCGGAGTCCGGGCACGGTGCCCGCAACGACCGTCTGGCGCCACCACGAATGCTTCCCGTGGGCGTGGGAGTCCGAGAGGATGCCGATGGTCCGTGTGTCGGCCGCGGAGGCGGTGCGGGTGTTTGCGGTCCCCGTGCCGGCGGGCAGGGCGACCGCAGCCCGGCGGGTGGCCCGTCGGCGGGCTGTCCGCCGTCGAAGAGCGGATTTAAAGGCCATCAGGGCCACTGCCGCGGCGGCTCCTGCAGCGGGCAGGATTCCGGGTCGGCGGGTTCGGTCAGCCATAGTGTCCCCTTTGCAGCTCGGGTGTTTCCCCATGCTAGCTTCCGGCGCCCGGCCCGGGTGCGCTGGACAAGCCAGCCCAGGGGAGCGCGCGTGTCCCACGGATGTCCACATACGCGGCCCGCTCCGGCTCATCCCGCCTGGTTCTGGGGAGACTTTCACCAGGGCGGGCGTCCGGCCTGTCCGGGAGATTCCAGGCGGAAGGAACAGCGATGAGCGAGACCATCACGGTGCGGGGATACGTTGCCACGGAGGTGCGGCTGGCTCTCACACCCACCGGCCTGCCGATCGCGGGCTTCCGCATGTGTACGACCGATCGGCGTTACGACCGGGAGGCTGGGGCCTGGGTCGACGGGCACACGAACTGGTACTCGGTTTCGATGTTCCGCCAACTCGCCACGAACGCTTCGGCGAGCCTGAAGAAGGGCGACCGGGTCGTCGTCTTCGGACGGTTGAAGGTCCGTCCGTGGACAACGGAGGACGGACGCACCGGAACCTCGGTGGAGATCGACGCGGAGTCCGTGGGCCACGACCTCATGTGGGGGACCGCCGCGTACCGGAGGAGTTCCGCGGAAAAGACCGAAAACACCGAGAATACCGAGAAGACCCAGGAACCCGGCGACGGGGCGGATGACGTGGTACCGGAGGGTGTCGACCCTGCCACCGGACAAATCCTTGATGCGCCCAACAACGATGCGCCCGTGAACCTGGGCGCCGCAGACGGCTCCGACGAAGAATCGGGGCCGGAAGGTGGGGAGGGCGACCTGACAGGCGGTGGAGGAAGGTCAGCGACGAAAGCCGGCGCCGCCCGTTGAGACAGGATGGAGCACCCACTCGCGGAATGTGAGATATGCCGTGCCACGCACTAGCCTTAGTGGTATGGCGGAATTTATCTACACAATGACCAAGGCCCGCAAGGCCGTCGGCGACAAAGTGATCCTCGACGACGTGAGCATGTCCTTCTTCCCCGGTGCAAAGATCGGCGTGGTCGGCCCGAACGGTGCCGGTAAGTCCACCATTCTCAAGATCATGGCCGGTCTCGACACCCCGTCCAACGGCGAAGCCCGCCTGAGCCCCGGCTACACCGTCGGGATCCTGCTTCAGGAGCCCCCGCTGAACGAGGAAAAGACAGTGCTCGGCAACGTCCAGGAGGGCGTCGCGGAGATCTACGGCAAGATCGAGCGCTTCAACGAAATCTCCGAGGAGATGGCGAACCCGGACGCCGATTACGACACGCTTCTGACCGAGATGGGACAGTTGCAGGAGGCGATCGACGCCGCCGACGCGTGGGACCTCGACTCCCAGCTCGAGCAGGCCATGGACGCCCTGCGCTGCCCGCCGCCGGACGCCGACGTCACCGTGCTCTCCGGTGGTGAGCGCCGCCGCGTCGCCCTGTGCAAGCTGCTGCTCCAGAAGCCGGACCTGCTCCTGCTCGATGAGCCCACCAACCACCTCGACGCCGAAAGCGTGCTCTGGCTCGAGCAGCACCTCTCCGCCTACCAGGGCGCCGTGCTGGCCGTCACCCACGACCGTTACTTCCTCGACCACGTGGCCGAATGGATCGCAGAGGTCGACCGCGGTCACCTCTACCCCTACGAGGGCAACTACTCCACGTACCTGGAGAAGAAGCGGGCCCGCCTCGAAGTGCAGGGCAAGAAGGACGCCAAGCTGTCCAAGCGCCTCACCGAGGAACTCGAATGGGTGCGCTCGAACGCCAAGGGCCGCCAGACCAAGTCCAAGGCGCGCCTGAACCGCTACGAGGAGATGGCGGCGGAGGCCGAGCGGACAAGGAAGCTTGACTTCGAAGAGATCCAGATCCCGCCGGGACCGCGCCTGGGCAGCCAGGTCATCGAGGCGAAGAACCTGCGCAAGGGCTACGACGAGCGCGTGCTCATCGACGGGCTCTCCTTCTCGCTGCCGCGCAACGGCATCGTGGGCGTCATTGGCCCCAACGGTGTCGGCAAGACCACGCTGTTCAAGACCATCGTCGGGCTTGAGCCGCTCGATGACGGCGAGCTGCGCATTGGTGAGTCCGTCAAGATCTCCTACGTTGACCAGTCGCGCGGCGGAATCGACCCGAACAAGTCCCTGTGGGAGGTCGTGTCGGGTGGTCACGACTTCATCCAGGTCGGCCAGGTCGAAATGCCGTCCCGCGCCTACGTCTCGGCGTTCGGCTTCAAGGGCCCGGACCAGCAGAAGAAGGCCGGGGTGCTCTCCGGTGGTGAGCGCAACCGCCTGAACCTCGCCATGACCCTCAAGCAGGGCGGCAACCTGCTGCTGCTCGACGAGCCCACCAATGACCTCGACGTCGAAACGCTCTCGAGCCTCGAGAACGCGCTGCTTGAGTTCCCGGGCTGCGCCGTCGTCGTCTCGCACGACCGGTGGTTCCTTGACCGGGTGGCCACGCACATCCTGTCCTACGAGGGCACCGAGGCCGAGCCGGACAAGTGGTACTGGTTCGAGGGCAACTTCGACGCCTACGAGGAGAACAAGATCGAGCGCCTGGGTCCCGACGCGGCGAAGCCGCACCGGGTCACCCACCGCCGCCTGACCCGCGGCTAGGCCAACGGTCGACGGCGGACGCCGAAGGATTAACCCAGAAGGACACGGACCGTTCGGTCCGTGTCCTTCTGCGTTCTACTGAGCCGCTCAGCCCTCCCGGGGGACGCGGACCATGCCCTCCTGCGCCACGCTGGCCACGAGGTCCCCGGCGCGGTTGTAGATTTTCCCGGCGGCGAGCCCGCGGGCACCCGAGGCGCTGGGCGAGCTCTGAACATACAGCAGCCATTCATCGACCCTGACCGGGCGGTGCCACCACATGGCGTGGTCGAGGCTGGCCACGCTCATTCCCGGGTGGATCCAGCTCAGCCCGTGCGGCCGCAGGATCGGTTCGAGCAGCGTGTAGTCGCTCGCGTAGGCCAGGGCCGCCCGGTGCAGCCCGTCGTCGTCGGGCATCGGACCGAACGTCTTCATCCAGACGGCGTTGCGCGGCTCGCGCACGCCGTCATTGCTGACGTAGAGCGGGGAGTCGAGGTGACGGACATCGAACGGGCGGTCGAAGGCCCAGGCCTTCGCCACCGGGTGGTCGAAACCGCCCAGCAGGTCGGCGGTGCTCGGCAGCGATTCGGGGTCCGGCACGCCCGAGGGCATAGGGTCCTGGTGGCTCAGGCCCTCGTCGGGCTCCTGGAAGGAAGCGATCATCGAAAGGATCGGCACGCCGTCCTGGTAGGCGTGTGTCCGCCGTGCGGAAAAGGACCTGCCGTCACGGAGGCGCTGCACCCCGAAGGTGATGGGCAGGTCGGCGTCGCCGGCCCGCAGGAAGTAGGCGTGCATCGAGTGCACTTCCCGGGTGGGCTCGACGGTCCGGATTGCCGCGATCAGCGACTGACCCAGGACCTGCCCGCCGAACACCCGCTTGCCCGGCTGGGGAGCCGAGGTCCCAACGAAAATGTCCTCGTCGGTCTGCGCGCCGTCGGCGCTGCTCAGGTCGAGCAGGGACAGCAGCGAGAGCGTGGGGTCGGTGCGGGGCTCTGCGGCCATGGGGCGGTGTCTCCTCGGGGCGGGTGCGTTCTCCGGATCCTTGGCGCAGGCTTCCGGGCCTACTGCTGACCTTAGACGTACCGATACCGGCGCCTCAAGGCAGCACCCGGCGCTCCTGCCACCGGTTCCGGTTACGGTCCCGCCGAATGGTCCGCGGGCGTTGGGTTTGAGAGGATGGATCCATGCCCCGCACCCTCCCAGACCTTCTCCCGCCGCGCTGCGGCGACGGCGATACCCACGGACGCACCGCCACGGTCGTCACGCTCCCCGCTTCCGGCGGACGGTCGGCCCGGCGGTGACGGCGGCCCTGGAGTCAACGCACCTCGTTTTCCCCGACGCCCAGGTCTCGGCCGACCTGCGCACCTTCACGGCACGGGCGCGGGCAACCGACGACGGCGCCGTACGGCTGCAGGCCTCTGGAACCGTCCTGGCGGCCTACGTCTGCATGCTGCGCCCGGCTGTGCTCGGCGAGGCGATCCCCACGGTGCTCGGCCTGCGCACCATGCCCCTGGCGGAGCCGGCCCGGATCGATGTGACGGTGGCGCTTGCCTCGGTCTCCGACCGGCTGGCGCGCATGCGGGATGACGTCGTCTTCGCTGTCCCGACGACGACACTGCGGCAGAACTGGGCCGGGGTCCTGCCGCCCCGCGCCGGCTGGGAGCCCGCCGGGACGCTTGCCACCGACGCACTCGAAGAAGCGGCAAGGGCCGGGATCGCCGACGTCGCCGGCAGCCTTCCCGACCGCGCGGGAGCACTGATGGTCAACAACCGGCGCGGCACGGTGTGGGGGAGGGCGATCCCCGGAGCCCCGGCCGACCTGCCGGCGGGAGCCGCCTTCGGCGCCTTCGCCCTGGGGTTCCTCGCCGAGGGTGAAACGCCGTCGCTGTTCACCAACGGCCGGTGGACCCGGCTCAGCACGTCGCGCGGGCACGTGCTGGTGCGGGCCGCCGCCGTGCTCTAAACGCCCTCGAGGGACACGCCTGCGGTCAGTCCGCGGCGTTCACCATCGACTGTGCTGCCCGGTCGAGGTAGTCCCACAGGGTTGCCTCGTGAAGGGGAGCGAGGTCCAGGGAGTCGACGGCGGCGCGCATGTGGCGCAGCCAGGCATCGCGGGCCTTCGGCGTGACCTGGAAGGGGATGTGGCGCATGCGCAGCCTCGGATGTCCGCGCTGCTCGCCGTAGGTCTTCGGCCCGCCCCAGTACTGCTCAAGGAACAGCAGCAGGCGCTCCTTGGCCGGCCCGAGGTCCTCTTCCGGGTACATGGGCCGCAGGATCTCGTCCTGGGCCACGCCGTCGTAGAAGGCGTCGATCAGCTTCACGAAGGTGGGGTGGCCGCCGACCGCCTCGTAGAAGTTGTAGTCGGGCTGGGTGAAGCCCTGCCCGACCTGAATGACCCGGTCCGCAGGCAGGGGCGGACGGCCCGGCGTCAGCGGAATGGTCTCCTGGAGCATCGGCTCGGGTTCGGTCATGGCTTCTCTCCTGCAGTCTCCGGCTGGTCGGCCGGCGCCGGCTCAATGTAGTTTCCCTGCGAGCGGTTGCCCACCTTGGTGATGTCGCCGTTGCGCACGTACCAGATGGCACCGTTCGCATCGACCATGCGCGTGATGCGCAGGCCAACGGACTGCACCACGCCCACGGTCTCGCCGATCTCGATGGTGTCCCCGATGCCGTACTGGTCCTCAATGGTGATGAAGAAGCCAAGGAACGCGTCCCGGATGACCTCACGGGCGCCGAAACCGATGGCGATGCCGACGATTCCGACGCTGGCCAGGATCGGGCCGATGTTCAGGCCCAGTTCCCCCAGCGCCATCATGATGGCGACGGTGGCGAGGCTTACCCCGGCGACGCTGGTGAGGAGCCCGCCGATGGTTTCGGCCCGCTGGCTGCGCCGGCCGGTGTCCAGCGAGCGGAGCACGGGCTGCGCCCACCGGAAGTGGGGTTTCTTGAAGACGCTGTACCCGTTCCGGACCCGGGTGACCGAGCGGTGCACCAGGTAGCGGACGATGAGCCAGATGAGGAGGGCGGCGATCAGGATGACGACGGCGCCGATGACGCGCCCGCCGTAGCCGAGCTCCGGAAAGAAATCCATGCCGGTGTTTACTGCTTCCTTCGTGGGTGCCGCGGGGCCGGCTCCCGCCCGGTGCGGGGGCCCGGCGGCGCTGCTCTTACTAGGCTACCGCCGGGTCCGCGAGGACCGTGACGGGCTCATGGTCGACCGGGAAGTTCACCGACCGGGCGATGAAGCACGTCGCAGCGGCCGCGGCGTGAAGTCCGGTGGCCTTCTCGACGTCCTCCGGTGAGGCGACCGTCACCCGGGGACGGAGGAGAACGCGGGTAAATTCGCCGGTGCCGTCGCGGTTGAGCCGCATGAAGCCTTCGGCGTCGTCGTCGTACGCGGTCACTGTCACCCCCGCCTTCACCGCCACGTGGAGGTAGGACAGCAGGTGGCACTGGGACAGGGCGGCAAGGAGCAGCTGCTCCGGGTTCCACCGGTCCTTCTGCCCATGAAAGGTCGGATCGGCGGTGCCCGGAAGGAGCGGCAGCCCGGGGGCGGTAACCTCGTTCTCCCGGCTGTAGTCCCGGTAGCCCGAGGTGCCGGTGCCGAGGTTCCCCGTCCACTTCACCGCCACGTTGTATCGGTGTTCGGAGAGGTTCACGGGCTACCGGTCCACGGCCTGGGCGCGCAGCGCCCGCTGCACGCCGTCGCGGTTCTCGAGGATCAGGCGCCGCAGTGACGGAATCTCGTCACCGAGCTCGACCAGGAACGCGTCGGTCCGCTCGAGCGTGTCCTCGGAGACGAGTCGCGAGGGGTACAGGCCGACGACGATCTGCTGGGCGATCTCGTAGGTGCGCGAGTCCCAGACCTCCCGGACCGAGTCGAAGTACTTCGCGGCGTACGGCTCGAGCAGCGCGGTGTCGTGGACGCGGGTGAAACCCTGGATCGCCGACCGCTGGGCGGCGTTGGGCAGGTCACTGCGCTCCACGATGGCGCTCCAGGCGTCGGCCTTGGCCTCCGCGGTCGGCACCGCGGCGCGTGCCAGGGCGGCCGCGAGCTGGCCGGTCGCCGTGGAGTCGGCCTCGAGTTCGGCGTCGATCTGCTCCTGCCCGTACCGGCCCCCGGCGACGAGCGAGGTGAGCAGCTCCCAGCGGAGGTCCGAGTCGACCGTCAGTCCCTCGGGGACGGAGGTGCCGGTCAGGATCGCCTCGACGACGTCGAGCTGGGCGTCGGTCCGTGCGTGGGTGGCGAAGGCCTTGATGAACTGGAGCTGCGAGTCCGACCCGGGCCCTGCCGCCTCGGAGAGCTCGAGCAGGCTGTCGGCCACGGCGTCGCTCATGGCCTGCCGGTCCTCGGGGTTGACGTAGAACGTCAGGGTGGCGGCCAGCTGGCGGAGCAGCACGAGGACCACCGAGGAATCGGATTCCTCGCCGATGTTCTGCATGATCAGTTCGACGTAGTTCCGCGCCGGCGTCTCGCCGTCCCGCGCCGCGTCCCAGGCCGAGCCCCACACGAGGGTGCGGGCGAGGGAATCGGCGAAGTTGCGCAGGTGCCGGATGGAGGTGCGCAGCGACGCCGGGTCAAGGCGGATCTTGGCGTAGGCGAGGTCGTCGTCGTTAAGCAGGACCAGGGCGGGCTGGCGCTGCCCGACGGCCTCGGGCACCTCGGTGCGCGCACCGTCGACGTCGAGCTCCATGCGGGCCACCCGGGTCAGCCGGCCTTCGTCGTCGAGGTCGTAGAAGCCGACCGCGAGGCGGTGCGGGCGGATGGTGGGGTAGTCCTCCGGTGCGGACTGCGCGATGGAGAAGGCGGTGATCACGCCGTCCTCGTTCACGGTGAACTCGGGGCGCAGGGTGTTCACGCCGGCGGTCTCGAGCCACAGCGAGGACCACTGGGTGAGGTCGCGTCCGCTGGCCTTCTCGAGTTCGACGAGCAGGTCCTTGAGTTCGGTGTTCTTCCAGGAATGCCGGGAGAAGTACTCGCGCACACCCTCCATGAACTTCTCCTGGCCCACCCAGGCGACCAGCTGCTTGAGCACCGAGGCGCCCTTGGCGTAGGTGATGCCGTCGAAGTTCACCTGGACGTCATCCAGGTCCTTGATCTCGGCGACGATCGGGTGCGTTGAGGGCAGCTGGTCTTGGCGGTACGCCCATGACTTTTCCAGCGAGGCGAACGTGGTCCAGGACTGGGTGAACTCCGTCGCCTCCGCTGCGGCCAGGGTCGACATGTACTCGGCGAAGGACTCATTGAGCCACAAATCGTTCCACCACTTCATGGTGACGAGGTCGCCGAACCACATGTGGGCCAGCTCGTGAAGGATGGTGATGGCCCGGCGTTCCACCGTGGCCTCGGGGACGCGGGAGCGGAAGACGTAGGTCTCGACGAACGTCACCGCACCGGCGTTTTCCATGGCCCCGGCGTTGAACTCCGGGACGAACAGCTGGTCGTACTTCTCAAACGGGTAGGGCGTGCCGAACTGCTTCTCGTAGAACTCGAAGCCCTGGCGGGTGAGCTGAAAGATGTTCTCGGCGTCGAGGTGCTGCATGAGGGACCGTCGGGCGAAGACCCCAAGCGGGATGGTGCGCCCATCGGCGCTCGTCAGTTCGCTGCGCACCGCCTGATACGGCCCGGCAATCAGGGCCGTGACGTAGGAGGACATGACCGGCGTCGGCTCGAACGACCAGGTGGAGCGTGCCGGCTCCTCGCCGGCAGCGGCGGCGGCGACCGGCTCGGGGGTGGGGGAGTTGGAGATGACATCCCAGTGCGCCGGCGCGGTCACGGTGAAGCGGAAGGTCGACTTCAGGTCGGGCTGCTCGAATACAGCGAACATACGCCGGGAGTCAGGAACCTCGAACTGGGTGTAGAGGTAGACCTCGCCGTCCACGGGATCCACGAAGCGGTGGAGCCCCTCGCCCGTGTTCATGTACAGCATGTCGGCGTCGACGACGAGCTCGTTGGAGGCGGCAAGGTCTGGAAGGGCGATGCGGTAACCGTCGGCGACCGAGGCGGGATCGAGTTCCACGCCGTTCAGGCTCACGCGGTGCACCGTGTCCGTCACTGCATCGATAAACGTTGAGGCGCCCTGGACCGCATCGAAGCGGATCACCGTCCTCGAACCGAACACGCGCTCTCCGCGCATCAGGTCAATGTTGATGTCGTAGGAGTGGACTTGCAGGAGTTCGGAGCGGACGCTGGCTTCGCTGCGCGTCAGGTTCATGCCGGGCAAGGGGTCGCCTCCAGGGTGGGGAACAAGGACGCCGCGTCGGGGTCGCCCTGCGCAGCGTTTCGTATTCTCTCACTTTTTCCTTTTAAGCACCTCCCTCCGGGGTTCCCCGCGCAGCGCTGCCGGGGAACGGGAGGCCGCGCGAAGGAGGGTTTGCGCACGCGGGGCAGACGCCGCGGCGGTGCCGGAGCAGTAGGCTAGAAGGCGGAACCACCCCCGACCGAACGGATTGCTCATGCGTGTCCACCTCGCCACAGATCATGCAGGGATGGAGCTCAGCGCCCACCTTGTCGGCCACCTCGGCGCCGCCGGCTACGACGTGGTCGACCACGGCCCGACCGAGTACGACCCCGAAGACGACTACCCCCGCTTCTGCATCAACGCGGCCCTCGCCGTCGTCGCCGACCAGGCCGCAGGGGTGGAGGCGCTCGGGATCGTGCTGGGCGGGTCCGGCAACGGCGAGCAGATCGCCGCCAACAAGGTGCGCGGCATCCGCGCCGCCCTGGCCTGGAACCTCGACACCGCCCGGCTGGCCCGCAACCACAACGACGCGAACATCATCGCCGTCGGCGGCCGCCAGCACAGCGTCGAGGAGGCGACTTCAATCATCGAGGCCTTCCTCGCCGAGCCGTTCAGCAATGACAGCCGCCACGTGCGCCGTATCGGCAAGATCGCCGACTACGAGGCCACCGGGGACGTCCCCGACTAAGCCCGCAGGCCCGGCCGCACGGCAGCGCACACAAAAACACCCGGACGTCCAAGACGTCCGGGTGTTGTCGTTTCCGAGGGGATGACGGGAATCGAACCCGCGTAATCAGTTTGGAAGACTGAGGCTTTACCATTAAGCTACATCCCCGGAATCCCGGGCCTCAGGGGCTCTCAGGAACGCATATAACTACACCACAGGTGGGCTGCATTCGCCAAATGTGCAACGTGGTTCAAAGTTACGTAGACTGGCTCTCGCACTCTCGGGGTGTAGCTCAGCTTGGTAGAGCGCCTGCTTTGGGAGCAGGAAGTCGCAGGTTCAACTCCTGTCACCCCGACTCCGTATGTCGAAGACCCTAGTATTTTCGGATACCGGGTCCTCGTTTTTCAATACGGAAACTATCCCAATCACTCAGGAGTCCTACGCTGTGAAGAGCGCTGTCGAAAACCTTTCCCCCACGCGGGTGAAGCTCAATGTCGAGGTCCCGTTCGAGGAACTCAGGCCGAACATCGACGCGGCTTACAAGACGATCGCCGGTCAGGTGCAGGTTCCTGGATTCCGCAAGGGCAAGGTTCCCCAGCAGCTCATCGACCAGCGCGTTGGCCGCGGCTACGTCATCGAGACCGCCGTCAATGACGGGCTTGACGGGTTCTACCAGAACGCCGTCAAGGAGACCGGGATCCGGCCGCTGAGCCGTCCCGAGGTCGAAATCACCGAGGTTCCCGACCCCGCCAAGAAGGACGGCCAGCTCGTCTTCACCGTGGAGCTCGACATCCGCCCCGAGATCGAACTGCCCGACTACTCGGGCATCGAGGTCACCGTCGAGGCCGCCAAGGCATCGGACGAGGACGTCGACAAGGCCGTGGACGAGCTGCGCAGCCGCTTCGGCACGCTCAACTCCGTCGACCGCCCGGCCCAGGACGGGGACTTCCTGACGATTGACCTCAGCGCCAAGGTCGACGGCGAAGAGGTCGACTCCGCGCAGGACCTTTCCTACCAGGTCGGCGCAGGCACCATGCTCGAGGGCATGGACGAGGCCGTCACCGGCCTGAGCGTCGACGAGTCCGCCACCTTCGCGACCAAGCTCGCCGGCGGTGAGCACTCCGGTGCCGACGCCGAGGTCACCGTCACCGTTAAGGCCGTCAAGGAGCGCGAGCTCCCCGAGGTCAACGACGACTTTGCCCAGCTGGCCAGCGAGTTCGACACCGCAGCCGAGCTGCGCGAGGACCTCGCCAAGCGCGCCGCCGAGAGCAAGATCGTCGACCAGGGCGTCGAAGCCCGCGACAAGGTCCTCGACAAGCTGGTCGAGATGATCGAGGTGCCCGTCCCCGAGGCCGTCATCACCGAGCAGCTCGAGCAGCACTTCAAGCCCGAGAACGCCGGCAACGCCGGCGAAGAGCACGACACCGAGGAGCACCGTGCGGAGGTGCGCACCAACACCGAGCGCGCCTTCCGCAACGAGATCATCCTCGACACGGTTGCCGAGAAGGAAGAGGTTTCGGTCAGCCAGGCCGAGCTGATCGACTACATCGTCTCGACCGCCAGCCAGTACGGCATGGAACCGAACCAGTTCGCCCAGATGCTCGACTCCAGCGGCCAGGTCCCGATGATCGTCGGAGAGGTCCGGCGCCGCAAGGCCCTGGCGAAGGTCCTCGAACTGGCGAAGGTCACCGACTCCAACGGTGACGCCGTCGATCTCACCGACTTCGTGCGCCCCGGCGCCGACGACACCGAGACCGTCGACGTCGACGACACCGTCGAGGACGCGCCCGCCGCCGAGGTCACCGAGGGCGACGACGCACAGCGCGCCTGATCCCCAAGCCTCACCAGCGTGAAAAGACGCCGCAGCCCCCGGGCTGCGGCGTCTTTTGCATTGCCGCGGCGGCCCCGGTTCCGGCCGGAAAGGAGCCGTCCGGACTGGTGCGCCGTCAGCGAACAGTTCCCGGAGCAGGAGCAAAAATTCGCCGGGCCGGGTTAGTGTCCAATGTGAGACAAACGGACGGGCAGTCCCTTTCGGGGAAGCGCCCGCCAGAGTGAGAGGTTAACGAGAATGGCAACCGAACCAACCACCCCCAGCATGGCGGCCGCCGATCCGGGCGGACGCGATGACTACATCTTCAACCGGCTCCTCAAGGAGCGCATCATCTGGCTCGGTTCCGAGGTGCGGGACGACAACGCGAACATCATCTGCTCCCAGCTCCTGCTGCTCTCGGCGGAGGACCCGGAGCGGGACATCTTCCTGTACATCAACTCGCCCGGCGGTTCGGTGACCGCGGGCATGGCGATCTACGACACCATGCAGTTCATCCCGAACGACGTGGTCACTGTCGCCACCGGCCTCGCCGCCTCGATGGGCCAGTTCCTGCTGTCCTCCGGCACCAAGGGCAAGCGCTACGCCACCCCCCACGCCCGCATCCTCATGCACCAGCCCTCCGGCGGCATCGGCGGCACCGCCTCCGACATCCGCATCCAGGCCGAACTGATCCTCCACATGAAGCGGGTCATGGCTGAGCTGACTGCCGAGCAGACCGGCCAGAGCGTCGAGACCATCCTCAAGGACAACGACCGCGACAAGTGGTTCACCGCGCAGGAAGGCCTCGAGTACGGGTTCTTCGACCACATCTCGGCCCACGCCGGCACGGTGTCCGGCGGCGGCGGAACCCACCGCCCGTAAGTGCCCGCAGTTTCCTACCTTTCACAGCCTTTCCACCAGGAGACCCCATGAACACCAATTTCTCGGCCACGGCCGGGTCGCAGGCACCCCAGATGCCCTCAAGCCGCTACATCCTGCCGCAGTTCGAGGAGCGCACGCCCTACGGCTTCAAGCGCCAGGATCCGTACACGAAGCTGTTCGAGGACCGCATCATCTTCCTCGGCACCCAGGTTGACGACGCCTCGGCCGACGACATCATGGCCCAGCTGCTCGTGCTCGAGTCCACCGACCCGGAGCGCGACATCACGCTGTACATCAACTCGCCCGGCGGGTCGTTCACGGCCATGACGGCGATCTACGACACCATGCAGTTCATCCGTCCGGAGGTGCAGACGGTGTGCCTCGGGCAGGCCGCCAGCGCCGCCGCCGTCCTGCTGGCCGCCGGAGCGCCCGGCAAGCGCCTCGCGCTGCCGAACGCCCGCGTCCTGATCCACCAGCCGGCCCTCTCGGGCGGGCAGGGCGGACAGGCCTCCGACCTGGAGATCCAGGCCAACGAGGTGATGCGCATGCGCACCTGGCTCGAGGACACCATCGCCCTGCACAGCGGGCGCGACACTGAGCAGGTCAACCGCGACATCGAGCGCGACAAGATCCTGACGGCGGCCGAAGCGGTCACCTATGGTCTCGTCGACGAGGTTCTGACCTCGCGCAAGATGGTCCAGCCGATGATCAACACGCCGTAAGCTCCACCGGCCGCTCCCGCGCCGGCGCCGATGCCCGTAGTGCCAGGTTTGGCACTACGGGCATTTTGGTACTGAATCGCGGGATCATGTGGCCTAGAGTGGAAACAGCATCCAAGTACCACGTAAGGGGACTGACACATGGCTCGCATTGGTGAGAGCGCGGATCTGCTGAAGTGCTCTTTCTGTGGAAAAAGCCAGAAGCAGGTGCGGAAGCTCATTGCCGGCCCCGGGGTCTACATCTGCGATGAATGCATCGACCTCTGCAACGAGATCATCGAAGAGGAGCTCTCGGAGGTCGCGGACCTCGGCACGTTCGAACTGCCCAAGCCCCGCGAGATCTTCGACTTCCTGCAGGAGTACGTGGTGGGCCAGGAGCCCGCGAAGCGTTCCCTCGCCGTTGCCGTCTACAACCACTACAAGCGGATCCAGTCCGGCAGCGCCCCGCGCACGGCCGGAACCCTCACCGGCACGCCCGGCGCCGAGGAAGTGGAGATCGCCAAGTCCAACATCCTGCTGATCGGTCCGACCGGCTGCGGCAAGACCTACCTTGCCCAGACCCTCGCCCGGCGGCTGAACGTTCCGTTCGCCGTCGCCGACGCGACGGCGCTGACCGAGGCCGGGTATGTGGGGGAGGACGTCGAGAACATCCTCCTGAAACTGATCCAGGCCGCGGACTATGACGTGAAGAAGGCCGAGCAGGGCATCATCTACATCGACGAGATCGACAAGATCTCGCGGAAGAGCGAGAACCCCTCGATCACCCGCGACGTCTCGGGCGAGGGCGTCCAGCAGGCCCTGCTGAAGATTCTCGAGGGGACCGTGGCGTCGGTTCCGCCGCAGGGCGGGCGCAAGCACCCCCACCAGGAATTCATCCAGATCGACACGACCAACGTGCTGTTCATCGTGGCGGGCGCCTTCGCCGGCCTCGAGGAGATTATCGGGTCGCGGGCCGGCCGGAAGGGCATCGGGTTCGGTGCGCCCCTGAGCTCACTGAAGAACGAGGAAGTCAGCTACGGCGACGTCATGCCCGAGGACCTCCTGAAATTCGGGCTGATCCCGGAGTTCATCGGCCGGCTCCCGGTGATCACCACGGTGACCCACCTTGACCGTCCGGCGCTCATGCAGATCCTCACCGAGCCCAAGAACGCCCTCCTGAAGCAGTACCAGAAGATGTTCCTGCTCGACGGCGTTGACCTGTCCTTCGACGCCAAGGCGCTTGAGGCGATCGCCGACCTCGCCCTGGACCGCGGGACCGGCGCCCGCGGGCTGCGAGCCATCATGGAGGAAGTGCTGCTGCCGGTGATGTTCGACCTGCCAAGCCGCGACGATGTCGCCTCGGTGGTCATCACCGCCGACGTCGTTGCCAAGCGCGCGGAGCCCACGCTGATCTCGCACGACGTCGTGGCCAAGCGCCGCAACAAATCCGCCTAGTTCCCCATCCCCATCCTGTAGAGAAACCGCCTGTACCCGGCATCGGCGCCGTGCCCTGAGGGGCACGGCGCCGTTCTCTTCTGCACGCGGTCCGCCGCGTGCAGAACTATCCCAACCCCCAAAGGAGTATCCCCATGCAAAATTCCGCAGCCGAGAAGGCCGACTTCTGGTTCGACCCGGTGTGCCCGTTCGCCTGGGTGACCTCCCGTTGGATGGGTGAGGTGCAGCAGGTCCGCAGCATCAGCATCGACTGGCACGTGATGAGCCTTGCCGTGCTGAACGAGGGCCGCGACCTCCCGACCGACTACCGGGCCCTCATGGACTCGGCCTGGGCGCCGGTGCGTGTCCTGATCGCGGCGGAGACTCTGCACGGCGCCGAGTACACCAAGCCGCTCTACGATGCCATGGGCACCCGGATCCACGTCGCCGGAAACCGTGACTTCGAACTGGTCATCAAGGAATCCCTCGCGGAGGTGGGGCTTCCGGACGAGCTGGCGGACTATGGTTCGACGGACGAGTTCGACGCCCAGCTGCGCGCCTCGCACCAGGGGGCCATTGATCGGGTGGGTGACGACGTGGGAACCCCGGTCGTCGCCTTCAACGGCACCGCCTTCTTCGGCCCGGTCCTCACCCGCATCCCCCGGGGGGAGGAAGCCGGCCGCATCTTCGACGCCGCCGTGCAGCTCGCCGCGTTCCCCGGCTTCTTCGAGATCAAGCGCACCCGCACCGAGTCCCCCAGCTTCGATTAGTAGGCCGACGCCGCCCTCCCGGCGGCAGATCCACAAACGGCCCCGCGCACTGCGCGGGGCCGTTCGTCGTTGCGGGCCTGAACCCAATACCCCTGCTTACGCGTCGGCGGGCGAGACCTCGGCGGGGACCAGTTCCACCGCGGAGACGGTCAGGTCGCCGTCGCCCTCGGCCAGGGTGAGGTCGCGCGCATTGCCGGCGGCGAGCAGGTCGGGAAGACCTGCCCGCAGGTGCGCCACGCGGGCCGGTGACGCGGTGACGACGGCGGTGGCCACCTCGGTGCGCTGCTTGACCTTCGCTTCGGACTTCGCCTTGCGCACACCGCCCAGGGCCAGGGCGACGGAGGTGAGCAGTTCGGGATCCGCGCCGTCGAGGCCCTGCAGGGCGTCGGCGGACGGCCACGGCGCACGGTGCACCGAACCCTCCCGCCACCAGCTCCACACCTCGTCGGTGGCGAAGGGCAGGAACGGGGCGAACAGCCGCAGCAGGGCGTCGAGCGTCGTGGCCAGGGCCGTGAGCACCGACTCCTTCGCGTCCTCGCCCGCAGCACCGTAGGCGCGGTCCTTCACGAGCTCCACGTAGTCGTCGGTGAAGGTCCAGAAGAAGGACTCGGTGAGCTGGAGCGCCCGCGCGTAGTCGTACTTCTCGAACGCCGCCGTCGCCTGCGCCGTGACCTCGCGAAGCTGCGCCAGCAGGGCGAGGTCGATCGGCTGGGTGACCCGCGGCAGGGCCGAGGGGGAGGCCGAGGCCTCGGTGGCCCCAAGGTTCAGCACGAACTTCGACGCGTTGAGCAGCTTGATGGCCAGCCGGCGGCCGATCTTCATCTGGTTGATCTCGTAGGCGGTGTCCGCGCCAAGCTTGGCCGAGGCGGCCCAGTAGCGCACCGCGTCCGAGCCGAACTGCTCAAGCACGTCGGTGGGGACCACCACGTTGCCCTTGGACTTCGACATCTTCTTGCGGTCCGGGTCCAGGATCCAGCCGGAGAGCGCCGCGTGGCGCCACGGGGCGGAGTCCTGCAGGGCGTCGGCGCGCACCGCGGTCGAGAACAGCCACGTGCGGATGATGTCGTGGCCCTGCGGGCGCAGGTCGAAGGGGAAGACGCGGGAGAACAGCTCCTCGTCCCGCGACCAGCCGCCGACGATCTGCGGGGTCAGCGACGAGGTCGCCCAGGTGTCGAGCACATCGGCGTCGCCGATGAAGCCGTTCGGCTGGTTCCGGGCGCTCTCCTCGAAGCCTGGGGCCGGCTCGCCGGCCGGGTCCACCGGCAGGGACTCATTGGAGGGCACGATCGGGTTCTCGTAATCCGGCTCGCCGTCGGCGTCAAGGCGGTACCAGACCGGCACGGGCACCCCGAAGAAGCGCTGCCGGGACACCAGCCAGTCGCCGTTGAGGCCCTCGATCCAGTTCTCGTACCGGGAGCGCATGAACGCCGGGTGGAAGTCGATCTCCCGGCCGCGGGCCAGCAGCCGCTCGCGCTTGTCGGCGTCGCGCCCGCCGTTGCGGATGTACCACTGGCGGCTGGTGACAACCTCGAGGGGCTTGTCGCCCTTCTCGTAGAAGTTCACCGGGTGCATAATTTTCTTCGGCTCGCCGTCGAGGTCCCCGCTGGCACGCAGCAGTTCGACGACGGCCTCCTTGGCGCTGAAGATCGTCTTGCCGGCCACGGCCGCGTAGTTCTCCCGGGCGCGGTCGGTGGCGATCCACTCGGGGGTCTCGGTGCGGATGCGCCCGTCGCGGCCGACCACGGCGCGGGTGGGCAGCTGCAGTTCGCGCCACCAGGTGACGTCGGTGAGGTCGCCGAAGGTGCAGATCATCGCGATGCCACTGCCCTTGTCGGGCTTGGCCAGCGGGTGCGCCTTGATCTCGACCTCGACGTCGAACAGCGGGGAGGTGACGGTGGTGCCGAACAGCGGCTTGTAGCGCTCGTCGTCGGGGTGGGCCACCAGGGCCACGCAGGCCGGCAGGAGCTCGGGCCGGGTCGACTCGACGTGGATCGTCTGCCCGTCGGGGGCATGGAAGGCAATGCGGTGGTAGGCGCCGGGCTGCTCGCGGTCCTCAAGCTCGGCCTGGGCCACCGCGGTGCGGAAGGTGACGTCCCACAGGGTCGGCGCCTCGGCGAGGTACGCGTCCCCGGCGGCGAGGTTTGCCAGGAAGGCGCGCTGGGAGACGGCCCGGGAGGTGTCGTCGATCGTGCGGTAGGTCAGGTTCCAGTCAACGGAGAGGCCGAGGGTGCTGAAGAGGTCCTCGAAGACCTTCTCGTCCTCGACGGCGACCTGCTCGCAGAGTTCGATGAAGTTGCGCCGGGAGACCGCGTCGAAGTCCCGCTGGTTCTTCGGGGGCTGGGCCGGCGGGGTGTAGCCGGCGTCGTAGGGGACCGAGGGATCGCAGCGGACCCCGAAGTAGTTCTGCACCCGGCGCTCGGTGGGCAGGCCGTTGTCGTCCCAGCCCATGGGATAGAACACGTTCTTCCCGCGCATGCGCTGGAAGCGCGCCAGCACGTCGGTCTGGGTGTAGGAGAACATGTGCCCGACATGCAGCGAACCCGACGCCGTGGGCGGGGGAGTGTCGATCGAGTACACCTGCTCCCGGGTGGTGTCCCGGTTGAACGCGTACGTCCCGTTGTCCCTCCACTGCTTGGCCAGGCGCGGCTCAAGGCCCTCGAGGGCTGGCTTGTCGGGAACGGTGACGGGCTGGTGGGCGGGCGTGTCTGTGCCCTGAATGTTTTCGGCCATGGTGTCCATTCTTCCATGACGCCCGTGCGTCCCGGCCGCCGCGCCGGGCGCCGGCCGGGGGTTGCTGGCTAGAGTGGTGCAATGAGCACCGAACCAGCGCCAACTCCTGCCATCGGGTCCCCTTTCCGCAGCGCGGACGGGCCCCTGCGTGCCGTCGTCACCGGCGCCAGCTCCGGGATCGGCGCCGCCACGGTGCGCGCGCTGCGCGCCGCCGGGTGGGACGTCACCGCCGCGGCCCGGCGGGCCGACCGGCTCGAACAGCTCGCGGCCGAGACGGGGGCGCGGGCCGCCGTCGTCGACGTGACGGACCAGGACTCGGTCGACGCCCTGGTGCAGGAGGTGACCGCCGCCGGGGAGGTGAACGCGGTCATCAACAACGCCGGTGGCGCGTTCGGCATGGAAACGGTGGCCGAGGCGCGCACCGCCGACTGGGAGCACATGTACAACGTGAACGTGCTCGGGTCGATGCGCATCACCCGCGGTTTCCTTCCGGCGGTGCGCAGCAGCGGGCACGGCAGCTTCGTGTTCCTCACCTCCACCGCGGCCCTCGCCGCCTACGAGGGCGGCGCCGGCTACGTGGCGGCGAAGGCCGCCCAGCAGGCGGTGGCGCGCACCCTGCGCCTCGAGGAGGCCGCGAACAATGTCCGCGTCATCGAGGTGGCCCCCGGGATGGTCCACACCGAGGAGTTCTCACTCAACCGCCTCGGCAGCTCCGCGGCCGCCGACAAGGTCTACGAGGGGGTCGCGAACCCGCTGAGCGCCGACGACGTCGCCGATGCCATCGTGTACGCACTGAACGCGCCGCTCCACGTCAATGTCGACACCCTGGTGCTCCGCCCCCTGGCCCAGGCCGCGAACCACAAGGTCATCCGCGCCGTCTGAGGGGAACTTTCCGGGGGCTCCACGCGCTTTTTCCGCGTCCCCGGCGGCGCCCCGGCGTAACCTTAGAACCGGCGCCCGGGCGCCTTTCGACACTCCCGTGCGCGGGCGGCTAGACTTTGGTCCATAAGCGTCGAACCGGCAATCACCGGGGAGCTTCCGGAAGAACAGCACGGCGGACCCGCAGGGGCCGCACGGCCCAGTAGAACCGGACGGGTGGGCCCGTCACCGCCTGAAAATGAGTGGCAGCCCTGCGGGGCCGGCCTCCCCGCGGGGGCCCGGCACGCGGCGGCGGCAAGTGAGGTGGTACCGCGGGTTCCGCTCCCGGTGGCCGGCATTCCCGGCCTCCAGGTTCAGAGCACGTCCTCGCAGCAGGATAACCGCCCCTTGTTCTGTCTCCACCGTTGTTCAGGATGAATACATGCCGCAGATCTACCCCAAAGCCACCTCAGCCACCGACTCCGCCCCGGACGGCCAGGGCCAGCCCGAAGGCGCCGGCGCCTCCCCGCGCTTCCCGGAGATCGAAGAGCGCGTCCTGAAGTACTGGGACAAGGACGGGACCTTCCAGGCCTCGATCGACGCCCGCGACGCCGGCGAGAACGGCTCCAACGAATTCGTCTTCTACGACGGACCTCCCTTCGCCAACGGCCTGCCGCACTACGGTCACCTGCTCACCGGCTACGCCAAGGACCTCGTGGGCCGGTACCAGACCCAGCGCGGCCGCCGCGTCGAGCGGCGCTTCGGCTGGGACACCCACGGCCTGCCCGCCGAACTCGAGGCGATGAAGCAGCTCGGCATCACCGAGAAGCGCCAGATCGAGGCGATGGGCATCGATGCGTTCAACGACGCCTCCCGCGCCTCGGTGATGAAGTACGCCGGGGAGTGGAAGGACTACGTGACCCGCCAGGCGCGCTGGGTGGACTTCGAGAACGACTACAAGACGCTCAACATCGAGTACATGGAGTCGGTCCTGTGGGCCTTCAAGACCCTGTACGACAAGGGACTGCTCTACAACGGCTACCGCGTGCTGCCCTACTGCTGGAACGACGAGACCCCGCTGTCCAACCACGAGCTGCGCATGGACGACGACGTCTACCAGGACCGGCAGGACCAGACGGTCACCGTCACCTTCCCGATCCTCGCCGGCGACTCCGAGCTCTCGAAGGAACTGGCCGGCACCGCCGCGCTGGCCTGGACCACCACGCCCTGGACCCTGCCCACCAACGCGGCGCTCGCCGTCGGGCCCGACATCCGGTACGCCGTCGTGCCCGACGCTCGCGGCGACGCCGCAGAGGAGTCAGGCGGGACCCCCGGCCGCTTCCTGATCGCCGAGGACCTCCTCGGCGCCTACGCCAAGGACCTCGGCTACCCCGACGCCGCCGCGGCCGCCGCGGCCGTCACCGCCACCTACGCCGGCACGCAGCTCGAGGGGCTCACCTACGAACCGCTCTGGGACTACCTCGCCGACCCCGAGGCCGGCGGCTACCGCAACGCCTTCCGGTTCCTCGTCGCCGACTACGTCACCACGACCGACGGTACGGGCATCGTCCACCAGGCCCCCGCCTACGGCGAGGAGGACCAGAAGATCTCCGAGGCCGCCGACATCCAGGTGATCCTTTCGGTCGACTCCGGCGCCCGCTTCCTGCCCCTTTTCGGTACCGGCCCGCTCGCCGAGATCGCCGGCCAGCACGTCTTCGCGGCGAACAAGCCCATCACCCGCGTCCTCAAGGAACAGGGCCGCCTGGTGCGCCAGGCCAGCTACGTGCACAGCTACCCGCACTGCTGGCGCTGCCGCAACCCGCTGATCTACCGCGCCGTGTCCTCCTGGTTCGTCGAGGTCACCAAGGTCAAGGACCGCATGGTCGAGCTGAACAAGGAGATCAACTGGATCCCCGGCAGCGTCAAGGAGGGCCAGTTCGGCAAGTGGCTCGCCAACGCGCGCGACTGGTCCATCAGCCGCAACCGCTACTGGGGCAGCCCCATCCCGGTCTGGCAGTCCGACGACCCCACCTACCCGCGCACCGACGTCTACGGGTCGCTGGCGGAGATCGAGGCGGACTTCGGCCGGGTTCCCCTGAACAAGGACGGCAAGCCGGACCTGCACCGACCGTTCATCGACGAGCTCACCCGGCCCAACCCGGACGACCCGCGCTCCCCGGAAGAGGGCGGATCGACGATGCGCCGCGTCGCCGACGTCCTTGACGTCTGGTTCGACTCGGGGTCGATGCCGTACGCGCAGGTCCACTATCCGATGGAGAACGCCGACTGGTTCGCCTCGCACAACCCGGGCGACTTCATCGTCGAGTACATCGGGCAGACCCGCGGCTGGTTCTACACCCTGCACGTCCTGGCGACGGCGCTGTTCGACCGCCCGGCGTTCCGCAATGTGATCAGCCATGGCATCGTGCTGGGCTCCGACGGCCAGAAGATGTCCAAGAGCCTGCAGAACTACCCGGACGTCTCCGAGGTCCTCGACCGCGACGGCTCCGACGCGATGCGTTGGTTCCTAATGTCCTCGCCGATCCTGCGCGGCGGGAACCTCGTGGTCACCGAACAGGGCATCCGCGACGGCGTGCGCCAGGTCATCCTGCCGCTGTGGAACGTGTGGCACTTCTTCAGCCTCTACACCAATGCCGCCAACGGCGGCGCAGGCTACGAGGCACGTGCCGTCAGTGCCGAGGCCGCGGCGGGGCTGCGCGAACCGCTCGACCAGTACCTGCTGGCCAACACCGGCAACCTGGTCCGGGAGGTCACCGAGGCCCTGGACGCGTTCAACATCAGCGACGCCGCCGAGTCTCTGCGCCGCTACCTCGACACGCTGACCAACTGGTACGTCCGGCGCAGCCGGCAGCGGTTCTTCGACGAGGACACCGAGGCCTTCGACGTCCTCTACACCTGCCTCGAGGCCGTCTGCCGCGTCGCGGCCCCGCTGCTGCCCCTGGTCTCCGAGGAGATCTGGCGCGGGCTCACCGGCGGGCGCTCGGTGCACCTCACCGACTGGCCCTCGGCGTCCGGATTCCCCGGCGCCCCGGACCTGGTGGAGCGGATGGACCGCACCCGGCAGATCTGCTCGGCCGGCTCCAGCCTGCGCAAGGCGGCCAACCTACGGGTCCGGCTGCCGCTCTCGGAACTGATCGTCGTCGCGCCCTCCGCGGAGGGCCTGCGGGGCCAGTTCACCTCGATCATCGCCGACGAGCTGAACATCAAGTCGGTGCGCCTAATCGACGCCGACGACGCCTCGCCCGAGGAATTCGGCATCACCCAGCGCCTCGCCGTCAACGCGCGCGCCGCCGGGCCGCGCCTCGGCAAGAACGTCCAGACCGTCATCAAGGCCGCCAAGGCCGGCGACTGGTCCGTGGACGACGACGGCGCGGTTACCGCCGGCGGAGTGGCGCTGGAGCCGCAGGAGTACACGCTCGAGACCGTCGTCGAGAGCGCCGACTCCGACGAGAAGGCCGTCGCAGTGCTCCCCGGAGGCGGGTTCCTCGTCCTCAGCACCGCCGTGACGGACGAGCTGGCCGCCGAGGGCACCGCCCGCGACGCCATCCGTGCCATCCAGCAGGCACGCCGCGACGCCGACCTGTCGATCAGCGACCGCATCACCGCGGTCGTCGAGACGGCCCCGGCCAGCGTCAAGGCCCTGCAGGACCACGCCCGGCTCATCCAGGACGAAACCCTGACCAACGAACTGATCGTGCGGGCCGGCGACGGCTCGGGCGAGGACTTCCGCGTCACCGTTGAAAGGCACAAGTGAACCCGAACGACGAAGCGCCCCTTGACCAGTTCTCCGTCGAAAGCGTCTACGCCGAGCTGCTGAGCCGCGCCCCCGAGAACAAGATGGAGCCGCGCATGGCTCCGATGTTCCGGGCCATGGACATCCTTGGGGAACCCAACAAGTCCTTCCCGATCATCCACATCACCGGGACGAACGGGAAGACCTCGACGGCGCGGATGATCGAGTCGCTGCTGCTGGCCCACGACCTCCGCACCGGGCGCTACACCAGCCCGCACCTGTCCAAGGTGACCGAACGGATCAGCATCGACGGCGAGCCCGTGCCCGATGAGACGTTCGTGCGGGTCTGGGACGAGATCCGCCCCTACCTCGACATCGTCGACGCCGAACTCGAGGCCGCCGGCGAGCCGCGGCTCACCTACTTTGAATGCGTCACCGTGCTCGCCTTCGCCGTCTTCGCCGACGAGCCCGTGGACGTCGCCGTCATCGAGGTGGGCCTGGGCGGGATCACCGACGCCACCAACGTCGGCGACGGCGCGGTTTCGGTAGTCACCCCCATCTCCCTTGACCACACCGACCTGCTCGGGGACACCGTCGAGGACATCGCCTACGAGAAGGCGGGAATCATCAAGCCCGGCGGCTTCCTCGTCAGCGCCGCCCAGCCCCGCGACGCCGCCCAGGTGCTCCTGGAGAAGGCCCGCGAGACCGGCGTCGAGTTCCGGTTCGAGGGCGTCGAGTTCTCGGTCGACTCCCGCAGCGTTGGCGTCGGCGGGCAGGTCGTCTCCATCACCGGCATCGCCGGTCGGCGGTACGAGGAACTGCTCGTTCCGCTCCACGGCGAGCACCAGGCACAGAACGCCGCCGTCGCCGTCGCGGCCGTCGAGGCGTTCCTGGGCGGGGGAGCCCGCCAGCTCGAGCCCGACGTCGTGCGTGCCGGGCTGCGGGCCGTGACCTCCCCGGGCCGGCTCGAAGTGGTCCGCACCGCCCCGAGCATCCTCGTCGACGCGGCCCACAACGCCGACGGAGCCCGCGCCGCCGCCCGAGGCATCGCCGAGGCCTTCCAGTTCCCCCGCATCGTGCTGGTCATCGGGGTCCTCCAGGACAAGGACGCCGCGGCCATCCTGGCCGAACTCCATGAGGAGCTCGCCGGGGTGCTCGAGGACGTCGTGCTGACCCAGTCCACCTCGCCGCGCGCGATCCCCGCTGCCGACCTGCTTCCCGACGCCCTGGCGGCCGGATTCGCCGAGGAGAACATCCACATCGCCGAGCGCCTCGACGACGCCCTCGAATGGGCGGTGATGAAGTCCGAGGAAGCCGGCGACCTCGCCGGCGGCATCCTCATCACGGGCTCCATCACCGTCGTCGGCGAGGCCCGGACCCTCCTAGGAAAGTAGGACCATGGCCCGCCTGACCAAGGCCCAGCGCGAGTGGCGTCCGGGGATGCCCAAAAAGCGCCGCTCGATCAAGATCATGTTCGCCTCGACGGTGCTGCTGCTCGAGGCGTTCGTGGTGCTCTTCGGGACCCTCGTCATCTTCGGCCTGCGCCGCGACGAACTCAACCCGGCCCTCATCCTCGGCGCCGGGGTGGTGCTCAGCCTGCTCCTCGTGCTCACCTGCGCGGTGCTGACCCGCCCGTGGGGCATCGCCGTCGGCTGGGTCCTCCAGCTCGCCATCATCGCCGCCGGGTTCCTCGAGCCCACCATGTTCCTCGTCGGAACCGCTTTCGCCCTCACCTGGCTCTACGGCATCCGCACCGGCAGGAGGCTCGACAGCGAGAACGCCGAGCGCGACCGTGCGCAGGCCGAGTGGGAGAAGGAGCACCCGGAGGCGGCCGCCGAATAGGCAGCACCCTGCCCGTCTTTAGTAGAGTTCAACGCGGAGCACTTCGATTCCTTTTCCCCACGAACCCCTGGAGGACCGCGTGAGCACTGAACGCACCCTTGTACTGATCAAGCCCGACGGCGTCGCGCGGAACCTGACCGGGACCATCCTCGGCCGGATCGAGACCAAGGGCTACACCCTTGTGGACCTGAAACTGATGTCAGCCACCCGCGAACTCCTCGAGGAGCACTACGCCGAACACGTCGGCAAGCCCTTCTACGAGGCGCTCGTCGAGTTCATGCTCAGCGGCCCGATCGTCGCCGCCGTCTTCGAGGGCCAGCGCGTCATCGAAGGGTTCCGCTCGCTCGCCGGGTCCACGGAGCCCACAGCCGCGGCCCCGGGAACCATCCGCGGCGACTTCGGCCGCGACTGGGGACTGAAGGTGCAGCAGAACCTCGTCCACGGCTCCGACTCGGCCGAGTCCGCCGCCCGGGAAATCGGCATCTGGTTCTCCGCGTCCTGATCCCGCTCCACCGGACTCCCCGGAAAGGGTGAGGGCATGACCGAACACCGACGGCTTGGGTCTTCCGGCCTGAGCGTCTCAACCGTGGGCCTTGGCTGCAACAACCTTGGCCGCCCGGGCACCGCCACGGAAACCCAGCAAGGGACCGACGCCGTCGTCCACGCGGCCATCGATGCCGGGATCACCCTGTTCGACGTCGCCGACATCTACGGCGGACACCCGGGCCTGAGCGAGGAAATGCTCGGTGAGGCCCTCGGGAAGCGCCGGGACGACGTCGTGCTGGCCACGAAGTTCGGCGCGGACATGCGCGGCGCCAACGGACCCGACTGGGGTGCCCGCGGGTCCCGCCGGTACATCCTGCGCGCCGTCGAGTCGTCCCTGAAACGGCTCGGCACCGACTGGATCGACCTCTACCAGTTCCACGTTCCCGATGCCGGGACGCCCATCGAGGAGACCCTTTCGGCGCTCGACACCCTCGTGAGCGACGGAAAAGTCCGCTACCTCGGGCACTCGAACCGGGCGGGCTGGCAGCTCGCCGAGGCCGAGTTCACGGCGCGGCTCGAAGGGCTCACCCCCTTCGTCTCGGCCCAGAACGCGTACAGCCTGCTCGACCGGGAGGCCGAGAAGGAAGTCATCCCCGCCTCCGCCGCGTACGGGCTGGGACTGCTGCCGTACTTCCCGCTCGCCAACGGGCTGCTGACCGGCAAGTACTCCTCCGGGAAGGCGCCCGTGGGCAGCCGGCTGACCCGGGTCCGCACGCACCTGCTTGAGCAGGCCGACCTTGAGCAGCTCGCGGCCTTCGGTGCCTTCGCAGCGGCCCGCGGACTGACCGAGGTACAGGTGGCGTTCTCGTGGCTTGCGGCCCAGCCGACGGTGTCGAGCATCATCGCCGGGGCCACGACCCCGGAGCAGGTGGCCCAGAACGCGGCGGCCGCCTCCTGGACGCCGTCGCCGTCGGACCTCGAGGAGCTGGACCGGATCTTCCCGCGGGGCTGAGGCCCGCCGTCGGACGTCTGTTTCGCTGGCTGCGCGGCCGAAAGCGACGGCGGTGCCCGATTGCGGCGGTCGGACCCGAAAACGACGAACGCACCCGATTTATCGGGTGCGTTCGTCGTTATCTGGCACGTGCGTCGTGACGTGGCTTGCCCGTCGGCGTCCGTTCCTCGGCGTCGCGGCTAAAGGCGACGGCCGCACCCACGAACGACGGCAGTGGCTGACGACGACGGCGGGGCCTGAAGACGACGGCGGTGTCATATAGCGAGGAGCGCGCCGGGGAAAGCCGGTCCATTTGTCGCTTTCTGGTGCGCTGGGCGTTGTGCGGAGTGTTCGTCGCTATGAGGCCCGCCCGTCGACGCCCGTCACCGGATTCCGCACCTCGGGCGACCGCGGTGCCGGAAAGCGACGAACCCGCCCGGAAACGACAAACGCACCCGATATAGCGGGTGCGTTTGTCGTTATGTGGCGCGCTAGTCGTAAACGGAGGCGGCCTAGCGGAACGTCCTGCCGCGGACCCGCTCCGAGGCGCCCGTGCGGTCGAGGTAAGGCGTGATTCCGCCCAGGTGCATCGGCCAGCCGGCGCCCATGATCACGCACAGGTCGATGTCCTCCGGGGCGGCGACGACGCCCTCGTCGAGCATCCGGCCGATCTCGTCGGCGAGGGCGTCCTGCGTGCGCCGCAGGATCTCCTCGCTCGACGACGGCGAGGAGCCGCGCTCCATCAGGGCCAGGGTCGCCTCGGGCACGGTTTCCCGGCCCGATGCTTCCTTGATCCACAGGCCCTTGATGCCTGCGTCGATCAGCTTCTGCTGGTTCGCCGAGACGTGGAACCGGTCGCCGAAGGCGGCGTGCAGCGACTCCTGGACGTGCTGGCCGACCGGCAGCCCTACGAGGGCCAGCAGGCGGAACGGCGTCATCGGCAGGCCCATGGGGCGCAGCGCGTTGTCGGCGGTGTCGGCGTCGGTGCCCTCGTCGAAGACCTTGGTGATCTCGCCGAACATGCGCCCGAGGATCCGGTTGACGACGAACGCCGGGGCGTCCTGCACCAGGACGGCGTTCTTCTTTAGCTGCTTGGCCAGGGCGAAGGCGGTGGCGAGCACGGCGTCGTCCGTCTTGGGGGCCCTCACGATCTCCAGCAGCGGCATCGCGGCCACGGGGTTGAAGAAGTGGAACCCGACGACCCGCTCGGGGTGGGCCAGGTCGGCGGCCATGTCGGTGACCGACAGGGATGAGGTGTTCGTTGCGAGGATGCACTCGGGCGATACGACGGCCTCGACCTCGGCGAAGACCTGCTTCTTGACGCCCATCTCCTCGAAGACCGCCTCGATCACGAAGTCGGCGTCCGCGAAGGCCTCCTTGGAGACCGACCCGGAGACCAGCGCCTTCGTACGGTTGGCAGCATCCTGCGAGAGCTTCTTTTTGCCCAGCAGCTTGTCGACCTCGGCGTGGACGTAGGCGACGCCCTTGTCCACGCGCGCCTGATCGATGTCGGTCAGGACGACGGGCACCTTGAGCTGGCGGGCGAACAGCAGCGCCAGCTGGCTGGCCATCAGGCCGGCCCCGACGACGCCGACCTTCGTCACCGGGCGGGCGAGCTTCACATCCGGCGCCCCGGCGGGCCGCTTGGCACGCTTCTGCACCAGCTCGAGGAACGCGTAGACGGTCGCGTGGAACTCAGGCGTCTGCATGAGCTCGGCCAGCGCGATGCATTCGGCCTCGGCGGACTGCTCACGGGTCAGCGTCTTGCCCGCCTCGAACAGATCGAGGACGCGCGAAGGGGCCGGCGCGGCGTTGCCGGTGCGGGCCTGGATGAACGCCCGTCCCGCGGCGGCGGCGGCATCCCAGTCTGCGTCGCTGTAGGCGGTGAAGCCCGCACGGCGCTCCTCGACGGCCTGCACCGTCGCAGGGTCACCGGCGACGACGCGGGCGGCCCAGGCCAGGGACTGCTCGAGGAAGTCCGCCGGTTCGAAGAGCGCGTCGGCGATGCCGATCCCGTAGGCGGCGGAGCCGTCGAGCATCCGGTTGTTGCTCAGCGGATTCTCGATCATCACCTTCACCGCGGAGGCAGGGCCAACCAGGCGCGGCAGCCGGTACACCCCACCCCAGCCGGGGACCAGGCCGATGAACGCTTCGGGCAGGCCGAGACCGTTGGCTCCGGTGGAGACGGTGCGGTAATTCGCGGCCAGGGCGATCTCGAGGCCACCGCCGAGGGCCACCCCATTGATGAAGGCGAAGCTGGGGACGCCGAGGGAGCCCAGCAGGTCGTAGGCCGCGTGGCCCAGCTCGGCCATCGCCCGGCCGTGCTTTTCGGCCTTGAGGGACTTCACGGTCGAGAGGTCGGCGCCGGCGACGAGGAAGTAGGGCTTGCCGGTGATGGCGACCGCGGCGATCTCCCCGCGGCTGCTGCGCTCCTTGAGGCCCTCGAGGGTGCGTCCAAACTCGATCAGGGTGTTCGGGCCCAGGGTGGTCGGCTTGGTGTGATCTTTGGCGTTGTCGAGGGTGATGAGCGCGAGGGTGCCGGCCCCTCCGGGCAGGGCAACGTCCTGCACCAGGGAGTGGGTGATGATCTCGTTGGGCACCAGCCCGGCAAGTTCCTCAAAGCGTTCGAAGCTCATGCTGCGTCCTGTCCGTAGTCGGCGTGGTGGGGGTTCTCCCAGATGACGGTGGCGCCCATTCCGAGGCCGATGCACATGGTGGTCATGCCGTAGCGCACCGACGGGTCCTCCTCGAACTGGCGGGCGAGCTGGGTCATCAGCCGGACGCCGGACGAGGCGAGCGGGTGCCCGACGGCGATCGCGCCGCCGTAGCGGTTGACGCGCGGGTCGTCGTCGGCGATGCCGAAGTGGTCAAGGAAGGAGAGCACCTGCACGGCGAAGGCCTCGTTGATCTCGAACAGGCCGATGTCTCCGATGTCCAGCCCAGCCTGGCGCAGGGCCTTCTCGGTGGCGGGGACCGGGCCGATGCCCATCACCTCGGGCTCGACGCCGGCGAAGGCGTAGGCCACCAGCCGCATGCGTACCGGCAGGCCGAGTTCGGCGGCACTGTCGGCGGAGGCCAGCAGCGCGGCGGTCGCGCCGTCGTTGAGGCCCGCGGCGTTGCCGGCCGTGACGCGGCCGTGTGGGCGGAACGGGGTGCGCAGCTGGGCGAGGTCCTCCACCGTGGTGCCGGGCCGCGGCGGCTCATCGACGCTGTGCAGGGTCCAGCCCTCGTCGGGTTTCCGGCCCGCCACGGGAACCAGGTCAGGCTGGATCCGGTTCTCCGCGTAGGCCGCGGCTAGCTTGGCCTGGCTGCGCACGGCGTAGGCGTCCGTGCGCTCCTTGGTGATGGCGGGAAAGCGGTCGTGAAGGTTCTCGGCGGTGTTGCCCATGTTCAGAGCCGCCGGATCCACGAGCCGCTCGGACATAAACCGCGGATTCGGGTCTGCGCCCTCGCCCATCGGGTGGTTGCCCATGTGTTCAACGCCGCCGGCGATAACGACGTCGTAGGCGCCGAAGGCGATACCGGAGGCCGTGGTGGTCACGGCGGTGAGGGCGCCGGCGCACATCCGGTCAATGGCGAAGCCCGGCACCGTGCGGGGAAGCCCGGCGAGCAGGGCGGCGGTGCGGCCGATGGTGAGGCCCTGGTCCCCGGTCTGGGTCGTGGCTGCGATCGCGACGTCGTCGATCCGCTCGGGGGGCAGGGAGGGGTTGCGGCGCAGCAGGTCGCGGATGCACTTGACCACCAGGTCATCGGCCCGCATCCCGGCATAGATCCCCTTGTCGCCGGCCTTGCCGAACGGGGTCCGTACGCCGTCCACGAAGACGACGTCCCGCACGCTGCGGGCAGCGGCACGGGCGGGGGTGGTTGCTGCTGGTTGGCTCACACTGTGCTCCTCTTTGAGATGTTGATCCGACCTCATGTTACTCAGCAGTAACTTAGCGGTGCAAGCGGAGCCCGGACAGTCGCTACCCGGCGGCCTCCACCGGGCCTGCGTCGGGCGCCGCCTTCGGCGGCGAGGCCTTGACCGGAAGCGGGTCCGGGTCCAGGAAGGCCACGGTGATGACCGCCGCAACGCGGTCGATCTGCCAGGGCCGGGCACCCAGTTCCGCAAGCGCGGCGCTGATGCTCTCCAGGGTGATGTCGGCGGGCGGACGCCAGGCGATCCGGCGCAGGAAGTCCGGGGTCAGAAGGTTCTCCACCGGCATGTCGAGCTTCTCGGCCTGCGCCGCGATCCGCGGACGGGCGGTGAGGAGCCGGGCGGCGGCCTCGGGATCCTTTTCGGCCCAGACGCGCGGCGGCGGGGGAGTGTTGCTGGAGATGTGAAGGGGCGGGAGGTCCTTGGCCCGGCGGGCCTCATTGATGCACCGCATCCAGCGGGGCGCTTCCTTCTGGGCGGCACGGCCGTGGAAGCCCTTGGTGGACAGCAGCTGCGGCACCGTGGCAGGCATCGCCTTGGCCGCGGCGACGATCGCGGAATCCGGGATCAGCCGGCCCGGTGCGACGTCGCGCCGCTGGGCCAGTTCCTCGCGTTCGGTCCACATCCGCCGAACCGCCTCGAGCTGGCGGCGGTCGCGGATCTGGTGAAGCCCGGATGTGCGGCGCCAGGGGTCGGTCTTGGGTTCGGCCGGCGGACTCGAGCGGATGTGCTCGAACTCCTCCTCGGCGATCTCAAGCTTCCCCTGCCCGTCCAGCAATGCGGCGAGCTTGCCGCGCAGTTCGCTGAGCACCTCGACGTCGAGGGCGGCGTACCGCAGCCACGGTTCCGGCAGCGGGCGGGTGGACCAGTCGGCCGCGGAGTGTTCCTTGGCGAGGGTGAAGCCCAGCTGCGACTCAATCACCGCGGCGAGCCCGACGCGCGGGAGCCCGGCCAGCCGTGCGGCCAGCTCGGTGTCGAAGAGGCGGTCGGGCCACATGCCGAGGTCCGAGAGGCAGGGAAGGTCCTGGCTGGCGGCGTGAAGGATCCACTCGACGCCCTCGAGGGCGTCGTCGATGATCTTCAGGTCTCCGAAGGGCTCCGGGTCGATGAGCCAGGTGCCGGCTCCCTCCCTGCGGATCTGCACGAGGAAGGCCCGCTGGCCGTACCGGAAGCCGGAAGCGCGCTCGGCGTCCACGGCGGCCGGCCCGGTCCCCGCGGCCAGGGCGGCGGCGGCCCGTTCGAGCCCGGCGGGAGTGTCGATGACGAAGGGAACGCCGTCGCGCGGTTCCGTCAGCAGCGGCAGGTGCCCGGCCTCAGGTTCCGTGCCGTTCTCGGGCGTCTCGGTGGGCGGGGCGGCGTCGACGGGCAGGTCCCGCCGATCAAAATTCTCGGAGCTCATGGTTGTTCCAGTCTATCGGTCGGCCGGACGGGCCTAGCTGCGCCGGTGCGGCAGGGACAGAACGCCCTCGGGGAGGGGCGGGAGCCCCGCGAAGGTGCACACCATGTCGGACCACGCCTCGAGGTGCCGTCGGATCTCGGCGCTGTCCGGTGTCCAGGAGGCCCGCAGCTCGATGTCGATGGTGTCCGGCCGGTCCTCGAGCGTCCCGTAGCTCTCCGAGAGGATGCGGGTCGCCGTCCCGCCGGCGTTGTGGTGGGCGGCCCCGTGGTTCTCGAGCGCCTCCGCGAGCCAGGTCCAGGCCACCGAGCCGAGCAGCGTGTCGTTGCCCATGTCCGGTTCGAGCTGGGCGCGGATGTAGGTCACCACCCGGAATTTGCCGTCCCACACCGCCGAGCCCTGCGGGTCGTACAGCAGGATGAACCGCCCGGTGGCCAGCTCCACCGGTTCCTGCGGGAGGAGCTCGGCGCCGGCGGGCCCGTGGACCGGGCGCCGCGCCGGCTGGGCCGGCTGGTACACCTCCGCGCCGAGCGCGACCGCAAACGGTGCAAGGCGCGAGGGTGCAGGAATCTCCTCGAGGCGCAGCTCGGTGCGGCAGCGGGCCTCCTTGAGACCGGCAAGAGCCGTTCGGAATTCGTCGGGTGCCTGCGACAGGCCGCCAAGTGCGCTCACTCCCGCAGGCTATGCCAGAATCTTCGGCGTGTCGCGGGGGGACTCGCGGGGGTTACCTTTTCGTAACCATAGGCAATGAGCGCCTACGCGCCGACTTCGCGCGCGATGGCCGCCGCGAACGCGTCGACGTCCTCCTCGGTGGTGTCGAAGGAGCACATCCACCGCACCTCGCCGGTCGCCTGGTCCCAGTCGTAGAAGCGGAACTGCTTCCGGATGCGGTCGGCGGCGGCCGGGTCGAGGATGGCGAACACGGCGTTCGCCCGGGTCTCCTGGGTGAGCCGGACGCCGTCGATGCCGCGCACCGCCTCGGTCAGCCGTGCGGCCATGGCGTTCGCGTGGGACGCCGAGCGCAGCCACAGGCCGTCCTCAAGCAGGGCGATGAGCTGTGCCGAGACAAAGCGCATCTTCGAGGCAAGCTGCATGTTCATCTTGCGCAGGTATTCGAGCCCGGTCGACGCGGCGGGGTTCAGGACCACGACGCATTCGCCGAACATCAGCCCGTTCTTGGTTCCGCCGAAGGAGAGGATGTCCACGCCGGCGTCACGGGTGAAGGCCCGCAGCGGCAGGCCCAGCGCCGCGGCGGCGTTGGCCAGCCGCGCGCCGTCCATATGCAGGTGCATTCCGCGGGCGTGGCAGTGGTCGGCGATGGCCCGGATCTCCTCAACCGTGTAGAGCGTGCCGAGTTCGGTGGTCTGGGTGATCGAGACGGCCAGCGGCTGGGCCCGGTGGGCGTCCCCCCAGCCCCAGGCCTCGCGGTCGATCAGCTCGGGGGTGAGCTTGCCGTCGGGGGTGGGAACCGTCAGGAGCTTGAAGCCGCCGACGCGCTCGGGCGCCCCGTTCTCGTCGACATTGATGTGAGCGGTGGCCGCGCAGATGACGGCGCCCCAGCGGGGCAGCATCGACTGGAGCGACAGGACGTTCGCGCCGGTGCCGTTGAACACGGGGAAGGCCTCGATCCCCTCGCCGAAGTGCTCCTCGAGCAGTTCCTTGAGCCGGGCGGTGTAGACGTCGTCGCCGTAGGCCACCTGGTGGCCGCCGTTGGCCGCCGCGATGGCGGCGAGCACCTCGGGGTGGATCCCCGAGTAGTTGTCGGAGGCGAAGCCGCGCTCGTTGATGTCGTGCAGCGGGCGGAAGGTCGAAAGAGTCTCAGTCACTGTCCTATTATCCCCTAGCGGCGCTCAGCCGTCGGTCTTGGCCAGCAGGTCTGCCGGTGGAGTGCGCTGCCCGTTGAGGTCCGCGGCGGGGGCGTCGAAAAGTGCGGCGGCGGCCCGGGCGAGGTCATCGACGTGGGTGTAGCCCGGGAAGCGCCGCTCCGGGTGGGCCTCGCGCAGAGCGTCGTCGAGCAGGGCCTTGACGACCAGCGCGGTCGACGCTGCGGCGGAGCCGTCGCGGGTGAAGCCGTCGGCGACGGCGCGCAGCCAGGTTTCCACCGAGGCCTTCACCGCGGCGTAGGAGGCGCTGCCCGCGGTGGGGGAGTCGACGGCGGTGGCCGAGACGGCGGCGAGCCGGCCCCGGGGGGAGCGCGCCAGCTGGTCGTAGAAGGCGCGGCTCGTGTTGAACAGGGTGCGGAAGACCGAGTCATGAAGGAAGGCGTAGTCCTCGTCCGACTGGGTGGTGATGCCCTTGGCGCCGCGCCAGCCGCCGACCAGGTGGATCAGCCCGTCGGCGCCCCCGGTGTCCGCCTCCACCGCGGCCGCGAGGGCCTTCACGGCGGCGGTGTCGGTCAGGTCGCACACGCGGGTGTCGACGCCGTCCAGGTGTCCGAGGGCGTCCCGCAGCCGGCCGGCATCGGAGCCGACGGCAATCACCCGCGCGCCGCGGCCGCTGAGCTCCCGGGCCATGGCCACGCCCGAGGCGCTGGTTGCCCCGGCGACGACGACCGTGAGGCCGGCGGGCGCGGGTGCGCCCGCCGGCAAAACGGCGTCCGTCACGCCGAGGCTCCGGTGATTCCGGCCGTCGACTCGATGACCGGCTTCATCTTGCGGTCGAGGGCTTCGAAGAACATCGACAGCGGGAACTCGTCGTCGAGCACGGCGTCGGTCAGGCCGCGCGGCGGGCCGCTGAGCGGAAGGGCATCGGGCCCCTTGGCCCAGACCGACGCCGGGTGGGGCGTGACGGTCTTGGAGACCAGCTCGTAGGCGGCGAGCCAGTGTGCGGTCTTGGGGCGGTCGATCGAGCGCCAGTACAGCTGCTCGATCTCCTCGCCGAGGGCGACGACGACGTCGGCCACTTCGTCCCAGTCGATGGTGAGCTTGGTGTCGGTCCAGTGGAGGACGCGGTGCTGGTGCATCCAGGCGAACAGCAGCTGGCCGCCGAGGCCGTCGTAGTTGCGCACGCGGGAGCCGGTGATGGCGAAGCGGAAGATCCGGTCGAAGATCACCGCGTACTGCACCAGGCGGGCGTGGCGGCGGGTCTCGGGCGAGGCCTCCTCGTCCTTGGCGATGCGCACCGATTCGCGGAAAGCGGTCAGGTCGCAGCGCAGCTCCTCGAGGGAGTACAGGAAGAAGGGCATGCGCTGCTTGATCATGAACGGGTCGAACGGGAGGTCACCGCGCATGTGGGTGCGGTCGTGGATCAGGTCCCACATCACGAAGGTTTCCTCGGCCAGCTTCTGGTCGGCCAGGAGTTCGCGGGCCTCGGCGGGCAGGTCGAGGCGGGTGATGTCGGCGGCGGCCTCCACTACGCGGCGGAAGCGGGCGGCCTCACGGTCGGCGAAGATCGCGCCCCAGGTGAAGGTGGGGGTTTCGCGGACGGCGACCGTCTCGGGGAAGAGAACGGCGGAATTGGTGTTGTAGCCCTCGGTGAAATCGATGAAGCGGATCGGCACGAACAGCCCGTTGGAGTAGTCGCCGGCCTCGAGGTCGGCGATGAACTCCGGCCAGATCACTTCGATCAGCACGGCCTCCACGAGGCGGTTGCTGCTGCCGTTCTGGGTGTACATGGGGAAGAGGACCAGGTGTGCCAGGCCGTCAACGCGGTGCTGCTGCGGCTGGAAGGCCAGAAGCGAATCCAGGAAGTCGGGGACGCCGAAGCCGGACTCCGCCCAGGCCGACAGATCCTTCACCAGGGCCGTGAGGTAGGCGGCGTCGTGCGCGAAGGCGGGGGCGAGTTCGGTGACCGCCTCGACGATGGTGGTGTTAAGCTCGGCGGCCTTCGGGCGGTCGGCGGGTTCGGGGACCGATCCGTCCTTGACCTGCAGCTGCTGCAGGGCGCCGGCCGCCGCCTTGAGGCGGAGCCAGGCGGGGTGCTCCGCCAGGGTGGTGGAGCCGAGCGGTGAGGATGCCAGAGTGGTCATGGATGCCTGCTTTCGGAGCGGCCCCGACGGGCGGGGCGGTGGATCGGATGCTGAAGCGAGCCTAGCAACAAAAAAGGATTGCTTACGCGAAACTATCCATCTAATTAGAGACTCTTATGCTGGCAGCGGGCCCCCGTGGCCCGAGACCAAGAGGACCTGCGGCTGCCCGCATAAGGCGGTAGCCGCAGGTCCTGTTAGCTGTCTCCGGGGGCCAAGCCTTCCGGACTACTCAGTGGGAACGAGCTTCATGGAGATGGAGTTGATGCAGTAACGCTGGTCGGTCGGGGTCGAGAAACCCTCGCCCTCGAAGACGTGGCCCAGGTGCGAATCGCACCGCGCGCAGCGCACCTCGATGCGCTCCATGCCCAGGGTCCGGTCGTGGATGTAGCGGACCTTGTCCTCGGCAAGCGGGGCCCAGAAGGACGGCCAGCCGCACTGGGAGTCAAACTTCTCGTTGCTGGTGAAGAGTTCCTGGCCGCAGGCCCGGCACTGGTAGACCCCGGCGGTGTAGGAATCGGTGTATTCCCCGGTCCACGGGCGCTCGGTCCCGGCCTTCCGCAGCACCTGGAACTCCTCGGGGGTGAGTTCCTGGCGCCACTCGTCATCGGTCTTGAAGATTTCGGGCTGAGCGGCGTTTTCTGATGTCGTCATACCTTTGGCAACGATTATGAGTCGCCAATAAATCCCGAGCCGGAATAGAGGTGCAGCACAGGGATCCCCAGGTGGCTCTGCGCACGGTTGGCCCAGTCGGTGTGGAGGGTGTCCGCCACGGCATGCGGGCGGGTGATTACCACGGCCTGCGCTGCGCCCTCGTCGGCCGCGGCCCGTACGAATTCCTCGACGGCGTTGTCCCCGACCGTGTAGCCCCGTGCCCTCAAACCCGACGCCGCTGCCGTCCGCAGTGAGGCCTCCAGCGCGTCGGCGGCGGTGTGCTCCGGCCGGTCGCCGGAATCACTGCCTGCAACGTCCCGGAACGCCTGGGCGAACTCAAGCATGCTCAGGTGGTGGAAGAACTCGCCAAGCATGCTCTTGTTCCGGTCCGCAGGAACGAGAATGATGAATTCGGCGTCCTCCTCGCCCTGCAGTGTCCTCAGGTTCGCCACATCCGCGTCCTGCAGGGCTTCCTCGGTCAGCACCAGAATGGTTTGAGTCATACCGCCAACAGTAGACCCGGCCCGCCGGGTGCGGGAGGACCGCAGGATGGGGACGCCTGCCCGGCCCACCGTCGGCGGTGCGCGCAGGGGCCGGACGCACCGGCTGCGACGAAATTGCCCGCTGGACGCCGGAACGGGTGAGAATGGCCGTATGGCATTCCCACCAGCATCACAGGCCACCGCCTCCGCCCCCGCCCCCTGGGTGAAATGGACGGCGTTCGGGATCGGCGTGGGTGCGCTGCTGACGTCGTCGGCGGCCACGGCCGCATCGGCGCTCGCCGCGTACTTCGCACGCCGGGTTGTGACGCCGGCCCGCACGCGCGAGGAGAACCTGGAGATCCTCGCCGTCACCGGCACCGGGCAGGACCAGCGGGTGATCCTGCCGGCCAACGAGGACACCACGGTCGAGGGCACCTACAGCCTCTACTTCAACCGGGGGGCCGGACACGCCCGGATCGGCGCCATCCACTCCTACAGCCCCCGCGAGGGAACCGTTGAGCGTGACGTCGAGGAGGTGTACGCAGGGGACCTGCGCACCGCCCGGCGCGGCTGGTGGAGCGGGAGCGTCTACCCGGCGCCGTCGGGCATGGGGTTCGCCGACGAGGAGGTCCAGGTGCCGGTGGACGGCGGCTCGGCGCCGGCGTGGCTGATCCGCGCCGAGGCGCCGGCCGACACCTGGGCGATCATGATCCACGGCAGGGGAGCCCAGCGCACCGAGGCCCTGCGGGCGGTGCGCACCGCGCGCAGCGTCGGCCTGACCAGCCTCGTCATCTCCTACCGGAACGACGGCGACGCGCCGTTCGCCCCGGACGGGCGCTACGGCCTCGGCGCGACCGAGTGGCGCGACGTCGAAGCGGCCATCGATTACGCCATCGCCTCCGGCGCCCAGGAGGTGGTGCTGTTCGGCTGGTCGATGGGAGGCGCCATCGCCCTGCAGACCGCGGACCTCTCCCGCCACCGCCGGCGCATCGGCGCACTGGTGCTCGACGGCCCGGTGGTGAACTGGATTGAGGTGCTCGCCTACCACGCCCAGCTGAACCGGATTCCGGCTCCGGTGGGCCGGCTGGGTCAGTGGCTGCTGGCCAACGACGCCGCCAAGCGCATCACCGGCCTGGCCGCGCCCCTCGACCTCAAGAGCATGGACTGGATCTCACGGGCGGAGCAGCTGACCATCCCCACCCTCATCCTGCACAGCGAGGACGACGAGTTCGTTCCGGTCGCGCCCTCGGTCGAACTCGCCGAACGGAACCCGGCCTTCGTCACCTTCGAGCGGTTCCACCGGGCGCGCCACACCAAGGAGTGGAACGTCGATCCGGCCCGGTGGGAGGAGACGGTCTCACGCTGGCTGGACCGGGTGCTGCACCAGCGCACCCTGCCCGGCGGCAGGCACCCGGGAGCGGAGCCTAGGCCGCAGTCTCCCGAATCTGACGCTTGATCCGGCCCAGCATCGCGCTCATGCCGCGCATGCGCAGCGGCGTGATGGCCCGGGTCAGGCCCAGCCGGTCCGGCACGTCGTCCGGGACCGCAAGGATCTCCTCGGCAGGCAGCCCGTCGAGGCCCTCCATCAGGACTCCGGCGAAACCGCGGGTCGTCGGAGCCTCCGGGGGAGCCGAGAAGAACAGGTTCACCCGGCGCTCCGGTCCTTCGCCCACCTCGAGGGTGAGGAAGACCGGGCTCTGGCACTCGACGACCTGCTCGAGCAGTTCGGGATGCTCCCGGAGCCGCTCGGGCAGCTCCGGAAGCTCCCGGGAGAAATCGAGGAGCAGCTGAAGCCGGTCCGGCTCCGTCAGGTCCTGGAAGTCATCGATGATCTCGGCCAGCTGGGCAGGCAGGGCCGTGCTCATCGCCGGGCCTCCGCCGGACGGGCCGGGGCCTCGCCGCGTTCGGGACCGCGGACAATCGGAACGCGCACCGCGTTGCCCCACTCGGTCCAGGACCCGTCGTAGTTGCGCACCCGGTCGAAGCCCAGCAGGTGGGTCAGGACGAACCAGGTGTGGCTCGAGCGCTCACCGATGCGGCAGTATGCCACGACGTCGTCGCCGTCCTCGAGGCCCGCCTCGCCGCGGTAGATCGCGTCGAGCTCCTCCCGGCTGCGGAAGGTTCCGTCCCCGGCGGCAGCGCGGCCCCACGGGATGGACGCCGCCGTGGGGATGTGGCCGCCGCGCATGGCGCCCTCCTCCGGGTAGGCGGGCATGTGCGTACGGGCGCCGGTGTATTCCTCGGGGGAGCGGACGTCGATGAGCGGGTTGCCAAAGTGCTCAAGCACGTCGCCGAGGTAGGCGCGCACGCGGGGATCGTTCCGCTCGATGACCGGGTAGTCGCCGGGGCGGACCGGGGTGGCTTCCGTCGTCAGCGGCCGTCCCTCGGCGATCCACTTGTCGCGTCCGCCGTCGAGCAGCCGGACGTCCTCGTGGCCGAACAGTTCGAAGACCCAGAGGGCATAGGCGGCCCACCAGTTGCTCTTGTCGCCGTAGATGACCACCGTGGTGTCGCGGGAGATGCCCTTGGCGGACATCACGCGGGCAAAGGCCTCACCGTCGACGAGGTCGCGGCGCACCTCGTCGTTGAGTTCGGTGTGCCAGTCGATCTTCACAGCCCCGGGGATGTGCCCGGTCTCGAACAGCAGGATGTCCTCGTCGGACTCAAGGACCACCAGCCCATCCGCGCCGAGGTGGTCGGCGAGCCAGTCCGTCGAGACGAGCCGGCCGGGGTGGGCGTAGGCAGCGAACTTTTCGGACGAATCTGTTTCGAGCGGCATCAAATGGCTTTCTGCTGGGGGCGGCTTCTCTCTCTTAGCCTAACCACGCCCGGCGCGAATTGCTTCCGGCACGTAGGAGTCCGGTGCCGTAATGTTGCCTGACGGGCGCGCCGTCGCGCTCCCGATCGCATCCTTCGGCCGGCAAGAGAAAGCACCCCAGATCTGTGGCATCCGTAGAGCACCTGACCGACCGCGCCCCGAAAGTCTCAGTCGAGGAACTGCTCGACGGGTTCTACCCCTCGCCGCGCTTCAAGGACGTGTCGTTCTCCAGCTACCGGCCCGACCCCTCACAGCCCTCGCAGTCGGCCGCCGTAAAGGGACTGCGGGCGTTCGCCGTCACCGTTGACGAGCCCGAGCCCAGCGGACTGCGGAAGCTCTTCGGCGCTCGGAAGGCGCCCTCCCGCGCGGGGATCTACCTCGACGGCGGCTTCGGCGTCGGAAAGACCCACCTGCTCGCCTCCCTCTGGCATGCGACGCAGGGACCCAAGGCCTTCGGCACCTTCGTCGAATACACGAACCTGTGCGGTGTGCTTTCCTTCCGCAAGACCGTCGAGTCCCTCAGCGGCTACAACCTGGTCTGCATTGACGAGTTCGAACTCGACGATCCCGGTGACACGGTGATGATGTCCCGGCTGATGCGCGAACTCGCCGACGCCGGCGTCAAGCTGGCCGCCACCTCCAACACGCTTCCCGGGTCCCTCGGGGAGGGCCGGTTCGCGGCGGTCGACTTCCAGCGGGAGATCCAGGTGCTCGCCGACCAGTTCGACGTGCTGCGCATCGACGGCGAGGACTACCGCCACCGCGGGCTGCCGCAGCCGCCGGCGCCCCTGAGTGAATCCGGCCTGCGCGACCACGTCCGGAACTACTCGGGCAACGGCGGGGTGCTGGCCGAGGATGACTTCGGTGACCTCATCCATCACCTCGCCGGCGTGCACCCCAGCAAGTACCGGCAGCTGCTCGACGGAGTGGAAGCCGTGGCATGGCACCGCGTTTCGACGATCACCGAGCAGTCAGTGGCCCTGCGTTTCGTGGTGCTGGCCGACCGCCTCTACGACCGGGACGTGCCGATCTTCGCCAGCGGTGTGCCCTTCGATCAGCTGTTCACCGATGAGATGATGCACGGCGGGTACATGAAGAAGTATTACCGGGCGGTCTCCCGGCTCACGGCGCTGGCCCGGCAGGGCGGTTCCGGAGCGTAGCCTGCGGGCCGAAGCCGGGCCCGGCTTAAAACAAAAGCGCCGGTTCCGCCTCACGGCGGGACCGGCGCTTCCTTTTTGCGGTACTTAAAGCTATGAGGCCGGAGGAGGTGTGGGTCCGGTCGTGCCGCCGCGCTGCTCGCGTTCGATCTTGTCGACCATCGCCGAGGCCTTCGACTGCACCCCGCGGATGCGCCCGGAGTACTTGCCGCCGGTCCTGCCGTCGACAATGCCACCGGCCTTGGTGATGCCGGTCTTGACCTTCTCCGAGTTGGCGCCGATCAGTCCGGTCGCCTTGTCCTTCAACCCACCGGCCTTGCCTTTGAGCCCGTCAAAAACAGACACAGGCACCTCCTTTCCTACCCGGGAACCTGGTGTTCCCTTCGTCACAATCGTAGTGCAAAGGGTGGCGGAGCGTCCGGTGCGGGTGCCTTGGCCGGTGGTTGCGCCGGTCGAGGGGGAGGATCGGCGGGAAGCGTCCGGGGGATGACCGCTCCTCCGGGGATTCGGCCACGCTCGAGTGTCCCGTCCCCGCCGAGTGTGCAGCTCACCACGCTTTGGGAGGGACATAACGTGGTGAGCTGCAGTTTCGCGGGGAGGGGTGGGGTGCGTCGGTGAAGAGCCTTGGGCTACTTCGGCCGAGTGTGCAGATCACCACGCTTTGAGTTGGTCGTAACGTGGTGAGGTGCAGTTTCGCGGGGAGGGGGTGCCGGGAGGGCAGTGGAGCGGACGACGGGATTCGAACCCGCGACATCCACCTTGGCAAGGTGGTGCTCTAGCCAGCTGAGCTACGTCCGCAAGAGGGCGTCCCTGCGCGGGAGCCCGGTTGAGTTGGTGCTGGTCCTGCAGTTCGTCGGCGGAAGGGTGTTCACGCTTTTCCGAAAGCTGCTCGAACCAGTGGCTCAACAATATCGCGCCGTGAGGGGGGAGCCAAATCCACGGCCGGCCAGCCGGAAACCGCTGAACAGCGCCGGCGGGCGTTGGAGAGGCCGTGGATCACAGGGTGTGCCGGAGGGGAGCGGTGCTGCTCCCCTCCGGCAGGAGCATTACGCGATCGTGATGTCGCTCAGGTCGATCTCGATCAGAACCCAGGACAGATCGGGGGTCCGGTCATCGTTGCGGATGTGGATGTGCCGCTTCGTGGGGATGATGAGTCCGTCGACCTCGGCCTCCCCGCGGATGTAGTGGGCACCGGGTGCGTTGCCGTTGACCTCCGGCTGATAGTCCATGCGGCGCAGGTGCCCTGCCGCGTCGAAGTAGTACAGCTGGGTGGTGTTGTGGGTGTCGATCGAGGAAGGGAAGGTGACGCTGAGTACGCGCCAGGTCTCGCCGTTCTCGTTCCAGGGCTCCACTTCCTGAGTCTCGACGCCCGGCCAGGTGAAGATGTAGGGCTCGACGAGGTAGTGCCAGGTGGCGTAGCTGCGGAAGTAGTACATCTGAGCGAGGGTCCACTGCGTTTCGAAGGTGTAGCCCTCGAAGCTGGCGCGGGGGTTGGTCAGTTCCTCGATGAGCGTGCCGTCGGCGGCGGTCACCGTCACGCGGTCTGACTTCTTGTCGTATTCGATGACGCGGCCGGTGCCCTCCTGCGTGTGGCGGGTGCGCTGCTCCTGCAGGCTCGCCTCGACGAGGTCGGTGCCGACGACGTCGGGCTGTCCCTTGAATTCCCAGAACGGGCCGCCGTAGGCGATGCGGGCGGTGAAGGTGTTGAGGTTCTTCCAGCGGTCAAGGCCACCGTTGGCTTCAAGGACCTGCTCAAGTAGTGTCGCCATGCAAATACTCCTTTAGGACTAATCAGTTCTGTTTCGGTATCAACTTCTCGCGCCGGCGGATAATTCCCCTTTAGTGGGCCGGATCACCTTTCGAGCCCCGGCAACGAAAGGTGATCCGGACGCCTTCGCGTCACTCCTCCAGCGGTTCTCCGACACGGCGTCCGAGGTCCAGTTCGACCCCGTCGGCCTGCTGCAGGCCCCGGGCGAACAGGCTCCGGATCAGCGGCTGGCTTCCGGGCCGGCCCGCCGTCGCGAAGAATGCCTGAAGGCCCGGCGCGAAGTCCTGATCCTCGGGCAGCGTCGCTTCATCGACGAGCGCCTTCGTCTTAGACAGGGCCGTCCTGTCGAACCCGGCGATCCGGCGGGCGAGCGCATCGACCTCGGCCTCGATCGTCGCATCGCTGATGATCCGGTTGACATAGCCGTATGCGGCGGCCTCCGCGGCATTGATGTCATCGGCTCCGAGGAGGATCTCGAGGGCCCGGCCGCGCCCGAGGAGGTGCCCGAGCCGCGCCATGGGACCTCCCCCGGGCACGGCGCCGATGCCGACTTCAAATTGACCCAGAACCGCGCGCTCCGATGCGAACCGCATGTCGGTGGCCAGGACAAACTCGCTGCCGGTTCCGCGCGCCCGTCCCCGGATGAGGGAAATGGTTGCCACGGGGAGCCGGCTGAGGCGGATGAAATTATCGAGGTAGGGGTGGAGGCCCGTCGGCCCGGGCGCCATGTCCGCCACCCTGGTCCTGTCGCTGAGAAGATCCCAGTGCGCCATGAAGAAATCAGGGTTGTCGCTGCGGAAGACGATCACGCGCAGTTCGGGGTCCTGCTCGGCGGCGCTGAGCAGAAGGGCGAGCTCGTCGATCGAATCCGGGTCGAAGAGGTTGACGGGACCGTTGGCGAAGGTGACCCGCCAGTAGGACGGAGAAACGGGGTCGATGGTGAACTGTTTCGTCGTCATGGGCTGACGCTGGCTCCTTTGGTCCGCGGAATGGAGATTTCGATCCACTGCAGCATCGCGGGAGGGAAGACCGCTTCATTTTCTCACCCGCCCGGGCGGGGGCGGCGGATGTGCCGCCCCCGGCCGGTGCTAGTTTCCTGCGCTTTGTCCGCCGTCGACGTGAAGGAACTCGCCGGTGACGAACTGGGCCTGCTCAAGGTAGAGCACGCCGTGTACGACGTCGTCGATGGTTCCCATCCGGCCGACCGGGTGGAGTGCTCCATAGGTGTCATGCGTCTCCACGGCGTGCAGCGGGGTCTTGATGATGCCGGGGGATACCGCATTCACGCGCACCCCGCGGGCTGCGTACTCGATCGCGAGCGACTTCACGACGGAAGCGAGGCCGCCCTTGGTTAGTGAAGCGAGGGCCGACGGGACGTTCGAGTTCGCGTTTTCAACCAGGGTGGTGGTGATGTTCACGACGTGCCCCGAGTTGCGCTCGACCATGTTCGCCATTGCCTTCTGGGTGATGGAGAAGAAGCCGCCGAGGTTCACGCGCAGGGCGTTGTCGTAGTCTTCCTGGGTGTAGTCAGCGAACGGCTTCGCGATGAAGATGCCCGCGTTGTTCACGAGCGTGTCAACACGGCCGAAGCGCTCGACGGCCGTGGCAACGACGCGCTCGGCAACCTCCGGGTCCGAGATGTCTCCGGCAACGGTGACAAGGTCGAAGTCTTCGGACGGAGCGATGGAACGGGAGTTGGCGACAACCGCATACCCAAGCTTGCGGTACCCGTCGACGAGGCCCGCGCCGATGCCCTGGGATGCACCGGTGATGATGGCGACTTTACGTGTTTCCATGGTTTCGATTCCTTTGGTAGACAGTCGGTCAACTACCGACCCGTACAGTTATAGCCGACCAGTCATTTAATGGCAACCCCCGTGAGAGGAGCCCAGAGTCGCACTCCGGCTTCGAGCGGGAAATGCGGAAGGGCGAAGATAAGGCCCGGCAGGGTGTCCTGGCCGCCTGGCGGCGCGGTAGAGCACCTCCCGCCGGCCCCTTGCGGCAACCACGAAGCTGCGGAACGTACCGCCCAGGTGCTCAGGGGTGTCTTCCATCACATCGACGCCGGGAGTCCGTGGAACGTGACTTAAGAACAAAGGACCCCCGGGTTACCCGGGGGTCCTTCTCGGTGGGCGATACTGGGATCGAACCAGTGACCTCTTCCGTGTCAGGGAAGCGCGCTACCGCTGCGCCAATCGCCCAATTTCCTGCTCTGCAATTCACCTACTGGAGGTGGGGACGGGATTCGAACCCGCGTGCACGGCTTTGCAGGCCGCTGCCTAGCCACTCGGCCACCCCACCGCTATCCAACAAACAGACAGCCGGATGAACCGGCCATGCAGTGACTTGCGAGCGGACGACGGGATTCGAACCCGCGACATCCACCTTGGCAAGGTGGTGCTCTAGCCAGCTGAGCTACGTCCGCAGAAAGAAAATTTTGAACACCGAAACCCTTGAGTTCCTCGTGTTTTTCTGTTTTCCAACGAGAAAAAACTCTATAGGACTATTCGAGGTTCGTCCAATCGGGCGCGTCTTCGGGTCAACGGTGCGGCGCGGGAGTGTCACCGGAGGATGACAGACTTAACCCATGACTGAACCGCTGCTCGCCCACTCCACTCCCTACGGACGGATGTATGCGAGGTCGACGTCGGACCAGCCCACCGTCCCGTCAATCACGACCGTCATTGCCCAGGCGCCGTCGTCCCTCGGCGGCTGGTTCGGGCACATGGCGGCGAACGCCCTGGCTGCCGATCCGCGCCTTCCCGGATCGCTGGGCAAACCTGCCGAGTTGAAGCAGGCCGTCCGGGACGCCTCGCAGGCTGCCGAGCGGTACCGTGACGGCGCCGCGCTCCGGGGCACCCGGGTGCACAACTACTGCGAGCAGGTGGCCCTGCGTGCCCTCGGCCGCCCCCACACGCTCGACGCCGCGCGCCTCGCCCTCGTGGAGAACGGGGAGGAGGGTTTCGCGGCCCGTTTCGACGAGTGGTGGGAACTCTACGACGTCCGGCCGATCGCCCCGGAACTGACCGTCTGGAATCAGGAACTCGGGTACGCCGGAACCCTCGATCTGGTGGCCACCATTGGCGGTCGGCTGTGCCTCATCGACTACAAAACCAAGAACACCGACCGCGACGGCTTCGTCAAGGGGCTCGACGACAAGGTCGTCATGCAGCTGGTCGCGGGCATGAAGGCCCAGGAAAGCCTTGTTGATCCCCATCAGGGCGAATGGGAACCGTGGAAGTACGGCGACCAGCCCCTCCTCCTCGGTGTTGCCGTCGGCCAGACGGAGGTCCGTGCCCTCAGGGCCAATCCCGAGGTGTTGAAGGAGCATTGGTTTCGATTCTGCGCGCTGCGCCGTGCCTGGGAGGCTGGCCGAAACGCCGAAACGGCCGGGCGGGCGCTGCTTCCCATCGGCCCGCCGCCCACCCGCGCCGCGGCCGGGGCGCCGGGGGCAGCTCCGGCGGGGGCTCCGGCTCCGGCCACCGGTGCAGACGGCCCGGGCCCGGCCGCACCCGCTCCTGAAGCTCCGTCCTCCGTCGCGGCCGGCTGACGGACCCTGCGGATTCCGGGCTGGATCCCGCCTTGCTCAGGGGCAGGCCGCGGGCAGGACACCGGCACTGCCCTGACGCGCCCGGCACTCCCGCAGCGCAGCGGCGCCGTCGGCGCCCGGACGCGCCCGGCGCTCCCGCAGTGCACCGGCTCCGGGGACGGCAGGGCGGCGCGGCGTTCTAGAATGGCTCGAGGGCTTGTCCTGATGGGTCCGAGCCCTCCGCGCACGCCGCAGACCCCCGCAGCGCCCACCCGGGCATCCGCCCGCCGCGCCCAACCAGGTGAAGGAATTCGAACCGAATGGCTGTACTGAGTATCAGGATCATCGGCGACCCGATCCTGCGCACCCCTGCCGCGACGGTGACGAACTTCGGCCCCGAGCTCGAAAAGCTGGTGGCGGATATGACCGAGACGATGCTCGACGTGCAGGGCGTCGGCCTCGCTGCGCCCCAGATCGGCGTGGGCCTTTCGGTCTTCACCTACAGCATCGACGGTTTTGAGGGCCACGTCGTCAATCCGGTGCTCGAGGTGGGGGAGACCCTTCAGCAGGACGGCGCCGTCGAAGGCTGCCTCTCCGTCCCGGGGCTTGGGAACTTCCTTGAACGTGCCGAATGGGCGAGGGTCCGTGGGCAGGATGTGCACGGGGAGCCCGTCGAGGTCGAAGGCACCGGCATGCTGGCGCGGTGCCTGCAGCACGAGACGGACCACCTGCGCGGAACGCTTTACATCGACAGACTCCGGGGCGAGGAGAAGAAGGTTGCCATGCGCGCCATCCGCAGCGCCGACTACAACAGTGTGGCCGGCCAGACGGCGGCACAGCGGGCCAAGACCCTCGGCTCGAGCTTCATCAGCGCATCGGCCGCCGGACCTGCAGGCGCACCGGCGCGTGCCGAGAATTCGGGACGCCGGCTGTGAGGATTTTGTTCGCCGGCACGCCGGCCGTCGCCGTCCCCTCCCTTAACATGCTGTCGGACGCTGGCTTCGACATCGCGGCGGTGCTCACCCGCGTCGATGCCCCAGTCGGGCGGAAGAGGACCCTGACCCCGAGCCCCGTGGCCGCCCGGGCCGAAGAGTTGGGGCTGCCCCTGATCAAGGCCAACCGGTTCACTGACGAGGTGGTCGAGCAGCTGGCCGCGCTGAACCTCGACGCCGCGGCAATCGTCGCCTACGGAGGGCTTGTTCCGCCGCGGGCGCTTGAGCTTCCCCGGCATGGCTGGATCAACCTCCACTTCTCGCTGCTGCCGGCCTGGCGCGGTGCCGCACCGGTGCAGCATGCCGTACTTTCGGGTGACGACATCACCGGGGCGTCCACCTTCCGCCTCGAGCGCGGGCTCGACACCGGCCCCGTGTTTGGAACAGTGACCGAAGCGCTGGCACCGTCCGATACCAGCGGCGAGGTCCTGGACCGGCTTGCGGACAGCGGCGCCGTCCTGCTTGCGCAGACGCTGACGGCGCTCGGGCAGGGCACGGTCGAGGCGGTTCCGCAGCAGGGGGAGGTCAGCCTCGCCCCCAAGCTCTCGATCGATGACGCCCGGATCGACTGGACGCAGCCGGCCGTCGCCGTCCGGCGGCGGATCAATGCCGTGACCCCCGAGCCGGGCGCCTGGACGCTCCTTGCGGGCCAGCGCGTGAAGGTCGCACCGGTCCGCCCGGCATCCGAACTCCGGCCGGCGCGGCCGGACACCGGGGCCGGCGATCCGGTGGACCTTGCCCCCGGCCGGGTTGAGCTCCGGGACGGCGGCGTGCAGGTCGGCACCGGGTCGGAGCCGGTGGTGCTCGGCCGCCTGCAGCCCGCCGGAAAGACAATGATGGACGCCCGTGACTGGGCGAGGGGCGCCCTGGCGCGCGGAGAGTTGGTTTTCGATGTCTGATACCCCAGGAGCAGGTCAGCGCCCGCGCCGTAATGAAAAGGGCAGGGAGCGGAACCGTTCGGGGGAGCGCAAGTTCTCCCAGGCCGCGCCCTCCCAGCGGACCCGGAAGGCCGACCCGGCGCGCCTTGTCGCGTTCGAGGTGCTTCGGGCGGTGGCTGCGGAGGACGCCTATGCGAACCTCGTCCTGCCGGTGAGCATCCGCAAGCATCGACTCGACCGCCGAGACGCAGGGTTCGCGACAGAACTGGCCTACGGCGCCCTGCGCGGGCAGGGAACCTACGATGCTGTGCTGGCCCGCTGCGTCGACCGTCCCCTGGCGCAGCTCGATCCGGCCGTGCTCGACGCGCTGCGCATCGGTGCCCACCAGCTCCTCGGGATGCGCGTGCCCGCCCATGCGGCGCTCGATCAGACGGTCGGCCTGGTCCGTGCCGTGATTGGCGCCGGGCCCGCTTCCCTCATCAACGCCGTGCTGCGCAAGGTGGCCGCCCGCGACCTCGCCGCCTGGATCGGTGAGCTGACCGCCGGCCAGACCGACGGCGTCAAGATCGCCTCCCTGACGCACAGCCACCCGGAGTGGATCGTGCGGGCCATGCGGCAGTCACTGGTCGCCCACGGACGCACCGTCGAGGAGATCGACGAGCTGCTCGAGGCCGACAACGCCGCGCCCGTAGTGAACCTCGTGGCGCTTCCCGGCCTCGGCTCCCTCGACGAAGCCCTGGCCGAGGGCGCCGAACCGGGCCGCCTGGCCGAAGGGTCCGCCTACTACGCAGGAGGCGACGTCGGACGGCTGGCCGGGGTGCGGGAAGGCACGCTCCGCGTGCAGGACGCCGGCTCGCAGCTGGTCGCCCGCGCCCTCGCTGCCGTCGACCTGCTTCCCGCCGGACCGGAGAATGGAGCCGGAGCCGGCTCCGGTCCGGGTCCCGACGCCGGATCCGAGCGCTGGCTCGACCTGTGCGCCGGGCCCGGAGGCAAGTCCGCGCTCCTCGCCGCGCTGGGCCGCTCGGTGCCCGCGACCCTTGTCGCCAACGAGCCGGTGCCGCACCGCGCACAGCTCGTCCGTCAGGCCCTGCGTCCGGTCGACGGCGGGACGTGGACGGTGCGCGTCGGCGACGGCAGGGAGGTAGGGCAGGAGGAGCCGGAAAGCTATGACCGGGTCCTGGTCGACGCGCCCTGCACCGGGCTCGGGGCCCTGCGGCGCCGGCCCGAGGCCCGGTGGCGGCGCAAGCCTGCGGACCTTGTGGAGCTTGCCCCGCTGCAGCGCGGCCTGCTTGAGTCCGCGCTCGAGGCAGTGCGCCCCGGCGGCGTCGTCGCCTACGTGACCTGCTCGCCGCACCATGCCGAAACCCTCGCCGTCGTCGAGGACGCACTGCGCCGTCGGCCGGAGATGGAGCTGCTCGACTCCGGTGCGGCCCTCGACGCGGTCAGCATCGGCGGACCGTTGAACTCTGCCAGGCCGGCTGCGTCCGGGACGGGATCCACGGCGCAGCTGTGGCCGCACCTTCACGGCACCGACGCCATGTTCCTCGCCCTGATCCGCAAACCCCTCTGACCGTTCCGGGACGCAGCGCTGTCCCGCCGCCTCCAACCGAAAAGGACACCTGTGGGAGCCTGCCGCATCAATCCGAGCATCCTTTCAGCCGACTTCGTGAACCTCGAGCGCGAACTCGGGCGCATCGGTGCGGCCGACGCCGTGCACGTGGACGTGATGGACAACCATTTCGTGCCCAACCTCACGCTGGGCCAGCCGGTGGTAAAGCGGATCCAGGAGGTCAGCGGGCTCCCGCTCGATGTCCACCTCATGATCGAGGACGCCGACCGGTGGGCCCCCGCGTACGCCGAGCTCGGTGCCGCGTCGGTGACCTTCCATGCCGAAGCCGCGGCCGCCCCGGTCCGCCTGGCCCGCGAGCTTCGCGCCGGCGGCGCCCAGGCAGGCATGGCGCTGCGGCCGGCCACATCGGTTGAGCCCTACCTCGACATGCTGGGGGAGCTCGATCTGCTCCTGATCATGACCGTCGAGCCCGGGTTCGGCGGGCAGTCCTTCCTCGACCTGACCCTGCCCAAGATCCGGCGGGCGGCCGAGGCAATCCGCGGCGGTTCGCTTCCCCTCGCGATCCAGGTCGACGGCGGCATCACCGAAGAGACCATCCTGCGCGCAGCGGAGGCAGGGGCCACGGTCTTCGTCGCGGGCTCCTCCGTCTACGGGGCGGAGGATCCCGGCCAGGCGATAGACCGCCTCCGCCGCGCGGCCGAAGCCGCGGCTGCCGGCCGGTAACCGACGCCGTCCGGCCCGGGCCACCCTGCCCGTGGCTTGACCCGGCGGCCGCCGTCACCGCCGCTCGCGGCCGGGTGGCCCTCGCGGCTCGTGCCCCGAACACTGGACCCGTTGCTGTCAGAGGACGTGCGGTGCCGGGTGCCGGGCGGACGGGGCTAACCCGCGGCCGCCTCCGGCGGGTCCGTGATGGTGATCCGCACCGACATCGCCTCCGCCGCCGCCCGCTGAAGCACGGCCAAGCGCGGATCGGGGACCGCGGTGAACGGCAGCCGGGGGAGGTGGGCGTACTGCGCAAGCGCCGGATGGGCGAGCACTTCGAGGGCCAGGGTGCGGTCGCCGCCCAGCTGGACGCAGTCGATGGGGTGGGCCGAGAAGACCGCCGAAGCGTGTTCCGCCGCCGCCTGGACGAGCGAAGAGGCCTGATTGGCCCGGCGCCGCGCGAACCGCTGCTGCGACCAGCCGCCCGCGGCCGTGCGGGACTGGACATACCGGGTGCCCGTCTTGGAGGCGAGCAGCCTGCCGTGGCGGGCCACCCCCACCGAATAGCCGCCCCGGCGGACCAGGATGAGCGCCACAGCCCGCGGTTCCCCCGCGGCGGCGGTCAGTGCCTGAACCGAGGGCGCCCCGGTCGCCTCCGGTGCCGGAGGAAGGGGCGGCACCAGGACGGCACGGCACCCGTTGGAGGCGGTCAGGGCCAGGGCTCCGCCGGGGGAGCCGGCGTCGATCGTGTAGCCGCCGTTGCGCTGTGCGAACCGCTCCAACCAGCCGGCCAGGCGCTCCCCCGAAACGAGGACGGTTCTCGGCTCTGCCATCGTGTCCTCCACTCCGCCCCGGCCATCCGCCGGCGTCAGTGCTACACAGTAGCCTTGGCAGTGTGAATGATCTATTCAGCGCTGCCGCCGAAGACGAGGACGACGGCTTCCCCGGCGCCGCACCGCCGACCCTTGCCGGTGCCGGTTCCCAGCGGCCGCGGAGCCCCCTGGCCGTGCGGATGCGTCCGCGCTCCCTCGATGAGGTCGTCGGCCAGCAGCACCTCCTCGGACCCGGCTCGCCGCTGCGCACCCTGGCCGGCGACACCGCCTCCGGTGGGCCCGCCGGCCCGTCCTCGGTCGTGCTGTGGGGTCCGCCCGGAACCGGAAAGACGACCCTCGCGCACGTGGTGGCCCGCGGGCAGGGGCGGCAGTTCGTCGAGCTTTCGGCGATCACCGCCGGCGTGAAGGACGTCCGCCGGGTGATGGAAGAGGCCCTGACCGCGCGCGACCTCTACCGCCGGACCACCATCCTGTTCCTCGATGAGATCCACCGGTTCAACAAGGCCCAGCAGGACGCGCTGCTGCCCGGCGTCGAGAACCGGTGGGTCGTCCTGATCGCGGCCACCACCGAAAACCCCTCGTTTTCCGTCGTCGCTCCGCTGCTCTCCCGGTCGCTGCTGCAGACCCTCCGCCCGCTGACCGAGGCCGACATCGCCGGGCTGCTGCAGCGGGCGGTCGAGGACGAACGGGGCCTGGGCGGGACCGTCCGCCTGAGCGAGGAGGCCCTCGAACACCTGGTGCGCCTCGCCGCCGGCGACGCCCGCCGCGGGCTCACCGCCCTCGAAGCGGCGGCCGGCGTCGCCCAGTCCGCCGGCGACGGGCCGGCACCGGCCGTGGTTGAACTCCAGCACGCCGAGAAGGCCCTCGACGTGGCGGCGCTGCGGTACGACCGGGCGGGCGATCAGCACTACGACGTCGCCAGCGCCTTCATCAAGTCGCTTCGGGGGTCCGACGTCGACGCGTCCCTCCACTACCTCGCCCGGATGCTCGAGGCGGGGGAGGACCCCCGCTTCGTCGCCCGCAGGATCATGATCTCGGCCTCCGAGGATGTAGGCATGGCCGATCCGACGGCGCTGCAGACAGCGGTGGCGGCGGCGCAGGCGGTGCAGCTCGTCGGGATGCCCGAGGCGAGGATCATCCTCGCCGAGGCCGTCGTCCACATCGCCACGGCACCGAAGTCCAACGCGGCGTACAACGGCATCAATGCCGCCATCGCCGACGTGCGGGCCGGACGGGGCCAGGGCATCCCCGCCCACCTGCGCGATGCCCACTACCCCGGGGCCTCCCAGCTCGGCCACGGCAAGGGATACGTCTACTCCCACGACGAACCGCACGGCATTGCCGCCCAGCAGTACGCGCCCGACGACCTGGTGGGCCGGGACTACTACCTCCCCACCGACCGGGGGGCCGAACGGGACATCGGCACGCGCCTCGGCCGGCTGCGCAGGATCCTGCGGGGCCGGTAGGCCGGCCCGGCGGAGGTTCCGCAGGGAGGCGTGCTCAGGGGAGGGCGCGGCGCATCAGCACGCGCGGGAAGCCGTTGGAGACCGAGGTGGTGTCGGCGGCTTTCGTGAAGCCGGCCCGCTCGAACAGCGCCCGGGTGCCAACATAGGCCATCGTGGTGTCGACCTTCTGCCCGCCGTTGTCCACCGGGTAGCCCTCGACGGCGGGCGCCCCGGAGTCCCGGGCATGCTCCACGGCGCCCAGCAGCAGCGCCGCGGCAACGCCCTTGCCGCGGCGCCCGCCCCGGACCCGGAAGCACCACACGCTCCACACCGGCAGGTCATCGAGGTGCGGGATTTTCGTGCTGTGCGCGAAGGAATGGAGGTCGGCCCGGGGCGCCACGCCGCACCAGCCCACCACCGTGTCGCCGTCGTAGGCCAGGATCCCGGGCGGGATGGCCCGGCCGCACAGGTCCTCGACCATTGCTGCGCGCTGGCGGCCGGTCAGCTCACGGTTCTCCCGGGACGGCAGCCGGTAGGTCAGGCACCAGCACACCGGAGAATCGGGGTTGCGGGGGCCCAGCAGCACCGCGACGTCCCCGAACCGGTCTCGAGTCGCCGGACGGATCTCGTACTCCATGCCGGTACCCTAGCCGTCCGGGGGCCGGGGAACCATCGGGCGCCGGGCCGGCGGGGAAAGCGGCCGCTGACCATCCCGGAGCCCTCGGACTGCTAGGATTGTGGGTTGACTGGCAAGTAGCACCGTGCCCGTTCCCTTTCCCTTGAATTTCGAAGACGGAGGAGCGTGCGCGGAGCTGACTGTAGTACCGGGAAGCGGCCAATCCCGGCTCTCCGCACAAGGAGGCCAGCAACACAGAGAAAGTGCCGCGCATCGAACCGATGCGCCAGGCTCTTTGCCGCAGAAACAGATGAAAGGTAAACGTGGCTAACAACACACGTGCCCGCCGGAAGGTCCGCATTTCGCGTGCCCTCGGCATTGCTTTGACCCCGAAGGCCGAGAAGTACCTCGAGCGTCGCCCGTACGCTCCCGGCCAGCACGGACGCGCCCGCCGCAAGCAGGACAGCGACTACGCCGTACGCCTGCGCGAAAAGCAGCGTCTGCGCGCCCAGTACGGTATCCGCGAAGCGCAGATGACCCGCGTCTTCGAAGAAGCACGCCGCACCTCGGGCCTGACCGGTGAGAACCTCATCGAGCTGCTCGAAATGCGTCTGGACGCCCTCGTGCTCCGTGCCGGCTTCGCCCGCACCATCGCCCAGGCCCGCCAGCTGGTCGTGCACCGCCACATCATGGTCGACGGCGCCCGGGTGGACCGCCCGTCGTTCCGCGTTGCGGAGGGTCAGCTGATCCACGTCCACAGCCGCAGCGAGACCATGGTCCCGCTCCAGGTTGCAGCAGCCGGCGCCCACCGCGACGTCCTGCCGGCCGTCCCGGGCTACCTCGACGTCTCGCTCGAGAAGCTCCAGGCCCGCCTGGTCCGCCGCCCCAAGCGCTCCGAGGTCCCCGTGACCTGCGAAGAGCAGCTCGTGGTGGAGTACTACGCCCGCTAGTTCGACGCCCCGGCGGCTCGCCCGCCGGCTTCGAACAGCAGCCATCCCAATAGCCCGCGGCTCCGGCCGCGGGCTATTGGGTCCGGCACCCCAATTCTTTGCCGCCCAAGGGCGGTTACCTGGATACGAAGGAGACCGTCCATGTCCGGTGGAGATATTGCCGGCCTCATTGCAGCCGGCGTGTTTGCCGTCCTGGTCGCATTGCTGGCTGTGCCCGTGCTGAAGCTCGGCAGGGTGTTCGACGAACTGCGCACCGCGATCCGCACCGTGACGGACGAGACGACGCCGCTGATCACCGAGGTGACCAGCACCGTCAGCACCACGCACCAGCAGCTGAAGAACGTCGACGGCATCACCTCCAACGTGTCCGACGCCTCCGCGAACCTTTCCGCGCTGTCCTCCCTGGTCGCCGCGACGCTCGGAGCCCCGCTGATCAAGGTCGCGGCGTTCTCCTACGGCGTCCGCACCGCCTTCGCCGGCCGGAAGACGCCGGCCGGGCGGCGACGCAGCCGCTAAGGCACCCCCTCCGGGCCCGCGGTCCCGGATCACCAGACACCGCCGTCAGCACCCGACGAGGAGGATCCCATGATCAGAAGAGCCCTATGGATGGCAGCGGGAGTGGCCATCGGTGTTCTCGCAGTACGCAAGGTCACCGCCGCGAAGGCAGCGCTGGGGCCGGCCGGCCTCAACCGCGCCGTCGGCTCGGCCTCTGACAATGTCGCCGGATTCGCCGACGCCTTCCGTTCCGGCATGCGTGAGCGCGAGGCGGACCTCCGCTCGGCGCTGGGCGTCGAGCAGCCGGTTCCCCCGGCCCCCGCAGCAACGCACCGCTGACCGGGCCGGAGCGCCCCCAACCCGAACCGCACCGGCTCGCCGCGGGCAGCACCGCCCCTGCCGGTCCGAATCCACCTGCCGAACCCGAAGGATCCCCCCGTGAAGTCCCATGAGATCGCAAGCCGCTGGCTGAGCTACTTCGAGAAGAACGGGCACACCGTCGTGCCGTCGGCGTCGCTGGTCTCCAGCGATCCCTCGCTTCTTTTCACTGTGGCGGGAATGGTCCCCTTCATCCCGTACCTCACCGCCCGCGAGCAGGCCCCCTACAACCGGGCGACGAGCGTGCAGAAGTGCATCCGCACCGGTGACATCGAGGAGGTCGGCAAGACCGCACGCCACGGCACGTTCTTCCAGATGGCCGGAAACTTCTCCTTCGGGGACTACTTCAAGCAGGATGCCATCCGGATGGCCTGGGAGCTGCTGACCTCCGGCGTCGACCAGGGCGGATACGGCCTGCCCCCGGAGAAGCTGTGGATCACCGTCTACCACGAGGACGACGAGGCCCTGGCCATCTGGCGGGACGAGGTCGGCATTCCCGTCGAGCGCATCCAGAAGATGGGCAAGAAGGACAACTACTGGTCCACCGGACAGCCCGGCCCCGCCGGCCCCTGCTCGGAGATCTTCTACGACCGCGGCCCGGCCTACGGCGTCGAGGGCGGACCCGAGGCCGACGATGATCGGTACGTCGAAATCTGGAACCTCGTGTTCATGCAGTACCAGCGCGGCGAGGGAACCGGCAAGGACGACTTCGAGATCCTCGGTGAACTGCCCAAGAAGAACATCGACACCGGTCTGGGCCTCGAGCGCCTGGCCATGGTGCTGCAGGACGTCGAAAACATGTACGAGACGGACCAGGTGCGCCCCGTGCTCGACAAGGCAGCGGAACTCAGCGGACGCGAGTACACCAGCGCCGAAAGCCCCGACGACCCCCACCACACCGACGACGTTAGGATGCGCGTCGTCGCCGACCACATCCGCTCCTCGCTGATGCTCATCGCCGACGGCGTCACCCCCTCGAACGAGGGACGCGGGTACGTGCTGCGCCGCCTCATCCGCCGCGCCGTGCGGGCGATGCGCCTCCTCGGGGTGGAAAAGCCGTGCCTGCCGGAACTGCTGCCCGCCTCCCGCGATGCGATGAAGGGCACCTACCCGGAGGTCGAGAAGGACTTCGAGCGGATCGCCCGGATCGCCTACGCCGAGGAGAAGGCGTTCCTGCGCACCATCGCCTCCGGCACCGCCCGGCTCGAAGAGGCGGTCAAGGAGTCGAAGGCCGCCAACCGGCCGCTGTCCGGATCGGACGCCTTCGCCCTTCACGACACCTACGGCTTCCCCATCGACCTGACCCTCGAAATGGCCGAGGAAGCCGGGCTGGCCGTCGACGCCGACGGCTTCCGGACGCTGATGCTTGAACAGCGCCAGCGCGCCCAGGCCGACGCCCGCGGCAAGAAGGCAGGGCACGCCGACCTCTCCGTCTTCAACGAGATCCTCGCCACCGGCGAGACGATCTTCACCGGCTACGACGAGCTGACCACCGAGGGCGTCGTCACCGGCCTGCTGCGCGGCGGACAGTCAATTCCCGTTGCCTCCACGGGCGAGGAGATCGAACTGGTCCTGGACCAGACGCCGTTCTACGCCGAATCCGGCGGACAGGCCGCCGACGTCGGGATGATCACCGGCAACGGCTTCGTGGTGGAGGTCCTGGACGTGCAGCGCCCGGTGAAGGGCCTCCACGTGCACCGCGCCGTCGTCCGCGAAGGCGAGATCACGCAGGGCGCCCTGGTCACCTCCGCCGTCGACCGCCAGCGCCGCCATGCCGGGGAGCAGGCCCACTCCGGAACGCACATCGTCCACGCCGCGCTGCACCAGATCCTCGGCCCCGAGGCGACCCAGCGCGGGTCCTTCAACAAGGCCGGCTACCTGCGGTTCGACTTCGCCTGGGGTGAGGGCATCAGCTCCGCCGCCAAGAGCGAAATCGAGGAGGTGGCGAACCTCGCCATCCGCAGCAACCACGCCGTCGAGACCAAGATCATGCCGCTGGCGGAGGCCAAGGCCCTCGGCGCCATGGCGCTGTTCGGGGAGGCCTACGGCAACCGGGTGCGCGTCGTCGAGATCGACGGCGAGTGGTCCCGCGAACTGTGCGGCGGAACGCACGTCGAAACGACGTCCCTCATCGGGTCGCTGACCCTGCTGGGGGAGCAGTCGGTCGGTTCGGGAAACCGGCGCGTCGAGGCGCTCGTGGGCATGGACGCTTTCCGCCACCTCGCCGCCGAACGCGCCCTGGTGAGCGAACTGTCGGACATGCTCAAGGTGCCCTCCCAGCAGCTGCCCGAGCGGCTGTCGCTGACCCTGCAGAAGCTCAAGACCGCCGAAAAGGAACTTGAGCGGCTGCGCAACGAGCAGCTCGCCGCAGCCGCGGCCTCCCTCGTCGGCACGGCACAGGACGTCGACGGGGTGCGGCTTATTGCCCACGACGCCGGCGAGGTCGCAGGCGCCGACGCGCTGCGCACGCTGGCGCTCGACCTGCGCGGACGCCTCGGGTCCTCCGCGGCGGCCGTGGCCGTCGCCGGCGTCGCCAACGGGCGCCCGCTCATCCTCATTGCCACGAACGAAGCGGCCCGGGCCGAAGGCGTCAAGGCCGGTGCGCTGGTGCGCACCGCCGCAGGCGTGCTCGGCGGCGGCGGAGGCGGCAAGGATGACGTCGCCCAGGGCGGCGGAGCGGACCCGGAGAAGGTTGCCGCGGCCCTCGAAGCGGTGCGCGCCGCCGTGGCCGCACGCTGAGGTGCCGGTCGAGGTGACGGGCGGGTACCCTGCGGGGCCGAAGCTGGGGGTGGACGTCGGCCGCGTCCGCGTGGGCCTGGCCGGCAGCGACCGCGACGGCCTGCTGGCCACGCCGGTCCGCACGCTGTCCCGCGATGCCAAGAAGAACTCCGACATCCGGGTCCTCGTGCAGGAAGCGCGGGACCGCGGCGCGGTGGAGGTCTTCGTCGGCCTGCCGAAGAACCTCAGCGGCCGCGAATCCGAGTCGGCGGACATGGCGCGCGAGTACGCGCAGCTGCTCGCCGATGCGCTGAAAGCGGCCGGGCTGGAACTCATGGTGCGGCTGATCGATGAACGGCTCAGCACCGTTTCGGCGCACCGGTCGCTGCGGCAGGCTGGATTGAGCACCCGTGATCATCGTAAGGTAGTGGATCAGGTGGCAGCCGTGGAGATCCTCCAGCATGCCATCGACATGCAACGTTCGCTTGGACGGGACGTGGGGGAACAGGTCAGCGCACGTCTTCGGAGCAGTTCCGGGAACGCATCGGTGGCCGCTATCGAGGAGCCGGTCATTTCGGAGAGCACTTTGAGTGGGAAGGACCAGGAACTGTGAGTTCCCGTTACCCGCAGTCACCCGCGTCCCAGGAGCCGGAAGGCTGGCACGACCCGGACGCCCCCTACGCCCACGATGGAGCCGACCCTGTTCATCCCGAGCCCGTCGAGCAGTTCTTCGCGAGCCAGGACGTGAGCCGCCGCAGCCGCGTCCGGCGTCCGTCCAAGGCACGCCAGCGCCGCCGCCAGCGCCGCACGGTCATCCTCCTTGTCGTCCTGCTGGTCTTCGCCGGCGTGGTCTTCGGCGTCGCCATGATGCTGAGGGACCTCCTCGGCCTCAATGACGTCAAGGACTATCCCGGCCCCGGCACCGGCGAGGTGGTCTTCACCGTCGCCGAGGGCGCCGGGCCGCTGGCCATCGCCGATGCCCTCGAGTCCGAGGACATCGTCGCGGACTCCGGTGAGTTCATCTCCGCGCTCGAGGGGGTCCTCGACGGGCGGGAAGTCCAGCCCGGCGAGTACGAGATGCGCTACCAGATGGCCTCCGACGACGCCGCGGCCATCCTGGTCGGCGAGGAGTCGGCGAAGGTGTCCTATGCCGCGGTGGCGCGGGACCTGCGCCAGGGTGAGGTGTTCACCATTCTCGCCGAATCCACCGGGATCCCGGTGGCCGAATTCCAGGCACTCGCCAAGGAACCGGCCCGCTTCGGCCTGCCCAAGCAGGCCCGCAGTCTCGAGGGCTACCTGCATCCGGGCGAATACCGCTTCAACGTCGACGCCACAGCACCGGAAATCGTCCAGGAGATGGTCGACAACACCTTCGCCCAGCTCGAAGAGGATGGCATTCAGGATCCCGCCGAGCAGTACCGGATCCTGACCGTCGCGAGCATCATCCAGGCCGAGGCCGGGGAGGCCGACTACGCCTCCGTCGCCGGTTCGATCATGAACCGGCTCAAGCCGGACAACACCGAGACCTCGGGGCTGATCCAGTCCGATGCAACGGTCACCTACGGTCTTGGGCGGAAGAGCTACGACATCACCCCGGAGGAGAAGGCCGACACCTCCAACCCGTACAACACCTACGCCAACCCGGGGCTGCCGGTCGGCCCAATCGGATCGCCCAGCGAGCAAGCCATCGACGCGGCCGTCTCGCCCGCCGACGTCCCGTTCTACTACTGGGTGACAGTGGACCTCGACTCCGGTGAGACCAAGTTCTCCGAGACGCTGGCCGAGCACGCCAAGTACGTCGCCGAGTACCAGGCGTGGTGCGCCGACAACCCCGGCCGGTGCGAATAGCCGCAGCCGGGGCGGGCGCCGGCCCGGCGGGCGGCGCCGGGCGGGCCGCCGTGATCGGACACCCGATCGCGCACTCGAAGTCGCCGCTGCTCCACGCCGCGGCGTACTCAGGGCTCGGCATGGACTGGTCCTACACCGCCCAGGACGTCGCGCCCGGGAACCTCGCCGCCTTCGTCCGTTCCCTGCGGGCCGACGACCGGTGGCGGGGCCTGTCGGTCACCATGCCCCACAAGGCCGCGATGGCGTCCCTGACCGACGCCAATACGGCCCTCGTTGAGTCCCTCGGTGTCCTGAACACGGTCACGTTCAGCGGCGGCCCCGGCCGGCGGGTCCTCACCGGGCACAACACCGATGTCGCCGGGATCACCGGAGCCCTCGCCCACGCCGGCGCGTCGACTCCCCGGAACGGCGTGATCCTCGGCGGCGGCGGCACCGCGGCTGCGGCGGTCGCCGGACTGGCCGGGCTCGGCGCGGACCGGGTCAGGGTGTACGTCCGGCGGCCGGAACGGGCCGCCGGTCTCGTCGCCACCGGCGCGGCGCTCGGCCTGGCGGTGGAGGTGCTTCCCTGGGACGGCGCGCGGGCCGGGGTGCGCGGTGCCGACGTCGTCGTCTCAACCCTGCCGCCGGGGGCCGCGGATTCCCTGGCGGCTGCGATTCCGGCGGGCGGCCGGGACGCTGACGGCCCGGCCGGGGTCCTCCTGGACGTCGCCTACGATCCCTGGCCCAGCGTTCTGTCCGCTGCCTGGGCGCGTGCCGGGGGCGTCGTCGTGCACGGCCTGGAGATGCTCCTGTACCAGGCGATCGAGCAGGTCCACCTCTTTGCCCCGGAAGCCGGGCCGCTCCCGCCGGCCGTCATAAACCGGATGTGTGAAGCGATCGGGCTTCCCCTGCGCTGAAGCACCCTCCGGGCCGTGGCAGTATTGGAGGCATGTTGCGTTGGTTGACGGCCGGAGAATCCCACGGCCCCGCTGGAGTTGGAATCCTTGAAGGCATGCCCGCCGGAGTCGAGGTGACGAGCTCCGATATCCAGGCCGCCCTGGCCCGGCGCCGGCTCGGTTACGGCCGCGGGGCGCGGATGAAGTTCGAACAGGACGAGGTGCGCATCCTCGGCGGCATCCGCCACGGGCTCACCCAGGGCGGACCCATCGCCATCGAGGTCGGCAACACCGAATGGCCCAAGTGGGAGCGCGTCATGTCCCCGGATCCGGTGGACCCCGAGGAGCTGGCCAGCCTGGCCCGCAACGCCCCGCTCACCCGGCCGCGCCCCGGCCACGCAGACTTCACCGGCATGCAGAAGTACGGCTTCGACGAGGCCCGCCCCGTGCTCGAACGCGCCAGCGCCCGCGAAACGGCCACCCGCGTGGCACTCGGCACGGTGGCCGCGCGGTTCCTCGCGGCACTCGGCGTGCAGCTGGTCAGCCACACCGTCTCCATCGCTTCGGTGTCCGTGCCCGCCGGCACCCCGGTTCCCGGCCCCGGCGACGTCCTCGCCCTCGACCAGGACCCCCTGCGGTGCTTCGACCGTGCCACCTCCGACGCCATGGTCGCCGAGGTGGACGCCGCCCACAAGGACGGCGAGACCCTCGGCGGTGTCGTCGAGGTCATCGCCTACGGGCTGCCGCCGGGACTGGGCAGCTACGTCCACTGGGACCGGCGCCTGGACTCCCGCCTTGCCGCCGCACTCATGGGCATCCAGGCCATCAAGGGCGTCGAGGTCGGCGACGGCTTCCTCACTGCCTCACGCCGCGGCACCGCGGCCCACGACGAGATCCTCCGGAACGGCTCGGGACGCATCGTGCGCGACACCAACCGCGCCGGCGGCATCGAGGGCGGGATGAGCATCGGCGACACCCTGCGGGTACGCGCCGCCATGAAGCCGATCGCCACCGTGCCGCGTGCCCTGCGCACCATCGACGTCAGCACCGGCGAAGCCGCCACGGCCCACCACCAGCGCTCCGACGTGGTCGCCGTCCCGGCGGCCGGCGTGGTGGCCGAGGCCATGACGGCGCTGGTGCTCGCCGAGGCGGTCACCGAGAAGTTCGGCGGCGACTCCGTGGCCGAAACAGCGCGGAACCTCCGCAGCTACCTCGACGCCATCCCGGAGTCCCTGGGCTCAGCCGCGCACTGATGCCCGGCACCTCTTCACCGGTCGTCTTCACCGGCCCCATGGCGACCGGCAAGACGGCCGTGGGGCGCTCCTTGGCCGCACGCCGCCGCCTCGACTTCGTCGACACCGACCGCCGCATCACGCAGCGGCACGGCCCGATCCCGGCGATCTTCGAGGCCGAGGGCGAGGACGGCTTCCGGCGGCTCGAGGCCGACGTGGTGCGGGAGGTCCTGGCCGGAGAAGGGCCCGGCGTCGTCGTCTCCCTCGGCGGGGGCGCGGTGCTCGACGCCGGAACCCGCGCGCTGCTCAAGGCAGCACGGGTCGTCTTCCTCGATGCGGATCTTGCCACGGTGCTGCCGCGGCTGAACGCCGGAGCGTCACGGCCGATGCTCGCCGGGGATGCCGGCGAACGGTGGGCCACCCTGTACGAACAGCGCCGGCCGCTGTACCTCGAGGTCGCGGACTGCGTGATCGACACCCGCGGGCGTACGGTCCGCCAGGTCGTCGACGACGTCGAACGGATGCTCGGACTCAACGATTCAACCGAAAGAAGGACCACCGGACATGGCACCTGAGCCCACGATCATCCCCGTCACGGGGAGCACCCCCGAAGCCGCCTACGACGTCGTCGTGGGCCGCGGGCTCCTGGGCCGGCTCCCGGCCATCCTCGGCGAACGCGTGCGCCGGGTCCTGGTCATCCACCCCCGGGCGCTGCGCACCACCGGCGACACGGTGCGCGACGAACTGGCCGACGCCGGATTCACCGCCGTCACCGCGGAGATTCCCGACGCCGAAGAAGGCAAGCACATCCAGGTCGCCGCATTCTGCTGGCAGGTGCTCGGGCAGAACGACTTCACCCGCTCCGACGCCATCGTCACGGTAGGCGGGGGAGCGGTCACCGACGTGGGCGGCTTCGTCGCGGCCACCTGGCTGCGCGGGGTCAAGGTCGTCCACCTGCCCACCAGCCTGCTCGCCATGGTCGACGCCGCGGTCGGAGGCAAGACCGGCATCAACACCGCCGAGGGCAAGAACCTCGTGGGCGTCTTCCACCCGCCGGCCGCCGTTCTGGCCGACCTTGACGCCCTCGACACCCTGCCGAAGAACGAACTCATCACCGGCATGGCCGAAGTGGTGAAGTCGGGCTTCATCGCGGACCCGGCCATCCTCGACCTCATCGAGGCGGACCCGGCCGCGGTCTCCGATGCCCGCTCCGACACGGTGCGGGAACTGATCGAACGCACCATCTCCGTCAAGGCTGCGATCGTCTCCGAGGACCTCCGGGAGTCCGGGCGGCGCGAGCACCTCAACTACGGCCACACCCTGGGCCACGCGATCGAGCTGGCCGAGAGGTACTCATGGCGTCACGGCGCCGCGGTCTCCGTGGGCCTGGTCTTCGCCGCCGAACTCTCCCGCATGGTCGGCCGGCTGAACGACGCCGACGCCGACCGGCACCGCACCATCCTCGAGTCGCTGGGGCTTCCGGTCACCTACCGCAGGGACCGGTGGCAGGCCCTGCTCGATGGGATGCGCCGCGACAAGAAGGCGCGCGGTGACCTGCTGCGATTCGTCGTCCTCGACGGCATCGGACGTCCGGGCATGCTCGAGGTGCCCGACACCTCGCTCCTGTTCGCCGCCTACCAGGAAATCGCCTCCTAGGGACGCCCCTGCGCCGCTTTGGCCCCAGAGGGTAGACTTGCCTCTGGACTTTACCGCGCTGCGCCGTGCCCTGCGCCCGGGCGCAAGGCATCCATTTCCCCGATCGACGAAAGTGAACCTGTGGCCACCACGAATGACATCAAGAACGGCACCGTGCTGAAGCTTGAAGGCAACCTCTGGAACGTGCTCGAGTTCCAGCACGTCAAGCCGGGCAAGGGTGGTGCCTTCGTGCGCACCAAGATGCGCAACATCCTCTCGGGCAAGGTGGTGGACAAGACGTTCAACGCCGGCCTGAAGATCGAAACGGCGACCGTCGACCGCCGCGACTACCAGTATCTGTACAAGGACGGCGAAGACTTCGTCTTCATGGACACCACGGACTACGACCAGATCACCGTGCCGGGCAAGACCGTCGGCGACGCCGAGAACTTCATGCTGGAGAGCCAGATGGTCACCATCGCCATGCACGAAGGATCCGCCCTGTACATCGAACTGCCGCCCTCGGTGGTCCTCGAGATCACCTACACGGAGCCCGGCCTGCAGGGAGACCGCTCGACCGGCGGCACGAAGCCTGCCACCGTTGAGACCGGCCACGAAATCCAGGTTCCGCTGTTCCTGACCACCGGAACCAAGGTCAAGGTCGACACCCGCACCGGCGATTACCTGGGACGCGTCAACGAGTGAGTGCACGCAGCAAGGCCCGCCGCAGGGCACTGGACGTCCTCTTCGAGGCCGAGCAGCGCTCGGTGACCCCGCTTGAAGTGATGAAGGCCCGCCGGGAGAAGACCGACATGGTCATCGCCGACTACACCGTCGACATCGTCGAGGGTGTCCTGGCCCACCGCGAGCAGATCGACGAGTACCTCAGCACCTACTCGCAGGGCTGGACGCTTGAGCGGATGCCCGCCGTTGACCGCATGATCCTGCGTATCGGCAGCTGGGAGCTGCTGTACAACGACGAGGTGCCCGACGGCGTCGCGGTCAGCGAGGCCGTGGAACTGGCGAAGATGCTCTCGACCGACGAGTCCCCGGTGTTCATCAACGGGCTGCTCGGCCGGCTCCAGCAGCTCAAGCCGACCCTGCTGGCATAGGGCGAAAGCCACCACCAGCACACAGCTAAGAGCGCGGCCCGGCCGCCCTTCGGGGCGGCCGGGCCGCGCTTTCGGTGGTTTTGGGCCGATCAGCGGCCGAAGAACTCCTTCAGGGCGCCGGCGGTCTCCGCCGGCAGCTCCTCGGGGATGAAATGGCCCGACGGCAGCGCTTCCCCGGTGACCCGTCCTTCGCACTGGGCCTGCCAGCGGCCCAGCGGCCGGAACAGCCGGTTCACCACGGCGCACGAGTGTTACGCCCGCCCGCAGGCCGGACGAACACTTCAGGTTCCCGGCGGTGTCTCCCCGCCGGGAGAGTACCGGCCCGTTCGAATCTGGATATGGCCGCCGCGCACCGAGGCACTCCGGAGGTCCGACAGCCCGCGCTCGGCGGCGGTCCACGGGTGGGCGGCAATATCGGAACCACCCAGCCGGCAGGCGAGCCGTGCCAGGGGAGCGGCTGCGGCGAACGGCCCGGTGGGCTCCTGCATATCCACGACCGCGACGGAGGCGCCCGGGGCGCTGAGCGCCAGCATGCGCTCCCACGCGTCTTTCCACGAGGGCATGAGGGAGAGGGAGTAGGTGGCCAGGGCGGCGTCGGACAGGGCGCGTCCGCCATGGGCGACCGCGCAGGCGCCGACGGCTGCGGGCCGGAGGGTCGTCGCATCCGCCTGGACGAGAAGGACATTGGCCCACCCGGAACGCTCCGCCCGCCGGCGCGCGCGCCGGAGCATGCCCGCGCTGCGGTCGATGCCAAGGATTCTTCCGGCCGGCCCGATCCGCTCCTGGAGCAGGGCGAAGTTGAGCCCGGTGCCGCAGCCGACGTCGAGCACCTGAGCGCCGCTTTCCAGGTCCAGCAGATCCACTGCTTTTCTCCTGCCCGGCCCGTAGACGGGGAATTCGCCCGAGAGCAGGTCGTAGAACGGAGCAAGGACGCTGTACCTGTCGGTGATGGGGTCCTCCTCGGGCCCGGCGGCCGGGGCGGCCGTGGGTACAGCATAGGCTGGACGGAAGTCCCCGGCCCGACGACGATGGAGGAAACCCATGCACGGAACAGGTGAGCCCGTCGACCTGCTGGTGATCGGCGGGGGGACGGCCGGCTTGGTGGGTGCGCGGACGGCCGCCCGGCTTGGAGCCCGCACGGTGCTCGTTGAACGCGCACGGACCGGGGGAGACTGCCTCTGGACCGGCTGCGTTCCCTCCAAGACGCTCCTGTCGGCCGCCGAGGGACCGGATGCGCGCCGGCCCGGGTCCGGCACGGCCACCGACTTCGCCGCTGTGCGTCGGCGGGTCGCGGACGCCATCGCGGCCATCGAACCCGAGGACTCCCCAGAAGCGCTCGAGGCCCTGGGCGCCACGGTGATCTCCGGCAGCGCCCGGTTCACCGGCCCCCGTGAGGCGGAGATCAACGGCACGACAATCCGCTTCCGGCAGGCCCTCATCGCCACCGGCGCCGCGCCGATCCTGCCGCCGATCCCCGGGCTGGAGGCGGCCCGTCCGGTCACCTCCGAGACGGTGTGGGACCTGGAGGAGCTGCCCGGCCGGCTGGTCGTCATCGGCGGGGGACCCGTCGCCTGCGAACTTGGGCAGGCCTTCGCGCGGCTGGGCTCCTCGGTCACCCTTTTGTCGCGGTCCGGCATCCTTCGCCGGGAGGACCGCGACGCAGCGGCCCTCGTCCGCTCCCGCCTGACGGCCGACGGGGTGGAAGTGATCGAGGATGCCGCCGTCGAGAGGGTCGGCGCCGGGGAAACCGGCAGCACGGTCTATGCCTCGGGCGGACGGAGCTTCGACGCCGATGTCATCCTCGTTGCTGTCGGCCGCGGCCCCCGGACCGCCGGGCTGGGGCTCGATTCGGCAGGAGTGGAACGCGACGACGCGGGCTACGTGCGGGTGGATGCCTCTATGCGCACGTCCAATCCGGCGATCTGGGCCGCGGGTGACGTCACCCCCTACCCCGACTTCACCCACCTGGCCGGAGTCCACGCGAGCACGGCCACCCTCAACGCCGTCCTCGGCGGCCGCCGGACCGTCGACACCACCATTCCCCGCGTCACCTTCACCTCACCCGAGGTGGCGGCCGTCGGCCAAACCTCGCCGGCCGGCAGGGGCTCCACCACGAGGACCATCGAGCACGCCGGCACGGACCGGGCGATCGCCCAGCAGGAGACCAGCGGGTTCACACGGATCGTCATCGATCGGCGCGGAAGGATTCTGGGCGGAACCATCGTCGGCCCCCGGGCCGGGGAGTCCCTGGCCGAACTCACCCTCGCCGTGCACCAGAAGATGACGACCCGGGCGCTGACAGCGGTCACCCACCCCTACCCGACCTACAACGATGCCCTGTGGAACGCCGCCATCGCCGAAACCTACGCCCGGCTGGAGAGGCCGATCCCGCGGGCTGCCCTGAAGCTCCTCGTCGGGCTTAACCGCCGCAGGTCCCGGCGCGCCTGAATGGACGGACACGGGGATTGATTGAATCGGCTGCCATCCTGCTCGCCGGCTTCACGGCGGGGATGATCAATGCGGCGGTGGGGACGGGAACGCTCGTGACATTTCCCGTTCTGCTGCTCCTCGGCTATCCCTCGCTGGTGGCCAACATCTCCAACAACATCGGCCTCGTGGCAGGGGGACTTTCGGGGGCGTGGGGCTACCGCAGGGAGCTGGCCCCGAACCGGCGGCTGCTCCTTCGGCTGCTGCCGGCGTCCGCGGCCGGCGGGGTTGCCGGCGCACTGCTGCTCCTGGTTCTGCCGGCCGGGGCCTTCGCCGCTATAGTCCCGGTCCTCATCGCACTGGGCCTCCTGCTGGTCGCCTTCGGGCCGGCTCTCCAACGGCGCACGGCGCAGCGGAGCCGGGAGGGGCGGGGTCTGCAGCCGGGCAGGGGGCACGCCGGGCTGCTGGCCGGGGTCATGGTCCTCGGCGTCTACGGCGGGTATTTCGGCGCCGCCCAGGGCGTCCTCGTCGTCGGCCTGATGAGCACCGTGACGGCGCTCGCCCTCCAGCAGATCAACGCGGTCAAGAACGTGCTGGTCACCGCGGTCAACGCGGTCGCCGCGGGGGTCTTCATGCTCGCCGCGTGGGAGCTCATTGACTGGATGGCGGTGCTGCTGATCGCCTGCGGCTCGCTTGCGGGAGGCTTCATCGGTGCGCGCTACGGGCGCAGGCTTCCCCCGGTGGCGCTTCGAAGCATCATCATCATCGTGGGAACGGCGGCCCTGGCGCGGATGGTGTTCTTCAGCTGACGCCGGCGGCGGGGCGGGGGCATGGGGGTCCCGCTGCGGCCAGGGTCACGATCCGGGGCCGATTCCGCCGTACACGTTCCAACGACCCGGGGAATCGGGGATCATGTCCGCATGAGCTTCAGGACGCTGATGTCCGTTGGTGCCGCCGCGGCTGTTGTGGTCGTCCTTGCGGGCTGCGGAGCCGATCCCCCTCGTCGGCAGGCGGCACCGGCGGATTCCGTCTCCAACGTCTCCGCCTCCGCCGAGCTGGTAGGGCAGGGAACCGTCCTGCAAAAGGACGGCAGCCCGGCCGAACTGTGCCTGGGGCCGGTCGCGGAGTCCTACCCACCCCAGTGCTCGGGACCGGTCATCAACGGCTGGGACTGGTCCGCGGTGGAGCAGTCCGAGAGCGCCTCGGGAGTGACCTGGGGGACGTATGCGGTGTTCGGGACCTGGGACGGCACCGGGTTCACCTCGACGCGGCCGCCCATTCCGCTGTCCCTTTACGACGCGATGCCGTTCGAGGACCCGCGGTTGTCCGGGGGCAGGACCGGCGCCGGTGACGAGCCGCAGCTCCAGCGCATCCAGCAGGAACTCCACGCCTCCGGCGACCCCGCCGTCCTGAGCTCATGGACCACCCAGGGCTTCCTGGTGGTCAGCGTGATCTACGACGCCGGTGACATCCAGCGCTCGCTCGACGAACGGTTCGGCCCCGACCTGATCCTGGTCCAGCCGGCGCTGCGTCCGGCAGGCTAGGTCAATACAGCCAGGCCGGGCGCCCTCCTGCTGGTTCCCGGCGGGCTTCGCTACTCTAATTGCCGAAAAAACTGCCCGTTGTGCATCCCTTCGGCGCCGCTTCCGGGTAGTACCGGTGTCAGCAGAAACGCGCCCGGTCGGGCGACACAAAGGAGTTGTCATGCGAAGAAGCTTGTACACCGTTGGAACCGTGCTGGTTATGGGCGCCGCGGCCATGGCCGGTCCCGCCTCGGCAGCCGAGACCCAGTCCCAGGCATCGCTGTCAGTGCTGCACGCGGTCCCCGACCTGACGGTCGACGTCTACGTCAATGGGGCTCTCACCCTTGATGATTTCACCCCGGGCACGCTTGCCGGTCCGCTCCCGCTGCCCGCCGGAAACTACCAGCTGGCGGTGACGGCGGCAGACGCGCCCGATGCCTCAGCGCCGGTCATCGGTCCCGTTGACGTGACCCTTGAAGCCGGCGGCAACTACACCGCCACTGCCAACCTCGACGCCGCGGGGAACCCGACGGCCAACTTCTACACCAATGATGTCTCCCCGGTGGAGGCGGGCAAGGCCCGGCTGACCGTGCGGCATGTTGCCGCAGCTCCTGCGGTCGATGTCCTGGCCGGCGGCGCACCGATCGTCCCGAACCTGAGCAACCCGGGTGAGGCGTCATTGAGCACCGCTCCGGGGACGGTGTCGGCAGCGGTCGCTGCCGCAGGCACCACCGAGCCCGTGATCGGCCCGGCCGACCTCAACCTCGCCGAAGGCACCTCGACGATCGTCTACGCGTGGGGAAGCCTCGAAGGCGGAAACCTCGCACTGGCCACCCAGGTCATCGAGGGCCTTCAGTCGACCCCCGGGGCCGTCCCCGGCGGCCAGTCCGGTCTGGCCGCGCAGAGTGCGGAGAACAATGACGGCGCGGCGCTCGGCCTCGGCCTCGGCGCACTGCTCCTCGCACTTCTGGGGGGCGCCGCCGTGGCAGGCCGGAGGCGCACCGCCCGGGCCTGACACATTGCGGGGTGTGCGTCGCAGCGGGACGCACACCCCGCCCAGCGCACGACCGAGGAACCCAACCTGTGCACCATCAACGAAAATCCTTCGCACTGACTGCGGCGTCGGTCGCGGCCGGCGTGCTCACCATCTGCTGTTCGGTGAGCCTCTGGTCCGCCCCGGCGCCGCAGCAGGGCATAACAGCCGCGGCCGAGGCGGCGCCCCAGCGGGAGACCGTGGGCCCGGCGTCGCCGCCCGTGCTGCCCGAAGCGAACCCCACGCGGAAGCCGACGGGTGCGCCGCCGCCCCCTGCACCCGTGCTGCCGCCCCCCGAAAAGATTCCGGTCCGGCCGGCCAAGGCCGCCGCCGAGCCGCCCCCCGTGCCCCCCGTCTCCCTTGACATCCCCAACACCGGCATCTCTGTCAACGTGGTCGATGTGGGGGTTGACAAGAACGATGCCATGGAAATCCCCAACAGCTTCTGGGAAGCGGGCTGGTACCGCTACGGGCCCGCGCCCGGCTCGAAGGCCGGGAACGCCGTCATCGCTGCCCACGTCGACAGCCAGACCGAAGTGCTGCCCTTCGCCCAGCTCAGGGCCGTGGAGCCGGGCACCGTCATCACGGTCGGCCTCGCGGACGGCCGCTCACTGCGGTATGAGGTGACAGAAGTGAAGAACGTGCCAAAGGCCACTCTCAACGGATCCGAGGTGTTTCGGCGCGACGGCCCCGCGCAGCTCAAGATCATTACGTGCGGCGGTAAATGGCTGCCCGAGAAGGGCGATTACGAGGATAATGTTGTCCTTACAGCCTTGCCCCTCTGAACGCGGTCTCAGTGCAGTCCCTCCGCCGATCAGTTGAACCCCACACCTCCCACACGCCGGGAGGAGGCAGCGAAGGACAGCAGGCCGTCTTTTGGCGCGGTGCCGGGCCCGCACTGCGCTAGAGGAGTAAAGCGTGACCTCTCCAGGCCTCGAGTGGACACCGCAGCTTGACGCACAATTCTTCGCCGGGGACGAAGAAGCCCTGATCGCTGCCTATCGGCGGTTCGCACCCTTGGTCTACACCGTTGCCCTGCGGTCCGTTGACGACCGGGCAGTGGCCGCCGACATCACGCAGGACGTGTTCGTGCGGGCCTGGCGCTTCCGGGACAGCTTCGATCCGCGGTCCGGCACGGTGCCGAGGTGGATCTTCGGCATCTGCCGGAACGTGGTCAGCGACAGTCTCTCCGCCCGGAGCCGGCATAACCATCTGGTGGCCCGGTGGGGCATGCACACGGATCTCCGGAACTTCCGAAACCGCGCGCGGGAGGCGGACGCCGTCACGGACCGCGTGGCCCTCGACACGGAGCTTCAACTGCTGGGGGAGCCCCGCAGCTCCATCCTGCGGCTCGCCTTCTACGAGGATCTGACGCACCAGCAGATCGCGGTGCTGCTCAATCTTCCGCTGGGGACCGTCAAGAGCCATATTCGCAGGGGGCTCACGCACCTGCGTGGGCGATTGGGGGCCTGGCATGCGGCCTGATTCCGGTGCCGTCGGCCGGGCACCCACCACCCGGGCACCCACCGCACGGGCGGCCCAGCGCAGCTTGGCCGACCCCGCGCATCCGTTGATCGCTTCCCACGAGGCGGAGGTACGCGCACGCGTCCTGAAGGCCACCAGCGCCCTGGTCGACCGGCTCACCTACGACGCCGTCACCATCGACGCCGTCGCCAGGGCTTCGGGGGTGAGTAAATCGACCCTGTACCGGCACTGGCCCTCCCGCCAGCTGCTCGTCCTCGAGGCCTTCACCTACAAGACGAACCTGCTCACCACGGTCGAGGACACCGGTGATATGGGCCGGGACCTCCACTCCTACCTGGTGTCGCTGACCTACTGCCTCAAGGTCGGCGCGGCGGCGTCGACCGTGGCGAACCTCCTGGCGGAGGCGATCCGCAGCGAGGAATTTGCGGTCCAGTTCCGCCAGACGCTGGTGCGCGAACGCCGGCATGGGTTCCTGGTGATCCTGCGCCGGGGCCAGCTCCGCGGTCAGGTCCGCGACGACGTGGACCTGGTGATGGTGATCGACGCGGTCTATGGGGCTCTGCACCACCGGTTGATCGCCACCGGGCAGGACGTCGATGGGCCCTTCCTGCGGGCACTGACCCGCTTTGCCGTCGACGGGACCGCCACCGCACCGTACCGGGAGTCCTACAGGTCCCGGAACTAGGCCGCCGGGTGGAACGATCAGTGCCCCTTCGTCCCATTCCTGCGTCGGTCCGTGCCCCGCCGCGCGATAGTGGAAACGGCGCACCACCAGGTGCCGAAACTCCAAGCTCTCGAAGGAACCAACACCATGACGATCAAGGCGCAGCCCGGGCGGGCCAACATCGGATCGGAGCACCCGAAGCCGTACAGGGCACTTGCAGCGGTGGCGAAGGGTGCCGACGAGGCCGCGCTCGCCGAAGGGCTCTCACCCCTGCTGATCGAAATGGTCAAGATCCGGGTCTCCCAGCTCAACGGGTGCGCCTTCTGCCTCCGGATCCACACTCTTGACGCCCTCGGGAAGGGCGAGAGCGCCGAACGGTTGAGCCTGCTGCCCGCATGGCGGGAAAGCGGGTACTTCGACGAAAAGGAACGCTCGGCACTGGCGCTGGCCGAATACATCACGGACATCCGTGACTCCCACTCCAACACGGGTCTCTACGAGTCCGCCGCGGCCCACCTCACCCCGGGGCAGATGTCCGCGGTGTCATGGGTGGCCGTGGTCATCAACAGCTACAACCGCATCGCCATCAGCAGCGCCTATGAGGTCAACCCCTGACAGTTCACGGCGGGAGCGCACCGCGCCGACGCCGGCCGCCACGGACCGGGGCCACCCGGTTCGCTCCTCCGACCCGCAGGGCCGGAGCTCCGTCCCACCACCAGGGGACGGGTTTTCCGCCCGGGCACCGGCGCATCAGGTGCCTATTCCAGCAGTACCAGCATGAAATTGGAGGCGCAGATCAATGCGCAGAATCCTCATCATCGGCGGCGGTTACGCCGGTTTCTACGTCGCCTGGCGGTTGGAGAAGTACCTCCGCCATGGCGAGGCGCAGGTCACGATGGTCGATCCGCTGCCCTACATGACGTATCAGCCGTTCCTCCCGGAGGTGTTGGCCGGGTCGATCGAGGCCCGGCACAGCGTCATCCTGCACCGCCGGCACCTTCGAAAGACCCGCCTGCTGACCGCGAAGGTCAGCTACCTCGACCACGCGGCGAAGACCGCCACGCTCCAGTTCCCTGACGGGCACGAGGACACGGAGACCTATGACATCGTGGTCGTCACCGGCGGCGCCGTCACCCGCACCTTCCCCATCCCCGGGGTCGGTGCCCAGGCCGTCGGGCTGAAGAACATCGAGGAGGCTGTGTTCATCCGGGACACGCTACTGCGAAATATCGACATGGCGGCGTCACTTCCCCCGGGCCCGGCCCGGGAGAAACTGCTGACGGTCGTGTTCGTCGGCGGCGGATACGCCGGCATCGAGGCCTTCGGCGAGCTGCGGGCGCTGGCCACGGCCACGCTGAAGCGCTACCCGGAACTGAGTCCCGCCGAGACCCACTTCCACCTGATCGAGGCGACCGGCCGGATCCTGCCCGAGGTCTCCGAGAAGACCAGCCGGTGGGTGCTCCGGCATCTTGCGGCCCGCGGGGCGCAGGTGCACCTGAACACCCAGCTCGACTCCGCCGTCGAGGGGACCATCAGGCTCTCCACGGGCGAGGAATTCGAAACAGGCCTGTTGGTGTGGACCGCCGGAGTCCTTGCGAACCCCGCCCTCGCACGGCACACCGACCTTCCGATCGACGAGCGCGGACGCCTGAGGGCGCGGGCCGACCTGAGGGTGGGCACCGACGACAGCCCGGTCGCCGATGCCTGGACGGCCGGAGACATTGCGGCCATCCCCGACCTCTCCGGAGGCGGCGTCGGCGGTTTCACCGTCCCGAACGCCCAGAACGCCATCCGCCAGGGCAAGCTGCTCGCCCGGAACCTGCGGGACACCCTGCGCGGCGGCGAGGCGAAGAGGTACTTCCACCGCAACCTGGGCGCGGTGGCCACCCTGGGCCTTGGCTCCGGGGTGTTCCAGTCGGGGCCGATCGTGGTCAAGGGATTCCCCGCCTGGGTGATGCACCGCGGATACCATGTGCTGGCCATTCCGACCTGGGAGCGGAAGTGGCGGGTGCTGTGGGGGTGGTGGAACAACCTCTGGCTGGGGCGCGACACCGCCGGGCTGCGCGGGCTCCAGACACCGCGCGGGACGTTCGAGGAGGCTGACTCCTACAGCAGGCCCCCAACCCAGACGGCTCCGGGAGCGACCGAAGCACCAACCGTTCGGTAAGCGGGCCCTCCTCCATGGCCCCGCGGCCGGCCGGGGCACTGCGCCCCGGCCGGCCCGTCGTCGATCCGGCACGTCCGGCAGGATCGACGCCCGGGCGCGGGCAGCGGCGGGGACCTACACTGGGGCAATGGATGGGGTCCAGGTGGCAGGGACGTCCCTGGGGGACGTCGAAATCCTGTACCTGCCCGGCGTAAAGCCGCCCGTCCTGTTCTTCCCCGGGGGCCACTGCCGGGCCGGCAGCGACTGCGGCTGGAGCCTCTACACCTCGCTGGGCTACGGGGTGCTCGCGTTCTCCCGCCCCGGATACGGGCGCACCGACGTGGGTCCGCTGACCGCCGCGGAGTTTCTTCCCGCTGTAGCCGGGAGCGCCCGGCGCCTCGGCATCGAGCGGGCCACCGCGGCGGTCGGGGTCTCCTTCGGGGGCCTTCAGGCAATCGCCACGGCCGTGTCGCTGCCGCACCTCGCACCCCGGCTGGTGCTCCACAGCTGTGCCCCCTCGACCCACCCCTACCCGGACTCGCCCCTGCAGGCCCGGATCGCTCCGGTGGTTTTTGGACCGGCGCTTTCCGGACTCACCTGGAAGGCGGTCGAGCGCAGCGTGGCCACCGACGCCGGGCTGCGGCGCATGGCCGGAACGCTGTCGGACCTTCCGACCGGCGCATGGTGGGACACCTTCCCGGCCGAGGACCGGCAGCGGGCAAGGGAACTCTTCCAGGGCATGGCGTCCGGATCCGGGTTCGCCAACGACCTGCGCCAGGCCCGCCGAGCCCGATCCTCCTACCGCCGCCGGACCCAGGCCCGCATCGGCTGCCCCACCCTGGTGACGGCCTCCCGACACGACGGCGGCGTCGCCTACGCGCACGCCGAGGACTTCCGGGACACCATTCCCGGCGCACGGCTGGTGGAGCTGTCGGCGCCCAGCCACCTCTTTTGGCTCGGGCCCAGCCGCGGCGAGGCCGCGGCAGCGGTCCGGGACTTCCTGGCGACGTCCTGATTCCGCCGAGCCACCCGGAGGGCCGGCCGGAGGAACCTACGCGGAGAGGTCCCGGCGGCGGAACGCCGGGACCGCCGCCGCCAGCAGCACCAGGGCGGTGAGGCCAATCAGCACCAGCGGGGTGCCGTTCAGCGGAACCGAAGGCACCGACGGCACCAGGCCGAACGGTTCGGCATCAAGAAGGGTCTCCGGGAGCCGGAGGATCGGCCCGTAAAGGCCGATCAGCAGCGAGGCGATGAGGATCAGCCACACCCACCACGAACCCGTCCGCAGGCCGTAGGCCAGCGCCGCCAGAGCCGCGAAGCAGGAAACCAGGGGGAGGTAGGCCAGGGACGCCGCGGTGACGTCCAGCGCCAGGTTCCCCGCGTCCGGTCCGACGGCGGACGCCGCCCCGGCTCCCAGCCCGAAGCCGGCGGCCAGCAGCAGCACCGCGTCCGCCGCGAGGGTGACGGCGAGGCAGTGAAGCAGCAGCCGAGCCCGTCCTGCCCCGGCAGCCAGCAGCAGCGCGGTGCGCCCCGAGTCCTCCTCCCGGCGCAGCCGGTTCACCGTGACCACCGCATGGACGGCGACCGCCATCGCAAAGTATCGAAGGAACGCCGACAGGGCTGCCCGCAGGGCATCCCCGCCCGTCGTGCCCCCGATCACCACGGCGAGTTCGGGCCGGGCCTCGAAGCTCTCAACGATGGTCTGGCCCATCGACCCGGTGAGCAGGGCAAAGGCGAAGAGGCCGAGGCACCAGCTGAGGATGCTGCCGCGCTCGAGCCGAAGCACCAGCCCCGCGGGCGAGGCCAGGGCCCGCGAGGCGCGGCTGGGACCCGGGCGGGCGGCGAGCAGGCCCGCCCCGAGGTCGCGCCGGGAGGCCAGCAGGTACGCGGCCAGGCAGAGCAGCGCGGCGAGGACCACCGAGGGCAGCAGCGGCCACCAGCGCAGGTCGACGAAGGCCCGGGTCTGCTGGCTCCATCCGATCGGCGAGAGCCAGGACAACGCACTTCCGCCGACGCGCTGCGCGTCGCCGATCCCGCGGAGGAGGTAGGCAAGTCCGAGGGCCCCTCCCGACAGGCCGGTGGCGCCGCGGGCCGACTGGCTGAGCTGGGAGGTCACCGCGGCTCCTGCGCCGAAGACAAGGCCGACGGCCGCGACCCCGGCGGCAAGGGCGAGCGAGTCGGCACCGGCAAGCCCGTTGCCTAGCATCGCGGCGGCCAGGATGACGGCGACGGCGCCATTTGCCACCAGCAAAGCACCGAGCGCGGCCGTGAGCGGGGCGTACCGCCCCACGACGCCCGCCCGCACCAGTTCGGCCCGCCCGGATTCCTCCTCGGCCCGGGTGTGCCGGACCACCAGGAAAATTGACATCAGCGCCGCCGCGACCGCCAGCACGCCCAGCACCTCGTTGGCGAGCATGGCGCCCAGCGTATAGTTCTCCAGCCCGTACCCCGGACCGGAAAGCAGCGCGCCGGAGGGGTCCTTCAGGATCGCGGCTCGGGTCTGCAGGGCGGCCTGGTCCGGGTAGGCCAGCGGAAGGACCGCGCCGAAGTAGCCGACGAGTCCGCCCAGTGCCAGGGCCCAGAGCGGGATCCGGAGCCGGTCCCGCAGCAGGGCAAAACGGAACAGCCGCCCCGTTCCGGCGAGGGCGCCGGCGGCGCGGGCGCCCTGGAGCCCGTCCTGCTGCCCCCGGGAAGGGGCCTCCGTGCTCATGGGCGTGCGCCCTGCGCGTCCGGACTGTACTGATGGACAAACAGTTCCTCGAGGGTGGGCGGCGTCGAGGTAAAGCTGCGGATGTCCAACGGCAGCAGATGCTCAAGCACCGCGGGCAGGGCGCCGTCCTCGACGCTGAAAAGCAGGCGCTCGCCGTCCCGGCGGATGTCGTGGACGCCCGGCAGCAGGGCGACACCCGACGGGTCCTTCCCGCACACCACGGACACCGCTGCTCGGGCCAGGTGCCGCAGCTCACTGAGCGCGCCGGACTGAACGGTCCGCCCCTGCCGGATGATCGTCACCCGGTCGCAGAGGGTCTCCACCTCGGCGAGGAGGTGGCTTGAGAGCAGCACGGTGCGTTCGGCTGCCTTGGCCTCCCGGACGCAGTCCTGGAACACCCGCTCCATCAGGGGATCGAGGCCGGAGGTGGGCTCGTCGAGCACGAGAAGTTCGACGTCGCTGGCAAGCGCTGCCACGAGTGCGACCTTCTGCCGGTTTCCCTTGGAGTACGTCCGGGCCTTCCTGCTCGGGTCGAGATCGAAGCGCTCGAGGAGTTCGCTGCGGCGCCTGTTGTCGGCGCCGCCGCGCAGGCTCACGAGGAGGTCGATCGCCTCGCCGCCGGTGATCTTCGGCCACAGGTTCACATCCCCGGGAACATAGGAAAGCCTGCGGTGGAGCCGCACAGCTTCGGCCCAGGGGTCCTCCCCGAAAAGCCGAACGGTCCCGGAGTCGGCCTTCGCTGCGCCGAGGAGGACCCGGATGGTGGTTGACTTGCCGGCTCCATTGGGGCCGAGGAAGCCGTGCACCTCGCCGGCCTCAAGCCGCAGGTCCAATTCGTCCAGTGCCCGGACGGCACCGAAGTTCTTGCTCAGTTTGTGCACGTCAATGACGGGGCTCACGGGATGCTCCTGGTGGAAGGGCCGGGGTCAGCGGGGGGATTCTTCCTGTGGAGGGTCCGGCACGTACATCAGGTAGGAGTCGAGCATGGAGCGGTCGGTGGTGAGCCCCTGGGAGAAGAGTTCGAGGGTCGGCGAGGCATGGCGTTCGAGGTAGCCGCGCAGGATCGATGAAAAATCGTGGGGGTCCTGCGGCGGGTGCACGCTGAGATCGAGCAGCACCGAACCGAACCCCTGCAGGGCCAGGCAGCGGGCACGGGCCTTCTCATCCCGGGAGGGGCGGATGGTGCCCGCTGCCACTCCTTCGGCGAGCCACCCCTCCACCTCCTCGGCGAAGTGGTCGAGGAAGGACCCGGCGGCGGATCCGCCCTCCTGGAGGCAGCGGATGGCGTAGGCCAGGAGGTGCGCGGACTCCTCGACGGTGGCCAGGCCCATCAGGCCCTCGACCGCCGCCGGCCCTCCCGTGGCCTGGCTCTTGTAGGAGCGGATCTGCTCGAGGACGTAGCCGTCGCAGGCTTCCCGGAGCCCGTCCTTGGAGCCGAAGTGGTGAAGGACGAGGGCCGGGCTCACCCCGGTCTCCCGGGCGATGGCGCGCAGTCCCACCCGAAAGCCGTCGCGCCCGTACAGCCGGACCGCGGCGTCGCGGAGACGTGCCCTGGCCGTCCGGTCCTCCGGGCGGTCAGCTCGAAGATACGCGTCGGCTGAACGCATGTTCAGCATGCTAACCATCCGCACCGGGGCGCACTAGGGCCGAAAGGACCGGTCCTGTCCCGGGCGGGGCCCGGCAGGGCTCAGGGGCGTGCCGAGGCCAGCGAGAAGAGCCGCGACCTGTGGTGGGTCGCCGAATCCAGGAGTGCGCGTTCCTCGGCGGCATGCGCGGCCCGTGGCCGGCCGTTGACCATCCGCTGACGGGTGAAGGCGAGCCGGGTGGCAGCCCGGATGAAGGCCTTCATCTCGCTGCGGGCGCCGAACGACCCCGCCCAAGCGAGGGCCTGGGTCCGCCCCGGGCCGGTGGCGAGCATCGACACCTCCTGGGGGGTGAACCAGCCGGCGTCGACATAGTCACCGAGCCGGGATTCGGTCAGCCGGCGCTCGGCCCGCCGGATCAGCACCACCGCGACGATCGCCACGCAGAACAGCGGGACCTGGACGAGCAGGTAGAAGGAGAAGAAATCGTCGAACAGCAGCACCGTCCCGCCGTTCCAGAGCATGTGCCCGGCAATGGCGGGAACCAGGCCAAAGAGGAAGGCCGGCAGCACCCGGGCCGGGCCGCCGCCCCGGCTGACCGCCCGCCCCACCACGAAGCCCAGGGCGGCGGTGAACATCACGTGGGCAAACGGCGAGAACAGCCCGCGCAGCACAAACACGCCGACGACCGCACCCAGGGATCCCGACTCGAGGATGGCCGAACTGAAGTAGAGGATGTTCTCGGTGAAGGCGAAACCCGCGGCGATGGTGCCGGCATAGACGATGCCGTCCACCGGCCCATCGAAGTGGCTGCGCCGGGAGTAGACAAGGATCAGCACCCCGAGTCCCTTGGCGAATTCCTCGACGACCGGGGCCTGCAGCACCGGGCCGATGATGTCGGTCGGGGTTGAGTTCAGCGCCACGCTGAGCAGGCCAAGGACGTAGTTGCCCAGCAGCAGCGTAACGACCACCGAGATCCCCGCACCCCACAGGAAGGCGAACAGCAGCGCCCCGCGGGGCTCCGGATCCCAGCGGTCGATCCAGCCGATGCCGAGGGCGCAGATGGCCAGCGGCACCAGTGCCAGCACCGCGCACAGCACCAGCGCCGTCGTGCCAAGGGACTGCGACAGGAACCAGGCGAGCGCCGCGAGCACCAGCGCGGTGACGAACAGCAGCACGACGTTGAGGGCGCCGGATCCGCGCCTCACGGGCCGGTTCCACACCGGAGGCGGGGGAGCAGGTTGGTTCCACTGGGGCGCCGGCGGTGCCGGGTGCTGGGTGGAGGCCTCCCACCAGGAAAGCCCCTGGGGGCCGGGGCGGGCCGAGCCGGACGGATCGTAAAGCGACATACGCCCAGACTATTCGCCGTGAGTCCTGTGATACTTTTGAGAACGCAGCCAACCTTTAAATGCCGTCCTGTGAGGCGGGGAAGGAGGAAGCGTGATATGACCGTGCCCGCACCGCATGCCGGAGCCGCACCGCGCGTTGTTCTCGCCGAAGCCGATATAGACCGCGCGCTCACCCGCATCGCCCACGAGATCCTCGAAGCCAACAAGGGCGCCTCCGATCTTGTGCTCCTCGGTATTCCCCGCAGGGGCTACCCGCTCGCCCAGCGCCTCGCCCGCCGCATCGGCGCCGTCGATCCCTCAGTTGACCCCCGGGCCATCACCGGCCAGCTCGACGTCACTCTGTACCGGGACGACCTCCAGCGCAATCCCACCCGGCCGCCGCGGGCCACCCAGCTCCCGCCGACCGGGATTGACGAGAAAGTCGTGGTCCTCGTCGATGACGTCCTGTACTCCGGGCGGACCATCCGGGCCGCCCTTGACGCGCTGGCCGACCTGGGCCGGCCCCGCATCGTGCGGCTCGCCGTCCTGGTTGACCGCGGGCACCGGGAGCTTCCGATCCGCGCCGACCATGTGGGCAAGAACCTCCCGACCTCCTCGGCTGAGCGGGTCCGGGTGCACCTCGAGGAGATCGACACCGCCGGCGGACGCCCGGTGAACGAAGTGGTCATCGAGGGCGGCGCATGAAGCACCTCCTCTCCACCCATGACCTCGCCCTGCACGACGCGCTGCGCCTGCTCGACACCGCCGAGGAGATGGCGGCCGTGGGCGAGCGCGAAATCAAGAAGCTGCCCGCCCTGCGCGGGCGCACCGTGGTGAACCTGTTCTACGAGGACTCGACGAGGACCCGGATCTCCTTCGAGGCCGCCGCCAAGCGGCTCTCCGCGGACGTCATCAACTTCGCCGCCAAGGGCTCCTCGGTCTCCAAGGGCGAATCACTCAAGGACACCGCCCAGACGCTCGAGGCGATGAGCGCCGACGCCGTCGTCATCCGCCACCCCGCCTCCGGCGCGCCCGCCCGCCTGGCCGCGTCGGGCTGGATCGACGCGGCGGTCCTCAACGCCGGCGACGGGACCCACGAGCACCCCACCCAGGCGCTGCTCGACGCCTTCACGCTCCGCCGCCACTGGGCGAAGGTGGCCGGCACCGGCTCTCCCGGCAGCGACCTCACCGGCATGCGGGTCCTGATTGTGGGGGACATCCTCCACTCCCGTGTTGCCCGCTCGAATGTGTGGCTCCTGAAGACCCTCGGTGCGGAGGTGACCCTGGTGGGCCCGCCCACCCTGCTCCCCGTGGGGGTCGACACCTGGCCCTGCACCGTCCGGTACAACCTGGACGAGGCGCTCGCCGACCGCCCCGACGCCGTCATGATGCTCCGGCTGCAGGCCGAACGGATGAACGCAGCCTTCTTCCCCTCCACCCGGGAGTACTCCCGGCGCTGGGGGTTTGACGACGCCCGCCTCGCGGCGCTCGACACCCTTGGCCTCGGCGACACGGTCATCATGCATCCCGGACCCATGAACCGCGGCCTGGAAATCTCGGCCGCCGCGGCGGACTCGGTCCGCTCCACCGTGCTGGCCCAGGTGCGCAACGGCGTCTCGGTGCGCATGGCCGCACTGTACCTGCTGCTTGCCGGCGGCACCCATGACCACCCGGCCGCGCCGACCGTCCGCGAGAACCCCGCACTTTCCCCCACGAAGGAGCCCGCAGTATGACCGGTGCAGAACCGACACCTGGAAACGGGTACCTGATCCGGGGCGCCTCCCCGCTGGGCGGACCCCGCCAGGACCTGCTGATCCGGGACGGACTCATCGCGCGGGTCGGCCCCGGCGCCGCCCCGGACCCCGGAACCCGGGTGATCGACGCCGATGGGCTGATCGCCCTGCCCGGCATGGTGGACCTCCACACCCACCTGCGCGAGCCCGGCCGGGAGGACGCCGAAACGGTCGAGACCGGATCGCGTGCCGCCGCACTGGGCGGGTTCACCGCGGTGCACGCCATGGCCAACAGTTCGCCGGTGGCCGACACCGCCGGCGTCGTCGAACAGGTGTACAGCCTCGGCGAGCGCGCGGGCTGGGTCGAGGTCCGCCCGGTCGGCGCCGTCACCGTCGGGCTGGCGGGGGAGCGGATGGCCGAACTCGGCGCCATGGCCGAATCCCGCGCTCGGGTGCGCGTCTTCTCCGACGACGGCATCTGCGTCTCCGACCCCGTCCTGATGCGCCGTGCGCTCGAGTACGTGAAGGCCTTCGACGGAGTGATCGCCCAGCACGCCCAGGAGCCCCGGCTCACCGAGGGGGCGCAGATGAACGAGGGGGAGGTCTCCGCCGTCCTGGGCCTGACCGGCTGGCCGGCGGTCGCCGAGGAGAGCATCATCGCGCGCGACGTGCTCCTGGCCCAGCACGTGAACTCCCGGCTGCACGTCTGCCACGTCTCCACCGCCGGGTCCGTCGAGATCCTGCGCTGGGCCAAGGCCCGCGGCATCAGCGTCACCGCCGAAGTCACCCCGCACCACCTGCTGCTCACCGACGATCTCGTGCGCAGCTACAACCCCGTCTATAAGGTGAACCCGCCCCTGCGCACCGCCGACGACGTGCAGGCCCTGCGTGAGGCCCTCGCCGACGGCACCATCGACGCCGTCGGAACCGACCACGCCCCGCACCCCAGCGAACACAAGGAATGCGAGTGGGCGCAGGCGGCCATGGGCATGACCGGCCTGGAGACCGCCCTGTCCGTGGTGCAGCACGCCATGGTGGAGACCGGACTGTTGGACTGGGAGGGCTTCGCCCGCGTCACCTCCACCCGGCCCGCGGAGATCGGGCGGCTGGCCCACCAGGGCAGGCCGCTGGCCGAGGGCGAACCGGCCAATCTCATCCTGGTTGACCCGGCGGCGCGGTGGACGGTCGATCCGCATCGGATGGCGACCATGGGGCGCAACAGTCCCTTCGCCGGGCTCCAGCTCCCCGGCCGGGTCTCGGCCACGTTCTACCGCGGCCACCCCACCGTCCTCGACGGCGCCCTCAATACGCCGCTTACCCCTGCTGCAAAGGAAACCGCGTGGACTGGCTAGGCCCGCTCAGCCTCACCCTCCTGATCGTCGGTGCCGTCTTCGCCCTGATGGCCGTGGGTTGGCGCAACCGCCTGCGCCGGCAGGCCGCGGTGCCCGCCCCGCCTGCCGTGCCGGCCGATCCCGGCCCGGAGCTGTACCGGACCGAGGGCCAGTACGTGGCCACGACGACGGCGGGGGACTGGCTCGACCGCCTCGCCGTCCACGGCCTGGGGGTGCGCTCCGAGGCGGTCGTCACGGTTCACCCCAACGGGGTCCTGCTGGCCCGCCGCGGCGCCCCGGACGTGTACGTGCCGCGCAGCGACCTCACCGGGGTCCGCCTCGAATCGGGCATGACCGGCAAATTCGTCGAAAAGAACGGCCTGGTCGTGCTCTCCTGGCGGCTCAACGGCGAAGGCGTCGACACCGGGTTCCGCACCCGCCACGCCACCGACAAGGCCCAGCTCCTCGCGGCGGTCGCCGCCCTCACCCCAGCCACCCCGAACGATTCCCCGACTGACCCCGAAGGCAGGAACTTCAAGTGAACCAACCCCCCACGTCCCCGGCAGCGGCGGTGCTCGTCCTTGAGGACGGCAGGTCCTTCCGCGGCCGCAGCTACGGCGCCGAGGGCACGGCCCTCGGTGAGGCGGTGTTCGCCACCGGCATGACCGGCTACCAGGAAACCATCACCGACCCCTCCTACGCCCGCCAGCTCGTGGTGCAGACGGCACCCCACATCGGCAACACCGGGGTGAACGCCGACGACGCCGAGTCACGGCGTATCTGGGTCGCCGGCTACATCGTGCGCGACGCGGCCCGCCGCCCGTCCAACTGGCGCTCCGAACTGAGCCTCGACGCCCAGCTCCGCGACCAGGGCGTCGTCGGCATCGAGGGTGTTGACACCCGCGCCGTCACCCGCCACCTGCGGGAGCGCGGCGCGATGAAGGCCGGTATTTTCTCCGGCGCCGCCGCCTCGCTGCCCGCGGCGCAGCTGCTTGAGCAGGTCCAGGCGCAGCAGTCCATGGCCGGAGCGCGCCTCGCGGAGGAGGTGAGTGCCGAGGCCGCCTACACCGTCGAGCCGGCCGACAATGGCTGGGAGGGCGAGCCGCGGTTCACCGTTGCCGCCCTCGACCTGGGCATCAAGACGATGACGCCGAAGCACTTCGCCAAGCGCGGCGTGCGCACCGTCGTCTTCCCCGCGGACACCTCCTTCGAGGAGCTCACGGCGGCCGGCCCCGACGGCGTGTTCATGTCCAACGGACCCGGAGACCCCGCGACGGCCGACGTCCAGGTCGCCCTGCTGCGCCGCGTGCTCGCCGAGCGCATCCCGTTCTTCGGCATCTGCTTCGGCAACCAGATCCTGGGCCGGGCCCTCGGGTTCGGCACCTACAAGCTCCAGTACGGTCACCGCGGGATCAATCAGCCCGTGCTTGACCGGCGGACCGGCAGGGTCGAAATCACCTCCCAGAACCATGGGTTCGCCGTCGATGCGCCCCTCGACGGCCCGGTCGAGGCGCCCCACGGCGGCTTTGGCCGCGTCGAGGTGAGCCATATCAGCCTCAACGACTCAGTCGTCGAGGGCCTCGCCTGCCTCGACGTGCCCGCCTTCTCCGTCCAGTACCACCCCGAAGCCGCGGCGGGTCCCCACGACTCGGCGTACCTCTTCGACCGCTTCATCGACCTGATGGCGGCAACCGCAGCGGACCCGAAGCAGGGCCCTCACTCCAGCTCCCCCTCGAGCACCCCCTTGAGCACCGCCCAGAGCACCCCCCAGGAAGAGAACTGATGCCCCGCAGAACCGACCTCAAGAGCGTCCTGGTCATCGGGTCCGGCCCCATCGTGATCGGGCAGGCCGCCGAATTCGACTACTCCGGCACGCAGGCCCTCCGCGTGCTCAAGGAGGAGGGCCTGAGGGTCATCCTCGTCAACTCCAACCCGGCGACCATCATGACCGACCCTGAGTTCGCCGACGCCACCTACGTCGAACCCATCACCCCCGAGGTGGTCGCCAAGATCATCGAGAAGGAACGCCCCGACGCGCTCCTGCCCACCCTCGGCGGGCAGACCGCGCTGAACACCGCCATCGCCCTGGACAAGAACGGCATCCTCGAGAAATTCAATGTCGAACTCATCGGCGCGAACATCGCCGCCATCGAACTCGGCGAGGACCGGGAGAAGTTCAAGGGCGTCGTCGAACGCTGCGGCGCCGAATCCGCGCGCTCGGTGATCGTCCACACCTTGGATGAGGCACTGGCCGCGGCCGGCGACCTCGGCTACCCCATGGTGGTGCGGCCCTCCTTCACCATGGGCGGACTCGGCTCCGGTCTGGCCTATACCGAGGCCGACCTGCGCCGGATCGTCGGGCAGGGCCTCCAGTACAGCCCCACCAGCGAGGTCCTGCTCGAGGAGAGCATCCTGGGTTGGAAGGAGTACGAGCTGGAGATGATGCGGGACAAGAACGACAACGTCGTTGTGGTCTGCTCCATCGAGAACTTCGACCCGGTCGGGGTCCACACCGGCGACTCCATCACCGTCGCCCCCGCTCTCACGCTGACCGACCGCGAGTACCAGCGGCTGCGCGACATCTCGATCGCCGTCATCCGGGAGGTGGGCGTTGACACCGGCGGGTGCAACATCCAGTTCGCCATCGAACCCTCGACCGGCCGCGTCGTCGTGATCGAGATGAACCCCCGGGTCTCGCGCTCCTCCGCGCTGGCCTCCAAGGCCACCGGCTTCGCGATCGCGAAGATCGCCACCAAGCTCTCCCTCGGCTACACCCTCGATGAGATCCCGAACGACATCACGCAGAAGACGCCGGCCTCCTTCGAGCCGACCCTCGACTACGTGGTGGTGAAGGTACCGCGCTTCGCCTTCGAGAAGTTCCCCGCCGCCGATACGACGCTGACGACCACCATGAAGTCGGTCGGCGAGGCGATGGCGATGGGCCGCAACTTCACCGAGGCGCTGCAGAAGGCCCTGCGCTCCCTTGAGCAGAAGGGCTCCCAGCTGTCCTTCGCCCCCGTGCCCGCCGAGGAGGTCCCCGGCCTCATCGAGGCGGCGAAGCGCCCGACGACGGAACGGCTCTCCCAGGTCCAGCGCGCGCTGCTGGGCGGGGCGAGCGTCGAAGACCTGCACGAGGCCACCGGCATCGACCCGTGGTTCCTTGACCAGCTGGTCCTGCTCAACGAGACCGCCGAGCAGGTGCGCACGGCCGGGAACCTCAGCGAGGACATCCTCCGCCTCGCCAAGCGCCACGGCTTCTCCGACGAACAGATCGGCGCCCTGCGCTCCATCCCCGACGCCGTGGTGCGCGGGGTCCGGCACGCGCTGGGCGTGCGCCCGGTCTTCAAGACCGTCGACACCTGTGCCGCGGAGTTCGCCGCCTATACCCCGTACCACTACTCCTCCTACGACGAGGAGGACGAGGTGGCCGACCACGCCCAGCCGTCGGTGATCATCCTCGGGTCCGGGCCGAACCGGATCGGGCAGGGCATCGAGTTCGACTACTCCTGCGTGCACGCCTCCATGGCGCTGCGGCAGGCCGGGTACGAGACGGTGATGATCAACTGCAACCCCGAGACGGTCTCGACCGACTATGACATCTCCACCCGCCTCTACTTCGAGCCGCTCACGCTCGAGGACGTCCTCGAGGTGATCGCCGCGGAGCAGCGGACCGGGGGAGTGATGGGGGTCTTCGTCCAGCTGGGCGGGCAGACGCCGCTGAAACTGGCGCAGGAACTGGCCGACGCCGGCATCCCCATCCTGGGGACCTCGCCGGAGGCGATCGACCTGGCCGAGCACCGCGGGGCCTTCAGCCGGGTGCTCGCCGCCGGCGGGCTGATCGCCCCGAAGAACGGCACCGCCGTCTCCTTCGAGGACTCCAAGAAGATCGCTGACGAGATCGGCTACCCCGTGCTGGTGCGCCCCTCCTATGTGCTGGGCGGGCGCGGCATGGAGATCGTGTACGACGAGCCGAACCTCTCCCGCTACATCGCCAACGCCACGGAGATCACCGCCGACCATCCGGTGCTGATCGACCGGTTCCTTGAAGACGCCATCGAGATCGACGTCGACGCCCTCTACGACGGCACCGAAATGTACCTGGGCGGGATCATGGAGCACATCGAGGAGGCCGGCATCCACTCCGGGGACTCCGCCTGCGTGCTGCCGCCGATCACCCTCGGCGCCGATGTCCTGGAGCGGGTCCGGACGGCGACGCTGGCGATCGCCGAGGGGGTGGGGGTGCGCGGGCTGATCAACATCCAGTTCGCCCTGGCCTCCGACATCCTCTACGTCCTGGAGGCGAACCCGCGTGCCTCCCGCACCGTGCCGTTCGTCTCCAAGGCCACCGGCGTGCAGCTCGCCAAGGCGGCCGCCCTGATCGGGGTCGGGGTCAGCATCGCCGACCTGCGCACCGAACACCGCCTGCTGCCGCAGCAGGGTGACGGCGGGTCCCTGCCCTTCGACGCCCCGGTGTCGGTGAAGGAAGCCGTGCTGCCCTTCAGCCGGTTCCGGACTCCCGAAGGGGTGGTCGTGGACTCGCTGCTCGGCCCGGAAATGCGCTCCACGGGTGAGGTCATGGGCATCGACCGGTACTTCGACACGGCCTTCGCCAAGAGCCAGGCCGCGGCGAACGCGGCCCTGCCGATCTCGGGCAAGGTGTTCGTCTCCGTGGCCAACCGGGACAAGCGCTCAATCATCCTGCCGGTCAAGCGCCTCGTCGACCTGGGCTTCCAGATCGTCTCGACCGGCGGCACCGCCGATGTGCTCCGGCGCAACGGCATCAGCGCCACCACGGTGCGGAAGGTCGCCGAGGGCGCCGGGGCCGACGGCACGGGCACCGTCGTCGACCTGATCACCAGCGGCGGCATCGACATGATCATCAACACCCCCTCCGGCGGGCAGGCCCGCGGCGACGGGTACGAGATCCGGGCGGCGGCGACCTCCTACGGGCTCCCCGTCGTCACCACCATCCCCGAGGTCGGGGCCGCCGTGCAGGCGATCGAGGCCATGCGCTCCTTCGAATGGTCGGTGACGAGCCTTCAGGAACACGCGGCGAACCTGCGCGCCTCCACGGAGGCCCAGCATGCCTCCTAGCGCCCCCGGACACGACACCGCCCGCCCTGGCGGCGCGTCCCGCGAACCCTTCGGGGTGCGCCTCGCGGCCGCGCGGCGGCGCCGCGGCGGCCTGTGCATCGGGATCGACCCGCACCCGGCCCTGCTGGCGGCCTGGGACCTGCCGGACAGCCCGGCGGGCCTTGAGCGGTTCTCGCTGACGGCGCTGGAGGTCCTCGGGCCCGAGGCGGCGGCCCTGAAGCCGCAGGTGGCCCTGTACGAGCGGCACGGCTCCAAAGGCCTGGCCGTGCTCGAGACGCTGCTGGCCCGGGCGGCTGAGGCGGACGTGCTCACGATCGCCGATGCCAAACGGGGCGACATCGGCTCAACCATGACCGCCTATGCCCAGGCCTGGCTAGCCGAGGGCGCGCCGCTCGCCGCGGACGCCGTCACCCTCAACCCGTACCTCGGTTTCGAATCGCTGCGGCCGGCCCTCGACCTGGCCGAAGCCACCGGCCGGGGCGTGTTCGTTCTCGCCCTCACCTCCAACCCCGAGGGGGCCTCGGTGCAGCACGCCGGCGGCACGGAATCGGTGGCGTTGAGGATCGTGCGGGCCGCCGCTGCGGAAAACCGGGCGGCGTCGGCGGCCGGAGTCCCCGGATCCGTCGGCCTGGTCATCGGCGCGACCGTCGGGACCGCGGTGAAGTCCCTCGGCCTTGACCTCGGTGCGCTGAACGGGCCCATCCTCGCCCCCGGCGTGGGGGCCCAGGGTGCGGGCGCCCGCGAACTTGAGGCGGGCTTCGGGGCCGCCCGCCCCCTGGTGCTGCCGACCTCGAGCAGGGCCGTCCTCGCGGCGGGGCCGGATCCGGCACGGCTGCGGGAGGCCGCGCGCTCCGCCCGCCGGGAAGTTGATCCGCTCCCGGCAGTGGATTGATTTTGGGCCGAGCGAGGCGATAGGTTCAAAGCCAGCCCAATCCACCAGACCAGCGGTGACCGGTACTTCGCCGGCCGCCGTCTACTGCAGGGGAGCACTTGTGAGCCTGAAGCCTTTGACGGACGTCGAACGAACTCAGGCCCGGAAGAAGGCCACCGCCGCGCGGGCGGCCCGCGCGGAAATCAAGTCGAGCCTCAAAGCAGGTAAAGTCTCAGTAGCGGAAGTCATCGAGAGCAGCGCCGATGACGAGGCCGTGGGGCGGCTGAAGGTCCTGGACCTGCTCAAGGCCCTCCCGGGGGTGGGCGACGTACGGGCGGCGGCCATCATGAGCGCGGTCGGCATAGCCCCCACGCGCCGTGTGCGCGGGCTGGGAATCCACCAGCGCAAAGCGCTCATTGACCATTTGAACGATTCAAACCCTGGCTCCGCCAGGAAGTGAGGAACTACGTGTCGAAGCCGCGGCTGACAGTACTGGCCGGGCCTACGGCCGTGGGCAAGGGGACCGTCTCCACCTATATCCGGGACAACTATCCCGACGTGTGGCTGTCGGTGTCGGCCACCACCCGGCCCCCCCGCCCCGGCGAGGTCCACGGGGTCCACTACTTCTTCGTCTCCCCGGAGGAGTTCGACGCCCTCGTCGCCGACGGGCAGCTGCTCGAATGGGCCGTGGTGCACGGACGCAACCGGTACGGGACCCTGCGCAGCACCGTGCAGGAGGCCATGGACGAGGGCCGGTGCGTGCTCCTGGAGATTGACCTGCAGGGTGCCCGGCAGGTCAAGGAGACGATGCCCGAGGCGAATTTCGTGTTCCTGGCCCCTCCCACGTGGGAGGAATTGGTCCGCCGGCTGATCGGCCGCGGCACCGAAAGCACCGAGGAACAGCAGCATCGGCTGGAAACAGCTAAACTGGAGCTTGCCGCCGAACCGGAGTTTGACCACACCGTGGTCAATGACAGTGTCGAACACGCGGCTGACGAGCTTGTTTCGCTGATGGGACTGCGCCCCCTGCAGCGCTAAAGCGCAGGCCATGACTAAGTAACAGCTCAAGTAACAGCTAATTTTTGGAGATATTCCGTGTCAACACAGCCCGAAGGCATCATCAACCCGCCGATCGATTCGCTCCTTGAGGCATCGGACTCGAAGTACGCGCTGGTCATCTACGGTGCCAAGCGCGCCCGCCAGATCAACGCCTACTACTCGCAGCTCCACGAGGGCCTCTTCGAGTACGTCGGCCCCCTGGTCGACACCCGGCTGAACGAGAAGCCGCTGTCCATCGCCCTGCGCGAGATCGACGAGGGAATGCTCGTCGCCGCCCCCATGGAGCAGGCCGAGTAACGGCCCCGACGGGCAGGATCCGAACGTGAGGGTAGTCCTCGGCGTTGGAGGAGGGATCGCGGCGTACAAGGCCGCATCCCTCCTCCGCCTCTTTACCGAGGCAGGCCACGAAGTCACAGTCATCCCGACGGACAACGCCACGAAGTTCGTCGGCGCCGCGACCTGGGAGGCCCTCTCCGGCCGCACGGTGAGCAACAGCGTCTTCGACGACGTGGAAAAGGTGAACCACGTCCGGCTCGGGCACGAGGCCGACCTGATCGTGGTCGCCCCGGCCACCGCGGACATCCTCGCGCGCGCCGCCGCCGGGCTGGCCAACGACCTGCTCACGGGCACGCTGCTGATGGCCTCCGGGCCGGTGTTTATGGCCCCGGCGATGCACACCGAGATGTGGCGGCATCCCGCGACCACCGCGAACGTCGCCCTCCTGCGCTCCCGTGGGGTCCACGTGATGGAGCCGGCCACCGGGCGCCTGACCGGGTCCGACTCCGGGCCCGGGCGGCTTCCGGAGCCGGCCGACATCTTCGCCGCCGCCCTCGCCTTCCACCGCAGCCGCTCCGGCCCCGCCGCCGGACCGCTGGCCGGACGCACCGTCACGATCACCGCGGGCGGAACCCGCGAGCCGCTCGACCCGGTCCGCTTCCTCGGCAACCGGTCCTCCGGCAAGCAGGGGATGGCCCTGGCCGAGGCCGCACTGGCCGCCGGCGCGGCGGTCAACCTCATCGCCGCGGCCGTCGAGGTGCCGGCCCCGCCCGGGGTGCGCCTGACCCGCGTCGAGACGGCCCTTGAGCTGCGCAGCGCCGTGCTGGCCTCCCTTGCGGACTCCGACGTGCTCATCATGGCGGCCGCCGTGGCCGACTTCCGCCCGGCGGAGGTGGCGGAGTCCAAGATCAAGAAGACCGACGATACCGCCGAGCCCGTTCTCCAGCTGGTGCGCAACCCCGACATCCTCGCCGAGAGCGTGCTGCAGCGCGCCGACTTGGGAGGCCCCGCGGTGATCGTGGGATTCGCCGCCGAGACCGGCGACTCGGACACCGACCCGCTCACGCACGCCCAGCTGAAACTCAAACGCAAGGGCTGCGACCTGCTGGTCCTCAACGTCGTGGGCCGGGACCTTGTCTTCGGCTCCGACACCAGCGCCGCGCTCATCCTGGCGGCGGACGGCAGCGAACCGGTGCCGGTCCAGGGCAGCAAACGCGAGGTCGCCGAGGCGGTCCTCGCCCGCGCCGCGGCGGCGCTGGACGCCTGACCCGCGCGGTTCCCTGTTACGCCGCCCGCACCTTACGAACCCGAACCAAGTAGAGTGAGCACGTGAATCCTGCCAGCCCCAATCCTGCCGCGCTGCGGCTTTTCACCTCCGAATCGGTCACCGAGGGCCACCCCGACAAGATCTGCGACCAGATCAGCGACGCCATCCTCGACGCCATGCTCGAGGAGGACCCCGACGCCCGGGTGGCCGTTGAGACACTGGTCACCACGGGACTGGTCCACGTCGCCGGCGAGGTCACCACCGAGGCGTATGTCGAGATCCCCGAGATCGTGCGCAATACCATCCTCGGGATCGGCTACGACTCCTCGGCCAACGGGTTCGACGGCGCCCGGTGCGGCGTCTCGGTGTCCATCGGCCAGCAGTCCCCGGAGATCGCCTCAGGCGTCTTCCACTCCCTCGAGGTGCGCGAAGGAAAAGGCTTCGACCCCTATGACGCGCAGGGCGCCGGCGACCAGGGCATCATGTTCGGCTACGCCAGCGACGAAACCCCAGTGCTCATGCCCGCGCCGATCTGGCTGGCGCACCGGCTCTCGGAGCAGCTCACGGCAGTGCGCAAGGACGGCACGCTTCCCTACCTGCGGCCCGACGGCAAGACCCAGGTCACCATCGGGTACGACGGTGACACCCCGGTCTCGGTCGACTCCGTCGTCATCTCCTCCCAGCACGCCGCCGAGGTCTCCCTGGATGAGCTGCGTGCGGATCTCGTCACCCACGTCATCAACCCTGTCCTCGAAACCTCCGACCTGGACGCCTCCTCCGTGCGGCACATCCTCAACCCGGGCGGCGCGTTCGTCATCGGAGGTCCGGTCGGGGACGCCGGCCTGACCGGCCGGAAGATCATCGTCGACACCTACGGCGGAAGCGCCCGCCACGGCGGGGGAGCCTTCAGCGGCAAGGACCCCTCGAAGGTCGACCGTTCCGCGGCCTACGCGATGCGCTGGGTCGCCAAGAACGTCGTGGCCGCAGGACTGGCCCGCCGGGCTGAGATCCAGGTCGCCTACGCCATCGGCATGGCTCATCCGGTCGGGATCTACGTCGAGACTTTCGGCACCGAGACGGTCGACCCCCTGGCGATCGGCAGGGCGATCCGGGAGATCTTCGACCTGCGCCCGCTCGGCATCATCAACGCCCTCGACCTCAAGCGGCCCATCTACCAGAAGACCGCGGCCCACGGGCACTTCGGCCGCGAGGACGAAGGCTTCAACTGGGAGCTGACCGACCGCGTCGACAAGCTGCGGAGCTACTTCAACGCCTGATCGGCGGCATAATTTCCCTATGACCACCAGCACGGGCGCCGACGGCGGGCAGCTGTCACTGCTCCATGGCTTCGGCGCGCCGCGCCTGCCCTCGGGCAGCCCCGGCGCGGCGAAGACCAACCCGGTGGCGCAGGTGATTCTTGAGTCCCCGCTGCCGCACCTCGACCGGGTCTTCGACTACTACGTGCCGGAGGAACTCGACGGCGAGGCGGTGCCCGGCGCCCGGGTGAAGGTCCGCTTCGCCGGGCGGGAACACACCGGGTACATCGCCGGCCGCATCCCGTCCTCGGAGGCCAAGGCCACGCTGCTTCCCCTGGCGAAGGTGGTCTCCTCCCATCCGGTCCTCACCCCTGAAGTCCTGGAGCTGGCCCGTGCGGTGGCCGCGCGGTTCGCCGGGAGCGTCAGCGACGTCCTGCGTGCGGCCGTGCCTCCGCGGGCGGCGCGCGTGGAGAAGGAGTTTGACGGCGGGCCCGCTCCGGCCGCGGGACCGGTGCAGCTGCCCGCTGTGGTTCCCGCCCGTTCCGCCGGTTCGGGCAGCTACAGCCGGTACGTGCACGGGGAGGCGTTCCTGCTTCACCTTGCGGCGGGGGAATCCCCGCGTGCGGTGCTCACGACGGTCGGCGGGTACGGACCGCAGTCCTGGCCGGAGGAGATCGCCGACGCGGTGGCCGCGGTGGTCACCAGCGGCCGGGGCGCCGTCGTCGTCGTTCCCGACCAGCGCGACCTTGCCCGCGTGGAGGCGGCGCTGGTGCGCCGGCTGGGTGATGAGGCGGTGGCCCGGATGACTGCGGAGGACGGCCCGACACCGCGCTACCGCAGTTTCCTGCGCCTGCTGCACGGGCAGGCCCGGGTGGCCGTCGGCACCCGGTCGGCCGCCTACGCGCCGGTGCGGGACCTGGGCCTGGTGGTGCTGTGGGATGACGGCGACGACCTTCACTTCGAGCAGCGGGCGCCCTACCAGCACGCCCGCGAGGTGCTGCTGCTGCGCGCCGAACAGGAGGGTACGGCGGCGCTGATCGCCTCGGTCTCGCGCAGCACCGAGGCGCACCGGCTCGTCGAGACGGGGTGGGCGCGGTCCATCCACGCCGAGCGCTCCGAGATCCGCCGCCGGGTCCCGCGCGTCCAGCACGCCACCGACGCCTTCCAGCTCGAACGCGACCCCCTCGCCGCGCAGGCACGGATCCCCTCGGCCGCCTGGCGCGCGGCCCAGGACGGGCTCACCCGGGGCCCGGTGCTGCTCCAGGTGGCCCGCACCGGGTTCTCCCCGGCGACCGCCTGCGCCACCTGCCGTCAGCCGGCCCGCTGCCGGCACTGCACCGGCCCGCTGGCCCAGCAGAGCCGCGGAGGCATCCTGGGCTGCCGGTGGTGCGGGCGCCCCGACCCGAACTGGCACTGCCCCACCTGCGGGGGCACCGCGATCCGGGCCACCGTGGTCGGCGCAACCCGCACCGCCGAGGAGCTGGGCCGGGCCTTCCCCGGAACCGCCGTCGTCTCTTCGGCCGGCGAGCATATCGTCGACACCGTGCCGGACACCCCGGCGGTGGTCATCGCCACCCCCGGGGCCGAGCCGGTGGCCGAAGGCGGTTACGCCGCGGTCATCCTGCTCGACGGTACGGCCATGCTCAGCAGGGAATCGATGCGGGCCGGGGAAGACACCCTCCGGCGCTGGTTCTCGGCGGCCGTGCTGGCCCGTCCAGCCGGCGAGGGCGGCCTGGTGATCGTTTCGGCCGACGACGACACGACCGCCGGGCACCTCGTGCGCTGGGATCCGATGGGGGCGGCGGCCCGCGAGGCGGCGCTGCGCCACGAACTGGGCCTTCCTCCGGCGGTCCGGTATGCGGCGCTGACGGGAAGCCGTGAGGCACTGGCGGCTTTTATGGAGGGAATAGACCCGGACCTGTTCCTGCGCACCGTCGGGCCGGTTCCGGCACCGCCGCCGCCGTGGCGTGCCGCCGAACGGGATCCGGGCCACCTCGCCGGCGACGGGGCGAGCCGGCTGCTGCTGTTCTTCAGCTACCGCGGTGCCGCCGCGGCGGTCGGGGCGCTGCGCACCCGCCGCGCGGTGCTCTCGGCCCGGCGCACCACCGAGCCGGTGTCCATCCGCTGCGACGCCCTGGACCTGCTGTAGCCGGGGCAGGTCCTGCGCCCGCAGGCGCTGCGCCTCAGGCGGAGATGTCGGCGACCGTGGCCTGCAGGCCCGCGATGAGCTGATCGGCGTCCACCACGGCACCGACGCCGTGTTCCCCGCTGCCCATGCCGATCCGCCGGCCGGCGATCCGTTCGTCGGCGAACACCGGCCAGGCCATCGCGCTGCCGAGCGGGGTGATGGTGCCGCGTTCGTACCCGGTGACGGCAAGGGCCACCGAGGCGTCGGGGAGCAGGAGCTTGTTGACGCCCACCACCGCCCGAAGCTTCGGCCAGGCGATTTGCCGGTCCAGGGGTACCAGCGCGAAGAGGAAGGTGCCGTTATGGCGCTTCACCAGCATCGATTTCACGAAGTCTGCCCGGTCGAGCCCGAGCTCGGTTGCGTGCGTGCGCTCCACGAATTCCACGGAGATACCCCGCGCGGCCGCGTCGGCTTCCACCCGTTCCCGTCCCGTTCCCACCAGGAACCCCTCCTTCTGCTGCCCGGCGGGATCCGCGGCTTTGCGGTCCCGCCGGGCTTGTGTCCGACGAACTGGGCGGCACGCCGCCGGTTGAGGCTCAGGCGTGCCGGCGCCTAGGCATCGCCCATCATGAGGCCCTCGATCGAGTGCTTCTGGGTGATCGGCGTCAGCTCGTCCACGATCGGGCAGCTCAGGTGGTTCCGGACACGCTCGGGGAGCGAGTCGTAGAACGTCCGGGTGACCGCCATGTCGTGGTGCTCTGCGTTGCCCGCGCCGGGGGCGTCCACCCCGAGCACCAGGACCGGCCGTGACTTCTGTGAGAAGTTCTGGGTACCCCGGTGGATGGTCAGCGCCGAGCGGGCGGAGATGTCACCCATTTTCGGGTACTTCCGCTGCGCCAGCGCTTCGTAGCGGCCGTAGGCCGACTTCGGGGGGAACATTTCGTGGTCGAACCCCTCCGGAAGATCCCACTGGGTGGTGGGGGCCACCTCGAAGGGCCCCATGTCCTCCTCGGTGTCAACGGCCGTAAGGTTGAAGGCCAGCGAGGTCAGGCGCCCGCCCACCCGGGTTTCCTCCGGCATCGGGAAGTCCCGGTGCCACGGCTGGTTGACGGCGCCGGCGCCGGGGATGTCGAAGCCGAGCTCGACGAACTGGTAATCCGGGCCGAGCACGGACTCGCAGACCATCTGCACCCACGGGTGGTCGACAAGCTCGAGCCAGCCCCGCATCTGCTCAGGGTGGATCTCCACGTAGTGGCGGTTCGGTCCTCGGCCAACGGCGCCGCCGGGCCGGGAGAGGGCCTCCTTGAAGGCGACGTCGATGTCTTCGGCCATCCGCTGCGCCCACTCGCGGGAGAAGGCGCCCTTTCGGGCGATGATCCCGTCCGTGTAGAGCCCGGTCACGGCGGCCACCACTTCGGCATCGGCCCCGTCGGGGATCGGGATGTCCAGCGGCTCAACGCTATTGGCGAGGTTTGTCATGAGGTCCTTTTCCATTGACTGCTTTGGCATGAAAGCCTCAATCTTATCCGTCCTTATCCGTCAGGCGGAGGCAGCGAAGAGTTCGCAGGCGGTGTCGTAGTACCTCGTGGACACCCCGAGGTGCCGCATTCCGATCCTCCCGCACACCCGCTGCGAGCGGAGGTTCTGGAGATGGGTGACCGCGACGACCCGCTGCAGACCCTGCGCGAAGCCGTGCTGCAGGATGGTGGACGCCGCCTCGGCTGCGTAGCCCCGGCCCCAGAAGTCCGGGTGGAAGTGCCACCCGATTTCGGTCTCGCTGCCCGGACCCGGCACCCCGGCGGACAGGGGAATGGGCTTGAGCAGGAGCACCCCGGCCAGCCGCCGGTCGTCCGCCACCTCGACCGCCCAGATCCCGTGCACCCCGTCGTCCCGGCGCCGCCAGGCGTCGAGGCGCCCGCGCGCCTCCGCCGAGTCCGCCATGAGGCGTGGAACCGGGCCGATGAAGCGCTGGACCTCAGGGCGCGAGTAGAGGTCGAGGACGAAGCCGGCGTCCTCCTCCGTCCAGTTCCGCAGCGCCAGGCGGTCCGTGGAGTAGGTGAGCATTCCCCAAGTCTGCCACTCCCACCTGAGGTGGGGTGCGGGAGGTTCCGCCGCTGGGAGAGCGGCCGCCGGCCCGACGTCTCGGCCAGAATCCGGGGTCGAAAAAAGTAGTAGACAGGGCTGTCTGCGGCTCCGTAGCCTCATGTGGGTCAGGTGTGATACATGAGCAACCTGTAGCAAATTGAGACATCGGCAGAGCCACCGGAGCATGGCCCGGAACAGGGGTGGCACTGCAACCCGGTCGCCACGCCGGTTCCGGACTGAGTCCTTCCCCGACCGACACCGGCCTCAACCGACACCAGCCTCGACCGACACCAACCGGTGCCCACCCAAGGTGCGGCCCGGCAGCGGGCCGGGACACCAGCACCCCCAACGCCTGCGCCGCCCGCCCTGCCTACCGGTACCCCCTGGAGACTCCTTGCGTATCCCTTCCCCCCTCCGACCCGTGCTGACCGCTGCCCTGGTGGTCCCGGTCCTGCTGTCATCGACCGCGCCGGCCCAGGCACTGCCGGCGGCACCCCCGCCGCCTGCCGCTCCGGCCGCTCCGGCCGACCCGGCCCCGGCCGGTCCCGCCGGCACCGAGCGGGAGGGCACGCAGTCCCGGTATCTTGTGCGGTTCGCCCCCGGCTCCGATGTCGCCGCGCAGGCGCGGGAGCTGCGCTCGCGCGGGATCGGCGTCGGACGCACCTTCTCGGCCGCCGTGCGGGCCGCCGTCGTGACTGCGACGCCGGGCCAGGCCGCCGCACTCGAGCGGAAGGCCGGAATCGCCGCCGTCGAGGCTGACGCACCGGTTCGAATCTCCGCCACCCAGTACTCCGCACCGTGGGGCCTCGACCGCATCGACCAGCGGGTCCTTCCTCTGTCCGGAAGGTTCTCGGCTTCTGCCACCGGCGCGGGGGTGAGCGCCTATGTGATCGACACGGGGGTGCTGGCTTCGCATACCGACTTCGGCACCCGCGTCGCCCCCGGGTGGAGCACCGTGTCCGACGGGCGGGGCACCGGGGACTGCAACGGACACGGGACGCACGTCGCCGGGACTGTCGCGGGGGCTACCTACGGTGTCGCCAAGGCCGCGACCATCATTCCGGTGCGGGTGCTCGACTGTGCCGGGTCTGGCTATACCTCGCAAGTGGTGGCGGGGCTTGACTGGATAGTCACCCATCACCAGGCAGGCACCGCAGCGGTGGCCAACCTCAGCCTCGGCGGAGGCATCAGCACAACCGTTGACGCGGCACTGCAGGGAGTCATTAACGACGGCGTGACCGTTGTCGCCGCCGCGGGGAACGATGCGGCGGACGCCTGCGGCTCCTCCCCGGCGAGGGTTCCGGCCGCCCTGACCATCGCCGCCAGCGACCGTGCAGACGCGCAGGCGTCCTTTTCCAATGTCGGCGCCTGCGTCGACCTGTATGCACCGGGGGTGGGCATCACCTCCGCCTCGCACACCTCATCGACGGGCACCGCCACCTTCAACGGGACCTCGATGGCAGCCCCGCATGCCGCCGGCGCCGCGGCGCTCTTGCTTTCACGGAACCCCGCGCTCACCCCCGCGCAGGTATCGGCGTCGCTGATCAACGGCGCAACCTCCGGGCGCATCACCGGCGCGACCACTGGCACGCCCAACCGGCTGCTGTACGCCGACGCTGTCGCCCCCGCCGTCACCGCGCGCACCCCGGGCCTCAACGCGTTGAGCATTCCGGTGGTGAACAACCTTTCGGTGACCTTCGGTGAGGCCGTCCAGGGCGTCGGTGCCGGCACCTTCGTGCTGAAGGACGCCGCAGGGTCCGTTGTTCCCTCGGCGGTGACCTACAACGCCACGACCCGCACGGCGGTGCTGAATCCGGCGTCGAACCTGGTCGTTGACCGGAAGTACACGGCGACGCTCACCGGTGGCACCTCCGCCATCCGGGATGCCGCCGGCAACCCGCTGGCGACCTCGACGTGGGTCTTCACCACCGGGCCCGCCCCTATCGTGACCGCCCGCATCCCGGCGATCAACGCCGTCGGGGTCGCGCGCGGCGCGAACCTCGCGGCCACCTTCAGCGAGCCGGTCCAGGGTGCAGGGACCACCACGGTTCGGCTGAAGAACACGGCGACCGGCGCAGCGGTCTCGGCGACCGTCACACCGAACGGCACCACCAACCAGTGGATCCTCAATCCCGGAGTGACCCTGGCGGCGAACACGCGGTACACCGTCACGCTCACCGGAGGCACCACCGGCATCCGGGACCTTGCCGGCAACCCGTCTCTCAGCTCGACCTGGACCTTCACCACCGGCTCGCTCTGACCGGGAAATCGACCGGCCTCCCGGGCGGGCGGCCGGTCGTGCCCGGGAAGCCGTCGCTGGAACGTAGACTCTCGGAGCGCCCCGGAAAAGCCCGGGCGTGGATCTCGGGAGTAAACGGTGGGGGAATCAGCGGTGCTGAAGTTTTCAAGGATCGAACGGGGCATCCTCTGGGGCGCGTTCTGCGCCGGGCTGGCGGTTGCTGCGGGCGTGGTGATCGGCACCGGTGTGCAGGTGGCCTCGCTGTGGCAGGGCGACTTCACCGGGTCGGTGCCGCTGGTCAACGGTCACTTCCCGGAATTTGCTGAGGAGACCCCGCTTGTCGTTGCCGGCGGGTACGACAGCGCCTTCAGCACGGTGCAGGATCCTCCGACCGGCGCGCTGGTCATGCTGACGGTGGCGGCTGGAATCCGGTGTGCCGCCGCCGTGTCGGTCTGTGCCGCGGCCGCACTGCTGAGCCGCCACCTGCTTCGGTTCCGCCCGTTCGCGAAGGTGGTCTCGTCCTCCCTGGCCGCCAGCGGGGTTCTCCTGATCCTTGCCGCGGTGATCCCCGGCATGCTCGAAGCGATGGCCACCACCACCGTCGCAGACTCCCTTGGGTTGCTCGTGCCATTCGCGGATGGCGACGTTGAAGGGATCGCCCTGACAGGCCCGGCGGTTGAGCTCCCCGGACTCACGGTGGGACTTCTCCTGATCCTGGTTGCCACGGCCTTCCAGGTGGCTGAGCGCACTCGGCAGGCGGTCCCGCCCCGGCATGAGTCCGGCGGAGGCCTCTCCATGGGGGCGGCGCCGTCAGGTGAGTCGTGAGCCTTCAGTTGGTTCGACCAGCGCCCTCTTCGGGCTTCCCGCCCGGCGCAGGGCGTGAAGGGAGATCCTGCCGGCCCAGAACAGCAGGACGCCGACGGCGAGACCTGTGAGGGAAAAGAGGTTGTCCCTCACGATCAGGGAGTAGCTGCTGAGCAGGATCAGCAGTACGGACAGGAGGAGAGCCGCCGCGCCGAGAGCCACCGGCGGCCGGCGGGAGCCCGCCGGCCTGGCGGTGCGGAGGTTGTCGAGGGTCGCGTTGAGGAGCTGGGCCGCGAACGCGAGGAAGATGGCGGCCAGGATGCCGGCCGTCACCGGTGCCGGCGTCCAGATGGTCTCCCAGCCGGACACCACCGTCAGGACAAGGATTCCGACCAGCGGTTCAGTGCGGACCAGTCCCGAAGGCGGTCCTCCTGCCTGGGCGCCGGGCGCAGCATCCCTTGTCCCCACCGGTTCCCCCTGACCGTGCGGGAGTCCCCAGTGACCCCCTGCGTGGAGCCAATGTAGCACCGGGGCGCGCGGGTACGGGGAACGTTGGCCTCAGTAGCCGGCGGGGGTGCCGCCGGTGGAGCCGCCCGCGGTGTACTCGGCGGCCAGGGCCTCGGACCCGCGGGCAAGGAGGGCGACGTCGGCCCCGACGAGGAGAAAGGAGGCACCGGCGTCGAGGTAGCCCCGCGCCGTTTCCGGCCGGAAGGCGTTGACGCCTGCCGGCGTGCCGGCGGCGCGGGCGGCGCGCAGGCACTTCTCGACGGCGGCGCGCACATCCGGATGTTCCTGTTCCCCGAGGTGCCCCATCGACGCGGCGAGGTCCGACGGGCCGAGGAAGATCGCATCGACCCCGTCCACGGCGAGGATGTCCTCGACGGCGTCGACCGCCGCCGTGGACTCGATCTGCACGGTGACGCTGATGGTTTCGCCTGCGCGCGCCAGATAATCCGGTATCCGGTTCCACCGGGCGGCCCGGGCCAGGGCCGAGCCCACACCGCGCACGCCGGAGGGCGGGTAGCGGGTTGCGGCGACGGCCGCCGCGGCCTCGGCGGCAGTGTTCACCATCGGCACGAGCAGGTTCTGCACGCCGAGGTCGAGGTACTGCTTGATGAGCACCGTGTCGTTGACCGGCGGGCGGACCAGGGTGGTGACCGGGTACCCGTTGACGGCCTGGAGCTGGGCCAGGATGGACTCAAGGCCGTTGGGGCTGTGTTCGGCATCTACAAGGAGCCAGTCGAGGCCGGACCCGGCGCAGACCTCGGCGACCAGCGGGCTGCCTGAGCAGACCCACATGCCGGCCAGCGGGCGGTCCGCGGCGGCCAGCGCCTCCCGGAAGGTGGCGTCGGGTGCTAGTCGAAGCGGCATGTGATGCTCCCCAGGGGTCCATAGTCGGCGTGGATCGTGTCTCCGGGATCGACCCAGAGCGGCCGGGTGAAGGAGCCGGCGAGGATGGTGTCCCCGGCCTTCATGCCCTCCCCATGGGCGGCGATCTTGTTGGCGAGCCAGTGCACCCCGGCGGCGGGATGGTTAAGGACGCCGGCGGCTACCCCGGTCTCCTCGACCGTCTGGTTCTTGTAGAGGATGGCGGCCACCCAGCGCAGGTCGACCGCCTCCGGGCGCACCGGATTGCCGCCCAGGACCATTGCACCCATCGCGGCGTTGTCCGCGATGGTGTCGACGATCGTGCGTCCCTCCAGTTCGATCCGGGAATCGAGGATCTCCAGGGCGGGCACGACGTAGTCGGTGGCGTTCAGGACGTCGATGATCGTGCAGCCCGGTCCGGCGAGGTCGGTCTTCAGCACGAAGGCCAGCTCCACCTCCACCCGGGGACGGGTGTACCGGTCCCACTGCACCGAGCACCCGGATTCGAACACCATGTCGTCGAAGATCGCCCCGTAGTCGGGCTCGGTGATGCCCGTGGCCGCCTGCATCGCCCTCGAGGTGAGACCGATCTTCCGGCCCACCAGCTTCCGGCCCGCGTCCTCGCTGCGCTGCCGCCACAGGCGCTGGACGGCGTAGGAGTCCTCGACGGTCATGGCGGGGTAGCGGGCGGTGAGCAGGGGCACCGGGGTGCGGGACCGTCCGGCTTCAAGCAGTTCGTCGGCAATCGATTCGATGGTGGCGGGATTCAGCATTCGGTGCTCCGTTCAGCAGCAGGAAGGGAAGGCGCCCTCGGCGGGCCCCGGGGTCAGAGCTGGGCGCCGACCTTGAATCCCTTGTCCTCTTCGCCGGGCTGGCGGGTGTAGGAGAAGCCGTCGGCGCCTACCGTGACGGCCATCTCGGAGGCGTCGGTGCGGGCGATGACCGGCTGGGGGTTGCCGTCGAGGTCGAGCACGAGAGAGGCCTCGGTGTACCAGCTGGGGACGACGGGGTTGCCCCACCAGTCCCGGCGCTGGTTGTCGTGCACATCCCAGGTCACCGTGGGGTTGTCGGGGTCCCCCGTGTAGTAGTCCTGGGTGTAGATCTCGATCCGGTGCCCGTCCGGGTCGAGGATGTACAGGTAGAACGCGTTGGAGACTCCGTGTCGGCCGGGCCCGCGTTCGATGCGGTCCGAGATCCGCAGGGCGCCCATCTTGTCGCAGATCTGGATGATGTTGTGCTTCTCGTGGGTGGCAAAGGCGACGTGGTGCATGCGCGGGCCGTCGCCGCCGGTCAGGGCGGTGTCGTGGACGGTCTGCTTGCGGTGCATCCAGGCGGCGTAGGTGACGCCGTCCGAGTCCTGGATGTCCTCGGAGACGCGGAAGCCGAGGTCCTCAAGGTATTTGCGGCCGCGGGGGACGTCGGGGGTGACCTGGTTAAAGTGGTCAAGGCGGACCAGTTCCCCGGCGGAGTAGAGGTCGTAGCGCTGGGTCAGGCGTTCCACGTGCTCGGTCTCGTAGAAGAACTCGTAGGGGAAGCCCAGCGGGTCCTCGACGCGCACCGAGTCCCCGATGCCCTTGGTGAACCCTTCCGTGCGGCGTTCGGTGCGGCAGCCCAGTTCCTTGTAGTAGGCCTCGGCGGCGTCCACCTCGGCGGGGGACTTCACCCGGTAGGCGAAGGCGGCCACGGCGGCAATGGGCCCCTGCCGCAGGACCAGGTTGTGGTGGATGAACTCCTCGAGGGAGCGCAGGTAGATGGTGTTCTCGTCCTCCTCGGTCACATGGAGGCCGAGGACGCCGACGTAGAACTCCCGCGACCGCGCGAGGTCGGTGACAACGATCTCCATGTAGGCGCAGCGGACAATGTCGGGCGCCGGGAGGGTGGGGGTGGGGACGAAGTCGGTCATTGAGGTTCTCTCTTCTTCGAGCAGGTGAGGGAGGTGCGGTGGGTGCTGGTCTCAGCCTTCGTTGGCCGCGGAGGCCTCGACGTTTCCGAACTTCGGGGTGTGGACGGTGCCCAGGGTGATGTGCACTGCCTGCTGGTCGGTGTAGAAGTCGATGGACCGGTACCCGCCCTCATGGCCCAGCCCTGAGGCCTTCACCCCGCCGAAGGGGGTGCGCAGGTCGCGCACATTGTGGCTGTTAAGCCAAACCATGCCGGCCTCGACGTTCTGGGAGAAGGTGTGGGCACGCGACAGGTTCTGCGTCCAGATGTACGCGGCGAGCCCGTAGCGGGTGTTGTTCGCCAAAGTGAGGGCCTCGGCGTCGGTGTCGAACGGGGTGATCGCGACCACCGGGCCGAAGATCTCCTCCTGGAAGATCCGCGCCTCGGGGGACACGTCGGCGAAGACGGTGGGGGCGATGTAGTTACCCTGCGGCAGGTGCTCGGGGCGTCCGCCGCCAGCCAGCAGCCGGCCCTCGGTCTTGCCGATCTCCACGTAGGAGGCGACCTTCTCGAAGTGCTCCGGATGGACCAGGGCCCCGACCTCGGTCTTCGGATCGTGCGGATCGCCCACCACGATGTTCTTTGCCCGGGCGGCGAACTTCCCGCAGAACTCCTCGTACACGGGGCGTTCGACGAGGATCCGGGAGCCTGCCGTGCAGCGCTCGCCGTTGAGGGAGAAGACGCCGAACAGGGCCGAGTCGATCGCGGCGTTCAGGTCGGCGTCGGCGAACACCACACAGGGGGACTTCCCGCCGAGCTCCATCGAGAGGCCCTTCAGGTTCTCGGCGGCGTTGCGGAAGATGGTCTGCCCCGTGGTGGTCTCGCCGGTGAAGGAGATCAGCGGCACGTCCGGGTGTTTCACGAGGGCGTCCCCGGCCTCCTCGCCGAGACCGTTGACAAGGTTGAACACCCCGTCGGGCAACCCGGCGTCCCGGAAGATCTGCGCCCACAGCGAGGCCGACAGGGGAGTGAACTCGGCCGGCTTCAGGACGACCGTGTTGCCGGTGGCCAGGGCGGGCGCGAGCTTCCAGGATTCGAGCATGAAGGGGGTGTTCCAGGGGGTGATAAGGCCGGCCACGCCGATCGGTTTCCGGTTCACGTAGTTGAGCTGTGATCCCGGCACCTTCATGGCGTCGTCGAACTGGGCCACGACGAGGTCGGCGAAGAAGCGGAAGTTCTCCGCCGCGCGCAGGGCCTGGCCCTTGGCCTGGGTGATCGGCAGGCCCGTGTCGAAGGTTTCAAGTTCGGCGAGCCGCGCTTCCTGGGCCTCGACGGCGTCGGCGATCCGGTTCAGGACCCGGGCGCGTTCGCGCGGTTTCATCGTCGGCCACGGTCCCTCCGAGAAGGCCTTCCGGGCGGACGCGACGGCCCGGTCGATGTCCTCCTTTTGGCCGGCGGCGGCGGTGGCGTAGGTGGCGTTGGACACCGGGTCCAGGACGTCGAAGGTCTGCCCACCGAGCGAGTCGACGAACTGTCCGCCGATGTAGTGCTGGATATGCGAGGGCAGCCCTTCGGGGACGTGCTGGCCGAGTGCTGTGCTGCTGGAGGTCGTCATGAGAGGTTCCTAACTGGAATCGGCGGCAGAGGACTGCGCGAGGTAGGCGTCAAGGGTGGCACTGCGGTGGAGGCGGGCGGCCTTCTCGATGGCGTCGGCGTCCGCCTGGGACTCGATGAGCTTCAGCAGCGCTTCATGCTCATCGACGGACTCAGTGGCACGGCCGGGAACGAACCGGAAGGTCGAGGATCGCAGGGAGGCCAGCCGGTTCCAGCCACGGTGCACGAGGTCGAGGATGTGCGGGTTGGGGCAGTGCTCGAACAGGACGCTGTGGAACTCCTGGTTGAGCCGGGTGAAGCGCACCGGGTCGAAGTCCTTCAGGCAGGCGCGCATCTCCTCGTTGACGCCCCGGGCCCGGGCGATGTCAGCGGCTCCGAGCAGGGGTGAGGACAAGGCGGTGGCCGCGCCCTCGATGATGCTGAGGGTCTGCATCGTGTAGAGGTATTCGGTGGGGTCGATTCCCGCCACGGTGGCGCCGACATTGCGCTCGAAGGTCACCAGGCCTTCGGCCTCGAGCCGGCGGATCGCCTCGCGGATCGGCACGACGCTCACCCCCAGGTCCCCGGCGATCCGCGCGAGCACCAGCCGGTGTCCGGGGGAGTAGGTGCCCTCGACGATGCGGGCCTTGATGAGCGCGTAGGCCTGCTCCGACTTGCTGCCGGCGGGCGCCGCCGGGACTGCCTCAGCCACGCTCCGCCGCCCACTCGTCATACCGGGTGCGCCAGGCGGCGTTCAGCGGGTAGAGCCCGTCGACGCTGTGGCCCTGTTCGACCATTTCAGCGATGAAGGACTCCTCGCGCTCCTGGGCGATCGAATCCTCGGCGAGTTCCGCGGCGAGCGCCGGCGGGATCACCAGGATGCCGTCGGCGTCCGCGACGATGATGTCGCCGGGCTGGACCGTGGCGCCGCCGCAGGCGATGGTGATGTCGGTGTCCCATGGGATGTGCCGGCGGCCGAGGACGGCGGGATGGGGATTGGCGTAGTAGGTGGGCATGTCCAGGGCAGCCACGGCGGAGATATCCCGAACCCCGCCGTCGGTGATGATGGCTGCGGCGCCGCGGACCTGGGCCCGGAGGGCGAGGATGTCGCCGACGGTGCCCGTCCCCTTTTCCCCGCGGGCCTCCATCACCAGGACCTCGCCCTCGTGAACGGTGTCGATCGCCCGTTTCTGCGCGTTGTAGCCTCCGCCATGGCTGGCGAAGAGATCTTCCCGGTTGGGCACATACCGCAGGGTGCGGGCCAGCCCCACCACCCGCCGCTGGGGACGGGTGGAGGTGAGGCCGTCGATGCTGACATTGTTCAGGCCGCGCCGGCGGAGCTGGGAGGACAGGGTGGCGGTGGAGACGCTTTCAAGCGCCGCCTTAAGTGCCGGGGTGAAAACCGGTTCCGGTGCCGGCAGGCCCGCGGCTTCGCGGGATCCATACGCCTCCTCCCGCTGGAGGTCATCGGCCCGGGGGAGCGCGCCGAAGTCCGCGAAGGACACCGATCCCTGCTCGACCCGGGTGAGGAGCCGCCCGGAGGTGGGCCCGGGGCTTCCGTCCGCCGTCCGGGCGTCTGAGACCTCGACCTCGATGACGTCGTCGGGCGCGGCGACCGAGGCGCCCGCGGGGGTGCCGGTGAGGATGATGTCGCCGGGCTCGAGGGTCAGCAGCTGGGACAGGTCGGCGATGAGCCGTGCGAAGGGAAAGAGCAGGTCCGAGGTGGTGTCGTCCTGGACCAGGGCGCCGTTGTGCCAGGTGCGGATGCGCAGGGAGGCCGGATCGAGGGAGTCTGCGGGAATGAGGCCGGGGCCGATCGGGGTGAACCCGTCACCCCCCTTGGAGCGCAGGTTGGAGCCCTTGTCCGCGTACCGCAGGTCGTAGACGCCGAGGTCGTTGCCGGCGGTGACCCAGCCGACGTAACTCCAGGCGGCGTCGATGCCGACGCGGCGCGCCGGCCTGTCGATGATCAGCGCGACCTCGCCCTCGAAGCCGAGGAGTTCACACCCGGCCGGGCGCTCGACGGGGAATCCGCTGAGCGCCAGGGAGGACGGCGGCTTGAGGAAGTAGGAAGGCTGCTCCGGGGTGCGACCCCGCTGCGCGGCCCGGCTCGGATAGTTCAGGTGCACGGCGATGACCTTGCGGGCCGCGGCCAGGGTGGAGTCGGTGACCAGTTCCAGGGCGTGCTCCTCAGGATGTACGAAATCGTATACGAAGCTTAGGAGGAGCCGGAGGGTGCGTCAAGGGCGGCGGGGCGCCGCTCCTACCGGGGCACCGTGAGTGCCGGTCCCCTCCAGCGGTCCGCGCCCCGGCGGCACCGGGGGAACCTGAGCCGGCGGTCCCCTCCCGCCGTCCGCGCCCCGGCGGCCAGGGGGAATCGGGCCTTGTCCACTCACCGCGCCGGCAGTAGCATCAGCCGTACGATAGTCGAACGAGGCGTTCGATAATTGAACTTTCACCACAACGAAGTGAGGAAGCCCGTGCAGTTCCACCACCACGGATACGTCTCGGGTGATCCCCGCATCCAGCCGGCGGCAGGCACCGGCATTGACCGGCCCGAAGAACTCCCCGACGAGGTCGACGTGCTGATCGTCGGCACCGGCCCCGCCGGTATGATCACCGCCGCCCAGCTGTCCCAGTTTCCCGGCATCACCACCCGGATCGTGGAGCGCCGCGACGCCCGGCTCGCCATCGGCCAGGCCGACGGGATCCAGGCACGCAGTGTCGAGACCTTTCAGGCCTTCGGCTTCGCCCAGCGGATCACCGAGGAGGCGTACCGCATAGTCGAGATGGCGTTCTGGAAGCCGGACCCCGCCGATCCGGCTCGCATCATCCGCACCGCCCGCCCCGAGGACGACCCGGCGGTGATCAGCGAGTTCCCCCACCTCATCGTCAACCAGGCCCGCGTGCTCGACTACTTCGCGGAATTCATGCGGAACTCCCCGACGCGAATGACCCCGGACTACGGCTTTGAATTCGAGGACCTCGAAGTCTCGGGTGACGGCGCCTACCCGGTGAAGGTGACGCTGACGCACACCGCGGGGGAGCAGGCGGGCACTCCGCGTACCGTGCGGGCCAAGTACGTGGTCGGCGCCGACGGTGCCCGGAGCCGGGTGCGCCGGGCGATCGGCTGCACACTGGCCGGAGACCAGGCCCGCCACGCCTGGGGCGTGATGGACGCACTCGCGGTCACCGACTTCCCCGACATCCGCCTCAAGTGCGCCATCCAGTCCGGCGGGGGCGGCAGCATCCTGCTCATTCCGCGTGAGGGCGGGCACCTGTTCCGCATGTACGTCGACCTGGGCGAGGTCCCACCGGACGACAACGGTGCCGTGCGCCGGACCACCCTCGAGCAGATCATCGCCAAGGCCAACACGATCCTCAGTCCCTACACGCTTGAGGTGCGCCACGTCGCGTGGCACAGCGTGTACGAAGTGGGACACCGTCTGAGTGACCGGTTCGATGACGTCCTCCCCGAGGAGGTGGGACTCCGCACACCGCGGGTCTTCATCACCGGTGACGCCTGCCACACGCACAGCGCCAAGGCGGGCCAGGGCATGAACGTATCGATGCAGGACGGGTTCAACCTCGGCTGGAAGCTCGGGCACGTGCTGGAGGGGCGCAGCCCCGAGGCCCTGCTGTCGACCTACTCGGCGGAGCGCCAGGTCGTGGCGAAGAACCTCATCGAGTTCGACAAGGAGTGGTCGACGCTCATGGCCAAGAAGCCGGAGGAGTTCGAGGACCCGTCCGAGCTCGAGGACTTCTATGTGCGCACCGGCGAATTCCCGATGGGCTTCATGACCCAGTACTCGCCCTCCCTCCTGGTCGCCGAACCAGCCCACCAGGACATCGCGTCCGGATTCCCGATCGGCAAGCGGTTCAAGTCAGCGCCCGTCGTACGCGTGTGCGACGGCGTTCCCCTGCACCTTGGCCACCAGGCGACCGCCGACGGCCGCTGGCGGATCTACGTCTTTGCCGATGCGGCCGCACCGGGAGCAGGATCCGGCGTTGCGGCGCTCGCCGACTGGATGGCCACTGCGGCGGAATCTCCGCTCGCCGCCACCCCGCAGGGCCTCGATCCCGACGCGTGGTTCGACGTCGTGGTCATCTACCAGCAGAGGCACACCCAGGTCGACATCGGGAACGTGCCGGGCGTCTTTCGGCCCCCGGTCGGCCCGTTCGGGCTCACCAACTACGACAAGGTCTACGCGGTGGACCCGGCAGCGGACATCTTCGACCTCCGGGGCATCGACCGGGCCGGTGCGGTCGTCGTCGTCCGTCCGGACCAGTACGTGGCGAACGTTCTGCCGTTGGCGGCCACCGCCGAGCTGGCCGCGTTCTTCGCGCCTCAGCTCCTGGCCCGCCCGGTCGGGAGCGCGTGAGCCGGATGGGCAGCGGGGAATCGGCGGTGGCCCCGGGCGTTACCGCCCCGAAGGCCACTGCGTCGTCCACGTCCCAGACCCTCTCGCGCGGCATCCGGGTCCTCGAAGTGCTCGCCGAGTCCACCTCCGGGATGACCATCGCCGAGATCGCCGGCTCCCTGGGGGTCCACCGCTCCATCGCCTACCGCATCCTCCGCACCCTCGAGAATCACTCCCTCGTGTTTCGGGACGCCGGCGGACGGTTTTGTTCCGGCCCGGGGCTGGCGGCCCTGGCCAGGGGAGTGGCGCGGAAGCTGCAGAGCGCGGCGCTGCCCGAGCTGACGGCCCTTTCCGCCTCCCTTCAGATGAGCGCCTTCATCGCCGTGTGGGACCGCCGCCAGTGCGTCACCCTGGTGGCCGTCGAACCGCCCCGCGGCGAAGGGGCGCTCGTGCAGCGGCCGGGCACCCGGCATTCCTTCACGGCGGGAGCACCCGGGATCGCGATCCAGTCGGCGCTGACGGAGGAGCAGTGGGAGGAACTGGCGCCGGGGGAGCCGTACCGGAAGGAGTCCCGGACGGCGGCGCGTACCGGCTTCGCCTTCAGCCGGGACGAGGTGATTCCCGGTGTCAGTTCCATCGGAGCCCCTATCCGGGTCACCGGGCAGCTTCCGGCCGCCCTTGCTGTCGTCTACCTGAGCAGCGAGGTGCCGGCTGAACAGATCGGCGCCCGCGTCTGCGCTGCCGCGGCCGCCATCGAGCGGGTCCTGAGGTAGCCGGAACGACGGGCCCTCGGAGCGCAGGGCTCCCCACCGTGCCCTTGCGGGGGCCGGTGCACCGAATCACGACGGGCGGACCCGAAAACGACAGGGGCGCCTGATATTTCCGGTTCGGAGGTCGCTTTCGGGTGGGCTGGTCGCATTCTGGTTCGCGATGCACCCGGATATGACGAATGAACCCGGAATTTCGGGTGCGTTCGTCGCTTTTCCCTGCGCGGCGATTCTTATTTTTCCGAAAATTGGCCGGACATAGTCCTGTCATCCTCCTGAAGAGTCCCTAGGCTGGGGAATATGGCCATCCTTCACAGAGCAACGCTGCGCCCGACCAAACTGGAGCTCCTCGCCGACTGGCTGCCCGCCCAGCCATGGTGGAGGAACAACAGCGTCACCGATCTGCGGAAGGTCGCCTCGTTTCGGTTCGACGACCCGGACGGCGAGGTCGGCGTGGAAACCCTCCTCGTCACCACCGGCCGCGAGGTGGTGCAGGTTCCCCTGACCTACCGCGCCTCACCCCTCGCCGGAGCGGAGATCGGGTTCGTCGGCGCCATGGACCATTCGGTCCTGGGGCAGCGGTGGGTCTATGACGCGTGCGTCGACCCGGTCTACAGTGACGTGGTGTCGGCGGCGCTGCTCGGCGGCCCCGCCCAGGCTGATGAACTTGTCGACGTCGACGGCCGCCTTGAGCCGTCCCTCCAGTCCGCGAGCATCACCGTGCTCCGTGGTCTCCCCGTGCCAGATCCCGCCTCCGCCCCTGGCGGCGGCATGGCCGGGATGGAGACTCCTGTTGCTGGACGGGATCTCGACCTTGTCCTGTTCCGGGTGCCCGACCTCTCCGGGCGCATCCGGGGACCGCACGCGCTGGTGGGCACCTGGCCCGGCCAGGAGCCGCCCGTGCAGTTCCTCGCCGGTACTCCCCGCACGGCCTGATCCCAGCGATGGCCCCGTCCGTGTCCCCTGCAGTGGGGAGGATGTCAGCTCAGGGCGTCGCAGAGAGCGTCCGCGGTCTCCTCGGCGGTGACGTCGAACCGGCCGGAATACTCCTGGGAGATCAGCCGGTCCGCCTCGGGGTCATAGACCAGGCGCCACAGCCCGATCGCCTTCGGTCCGTCTTTCAGTTTGAGGTGGATGCCCGTGCCGAAGATGCTGATTGTGCCGTCGTCGTTCTCGACATACCGGTCGAGACCCACATCGGCTGTGGTGATTGTCGCCGTCCTGCTGCTGAGCGTTGACCGGAAGCTGGGATGGGCAGTTATCCATCTCACCGAGCCGTCCTTATTGAAGAACACCGTCTCGCGGTAGTGGCCGGAGATCCGGGCGGTGATCCTGAACCCGCAGTACGCGCTGAGCTCCTGATCGACAACCACGGCATTTGCGTCGAACACCACGGGGTCGGACCGTTCGGGGGCCACCGCCCCGGCCGGGGGCGCCGACACCGCCAGGGCCACGAGGGACACGATGAATGCTGCAGGAATCCGGCGCATGGGACACTCCTTATTAGCCGCTTGCCGTGCACTTGCCGTGGACGCTAGACCCGCCGGAAGACCGCCGTCAACAACGATTTCTGCCCGATGAACGGGCGCCTCGGTGTCGCGGGCGCCACGCTTGGCGGCCCGAATTTCCCTCAATTCCCGAGCCGGAAAAGAACGGAAAATGAACGCCGTTACGGGTGTGACTGAGGCTAATTGCGATATCGGCATGCCTTCTGTACTTTTGGACGCACAGCGGTCTTCCGGATGAAACTCTGACGATTCCCAGTTCTCTTTGAGTCCTGATGCATCAAGACCAGCGGCCACTCTTCCAATCGGTGTCCACGGGCTTTGCAGCGCCCGTAATCGGGCGCCGAACGGAGGGCGCCGCAAGCTGGCACCGCGGGGTCGGCCCGCGGGGCATTTCCGGGCTTCAGGAGAACAAAAAGTGATGACTTCAAGGAAATGGGCCGCAGCGGGTTCCGCCGCCGCCATCTTGGCCGGAGGGCTTTTCCTCGGCACGCCGGCAGCAAGCGCCGCGCCGGGGGACGCCGGATGCCTGACGGCTGCGGGCGCGTTCCACTCGGCGCTGGCCGCGGCGGGAGTCACCGCGGGATCGGTGACGCGGCTCGAAGCGGCCGCCGCAGCCATCGCGCAGGCCGAAGGGGCCTACTCCGCGCTCGTCGAGGTCGCCGCCGCGGAAACCGGCCCGGCCCTTGAGGCCGGTTACCTCGAGTTCGACGCCGCCACCATGGCGCTTGAGGACGCCGAGCTGAAGCTGGCAGCGGCTGTGAAGTCCGGGGATCAGCTGGCGATCGACGCCGCCACGGCGGCCCTTGCCCCGGTTCAGGACCGCTTCGACCAGGCCGAAAGCGCCCTGCCCGGCCTTGAGGCGGCGTTTGACGCCTCAATCGATACGCCGGAGATTGAAGCGGCCGGGCTGGTTCTGGACCAGGCGTTCGCCGAGTTCGAGATGGCCCTCGCCGGGATCGAAATTGACGAGGCCACCATGACGAACCTCCTAGCGCTGTTCAAGGGTTTCCTGGCCGCGTGCGAGGGGCAGACCGCGGTGCCGCCTGTCGTGGTTCCCCAGCCTGTCCTTGCTCCGGCGGCGCCGCCCGTCGCCGCGCCGGCTCCCGGGAAGACCAACGTCGGGCTGAACATCCAGACCGCTGCGGTCTCGACCTCCGAGGACAATGCGGGCACTGCCCTGTTGGTGGGCCTGCTCGCCGCAGGTATCGCCGTGCCTGCCGCGGCGGCCCTGCGGATCCGCAGCCTCAAGCGCGGCAGCTAGCCCGGGCGCAGTTCAGAAACCAGTGCCGTCCCGGTGCCCGCGGGGGCACCGGGACGGCCCTCGCGCCGGGGCTTCGCCGGTGCCCGCGTCTCAGCGGCTCCGGTGCTCCTTGATCGCCGCCTCGGCCGCATCGATCAGCTGTCGGGCCGAGCGGTCCCAGGTGTAGGTGGCGGCCTGGGCCAGCCCGTCCGCCGACGCCCGGGCCCACCGCCCGGCGGAGCCCAGCGTGCGGACGGCGTCGGTGAGCGCCGACGGGTCATCCGGGTCGACCAGGAGGGCCGCCCCGCCGCCCACCTCCCGGAAGATCGGGATGTCGCTGGCGATGACCGGGGTTCCCGCCGCCATCGCCTCGATCACCGGCAGCCCGTAGCCCTCGGCCTTCGACAGCGTGATCAGCGCCGTCGCGGTGGCCAGGAGCCGGTTGTATTCTTCGTCGCTGACGCCATTGTGGAAAACGACAGTGGCGCCGGCCGGGACCCGAGCCTCAAGTTCGGCCCGACGTTCGCCCGTGATCCTGCTGAGCAGGTGCAGCGTGTACTCCCCGAGCCCGGCCATTCCCGCGAGCAGCGTTTCGACATTCTTGTAGGGCATGAACGAGCCCATGTAGAGGAGGGATTTCTCCGGTTCGACCGCTGGGTCGCGGACGACGGCGGCCTCCTGCGGGGCGTTGCCGACAATGTGAACGGGCCGCCGGGTCAGGGCGTTCTCCCGGATCAGGGAGGCGGTGGTCTCGGAGATGGTCGCCACGACGTCGGCGCGGTTCAGCAGCAGCCGCTGCGGCCAGTAGGCCAGGTGGTAGAGGCGCCACAGTGCCCGCACCGGCAGCGGAAGGAAGGGCGGGGGCGCGGGATTGGTGTAGTAGATCAGGTCGTGGAGGGTCAGGATCAACGGGTACTTCCGGCCCCAGGTCCCCATGGTCTGCAGGGGGCTGACGACGACGTCGGGGCGCAGGCCGTTCACGGTCCGCGCCACCAGGAGCTCGGCGGGGGAGAGCGGGCTGTTGGCCAGGACGTACGGCACGTCGGGAAGCAAAGCCAGCTGCCGCGGATCGCTGATGAGCATCGTAACCTCGGCCAGCTTGGAGACGGCACCGATCAGGCTTGCCCCATAGCGGCTGATCCCATCGTGGTGGTCGGTCCGCGTGAAGCGCGCATCGATGAGGATTTTCACTGCCGGCCCTCCTGCAGGAAGGCCGTGATCAGGGCCGTGGCCTCGAGCGGCTTTTCGTAGTGCACGAGGTGTCCGGTACCGGCAAGGACCTCCAGCCGCGCCCCGGGGATCATCGCCGCGAGGCGGCGCTGTCCTTCGAGGGACCCCAGGTCGTCGAGTTCGGCGGCGATCAGCAGGACCGGGCCCGTCAGGTCGGCGGCGCTGTCGCGGACCGTGGCACCGATCGAGGCCCGGAAGGCCTCGAGGACCACCCTGCGCTCCGCGAAGGCACTGAAGTAGCGGGCGTGCTGGTCATGGATGTACGCGCGCAGCGCCCGGTCCCGGGTCTTGGCCATGAAGATACTCATGACGCGCACGATCAGGGGATTGGTCAGGAGCGCCAGGCCGGGCCGTTCGGGCAGGCGGGCGCCGACGGCGTAATACAGCTCCGCTGCCCGGGACGCCAGGCGGCTCGATCCCTCGAGGGCGGGCTCGCAGATGGGGTTGACCAGGATCAGGGCGGCGGTGCGGCCCGGGTTGTCCGCGGCGAACCGTGCCGCGATGACCGAGCCGAAGGAGTGCCCGAGCAGGACCGTCGAGGGTCCGAGTCCCAGCGCCTCGAGGCTGTGGCCGACAAAGCGGGCGTAGGCGGCAACGTCGTGCCGGCCGGCCAGCGCCTCCGACGCACCGAAGCCGGGAAGGTCGGGCACGATCACGCGGTAGCCGGGCAGCCCCTCGACGATCCGCAGCAGCCCGTGGTGGTCGCCCCGGAAGCCGTGGACCAGGAACATCACCGGTGCCGCCGCATCCTGCAGGATCTCGGGCCGGCCGGCGGGCCCGAGCGGTGCGAAGTCCCAGTACCGCTGGAGCCTCCCCTCCCAGGGCACGGTCCGTACCTGCGCGGGCCGTGGCGCGGCAGCCGACGGGGCCGGCTCGGCCGCGGCGGGCCCGGTCCCGGCATCAGGGCCGCGGCGCGTCACGAGTTCACCCGGTCGGGGTGGGAGCCGAACCGCTGGCCCCGCTCCAGCCCGTCGAGGGCCGCCCGGTGGTCCGGGGCGAGGGTGAAGTCGAAGAGGTCAAGGTTTCCCTGGATCCGCTCGGCGCTGCTCGCCTTGGGGATGACGAGGTTCCCGCCGTCCAGGTGCCAGCGCAGGATCACCTGGGCCGGCGTGCGGCCCAGGTCCGCAGCGATACCGGTGATGACCGGGTCGGTCAGCACGTGGCCCCGCCCGAGGGGACTCCACGCCTGGGTGGCGATGCCATGCTCCGCGTGGAAGGCCCGGAGCTCGTGCTGCTGCAGGTAGGGGTGCACCTCGATCTGGTTCACTGCGGGCACCACCCCGGTTTCGCCGAAGAGCCGCTCGAGGTGGGGCCGCTGGAAGTTCGACACCCCAATGGCCCTCACTCTGCCGTCCCGGTAGAGCTGCTCGAGGGCCCGGTAAGTCTCCACGTACAGCCCGCGCTCGGGCAGGGGCCAGTGGATGAGGTAGAGGTCGAGATACTCAAGGCCGAGGAGCTCGAGTGAGGAGTCGAAGGCCCGGAGCGTCGAGTCATAGCCGTGGTCCCGGTTGAAGACCTTCGTGGTGACGAAGATGTCGCTGCGCTCCATTCCGCCGGCCAGCGCCCGTCGCACCGCTTCGCCCACTCCCGCCTCGTTCCCGTACATGGTGGCGGTGTCGAGGGTGCGGTAGCCGGCCTCGAGCGCCAGCGTGCAGAGGTCGGCGGTGTCGGCGGGAGGTACCTTATAGACGCCGTACCCCACGGCATCGATTTCCACGCCGTTGTTCAGGGGGACTCTGGGGGCTCGTTGCATGGAACGACTCTACCGATCGGCGCGGGACGTGCCGGCCAGCCGCGCTGGAGCGCCGGGGTGGTCGTCGGCCGCGAGCTGCACCAGCCGGCGGGCGGAGGCCTCATCCAGGATCAGGTCTGTGGCGAGGCCGGCGGCCAGTGCCCCCCGCAGTCCATTGATCTTCGTCTCCCCGGACACCACGCAGATCCGGCGCCGGACCTCCCGGAGCCGGTCGAGGTCGGGCCCGGTGCTGCGCTGGTTGAGCAGGATGTCCCGGTGGCTGCCGTCCTCCCGGAAGAACATCGTGGCCACATCGCCCACCACCTCGTCCTCGGCGAGCTGCGCGAGATCCTCCTCGTCGAGGTATCCGCCGCTGTACACGTGGCTGGGGATGCCGGCGTCGATCGAGCCGACGCCGAAGACCGCCACCGTCATCCGGTGCTGGAGGTCCAGGATGCGCCGCACGCTGCGCTCGTTCCACATCGCCCGCTTGGTTTCGGCGTGGTCAAAGAAGGCGGGCACGGGAAACTGCTCCACGCGGGCGCCGTAGGCCTGGCCGAAGCGCCGCAGGATCTCACTGGCGTAGGTGATGCCGGTGGTCTGGGTGTTTCCGGCCCCGTTGAGCTGCACGATCGTGCTGTCGTGGATGTCCTTGCGGGTCAGGTGGTGGCTGACCGCGCTGAGGGTGGAGCCCCAGGCGACGCCGATGATGGCATTGGAGTCCATCAGCGGGCTGATCGTGCGCGCCGCCTGGATGGCCACGCGCTCGAGTGCCTCGGAGTCGCTCACGCTGTCAGCGACCGGCACCACATGCGCCTCCACGCCGAAGCGGCGGCGGATCTGCTGTTCAAGGACGGGTGCGCGTTCGGCGGGGTTGCTGACCGAGATCTGCACCAGGCCGGTCTGGCGGGCCAGGGACAGCAGCCGGGACACCGTGGAGCGGGAGGTCCGCAGCTCACGGGCGATGGCGTCCATCGTCAGGTCCTGCAGGTAGTACATCTGGGCCGCCCGGAGGGCGTCCCTGGAGCGGTGGCCGGCGCCTTCCCCGTCGATCGGGGTCCGGGGTGGGCGGGGGAGTTCACGGGGTTGCACGTGTCCATTCTCACCCCCTGCGTGCACGTTTGTGCAATCTGGTTGACTGCTATTTCCAGAGTTCGAAGAATAGGTCAGGCAGTCCCCATCAGCAGCAAAACTTTACGGTTACGGAGTAGTGCCTTAATGAACACCGTCGACAGCAACAGTGCCACCGGCAATGTCAGCGAACCGCGGACCGAGGTGAAAAAACTTCAGGAGCGCCCCCGGGCCTCGGTACTCATCATCGGCGGAGGGATCAACGGCGTCGGCACCTTCCGCGACCTTGCGCTGCAGGGCGTGGACGTTGCCCTCGTCGAGCGCGGCGATTACTCCCAGGGCGCCTCGGGCGCCTCCTCCCACATGATCCACGGCGGCATCCGGTACCTCGAGAACGGGGAGTTCCGGCTGGTGCGCGAATCCGTCGTCGAACGCAACCGCCTCCTGCGGGTCGCGCCCCACTATGTGAAGCCCCTGCAGACGACCATCCCCATCTTCAGCACCTTCTCGGGCATCCTTGCGGCCCCCATGCGCTTCCTCACCCACAAGCAGGGCAAGCCGACCGAGCGCGGCGCCTTCCTGATCAAGGTCGGGCTGAGCCTCTACGACTCCTTCTCCCGCGACGGCGGCTCGGTGCCCCGCCACAAGTTCGTCGGCCGGAAGAAGTCGCTGGCCCTCATGCCCGACCTGCGCCCCGACGTGAAGTACACCGCCACCTACTTTGACGCATCCGTTCACAACCCCGAGCGGCTCACCCTCGACGTCCTGCGTGACGGCCAGCTGGCCAATCCCGAGGCACGCGCCGTGAACTACGTCAACGCCATCGGCGCCTCCGACGACGGCGTGGTGCTGCGCGATGAACTCACCGGCACCACCTTCACCTTCGAGGCCGACGTCGTCATCAACGCCACCGGCGCCTGGGTCGACGGCACCAACGCAGCCCTCGGCGCCGGAAGCTCGTTCATGGGGGGCACCAAGGGCTCCCACATCGTCCTCGACTCCAAGGCGCTCCTTGAGGCCACCGACGGCCGCGAAATCTTCTTCGAGCACACCGACGGACGCATCGTGCTGATCTACCCCATGGGCGACCGCGTGCTGGTCGGCACCACCGACGTCGATGCCGACATGAGCGTTCCCGCCGTCACCACCGACGAGGAGATCGACTACTTCTTCGACCTGGTCCACCATGTCTTCCCGACCATCAAGGTCGGCCGGGAGAACATCGTTTACAGCTTCTCCGGCGTCCGGCCGCTGCCGCGCCACGATGACACCTCGCCCGGCTTCGTCTCGCGCGACTACCGCATCGAGAAGCGCGAAGAACAGCGCGGCGGCCGCAAGGTCACAAGGCTGAGCCTCGTGGGCGGCAAGTGGACGACGTTTCGGGCGCTCTCCGAGCACCTCGCCAACGACACCCTCGCCGTACTCGGGGTCGCCCGGAAGACGTCCACGGCCAACCTCGCCATCGGCGGTGGCCAGGGCTTCCCGGCCGGCGAAAAGGCGGAAAAGCAGTGGATTGCCGCCGCGGTCCGGCCTGGCTACGACGAGGAGCGCGTCGGGGTTCTGCTCACCCGTTATGGGACGCGTGCCACCGACGTACTCGAGTTCCTTGCGCAGGGCGAAGATTCCGTGTTCAGTTCCACTAGGGAACTAAGTTCCCGGGAGGTGGAGTATATGGTGCGCAACGAGCAGGTCGGTCATCTGATCGACATCCTGATCCGCCGCACCTCGCTTGCTTTCCGTGGTCTGGTGACCTCCGAAGTCCTGGCCGAACTGGCCGCGGTGCTCGCACCGCTGCTGGGCTGGGACAAGGATGCCGCGGCCGCCGAGATCCGCCACGCCGAGGCGGTCCTCGCCGACGCGCACCGGGTCGAGGTTCGAAGCTTGATCGCCTAGCGGAAGGTCCGCGGGGGGATCGGCCCCGCCGCCGTGGGCGGTGGGGCCAAGCCAACGGCAGGTGTTGCCGGGGGAAGGGGGCCGCTCAGGCGGCGGCACCTGCACATAAGTAAATACACACAAGGAGTCAAAGATGTCTCTTGAAGTATTTGTTGCCGAAACGTTCGGCACCATGATTCTGTTGCTGCTCGGCTGTGGTGTCGTAGCCAACGTTGCCCTCGCAAAGACGAAGGGTAATAACGGCGGCTTCCTGATGGTTAACTTCGGCTGGGGGCTCGCTGTCTTCGCCGGCGTCTTCGTGGCGGCCCTGTCCGGCGCCCACCTGAACTTCGCCGTCACCGTGGGCCTGTGGGTGAACGGGGACGTCGAGTCCTTCGCCCCGGGCGTGGACAAGAACTTCGGCAACGCGCTGGGTTACCTCGCCGCCCAGATGATCGGCTCGATCCTCGGTGCGATTGTTTGCTGGCTTGCCTACAAGCAGCACTTCGATGACGAGCCGGACCCCGCCAACAAGCTGGGCGTCTTCTCCACCGGTCCTGCCATCCGCTCCTCTTCCTGGAACCTCGTCACCGAGATCATCGGAACCTTCGTCCTCGTGTTCGTGATCATCGCCTTCGGTTCGACGCCGACGGGGCTTGGCCCGCTGGCCGTGGCCCTTCTCGTCGTCGGCATCGGCGCCTCCCTCGGCGGGCCCACCGGCTACGCCATCAACCCGAACCGCGACCTTGGCCCCCGCATCGCCCACGCCATCCTTCCCATCAAGGGCAAGGGAGGCTCCGACTGGGGCTACGCCTGGGTCCCAGTGGTTGGCCCGATCATCGGCGGCATCCTCGCCGGCCTGGTCGTCCAGCTGGTCGAGTTCCCCGCGCTGCCCGCGTAGCGCCACCGCACGCCCGCCCGGAGCCGTCCGCGCCGGGCACAAACCGACATCATCTCAACAAAGGAGTAGGAAATGTCGCAGTACGTTATCGCTATCGACCAAGGCACGACGTCGAGCCGGGCCATCGTGTTCGACCACAAGGGGGATATCGTCTCCTCGGGTCAGAAGGAGCACGAGCAGATCTTCCCGAAGGCGGGGTGGGTCGAGCACGATCCGGCCGAGATCTGGGACAACACCCGTGAGGTCATCGGCAGCGCCCTGTCCAAGGCGAACCTGACCCGCCACGACATCGCCGCGGTCGGCATCACCAACCAGCGCGAGACCGCCGTGGTGTGGGATAAGACCACCGGCAAGGCGGTCTACAACGCCATCGTGTGGCAGGACACCCGCACCCAGAACATCGTCGATGAGCTGGCGGCCAACGGCGGCGTGGAGCGCTACAAGGACAAGGTCGGCCTGCCCCTGGCCACCTACTTCTCCGGCACCAAGATCAAGTGGATCCTCGACAATGTCGACGGTGCCCGCGAGAAGGCCGAGGCCGGGGATCTCCTGTTCGGCAACACCGACTCCTGGGTCACCTGGAACCTCACCGGCGGCACCGACGGCGGCGTTCACATCACCGACGTCACCAACGCCTCGCGCACCCTGTTCATGGACCTCGAGACCCTCTCCTGGGACGAATCGATCCTCGCGGACTTCGGTGTTCCGCTGTCGATGATGCCCGCCATCAAGTCCTCCTCGGAGGTCTACGGGAAGGTTCACGGTTCCCAGCTGCTGCGCGAGGTTCCGGTGGCCGGCATCCTCGGTGACCAGCAGGCCGCAACCTTTGGCCAGGCCGCTTTCGCCAAGGGCGGCGCGAAGAACACCTACGGCACCGGAAACTTCATGATCGTGAACACCGGTGAGGAAATCGTCCACTCGAAGAACGGCCTGCTCACCACGGTGTGCTACCGGCTCGGGGACGCGAAGCCGGTCTACGCGCTCGAAGGGTCGATCGCCGTCACCGGGTCCCTCATCCAGTGGCTCCGCGACAACCTCGGGCTCATCAAGAGTGCCCCCGAGGTGGAGCAGCTCGCGACGACGGTGGATGACAACGGCGGCGTGTACATCGTCCCGGCGTTCTCCGGTCTCTTCGCCCCCTACTGGCGTGCGGACGCCCGCGGAGCGATTGTCGGGCTGACCCGCTTCGTGAACAAGGGGCACATTGCCCGTGCGGCGCTGGAGGCCACGGCCTTCCAGACCCGCGAGGTGCTGGACGCGGCCAACGCCGACTCCGGGGTGAATATGGAGGATCTCCGGGTCGACGGCGGCATGGTCGCCAACGACGCCCTGATGCAGTTCCAGGCGGACATCCTCGGCATCCCGGTGATCCGGCCGAAGGTCACGGAGACCACCGCGCTCGGTGCCGCCTACGCCGCAGGCCTCGCCGTCGGCTTTTGGAAGGACACCGACGAGCTCGCCACCAACTGGTCCGAGGACAAGCGCTGGAACCCCTCAATGGACGACGCCGAGCGCGACCGCCAGCTGCGCCTCTGGAAGAAGGCCGTCACGAAGACCTTCGACTGGGTCGACGAGGACGTTTCCTAGCGCAGGATCCGCTCCGCAGCAGAGGCGCCCGTCCACCAGCGGTACCGGTGGACGGGCGCTTCTGTGCTCCTGCAGCGAAATCGCCGGGGGAGCATGGAGTTCTGCGCTAAGGTTGTTCCATGTCAACTCGGCGACTTCTTCCCTAGCCGCACGCGATCAGCGTGCGGCGGCCCCTCCCTGGACGAGGGGCTTTTGTGTGTCCGGGCCGGATTTCGACGCGGCCGGCACGCGGGAACGAAGAACGATGAGGCAATCGCGAAGAATGACAGGACAGGGTCAAAGACAGTGAGCACACCTTCCGAGGCGGGACAGCCCGACGAGAACACCTACGACTTCGCCGCCATGGAGGCCCGATGGCCGGCGGTGTGGGATGAGCTGGAATCGTTCAAGCCGCTCGACGACGGCTCACGCGAGCGCCGGTACGTGCTCGACATGTTCCCCTACCCCTCGGGCGACCTCCACATGGGGCACGCCGAAGCCTTCGCTATGGGCGACGTTGCCGCCCGCTGGTCCCGACTGCAGGGCTTCGACGTGCTGCACCCGATCGGGTGGGACTCCTTCGGGCTGCCGGCGGAGAACGCGGCCATCAAGCGCAATGCCCATCCGGCGGAGTGGACCTACGCCAACATCGAGACCCAGGCGCACTCCTTCAAGCGCTATGCGATCAGCGCCGACTGGTCCCGCCGGATCCACACCTCCGATCCCGAGTACTACCGCTGGACCCAGTGGCTGTTCACCCGGTTCTTCAACAAGGGCCTGGCCTACCGGAAGAACTCGCCGGTCAACTGGTGCCCCAAGGACCAGACGGTGCTCTCCAACGAGCAGGTCATCAACGGGGCCTGCGACCGCTGCGGAACGATGGTCACCAAGAAGGACCTGAACCAGTGGTACTTCAAGATCACCGACTACGCCGACCGCCTGCTGCAGGACATGGACCAGCTGAAGGGCCACTGGCCCGAGCGCGTGCTGGCGATGCAGCGCAACTGGATCGGCCGTTCCGAGGGCGCCACCGTACGCTTCACCATCGAGGCCGCCGATGACCGGCCGGCCCACGACGTCCCGGTGTTCACCACCCGCCCCGACACGCTCTACGGGGCGACCTTCTTCGTCGTCGCCGCCGACACGCAGCTCGCCCTCGACCTGGTCACCGCGGAGCACCGCGGCGCCCTCGAGGAGTACCGGGAGCAGGTCAAGAAGCTCTCCGAAATCGAGCGCCAGTCCACCGAACGCGAGAAGACCGGCGTGTTCACCGGCCGGTACGCCGTCAACCCCCTCAACGGGGAAAAGCTGCCGGTCTGGGCCGCCGACTACGTGCTGGCCGACTACGGCACCGGCGCCATCATGGCCGTTCCCGCCCATGACCAGCGCGACCTCGACTTCGCCCGGGCGTTCGACCTGCCGGTCCGTACCGTCGTCGACACCGGCGCCGAGGACCCGGCGGTCACCGGCACCGCGACCGCCGGCGAGGGCGTTCTGGTCAACTCCGGCGAGCTGAGCGGGCTGGACAAGCCCGCGGCCATCGCCCGCGCCGTCGAACTGCTCGGAGCCCAGGGCACCGGCGAGGGGACGGTCAACTTCCGCCTGCGCGACTGGCTGCTCTCGCGCCAGCGGTACTGGGGCACCCCGATCCCGATCATCCACTGCGCCACCTGCGGCGAGGTTCCCGTGCCCGACGAGCAGCTTCCGGTCACCCTGCCCGAGGGCCTTCACGGCTCCCAGCTGAAGCCGAAGGGTGTCTCGCCGCTGGCCGCCGTCGAGGACTGGGTCAACGTCTCCTGCCCGTCCTGCGGCGGGCCCGCCAAGCGGGACACCGACACGATGGACACCTTCGTGGACTCCTCCTGGTACTTCCTGCGGTTCATCACCCCGGAACTGGAGACCGCGCCGTTCGACACCGACGCCGTCAACCGGTGGATGCCCGTCGGCCAGTACGTCGGTGGCGTCGAGCACGCCATTCTGCACCTGCTCTACAGCCGGTTCTTCACCAAGGTGCTCTTCGACCTGGGCCTGGTGAACTTCACCGAGCCGTTCTCCTCCCTGCTCAATCAGGGGCAGGTGCTCAACGGCGGCAAGGCCATGAGCAAGTCCCTGGGCAACGGGGTGGACCTCGGCGAGCAGCTCGACAAGTACGGGGTCGACGCCGTGCGCCTCACCATGATCTTCGCCTCCCCGCCGGAGGACGACGTCGACTGGGCCGACGTGTCGCCGTCGGGCTCGGCCAAGTTCCTGGCCCGCGCCTGGCGGCTGGGCGCCGATGTCACCAGCGCGCCCGGCGTCGACTTCGCTGCGGGTGACCGGGCGCTGCGCTCGGCCACCCACCGCACGCTGGCGGACGTGCCCGAACTCATGGGCGCCAGCAAGTTCAATGTTGTCATCGCTCGGCTGATGGAGCTGGTCAACGCCACCCGCAAGGCCATCGACTCCGGCCCGGGCGGCAGTGACCCGGCCGTCCGTGAGGCGGCCGAGACCGTTGCGGTGCTGCTGGGCATGTTCGCCCCGTACACCGCGGAGGACCTGTGGGAGCGGCTGGGCCACACCCCCGGGGTGGCCACCGCCGCCCTGCCGGCCGTTGAGCGGGACCTGCTGGCGCAGGAATCCGTCGTCGCCGTCGTGCAGGTCCAGGGCAAGGTCCGCGACCGGCTTACCGTGTCACCCGACATCACGGAGGACGAGCTGCGGGCCCTGGCCCTTGCCAGCGAGCAGGTCTCCCGGATCCTCGACGGCAGGGGTATTCGCACGGTCATTGTGCGGGCGCCCAAGCTGGTCAACATCGTGCCTAGCTGAGCATGACCAACGACGGACTCCCGGCCGCAGTCGTCACCGACTCGGCGGCCGGGTTCCCGCCGGGCTGGCTCGACGGGCAGGGGCGCGCAGGGGGAGTCACTGTGGTTCCCCTGCCCGTGCTGATCGCCGGCCAGATCTACAGCGACGGCGGGGAATCCCTGGTTGAGCCGCTGACCATCGCGCTGGCGCAGGGCTCGGAGGTGCGCACGTCCCGGCCGTCGCCGGGCCAGTTCGAGCGCGCCTACCGGGCCCTCGAGGCCGAAGGCCATTCGGGGATCATCTCCATCCACCTCTCCGGGGCCCTGTCCGGGACGGTTGACGCAGCACGCCTGGCGGCCTCCTCGGTCGGCATCCCCGTCGAGGTGATCGACAGCCGCACGGCCGGGATGCCGCAGGGCTATGCCGCCGTCGCCGCGCTGCAGTCCCTGCGGCAGGGGGCGAGCCTCGAGCGCAGCGCCGCCGCCGCGGCCATCGTCTGCCGCACCTCGGAGCTCTATTTCTACGTCCCGAGTCTTGACCAGCTGCGCCGCGGCGGACGGATCAGCGCCGCGGCGAGCTGGCTGGGCAACGTCCTTTCGGTAAAGGCGCTGCTGAAGATCCAGGACGGGCGCGTGGTCCCCGTGGAGAAGGTTCGCACGGCCGATAAGGCGCTCGACCGGCTCCTCGAGATCGTGCAGGGCGCCGCTGCGGCCCGGTCCGGTGGCAGCGAGATTACGGTTCACCATTTTGGGAATGACGACGAGGCCGCCGGGTTTGCCGGACGGCTGGAGTCCGCTCTTCCCGGCACCCCCGTTTCCCTGGCCCGCTGTCCGGCGGTTCTGGCGGCACATGCGGGTCTTGGGGTGATGGCGGTAGCTGTCGTTCCCCGCCCGGTGTCCGGCTAACGCCAGGGCGCCATCACGCCGGTGAGCCCCTGTGTCCCCCTTGGACCGGCCGGGCGGCGTGCTACCGGGCGGTCCGCTCTTCGATCATTCGGTCGACTGCGTTTTCCTCAGGGCACGGTTGGTCGTCTACCGGGCACTTTCCATCCCATGGCACACCCCCCTTTGCTGTCATGACCTCAACACACATAGTGCAGAAGACGGTGGCCTCCGGCGCGATCGTCATTTCGGGCTCTTCATACCCGCAGAAAGCTTTCCGCCAGTCCAGGTCGCGGCAACAGACGAGGTGTGCCATCTCATTCGGGTCCTGCTCCAGCTTGTGCTTAACCTCCCACGCAGGCGTGCGCACGATTTCGAGTGAACCGCCGTCCTCAACCGCTGGCGCGATGTCGGTGTCCTTGGTTGTCATGACCCCCCCCGGTCCAGGTGTGGGCCGGGCCGGGGAAATTCATCGTCCTGCTCCCCGGCGCCAACTCTCACTGCTGATCGGCCGAATCTACACGATGGTCGTAGCCATTCTCATCGTCCAGCCCATCACCGGTAGGCTGCCGCACCTGAGCCGGTTCTCCGAGCTGCCTAACGACTCGAGCACTGAGCACCTCTCGGTCCGCCCCACCACTGGGCCGCACAGGCCGGGGTCACCGCGGAGGCGGGCGGTGGCTGGACTCTCCGGCCCCGTCGTGGAGCGCACCCGGATCCTCCCCGCCCAGGTCGAGACGGAAGGGAGGGTACTCATCGCGCAGCAGGGCCGTGTAGGTGATGGTCCGGTAGATCCAGCGGTTGATGCCGAGAATGAAGTCAAACAGGGGCCGGTGGTACCGGCCGGTGAACAGCAGGATGAGCACCGCGATGAGGACAAGCAGGCCCAGCAGGGACGGTCCCGCACCGGTTTCGTACCTGACCCCGAGGTCTTCGGTCTCAATCCAACGGGTCGCGTTCGGGCTCGTGAAGGCAGCCACAATCAGCAGGTGCGGGATGGCCAGGAGCCACCACTTGACCAGCACCAGGCCGCGCGAGAGCCGTGCCGGGTACTCGACGTCGTAGTCGGCTGGATAGTCCGTTCTGGCGAGGGTGAAGGGCGGATATCTGTCCGTTCCCGCAGCCGCATACGCGTAGAACGCCACCCGCCAGTTCCAGCGCACCACCCCCACGTTGAAGTAGAAGAGCGGCCGCGGGTAGCGGCCGGTGAACAGGATGGAAAAACCCGCGGCGATCGTGGTGATTCCGAACGCGAACCAGAGGAAGAACAGCAGGATGAAGTGCGGGATGGCCAGGAACCACTTGACCAGCCACTTCCAGCGGGAGAGGACCGGGTCCAGCTCCCCCCGGAGCCGGCCAGGATAAGGCCTGGTTCCGGCGACTCCACCGGGAACCGCGGCGGACGTGGCAGGTCCCGTACCGGCGACCGGGGCCCGGTTCACCTCCGTCCGGGCGGGCGCCGGCCCGGGCAGTGCCGCCCCTTGTCCTGCCGCTCCCGGTTCGATTGATGTCCCTGCCGGTCCGGCCGAGCCGCCCGGGGCGGCCGGAGGGGCGGCGTCCCGTCCCAGCCCGATGGCTCCGAGGATCAGCAGTGGAATGCCGACGAGGAGCAGCACGGTGCCGCCGATGAGCAATCCTCCGGCGAGAGGGCCGAAGAGCTCGGACCGGAATCCTGCCTGCAGATCCGCGGCCACCCCGGGACTGGCATCGGCGTTCATCACGACGACCGTCCAGGCCCCCGGCTGGATGTTCCAGTCGATCTCCTGCGGCCCGGGCCCCGAGCCTGCAGCAACCCAGAAGTCCTGCTCCGCCGGCGGTTCCGGCTCAGCCGCTCCCTCCACCTCCCGGTACTCCACCCGGAAGGGCCGGGAGTCCACCTCCAGCACCTGGGAATAGTTGGAACCGGCAAGGTAACGCTCCACCTCCTCCCGCGGCGCAATCCCGATGAAAATGTCCTGTCGCGGGTCGGCGGACTCCGCCAGCACCCGAATGCTGCCCACGTCAAAGGGCAGTGAGTCGGGCAGGTCCTCGTTCCGGAGCTCGTCGGCCTCCCCGGCGGTGATGGCGCGCGAATCGACGGAGAATCGTTCCGGGGAGGAGCTGAGGTACCCGTCGTCGTTCTGCGCGGCACTCACCACGAACGCACCGATCCCGCCAGCGAGCAGGCCAAGCCCGGTCATCGTCAGGAGAATGCCTGCCACGAGCAGGATGACGGAACGCGTTTTCATCGACTTCCTCCCTCGCCCCACGAAATCCCTGGTGTCCGATGCAGCCCGCGGGTGCACACCCGCCCGGGAGAGTGGCCGCAGCGCGATCGTCCCGGATCGGTCGGCAGCGGGCATGTCCCTCGTCCGGGAGGCCGGGCTCGACGGCCATGCGGTGGAGTCGGAACCGGCCACCGGCGCCGACGGCCCGGTGACCAGCAAGACCTCTGCACGCCCGGGGCTGGTCTCGGGCGTCGCCCCTCGGGCCTCCTTCAGCCCGACGTATTCTCAGCGTCCGCTCCCGCACCGGCTACTGCTAGGGCCGAAAGTCACGGTCGGAGTCCGGACCTTCCGCTGGCATGATTCCCGCACGCCTCCAGGTCGTTGCCTACCTCCAGATGGCAGGGTCGAGCAGTTCCCGGACTGGCATGGTGCCGGCGATTGCCCTTTCCTCGGCGAGGGTTGTCTGCTCGGAGAGGAACCGCAGCACCGTGTCGGCGTCGTTGGCGGCGAAGGTCGATCCCATGAACCCTGCTGCCTTCGAGGGCCGGTGGCGCCACATGCCAATGACCGGCTTGTCATAGGCGCGGAACCGCCAAGCGGACCGGGCATAGGTGGGTGCCTGACCCGCCGCCAGGGATTCGCTGATCTGCCGCGACTGGTCCAGGATGCGGGTGAATCCAAACCCGGTGGTTGCCTTCACAATCCCCGACCGCGTACCGATGGGGATTACGCGCCTCGCGGACCGCGGTGGTCGAAGTGCGAGCGGAATGGTGCCGCCTTCCGTGGCCGCAACCCGGAAATCGTCAAGGTGCCACACCTGCTTGAGATAGTCGGTGAGCTCCTTTGCATAGTCCATCCCTGCCGGTGCAGCCCGTGGGCTGAGGTGGGTCACCTCAACCAGCGCCTCGGACGCCGACCGCGGGAGGACGTAGAAGAACCGAACGGCGTCCTCGGTGCTGGTGCGGAAGTCGAAAAGGGTGGCCGTGTCGACGTCGAAGCTCGGCGAAGGCGTTGTGATGTGCCACCCTTCGCCATGCATCATCAGCTTCGGCCGCAATCCATCCGGGGGAAAGGTGCTGTCGAAGATGTAGTCGGCGCTGAACCGGCGGCCGTCCTCGAGCGTTATTTTTCCGCTGCGGTGCCCGCCCCGGGTCGATGCAACCCGACCAGTGATTATCACCAGCGATCCGTTGCCGTGCAGCTGCTGATCCATCGCGGCGAAGACCTCCCGCGAGGAGGTCATCCGGACCGCATACTGTCGAAGCTCGTAGGTCTCCTCCGTCGAGCCGGTCGATATGCGCAGGCGGCGGTAGGCTGCGCCGGAGGAAAGGCCCAGCGGAGGTTCCCCATCGGTCCAATAACTGAAGGTCCGGTGCGGGTACGCGTCGGGCGATTGAATCAACAGAATCCGCCGTCGGCAGGTCCGCTCGTCAAGGCTGAGGAAATAGGCGAGGCTGCGCCCGGCCAGCCCTGCCCCGGCGATGACGTAGTCGTAAGAATCGGTCACTGTCTGTCACCCTCCGGGCGCCGTGCGTCCAGGACTGCGGCCACCACAACTCAGCGGGTGTCGTCCGGTCTTCGGACTTCAAGTCTTGAGGAGCACGGCGGGGGAAGGTAGGGGCGTTTGGCCCCGAAACGCCCGGACGGGCTGCACGGCAATCCGAGGTTCGGCGCGGTGCACCCAGGAGTGGGGCCGGCGGCCGCGGCACATCCCGTCCATTGTCCACATAGCACCAGCGCGGAGCCTCCCCACCTGGGGCGCGTGCCTACCGTGGCCTATGCCACGACACCGCTGGGCCACCACCGCTGCGACCCTTCCTCTGCCATCTCCTGCGGGCAGGGGCGGTGGTGCAGCCGGTGGCTTCCCGCCGGACTGCGCGCGGCGCGCCGCTGCTGCCGACGTCGACGGCGCCGCAGAGCCGGCAGGGGGTACCGCGGCGGCTTCCGTCACCGACCAGTCCGCCGGTTCGGTCCATGCCGTCGCCACTGGAACAGGTGAAGCTGCCGGTGGCTTGGACTGCCGGGGCGGCCCGGGCCGTCTGGGCCGTGCCGACAGCCTGAGCGAATCCGACGCCGAGGGGGTGCCGCGGCGGACCCGCCGGTGGGCCGCGGCCCGCGGGGCCTCCCTGGTGTTCCTGGCACTGGCACTGACCTTGGGCGCTGGACTGTTTTTCGTCCGCAGCGAGGCTGCGCCGCCGGTTGCGACCATCCCGCTCTCGTCGGAGGACCGACAGTCAGCGGGTGCCGGGGAGGAGGCGGAGCGGGGCAGGGAGGCAACGCCGGGTTCCACACAGGGATCAGCGGCGCCGGGCCCGGTACCGGCCGACGGAGCTGCGTCAGGAACCACCGGGGCCGAAGGTGCTTCTGTAGGCGGCGGGGAGGAAATGCCCCGCGAAGGGGATGACGCGGCAGCCGCGACGGGCGGCGTCTTCGTGCATCTCACCGGCGCGGTGGCGTCGCAGGGGGTGCGGGAGGTTCCGCAGGGCTCGAGGCTGTTTCAGGTGCTGGAGCTCGCCGGAGGCGCCTCGCCGGACGCGGACCTCGCCGCCGTGAACCTGGCCGCAGTCGTGGTGGACGGGGCCCAGGTTCACGTACCACGGAAGGGCGAAACGGTTCCGCCGGGGCCACCGGCGGGCCCCGGCGGGCCGGACACCGGTGGCCGGGTTCCGAACGGTGGAACAGGCGGGGCGGGCACCGGCACTGCCAACACCGGGATGCCCGGAGGGATGGTGAACCTCAACACCGCCGACGCCCCCGCCCTGGAGTCGCTGCCCCGCGTGGGCCCGGTGCTCGCAGAGCGGATCATCGCGTGGAGGACCGAAAACGGCCCGTTTGCCCGGGCCGAGGATCTCGACGCGGTCCCCGGCATCGGGCCCGCACTGCTCAAGGCGATGCTGCCCCTCGTGGTGGTGCGGTGACGGCCCGTGCGCTTCCGGTACCGCAGGCCTTCCCCGGCATCGGCGCCTCGACCCGGGACCGTTCCGCCTCGGGAACCGGAACTCCCGACCGACTTCCGGCTGGCCCCGGCCGCCGCCGCGGCGTGGATTGCCGCGGCGCTGGCGACCCGGCTGCCCGTGGAAGACGCTGCAGCCGGGGGAGCCCTGCTCGCCTGTGCGGGCCTCACGCTGGGTCTGCTGTGCGGGGCATACCGCGGGCGGGCCGCTGCGGCACTGCTGGTCCCACTTCTCCTGCCGCTGGCCGCGGGCTGCCTGGTTCTGCTTGCGGCCGCCGGAAGCCTTTCAAGGTTCACTGCGGGGCCGGTCGACGAGGCGGCCCGTGAGAAGGCCTTCGCGACCGTCATCCTCCGCCCGTCCAGCGATGCCACCCCCGTCCGGGCCGACTACGCGGGAGCGCGCTATGTCCTGCGCGCCGTGGTGGCCGCGGGTTCCTACGCTGGGCGTTCCTTCACCGCGGCGTCCCCCGTCGTGGTGTTCGGGGACGGGCAGTGGAAGCAGGTCGGCAGGGGCGATACGGTGCGCGCCGTGGGGAGGCTGCGGTCTCCGGACCGGCCCGGCAGGGAGGTGGCGGTGTTCCTTCCGGCCGCTCCGCCGGTGGTGGAACCCGCCCGGGGCGCGGAGGACTACACGCGGGACCTCCGCCACGAGTTCAGCAACCGGGCACTCGCCCGTGGAGCCGGAGACGGAGGGCTGCTTCCCGGCATGGCCATCGGCGACCGCACCGTGCTCGATGACCGGCTCGGGGAGGCGATGAAGGTCACCGGGCTGACCCACCTCACCGCGGTGTCGGGCACGAACTGCTCCTACGTGCTGGCCTTTGCCTTTTTGGCCGCCCGTGCCGCCCGCTTGCCCCGGCCCGCAGCCGCAGGTGCCGCACTCCTCGCGCTGGCCGCCTTTGTCTTTCTCGTCCGCCCACCCATGGCTGCACTCCTCCTACGCCTTCCTGCTGTCCGTGTCGGCCACCGCGGGGCTGATCCTGATCGGGCCGCTCCTTGCCTCGCGTTTCATGGCGATCCTGCCGGTCTGGGCCGCCCGGCTGCTCGCGGTGCCGGTGGCGGCGCAACTGGCCTGCACGCCGCTGCTGGTGATGCTGCAGCCCACCCTGTCCGTCTACGCGGTGCCCGCGAACCTCGCCGCGGCGCCGGTCGTGCCGTTCGTCACGATCGCCGGAATGCTCGCGGTTGCCGCCCTCGCCGTGTGGCCGCCCGCCGCGGAACCACTCCTGGCGGTCGGGCAGCTGGGGTCCGGGTGGGTGGCCACTGTTGCCCGGGTGGGAAGCAGCGCGCCCTTCGGGCAGATTCCCTGGGTGCCGGGGGCACCCGGCGCCCTCCTCGCAGCCGCACTGTCCCTCCTGGTCGTGCTTGGCATCGCCGCCGCCCGGCGCCCGCAGAGCAAATCCGGGCCGCACCGGGCGGTGGTCCGGTTCGGAGCCGCGGTTCTGTGCCTGGTGGCGGGCTGCGTCCTGGGGGCCGCCGGAGTGATCCTGCTCCAACCCCGGGCGGGCGGGCTGGAGGGCTGGGTGGTGGCCGGATGCGACGTCGGGCAGGGCGACGCGTTCGCCGTCAATACGGGGCCCGGACGCGCTGTGGTCATTGACGCAGGTCCCGATCCCGGTGCAGTGGATGCGTGCCTCTCGGACCTGAAGGTGACGGTGGTGGACCTGCTGGTGGTCACCCACCTCCACGAGGACCACTACGCGGGAGCGGCCGGGGTGTTCGAGGGGCGGCGGGTGTTGGAACTGCGCTACTCATCGAATGAACCGACGCTGCCCCGTGAGCTCAGTGCCCTCGCCCGGGCCGCCGGGCTTGAACCGGTGCGCATCGCCGCCGGAGATACCGGCCGGGCCGGGGGAGTGCGGTGGGACGTGCTGTGGCCGCCGCCGTCCGGGGACGCCCCCACCGGTCCACCGGCAGGGACCGGATACGGCAATGAGAACGACGCCAGCGCCGTGCTCCTGATCGAGGTTCCGGGTCCCGTGCGGCCGGCCACCGCGCTGTTCACCGGCGATATCGAGCAGGAAGCCTCCCGCCGGCTGCTCACCGGGCATCCGGAGCTGGTCCGGGATGGAGTGGACATCCTCAAGGTCCCGCATCACGGCGCCCGGAACGGAGGCACGGCGATCATCAGGTCGCTGCGGCCCGGTCTTGCCCTCATCTCGTCGGGGGAAGGCAACGACTACGGCCACCCGCATCCTCAGGTGGTGGCCGGGCTGCGCCGGGAATCGGTGTTCGCGGCGCGGACCGACCGGCTTGGCACCTTCACTGTCTCGATCGGCCCCTCCGGCATGGAGGTCAGGCCCCTGACCGACTGAGGAATCGATCGGCCCCCACGCCGCTGAGGGCGGGCAGGTGCACGGGCTGGATACCCACCCAGCGATTCGGCGTGCGACTGCAGGTTTTGCACCTCGGTTGCCGGATCCTACTCTGGAATGGCCCACTGCCCGCCCGGCCATCCCGTCCCTAGGATCTCAATGCCGCAGCACACGTCCCGACCCTCCCTCATCCGTTCGCGCTCGAACGCTGAGTCGCACCGGGTGTCCTTTGTCGAGTTGTTCTTCGACCTCGTCTTCGTCTTCGCCATCACCCAGATCGCCCATGGGCTCATCGACCACCCGGACGGCGGGACGTTCGCCCGGACCCTCGTGCTGACGATGGCCATGTGGTGGGTGTGGGTCTACACAACATGGTCAATGAACTGGTTGAGTCCGGAGCGGTCGCTGATCCGCGTGGTGCTCATCGCCGCGATGCTGATCGTCCTGCTGATGTCCAGCGCTATACCGGAGGCATTCGACGAAGGTCAGGGGCTGATTTTCGCGCTGGGTTATGTAGGCCTCCAACTCGGCCGCGCAGTGTTGATGGCTGCCGTCGTCCGTTCCCATGATGCGTCGCTAAGCCTGAGCTACATCCGAACGTCGATCTGGTTCGCAATGTCGGCCGTGCTCTGGATCCTCGGCGGCCTCGCTCCATCCGAGGAACGCCTGTACCTCTGGGCTGTGGCAATCACGATCGACCTGCTGGCACCCCTCTTCCGCTACTGGCTGCCGGTCCTGGGCTCGACAGCGAAGTCGGTGTGGGTTGTCTCCGGGGAGTACATGGCCGAACGCACGGGCCTGTTCATCATCGTGGTCCTGGGGGAAACGATCATCGTCACGGGCGCGGCATTCGGCGAACTCGTGGGCACTCCGACGCAGGTGAGCGCCTTCCTCTCGGCTTTCGCAAGTACCGTCCTGATGTGGCTGCTGTACTTCGCCCACGACGAGAGCCGGGGCCGGCGCTTCATCAACGCCTCCCAGAACGCGGCCATGGTTGCCCGATCGGCGTACACCTGGGCCCCCGTGGTTCTCGTGCTCGGCCTCGTCCTCACCGCTGTCGCCGATGAACTCGTCCTGTTTCATCCCGGTGACAACATCGGGACTGAGGACCAGTACCTCCCGACAAACCTGCTGATCTGGGTGGCATCATCCGTCTATTTGCTTGGCAACCTCCTGTTCAAACGAGCCATCGGCAGGCCGTGGCTGGCATCCCATATCGCCGGAATCCTCGCGCTCACCGCCCTCTTCGCCGCCTCGAACGCTCTTTCACCGCTGGCCATGAACTGGGCCAGCAACGCCGTGCTGCTGGCGGTCATCGTGTGGGACTACCGCACCCGGTCCCTCAGTGAGAGCAACAGTGACGACAACGGGGAGGACTCCGCAACCATCGACTAGAAGCCCGGCCGGTCTGGGGTATAGCGGTGAGAAGGACGCCGGCACCGTCCCGCGTGGAGAAATCCCGGCCCGTGCGGCCGGAGAGCGTGCTGTTCGCCGAAGACAACCAGCAGGGCGCCCTACGGCGGCCGGGGGCCGGCTGAGGAGCTTTGCCCGACGCCGGCGGCATGGCACAGTGGGTCGGTACGCAGTTCGAGCAGGAATGAAGGTTTCGTGGCCACCAAGTCAAGCAGCAGCCGCCCCTCGGGGAAATCCCAAACGGTGTCCTGGCGGGAGGCGCGCCCGGCGCCCGTCGTCCTGCTCAGCGGACCGGAGGACTACCTGGCCTCAAAGGCCTCCGAACTGATCCGCACCCAGGTGCGCACCGTCCAGCCCGGTGCCGAACTCGTCACCCTCGATGCCGCAGCCTATGGCGGCGGCAGCCTCGGGCTGCAGGCAAGCCCGTCGCTGTTCGGGGACTGGAAGATCATCGAGGTCGCAGGACTTGCTTCGATGAATGACGACTTCCTGCAGGACGCCCTCGCCTACCTCGCGGATCCGGCGCCGGACGTGGTGCTGGTGCTGCGGCACAGCGGCGGTAACCGCGGCAAGAAGCTCCTTGACGCCATTGCCGCGAGCGGCGGAGTCAGCGTCGACTGCCAGCCGCTGAAGAAGGACGCAGACAAGGCCAACTTCGTGTCGGCGGAGTTCCGGCTCGCCCGGCGCAGGATCGACGGGGACGCCGTCCGCGCCCTGGTCGCCGCCGTCGGATCGCAGCTCTCCGAACTCGCCGCGGCATGCCAGCAGTTGATCGCCGACACCGTCGGGGACGTCACGTCCGAAGCGGTGGAGAAGTATTACGGGGGACGGGTCGAGGCGACCGGTTTCAAGGTCGCCGACGCCGCCCTCGCCGGTCGGACGGCGCAGGCCCTGTCGATGCTGCGCCACGCCCTGGCGACGGGGGCCGACCCCGTGCCGCTGGTGGCGGCGCTCGCCATGAAGGTCCGCGCCGTCGCGAAGGTCCACGGGGCGTCGGGATCCTCCGCCCAGCTGGCGCGGTCGCTGGGCATGGCCCCGTGGCAGGTCGACCAGGCGCGCCGGGAAGCCCAGCGGTTCTCCTCCGAGTCCCTCGCCCGGTGCGTGCGAGCCCTCGCCGACGCCGATGCCCAGGTCAAGGGCGGGTCGAGGGATCCCGTGTACGCGGTGGAACGCGCCGTCACCATCATCGCCCTCGGCGACCGCTGAGGGCCGGAGACAACCGGCGCGGTCCGTCCGGCATCACCCCGGCTTCCGCGGAGACCGCTGTGCCGGACCGATATGGGCTGGGTCGTCAATGAGCCGGGCCCTCAACGGCCCGGACACCCAACGGGGGTGCCGTTAAAGACCTGTGGCCGGTCCCGAGGGACCGGCCACAGGTGTAAAAACCTTGGGGAACGCTTAGAGCGCGTTGACCTTCTTGGAGATGGCCGACTTGCGGTTCGCTGCGTTGTTCTTGTGCAGCACACCCTTGCTGACAGCCTTGTCGAGCTTGCGGCTGGCAGTCTGCAGTGCGGCCGCGGCGGCGTCCTTGTCAGAGGAATCCAGGGCGGTGGTTACCGCGCGGATCGCCGTCTTGAGCTCGGACTTCACCGAGTTGTTGCGCTGCCTCGCCTTTTCGCTGGTGAGGATGCGCTTCTTCTGGGACTTGATATTTGCCACGTATGAGAACTTTCTTTGTATTGCGGACTGGTCGTGAGGGAATTTCGGTCCAACCATGAACTGAGCGGCGTGGGGATACCGTGTGGCGATTGGTCCAAAGTGCCCGTCGACCTGCGCGGACACACAGCTAGCTATCTTAGCAGAGTTCGACCGGTCCTGCGCTGGGCGGTGCCCGGCGTGCCGTGTCAGGTGCGCGGAATACGCCCGACGACGGCGTCGAAAGCGGCCCTCGGCAGGACGGCGCCGTTGCGCCGGATGGCCGCCGGCTCGATGCGGAGGATCCGGTCCACCCGCACCTCACTCGGGCGGCGCTTCGGATCCCAGGGTCCCGTGCCGATGTCCACGTACCGCCCGTCGGCGGAGCGCCCGTTGTTGCGGTCCCGCGAGGTGAGCGCCAGGCCCAGCAGGTGCCGCTTGTCCCGCCCGATCAGCAGGACCGGACGGTCCTTGCCCTGGCTCGGGTCCTCCTCATAGGGCACCCAGGTCCAGACGATCTCGCCCGGGTCGGGTCGGCCGTCGGGCCGCGGCGAGTAGGTGAAGCGCCCGCGGGCAGGAATCTGCCGGGTGGCCGCGGGACCGGAGGCGCCCGCCGGCGTCGTGGGGGAGGACGCGCGCCGCAGCAGGCGCGCTGCCGCCCGGGACCATCGGAGCAGTGTCGAAGCATCGATTGCCATGGATCCACAGTAGCGGGGCCCGCCCGTTGCCCGGGTGCCGCGTTCGGTCGGTAAGGACAGGGCGTGGGACACTAGTAGGGCAACGGATGCCCGACGACGATCGGTCCCTTGTCAACCGTCCCGCAAGAGTGAGGAACCCACGTGTCACCCATGGCCCGCACCGCTCCGGTGCCCGCCGCCACTGATCCGGCGATCATTCGGAACTTCTGCATCATCGCTCATATCGATCATGGGAAGTCCACGCTGGCGGACAGGATGCTCCAGCTCACCGGCGCGGTGGAGCAGCGTGACATGAAGGCCCAGTACCTGGACCGGATGGATATCGAACGTGAGCGTGGCATCACGATCAAGTCCCAGGCCGTCCGGCTCCCGTGGGAGGTCGACGGCACCGCTTACGCCCTGAACATGATCGACACGCCCGGGCACGTCGACTTCACCTACGAGGTCTCACGGTCGCTCGCTGCATGCGAGGGCGCCATCCTCCTTGTCGACGCCGCGCAGGGCATCGAGGCGCAGACGCTCGCGAACCTGTACCTGGCGATCGAAAACAACCTCACGATCATTCCCGTACTGAACAAGATCGACCTGCCGGCGGCACAGCCGGAGAAGTACGCGGCGGAACTGGCGAGCCTCATCGGTGGGGAGCCCGAGGACGTGCTGATGGTGTCAGGGAAGACCGGCGTCGGCGTCGAGGCCCTGATGGACAAGATCGTGCGCGACCTCCCGGCACCCACCGGTGACCCCAACGCACCGGCCCGTGCCATGATCTTCGACTCGGTGTACGACACCTACCGCGGCGTCGTTACGTACGTGCGGGTGGTCGACGGGAAGCTCAGCCCCCGCGAGCGCATCCAGATGATGTCGACCCGCGCGACCCACGAACTCCTCGAGATCGGCGTCAGCTCCCCGGAGCCCAAGCCATCAAAGGGACTTGGTGTTGGCGAGGTCGGCTACCTGATCACCGGCGTGAAGGATGTCCGCCAGTCCAAGGTGGGCGACACCGTCACCAACCTCGCGAAGCCTGCTGCGGAGTCCCTCGGCGGCTACCAGGACCCGAAGCCGATGGTCTTCTCCGGTCTCTACCCCCTCGACGGCACTGACTATCCGGTGCTGCGCGACGCCCTCGCGAAGTTCACCCTCAACGACGCCGCCCTCGTCTACGAGCCCGAGACGTCCGCGGCGCTGGGCTTCGGCTTCCGCGTCGGCTTCCTCGGCCTGCTGCACCTTGAGATCACGCGCGAGCGCCTCGAGCGTGAGTACAACCTCGATCTGATCTCCACGGCGCCGAACGTCGAGTACGAGGTGACCCTCGAGGACAAACGGACCCTGAAGGTCACCAACCCCAGCGAGTACCCGGTTGGCAAGATCTCCGAGGTGCGCGAGCCCATGGTGTCGGCGACCATCCTGGCGCCGTCGGAATTCATCGGCGCCATCATGGAGCTGTGCCAGCAGCGGCGCGGCGTACTCGGCGGGATGGACTACCTCTCGGAGGACCGCGTCGAGATCCGGTACCGGCTGCCCCTGGCCGAGATCGTCTTCGACTTCTTCGACCTGCTGAAGTCCAAGACGCGCGGCTATGGTTCGCTCGACTGGAAGGCCGACGGCGACCAGGTGTCGGACCTCGTGAAGGTTGACATCCTCCTGCAGGGCGAACAGGTCGACGCCTTCAGCGCCATCACCCACCGTGACAAGGCCTACGCCTACGGCGTCATGATGACGGGCAAGCTGCGCGAGCTCATCCCGCGCCAGCAGTTCGAGGTGCCGATCCAGGCCGCCATCGGATCGCGCATCATCGCGCGCGAAAGCATCCGGGCCATCCGCAAGGACGTCCTGGCCAAGTGCTACGGCGGCGACATCACCCGGAAGCGCAAGCTTCTCGAAAAGCAGAAGGAGGGCAAGAAGCGCATGAAGATGGTCGGGCGGGTCGAAGTACCCCAGGAGGCCTTCATCGCGGCTCTGTCCTCCGATGAGTCGAAGGACAAAGCCAAGAAGTGACGTTTGGAAACACCCCCTCCACCCGGAGGGGATCCGGTGCCTAGCGCACTGCCCCTCGGACTCCCGGCGCCGTCGGACGGAGTCCTGCCCGAGCAGGCGCGCGAGGGCGCGGCCGAGCGGAATTTCGGACTCTACGTCCACATTCCGTTCTGCGCCGTCCGGTGCGGCTACTGCGACTTCAACACCTACACCGCCACCGAACTGGGCGGAGGCGGCTCCCAGGACCAGTACGCCGGGACCGTCCACCAGGAGCTCACCCTCGCAGGCCAGGCGCTCGACGCCTCCGGCGTGCCCCGGCGGCCGCTCTCGACCGTGTTCTTCGGCGGCGGCACGCCGACCCTGCTTCCGGCGTCGGACCTCGCCGGCATCCTCTCCGAGGCCGTGGCCCAGTGGGGCCTGGTCGAGGGCGCGGAGGTTACCACCGAGGCGAACCCCGATTCGGTCACCGAGGAATCGTTGCAGATCCTCGCCGCGGCCGGTTTCACGCGGGTGTCCTTCGGCATGCAGTCGGCGGTACCCGATGTCCTGAAGGTCCTCGACCGGACCCACTCGCCCGAGCGCGTTCCGCAGGCCGTCGAATGGGCGCGGCGCGCCGGCCTGAAGGTCAGTCTCGACCTGATCTACGGCACGCCAGGGGAGTCCCTTGAGGACTGGCGGCATTCGCTGACCACCGCCCTGTCCTACGGGCCGGACCATATCTCCGCCTACGCCCTCATCATCGAGGACGGGACGAAGCTCGCCGGGCGCATCCGCCGCGGCGACGTGCCACCGATCGACGACGACGACCACGCCGAAAAGTACGCCCTCGCCGATGAGCTGCTCACCGCCGGCGGCTTTCAGTGGTACGAGGTGAGCAACTGGGCCCGCACCCCCGCCGACGAGTGCCGCCACAACCTGGCGTACTGGCGGGGAGACGACTGGTGGGGCGCCGGACCGGGCGCGCACTCACACGTCGGCGGCGTCCGCTGGTGGAACGTGAAGCATCCCCGGGCCTACGCCGCGGCGCTCACGCCGGGCACGTCTCCCGCGGCGGGCCGCGAGGTCCTGAACGATCACGACCGGTACGTCGAGGATGTTCTGCTGCGGGTGCGGCTGCGCGAGGGGCTTGCGGTCGAACGGCTTGAGCCGGCGGGACGGCACGCCATCGCGGGGCTCATCGCCGACGGCCTCATCGAAGGGGCGGATGCCATCCGCGGCCGGCTGCGCCTCACGGGCAACGGCCGGCTGATGGCCGACGCCGTCGTGCGCCGCCTCCTGCCGGACTAGGAGCGCAGGGAGCTTCTGGCGCCTGCCGGTTCGCGCACGGGCCATTTCTGTGGGCACCGGGGGCGGTGTCCGACGCGCCTGCCCACTGACCGACCCTGGTGGGAGGGCATCTGTGAAGGAAGGGCGCCATCGGGACACTTCTGTCCACTAACCGGCGCTGGTGACTGGGCATATCCGGATATGCCCCCTGGCCGACCCTGGTGGGTGGGCATCTGTGAAGGAAGGGCGCCATCGGGACACTTCTGCCCACTGACCGGCGCTGGTGAGTGGGCATATCCGGATATGCCCCCTGACCGCTCCTGGTGGGTGGGCAGCTACGGCCTCAGCCGGGAAGCGGAACGGGTCAGCGCAGCGGGCGCAGGTTCAACGCGTACCGGTAGGGCCTGCCCCGGTTGACCTGGATGCCGGCGGCTACGGAGCACACCGCAATACCGACCCAGATCAGCGCGTTGACGACCGCGAACATCCCACCGAGCACGGGCAGCAGCGAGAGCATCCACGCCACGAAGGCCAGGATGGTGGGGGGAAGCGTGAAGTTCAGCGCCTCCTTCGACTCCTGGGCGGTGAAAGGGCCGCGGTCCTTGAAGATCAGGTAGATCACCAGGGACGGCACAAACCCGAGGATGCCGCCGAAATGCGCCAGCGTCGCGAACTGCCGGTCCTGGGAGGCCGTGAGGGGCAGGGCCGTGGCGGGAGCCCCTTCAAAAGCAGACCGGTTTCCGCCAGTTCCGGAGTTCTGGGGTTGATCGGCAGTGTTTGGCAACGAGTTTCTTCCTTTGCAGCGCGGCGGGTTGACCCCAGGACTTTCTCTAAGGGTACTTGCTGCCGCGCACCGGCGGCATCAGGATTAGGGAGCGCCGGCGGTGAGGAAGTCGATGACCTCCTCGACCCGGCCCAGCAGAGAGGGCTCGAGGTCTGCATAGGACTTCACGCTGCCCAGGATCCGCTTCCATCCGTGGGCGACCGCGGCTTGGTCCGAGAAAGGCCAGCCGAGTCCCGCGAGGATGCCCGTTTTCCAGTCCTGCCCGCGGGGGACCACCGGCCAGGAGGCGAGCCCCAGCGCGCCGGGCTTGACCGCCTGCCACACATCGACGTAGGGGTGCCCCACGATCAGGACATTGCCCCGGGCACCGGGCAGGGCCATCGCCGCCTGGGCGATCCGCGACTCCTTCGTTCCGGGCAGGAGATGGTCCACCAGGATCCCGAGCCGCCGCTGCGGACCGGGATCGAAGGCCCTCACCGCCCCGGCCAGGTCGTCGACCCCATGAAGGGGTTCGACGACGATCCCCTCGAGCCGCAGGTCCTCACCCCACACCTTCTCCACCAGTTCGGCGTCGTGCTGGCCCTCGACCCAGATCCGGCTCGCCCGGGCCACGCGGGCCCGGGCGCCCTCGACCTTCACGGAACCGGAGGCGGTGCGCGTGGATGACTTCGACGGCGCGGCCGTAGGGGCGACGACCTTCACCGGGTCGCCGTCGACGAGGAAACCGTGCCCCAGCCGGAACGTCCGGCGCTTGTCGCGGCGGTCCTCGAGGACCATCACATGCAATCCACCGGACTTCTCCACCCGCACGACGGCACCCACGAAGCCGCTCTGAACGTCTTCGAGGACGAGGCCGGGCTCGGCCGGCACCTCCGGCAGGACAGTGCGTGTGGGGGCGGAAATGTCCTGGGCCCCCCAGGCGAAGTCGGCCACCCTGATCTCGCTTCCGTGTGCGCCGACGCACAGTTGCTGCCGGTCTTTCCAATGCTAACAATCGTCCTGAACGTACTAGACTTAGCACTTAGGTGTGTCGAGTGCTAACCAAGGACGGGGCGCTCCGCCCAATTTCAACGTGACTGCGGAGGTGAACGAGATGAGCGAACCACGACGCCTGGAAGTGCTGCAGGCCATTGTTGAGGACTACGTGCATACCCGGGAACCGGTCGGGTCGAAGGCCCTGGTGGACCGGCACCGACTCGGTGTCTCCTCGGCGACCATCCGGAACGACATGGCCGTGCTTGAGGAGGAGGGGCTGATCACCGCCCCCCACACGAGCTCGGGACGCATCCCCACGGACAAGGGCTACCGCACGTTCGTTGACCGCATCTCCGACGTGAAGCCCCTCTCGGCGGCCGAGAAGCGGGCCATCCAGACGCTCCTCGAGGGCGCCGGCGATCTCGACGACGTCATGGACCGCACCGTACGGCTGCTGGCGCAGCTGACCAACCAGGTTGCCGTGGTGCAGTTTCCCCGGCTCGGCGGTGCGGCCGTGCGGCATATCGAATTCGTGCTCCTGGCACCCCGGCAGATCCTCGTGGTGCTGATCGCCACGAACGGCACGGTGCAGCAGCGGGTCGTGCCCGTCTCCTCGCCGATCGAGGAAGCCGAACTGGCCGAGCTCAAGCAGCGGATTCTGGCCCGGGTGTCCGGGGTGGCGCTTTCCTCCCTGCCCAAGGAGCTTGCCGCGGCGGCCGCCGTCCTGCCCCCGGCCCTTGGTGCCGCCGGAGCGGCGCTGATCTCCACCCTCGAGAGCCTCGCCGGAATGAGCCGTGAGGACCGCATTGTGATGGCGGGGACAGCGAACCTGGCCCGATCCACAGTAGACTTTCCCCTCAGTATCGGGCCGGTGCTCGAAGCCCTCGAAGAGCAGGTGATCATGCTTCGTCTGCTCTCGGAGATGGAACAGGACGCCCGCGGCATTTCGGTCCGGATCGGCAGTGAGAACCCCTACGGAGGTCTTTCGGAGGCGTCGGTGATCGCCACCGGCTACGGGCCGGACGCCACGGCGAAACTCGGCGTCCTCGGTCCCACCCGGATGGATTATCCGGGAACGATGGCGGCGGTGCGTGCGGTCGCGAGGTACCTGTCGCGGGTGCTCGCCGAATAGCGGACCAACCCGGATAAGCAAAGCCAAGCAAAACAAGGCCGGATACCACGGCCGGATAGCAAGGGCTGACGCTCGACGTCGGCCGGACCCGGAAGCCGGGCCGGCAGGCAGGTCGGTCAGCCGAACAGCGTGTTCTACAGGAAGAGATGTGCAGGAGTGAGTAATCACTATGAGGCGCTCGGTGTGTCGCAGGGCGCGAGCAGCGAGGAAATCAAGAAGGCCTACCGGAAGCTCGCGCGCAAGCTCCACCCGGATGTGAACCCGGGCCCGGATGCTTCCGAGGAGTTCAAGCGCGTCAGCCACGCCTACGAGGTGCTTTCCGACCCGCAGAAGCGGCGGGTCTACGACACCACCGGCAATGAGAACGGAACCGACAACGGTTTCGGCTCGGGCTACTCCGGCTCCGGATTCGCCTTCCAGGACATCTTCGAGACGTTCTTCGGAGGAGGGGGCCCCAGCGGCCCGCCCTCGCGCACCCGACGGGGCCAGGACGCACTGATCAACGTGCGGATCGACCTCAAGGACGCGGTCTTCGGCATCAACAAGAAGATCGAGGTCGACACTGCGGCCGTCTGCCCCACCTGTGACGGGACCTGCTGCCAGCCCGGCACCTCACCGCAGACCTGCGACATCTGCGGCGGCTCCGGCCAGGTCCAGCGGGCCGTGCGGTCCATCCTCGGCCAGGTCATGACCAGCGCCGCCTGCGGCACCTGCCAGGGCTTCGGCACCGTCATCCCCCACCCGTGCCACGAGTGCAAAGGCGAGGGCCGCATCCGTGCCCGCCGCAGCCTGACCATCAAGATTCCCGCCGGCGTCTCGACCGGCACCCGGATCCAGCTCAGCGGCCAGGGCGAGGCCGGCACCGCCGGCGGCCCGCAGGGTGATCTCTACATCGAGATCCGGGTCAACACCGACAGCACCTTCCTGCGCGACGGCGATGACCTCCATGTCACCATGAGCGTCCCGATGACGGCGGCCGCCCTGGGCACCACGGTGACCCTCGACACCTTCGACGGCGAGCAGGAGCTCGCCATCAAGCCGGGCACCCAGTCCGGGGAGGTTGTCACCCTCCGGCACCTCGGAGTGACCCACCTGCGCGGGCAGGGACGCGGTGACCTCCAGGTCCACCTCAACGTGGAGACCCCACGCAACGTCGACGCCGCCCAGGAGGAACTCCTGCGCCGCCTTGCCGAGCTGCGGGGCGAGGAGTCGACCGAGGGTCAGCTGGCCAGCAGCGGCTCCGGGGTCTTCGCCCGGCTGCGGGAGCGGTTGGGGAACCTCTAGCAGTGACCTATCCGCTGTTCTTCGGCGAGCCCGCCGCCGTGCGCTCCGCCCGCGTGGGTTCGGTGTTCGTGCTCGGCGGTGACGAGGGGCGCCACGCCACCACAGTGCGCCGCCTCGCCCCGGGTGAATGGGTTGACGTCGCCGACGGTGCCGGTTTCCGGCTCCGGGGCACGGTGACCGACGGGAGTGCGGGCACGCTCGCGGTCCGCGTCGAGTCCGCCGAACAGGAGGAGGCTCCACGGGAGAAGCTGGTGCTGATCCAGGCCCTCGCGAAAGGGGACCGTGACGAGCAGGCGATCGAGGCGGCCACCGAGCTCGGCGTCGATGCGGTCGTGCCATGGCAGGCCGAACGGAGCATCGTGAGGTGGCGGGCGGAGAAAGCCGTCAAAGGCCAGCGGAAATGGGAGGCGGTCGTCGCCGGTGCGGCGAAGCAGTCCCGGCGGGCGTGGATTCCCGAGGTTCACCCTCTGCTCGACTCGGGGAGGCTCCCGGCCTGGTCCGCACGCTTCGACCGGGTGTTCGTGCTTTCGGAAACCGCAGGAGAGGGTCTGGCCCGGCTCGTGGCCGGCCCCTCCCGGGGCGGCACGACGGCGGTCATCGTCGGGCCCGAGGGCGGGATCAGTGAGCGCGAGCTGCTGGCGCTGCAGGAGGCCGGAGCGTCCGCCGCCCGGCTGGGTCCGCATGTCCTGCGTTCCTCCTCGGCCGGTCCCGCCGCCCTGGTGCTGCTGAACCACCTGCTGGGCCGCTGGTAGGGGCAGGAGCGCCCGGGTCGTTCACTTGATCTCGATGGTCTTGGTGTCGGCGAATTCCTCGGCGCCGCCGGCGCCGAGGCGGAACACCGCGATCTCGTAGCGGCCCGGCGGCAGCGCCACCGTGAACTCGTACTCCCCGGTGGTGCCCGGGGAGCCGTCCAGTTCGGCCTTGCCTTCCTTCACCGTCGCCCCCGGCACGCGCCGGCCCGGTGTGGGCATGACGCCGGCCTTGAGCCGGTCCAGCGAGGTGATCCGCCAGTTCAGCGCGGACGAATCCGAGCGGCCGGCGCCCGACACGACGACGGTCGAAGGGTCGCGGACGTCGCCGTCCTGCGGGTTGATGATCCATACCGGCGCAACCAGTGACGGATCGCGGCGCAGTTCGCCGTCGAGGGCCGCCCCCGCCGGTCCGCTGGAGCCCGCCTTGCCGTCGACGAGCAGCACTACGCTGCTCGTTTCCCCGGCGCCGATCAGGCCCGCATTGGCGGCCGCCGCCGTGGCGGTGAAGACAAGCTGCTGAATGGCCAGGTGGGCCCGTGAGCTGTGAAGTCCCGGCCGGAACGCGTCGGCGGACAGGTCGACGGTGATGACGTTCCGGGCGGAGATCGATGTCGTCACCATGGAGGCGGGCTCCCACAGGCTGTGGAAGTCGGGGTCGAAGGGGCGGCCGGCGGTCATCAGGCGCACCGCGTCGGCGATGGGGTCCCCGACACTTTCCGGCGCCGGCTCACCGGTGAACTCGCGGTAGAGCAGGGCCGATCCGCTGCTGTCTCCCACCCAGTACACCGGCAGGATGCCATCGGAACCGATCTGCTCGCCGGAGGCGCTGCCCGCTTCGGCAAGCGGGCCGGCGGGCAGGACGTTCGATGACCCGGACTGCGGGGGAGCCGGCGGATCAGGCGTGCAGGCCGGCAGGAGCAGCACGCTGGTGCACAGCAGCACGCCGGCCGCGGGAACGAGGAGGCCGAGGCGGCTCCGCCGAAGGGGATCCCGTGTATTCATGCTGGGGCCTCCTTCACCGATCGGTATGCTGTACGCCGTTCCGGTGAAGCCGTTGTGCGGCACGGACTGCGGGTTTTTGCGCCGGTTCCTACGGGGACGGCGTGTACGTCAAGCGTTGCACAGCGCGGGGCCGTCAAAGCCTCTGAGTCGGTCCATTGCGCGGACTGAAACGGTATCGATACAGAGATGTTGTGGAGTTGGTATGTTCGCTCCAGGCAGCGCCCCCGGTGCCCCGCCGGACCCATAAAACAGTCGCCGCCGCCACACCATGACGTAAGATTAGGGGGCGGGCGAGCGTGCTCCGCCGGAGCCGGGACACCGGAATCGGCAGGAAACGGACCCCGCGGCAGGGGCGGAATCCATAACAGCGCGGGGCACCAGCAGCCGTGGCGGACGACAGCGACGAGGGGCGATTGAAGGCCGTACGGCCGTACTATGAGCGAATCTTCAACCGGTATAAACGCAGCGGGGCTCGATACGAGGGTTGTGCACTTCGACTCCGGGGAACAGATGGTTCAGGCCCTGGGCACCAACGACGAAGCGCTCAAGCTGATTGAGGCGACCTTCCCCGGGATCAACCTCCAGGCCCGCGGCAACGAACTGTCGATCACCGGACCCGCCGCCGACGTCCTGCGCACCGAGCGGCTGATGTTTGAGATCCGCACCATGGCCCTCAACAACACGGTGGTCAACCCACAGGTCCTCGAACAGCTCATCACAATGCTTCGGACCCAGAGCGTGGGCCGGCCCTCGGATGTGCTCTCGATGAACATCCTCACCTCCCGCGGACGGACGATCCGGCCGAAGACCCTGAACCAGAAGAGCTACGTCGACGCCATCGACCGCAACACCATCGTGTTCGGCATCGGTCCGGCAGGCACCGGCAAGACCTATCTCGCCATGGCGAAGGCCGTCCAGGCCCTGCAGCAGAAGGAAGTCAACCGGATCATCCTGACGCGCCCGGCCGTCGAGGCGGGGGAGCGGCTCGGCTTCCTCCCGGGAACGCTCAACGACAAGATCGACCCCTACCTGCGCCCGCTCTACGACGCGCTCCACGACATGATCGACCCCGATTCCATCCCGCGGCTTATGGCCGCCGGAACCATCGAGGTGGCACCCCTGGCCTACATGCGCGGCCGGACCCTCAATGACGCGTTCATCATCCTCGACGAGGCGCAGAACACCACGCCCGAGCAGATGAAGATGTTCCTCACCCGCCTGGGCTTCGGCTCCAAGATGGTCGTCACTGGCGACGTCACCCAGGTCGACCTTCCCGGCGGCACCAAGTCGGGCCTGCGCATCGTGAACGACATCCTCCGCGGGGTCGACGACGTGTTCTTCAGCGAACTCGACGCCTCCGACGTCGTCCGGCACCGCCTCGTCGGCGACATCGTCAGCGCCTACAGCCGCTGGGACGAAGCGCAGACGGCCGAGCGGGACGCGGCCGCCGACGGCGCGGCACCCGCGGTGCGCCGTGCTCGGGCGGGGGCCAAATGAGCATCGAGGTCAACAATGAGTCCGGTGTCGCGGTCGACGAGGAATCGCTGGTCCGGCTGGGGAACTTCCTGATCGACAGCCTGTTCGTCCACCCCGACGCCGACCTGTCGATCATCCTTGTGGACACCGAGGCGATGGAGCGCCTGCACATCGAGTGGATGGACGAACCCGGCCCCACCGACGTGCTCTCCTTCCCGATGGATGAGCTGCGCCCGGGCACGCCGGGCCGGATCACCCCGGCAGGAGTGCTCGGCGACGTCGTGCTGTGCCCGGAGGTCGCCAAGTCGCAGGCCGCCGCCGCGGGCCACTCCACGCAGGAGGAGCTGCTGCTCCTGACCACCCACGGCATGCTCCATCTGCTCGGGTATGACCACGCCGAACCCGAGGAGGAGAAGGAGATGTTCGGACTGCAGCGCCAGCTCCTCAGCGACTTCCTCGGCCGGCAGGCTCCCCGGGAGACCCGGGCTTGATTATCTGGATCCTTGCCGTCATGGCGCTGGTCTTCGTGTGCGTGGCGGCGCTCGTGACCGCTGCCGAGGCGGCCTTCACCTACCTGCCGCGGCACGAGGGGGAGACCCTTGTCCAGGAATCGCGCAGTTCGGCGCTGCGGGGAATCCTGGCCTCGCCCGCTGCGCACATGCACGCGCTGCGTTTCTGGCGGGTCTGGTTCGAAATGGCCGGAGCGGTGGCCGTGGCCATCCTCTTCCACGATGTGCTGGACAACGTGTGGCTGGCCGGCCTGCTCGCCACCGCGGTGATGGCCGCCGTCGGATTCGTCCTCGTCGGCGTCTCGCCGCGCCAGTTCGGGCGCGCCCACGCCACGGCGGTCGTGCAGTTCACCGCCGGTTTCGTTGCCTTCCTCTGCGGCATCCTCGGCCCGGTGCCGCGCTGGTTCGTCGCCATCGGCAGCCTCGTGACCCCCGGCGCCCCCCGCGACGAGGCCGCGTTCTTCACCGAAGAGGAATTCCGCGAGATGCTCACGCGGGCCTCCGACGCCGAAATGATCGAGGACAGCGAGGCCGAACTGATCCACTCGGTGTTCGAACTCGGGGATACCAAGGTCCGCTCGGTGATGGTCCCGCGCACCGACATGGTCTCCCTGGAGAGCGGGTCCAGCCTCGACGAGGCCCTGTCCCTGTTCCTTCGCTCCGGGTACTCCCGGGTGCCCGTGATCGGGGAGGGCTCCGATGACATCCGCGGCATCCTCTACCTCAAGGACGTCGTCGCCGAGTTGCATGGCCGGGCCCCGGAGCGGCAGAGCCGCACCGTTGACGGCATCTGCCGGGAGGCGCGCTATGTTCCCGAGTCCAAGCCGGTCGGGGACTTCCTGCAGGAGCTGCAGCGGGAGTCGACCCACGTAGCCATCGTCATCGACGAATACGGCGGAACCGCCGGGCTGGTGACCCTTGAGGACCTGATCGAGGAAATCGTCGGGGAGATCGTCGACGAGTACGACTCGGAGGTGCCCGAACAGGAACAGCTGCCCGACGGCGGCTACCGCGTCAGCGCCCGAATGGGCATCGACGACCTGGGCGAGCTCTTCGGCGTCGAACTCGAGGACGAGGAGGTCGACACGGTCGGTGGACTTCTCGCCAAGACGCTGGGGAAGGTGCCGATTGTCGGCAGTGAGGTCACAATTGAAGGTATCGGCCTGCGGGCCGAGCGGCTTGAAGGCCGGCGGAACAGGGTTTCACACATCATCGCCTTCGCGCGGGACAACGACCGCGGCGGGGAATTGCAGATCGACGAACAGGAAACGGCGGAAGAATATGAGCGGCGATAAGCACCGGGCGGGATTCGTGTCCCTGGTGGGGCGGCCGAACGCCGGAAAATCAACGCTGACCAATGCGCTGGTGGGGCAGAAGGTCGCGATCACCTCGGCCAAGCCGCAGACCACCCGCCACACCATCCGTGGCATCGTCACCCGGGAGGATTCGCAGATCGTCCTCGTCGACACCCCGGGCCTGCACCGTCCGCGGACCCTGCTGGGCCAGCGGCTCAACGACCTGGTGGCCGACACCCTGGCCGAGGTCGACGCCGTCGGCTTCTGCATTCCCGCCAATGAGAAGATCGGGCCGGGCGACCGGTTCATCGCCCAGCAGCTCGCCCGGCTGAACCGCAAGCCCCTCATCGCCGTCGTCACCAAGACGGACCTCGTGGACCGCGCGGCGCTGACCGAGCAGCTTCTGGCCGTGGCGGCCCTGGGCACCGAGGTCGTCGGCCCCGAGGGCTGGGCCGACGTCGTCCCGGTGTCGGCCGCCGACGGCTACCAGGTCGACACCGTGGCAGATGTCTTCAGCAAGCACATGCCCGAGTCGCCGGTGCTGTATCCCGGCGGGGAGCTGACCGACGAGCCGGAGGCCGTAATGATCGCCGAGCTGGTGCGGGAGGCTGCGCTCGAGGGGGTACGTGACGAACTGCCCCACTCGCTGGCCGTCGTCGTCGAGGAGATGATCCCCCGGGAGGGCCGCAGCGAGGACAACCCGCTCCTGGACATCCACGTCAACCTCTATGTCGAGCGCCCCTCCCAGAAGGCCATCATCATCGGCAAGGGCGGCGCCCGGCTCCGGGAGGTCGGCACGAACGCCCGGCGCGGCATCGAGGCGCTGCTGGGCACGAGGGTCTACCTCGACCTCCACGTGAAGATCGCCAAGGACTGGCAGCGGGACCCGAAGCAGCTGGTCCGGCTCGGATTCTGACCGGGCACGTCCCGGCCTGAACTCTCGTTGGTCCTGTAGGACCTCTGGTGGCGCACGGCGCCGCCCGCACTATTCTGAGCCCAAGGAGGCTGTATCCGTGAGTGAACAAAGCGGTTTATCGGCGCCGGTTCCTGCCGGTCCGCCGCCCGGCCGGCACCTGCGCCGGTCCAAGGGTCGGCGGGCGCTGCAGGCGGCGGCCTTTGCACTTTCCGCGATGCTCCTTGCGGCGGCGGCCTTCGCCGCGGTCCAGGTTTTCCGTCTGCAGTCCAACGTGGAGACGCAGCCGCTGAACCTTGGCGCCGACCAGGAGGATAAACTTCCCGTCGACCTCAGCACCGACCCCGTGCAGATCCTCATTCTCGGCAGCGACACCCGCACCGGCAACAGCGGCGAGTTCATCGGGGGAGAGGACCTCTCCTCCGGCAGCGGCAACTCGGATGTGATGCTGCTGGTGAACCTCTCGGCCGACCGTTCGAGCGTCTCGGTGGTCAGCCTCCCGCGGGACGTCCTGGTTCCCCTGCCCAGCTGCGAGGACCCCGAGACCGGCGAACCGTCCCCGGCCATGGATCTGGGCCAGCTGAACACTGCCCTGAACTCCGGTGGACCCGGCTGCACGGTCGCTGCCGTCAATGAGCTCACCGGGCTCACCGTCGACCACTTTATGAACGCCGACTTCAATGCCGTAAAGGAGCTGTCCAAGGCCGTCGGCGGCGTCGAGGTCTGCGTCACCGAGCCCGTTGAGGACGAATACTCCGGGCTGAGCCTGCCCGCCGGCACCAGCGAGGTGGAGGGCGACCAGGCCCTGGCGTTCCTGCGGACCCGCCACGGATTCGGCGACGGCGGGGACGAGGGCCGCATCCGTGCCCAGCAGTCGTTCATGGCCTCCCTGGCCCGGAAGGTCCAGGAAGAGGGAACCCTGACCAATCTGCCCCGCCTCTACTCGATCGCCGAGACCCTCACGAAGAACCTCACCGTCGATGAGGGCCTGTCGCAGGTTACCGAGATCCTTAAACTGGCCGACCGTGTGAAGAACGTTGACCTGTCCGACATCGCCTTCGTGACGCTTCCGACGATCCCGTGGGACCAGGATCCGAACCGCCTGGTCCTCGACCCCGCGCCCGCCGAGGAACTGTTCGCGGCCCTGCGCGAGGACCGCAGCCTCACCGGCCCGGAACCCACGGCCTCAGCCTCGCCGGGAGCCGGAACCGCCCCTGCGTCCCCGCCGGCCTCACCGGCCGCCCCGGCGTCGCCGGAGGTTCCGGCGATCGACCCGGCGTCGGTGCCTCTGCTGGTCGTCAACGGCACCGACAATCCCGACCGGGCCGCGGAACTGCAGCAGATCCTCCGCGGAGAGGGCTACACGCTAGCCAACACGCTGCAGTCGACCGAAATCCCGTCCACCCAGGTGCTCTACGGGCCGGGGTACGAAGCGGCGGCGGCAGAACTCGGCGCCCGGTTCGGAATCGCCGACGTCCAGCTCGTGCCCAGCGCTGCGGTTACCGGCATCGAACTGTCGGTCGGCGCCGACTTCGCCTCGGGGTCGAAGGTTGCCGCGGCTGGCCTCGACAACGGCCTGAAGGGCCAGACCGCGGAGCAGGCCACCTGCCAGGCGGCCTCCGGGCTGTAGTCCCAATCGCCCGGCGCGCGGCACCGGCCTTTCGGGCCGGTGCCGTTCACGGTCACCAGATGCGCACCCGCTCCTCCGGCTCGAGCCACAGTCCGTCCCCAGGCCGGACCGAGAACGCGTCGTGGAACTCATCGAGGTTGCGCACCACCTGGTTGCAGCGGAACTCGTTGGGGGAGTGCGGGTCGACGGTGATACGGCGGGCCGCCTCCTCAGGGCGGATCTTCTGGCGCCAGCACCGCGCCCATGAGGCGAAGAACCGCTGGGTCCCGGTCTGCCCGTCGATCACCGGAGCTTCCTGCCCTCCCAGGCTCAGCCGGTAGGCGGTGTAGCTGATGCCCAGGCCGCCGAGGTCGCCGATGTTCTCGCCGAGTGTCAGCTCCCCGTTGACGGTGAGGTCCGGCGCCTCGGTGGGGGACAGCGCCGCGTACTGGTCTACGAGCCGCGAGGTGAGGGCGTCGAATGCGGTCCGGTCGGCGTCGGACCACCAGTTCTCAAGGGCTCCCCGGCCGTCGAACTGGGAGCCCTTGTCGTCGAAGCCGTGGCCGATCTCATGGCCGATCACCGCCCCGATCGCTCCATAGTTGTCGGCAGGGTCGGCATCGAGGTCGAAGAACGGCGGCTGCAGGATGGCTGCGGGGAACACGATCTCGTTCATTGTCGGCATGTAGTAGGCGTTAACCGTCTGCGGGGTCATCAGCCAGGCTCCACGGTCGATCGGACCGCCCAACCGGTTCAGCTGGCGTACGTGTTCGAACTCGTAGGCCCGGCACACGTTCCCGTAAAGGTCCCCGGCCTCGATCACGAGCGGACCGTAGTCGATCCATTCGTCGGGGTAGCCGATCTTGGTGGTGAATCGAGAGAGCTTTTCCTGGGCCCGGGCGCGGGTCTCGTCGGTCATCCACTCGAGCGAGTCGATGCTGAGCTCGTAGGCCTTGATGAGGTTCGCGACGAGCTCGAGCATCCTCTCCTTGGCATCGCCGGGGAAGTGGCGCTGAACGTACTCCTGGCCGACCGCTTCACCCAGTGCCCCCTCGACCAGGGAAACCGCGCGCTTCCACCGGTCCTTCAGCTGCGGGGTGCCTCCAAGGTGCGTTCCGTAGAAGGCGAAGACGGCATGAACGAAGCGCTCGTCGAGGTAGTCCGACGCGTGCAGCAGCACCCGCGTCGCCAGCCAGTGCTTCCAGGTGGACAGCGGGACCTCGGCAAGGGCGGCCTCGACCGCTGCCAGGTAGGCGGGCTGGGACACCACCAGTTCCGCGGCCAGGGCCGGATCGCCGGTCACCGTGTCGAGCCACGGCCCGGTGAAGGGCGCCAGCTCAGCCGCCTCGGCCAGGGTGGAAAGGTTGTAGGTCTTCTGCGGGTCGCGCCGGTCCACGGTGCTCATCGACGCGGCCGCGAGGCGGGTCTCAAGGGTGAAGACGGCGGCCGCAGCGGCACCCGGGTCCGCGGTGCCGGCCAGGCCGAGCAGCGTCTCCAGGAGCTCCGTGTACTTCGTCCGCGATTCGGCGAAGCGCTCCTCGCGGTAGTACGACTCGTCCGGCATGCCCAGCGCGGACTGGTAGAGGTGCAGCAGGTAGCGTTCGGGGTTTCCGGCGTCGTTGCTTACGTAGGGCGCGGTCAGGCCCTGCACGCCCGTGCGCGTCAGCTCGGCCGAGAGGCGCACGAAGCCGCCGATGTCGGTCACGGCTTCGATTCGGGCGAGCCGATCCTGCACCGGGGTGATGCCCAGCGCCTCGACACGGTCGGTGTCCATGAAGTCCGCGTAGAGCGTGCCGATCTTCGCCAGCGAACCGTCAGCGTCGGAGGCGGAGGCCGCGGACTCGACAATCCCGCGGACCGCCAGCTCGGCGGCGTCGGCCAGTTGGGTGAACACCGCCTCCCGGGCCCGGTCTGCGGGTATCTCCGTGTTCCTCAGCCACTCGCTGTTGACGTACCGGAACAGGTCGTCCTGTGCGCGGACGGGGTCCTTTGCGGCGTGTTCTTCGCTGCCGGCGGGCTTCATCGCTACTCCCTTTTCTGGATGTTCGACGTGCGGCGCCTCCGGGCGGCGGGCCGGCCGTACGGCGGCGGAGCCGTTCCCCGGAGGCGCCGGACGCCCCTTAAAGCCATCCTATGCGCGTGCTATCGTGAGATTGTGCGCGCAAAGACGACTCTTCTTATGTGCCGCGGCGAGGCCTCCTAGGACTTTCGAGCTACAGGCCAACCCTCGCTGCGGTGTCTGTGTTGCCCGGCCGCCAGCCTCTAAACGGTTCAAGAGAAAAGGCCCATCGTCATGCAAAACGCACAGCTGAGTTCGGGAATGCCGTTCTGGAAGTACACCCCGTTCCAGGACCAGATCACCGTTGAACTCCCGGACCGCACCTGGCCCGACAAGGTCATCACCAAGGCGCCGCGCTGGTGCGCGGTGGACCTGCGGGACGGCAACCAGGCCCTGATCGACCCCATGAGCCCCGAACGCAAGCACAAGATGTTCGACCTGCTGGTGAAGATGGGCTACAAGGAGATCGAGGTCGGGTTCCCGTCGGCGTCGCAGACCGACTTCGACTTCGTCCGCCAGCTCATCGAGGGCGACCGCATCCCCGACGATGTCAGCATCCAGGTCCTCACCCAAGCCCGCGAGCACCTCATCGAGCGGACCTACGAGTCCCTCGAGGGTGCCGACCGCGCGATCGTGCACCTCTACAACTCGACCTCGATCCTGCAGCGGCGCGTGGTGTTCAACCAGGACCGCGACGGCATCGTCGACATCGCACTGACCGGCGCGCGGCTCTGCAGAAAGTTCGAAGAGAGCCTGAAGAACACCCATGTGACCTACGAATACTCGCCCGAGTCGTTCACCGGGACCGAACTCGAGTTCGCCGCCCGTATCAGCAACGAGGTGGCCGCGGTGTTCGAGGCTTCGGCGGACCGCCAGATGATCCTGAACCTGCCGGCCACCGTGGAGATGGCCACCCCGAACGTGTACGCGGACTCCATCGAATGGATGAGCCGCAACCTGGAGAACCGCTCCAACATCATCCTCTCGCTTCATCCGCACAACGACCGGGGCACGGGCGTGGCGGCGGCTGAGCTCGGCTACCTCGCCGGCGCCGACCGCATCGAGGGCTGCCTGTTCGGCAACGGGGAGCGCACCGGCAACGTCGACCTGGTGACCCTCGGGATGAACCTCTACAGCCAGGGCATCGACCCGCAGATCGACTTCTCCGACATGGACGCCGTGCGGCGCACCGCCGAATACTGCAACCAGCTCTCCGTGCCGGAGCGCTCCCCCTACGGCGGGGACCTCGTGTTCACCGCCTTCTCCGGCTCCCACCAGGACGCCATCAAGAAGGGGTTCGAAGCGATGGAGCACGACGCCGCGGCCGCCGGCGTCAGCGTCGACGAGATCCCGTGGGCGGTTCCCTACCTGCCGATCGACCCGAAGGACATCGGACGCAGCTACGAGGCCGTGATCCGGGTGAACTCCCAGTCGGGCAAGGGCGGGGTCGCGTACCTGCTGAAGCATGAGCACAGCCTCGACCTGCCGCGGCGGGCGCAGATCGAATTCTCCGCCGTGGTGCAGCGGCGCACCGAGACCGTCGGCGGGGAAATCAGCGGTTCCGAGCTGTGGACGGTCTTCCAGGACGAGTACCTGCCGGCCCGGGCCGACGGCGGTACCCGCTGGGGCCACTACGAACTCACCTCGGTCAACACCGACTCCGCCGGAGACGGCTCGCTGAAGCTCACCGCCACGCTGATGGTCAACGGCGTGCAGCAGCGGCGCTCGGCCGAGGGCACCGGGCCGATCGACGCGCTGCTCGACATCCTCGGGCAGGACGGCGTGGACGTGCGGGTCCTGGACTACACCGAGCACGCCCTGTCGGCCGGCGGCAACGCGCGCGCCGCGGCCTACGTGGAATGCGCCGTCGGCGGCCGGGTGCTGTGGGGCGTCGGCATCGATGCGAACACCACCATGGCGGCCCTGAAGGCCGTCATCTCCGCCGTCAACCGCGCCGTGCGGGACAGCGCCTAGGGCCCTTCCTCCCCGGTTGGTGGGAGACTTGGAGTATGTCCAAAATGTCAGCTTCGCGTACCTACCGTGCCGAAGGCGTGGTGCTGCGGACCTACAAGCTGGGGGAGGCGGACCGCATCATCGTGCTGCTGACCCGGGAGCACGGGCAGGTCCGCGCCGTCGCCAAGGGTGTGCGGCGCACCAGCAGCAAGTTCGGATCCCGGCTCGAGCCGTTCATGGCGGTGGACCTGCAGCTTGCCTCCGGGCGGAACCTCGATGTGATCACGCAGGCGCAGACCAAGGGCGCGTACGGGCACGGCATTGCGGCCGATTACGGGCGCTACACGGCGGCGGCCGCCATTGCCGAGACGGCCGAGCGCCTCACCGACACCGACGGGGAGGCCGCCAGCGCCCAGTACGGCCTGGTCGCCGGGGCGTTCTCCGCGCTCAGCCGCGGGCTGCACCCCTCCGAACTGATCCTCGATTCCTACCTGCTGCGGGCCCTGGCCACGGCCGGCTGGGCGCCGAGCTTCACCGACTGCGCCCGGTGCGGAGAACCCGGTCCGCACTCGGCGTTCTCGGCGCCCCTCGGCGGAGCCGTGTGCTCCGCCTGCAGGCCGCCCGGGTCGGCGTCGCCGGCGCCCGGCACCATGGAGCTGCTGGCAGCGCTGCTGTCGGGGGACTGGACCGCCGCCGATGCCTCCGAGAACCCGGCCCGCCGCGAGGCGGCCGGGCTCGTGGCGGTGTATCTTCAATGGCACCTTGAGCGGGCCGTGAAATCCCTTCGACATGTGGAGCGTGTGTGACCCCGAACCGAACCCCTTCCCCTTCGCCGACGGCACCCTGGCCGCACCCGAGCGGGGCGCGGCCTCCGCGCCTGCCCGGCGAGCTGGTGCCGCGGCATGTCGCCATTGTGATGGATGGGAACGGACGCTGGGCCAACGAGCGCGGCCTGCCGCGCACCGAAGGGCACCGGGCGGGGGAGGCCGCGCTGCTCGACGTCATGGCCGGGGCCATCGAGATCGGCGTCCAGCACGTGTCGGTGTACGCCTTCTCCACCGAGAACTGGAAGCGCTCCCCGGAGGAGGTGCGGTTTCTCATGGGCTTCAGCAAGGACGTGCTGCGCCGGCAGCGCGACCAGCTCAATGAGTGGGGCGTGCGCATCCGGTGGGCCGGACGGCGGCCGCGCCTGTGGCGCTCGGTGATCGCAGAACTCGAAGAGGCCGAGGAACAGACCCGGGGCAACTCGACGTGCACGCTCACCATGTGCGTGAACTACGGCGGCCGGGCGGAGATCGCCGATGCGGCGCGGGCCATCGCCGAGGAGGTGGCCGCGGGGAACCTCCGGGCGTCCTCGGTGAACGAGAAGACCATTCAGCGCTTCCTCGACGAACCCGACCTTCCCGACGTCGACCTCTTCCTGCGCACCTCCGGCGAGCAGCGGCTTTCGAACTTTATGCTGTGGCAGTCCGCGTACGCCGAGATGGTCTTCATGAACACACTGTGGCCCGACGTGGACCGGCGGACCCTGTGGCGGGCCATCGAGGAGTATGCCTCCCGCGACCGCCGCTACGGAGGCGCCGTCGACGCCGCCGCGGGCCTGCCCGCCTGACGTCCGCCCGCTTCAGACCCGCCCGCCTGGCACCTTCCCGACGCCCGGGCCCTTACCCCCGCGCGGCGGGACCGGCGCAACGCAGCCAGCGGTCGAGTTCGGCATAGACCTCGGAGCGCACCTCTCGGCGGGACAGCAGGACGTCGTGAAGGGCGCCGTCGAACCGTGAAAGGGTGACCCGACGGCCCAGGCCGGTGGCCCGGCGGACCATCACCGACACGTCGAGGATGCTGTCCGCTTCGAGCATCGCCGAACTCCAGGTGGGGCTGACCGCCGAGCGGGCCGAGGCGAGCACCAGCACCGGCACCTCGAGGGACAGGCCGCGGGCGACGGCTGCGTGGCCGGAGAGCACCGCGGTGAGCCACCCGGCCCGGATCGGGAAGCCGAACTCCGGGCGCCACCGCCGGTCAAGGTTCCACTCCCCGTCGGCCTCACTGCTGATGCTCCGCCAGTAGTAGCCGAACTCGGGCAGCCGCAGGCGCGCCTTGGGGCGGAACCTGACGAGCGGTTCGAGCAGGCCCTGGGTGGTGTTGCGGAACAGTGCGCTGCCCTGGGTGTCGAGCCAGGGGCTGTTGAGGATCAGGGACGCGACCCGGCCGGGATGCCGGTCCGCCCACAACACCGCCGTCAGGGCACCGGTCGAGTGGGCCATCAGGTTCAGCTCCACCGCCGCCCCGGGCCCGTGGCGCGCCTGGATCTCCTCCTGCACCGCGTCGAGGGCCGCGTCGAGGTCCGAGTCGTACTCCCGCAGGTCCCGCACGTACCCCGGCGTCTGCCACTCCCGCAGGCTCCTGCCGTACTTGCGCAGGTCGAGGGCAAAGAACTCGATGCCCCGCTCCGCACAGAACTCGGCCAGTTCGGTGTGGAAGAAGTAGTCACTCCACCCGTGGAGGTAGAGCAGGGCCGGAATCCGCCGCGGCTCCGGGGTCCGGCCGGAGGCCCGGGACAGCGCTGCCCCGAGGGCCCGGCGGAAGCGGGCCGCGGGCCGACGCGCGGGCTCACCGCGGTGGGCGACGAGCGTCGCGCAGCAGGGCCCCTCCTCATCGGGCTCAAGATCGAGTGTGAGCCTGCTGTAGGCCGGGCCGAGGTGGTCGGGCTCCCACGTTCTCTCCATCGCCCCCGGTTCTTCCGAAAAGTCCCGCCCGAGTTGTTCGGGCGGCTGTCCTCATGGGAACTTTAGAGCATGCAGATCTATCCGGCCTTCTTCCGCCTCGCCTTCTCCCGCATGGACGCGGAGCGCGCGCACCGGATCGGCTTCGGGCTGATCCGGCTGGCGGACCGGACGCCGGCCGGCTGGCTGCTGCGGCGCTACTGCAGCCCGCACGCCGACCTGCAGACCACCGCCTTCGGCGTCGTGTTCCCCTCACCCTTCGGCCTGGCCGCCGGCTTCGACAAGGGCGGCCACGGCATTTCGGCGCTGACGGCCCTGGGCTTCGGGCACATCGAGGTGGGGACCGTCACCGGCAGGGCCCAGCCCGGCAACCCGAAGCCGCGCCTGTTCCGCCTCGAGGCCGACCGCGCGGTCATCAACCGGATGGGCTTCAACAACGACGGCGCGGCCGCCGTGGCGCCCCGGCTCGCCGCGGCACGGACCCGGCTCGAGCGCACCTACCGCTCGAACCGCCCCATCATCGGGGTGAATATCGGCAAGACCAAGGCCGTCGACCTCGCCGACGCCGTCGGTGACTTCCTCCTCAGCACCGAGGCGGTGGCGCCGGCGGCCGACTACCTCGTCGTCAACGTCAGTTCGCCCAACACCCCGGGCCTGCGGCTGCTGCAGAACGTCGAATCGCTGCGCCCGCTCCTGAATGCGGTGCGTGCCAGGGCCGACGAGGCGGCGGGCCGGCATGTGCCCCTGCTCGTGAAGATCGCTCCGGACCTGATGGACTCCGACATCGACGACATCGCCGCCCTGGCCCTCGACCTGAAGCTCGACGGGATCGTGGCCACCAACACGACCATCACCCGCAGCGGACTCACCACCGATGACGCCACCGTGATGTCCAAGGGTGTCGGCGGACTGAGCGGTGCGCCCCTGAAGCAGCGCTCCCTCGAGGTGCTCAAGCGCCTCCGGGCCGCCGCTGGCGAGGACCTTGCCATCGTGTCGGTGGGCGGGGTGGAGACCGCCGAGGATGTCCTTGAACGGCTCGACGCCGGCGCCACCCTGGTCCAGGGCTACACCGCCTTCCTCTATGAGGGTCCGCTGTGGGCTGCGCGGATCAACCGCGGACTCGCCCGGGCCTTCCGCAGCCGCCGGGACTGAACAACTCCCAACTTAAAGAACCGCCCGAGTTAAACAACAGCGCCCGGTCCCTGCAGGGATCGGGCGCTGTTATTTGGGTCTTAGGTGCGGGCGCTGGGCGCCGGGCCGGACCCGGTCAGACCTGCCGGCTATACGGGGTAGTCCCCGCGCTTGACCTGAGGCTTGGGCAGCCGCAACCGGCGCAGCTGCAGGGCGCGCGTCACCCCGTACCAGAGGTCACCCGCGTTGGGTGCCCCGAATTTCGCCGTGAGGCGCTTCTTCAGCGTGCGGCGCAGGAGGAAGCAGTCGACGATCACGGCCATAATCAGCACCCAGAACCCGAGCAGCACGGCGCTCTGTACCTCGACGGTCTGGACGAAGCTGAGCACGACGAAGATGAGCGCGGCGATCATGAGGAACTCACCGAGGTTCCAGCGGGCGTCGACGAACTGCCGGATGTAGCGGCGGTTCGGGCCCTTGTCCCGCAGCGGCAGGTACCGCTCCTCGCCGGTGTTCAGGGCCTCGCGGATGCGCAGGCGCTGCTCGGCGGCGGCGTTGCGGCTCTGGCTGCGCGCCGCACGGCGGTCCTCGGGAACCAGCGGCCGTTTGCGGGCGGCCTGCTGGACACTGCGCTTTGGGGTGGGCGCGCCCTTGCCGGCGCTGCGCTGACGGTCCTCTCGCTCGCGGCTCGCGCGGTCAATGACATCCTGGGCCACGGGGGCGTCTTTCTTTCGTCCAAACACCCCCTCAGGATACCTGTCAGACGGCCCTCACCTGTACGGGCAACCGCCCACGGGCGCGCTCCCGGCGACGCCCGCCCGGGGCTGCGGGGCCGGCAGGAGCGTGTGTAGGGTCGAGACATGACTTCTCCCGAACCGGCCAACCCGCCGTCCGCCCTCTCCGACCACCCCGCAGAGGAGCTGCGCCGCAGCGTCTCCGCCGCCTTTCCCGCCACCGTCGACCAGCTCAAGGCCCTCGTCGGCATCCGTGGCATCGCCTGGGAGGCCTTCGACGCGAGCGAACTCGACCGCAGCGCCGAGGCCATCGCCGCGCTGATCCGCGACTCCGGCGTCGAGGACGTGCAGATCCTCCGGGTCGACAACAACGGGGTCCCCGGCGGGCCCGCCGTCGTCGCCCGCCGCCCGGCCGCACCGGGCCAGCCGACGGTGCTGCTTTACGCGCACCACGACGTCCAGCCCCCGGGCGATCCGGACCTGTGGGAGAGTGACCCCTTCACCGCCGTCGAACGCAACGGCCGCCTCTACGGCAGGGGAGCGGCCGACGACAAGGCAGGCGTCATGGCCCACGTCGGTGCCCTGCGCGCCCTCACCGAGGTGCTCGGCGACCGCTTCGGCGTCGGGGTCACCCTGTTCATCGAAGGGGAGGAGGAGGCCGGGTCGCCGACCTTCCGCACCTTCCTGGAGACCCACCGCGACCTGCTGGAGGCCGACGTCATCGTCGTCGCGGACTCCAGCAACTGGAAGGTCGGCGTTCCGGCCCTGACCACCAGCCTCCGCGGCCTCGTCGACGGCACCATCGAGGTCCAGGTGCTCGACCACGCGGTCCACTCCGGCATGTTCGGCGGACCCGTCCTCGACGCGCCGACTCTCCTGGCGCGGCTGATCGCGACCTTCCACGACGACGCCGGCGACGTCGCCATCGCCGGCCTAGCCGGCGGCGACACCGCCACGGTCGACTACAGGGAAGAGGACTACCGGGCAGACAGTTCCGTCCTCGACGGGGTGCAGCTTGCGGGCACCGGCTCGATCGCCTCCCGCCTGTGGAACAAGCCCGCCCTGTCCATCATAGGCATGGACATGCCCAGCGTCGCGCTGTCCTCAAACACGCTCCTGCCGCGGGCCCGCGCCAAGTTCAGCCTCCGGCTGGCACCCGGGCAGGACCCGGAGCAGGCGATGCAGGCCGTCCGGGCCCACGTCGAGGCCTCCGCACCCTTTGGCGCCCGCGTCACCTTCACCCCGGGCGAGACCGGCAGCCCGTTCTCGACAGACACCTCCGCCCCCGCGGCGCGGCTTGCCCTCGCCTCACTTGAGGAGGCCTGGGGCGTGGATGCCGTGGAGGCGGGAATGGGCGGCTCCATCCCGTTCATCGCCGACCTGACCGAACTCTTCCCGGCGGCGCAGATCCTGATCACCGGGGTGGAGGACCCGGATTCGCGGGCGCACAGCGCCAACGAATCCCTGCACCTTGCGGAGTTCGAGCGGGCCGTGCTCGCCGAGGCGCTGCTGCTCGCCCGCATCAACGCGGGCGGCCTCTCCGGCTCCTGACCGGAGCGCCCCTGCTCCTCCGCCGGGCGGCCGCCGCTGCGGCGGGGGAGCAGGGGTGTCAGCGCTCACGCGCCTCCGGTGTTAACCGCACGGGATGCGCGGCGTACCATGGAAGGGACTTCAGAACGCCGCAAGCGGTGTTCAGCAACGGATCCAGGCTAGGAGAGACACCATGAGCACCACCACGCCAGAGACCACCACGGCCCCCGACGAGACGTCGGCCTCCCTTCCGGAGCACGAAGTACAGCTCTCCGAGGTCGCCGCGGGCAAGGTGCGCAGCCTCCTGGAGCAGGAAGGCCGGACCGACCTCCGCCTCCGCGTGGCCGTCCAGCCCGGCGGCTGCTCCGGCCTGATCTACCAGCTCTACTTCGACGAGCGGGTCCTCGACGGCGACGCCGTCCGCGACTTTGACGGCGTTGAAGTAATCGTTGACAAGATGAGCGTTCCCTACCTTTCCGGTGCCTCGATCGACTTCGAGGACACCATCTCCAAGCAGGGATTCACTATCGACAACCCGAACGCCGGCGGATCCTGCGCCTGTGGTGATTCCTTCCACTGACCTGCGGTTTTGCGGGGCCCGTAGCACGCTGAAAGGCGCGCCACGGGCCCTTTCGCATGTCACACGATGGCTTCGACGGCGGGTAAGCTCTACAGTGAGTAGTAAAACTGGAGGGGCACCCCGAACTGCATCAGATCGCGGGTGGCAACGCACGTAGAAAAGGATGGTCCGTCTGTGAGTTCGCAGGACCGAACCGGCGGCAAGAGCGCCAGGATCGCAAAGATTTCCAGCATTTCGCTGGCCGGGGCGCTGTTGCTGTCCGGTTGTTCAACGGAAGCCCAGAATGGCTGGCTGCCGGGGGACAGGAACACCACCAACCACACCGGGCTGATCACCGACCTGTGGGTGAATTCATGGATCGCGGCCCTCGTGGTCGGCGTCATCACCTGGGGCCTCATCATCTGGTGCATGGTCGCCTACCGGCGCCGGCGCAACGACACCGGCTACCCGCGCCAGCTCAGCTACAACCTGCCGCTCGAGATCTTCTACTTGACCATCCCGCTGTTCATGGTGCTGGTGTTCTTCTACTTCACCCAGCGCGACCAGGGCATCATCGACACCCGTGTTGAGGACCCCGACGTGATCATCGACGTCCGCGGCAAGCAGTGGTCCTGGGACTTCAACTACGTGAAGCAGGACAAGTACTCCACCGGAGTGCAGGCCGAGCTGACCGGCGAGCCCGGCATCCCGGAGAAGCTGCCCACCCTCTACCTGCCGGTCAACAAGAGCGTCGAGCTCCAGCTGCGCGCCCGCGACGTCCAGCACTCCTTCTGGGTGCCTGCCTTCCTGCAGAAGCGCGACCTTTACCCGGGCCGCGTCAACTACATCAACCTCACCCCCACCCAGGAGGGGACGTTTGATGGAAAGTGCGCCGAACTCTGCGGCCAGTACCACTCGGAAATGCTTTTCAACGTGGCAGTCGTCTCCCAGGAGGAGTTCGACGCCCGGATGGAAACCCTCGAGGACGGCCAGCTCGGCGACGAGTATGACCGCGACTCCTACCCGGACACCGACCCCGACTTTGACCCTGCCAGGAGCAGCTGATGTCCACCTACGAATACACCCTTGAGGAAGCCGGCACAGTAGCCGCTCCACGCGTCGTACCGCGCTCCAAAGGCCGCATCGTCGTCAACTGGATCACCTCGACCGACCACAAGACCATCGGGTACATGTACCTGATCGCTTCCTTCGTCTTCTTCTGCTTCGCCGGGGTCATGGCGCTGGTGATCCGGGCCGAGCTGTTCGAGCCCGGCCTGCAGATCCTGCAGACCAAGGAGCAGTACAACCAGCTGTTCACGATGCACGGCACGATCATGCTGCTGATGTTCGCCACCCCGCTGTTCGCCGGGTTCGCGAACGTCATCATGCCTCTGCAGATCGGCGCACCCGACGTCGCCTTCCCGCGCCTCAACGCGCTGGCGTTCTGGTTCTTCCTCTTCGGCAGCACCGTCGCCGTCTCCGGCTTCATCACTCCGCAGGGCGCCGCGTCCTTCGGCTGGTTCGCGTACACGCCGCTGTCGAGCACGACGTTCTCGCCGGGCGTCGGCGGTGATCTGTGGGTGTTCGGCCTCGCGCTTTCGGGCTTCGGCACCATCCTCGGTTCCGTCAACTTCATCACCACGATCATCTGCATGCGCGCCCCGGGCATGACCATGTGGCGCATGCCGATCTTCACCTGGAACACCCTGGTGACGGCCATCCTCGTCCTCATGGCGTTCCCTCCGCTGGCCGCCGCGCTGTTCGCCCTCGGTGCGGACCGACGCTTCGGTGCCCACATCTTCGACCCGGAAAACGGTGGCGCCATCCTCTGGCAGCACCTGTTCTGGTTCTTTGGACACCCCGAGGTGTACATCATCGCCCTTCCGTTCTTCGGTATCGTCTCGGAGATCTTCCCGGTCTTCAGCCGCAAGCCGATCTTCGGCTACAAGGGCCTTGTCTACGCGACGATCGCCATCGCCGCCCTCTCGGTCACCGTGTGGGCCCACCACATGTACGTCACCGGTGCGGTGCTGTTGCCGTTCTTCGCCTTCACCACGATGCTCATCGCCGTCCCGACCGGCGTGAAGTTCTTCAACTGGATCGGCACCATGTGGCGCGGATCGATCACCTTCGAAACGCCGATGCTGTGGAGTATCGGCTTCCTGGTGACGTTCCTCTTCGGCGGCCTGACCGGCATCATCCTGGCCTCGCCTCCGCTGGACTTCCACGTCTCTGACACCTACTTCGTGGTCGCCCACTTCCACTACGTGGTCTTCGGCACCGTCGTCTTCGCGATGTTCGCCGGCTTCTACTTCTGGTGGCCCAAGTTCACAGGCAAGATGCTCAACGAGCGCCTCGGCAAGATCCACTTCTGGCTCCTGTTCCTGGGCTTCCACGGCACCTTCCTGATCCAGCACTGGCTGGGCGTCATCGGCATGCCGCGGCGTTACGCGGACTACCTGCCCGAGGACGGCTTCACCGCGATGAACCAGTTCTCCACCATCGCCTCGTTCGTGCTCGGTGCTTCGCTGATCCCGTTCTTCTGGAACGTGTACATCACCTGGCGCGCTGGCAAGAAGGTCGAAGTTGATGACCCCTGGGGCTTCGGTGCCTCCCTCGAGTGGGCCACCTCCTGCCCGCCGCCGCGCCACAACTTCACCTCGCTGCCCCGGATCCGCTCGGAGCGCCCGGCGCTGGACCTTCACCACCCGGAGCTCCAGCAGCAGCACACCGACGAATCAGCCGCCGGCAAGGTGCTCGGTGCCGCTGCCCGGAAGGACGCCACCCAGTGAAAATTGAGACACGCCTCTTCTCCCTCCTCGCGCCGTTCTTCTTCCTGGTCGGCACCATCTACGGGGTCCTCGTCGAATGGCAGGAACCCGTCGGGTTCCTCGGGCTGTACCTGACCGGTGGCCTGGCCCTCATGATCGGGTTCTACCTCGGTTTCACCGGTAAGAGGGTCGGCATGCGGCCGGAGGACCGGCTCGACGCGGAGATCCACGAAGGCTCCGGCGAGCAGGGTCACTTCAGCCCCTGGAGCTGGTGGCCCCTGTTCCTCGGCCTGTCTGCCGCCGCAGGCTTCCTCGGACTGGCAGCCGGTTGGTGGATCCTCTACATCGGCCTTGGCTTCACCGTGATTGCCCTGGTCGGCTGGGTGTACGAGTACAGCCGCGGGGCACACGCCCACTAAGCTCCCAACCCCGCAGAACCCGAAGGACCCGCACCCCGGTGCGGGTCCTTCGGCATTTCCGAGGACCGCCGCCGCGGAAGAATTTCGATAGACTCGGAACCACCCGGCGGGCGGCCGCCGGGTCACGGACCTACCACCATGGAAAGCGGGCGATTGTGGCGGCGACCGCTCCCAAGCTCCTAGGGGTGCCGGCCCTCGATGAGGCCTCACCCGTGGCCAAGCACGTGCAGCTGCGCGAAATCCTGAGAGCCTACATCCTGGAGCGGGGCGCGCCCGGTTCGCCGATTCCGTCCGAGCGCCAGCTGTCAATGCACTTCGGCGTCGCCCGGATGACGGTGCGCCACGCCATCGATGCCCTGGTCGCCGAGGAGGTCCTGGAGCGGATCGTGGGCCTGGGGACGTTCGTGGCCCACGCCAAGGTCGACCTGCAGATGAAGCTCACCTCCTACAGCGAGGAGATGCTCCGCCGGGGCATGGTGCCGGATGCGCACGTGCTCAGCTTCGAGCAGATCGGCGCCACGCCCCTGATCGCCCGCGAACTGCAGCTCGAGCTCGGGCAGCCCGTGGTGCGCTTCCGGCGGCAGCTGCTGGCCGACGGCGAGCCCATGAGCGTCGACGAGAACTTCATCCCGGCGCACCGGGTGCGGGGGATTCTCGATGACCCTCCGCCGGCCTCCCTTTACAACGTGCTGAGCGAAAAGTACGGGCTGGTCATGGAGTGGGGGGAGGACACCATCGAGGCGACGGCGGCTTCACCGTCCATCGCCCGCCTCCTCAACGTGGAGATGGGAGCTCCGCTCCTCAAGATCCAGCGCCACGCGTACGTTGCCCGCGCCATGGTCGACTACTCCGTGTCCTACTATCGAGCCGACCGCTACAAGCTGTGGGTGCCGCTGCAGCGCCCCGGAGCGCGCACACCCCGTGCGTACACCTCCAACAGGCTGCGCTAGGCCTCTGGAACGCGTGGGCCCCCGTGCCGTGCGTCCTGGCGCCACACTAGCTCCGCCGAGTTGGCAGATAACCACGCTTAGAACCCGCGGAAGCGTGGTGATCTGCAGTTTCGACGTCGAGCGGGCTCATGAGCAGGGGGCGCTGGCAGAGCAGCAGCCCCGCCGAGTTGGCACGTAACCACGCTTAGGACGCGCCGAAGCGTGGTGAGCTGCAGTTTCGACGTCGCGTGCGCACAGGGGTAGGGAGCGCTGGCGCAGCATCTCCGCCGAGTTGGCACGTAACCACGCTTAGGACGCACGGAAGGGTGGTGAACTGCAGTTTCAACGTCGTGTGCGCGGAGGTGGGGACAGGAGGCTCCAACGTAGCTGGCGTAGGCACCGGACGTTGAGGGACGGCGGCGGCTCCCGTGTAGGGACGCTGGCAGAGCAGCAGCCCCGTCGAGTTGGCAGGTAACCACCCTTACAGCGCACGGAAGCGTGGTTATCTGCAGTTTCGACGTCGTGTGCGCTCATGAGTAGGGAGCGCGGCCACGGCATCCCCGTCGAGTTGGCAGGTAACCACCCTTACAGCGCACGGAAGCGTGGTGATCTGCAGTTTCGACGTCGTGTGCGCACAGGGGTAGGGAGCGCGGTCACAGCATCTCCGTCGAATTGGCACGTAACCACGCTTAGGACGCGCCGAAGCGTGGTGAGCTGCAGTTTCGACGTCGCGTGCGCACAGGGGTAGGGAGCGCTGGCGCCGCACCCCCGTCGAGTTGGCATGTAACCACGCTTACGACGCTCCGAAGGGTGGTGAGCTGCAGTTTGGACGCCGGGGGCATGCAAAAGGGCCCGGACAGCGAATGCTGTCCGGGCCCTTTCAGGCTGGCGGTGCGGCCGGCCTAGTGGCTTGCGATCGACTCCCGGTCCTGGGTGTTCGCAATCTCACCGTGGTGGCCGGAGTGCGACGCGTGCAGTTCCGACGGAGTGACCGGGGCGACCCGGTCCTCGAAGAAGAACCGCGAAGCCCGGCTGCGCAGCTTCTCCGAACGGCTGACGTGGCCGTTGCCGTCCGCGACGGGGGCGTAGGCCTCAGGCGACTCGAAGCTGACCAGCTGGTAGCGCTTGTACTCGTCGACCGGCTCGTGCACCTCGATGAACTCACCGTGCGGCAGGCGGACAATGCGTCCGGTCTCCCGGCCGTGCAGGGCGATCTCGCGGTCCTTGCGCTGCAGGGCCAGGGCCACGCGGCGAGCGATCATGAAGCCGATGACCGGGCCGACGATCACGAGGATCCGCAGCCAGTAGGTCACGTCGTTCAGGGATACGAGGAAGTGCGTGGCGATCAGGTCGGAGCTCGCAGCAGCCCACATCACGCAGTAGAACACGACTCCGGCGACGCCGACCGCGGTGCGGGTCGGGGCGTTGCGGGGCCGGTCGAGCAGGTGGTGCTCCCGCTTGTCCTTGGTTACCCAGGACTCGATCCAGGGCCAGGCAAGCATCAGCGTGAAGACGATGCCGGCGGGCACGAGCGCCGGGAAGAGGACGTTCAGCGACAGCGTGTTGACGCCCCAGGGGAACGGAATGTTCCATTCGAAGTCCCAGTTCGAACCCACGGTGCCCGGCATCAGGCGCAGAGCGCCGTCGACCCAGCCGATGTACCAGTCGGGCTGCGTACCGGCCGACACGGGGGAGGGGTCGTAGGGCCCGTAGTTCCAGATCGGGTTGATCGTGAACGCTGCGGAGATGGCGGCGACGATGCCGAAGACGATGAAGAAGAATCCACCGGCCTTCGCGGCGTACACCGGGCCGACGGGGTAGCCGACGACGTTGGTGTTCGTGCGTCCCGGGCCGGGGTACTGGGTGTGCTTGTGGATGACCACCATGAATAGGTGGATACCGATCAGCAGCAGGATGACGGCCGGGATAAGGAGGATGTGAAGGACGTAGAGACGTCCGATGATCGCGGTGCCGGGGAACTCTCCACCGAACAGGAAGAAGCTGATGTAGGTTCCGATAACCGGGATGGACTTCACGACGCCGTCGATGATGCGCAGGCCGTTGCCGGAGAGCAGGTCATCGGGGAGCGAGTAGCCGGTGAAGCCGGCGGCCAGCCCCATGATGAGGAGCGTGGTGCCGACGACCCAGTTGAGCTCGCGGGGGCGGCGGAACGCGCCGGTAAAGAAAACGCGGAGCATATGCACGGCGTTCGCTGCAACGAACAGCAGCGCCGACCAGTGATGCACCTGGCGCATGAAGAGGCCGCCGCGGACGTCGAAGGAGATGTCCAGCGAGGAGGCGTAGGCCACCGACATCTCAACACCACGCAGGGGCAGGTAGCTGCCTTCGTAGTGTGTCTCCGCCATCGAGGGGTCGAAGAAGAAGGTGAGGAAGGTTCCCGAGATCAGCAGGATGACGAAGGTGTACAGCGCCACCTCGCCGAACATGAAGGTCCAGTGGTCCGGGAAGATCTTCCGGCCGAACTCCTTGACCATCCCGGAGCCGCCGACCCGTGAGTCGACGAAGTTGGTAACCCGGCCGACGCGGGTTTTTGGTTGGTAGGCGTTAATCGCGGTTGAGCTGCTCATGGTCAGCCTCGCTCCCAGAAACTAGGTCCTACGGGTTCTTGGAAATCGCTCCTGGCAATGAGGTAGCCCTCATCGTCAACGTCGATGGGAAGCTGGGGGAGCGGTCGTGCGGCCGGGCCGAAGATGACCTTGCACTCTTGTTCGAGGTCAAAGGTCGACTGGTGGCACGGGCACAGCAGGTGGTGGGTCTGCTGTTCGTAGAGCGCTACCGGGCAGCCAACGTGCGTGCAGATCTTGGAATACGCAACAATTCCGTCGTATCCCCAGTCCTCCCGACCTTCCGAGGGGTTCAGGGATTCGGGGTCGAGGCGCATCAGCAGGACAACAGCCTTCGCCTTCTCCTCGAGCTTGTTCTCGGCCTCGTTGAGGCCTTCGGGGATAACGTGGAAGGCCGAACCGACGGTGACGTCCGAGGCCTTGATCGGGGTGCCGCTTGGGTCACGGGTGAGGCGCATGCCGGCGTCCCAGAAGGTGTGCTTCAGGGCGTCACCGGGCAGCGGGCCGAGGTCGCGGAAGATCGCGATGGCGGGCAGCGGGGCCAGGAGCGCCGCACCAATGAGGGTGTTGCGGATCAGCGGGCGGCGCTTGATGCCGCTCTCATCGAGGATCGTGCCGACGATTTGCTCGGCCTCGGCACGGTCCTTCTCGTCGGTGACGGCGTGGCGCTCCTCGGTCAGCTCGTGGTCGGGCATAAGCGTCTTGGCCCAATGGACGATGCCGACGCCGATGCCCAGCATCGCGAACGCGGTGCCCAGGCCGAGGGCGAGGTTCTGCAGCCGCAGCCGCTCGATGGTGTCATTCAGCGGGATGAAGAAGTAGGCGAAGAAGAACAGGAGCGTGCCGAGTACGGAGATGAAGAACAGGAGGGCAACCTGCCGCTCCGCCCTCTTCTCTGCACGTGGATCCGTGTCCGCAAGCCGCGGGCGGTGCGGCGGGAGGCCGGGGTTGGTGAACGTGTCGACCCCGCCCTGGCCCGGCGTAGCTACGGTGACCGACGTATCCGGGCTGCCGTGACTATTGTCGGCCATGATCCCTCTCATCCTTCTTTAGATGCTTCAATGTGTAATTCGTCTGAATCAATGTGCTGGATGGGTCCAGCGGATCAGGACGACCGTGAGGTCAGCCACACCGTGAAAGCGATGACGACGCCAAGGCCGGCGACCCAGATGAACAGGCCTTCGGAGACCGGGCCCAGTGAGCCGAGGTCGGCTCCACCCGGGGAACCCTGCTCTTCGATGGTCTTCAGGAACGCGATGACGTCCTGCTTGTCCTCGGGGGAGATGTTCGCGTCGTTGAAGACGGGCATGTTCTGCGGGCCGGTGACCATGGCCTCGTAGATGTGCTTTTCGCTCGAGCCTTCGAGTGAGGGGGCGAACTTGCCGCGGGTCAAGGCGCCGCCGGCTGCCGCAGCGTTGTGGCACATGGCGCAGTTGACGCGGAAGAGCTCTCCACCGTTGGCGGGATCGCCTTCGGAGGCGTCGAGGATTTCCTCGTCGGGGATGGCCGGACCGGCGCCCAGAGTGGCGACATAGGCGGCGAGCTGGCGGGTCTGCTCTTCGGTGAACTGAACCGGCTTGACCTGAGCCTGCGGGCCATCCATCTGAAGCGGCATGCGCCCGCTGCCGACCTGGAAGTCGACCGAGGCGGCACCGACGCCGACGAGGGAGGGGCCGGCCGAGGAGCCCGAGGCACCCAGGCCGTGGCATGAGGCGCAGTTGGCGGCGAAGAGCTTTTCGCCTTCCTCGGCGTCATTCGCGGAGAAGGACTCGGTCTGGGCCTGCGCCTGGTTGGCTGAGCTTGCCGCGGAGTAGATTGCTCCGACCATGAGCAACGCCATCAGCAGCAGTGCGATTGCTGCTAGGGGGTGGCGCCGCCTCTGAGATAGTGCCTTCACGCGATGGTTCCTGTCTTCTGTAATGCCATGGCTGCTGTGCTTCCTCGTCGAATTCTACCTCTAGTAGAAAAGTCTACCGCAGGAGGCTATTTGAGGAAGTAAATAATGATGAAGAGTCCGATCCACACGACGTCGACAAAGTGCCAGTAGTAGGAGGTTACGATGGCCGATGTCGCCTCGAAGTGGCCGAAGCGGCGGGCGGCGTAGGCGCGCCCAATGATCAGCAGGAACGCGATGAGACCACCAAGAACGTGGAGGCCGTGGAAACCGGTGGTGATGTAGAAGGCCGAGCCGTAGGAGTCCGAGGACAGCGACACGCCCTCGGACACGAGCTGGGCGTATTCGTAGGCCTGGACGGCGACGAAGATGCCACCGAGGACGAACGTGAGGAAGAACCACTCGACCATGCCCCAGCGGCCTATGGAGAGAAGCCCTCCGGTGCGGCGCGGCTGCAGGCGCTCGGCGGCGAAGACGCCGAACTGGCAGGTGACGGAGCTGGACACCAGGATGATGGTGTTGATCAGCGCAAACGGCACGTTGAGCTTCTCGGATCCCTCGGCCCACATCTCGCCTGAGGTGGACCGGAGCGTGAAGTACATGGCAAAGAGGCCGGCGAAGAACATCAGCTCGCTCGAGAGCCACACCACGGTTCCGACGGAGACCATGTTGGGGCGGTTGAGCGCGGGATGTGGGGCGGCGCTTGGGGCTTGGGTCGCAGATGTCACGAACTCATTATGGCTCTAAAAGTTCCCACTTCACCAACGCCTCAGCCCTTGCGGCGCGTCCAAATCGGTGCCGAAGGCCGCGTGATCCGCATAACGGCGCGGAAGTGGGAGGGTGATGACTTTCTACAATTCGTAGATAACCTAGGAGTGTGACCACTACTTTGCGCGCTGACGAGGCCAAACAGTCATGGCCGCCGCTGTTCTCAGCCCTCATTTCGGGGAGGGATCTGACCGCTGCGGAGGCCGGCTGGGCGATGGAAAACATCATGTCCGGCGAGGCGACCCACGCGCAGATTGCGGGCTTTTTACTGGGCCTGCGCGCGAAGGGGGAATCGGTCGGCGAACTTACCGGGCTTGTCGAGGCGATGCTCGGGCGCGCCCGGCGGATCACGGTCACCGGCCCGGCCCTTGACATCGTGGGCACCGGAGGCGACGGGCTGAACACGGTCAACATCTCCACCATGGCGTCACTGGTGGCCGTGGGCGCCGGGGCGAGGGTGGTGAAGCACGGCAACCGGGCGGCGTCGTCGTCCTCCGGGGCCGCTGATGTGATCGAGGCGCTCGGCGTCCGGCTGGACCTGAGCCCCGACGACGTGGCGCAGTGCGCCGAGGAAGCGGGGATCACCTTCTGCTTCGCCCAGGTCTTCCATCCCTCGATGCGGCATGTCGCTGTACCGCGGCGCGAACTCGGGGTGCCGACCGCCTTCAACTTCCTGGGCCCGCTGAGCAATCCCGCCGGGGTGCAGGCCCAGGCCCTTGGCTGCGCCGATGCGCGCATGGCGCCTCTGATGGCCGGTGTCCTCGCCGCCCGGGGCGTGCGGGCGCTGGTCTTCCGCGGCAGCGACGGCAGGGACAAGCTGACGACGAGCGGGTCCTCCACAATCTGGGAGGTGCGCGGGGACCGCATCACAGAGCAGGTGGTTCATCCCGGGGACTTCGGCGTCGCCGAAACCGGTGTCGACGCCCTCCGCGGGACCGACGCCGCCGGCAATGCGCAGATCGTGAGGCGCCTGCTCTCCGGCGAGGAGGGGCCGATCCGCGATGCCGTGGTCCTCAACGCGGCGGCCGGCCTCGTGGCGCTCGATGAGGACCACGAGGGGCCGCTGGTCGACCGTATCCGGGCCGCCACCGTCCGGGCGCGCGCGTCGATCGACTCGGGGTCCGCGCTGGCAGCCCTTGAGCGCTGGGTCGCGGTCAGCGCCTCACTCTGAGCGCCCTCGCTCCCTCGAGGAAGCTGCGGTCGGCGCGTGACTCCAGGCGCCGTGGCGTCCGGGCCGGTGCTAGCTGTCGAAGCCGAGGGAGAAGGCGGCGTCCAGGTCGTGCTTGGAGTAGGACCGGAAGGCGATCTGCGTCGTCGTCGATTCCACTCCCTCGACCTTGGAGAGGCGGTCGGCGATGACGTCGGCGAGGTCCTCGTGGCGGGACACCCTGGCCATCGCGATCAGGTCCCACTCGCCGGTCACCGAATACACCTCGCTGATGCCTTCGATTTCGGAAATTTCCTGCGCGCACTCGGGGATGCGCGCGGAATCCGTCTGAATGAGGACAAAAGCGGTGATCATGGTCGGCCTTTCCACTGAGATGGGTACTTCCTCACCGTACCGCCTGATCTCCGCGGCCGGACCGGGCGCGCCTGCGGCCCCGCGCGGCGGCGGCCACCAGCAGCCGCGGCAGGAGCAGCAGCAGCCCCAGCACCACGAGGGTGACCACCTGGAAGCTCAGGGCCACACCGCCCCCGGTGAGGAACCGCAGCAGCAGGCCGCCGGCCACGGTGGTGATCCAGATTCCGACCCCCGTCGGCCACAGGCGACGCGGCGTCCGCCAGGCGCGCAGACCCACCCATCCCGCGACGCAGGCGACGACGAAAGGCGCCGCCGTGGCCGCAATTCCCGCAGCACTCAGGCCGTGCTCGTGGGTGCTGCGGCCGGAGACCGCGAAGAGAATGATCGCGGCGACGTCGACCGCCAGCCAGGGCCAGAGCCCGTGCGCGGGTCGGGATACCGGATGCGGGAATGCCATAGGACAACTTTAAGGCCTTCTCGGGTCCGGGCGGCGCGCTAACCGGCCAGTCCCGCCAGCGCGAAGATGGCTGCGGCGATGACGAAGCCCATCACGCCGATCAGGGTTTCCATGACGGTCCAGGTGGCCAGGGTGGTCTTGACGTCCATGCCGAAGAAGCGGCCGACGAGCCAGAAGCCCGAGTCGTTGACGTGGGAGACCACCACCGATCCGGCGGCGACGGCGATCACCAGCGCGGCCAGCTGCAGGCCGTTGAATCCCGCGTCGGCGACAGCCGGTGCGATGAGCCCGGCAGTGGTGGTGAGGGCGACCGTCGCGGATCCCTGGGCGATGCGCAGGATCGACGAGATCATGAAGCCGGCGACAATGAGGGGAATGCCTACCCCGCCGAGCACGTCTGCGAGGGCCGCGCCGATTCCGGAGGTGCGCAGCACCCCACCGAACATGCCGCCCGCGCCGGTGATGAGGATGACCGAGCAGACCGGACCCAGCGAGGATTCGAGGAGTTTCTCGAGGTTGCTTCCGGTGGTGCCCCGGCGCCGGCCCAGCACGAACATGGCGACGAGGACCGAGATCAGCAGTGCCACGGGGGTCTCGCCCAGGGCACGGAGGATCTGGTACCAGGAGGCGTCCGCCGCAGAGGCGGGCAGCAGGCCGCCTGCGGCCGCGGTGTTCAGGCCGGTGTTGAGGAAGATGAGCACCAGCGGCAGCAGGAGCACGCCGACAACCGTGCGGAAGCGCGGCGGGTGGGTTTCGGCTTCCGCGTCCGCGTGGCCGAGCAGGGCCGGAACGGGGAGGACAAGCTTCCGGCCGGTCCTGAGCCCGAAGAGGTAGGCGGCGACGAACCAGGTGGGGATCGCCGTGATGAGACCGGCGATGACGACGAGGCCGACGTTCGCTTCGAAGAACGTCGAGGCGGCGACCGGGCCCGGGTGGGGCGGCAGGAAGATGTGCATCACCGAGAACGCGCCGGCCGCTGGGAGGCCGTAGCGCAGAACGCCACCGCCAAGGCGGTGGGCGACGGCGAAGACGACCGGCAGCATCACGACGAGGCCGGCGTCGAAAAAGATCGGGAAGCCGAAAATCAGTGAGGCCAGACCGAGCGCGAAGGGAGCCCGGTGTTCGCCGAATCTGCCGATGAGAGAGTCGGCGAGCGCTTTGGCGCCGCCGCTTGTCTCGACGATCCGGCCCAGCATTGCGCCCAGGCCGACGAGCAGCGCGACGGTGCCCAGCGTGGTGCCGAAGCCGTTGATGAGTACCGGCACCACCTGGTCCGCCGGGATGCCCGTGGCGAAGGCGGTTGCGAGGCTGACCAGGATCAGGGCGAGCAGCGCGTGGAGGCGCAGCTTGATGATGAGGAACAGCAGGACGGCGATGGCTGCTGCCGCGATGAGCAGCAGCGGGCCCGCACCAAGTGTTTGGGTCCATCCTTCGATCTCCATGAATCTCCTTCCAATCACGTGGGCAGGTGGTACCGGGCAGGGCGAGGAGTCGGACGCAGGAAAGCGCCGGCAGTCTGCGCGTCGGTCGATCGTACCTTTCGGGCGGCCGCTGTCCCGGACGCAGGGCCGGTGTCCGCAGAATCCCGCCGGTACGCCGAAGGCAATGGGTCGGTTCGGGGGGTCCGGACCGGGGGATCATCGGAGGGCGGCGAAGCTTTGACCACGACAGAGAAAAGCGGATAGGTCCTGCGAATGTATTGATGAAGTGAAGGTGCCGGTGTTCAATGATCCCAGTGCTCCACGGTCAGTGGATCCGTCAACGACGACGGCCCTGTCGAGCACCGGCCGGGCCTAACCTCCCGCGCTGACCTCGACCGAAGGAGGCACGATGCTCAATCGACGACTGACCGCCGGGTCGGTGCTCATGACGGCCCTGCTGGCCGTCACAGGGTGCACCGGCTCCGGGGAAACCTCGGAGGACGACGGCGCCCTGATCGTTTGGACGACGGAGGACGTCGCCGAGCGGGTGGCGACCCAGCAGGCAATTATGGACCGCTTCACCGAAAGCACCGGCACGGAAGTCGAGCTCGTCGCGATCGCCGAGGACCAGCTGTCGTCGGTGCTTTCGTCCTCCGCAGCGGCCGGGGAGCTGCCCGACGTCATCGGCGCGCTGTCCCTGAACGGAATGAACCAGCTGTACACCGACGGCCTGCTTGACACCGGTGCGGCAGCCGACGTCGTCGAGGAGCTGGGAACCGACACCTTCTCGCCCCGCGCGCTCGAGCTGACCTCCGCGGAGGGCGAGCAGCTCTCGGTGCCCAGCGACGCATTCGCACAGCTGCTGTACTACCGCAAGGACCTCTTCGAGGAGGAGGGCCTTGACGCCCCCGACAGCTACGAAGCCATCGAAGCCGCCGCCAAGGCCCTTGACGCCGAGGGCATGGCCGGGATCGTGGCCGCAACAGCTCCCGCCGACTCCTTCACCCAGCAGACCTTCGAGCAGATCGCCCTGGCCAACGGGTGCGAGCTGGTCGATTCCGAGGGTGAGGTCACCCTTGACAGCAGCCGGTGCGAGGACGCATTCAGCTTCTACGGAAACCTCATCCGCGACTACTCCGTTCCGGGCAACCAGGACGCGGACACCACCCGTGCCAGCTACTTCGCCGGCGAAGCGGCGATGACCGTGTGGTCCTCCTTCATGCTCGACGAGCTGGCCGGCCTCCGCAACGATGCCCTGCCGACCTGCCCCGAGTGCGGGGACAACCCCCGGTTCCTCGCCGAGAACACCGGGATCGTCAGTGCGATCCAGGGCCCCGACGGGGAGGAACCCGCCGGGTACGGGGAGGTCGTCTCCTGGAACATCCTCAACGACGCCTCGGCCGAGGCCACGGACCTGGTGACGTTCATGATGGGCGAGGGCTACGAGGACTGGCTCGGGGTGGCACCGGAGGGCAAGCTGCCGGTGCGCCTTGGAACCGCCGACGCTCCCACCGAGTACGTGGACGCCTGGGGGTCCCTCGAGGCTGGGGTGGAGACCCGGGCGCTGCTCTCCGATATCTATCCTGCCGAGACCCTGCAGGCGCTGACGGAGAGCACCGACACCTTCAAGCGCTGGGGCATTCCCCAGGGCCAGGGAGCCCTGGCCGCGGCCGTGGGGGGCCAGTTCATCGCCCCGCAGATCGTGGCCCAGATGATCAGTGCGGGCAGCAGCGGCGCGGACGCCGCCGCCCAGGCCCAGGAGGAGGCCGAGGGTCTCAAGGCCGACCTGGGCCAGTAGCATGCCACCACCTGCGCGGACGCCGTCCGGTATCCGCCCGCTGTAAGGAGCGCTATGTCCGCACTTCCCCTTCGGCCACCCCGACGACGCACCCTGTCCCAACGCGACGCCCGCACCGGTATCGCCCTGATGTCGCCCACCCTGATCATCGTGCTCGCGGTCGTCGTCGTGCCGCTGCTGTGGTCGGTCCTGATTGCGTTCCAGCAGCTCAAACTGCTGGAAATCGGCACCGCCAACCCGTTCCGGTCCCTGACCCTGGCGAACTTCGAGCGGGTCTTCGCCTCCGGCAGGCTCTGGGTGAGTCTCGGGACCACGCTCGTCTACACGGCCGGGTCGGTCCTGCTGTCCATCGGCATCGGGCTGCTGGCGGCAATGGCCGTGCGCCGGCCGTTCCGGGGACGGAACTTCGTGCGGGCCGCGTTCCTGCTGCCCTACGTGGCGCCGGTCGTGGCGGTGACCTTCGTGTGGCGCACCATGCTCAACCCGCAGTTCGGCATCGTCAACGAGGTGGGCCAGTCCACCTTCGGGTGGGCGGACCCCATACCGTTCCTGTCCGAAGCGCAGCGCACCGTGGAGTTCCTCGGAGCGCAGTTTCCAATCCCCACCGCGCTGCTGACAGCCATCGCCTTCGAGGGCTGGCGTTACTTCCCCTTCGCCTTCCTGTTCCTCATGGCCCGGCTTGAGGCGCTGTCCGCGGAGTCGGAGGAAGCGGCACTCGTGGACGGGGCGAGCCCCCTGCAGACCTTCCGCTACATCATCCTGCCCCAGCTGATGCCGGTCATCGCGCTGCTCGCGGTGCTGCGCACCATCTGGACGTTCAACGAGTTCGACGACATTTTCCTGCTGACCGGCGGAGCAGCCGGCACCGGGGTCGCCAGCGTCCGGGTGTACGAGTTCCTCACGGTCCAGCGCAACGTCGGTGCCGCCGCGGCACAGTCGCTGGTCCTCGCGGTCGTGCTCGTCCTGATGCTGGCCGTCTATCTGTTTCTCATGCGCAGGAGGGGAGAACGGCTGTGAGCGCACCCACCACACCCGGAACACAGACAAGTACTGCGCCCGCGCCGAGGCCGCCGGAGGTTCAGCGGGTCCGGGGGTCCCGCCGGCACGAGATCGAACGGCGCAGCCTGCGCATCCTGCGGTGGGTGGTCATCATCGGCCTCCTCATCGTTACCCTGCTGCCGTTCTACTACATGGTGCTGCTCTCCCTCCGGCCGATCGAGGCACTGCTGCGCAACCCCAGCTCGCTCATCATTCCGCCGGCGGAGTTCACCCTGTCCTCCTACCAGCAGGTGCTCGCCTCGACAGCCGCCGGCGGCCAGGGCTTCGGACGGTTCATCGCCAACAGTGCCCTGGTCGCGGTCAGCGCCGTCATCATCTCCCTGATCGTCGCCGTCCCCGGGGCCTACGCGATCGCCCGCCTGCCGTTCTTCGGCCACCGCCAGGTGAACGCGCTCTTCCTCGCCGCGTACCTGTTCCCCGCCATCGTCATGGCGATCCCGCTCTTTGTGCTCTTCACCCGGGTGGGCCTGCGCGGCTCGCTGGTCGGTCTGATCCTTGTGTACATTGCGCAGACGGTGCCCGTGGCGATCTATATGCTCCGCAACTACCTCGACACCGTCCCCGTCGCCGTGGAGGAGGCAGGGCTCGTCGACGGGCTGACCCGGATCGGGGTGCTGCGGCGGATCAGCCTGCCCCTCGTTATGCCCTCGATCATGGCCACCGGGCTGTTCATTTTCATGATCGCCTGGAATGAGTTCCTCTTCGCGCTGCTGTTCCTCGTCGAACGGCGTGAAAGCTGGACCGTCTCCCTGGGCCTTTCACAGCTCTCGGGCAGCGCCGAGATTCCCACTACGGTGCTGATGGCCGGCTCGGTGGTCCTGACCCTGCCGATTCTCATCCTGTTCTTCTCGACTGAGCGGCTGCTGACCGGCGGGCTCACCGCCGGTGCGGAAAAGGGCTGAACCGCAGCGGCGGGTATCAGGCGGTGCCGACCCTCCGGCCGGAGATGCTCGAGGGCCGGAGTCCGATGAAGCGGGCCCGGAAGCCGCCTGCCCAGGGCTCCTCCGTGGAACGGCCCCACAGGATCTTCAGCAGGTCTTCATCGTCGACCGCTTCAGGGCGGCCCTGCGCAAGCACCGTCCAGCCGGCCATGGCCTCGGGCTGCACGTCGTCGACCTGGAAGGCGGATGAACCAAGCGGTGCCCGCCCGAGCTCGCCCTCCTCCGACGTTCGAAAGTAGATCCCGCCGTCGTGGACCACGTAGTTCACGGGGAAGATGTAGAGCGATCCGTCTTTAGTGAACCCGATGCGGCCGGTATGCCGCGTGGAAAGCAGCGCCCAGCATTCGTCGGGGGAGAGCTCAGCGGAGGCGTGCAGGGTGCCTGGCATTTCCCAGTATTCGTTGTCGACGTGTTCCACCCGGTGTCCTCTCGGAAGGCTTGAGCCGGGAGCGGTCGCCCCGGCGATGGGCTGGCCCTCCCTAGGCTACCGACCCCCGGGCTCCCTGTGCAGCCCCGGCAGGGGCCCTTTCTCCGGCGCCGTGCCCCGCTGCCTCGGGGCACATCCGGAGGCCCCGGCACCACAGGCCGTTGGACCCTGTGCGTCCCGGCGGTCCGGTGGGACGCTCGGGGCAGCGCGGGCAGCGCGGGCACCGCCGGTGTCCGGGACGCCAGCCGCTGAGGAAGAGAAGGGACCCACGATGACGGCGCTGCAGAGCCCACGAGCGTGGACGCCGGGTTGCAGCGCGGAGCCATCGGGACACGGGCCCGCAGGCGGGCCGGTTGGGGTGCCGGTCCGTGCGTGAGGTGCTTCCGCTCGTCCGCGCCCTCAGCGATTTTTCGGAGGCGGCAGAGATGGTGGTGCTCGGCTCCGACAAGAGCGACCCGGCCTCCGGCCAGTTGGTCGGCGCGGTGAGCCAGCAGGTCGCCGTCATGAGTCTTTGCCCGGTGGCCGTCATCCCCGTCCCCGACGGCGCTGAGCGCTCCGGCGCGGTGGTAGGCACCGATGGGTCCCCCGAAGCGGTGCAGGCGGTCGACTCGGCTGCTCGGGAGGCGGCGCGGACCGGCCAGGATCTGCTGATCCTCACTTCCTGTGCCGTGCCGTCGTCCGAGACCTGTGTGGAGCGGCCCGGTGGGGAAGCCTTTGAAGCCCTCGTGGACGAGCACCGGGGGCTTCTTGACCGCGCCGCCGCGGCAGTCAAAGCAGACTTCCCCGGGGTGCGGGTCCGGGTCCACCTGGAGACGGTGGAACCGGCGGCGGAAGCGCTGCTGCGCGCCGCCGCCACCGCCCGGCTGCTGGGGGTGGGAAGCCTGGGGCGGGGCGGGCTTCGACGCATGATGCTCGGCTCGGTGAGCCACAGGGTCCTGCTGAACCTCAGCTGTCCGACGCTCGTCACCCGGCCGGCGGTGCCGGCCCCTGCCTGACCAGCCGCGCTACTCGTCCCGCGCGGCTGTGCGCGAGGCGGCCTGGGGGGTCTCGGCGACGGTGAACCTGCGCCCGGTGACGCCGTCCGGAGTGACCCGCACGAACCGGTCCTTCCGCCCGGACTCCCAGGGGTGGACGGGCAGGTCGATGGTGTCAAGCAATTCCTTGGTTGTCGAGATGGTGCGCGCTATGCCTTTGACGACAACACTCCAGGCCTTCGTTCCGCTGTCGTCGAGCCCGTCGGCTTGAACCGCGATGGGCGCCTCGTCAATGGCCGCACGCGACTTGGTTCCCTCGGAGGTTCGAAAAACCACGGTGCCGTGATCGACCTGGATGTTGACCGGGAAGATTTCGGGCTGGCCCTCGACGCACAGGGCCAGCCGTGCCACCGAGGCGGTGCGGAGGAGGCGCCAGCACTCGTCGGCTGTAAGGACTTCGGTCTGCTCGGCTGCGGGTTCCATACGGTCAGCCTAGGAGTCCGGCCGCCGGTTGGACAGGGCAAATTTCCCTCGTTCGACGGCGGGACCGCGCAGTGACTGGGAGGTCCGGTCCGGCGGCACCGAGGCACCGGACCAAAGCCCCTTTTCACGAAGGAGCGGGCGCTCGATACTTGAAGGGTTCGATGCTTGACGCGGCGACCAGGGTGCAGGAGGAACCATGGAAGGGAAGGCAGGCGGGAAGGCCCGCGCGAAATGTCCTCGGACGGGCCGGCCGGGGCCCGCCGCGGCGGTGGCGGTATGAACGGCCCCGCGCTCCCGGTCCTTGTGGGCTACGACGGATCCGACGAGGCCGGCACGGCCGTCCGGTGGGCCGCGCGTTACGCCGAGAGGAGTTCGCTGCCGCTGACCGTGGTGCACTGCTGGATCTGGCCGCTGTTCACCCACAACCTCGGCCCTGTCCGGGGTGTGGAGGGCAGCGGTCTGCGCCATGCCGCGGAGGCCGCTCTGGAGGAGGGTCGTCAGATCGCGGTGGAGGCAGCACCCGGTCTGGAGGTCGACACCCGTTTGGTGACCGGGTATCCCGCCGCCGTGATGACGACCCTGTCCCGCAACGCCTCCATGGTGGTCTCCGGCAGCCGCGGGCTTGGCGGTTTCCTCGGCCAACTGGTGGGTTCGGTCAGCCTGCACCTGGCCGCCGGAGCCCACTGCCCCGTGGCGGTGATCCGCCAGACGCCTGCAGAGGGCGCACCCGTCGTTGCCGCCGTTGACGGTTCCAAGGAAAGTCTGGGGGCCCTGGTGCTGGCCTGCCGCATCGCCGTCCAGCAGGGTGCGGTGCTGGAGGTGGTCCATGTGGGGCAGGACCTTCCGGCCTCGCTGCTGCGCCGGCGCACGCAGCCGGCGCCGCAGGATGAGTCGATCCTGCGTCGGGCCGTCGACCTGGCGCACGCAACGGAGCCCGAACTGACCGTTAAAGAGGTACCGCTGATGAGCCGGTCGGTGCCCGGAAGCCTGCTCAAGCTGACCGGCGATGCCTTCTGCCTCGTCCTAGGGGCCAAGGGAATGGGTGGTCTCGGTACGCGCCTCGGCTCGACGGTCCACGCGGTGCTTCACCACTCGAAGGGGAACGTGGTCATCTGGCGAAGCACCGCGGCTCCGGCCCCGGATGTGCCGGGCGATGAAGGGGAGGCGGAGGGGTAGCACTCCAGCCTGCCGGAGTGGAACCGCGGCGGGCGAAGCCCTGACAGGCGGTCTGCCGCGAACGGTGTGGGCGGCCGGGGCTCAGGCCGGCTGCAAGCGCAGGCGGGTGGTGGCCCGGGCAATCTCGTCGAGCACGGCCGACGCCTGGCGGTCCGGTGCCCTCCGGTCAACCAGCCCGCCGGTCTCGTCGAACGCCGCATAGGCCTTCGCCAGGATGACCTGCTCGCGGAGTGGCACCATGCCCAGTTCGACAACGACCTGCCGGAGCTGCTCGACCGCACGGATGCCGCCGCCCGGGCCTCCGTACCCCACGAAGCCCACCGGTTTGCCGTTCCACTCGTGGTACAGGTGGTCTAGGGCGTTCTTCAGCACGGCGGGGTAGCCGTGGTTGTACTCCGGAGTCACCAGGATGTACCCGTCGGCCTGGGCGATCTTTGTGCCCCACGCCCGCGCCGCGGGGTCCGGTGACCGACCGAACGCGGGAGGTACCGGCGCGTTGAAGAACGGCAGCGGCCAGTCGGCGAGGTCGAGGAACTCCGTCGTGAAGTCGGTCCGGGCCCGCGCATGGTCCATGAACCACCGGGCCACCTTCTCGCCGACCCTGCCCTCCCGGGTGGAACCGAGGATGATCTGCACATGTGCCATTTGAGTCCTCCGCAGGGTCGATTCGACGCCGAACAGTCCTAGTTTCCCACCAATGTTGAAGTTGTCAACTATCTATCCCACCAAGTACCGTGCCTTCATGCCATCGCGCCAGGAATCGACCTTCGAACTCGTCAAACTCGTGATCCGCCTTGGCGAACGCATGCGGCAGCACTATGCCCGCCGGGCCGACGAATTCGACCTCACCCCGACCCAGGCCCAGGTGCTGCGCGAGCTGACCGCCGGCCCCGCACCCATGGGCGAACTCGCCGTGCGCTTGTCGTGCGATGCCTCCAACATGACGGGCGTCTCGGACCGGCTGGAAGCCCGCGGCCTGCTCGAACGGCTCCCGTCACCGGGGGACCGGCGGGTGAAGGTGCTGTCCCTGACCGACGACGGCCGGGCGCTCCACCGCAGCCTGTGGACCCGGCTCATGGACAATTCTCCAGTTGCCGAGGGGCTGAACGAGGCCGAGCAGGAAACGTTGAAGGTGCTTCTGCAGAAGCTGGAGCGCGCAGGCGGGTAGCAGGCTGCGGGCGTCCATCCGGGCGAGCACACGAGCGGCAGCTGGCTCAAGAGAGCCTCTGTGGCGCTCGCCTTCTCCGGCCTCTCCGCCGGTGGTCGAGCGTGTGCTCGACCTGGCGGCTTCGCAGCGTTGAAGACCTTGTGGCCCGCCTGCTGCGCTCGCAGGCTCCGGTGGCTTGCCGCCCGTCACCGGTAGCACGGTGCGGTTGCGGGCCCTGGCCGTTTCCCGGCAGGGCGGCCTGGATGCTGAGCTTCAGGTGCGGGAGAGCGGGCCGGGGAGCCGGACCATGCGCAGGTCGACGACTCCTCCCTCGATCTTGCTGCCGCCGTCGAGTTCGAAGCCGTGTTTTCGGTAGAACGCCTGGGCCCGCGGGTTCCGCTCGGCGACCCAGAGCGTCGTCCCTTTGTCCGGGTCGATCACGGCGTGGAGCAGGTCGGTGCCTGTCCCGGAGCCGTGGTGTTCCGCGAGGAGATACAGCACGTAGAGGTGCATGAGATCCGGCTCGTCATCCGAGGGTCCGGCCATCGCGAGACCGACGAGCGGCCCGCGGTGCTCGGCGACGGCGACGCGGTGGGTGGCCCACCGCGGCTCGGTGAGGGCGTTCAGCCACTGGCGTTCCCGGGCTGCAGGGAAACCAGGATCATCGAGTACCGCATCGGGCACGACGCCGCGGTAGGTCTCCTGCCACGACTCAACATGGACCCGCGCCATCGCCTGGACGTCCTTGACGCGCGCAGCGCGGACCCCGATCCCCTTGGACATACGAGGAGCATAGGGGACCGCGGACCGGTCGGGTGCTCCGGCGCCCCGGCGGGGGTATGGAAAGCCCCGGCACGACTGCATGGATCCCGGGAGGGCATGCGCAGGGCGCCGGCCCGAAAGCCGGCGCCCCGTGTCAGCGGTCCCGGTTACTTGGCCAGGAAGCGCAGCAGGATCTCGTTGATCTCGGCTCCGTGTGTCCAGAGCATGCCGTGCGGCGCGTCCTCGATTTCGACGTACTCCGCGGAGGGGAGGCGCTTGGTGAACTCCCGGGC
>QZVU01000194.1:0-396 GCA_003602285.1 Arthrobacter frigidicola
TCCAGTTGCGCAGGCGACAGCGGTACCGTGAAGTTGCCGCCTGCCGGCACGACTACGGTACCGACCACGGTGCCGTCTGCCAGCCGCACTTCCACCGTAGAGCCCGCTTCACCCGTACCCTGGATGGCGTTGCCGCCCGGGGTGATGGTGAGGCCGGTCGGTGCGGCCGGTGCAGTGCTGTCGTCGGCGGTAAAAGTAGCCGACGGCGAGGCATTGCCGCCCCCATCGATCAGCACCACCGACAGCACCTCGCCATTGGTCTGGGCGGGGGTGAGTAGAACTTCGAACGTGCCGTCTGCCGCCACCGGTATGGTGCCCAGCAGGTCACCGGCGGCGTTGCGAACCTCGACGGTGCTCCCGGCTTCGCCCTGGCCGCTGAGCAGCGTGCCCGTAGGG
>QZVU01000194.1:406-1071 GCA_003602285.1 Arthrobacter frigidicola
GGTGCGGTGACGGTGCCGGCCGGTGAGTCGTTGCCGGCGTTGTCCGTCTGGGTGACGGACAGGGTCTGGCCGTTGAGCTGTGGCGGGTCGATTGTCACCTGGAAGGTGCCATCGGGCTGGACCGTTGCGGTACCCAGTACTGCGCCACCCGCGCCGGTCACGGTCACCTGCGCACCAGGCTCGCCGCTGCCGCTCAGGCTGCTGCCGTCGCCAGCCAGAATCAGGCCGGTGGGTATATCGGGTGCCTGGGTATCCGGTGCTGGCAAGTCGACCGCCGCTGACAGGTTGCCAGCCGGGTCGCGTTGCTCCACGGTCAGTGCCTGGCCGTTGGTCTGAGGCGTGTCGAGCGTGATTTCGAATGCGCCGCCAGTGCCGACCACGGTGCTGCCCAGCACGCTGCCGTCCGGCCCGCGCACGGTGACGGTGGCACCGGGTTCGCCGTTGCCGGTGACCGTGGTGCCGGTGCCATCGATGGCCGGGGTGGTGACCACTTGCGGAGGGGTGGAGTCGGGTGCAGTGAAGTCTACGGGCCCTGCGCTGTTGCCCAGGTTGTCAGTGGCTTCGACTGTGAGGCTTTCGCCATTGCGCTGCGGTGCATTGAGGGTGACATCGAAGCGGCCGTCGGCGCCTACGGTGGCGGTGCCCAGCACGTTGCCATCGGCGTC
>QZVU01000195.1 GCA_003602285.1 Arthrobacter frigidicola
TTCAAGGAAGTGGAAAACCTGCTGGTGCAGTTGAAGGTGTACGGCGATGAAGCGGGGGTGCGCCAAGAGGCGCTGGATGCCGCACGCGAGTCGCTGCGCCTGACCGAGAACCAGTACCGCGCCGGGTTGATCGGCTACCTGGACGTAGTCAACGTGCAGACCACGGCACTGAGCAACGAGCGCAGCGTGTTGAACCTGCTGCAAGGGCGCCTGGTGGCCAGTGTGCAATTAGTGGCCGCATTGGGTGGCGGCTGGGATGCCGAGCAGGCGTTCGCCGAGCAGGACTGACCGGCACGTACAGGCCCTTGGAGGAGCGGCCTTGTGTCGGGATCGGGCCGCAAGGCGGCCCCGGCGATCTCTGTGTGCGCACCTGGTTTTGCAACCTCTGTGGTAGCGGGCTTGCCCCGCGAACACCGGCACAGCCGGTGCCATGCACCGCGTAAACCCCTTCGCGGGACAAGCCCGCTCCCACAATGGCCATGGGCCTTATTGGATCCATTCCCATTCGCAAAAACCCCGTGCGTTTCGCTTAAGCTTGAGTACAATCGTCAGCTTTTGCCGGGCCCCCTGTCCCGTCGCTGGAATTCCCAATGCTGACCGGTAGCTACTCCTCTTCACTGGTGTTGATTTCGCTGTGCGTGGCGATTCTGGCGTCCTATACCGCCCTTGACCTGACTGGCCGCATCGCCACCGCCAAGGGCCGGGCTGCCTACCTTTGGATGGGCGGCGGCGGGCTGGCCATGGGCATCGGCGTGTGGTCGATGCACTTCATTGGCATGCTTGCGTTCAGCCTGCCCATCGATCTGGGTTACGACCTTGCCTTGACCGCGTTCTCGCTGTTGATCGCCGTGCTGTCCTCGGGGTTTGCCTTGTGGCTGGTGAGCCAGCCGAGCCTGCCGGGGCTGCAACTGGGGTTCGGCGCACTGATCATGGGGGCCGGTATCGCTTGCATGCACTACACCGGCATGGCGGCGATGCGCATGCTACCGGGCATCGATTACGACCCCACATTGTTCGGCGCCTCGCTGCTGATTGCCGTGGGGGCCTCGGCGGCGGCGTTGTGGATCGCCT
>QZVU01000196.1 GCA_003602285.1 Arthrobacter frigidicola
CTGGAAAAACCGATTGGCCACTCGCTGGCCTCGGCCACCGCCATCAACCAAGCGATTGGCGCAGTGTTCGACGAAAACCAGGTCTTTCGCATCGACCACTACCTGGGCAAGGAAACCGTGCAGAACCTGATGGCCCTGCGCTTCGCCAATGCCCTGCTGGAGCCGGTGTGGCGCAACAATCAGGTCGACCACGTCCAGATCAGCGTTTGCGAGACCCTCGGGGTAGAGAACCGCGGCGCCTATTACGACCGTGCCGGGGCAACCCGCGACATGCTGCAGAACCACCTGCTGCAGCTGTTGTGCCTGGTGGCCATGGAGCCGCCTGCGCAGTTCGAGGCTGAAGCGGTGCGCGACGAAAAAGTGAAGATACTGCGGGCCCTCAAACCGATCACCGGCCAGGACGTGCAGGACAAGACCGTGCGCGGTCAGTACGGTGCCGGACACATCGGCGGCCAGGAGGTGCCTGCCTATTACTTCGAAAAGGACGTCGACAACGACAGCGATACAGAAACCTTCGTGGCCATCGAAGCGCACATCGACAACTGGCGCTGGGCAGGTGTGCCCTTCTACCTGCGCACGGGCAAACGCATGGCACGGCGTTCGTCGCAGATCGTCATTCAGTTCAAGCCTGTACCCCACGAGCTGTTCAGCGGTGGTCAGGTCAACCAACTGTTGATCCAGTTGCAACCAGATGAGCGCATCAGCCTGCGCATGATGACCAAGAGCCCAGGCAAAGGTATGCGGCTGGAGCCGGTGGACCTGAACCTCAACCTGGCGCAGGTGTTCGGCCAGACCCGCCGCTGGGACGCTTACGAACGCCTGCTGCTGGATATCCTGGAGGGCGATTCCACGCTGTTCATGCGGCGTGACGAAGTGGAAGCAGCCTGGGCCTGGATCGACCCGATCCTCAAGGGCTGGGAAGAACACTTCCAGGCGCCGCGCCACTATCCGGCTGGCAACAACGGTCCGGAGCAGGCCAACAGCCTGCTGGCCCACCGCGGAAGAGCCTGGCATAGCTGAAGCCGTTCCCGATTTCAGTCTGGCCTGCGCGATATGAAAGTGGTGCGTGC
>QZVU01000197.1 GCA_003602285.1 Arthrobacter frigidicola
CGCTACGGCTGACCACCGGCGCATCGCTGCCAAACAGCCGCTGGTCCACCTCGGCCAGCAGGTAAGGGTTGTGATACGCCTCACGCCCGAGCATTACGCCATCGAAGGTTTCAAGGTGTGCCTGGCATTCTTCCAGGGTCTTGATCCCGCCGTTGAGCACGATCTCCAGGTCCGGGAAGTCTGCCTTCAACTGCGCTGCTACTTCATAGCGCAGGGGCGGAACCTCGCGGTTCTCCTTCGGCGACAGTCCTTCCAGAATCGCGATGCGCGCATGCACGGTAAAACTCCGGCAGCCGGCTTCGCGCACCTGGCCGACGAAGTCGCAGAGTTCGGCATAGCTGTCGCGGCCATTGATGCCGATGCGGTGCTTGACCGTCACCGGTGTCGATACCGCATCACGCATGGCTTTCACGCAATCGGCCACCAATGCCGGGTGAGCCATCAGGCAGGCACCGATCATGTTGTTCTGCACCCGGTCGCTCGTGCAGCCGACATTGAGGTTGACCTCGTCGTAGCCCGCGTCCTCGGCCAGGCGTGCGCAGGCGGCCAAATCGGTGGGCACGCTACCGCCCAGTTGCAGGGCCAGCGGGTGCTCGGAGGCATCGTGGCGCAGGAAACGGTGGGCGTCGTTGTGCAGCAGGGCACCGGTGGTGACCATTTCGGTGTAGAGCAAGGTTTGCTTGGAGAGCAGGCGCAGGAAGAAGCGGCAGTGGCGGTCTGTCCAATCCATCATCGGGGCAACAGAAAAACGCCTTACTACCGTATCCATTGGGCGGGCCGCGTTTTCTGGCGTTTCGGGGGGCATTCGGGAATCTCTCATTTACTATCGTTTAACACCTTTTTTGCTTATTCTCCAAACCCCGTTGCTGAATTTCAGCAAAGGCATCGGAGGATTTAGCAAAATGGGCACCATCACCACCCGCAAAAGGAAAGACGGGTCTACTACCTACGACGCCCAGATCAGGATCATGCGCAAGGGCGTGAAAGTTTATCAGGAAAGCCAGACCTTCGATCGGAAGACTACGGCTCAGGCCTGGATCAGGAAACGTGAGGCCGAGCTGCACGAG
>QZVU01000198.1 GCA_003602285.1 Arthrobacter frigidicola
GCGCCCAGCAGGCGCAGTGCCCAGCGATCACCCTGGCGGCGGCGTTCCGGCATTTGCGGATCGTGCAGGTGCGGTTGCGACAGGCGTTCGAGCAGGTCTCGGGCCATGTTGGTCAGGTGCGGCAACTGCTCCACCTGCCCATGAATGTTGCCGAGCACGGCCTTGGGGCTGTAGCGGTCGCGCATCCAGCGTTCGAGGTAGGGTTTGGCGGTGCTCCACAGGTCCAGGTCGGGGTACAGCTGGCGGCCCAGGCCCTCGATGTTGAGCAGGGTCTTTTGCAGCAGCACCAGTTGCGGCTGCACTTCCATGTTGAAGCGCCGCGCCGTCTGGAACAGGCGCATCAGCACCTGGCCGAAGGAAATATCCTTTAACGGTTTTTCGAAGATTGGTTCGCACACGGTGCGGATCGCCGCTTCGAATTCGTTGACCTTGGTATGCGCCGGCACCCAGCCGGAGTCGATATGCAACTCGGCAACGCGGCGGTAGTCACGCTTGAAGAAGGCAAACAGGTTGCGCGCTAGGTAATCCTGGTCCTCGGCGGTCAGGCTGCCGACGATGCCGCAGTCGATGGCGATGTACTGCGGGCTCCACGGCTTGACCGTACTGACAAAGATGTTGCCCGGGTGCATGTCGGCGTGGAAGAAGCTGTCGCGGAAAACCTGGGTGAAGAATACCTCCACCCCGCGCTCGGCCAGCAGCTTCATGTCAGTGCGCTGGTCGGCCAGGGTGGCCATGTCGGTCACCGGTACGCCGTAGATGCGCTCCATCACCAGCACTTTAGGGCGGCACAGGTCCCAGTAGACCTGGGGCACGTACATCAGCTCGGAGCCTTCGAAGTTGCGCCGCAGCTGGCTGGCGTTGGCAGCCTCGCGCAGCAGGTCGAGCTCGTCGTAAATGGTTTTTTCGTAGTCGCCTACGATTTCCACCGGGTGCAGGCGGCGGGCATCCGCCGAGGCGCGCTCGGCGGCCTTGGCAATCAGGAACAGCCAGGCCAGGTCCTGGGCGATCACCGGCTTCAGGCCCGGGCGCACGACCTTGACCACCACCTCTTCGCCCGTCTTGAGGC
>QZVU01000200.1:0-625 GCA_003602285.1 Arthrobacter frigidicola
GCCATCGGTGCCTATGGCTTGACCCAGGCGGTACTGCAGATCCCGTTCGGCATGATTTCCGACCGCATCGGCCGTCGGCCGGTGATTTACCTGGGGCTGGTGATCTTTGCCCTGGGCAGCGTGCTGGCGGCACAGGCCGACTCCATCTGGGGGGTGATCGCCGGGCGTATCCTGCAGGGCGCCGGGGCGATTTCTGCCGCAGTCATGGCGCTGCTGTCCGACCTCACCCGCGAGCAACACCGGACCAAGGCCATGGCCATGATCGGCATGAGCATCGGCCTGTCGTTCGCTGTCGCCATGGTCGTCGGCCCATTGCTGACAAGTGCCTTCGGTTTGTCAGGATTGTTCCTGGCCACGGCCGGGCTTGCCTTGGTCGGCATCCTGCTGGTCGCTTTTGTCGTGCCCAACACGCACAGCATTTTGCAGCACCGTGAGTCGGGTGTGGCACGCCAGGCCATCGGCCCGACCCTGCGCCATCCGGACCTTCTGCGCCTGGACCTGGGCATCTTCGTGCTGCACGCCATCCTCATGGCCAGCTTCGTCGCCTTGCCCCTGGCCTTCGTCGAGCGCGGGGGGCTGCCCAAGGAGGAGCACTGGTGGGTATACCTGACCGCGCTGTTCATCT
>QZVU01000200.1:635-1065 GCA_003602285.1 Arthrobacter frigidicola
GGTCCCGTTCATCATCTACGGCGAAAAAAAGCGCAAGATGAAACGCGTGTTGGCTGGCGCGGTCAGTGTCCTGCTGCTGACAGAGATATACTTCTGGGAGTGGGCTGACGGTTTGCGCGGACTGGTGATTGGCACCGTGGTATTCTTTACCGCATTCAACCTGCTGGAGGCTTCGCTGCCTTCGCTGGTCAGCAAGGTGTCGCCTGCCGGTGGCAAGGGGACGGCAATGGGGGTTTATTCCACCAGCCAGTTCCTCGGCGCTGCCTTGGGAGGAATCCTCGGTGGCTGGTTATTCCAGCACGGCGGGCTGAACATGGTGTTCCTCGGTTGCGCGGTACTGTGTGCCATCTGGCTGGTCGTCGCGTTGCGCATGAACGAGCCGCCCTATGTGACCAGCCTGCGCATGCCGCTGACGCCAGAGGCAGTCCGG
>QZVU01000199.1:0-604 GCA_003602285.1 Arthrobacter frigidicola
ATTGCCATTCTGCGGACCTTGGGCGCCACGCCCGCGCAGATCATGGGCACGTTCATGGTCCAGGGCAGCCTGATTGGTGTTGTCGGGACGCTGATCGGCGGCGTGCTGGGCATGGCCCTCAAGGCACGTCAACGGGCACTGGTCAGCGGTGACGCCGGCCTTGTCGGCAGCCTGGTTCCCGTCACCCAGGTGATGGCAGGCAACCCGCTGCGTGGCGTCGTGCTGGCCCAAGGCGAGCAATGGCAAGTGCAGTGCGCAGCGCCGCTGCAAGCTGGCCAGAACGTGCGGGTGACCGCACGCCATGGCGTGATGCTGGACGTGAGCCCCGCCGCGCCTGCGGTGCAAGGAGAATGACCATGTTCATGCAAGTTGGTTTTGGTGCCGTGCTGATCGTGCTGGCGATGCTGTTGCTGTCGGCGTTTCGCATCCTGCGCGAGTACGAGCGCGGTGTGGTGTTTCAGCTGGGGCGCTTTTGGCAGGTAAAGGGGCCGGGGTTGATCCTGTTGATCCCGGTGATCCAGCAAATGGTGCGGGTCGACCTGCGCACGGTGGTGCTGGATGTACCACCCCAGGATGTAATCACCCGCGACAACGTCTCGGTCAA
>QZVU01000199.1:614-1065 GCA_003602285.1 Arthrobacter frigidicola
CGGTGCTCTACTTCCGCGTGCTCGACCCGCAAAAGGCGATAATCCAGGTGGAGGACTTTCTGGTAGCGACCAGCCAGTTGGCCCAGACCACGCTGCGTGCGGTGCTGGGCAAGCACGAACTGGATGAGCTGCTGGCCGAACGTGAGCAACTGAACGGGGACATTCGCCATGTGCTGGACGCGCAAACCGACGCCTGGGGCATCAAGGTGGCCAACGTCGAGATCAAGCATGTCGACCTCAACGAATCGATGGTACGCGCCATCGCCCGGCAGGCTGAAGCCGAACGCGAACGGCGGGCCAAGGTGATCCATGCCGAGTGGGAGTTGCAGGCGTCAGAGAAGCTGATGCAGGCGGCGCAAATGCTGGGCAAGGAACCGGGGGCAATGCAGTTGCGCTATATGCAGACGCTGGGGGCGATTGCGGGCGACAGGACCTCGACGATAGTCTTCCC
>QZVU01000201.1 GCA_003602285.1 Arthrobacter frigidicola
GGCGGTGAGCTGGTAGGATGTCGCCGCGCGGGGGCTTGCTCCCGCGTTGGCGTATCTGGAATTCGAGAATTTTTACAGCATCTGTCAGCCACCTTTGGAGGCGCAGGCAGGTGCTGATGGCGCGGCGCAGATGCCAGACGCCCAACAAGGTGCAAATGACCTATGTCCAAGCGTGATTATTATGAGGTTCTGGGCGTCGAGCGCGGCGCCAGTGAGTCTGACCTCAAAAAGGCTTACCGCCGTTTGGCGATGAAGTACCACCCGGACCGCAACCCGGGTGACAAAGAGTCTGAAGACAAGTTCAAGGAGGCCAACGAGGCCTACGAAGTGCTGTCTGATGCCAGCAAGCGCGCGGCGTTCGACCAGTATGGCCACGCAGGTGTCGACCCAAGCATGGGCGGTGGTGGTGCCGGCTTCGGTGGCGCCAACTTCTCCGATATCTTCGGTGATGTGTTCAGCGACTTCTTCGGTGGCGGCCGCGGTGGCTGCCGTGGCGGTGCCCAGCGCGGCAGCGACCTGCGCTACACCCTGGAGCTGAACCTGGAAGAAGCAGTGCGTGGCACCACGGTCAGCATCCGTGTGCCTACCCTGGTCAACTGCCAGCCTTGCGATGGCTCTGGCGCCAAGAAGGGTTCGACCCCGTCCACCTGCCCGACTTGTGGTGGCATCGGCCAGGTGCGCATGCAGCAAGGCTTCTTCTCGGTGCAGCAGACCTGCCCGCGCTGCCATGGCCAAGGCAAGATCATCACCGACCCGTGCGCCTCGTGCCACGGCGAAGGCCGTGTCGAGGAATACAAGACGCTGTCGGTCAAGGTGCCGGCAGGTGTCGATACCGGTGACCGCATCCGCCTGTCGGGCGAGGGCGAGGCGCCGGTCCGCGGTGGTGGTGCCGGTGACCTGCTGTGCCGGGTGGCGGTGGAAACCCCGGTCAACCTCAGCCGCCGTCAGCGCGAGCTGCTCGAAGAGCTGCGTGACTCGCTGGAAGGCGACAGCTCCCACTCGCCCAAGGCCAGTGGCTGGTTCGATGGCGTGAAGCGCTTCTTCGGCGATCTCTGACAAGGAACA
>QZVU01000202.1 GCA_003602285.1 Arthrobacter frigidicola
GTTGGGCTGCAGCGACACGGCGTCATAGCCGGTGGCGGCGCAGAGCATGGCTTCCAGCTCGGTGGTCATCTGCAGGTAGCCCTGGCTCTGTGCGGCCGGGGCGAACGGGTGCAGGTTGCCGAACTCGGCCCAGGTGACCGGGATCATTTCGCTTGCGGCGTTCAGCTTCATGGTGCATGAGCCCAGCGGGATCATGCTGCGGTCCAGTGCCAGGTCCTTGTCGGCCAGGCGGCGCAGGTAGCGCATCAGCTCGGTTTCGCTGTGATAGCGGTTGAATACCGGGTGTTCGAGAATGGCCGACTGGCGCAGCAGGGCAGCCGGCAGCAGGGAGCCGGTGCTGGCTGCCAGTGCGCTGAAGTCAGGCTGTGCCTGCTCGCCACCCAACAGCTGCCACAGCGACTCGACGTCAGCCTGGGTGCTGGTCTCGTCCAGCGACAGGCCGACATGTGCGGCGTCTACCTGGCGCAGGTTGATGCCCTGGGCGCGTGCCTTGTCATGCAGGCTGGCAGTGGTACTGCCGGTGGCCAGGGTCAGGGTGTCGAAGGCGCTGCCGCCCACCACCGATACGCCCAGCGCCTTCAGGCCGGCGGCCAGAATCGCGGTCAGCGCATGGGTACGCTCGGCAATGCGCTTGAGGCCGGCCGGGCCGTGGTAAACGGCGAACATGCTGGCGATGTTGGCCAGCAGCACCTGGGCGGTGCAGATGTTGCTGGTGGCCTTTTCGCGACGGATGTGCTGCTCGCGGGTCTGCATGGCCAGGCGCAGGGCAGTTTTGCCGAAGCGGTCGATCGATACGCCGACCAGGCGGCCCGGCATGTCGCGCTTGAACGCGTCACGGGTGGCGAAGTAGGCCGCGTGCGGGCCACCGAAGCCCAGTGGTACGCCAAAACGCTGGGCGCTGCCGATGGCCACGTCGGCGTCGAACTCGCCCGGTGGGGTCAGCAGGGTCAGGGCCAGCAGGTCGGCCGCGACGGCGACCAGGGCATTGGCGGCGTGGAAGCGCTGTACCACTTCACGGTAGTCGAACACTTCACCGTTGCTGGCCGGGTATTGCAGCAGGGCGC
>QZVU01000204.1:0-488 GCA_003602285.1 Arthrobacter frigidicola
TGCTGCTTCGTTGCTGAAAAACGCAGCTGCGGACGTGTCTTGGGCGTTGCCTGCAGCAACGGTGAGGCTCGCGAACGCTAGGGGGAGCGCCAACAAAACCGACAGTCGATTCAGTGAATGCATTACCTGATACACCTTGTTTATTGGTACGCGTAATGTATTCTTAAGCGCATGAAAAAACTATCCCTCCCTTTTCTGCTGATAGGTACGTTGACCTGGCTTCCTATGACCGCGCACGCGGACTGCTTCGCCGAGGCTGCTGCGCGCTATCGGGTCAGCGAGAAGCTACTCCGCGCCATCCAGGTCACCGAGAACCGACCGGGTAAAGCAGACGTAGTGAGCCAAAAAAATAGCGATGGGACCTGGGATATCGGGTTGATGCAGATCAATTCCTCTTGGCTTCCAACGCTATCGAAATACGGTATTGGAGAGAAGGAGCTGTTGGATCGCTGTATTAGCGCGAATGTCGGCGCTTGGATCTTAGCAAG
>QZVU01000204.1:498-1063 GCA_003602285.1 Arthrobacter frigidicola
ATCGCTTCACACGGCCACGTTTGGAAAGCGGTGGGTGCATACAACAGCCCTAATGAGAAAAGTCAGCGGATTTATATTCAGAAAGTCATGAAAAACTACGGTGGTTTGTAAATGAAACAGCTATTCAGCAGCTTCTTTGCTGTTCTTCTATTTGGCTGGATTTTGTACACGGTATCCCCGGAGGAACCGTGTGAACGCGTGGAGCGTGGCGCTTTACCGGTCCGAGTAGTCTTTGATGCGGTACGTTGGGCTGGAACTAACTACCTCAGTACAGATTCGCGTATTGACTTACTGATTTGGAGCATCGCGGCTGATAAATCTGTGCAAAGTTTCATTTCGCGCTTGTTCTATGGCCCGGATCTCAACTGCACTACCGGCCAGGCTAAATAGGAGCTGACTGTGGCAAAAGAACCAGATCTTTTTATTTACAATTCCCCTGCAGATAAACCGGCGGCCACCTATTTGAACGACTTGTTCAGAATGGCCGCCCAAAATAAAATCCCGGATATTCATTTCCAGTGGGTTCAAGGTCACGTGCATATCCAGCTAAGGGAAGACGGTAAGC
>QZVU01000020.1 GCA_003602285.1 Arthrobacter frigidicola
CGTAGGCTTGAGTGTCGTTCTCGTTGCTTGGCGCCCAGCGATTGATGGTTTCGAGCACGGTATCGATTCCCTTCCCGCCCACGCCCGGCATCCCATCCTTGCCCCGGTAGTTGAGCAGCAGCTTGCCCAAGGCGCGAATGCCGTTTTCGGGATGGTCAAAGCGCGCGAACCGCGGCCTGGCCACTCCCTCCTCAAGCCCGAGCTGGCCCTGCCATGCGTTGCGCGGGTTGTAATCGATGTTGCCGGGGTTCCGGTTACGGACGCCACGGGGTGTAGTCATAAATTTTCTCCAGGATCGAGTAGGGTGAGGGATTTTTTTTTCCCTCAGCCCTCTCACACCACCGTACGTGCGGTTCCGCATACGGCGGTTCAACTAATACGCTGGAGTCCCTGCACAGTGCTGCGCAGCGAGACCAGCACCATTTTGGCGAAGTACAACGTCGGTACTGCCTGATTCATGTGTTTGGATGCCGAGTTCCACCAAGGCCCTCGCCCGTTTACACTCGACTTCCACGCCCGCTCAGGCCTAAGCCCAAGCAAGATGAGTCGTCGTTCGCGGGTCTTCGGGGTTTTCCACTGTCGCCAGAGCAGGCAACGTAGTTTTCGACGCAGCCACCAATCGAGTTCCTCCAGCATCCGCATGTTCGCGGTAAGCCGAAAGTAGTTTGCCCAACCCCGCAACACGGGATTTAGCATCTCTATAGTGTGAGACAAGGACCGTCCTCGCCCCTTGCGCAGCAACTCACGAACTCGATCCATCAGTCTTCGCAGGCTTTCGGGGGCAGGTCGCACCCGTGTCTCTTGGCGATAGATCGTAATCGCGTAGCCCAGAAACTTTCGCTTCCAAGGCCGTGCTACTGCGCTTTTCTGCTCGTTGATACGTAGCTTCAGATGACCCTCCAGGAAGGCTCTGATGTTCGCCATCGCCCGTTGCCCTGCGCCTTCACTGCCGATGTAGATATTGCAGTCGTCAGCATATCGGCAGAACTTCAACTGCCGCCTTTCCAGCTCTCGATCAAGATCGGTCAGCAGGATATTCGACAGTAATGGGGACAGCGGCCCACCCTGAGGCGTACCCTCGCTGCGGGGTTGAATCACGCCATTAGCCATCATCCCCGCCTCTAAGAAGCGCCGGATCAGCTTGAGTACGCGACCATCCCTCACTCGATAGGCGAGTCGAGCCATCAACACGTCGTGGTTGACCCGGTCGAAGAATTTCTCCAGGTCGATGTCCACTACCCAGTGCTTTCCTTCGGCCACATACTCTTTCGCCTTGACGACCGCATCGAGCGCACTTCTCTGCGGACGAAAGCCGTAGCTGCCATCGGAGAAGGTTGGCTCGAAGATCGGTTGCAGTACTTGATGGAGCGCCTGCTGGATAAGCCGATCCACCACCGTGGGTACGCCGAGTGTTCTAACCCCGCCATTAGGCTTGGGAATGTCCACTCGGCGCACCGCCCGTGGCAGGTACCGATCCTCCAGCAGTGCCGCCTTCACACTTGGCCAGTGCACCAACAGCCAGTCCTTCAGTTCCTCAACCGTCAAGCGATCAACGCCTGGCGCGCCTCGGTTCTTCAGGACGCGCTTGTACGCTCGTCGCATGTTGCTGGGTTCGACCACCTGCTCCATGAGCCGGTAGTCCTCCGATTTCGTTCGCCCAGCCGTCGCCGCAACCCCCTCAGCACCTTGCGGGCTTCTTTCCGGATTCCGTCCGGCCATGGCAGGCAGGCCTCCCGTGCCGGGAGCTTTTGCGTCATCGGGGGTTGTCGAGATCAGCTGTCCTACTCTCGGTATCAATCGTTCAGGCCTTCAGTCTCGCGACCTACTATGCCCTCTGCTGACTTCTGCACGGTCATTCCTGCACCTCACGGTGCCGGTAGCCCTGACGGGCAACCGCGCAGATCTCCCCGGGTATTGCGCACCCACTTTCACGCTTATGCCTGTCGGATCTACGTCATGGCGTTCTGTGCAAGTATTGGGCTTTGCAGATTTCGGACTGCTTACCCCGCCATGCCGCCTCGTATCCGCTTCCTGTTCGTCAGGCCAGCGATTTGCCTCGGGCTTCCTTCAGACTCGCAGTCGCCCGCGAAACCCTTGCCTCTAGCTAGCACTTCCCCTTGCCGGGTGTGCGGGGGACTTCCACCCCTGAGTGAGCGCGCCCTGCCGGGCGCACCGAAAAAAAGCCCGCACTTGGCGGGCTTGGTAGGGGTCAGCTATGTCAGGCGGCAGGCGCTTCAGCCTCCGGCTCAGCCGGATCCTGAACAGTTACGGTCACGGTGGCCCGGTACTCGCTGAGCACCTTGGCAACCAGCACCTGGGCGGCAGGGAACTGCTGCAGAATTTCCCGGGCGCGGGTGTCGGCCTGCTCCTGGGTGACGTACGGAATCAGGTTGGAGGCGTCGTACAGGTTGGAGGCGTTGATGGCTACGAAAGGCATGGGTCAAGCTCCAGACAAAAAGAAGCCCGCTCGATGGCGGGCATTG
>QZVU01000203.1 GCA_003602285.1 Arthrobacter frigidicola
TCTTGGATTCGGTCAGGGCGACCCGGTCCTGGGGGCGCTTGGGCCCGGCGATGGAGGGCACCACGGTGGACAGGTCCAGTTCGAGGTATTCGGAGAAGCGGATCTCGGTGGACGGATCGTGCCACAGGCCCTGTTCCTTGGCGTAGGCCTCCACCAGGGCCACGTTCTCGGCCGGGCGCCCGGTCAGGCGCAGGTACTCAAGGGTCACCTCATCGATGGGGAACATCGCCGCGGTCGAACCGAACTCCGGGCTCATGTTCCCGATCGTGGCCCGGTTCGCCAACGGCACCTCGGCCACACCCTCGCCGTAGAACTCCACGAACTTGCCCACCACCCCGTGCCGGCGCAGCATCTCGGTGATCGTCAGCACCACATCGGTGGCCGTGGCCCCGGCCGGAATCGACCCGGACAGCCGGAACCCGACCACCCGCGGGATCAGCATCGACACCGGCTGGCCCAGCATCGCCGCCTCGGCCTCGATCCCGCCGACCCCCCAGCCGAGGACCCCGAGCCCGTTGACCATGGTGGTGTGCGAATCGGTGCCCACACAGGTATCCGGATACGCCCGCACAACCGTCGCCCCGCCGTCCCCGGGAACCTCGCGGGTCATCACGGTCCGCGCCAGGTACTCAAGGTTCACCTGGTGCACAATGCCCATCCCCGGGGGAACCACCTTGAAATCATCGAACGCGGTCTGGCCCCAGCGCAGGAACTGGTACCGCTCCCCATTGCGCTGATACTCGATCTCCATGTTGCGCTCCAGCGCCCCGGCGTTGCCGAACACATCGATCTGCACCGAATGATCGATCACCATCTCCGCCGGCGCCAACGGGTTCACCCTCTTCGGATCCCCGCCGAGCTCGGCCACCGCCTCACGCATCGTCGCCAGGTCCACCACGCACGGGACCCCGGTGAAGTCCTGCATGATCACCCGCGCCGGGGTGAACTGGATCTCCGTATCCGGCTCCGCCTCCGGGTTCCACCCGGCCAGGGCCCGCACATGATCGGCGGTGATATTCGCCCCGTCCTCGGTGCGCAGCAGATTCTCCAACAACACCTTCAG
>QZVU01000205.1 GCA_003602285.1 Arthrobacter frigidicola
CCCCAGGCTCCGAAAAATGGCAGCGTATCAGTTGGGATCACGCCATCGAACGTATCGCACGCTTGATGAAGGACGACCGTGATGCCAACTTCATCGCCACGAACGCCGATGGCGTGACGGTGAACCGCTGGCTTTCAACCGGAATGCTCTGTTCTTCGGCCGCCAGCAGCGAAACAGGCTCGCTTGACCAGCGTTTCACCCGCGCGCTGGGCATCCTCGGTACCGACAGCCAGGCGCGGGTGTGTCACGCGCCGACCGTTTCAGCCCTGGCGCCTACCTTCGGCCGCGGCGCGATGACCAACAACTGGGTCGACATCAAGAACGCCAACGTGGTTCTGATCATGGGCGGCAACCCGGCCGAGGCACACCCGGTGGGGTTCAAGTGGGTGATCGAAGCCAAGATCCGCAATGGCGCCAAGGTCATCGTGGTCGACCCGCGCTTCAACCGCAGCGCCTCGGTGGCCGACATCTACGCCCCCGTGCGCGCCGGTTCCGACATCACTTTCCTGATGGGCATGGTCAACTACCTGTTGACCCATGACCGTATCCAGCACGAGTACGTTCGCGCCTACACCAATGCCTCGTTGATCGTGCGCAGCGACTACCACTTCGACGACGGTCTGTTCAGCGGCTATGACGCCAAGACCAAGCGCTACGACCGCAGCTCCTGGGCCTACGAGCTGGACGAGCACGGCCATGCCCGCCGGGATATGACCCTGAGTCACCCGCGTTGTGTGTTCAACCTGCTCAAGCAGCATGTCAGCCGCTACACCCCCGAGTTGGTCAGCCGATTGTGCGGCACCTCGCAGGAGGACTTTCTCGAGATCTGCGCGATCATGGCCAGCCCCAGCGTGCCGGACAAGACTGCCACGTTCCTGTATGCCCTGGGTTGGACTCATCACACCACCGGCGCGCAGATGATACGGGGCTCGGGCATGATCCAGCTGCTGCTGGGTAACATCGGCATGGCCGGCGGTGGCGTCAACGCATTGCGCGGCCACTCCAACATTCAGGGCTACACCGACCTGGGGCTGCTATCTCAGCGCTTGCCGGGCTACAT
>QZVU01000206.1:0-273 GCA_003602285.1 Arthrobacter frigidicola
GCATCGGTGTCTTTCGACTGCCGAATCAGCACGACTAGTCGGTCGTTGATTGGAGTGCCGTCTACAGGATGTTTGCGGTTGCGTTCCAGAGACTTGGCCTGAATGAAGCCCGCGATACGGATCTGGTTCGAGGCGTTCTTGTTGAGGTCCATCGCCTTCCAATCGAACGAGTCGAGACGTTCTTCAGTGCCAGCGCCGGGCTGTTGCTCCAACTGGGCCACAGAATCGGGTGTGCCTGAGTCTTTTGCTGCGGCATGCACGACCGCATCCCAC
>QZVU01000206.1:326-1058 GCA_003602285.1 Arthrobacter frigidicola
GCTTCGAAACGGATGCTCTTCACCCGTGCAATACGGTCATCACCTTGCATGGCGCCATCGGTGTGAACAAACGCCATGATGAGATCCCACTCCTTGATGTCCTTAGGAATCGGCGATTTCTTGGGATCGTAGTGAATGGGAAGCATGTGGTTTTCTGACCGGGTCTGCTGGATGTAGCAGATCCCTTTGACCGGATCATTCAAGCGCAGGACGCCGGCGATGTAGCCAGAGTTGAGCATCCCGTTTGGATACGAATAGGAGTCAGGCTTCCGCTTTGCGTCCTGGGGCAGCATTGAGTACCTCGATACGTGAATGGCTTGGTTTTCTCAAGAATACGCAACACGTACCAATAATACAAGGTGAATCAAAATGCACTTGGCGCGTGCTCGGCGGTCACAGAGCTACCGGCAAGGGGGCTCATCCAGCCCAAAAGTCTCTTTTTCCACCGGCACAAGAGATTTGAATCTTGTTGTTAACTGTGTAGAATCTTTTTTTAAATTTATACTGGATTTCTCTGCTTTATTTGTTTAGGGAGCGTCCTGAATCGTGTTAGACGCCGCGACCAACCTGGAGCCGCACAATGCCCAAAGCTAGCGACAAGACCGCAAGTGAATCGACAGGACGGCGGTCTCAAGCGCCCGCCAAAGCACCAGTAAAACCAGCAGCAAAAGCTGCGGCGACGCCTGCAGCTAAAAAGCCTGCTGCAAAAACTCAAGCCCCACAGGCTGCTAC
>QZVU01000207.1 GCA_003602285.1 Arthrobacter frigidicola
TACGCCGAGGCATGGGCGCGTTTTGGTGGCAGTGTCGCCACCCATCCGCTGGTGGTCGAGCAACTGGCTGACCTGGCGCAGATCCCGGTACGTTACCTGGGCTGGTATCAGGCCGGCGAGCTGAAAGCCGCCATCCCGACCTGGGGGCGCCACCTGGCGCTGGCCAAGGACGTGCTCAAGCGTTCCGGCAAAAAAGCCCTGTTCGACTTGGGCAATGCCGAAATCATCCTGCCAGCTGCGGCCGATGCCGCTGCACCGTTGCGCCATACCGCACGCTACCTGTCCGAACTGAGCCAGGGCCGTTTCACGGGCCTCAAGGAACAGAAGGAACAGCTGGCGATGGCGCGGGCGCACGAAGACCTGTCGAAGAAATTCCGCTACAACCAGCGCCGCGAACTGCGCCTGCTGGAAGAGGCGGGTGGCGTGGTGCGCCCGATCAGCGACTTCAGTGCCCAGCAAATCGCCAGCATGTACTGCGACCTGTTCCAGCGCCGCTGGGGCTTCCCTGCCACCGGTGCCGAGCGCATGGCCGAGGTGCTGGAGCGTCTGCGCGAGCTGCTGATCGGCTCTGTGCTGATGCTGGACGGCAAGCCGATTGCCATTCAGCTGGTGTACCGCGTCGAAGCGCCGGACTGGGTCAGCGTCGAGTACATCAATGGCGGTGTAGACCCTGAAACCAAGGCCTTCAGCCCAGGCAGCGTGCTGAGTTTCCTCAATACCCAGGCCGCCTGGGAAGACGCCCGGGCGCGCAACAAACCATTGCGGTTCTCGTTCGGCCGTGCCGACCGCGAATACAAGGACCGTTGGTGCAACCCTGTGCCGGTGTATCAGGCGTGAGCCGTAAGCAGCAGTTGCTCAAGCGCCACCGGCGCAACAAGCGTCTGGGCTTGCTGGCAGGCCTGGTTGCGCTGGTCGCCCTCGGTGTACTGGCCTGGTGGTGGCTGCCGCTGTTGCTGTTGCCGCTGCTCTGGGCCGCCCACGAGGCCTGGTTTGCCGACCACCTGTTCTACGCACCCGGCGAGGACTACGCCTACGACTTCGGTGACCAGGCGCGGCA
>QZVU01000208.1 GCA_003602285.1 Arthrobacter frigidicola
GCAGTTGGTCTTGCCCGCGCCGTTGGTGCCGAGCAGTCCGAAGATATGGCCACTGTCGATCGACAGACTGACATCTCGTACGGCCTGCCGTCCCTTGTAGATCTTGGCCAAATGCTGGGCTTTGAGGGTTGCCATTTACTCGGCCTTCTTCTTGGGCTGGATCACCATGTCGATGCGCTGACGTGGCTGGGTCACGTTGCCACCACGACCGGCGGTCGCCACCTGGGACTTGGTGTTGTAGACGATCTTCTCGCCTTCGGTCGTGTTGCCCTCGTTTTCGACCTTGGCGCGGTCGGTGAGGATCACGGTGTCTTTCTGCGCCTGGTACTGGATTGTCACTGCCCAGCCTTTCATCTTGTCTGGCTTGGCAGCGCTCTGTTGTTGCTCGAAGTAGGCCAGGTTGCCGATCGAGGTGACTACATCGATGTCGCCGTTGGCGGCGCGGGTCATGGTCACGGTGTTGCCTTTGATCATCATCGAACCTTGGGTGATGATCACGTCACCGGTATAGGTGGCCACGCCTTGCTTGTCATCCAGATGGGCCTGGTCGGCCTGGATGCGGATCGGCTGATCACGGTCATTCGGCAGTGCGAAGGCGCTCGCGCTTCCCAGTGCTGCGCTCAGGCTGAGCAAAAGGGGGAGGGTTTTAACGAGCCTCATACTGTCCTCTTACCTTAGAGAGCAGGTCCATCCTGCTTTCTTTCAAATACGCTTTCATTCCTTTGCCCGTAGTGGTGCCACCGGCGCCGTCGATTCTAACGGCTTGCTCGGTCTGCGCATATTGCTTCTGCGGGAACACGGTCATGCGTGAACTGGTAATGATGGTTTCACGCTGTTTTTCGTCGATGCGTGCAATTCGTACCTTGTCGATCAGCTCGACCTCGGTGCCGTCCGGGTTGACCTCGGCGCGGGTGCTTTGCACGTGCCACGGGTATTGGGTGCCGCGGTACAGGTGCAGGTCCGGCGTGGTCACCAAGGTGATTTCGCTGGTCTTCATGTGCTCGACCTTGTCGGCGGTCATTTCGTACTGCAGCTTGCCGTCGGGCAGAAATTGCAC
>QZVU01000210.1 GCA_003602285.1 Arthrobacter frigidicola
AGCCAACATGGCATTGATGGAAGAGATGGGGTTGCAGGCGACTCCGGCGATTTTCTATCAGGATGAACAGGGCAATCTGCAAAGCCAGCAAGGGGCACCGCGGCCAGAAATGCTTGGGAAGATTCTTGGCAAGCGCTAGTGCATGTCTTGAGTTTTGAGGTGCGGCATAGATCGTGGGCCGCCCTCTAAAGCTCAAGGTGAGCACCAACCCTACACCTGCCGTTGAGCACATCGGCCTAGCCCACCGCCGGCACGACTCCGCTGGCCGCCTAGGTCGATGGTCCAACGGCGCCGTCACACTCTATTTTTACATCTCGAAACAATGAATTCAGTGTCTCATCCAATAAACACCGCCCATCGTAAACAGCACATTCCCCACTGAATCACCTTTCTACCCTACGAAAAACACGGGCGAATCCTATACAAGAACAGGAAGTTTCCTAAAACTTCATTCAGTCATTGGACTCTCATCAGAAACATCCCGCAGAAAAACCTCACAGGTCCAGCCTCACTTCAAACAGCGGATACCGCGCTCAGCCAGCGGCCATTCACGCCAAACTTGACGCAACGCAAATATAAATCTAAACAGAGAGCACTCCGGCGACAGCAACTGCGAGGCAGACGTCAGCAGAGGCTCAATTGGCCATCGCCTCGACCAAGAATAAAAAGCACTTCATGACATAAATGAAGGCAATCAACAGAAGGGCCCTTCCCATGACCAGCAGCAGCCCACGCGCGCCTTCTAATACAGGAAGGCTCTATAACATCTCAAACATCTTGATAAAGGAGCACCTCCGAGAGCCTTCCAGTTTATTGTGGACTGCTTTCGCGCCGTGCATGCTGTTCTTTATCATGACCCCGAGTTTTCTGAATACAGACAAGAACACCCAACCCTATTTATTCTACGCCGGCTGGTTCTACGCCTACATTTCAGCAAACGTCGCTTTTTTTGGATTCAGCTTTTACCTGATTGGCAGAAGGGAAAGCGGCTTTATCCGTTCATTCATCTACCAGAAAGAATCCATTCGCCTTTTTCTTGCATCCCACATGATC
>QZVU01000209.1 GCA_003602285.1 Arthrobacter frigidicola
GTCCTGCTACTGGGCAACCACCCAGCGCACATCCTCGGCCAGTGGCACATCGACCTGCCGCAACCGCGCGCCCAACGGGTCGAAGAACTGGGCGCGTTGCGCATCGAAATCCTCAAAACCCTTCGGCGGGCAAGCCGCACAGGCGAACCTACCCCAACCCCGTTGCCCTCGGAGGCTGTCCATGTGCATGGATGACTGCTGTTCCACTTCTTCGCGTCGTGATTTTCGAAAGCTTGGGGCCATGCTCACCGCCGCCGGTGCGCTGCCGTTGCTGTCGAGCTTGCAGGCGCGCGCGGCTGCCGAGCCGGATGCGCCGGTGCGCATCGGTTACCTGCCGATCACCGACGCCACGCCGTTGCTGGTGGCCCATAACAACGGCCTGTTCGAGGCCGAAGGCATCAAGGCCGAGCGCCCGGTGCTGCTGCGCAGCTGGGCACAGGTGATCGAGGCGTTCATCTCTGGTCAGGTCAACGTCATCCACCTGCTGTCGCCGATGACTGTATGGGCGCGCTACGGCAGCAAGGTGCCAGCCAAGGTAGTGGCCTGGAACCATGTGGGCGGCTCAGGCCTGACCGTGGCGCCCGACATAAGCGACATGAAACAGCTCGGTGGCAAGACCGTGGCCATCCCGTTCTGGTACTCGATCCACAATGTGGTGCTGCAACAGATGCTCAACGACAACGGCCTGACGCCGGTGTCGAAGCCGGCCAGGTTCAGCCCGCCGTGGAAGCGGGCGTGTTCGATCTTCACGCAGCGGTCCATGACCACGTCCAGCCCGGCGGCCTCGGCCGTCGCGGCGACCTCCTCGTGCCAGGAACCCAGCTGCAGCCACAGCGTCTTGGCGCCGGCGGCAAGTGTCTCCTCGAGCACGGTGGGGAGGTCGTCGTGCCGGCGGAAAACGTCCACCAGGTCCGGGACCTCGGGCAGCTCTGCCAGCGACTTGTACACCGGCCGGCCCAGGATTTCCTTCGCCACGGGGTTCACAAAATACACCCGGTAGCGGCTCGAGGAGAGCAGGTACGTGGCCACGAAATAGCTGGCGCGGGACGGCTT
>QZVU01000211.1 GCA_003602285.1 Arthrobacter frigidicola
CCAGGCTTTCCAGTTCGCTGAGGAAGCCGACCTTGAGCACCGGCTCGCCGCTGTCGGCGGCTGGCAACAGCAGGCGCGCCAGCCAAGGCAGCGGCAACAGGGCGAAGACCCACGGCCAGGCCAGTTCAAACATGCTTGCGGATCCAGGTTTCGACGGCCTGGCTGAGCCCGACAATGGCCTTGTCGTCGAGCTTGCACTCGGGCTTGTAGGCGCCCTCGACCAGCACCATCCAGCGGGTCAGGCCGGCGGCCGGGCAGCGGTTGTCGAGAAATGCCAGCCATTGGCGGCCGTTGAGGGTGTGGCTGTTGGCACCCGGATAATGGCTGCGGCACAGGCGCTTGAGCAGGGCATTGATCTGTTGCAGCCAGGCGCCGGCCGGGGCGCCGTCGTACGGGCGCGGCAGGCGTGCCAGCTCGGCCAGGGCTTCCACACGCACCGGGTCCAGGGGTTGTTCGGCCCGCACGATGCGGCGTTTGCCCGGGCGCCAGCGGCGCAGCCGCCACAGCCCCCAACCGAGCAATGGCAGCACGGCCAGCAGCAGCCACCAGCCGGGTGCCGGCGGCCATAGGCCGACAGGCGTCGGGTCGATCAGCGGGTGCAACTGGTCGAGCGGGTTCATGACGCGCTCCTGGGCCGCTGGGCGTTCAGGTATTCGCGCAACTGCTCGATCATGTCGCTTTGGGTGCTAAGTGGCATCAGCACCACGCGCAGTTTCTGGGCCATCAGCTCCCAGCGCTCGATGCGTGCCTCGGCCTGCTTGCGATAAGCCTGGCGCAGGTTGGCGTCCAGGGTGTCGAGCTCCAGCTGCGCACCGCGCTGGGCGAAACGTAACAGGCCGGCGGCGGGCAGGGCGTGGTCGAGCGGGTCGGATACGGGCAATAGCAGTAGGTCGCAGTGACGCGAGAGCATCGCCAGGTGCTGTTCGCACTGTGCGCTCAACGAACGCTCGTCACAGATGACAATGGCCAGGCTGCCCGGGCGCAGTACTTCGCGGGCCCGGCGCAAGGCCAGGCCAAGGCTGTCGGCCTGTGGCACGGCTTCGGTGTGCAG
>QZVU01000213.1:0-556 GCA_003602285.1 Arthrobacter frigidicola
CTCGCCACCCTTGCCCGGCTCGGTCTGCTCGATCTTCTCGAAGATATCCGGGGTCAGGATGTAGCGGCCGATGATGGCCAGGTTCGATGGCGCATCTTCAGGCTTGGGCTTCTCGACCATCGAGTCCACACGGAAGATACCGTCACGGATTTCCTCGCCGGCAATGACGCCATACTTGTTGGTTTCCTGCGGATCGACTTCCTGGATCGCGACGATCGAGCAGCGGTATTGCTTGAACAGCTTGACCATCTGCGCCAGCACACCGTCACCGTCAAGGTTGACGCACAGGTCGTCCGCCAGCACCACTGCAAACGGCTCGTCGCCAATCAGCGGGCGGCCGGTGAGGATCGCGTGGCCCAGGCCTTTCATTTCGGTCTGACGGGTGTAGGAGAACGAGCACTCGTCGAGCAGGCGACGGATGCCCACCAGGTATTTTTCCTTGTCGGTGCCCTTGATCTGGTTTTCCAGCTCGTAGCTGATGTCGAAGTGGTCTTCCAGGGCGCGCTTGCCGCGGCCGGTCACGATGGAGATTTCGTTCAGACCAGCATCCAATGCT
>QZVU01000213.1:566-1050 GCA_003602285.1 Arthrobacter frigidicola
CCATACTGGATCAGTGGCTTGTTGACCACCGGCAACATTTCCTTGGGCATGGCTTTGGTTGCGGGCAGGAAGCGAGTGCCGTAGCCGGCCGCCGGGAACAAGCATTTTTTGATCATATACGTCCTTAACAAAGGCTAGGCCTGTGGAATTCGCCGCAGTCTAATCAGGCGGCACTCACCTTACAATGCCCCCCGATAGCGACCGATGCCATCATAGAGATAACCCAGTGTAGATAGTTCCGGGGGATCGTAAATAATAACGTCACACATGACGGGCGGATGACAGCAAAACAAGGGTGCCTGTACCGGCCCTTTCGCGGGCAAACCCGCTCCCACAGGTACCGTGCAAGTCCCAAGAGCTGTGAAGCGCCCCGTAGAGCCCCGACAGGCGAATGAAAATGGCGGAAGGCAGCGGGAGTCGAACCTGCCCGGGAACGGCTGCCGTCCCCAACCGGGTTTGAAGCCCGGCCGCGCCACCGGGCGCG
>QZVU01000212.1 GCA_003602285.1 Arthrobacter frigidicola
CGTGCCAGCTCCTTGGTCTGGTACACCGCCGCGGGGATTTCTACCATCACGCCCACCGGGGGCATCGGCACGTCGGTGCCTTCGTCACGCACCTCGCCCCAAGCGCGGTGGATCAGGTGCAGCGCTTCTTCCAGCTCGTGGATGCCAGAAATCATTGGCAGCAGGATACGCAGGTTGTTCAGGCCCTCGCTGGCCTTGAGCATGGCGCGGGTCTGCACCAGGAAAATTTCCGGGTGGTCGAGGGTGACGCGGATGCCGCGCCAACCCAGGAACGGGTTTTCTTCCTTGATCGGGAAGTACGACAGCGCTTTGTCACCGCCGATATCGAGGGTACGCATGGTCACCGGCAGCGGGTGGAAGGCGGCCAACTGCTCGCGGTAGATGGCCAGCTGTTCTTTCTCGCTGGGGAAGCGCTGGTTGATCATGAACGGCACTTCGGTGCGGTACAGGCCTACCCCTTCGGCGCCGCGCTGCTGGGCACGGGCCACGTCGGCCAGCAAGCCGGTGTTGACCCACAGCGGCATGCGGTGGCCGTCGGGGGTAACGCATGGCAGTTCGCGCCGGGCATCCAGGCCCTGGGCCAGCTGGCGCTCTTCCTCAACCACTTCGCTGTATTGCTTGCGCAGCACTTCGCTGGGGTTGGTGAACACCTCGCCCTTGTACCCGTCGACAATCAGTTCGATACCGTCGACCTTGGAGTACGGCAGGTCGACCAGGCCCATCACCGTGGGGATGCCCATCGCGCGGGCGAGGATGGCGACGTGGGAGTTGCCCGAACCCAGTACCGAGACCAGGCCTACCAGCTTGCCTTCCGGCACTTCGCCGAGCATGGCCGGTGTCAGCTCCTCACTGACCAGGATGGTGTTGTCGGCATACACCAGCGACTGCGAGCGGGCTTCCTGCAGGTAGGCCAGCAGGCGCCGGCCCAGGTCCTTGACGTCGGAGGCGCGCTCGCGCAGGTAGTCATCGTCCATCAGCTCGAAGCGGCTGACGTGCTCGCCGACCACCTGGCGCAGGGCGCCCTGCGCCCACTGGCCGGTCTTGATGACT
>QZVU01000021.1 GCA_003602285.1 Arthrobacter frigidicola
GGCGTTCGAGCTGTTCAGCGGGCGCCAGGCGGATGCGGCGCGGATGCAGGCGCACTTTGCCAGTTTCACCTGATAGGCAAGTGTTGGCTTCTTCGCGGGCACGCCCGCACCCACAGAGAGTGCGCATACTTCGCTGATTGCACTGTCGTTGTAGGAGCGGGCATGCCGGCGAAGAGGCCGGCACAGCCTAATCACCTTTCTCATACAGCAGTGCCTGTATCAGCTGTTCCTGCCCGCCATAATCGCCTTCGCCAAAGTGCACATGGCGCACCTGTCCTTTACGGTCGACAAAGTAATGGGCCGGCCAGAACTGGTTGCCCCAGGCATTCCACACCTGGCGGTTGCAGGAGCTGAGTGCAACACAGTTACTGGATTGAGGCGGGAGCCTCGTGATGCTTGGCCATCAGCTCGGTCATGACCTCGATGGGGCACTTGAAACCGAAGCGCTTACGCGGTCGGATGTTCAACTCGTAGGCAATCGCATCCAACTGCTCTTGGCTGCACACCGACAGATCCGTGCCCTTGGGCAGGTACTGGCGGATCAGTCCGTTGATGTTCTCATTGCTGCCGCGCTGCCAGGGGCTGTGCGGGTCGCAGAAGTAAATTGCCACCCCGGTCTTCTGGGTGATTTCCGCGTGACGCGCCATCTCCCGCCCTTGGTCGTAGGTCATGCTCTTGCGGGCCGCCAGCGGCATATGGTTCAGCGCCGAACTGAAGCCTTCCACGGCCGAGGTCGCCGTCGCGTCTTGCATCTTCACCAGCATCAGGTAGCCGCTGGTGCGTTCGACTAGCGTACCCACGGCCGATGCGTTGGCTTTGCCCTTGATCAAGTCGCCCTCCCAATGTCCCGGCATCACGCGATCCTCGATCTCCGGCGGACGCACATGGATGCTGACCATGTCCGGGATCTGGCCACGGCGATCTACGCCGCCAGAACGCGGACGGCGGGAGGTTTTGCCTTGCCGCAGGCAGATGATCAGCTCCTTGCGCAGTTCGCCGACCGGCAGGGCATAGATCGCGTTGTAGATCGTCTCGCGGCAGACGTAGGCGTCTTCGAAGCTTGGGGATTTCATGGTTCGCAGCTTGCCGGCAATCTGCTCGGGAGAAAAGCGCTGTCGCAGCAGGTGGGCGACCAGCTCGAACAATTCGTTGCCGGGCACCAGCTTTTGCCGGGGCCGGCAGGGCAATCGACGATCGCGCATGGCTTGTTGGGCATGCTGGGTGGTGTACTCACCCCGGGCATCACGATTGCGACGGATCTCGCGACTGATCGTTGAGGGGCTGCGGTTGAGCATTCGGGCAATGGCGCGCTGGCTCATGCCACGCAGCAGACTGACCTGGATATCGGAGCGTTCTTCAACGCTGAGTTCGTGATAAGACATGGCAACACCCTACCGGAAAGGTCAGGTGTTGCACTCAGTTTTTGCCGCCGCCCCTTGTAGTCATTATCCACCGCCACCGGATAACCGATACCCAGCCCGGCCACCTTGTTTCGCAGGGTGCCCAGGTCATGTTCGTAGGCGTACTCCGGCGTATGCACGCCCACCACCACCAGCCCCTGATCGGCAGAACGCCGCGCCCAGTCGGTCACGTGAGGCAGGCTGCGCTGGCAGTTGATGCAGTCCCAGGTCCAGAAGTCCACCAGCACCACCTTGCCCTTAAGCGCCGGCCCATCTAGCGGGGTCGAGTTGAGCCACTGGCTGGCCCCCGACAGCGACGGCATGGCGCCGTAGCGGTCACGGGCCATCAGGTGTCCTGCCAACCCCAGCCCCGTCAGCGCCAGGGCTATGCCTCCCGCTTTCAGCATCAGGCGGCGATCAGTTGTCATGGCAACCGCCAGTGGCGTAGGTGCGGTACTGCACGCTCTGCTGCTGGCCCTTGGAGTCGAGGTAGTCCATGCGGGTGTTCACCAGGCCGCAGGCGTTGCTCTGCTCGTCCTGTACCGACAGCACTTTCTTCACATCCAGATGCTCACCGTAGCGGTACTGCATGGCGCCGGCAGCGCCCATGGGTGTGGTGGTGGCCTGGGCGGCAATGGCACCAAAGCTGAGCACGGCGAACAGGCTGGCGCTGGCGACAGTCTTGAAATTCATGGCATCTCTCCTGTGTAACGTTTGGCAGTGGGGCGTGTTGTTCCCCGGTCAAGAGCCATTTGACGCCTGCCAAGTATCCCGTCTGTGTCACTCAACGCCGGGATGTGCGTCCTTCTGTAGCTGCATTCCTGTCAGCGAAACCTCGTCGAATCCTGGAAAACCCTGCGCGAGCAGGTCGTTATAAAAAAGAAGGCGCCCACGACGGGCGCCCCGGCTG
>QZVU01000214.1 GCA_003602285.1 Arthrobacter frigidicola
CCACGGGTATTACATCGGTAATGCGTGGGCGCCCTTCGGTCAGGGTACCGGTCTTGTCGAATGCCATGGCATTCAAGGCGCCAAGCTCTTCAAGTGGCGCACCGCCCTTGATCAGCACGCCACCTCGGGCTGCCCTGGCGATGCCAGAGAGAATGGCGCTTGGTGTAGCGATCGCGAGCGCGCAGGGGCTGGCTGCAACCAGAACGGCCATCGCCCGGTAGAACGAGTCACGGAAAGGCTCGTCAAGAAAAATGCCGGCAAACAGCAGCCCTACTACCAGCAGCAAAACTACCGGGACGAATACCCGCTGGAAGCGGTCCGTGAACTGCTGGGTCGGTGACTTCCTGACTTCGGCTTCACTGACCATCTTGATGACCCGCGCCAAGGTACTTTCAGTGGAGCGCCGTGTTACCTCAACCTCGATGAGAGTTTCGCCATTGATGGTGCCGGCGAAGACTTTCGAAGCTGCATCAACTGCATCTGGCTTACTACGTGCGAGCTCGACATCAGCGACAGGTTGCTTGTCCACGGGGACGCTTTCACCGGTCACTGGCGCCTGGTTGATACTTGAGGAGCCCACGACTACAAAACCATCGGCCGGCAGGCGGTCATTTGGGCGCACGATGACAACGTCACCGGGAACCAGCAGTTCCACCGGCATTTCCGTCGTGCCATTTGCTCTGCGTACGATCGCCGTGGCCGGTGCGAGCTTGGACAGTGCCTCAATCGCTTTCTTGGCCCGCCCCATCGCGTAGCTTTCAAGGGAATGCCCCAGACTGAACAGGAACAGCAGCAGAGCCCCCTCAGCCCAGGCGCCGATGCTCGCGGCACCGGCTGCGGCGAGAAGCATCAGCGAATCGATCTCGAAGCGCTTCTGGCGGATGTTGCTGATCGCTTCCTTGATAGTGAACCATCCACCGAACACGTAGGCAGATACGTACAGAACCAGTGACAGCCTATCGATCAGCCCGAGCTTTCCTGCGAGAGCTCCGGCACCGAGCAGCACACCACAGATCAGCGCGAAGACCAGCTCGGTATTCATGCCGAAG
>QZVU01000215.1:0-250 GCA_003602285.1 Arthrobacter frigidicola
TGCCGAAGTTGGAGGCTGCTTCGTTTTTACCCATCGTCGGGAGAGCGACGTAGATGATCTTCTTCGCCCGGATTGCTTCGAACAGGTCGATCTCCGGGGCGTAGGTGTTCATCACATCGCCGAATTTGCCCGTGCCGAACAAGTACATCCGGCCGGCAAGGCCGCCGAACGTTTCCTTCATCCGCTTGATGTCGACCACGTTCTCCATGCCCGGCTTCCCGCCGATCTTGTACTGCTCAAGGAACAGGGA
>QZVU01000215.1:260-1047 GCA_003602285.1 Arthrobacter frigidicola
TTGGTGGCCGGGTTGTGAGGCTGAGTCTTCTTGAGCAGTGTCTCCAGTTCCTCGATCGCTTTGTGGTTCATCAAGAGGATCGTGAAGTCAATGAAGTTGTAAGCGAGGCCAGCAGCTTGCATTGCCGCTACGAGGGTGGTGATGCCTTGGTTAGCCGACTGTTTGTAGTGGTCGGCGCCAGGGTTGTTCTCGGTAGAGGGAATGATGGATAGGATGCGGGCTGCGATCTCATCAGGGTCACCCCGGAGGATGGGGTTGTAGGAGTTGCTGAGCGATGGATTACCCGGATTCAGAATCAGCAGGTCCTGCTCGCGGCCTGCCCAGACGCAGTACTGGTAAATCGTTTGAATATCGTCCGCATTCATCTTGCCGTCGATGAACGTCAGACCGCCGCCTCGCTGGATCTGCTGGAACATCATCAGCTTGCCCAGAACGGTCTTACCGACACCGGACTGACCCAGGATAAATCCATGTCGCATGAAGTCTTCATCAGGGACACGGACAGGTTGGCCTGTGTCAGTGGTGAAGCCAAGCAGCAAGCCATCCCCGTGCGCCAGATCGGTAGCCGAGCGGATATTGATCTTCGACTCAAGGAGGAGCTGGTTCTTCCAGAAATCAAAGACACGGTTGCCCACGTACGCCGCACCCACAGCGCCCATGGCGAGGGGGAGGGTGGCCGGCACAGAGCTGAAGAAAGGCGATGTCAGAAGTCCACCAGCACCGATCGAACTAAGTGCCAGGGTGTCTTTAAAGCCACCGATTTTCGAGCGAAGTATTTGATCCATAC
>QZVU01000216.1 GCA_003602285.1 Arthrobacter frigidicola
GTTTCTGGCAATACAGCGCCAGGTTGGCATGCCCGACATGCTCGAACATACCAACGCTGACAACCTTGTCGAAGCGACCGTCTTGAGGCAGGTCACGGTAGTCGAGAATCTGCAGGTCGACCTTGTCGGCCAACCCTTCGGCCTTGACCCGCTGCCTGCCAAGTTTGAGCTGCTCCTTGCTCAAGGTGATGCCGAATACCTTGGCGTCATATTCCCGTGCAGCGAAGCGCGCAAGGCCACCCCAACCACAGCCCACGTCCAGCAGGTAGTCGCCGGCATTGAGGCGCAACTTGCGACACAGGTGGTCGAACTTGTCCTGCTGTGCCTGATCGAGCGTGTTATCAGGCTCGCGAAAGTAGGCGCACGAATAGGCCATGTCCTGATCCAGCCACAGCCGATAGAACGCGTTGGAAACATCGTAGTGATAGGAAATGGCTTCAGCGTCAGTGCTTTTGTCGTGAGCAAGCCGCGCCGGCGAAGCCTCTTCAAAATCAGGCAACAGCGCCTCGCTCAGCTCATCACATACCCGGATGGCTTCACCGATGTCGCCTTCCAGCTCCAGCTTGCCTTCGACGAACGCTGTGCCCAACTGCTCCAGGCTCGGGTGCGTCAACTGGCTGATCAACTGTGGCTCTTTGACCAGGATGGTGACCTGCGGTCTAGGCCCCAGATCGAACTGGTTACCGTCCCACAATTTCAGCCGCAGCGGCAGATGCAGGCTCTGCAGTGCAGGTGGAAGTTGCGCGAGCATGAACAACCCTCCCTATCCGTTTCTGGCTACAACGCCTGATATTTCGAACGTCGTCGGATCAGAGTAGTTCATTGGTGGGAGGTTTCCTCTAAACGAGACCAAGGTCTAGAACCAACTGATCTTATCCATACAGCAGATTGTATACAATTCTCGCATCTCAGCTTAACCTTGTGCCCCTCTCGCGCTTCTACATCCTGGAGTTGAACCCATGAAATCCTATGACGTGGTGATCATCGGCGCCGGCGTCCATGGCCTGGCCATCGCCTACTACCTCGCCAGGTACCATGGCGTGACC
>QZVU01000218.1 GCA_003602285.1 Arthrobacter frigidicola
CCCGCTCCCACAAGTACAGCGCCAATTTCAGGCCTGTGGGTATGCGTGTGGGAGCGGGTTTACCCGCGAAGAGGCCCTGGAATTCAATTCACAACTAAAGCTTGGCAAAACAAAAACGGGCGGAAAATGCTGAACACTTCCCGCCCATCAGGCAAACCGGATATGTATCAGGCTTTTTCAGCCATCAACTTCTCCAGCTTCTCCTGGTCCCGGGCAAACTGGCGGATACCTTCGGCCAGCTTTTCGGTGCCCATGGCATCTTCGTTCATCGCCCAGCGGAACTGGCTTTCACTCAACTGCTGCTTGGCCTCACCGGCATTGCCCGGCTTGAGCACGCGCGGCAGTTCACCCTGATCGTCGCTCAGTTGCTGCAGCAGTTCGGGGCTGATGGTCAGGCGGTCGCAGCCGGCCAGTTGTTCGATCTGGCCGATGTTGCGGAAGCTGGCGCCCATCACCACGGTGTTGTAACCATTGGCCTTGTAGTAGTTGTAGATGCGCGTCACCGATTGCACGCCAGGGTCCTCGGCGCCCACGTAATCCGTGCCGGTGCTCTTTTTGTACCAGTCGTAGATACGACCCACGAACGGCGAAATCAGGAACACCCCGGCATCGGCACAGGCCTGGGCCTGGGCGAAGGAGAACAGCAGGGTGAGGTTGGTCTGGATGCCTTCCTTCTCCAGCTGCTCGGCAGCGCGGATGCCTTCCCAGGTGGAGGCCAGCTTGATCAGCACGCGGTCTTTGGAGACCCCGGCTGCGTCATACAGGCCGATCAGCTGGCGGGCTTTGTTCAGCAGCGCCGGTTCATCGAACGACAGGCGTGCATCCACCTCGGTCGAGATACGGCCGGGAATGACCTTGAGAATGCCCGAGCCCACGGCCACCGCGAACTTGTCGCAGGCCAGGTCGACATCGCCCTTGGCATCGGCCTTCACCTGCTTGAGCAGGTCGGCGTAGCCCGGGATGGCGGCAGCCTTGAGCAGCAGCGACGGGTTGGTGGTGGCATCGACCGGCTTCAGGCGGGTGATGGCATCCAGGTCCCCGGTGT
>QZVU01000217.1 GCA_003602285.1 Arthrobacter frigidicola
CTGGAGCACTACTACCAGCACCGCAGTGACAACAGCGCCAACCCCGAGGCCCTGCCCAGGCGGTTGCAAGACGAACTGGCCCTGTACGACCGCAGCGACGTGCAGCAGAGCTTCGTGCGCCACCTGGGCCAGCTGGCCGAAACCACCTTGCTGGTCGAAGGCATCAGCTGCGCCGCCTGCGGCTGGCTGATCGAAAAGCACCTGCGCAACCTGCCCGGTGTCGCCGAGGCGCGCCTGAACCTCTCCAACCACCGCCTGCTGCTGAGCTGGGACGACAAGCAACTGCCACTTTCACGCCTGCTCGCCGAGTTGCGCCAGATCGGCTATGCCGCCCACCCCTACCAGCCCGACCAGGCCGCCGAGCAGCTGGCCCGCGAGAACCGCAGCGCCCTGCGCCGCCTGGGCGTGGCAGGGCTGCTGTGGTTCCAGGCAATGATGGCGACCATGGCCACCTGGCCAGAATTCAACATCGACCTGTCCCCCGAGTTGCACACCATCCTGCGCTGGGTGGCGCTGTTCCTGACCATTCCCATTGTGTTCTATAGCTGCGCGCCCTTTTTCAAGGGCGCGGCGCGCGACCTGCGCACCCGCCACCTGACCATGGACGTTTCGGTGTCGCTGGCCATCGCCCTGGCCTTCGGCGCCGGCATCTGGACGGCCATCACCGGCAGCGGCGAGCTGTATTTCGACACAGTGGGCATGTTCGCCCTGTTCCTGCTCACCGGCCGCTACCTGGAGCGCCGCGCCCGCGAACGCACGGCTGCGGCCACCGCTCAGCTGGTCAACCTGCTGCCGGCCTCGTGCCTGCGCCTGGACGCCATCGGCCGCAGCGAGCGCATCCTGCTCAGCGAATTGCACTGCGGTGACACGGTGCAAGTGCTGCCCGGCGCGGTGATCCCCGCCGACGGGCGCATTGTCGAAGGCCGCTCCAGCGTGGACGAATCACTGCTCACCGGCGAATACCTGCCGCAACCACGCCGGGTGGGCGAACGGGTCACCGGCGGTACGCTGAATGTCGAAAGCACCTTGAACGTGGAAGTCGAAG
>QZVU01000220.1 GCA_003602285.1 Arthrobacter frigidicola
GAGCGAAAAGGCGCTTCCCATGATAGGCCTGGTACCCGGCATCGTTCACTGAGCTTGCCACCTCGACAGTGAGTGAACGCGGATTGATCGTCACCAGGTGCGCGTCGAACAGCCGGTGCAGGTCGACTCTGAGCAGCAGGCCGTTGGTGACGTCGTTCGTTTGATCCCCGCGATAGGGAATGATGTGAGCCGCCTCGAGCAGGGTGTCGACCGTGCACCCGGTGATGCAGCACTCCGCACCGTATCGCTCCAGCATCGCTGTCCGAAAATTCCCCTGCCCAGGCCGGATAACTGCGACCTGGGAGCGCACAGCCCTCCGATCAACCGTGAGTAAGGCCAGCTCCGCTGCAGGAGCAGCTGCAGGCGCTTGCGCCTGAACCTCCGAAGGCAGGACATCCTCCAATTCAAGAACCAACTCGTGCTGGAGCATCCGGCGGTAGCTGGGTTTCTCAGGTGCCTCTGCGGTCAGCGATCGGAGTATCGCCAATGTCTCGGCCGCGGCTTCCAACGATGCGAAACTTTCCGGCCGGTTGTCCCAGGCCTTTCTGAGTTCATCCACGGTGAGCTCGCTCACGGCCGCCAGCGTGAGCCCTGCTGCGTCGCTGTTCGCCGCGTCAGGGACATGCACCGGCGCCACTGTTGCTTCTTCCTGATCCGTCAGCTCTTCCTGGTCCGCGACCGCGAAGATGGCCACGACCTCTGGATGACTAATGTAGGCGCTGGCGCCGGCGTAATATTCGTCAATGCCCTCCAGCACCCTGACCAGCGCATACATCTCCGCCGCCGCTTCCTTCGATCCGCAGCTTTGCGAGCGGCACGCCCACGCCTGCACCAGGTCATCAGTGGTGAATTCAAGAAGGTCTTCGACCTGGAGGGCGTACAGATGCCACGGTGGATCATCGTCAAGGGCGGCGGAGAACTTGCCGGCTGAATACGGCGCCAAATGATGAGAAATCGAAATGCCATCGACGGTTACCAAGCCATCGCGGTCTTCAGCCATATAGGTGATGAACTCGTGAACGTGCCGATACCAACTACGGTACC
>QZVU01000219.1 GCA_003602285.1 Arthrobacter frigidicola
GAAGTGGATCACCTGGAACGTGATGCGCAGCCCGTCGCCAGACGGATTGGCAGGATTGGGGTTCATCTCGTAGGACAGGGTGCCCGTGGGCCTGCCAAAGCGCAGCCGGTACCGGCGCAGGTAGATTTCTTCACTCATCGGACCACACCAGGGTGTTATCGATGCCCAGATTGCCAGGCGTCGGCTGCGCGCCCTCCAGGGTCAGCGAGCCATAGTCCACGCTTGGCGGCGGATAAAGGCCGGCCAGCAGATCGACACCGGGCAGAAGAAACCGCCCTGCTGTCAGGGTTGCGCCGGCGGCGGTGATGATATTCACGCGGAACACCTCCAGTCCGACCATCCATTGCAGCTCTATGGTCAGCGTGGTGTCGCCCAACGGGGCGCTGAAGGTCTGCGCGGGAAGAGCCTGCACTTGCACCTTGTACCGACTCATGGGATGACCTCGACCGAAGTGGAGCCCGACGAAACCATTGGCGCACCCTGGGTAGCCACCGGATCGTTCTGCTGAAGCTGATCAGCGGAGGTAACGCCCCGGGAGATCTGCGACTTGACTATTCGGACCTGCTGGAGCTCGGCAACGAACACCAGGCCGTCTTCATCCTCAGGCCGTGTGCGCTGGTCCAGGCGGATCAGCACCATGTCCTTGAGGGTTTCGTATTCGGTTACCAGGTCGAAGCGGGCGCGGGCCTGAAGCATTGCGGTCAGGGCCGCCCATGCCGTGGCCGACCGGGTCGCCTCGCTTCCGGAGAGCAGGTAGGCCGACACGGTGGAGATTGCCGCCCCCGCGATTCCGCCAACGGCCGTGGCAACCGCCCCCACGCCCATCATGCCGATATCATCCAGGCCAATTCCCAGCTGGGTGTTGGACACCGCGCCCGTCAGCAAATAGCGATCTGGAAGCAGAATGGCGTGGTCGTTTACGTTCGCCCCGAACTCGACCGGGAAGTGGGTCAGCTGCACGGCCTTACTGGTCACACCCTCAAGCTTCGCGTCGAACTCGATCTGTCCCAGCATGGGCAACGTCTTCGAAAAGATGCTCATGAC
>QZVU01000221.1 GCA_003602285.1 Arthrobacter frigidicola
TTGTTGTTTTCACCGCGCGCCAGGCGCCGCAGCACCTCCATTTCACGGTTCGACAGGCTGGCAAGGCGCACCGGTTCGCTTTCCAGCGAGTTGCTGTTGACCGACATTTGCGGGAAGGTCGAATAGCCTTTGACCAGCGCCTTGAGGGCGAACAGCAGTGCTTCGTGGTCTTCTTCCTTGGTGACGAAGGCGCCGATGCCGGCATCCAGGCAACGCCGTACGTACAGGTCAGTGGCTTGGCCCGTCAGCACCATGATCTTGGGCACCGGCTCAAGGCTTTGCAGGCGTTTGATCACTTCCATGCCATCCAGACCGGGCAGGCCAATATCGAGCACGACTACATCGGGGCGCAGATCGCGGGCTACCTGAGCCACTTCGCTGCAGTTACCCACCTCACCGACAACATGAAAGCGTTCACGCTCGAGGAGGAGGCGCAAGGACAGTCGGACAATGGGGTGGTCGTCGACGATCAGCACGGTTGTCATGTGGAAAACTCCTGTCGGGATGTGGTCCGCTTCCTGGATCACTCCGGAATACGTCTGCAAGTGGGTTAATCGGAAGCGCTGCAAGATACGACCAATCCCGAAGTTTGGTAATGCCGAGTATAGAAGTGTTGATAATCCGCGTGCTTGTTGTGGAAAAATCCTCCAAGAAGCGTGAAAGACATCACCCCGAGAAAGCGGCGATGTCTGTTTGGAAGGGCGTCAGGCGCAGGTGGCGTGCGCTTTGTTCACACGCTGGGTGGCGGCGGGGTTATTGGCCAGCGCCTGACCGACACGCGTCGGCCGGGGCACCAGCTGGCCGGCACAGTTCGGGCAGCGGCCTTGCAGGTGTGTGTCGGCGCAGGCACGGCAGAAGGTGCATTCGAAGGAGCAGATCAGCGCATCGGGGCTGTCGCCCGGCAGGTCAGTATCGCAGCACTCGCAGTTGGGGCGTAATTCCAGCATGGGCGTGACTCCTGTTCGCAGGCGGGAACCCGGAGTCTGCTACGCGGGCGGCAATACTGGCAATGCTCAGTCCCCAGGGCGGTACAGGTGGGCATGC
>QZVU01000222.1:0-405 GCA_003602285.1 Arthrobacter frigidicola
CACCACCCTGACCGAGGCCGGTTATGTGGGTGAGGACGTCGAGAACATCATTCAGAAGCTGTTGCAGAAGTGCGACTACGATGTGGAAAAGGCCCAGATGGGCATTGTCTACATTGACGAAATCGACAAGATCTCGCGCAAGTCGGACAACCCGTCCATCACCCGTGACGTCTCGGGCGAGGGCGTGCAGCAGGCGCTGTTGAAACTGATCGAGGGCACTGTGGCCTCGGTGCCGCCGCAAGGCGGGCGTAAACACCCGCAACAGGAATTCCTGCAGGTTGATACCCGCAATATCCTGTTCATTTGCGGTGGCGCGTTCTCGGGTCTGGAAAAAGTCATCCAGGGCCGCTCCACCAAGGGTGGCATCGGTTTTGGCGCAGAAGTGCGCAGCAAGGAAGAGGGCAA
>QZVU01000222.1:420-1042 GCA_003602285.1 Arthrobacter frigidicola
GAGTCCCTGCGTGAGGTCGAGCCGGACGATCTGGTCAAGTTTGGCCTGATTCCGGAATTCGTCGGCCGTCTGCCGGTGCTGGCTACCCTCGACGAGCTGGACGAGGCTGCATTGATGCAGATCCTCACCGAGCCGAAGAATGCTCTGACCAAGCAGTATGCCAAGCTGTTCGAGATGGAAAGCGTCGACCTCGAGTTCCGCAGCGATGCGCTCAAGGCCGTTGCCCGCAAGGCCCTGGAGCGCAAGACTGGCGCCCGTGGCCTGCGTTCGATCCTCGAAGGCGTGCTGCTCGACACCATGTACGAGATCCCTTCCAAAAAGGATGTCAGCAAGGTGGTGATCGACGAGAGCGTCATCGAAGGCACCTCGCAGCCGCTGATGATCTACGAAAACAGCGAGCCGCAAGCCAAGGCCGCGCCAGACGCCTGATTCAGGCAATGGCCGGTGGCGGTTGCAAGCAAGAAGGGGGCCTACGGGCCCCTTTCTGCTTTTCCTGCGCTAGCGCTTGTAATTTCCCAGGCATGCCCCCACATTAGGTCCAAGCATCATTTCCACCGGTTTCCGGCCATAAGGCCGCTGTAGAGGCGACCTCATGAAGACAACCCTCGACTTGCCTCTTTTG
>QZVU01000223.1 GCA_003602285.1 Arthrobacter frigidicola
ATCCACAACCCCACCCACGGCCCCTCCTATGCAACGCCGCGCGTTGGCGTAGAATGGTCGTCTTTGTCCAATGACACCCGAACACGCATCCCCCTGGCCATGCTGCCTGGGCGATCGTCGATGTCTTTACCTATCTGAATTAGAGGGCTTGGTTTTGGCTCAATACGTCTACACCATGCATCGGCTGAGCAAGGTCGTGCCGCCGAAGCGGGAAATTCTCAAGAACATTTCCCTGTCGTTCTTCCCAGGCGCCAAGATTGGCGTGCTCGGCTTGAACGGCGCCGGTAAATCGACCCTGCTGCGGATCATGGCGGGCGTCGACAAGGAATTCGACGGCGAAGCCCGTCCGATGCCCGACATCAACGTTGGCTACCTGCCGCAGGAGCCACAACTGGACCCGACCAAGACCGTGCGCGAAGTGGTCGAGGAAGCGGTCAGCGTGATCAAGGACGCCCAGGCCCGTCTGGACGAGGTCTACGCCGCTTACGCCGACCCGGATGCCGACTTCGACAAGCTGGCCGCCGAGCAGGCCAAGCTGGAAGCCATCCTGCAGGCCGCTGACGGCCACAACCTGGAGCGCCAGCTGGACGTGGCCGCCGACGCCCTGCGCCTGCCGGCCTGGGACGCAAAAATCGAACACCTGTCCGGTGGTGAAAAGCGCCGTGTGGCCCTGTGCCGCCTGCTGCTGTCGGCCCCCGACATGCTGCTGCTCGACGAACCGACCTCGATGCTCGACCCACTGCACCAGCACACTACCCTTGAATCCGTGCGCCGCTTCGCCGACCGCGGCGCTGCGGTGCTGGTGATCCTGCATGACCTGAATCTGGCTGCGCGCTACTGTGACCGTATCCTGTTGCTGGAGCAGGGGCGCTGCCATGCGTTTGCCACGCCCGAAGCGGTATTGACGCCAGCGGCACTGAAGGCGGTGTACGGTATCGACGTACTGGTGCAGGCGCACCCAGAGCGTGGGCACCCACTGATCATCACACGCTAGGAGGCATTGTCGATGCGTCATCTGCTGCTGTCGGGTTTCTCGCTTT
>QZVU01000022.1 GCA_003602285.1 Arthrobacter frigidicola
GAGAGTAGGACACCGCCGGACCACCCTTAGGCTGCAGGCCCCACCACCGGTGGGGCCTGCACCCCTTTAACCACCACCACCACCACCGATACAACCGGGCACACCGCCCGCCGGCACCGGCACCGGGACCGACCGGGCCGACGGCCACCAGCCGGCACGGGGGCGGGCCCACGGATACAAGGACAAGCCCGTTTAGCAGCTCGCCCCGTCTGCCGGCCAAAGGCGCCGCACGCCGCCGCACGGCTCCACCACAGGGAAAGGCCCGTGCCCGCCGCTCCGGCCGCGAGGCTGGCAGCGCGCCAGGGGTGCGCCCGACTGGCTGCCCCGCACAGTGCTGGCGCCACCGCAGGGGAAAGGCCCGTGCCCGCCGCTCCGGCCGCGAGGCTGGCAGCGCGCCAGGGGTGCGCCCGACCGGCTGCCGCGCACAGCGCCGGCCCACGGGCCGTTCCCAGCCGCGCTGCCCCGCAGGTCGTGGACCAGGCGGCTTGTGCTAGAGCCCCGCAGATCACCGCCTGGTCCGCTGCATCTCATTTACTGCACCGCACCCATCCGCCGCACCTACCGCGGTCCGCTGCGCCAGCTCCAACGGGCGCGCGCTCGAGAGCTACCGCCGTAGGTCGGCACGCCAAGTCAACGCGTGCAGGCGCCTCGGCCCAGAGTTCTCGCCATCCTGCAGCAACCACCCTGGGCATGGCCCGGCCGTTCTCCCTTGTGCTATGCCTGGGATCTCAAGCGCACTCCGATAGCCCGGCCCCCCACTAGCAGTCTTCACGCCATGCGTCGTCTCCACGCCATTTCTTCATGCAGCGTCGAGGCTGAGCGGCCTGTACAGGTGCCCTTGCGGGGCGTTGCGATGCCGGCTCCGCGTGAACCATTCCATGGGCACCCCGCAGGACCCCTCGGGTCGGCCCGCAACGGCGCCAACGGTAGGCCGGCACGAAGAGAACACTCGAGGCTCTCCGCTGCATGCTCACCCAGAGAGGGGTGCACAGGTGCGGCAGACGTGAGGAGATCGAGCGGGTGGCCCTTGCCCCTCGGGCGCACTCTATGGGGTGGCTCGCCGGACGGTTGATGCGGCCGCGGCCATCAGGATGTAGACACAGCCGCTGACGCGATCGGGTGCGCGCAGCTTCAGGCGGGGAAGGTGGCGGCGGAGTGCAGCGCCGGCCAGCGCCCAGACCGTGTCGGGGACGGTCATCACAAGAATGAATAGAAACCCCAGCAGAGTGAGCTGCAGCCAGATGGGCCCTGCTCCAGGTGAGACGAACTGGGGGAGGAAAGCCACGAAGAACATGGCGGTCTTGGGATTCAGCGCACCGACCATAAACCCTCGGGCAAGGCTGCGCCTCACCGTGGGGTCCATGTCCTGGGCGGCGGGCTGTACCAACGTTCCCTCCCTGCGCGAGCCCAAGGCACGGAAGGCCAACCAGAGCAGGTAAAGGACGCCGGCGACCTTGACTAGTGTGAACGCCGTTGCGCTTGCAGCAACTAGAGCGGAGATGCCGAGGGCAGCTCCGACCACATGCAGAACGTAGCCCAACTCGATTCCGGCGACTGCAGCTAAGCCTCCACCGCGCCCGGACCGCAGCGTCGTGGTCAGGATGAACGCCACCGAAGGCCCGGGGATAAGCGCGATCGGAAGGGACACGGCGATCAACAACGCAGCGGTACTTGCGGAAATCAAACCGGATCCTCCTCAATGACGGTGCAACCTTAGCTCCGTAGCGCACTCTGCGGTAGGTCTATCGCGAGGCCTGCCCCGGTGTCCGCACCGAAGCGAGGGGAGCTGGTCTGCTGTGCATACCTCGAGCTGATGTGGGAGTTTCATCTGAGCAGTTCGGGCAGCGGATGCGCCGCCGGGGCGCCGCTGGAGTGCAGGAGATCGATGCCTTGCGATGCTCATCACAACCTGCCCCGCTGGTTTGCGCTGGCACGCGGAGGCATGTAATGTTTTCTGAGTTGCCCCGCTGAGGGTAGCCAACCCCACCAAATTCTTGAAGCTAGTCCAGCGTGTGCTGAGCACTAAAGCCGGATGATGCTTTATTTTGCTGTGGTTGATTCTTCTTGTCGAATGCTTTTCCGGGTTTCACCGAAAAGAGCGGATTTGACAGGGGGAAAGGAAATAGAATAAGTTAGTAACACACCACGGCGAAGAAATAAAGAGCTTTGGAGGATTTCGAAGGAAAACTTCGGATCTGGCTCGGAAAAGTATTCCCACGTGTTTGTTGTTTGAGAACTCAATAGTGTGCCAAGTTTGTTGATACCGATTGTTTTTTGATTGGTTGAATTGGCTGGTCTGC
>QZVU01000225.1 GCA_003602285.1 Arthrobacter frigidicola
GCCCTTCGAACACCTCGAGGTGCCTGACCCGCGGCTGAATGTGCTGGTGATCGATGACCACCCGGCCAATCTGCAGCTGATGGCGCAGCAGCTCGGCTACCTGGGCCTGCCGCACGCCAGCGCCCGCGATGGCCGTGAAGGCCTGGCCACCTGGCGCGCAGGCGACTTCGATGTGCTGGTGCTCGACTGCAACATGCCGCACATGAACGGATACCAACTGGCGACCGCCGTCCGTGCCGAAGAACGCCATGGCAAGCGGCAGCGCTGCACCATTCTCGGCTACACCGCCAATGCACAGCCAGAGGTGCGCCGCCAGTGCCTGAGCGCCGGTATGGACGACTGCCTGCTCAAGCCGATCAGCCTGGGCACCCTCAGCCAGCGCCTGGCGGGCATTCGCCCGCGCCGCCAGCAAAAGCCCCGGCGCAAGCTGTACCACCTGGAAGGCCTGGCTGCAGTGATCGGGCATGACCCCGACGACCGCCAGCGCTTCCTGCTGACCTTGCAGCAAAGCCTGCAGGCCGACCGGGCCAGCTTGATGACGCTGCACCCGGAGCAAGACAGCGAGGCCATTGCCGAGCAGGCCCACAAGGTGCTGAGTGCCGCGCGCATGCTGGAAGCCCGCGACCTGATGGCGGCCTGCGAAGCCCTGGAGGCCCTCGGCTTGCGTACCCCCCAGTTTCGCTTGCGCCGTCAGGCCCTGGCGCGGCACATGTGCGCATGCACTCAGGCAGGCAGCCCCACGTGTTAACTGGTAGACTGCGCGGCGTTATTACCTAAGAGGATTGTTTCATGGCCACAAACCGCTCCCGTCGTCTGCGCAAAAAGCTGTGTGTCGACGAGTTTCAGGAATTGGGCTTCGAGCTGAACCTGGAATTCAAGGAAGATCTGGATGACCAGGCAATCGATGCTTTCCTCGATGCGTTCCTGGAAGAAGCGATGGACGCCAACGGCCTGGACTATGTAGGCGGTGACGATTACGGCCTGGTGTGCTCGGTCAAACGCGGATCGGTCAGCGAAGAACAGCGTGCTGCCGTTGAA
>QZVU01000224.1 GCA_003602285.1 Arthrobacter frigidicola
ACCGTACCGGCAACCTGTTGGCCAGTGACATGGAGCCAGAGGAAACCACCAACTACGAAATCGGTACCAAATGGGACCTGCTCGACCAGCGCCTGTCGCTGACCGCCGCGCTGTTCCGCACCGAGAAGGAAAACGCCCGCGTCCAGGTGGACACCACCACCTACGAAAACGTCGGCGAAACCCGCGTACAAGGCATCGAACTGTCGGCCAGCGGCAAGATCACCGACAAGTGGCAGGTATTCGCCGGCTACACCTACATGCAGGCTCGCCAGATCGACGGCGGCCCACTGGGCAAGGCCAACGATGGCAACCAGTTGCCGAACACCCCGAACAACAGCGCCAGCCTGTGGACGACCTACTCGATCACGCCAAAGCTGACCGTGGGTGGCGGTGCGTTCTACGTGGATGACGTGTACGGCAGCGTGGCCAACACCACCATGGTCGACAGCTACGTTCGCTACGACGCCATGGCCGCCTACAAGCTGACCAAGAACGTCGACTTGCAGTTGAACGTGCAGAACCTGACCAACGAGGTGTACTACGACAAGGCCTTCTCTACCCACTTCGCCAACCAGGCGGCCGGGCGGACTGCACTGTTGACCACCAGCGTCCACTTCTAAAGCAACAACCAAGGGCCCCGTTCATTGAGCGGGGCTTTTGCGTATCAAGGCATAATGCACGCCGCGCAGTCTGCGGTAGCAACACAAGGTGATCGATGTGCTTGATGGTGAACGGTCGCATGCCTGGGCTCCCTTTGGCGTTTTACGCAATGACGTTGGCCACCTTAGCCCAGGTCGCTGGAGCGTGACCAGAATCAGCTACTCATTCACCAACCGTTGCAGCACGCCGCCTTCATGCTGCGCGAGTATTCGCAACAGTTGGTCGACCAGCGCCCGGTCCGGGGCATCCAGGTGGAAGTGGTGCCCGCCCGGGTGCCAGGAGACCTTCGCCTGGCTGGGCAAGGCCGCCTGACGCCGGGTAAAAGCCTCACCGGTGAATGCACCCTGCCGGCCGAACAGCAGGTACAACGGGCAGCGG
>QZVU01000226.1 GCA_003602285.1 Arthrobacter frigidicola
CCGGGCAGCATGACACGGTGGCGCTGCGCGTCAGTGACCACCCGGTGGTGCGTGAACTGTGCGCACTGGTGGGGCCACTGATTTCCACCTCGTGCAACCCCGGCGGTCGCCCGGCGGCGAAGACCCGGTTGCGGGTGGAGCAGTACTTCCACGGCCAGCTGGACCTGGTGCTTGGCGGGGCGCTGGGCGGGCGGAAGAACCCGAGTGTGATTCGCAACCTGGCAACCGGCGAGGTTGTGCGCCCGGGCTGATACCGCTGGCGAGGGCTTCGCCCTCGTTCGCGGCACAAGGCCGCTCCTACAGGGTATTGCGATCGCCTTGTAGGAGCGGCCTTGTGCCGCGAAGAGGCCGGCACAGGCAATACACATCTACCCACCAAATATCGACAGCTTCAATGGCCGCACGGCCCCCATCCAGATCGCATGATCCCGGTGGTCCGCCAGTTCATCCCCGGTTTCGGGGTGCATGAATACCACCAAACCCTTGCCGTACAGCGCCAACCAAGGCAAAACCACCCCCACCACTTCAGGCCCGAACGCCAGCTGGCAGCTCCAGTCCGGATGCGGCCCCACCGGCTTTTGATGCATGCGCCCCATGGTCACGGGAAACAGCCGCGTCGCCTCCTCGCACAGCTCCCGCGCCTGCTCCATGGTCGCTGCGTCGTAATAAACGTGGGCGTGGTAACCCTTGATCCTCTGCACGATAACTCCTGATTGCGGTCCAACCATCACCACCTGCAAAGGAAGTGATGCAGTGAAAAACGCCGAAACCCCAGTATTCAAACTGGTCCTGTTCGGGCCTGAAAGCAGCCTGGGCAAAGCCATGATGGCCGAGCTGCTGTCGCGCCAGCACGAAGTCACCGCCGTGGTCGATGACCTCAACCGCCATACCGCACGCCCGGGCCTGCACTTCAAGATAGGCGGGCTGGACGATGCCGACCAGGCAGAGCAGGGCGCGGCAGGCGGCTCGGCGGTAATTGCCCTGTTGTCGGCGCTGGCGCCAGGTGACTTGCCGGGGCAAGCACGCCTGAGC
>QZVU01000227.1 GCA_003602285.1 Arthrobacter frigidicola
GGCAGTTTAAAAATAGTCGCACTTTGCGTTTATGTACAAGTTATGTACAAGGCATGGGACCACGGGAGGGATTATTGGATCCACACAGCCGTTAGAAGAAAACCTGCTAACACATAGGGTACAAATGCCTGTTTGTCGCCCATTTCTTCGGTCAGGGCCTGTAATCGCTTTTTCACCTTAGGGTTGAGCAGCGTCCACAGGCGCCGACGGGTGAGCAGCCAGACCAGCACGCTGACACCGGCACCGATGAAGGTACCGAGCACGTATTGCGGGCTGGTGGCCAGCGCCAGGGCGCCCATCAGCTTGACGTCGTCGGCACCGAACCGGCCGAGCATGTAGCCGGGCAAGGTCAGCAGCATGACGATGGCCAGCGCCCAGCCGGCATCGCTGGGCTCGGCACCGATCCAGCTGTGGCCGGTGGCGAACAGCCAGACCAGGGCGCCGGCAGCCACGCCCAGGGTCAGCAGGTTGGATATCTGGCGTTGACGCACATCCTGTTCGGAGCACAAGGCAAGCCACAGCAGGAGAACAATGCTTTGCATTGGCAGGTCGCCTTTCCCAAATGTTGAACACATCTACCCGGTCAGTCAGGTTTCCTTATGTGAAGATAGACAAGAACCTGCGCACGAGTGGCGTTGGAAAGGCAAAAAAGGCGGGGTCAAAATGGATTTTGTCGCTCATGACACCGTTCCGGTGGGTGCTACTGCCTTGTTCGACATTCAAAAGCTGGCGCGGTCACAGTGGGAGCGGGCGCGCCCGCGAAAACGGGCGAAGCCCGTGCCATGCACCGCGGTGTCTGCTTCGCGGGCATGCCCGCTCCCACAGGCGTTGCGGTGCATGCTAAAGCCGCGTTTGAATGTTACTTCTTGCTACCCGGCGGGTAGTTGGCCAGCACCTTGCTCACAGTGTTTTGAATGGCGCTGTTGCGTTCTTCCGGGCTTGGCGGGTAGTTGTTCATGATTTGCTCGGCACTGCCCCGCCACACCAGCTTGCCGTCACGCCCGTCGAACATGTCGACCTGAATGGTGGC
>QZVU01000228.1 GCA_003602285.1 Arthrobacter frigidicola
CGGCGACGATTTGCGCCAGCGAGGTACGGATGCCAGTGCCCAGGTCGACGTGGCCGTTGAAGGCGTAGACCATGCCGTCGTCGCTGACAGCGATAAACAACGCCAGCTCGCGCGCCTTGACCACAGGGGTAACACCCTTGGCCACGGGGCCCGAGGGAGGGGTGATCTGGTCGACGATCAGCAACACACCCGTCTTGGCCAGCAACTGGTCGCGGCTGGGCACCTGTTGTGAGTGGTTCATGCTTTCCTCCGGGGGGCGGCGGCGCGGCGCACGGCGCGCAGGATTTCGACGTGGGTGCCGCAGCGGCACAGGTTGCCGGACAGTTCGTTGCGAATCTGTTCGTCGCTGGGGGCGGGAATGCGGTCGAGCAGGGCCTTGGCGGTCATGATCATGCCGTTCATGCAGTAGCCACACTGGGCGGCCTGTTCGTCGATAAACGCCTGTTGCACCGGGTGTGGGGCGGCCTTGCTGCCCAGCCCTTCGAGGGTGGTGATATCGCGGCCCGCAGCACCGGCCAGGGGGATGACGCACGAGCGCGCGGCCACGCCGTCGATGATCACCGTGCACGCCCCGCATTCACCCAGGCCGCAGCCATATTTGGGCCCATTCAGGCACAGGTCGTTGCGCAGGATCAGCAGCAGCGGGGTGTCGGGCATGGCGCTGACTTCGACAGGCTGGCCGTTGATCCGCAGGGAGATGGTTGTTTGCATTGTTGGCTCATCTCTGGAGGTTGCTTGCGCTACCAAAGGACTCACATGGCGCGAGATTTTCGGTAAGTACTCACTACATGAAATGAGTGAGCAAGAAGCAGGCCAGAGAGGAATTTGCAGAGCGCTGTGATGGGGGGTGTGGCGGAACATGACCGGCGCCTGGGAAATCGAGCGCCGCCCGCGCGGCGCTCGATCTCGAAGCCCGCGTATCTGTGACGGCAAGCGCGGCAGTTACAACCAATTTCAGCCCAGGTTCTCGTCGCTGTCGATCATCTTGCGCAGCAGGTACAAAATGGCCACGCGTTCGCCGGCATTCAG
>QZVU01000229.1 GCA_003602285.1 Arthrobacter frigidicola
CAGAAGATGGCCCAACGCTGGGCGCGCAACGACAAGCGCGCCTACCTCAAGAGCTTCGACGCCATCGTCGACTGGGGCGTGCAGGAACGCATCGGCCGTATTCACTGTCCCAGTCTGGTCATCGCTGCCGACCACGATTACACCCCGATACAACTGAAACAGCGTTACGTTGCCTTGATGCCCAACGCCAGGCTGGTGGTCATCGACGATTCGCGGCACGCTACGCCCCTCGATCAACCCGAGGTCTTCAACCAGACCCTGCTGCAGTTCCTCGCAGCCGCTTCCACCTCTCAAGGATCTTTGAGCCCATGCTGAAAAAGCTCCTGCTCACCGCCTGCTCGGTCGCCTTCGCCACCAGCGTCATGGCTTCCGACAAGACCCCGCACGTCATGCTGCACACCAGCTTCGGCCAGGTCGAAATCGAGCTGAACGCCGAGAAGGCGCCGATCAGTACCAAGAACTTCCTCGAGTACGTCGACAGCGGCTTCTACAACAACACCATTTTCCACCGAGTGATCCCCGGCTTCATGGTCCAGGGCGGCGGCTTTACTGACCAGATGGTACAGAAGAACACCAAGGACCCGATCAAGAACGAGGCCAGCAATGGCCTGCTGAACACCCGCGGCACTCTGTCGATGGCGCGCACCTCCAACCCGAACTCCGCCACCAGCCAGTTCTTCATCAACGTAGCCGACAACGATTTCCTTAACCCGGGGCGCGACGCCGGGTACGCCGTGTTCGGCAAGGTGACCAAGGGTATGGACGTGGTCGACCAGATCGTCAACTCGCAAACCACCACCAAAAAAGGCATGCGTGATGTACCGGCCGACCCGGTCTACATCAAGTCGGCCAAACGCATCGACTGACCGCAGGCTGCACAGGGACGTGCAACCGCCTGAGGGCCGGATGGAACAGGAGTGTCGTTACCCATGCTGTACCGTCGTTTTGAACAACTGATCGATATCTTTCGCGAAGCCCCCAGTGAATCGCCACCCACCAGCGTGTGGCCGTTCTACCTGTATTAC
>QZVU01000230.1 GCA_003602285.1 Arthrobacter frigidicola
GAGGAAGCCGAGCAGGCTATAGAGGTCTACCAGGGCCACGATTGCGCCGGCGGCGCGAGTCAGTCCTTTGTACATTTGTCGCTTCGTCTGTCTAAGCAGGAGTGCTTGGAGTATGGCACGTTAAATCAGTTCCGCAGGCGCGACCACTTGGCCTCATTCGATGCCCATGCGCCGTTTGGCCCGATGCGCCGAGCCGTCGCGCATGGCCCAGCGCAGTACCGGTGCGGTGCGTTGCAGGCCCAGGCGAATCAGGCGCTGTTGCAAGGCTCCGTGCTGCAGGCCGAGCATGGCCTGTGCCCAGCCCGGCAGCAGGTCGATACCGGCGTGCAGCATCAGCTTGCCAACTGGCTGTGCCAGGCGGCTGGGGGCAGGGGCGTCGAGCAGGATCTGTATGACTTCATGGCTGCGCGTATCGCAATGCAGCTGCGGGCGCATGCGTTGCAGGTAGTCTTCGACCTGCTGACACGAACGTGGCACGTCACGGGCGCCAAGGCGCTCGGCGATCAGGGCGATTTCGTTGTAATAGGCATCCTGCTCGGTGCGCGGCAGGTGCGGGTTGCGATAACGCAGGTGGGCGGCGAGGAAACTGCTGACCTCCGCCACATGCACCCAGGTCAGCAGGTCCGGATCGCTGGCTGCGTAGGGGCGGCCGTCCGGTGCCGTGCCGGTGACCTGCAGGTGAATGGTGCGCACCTTGTCGATCAGCCATTCGGCATCGCCGGTGGCACCAAAGGTGGTACCGGAAATGAACTGGCTGGTGCGGCGCAGGCGGCCGAGCAGGTCTTCACGGAAATTGGAGTGGTCCCACACGCCGGCCAGGGCCAGCGGATGCAGCAGCTGCAGCATCAGCGCGCTGATGCCACCGACCAGCATGCTGGGGAAGTCGCCATGTACCTGCCAGCTGATGCTGTGCGGGCCGAACAGGCCGGGGTCGCCCTTGGGCGATTCCAGGTCGAGCTGGCCGAGGGCCAGCCCGGTGAGGCTCATGACCTGGGTTTCGATGCGGCGACGAAGGGCTTCCATG
>QZVU01000231.1 GCA_003602285.1 Arthrobacter frigidicola
AACGCCTGGGCGTCCTGCTCGGTGCGGTGCTTGTACTCCAGGTTGCCTTCGGCCAGGCCGCGATCGCTGACGACGATGCGGTGTGGGATGCCGATCAGCTCCATGTCGGCAAACTTGATGCCTGGGCTGGTCTTCTTGTCGCGGTCGTCCAGCAGCACTTCGAAGCCGGCGGCGGTCAGTTCGGCGTACAGCTTGTCGGTTGCCTCGCGAACCCCCTCGGTTTCGTAGCGCAGCGGTACCAGGGCGATCTGGAACGGCGCCAGGGCATCGTTCCAGATGATGCCCTTGTCGTCATAGCTATGCTAGATGGCAGCGGCGACCACGCGGGACACACCGATACCGTAGCAGCCCATCGACAGAACCACCGGCTTGCCGTTCTCGCCCAGTACCTGGCACTTCAGCGCCTCGCTGTACTTGGTACCCAGCTGGAAGATGTGGCCCACTTCGATGCCGCGCTTGATCACCAGGGTGCCCTGGCCATCCGGGCTTGGGTCGCCTTCGACCACGTTACGCAGGTCGGCGACCTGTGGAACCGGCAGGTCGCGCTCCCAGTTGACGCCGAAGTAGTGCTTGTCATCGATGTTGGCGCCAATGCCAAAGTCGCTCATCAGGGCAACCGAACGGTCGATGATGCATTCCAGCGGCAGGTTCAGCGGGCCGAGCGAGCCGGCACCGGCGCCAATGGCGTCGCGCAGTTCGGCTTCGGTGGCCATGACCAGCGGGTCGGCAACCTGTTCCAGCTTGGTGGCCTTGATTTCGTTAAGTTCGTGGTCGCCACGGATGATCAGGGCAATCAGCTTGCCTTCTTCGGCTCCGCGCACGATCAGGGTCTTGACGGTTTTTTCGATCGCCAGGCCATGGTTTTCCACCAGCTGGGCGATGGTCTTGGCGTCCGGGGTGTCGACCAGGCGCAGCTCCTCGGTAGGGGCAGGGCGCACGGTTTCACGCGGGATGGCTTCGGCCTTCTCGATGTTGGCGGCGTAGTCGGAGCTGTCGCTGAAGATTACGTCGTCCTCGCCGGAG
>QZVU01000232.1 GCA_003602285.1 Arthrobacter frigidicola
ATATTTAAATACAATCAGTTGCAGCGCGTATGTCCTAATTTTCCTTTATCTCGGCATGACCCCTGCAGCTGACGCCGCAGCCAGGACAGTGCTGGTTACAGCAGCGAAAGCATTTATCAAAGCGGATTGCACAGCTGGATCGTTGATTGCGAGAAGCATGATGGCCCCCTGAAAGTTGACTTGCTCCATGGGGATGCTTCACAGAAACCAGTAAATTCCAGGCACAAAAAAACCCGCTCGATCGGCGGGTTTCTGTAAGCCTTAGTGCTTGGCGCTGGGAGCGCCTTTGCTGCCTGAAGCCTTCGCAATTTCTGCCTTGATGGCTTTGTAGGCGCCAATCACAGGCGCAAAGTAAATCCGAGGCGCCTGTTTGGCAGCACTCAGGAATTCCGAAGTGAAAGTCGTTGCTTTCATGTGCTCGCCCCTCTCATGAGAAAGTATCTAATGACCTACATATAGCAAATAGGGAGAGAACCTTCAAGCGAGAGAAACAATTTCGCCAGCCAAAAGAAAACCCGATTCGCATAAGCGAACCGGGCAGGTGCAGCGTTCGGACGGAAGACCACCCGTCAGATCAACAAGGCCAATGTGCCAATTTGGAATTTATCAGACTCTGAGCCCGTCACCTCATCCATCTCAGGATGGGCAGAACGAATCGGAAAGTTAACCACATTATTGCGGGATGCCATGAGCGCCCGCCCTATCTCCTCACCCACAGAAACAAACTTTGGAAAGCAGACACTCTGGCCGCAAATTTCATGACCAATAGTTTCAGAAACTCCATCAGTTAAACCTGCAGGAATCCCTTTGAGCCTTTCGTGTTCGGCTTTAGTGAAGAGCCTGCTGAGGCCTGTTTTTTCAGGATGCAATATGAACGGTTCGGTACTTCTTCCTTTTTTGTAGCCCGTCCCTAACGTGCCACAACCTGATTCATTTCCAGTTAGCAACTGCCTGGAGAATCCCTTGCCTTCAGACTTGTCTCTTTTCTCCTTAGTTGCTAAGTATTCATAGGATTTCCAAGA
>QZVU01000023.1 GCA_003602285.1 Arthrobacter frigidicola
GAGTGCAGCCGCGACACAGCCCTTGATGCGCGGATTGGGACGATGGGTGAGGTGTTGCAGATGAATTATATCAAAGAGAAGCAATGCCACAACTATCTTAGTGCATGTGTGAGGAAGGAGTTGAACCAAGATGCATTAAGCAAAACCCAGGGATCATTAATCAGGCACTCCTCGATTGCTTCATATAGCCCTTCAAGATCGAAGGTTCCAGGTTCCAGGTTATCCCTAAGCGCCTGAACAATGAGTAGCAGTTTTCTCGATTCAGCTGAGAACCCCTCGAGTTTTGGAGATGCGTATAGGCTGTTGAATACAGATTTTGCTAGTAAGGTTCTGCACACCTTCCCGATGGAACCTTCCTCTACTCCCTTAGGTGATTCTCCAATTGGCCATGTTTCTGATTTGTTTTCAAAGAATTCTTTGGTCAGGTCTTTCTCTTTGACAGAGGATTCAGCTTCAATCATGCTCTCAATCTGTTGGAGAGATTGGAGAAGGCAGCGTCTCATTTCCATACCCCATTTCATCTTGATCTTGGAGGTTCCATTGGTTCTTACATACAGAAACATGGGTCTTGACACTTGGCCTACTGCAGTTCGCAGGAGCATATCCCCTATTTCAAGAACACAATACTTTTCCCATTTATGTGGTTCCAACCTTGGGTCGGTAAGGGAAAATTCCATACTTACAAAGTTTACCACATCGGTATCATTCCTCAAATGAGATCTTCCTTTTATAATGAATCCATATAGGTTTGTTTTCCGTCTTCCTTCTTTGGTTCTACATTTACTTATCATTGGAATCAGTTGAAAGTCATCCATGGCTGCACAAGATGCATTGAGCAAAGCTGTATTTATGTACACTCCCTTCATTATGTATTCAGTAGCCCTGCAGTGGGACACTTCTGCTGTAAAATAGTTCCGTCTCATGCTTGCAATGTGTTCAATTGGGGCAACATCTTCCCCTATTTCATCAAGTTCTACCCAGCTTGAATCAGTCAATTCACATGCCTTGTTGAATTCATTTTGGATCCAACATGCTAGCGATCTGGGCTCTGGCTCGTCACTGTCGTACTGTTTCAGGTCGTTGATATCTTTGCAATCCTCAAAGTCCACCTTCTCCGGTGCCATGTTCTCACCGAGTGCCCACTTTAATTGGCTTGTTTTCTTCATGTTCTTTGTTCTGGGAATCTTCTCCTCATTTTCAATGTCCTGAAGTTCTGCTAGCACCTGCTTCCAAGTCAGGAGATAATTTGGGTTTATGCCTTTCTCATGTGGTTTGATAATATTGGGCTCTTTCCAGCCGAAGAATGTTTTCATGCATTTGATCGCATCATACAGCGGTATCCCCTCCCCTTCGTGGCTCGGGTCCTCAATGCTTAACTTCAGAGCATCCATCAGCAAGAATTTCGACCGCTGAGAACAGGGAGGCCCATTAGGCAATCTGAGAGGGCGTGGTGTTGTCTTTAGAAATGGCTCGATTCTGGCGTTCACTTCTTTTGACATTTGAGAAAGCTTGCCCTCAATGCAGCCGTTCGGTTCGAATCCATCCACATAGGCTCTAAAGTTTTCAAGGCTGGAGAAGTTCGGTGGGAGACTTTGGTCGGCAAGCCTGCGCATGGTTCCTGTGATTTCAAATCTTTCTTCAATTGTTTCTTCGCCTCTTTCGGACTGACGAAAGGAATCCCATAGACCCCTGCTGGCCATTTCCTGCCTTATGGTGAACAGCCTGGTTTTGATTCTTGCCCTGCTCTCTTCGTCAAGAGTGTAATCTGCCTTGGTGGCCATCTCTTCTCCAGTGAATGAGAAAATGTGGATGTGTGTCTTCTCAGATTTTATTTTATTGGCCTTTTCTAGGTAATATATGTGGACTTCCCTCCTCGTCACTCCAATTTCAATGAATCGGTTTTCCTTGTAGTCATACAGATCCGGGAGAAATTTGGGTTTTTCGGCTCCTGTAGTGTTGCAGATACTATTCACCACTGTCCAGGCCATTGTTCGGTCTCTCCCTTCGATTATTTCAAATCGATGTTTCAACAACGCATTTGGATCGCCAGATTCTATAATAGTTGATTCGCCTCGTTCGTCGATGAAGTGGAAATCAGAGTACATGAAGCAGACTTCTAAGTGTGTGCATATTGATGCGAATTTGTTTGTTTCGATTTTCGGATCTTCCCCATATTCTTTCATTGTCTTTTCCGCAAGCTCGACAATCATTGGATTGAAGCACTGTCGCACAAAGTCTTCCATTTTGGATCAGTACCTGCA
>QZVU01000233.1 GCA_003602285.1 Arthrobacter frigidicola
GCGTGCAGCCGATGATGCCGCTATTGTCGAAAGAATTTGCCATCAACGCGGCGCAGAGCAGCCTGGTGCTGTCGGTTTCCACCGCCATGCTGGCGTTCGGCCTGCTGATCACCGGCCCCATCTCTGACCGCATCGGGCGCAAGCCGGTGATGGTCTTTGCCCTGGTTTGCGCCGCCCTCTCCACCCTGGCCAGCGCGGTAATGCCAAGCTGGGAACTGGTACTGGCCACCCGCGCCCTGGTTGGCCTGTCCCTGAGCGGTTTGGCCGCTGTGGCCATGACCTACCTGAGCGAAGAGATCCACCCACAGCACATCGGCCTGGCCATGGGCCTGTACATCGGCGGCAACGCGATTGGCGGCATGAGCGGGCGGCTGATTACCGGCGTGCTGATCGACTTCGTCAGCTCGCACACGGCCATGCTGACCATCGGTGGCCTGGCTCTGGTCGCCGCACTGGTGTTCTGGAAGGTGCTGCCCGAATCGCGCAACTTCCGCCCGCAGATGATGAGCCCGCGCAGCCTGCTGGACGGTTTTGTCATGCACTTCAAAGACGCCGGGCTGCCTTGGCTGTTCCTGGAAGCCTTCCTGCTGATGGGGGCTTTCGTCACCCTGTTCAACTACATCGGCTACCGCTTGCTGGCCGAGCCCTACCACATGAACCAGGCGCTGGTCGGTTTGCTGTCGGTAGTGTACCTGTCCGGGATCTACAGCTCGGCGCAAGTCGGTGCCCTGGCAGACAAGCTAGGCCGGCGCAAAGTGTTCTGGGCCAGTATCGTGGTGATGGCCGGTGGCTTGCTGATGACCCTGGCCAGCCCGCTGGCGATGGTGATCGTGGGCATGCTGGTGTTCACTTTCGGCTTTTTTGGCGCACACTCGGTGGCCAGCAGCTGGATTGGCCGCCGGGCGCTCAAAGCCAAGGGGCAGGCATCGTCGCTGTACCTGTTCAGCTATTACGCAGGGTCCAGCGTGGCCGGTACGGCGGGCGGGGTGTTCTGGCACCAGTGGGGCTGGAACGGCATC
>QZVU01000234.1 GCA_003602285.1 Arthrobacter frigidicola
GTGGGTCGGGGACCATCTTTAACATTTGCTTATTACCTCTATGGATGCCACTACCTGACTGCTGTCAAACAGAAGGGTGGTAGCTGTACGTGGGTTGACAGACCGGCGGAATAAGCAAGTTCCGGCGCACGCAAGCGTGCCCCACGCACAGCCACCATAGAAGGAAAGCCGTAATGCTTAAACCGTTACGGCCTGTCAAAGCCGTGTCGCTGATGAGCAACGACCGGCCCAGACTAGAGCCCCAACAGGGCACCCGCAACGGAAAATAGGCGGCAACAGTATCTTTGGGAAATGCCCTACAAGAAAGCGAAAAATTCTGATTTTTCGACACAGATAGACATCATCTTGGGTGGGGATAGCAAGGAATCGTGCATTGTTCTATGGGAGCGCTGCCAAGGCTGTGATAATGGCGGCAATGACAAGGGCCATACCATGCTGACCATCTCCAATAACGTGCATCTGCCGGATGCCGAAATCGAACTGACCTATATCCGCGCGCAAGGCGCGGGTGGGCAGAATGTCAACAAGGTGTCCAGCGCCGTGCACCTGCGCTTCGACATCCCGGCCTCATCGTTGCCCGAGTTCTACAAGGAGCGGCTGCTGGCGCTGCGTGACAGTCGCATCACCGGCGACGGTGTGTTGATCATCAAGGCCCAACAATATCGCACCCAGGAGCAGAACCGTGCTGACGCACTGGCGCGTCTTGGCGAGTTGATCATCGCTGCCGGCAAGACCGAAAAGAAACGCCGCCCCACCAAACCGACCCTCGGCTCGAAGACCCGCCGGCTTGAAGGGAAAGCCAGGCGGAGCACTGTCAAGGCGGGTCGGGGCAAGGTGGATTTCTAGGGCGGTGTCGGACCGTCGCTGGCAAGTCTGGGCTCTGCGATGCCAGCGTGGCTAGTCCGGCTGCAAAGCGGCCCCCGGGTTTTGGCGTAACATCAACTATTGCTGGGGCTGCTTTGCAGCCCATTCGCGGCACAAGGCCGCTCCTACAAAGGTCCGCGTAAGCCAACACGCA
>QZVU01000235.1 GCA_003602285.1 Arthrobacter frigidicola
CACGTGGATTTCTGCATCACGCGCCAGTTCCACGTTAATGACCATGTCCAGGCCATCGATGTCCAGGCCGCGTGCGGCCACGTCGGTGGCCACCAGCACCGAGCTGCTGCGGTTGGCGAACATGGCCAGTACCTGGTCACGGTCGCGCTGCTCCAGGTCACCGTGCAAGGCTTGGGCGACGATGCCCTTGGCCGTCAGGTGGGCAACCACGTCCTCGCACTGCTGCTTGGTGAAGCAGAACGCCACGCAGGATTGCGGGCGGTAGTGGCCGAGCACACGGGTGACGGCTTCAAGGCGGTGCTGTGGGTCGATCTCGATGAAGCTCTGTTCGATCTGGTTGTCGGTGTGCAGGCTCTCGACCTTGACCTGTTGCGGGTTGCGCATGAAGTCGGCGGCCAGCTGCTTGATGCCGGACGGGTATGTGGCCGAGAACAGCAGGGTCTGGCGGCGCGATGGGGTCTTGCCGATGATGCTGGCGATGGCGTCGAAGAAACCCATGTCGAGCATGCGGTCGGCTTCGTCCAGCACCAGCGTGTTCAGGCCGTCGAGCACCAGGGTGCCTTTGTCCAGGTGCTGCTGGATGCGCCCCGGGGTGCCGACGATGATGTGCGCACCGTGCTCCAGCGAAGCGATCTGCGGGCCCAGCGAAACGCCACCGCACAGGGTCAGGATCTTGATGTTGTCCTCGGCGCGGGCCAGGCGGCGCAGCTCTTTGGCCACCTGGTCGGCGAGCTCGCGGGTAGGGCACAGCACCAGCGCCTGGCAGCCGAAGTAGCGCGGGTTGATCGGGTTGAGCAGGCCGATGCCGAAGGCGGCGGTCTTGCCGCTGCCGGTCTTGGCCTGGGCGATCAGGTCCTGACCCTTGAGGATGACGGGCAGGCTCTGGGCCTGGATCGGCGTCATCGAGGCATAGCCGAGGGCGTCCAGGTTCGCCAGCATGGCGGCGGACAACGGCAAAGTGGCAAAGGCGGTGGATTCGGTGGTCACGAGGCGGGCCTGCGTTGCGAAGCGAAAAA
>QZVU01000236.1 GCA_003602285.1 Arthrobacter frigidicola
TATTGAGATAGCGTCAATATCTGCTGTGGCCTGTTGCATTCTGGTGTGAAAGGCTGCATCGGCTCGAAGCAGAAATCGTATGTGTGCATATGCAAACCCAGACAGCAAGTCGACACAGTGTTAAAATCTAATGGTCGTGCGGCTACTCACTCATTGACCAAAGAAATCATTAATATTAAAAAACTAAGCAATAGTAAATAACTGCAGCATGTCAAGTACTGCTGTATAAAAAAGGGGGCTTTATACCCCCTAGATAATATTAAGTATGCAGGACTATTTCCGGGAGGTGTAAATAAGCATACCCACAGCAGATTCAACTTCCAATTTCAATCTCAGTCTGCAGATTGGTTGCATTTTCTACGTAACCCGCCAACTTACCAACCATTGAGTTATAAATACCTGGAGCATTATCCGGGGCTTGAAAAGTTAGCACGAATGCTACTTCTTGCTCTGGCAGCTCGTGATGATCTGCCAAACCGAATTGATAAAGATCCCTAGCATAAATTCGAGCGTGCAATCTCAATGATCCGGCCTGTATAGACCTTCCTGAAAAAGAATTTGCATGACGTCGGATCGGACTCCATTTTGCAAGATCCTTTCTCGCACTCTCCTCTTTAGCTTTTGCTTCCTGCATGGACCCTAGAAGATTTATTGTGTTGCCACTAGGCCCCTTAGCTTGGAGCGCAACTTGCAAGCGAGTGGAGAAGTAATTAACTCCGCCTAACCCTGAGACAATAGGTTTAATAATTGCGGTTAGAGAGGCTCGCCCCACAAGCTTACCGCTTGCCATCATTTCCGGCGGGATGGGTAAATCGTTCCAATAGTAAGCACTGCCAGCTTTTAGTTTAGAAACCCAAGCCAGCGTGACTGTTCCTTCTTTACATACCCAAGGCATTGTATCTGGAGCCCAGGGGGTTCCCCACCCCAGCTCATGACAATGTTCATCACGCTCCGCACAATTAATTAATAGCGCACGCACTAAGTCTGGAGTAGGATTTTTTAAATTGAAGAAAGT
>QZVU01000238.1 GCA_003602285.1 Arthrobacter frigidicola
ATCCACGGGCCGGGTGCCACCCCGGCAAGGCCAGCGACGTTGAGGATCTGGCCGCCACCCTGCACGGCCATCAGGTTGCCGATGGCGTGGCACAGGCGGCTCAGGGCCAGAACGTTGACCTCCAGCAGATCCTGCTCGTCGGCCCACTCATGGGCCAGGAACGGCCCGTAGGTACGCAAGCCGGCACAGTTGACCAGCAGGTCGATACGCCGTTCGCCTTCTTCCAGTTCCAGTACGAAGCCAGAAAGACGCAGCGGCTGGCTGAGGTCGCAGGCGCGGAACAGCACCTCGACACCAAAGCGTTGGGTCAACTCAAGGGCCACGGGTTCCAGCGTTTCCCGCTGACGTGCCACCAGGATCAGGTTGCGCCCGCGCCGTGCCAGCGCTTCCGCCAGGGCCAGGCCCAAGCCGCTGGAAGCACCAGTGATCATGGCGTAACGGGTCATGCAAGGCTCCTGGGGGCGAAAGAGGGCGCCTAGTGTACAGCTTGGCCGGGTAAGGTGTTGCGTTTTGCTACAAGGTGCGGGCGCGCAGAATCTGGCAGCGATCCAGGGCTTCCCGGTACTCACTGTGGAGCCGTTCGATCAATGCACTGGCGCTGGGCAGATCATGGATTTCGCCGACACCCTGGCCCGCCGACCATACGGTCTTCCAGGCCTTCGCTTCGTCGTCGATAGGTTTGAGCTTGCCTTGCTCGTGGCCGCCCTTGAGGGCGTTCATGTCGTAGCCAGCCTGCTCCAGGCTTGAACGCAGGAAGCTGGCAGGTATGCCGGACACTGCCGGGGTGTGAATGATGTCGGCGGCGTGGGCATTGAGTAGCATCTGCTTGTAGGCATCCTGGGCCTGGCTTTCTGCGGTGGCGATGAAGCGCGTACCCATGTAGGCCAGGTCGGCGCCCAGCAATTGTGCGGCGAGGATTTCGTGGCCATGGTTGAGGCAGCCGGCCAGCAGCAGGGTCTTGTCGAAGAACTGGCGAATCTCTGCGGCCAGGGCGAAAGGGCTCCAGGTGCCT
>QZVU01000237.1:0-653 GCA_003602285.1 Arthrobacter frigidicola
TGCTTCAGGATGCAGGTGACAACACCTACACCACCGGCAAATTGCACTTGGGTCGCACCGAAGAGACCAGCCCCAAGGCGCGCGGCTTCGACCGCTCGTTCATTCTGGTGCAAGGCGGTGCCAGCCACTTCGACGACCAGCACGCCATCATTGCCCAAGACCCCAAGGCGATCTACCGCGAAGACGGCAAGCAGGTGGAAGTGCCCAAGAGCTTCTATTCCAGCGAGTTCTACACCGATCGGCTAATCGACTACATCGAAGCCGACAAAGCCAGCAACAAGCCGTTCATGGCCGTACTGTCCTACACCGCGCCACATTGGCCGCTGCATGCGCCAGACGCTTGGCTGGACAAGTACAAGCACCGTTATGACGCCGGCTACGACGCGATCCGCCAGGCCCGCCTGGAGCGCCAGAAGCAGCTGGGTATTGTCGCGGCCAATGCAACGCCCAACACACCCATGGCCAAGGGCCTGCCGAGCTGGGGCCAGTTGAGCGATGAGCAGCGCCAGCGCGATGCGCGCAACATGGAGATCTATGCGGCGATGGTGTCCAACATGGACTACCACATTGGCCGACTGCTCACGTACCTGGAGAAAAACGGCAAGCTGGACAACACCTTCATCGTGTTCATCTCCGACAATGGCGCCGATGGC
>QZVU01000237.1:690-1012 GCA_003602285.1 Arthrobacter frigidicola
TGAAAAACCTCGGGCACAAAGGCTCGTATGCCGACTATGGCGCACAATGGGCCCAGGTCAGCTCCACGCCGTATCCGCTGTTCAAGGGGTTCACCAACGAGGGCGGCATTCGGGCGCCAGCCATCATCAGCGCGAAAATGCTGAAGAAGGCCCACCTGCAAGGCACGCTCAACAACGACATGGTCCATGTGATGGACCTGATGCCAACCTTGCTGGACCTGGCGGGGGTGCCGGCGCTGGGCAAGACATTCCAAGGTCGCCCGGTGCAAACCATCAGCGGCAAGAGCATGCGCCCATTGCTTGAAGGTCGGGCCATGGCCCA
>QZVU01000239.1 GCA_003602285.1 Arthrobacter frigidicola
GTCGGTACCGCCGTTCACGATGACCGCGATGGCCGTGTACGGGATTCCGTCCGGGTCGACCGGGTCGTCGCTGTTGTTCTCCAGGATCTTCACATCGGTCACGCCGGCGACGTTCGCGACGGCGGCCAGCATGTTGTCCTTCATGTTGCTACCCGGCAGGGATACCGAGTTGTTGCGCCGTGCGCGGAACTCCACGTCGGACTCAGCGGCCTCCCCAGGCGCTGCCGCAGCGTTGGTGACCGAAGACCACCCTGGATAAGGGGTTCCGATTACGGTCAGTTCACCGGCGGCCGCCAGCACCCGGCCTGGGGTAATACATGTGGCAAAGCCGGTGGCGCTCTGCGAGACGCCGATTACGATCGCTGCCGTGGTCAGCCAGAGGGTATTGTCGACCCTGCTGCGGATCTGCGAATTGGCCGGCAGCACGGTACCGGCCTGGCCGGTGATGGTGATGGGGGCTACCGAGTAGGTGGCATCCCGGATGGCGACGCCGGAAATCTTGCCGATGTTGCGCAAGGCCTCGCCGGTTGCACTGTCGGGGTCTTTGGCGCGGTACGCGGCTACAACTGCCTCGTCGAGGTTGGCCAGCAACTCAGCCTCGATCCCAATACGCTGACCATCTGGCGAGTCCGGGTCGATGTTCCAGTCCGGATCAATGGCCAGCGTTCGCGCATTGATGTCGGCCAAGTAGCCATTGAGCGACGTTCCTGTTATGCCCTGGTCATTGATCTCAGCCATTAGACGATTGCCTGTACAAAGTTGATGTCGGCGCTCTCGCCTGAGGCGCTGGTTATGGTCGCGGTCACGGTGAGCAGCCGGGTAACTGCGTCAGATGTGACGCTGAAGGAGGTCATGCCCACGCAGCCGGGGGTCAGCAGGATTCGCCGCCGGATGATCGACTCTCGGGTCGCCAAGCGTGACCCCTTGCCGAGCACGCCGCCGAACCAGTCAGTGCCGTCTGCCGTATTCAGGAACCACTCGCCAAGGAAGAACTTGAGGCGGGTGCGGAC
>QZVU01000240.1 GCA_003602285.1 Arthrobacter frigidicola
TTGCACCTGGGTATCCTGTTGCGAAAGTTTGGCGACGTCCAGGACCGGGCCGCGGCCGTAGCCTACCTGTCGAGCCTGGTCGAGCACCCGGACCCGTGGGTTGCCGGACGGGCCAGCGCCGAACTGGGGCTGGCCTGGATGCAGGGGCGCGGCACTCGCAAGCAGAGCCGTTTTGCCGCCATCGAATGGGCCAACCGTGCGGTTGCCTTGCAGCCTGGGGATTCAGCCATCGAAAACATCCAGGCCGAGATCCTCAACTCGCACAACCGGGTGAAGACCCTGGTTACCCAGTGTGGTGCGACCCTGTTTCGCGGCACCTTGCACGCCAGCGAGTTGCCGCCGAAACAGGCAGTATCCGAGCCGGGCCGGCTACGGGCGTCGGCCTGATACCCTCAGGGCTTGGCGCCGAGGATGATGTGCGAGGCCTTGATCAGCGCAGTGGCCTTCACACCCGGTGCCAGGCCCAGCTCCTGCACGGCTTCGCGGGTCACGATGGCAAACACCTCGGTGCCGCCGGCCAGCTTCAGCACCACTTCGGCATTCACTGCACCATCACCCACCCGCACCACTTCGCCTTCCAGTGCGTTACGGGCCGATAGCTTGTAGCCGGCGGCGTCGGTCAGCAGTACCACCCACGGCGCCTTGACCAGCGCCACGGCGTCTTTGCCGACGTTGATGCTGAGGTTATGCAGGCTGGCCATGGTGACCACCGCTACCAGCTTTTCGCCGCCACCCAGGGTCAGCTCGACTTCGGCATTGACCGCGCCGGGCTGAACGTTGGTGACTTTGCCTTCAAAAACATTGCGTGCGCTGACTTTCATGGGGAACGCTCCGTGTAACAACCCGCGCCAGAGGGATTCAGGCGCGCACATAAACCCAGGCAGTCAGGCCCGACGCGAGCGTGACGGCGACGCGCTTGTAGTCGGCAACTTCATAGCGGTCCGCCGCCGCCAGCTCTTCTTCGCTGATCTGGAAGACCGTGCCGGCCACGCTGTCGTCGGCCTGGCTGC
>QZVU01000241.1 GCA_003602285.1 Arthrobacter frigidicola
GTCACCACCGACCTGCGCTTGAACGAGCCACGCTATGCGTCGCTGCCGAACATCATGAAGGCCAAGAAGAAACCGCTGGAGACCGTCAACCCTGGCGATCTGGGCGTTTCGCTCGCCTCCACCAACAAGACCCTGAAAGTCGAAGCGCCGGCTGCCCGCAGCGCGGGTATCAAAGTCAAGTCGGTGGCCGAGCTGGTCGAGAAGCTGAAGAACGAAGCGAAGGTAATCTAAATGACTATCCTGGTTGTCGCTGAATACGAGAACGGTGCAGTCGCACCGTCTACCCTGAACACTGTTGCCGCAGCTGCCAAGATCGGTGGTGATGTGCACGTGCTGGTCGCTGGCCAGAACGTCGGTGGCATTGCCGAGTCTGCTGCCAAGATCGCGGGTGTGGCGAAAGTGCTGGTTGCCGACAACGCAGCTTACGCACACGTCCTGCCGGAGAACGTGGCGCCGCTGATCGTCGAGTTGGCCAACGGTTACAGCCACGTGCTGGCCCCGGCCACCACCAACGGCAAGAACATCCTGCCACGCGTTGCCGCACTGCTGGATGTGGACCAGATCTCCGAGATCATCTCGGTCGAGTCCGCCGACACCTTCAAGCGCCCGATCTATGCCGGTAACGCCATTGCCACCGTGCAATCGAGCGCTTCGGTCAAGGTCATCACCGTGCGTACCACCGGCTTCGACCCAGTCGCCGCCGAAGGTGGCTCGGCCGCTGTTGAAGCGGTGAGTGCCGCGCACAACGCCGGTATCTCGGCCTTTGTCGGTGAAGAGCTGGCCAAGTCCGACCGCCCGGAACTGACCGCTGCCAAGATCGTCGTTTCCGGCGGCCGCGGCATGGGCAACGGTGACAACTTCAAACACTTGTACAGCCTGGCCGACAAGCTGGGCGCTGCCGTTGGTGCTTCGCGCGCTGCGGTCGACGCAGGCTTCGTGCCGAACGACATGCAGGTCGGCCAGACCGGCAAGATCGTTGCGCCACAGCTGTATATCGCAGTCGGTATCT
>QZVU01000243.1 GCA_003602285.1 Arthrobacter frigidicola
CGCCAGTGCATCAGCGAGTCGCTTTCAACGTCGGCGATGAACTCAGGGTTGGTCACCACGCTTGCGCGGAACATCGACATGCGCCCGGTCATGGTCAGCACGCGCTTGGACAGGGCCATGGAGCACATGTTGATGTGGCGCTGGGCGAAGCGCAGCTTGTGCCACTCGCTCATGATGTAGCCGCCGCGCACTTCGCAGAACTCGTTGGTGGTCAGGCCGCCGACGTTGGGGAACAGCTTGAACCACGGCACGGTCTTGCGTACCACACCATCGGCCAGCACGGTGTCGCCGTCGATCACGGCCACCACGGCGTTTTCGTCCGGCAGCATGCGCGAGATGGCGCGGAAGCCGTAGGCCAGGCCATCGCGTTTGCCGGTACCGGCAATGCGCACGATGTCCAGCTTCACATGGGCCGGCGGGTTGTACTTGGCCCACAGGCTTTTCACCAGCAGTTCATCGGACATCTCCACCAGCGAGCAGACCACGGTGGTAGGGAAGCCACAGTTGATCGCCTCGCGAATCACCGAGCTGTAAACCTGGGCCGTGGTCAGTGCCTCGATACGGAAGCTGGTCACCATCAGGTAGACATGCGATGGGTCGGTGGCATCGCCCATTTTCTGCACCTTGCGGCGCAGGTACGGGTACACGCCGTAAAGAAAGATCATGCCGCGGATGAAATGGGTGGCGCCCATGGAATAGCGCCAGATGCCGACTGCGCCGACCAGGAAGATGAAGTGCTTCGATTGCGAGTCGAAGATATCGGCTGGCAGGGCCAGGGCGATCAGCATGAGCAGGCTCATGTAGAGCAGCCACCCGGCGCACTGCAACAGCACGGTCTGGAGCCTTTGCATGTTCAGCATCCGTCGAGAATTCGGGAAAGGGTGGGCGACGCAGGCTCGGCCGCGTCGCCCGGCCGAGGGCTTACCAGCAGATGCCTTCGGTACGGCTGGTGGTGCTGCTCGGTTTGCTCATGAAGCCGACCAGGTCGATCACCTGCTTGCCGGCTG
>QZVU01000024.1 GCA_003602285.1 Arthrobacter frigidicola
GGTGGGACTTGAGCATCGTCGGCCAGCTCAATGTCGAAAATGGCCTTGGCTGGTTCATCCCAAACCAGCGCGAAGGCTTCGATGATCTTCTGCCGGAACGCTTCAAGCACTGCCTGGCGATTTTCAGGTGCCAGGGCATCGAGGTCGATTAAGAAATCGCCCGCCGCATGGATTTCTGCACCTTCGCCATCGAGGCCGACTGAACGGTCCCCTTCAGTCGAAACGAGCACGGACGCGACCTTGCCACCTAAAATACCCATTGCCTATCTCCATGAATTGAGCCGCAAAACGCGCCCTCTGGTACTGCCGAAGCCCGCTCTCGGCGGGCTGGCGGGGCAGGTAGCTTCCCCTTACCTCGTGGCTTCCACATAGGTTCCAATAGTGGCCTCGTTCTTCCATTTTTGCACCATCTGAGCCGAGTCCCCCCAGAGCCACATAACCCCCACTGCCATCGGGAGAAGTAAGGTTGCATTTAGCTTCTTATGAAAAAGGATGAGGTCAAGCATCAGACCGAGGGCGACGGCGAATGCGGCAATAGCCCAAACGCGGTCAACGAAGAAATCTATTACTGCCATTCCAATGCCTCTCTCCACTTGCCCGTGTTTCGCGAGCGCTATAATCGGTTCTTCTTCTGCGTTCTCGGCCCCGGTTTTAGGCCAGAGCTTGGATGCAGCTGAGCGTTTACATGTCTCGTCTTCATGCCTGATGCTAAGGATGCTCCGATCAACTTGTCGTGCAGCCGCGGCAAGTTGCAATTTTCCAGGCACCTACAGCGTCATTGGACGAAAAGTGACCGAAAAATCATGTACGGAGAGCTTTTTCGACCGGTTCTCCGTGTTAAACGCGAACCTCACCCATACCCATGAGCTGTTTTCGAACCCTCCACAGGTTTGCCAGGGCGAACAGCGTGGTCAACTGAGCCGTGTTTTTCATCAGCCCACGAAAACGTACTTTCACGTAACCAAACTGCCGCTTGATCACGCGAAACGGATGCTCGACCTTGGCCCGTGTCTGAGCCTTGCAGAACTCGATCTTGCGCTTGGCTTTGTACAGTACGCTGCGCTGGTTCAGCTTGGAATAGGTGCTGCGACGCGCTGCAATCTGCCAGATCACCCCCCGATTTTCATGCTCTTCGCGCCTTTCGACACCGGTGTAACCGGCATCTGCATACACGGCGTTTTCTTCGCCATGCAGCAGTTCAGCCACCTGCGTGACATCGGCCACATTGGCAGCGGTGCCATGGACGTGATGCACCAGGCCGGACTCGACATCGGCACCGATGTGCGCCTTCATCCCGAAGAAATACTGACCGCCTTTCTTGGTCTGGTGCATCTCGGGATCACGCTTGCCTTCTTTATTTTTGGTCGAGCTGGGGGCATGAATAATGGTGGCATCGACGATGGTGCCTTGGCGCAGCGACAGGCCTTTTTCCTGCAGATAACCATTGATGACCGCAAGGATTGCCGGTGCGAGCTGATGCTTCTCCAGCAAGTGCCGGAAGTTCATGATCGTGGTGTCTTCGGGGATTGGCGCGCTCAGCGTCAGGAGTGCGAACTGGCGCATGGGCGTGATTTCGTAGAGCGCTTCTTCCATGGCCGGGTCGCTCAGGGAGAACCAGTTCTGCAACAGATGGATGCGCAGCATGGTTTCCAGAGGATAGGGTTTTCTACCGCCGCCGGCCTTGGGGTAGAACGGTTCGATCAGCTCCAGCAGGCCTGCCCAGGGCACCACCTGATCCATTTCGGCGAGGAAGCGCTCTCGGCGGGTTTGCTTGCGCTTGCCGGCGTACTCAAAGTCGGAAAAGCTCATCTGGCTCATGGGCGGCTCGGATCAGGTGTTGCGGGGATTCTCGCATAACTGAAGGCTTGTTCGGAGATTCCCTAGCTCCAGATTAGCAAGTCGCGCCTTATTCGGATTGATTAGCTCCCTGTACTTCTTGTGCTCAATATTTCTGTAACCCTTTCGGACACCACTTTGAGTTGTCACGCTATAAGCATCAACAATATCGCCATTGCGAGTAAGCTCAGTACTAATGACGATTGACTCTGCCGCCGAGGCATTAACCGCTAGTGCAGCCATAGCTGCGAGGACAATTGCTTTCATGAAATCCTTCACACACCAAAATCACTTTAGATGCCTTCGACCCCAGCATCTGGCCGGCACAGAGGTCGAAGTTGCCTACCTGTCTTGTTTTCAAAGATGGGGCAGATCTCGCAGCAGGGCTTTGAGCTCATGCC
>QZVU01000242.1 GCA_003602285.1 Arthrobacter frigidicola
TGCCCACAACCTTGCTCGACTTCGAATCCCCGTGCGCCACCGCCTCGATGGCCTCGGCCGCACCACGGCGCAGCGAGTGCACGCTGACAATGTCGCCCCGGCGCACGTGCGCAAGCAGGGTGCCGATGGTGGCCAGCTGCGGGCTGATGGCAATGTCGATATCACCGCCCTGCACCAGGTCGACATAGGCCGGGTTGTTGATGATGGTCATTACCTTGCCCGCGCCCAGGCGCTTGGCCAGCAGCGACGACATGATGTTGGCTTCGTCATCGTTGGTCAGGGCCAGGAAGATGTCGGCGTCGGCGATGTTCTCTTCGAGCATCAAGTCCTTGTCCGAGGCGCTGCCCTGCAGCACCACAGTGCTTTCCAGGGTATCGGAGAGGTGCCGGCAGCGGGCCGGGTTCATCTCGATGATCTTCACCTGGTAGCGGCTCTCGATGGCTTCGGCCAGGCGTTCGCCGATCTGCCCACCGCCGGCGATCACAATGCGTTTATTGGTTTCGTCGATGCGGCGCAGCTCGCCCATCACGGCGCGGATGTCCTTCTTGGCGGCGATGAAGAACACTTCGTCGTCAGCTTCGATCACCGTGTCGCCACGTGGGGTGATTGGCCGGTCGCGGCGGAAGATCGCCGCCACGCGGGTGTCGACGTTGGGCATGTGCGCGCGGATCTGGCGCAACTGCTGGCCGACCAGTGGGCCGCCGTAGTAAGCCTTCACCGCCACAAGCTGGGCCTTGCCTTCGGCGAAGTCGATCACCTGCAGTGAGCCTGGGTGTTCGATCAGGCGCTTGATGTAGTTGGTCACCACTTGCTCTGGGCTGATCAGCACGTCGACCGGGATATGGTCGTTGTCGAACAGCTCTTCGCGTGTCAGGTAGGACGATTCACGCACCCGGGCGATCTTGGTCGGGGTGTGGAACAGCGAATAGGCCACCTGACAGGCGACCATGTTGGTTTCGTCGCTGTTGGTCACTGCCACCAGCATGTCGGCGTCGTCGGCACCGGCC
>QZVU01000244.1 GCA_003602285.1 Arthrobacter frigidicola
AACGCTTTCCAAGTGTTCTGCCGCTAACAAGCCTCATCCAGACTGATAGCCACAGAAAACCTAGTGCCATGCAACGCATAGCAGTATGCAAGAAGCACTAGCCAGGAGAACACCATGCAACGCAAAGCTGTGCTCGAACAAGCCGAAGTCGCCCGCATCCTCGCTGCCGCACGCGAAGAGGCGCAGCGTAACCAGTGGGCGGTGTGTATCGCCGTAGTCGATGACGGCGGCCACCCGCTGGCCCTCGAGCGCCTCGATGGTTGCGCCCCCATCGCTGCTTACATCGCCACCGAAAAGGCTCGCAGCGCAGCGCTCGGCCGACGCGACACCAAGGGTTACGAGGAAATGGTCAACGGCGGGCGCACCGCGTTTGTCAGCGCACCGCTGCTGACATCGCTCGAAGGGGGCCTTCCGCTGCGGGTGGACGGGCAAGTGGTTGCTGCCGTGGGCGTTTCCGGAGTGAAGGCCGAACAGGATGCCCAAGTGGCTGCAGCCGGGATCGCTGCGCTCTGAGCGCGGCTTCAAGAACAGATGAACCAAGCGATAGGAGAGACGAGAATGAGCGGGCGCGTGCCATGCCAGCGTTTTCAGGGGGCTGAGAACTGGAAGCACTTCATGGAGGAGGAGGTGCGTCCCGGCACTGAGATTACGTCGGATCATTTCTGGAGGGGGCTCGATGCCCTGGTGCACGATCTGGCGCCGCGCAACCGCGCTTTGCTGGCCGAGCGTGTTCACTTGCAGGGCGAATTGGATACCTGGCACCGCGCCCACCCCGGGCCGGTAACGGACATGGAGGCCTATCAGCGCTTCCTTGGCTGCATCGGTTATCTGCTGCCACAACCTGAAAAGGTTAAGGTCGGCACGGACCATGTCGACCGTGAGGTAGCAGTGCAGGCCGGCCCGCAGTTGGTGGTGCCGGTGATGAACGCACGCTATGCGCTCAACGCCGCTAATGCCCGTTGGGGCTCGTTGTACGATGCCCTGTATGGCACCGACGCCATCGCCG
>QZVU01000245.1:0-329 GCA_003602285.1 Arthrobacter frigidicola
TTATCGGGGGCGACATTGCTGGGTGACGGGCGGGTCGTGCTGATTCTCGACCTGCTCGGCCAGCTGCGCGGCCAGCAGCGGCGCCTGTCACGTTTGCCCGGTGGCGAAGCCCAGCGCCAACTGCTCGGCCCGGCGCCGCGGCGTGCGTTGCTGGTGATGGTGGTGGATGACTCGGTGACCGTGCGCAAAGTCACCAGCCGCCTGCTGGAACGCCACGGCATGAGCGTGCTGACGGCCAAGGACGGGGTTGATGCCATGGCCCTGCTGGAAGACCACCGCCCCGACGTGTTGCTGCTGGACATCGAAATGCCGCGCATGGACGGCTGCGA
>QZVU01000245.1:339-1002 GCA_003602285.1 Arthrobacter frigidicola
CTTCGAGGTGGCCACACGCATTCGCCGTGACGAGCGGCTGAAAGACCTGCCCATCATCATGATCACCTCGCGCACCGGGCAGAAGCACCGCGACCGTGCCATGGCCATCGGCGTCAACGAATACCTGGGCAAACCGTACCAGGAGTCGCTGCTGTTGCAGAGTATCGCCCATTGGAGCCAGCCCCATGCTTGAACTGATTTCCGGCCAGCGCAGCAGCCTGACCGGGCTGTTGCTGCCTTTGGGTGATCGCACCCTGGTGCTGCCCAACGTGGCGGTGGCTGAGTTGAGCGGGCAGCGCAACCTGGTGTGCCAGCCCGGCGACCCCGCCTGGCACCTGGGCTGGATCGACTGGCGGCAGCAGCGCCTGCCGCTGATCGGCTTCGAGGCGGCGTGTGGGGGTGAAACCCCGTGCGGTGAGCGGGCCCGGGTAGTCGTGCTCAACGCACTGGGTGATACCGGCCTGCGCTACCTGGCGCTGTTGCTGCAAGACATCCCGCGCTCGTGCAAGCTCGACAGCCAGCTGAACTACGTGGACGTGGCGCTGGGCAGGCTGGAGCTGGCGGCGGTGCAGGTGGGCGAGCAGGTGGCTCGGGTGCCGGACCTGGTTGCACTGGAAAGGCTGGTGCGTGACGCGGATCTGCAACCTGACCTTGGCTAGGATG
>QZVU01000246.1 GCA_003602285.1 Arthrobacter frigidicola
TTCCGCGACAACCAGTCCGAGCGCTCTCGCGCCGCGTTGGCCAATTTCGCGTTCGACCTGGACGACGCCACCACACTGGGCGCCGGTTACCAGTATGAATACAACAAGGTGGTGGGCGGCGGCTGGGGCGCGAACATCCCGATCTGGTACCGCGACGGCAGCAAGACCGACTTGCCGCGCAGCACCAACGTGGTGCCCAGCTGGAGCTTTGGCGAGTACACCACCCGTACGGCGTTCGGCTCGCTTGAGCACCGCTTCGACAACGACTGGACCTTGGACCTGAAAGCCGCCCAGGCGACTACCGAAGCCTTGAACCACCGCGGCCTTGCCAAGGTGAACTCGGCTGGGCGCGGCAGCTACGGCGGCTATTGGGACCAGGACGGCAGCGGCGCGGTGCTGAACGGTTTGCACAGCTCCAGCGACACCACCCAGCAGTCGGCGCAGATCGACCTGTCGGGCCCGTTCCAGCTGTTCGGCCGCACCCACCAGGCCATGGTCGGCTACAACGACAGCCGCACCGTCGGCTGGTCGCCCCACCATGGTCGGCGATGGCATGGCCAGCGCACCTGCACTGGGTTGCCAGTTCCGCGCCAATAACGGCTTCCCGGTCACGGACTGGCACAATGGCGTGGATGACGACTACGACCTCATCGCCTCGGGCACCGGCCTTCACAGCAAGACCACCACCCGCCTGCAGGGCATGTACGCCGCCACCCGCCTGAGCATCACCGACCCGCTGTCGGTGATCGTTGGCTTGCGCACCAGCAACTATTCTTCTGTGACCCGCAGCGTGGCCGGCGAGCGCAGCAGCCAGGAAGAAAACGGCATCGTCACCCCCTACCTGGGCGCCGTGTACGACCTCAATGACAACTACTCGGTATATGCCAGCTACACCGACATCTTCACCCCGCAATCATCTGAAACCAGCAGTGGCAGCAAGGTCGAGCCGATTCGTGGGCAAAGCTACGAGACCGGTATCAAGGGTGAGTGGTTCGATGGTCG
>QZVU01000248.1 GCA_003602285.1 Arthrobacter frigidicola
GGCCCGGTACTGGCAGGTTCTGCCAGCGAGGTGGCCGACCAGCTGGAAAGCTGGCTGGACCAGACCGGCATCGACGGTTTCAACCTGACCTACGCCGTGCAGCCGGATGACCTGGCCAACGTGGTCGAGTTGCTGGTGCCCGAGCTGCAACGACGCGGCCGCTACCCTTCGAGTTACACCGAAGGGACCTTGCGCCAAAAATTGTTCGGTCAAGGCGATCGACTGCCGGAAGCCCACGCCGGGCGCCAGGTCGACATTCAGCGATCAAATACCGGGTATTCCAACATTTAATTTGTGGATGGCACGCGCTCGACCCTATTCTGTGGCCACATCCCCTGCGCCGCACCGGCCGGTGCGGTTCACGGCATGGGGAGAGAACAACAAGTCGAGATTGTCCATGTCGAACCATTCGTACTTCGCCCCGCACGGTGGGCACCCGGCTCAAACCGAGCTGCTGACTGACCGTGCCATGTTCACCGAAGCCTATGCCGTCATCCCCAAGGGCGTGATGCGTGACATCGTCACCAGCCACCTGCCGTTCTGGGACAAGATGCGCATGTGGGTCATCGCCCGCCCGCTGACCGGTTTTGCCGAAACCTTCTCGCAGTACATCGTCGAGCTGGCCCCGGAAGGCGGCAGCGAGCGCCCCGAGCTGGACGCTAACGCCGAAGCCGTGGTGTTCATCGTCGAAGGCGAACTGGACATCACCGTGGAAGGCAAGCACCACACCTTGGTACCCGGCGGCTATGCCTTCCTGGCGCCAGGCGCCGAGTGGAGCCTGCGCAACAACAGCAAGTCCAACGTCACCTTCCACTGGCTGCGCAAGCACTACCAGAAAGTCGAGGGCCTGGACGTACCAGAATCGTTCGTCACCCACCGCGACAACGCCACCGTCATCGAGATGCCGGGCACCGAAGGCCGCTGGAAAACCACCCGTTTTGTCGACATGGCCGACATGCGCCACGACATGCACGTGAACATCGTCACCTTCCAGCCGGGCG
>QZVU01000247.1 GCA_003602285.1 Arthrobacter frigidicola
GCCCTGCGCAACAGCCCCGTCGCCAACTGCACCCGCCGCTTCGAACTGCTGCCCCTGCGCTACGCCGCCATCGGCGGCAACCCGGCACAACGTGCCCGCCTGCCGAAACTACCGGGCTATCTCAGCCCCTTTCAGGACGTCGGCGAGTTGACCCACTCCAGCTACGCCATCCGCCCCCTGCGCGAGGGCTTTCTCTACCTGCTGATCAAACGCCACAGCGCCCCTGCCTACGAGTGGCACAGCCAGTACCGCGTCGCGCCCAATGGCTCACTGCTGTACATCAGCGCCGACTCACCGTGGGCGCCCGCCCCCCTCACTGGCAATCTGGATGACATCATCCGCAGCTTCGGCTGGACCATCACCCTGTACGACCTCGACGACATCCAGGAGCTGCGCCCATTGTTCAGCCCCTCCCCGCTGACCCCGCGCATGCTCGACAATTACCGCCTGCTTGACGACGAATACCGCAGCAGCCTGCCTGCGATCGATATCGCCCGCTTCATCCAGCCCTCCGACGCCCCACCCCAGCCCCACGTGCTCAAGCATGACCAGCTGAATTGGGTGGCTGACTTCAAGGCACAGCACGATACAGACCTGCAGGCGCTGCTGGACCTGCAGCCGTTCAACAATGACCAGATCGTCTCGCCGCACGCCTCACGGCAAGCGCTGGCGCCGCTAATAAACCAGACCAAGCCCCGGGGCGCCGCCATCGTCATCGAAGACGCCCTCGGCATTACCCAGGAGCTCAACGCCTGGCGCAACGCCGCTGTCGAGGATGTGAAGACCAAGTGGCTGGAACGCACCGTGGAACCCGGCGTGGACAACGAGCGCAAGCTGCTGGTCGCGCAGTCGTTCCTGGAGATCGAAAAGCTCTACCCGCAGATGGTGGCCGAGCAGATCGTCAAGCGCGAAGTCATGGCTGAAAACATACGCAACCAACCCTACGTGCACGCGGAGATCTACGCGTTTTCCGAACGGGCCAGGCAGCAGGCCGATGCCCA
>QZVU01000025.1 GCA_003602285.1 Arthrobacter frigidicola
CATCGGCTTCTTCGTCAACACCCAGGTGCTCAAGGCCGAATTCGACCTGACCACCACCTTCGATGCGCTGGTCGAGCAGGTGCACCAGGCCGGGCTCGGCGCACAGGCGCATCAGGACCTGCCGTTCGAGCAACTGGTCGAAGCCCTGCAGCCAGAGCGCAGCCTCAGTCATAGCCCGTTGTTCCAGGTGATGCACAACCACGCCAGCGAGGGGCGTGGCCAAGCACGGCATCTGCCAGGCCTGACCCTGGAGGCGCTCGACTGGGAAATCCATACCACCCAGTTCGACCTGGCCTTGAACACGCTCGAGCATGAGCACGGCATCGGTGCGTTCCTGACCTACGCCACCGCGCTGTTCGACGAAGCCACCATCGCCCAGCTCGCCGGACACTGGCAGGGCCTGCGGGCCGCCATCGTCGCGCAGCCGCAGCAGCGCATCGCCGAGCTGCCACTGCTGAATGCCACCCAGCAACAACAGGTGCTCCACGACTGGAACCGCACCCAGGCCGATTACCCGGTCGAGCAGTGCCTGCAGCAACTGATCGAAGCCCAGGTCACCGCCACCCCGGATGCCCCGGCGCTGGTATTTGCCGATCAGGCCCTGAGCTATGGCCAGCTGAACCGGCGCGCCAACCAGCTGGCGCACAAGCTGCGCGAGCAGGGCGTGGGGCCGGACGTGCTGGTGGGCATTGCCGCCGAGCGCAGCGTGGACATGGTCATCGGCCTGCTGGGCATTCTCAAGGCCGGTGGCGCCTATGTGCCGCTGGACCCGGAATACCCCGCCGAGCGCCTGGCCTACATGATGCAGGACAGCGGCATCGGCCTGCTGTTGACGCAAGCCCACCTGCTGGCGCAGTTGCCGGTGCCCGAGGGTGTGCAGCCGCTGCTGCTTGAGCCGCTGGCGGGCTACAGTGAGGCCGACCTGGTTCACCAAACCTGCCCGGACAACCTGGCCTACGTGATCTACACCTCCGGCTCCACCGGCCGCCCCAAGGGCGCGGGCAACAGCCATCGGGCGCTGGTCAACCGCCTGTGCTGGATGCAGAAGGCCTATGGCCTGGACGCCGGCGATACCGTGTTGCAGAAGACCCCGTTCAGTTTCGACGTCTCGGTCTGGGAGTTCTTCTGGCCACTGCTTGTCGGCGCTCGCCTGGCGGTGGCACAACCGGGCGAACACCGTGATCCGCAGCGCCTGGTCGAGGTGATCAGGCAGCACGCGGTGACCACGCTGCACTTCGTGCCTTCGATGCTGCAGGCCTTCATGGGCAGCGCCGAGGTCGAGCGCTGCAGCGGCCTCAAGCGCGTGGTGTGCAGCGGCGAAGCCTTGCCCGCAGAGCTGGCGCAACAGACCCTGGCAAGGTTGCCCGGCGCCCAGTTGTACAACCTCTACGGCCCGACCGAAGCGGCCATCGACGTCACCCACTGGACCTGCCGCCCAGGCAGCGACAGCGGCGTGCCGATCGGCCGCCCGATCGACAACCTGAAGACGCACATCCTCGGCGCCGGTTTGCAGAGTGTCGCCCCACGAGCTGCCGGTGAGCTGTACCTGGGCGGCGTCGGCCTGGCCCGCGGTTATCACCGGCGCCCGGCGCTGACGGCGGAACGCTTCGTCCCGGACCCTTTCGACAGCACGGCCCAGGGCGGCGGTCGCCTGTACCGCACCGGTGACCTGGCGCGTTATCGGGCGGACGGGGTGATCGAGTACAAGGGCCGTCTCGACCACCAGGTGAAAATCCGCGGCCTGCGCATCGAACTGGGCGAGATCGAGACACGCCTGCTCGAGCACCCGAGCGTGCGCGAGGCGGTGGTGCTGGACATCGACGGGCCGGGTGGCAAGCAACTGGCCGGCTACCTGGTGGTGGTCGGCGAAGCACCGGCCGACCCGCAGCAGCAGAACGCACTGCGCAGCGAACTGCGCGAGCACCTCAGGCACGGGCTGGCCGACTACATGGTCCCGACCCACCTGCTGTTCCTTGAGCGCCTGCCGGTAACGGCCAACGGCAAGCTGGACCGCAAGCGCCTGCCGATGCCCGAGCTCAAGGCCAACGTGCAGCAATACAGCGCCCCGAGCAACGAAGTCGAAAGTGCCCTGGCGCTGATCTGGCAGGAAGTCTTGCAGCGGGAACAGGTAGGTATTCACGACAACTTCTTCGAGCTTGGTGGCGACTCGATCGTGTCGATCCG
>QZVU01000026.1 GCA_003602285.1 Arthrobacter frigidicola
GTTGCGCTCAAATAAGCCCCCAGTTCAGATTAGCTGCGGGCTTCTGGTTCATAAGCATGCGTTTGCTCGGGTTACATGCGCCGATACGTGGGGATAGCTAAGTGGTGAGGGTTTATTGCGAACGTTGATCATATGATGAGCACTGATCAACCCAAGTTTCCTCGCATTCTGGCGGGCACTGTTGGTGCGCTGTGATATAAACCATCCCATATCCTGGGCCCTTACCATTGAGGACTTTGATATTTATCACGTTAGAGCCTTCTCGCAAATATGGAATCAAGTCGATATGCTCGCTTGTTTTAAGATTATTGCCAGTCTCGGCTTTGTAGTGGTCGGCGGGACTGTCACTCCACCGAGCATGAGGTGGGCTGTAGTTAGTGTCTTGAACCAGCTTAGTCGCATTCGCGTTCCAGCCTCCAAATGCACGGCCGTGTACTCCAATGAACGTGCCATTGACTGCAATGCCTACATAGTTATCGGAGTGTATGGCATTGATAAAGAACTCATCGACACGATCGAGCCCTGCGATGGAAAAGTGAAAATCTGCTTCTGTCACTTCATTGATGGCCGTGACGTTGTTGACGATCGTCAGGGCTGAGCCGACCAGGGTAAACTGATACGCGCCATTACTGATCGTTGCGGAGTTTACGGCGATGCCTGATCCTGTGCAGCCTGCGATGGGAGGTTGGCAGGACAGCACTAGGTACTTGTCGCACGATACCGTCTCTAGTGCGTTCTGAGTAACATTGCATTGGAAGTTGGCCTTTGTGTCAACGTCCACAACCTGGCCCATTGAGCAGGTTTTTTGATCGCTGAGGTTGTACTCGTTGCACACTTCTGTTGAGTAAATGTCTGGCGTAGTTGTCGTCTTCGTGCCGCAGTTCTCAGTGATCTCATCGGGTTTTGCATTATTGATGATTTCGCCAATGCCACTGATTATCGGATCATTCTCGTCAACATCAACTTTAACGCGTTCGTATGGGTTCTTTGCTAGAAAGTTTACTGCATCACACTCTTGATTCGAGATCGCATCAGGGCCGTCAGGTTCAGTTTTACAACTATTGATTCGGCTTGTGCCAACAGTGAAAAGCGAACTGCTACCAAATTGAGATGATTGTGATGGTGTGTCAGTGTAAAATGGCATCGATTTAGCGTTGGCTGAAGTTACATTAGAAGATAGTTTGCCTAAAGTTGATTTTCCAAGTTCGATCCCTTCAGAGTGCGGGTCGGCTAAAGCACCTACGGCTGTGGCCAATAACCCCGCTAGAGTTAGCGCCCGTTGTTTGCCTATTTTCATTCCATTCTCCTTGCTATCGGATGCTGGATGGCGAGGACTTCCTTTCCAGCATGATTGTGACAATGCGGTTCTACAGGCCATGCCGTATCAAGCCACTGCCCCACGGCCCGTTGAGACTGCTTGGCCTCTCCGTGAACCGCACTTGATTCAATGTCAGATCGGCCTGAGCATTGTCGAGATTTAGAAGCGCCAATCGCATGACACATGGTTGCGTAGGTCATCAACACATGACACATAAACACAATACTGTCAGTATTGGAAGCGTGAATTCTGGGATTAATTGGCGCGAGGGATGATGGATGGTTATGGAGCGATACAATGCCCTTGAGAATTTTGTACTGGCGAACCCTGTGGGTTACCTGGCGCCAATGCTTGTCCGAGTGCTGCCACCTCGATCCCTTGCAGCATCACTGCTCAGGTCGGTTGGCGTTTTGAGCCACGAACTCTCCCATTTCGTAGTTGGTTACCTAACAAGGGCGAGGCCCGTTGGAATGACCCTGATACCTCGGCGAGAAGGAAATCAAATTATCCTTGGGTCAGTGGAGTTCGAGCGCCTGACCTGGGCGAATGCTTGGGCAACCGCTCTTGCCCCCTTGTTAGCTTTGCCAGCCCTTTATGCGCTCGCCTCATGGCGCACCAATCAGGTAGGAGGACTGGCTTTTGAGGACCTGGCCTGGTGGACACTCGCAGGTCCCATTATCTTGCACTGCTGGCCATCGAGGGCAGACTGGCGGATAGCCCTCATTTCGTGGCCGATACTGTGGTTGGGTCTTCTATCTACAGTTCTGTACGTATGGAATCACGACTTGTCGTTCCTGTTGGCCTGGAGCAGCGTGGCGTCGTAGTCAGGACGCTTCATGTGTTTGTGCGTCGA
>QZVU01000027.1 GCA_003602285.1 Arthrobacter frigidicola
CTGCTCGACGAGTACGCCGGCGCCGTCGACCTGGCCCGCCAGGTGCACCTGGCCGCCAAGCGCTGGAACCAGACCCGCCTAGAGCTGGAGCGGCTGTCCAATTCGGGTGACGAGCAGCGTGCCCGCCATCAACTGCTCAGCTACCAGCTGGAAGAGCTGGACAACCTTGGCCTGGGTGAGCACGAACTGGAGCAACTGGAACAGGAACACAAGAACCTGACCAGCGCCGAAGCCCTGTTCGGCATTTGTCGCCAGGTGATCGACCAGTGCAGTGAAAGCGATTCGGGCAACGTGCTCAGCGCCCTCACCTCCAGCCTGAACCGCCTGGGTGCCGCTACCCACTCGCCCAAGGCACTCAGCGAAGCAGCCAACCTGATCGCCAGCGCACAGATTCAGGTCGAGGAAGCCGTGGGCGAACTCAATCGCTTCCTCGACAATTTCGACGCCGACCCGATGCGCTTGCAAGCACTGGAAGAGCGCCTGGACACCATTTATACGCTGGCACGCAAACACCGCGTGCACCCCACTGAACTGCCTCACCTGCAACAACAGTTGATGGAAGAGATCGAAGGCCTGAACGCCAGTGATGAGTCGATCGAGCGCCTAGGCGAAGAACTGGCCGCTTTCGCACACCACTATAAAGAGCGGGCTCGCGAGCTCAGCGCCCTGCGCCAGCAAGCCGCGCAGCAACTGGCGGGCGCCGTCGAGCAGGAAATCCAGCGCCTGGGCATGCCCGGCGGGCGGTTCCGTATCGAGCTCACTCCCACCGAGGGCGCAGACCTGTCACCGCATGGCCTGGAGCAGATCGAACTGCTGGTCAGCGCCAACCCCGGCCAACCGCTCAAGGGCCTGGCAAAGGTGGCCTCAGGTGGCGAACTGTCGCGTATCAGCCTGGCGATCCAGGTGATTACCGCGCAGACATCACGCATACCTACCCTGGTGTTCGACGAAGTCGACGTGGGCATCGGCGGCCCTACGGCCGAAATTGTCGGCCAGTTGTTGCGCCGCCTGGGCGAGCGCGGCCAGGTACTGACCGTGACCCACTTGCCACAGGTCGCCGCGCAAGGGCATCACCACCTGTTTGTGCACAAGGTGCGCAACAGCGACACCACCCACACCGCCGTGGCCAGCCTGGGCAAGCGTGAGCGGGTCGAGGAAGTGGCGCGAATGCTGGGCGGCATTGACCTGACCAAGGAATCCCTGGCGCATGCGCGCAAGATGGTGGTTTCTGGCAAGGCCTGATGCTACCTGTACTGGCCCTATCGCCGGCAAGCAAATTAATCTGCCCGAAGCAGAAAGCACAAAGGCGACCCGAAGGTCGCCTTTGTCATTCATAACGATAAAAACCGTTACTTCTTCTTACGCACATACAGGACCAGATTGTGGTCCACCAGCTCAAAGCCATGCTCGGCTACGATTTCGCGCTGGCGCTTCTCGATTTCGGCATCCATGAACTCGATGACTTCACTGGTATCCACGTTCACCATATGGTCGTGGTGACCGCCATCGGCCAGCTCGAACACTGCATGGCCGCCGTCGAAGTTGTGGCGAACCACCAGCCCCGCCGCTTCGAACTGGGTCAGTACGCGATAGACGGTGGCCAGGCCTACGTCCTCGCCTGCTTCCATCAGTGCCTTGTAAACATCCTCGGCACTCATGTGACGCTGCTCGGTGGAATCGAGCATCTGAAGGATCTTGACTCGAGGCAGGGTCACCTTGAGACCGGCTTTGCGCAATTCGCTATTTTCAACCATGGTCAGCTTTCTCGCCGATGCTGCTTCGCAGCTTCTCTTAATACGGGTATGATCGGGGTTTACGTTGTCCAGCCAAGATAGTGGAAGTCGCCCACCGATGCAAAACACCAAGCTCTTGCTAACCAGCCTCACCCTAGTGGGACTGCTCGCACTCGCCGGTTGCTCGTTTCCCGGGGTTTACAAAATCGACATCCAGCAGGGCAATGTCGTCACGCAGGACATGATAGACCAATTACGCCCGGGAATGACCCGCCGGCAAGTAAGGTTTATCATGGGCAACCCGCTGATTCAGGACACCTTCCACACCAACCGTTGGGATTACCTGTACAGCCTGCAGCCGGGTGGTGGTAAACGCCAGCAAGAGCGCATGAGCATCTTCTTCAACGAAAGCGACCAACTGGTCAGCTTG
>QZVU01000028.1:0-233 GCA_003602285.1 Arthrobacter frigidicola
CCATGGCCGCGCCCCGGACGCACTGTTCATCCTGCCCGGCATCCGCCCCATCGTCGGCCGCAATGTCGAGGAGGTCGAGCAGCGCTACCAGCAGGCCGTCGACCTGGTGAGCATCGAAGATGCCCTGGTTGCCCTGGGCCGCCCCTTCAACGACTACGACTTCAGCCAACATGATCTGGATGCGCCCTTCCCCGATCTCGGCACCCTGGGCAACGACAGCCACAAAGGCACCT
>QZVU01000028.1:244-606 GCA_003602285.1 Arthrobacter frigidicola
GCCCGCGCAGGGACTTCGTCGGCACCCCGGAGCAGGTTGCCGATGCCTTGCAGCACTGGTTTGAAAACGGGGCTGCCGACGGCTTCATCATCAACTCATTGCTACCTGACGGCCTGCAGTACTTCACCGAACACGTGGTGCCGCTGCTGCAAGCCCGTGGCCTGGTTCGCCGTGAGTACAGCGGTACAACCCTGCGCAGCCATTTTGGCCTCGACGTGCCAGAAAACCGCAACACCCTGCGCCGCAACCAGGCAGCGCTTGCCTGAGCCCCCCCAGACAAGGAGTTTTGTTTCATGAGCCTCGAGTTCATCGGCCTCATCGGCCCGCAGGAAAGCAGCGAATCCCAGGCACCCCGTGGCCCG
>QZVU01000028.1:616-2161 GCA_003602285.1 Arthrobacter frigidicola
CCGCTGGTTGATCTGGCGTTCATCAAGGCCTTCTCCCAGGCCCAGGAATATGGCGGCTTCGACAAGGCATTGCTGGCGGTCAACACCAGTTCGCCGGACTCTATGATCCTGGCCAGCTACGTGGCAGCACTGACCGAGCGCATCGGCCTGCTGGTCGCCCACCGCCCGGGCTTCCAGGCGCCAACCTTCGCTGCCCGCCAGTTCGCCACCCTCGACCAGCTGAGCCGTGGCCGAGCCTCGATCAATGTCATCACCGGGGGCGACAGCGGCGACCTGCAGCGCGATGGCGACTTCCTCGACAAGGATGCCCGTTATGCCCGCACGGATGAATACCTGCAGGTACTGCGCGACACCTGGACCCGCCAGGAGCCTTTCGACCACCAGGGCATCCACTACCGCGTTGAAGACAACCTGACCTTGGTCAAACCGGTACAGCATTTGCCCATCTACTTCTCCGGTGCGTCAGACGCCGCGGTCGAAGTGGCCGCCAAGCACGCCGACGTCTACATGATGTGGGGCGAACCGCTGGAGCAGGTGCGCGAGCGCATCGCCAAGGTGCGCAAGGCCGCCGCCCGCTACGGGCGCGAGAAGCACATCCGCTTCAGCCTATCGTTGCGACCGATTCTGGGCGGTACCGAGGCAGAAGCCTGGGCCCGCGCCGAACGTATTCTGGCCGATGCCCAAGCGCGCATCGGTATCCGCCAGGGCAATCGCCGCGAGAAAAACTTCGGCAAGAGCAACGCCGGCTCCGAACGCCTGGTGCAGCTGGCCAGCCAGCGCAAGGTGCATGACACCCGGCTGTGGACCGAGATTGCTGCGTTGGGCGGCGGTGCAGGTAATTCCACTTCGCTGGTAGGGACTGCGGACCAGGTGGCCGAGGCGGCGTTGGCCTACTACGAACTGGGGGTGACTACCTTCCTGTTCCGCGGCTTTGACCAGCTGCGCGATGCGGTGGAATACGGCCAGGACCTGATCCCGCGGATTCGTGCTCTGGTTGAACAATGTGAGGCTGGGCGCACCGCGCGCACAGCCTAGATCTCGACTCGCAGCACCGGCCTCTTCGCGGCGGTTCGACGCGAAGAGGCCGGTGCTGGAAAACACTTCCCAAACACCTTACGCCAGCCCTGTCAGGGCCTGGCGCCTATTCGCCTGCGTGCTCCACCGTATTCCGAGGACATGATGTCTAGAACACCGCTTTTCGCCCTGCCCCTGGCCTGCCTGCTCACCCCGTTCGCCGACGCTGCTGCAACCACCGAAGACCAACGCCTGGACACTGTCACGGTGATCTCCACTGGCATGCGTGGCAACCAGCGCACCGTCGCCGACAGCCCGGCACCCATCGACGTGATCAGCAACGAACAGTTGCTGCGCACCGGCCGCGCCGAGCTGTCCGAGGCCATTTCCAAACTGCTGCCCTCGTTCAACTTCGGCACCAACATCGCCGGCTTCCAGTCTGGCGTGCGGCCGCTGAGCAATCGCGGCCTGGGCCCGGCCTACACCTTGGTACTGGTCAATGGCAAACGCCGCCACAACAGCGCCGTGCCG
>QZVU01000029.1 GCA_003602285.1 Arthrobacter frigidicola
GATTGTATGCATGGTTTGAATTTCCATATAGTAACTTTGTATCTCGAATTTGGTGTGTAGCTGCCCGTCGCTACGACTTTGAAGCGATTAAAGTGGGCAAAATTATGATGTGTCTCGCGCATTGATTCAGTACTGGGCGAGATCAGTGCTTGTTTATGTGGCGTCTAAGTCATAGTTGTCTCCTCTAGTGGGATGCTCAGGTTTGTTCTGTCAGCAGAGGGCACGGAGACTTGGGTTCCGTCGTGCTCGTAGTAGGTGGGGTTGAGCTGATCTAATGACTCTATGAATCGCCCCTGGTTTCGTAGACACCTCCAAGCCTCATAATGAGGCCCAAATAGGAGGTGCCATGAGTCGTCAGCGTTACCCCGAAGAATTCAAGATCGAAGCGGTCAAGCAAGTGACCGAGAAAGGCAATCCTGTCGCCGATGTTGCCCAGCGCCTGGGCATGTCTGTTCACAGCCTCTACGCCTGGATCAAGCTCTACAGCAAACCCCAAGAGCAGCGTCAGCAAGACGATGAGCAGCAAGCCGAACTGCGCAAGCTTCGCGCAGAACTCAAGCGCGTGACTGAAGAGCGAGACATCTTAAAAAAGGCCGCCGCGTACTTTGCCAAGGAGTGCAACTGAAGTACGCCTTCATCAAAAAGCACTCGACGCATTACCCGGTGCGGCGCCTTTGCCAAACCCTCAAGGTGCATCCCAGCGGCTACTACGCTTGGTTGGCCGAACCTCAATCTGCCCGAGCCAAAGAAGATCAGCGCCTGCTTGGCTTGATCAAGCAGGCCTGGTTAGAAAGCGGCGGCGTGTATGGCTATCGCAAGATTCACGATGACCTGCGAGAGCTAGGAGAGATCTGTGGGCGAAATCGAGTCGGTCGCTTGATGCAGGCAGAGGGGCTGCGTTCGCAAACGGGCTATCGCCGTCGTACTGGGTTTTATGGCGGAAAACCAACAGTGGCATCCCCCAACCATCTGGCCCGGCAGTTCAAGGTCAGTGAGCCGAATAAAGTCTGGGTGACCGATATCACCTACATCCGCACCTATGAAGGGTGGCTGTACCTGGCGGTAGTGCTGGATCTGTTCTCCCGCCAAGTCATTGGTTGGTCAATGAAGCCCAGAATGAGCAGCGACCTGGCCATCGACGCCATGCTGATGGCCGTGTGGCGACGCAAGCCACAGCAGCAAGTGATGATTCACTCAGACCAAGGCAGTCAGTTCAGTAGCTCAGATTGGCAAAGCTTCCTGAAGGCCAATAATGTGATCAGCAGCATGAGCCGACGGGGAAACTGCCACGACAATGCCGTAGCGGAGAGCTTTTTCCAGCTTTTGAAGCGGGAGCGAATCCGACGAAAGATCTACGCAACGCGTGACGAAGCCCGAAGTGATATTTTCGATTACATCGAGATGTTCTATAACCCTAAGCGTCGACACAGCAGTGCTATGCAGCTGTCTCCAGTAGAGTATGAGAAACGCTATTTCCTGAGCTTGGAGAGTGTCTAGGAAAGCAGGGGCGATTCACTATGCTACTTTTTGCTGGTCCCAGTGGCGCATGATTTCTTCGATCTGTCGGGCTCTACATTGTTCACGGTGCTCCTGGAATAGCGGCATGCGCTCTCGCAAATCATCTGCATAGAGATAAATTTCTGTACCGTAAGCTAGGGCGTCGTACATTTCGTCTTCGCAGAGAAAGCCGCTGTATGTCCGTTCAATCCATTCCCGATTTACTCGCTCCATGTACTCCATCGTCGACCGGATATCAGACTCCTTCCCGTGCCCCATAGAATAGGAAGTGGAGTGAATGATCATGCTGCTGCTGTCATAGATCACCCAATCATCGGCTTGAAGGGCTATAGCAGAAGCGGTGAAGGCGCAAGTTAAACCGATCTCTACAGTGATGTGAGCTTCGCATTCGTCCATTCGGCGGCAGAGATAGTCGCAAGTCTCCAGGCTTCCGCCAGGTGATGAGAGTTGGATATATATATGGTCTTCCTCTCCCGCATGGGCAAGGATGCTGATGAACTCGCTATACTCATGAATTTCCC
>QZVU01000002.1 GCA_003602285.1 Arthrobacter frigidicola
GCAGACCAGCCAATTCAACCAATCAAAAAACAATCGGTATCAACAAACTTGGCACACTATTGAGTTCTCAAACAACAGGCACTACCGGCACCAAAAACCCTGAAAAACCAGGACCTCATCGCTCCGGAGCAACTTTACAAGCCTACCCGCACCAGCCCATCCCCGCAAATCGGCTGGTTTCCACCGTTCCGGCTGTTTCCAGCTGGACCCCCATCCGGCTGGATTCTGGGATCGACAGATCCCGTTCCCAACCGTTCTTGTGGTCGCCATCCGACCGAGAACTTCGATCAGCGCGGATATAAACACTAGCACCCTTGAGGGCTGAATGTAAACCTCCGCCGGACCTCGGGGAGGTCCGGCGGAGGCTGGATGAGCAGTTACGCCTTGGCGGTCTTGGGTGCCAGGTACAGCACACCCAAGGGGGGAACGCGCAGATCCGCGTGCGCGGGCTGGCCGTTGTGCCCACCCTCGATGGCAGTGATGGCGCCGTTCTCGACACCGGATCCGCCGAACTGCTCTGCGTCGGTGTTGAGGACCTCGGTCCACTCCCCCGCCCAAGGCAGTCCGACGCGGAAGCCCTCGTGCGGGCCGCCGGCGAAGTTGGCGATGCAGACGAGCGGGTTGCCCTGGTGGTCCCACCGGATGAAGGAGAGCGAGTTGCGTCCGCCGTCGTTCTCATCGATCCACTGGAAGCCCGCCGGTTCGTTGTCCCGCGCGTACAGCGCCGGGGTCTCCCGGTACACCGTGTTGAGCGAGCGCACGAGTTCCTGCACACCGCGGTGCGGCGGGGTGTCACACAGCCACCAGTCGAGGCCGTGCTGCTCCGCCCATTCCGACTCCTGGGCGAACTCCGAGCCCATGAAGATCAGCTGCTTGCCCGGGTGGGCCCACTGGAAGGCAAGGTAGGCGCGCACATTGGCCAGCTGCTGCCAGCGGTCCCCCGGCATCTTCCGCAGGAGGGAGCCCTTGCCGTGCACTACTTCGTCATGGCTGATGGGGAGGAGGAAGTTCTCGGTGTACGCGTACACCATGGAGAACGTTGCCTTGCCGTGGTGGTAGGACCGGTTGACCGGATCCTCCGCCATGTACTGGAGGGTGTCGTGCATCCAGCCCATGTTCCACTTCAGCCCAAAGCCCAGGCCGCCGGCACTCGTGGGCCGGGTGACGCCCGGGAAGGCCGTGGACTCCTCGGCGATCATAACGATGCCCGGTGCCCGCTTGTACGCGGTGGCGGTGACTTCCTGGAGGAAGGAGATGGCCTCGAGGTTCTCCCGGCCGCCGAGGCGGTTGGGCCGCCACTGGCCTTCCTGACGCGAGTAGTCGAGGTAGAGCATCGAAGCCACGGCGTCGACCCGCAGCCCGTCGATGTGGAACTCTTCGAGCCAGTACAGGGCATTGGCGACGAGGAAGTTGCGCACTTCCCGGCGTCCGAAGTCGAAGATCAGCGTTCCCCAGTCCATGTGCTCGCCCAGCAGGGGATCGCCGTGTTCGTAGAGCGTTCCGCCGTCGAACTTGGCCAGCGCCCACTCGTCCTTCGGGAAGTGGGCCGGAACCCAATCCATGATGACGCCGATGCCGGCCTGGTGGAGCTTGTCGACGAGGTACTTGAAGTCGTCCGGGTGCCCGAACCGGGACGTCGGCGCGAAGTACGACGTGACCTGGTAGCCCCACGAACCGCCGAACGGGTGCTCCGCGACGGGCATGAACTCGACGTGCGTGAATCCCTGCCAGGTGACGTACTCGACGAGCTGCTCCGCGAGGTCGCGGTAGCTCAGTCCGACGCGCCAGGAGGCGAGGTGCACTTCATAGACGCTCATCGGCCCGTTGTGCGGGTCCTTTGAGGCGCGTTCGGTCATCCAGGCGTCGTCTTCGAAGGCGTAGCGGGACTCGACGACGCGCGAACCGGTCAGCGGCGGCACCTCGGTGCCGCGGGCCATCGGGTCGGCCTTTTCCCGCCAGTGCCCGTCGCTGCCGAGGATCTCGTACTTGTAGACGGCACCGGCCTGGGCACCCGGGATGAAGATTTCCCACACCCCCGAGCTGCCGAGTGCGCGCATGGCGTTGATGCTGCCGTCCCAGCCGTTGAAGTCGGCCTTGACCCGCACGGCCCGGGCGCTGGGCGCCCAGACGGCGAAGGAGACCCCGTCGATCGCTCCGAGCACCGAGGAGTAGTGCCGCACGTGGGCGCCGAGCGCAGTCCACAGGGTTTCGTGCCTGCCCTCGGCAATGAGGTGCATGTCGATCTCGCCGAGGGTCGGGAGGAACCGGTAGGGGTCATCCACCAGCTGCGGTTCGCCGCCGTAGGCGACCTCGAGCCGGTAATCCGGGACGTGGCCCGGAGTTTCCGCGGCGACGGTCCCGACCCAGATGCCATTGTGTTCGTGCGTGAGTTCAGTCCGCCCGCTGCCGGTCACGACGACGACGGAACGCGCCAGCCGGCGCAGGGTGCGGATGGTGACAGTCCCGGAATCGTCGAGGTGCGCACCGAGCACCGCGTGCGGCTGGTGGTGGGTGCCCTCCGAAACCTGCTGCAGGACATCCTGCGGCACGGGGATGGGCGTGGGGTCCGCCGGCGGACCGGAACGCGCAGGGGTGCTCTTCGGCGTGCCGGATGCTGTACCTCCGGCAACCGACGGCGCCGCCGCAGGAGGGGAAACCTGGCCCGTAGTGGAGCCGACATTCGATCCGGCTCCGGTGGGAGCGGGCGGTGCGGCAGGGGGCTCGGCCGCGGCCCCCGGGGAACCACCTGACACTGCGCCGGCCATGGCGCCCACGGGTGCCGCCAAAGACTGGCCGGTCAGTGCGTGGCGGACGTCGCGTGCCGGCATTTCAACCCACTCGGGCCGGTTACGAAGTTCGTAGACCACCTCGTAGAGGGCCTTGTCGAGCCAAAGTGCCCGGAACAGCGGCGAAGCAGGGTCGACCTCGCGGCCCGCCTCGGAGGCATATCCAGCAAGGAACGCCGAGGTCGCCGCGGCGGCCCACTGCTCGCCGGCGAGTGCCTCCGGGGAACCTTCCGGCGATGCGCCGCGGGTCGCGGCAGCGTATTCGAGCGACCGGACCATTCCCACGACGTCGCGCTGCGGCACATCGGGGACGCTCCGCTCGGCGGTGGGACGCAGCGGTTCGCCTTCGAAGTCGAGCATGAGCCATGATCCGTCCGGAGCCCGCAGAATCTGCCCGAGGTGGAGGTCGGCATGGATCCGCTGGAGGGCGGGCAGCGCGTCGAGAGCGCGCACCTGGGCGAGGACGGCCTCGATCTCCTCGTTCAGCGGCCCGACGGCGGTGCCTGCCTCGGCCCAGGCCCACTCAATGCGCCGCGTGAGTGCGTCCTTGAACGCCTCCTGCTCTGCGGCGGTGGCCTGGCTGCTGCCAAACGCGCTCTCGAGCTGCCGGTGAATCCGCGCCACGAGGGCACCGAGTTCGCGGGCCTCAGCGCTGAAGTCGGTTCCCGCCGAGGCGGCCAGCGAGGCGACGCGCCAGGCGTCAGTGCTGCCCTCGATGAAATCGCGCAGCACGCTCAGGTGGCCGGTGACGTGATTTCCGGGCTCGGTGTTCGGCAGTTGCCATTCGCCGGTGACCCAGCCGAAGGTGGCGGGAACATCGGTTGAACCTTCGGCCGTCAGCCCCGCGCAGATGTCGACGTCGGGGCTCTTCCCCGCGGCGAGCACGCGGAAGAACTTCACGATCATTGAGGACGGTCCGGAACCGACGACGACCGACGTGTTTGACTGCTCGCCCTTCAGCACCTTGATCGGCTGCTTGGGGGTGGGCGTCGGCAGGTTGTCGAGGGCCAGGCCCTTCACGCGTCCGTCGGCACTGGCGCCCGAGACGCTCATCAGTTCGATCCAGGCGTCAACGAACGCCGGGTCGTGGGTGGCATCGTAGACCCAGCGCCTGCCGAGTTCAGGGTGGTCGACCTGCCCGACGAGCGCGGAGGCCGCCTCCGGAAGGGGCTCCGCCCGGTAGCTGAGGGGGACGTGGACGACGTCGGTGCGACGGCCGGAGCCGACGGCGAGGAAATTTACCTCGAGGGCGGCCTGGCCGGTGGGGTCGTCCAGGACCGTCCCACCGACAACGGTGAGCGAGATGTCCTTGCCGCGGGCCGGGAACCAGCGCTGTGCCGGGAGCCACTCGGTAAGGATTTCAGGAAGAAACGGTGTGTGGGTTCCCATTACTTAATAGCCTCCGGGATAGGTATGACGGGCAGCGCCTCCGTGTGGGGCGATGCACTGTTCGAGCTGGCCGAACGCAGCCGGAGCCAGTAGAAGGCATGGCTTCCAAGGGTCAGGGTGATGTTGCCATCCTCCGCAAAGGCCGGGAAGGGCATTCCGCCGAAGAGGTCGCGCAGGCCCCTCCCGGCGAATTCGGGGAGGTGCAGGTTGGCTGCGACGGGGTGCTGGGAAAGGTTGAAGATGCAGAGCACCACTTCGGGACGCTCGCCTTCCGAGTTGCCCTCGTGAATCTCGCGGACGAAGGCGAGGACCGAATCCGCCTCGGTCGGCACGTTGCGGTAGTCCCCCAGGCCGAAGGCCGGGTGGGCACGGCGCACGGCCAGCATCTGGCGCATCCAGTGAAGCAGCGAACTTGAGGTGGCCAGCTGCGCCTCAACGTTGACGTGGTTGTAGTGGTACACCAGTGACTGCACCACGGGCAGGTACAGCTTGCCCGGGTCGGCGGTGGAGAAGCCGGCATTGCGGTCGGGGTTCCACTGCATCGGGGTGCGGGAGGCATCCCGGTCCTCGAGCCAGATGTTGTCGCCCATGCCGATCTCGTCCCCGTAGTACAGGAACGGGCTGCCCGGCAGGGACAGCAGCAGGGCGTGGATCAGCTCCACCTCGGACCGGGAGTTGTCGAGCAGCGGCGACAGGCGGCGGCGGATGCCGACGTTGGCGCGCATCCGGGAGTCCGGGGCGTACCAGCCGAGCATCGCCTCGCGTTCCTCGTTGGTGACCATTTCAAGCGTGAGCTCGTCGTGGTTGCGCAGGAAGGTTCCCCACTGGGCTCCGCCGGGGATCGCCGGCGTCTCCTTCATCGTCTCGATAATAGGGGCGGCCTTCTGGTCGCGCAGGGCGTAGAAAAGCCGCGGCATGATCGGGAAGTGGAAGGCCATGTGGCACTCCGCGCCGGTCTCGTCCCCGAAGTATTCGACGACCTCCTCCGGCATCTGGTTCGCCTCGGCGATGATGACGCGGCCCGGGTAGTTCTCATCGACCATCGCGCGCAGGTCCTTGAGGAACTCGTGCGTCTTGGGAAGGTTCTCGCAGTTGGTGCCCTCCTCCTCGAAGAGGTAGGGGATGGCGTCCGCGCGGAACCCGTCGATGCCCTGATCGAGCCAGAACCGCACCACATTGAAGATTGCCTCGATAACCTTCGGGTTTTCGAAGTTGAGGTCCGGCTGGTGGCTGAAGAACCGGTGCCAGAAGAACTGTCGGCGGACCGGGTCGAAGGTCCAGTTGGACTCCTCGGTGTCGACAAAGATGATGCGCGCGTCCTGGTACTTCTCGTCGGTGTCGCTCCAGACGTAGAAGTCGCCGTAGGGGCCCTCCGGGTCGCGGCGCGACTCCTGGAACCAGTGGTGCTGGTCCGAGGTGTGGTTCAGGGGCAGGTCGATGATGACGCGCACGCCGCGGGCGTGAGCCTCGGCCACCAGCCGCTTGAAGTCGCTGATGGTGCCGAACTCATCAAGCACGTCGTAGTAGTCGGCGATGTCGTAGCCGCCGTCACGCAGCGGCGACTTGAAGAACGGGGGCAGCCAAAGGCAGTCCACGCCGAGCCACTGCAGGTAGTCGAGCTTGTCGATCAGCCCGGAGAAGTCACCCGACCCGTCGCCGTTGGCGTCCGCGAATCCCCGCACCAGTACTTCGTAGAAGACGGCCTTGCGGTACCAGTGGGGGTCGTGCGCAAGTCCGGGTGCATTGAGTTGGAAGGGGTTGGGCACTAGTGCTTCCTCCTGACATAGAGAATGTGTGCCGGTTCCACATGGGCGTCCAGCCTGACGTAATTATGTTCGCCCCAGTTCCAGCTCGAACCGGTGAGGAGGTCGTCGACGCGGAACGTGCCGTCCTCGTTTCGGTCGCCCGGATCGATCGACAGGGCGTCGAGATCCAGGGACACAGTGCTCTCGCGGGCGCTGTGAGGATCGACGTTCACCACGATGATGAGCGTGTCCTTGCCGTCCGCGGTCTCCTTGTGCTTGGAGAACACGACGGTCGCGGAGTCGGTGCTCGAGTGCACCGTGAGGTTCTCGAGGTCCCCGAGGGCCGGGTGCGCCCGACGGATCGCGTTGAGCCGCGTGAGGTACGGGGCCAGGGAACGCCCCTCGGCCTCGGCCGCAGCGTAGTCGCGCGGACGGTATTCAAACTTCTCGTTGTCGATGTACTCCTCGGCGCCCGGGCGGGCGACGTGCTCGAACAGTTCGTAGCCGGAGTACACGCCCCACAGCGGGCTCGCCATCGAGGCAAGTACCGCGCGGATCTTGAACGCCGCCGGGCCGCCGAACTGCAGGAACGCCGTGAGGATGTCCGGGGTGTTCACGAAGAAGTTCGGCCGGAAGTACGGTGCCGAGACCTTGCTGACCTCCGTGAAGTACTCCTCGATCTCCGTCTTGGTGTTCCGCCACGTGAAGTAGGTGTAGGACTGCTGGAACCCGGCACGCCCCAGGGCGTGCATCATCGCGGGGCGGGTGAAGGCCTCGGCGAGGAAGACCACGTCGGGGTGCTTGGCGTTGACCTGCGCGATCAGCCACTCCCAGAACTGGACCGGCTTCGTGTGCGGGTTGTCCACGCGGAAGATCTTCACGCCGTGGTCGACCCACAGCAGCACGATCCGCAGGATTTCCTGAGGCAGTCCCACCGGATCGTTGTCGAAGTTGATCGGGTAGATGTCCTGGTACTTCTTCGGAGGGTTTTCCGCGTAGGCGATCGAACCGTCGACGCGCGTCGTAAACCACTCCGGGTGCTCGGTGACCCACGGGTGGTCCGGGGAGGCCTGGAGCGCGAAGTCGAGCGCGACCTCGAGGTTCAGCTCCTCCGCCCGCGCCACGAAGGCGTCGAAATCGTCGAAGGTGCCAAGGTCAGGGTGAATGGCGTCGTGGCCGCCGGCGGCCGAGCCGATCGCCCACGGCGAGCCGGGATCTCCCGGGGCCGCGGTGAGCGTGTTGTTCGGGCCCTTGCGGTGCGTTTCACCGATGGGATGGATCGGGGGCAGGTAGACGACGTCGAAGCCCATGGCCGCGACCGCGTCGAGGCGCTTCGCGGCCGTGCGGAAGTTGCCGGAGATCCACCGGGCGGCGGCGGCGTCATACTCGGCACCCTCGGAGCGGGGGAAGAACTCGTACCAGGCCCCGCGTCCGGCCCGGTCGCGCTCCACCAGAATGGGGTAGGCCTTCGACGGGGTCACCATGGAGCGGATCGGCTCGCGCTCGATCGCATCGAGGATGTCGGGGGTGCTGCCGGCCGAGAGGCGTTCCTCGACGCTGAACGCCGTGTCCCCAAGGGTTGCGGCGGTGCGGCGGAACAGTTCTGCGTCGCGGGGTGAGCGGTCGGCGGCGGCCCGGGTGAACAGGGCGGCCCCTTCGGCGAGCATGAGTTCGACGTCGACATTCGCGGCGATCTTCACAGTCGCATCGTGGACCCAGGTCCCGTAGAGGTCCGACCAGCCCTCAATGGTGAAGGTGTTGAGTCCAACGGCGGTGGGGCGGAGCAGCCCCTGCCACCGGTCAAGGCCCGCGCCCACTGGTTGCAGCCGGATCCGCTGCACTTCCTTGCCCTCCGGGTCGTACAGCACCGCCGAGACGCCCAGTTGATCGTGGCCTTCGCGGAACACGGTCGCGCCGACGACGATATCCGCCCCGGGCACCGCCTTGGCAGGGAATTGGCCGCCCTCGACGACCGGGCTGACGCCCGTGATGGGGATGCGGCCGAACCGCAGCCCTTCCGCATACGTGCCTTGACGTGGTAGTTCGCTAGATAGGGTCACCCACAGCACGTTAGCGAGAATTCAGGCGAAATGCTAAGGGGGCTTCGCGTAACACAACGATATCTTCGGCGTTTACGTAAGCGGTTACGCTCGCGTCTCCCCAGCGGAACGCAAGTGCGCTAGCGTAACCAAAGTGAAGGCAATCCGTAGATTTACAGTCCGAACCGTCCTCCCCGAAAGCATCGCCCCGCTGGGCAAGCTGGCGGGCAATCTGCGCTGGTCCTGGCATCTGCCAACAACGCGCCTGTTCGAGGACATTGATCCTGCGGCCTGGGAAGCGAGCAACCGCGACCCAGTGGCCTTCCTCGGCTCCGTGACGCGCGAGAGACTGCAGCAGCTCGCGGCCAATAAGGAGCTCGTCGCCCGCATCCAGGAGCTCGGCGCCGACCTCGACAGCTACCTGGCCGAGCCGCGCTGGTACCAGTCACTCGGCGAGGACGCCCCCCGCTCCATCGCCTACTTCTCCCCCGAGTACGGCATCAGTGCCGTACTGCCCCAGTACTCCGGCGGCCTGGGGATCCTCGCCGGCGACCACCTCAAGGCGGCCTCGGACCTCGGGGTGCCCCTGATCGGCGTCGGACTGCTGTACCAGGCCGGTTACTTCATGCAGTCGCTCTCCCGCGACGCCTGGCAGCAGGAGACCTATCCGGTGCTTGACCCGGACGGGCTCCCCCTCACGATGCTCCGCGAGGAGGACGGCACGCCCGCCCGCGTGGTCCTCCCGCTGCCCAACGGGCGCCAGCTGATCGCGCACATCTGGCGCGCCGACGTCGGCCGCGTTCCGCTGCTGCTGCTCGACTCCAACCTGCCCGCCAATGACGAGGCGGCGCGCACCGTCACCGACAGGCTGTACGGCGGCGGCGGAGACCAGCGCCTTCAGCAGGAACTCCTGCTGGGCATGGGCGGGGTCAAGGCGCTGCGAATCTTCCAGCGCCTCACCGGCGCCCCGGCGCCCGAGGTGTTCCACACCAATGAGGGCCACGCCGGCTTCCTCGGCATCGAGCGGATCCGCGAACTGATGGATTCGGCCAGCGAATCGCCCATGAGCTGGGAAGAGGCCCTCACCGCTGGCCGTGCCTCGACGGTGTTCACCACCCACACTCCGGTCCCGGCAGGTATCGACCGCTTCGAGCGGGCGCAGATCGAGCACTTCTTCAACGCGGGGCTGGCCCCGTCCGTGCCGACCGACAAGGTGCTGGCCCTGGGCGCCGAGAACTACGAGGGCGGCGACCCGGCAAAGTTCAACATGGCCGTCATGGGCCTGCGGCTGGCGCAGCGGGCCAACGGCGTCTCCAAGCTCCACGGCGAGGTGTCCCGCGGCATGTTCTCCGGGCTCTGGCCGGGCTTCGACACAAGCGAGGTTCCCATCACCTCGGTGACGAACGGCGTGCACGTCCCCTCCTGGGTCGACCCGCTGATCGCCGACTTCGCCCGCGAGAACTTCGGGGCCGAATCGGTCCTCGACCAGCGGTGGGCCCGCGTGTACGACGTCGCCGACGAGAAGATCTGGGCGCTGCGACGGAGCATGCGCTCCAACCTTGTCGACGACGTCCGCGGCCGCCTGCGCTCCTCCTGGAAGAAGCGCGGAGCGGCCGACGCCGAGCTGGCGTGGACCGATACGGTGCTCGACCCCGACGTTCTGACCATCGGGTTCGCCCGCCGCGTCCCGACCTACAAGCGCCTGACCCTGATGCTGCGCGATCCCGCCCGGCTCAAGGCGCTGCTGCTCCACCCCGAGCACCCGATCCAGCTCGTGGTCGCGGGCAAGTCCCACCCGGCGGACGAGCAGGGCAAGCGCATGATCCAGGACATGGTGCGCTTCACCGATGATCCGGAGGTCCGCCACCGCATCGTCTTCCTGCCCAACTACGACATCGCCATGGCGCGCATCCTGTTCCCCGGCTGCGACGTCTGGTTGAACAACCCGCTGCGCCCGCTGGAGGCCTGCGGCACCTCGGGCATGAAGGCTGCGATCAACGGCGGACTCAACCTCTCGGTGCTCGACGGCTGGTGGGATGAGATGTACGACGGCGACAACGGGTGGTCCATCCCGACGGCCAACAATGGGGCCTCAGCCGACGAGCGCGACGATATCGAGGCGGCGGCGCTCTACGACCTGCTCGAGAACCAGGTCGCTCCGCGGTTCTACGGTTCGGTGACCGCTGCAGCAGCCGGGTCGGCCGGCCCGTCGGAGCCGTCGCACGACGGCATTCCGCACCAGTGGATCGCCATGATCAAGCACACCATGGCGACCCTCGGCCCGGCCGTCTCGGCCGAGCGCATGATCCAGGACTACGTGGGCCACCTGTACCAGCCGGCCTGGCGGGCCGGCCGGGACGCCACCGAGGACCGGTACGCCCTGGCGCGGCGCACGGCCGCGTGGCGCACCCGCATCCAGGGCGGCTGGCCCGCGGTCCAGGTGGAGCACGTCGATTCCCTCGGCGTGAGCGAGGATCCGCAGATCGGTGACGCGCTCACGGTCAACGCCTACGTCGCCCTCGGCAACCTCGATCCCGCCGATGTCGCGGTGGAGGTTGCGTACGGCCGGGCCGCCGGTGACGACGAGCTGAGCGACGTGACCCTCGCCGAACTGCGGGTCGCCGAAAACCTGGGCAGCGGTCGGTACCTCTTCACCGGGGACACCCGGATCGAACACTCGGGTTCGTTCGGCTACACGGTCCGGGTGCTGCCGCGCCACGCGACCCTGGCCTCCAGCGCCGAACTGGGGCTGGTCGTCAACGCGTGACCTCCGGTGGGCACCGCCGCCTGGCGCTGCCCACCGCTCCGCCGGCCACCGGGCCGGCTCCGCGGAGAATGCCTTCCGTCCGTTCCGGCCCGACGGCGGAGGAAACCGCCCGGAGCAGATGGGACCGCCGGAGCGGTATGCGGAGTAGCTTGAGGGCATGACTACTCCCCGCACCCAGCTCAGGACCCGATTTTCGCTGCTCGCCGCCCTCACAGTGGCACTCGCCGCTGCTCCTGCCGCCGTTCCGGCAGCGGCGGCACCCAAGGCCCCCGTCGATTACGTCGCTCTCGGTGATTCCTATGCCTCGGGCTTCGGCGCGGGTTCCTACACTGCGTGCGGCCAGTCACCTCGTGGCCTTCCCGGGGTGCTGGATGAGAACAAGAAGGTGGAACTGACGGCCAACGGCACCTGCGCGGGTGCGGCCGCCACCGTGGTGCCCGGTGGAGCCGTCGATGTTCCAGAACAGATTGCAGGGCTTGTGGCCCTCGGCAAACTCGGTGCCGGAACGAAACTCGTGACCCTCTCGGTCGGTGGAAATGACGCCGGTTTCTCGACCGTGGCCGGCGTATGCGCCGTCCAGCCCCTTGAAGCCTGCGCCCGGGCGCTCCAGCTGAGTTCCGCCGCCGCGCAGACGACCGTCGCGCCGAAGCTCGACGCCGCATATGCCCAGCTTCGAGCTGCAGCTCCCAATGCCGTGGTGGTGGTGACCGGTTACCCCCACCTCTTCTCACCGGAGTCTTCCGGCCCGGCCCCGTTCCCGGCGGTGGCCCAGCAGTTTTTCAATGACGCGACCGACACCTTGAACGCGGTCATCGCGTCCCGGGCCACTGCCGCGGGATTCACCTATGTGGACGTCGTCGTCGAATTCGCCGGGCACGGCGTCGGATCGCCGGATCCCTGGATCACCTTCACCGGGTTCACCGCCCCCGATGACCTGCACCCGACGGCCACCGGGTACTCGGAGGGCTACCTCAAGGCCGTGCGCAGCGAGGTGAACCTCGCACAACTGCGGAAGTAGCTGCGAAGGGAGTTCCCGCGCTGTTGTAACCCGGTGGCCGCGGCCGGTCGGTGGGCGGCTCCCGAACTGGCCACCGACCGGCCGGGTCTGGTGGCGAACGGGATTCCGGCGGATCCGTTCAGCCGGTCGACGCGGCCCCTCCCGGCTGCCCGACGGACCGCCGCAGAACTGCTGCTGTCTTCCGGAGCTCGCGGGCCGGCCCCGCAAGTTCGACCGCTCCCCCGGGCGTCGACAGCTCAACGACGCGCCAGGTCGGGCCCATCCGGAAAAACCCCTCGGCCACGGTGATATCCCGCTCGGGGCCGACGGCGCCCACCTCGAAGCTCATGAGTTCGCCGTCGTCGCTCCCGCTCGGCCGTCCGTGGGGTTGAAAGTCCAGCCGGCCCCTCCCCGGTGTCGCCAGACCCGGCTTCCAGGCCTGGGGCGCACCCGGTACTGCTTCACCCCGGGCCCGCAGCATCGACTCGACCTGGCTTTGGGCCCCGCGAAGACGCCGTCCGGAACGCCATCTGGTCAGGTCGATCGCCAGGACAGATCCGACCACCGCCAGGGCCGGCCAGGTCCGGTATGCGCTCCACGGCGCATTCGTCAGGGCATGCATCGTCCCCGTTACCGCAAGCAGCAGCGCCGTCTTGAGGACGATGGCGACGAGTCCGTTGCGGCTGGGCATAAGGCACCCTAAACCGGCATCCCGTCCGCCGGCGAGGCTGGGCCAGTGGCCAGGTAGGCTGACGAACCCCGTTCAGGAGGCCGGACGGCCCACGTACCGCTGGCACAGATAGACAGCGACCGAGTTGGCGGTGAGGGTATCGGACTCCCCCAGGGAGAACCGGGCACCTGAGCGCCGCAGCGCCGGGTCGGCCGAATCGAAGGCGAGTTCCATCGTCGTTGCCCTCGCTTCCACCAGGCCCTGCCCCTGCAGGATCCATGCGGCCGGAAGGTGGATCTTGTGGTCCACGAGCGATCCATTGACCGCGATGAGGGCCCCGGCCTGGCCGTCCGGATCGGCCAGCATCAGCTGGACCACCCGGGTGGACGGGTCGTCCCAATCGGCCGGAGTCATGGGCAGGCCCGAGGCGTTGAACCACAGCAGCGCCGAATCGGCGCCCCGGCCGGGAAAGGCCGGCGACTGGCCGGCGAGGAACCGCCGGCGGATCCGAAGCAGCGCACGCGTGGCGGTGAGCATGCGTTCCGCCGCAGCGTCGTGGTGCCAGGAGATCCAGGCGAGCTTGTTGTCCTGGCAGTAGGCGTTGTTGTTGCCCCGCTGGGTCCGTCCGAGCTCATCGCCGGCAGTGATCATGGGAACCCCGACCGACATCAGCAGCGTGGCCATCAGGTTCCGCGCCGTCTGCTCCCGTGCGGCGATGATCGCGTCGTTCTCGGTGCGGCCCTCCGCACCGTGGTTGTAGCTGCGGTTGTCGTTGGAGCCGTCGCGGTTTTCCTCCCCGTTGGCCTCGTTGTGCTTCCGGTCGTAGGCGGTGAGGTCCGCAAGGGTGAACCCGTCGTGGGCGGTGACGAAGTTGATCGAGGCAAGCGGGGTCCGGCCCGAGTGGCGGAACAGGTTCTGCGACCCGGCCAGGGAGTCGGCGAGGCGTGCCGGTGAGCCGGCGTGCCCTCCGGCCCGCAGCGAGGCCTGGTCGCGCAGCCAAAAGTCGCGGGCCGTGTCACGGAAGCGGTCGTTCCAGTCGGCCCAGCCCTGGGGGAAGTTTCCGGTCTGCCAGCCGCCCATGCCGACATCCCAGGGTTCGGCGATGAGCTTTGTTCCCCGCAGCGCACTCGATGCGCCCACGGCGACCAGGAACGGGTGCCGCGGCGTGAAGGTGTTGGTCTCGTCCCGCCCCAGGGTGACGGCGAGGTCGAACCGGAAGCCGTCGATCTGGAACTCCTCGACCCAGTACCGCAGGGAGTCGAGCGCGAACTCGATCACCTTCGGCTGCGAGAAGTCGAGCGTGTTGCCCACTCCGGTGGTGTCGAGGTACCGGCCCGCGCCGTCGTGCCGGTAGTAGTCGGCGTCGCCGAGGCCCCGCCAGCAGAGGGTCGGAAGGTCCTTGCCGCCCTCGGCGGTGTGGTTGTACACGACGTCGAGGATCACTTCGAGGCCTGCCTCGTGCAGCGCCTTCACCATCGACTTGACCTCGGCCAGGACAGCCGCCGGGCCCGCGGCGCGTGCCGCGGCGGTCGCGTACGCCGAGTGCGGGGCGAAGAATCCGAGGGTGTTGTAGCCCCAGTAGTTGGAGAGGCCGAGGGGCCCCAGGTGCGGTTCGTCGATCGAAAAGTGGACCGGAAGCAGCTCGACGGCGGTCACGCCCAGTTCAAGCAGGTACTCGATCATCACGGGGTGGGCCAGGCCCGCATAGGTGCCGCGCAGCTCCTCGGGAATCCCGGGGTGCAGCTTCGTCAGTCCCTTGACGTGCGCTTCGTAGATGACGGTGTCGCGCCACGGGGTGCGCGGCCGGGAGGAGTCCTCCCAGTCGAAGGGCTCGTCGACGAAGACCGAGAAGTACACCGGGTCCTCCCCAGTGCCCCCGGCCTCCTCCACTTGGATGCCCCGCGCGTACGGGTCGAGCAGCAGCTGTCCGGGTCCCGTGCCCGGACTCGGGGGCAACGGTTCGCCGGTCGGCCAGAACCCGTAACGGGCACCCGCCGGGATCGGGCCCACCACCCCGTGATGGACCCCGCCGTCGAGCCCGGGCAACGTTTCGAAGGCCCACCGGCCGTCCTCCCGCTGAAAGTGCACGTCGATCGAGGGAATCGACGGCGCCCAGACCGCGGCATTGACGTGGAGGCCATCCGAGAAACGGCCCTTGAGCCGGTGCATCCCCTGTGGGAATTCACTGGAGGCGACGGGGGCCTGCTGCGGCATGCTCATGACGGGATCCGGCTCGGCGCGATCAGGCGGAGCGCTGGCGGGAGATTTCGTAAAGGCTGATTCCCACCGCCATTGAGGCGTTGAGCGACTCCATGGCGGAATCGATCGGAATCGAGACGATCTGGTCGCAGTTCTCGCGCACCAGCCGGGACAACCCCTTGCCCTCCGAACCGACCACCAGGCACACCGGGTCCTTTCCGAGGGTCAGCTCCGGCAGCGAGATGTCGCCGTCGCCGTCGAGACCGAGCACGAAGATGCCCTTGTCCTTGAACGACTTCAGGGCCGAGTTGAGGTTGCCTACCCGGGCCACGGGCACGCGGACGGCGGCACCCGCACTGGTCTTCCACGCCGAGGCGGTCACGCCGACCGAACGCCGCTCCGGCACGATGACGCCGTGGGCGCTGAAGGCCGAAGCGGACCGGATGATGGCACCGAGGTTGCGCGGATCGGTGATCCCGTCAAGCGCGATGAACAGGGGCGCGTTGGCGATGTGGCCGCGCTTGAACTTTTCGACCGTCTCGTCGACGAGGTCGAGCGCATCGGCGTATTCGTAGGGCGGGATCTGCAGCATCAGCCCCTGGTGCACCGCACCTTCGGTCATCCGGTCGAGTTCGGGCTTGCCGGTTTCCATTACCGGGATGCCGCGTTCGGTGGCGAGCTTGAGCGCCTCCCGGACCCGGTCGTCCATCTCGACGCGGATGGCAACGTGCAGCGCCTTGGCGGGGATACCGGCGCGGAGCGCCTCAACCACCGAGTTGCGGCCCGTCACGATCTCCTCGGTGGCCTTGCCCTTCCGTCCCGAGGCCTGGTTCCTGCCGCCGCCGCGCTTGGCTGCGGAGCGTTCGGCCAGCTCCTTGTTCTTGTACGCCTTGTGGTACGGGCGGTCCTCCGCCTTTGGGGTCGGGCCCTTGCCCTCAAGGGCCTTGCGGCCGTGGCCCCCCGTGCCGATGGTGGGGCCCTTTTTCAACTTGCGCACCGCGCCTGGACGTCCGTGACTGGCCATGGGGAAACACCTTTATATAGAGGAAAAGTCTCCACCAGTTTACGCGGACGGCGCCCGCGGGCATTCCCGGACCAAAACAGGTGCGTTCAGCGCCCGGTGATGCTCCACTCGGCGCCGTCGGCGGAGTCCTCGACGGCGATGCCGGCGCCGGCCAGTGCGTCCCGGATGGCATCGGCACGGGCCCAGTCCTTGGCGGCGCGGGCCGCCTCCCGCTCGCGCAGCTGGGACCGGATCAGGGCGTCGAGCGCCGCGGTCTGTTCCGTGTCGGCTGTTCCGGTGTCGGTGGCATCGTCGAGGCCGAGGACGCGGACCATCGCGGCGACCCCTGCCTGCGCGGTGCGCGCCCCCTCGGCGTCGCCCGCCGCCAGGGCCGTATTACCGGCCCTCACGGTTTCGTGAAGGACGGCGAGGGCCTGCGGGATGTTCAGGTCGTCATCCATCGCGTCCCCGAAGGCCTCCGGCAGGTCCGCCGGCGCACCGGCGGCCGGCCCGAAACGGGCGAGGGCCTTGCCCAGGAATCCGTCGATGCGCTCGACGGCGGCCGCGGCCTCCTCGAGCGAGGACGGACGGTAGTCGAGCACCGACCGGTAGTGGGCCTGCCCAAGGTAGTAGCGCACCACGCGCGGTTTGGCGCGGGTGATCATTTCCTCGGGGCTGACCGTGTTGCCAATCGACTTGGACATCTTCTCGCCCTCGAAGGTGACGAGGCCGTTGTGCATCCAGTACTGCGCGTACCCGCGCTTGGCGGCACGCGCCTGCGCCAGCTCGTTCTCGTGGTGCGGGAAGCGCAGGTCGAGCCCACCGCCGTGGATATCGAACTGCTCTCCGAGGTATTTGTGGGTCATTGCGCAGCACTCGGTGTGCCAGCCGGGCCGTCCGGCACCCCAGGGGCTGGGCCATGACGACGAGGCGGGGTCGGTGTCCTTGTGGCCCTTCCACAGGGCGAAGTCCCGCGGGTCGCGCTTGCCGCGCGGGTCCGCGTCGGTGGCGGCCTGCATGTCGTCGATGTTCTGGTGGGTGAGGGCGCCGTACTCGGGCCAGGAGCGGACGTCGAAGTACACATCCCCCGATCCGTCGGGGGCGGGATACGCGTAGCCGGTGTCGATCAGTTCCTGGATCAGGGCCTGCATCTCCGGGATGTGGCCGGTGGCCCGCGGTTCGTAGGTGGGCCGACGCACCCCGAGGGTGTCGTAGGCCCGGTTGAACTCGAGCTCATAGCGGTAGGCCAGCGCCCACCACTCCTCGTTCCGGATCCCGCCCGGCGCCGGTTCGGCGTCGTGAAAGGAGGCCTTCGACTTCTCAAGGATCTTGTCGTCGATGTCGGTGACGTTCCGGACGGAGGTCACCCGGAACCCGCGTGCCTCGAGCCAGCGGGTCAGCTGGTCGAACACGATGGCCGAGCGGACGTGGCCCACGTGCGGCATGCCCTGAACGGTGGCACCGCAGTAGTAGAGGCTGACGGCCCCCGGGGTCAGGGGGACGAAGTCCCGTACCTCGGCGGTGGCGGTGTCATACAGTCTCAGGCTCACTGCACCAGATTAGCCGAACCGCCGTCGAGAGCCGGTTGTTGTGCGGCGGAGATGACGACGGCGGTGGCCAGCGCGGCGATGCCCTCGCCACGCCCGGTCAGGCCAAGGCCGTCGGTGGTCGTCGCCGAGACGCTCACCGGCGCGCCGGCTGCCTTCGAGAGGACCGCTTCGGCCTCACTGCGGCGGGCGGCGAATCGGGGACGGTTGCCGATCAGCTGCACGGCGATGTTGCCGATGCGGAAGCCCGCCCCGCGGACGATCGCGGCCGCCTCCGAGAGGATCGCCACCCCGGAGGCTCCGGCGAGTTCGGGGCGGTCGGTGCCGAAGTGGGTGCCGAGGTCGCCAAGGCCCGCCGCGGAGAAGAGGGCATCGGCGGCGGCGTGGGCGACGACGTCGCCGTCGGAGTGTCCCGCCAGCCCGCGCTCGCCCTCCCAGAAAAGGCCCGCGAGCCACAGCGGGGCCGGCGCGTCCTCCGGGGCATAGGCGTGGATGTCGGTGCCGATACCGGTCCGGGGCAGGGGCAGGGGCGCCGCCGGGGGCAGTGCGCTTTCGGTCATGGTGGCTTCCTTGAGGTCGGCGGTGGGTGCCGGAGACGTGCCGGCGGCCTGGACGAGCGTTTCCGCGAGCATCAGGTCCAGCGGGGTGGTCACCTTGAAGGCGGCCGGGTCGCCCTCGACGGTGACGACAGGGGTTCCCGTGGCCTCGATGAGCATCGCGTCGTCGGTGATCAGCGGGTCCTCCGCGCGGGCGTCCGCATGCGCCTCCCGCAGCAGGTGCGCGGTGAAGCCCTGGGGGGTCTGGACGGCGCGCAGGCCGTTCCGGTCGGGGGTGCCTTCAACCCGGCCGCCGCGCACGGCCTTGACGGTATCGGCCACCGGGACCACCGGGATCACCGCATCCGCGCCCGCCGCGAGGCGGGAAACCACGCGGTCGAATACTCCCGGCGGGGTCAGGGCGCGCGCCGCGTCGTGGACGAGGATGACCGGAGCGTTGATTGAAAGTGCGGCGATGCCTGCCCGCACCGAGCCGGCCCGGCTGGTTCCACCGGCGACGACCCGAACCGGGACGGCGCCCGACAGGCCTTCCGCCACCGACCGCAGGACGTCGTCACCGGCGGGGATGACGACGGCGATCTCCGCAGCCACACCGGAGGCGAGCACCGAGCGCAGGGACCGCTCAAGGAGGGTGAGGCCTCCGCAGAGGACACGGGCCTTGGGGATTCCGTGTCCCAGCCGCTGCCCGGAACCGGCGGCGACGATCACCACGCCCGCCGTTCCGGTGGGAGGTGTGCTGGGGAGGGGCGCTTCCGGGGAGGGTGCGGGGCGGGAGGACACGAAATCACCCTACGGCAGCCGAACGCAAAAGAAGGACCCCCCTCAGGGAGCCCTTCTCTTTGTGCTTGTTGACCTGCCGCCTAGGAGGCGAGGACCTCGTCGAGAACGCTTGCGGCCTTCTCTTCGTCGGTCTTCTCCGCCAGTGCGAGTTCGGAGATCAGGATCTGCCGCGCCTTGGCGAGCATCCTCTTCTCCCCGGCCGACAGCCCGCGGTCGTGATCCCGGCGCCAGAGGTCGCGGACGACCTCGGCCACCTTGATGACATCGCCGGATGCAAGCTTCTCCAGGTTCGCCTTGTATCGGCGCGACCAGTTGGTCGGCTCCTCGGTGAACTCGGCACGCAGTACGTCAAAGACGTGCTCCAGGCCTTCCTTGCCCACCACATCACGAACCCCGACAAGGTCGACGTTTTCTGCTGGTACTTCGATCGTTAGATCACCCTGTGCCACCTTGAGCTTGAGATACATCTTCTCTTCGCCCTTGATGACGCGCATCTTGATCTCTTCGATCTTCGCTGCGCCGTGGTGAGGGTAAACAACTGTTTCGCCAACCTCAAAAACCATGTGGACTTTCCCCTTTCCCGCAAGTCAGTTTATCACGGCGGCGACACGCCGACGGCGCGTTTTCGCAGGTCAGCGGGCTCCAACGGACCGGTTTAGCTATGATTCGCCTCTTGACGCGGCGGGGAATCGGTGATCGGGCCTTGTCATGCGCCTCGAAACGGACTCCGCCAAACGGGCGCTTTGGCGATAGTGTGTTTCCTAGTTTCACCACCCATCCCCCGGCGCCGTGCCGGAAGACCCCCCAGGAGTTTGAGCTGTGAGAATTGCACCGAACCGCCGAGTGCAGCAGGCCGCCGTCGCCGGCGTCGTGCTGTCCATGCTGGGGATCACCGGCTGCAGCGTGATCAACGAGCAGTCGACCACGCGTCAGTACGCGGCGTCCGATGGCATTGTCGAGAACCTCGGCCCGGTGGAACTGCGGAATATCCTGATCGTCTCCACCGACGAGGGCGAGCCCGGGACCCTGCTGGGCACCGTGTTCAACAACAGCGACGAGCCGGTCCAGCTCACCATCGAGGGTGAGAACGAGACCTCCGAGATCACCATCGACGGCGGCGACAAGTACGTCTTCGAGGAGGAGGTCGACGACGACGGCACCCTCGAGGGCATCAGCGAGATCCCCGGGTCCCTCGTCGACATTGACTTCACCGTCGAGTCCGAGACTGAAACCTATGGCGTTCCGGTGGTCGATGGAACCCTTGCGGAATACCGCGACTTCGTCCCGGGCGGATACACCCCGGAGCCCAGCGAGCCCGCCGCGACCGAGGAGGCCCACGGGGGCGAGTAGCTCCCGACCGCCGTGCACCCTGAGCCGGGGCCCGATCCGGGCCCCGGCTCAGCAGGTTAACTACGGGTCACGACGCCCGCGGCGAGGTCTCCGAACCGCTCAGGGCTCGAACTTGTACCCGAGGCCGCGCACGGTGATCAGGTGGCGCGGCGTCGAGGAGTCGGGCTCGATCTTTCCCCGCAGCCGCTTGATGTGGACATCGAGGGTCTTGGTGTCACCGACATAGTCGGCGCCCCACACCCGGTCGATCAGTTGGCCGCGGGTGAGCACGCGGCCGGAGTTGCGCAGGAGCATCTCCAGCAGCTCGAACTCCTTGAGCGGGAGCGCAACCTGGGTTCCCTCAACGCTCACGACGTGCCGTTCGACGTCCATGCGGACCGGACCGGCCGAGACCGTGCCTGACACGAGCTCCTCGGGCTCCCCCTGCCGGCGCAGGACCGCCCGGACCCGGGCGACGAGCTCCCGGGACGAGTAGGGCTTGGTGACGTAGTCATCGGCGCCGAGTTCGAGCCCCACCACCTTGTCGATCTCCGAATCCTTTGCGGTCAGCATGATCACGGGGACGCTTGAGCGCTGCCGGAGCTGGCGGCACACCTCGGTTCCGGAAAGACCTGGCAGCTGGAGGTCCAGCAGCACGAGGTCCGCTCCCGCCCGGTCGAATTCGGTGACCGCGTCGAGCCCGTTGTCGACGACGGCGACCTCGAAGCCCTCCTTCCCCAGCAGGTACGACAGCGGGTCGCTGAAGGACTCTTCGTCCTCGACAATCAAAATCCGGGTCAAGCGCTTACTCCCTGCTCCTGGGCGTTGGTTCCGCCCTTTTTCTCTGGCTTTGAATCCGGCTGCGGTGTCGGCTGGGCGGCAGGCTGGGCCTCGGTGCCCTGCGCGTCGTCGGCCGATTCCATCTCGGGAAGCCGAACGGTGAAAGTGCTGCCCTGCCCGGCCATCGACCAGACGGTCACCTCGCCGCCGTGGTTGGAGACCACATGCTTGACGATGCTCAATCCCAGGCCCGTGCCGCCGGTCGACCGCGAACGGGCCGCGTCGATGCGGTAGAAGCGTTCGAAGATGCGCTCCTGTTCCTCGGCCGTGATACCGGTGCCCTGGTCGGTGACCGAGACTTCGGCCAGCCCGTCCCGGGACCGCAGGCCGATGCCGACCCGGGTCCCCTCCGGCGAGTAACGGATGGCGTTGTCGATCAGGTTCCGGAAGGCCGTCATCAGCTGGTCGGGGTCGCCGAAGACCGGCTCGTCGACGGTGCCGCGGACGACGATCTCGATGGAGTTGCTCTCTGCCGGGAGCCGGTTCCGGTCGACGGCCTCCTGGATGACGGTGTTGAGGTTCACCGGCTTGCCCTTGCGTACGATATCGGCGCCCTGCAGCCGGGAGAGCTCGATGATGTCCTGAACCAGGGCGGAGAGCCGCCCCGATTCCTTATGCATCCGCTGGGCGAACCGGCGGACCGCCACCTCGTCCTCGGCTGCGTCGTCGAGGGCCTCGGCCAGCAGGGAGATGGCGCCCACCGGGGTCTTCAGTTCATGCGAGACGTTGGCTACGAAGTCGTTGCGGATCTCCTCGGTGCGCGTGATCTCGGTCCGGTCATCGGCCAGGATCAGGATGTATTCGGCGCCGAGGGAGGCGACCCGCACCTGAAGGATGATCGTGCCCTTGCCCAGCGGGCCGCGCGGCAGTTCGAGCTGCTCCTGCTCGATCACGCCGTCGCGGCGGACGCGCGCCGTCAGGTTCAACAGTTCGTCGTGCACGACGGTGTGCCCCCGGACCAGCCCGAAGGCGTAGGCCGCGGGGCTGGCGCGGACGACGCCGTCGATGGCGTCGACGATCACGTAGGCGCGTCCAATGATGGAGAGCACCTCCGCCGCACCCTCGGGAAGGGTCGGCTCGTCATCGAAGAGGAGCTGGCTGTGCTTGGCCTCGCTGGCCCGGTAGGCCAGCATCCCGAACACACCAAGGGCCAAGCCGACGAGCCCGGTGACCAGGCTGAGCAGTACGGGGTCCACGGTCATAGCTTATGCGCTGGAATCCCGGCCGGACCCGCATCCGGTGGCAATAGGCGGGTGGTTCAACTAACGTTCACCTAAAGCTGCGGGAACGTTCATGAGGGGCTGAAAAGCTGGCCCGCGGACCTGTTCCCGCAGGTGAGTAGAAACTTCCAACGGAAAGGACGCCCACGTGCGTAAGGTTTTTCAGGCCGAACTTCACCAGATTGGCGAGGAACTGATTGAGATCTCGCAGCTGGTGTCGGAGGCCATCCAAAAAGCCAACAGCGCTTTCCAGGGTGCCGATACCGAGCTTGCCCAGGAAGTGATTGCGGCCGATGCCCGCATCGACTTCCTGCAGAACTCCCTCGACGAGCGGGCGATCGACATCCTTGCGCTGCAGGGGCCGGTGGCCAGCGACCTGCGGATGATCGTGGGGGCCCTCCGCATGAGCGCCTCCCTTGAGCGGATGGGCGATCTGGCCCGGCACGTGGCTCAGCTGGCGCGCCTGCGCTACCCGGCCCACGTCATCCCCGAGAAGATCCGCCCGACCTTCGATGAGCTTGCCGTCCTGGACATCCAGATCGCCGGCAAGGTCACCGAGCTGCTGGAGACGCGGAACCTCGACCTCACCAACGAGATCAACGCCGCCAACGCCCGCGTGAACGAGCTGCACGCAGGGGTGTTCAAGGCCGTTGCCGCCGCTGACTGGAACGAGACGGCGCCGACCACCGTCGACGTCACCCTCGCCAGCCGGTACTTCGAGCGCTTCGCCGACCACGGGGTCTCCGTGGCCCGCAAGGTCACTTACCTCGTCACCGGCGAGTGGCAGCCCAGCGCCCCGCTCAACTGATCGGCGTGAAATGAACAGTGTGAACTGAACAGGGTGAACTGAACAGACGACGACGGCGGCTTCCGGAAGGAAGCCGCCGTCGTGTTTAAGCTCCAGCGCCTAGTGCTTGCCCTGGTTGGCCACGGCCTGGATCGAAGCAGCGGCGGCCTGGGCGTCGAGGTAGGTGCCACCGGCCTTGATCGGGGTGAGGTTCTCGTCCAGTTCGTACACCAGCGGGATGCCCGTGGGGATGTTCAGGGCGGCGATGTCCTTGTCGCTGATCCCGTCCAGGTGCTTCACGAGGGCGCGCAGCGAGTTGCCGTGCGCGGCGACGAGCACCGTCTTGCCGGCCAGCAGGTCCTTGCTGATGTCCGACTCCCAGTAGGGCAGGAACCGGTCGAGGACGTCCTTGAGGCACTCGGTGCGGGGCAGGTCCTCCCCGAGGTCGGCGTACCGCTCATCGTTGCTCTGGGAGTACTCGCTAGAGTCCTCGAGCGGCGGCGGCGGGGTGTCGTAGGAGCGGCGCCAGAGCATGAACTGGTCCTCACCGAACTCGGCGAGGGTCTGGGCCTTGTCCTTGCCCTGGAGGGCGCCGTAGTGGCGCTCGTTGAGGCGCCAGTTGCGCTTGACGTCGATCCACGTGCGGTCGGCGGCCTCGAGGGCGAGGTTGGCCGTGATGATCGCGCGCTTCTGCCTCGAGGTGTAGACGATGTCCGGGAGGAGGCCCTCCTCGACGAGGAGTTCACCGCCGCGGATCGCTTCCTTCCGGCCCTTCTCCGTCAGTGCCACGTCGACCCAGCCGGTGAACAGGTTCTTTTCGTTCCACTCGCTCTGTCCATGGCGCAGCAGAATCAGTTTATGAGAAGTCATGGGTCCTAGTCTGCCGTATCCCGCGCCGGCGGGCATCCGGACGCCGGCGGTGCGAGTACCCTTGGACGGTGCACTTTCACCTTCGCGCCGGGAAGCCCGTGGGCAGCATCACCCGCGGAACAACAAATCCCAACCGCCTCCGGCGGGTTGACCGTTGGCTGGCCGGACCGCAGGCGTGGCGCCTGCGCCGTGCGGAGGACCCCCTCGTCGTCGACCTCGGCTACGGCGCCGCCCCGGTGACCGCCGTCGAACTGTTCGGACGGCTGCGCCGGGTGCGCCCCGACAGCGAACTGATCGGCATCGAGATCGACCCGGCCCGGGTCGAAGCGGCACGGCCGCTGGAGCGGGCGGGCCTCAGCTTCCGCCAGGGCGGCTTCGAAGTGCCGGTGTCAGGACGCCGCCCCGTGCTGGTGCGTGCGTTCAATGTGCTCCGCCAGTACGACGAGGAGGACTACCTGGCGCACTGGGACACGGTGCGGTCCCGGCTCGCGGAGGACGGCCTGTTCATCGACGGGACGTGCGATGAGATCGGCAGGCGGTCAACCTGGGCCGCCATCGACCGGCACGGCCCGGTGTCGCTGAGTATCTCGATGCGCTTCGGGGCCTTCACTCTGCCCTCGGACGTCGCCGAGCGGCTCCCGAAGGCCCTGATCCACCGCAATGTTCCCGGCGAGAATGTTCACCGCTTCCTGCTGGCGATGGACCGGGCCTGGCTTGATGCGGCTCCGCTCGCCGCCTTCGGGGCACGCCAGCGGTGGACGGCGATGTGCGCGGCGCTGGCGGAGGCCGGGTGGCCCCTGCTGGACTCGCCGTCCCGCTGGCGCCTCGGCGAGATCACCGTGGCGTGGAGCGCCGTCGAACCGGTCGGCACCGCCGAGCGGGCAGCGTAAGGGCAGGTGGATGCCTGCGGGATTTTACTTCCTGCGGCGCCTTACCAGGGGCCGTAGGGGCCCTGGTTGCCGCGGCCGCGGATCTCGCTGACCGCCGGCTTCACGTCGGCGAGGTAGACGCACGCGGCGACGACGGCGACCAGCTTGAACAGGCCGAATCCCGGGCTGAGTGCGCTGAAGATGCCGACGACCACGGCGCCGCCGGTGATGGCCATCCAGAAGCCCTTGGTGCGCTTGAGGGTCGCCTCAAAGGACGCCGCCGGGCGCCGCACGCAGTCGGCAAAGGCCCACAGCTCGAGACCCAGCGCAACGTAGCCAAGAACGAGGTACAGGTAGAACTCGAAAGTCAGGATGATGCCCACGAAGTTAGCTTAGCCGCTGGGATGCCTTGAGCGCGTTTTCGAGGTCCGCCCACAGATCCTCGACATTCTCGATGCCCACCGACAGCCGCACGAGGGCCTCGGGGACCGTGGCCGGCTCCCCCGGCTGGCGGCGCCGGCGTTCGATGAGGGATTCAACCCCGCCCAGCGAAGTTGCCGGCAGCCACAGGCGCACCGCCCCGACCAGCGCCTCGGCGGCTTCGACTCCCCCGGCGGGCTCGATGCAGACGATGGCCCCGAACCCGCTCAGCTGTGCCTTGGCCCGTTCGTGGCCGGGATCCTGCGGCAGCCCGGGGAAACGGACGCGGTCAACCGCCGGGTGGCCGGCGAGCCGGGCGGCGAGTTCGGCCGCGTTGGCCTGCGCCCGCTCCATCCGCACGGCTAGGGTGCGCAGTCCGCGCAGTGCCAGCCACACCTCGAACGGACCGGCAATGGCGCCGTGCAGGGTCCGGTGGGCCAGCAGCCGCTCGCGCAGGGCAGGATCGGAGGTGGCGAGCGCCCCCAGGACGACGTCGGAGTGGCCCGACAGGTACTTGGTCACCGAGTGAAGCACCACGTCGGCCCCGGTTTCGAGCGGCCGGGAGAGCAGCGGGGTGTTAAAGGTGTTGTCGGTGACGACGAGCGCTCCGGCGGCGCGTGCGGCGTCAGCCAGGCGCTCGGTTTCCGCCACCTCGAGCATGGGGTTGGTGGGGCTTTCCAGCCAGAGCATGCCTGCCGGCGAGGCGGGCAGTGCGTCGATCTCCCGCAGGACGGCATCGGTGTTGGCGATGTCGACGGTGCGAAGGGTGAACCTGCCGACGGCCGCCTCGGCCGTGGCGAGGCTGACCGAACCGGCGTAGGCGTGGCGCGGCATGATCACGGTGCCCCCGGCCGGCACGAGGGAGAGGGCCGCGGCGGCGGCGCCGAGCCCTGAGCTGAACACCAGGGCGGGGAGGCCTGCGCCCTCAAGCCGGCCCAGGGCCTCTTCGAAGGGGTCCCAGCTCGGGTTGGACATGCGCCCATAGACCCGGTCGCCCGGCTCCGGTGCCCGGGTCTCGTGGAAGGTCGTCGACAGCACCAGCGGCGGGTTGGCCGGCGCGTCGTGCTCGCGGGCGGGCCTGCCTGCCGCGACGACGACGGTATCGGGAGCCAGCTCGGGGTCGGAATTAGCCATGGGGAAAGGGTAGCCCGGAGGGTTGATCCCCGCCGCACCGGCGGCGTCGGCAAGTGGGGGCGGCACTCGGTAGGCTGGGCGTGTGACTCTGTCGAATCCGCATCCGCTCCCGGGACTTTTTGTTGCTTTCGAGGGCGGCGACGGCGCGGGCAAGTCGACCCAGGTGGGCGCTCTGTGCCGGACGCTGGAGTCGGAGGGCGTCCCCGTGGTGCGGACCCGCGAGCCCGGCGGGACGCCGGTGGGCGAGAAGCTGCGCGCCCTGGTGCTCGAACACGGGCAGGGCGAGATCGACGCCCGGACCGAAGCGCTGCTGTTCGCCGCCTCGCGTGCGGCCCACGTGCAGCAGGTGATCCTGCCCGCCCTGCGGCGCGGCGACGTCGTCGTCTGCGACCGGTACATCGACTCCTCGGTGGCGTATCAGGGCGCCGGCCGCGGACTGGGCGCCCGGGATGTCGAGGACCTCAATCTGTGGGCGGTCGAGGGACTCCGGCCGGACCTCACGGTCCTGCTCGACGTGGAGCCGCAGGAGGGCCGCAACCGGCGCACCGCGGGCGATGCCCCTGAGGACCGGATGGAATCCGAGCCCGATGACTTCCACGCGCGGATCCGCAGCGCCTTCCTTGAGGCGGCCGACCGCGACCCCGCCCGCTACCTGGTGCTCCCCGCCGCCTCGCCCGTCGGCGACCTGGCCCAGCGCGTGCTGACCGCCGTCCGGGAGCGCCTCGCGTGAGCGTCTGGACCGACCTGCGCGGGCAGGAACCCGTGGTGGAGCAGCTGCAGCGGGCCTCCCGGTCCGGTGCACCCACCCACGCCTGGCTGTTCACCGGACCGCCCGGCTCCGGCCGCTCAAACGCGGCGCGGGCGTTCGCCGCGGCCCTGCTATGCGACCGGGACGTGACGGAGCGGGGCTGCGGCACCTGCAAGTCCTGCCGCACCGTGCTCGCCGGCTCGCACGCCGACCTGACCAACGTCACGACCGAGAAGGTCACCATCACCATCGACGAGGCGCGGGAGCTGGTGCGCAAGGCCCAGGACAAGCCCTCGACCGGCCGGTGGCGCGTCATCATCGTCGAGGACGCCGACCGCATGCAGGAACGCAGCACCAACGTGCTGCTGAAGGCGATCGAGGAACCGCCCCCGCGGACCATCTGGCTGCTGTGCGCCCCGAGCCCGGGCGACGTGCTGGTCACGATCCGCTCGCGTTGCCGCAGCGTGAGCCTGCGCCTTCCCCCGGTGCAGGACGTCGCGGACCTGCTGGTGCACCGCGACGGGATCGACCCGGCCACAGCGGAGGCGGCCGCACGGGCCGCCCAAAGCCATATCGGCGTGGCCAAGCGCCTCGCCACCGATGACGGCGCCCGCGAGCGCCGCAACCAGATTGTGCGGCTGCCGCTGACCCTGCGCTCGGTGTCCGGGGCCATGCAGGCCGCAGCCGACCTGGTGAAACTCGCCGAGGCGGAGGCTCAGAGCTCCTTCGAGCAGCGCGACGCCTCCGAGCGGGCCGCACTGCTCACCGCCCTGGGCGCACCGGAGTCAGGAACGCTTCCCCCTTCGATGCGCAGCCAGGTCAAGCGCCTCGAAGAGGACCAGACGCGGCGGGCGAAGCGGTCGAAGAATGACTACTTCGACCGTGCCCTGACCGACCTGATCTCCTTCTACCGGGATGTGCTGATGCTCCAGGTCTCCAGCGGCCGCGACCTCGTCAACGAACCGCTGCGCCCCGAGCTCGAGGCCTTCGCGCGGCGGGAATCGGCGGAGGACACCCTGCGGCGCATCGACACGATCAATGAGGTGCGCGAACGCCTCGTCAGCACCAACGTTTCGCCGCTGCTGGCGATCGAGGCGATGGCAGTCGGCCTCCTGTCCCGGAAGGACCTCGCCTCGTGAGCCCGAAGACCCCTCCAGGCCTGCGCCGCCTGCACAGCTGGGTGGCTTCCGGCGCGGCCGCCGCCCTCCTGCTCTCGGGCTGCACGCTGCTGCCCGGGCCGTCGGCGGACAAGGCCCCGGACACAGGAGTCGTGACGGCGGACCCGGACGCCATCGGCGACGTCCCGGCCGGCCTTGAGCCCTTCTACAGCCAGGAGGTGGAGTGGGAGCCGTGCGAGGAGGACTTCGCCTGCGCCCGGGTGGAGGTTCCCCTTGACTACAGCGACCCGGGACGGGCGACCATCGAGATCGCGGCAATCCGCGCCGACGCGACGAAGGGCGAGCCTCAGGGGACGATCCTCGTCAACCCGGGCGGCCCGGGCGGCTCCGGGTACAACATCGTGCGGGACGCCCTGCAGCGGGTGGCCAGCGACCGGATCCGTGCGGACTACGACATCCTCGGGTTCGACCCGCGCGGAGTCAACCGCTCCACGGCGGTCGAGTGCCGCACCGACAAGGAGCAGGACGCCGCCCGCGAGGAGTTCATTCCGCCCGACACTCCCGACGAGGAAGCACTCGAGCTGCTGCGGGCCGAGGCGCGGGAGTATGCCGACCTGTGCGCGGAGCGGACCGGGGAGCTGCTCGGCTTCGTCGACACCAACAGCGCCGCACGCGACATGGACATCCTGAGGGCCCTCGTCGGGGACTCCAAGCTCAACTACCTCGGCTTCTCCTATGGCACCCTGCTGGGCGCCGCCTATGCCGGGCTGTTCCCCGAGCGTTCCGGCCGCCTCGTGTTCGACGGCGCGCTGAACCCGGCGCTCAGCAATGAGCAGGTGACCCTCGCGCAGGCGGCCGCCTTCGAGAAGGCCCTGCGCGCCTATGTCGCCGACTGCCAGGCCCGGGAGGGCTGCCCGCTGCCCGGCGACGTCGACGCCGGCGTGGCCGCCGTCCAGGACCTCTTCACCGCCGTTCAGGAGGAGCCAAAGCCGGCCGAGGACGGGCGCCTCGTCACCATCGGCAGCTTCGTGCAGGGCTTCATCCTTCCCCTGTACGACGACTCGAGCTGGCCGACGCTCACCGAAGCGGTGACCACCGCCCTTGAGGGCGACTACACCGACATGATGTACCTTGCAGATCTCTCGTTCGAGCGGGCAGCCGACGGCACCTACAGCACCAATGCGACCGACGCCTTCCTCTCCGTGAACTGCCTCGATTACCCGATGGTGACGGAACCCGAGCAGCTGCGCCGCGACGAGGCGGAGCTGGTGGCGGCCTCACCGACCTTCGGTGAGCTTCTCGCCTACGGAGGCCTGACCTGTGAACCGTGGAAGTACGCCCCGGTGCGCGAACCGGCGCCCGCCAGCGCTCCGGGGGCCGACCCGCTTCTGGTGATCGGGACCACCGGGGACCCCGCCACCCCCTACGAGTGGTCGCTGGCCCTGGCGGATCAGCTTGAGTCGGCCGTCCACGTGACCTGGGAGGGCGAGGGCCACACGGCCTATGGCCGTTCCAACGACTGCATCCTGGACATCGTGGACACCTACTTCCTTGAGGGCACTGTCCCCGAGGACGGGGTCCGCTGCTGAAGGGCAATCCCGGGCGCGCAGACGGGAGCGCTTTTGACCACCGGGCGCAGGCTCTTATAGAGTTGCTTCTTGTGGATTGAGGGACCAATCGGTCCGGCTCATGAAGCGTGCCTCCTTAGCTCAGTCGGTAGAGCGTCTCACTCGTAATGAGAAGGTCGCCAGTTCGACTCTGGCAGGAGGCTCCACCGGAACCCCGCGCTTCATGGAAGCCGCGGGGTTTTTCGCATCCGCTTCCGCGATCACGCCCTCAGGGAAACGTCTTTACGCCCAGCGGCGTTGGAGGGATCATCGACTGCGGGAGCTGATGTGGAAAAGACTCGAAACACCATCGACGGCGCAGCGCTGAGCGCCGCCCAGTTCCTCAGCGCCAAGGCCTCCGACCCGATCTCCCTCGGCGACGTCGCCGACCACGTCGGGTACAGCCCGTCCCACCTCGTGCGCCTCTTCGAATCCGTCGTGGGAGTGCCCCCGGGACGCTACCTTGCCCAACTGCGCTTCGAACGCGCCAAGACCCTGCTGCTCACCACGGGTGAGCCGGTGCGCGACATCTGCTTCGAGGTCGGCTTCACCTCGCTGGGCACCTTCACCCGGCGTTTCGCCGAGGGCGTCGGGTACAGTCCCGGGCGCTTCCGGGTGCTGCCCCACATCCTCGCGGACCATCCACCGCGTCCGCTCCACCTGCCCACCGGACTCACCAGCGGAGGAACCATCTCCGGGGTGACCGTCCTGAGCCGCGCGGCCAGGGACGCCGTCGGACCCAACCCCGCCCTGTACGTGGGCCTGTTCACCACACCCTCCGCGAAGGGCCGGCCCGTGACGAGTTCACTGCTCGACGGCGTCGATACCTTCGCGTTCGTCAATGTCCCGCCGGGGCGGTTCTGGGTGCTCGCCTCGGCCCTGCCGGGTGCGGCCGAGCCGCTGCGGCAGCTGGTCCCGCTGCGAAGCGTGTACGGCAGGACGATGCGCCCGATCCTTGTGGGGCGGGACGCACCGCACCACCATGTCGCCATCGAGCTGGAGCCGGCCGAGGAATGGCAGCTGCCGGTGCTCCTCGCCGTGCCGGCGCTCGCCTCGGCCGGGACCTGACGCGGCCCCGGCCGGGGCTCGCTGGCCTCAGCTCATCGCGGGCCCGGTCTGGCCCGAGCGCATCAGGTCGCCGAGGAATTCATGGCACTTCGCCGCACGCTCGGAATCCTGCGCCATAACCTGCTCGAAGAATCCGGCGATGTCCTCCCGCCCGGCATTGCGGGCATCGCGCACGTACTGCCCATAGTCGTGGCCGGCCTTGAGCGAGTGATACTGCAGCGAGATGAGGTCGAAGGAAACGTCGTCGAATCCGGTTTCGCCAGTAGCCATCATGCACCTCCATCGTTGGGGACTACAGGTGGTGTCAGGTTAGGACCGCCCCCGAAGGCGGGCAACGGGGAATTGGCACACCTCTTCCACCCGAAAAGCGTCATCACCTCTGGTAGCAAAACTGCACCCGGACGCGCCACGGTTCCAGACGCAGGAAGGCCACCCGGCGGGCCGGGTGGCCTTCATGCAAGGGACAGCGTCCCTTTCTACGGCCTAGCCGAAGGAGCTGCGCGGGCTTGGCTCACGCGCGGCGCCTGGCTGGAATCAGGCGAAGTCCGCCGTTGCAGGGTCGGAGCCGATACGGCCGGCCTCGCCCTTGTCGAGCGCTGAGATGGCCTGGATGTCCTCGTCGGCGAGCTGCACGTCGAGTGCGTCCCAGTTCTCCGCGATGCGGGACTCGGTGACCGTCTTGGGGATCACGACGTTGCCGAGGGCGAGGTGCCAGGCCAGGACGACCTGTCCCGGGGTCGCGCCGTGCTTGGCGGCGATGTCCTTCAGCACCGGGTCCTCGAGGAGGCCCTTGCCGGAGCCCAGCGGCGAGTAGGCCTCGTGGAGGATGCCCTTCTCCGCGTGGAAGGCCCGCAGTTCGGGCTGGCTGAAGTAGGGGTGGGACTCGACCTGGTTGATGACCGGCACGACGCCGGTCTCGTCGATGATCTCCTGGAGCGCCTCGATGGTGAAGTTAGAGACGCCGATGCTGCGCACGCGCCCCTGCTTCTGCAGTTCGATGAGCGCCTTCCAGGTGTCGAGGTACTTGCCCTGCTTCGGCTGGAGCCAGTGGATCAGGTACAGGTCGAGGGTTTCGAGACCCAGCTTCTCCATTGACTTGTCGAACGCCGCAAGGGTGCTTTCGTAGCCCTGATCGGAGTTCCAGAGCTTGGTCGTGATGAACAGATCCTCGGTGGGGATGCCCGAGGCCGCGATCGCGCGTCCTACCCCGGCTTCGTTCCCGTAGATCTTCGCGGTGTCGATGTGGCGGTAGCCGGCCTGGAATGCCTGGCCCACCACCTTCTCCGCGGTGTCGTCTTCAACCTGCCACACGCCAAAGCCGAGCTGGGGGATCGAGAGTCCGTCGTTGAATTTCAGTTCTGGTGATGTAGTCATAGGGACATAACTAACCACATTGGGCATCTATTTCACAACGGCAATCTTCAGCACCCTTAGCACTTGCGGTCGGCCTAACCCGGAAGCTGGCGTTCGGCTTCGAGCACATCTTCCACGACGAGTTCGGCCCGCCGCCGGACGTTGTCGAGCCCGGCCGAGGCCACGCCCCACCGTTCCCCGTCCAAGCGCGTCATGGCCGCGGCCTCCGCCGTCGTCGCCAAGGTGTTGCCTGCACGGGAAAGAGCCCGGTGGACGGCTAACCCGGCCCCGGGGATGTCGAGGCCTTCACTGGGCCACTGCGCCTGGGCGGTAGCGCACGCAGTGCGCACCCGCGGCAGCAGTTCCCCCAGCTGGTTGGCGACGGCGACGAGTTCGTTGTACACGTCATCGTCCTCGACGCCTTCAAGGATCTGGTGGTACCGGTCGAGGCCGCGGCGAAACCGGTCGTGGGCGCGGCGCCACACACCGTTCCCCAGATCGGCGTCATCCTTGCGGCCCTGCCGGGCCGCAGCAAACAGTCCCATGGGTCGCTAGAGGTACTGGCCAGGCCCGCGGTGCTCGGGGTCCGCTGGCGCCTGCTTGCCCGGCGCGCGGACCGGCTCCCCGTCTTCGCCGACAACGACGCCGGGAGCAATCACGGTGCCTGGCGGGAGCTGACGGAGCTGGAGCTTGGCGGCGAGCTGCTGGTTGGCCATCTGCTGAGCAGCCATGGCCGCCTGAATCCCATGGAAGAGGCCCTCAAGCCAACCGACGAGCTGCGCCTGGGCCACCCTCAGCTCGGCGTCCGTGGGAACGGAGTCCTCCTGGAAGGGCAGGTTGATGCGGTGAAGCTCCTGCACCAGCTCCGGGGCAAGGCCGTCCTCAAGTTCCTTAACCGACCGCTCATGAATTCCGGCGAGCCGCGTCCGACCGGCGTCATCGAGCGGTGCCGAGCGCACCTCCTCGAGCAGCTGCTTCAGCATGGTGCCGATGCGCATCACCTTGGCCGGTTGATCGACGAGGTCCGCAATCGATGCCCGGCCCGAACCCAACGTGTCCGGCGCGGTCTTCTCCGGACCGGGAAGGGGCAGGGGCCGGGTCTCCCCTGCCACGTCGGCGGGCTGAGACCCGGGAGTGGGGACGCCGGATGAAGAACTGCCTGGCTGCTGTTCGGTCATGGGTTTATGTTCTCACGCGCGGCCGGAGGGGCGCTGGTGACGCTCCGCCGACGCCGCGCGTGCCGGCCAAGCAAAAAGGACCGGCCGGAGATGTCCCCCCAAGGGCATCTCCGACCGGTCCGGTCTCTCTAGGGCGCCTAGCAGCAGCGCCCTTCAGGGTTGGCGTCCTGGCGGTCCGTCCGGTCCCGCCAGAACTGCCGCTCGGTCATGGGCGGCTCAGAGCAGTGCGACGCCTCGTGGTGTTCAAGGTAGGCCGCGTAGGCGTTCTCGCCCATCACGCCCTTGAAGAACCACGCCACCCCGCGTGCCGCGTCCCGCGCCCTGCCGAGGGCAGTTCCGGTGCTCATCAGTGACCGGACCTTACCGGGCGCTTGGCCGGCCCGAGCGCGTTCCACTGCGCCTCCAGCTCCTTTTCGGGCGGGGTCGGGATCAACCCGGCGGGCGCGTAGATGCGTGAGGGCACCGGAGCGTCCTCCGTCTCGTCGCCCCCGCCGTTGCGGTAGGCCCGAATCGTGGCGAGGATCGCCGTGATGATCACGATGATCGCCAGCGTCACGAAGACGATGGACAGGGTGCCCTGGATGAAGGTATTGGTTACCACCTTCTCCATCGCCTCAACCGTCGGGGCGTTGCCGAAGCTCTCCTCACCGGCAGCGAGGGCGTCCTTGAACGCGTTGTGCTGCGCCCAGTAGCCGATGGCAGGCACCGGGGAGAAGATCTTCAGGAACGACGCCGAGATGGTGACCACGGCGGCGAAGGCCAGCGGAAGCGCGGGGATCCACAGGTACTTGAAGGCCCCCTTCTTTGCGCAGATCGCCATGCACACCGCGAGCGCGATGGCGGCCAGCAGCTGGTTCGCGATGCCGAACAGCGGGAACAGCGTGTTGATGCCGCCGAGCGGATCGGTGACGCCCATGATGAGGATCGCACCCCAGCCGGCGACCATGATCGCGGTGCAGACCCAGGCCCCGACGCGCCACGAGGTGTCGCGGAAGCGCGGGATGAAGTTGCCGATGCTGTCCTGGAGCATGAACCGGGCAACGCGGGTGCCGGCGTCGACGGCGGTCAGGATGAACAGCGCCTCGAACATGATGGCGAAGTGGTACCAGAACGCCATCGCGCCGCCGCCTCCGAAGAGGCCCTGCATGATCTGGGCGATGCCGACGGCGAGGGTCGGCGCGCCGCCGGTGCGGGAGACGATCGATTCCTCACCAACGTTGCCGGCCAGCGAGGTCAGCGCGTCGGGGGTGAGGTTCACGCCGGTCAGCCCGAGGCCGTTGACGAAGGCGACGGCGCCCTCCACCGTTCCTCCGGTGGCTGCCGCCGAGGAGTTCATGGCGAAGTAGATGCCCCGGTCGATCGAGAGCGCGGCAACGAGGGCCATGATCGCGACGAAGGATTCCATCAGCATGCCGCCGTACCCGATGAAGCGGGCCTGGCGTTCCTTCTCGATCAGTTTCGGCGTCGTCCCCGACGAGATCAGGGCGTGGAAGCCCGACAGGGCGCCGCAGGCGATGGTGACGAACAGGAAGGGGAAGAGCGGACCGGGGACCACCGGGCCCGTGCCCGTTGCGGCGAACTCGCTGATGGCGGGAACGCTGATCTCGGGGCGGGTGATGATGATGGCCACGGCCAGCAGCACGATCGTGCCGATCTTCATGAAGGTCGACAGGTAGTCACGCGGTGCGAGGAGCAGCCAGACCGGCAGGACCGCGGCGATGAAGCCGTAGATGATGATGCCCCATGCGATGGTGACGCGGTCGAGGGTGAAGAGCGCGACGCCCCATTCCGTCTCGGCGATCCAGCCGCCGGCGACGATGGCGAGCATCAGCAGGGCGAAGCCGATGAGGGAGACCTCGGTGACCTTGCCCGGCCGCAGGAAGCGCAGGTAGACGCCCATGAACAGCGCGATCGGGATGGTCATGGAGACCGAGAAGACGCCCCAGGGGCTCTCGCCGAGGGCGTTCACGACGACCAGGGCGAGGATGGCCACGATGATGATCATGATGGTCAGGGTCGCGAGCAGCGCCGCCGTACCGCCGATGACGCCGAGTTCCTCGCGGGCCATCTGGCCCAGCGAGCGGCCGCCGCGGCGCATCGAGAAGAACATGACGAGGTAGTCCTGCACCGCGCCGGCGAGGATTACCCCGACGATGATCCACAGCGTGCCGGGCAGGTAGCCCATCTGCGCGGCGAGGACCGGGCCGACGAGCGGACCGGCGCCGGCGATTGCCGCGAAGTGGTGTCCGTAGAGGACGCGGCGGTCGGTGGCCACGTAGTCCTTGCCGTCCGCCTTGTACTCGGCGGGGGTGGCACGGCGGTCATCGGGCTGCAGCAGTTTGCGCTCGATGAACTTGGAGTAGAACCGGTAGGCGATGAAGTAGGTGCTGACCGCCGCGAAGACGAACCAGATAGCGTTGACGGTCTCGCCGCGGACGATGGCCAGCATGATCCAGGCGATGCCGCCCAGCAGGGCGATGCCTACCCAGAGCGCGATTTTCGCCGGTGTCCACCGGCGGTCCTCCGCGTCAGCCACCGCCGCGTCAATCGCGGTGGGCGGAAGATCGGGGTCGGTCTCGAGCACGCCTTTGTGCCCGTGCGCCCCGTTGTGCTTCTCACTCATGATGCTCCCTTGGAATACGAGTGGTGTGATGCACACGAAGGTAGCAACCTACTGAGGTGCACGTCACATCTCAAGGCGCCGACGGGGCTCTCGTCGCCGAAGGGCACCGCCGGTGCGGTGAGCGGTCCGACCTCAGCGGCCGTCGTTGTCCCGAGCGTTCGATCCTTCGCTCAGGCTGGAATGCGTATGCGTGCGGGGGTCCTCACCCTCGTTGGCGGTGTCCTGCGGGCCGCTGTCGACGCCGTCGGGCACCTGGTCCGCGAGGTTCTCGGTGAAGCTGTCGGCGGCCTGCGCCAGCCCGCTCTTGTCCTTTTCACCTGCGTCGTCGTTGGCTCTGGATGTCATGGTGTTCCTCCTCGGTCCGGTTGAACGCCTCAAGATTCGCACACTCCCCGCTTCCAAGGAAGCATGCTTATCGCCCCGGCGGAGGTTGACTAGACGGTCAGGAGGATCTTGCCCGTGTGCTCCCCGGAATCGAAGTACTCATGGGCGCCGGCGGCCTCGGCGAGGGGGAAGGTGCGGCCCACCAGGGGTCGTACGCGTCCGGCCGCGACCAGCGGCCAGACCTCCCGCTCCACGGCTGCCATGATCTCCGCCTTCTGCTTCGGCGGCCGGGCCCGCAGAGTCGATCCGGCGATGCTGGCCCGCTTGGTCATCAAGGCCCCCAGGTTCACCTCCGCCGTCGCGCCGCCCTGCAGGCCGATCACCACGAGGCGGCCGCCGACGGCGAGCGCCTGAATGTTCCGCTCCAGGTACTTCGCTCCGACGACGTCGAGGATCACGTCGGCACCCGCACCTCCGGTCGCCGCCCGGACCTCTTCGACGAAGTCCTGCTCGCGGTAGTTGATGGTGGCGGCCGCACCAAGGGACGCCACCAGCCGCAGCTTGTCCGGCGACCCCGCGGTCACCAGCGGCACTGCGCCGAAGGCCCGGGCGAGCTGGATGGCCATCGTGCCGATCCCGCCGGCACCGCCGTGGATCAGCACGCTCTCCCCAGCCTTCAGCCCTGCGGTCATGAACAGGTTGGAGTACACGGTCGCGGCGGTCTCCGGAAGGGCGGCGGCGTCAACCAGCTCCACTCCGTCCGGCACCTCCAGGACCTGCCCGACCGGCACGGCGACCTTCTCCGCGTAGCCTCCGCCGGAGAGCAGTGCCACCACGTCGGTGCCGGCGGGGAGGGCGGAACCGTTCGGGTCGGAAATCCTGCCGGAGACCTCGAGGCCCGGGTATTCAGAGGCACCGGGCGGCGACGGGTAGACCCCGCGGCGCTGCTGCACGTCGGCGCGGTTCAGGCCGGCGGCGACGACGTCGATCACCACCTCGCCCGGCTTCGGCTCCGGGTCCGGAACCTCCCGCAGTTCGAGCATTTCCGGTCCTCCCGGACCGCGGATGACGACTGCTTTCACGGGCGTTCTCCGTTCGATTTGGGATTTGGGTGGGGCAGGTTCCCATGAAACACTACTCAGTGGGGAAGGTTGTCCGAGCGGCCGAAGGAGCTGGTCTTGAAAACCAGTGGGCGGTTACCCCGTCTCAAGGGTTCGAATCCCTTACCTTCCGCTCCCTGAAGGAACGGCCCCGGCAGCAGCCGGGGCCGTTCCTTTTTTGTGGGTTTTGTGGGTCGCACCCCCTGATTCGTGAGTCGGGCGTTTTTCCGTGGCTCGGACCCCTGATTCGTGGCTGGGACCTCGCCGAAACTGCAGATAACCACGCCTTGCCCGCCCCATAGCGTGGTGATTTGCAAACTCGACGCAGGGGGGGGGCGACGTCCCGCCCCGACCCGCTCCCGCCTCCCCACCGAAACTGCAGATAACCACGCCTTGCCCGCCCCATAGCGTGGTGAGCTGCCAACTCGACGCGCCGGGAGAGTGCGCACTGTCAAGGCGCTCCGCGAAATGTCCAGTAATTGCCTCCCCGCCCCTTCCCCGGAGGTCGTCTCTTGTTCATCCTTGGTTGGTTGGATTATCACTAGTCACGTATGTCACAGGTGACTCATACTGTCTAAGCCATCACCAACCGCCGTCCGGACCATCAGTGCGGGCCCGCGGACTCACCGGCTGAACACCAGCCAGTCTCAAGGAGAGTTCTACCGAATGATCAATTCGCCATGGAAAGGCGCGCTGTGCTCGGTGCTGACGGTGGGACTGCTCGCCGCGCCCGCAGCAGCACTCCCGGCAAACGCCGAGGAAACGACGCCGGCCAGCACGGGCGGCGTCGTCATCAACGAAGCGTATGTGACAGGCGGCAGCACCGGCGCGCCGTTCGTCAACAAGTTCGTTGAGCTGTACAACCCGACCGATACCCCCGTCACCGTCGACGGGTGGTCCCTGCAGTACCGGTCCGCGACCGGCACCGCCGCACCCACCGGCATCACTCCGCTGACCGGCACCATCCCCGCCAAGGGGTACTTCCTGGTGCAGGGCTCCAGCAATGGAACGGCCGGCTTGGCCCTTCCCGCTCCGGACATCAAGGGCTCTATCAACGCCAGCGGAAGCTCCGGAACGATCCTCCTGGCCCGTCAGGCCACCGCCGTGAACCCGCTGCCCACCGACTCCGTCGTCGGCCACGCCGCAGTGGTGGACCTGCTGGGCTACGGCACCTCCAACACCTTCGAGGGTGCTCGGGCGACCGGCCCCAGCGGCGGACAGAGCTCAATGAACCGCACCAACGGCGCCGACACCAACAGCAACGCCGCCGACTTCCAGCTCTCGACAACGGTCACGCCCACCAACTCGACCGGGACGGCGACGCCGCCTCCCGTGGAGCCGCCCGTCGAACCTCCGGTCCCGGGGCAGGTCGTCCCCATCCGCGAGATCCAGGGCACCGGCACCGAGACCCCGCTCAAGGGCACCACGGTGACGACCCGCGGCAAGGTCACCGCCGCCTACCCCACCGGCGGCCTCGCCGGCTTCTACCTGCAGACCGCGGGCACCGCAGCGGCCGAGGGGCAGAACGCCTCGGACGCCATCTTCGTCTACTCCCCGGCCACCGTGGGTTCCGTTGCCGCCGGCGACTTCGTTGAGGTCACCGGAACGGCCGGCGAGTTTTTCGGCCTGACCCAGCTCACCGTCGCGGCCGGCGGCACCACGAAGCTCGCCGAACCGGCCGAGGAGGTCAAGGCTGCGGCACTGCCGCTGCCCGCCACCGACGCCGCACGCGAGGCCTACGAGGGCATGCTCTTCCAGCCCGCCGGCGACTTCACCGTCACCGACAACTACGCGCTCAACCAGTACGGCGAGATCACCCTCGCCGCCGGCACCACGCCGCTGCTGCAGCCCACCGAGGCCGCGGCACCGGGAACGCCGGAGAACGCCGCCGTCGCCGCGGACAACGCCGCCCGCCGGATCGCGCTCGACGACGGCGCGACGACGAACTTCTTCAACGACGCCAACCGGGGCAAGCCGCTTCCGTACCTCACTGTGGACCAGCCGGTCCGGGTGACGTCGAACGCCAAGTTCACCTCGCCCGTCGTGCTCGACTACCGCAACACCGCCTGGAAGTTCCAGCCGCTCAGCGAACTGACACCCGCCAACGCCGGCACCGTCCAGCCGGTGGCCTTCAGCGGCGAGCGCCCGGCGAGCCCGAAGGACGTCGGGGGCTCGCTGAAGCTCGCGTCGTTCAACGTGCTCAACTACTTCTCCACCACGGGGGACCAGGTCGCCGGCTGCACCTTCAACAACGACCGCTCGGGCAACCCCATTACGGTGCGCGGCGGCTGTGACGTGCGCGGCGCGGCGAACGCCGAGAACTTCGAGCGCCAGGAGGCCAAGATCGTTCAGGCGATCACCGGGCTCGGAGCCGACGTCGTGAGCCTCGCCGAGGTCGAGAACTCCGCCAAGTTCGGGAAGGAGCGCGACAGCGCCCTGGCGACGCTGACCGCGGCCCTGAACGAGCACACTCCGGGGGTCTGGGACTACGTCCGCTCCCCCGCCGCGCTGCCGGCGCTGGAGAACGAGGACGTCATCCGCACCGCCTTCATTTACAAGAAGGCCGCGGCCAAGCCCATTGGCGACTCGGTCATCCTCGATGACAACACCGTCTTCGCGAACGCCCGCAAGCCCCTCGCGCAGGCCTTCGAGACCGTCGACGGCGGCGAGGAGAGCCGCTTCCTGGCGATCACCAACCACTTCAAGTCCAAGGGCTCGGGCCCGCGGACCGGGGAGAACGCCGACTCCGGTGACGGCCAGGGCGCCTGGAACGCCGCCCGCGTCCTCCAGGCCCGCGCCCTCGTCGAATTCGCCGACCGGCTCAAGGCCGACGCCGGAACCGACAAGGTGTTCCTGACCGGTGACTTCAACTCCTACTCCGCCGAGGACCCGATGCGCGTGCTCTACGACGCCGGGTACGTCAACCAGGGCATCAAGACCGGCGGCCACTCGTACGTGTTCGGCGGACTGGTCGGCTCGCTTGACCACATTCTCGCCTCCCCGGCGGCCGACGCCACCGTGGCCGGAGTGGACACCTGGAACATCAACGCCGTCGAATCCGTCGCGCTTGAGTACAGCCGCTACAACAACAACGTCACCGACTACTACACACCCGACCCCTACCGCTCCAGCGATCACGACCCGGTGATCGTCGGGATGAACCTGGGCGACGGCACGAGCGAACTGAACCTGCTCAACATCAACGATTTCCACGGGCGCATCGACGCCAACACCGTGCGCTTCGCCGGCACCGTCGAGAAACTGAAGGCGGCCTTCCCCGAAGGCAGCTCGGCGTTCCTCTCGGCCGGAGACAACATCGGCGCGTCGCTGTTCGCCTCGTCGCTGCAGCAGGACAAGCCGACCCTGGACGTCCTCAACGCCCTCGACCTGCGCACCTCCGCCGTCGGCAACCACGAGTTCGACGGCGGCCTGCAGGACCTCCTCGGCCGGGTCGACGACGCCGCGGACTTCCCGTACCTCGGCGCGAACGTCTACGCCAAGGGCACGCAGGACCCGGTGCTCGACGAGTACACCCTGCTTGAGCTCGACGGGGTCGACGTCGCCGTCATCGGTGCGGTTACCGAGTCCACGGCCACCCTGGTGAGCCCGGGCGGCATCGCCGACATCGAATTCGGTGACCCGGTTGAAGCCGTCAACCGCGTCGCGAAGGAGATTGAGGCGCAGGACCTCGCCGACGTCATCATCGCCGAGTACCACGACGGCGCCGGAGACGGCGTCGTCGAGGGCGGGACTATCGAGGAGGAGGTCGCTGCCGGCGGAGCGTTCGCCGACATCGTCACCCTCACGGACCCGCTCGTCGACGCGATCTACACCGGACACACCCACAAGCAGTACGCGTGGGATGCTCCGATTCCGGGCGTCGAGGGCAAGACCCGCCCCATCCTGCAGACCGGGTCCTATGGCGAGTTCATCGGACAGATCACCCTGACCGTCGACAGTGCGACCGGCGACGTCGAGTCGTACACGGCCCGCAACGTCGCCCGCACCACGGAGGCAAACGACACCCTCGTCGCCACCTACCCGGGGGTCGCGGAGGTCAAGCGCATCGTCGATGCGGCCCTGGCCCAGGCGGCCGTCATCGGCAGCCAGCCGGTGGCCTCGGTGACCGCTGACATCACCACCGCCTTCATCGGGACCACCCGTGACGACCGGTCCTCGGAATCGACGCTGGGCAACCTCGTCGCTGACTCCCTCAAGGCAAGCCTTGCCGCTCCCGAGCGGGGCGGCGCCGAGATCGGAATCTCGAACCCCGGCGGACTGCGCAACGAGCTGTACTACGGGGCCGACGGCGTCATCACCTACGCCGAGGCCAATGCGGTGCTGCCGTTCGTCAACAACCTCTGGACCACCACGCTGACGGGAGCGCAGCTCACCGCGCTGCTCGAACAGCAGTGGCAGCCCGAGGGCAGCTCGCGGTCGTTCCTGGCCCTGGGCCTGTCGGACAACGTGAGCTACACGTACGACCCGGCCCGCGAACGCGGCTCACGGATCACCTCGGTGACGGTCAGCGGTGAACCCCTCGACCCGGCCCGTGGCTACCGGATCGGCACGTTCAGCTTCCTCGCGCAGGGCGGCGACAACTTCACCGCCTTCAAGGAGGGCACCGACGTGCGCGACTCCGGACTGGTTGACCGCGACGCGTGGATTTCCTACCTGAAGTCCAACAGCCCGCTGTCGCCGTCCTTCGACCGCCGCGGCGTGCTCGTGGAAAACGCGCCGACGACGGTCCAGGCCGGTGGCCAGGCGTCCTTCACGGTCTCGAAGCTGGACCTGACCTCGCTCGGAAGCCCGGTGAACACCTCGCTCAACGCGGCATATGTTGGAGCGGACGGCGTCAGCGTCGACCTCGGGAACACCCCGGTCACGGCTGGGTCGGCCGCCGTCACGGTCACCATCCCGACGACGGCGAACGGCCCCGGGCGGATCGTCCTCACCGCCGCCGAGTCGAAGACGACGGTGACGCTGTTCGTCACGGCCGAACCCGTCGTCGCCGAGAAGCCGGCGTGCGGCAAGGGCAACGGGCCCAAGGCCGACAAGCCGGTGAAGGGCGAGGACAAGCCGGGCAGCAAGAAGTGCACCCCTCCGGGTCGCAGCTGACGGTTCCAGTCCTGACGTAAACCTCCGGGCCTGTGCGGTGATCCGCGCAGGCCCGGAGTTGTTTAAGGGGCGGGCTCCGCCGTCGGGCCTTCCGCACCACCGCCGAAACTGCAGCTAACCACCCTTTGGGCGACGCGAAGCGTGGTGATCTGCACACTCGACTCGAGGGGCAACACTGCCGCCACGTCAGGATCCAGCGAGACTGCAGCTGACCACCCTTTGGACACCGCAAAGCGTGGTTAGCTGCAAACTCGCGGGGAAGGAGGGCAGCGCGAAGCGTGGTTAGCTGCACACTCGGCGAAGCTAGGCGCGGGAATCCGCCGTTTGCAGGTCCGGGGAGTCTCGAAAGGAGGCGATCAGCGCCTCCGCAATCGCGTCGGCGTCCTGCAGGGTGCGTGCCCCCGCGTCAAGGGACGCCCCGGCCTCGGCGGCGATCGCCGTGCCCCACTGCACCGAGGCGAGCTGCAGCCCGCACACATACAGCCCGGGCTGCGCTTCGCCGGTGCCGCTGAGCGGCCGGTAGGGCGGCAGCGTCACATCCAGTCCGGCCGAGACGACGGGCACTCCGTCCTCCGCCATCCGCAGGCGGGGACGCACCACACCCTCCTCAAGCATCTGCCGCATCAGCACCGAGAGGCTCGTCGACACCTGGTTCGCCGGCATCATCGCCTCGACCAGGTACCCCGCGGTGAATCCCGGGTCGCCGACCCACGGCGAGGAGGCCCGGAAAACCCCGTCATCGGGGTCGAGCGCGAAGAGCGGGTTGGGCCCGACGAACCGCACCAGGTCCGCCCGGACCAGGGCCGCGAGCTGCGCGATGCGAAGCGGCGGCGGCCCGCTGGCAAGGCCCTCGACAAGCGGCTCGAACCAGCCGCGCAGCTCGGCGTACCAGCCCGAATCGGTGAGCCCGCCGTCGGCGACGACCTGTTTGATCACGGTCCGGCCGGCGTTCATCGCCCCGATCGCCATCTTCAGCGGGTCGTCCTCACCGCGGGCGGAACCTGCGGCGTCCTCATCGAGGTATTCCAGCACCGCCTCGGTCAGGGCGGCACTGTCGGCGAAGCGCCGGCCGGCGAACGGGTGCGCCAGGGCCTCCACGTTCAGCTGCAGCTCCGCCGGCACGTTCCGGTCAAGGAACTCCTGAAGCGCGGGCAGCCATCCCGGACCGGCGATATCCAGGGCGGTCCGCAGCTCCTCGAGCGCGGCGTCGGCCGGGCGGAGGAAGGCGTCGGGCCGGACGCGGGCGAGGGTGCGGTAGTACGCCGCGAGGACGTCGCGGTGCAGCAACGGCCAGACGTCGTGGTCGAATCCGGGCTGGATGCCGGCCTCCGCAAAGGCGCCGAGGGTCTCGACTGTGCAGTAGGAGAGGCTGACGCTCCGGGGAATGTAGCTCTTGATGGCGGCCTTTGCCCGGTAGGGGACGCCGCGGCGGGAGGCCGCGATCAGCACCGGCTCGCGGCCCGACGGCGTGTAGGTGAGCCGGCCGCTGCCGTCGTCGGTGAACCGGCCGCCCCGGCCTTCGGTCAGCTGGATCATGACGTCAAAGAAGTTGAGCCCGAGCCCCCGTACGAGCACGCTCTTGCCCGCGGGCAGCCGCTTCCAGTCAAGATCTCCCGGCACGGCAGGCGGCCAGTACTGAAGCCCAAACCGCGCCGCGCCGTCCTGCAGCACGCCCTGCTCGGGGTTCAGGCGTGCGGGCAGGTGCCCGAGGGCGAGGACGACCCCGTCGACGCCGAGGACCTCTCCCCCGTCGAGCTCCAGTTCCCACCGTGCACCGGCACGGCGGAGCGAAAGCGCCTCCCGCTGGTGGTGGATCACCGTGACGCCGTCGCCGGGATCGGCGGTCAGCGCCGCGTAGACCCAGGCGAGGTAGCGCCCGTATAGTGCGCGGCTGGGGAACCCGGCGCTGCCGACCCGCGCGGCTTCGGCGGTCTCTTCCGAGGTCAGACCCTCAACGCCGCCGGCCGCGGCCAGCGTGCGCCAGGACTCGAAGTCGAACGGCACCGGCGACGCCGGAACCTCCGCCGCAGCCTCGCCGACCGGCACCACCGTGGGAAAAAGTGAGGGGGTGTTCATCAGGAACAGCCGCGACTGATCGGTGCGCCAGACGTGCCCCGGCCCCGGGTCGAACGGGTCAACAACGTGGATGGTGAGGGGCTCCTGGGGGCCTGCGAAGGCCTTCCGATGCGCTATCAGGCGCTCCAGGACGGAGGTGCCGCGGGGCCCGCCACCGATGACGGCAACTTCCGCGCCCTCCATGCTGATCATTGCCCAAGCCTATCGAACCGGCCGGGGTGGTCCCGGCCGGACCGCCCCCGCCACCCGCCGGGGAGGGCACTGCTTAGGATGGCATCATGAACAGCACACCCGAGCAGACCACCGCCGACGACGAGTTCCTCTGGCTCGAAGACATCTACGGCGAGCGCCCGCTCGAGTGGGTGCGGTCGCAGAATGCAGTCACCGAGAACATGCTCATCGATCCAGGTTTCCTCACGCTTGAGGGCGGCGTGCTCGAAGTCCTCGACTCCACCGACCGGATCCCAATGGTGGCCAAGCGCGGCACCCACTACTACAACTTCTGGCGCGACGCAGCCCATCCCAAGGGCCTGTGGCGGCGCACCAGCTGGGAGAGCTACACCACCGAGGACCCCGAGTGGGAGATCCTGCTCGACGTCGATGCCCTGAGCGCGTCCGAGGGGACCGAGTGGGTGTGGGGCGGGGCCCTCTTCCTGCGGCCCCCCGAAGGGCAGGAGTACACCCGAGCGCTGGTCGTGCTCTCCCCCGACGGCGGCGACGCCGCCCGCTACCGGGAGTACGACGTGACCACCCGGTCGTTCATCGAGGGCGGCTTCGACATTCCGACGGCGAAGAGCCGGATCAGCTGGGCCGGCCCGGATGCGCTGTACGTGGGCACGGACTTCGGTCCGGGCTCAATGACGTCGAGTTCCTACCCGCGCACCGTGCGCACCCTCACCCGTGGCTCCGACCTCTCCGACGCCGAGCTCTACTTCGAGATTCCCGCCGAGCACATGATGGCGGTCGTGGTCCACGATTCGACGCCCGGGTTCGAGCGGGACATCGCCATGGACACCATCGACTTCTACTCCCACCGCACCTCCATCCGGCGCGGCGGGGAATGGGTCCAGCTTGACCTGCCCGACGACGTCAACGTGTCGCTCCACCGCGAGTGGATGGTGCTGCGGCCGCGGACCGACTGGACTGTCGCCGGCACCACCTTCCCGGCCGGGTCGCTGCTCGTCATCGACCTCGAGGACTTCCTCGCCGGTGACCGGGCGCTGCGGGTGCTCTTCACGCCCGACGCCTCTACCTCGCTTCAGTCCTGGAGCTGGACCCGGAATTACCTCCTGCTGAACCTGCTCCGCGACGTCTCCTCAGAGATCCTCATCCTGAATCCGGCCGACGGGTGGTCCGCGGAGTCACTCGACGCCCCGGCCCTTCACACGGTCGACGCCTATGCCGTGGACGACGAGGACGAGGAGGCAGGCGACGACTACTGGCTCGTTTCGACCGGCTTCCTCACCCCCTCGACCCTGAGCCGCGGCACCATCGGCTCGGGCCACCGGCCGGTCAAGGCCACCCCGTCCTTCTTCGACGAGGACGCCTACGCCGTGGAGCAGCACTTCGCGCTGTCCGCGGACGGCACGAAGGTCCCCTACTTCCAGGTCGCTGCGAAGGACCTGGTGCTCGACGGCGCAAATCCGACGCTCCTGTCCGGCTACGGCGGCTTCGAGCACGCCCTCACCCCTGCCTACAGCGGGGTTATCGGCAGGGGCTGGCTTGAGCGCCGCACGCCGGAGGGCCGTGCCGGGGTGTACGTGCTGGCGAACATCCGCGGCGGCGGCGAGTACGGCCCCGGCTGGCACGCCGCGGCGCTGCGGGAGAACCGGCACCGCGCCTACGAGGACTTCGCCGCCATCGCCCGCGACCTGGTGGAGCGGGGCGTTACCGTGCCGGCGCTGCTGGGCTGCACCGGCCGCAGCAATGGCGGTCTGCTGGTGGGCAACATGCTCACCAGCTACCCGGAGCTGTTCGGCGCGATCTCCTGCGGCGTGCCGCTGCTGGACATGCGCCGCTACACCAAGCTCTCCGCCGGGTACTCCTGGATCGCCGAGTACGGCGACCCGGATCAGCCCGAGCAGTGGGAGTTCATCCGTACCTTCTCCCCGTACCACCTGCTGCGCAGCGGGGTGGACTACCCGAAGACCCTGATCTGGACCGCGACGAGCGATGACCGGGTGGGGCCGGTGCAGGCCCGCAAGATGGCGGCACGCATGGAGGCCCTTGGCGTAAAGGACGTCTGGTTCCACGAGGCGCTCGAGGGCGGCCACGCCGGAGCCTCCGACAACCGTCAGGCCGCCCGCATGCATGTTATGTCGTACGAGTTCCTGTGGAAGGCGCTGACCAAATCCCTGTAGCAATAAGTCCGGGCGGTTGTGCCGTTCCGGCACCGCGGGACTGTTTTGCTTGTGGATGCCCCTTCTGGGTAACCTTGGGTGGCTAGCAATAGCCGCTGGAGACGTGCCAGAGCGGCCGAATGGGCTTCACTGCTAATGAAGTGTGGGCCTAAAGCCTACCGGGGGTTCAAATCCCCCCGTCTCCGCTTGAAGACCCCCGTGTTTACGGGGGTCTTTTTGTTTGTGTTCCAAAATCTCAGCAAAACCTTCCAAAATACTTTGGCTAGACTTCGCTTTTACCGTAGACAACCTGCGCTTTTGGGCCTAGACTGGGGGTATTGAAGCGAACAACCACAGCGGAAGGCAAGACAATGAGCACCGGAACTAACTTCACCAAAATGGCCCGCAAGCACTTCGGCATTGGCCCACGCACCCGCCAGCACCGCAACGGGCTGGCCCTCAAGGCTGAAATCATCGAAGCAATCGAGACCTCAAACCTCTACCCAGGTTATTACAACGAACAAATGTCAACACTCTTCGGCGCCGCACTGCCTGTCGCCCGCTCCTACCGGAAGCACGTAGACGGCGGGCGCATCGACCCGATGACCTCATACGAGATCGAGATGATGAGCCCATGGCAATTCTCGGCCTTCGTCGGAGAGATGATCGACGCCGGAATCAGCAACAACTACGAAGGCGAGATGTTCTTCCGGTCAATGCGGAAGGAACTGGTGAGCGCATGAGTGATTATGTAGTAACTGCGGACGATGCGGCGGTGGAACGGGTGGCGGAATCTATACATGGCACGGACTTGAGATACGAGAAGCCGTGGGCAACTGAAGACGTGTGGGTCAAGTACCAGATGCGCAGGAGGGCCCGCGCCGTTCTCGCCACCTTGAGGGAGGCGGGCGCATGAGCGAGGCGACTAGCGATGCGTAAGATTTATCCGTATCACGGGAAGACGAAGACGACTTACCGGGTCATCTACTCCACCAACGGTGTGCGTGCCGCGGAGACGTTCGACACCGAAGCCGAAGCGATAATGTTCAACACGCTCCTGGACCGGCACGACGGGAACGGGGCTAGGGCGCTCCGGTTGCTCGAGGAAGCACGCGGGGAAGGCCCCACGTTGGCCGAGTCGATGCGCGCCCACGTTGACCAGTTGATCGGTGTCGGGCCCGGAACTTTGAAACGCTACCGGACCAGCATCGACCAACACTTCTCACGACTCGGGCTCATCAAGACGGCGCGACTCACCCAAGCCGACATCAAACACTGGGTCCAAGAAATGGAAGCCAACGGTTACACGGCGAAAACCATCCTCAACCACAAAGGGTTCCTCGCCGCCGCACTCAACACCGCCGTCAACCACCAGATCATCAGCCACAACCCCGCCAAAGGAGTCAAAGTCGGGGCGGGCATGGCTCATGAGGAACCCATCCGCTACATCACCGGCGACCAATGGAAACTGATTATTGAGAACATGGCCCCGCATTACCGGCCGTTCTTCCAATTCCTACTAGCGACGGGGATGAGGTTCGGGGAAGCGACCGCGTTGGTTGCATCCGACTTCGACCTCACACAGCAGCCGGCGTTGGTTCGTGTATCCAAAGCGTGGAAGGAAAACGGTTCAGGTGGTCACGTCCTGGGCCCGCCTAAGACACGCAAAGGACGCCGCACCGTCTCAGTACCCGGCGCCACCGTTGAGCTCATCCTGCCCCTCATACAGCAGGCGGGGACAGGGCTCGTGTTCACCAACACACTCGGCGGACGCATCCTCTCATCCGCGGCGCACAAGATTTGGGGGCCCGCATGTTTGAAAGCCGGGTTCACAGCAGAGAACAAGCCGCGCATCCACGACATCCGCCACACCAGTGCGTCCATCCTCCTCCGACAAGGGCTCGACATGTACCAGCTCAGTCGCCGCCTCGGACACGCCAACATCCAAATGAGCATCGACAAATACTCCGACCTCATGCCCGACGCACACTTCAACAGCGCCGACATCGCAACCCAAGCACTCGAAGCCTTCTAGCATCCTTCGCTTTTACCGTAGATAAACTGCACATATGCGGGTAGACTGGGGGAATGAGCAACCATACTGAGGCTGAGCAGGATGAACTGGGCGAACTCATTTACGATTCGAGCCTTCGCCACACGGGCCACGCGTTCACCGTCGGATCCTTCAATGTGGCCGGGGATATTCTCGCCGCCGGATACCGCAAGGTTGAGGAGGCGGGCGCATGAACGAGGACCAAGGGTCATTCATCACAGTGCCGCTAGACGACCCAGTGGCGAACGCGCTGGCGAACGTGAAGAACGCCGCCGCCCGATTCTCTTACCCGCAGCGGGTCTGGGTCGGGCAGGCGGGCGCATCTGATGGCGCATGTTGAGGTGCGACCTTAGCGTTCGCGTTTGGGGGTCTCGCGCCGTCTGACCAGTGTTGCGGGTACCCATGCTGTGCGTGCGCGCGAGTATTCGATCCACTGAACCTGGACGAGCGTGTCGGTCCAGGCCATCGCGAACCCTTTCACCGTTCGTGGGCCGTCCGGAAACTGCAGGTCAGCCCAGATTGCCGGCGCCCGCTCACTAGTCCAGTGGATGCCCGTCGTTGGCGGCTCAACCTGCGCAGGCGGCTGGAACCTATCCGCGGACGGAGGAATGCCATGCCAACCACTACTCACTTAAACGACAATAGCCCGCCCTCCGAAGAGGGCGGGCTATACTTCTGTCACTTCAACAACAACATGGGGAACCAGCAATGCCACACACCAACGAGAAGCACACCAAAATCTGCCCCCGCTGCTCCCACCCCCGGAAAGGCGCCGAATCCTTCTGCACACAGGAGTGCATGGACGCCCTACTCGAAGAATGGGCCGACAGCCACACCATGTAACTACAGTGGTGTAACCGTCGCATTCACCGCAGCAAACGAAATGAACGTCGTCAAATACTGGGTAGTGCCGGCCGGGTCGTAGCTCACCGTGATCCTCGCCCCGCTATTGGCCTTCACCTGAACCAGGTGTGTCCCCGAATAGGTCTGCCTCGCACTCGTGCCAATACTCGCAAGCCGCACCCCAAGCGATGCCGGACCAGGGAGGAGCGTCGCGTCCTTCGCCTCGATCATATAATTCGAAGGCGCCGATGCACTGCCCAGCGAGTCAGTGCCGCCGAAGATGCTCGAATCGACCTTCACGGAGCGGGCGTAAGGGCGCGGCGGGATGACTATCGAGCAGAACTCCCTAACCACCGTCGACGTGCCACCGCTGATCGTGGTCGCCCGGTACATTTCCACCGGCAGGTGTTCCAACGACGGCAGGCCCAGGAAGTTACCCAGCGCGCGGGCAAGGATCTTGTTTCCGTCGTCGTTCAGGTGGATATTGTCCGTAACGATCAGTTCCCACCGGTCTTCACTGGTGATACCCATAGCCTCGAACGTGCGGGCCATGTCGAAGAACAGTACGTGCTCGGGACCGAACTCATCGGCGATTTCCCGCATCGCCGCGCCGAACGCGCTCCACGGGACCGGGCGGGTCACGTCGTAGCGGGGCTGCTGGTGGACGAGGACCTGTACCACGCCGGGGTTGTCGTTCTTGATCGCGGTCACCCACGTCCGCAGGTTGGTTTTGTAGGTGTCGACGGGGATGCTGTTGGCCCAGTCATTCGAGCCGATCATGTGGGTGACGAGGGTCGGTTGGAGCGCCGCGATCTTCGCCTGCGTGGCCGTGGTGAGGTAGTTCGATGATTGTGTGCCACCGATTGCCCCGTTATAGAACTGCGCCCCACTGGTCGGTTTCGTTGTCGCGTCTGCGAGGTTGATGACAGGGCGGGAGGTCAGGAGTGCGCTGAGGCGGCTGTACCAGCGGAAGTCCGTGGCTGAAGCGGTGCCGCCGTTCGCAGTCGAAGATCCGAGGCTGACCCATGTTGCGGCGGTTGCGCTCTGGTTCCGGAGGGCGGCTTCCCACCGTTTCAGGGCGCGCTGGAACGGTGACGCGTAGACATCGTTGGCGATCTTCTCCACTTCCTGCCGTGCAGGAGAAGCGGTGTCCGTCAGGGTGTCGTTGATCTGCGCCTTCACGGCGTTGTTGGCGTCCGTCCCCGCCATAGCCAATTCGGTGGTTACGGCGGCGGTCGTGGTGTAGCCCCGCTCCGCAAGCTCCGTATCCACGAGCGCGTCCACCGCCGCCCGGGTCTGCGTCCCAGCCCCGTTCACCGCGGCGCTGATGGCATCATCCGCCGGCGCGCCCACGAGAGCAGCAGCGGCCGCAGCGTTCGCGGCGGACTCCGCCACATCATCCGCCACCCCCTGCACCCCCTCGAGCGCGGCAACAGCAACATTCTTCAACCCCTCATAGGAGGTCAGGTACCCGGTGAAACCGCCGCCAGCCCACGCGACCCGGTCAAGTGTTGCGTGGGTGAACGCGGGCCCGAACCCGTTGGCGTTCACCTGGACGGGGTTCTCCAACGGCGTCCCGTCAACCGAGGTGATGTCCAGTGGGGTCTGGTTGGTGTCCCCGGGGGCGAAGATGGTGACAGTTGCGTCTTGTGCGACGTTCTCCGGGTTGGCTGGGTCGGCAGCGAAAATCTGGTCAAACGTGAATGCCATTGGGGGCCTTCCTTCTTAAAACAGTGAAGGCCCCCACGAGAGGGCCTAATGACAGGTGTTGCGGGTTAGGCGCGGTGCTTAGCGGTCGTGTTGGGTACGGCATACACGCCCGCTGAGGTGATGACGGTCGCGCACAGGGCAGTAACCCACTCACCCTGCGTGATCGCCTCACCGCCCAGCGAGGCAGCAGTGACAGCGCCCGTGAGGATGACAGCGCCAGGTGCGACGAACGCGACAATGGCTTTCAGATACGGTGCGAAACGGTTCAAGGGGTCTCCTTCAGGTTGACGGTGGTTTCGATGGAGTCAATGGCGCTTTTCACGCCTGCCTCGGCGGCGGCCTGCACCCCGGCCAGCAGCTTGGCTTGATCGAACGGCTCGCCTTTGGAAAGCGCGGCGATGGCGCCGACGAGCCCCTTGATCTGGGCGTTGCCTGATGCGACCGATGATTCAAGGCGCGAGGCCCGGGTGTTGGCGGTCTTCGCGTAGTGCATGCTCAGGTACAGCAGATGCTCGGCGGAGTGCTCGGTGCCATGAAACGCCTTGTCGCCCGCCTTGAGCGGCAACTGCTGCTGCCAGATAAGCTGCCCATTAGCCAGGCCGTCGAGTTTCTGCTGATTCGTTTTTGCCATGGTGGGGTTCCTTACGGGAGGTAGATGCCGGGCAACCCAGCGATGAGCAGTTCAGGTGCGGGAGGAGCGCCCGTGTTTCCGGGCGCGATAGGGGTGACAGTTTCGACCCCCACGAAGCTGAGCGGGTCACGGCGTGAGTAGAGCCCATCGTTGTAGTTGATAGGCCACTTCACCGCGGACCAGTGGACGTGCGGCCCGCCGGAGCGCCCACTGTTGCCGGACAGCCCGAGGAGTGTGCCCGCGCTGATTCGCTGCCCCGTCATGTGGTCGAGGTCGGTGCGGTTCATGTGCGCGTAGTAGGTGCCGAATTCGCCGTGGTCGATGAACACGGCGAGCCCAGTCGCCCACTTCGCGGCGGGGTCGGTGGTGAACCCCCACTTGATGCACATGTCGTAGGGCATGTCTCGGCCATCGCCGGAGAAGTCGACGACTCCATCACCGGGCGCGTAGATGGGCGTATCCATGGGGCAGGCAATGTCGATGCCGTCGTGCCCGTAAGGCTGATAGTTCCCGTATACGGGGTGCGGGTTGTTCAGCGTCGGGTTGACGCCGAACACCTGGGAGAACGGCCAACCCGTTACAGGAAGCCTCGAGAGTAGAGTCATGTGGTTTCCTGTCGGTCGTCTTGGGCTTGCTGCCGGATGTGCTCACGGATCAGCTGCGGATCCAAATACTCTTTGAGGGAATCCGGGATGCTCGGACGCGGCGGCGCTGAACCATCCCGCTCCCAAAGAAGGAACTGCTCAATGAAATTCATCGCCACACGGAAAGCCGCCGTGACCTTCCCAATCCCATCCCGAAGCTTCGTGATCTCCGCTTCCTGCGCGGTGCTCCTAGTGCGGAGGTCCTGGATGTCACTATCCAGCCGTGAGAGAGCCGAATTGTAGATACGCTCAGCCCTGTCATAGGCGGAAGCGTCAACTTCCAACTCTTTGACCTTCACCGTCGATTTACTCGTGTACCTGACACCGATGACCGATACAGCCCCCGTAATGAGGGCGATGATGATGCCAATCCACCAGTCCATTAGGAGATCACCCCGACGATCTGTCGGTGGTCGCGGTCCCGGTCCCCGGACATCCCGGACACGACCATCACAGCGCCGGCCATCAGGCCATAAACAATTGTTCCCATGTACCCGGTTGGTGCGTCGCCGACAAACCAGCCGATCAAGTAGAGGAAGCCCCAAAGGATGGGGACCAAGGTTAGCGCCATGAAAGCGTAACGGTCTCTCGGACGGGGCAGTACGCATGAAACCACCGCGACCACTCCCGCGAACCCCCACGCCATCCCCAAGTATTCGAGGGGCACATACGGGTTGATCCAGCCGAGGGTGGAAGTTCTGCCGCCCGCGTCCGGGGTGAGGACATAGGACGCTGATATTGCTATGTAGGCGGAACCAAATAAGAGTTGGAAGGCCCCGCGCCTGCCATTGATTTTCGGGGTAGCCATAAGGCCTCCTGCGTTATAAGTGTGTGAGCGCAGGGGTGTATGTTTAAGACTCCCGCAAGGGAGGCTGGCACCCAGGGCTCAATCCTGGGTGCCACACCTTTGTTTATGCGGTGGCGCTAATAGTCGAGGACGGCGCAGTTCACGTCGAACGAGAACCCCTCATCAGCCACAGCCGTCCCCGACTGCAGCCGGAGCGACACCACGCCCGTCCCCATGTTCACCCGGACATTGCAGGCCACGTTGAACCCGCCACCCCGAATCCAAGACGCCAGATAACGCACATGCTCGGTATCCGTCCGCGCCGCAACCGGAATCACAGCACCGAAATCCGAATACGACGTTGAAAGAGTCAGATTCGAGGCCGTCGACTTCCTAGTAACAGTCACATCCACCAACCGCCGGCGCCCATCAACCTCCACCCGACCCGTATTCGCATACGCAGTCGACGGACTCAACGGAGACAAATAGGTTGGGGGCACCGCGGAAGCAACCCACCCAAACACCCCGTTATCGCCCGGCAAATACTGCCAAACCGTGTCACCCACCGTCAGGGAAGTGCCCGGCTCATTCAGGTACGCCTTCGCAAACGAATCCGCCGCAGCCAGGCCACCATTCGCGGCCCAACACCTAAGATCAACGCGCTCACCAAGGATGTTGCCCTTGACCTCCTGCAGATACAGCGGCTGGTCATCGCGGATGCCAGGCCGGCGGTTCCACGCACCATCTGACGTGCCCACAGCCGGAAGCGCTTTCACACCCCCACCCTGGATGATCCGCAGCTCCGTCAACCCGCCGGGGGGCTGCCAATCCCTGCGCAACACAACCATGTCCCACCGCGTACCTGTACCCGCAGACGCGAACTGGATCGGCGCCAAATCCGACGCGACATCCACCGTCCCCGGGCCCAACGCCGTCCCGCCCGGGATCGAAACCATCCGATCACCCGCAATAGTCGACGCCGCAAAATCCGCCGCACCAACAACCGAATACCGTTTCAGCAGCTTCGCGAACTGAACTTCATCAACAGTCCCGTCATACCCAGCACTGACAATCGCCACGGGGTTACCTCACCTTCACGTTAGTTAGACCCCGCCAAAGGGTTCGTATGGCTTTTGCCAGTTTCGCGTCCGGGCTGTTCTCGATAGCGCCGACCGATGGCTGCACTGTGAGCCCGTCAGCTTTGTTCCAGGTGATCGTCGCCGCCCGTAGTACGTCAGTGCGCTCGAGGGCGCCGACCTTGATGGTTACGATGTCGCCGACCACGACCGTCCCGTAACGGAAATGCGGTGTCTCGGAGAGTTCCAGCGCGAACCCGTTAGTGGGTTTCCCTTCGAATAGGACTTCACTGTTGGACTGGTCGAGTTCCGCGGCTGTGTCGCCGTTGCGGGAGTCCGCGAACACCTCAACTTTCTTCCCGAAGCGGGACTCAAGGGTGGGGTCCACGGCGCTCCGGAAGGTGCGGGCAACACCCTCACCTTTACCGCCGCCAACCACACGGGTCACAGTGGGGCCCTTGCTCGCCCACGACCACGACCTCAGGACCCCCGATTTTTCAGTCAGCGCCTTCGGATACGTCGCCGGCTGATACACGTCCAGCACGAGGCCCGCCCCCGACTGGTAGCAGCGCACACCAAGGCCCGCCAGCTCCACCGCCGGGAACAACCTGTCAGCCAAAGGGTGCATACGCACCTTCACCCCGCCCGGGACGACAGCGCCCCGGTTCAGGTTCACCCCGACACTGATCGGCAAACCGAGCCGGTTAATCGCCTGCTCGGTGACCATCGTCTTAACAATGGTTTCCGCGTTCCCCGTGTAAGTCCGGTACTCGGCCGTACCTTGCGCGCTGATCGCCGCAGTAGGGACCTGCCAGCCAAGGACCTCCCACAGCACGGCTAGATCGTCTGTCACTGTCACAGTGATCGAAGAGGAACCTGCCGGGCCGGAACCCCTCGCCTCGGTCACGTACCCTGACAGAAGCGGAATATCCAAGCCTGGATGCTCAATTACCATCCGGGCTCCCTCAGCAAGAATGTCAGCAGCCCGGTTATGATCAGCCGGGAACGTAACCTCAGCCGACCCGACAACGTTGAAACCCACCGTGACCGTAACCTCGGTCGGAGTCCCCAACCAGCCGCGCCGCTGAAACGCCTTGTCATAAATGGTGATCTTCAAACCATCCATGGAATCACCACGCCCGATAGAAACGAGGTTTGATGGTGGCCTCAACAGAGCCACCCGCGGGACCGGACATAGCCAGAGACAACGGGCGCTCCTCACCAGCAGGAATCGGCGCGAAATCCGCCGACCCCAACTGTGCAGTCACGTCTACACCGTTCAACCACGCAGACTGAACCGTCGGGTCCGTATCAATAACCAGAACATCGCCCTCAACCAGGGCCACATTCCACTGCACCGTCGCGCCGTCAACGCCCACAGTCACCGAAGTAAGAGGCCCGCGAACAGTCCACACCGGCCACGCCTCAAGGTCTCCCTCATTGGTGATTGAAGCCGACGACAACTGCGACCCTGAACTGACATGGAACAAGGGCGCTTTGCCCGCTCCCCCGTAGAAGTCCAAAGACGGGTCAGACACCGACCACGTTCGTCGGGCCGGTTCGCCCTCCCAGAAGGGCGAATCGGCTATCAGACTCACGCCATACGTAGCCCAACCTTGCCTCGCCGGGTCCACCGGAAACGAATGCTGCCCATCGTCCACAAACCGGCACACCAAACGGCGCGTACCCCCAGCAGGAGAAGTAACAGCCCACGCCCCATGACGGCCCGGCTGCAACGAACGCCAAAACGCCCGGTCCCGCTCAACCCACTCAACAGACCCAGCATCCGAATACACATGCACCGGCCAAAACACCGGGCGAGGCTCAACCAAATGCCCCCGGTAATACTGACCATGCACCGCCGGCGAAGAACCCGTCCACGCATGGTGAGGCGGCATGGCTAGACCCTCCACGCCGCCCCGCTCGAGGAACACCCCGGAAAGGGCATCGCCCAGATCCCAGAACGAACCATCCCAGCCAGACCAAGAAACCTCGAAACCCCGCCAAGCAGACACAGGCGCCGGCGGAAGGACAGGTGGCGTCCCGTAAACAAGAGGACTCATGCGAACACCACCCCGTCCATTCCGGCCATCGTCTGAGACCTGCGCTTTTTGGTTTCGATCTGCTGGGCTACCTGTTCAGGGTCCCAACCAACATTGCCGTAGAAGTTGATGTCTCCACCGCCCTTGCCCGCGCTCATGGCGCGCATTTGGTCGTGGGTGAAGATCGCTTCGGGTTTGCCGGTCTTGTTCTGCACGAGCTGGGGCCGGCCGCCGTTGGGCTGCAGAATCCCACCGTTGTCGTACAACATGGCCTCGGCCTTACTATCGCCACCGGGGAGCTTGTCGAGCAGCCAGTCCTTCACGCTGCCGATCAGCTTCTTACCAATCCCCCGCGCCAAATCAACCATCACGCCAGACCCGGTAAGACCCTTCAACATCTTGTCCACGTTGATCAGATCACCGATCTTCCCGAACACGTCCACGCCACCACCGCCGTTACCGGAAGGCTTACCCGAACCGCCCGGGTACAGGCGCCGCAGGTTCGCAGCGTCATACGCAGTCGGCCAAAGCGCACCACCACCAGCACCGAGATACGGGTTCATCACCGACGTGTTGCCCTGGTTGTGATTCAGCCCCAGCGCGTGGCCGACCTCGTGGACCGTAGTAGCCAACTCGTTAGGCCCGCCCGGCTTGATAGCGATACCTTGGCCGCTGTAGTAGCCGATCCAGTTCGGGTTGAGCATGCCACCGTGGCGGACGCTGATGCTGTTCTGGCTCATCAACCGGTCATCGGTCCACCGGCCTGCGGTGACGTTCAGCCCGGACAGCCCCTGCCACGCCCCTACTGCGCGCTGCAGCATGCCAAGGGGGAACGCGCCCAGGGTGCGGAAGTGCATAGCCCCGGCGCGTTTCGCGGCCTGCTGCGGCCCGTTCCAGATGTGAGGCTCGGAACCAGGCATAGGCGCGCCCAGTCCGGCCGAACCACGAACAGCGGCCGAAGCCATCTGCGCCAGACGGTCCTTACCGAGAGCCGCCGTCTGTTCCTTCGTGAACACGTACTCGCCCTTATGGACTACACCAGCGGGGTCGTACTTCCCACCATCACCCGTGTAACCACCGTGAGCGAACCCCTTAGGCAGTGCAATCTTCTTCAGCTTGTCGATACCAGGCAGGAACCCAGCTATTTTGTTGAACGACCCAATCAGGCCGCCATTGATGACCGTGTCCACAATGAACCGGACAGGCTTCTTAGCGATGTCCTGCATCCGGTCCCAGATGCCCTTGACCGCGTCAACGCCCTTCTGGAAGGCTGCCGGGATTGTGTCCCGAACCCAGCCCCGCAGAGCCTGGAACACGGGCTTGATCTTGCCCCAAGCGTCGCTGATGATGTCCCGGATCTTGCTGAACACCGGGGACACCACATTGTCGCGCAGCCAAGTGAACGCCGGGCCCAAAGTCGACCGCAGGAAGTCGCGGATGGCCGTGAAGATGCCCTTCCAGACAGCCCACTGGGTGCTGATCAGCCCACCAATCCACTTGAATACCGGGCTAATGACCGAATTCCACAGCCACATGAACACGGGGGCTACAACATACTTCAGGACAGAGACAACGAGTTGGAAGATGGCTTTAGCTGCCGTCCACCAAACGCTGATCGCGGCCCGCATGAACCCGAAGACCGGTTTCACGATCTTGTTGTAGAGCCAAGAGAACACTGCCCCAACGACTCCGAAGACCTTCTGGACGACGGGCAGCACATACGTTTGGAACCAGGCAACCGTCCCGCCGATGAACGACCGGATCGCGCCCCAAACCACCGTAATGATCTTCTGCCCGGCCTCCGTCTGCGTGACAAACCAGACCAGACCAGCAACAAGCGCACCAACCGCCGTAATAACCAGGCCAATCGGGTTAGCCCGCATCGCCGCATTCAAGAGCCACTGACCAGCAGTCGCAGCCTTAGCGACGACAGCGTGAGCCGCCGTGGCAACCCGGCTGGCCACCGTTGCGGTAGTGTTCCTCACCGTCGCAACAAGGCCCGCCCGCTGAGCGACCAACTGCGGCCCCTGCGCGGCAGTGTTCGCCCGGATCGCAGCAGCAAGCGACCGGTTAGCCGCAGCCTGAGCAAGCGCCGTAGGCACCGCCAGAAGGGCAGCAACATTCGCCAACGCCTGAGCAGCCCGAACAGCAACGAACCCGGCCGCCAGACCAATGATCAGCGCCGTCAGAACGCCCGTGTGGTCCGCGAGGTACTGCATCGCGGAAGTCGAGCCCTCCAAAAGAGGGATCAACAGGGGAAGCGCGCCGGCGACAAGCTGCCCGATCTCACCAGACATCTCACCGAGAGCGCCACCCACCTCGAGGAGGATCGGCCCGGCAGGCTTAGCAACCGCCAAGATGGCATCAAACAGCGGCGCGAACTTCGTGAAGTCGCCGCCTGCAGCGCCAGCGAAGGCCTCCCGCAGCCGGTCCCACGCCTGATGAATCCGGTAAGCGGCGCCTTCCATCCAACCCGGGAAGCCACTCGAAGTGATCTCCCCGTCGTTGTACTTCCACGCAGCGGCGAAAGCACGAATACCGCCGATGCCCTCGCCGACGACCTTGCCGAATCCCTGCGACGGATCAAGACCAAGCGCCTTCACCAAATCGGGGGTAAGAGCACCAGCGCCGAGCGTGGACTGGAAAGCAAGAACCCGATCCAGGAGGGATGAGACGCCCGTTACAAGCCCGAGGGCCTGCCGCCGGGCAGCAGTGAACGCCGGGGCCAGAACCTTACCGAACTTCGCCGACGTATCAGCAGTAGCCGCGGAAAGAGTTTTCTGGATGTTCGCAGTAGACGTAGCCGTGCGGGCGAAGTCGCCCTGCGCGTCCGTGGTCTGCTTCATGATCAGGTTACGGGCGACGAGTGCCTTGGTCTGCGGGTTCAGGGCTTCCTTCGTGGACGCAACGAGCCCCATCGAAAGCGCTTCCTGCCGCATCGTGGCGTCATCGAGCATCACACCATAAGCACGGATCGGCTCAGTCTCACCACGTAGAGCCGCACCAATAGCCTCAATGGCCTGCTCCGGGCTTGTGCCCTTGAACGACGCCATATCCGCGGCGAGCTGCGTCTGCTCAGTAGCGAAATCAGCGAGAGCGGACCCGGACAGGCCCGCAGCCTTGCCATAAGTGCCAAACGTATTCGCAGCGTTGATAACCTGCTGCTGGTTCAGGCCCATGCTTTTCGACGCAGACAACGACTGCTTGACGATCTGATTCATGTTCTTGCCGAACACAACACCAGCCGCGGCCGTGGAATCCTCAAGTTCAGAGAACGCCTTGACCGAAGTCGTAGCGAACCCCAGAACTTCGCGGGTACCCAGCACTGCGAGAGCGGGCCCAACAAACTTCTTCAGGCTAGAGGCGAACCCGCCACCCATCTTCTCGCCAGCAGCAGCGCCGGACTTGCTGGCCATGCTCTCGACGCCAGAGAGTTCCTTATTGACGCTCTTGCTGATCCCCGACGCCGAAGCAACGATGCTGACGTAATACGCGGCGAGTTCTTGAGCCATGCGGCACCCCTTAAATGAAAAGGGGGCCACACGGCCCCACAGACTTAATTGCTCGCATGATGCTTGCGCCGGAAAGCCTCAGCCCTCGACACCGCGTAATCCTGCTTCTTCGCCATCTCCAACACGCCGAGCGGGTAATCCCGCATCTCAGGCGCCTTACCCTTACCACCAGCCTGCCCATGAGCGATCCGGTACAAGGCGTTCTCGACCAGCCAGGCAGCTTCGACTTCCTCAGTGACAGCCGACCCGCCACCGAGACGCACCCCGACCGCTGACCCGCGGGGGAGGTTCGCAGCCAACACCGACACCTTCCGCACACTCACAACGCCGCGATACATGTCCGCCAAATCCACTTGGTAATACCGGTGCAGGTCAGCCTCGAGCGCTTCCCCATGATGGGCTAGGAGGAAGACGAGGGTGGTTATTTTCCCCGCTGCGCCTCACCCATGTACTCCTCAAGGAACGCCTGAGTCGTCGCCAGAGACACGCGCCCCTCAGCTTCCTTCACCTGCGCCTTGAACTTGTCGTACTGCTCAGCGCCGAGCATCCGCTGCAGGGCCGTCGCGAACTGGTTACCCTCAAGCGCCTCGAAGAACTCGAGGTCGTCAATGAGATCGGGGTCGACCGTGTACTCAGTGCCGCGCCAATCAAACTTCGACTTCTTCGACACGACGTCGCTCTTGGCGGTCTGACGGTCGGAAGGCTTCTTTACGCCGGCGGGAATTTTGGTTTCAGACATGGTGGTTTCTCCTAAAGTAGGTCGTGGTGAGTTATTGGTGAAAGGTGGGCGGGGGAAACCACCACGGAAAAACACCCCGCCCACCGGTCTAACTACGCAGCAGGCAGGTACGCCGGCGCGTTCGTAAGGATGTACGAATCCCCGATAATCTCCAGGGTGAACCCATACATGGTCATCGAAGAGTTCGTGTGCGAAAGCTCCTCCCGGTCGGTCACTTCGACCTTCTCGCAGCACAGGAACTTCGTCACACCGCCGTCAACGAACTTGAACACAGCGGCCCGGGCGATGGTCCCGATACCCTCAGGCAGGTCAACGCGGGCAACCGCAGTCGAACCGGTCCCCGAAACCACGGCAGCACCGTGGCCGTGGTACAGCTCAGTGACCCCGGGGGTTTCCTCGAGCGCCTGGATGCTGATCGACTTCTCCGTCGAAGTGACCTTCGTGCGGAGAGTCGTGCCGCCCTGCCAGCCCTTGAACTTCTCCACATCAGTGGACACAGCCAGCGAAACGCCATCCTCAGACAGCCAACCCAGCGCCTTGAACGGGGCAGCGGGTTCGGTCAGATCAGTCGGCAGGGTCGAACCCAGCGGGGCAAGGAACACCTCAGAATCGAGGTCCCCATACACCCGGATATTGTCGTAATTCTTCGTCTCAGCCACGGCCAGACTCCTTCTGCTCGGTTACATTTTTAGGGGTCTCAGCCGGGGCCGAGGGTTTCGGTTCAGGGTCAGCGACACGCGCCTTACCCCGGACGATCAGCGAACGCGCATCATCGTCATTCACCTCAGCGGTAGTCCCGCCGTTATAGGTGCGACCGCCAGGGGTCGTGTACTGGTTAGCGAAAGTGACTCTCAAGGGGTCTCCTCGGGCATAGCAAAGGCCCCACACCATGGCGGGGCCCAAAAGGACAGGAACAGTTAGAGGGTGGTGCCGCGGAAGTGCAGGACGACGTTCTGTCGGTAGCGGGGTACGCGGGCGTCAGGGTCCGGCATGTAGACGGGGCGGCCCAGTTCCTCAGTGGCTTTGCACTGCTCACCCTGCACCGTCACGCCAGCAGCGGCACGGATCAGAGCCCGAACTTTCGCGGCCAGTCGTTCGGCCTTCGGGTTCGTCGTATCCCACGAACCCACCAGCAGTTGCCCGCCATCAGTCACCGGAGTCACCAACGCGCCGCCAGCATTCTCCACCAGCACAAACGTCGCAGGCCGAGTCGCAGGAACCTCACCAAGAACCGGCACATCAAGCGCCGCATCAAGGTACCGGATCAACCACACCGCCGGATTGGGGAACTCAATCAGCTCAGCCACCACCGGCCGCCTTAGAAAGTCTTCCGTCCTTGGCCTCGTGATACATCGCACTAAATGACTCAGTAATCACAGACGCCCGCGCACGATTCGGACCAACCCTCGAAGACGCACTATGACCATCACCCGCACGAGCCGCAATCTTCTCAGCCTCAGCAAGCAGGTGCTTCTCAAGTGCAGGATCCCGCAGCATGTCGCGCACCGTCTTACGGTTCAGCTTGAAATCAGCCATCGAACCTCCCCAGCATCACAACAACCCCAGACTCGCCACCGCTGAAGGGGTTACGGCCCCAATCTCGGCCATAACCAGCCACATCAAACGGCTCATCATGACCCGGTAAACTCACCCGGTCCCGCGCACCAACCACCGTTCCCGGCGGCATATACACCGTGAACTCAGCAGACACACCCTCACGATTCGCCTCAAACCCCTCCACCACAGCACCAGGAGCAACAGCACAACCCTCAACAAGCACAGGACCAGACCAAGAATCCGGCTCCCCATACCCATCAACCACACCCCCCGGCACATGAGTGAGCACGCCCACCGTCACACCAAACGGATGCCTCACCACCACACACCAGCCGGCGGAACATAGTGGGGGCTCATTGGTGAAGTGACAGGGATCGTATCGACCGTGAACGCGCCGCCAGTAGTACCGCCCGGCGCGCGAAGACGCTTCAATTCCGCATCCGTAATCCACAACTCGCCAGGCTGATCCCCGCCCAGAGTCACCGAGCCACTAAACGGGCCCGTCGTCTCTTGCCGCGTGCGGACGCCCTCAGGATTGCGGAACTTACGCTCCACCATCGACACAACGACATCCCGGACATCCTCAAGCAAGTCCGGCTCAAGCCCACCATCAATACGCGCCTGCAACCCCGGCACTTCAGACCGCACAAGACGCTCCGCCCGGCCCAACCAAGTAGTCACCGACGCCAGATCCTCCGGCGCACCCAGCCCAATCCACGCATCAAGAACGTCCTGCGCAACAGTCCACGACATAGCCGCTCCTAACTAGTCCTTGCGGGTACGACGCTGACGCTTAGGCGCAGCAGATTCCTTCTCGGAAACAGGTTTCTCATCACCAGACTCAGCCCCGCCAGCGGCGGGCACCTCAACGAAGTGCCCGCCAGCCAGCAGAGTCGCAGCATGGTCATCAGCAACCTGGACAATAACCCCAGATTCCTTCTCGACCAGGCGCATGGTTAGACGGCATCCTCGTACGCGACGAACGCGCTCTTGTCGAGGATGGCCCAACCGAAGATGACCTCAGTGAGGTACGCGACCGAGTTGCGGCGCTGCAGATCGCCGTTTCCGAACGGGTCGCCGTACTCGATCTTCTTGGTGAACATGTCCAGCGCGTAACCGAACTTCAGCGCATCCCAGTCGCCGCCGAAGCCGCGGACCTTCGTGTCAGTCGACGCGTCAACCTGACCCGAAACGGTCTTCGAGACAGCGACGTTCTGGCCGGCGTACGTGGTGACAGCCGAACCCATCTGAATCTCAGGGTTGAGACGCTTGCCGTCAGCACCGCGGGCGGTAGCCAGCGAGTACACGAAACGAGGATCCAGCGCGAAGCCGGAGAAGTCGTTGCCGTTGGCACCGTTGACAACGAGACCGTAACCGGCCCACAGTTCGGCGTCAGCGTTCGCGCCCGTGGTCAGCTCGATACGGTTCGTGGTCTGGTTCACATACTCGTGACCGGACGTGAGAACCGCACCATTCGACGCCTGGCGGTTGTGCAGGACCGCGAGGTCGATCTGACGGGCGATAGCACCCGACAGCTCAGTCTGGAGGAGACCAAGAACGCCAGCAGGGTTCGTGAGAACCGACTCCATCGTGAACTCGAGGCCAACCACAGCCTTGATCGGCTTGACGACCTTCGCACCCATCTGGATGTCACTGTCAGGCTTGAGCCCGCCTTCACCAACAATCGACGCAGCAGGACGCTTCGTCACAGTCGGGAAAACGTTCTCGCCCAGGATCATCGGCGTGCTTGAAGCAAGCGACGGGATAATCGACTGAGCAGTAGCGGTCTGCCAAATCTCAGCAGAGACGTTACGGGGCAGGAGGTTAGTCCCACCGGGGCCGGCAACAAGGCCAGCAGTATCTTTAGTAGCCACGAGGCTATTCCTTTCGAAGGCGGCTTAGAAGCCGAGAACCTGGAGGGCCTGCGCTTCCTTGTTGGAAGCTGCCGGGCCATTGACGCGGTTGAGCGAGGACGAGCGGGGCCCGGCCTTCTGTTCACCACGGAATTCGATAAGCGCATCCGCTGCGGCTTCGAGTTCTTCCTGCGTGCTGCCAGACAGCAGCGCCGCGGGGACTCCCTTAGCGTTAGCGACCTCAGCGCGGAGTGCCTTTACTTCCAGTTCGGTGGCACGCTTCTCAGCGGCCGCCGCACGGGCTTCGGCTTTCTCGGCTTCGGACTTATTGGCTTCTTCGATCTTGGCGAGCTTCGCGGCACGGGCCTTGAGGTCGTCGTAATCGGCGAAACGCTTGCGCTCCCGGTCAAGACGCGCCTGGATAATACGGTCAAGGTCTTCCTGAGATTCAGGGGCCTTGAACGAGTCAGGGGCGTCGGTCTCGGTGTGTTCTCCCGCATCAGCGGTAATGTCCTCAGACATAGGTGTATTGCCTTCCGTTTTAGCGCCGTCGCGCGTTTACATGGACCGCGCAGACGGGCGCGTACCGCTTAGCGGGAGACCGCTAAAGATCGAGCAACCGAGCGTTCTTGCGCTGGTTGCAAATCAGGTGCACGTAAGCCAGATTCTCGGCAACGTGGAGGCCGCCACGGGATAGCGGAATGATGTGGTCCAGCGACTTACTCATTCGATCCGGGTGGGGCAAGTCTGCATCAATGATTTCGCAACAGATGTAGCACGCTGCCTGCGATTGTTCCCAGACCGCGCCGAGGTCTACCACCTCGGCGCGGGTGCCAGCGATAAGCGCGCGGCGCCGATTGTGGTATTCACGGACGCGTTCAGCGTTGTCGCTTTTCCACTTGGACTGCCACTCCGCTTTGCTCTGGCTGTTGGCGCCAACCCAAGCGCGTTGCAACTTAGCTTTGCGCTCAGCGTTCTCCGCATGCCACTTCTGGCTGTACGCGGAATACCGCTTCTTATTCGAAGCGACGTACTCGCGCTTGCAAGGACGGCAGTAGTACTCGTGGCCGTCCTTGCTTTTGGCCTGCTTGTTGAACTCGGCTAGCGTCTTGTCAACGCGGCATTTGCTGCAGATCTTAGATGCGGTAAGATTATCCATATCGGCCCCTAGAAGGTCGGTCACAGCCCCGGAATCTGCCAGGATTCGCGGGGCACTTTAATCTTCTAATTGTACCAGCTATTTGGCGCCAATTGCCTTACGCATCTCGGAGAGAATCATTTTCTGCGAGGCGGCTTGATCGCCGAAGCCCACATACCCTTGGGTTTTGCGGTAGTCATTGACCTTGCCGCGGGCATCCGCGTAGGCGTCGAAATACTTGTCGGCGTCCGACTGCATCTCAACGTAGTTGTCTTCAAACACGGGGACGGCCCGGCACTTGCAGTGATCGTGGAAGTTGTCGCCCAGAGCCCGAGAGCCACGCGGCTTTATGCCTTTGGCTTGGCCGCCACGCGACTTCACCTTGGGGATGGGCGTACCACGCCCCACCACGCCGCCAGCCGCGCCCTCAGACGAATAGGCGGCACCACGAGAGGCGAGCATCCCGCAGAACGCACAGCAACCAACCTTCGGCACCCGCTGGAAACCAACAGTCACCCGGTCAATCGACCCGTTACCCGCAATCGTGTCGCCGGCCATCTCCGTCAACACCTGAGTGAGCCCTCCGGACAGCAGCGAGTACATGAGTGCCGAACCGCCCTGCTCAAACACCGCCGGCGCCGAACCGAACCCGACCAGGCTCGTCCACCGCGGAGTCTCAACCGCATCCAGGGTCTGAGCCGTGAACGAACCCCCAACCCCGGAAATATCCCGGACCTCCTCATAAAAGGAAGCCGACACAGCCGAAGACGCCGCCGCATACGGGTTGAACACCTCAGGAAACGCTTCGAACAGGACACGCCGGGTCCGCTCGGGCGACTCGCCCTCGAGCGATGAGACCAACGCCCGCAGATCAGCAAGCGCCGCAGCGTTCAGCCCGCTAAGGGTGAGGTCGTAACCCTGCACCACGCTCAGGGGCAGCACTAGGCGTCACCGCTACCGCGCTCCGCAGCCACAGCCTGCACCTCAGGGCTAGCCTCCGCCGCATCCAACCGCGCACCAATGCCAGACACCAACTGAGACACGGCAGACCGCCGACGATCAGCAACAATCCGATCAATCGTCGTCTGATCAAACCCCAACTGTTCCAACGTCACCGCCGAATCAGGAGGAAGAACGCCGGCAGTAACTAGCTTCATCACAGCATCAGCCGCAGCGGCCTTTGTCGGAGTCGACGGGTCACGCCACTTGGTAGTCAGCAGCTCAAGGCCCTCATCCGACCCGCCCGCGATCTGCACTGCCATCCGCATAGCGTCAACCCAAGCCGCACCAAACGGCTCATGCGCCGACTCTGCGTCAGAGTTCAGTTCCAGATACGCCGTGTGCATCGCCGCGTCTGACGCCGGGTTGTCATGAATGATGCCCAGCGCATTCACGGGGATACTCGTCTCGCCGGCGAACTTCGCCGCAATCGTCCGAAGCATCTCAACATGAGGCTGCATCGACATCTGCGGGAACTGCCCAACCGTGGGGATGTCGCCATCCTCATCCTTGCCAATAGCAAGCATCCGGCCCAGCACCGCATCCCACTGCGTCTTCTTCTCACCGTTAGGGCCAACGAATGCCTCTTCATTGGCGCCCAGGAGGTAACGCTGCGGAGAGCTGTAGAACTCCGCACTAACCTCCATCCGGAGGCTCGTGCGAATCGCTTCATCCGTGATCCGCATGACACCCTGCGTAATCCGCGAACGCCCGAACGGATACTCCGGCGACGAATCATAGGCCAGCACCACAACCGGGCAACGCCCCAGAGAATGCGGGGCATCCTCCACCGACCAGCGCCCCCGCTCAAACTTCGCGGTAACAATCTTGTCAGCCAAATACAGGATGAACTCAGTCGGGTGGCCAGACTCCTGCGACACCACCGACAGCGCAGCCGAAGCCCGCCGCCGGTTAGCGTCCCACAGCGCAGTGCTCGAGGTCGGTGAAAGCGTCCGAACAACGGCCGCCGGCTCGCCCTCACCACCAGCCATCACCGCAACGAACGACACACCATAAGTCAGCGCCGACATATGCGCATGATGAGCCTCAATACCAAGACGGTTCTCAGCCCAAATGCGGTCCAGCCCGAAATCTGCGGCGTCCTCACCGGGAATAGCGAATCCACCAAGCTTGATCCTCGACGCCAGCGACTTAACAGCCTTATACGGCCAGCCCATAACCGTCTCAAACGACGCCAACTGCGGCGGAATGGCAATCCCAAGCTGTCGAACCAGCTGCTTGCACTCGAAATACCGCTGCCTCGTCAAATTGATCCACGAAACCGCGTTCAACTGTGAGAGACACTGGTTTAGGGCCTCATTATCCGACTCGGACAGGCCGGGAACTACCAGCGTATCGATCATTACAGAACCAACACCTTCCCGGCTGCCCTCGAGCCTTGCCGCACCTTGCCAGAATTAAGAACAATGCCGCGCCCCATGCGGGCGCCGACCATGCACACAGCAAGATCCACAAGCTGAGCCGAATCACGCGAAGCCTTACCGATGGAATAACCCCACTGGTTCGGGCGCCGCTTCGCGTTATGGACATGGGTTCGGAGAGCCGAAGACCCGTCGTGCGGGAACCCGCTGTCTTCGTCCACCTCTTGGGCAGTCAACATCGCAACCTCCGTAAACAGTTGGTTGCGCTGGACGGCCCCACGCTGGGACATGCGCATATCAAAGAGAACCGAATTGCCTTGGGCGCCTGGCGTAGCCCACACTGTCAACTTCTTACTGAAGTCCCGGTGCCAAGAATCGATCAGCGCCCGCCAGTAAAGCGTCTCGTCCTGATCGTCTGTAGCCGGCGAAGGATCAACGCCGAACCACTCAACCCGGTAGAGGTCGAATGAACGACGAACAACCCCGTCAACCTGATCCCGTGGCGCTAGCCATCCCTTGCCGCGGTCGCCGTGAGGTTTCTGCCACACGCCAAGCTGGAAAACCGCACCGTCAGACAGCCGGCAGCCAACTAGCCCAGTGGCATCCTCGGATTTCGAGCAATCAAGGAACATGACGATTTGATCGCCCGGCTCAAGCTTCAACGACGAGTCAGCTAAAGCGTCGAACTTGCGGGGATCCACCCAAGCGTCCTCCGCCGCGGCCAAACCGTTCAGGTAGAACCTGATCGAGTCGCCAGGAGACGTGCGCGGGTCAAGGACCTCATCCACAAGCCGCTCAAGGTCAGCCCACGGCGCATCGGAATAAGCGGCCCTCAACGCAGCCGCCAACTCGTCCTCGACGTGGAGCCGCGTAGCAGGATCCGCCTCAATCGAGTCATACAAGATGTCCCGACGCAGCGCATGCCCGGAAACCTGAGCCTGCCACGCATTGAACGTCCGCTCTGCCACAGAATCAGTACCCATGCGATGTGCGTTCGTCAGCTCACACAAGCGAGCCTGCAGAGCCGCTGGCGACTTACCAACATTTCGCCTAGCAACCTCAGCGATCCGGTGCCCACCCGACGACTCCGTCATGTGGTGCGACTCGTTAAGCGCGATAAACGTAGCAGGATCACCCTCAGACGACTTCTCCGAAGCGGTCAACACCTCAAGGCGCCCGCCATCCTTCAAGATCGTCCGCGTCTCGCCCGGATCAATCTGGAAATAATCACGCGCCTCACGACCAAGCAACCCGTTAGCGATACGCAACATGTCCTTGGACTGTGCCTCAGAGTTCGAAGCGATCTGCACCAGCGGCATCGTATGACGCATGCCCTCATAAAGGCCGGTGTCATCGTTCAACACAAGCTGAGAGCGGCCAATAAGCTCGATGTCACACAAGGCGGCCCCGAAAGGGTCCTTGCCCGTGCCCTTAGCCCCACGTTTCACGCCCGACCGATACAGCCACCGACCTCGAGCATCAAACGCGTACCAAAGTATGAGGAACCGCTTCTGCCCAGCCGTGAAGCGCCACGGCTTGCCCGTCAGGTAGTCAGTCAGCCCCGGCTCATCCGTCCGCCACTCAGCCCAGTCGATAAGATCGGGCCCCAAAGACGAAGCGATCAGCAGATCCTTCTTCCGGGGATCCAAGGGCCAAGGAATCGTCAACCAAGCGCCGGTAACAGGGTCAATGCGGTACCCAGGAAGAACCTCAGAGGTCGCGGTAGTCCGCAATGTTAGCAACCCCCGCAGACTCAGCAGGCACAACAGAATCCACATACCGGATCCGAAGATCCCGTCGGAACTCCACCGTCGTGCCCATCACCTTCTCCCTATTCCGCAGCTCAGTAGCCGCGGAAGACACGCCACAGAACGCAGCATCCGCGACAGTCGCCGTAGTCAACGCGAACATCCAGTCAGACCGAGTCCACAACACGCAATGAGGCATCGTGGTGACTGTCTCCCACCACTGCAGGGTCAACGGCTGCAAAGCAACCTGCGACTGCCCGTCACGGGTCAGCACCGTCCGCTGTGAGGGCAGCTCAGGAACATCGCCGGAATACGGAGTGTTCGGAACCTCTGTCCAGTCCGCGGAAGGCTTCACCCGATGCCTGGTCTGCCCAGAAGCAGCCGGCTTACGCCCAGTAACAGCCATGTGGTTCCTCCTTCGCGCGCGTGAGAAAGGTTTGAGTTTTATACAGGCTGGCAGGCCCTATGCCGCTAGATAGCGCTTCACCCGGGGGAGGGGGTGTGGGGGCCTACCTAAGTCCAGGGTGTTGCTCTGGCCCACGTTTGCGGGAATATTTGTTCCGCGCGTCCGCTGCTTCGGACAGTGTTTTTTTGTGGTGGTGTGGCGCGCATAACCATTGGAGGTTGCTGAGGCTGTGATCGTCGTTGTTGACGATGTGGTCGCACTCGGCGCCTGGTTCTTGGCATCTAATTGCACCTGTGAGCCATTGGCATTGACCGTTTGCTCTGGCTTTTACTGCTTGCCTGCGCTTCCGCCAGTCGCTGGGTAGGCGTGCAGCCCTGTTCGTTTTCCAAACCACAGCGAAATCACCGCCCCTATTAATTCTTTGCTGGTGCGCTTATGCTTTGTTGTTGGCGTCTATGTTGGGGGTTTGTTGTGAAGCGTTTGGGTGTGGCTGTTGTGGGTATGTTCTTGTTGTCGGGGTGTGCGCCGGAGTCTGAGGCTGGTGGCCCGGTGGTGATTGATTCGGCGCCGCCTAGTGTGGCCCCTTCGTCTTCCCCTGTGGCTCCTGTTGTGACTGGGCCGGGGGATTATGAGTGGCAGGCTTTGGGTGCGTCTGGTGTGGTGTCGTTGCCTGGCGCGGCTGATCAGCAGATCACCGATGCGGCTGCCCTTGTCGACGTTGAAGGGTTGACCTTCGCGACAATGGAGTTGGACAACCGCAATGGCGAGGCCGATCTACTGCCTCTCGAGGTGAACGCTTACACGGTTGATGGTGTTGAGGTTCAGTTCATGTCGGCTGAGATGTTTTTGAAGGGCCTGAACGTTGATGCGCTTGAGACTGAGCAGTACAACGAGATGATTGATTTGACGAACTCTTTGAATGAGCCGGTCTCTGTTGGCGAGTCGCGCACTGTCACGTTTGTGTCTGAGACGCCGTTGCCTGATGACATTGTGCGTGTTGCTGTGACCCCTGATTCGTATGCTGAGCCTGTTGAGGCGAGCTTCAAGGGTTAGCGACGGGACTTGAAGAAGTCTGAGTCGAAGCCCTTGCCGAAGTCTGCGGTGATGTCCTTGGATGTCTTACGGAATACAGCGAATCCGATGATCGCTACTGCTGCCCAGATGAGCGCGAGGGCGATGATGATGCCGCCAATAAGCAGGATGATGCTGGTGATGTCCATAGTGGTATCTCCCGTGGTGGGTGGAGTGGTTAGGCTGCGGTCTGTACTTGAGCTTTCACGACATACTCGCCGGCGCTGAGGTTAGCTACTGCTAGCTCTTGTTCGTGGAGCATGGCGTCGAGGTGTGTGTTGCGGAGGTAGATGGCGTACTCAGCCAGGTCTCTGCGCGCTTCGGGGTGTAGTTCGGGGGTGTCTTCGCGGATTTCTAGCATGAGTAGGTAGAACCCGCGGTCGGTGTAGCTGCCTAACTTGGCGCCGAGTTTGTCTTCGCAGCGTGGGTCGCCGTCGTGGTTGGGGTTGCCGTCCGCGCTGTGGGTCCGGTATGCCTTCACCAAGCGGCGTTTGAGGTCGGGGTATGTCATGCGCCTAGCTACTTCGTTGAGTGTGGCCATGTTTCCCCCGTGTAGAGCGGTGTGGCTGCTAGGTCGTGTACCCATGTGGGTGTGGTCTTGCCTTGTTTGCGGTCGGTTGTGATGCGCAACCGTGCCGCCCTGACTCGTACGCGCCACATGCTGCCCCCAACGATTAGTACCCTTGCAAGGATTCGAACCTTGCCCGTATGAGATCGCTCAGATGAAGATCGCCAGCACGTCTACCGGGAGCGCCGCATCAGCCTATGTCACGATTTCCGTTGCCCCAACCTGGGAGGGTGAGTAGTTGCCCTGTTCTTTTTGCTGCCGCTGAACGTGGGCGGTAAGTTGCGGCGTTTTCTCCCAATGTGGTGGTTCTCGATAGCTCGGTCCCCGCACAATACTTGTGCTGAATGGACGGCCAGGAACCCCGGAGGAGAAGTAGTGGGTGCCCGGTGATTTACGTCTATACGGGCGTAGACGAGTTAGGGGGCCGGCGCTTCCCAGCGAGCGGCAACACGCTTAACCCTGCGCGGGAGATGCGGCCTCCTCAGGTCCGTACCTTGGCGTCTCTCACCCGCCCTATTTCACCCCGAACGGCATAAGGTAGCGACTCTCTGCCAGGAGCAAATCAATCGTCATCGGGGGCCGGGTAGTTGGAGCTAAGCGCCCTTGCCCTGACCTCACCGAGAGTGTGCTTATGGGTGCTGATGATGTTGAGTAGGTGCTCAACCTGCGCCATATTCGCCCCATGAAGCTCCCAATTAGCACCACAAGCGCACCAATGCTCGAACTCCATGGCGGACTCCTAACGGGCGGCTCTGGTCCTTGTCGCATCGACGAGCTTCTGCGTGCCGCGGACCCAACCCTTGCAGTTCTTGCACGAGTAGAGCCGGTACTGAGTGACGTTCGTCGAATGATGCCCATCGCGGACGAGCTTCGTGGATCCGCAGTATGGGCATGAATGCTCATCGGAAGTGAACATGCCAAGATGCGGGGCGTTCGTCAGCCAAGGCAGAAGCCGCAGGTACGCCTTCTCCGTGACCCGGATGTCGCCACGGTTGTAGCGTTCCATCTTCTTCCAGGCTTTAGCCTCACCAGCGATGCAAGCAAGCCACAGACTGAAGCCTTCATGCTTGACCTTCGCCCCAACACCAGTGCGCTGCACCAGGTAGTCGAGCTTCCGCGAGGGGAGGTCGAAGCGCTGCTTGTTCGTCTTCATCAGGTCGATACTCTTGTACGGCTTAGGGGGCGCCATCCCAGCAAGCAGGAACTCATTGTTGAGGCGTTTGAAGTCGTACCGGTCACCGTTATACGTGATCGCGTAATCGGCTTCGGAGAGCAGATGGTGGGCGGCCTCAATCATGGCCTGCTTGCCGTCCTTATGCTCACTGAAGAACATGGTTTCGCTGTCCGGCCGGCCCAACCACTTAGCTGCGAAGCAGATCATCCCGCCGTGGTCGACGATGAAGTCGGTGCCTATGTTCTGGTCCCAGAGCCCCCATGTGTAAGCCAGGAGCGGCTTCGACTCAATATCAATGACGAGAGCCCGTACGTTCTTCGCCTCGGGTGCGAGACGCTGTGCCAAGGCCCCCACTATGCGATCCTCTTGCATGCACATTTGCCGTTGCGGTGGGCTTTGACGGTGGTGATGCCAACGGGTTCGTAGTGTTCGACGGTGGCTTCCCAAATGTCGGTGTGCGGGATGGATGCGTCGTTGACGGCTTCGAGGTCCTCAGTGTCGGCGTGGCGGTCGAGGATCCGCCCGAAAGCGCACCTGCCCGTTTTCGACTCAGTGTTCAGTGCGATAGAACCCATCACGCCACCGCCCGATCCGCGTCGTTGTGGCTGAATAGTTCGAGTCGCTTAGCCACGACCACTGATTCAGCTTCGGGGACAGTGTCGTATCGTCCGAGGTATAGGGACTTGCCGTGGTGCTTAACTTGCGCTTCCCATTTCTGGTAGCGCGCGGCCCAATGGACACCGCGAACGCCGGACACGTTTCCGGTGTTCGCTGCCGCGCGGTGTTCCATGTTCTGCTTGTGAGTGGCCTCGCGCAGGTGTTCAGGGTTGACGCAAAGCGTGTTGTGGCACGTGTGGTCGATGTCCATTCCGGCGGGATCTGCGCCGTTGGCGAGGAAGTATGACATGCGGTGCGCCTTGACCATGATCGTTCTGCCGTCGCGCCAAAGACCAACCACGCCGTATCCGGTGCTTGTCTTTGATGCGGTCCAAGTCCAGCACCCGCCAGCCTTGTCGACTTTCGCCCAGAACCGCTCGATATCTACTGTGCGCAGGGTTGGTATCGCCACGTCTTCTTCCTCCCATTAAGCGAAGGGCCCCACCTGGGAGAGGTGGAGCCCTTCTGGCCCGCGGGATCAGTCGCGGGATTCTATTTACTTATGAGTGCTGGCCGACTCGGCCGGAACTGAGTCAACAGCCTGTGTAGCAGCGCGAACAGACCACAGGGGCGCCGGCCAGCACATCTGATACGAAAGGCCCCCATCTCTGGGAGCCTTCCGAAGTGTTGTGGGCGCGTTCGTCCCAATTGCTAATAGCTTAGCACTTTTTGTGCAAGAAAAGTACGGTAAAAGCGTAACCACTGGTAACGGTTAGGTAACGATGCCCATGTGTTCTGCTAGTGCTTGGTAGTCGGTTGGCGGCCATGTTGCGTTGCAGGCGCGGCAGGCGGCTTCATCCTTGGTGACGGTGAGTGCGGCGGTTTTGGTTGGTTCGCCGTCGACTTGCCGGATCACAAACCGTTCCTGGCAGTTGGGGCAGGGGTGGTTGATTTCCCAGCGTCTCGGCGGGTTGAGGAGTTCATTGATCTGCTCAATCCATTTGTCGGTTTGGGCTAGGCACTTCTCGACCTCGTGCGGGAACTGCTGAGCCGCGTTCGCCCATGCCCGAATGTTGCGCTCGGGGCCATCGTAGATGCCCATACGCAGACGAATACTCTCGCCCTCGGCAGCAATGGTGATCTCATTCAAGAGGCTCCACATGCCGACTGCGATGGGTGAGCGTGCGTTCTGCGCTGACCCGCCACTCCCCCCAGACTGACCGCCGGCCGCCGACTCACGCAACTGAGCGATCAGGCCGGGGACCATGCCCGTGTTCCGTTCAATGATGGCTTGCCCGTCCACACTGTAAGCCGTCTCCGCACTATCCATGTGCGTTTCGCAGAGTTCGTCGACGTTCAACCGGAGCGACGTAACAAGGTCCGTAATCAAGCGGCTTCCTCCAGGTCCTTCGCGGGTACACGGTCGAGGAGGTTGCAGAGGATTTCGATGAGCCACCCTTCCTCAGATTCTTGGCCGATAGCACGCGCCTGATCAGTGTCCATTGGTGCCCCCTGATGCGCCGATGATGTTTGCTTTCAGGAGTTCGAGTGCCTGCGCTGGCGTGAACCCGGCTTCGATGTAGCTGGTGTAGACCTCGTGTGCGGCTACTGCGGCGGTTCGCATGTCGTTAATCATCATCGTCGTCTCCTAGTTCGTTGTGGGGGCAGCAGTCGTGGTCGAGGATGCGGACCAGAATTGTGCCGACCGCCCCAAGAATGAAAAACCGAGCAACATCCAAAACCAACGAGATCTCTTCTTTGAGTCGTGTCATTTGGCACCCTTTTCGGTTTGCGTTTCGTTTATCAGCCGGTGCACGGGATCCAACCGCCACCCGAGTTGTGTGAGGATTCGGGCCGCTTTCGGGGTGATGCTGATACCACCAGCGCGGCCCTCGAACCCAATCAGATCGATGTAATTCGAGGACTCAGGCTCAGCATTCATGCCGCCTCCTCATCCGCGACCAGTGTGAGAACGGGCCTGGTTCGCATGTCGATCTCGAACCCGGCACACCCATACGGGGAGCACCTGTAATCCCACGCTTTCGGCTCCACACACTCACACATCAGAGGACCGCGCATACGGGTTGAGGTGTTCCCGCACATTCACAAGATGCACCTGCAACACCTCAGCCAGCGTCCCAATCCGCGCATCAAGGGCTGTGTCACGGATGCCCTCACGCTTACACCGCTGCAACGCTGCGAGGTTGAGGAACACCTGCGCCCGGGTTGCGTCCAACGACTCGCTCATGCTGCACGCCCCTCAGCCAAAGCCAACGCGAGCTCCAAGTATTCAGCTTGAACATCCGCCGGCCGCAACTCAAACGGGGTCTGCGCGTTCAGGTCCAACTGGCGATACAGGTCTTCCGCTTCGTAGTTCAAGGTGTCCCCCTAAAGTGGTTGTTCGCTACCCCTTGATTCTACTCCGATGTGCGCAAGATTACTACGGTAAACGCGAAGTATTCCCTTGTTTCAGCAGGGCAATCAGGTCGCCCAAAGTCATGAGGACGTACTGGTCTTCGGGGGCCCTGGTTCCGCGGCGTTTAGCGACCACTACCCCGAGGAGAGCCCCATCGTTCTCCGCTTCGACGGCCGCTTCCCGCAACCAGGTGGACGGCTCGAGACGCCCTCCGTAGTCCTTCGCCTCCACCACCACCCGATGCTCCCCAAGATGCACGCCGCCCACATCGCCAGTGTCCTTCGCCCCCGTCTTCACCCGACGATCCGCAAACCGGAAACCACCAGCCACGAACGCGTCAGCTACCAAGCGTTCGAACGATGCGCCGGCTGCCTTCGCGGAGGCTCGAGAGCGGGTCACAGTTGGCCCTGATGTAAAGCAATACACGCGTCGACCTCAGCCTCGTAGCGCGTACGCCTGATGGGCGCATTTTCAAAATTGCCGCGATACCCTTGGATGCCATTCGGGTTGAACTTGCCCAGTGCTCTAGCAAGATCGGAAGGATGCGTCCACCCGCAAGAGGAATGCTTTTGTGACTTATTAGCCAATTTGCGGTCCGCGCGTTTTGGCTCCGCTTCTGGGTCGAGCTGAGCAAGGGCTTGGTCTAAAAAGTCCTGGAATGCCTTCCGGCTAGGAACGCTCATGCTTCCTCCTTGTCCGGCGTGCTGTTGCAGTCGTCGCAGGTGCAGAGGCTGCGGGGGATAGTGCGGCGCGCAAATGGTTCGTCATCTGAGGGGTCCCAGCTCATGCTGCGCTCCTAAGTTCGTTGATCATGTCGATGCTGTCGAGGTGGTTCATTAGCTGCCCGCCAATGAAACGGGTATATGCCGGCGGGATGGCCTCGGCGATGCTCTTGCGGTTGTTGGTCCACGGCATGCCCATGGCCTCCTGCCACTGAGCGATGCTGCCCTTGCCCCCACCCTCGCCATAGACCGCGAAGTACGGGCCGTCGAACCATTCGCCATGACGGTAGCCGGCGACCCGCCCGCGATGAGGCTTATGCGCCAGCGGCAGTGCGCCCCACCCGTCGAGCTCGAAATACCGGTGACGCAAGACCCCAAGCCCGAACATTTCCCCGCAGAGGGTTAGATCCCGGCGGAGGTCAGAACCTTGCACGTTCTCGATGATCGTGGGCACGTCATGGAGCTTCAGGAGTGCCCTAGTTGCGGGGATGAGGTTGAGGTATTCCTTGCCTTTGTTGGTGCCTTTGGTGAGGGCGCTCGAGGCTTGGCAGGGAGGTGATGCGTGGATCGCGTCGTATTCGTGGCCGTGCGCTGCGAGGTAGGAGATAGCGTCGCCCTGGATGAAGGTTGCGGGGTAGTCGGGTTGCGGGTTGATGTCGACGCCGGTGACTTCGAAGCCGGCGTCCATGTAGCCTTTGCCAGCACCGCCGGCGCCGCAGAACAGGTCGAGTAGTTTTTTCATGCTGCGTTCCTTCGTTCGGTGTTGGCTTGGCGTTCGGCGTTCCCTTGGGTGCGGCCTTGTTGGTAGAGGATGTCCCAGCGTTCGGGGTTCCTAGCCCGGTAGCTGAGGGGGTGGCGTGGTTCGCGGGGTTTCGCTTCGATGGCGTGTCCGCGGGCCTCTGAGCGGTCGGTTTCTTGGATGATGATGCGCCGGATGGTCGGTGCATCAATGACCGGACGGTTGGCGGGGTCGGAGTAGCGCTCGTAGAACACCTGGATCGCGGCCTGGCACTGAATGTTTTCGAAGCCGCTGAGTACCCGATGCCAGAGATCCCGGGTGGGAAGGTTCGCCTGCACCCTCGCGTCGATGGCGTTGGCGTAGGTGATTACGTCGCCTGTTTCCTGCTCGTTCATGCGCCGATGACCTTCCTGCTGAATACGTCTTCGGGGATGATCGTTGGCGTCCATTGCCGGGATGCGATTAGGTTGTCGCGCATTCTTTGCTCGGATGTGGTGAGCGGTCGTTCCTGGCTGATCTCGTCTTCCCACCGGCCGGCGTTGAGCCAGGTTGCGGGGAGCGCGATGAACTGGCGCTCCTTGGCTGCGGTTGCTTGGGCGTAGTTGGCTGCTGCTTCGATGAGTGTTTCGAAGGGGACTGTTTTGCGGGCTTTGATGAATGCTTTGCGGGCTGCGGTCTTGGCTTCCTTTTTCGGGTAGACGGCGTACCAGCGGTCGAACTCGTCCGACTTGTCGGACAAGGGGGTTGGTTCCTCTGCTCCCCTGTTCCCCTGTTCCCCTGTTCCAGTCGCTGGACTCTCGCGAGACTGTCGCGAGAGTGTCGCATTTTGGGGTTCGGTTTGTGCATCGTCGCAGGTGGGGAGGGGGTAGCGCTCTTTGTTGGGCTTGTCGATGCGCTGGTGCTTGGACCAGTTGGTGATGTGCAGGTATTTCTTGCCGTCGACTGTGTACCGGCTGATTCGGCCTGCTTCGAAAAGGTTCTGCAACCCTCGCGAGACTCTCGCGAATGTCTCGCTACTTTCCCGCTCTAGGTCGCCGGCGAAGAGGTCCGCGGTGATGGATGCGAGGCGGTCCATGCCTACGCCGTTGTCGTCTACGTAGGACCAGAGGCCGATGAAGATGAGGCGGTCGTCCCAGTCGAGGGTGGTGATGTCTTCTGAGCGCCAGAATTCTGGTTTGATGCTGCGGATCCTCATTTGTCACCTCGTGCGTTGACGATGGTGTTGTAGGCGGTCATGTGGCTGCAGCCGATGAGTTCGGCGATTTGCCGGCTGTGTTTGCCTTGCTGGTGGAGGTGGAGGATGAGTTGTGTGCGGGTGGCGAGGTATTCGGCTTCTTTTTGTTCGCGTTCGATTCGGAGTTGCGCGAGTTCTTGGAGTGGATTAATATCAATTTCAGAGACCATGATTGGTAAGAGACCCGATCTGTTCTGAACCCCTGGCCGTTGGAGCGGTTGGGGGTTCTTCTTTTGTGCGGTACATCCAGTATACCGGGGTAAGCGCAATAAACTGTCGGTAAAAGTGAAGCGGTAGGTAACGATAATATAACGTCACCTACCGCTTCACCCGTGGTGCTGTACTATGCGGCGACCTTCCCGTAGCCGCGTCCCTGACTGGCGTAGTAGGCGTCCTCCTCAGCCAGGAACTCAGCCATCCTCTGCCGGCCTATCCCGCGGGGCTGCGGGTGTTCCCGCTGGATCTTCTTCAGGAGCCTGTTGCCGTCCGCGATCACCTGTTCTGGTGTGCGCGCCGGCGTGAGCTGCTGTAGCCGGTTGTACTTCCGGTTCCGCACCCGCTGGAGATTCTCGACCCGCTTGAGGTACTGGATGCGGTCCTCAAGGCGGGTTTCAACGTCTTTGAGGGCCCGGATGTGGGCTTCGGCTGAGAGCACTTGGCCGCGCGCCGTGGTCTGCGTTGCCCCGTACTTGTAAGCCATCAGGCCACCTGGCTCTCTCCGAAGTGGAAGTTGATGAGGTGTGGGTTGAATCCGGACCAGTGGACGGGTTCGGTTCCTGTCTCGACTACGACGACGGGGGCTTGCATGTGGCCTAGTGACCGCACGTAGTTGAGGGCTGTCGTGTCGGTGCCGATGTCGACCACTGTGTAGGTGACATCTTTCTTGTCGAGGCTGCGGAAGGTTGCGTCGCACTGAACGCACGGCTTCTTGCTGTACACGGTCACTGCTGGGTGTGTCATGTGCGTGTTCTCCTGCTGATTTCGCGGTCGATGTACCAGGCGGCTTTGCGTAGGTCTTCGATGGCGTCTTGTTTGAGGTCGCACCGCCAGATGTACTTGAGTGCGTTGCCAAGATTGAAGCCCATGTGTTCGGTGATGGTGATGCACTCGATGCCGCTGGGATGGCTCGCATAGTGGGCGGGGTGGTTGACGTGGTCTGTCATGCTGCTTCCTCCTCGACCCATCCGAGGCGGTGTGCGTCGGGTTTGCAGTCGACGCAGTAGTCGTTTTGGTGGGATCCGCCTTTTTTGCGGTAGATGCCGCAGCGTTTGCATTGGTAGTGCTGTGGCCGGTTTTCGCGGTATGGGAGGGAGCGTCCTGTGAGCGTCCTTGTCATCAGAAGGGGACTTCGCTCTGGCTGCCGTTGCCCCAGCCCTGCGCCTGGCCTTGTGCTGCGCCCCACGGGTCACTGGCGGGCTGCTGGGCGGCCTGTCGCGGCTGCCGCGGGCGCTGACCCCCCTGTGACTGCTGGGCCTTCTCAAGCTTGCGTACGGTGCGTGCGTTCAGGACCGGCTTGGACTTCTTCTCGCCGTCCTTCTCCCACGACTGGGTTTCGAGGCGTCCCTGAACGTACACCTGGTCTCCCTTGTTGAGGGTTTCGGCGAGGCGTTCGGCTGCCTGCTCCCAAACCTGCGCGTCCACGTAGAACGTCTTGGTGGTCTCCCATGAGCTGGTCTGCTCGTTGTACTTGGAGTCGTTGAACGCGAGCCGGATGTTGAGGATCGCCGTGCCTGAGTTGGTGAAGCGGAGTTCGGGATCTGCGGTGATGCCGGCGATGTCGTTAATTGTTGGGATAGCCATGGTGGTTAGTGTCCTTTTCGGTATGGGGTGAGGTCTGCGGTCCAGTGCCAGCCGCCGTGATCGCAGCTGTAATACCTCACGGGATTGTGGTTGCCGTTGTGGTTAGCGATTTGGCGGCGGAGTTGTTTGGCTGCGTCTCGGGTGGGCGCGTAAACCTTCCCGCAGTCGCAGCGCATCGTGGAGGTTGCTTGCCGGTACTCGGCAAGACCCTGACTCATGCGACTGCCTCGGTGGTTGCGGCTGCCCGGATGCGCTCGAGGAGTTCGGGTGACTGGCCTGCCTGCTGCGCTTCGGACCAGAGCGCTTTGAGTGCGTCGACGTTGCCTGTGCGGCTGTCGATCTCCAAGCCCCAGTCGCGGGGTGCGGCTTCGGCTAGCGGCTGAACGGTGAAGCCTTTCCGCTTGCCCCGTGTTGCGGTGAGTGCGACGGTGAGCGGCTTGTCCAGGTGGGACAGGTGGCTGATCTCAATGCCACCGACCTTGTCCCTGCCGAATGTGATTTCGGGGTTGCGGTAGAGGGTGAGGCGCCGGCCAGCGTATGCGGAAGTCTTAGGGCCCCATGCGGCGACCATGATCCGGCGCATCGACTTCGAGGGGCGGTAAGCCCGGCCCGGGAACTCAACAAGGTGAACATCGACGGGCTGCTCGGTGCCGCCCTTGATGATGACTTCACTAACGGTCACTGTTACGGGCCCGGTCATCAGGTCGTCAGCGTTGATCTGGTCACTCTTGGGGGCGATTGTCTCGGTCATGTCCATGTCAGGCCACCATTCCTTCGTAGTCTTCTTCTGCTTGTCGTTCGGCCCAGAGTGGGAGGTGCACGGGTTCGGCGACTGGGTAGCCGGGCCAGTGATCGTTGGTGGTGCATTCGTTGTAGAGGCGGATCGCTTTGTCGTTGGCGAACCGGCCCAGCTCGACGGCGTACGGGTCGAGCTCAACCACGTTCACGAGGTACGGAGGAGCTTTCTCGACGAGGACGAACACGAACTTCGCGTCGAACCCGTGCGCTTTCAGGCCGTCCTCGTACCAGGCTTGCTGCTGGTGGTATCCGTAGTCGGCGACGGACTTGGAGAATTTTTCGGGGTCGGCGCTGATGGTGGTTTTGAGGTCGACGATGAGCGGGCCGAGGGCGCTGTCAGGGTTGAACTTGTCGGGGCGGGCTTTGAGGAGTGTCCCGGTTTCGTGGTGCCAGTAGACGGACTGTTCAGCTTTGCCGCCCTGCAGGATGGTGCGCGCCCGGTCGTGTGCGAGGACTGATGCGTGCATGGCTTCCACCGCCCGCAGATCCTTCGACAGCAGCGGAACCAGGCCAGCCGCTCGAGCCTCCGATTTGGCTTCCTTCGCGGCCTTCGTCAACCAGTTCGGTGCGTCGACTTCCAGGATGCCGGTGTAGTCGTTCTCGAGGATGACGCTGTGTGCGGCCGTCCCCATGTCGAAAGCATCCGAGTAGGTCGGGTGCGTCTGCTGGTGCCGGAAATGTGCGGGGGTCTTGCTGGTGAGGGTTCGGGCGCCGCTGGATGAGAAGCCGGGGCCTCGGTGGTAGTCCTCGCTGCTGATGCCGTGGAAGATGCCCGGCTCAGGGGCGTTCATGCTGCGACCGCCTTGAGTGTGGGTTCGAGGACGAGGGTTTCCATGTCGCGGTCGGTGATGATGGTGGACCGGGTTTCGAGGAGGACCTGGTTGAAGGACTCGGTGAGGGTGCGGAGTCGCTTGGCCCGGTATGCATCATCCATTTCGGGGGTGTAGCGGGGGGCTTCGAACTCTTCGGCCATCTGCCAGTGGGTTGCGTTTTCTACGTCGAGGAACGCTTTATAGGCTTCGACCAACTCATCGAACTCACTGCCGCTGACGTGGGAGTGGAGGTGGCCTTCGAGCTGCTTGACGAGGTACGCGTATTCGCGTCCGGCCGGCCACTGGTAGATCGCCGCGATGACGGCTTCGTGGATGGCGGTGACTGCTTCTTCGCGGTCGGGTGGCGTGTAGGTGATGTTCATGGTGAGACCCCTAGATGATGTGTGAGCTGGCCGTGTATGCGGCGGCCATGGTGGCGAAGAATGCTGTGGTTGCGAGGAACTGTGCGGCGTTGGAGCGCCAATTGCTACGGTGTGGTCGTGTCATACTGGTGTTGCTCCCAACGTGGTTGTTCGCGGAGTATGGAAGGCCCTCACCCTTGTGGTGGGGGCTTTTCTTATGCCCTTGTGGTGCGGCGTCGGCGTTTGGGCGGTTCGGGTTCTTGGTGGCCGAGTTCCTGTATGCGGGCGATGTGTTCGGGTGTGAACCTTGTGGTGTTTTTGTCGCGGTAGTGGGGCCACGTTTTGGTGTTGACCCGGTCGCGTATCTTGTCTTCGCCGATCTGCATGAGTTCCGCGAGCTGCGCCACCGTGAGCCACTTTGCGAAAGGCTCGGCGCCGGCGCTCACTGCTCGCCCCATACCCGGAAGCGTCCGGGGAAGCAGTCGCCATCATCGGTTTTGCACACGGCACACCGGATGCTCGGGTTGGGCTCGTAATAGGAAGGCTCGGAATCCCCGGACACGATGAACCGGAAGTCACGGACCTTGCGGCAGTTGAAGCACCAGCGGGGTTCGCCATCGACTTTGTCCACGAGCACCTCCCACTTGCCGCCTCCGCAAATCACCGTGTCTTCTCCTACGAAGGTGCAACTCATGGTGTGTTCCTTAGTCCGTCGAGGTTGTCGAGTCGTGAGTAGGTGGGGTTCGGGTCGGTCTGGATGAGTGCGAGGCGGGCCCTGGATGTGAGTTCCCACGCGACGGTGATCAGATCAACCGGGTTCACGCCGCCACCTGCGCTGCGAGTGCGTGGTGCGTGTACAGTTCGCGCCGTTTCGCTTCGACAACCTCAGCGGCTTCGGCGATGGTCTCGTACGACCCGAGGTACATGCGCTCCCCGTTGTGGCAGAGGCCAGCGACGTATTTCTTGCCGCTGTTGTTGAGGCTGACTCCCCGGACTCCAGTGGCGTTCCCCTTGTTAGCGCCGGCGCGGTTCTCCATGTTCTGCTTCATGGTCGCCAGGCGAAGGTGCGAGGGGTTCACGCATGCCCGGTTGTGGCAAGCGTGGTCAACGAACAAGCCCTCGGGGATGGGGCCATGCGCCAGTTCGTAGGAGACGCGGTGGGCCAGCGCTTTCTTACCTTCGAGGTGGATCCAGCCGTAGCCCGATTCGATGCGGCCAGCGGTCCAGTTCCAGCAGCCGGCAGACTTCTCGACCTTGGGCCAGAAGCGCTCGGCAACGGGGATGGCGGGTCGGCCCATCTTGGGACTCGTTTTGCTGGTCATGCTGCGACTCCTGTGAGTTCGAGTTCGGTCTGGTAAGAGAAGCGGATCTCGCGGGGGTCGACCTCGAGGGCGACTGCGAGCATCTTGATAGTGCGGTTCGTCATGGGCCGGTTGCCCTGCTCGCTGTTCGCGATGACGCTGCGGGAAAGCCCCGACTTGAGCGCCAGCTCTGACTGCCGCATCTCCCCCGGCAGACCCTTCCGGTAGTTGTACGTCTCGCGGAGGGTGGCCAGTAGTTTTCCTTCGCTAAGTGCGGGGGTCCAAGGCTTGTTGGGTGTTGCTGGTCTGCCGCCTTTGTTCTTGGTGTGCATGGTGTCTCCTGGTGTGGTTGTTCGCGTACTTCCACTCTACGAAACAAATATGCGGTTTGTCTACGGTGGAAACGAAATAACCTAGAACACCCTTCTACTTCCCCGTAGTTTCAAGGGTTTCGCGAGTACTGTTGTTTCAAATCCGGTGGGTTGTTTCACCTTTTCGCGTAGTTCCACTTCACTAGTCCTTCTAGTTGTTTCGTAGAAATTTCTGGAAGATTGGTGGCATGACACAGACGAAAGAAGTGAAGGCGCACCTCGGGAAGCTCATCGCCCGGGGCCTGAAGGCTCGCGGCATCTTGCAGAAGGACTTCGCGGATCAGCTGGATATGCACAAGCGGAACATCGCGTATTGGACGCAGGGCGAGTCGTGGCCGAGCCGGCCAGCTCAGCGGGTGATTGAGGAGACGCTGGGTTGGCAGCGCGGTTCGATCCAGGAGGGCATGTCGGCGGCTCTTAGTGGTACGCCGCTGTCGGACCTGAACGAGGCGTGGATGGCGGGTCAGCGTCCTGGTGAGGGTGGTCTGATGGAGGTGGTGCAGAACGCGGACCCGGTGGAGACGACGATGGCTTTGGTGCGCCGGCTGCAGGCTCAGCGTCGGGAGATGCAGGCGTTGAATGATCGGATCTCGGAGTTGGAGCAGTTGGTTGCGTCTGCCCGCGATTATGATCTGGCCGCCTCGAGCGACTTGTCTGGTGGTGGCATTCAGGCGGCTATGGATTCTGACAGTGTTGGTGAGGGCCCGCAGTAGCTTCCATACATTGACCAGAAGGGACACGGGGCGAGTTTTGGAGGACTCGCTGTAAAGCCTCCCCTAGTGTCACAGGGGTCACATAGGCTCCATCCCACAGTTCAAGCAGTTGAAGCTATGGGGGTGGCCTGGTTTGTATGATCCGTGGTTGGAGTTGGGGCGTATGCCGGGCGTGACAGTGTCGTTCGTCCGGTTGAATGGGCGCGTCGCATCACTGACGGATGGGCGGCGGATTTGGCTGGATCCGCGGCTGACCCAGGTGGAGCAGCGTTGCAACCTTGCGCACGAAATTGTGCATATCGAGAGGGGGCATGGGTCTGCGCAGGGGTGTGTGTCGGAGATGTCGGTTCGGGCGGAGACTGCGCGGAGGTTGGTGCCGATGATGCCTTTGGTGCAGGCGTCGTATTGGGCACGGAATGTGTGGGAGCTGGCTGACGAACTCCGCGTGACTCCTATGGTGGTGACGGATCGGTGGTTGACGTTGGGTCCGTGGGAGCGTGCGATCCTCCATCACCAACACCACGACCTCGTGGCCGCATAGTGTTGCGCGTTTACCGTAGTAATCCTGCGCTTACACCGGTAGAATAAGGGCATGAGCAACCACACCGAAACACTCGCCCTGATTAAAGAACGCGCCGACCCCGCTGATGTCCCCAAGCTCGTCTCCACGCTCGAAGCCGTGCTCGCAAGGTGTGATGCTAGAGACGAGTATCACGGCTACTCGGTAGATGCGTCGGTCAACGTCGATGACATCCGAGACCTGATCCGGGAGGCACTTAAAGGTCAGGAGGTGAGCGCATGAGTGAGCGGGAATTGACCAAGGACGAGATCAAGGCCGCAGAGAGGGCGGTAATCGACGCCATGATCAAAGACGGGCCAGACGGGCACATCGACGGGTACGAGGTCATCACTCGGGCCGCGCTGGAAGCTGTCGGCCACACCTATCCGGAGACAGGCACCTGATCCTGGCCGGCGTTTCACTTTGCGGGACGTTCCCACAGGGAACGTTGGCCCACATGATGTTCCCACGGGGAACGTTTTTTACCGCATAAAACGCAATGAAACCGAACAATCCGTACGATAGAGACGAAAGTTCCTTGCGGTAAAAGGGAAGTATGTTAGGTTCAAATCCCCCCGTCTCCGCACTGCGAGCAAAAGACCCCCTGGGAACAGGGGGTCTTTTGCGTTCCCGGCCGGCTCAGGCGCGCAGCGCCAGCGCGAAGGGCAGCACCGCCTCGGCACCGGCCTGCCGCAGGGCCCGCCCGGCCACGGTGAGGGTCCACCGGCTGTCAGCCAGGTCGTCGACCAGCAGCACGGGCCCGGGATTCGCGGCGAACCAGGCCGGTCCCTCCGCCGGCACCTGGAAGCGGTCCCACACCGAAGCGAGCCGGAAGGCGCTGTTCCCGCCGGGCCCACCCTCGGGCCAGCCGTTGGGCGTGCCCAGCGTGCCCAGGTACGGGATCCGGCCCACCCCAGCGAGGGCCTGGGCGAGGGACCCGATCAGCTCGGGGTGCCGCCGGGAGGGCATGGCGACGACGGCGACCGGCCGGGCCTCCCAGTTCCACTGGGCGAGGACCTTGATGCACGCTTCGATGACACCCGGCTCCAGCGGGGCATCCGGTGTGCTGTCCGCAAGCAGGGTGCGCAGCTGGGTTCCCCAGCCGAGGTCGGTCATGCGCGCCAGGGACCTGCCGGGGGCACTGACCTCGTCGGCCTTGAGCTTGCCCTTCACCGGCACACCGAGTTTGTCCATGCCCGAGGGCCACTGCCCGCGCGGCTCGAGCTCCACTCCTACCCTGCTCAGGGCCTGCTGGGCGTTATCGGAGGCGTCATGGTTCACTTCGTCGGAGTACCACCGGCCCGCGCAGTTGTCGCAGCGCCCGCAGGGGGCAGCCGTCGGGTCGTCGAGGGCGTGGGCGAGGAACTCCATCCGGCAGCCGGTCGTGTTCTCGTAGTCGAGCATTGAGCGCTGCTCCGCGATGCGTGCCTGCTGGATGCGGGTGTAGCGGTCGGCGTCGTAGCCCCAGGGCTGTCCGGTGCTCTCCCACCCGCCGGTGACCTTGCGGACCGCCCCGTCGACGTCGAGCACCTTCAGCAGCAGCTCCAGCGGTGACCGTTTGAGGTTCACCCGCGCCTCGAGCGCCGGCGTGGACAGCACGACGCCCGGCTCCAGGGCGGCAAGGACCCGCTGGGCGGCATGCTCGGAGGGCATCGAGGCGGTGGCGAAGTACTCCCAGATGTCGCGGTCCTCGGGCCCGGGCAGCAGCAGGACATCCGCGTTCGGGGTGCCGCGCCCGGCGCGGCCCACCTGCTGGTAGTAGGCCACCGGCGAGGAGGGCGCGCCGAGGTGGACGACGAATCCGAGGTCGGGCTTGTCGAAGCCCATCCCCAGGGCGCTGGTGGCGATCAGCGCCTTGACCTCATTGTTCTTCAGGGCCGCTTCGGCCGCCTCCCGGTCCGCCGGGTCGGTGCGGCCGGTGTAGGCCCGGACGGGGTGGCCGTTCTCCCGCAGCAGGCGGGCGGTGTCCTCGGCCGCCGAGACGGTGAGGGTGTAGATGATGCCGCTGCCGGGCAGGTCGTCGAGGTGGGTGAGCAGCCAGGCCAGGCGGGAGCGCGGGCTCGGCAGGCGCAGCACGCCCAGGCGCAGGGAATCCCGTGAGAGCCTGCCGCGCAGCGTGAAGACCTCGGTGCCGCCGGTGCCCAACTGCTCCTCGACGTCGTGCACGACGCGGGTGTTCGCGGTGGCCGTGGTGGCGAGCACCGGCACCCCCTGCGGAAGGGTTCCAATGAGATCGCGCAGGCGGCGGTAGTCGGGGCGGAAGTCATGGCCCCAGTCCGAGATGCAGTGGGCCTCGTCGATCACCAGGAGCCCGGTGCGCCGGATCAGTTCGGGAAGCTGCCGTTCCCGGAAGGCGGGGTTGTTCAGCCGCTCGGGTGAGACCAGCAGGACGTCGACCTGGTTCGCCTCCAGCCGCGCCGTCACCTCCTGCCACTCCGTCTGGTTGGCCGAGTTGATCGCCTCGGCGCGGACGCCGGCCCGGGCGGCGGCGGCCACCTGATCGCGCATCAGGGCGAGCAGCGGGGACACGATAAGTGTCGGCCCGGCGCCACGGGAGCGCAGCAGCAGGCTCGCGACGAAGTAGACGGCGGACTTGCCCCAGCCGGTGCGCTGGACCACGAGGGCGCGGCGGCCACCCTCAACCAGCGCCTGGATCGCCTCGAACTGTCCGTCGTGGAAGCGGGCATCCTCTCGGCCCACGAGGGTGCGGAGGATTGCTGTCGCCTGGTCATACAGGGTGATCGTGTCGGCCATGGGCCAAGTATTCCAGCCGCCACCCCCGGAAAAAGACCGGCGGCAGGTATCTGCATAACCCTGGTAGCGGGCGGCGGGCCAGCCGATAGACTTCGGGCGTGAACACTTCCTCGGATCTCTCAGCGTCCTTCAAGGCCTACGACGTGCGCGGCATCGTCGGGGAGACGATCACCGTCGAGACGGTCACGGCGGTCGGTGCGGCCTTCGTGGATTCCCTCGGTCTCGCGGGACAGACCGTCCTCGTCGGCGGGGACATGCGGCCCTCCTCCCCCGAGTTCTGCACCGCCTTCGCCAAGGGCGCCACCCGGCGCGGGGCGGACGTCCTGCTCCTCGACCTGATCTCAACGGACGAACTGTACTTCGCCAGCGGGATGCTCAACGCCGCCGGAGTGACCTTCACCGCAAGCCACAATCCCGCCCAGTACAACGGGATGAAGATGACCCGGCCGGGCGCCGTCCCGGTCTCCTCGGAGACCGGCCTGTACGAGGTGCAGGCCCTCGCCGAGCAGTACCTCGACCGCGGCTTCATCCCCGCCGTCGAGAAGCCAGGCTCGATCGGGGTTCGGGACGTCCTCGAGGAGTACTCGCGGTTCCTGCGCGCCCAGGTCGACCTCTCCGCCTCGCGTCCGCTCAAGGTCGTGGTTGACGCCGGCAACGGCATGGCCGGGCTGACCACCCCCGCGGTGCTCGGGGACAAGCTGCTGCCTGCCCTGCCGCTTGAGATCGTCCCGCTCTACTTCGAACTCGACGGGACCTTCCCGAACCACCCAGCGAACCCGCTGGAACCGGAGAACCTCAGGGACCTGCAGGCCGCCGTGGTCGCCCACGGCGCCGACCTCGGCCTCGCGTTCGACGGCGACGCCGACCGCTGCTTCGTCATCGACGAGAAGGGCGAGCCGGTTTCCCCAAGCGCCATCACCGCGATGGTCGCCCGCCGCGAGATCGCGCGCGCCCGGGCCAACGGCGAGGAGACTCCCGTCATCATCCACAACCTGATCACCTCGCGCGCCGTCCCTGAACTTGTCCTCCGCGAGGGCGGCCGGCCGGTCCGCACCCGAGTTGGCCATTCCTTCATCAAGGCGCTCATGGCCCAGGAGGGCGCGGTGTTCGGAGGAGAACATTCGGCCCACTACTACTTCCGTGACTTCTGGTTCGCCGACACTGGAATGTTGGCCGCGATGCACGTGCTGGCGGCCCTGGGCGAGCAGGACGGCCCGCTTTCCGAGCTGGGCCGCGAATATGAACCGTACTTCTCCACGGGCGAGATCAACTCGAAGGTCGCCGACGTGCCCGCGGCCCTCGCCCGCGTCCGTGCCGAGTTCGAGAACGACGGCGTCAGCGTCGACACGCTCGACGGCGTCACCTTCACCGCCTCCTCCGGGAAGTGGTGGTTCAACCTGCGCCCCTCAAACACCGAGCCCTATCTTCGGCTCAACGCCGAAGCCGTGGATCCGGAAACGCTCCACGATCTCGCCGACCAGGTCTTGGCCCTGGTCCGCCGCTGAACCGGCGGCACCCGGAAGCGGGCGGCCCCCACGCGGCCGCTTCGCACCCCTGATGGAGAACACCAATGAGCAACCTCGAACTCGACCCGACCCCAGTTGTGTGCAGCAGCGGGGACGACGCGCGATGCCGCGTCTACATCCTGCAGCCGCGCGAGGTCCCGCTCGGAGGTCCCCGCGCCATGGGCGTGCGGCGCACGCTGCCCCAGCGGAACCGGTCACTGATCGGCGCCTGGTGCTTCCTTGACCACTACGGACCCGAGCCAGTGCGCGAAGCGGGCGGGATGTCGGTCCCCCCGCACCCGCACACCGGGCTCCAGACCGTGAGCTGGCTCTTCGCCGGCGAGATCGAGCACCGCGACAGCGCCGCCAACCATGCGTTCATCCGGCCGGGCGAGCTGAACCTCATGACCGCGGGGTCGGGGATCTCCCACTCGGAGGTTGCAACCTCCGCGGCCACGACGATGCACGGCGTCCAGCTGTGGCTGGCACTCCCCGACGCCTTCAGGCACACCGAGCGCGGCTTCGAGCACTACGCCCCGGAACCGGTCTCCGGCGAGGGATACACGCTCTCGGTGTTCCTGGGCAGCTTCGGTGGGTCCACCTCGCCGGTCACCACCTACTCGCCGCTGCTGGGCGCCGAGCTCCAGCTCGCGGCGGGACGGAGCGTTTCCTTCGACGTCTCCCCGGAGTTCGAGCACGGCGTCCTCCTCGACAGCGGACGCCTCGAGGTCAATGGCACGCCGGTCGCCGCAGGTGAGCTCGCCTACCTCGCCCCCGGGGAGGCAGCGGTGGAGCTCACCGCCACGGCGGATGGGCCGGTCCGGCTGCTCGTCATCGGCGGGGAGCCGTTCGGCGAGGACATCGTGATGTGGTGGAACTTCGTCGGCCGGACCCACGAGGAGATCGTGGAGTTCCGGGCCGCGTGGACCGCCGAAGTCGAGGCCGGCACGGCGTCTGCGGACAGTGCGCCGCGCTTCGGTCTTCCCGAGGAACACGGGTTCCGGCCCCTGCCGGCGCCGGTGCTTCCCAACTCGCGCCTGCGCCCACGCCAGGGGGACGGCGGGCGGCGGAACCGCTGAGTCGAGTCGATAACCAGACCTCACGCTTCTAATTTGCTTAAGCCGTGAGAACCAGTTAGCCTTGGATACAGTTTCAGCTGCCTCCTGTGTGCGGCGGGACGCAGGGATCCACGGTTCCGCGTGGATTCCGAAATCTGCTGGCCCCCAGGCTGCCCCTGGGTCGCCACCGCTGAAGCCGCACCTTTCCACCCCACCCAAGGAGTTCCCCATGGCAACCATCGACATCACCGAGGCAAGCTTCCCCGAGACCATCGAGAACAACGACATCGTGTTCGTGGACTTCTGGGCCGGCTGGTGCGCCCCGTGCACCCGGTTCGCTCCCGTCTACGACGCCGCCTCCAAGGAGCACGATGACGTCGTCTTCGCCAAGGTCGACACCGAGGCCGAGCAGTCCCTCGCCGCCGCCGCCGGGATCACCTCGATCCCGACACTGATGGCATTCCGCGAGAACGTGCTCGTCTTCTCTCAGCCCGGCGCGCTGAACTCCTCGCAGTTCTCTGAGCTCGTCGACGCCGTCAAGGGCCTGGACATGAAGGCCGTCCACGAGCAGGTCGCCCAGCAGCAGGCCGCCGAGCAGAACACCAACTGACCCGCGGCACCCGCACCGGTTGAACACCACGAAGCCCCCGTCTCCGGAGAGGAGACGGGGGCTTCGTCGCGTTCGGCTGAGCCTCAGCCGAGGGTTCAGCTCAACTGGAAGCGTTCTTTGAGCTCGGTCAGCTGGCCGCGCAGCTCCTCGGGCAGGGATTCGCCGAAGCGGTCGTACCACTCCTCGATCCCCTCGAGTTCGGCGGCCCATTCAGCGGAGTCGACGTGAACGGCCGCCTCCACCTCCGCCGGAGTCATGTCCAGCCCGGTCAGGTCGAGGGCGTCAGGGGTGGGCACGAACCCGATCGGGGTCTCGATCGCGTCGGCGGTTCCCTCGATGCGTTCGATGACCCACTTGAGTACCCGGGAGTTGTCCCCGAATCCGGGCCAGGCGAATCCGCCGTCGGCCGTGCGCCGGAACCAGTTGACGAGGAAGATCTTGGGCAGCCGCGCCTGGTCGCCCCTGGAGCTCAGGGTGATCCAGTGCCGGAGGTAGTCTCCGGCGTCGTAGCCGATGAAGGGGAGCATGGCCATCGGGTCCCGGCGCACCAGGCCCACCTCTCCCGCGGCCGCCGCTGTGGTCTCGGAGGAGAGCGTCGAGCCCATGAAGATCCCGTTCGCCCAGTCGCGCGACTGGGTGACCAGCGGCACGGTGGTCTTGCGCCGGCCGCCGAAGAGGATGGCCGAGAGTTCCACGCCATCGGGCCGGTAGTATTCCTCGGCCAGCATGTCGATCTGGTCGATGGGGGTGCAGAACCGGGAGTTGGGATGGGCCGCGGGCTCTCTGGACTCAGGCGTCCACTCGTTGCCCCGCCAGTCGGTGAGGTGCGCGGGCGTCTCGTCGGTCATGCCCTCCCACCAGACGCCGCCGTCGTCGGTGAGGGCGACATTGGTAAAGATCGAGTTGCCCTTGGCGATGGCGCGCATGGCGTTCGGGTTGGTGCCCCAGCCGGTGCCCGGCGCGACGCCGAACAGGCCGGCCTCGGGATTGACCGCCCGCAGCTCCCCCTCCTTGCCGAAGCGCATCCAGGTGATGTCGTCGCCGAGGGTCTCGACCTTCCATCCCTCGATGGTGGGGTCGAGGAGAGCGAGGTTCGTCTTCCCGCACGCCGAGGGGAAGGCCGCCGACAGGTAGTAGCTCTTGTTCTGCGGAGAGGTGAGCTTGAGGATCAGCATGTGTTCGGCCAGCCAGCCCTCGTCACGGGCCATCACCGAGGCGATGCGGAGGGAGTAGCACTTCTTGCCCAGGAGGGCGTTGCCACCGTAGCCGGAGCCGAAGGACCAGATTGAACGCTCCTCCGGGAAGTGGACGATCCATTTGTTGTCGTTGCACGGCCAGGGGACATCGGCTTCACCCTCGGCCAGCGGCGCACCCAGGGAGTGAAGGGCGGGGACGAAGTCTGCGTCGAGCTCGGTCATGCGGTCCAGCACGTCCGTGCCGATCCGGGCCATGATGCGCATTGAGGCCACCACGTAGGCGCTGTCGGTGATCTCCACCCCGAACTTGGGATCCTCGGCGTCGAGGTGGCCCATCACGAAAGGAATGACGTACATCGTCCGGCCGCGCATCGAGCCGTTGAAGAGGGTGCGCAGCTTGCCCTTCATCTCCGCCGGGTCCATCCAGTTATTGGTGAAGCCGGCCTCACGCTCGTCCTCGGAGCAGATGAACGTCTGCTCCTCGACCCGGGCCACATCCTTCGGGTCGGAGAATGCGGCAAAGGAATTTGGGAACGTGTCGGGGTTGAGGCGGACCAGCGTTCCGGCGTCGACGAGCTCGTCGGTGAGCCGGGTGTTCTCGGCCTCGGACCCATCCACCCAATACACCTGGTCGGGCTTCGTGAGCTCGGCGGTTTCGGCGACCCAGGCGAGCAGGCGGGCGTGGGTGGTCGGCGCAGCGGCGCCTTCCGTGGCCGAAGCGGCGTGCCGGCCCGAGCCGGCACCTCCCTGGTGTCCCTGATCCTGCTGGCGCACGGGATTGCCCATTAGTCTTCCCTCCGTTGGGTGCGAGATGTGCTTCGATGCTAAAGGCGGCTAACGGGCCGTCCGGGGCCTTTTTTCTTCACCGCCCCGACGCCCGTCGAAGAAAAACCCTGCAATGACGCGGATCACAAAAAGATCCTACGTACCTTATGTGATTAAGGTCACATAGACCGGTCTAGCCAAAAGGAGCCCTCCGGCGCAATTAGGCGGTACCGCAATTTGCCTGTAAAGTTGTTCAAGGCCAAACAGCCACCCGGCAGGACAAGCAGCGTCACCGCTGAACTGCCCGCCGGATGCGTGCGTAGCTCAACGGATAGAGCATCTGACTACGGATCAGAAGGTTGGGGGTTCGAATCCCTTCGCGCGCACTGGAGAACCAAGAGTAAGACGCAAAAAGCCCCGGCTATTGGCCGGGGCTTTTTCGTGCCCGCAATGGCCCATCCCCCGCACCGTAATGTTCCGCCCGCTCCGGGCCGCTCCATTGCCTTGCCCACAAGCAGGTGCAAAGCTCTGCACATGAGCGAAGCGCAGGAAACCGATGTCATCGTAATTGGGGCCGGATCTTCGGGCGAGAACGTCGCCGGACGGGTGGTGGCCGCCGGGCTAAGCGCGGTGCTGGTGGAATCCGAGCTCGTGGGCGGGGAGTGTTCCTACTGGGCGTGCATGCCCTCCAAGGCGCTGCTGCGCTCCGGGACCGTCCTCAACCGTGCCCGCGAGGTCTCCGGGGCGAAGGAGGCCGTCACCGGAAAGCTTGACGCGCAGCAGGTCCTCGAACGGCGGACCCGCATGACCAACAACTGGGACGATACCTCGCAGGTGGACTGGGTCAACGGCGCCGGCATCACGCTGCTGCGGGGCTCGGCCCACGTCTCGGGTGAGCGCACTGTTGAGGTGCAGCTGGACGGCGAGACCACCAGTGTCACCGCCCGCCACGCCGTGGTCTTCGCCACCGGCTCGACGCCGAACGTCCCGCCCGTCGACGGCCTCGCCGGCCTCGACTACTGGGGAACCCGGGAAGCCACCTCCGCTAAGGAGGTGCCCGAGCGCCTCGTCGTCCTCGGCGGCGGCGTCTCCGGGGTGGAACTCGCGCAGGCGTACGCCCGGCTCGGCTCCCGGGTCACCGTGGTGGCCCGCCACAAGCTCCTCAGCAACTACCCGCCGGAGGGGGTCAAACTCGTCGAGAAGGGCCTGCGCCGGGACAATGTCGAGATCCTGACCGATACCGCCACGGAGTCCGTGCGGCTCGACGACGACGGCCGTTTCGTCCTGACCCTTGCCGGCAACCGGCATGCGACCGGGGACAAGCTGCTCGTCTCCACCGGCAGGACGGCCAATACGAGGGGCCTCGGGCTCGAGGAACTCGGGCTGGATCCGAAGACGCTGACCTTCGACCCCACCGGGCGGGCCGTGGACGGACCTCCATGGCTCTACGCGGTCGGGGACGCCGCCGGACAGGTGCTGCTCACCCACCAGGGCAAGTACGAGGCCCGGGTCACCGCAGACGCGATCGTCGCGCGGGCCGCGGGCACGCTGGGAGACACCGCGGAGGAATGGAGCAAATACACCTCCACGGCCAACAAGTACGCCGTCCCCCAGGTCGTGTTCACCGATCCGGAGATCGCCATGGTGGGACGGACCGCCGAGGCGGCGCAGGCTGACGGCCTCCGGGTGTCCGAGACCTCGCTGCCCATCACCGTCGCCGGCACCTCGATCCACTCCGACAAGTACACCGGCTGGGCGACGATGGTCGTCGATGAGGACCGCAAGGTGATCGTCGGCGTCGCCTTCACCGGCCCCGACGTGGCCGAACTGCTGCACTCGGCGACCATCGCCGTCGTCGGAGAAGTTCCCCTGGACCGGCTGTGGCATGCGGTGCCGCCGTATCCCACGGTCAGCGAGGTGTGGCTGCGGCTGCTTGAGAAGTACGGCCTGTAGGACCTACCGGCTGGTGGAGTGCGCCCGCCGGACCACGAAATCCGTCACGGCGGCGTCCCGCCCGTCGAGTTCGGCCCAGTCGCGGTCATGCTCGAGGACCGTCAGGCCCGCCGTGGGGTAGTGCGTCGCCATCTCCATCACGGCGTCCTCATTGGAATCGACCGAGGCAAGGCGCATCGCCAGGTCCTGTACGCCGGGCATGTGGGCCACCACGAGCAGGCTCGTCACGGTTGAAGGCACCGCGTTGATCAGGGCGAGGATCTCAACCGCCCGCGCCGCGTAGAGCCCCTCCTCGAGCTTGGGGGTCGGCCCCTTGTCTCCAAGCTCCTTGCTGACCCAGGTGCACGTCTGGCGGGCGCGCAGGGCCGTGGAGCACAGGATCAGGTCGGGGACGGCGTCGTTCTCCACCATCCAGCGTCCGGCCAGCGGCGCGTCGAGGTGCCCGCGCGAGCTGAGCGAACGCTCGTGGTCGGCCACTCCGGCCCCCCACTCCGCCTTTGCGTGGCGCAGCAGCATGAGGCGTTTCAGGTGATGGGATGCCATATGCCGAATCCTATCGGCCTCCCATGCCGGGAGGCCGGGTGCGGACTTCCGTCCCGCCTAGATGGAGTATTCGGGGGCGGCCCAGACGATGACCTCGGGGTGGTCGTAGAAACGGTAGCCCTGGCCGCGCACGGTGCGGACGGTGTTCGCGAGGCGTCCGAGCTTGGAGCGCAGCCGCCGGATGTGGACGTCGATCGTGCGCTCGTTGGGCACCTCGTCGGCGTTGCGCCACAGCCCGCTGAGCAGTTCCTCGCGGCACACCGTGCGCGCACCGTTCTCCACGAGGTAGTTGAGGAGTTCGAATTCCTTGAAGGTCAGGTTCAGGGCCTGCCCGTCGAGGTGCACCTCGCGGCGTGAAAGATCGATCAGCACGCCGGTGGGCCGGGGAGCCTGGGCGTGGGGGTGTATGCCGTGGTGGTCGGGGCGGGGGCGGCGGACGGTGGGGTCGCCGAGGGCCGCACGGACGACGTCGATATCCGAACCCGGCGCGTCGGCCGGCGCAAGGGCCACGGCCGCATGGCTTTCCGCCGTGGGCACCAACGAACGGACGTAGGACCGCACGTCCTGGGCGAGCCGGGAGAGGGTCGTGCCGTTGGCCGCGGCCGTCTCCTCGTCGAGTGCGACGTACAGGACGAATCCCCGCGCACTGGTGTCCCCGCTGACGGCCTGGGGCCCGGGAACGCCGTTGGGCGTGACGACGGGGGTCGGGGCGGTCATCGGGTGGGCCTCGGAACCGACGGCCTGGAGCGGTCGGTATGACGGCGGGGCGGTGGATGCACCGGGGCCGTACGGGTAGCCCGAGCCGTACTGCGGCCTAGAGACGCCGCGGTTCTGCTGGGTGCGGAGGGAGATGTGGACGTAGCCCGAAGTTACTGACATGAAAACAACCTCAAAGTGGGTCGCCGTCGTGACGGCGCGAATGCCTGGGGGGAAGCCTGGCCCGGACGAAGCTGGGGTGGTGCCCGCCGTGGACCGGTGATGCAGAAACAGGTTGGGGTAGATCTGTTACGCGTGCATTCGACAACAGCGCGATCCCACAACGGACGAGGGTTCCGCAGCGGCAACTGCGGCTGCAGATGCTGTTGAGTTGGTGTTCACAGGAGAGATTATTGCACGTCACATTGTGTTACGCACAAGTAACAAAGGCTCTAATTCCGCGTAACGGCGCGGATCTAGGCCCATGCCGCGACCGGAATGTTAGCCAACGACGCCGTACAGGCGGTCCCCGGCATCGCCCAAACCCGGGACAATATAGGACTTGTCATTGAGTTTCTCGTCTATCGAGGCAAGTACAATCGTGACATTTTTGTCCTCGAGTTCCTCCTTCAAAGCCGCGAGGCCTTCGGGGGCAGCGAGCAGGCAAATGCACGTGACGTCGGCGGCTCCGCGCTTGAAAAGGAACTTAATCGCCTCGCGCAGGGTCCCGCCGGTGGCGAGCATCGGATCGAGCACGAAGACCTGGCGTCCGGTGAGGTCGTCGGGCAGCCGCTCAGCGTAGGTGATCGCCTCGAGGGTCTCCTCATTGCGGGCCATGCCCAGGAAGCCGACCTCCGCCGTGGGCACAAGCCGGGTCATGCCTTCGAGCATGCCGAGCCCGGCGCGGAGGATGGGGACCACCAGCGGGGTCGGCTTGACCAGCCCGATGCCCACCGCCGTCTCGACGGGGGTCTCCACACGCACGGGCTCAACCCGCACCTCCCGGGTGGCCTCATAGGCGAGGAGGGTGACAAGTTCCTCGGTCAGCAGCCGGAAGACCGGCGACGACGTGTTCCGATCGCGGAGAACCGTGAGTTTGTGGGCGACAAGGGGATGGTCGACTACCAGTACGCGCATAGGTCAAAAGTACCATTGGGAGCATGACCCTCCCTTCGTCCAGTGCCGCCAACCATGCGCAGTGGATGGGCCTCGCCCTGGCCGCGGCAGGGCGGACGCTCCGGGCAGCCGACGCCGGCAGCGCCGACGTGCCAATCGGCGCCGTCGTCATTGACCAGGACGGCAGCGTGATCGGCATTGGCTGGAACCAGCGCGAGGAACTTGGCGATCCGACCGCCCACGCGGAGGTCCAGGCGATCCGGCAGGCCGCCGGGGTGCTGGGAAGCTGGCGGCTTGAGGGCTGCACGCTGGTGGTGACCTTGGAGCCGTGTGCGATGTGCGCCGGGGCGTCGGTGCTCGCCCGGATTCCTCGCGTGGTCTTCGGCGCCTGGGATCCCAAGGCGGGCGCCTCCGGGTCGGTATTCGACGTGCTGCGCGAGCGGCGGCTGAATCACTGGACCGAGGTGTTCCCGGGGGTGCGCGAAGCCGAATGCGCTGCGTTGCTCAAGGACTTTTTTGCCGCCCACCGCACGGGTTCCGCCGGCGAACGCTGATGCCTAGGCTGGAAGACGAGCACAGAACTTCCAGTGCGCCCGCAAAGCGAAGGAGCATCGATGGATACCCAGCAGGAAGGCATGCAGGAGCTGCGGAAGATCCTGGATAAGGCCGATATCGCCATCCTCACCACCACCAACGCGCAGGGGCAGCTGGTCAGCCGTCCCTTGGCGATCCACGGCAAGGACTTCGACGGCGACCTGTGGTTCTTCACGGAGGACCCCTCGCCGAAGGCCGACGAGATCCGGGCCAATCCGCAGGTGAACGTGTCGGTCAGCACGGGGAAGGGCTACCTCTCGATCGCCGGCACCGCCTCAATGACCCGGGACCAGGCGAAGATTGACGAACTGTGGGGGCCCTCCGTGTCGGCGTGGTTCGAGAACGGCAGGGACGATCCCGCCGTCGCCCTGATAAAGGTCGACGCCGACACCGCCGAGTACTGGTCGATGGACGCCCCGCGGGTTGTTTCGGCGGTCAAGATGGTCAAGGGACTTGTCACGGGAACCAAGCCGGACTCCGGGAAGAACGAGGTCATCGACCTCTGACTCGCCCGGCTCCGCGGGCTGTGCGGCGTCCTGTTTTGGGTTCGAGCCCCTCAACCCGGTAAAGTAGCGGCGTTGGTGACGTGTCCGAGCGGCCGAAGGTGCAACACTCGAAATGTTGTTTGGTGTAAAAGCCAACGTGGGTTCAAATCCCACCGTCACCGCCACTGAAAACCCCCGGGAAACCGGGGGTTTTCTGCATTCTCGGGATCTTGGTGGTGCATTCTTGGTGCAGGTTTCGAAGAATCACAGCCACTTCGAGGTGCTACCGCACGCGCTGTGGTGCCTGATGGTCTCGATGGCAGTGGCATTCACCGGCACTTCAGCCAATCACGACGGGGCAGATCAGGGATTTTGTTCGGCGAGGTTCTCGGTCTCTTGGAGGAAACGGCCCTGCCGGCGGAACTCGCGCACGGTGAGGAACAAGGTCGTCAGCAGCAGAGTGCCTCCGATGGCCATGAACCACCATTGGTCCGTGGTGGAGAGGAGGGACAGGAAGGACGGCGTGATCAGCAGGTTGGTAGCGGTCTGCTTCCTCACCTGTACGGCGGCGGCCCGCACCACGGTCAGGTGTTCCAGGTCAGCGGGCTCTTTGCCGGTGATCTGGCGCCTCACCGAGGCGTGGTCTGCCCTGTTGAGCGCGATCATCGCGTCCGCTGTGCCTAGATCTACCCGGGGTTTGAGCCGTTTGGCGTTGTAGACCAACCCGCCAATCATGCAACCGGTGGCCATCAGGAGCACGCCGATCCGAAGGTGCTCAAGCCAGGAAACCTGTCCGCGCCACAGCAGGTAGGAACCCCCGGTTCCTAGGGCGAGGAGGAGCAGTGCAAGTGCGGGAAAATAACGAGTGTAGTAGATCCGGACCGCTTCACCCATGCCGTTGTCCTTGACGCCGGCCGCCCACCGCTCCGCCGTTACCCAGCGGCTGGGTGGTTCCCCGCTCGTGCCTGTGCCCGCCACTTATCCCCCTGATTCAGTGCCATTGCTGGCGCCCAGTCTGGCACGGGTTGGCCCCTCAGGCGTGGCGCAGGATGAACTCGAGCTGCTTTCGGGGTGATTACTGCCCGTGGAAGCTGGGGCGTTGCTCGGCTTGGTCAGGAATTCCCGCTGGGTGATCAGCAGCGCGCGGAGGGGGCGGAGGAGTTCGCCGAGGGATGTTTGCCCTTCCGCATGCCACCTACCCACGGCAGGTGCCACCACCTACGCCGTAGAGAAGTGCACGATGTTTGCAGCAGCCCCTTGGAACGGGCACCGCGCGGTCATCGGAATGAGGCACGAATCTCCTCAATGGCCAGCTCCGGGCTTTGCAGGTGGGCGTAGTGTCCCACCTCAGGAAGAATACGGATGTTCGCGTTAATCCTTTGCGCGAACTCGATCCCCATTTCCTTCTTGATGAAGTTGTCCTTCTCGCCCCAGACGACTTTCACGGGCGTTTTGAGCCTGTCGATGTTCGCCTCAAGAAAATCTTCATCTCGCGTGAAATGGGAGTAGTAGTGGTAGAAGGCGTCAGGCGGTGTCATTCCGCCATGGCTCCATGTGCGGGAGACGTCATCCTTGAACTCAGCCGAAGCGTCAAACTGCGCTTCTTGGGGAATACCTCCCTTCAAGGAGGTGTCGAGAAGCTCCGCATTGGTCCTGCTTTTGAAGCCGGCGAGCGTCGCACTTGCTGAGGGCTCCGACTTCAGACTTTGCAATCCGTCGAGCATGTACTGAGGCCTGTTGAACGGCGCGAAATCACCAACAATGATGGTCCTGGCGATCTGCGGATCGTCGAGAGCTGCTAGCAGGGCCGGGAGAGCTCCGATATCGGTCGCATAGATGGTGAGCGTCGACGTCGCGATGTTCGCCTTCTTGATGTAGTCCTGCAGAACACGCGCATAATCTCTGGGCGAGTACGAAAACTTGTCGACCGGGGGCCGCGATGAAAGACCATAGCCTGGCCAGTCGATGGCATGGACTTCGTAGTCCGTGGACAACGCCAGGGACATGTCTTTCCAGGCATACAGCGTCTCCGGAAATCCATGCAGGAGAAGCACAGTTCCCTTTGGCGTGGTGGTCGGCGCCACCATCCTTCTGAGCGTGATGTCTGGATCGACCTGGACGTACCCGAGTTCGAGTTTGTGATCCATTGCTTCAGTTCCTAACTTAGTTGAGGGTTTAGTAGTGCATGTTTGAGCTCAAGGTTTGGGCTCAGAACATTGGCGGTGTCCCACCCGCTCGACGGCGGGAGTTCTGTGCTTTTGTGGGTCACCCCTGCCAGCGACACACTCGTAACCGAGTCTGCTCCAAACCTATTTCCGGAGGTTCTTATGCCGGTCGTTTCCCAGCCGGCTGGACGGGCGTAGGCCTCAGGTGGTCCTAGGTGAGCTATTGAGGACCATGGAGGCGAGTTCTTTGGCGAGGCGGACCGCGTCCGGGTGGGTGTCCAGATGGGAGTTGGCGACGGCCCCGTCGTAAAGCAGCCCGAGGCGGGCCGCCACATCGGCAGCGTCAGTGAATCCTGCTTCTTTGCCCAGGACCAGAAAAGTATCGGCGAGCCAGTCTCGGAAAGTACGGAGGGCTTTGGCTTCTACGCTGCCAGGGAGGGCTTCGGCGTTTGCGTTGGCGAAGGCGCAACCCCGGTAACCCGGGGCAGCAACCGCTTCGTTCAGGGCGTCGAAGATTGCCAGCAGTTTTTCGATCGGATCTTTCAGGCCTTGCTGGTGCCGGGCGATCCGGTCGCGTCGCCGCTGATCCCTGCCTTCAAGGTAGGCGGCCACCAAGTCGTCCTTGCCCGAGAAGTTGTAAAAAAGCGAGCCTTTGGCAACCCCCGCCTCTTCGATCACTTTGTCGATCCCGACCGTGTGGACGCCCTCGGCGTAGAACAAACGGTCAGCAGCCTCGAGGAGGCGCTGCCGTGCAGACGGACGCGTTGAAACCATGCACCAACACTATCAGACAGATCTGTCTAAAAATAGGTTGACTTTGCTAGACCGATCTGTCTAACGTGTTAGACCGATCTGTCCAAGGAGAATCCCGCGTTGCCCCGTCTACCAGCACCCAGCACTTCCTCTTTCGCCGGACTTACGGTGGTTTTCGCCGCGTTCTTTTTTGCTGCCGGCGCCCCCACACCGCTGCTCTCGCTCCGCCAGCAGGAGTGGGGCTTCTCGGCCAGCAGCCTGAGCATCGCCTTTGCCGTTTACGCGTTGGGCCTCCTAGCGGCACTGCTGGTGGGCGGCTCCCTTTCCGACCACGTCGGCCGGCGCCCGGTCATGCTCGCCGCGCTGTATGGGGAGATTGTTTCAATGCTGGTGTTCCTGCTTGCACCGACAATTACCTGGGTGATTGTGGCCCGTGCCCTGCAAGGCCTGGCCACCGGTGTCGCCACCAGTGCCTTCAACGCCGCCATCAACGAGCACGCCCCGGCGAAGCTGAAGAAGCTGGCCGGCAGCCTCGCCACAGCATCCGTTGCCGGCGGTCTCAGCATCGGTGCCCTAGTAACCGGCGCCGCCGTCCAGTTCACCCCGGACGCCAACAGGCTCATCTTCACGATCCTCGCCGCCGTCATGGTCGCGGGAGTAATTTTTCTGAGCTTCACCTCGGAAACAGCTGCGAAGCGTCCCGGCGCCCTTCGTTCACTCTGGCCACGCCTCGTCCTCCCGGCGAACATCCGCACTGACTTCTTCGCCGGCGTCCCCGTGCTCATCGCGGGCTGGATGTTCCCCGCCTTCTTCCTCGGGCTTTCCCCCGTGCTACTGCGGGTCCACTTCGGACTCGACGGCGGCCTGGTGGGCGGCTTCACCGCATCCGTTGGCCCATTCGCGGCAGCAGTATCCAGCTTCATCTTCGCCAAGCAGCCCGCCCGGCGCAGCATGGTGACCGGCATGATCCTTGTCTTCATCGGCGTCGTCCTGGTACTTACAGGTATAAACGAGAGGTGGTTGGCCGCCATCTGGATCGGAGCTGTCTTTGGAGGTTCCGGCTTCGGCGCTTCATTCGGCGGACAGTTCCGACTCATCGCCCCGCGCATCCAGCCGCACCTACGAGCCGGCGTCTTCTCCGGCGTCTACACCGCCGCTTACCTGGCGTTCAGCATCCCGGTCATCATCGTCGGGCAGCTCGCACCGCTGGTAGGGCTGGTGACAACCGTGCAGTTCTATGCCCTCACCATTATGGCCTTCGCCGCACTTTCCATCCTTGTGCAGGCGCATCGGCTGCGGAAAGACATCGGACTCCAACCCTCAGCAGCCAGCTCCCCCGCCTGACATACCCAAGAGGGCAAGGGCGGGCTCCCGCACACGATCCCGCTCCTCAACCCACGAAGCGGCTATAAGCACCTCCCGGACCATAACCTAGGTGAAGAGCCCTGGCCGGCAGTCCGTGCCCTAGTCAACCGACTACTGGAAGCTGCCACTCCTGAGTCCGTCCCCGGCCAGTTCTCCATGTGGGATCATCAAAAATTCGGTACGAGCAGCCCATGCCCGTGAATACCTGGCCGTGGTGCATTTTGGCGCAGGAGTACCTGTGCGCGACTGTGCTTGCCCGTGAGCAAGATGGCTACGATCGCTTATTCCTTGCGACTTTTGACGCAACACTCTGCGTCCGCAGGCCCTCAGAAATGGGTTCAAATCCCACCGTCACCGCTATTAAGGAAGGCCCCTACTCCCCCGCTGTTGCTGGGAAGTAGGGGCCTTTCACTTTTGTCGGGACCGGGGCCCACGACGCGCCGATGAGTTGGTCCTCGAATTCTGTGAACGTTCCCAGTAGGTTCGTGCTGTCCCCGTTCAATGAAGAAGTTGGAGCACGCGCATGGCGCCGCAGCACCTCCCCACGCACACCCGCCGGCTGGTCGCCTCCCTCGCGGTGACCGCCGTCGTTCTTTCCCCGGCGCTTCCGGCGGCCGGAGCCCCATCCGCCTCAACCAACGCCGTCCGCATGACGGCGGAGCAACCCACAACGGCATCGACAGTCAACCTCGACCTCTCCGGAGCATGGAGGTTCCTTGCGGGCGATGACCCCGCCTACGCAGATCCTTCCTTCGACGACTCCGGCTGGACCTCGCTGCAGGTGCCCCAGACGGAGGGCGCACCGCAGTTCGCCGACTACGACGGCTTCGGATGGTATCGGCTCACCTTCGACCTTCCCGCAGGCGCTGAGGGTCAGAATCTCGTGGCTTCCCTAGGCTTCCTCGACGATGTGGACGAGGCGTTCCTGAACGGCGTCAAGATCGGCGGTTCCGGCTCCATGCCTCCGAACGCCCAGAGCCAGTGGTTCGAACAGCGGCTGTACCCGGTGCCGGCCGATGCTCCCGTGTTCGGTGGCACCAACACGCTCGCCGTCCGTGTATACGACATGTCCGGCGGCGGCGGCTGGTATCAGGGCCCCGTCGGGATCTTCTCGAAGGATGCCGTGCGCCAGGAGGTGTACGGCATCAGCGGGGCACCCGCCGACGCTGTCACCACAGCCTGGGTCAGCGACCTCCTGGCCCGGCAGGCCGATGCCCTTGCGGCCGGCGATGCCGACGCGTACCTCGCAACACTGTCGGAGGGATACCTCCACGACGGACGCGACCGCGAACGGCGTGAGCGTGAACTCCGCGGGTGGCTGGCCGAGTCCGGCACCTTGAAGGTGGACGACGGTGGCGTTGAGATCATCCAGTCCGACGACGGCCGGCTGCTGGTTGACACCAACCGCACCATCTCGGGGACGAGGAACGGCGAGCCCTTCGACTTCCAGCCTCGGACTCAGGAATTCCTGACGATCGACCCCGCCACCTGGACCGAGAGCGGCAACCAGTCACGCTTCTTCCGGGACTTCGTCGAGCCGGGGCTCGAGGAGTCTCGCCGCGAGTACGTGACCTACCTGCCGCCGTCGTACCTTGAGGATCCCAACCGGGAGTACCCGGTGGTCTACCTCCTGCACGGCGTCAACGGCGGCAGCCGCGAGTGGGAGCCCCGCGATTTCGGCGCCAGGCTCGACGAGCTGTACACCACGGGTGGCCTCGAGGAATCGATCGTCATCATGCCCGACGGCGAATCGCTGTGGTACGTCGATCACGAGGGCGGCACTCCGTGGCGCAGCATGTTCATCAACGAACTGATCCCTCAGGTCGACGGTGAGTACCGGACCATCACCGACCGGAACTTCCGTGGCCTCTCGGGCGTCTCCATGGGCGGGTTCGGTGCGTATTCGATCGGCCTTGCCTACCCGGACCTGTTCTCCTCCCTCGCCTCGCATATGGGCGCGCTGAGCCTGGCACCCGCCGTCGTCGGCGTCACGTCTCCAGGCGGCCCGGCCGGCCAGTCGCTCTCGCCGCTGGCCGACGTCGCTGCCCGCACCGGGGAGCAGCTCTCGCGCTACGACTTCTTCTATGACGCCTGCGAGGAGGACGACTACCGGTTCGACAACGCCGTGCGATCCCTCGACACAATGCTTACCGCGAAGGGTGTGGAGCACACGTCCGCCGTTTACCCGGAGGGCCGCCACAACGACGACTGCTGGGTGCCGCGGATCGCTGACTCGTTCGGTCTCCACTCGGACCGGGTGCGCGAGGCGCTCGCCGCCGACACCACTGCGCCTACCGTTAAGGCTTCGCTCGACGCAACAACGCGCACGGTGAGCGTTGCGGCGGAGGACAACACGGGCATGGCCCGCATCGAGTACTCCCTGAATCGGAACAACGGCTCGTTTACCGCCTATGAGGGCCCCATCGCCATCGGGGACCATGCCGTGACGGTCTATGTGCGGGCGGTCGACGCCGCGGGCAACGTGAGCGGCGTTGTCACGGAGAAGTTCCTGCCGTCGAAGGCGCAGGGCGGCAAGCGCTGACCTGCACTGGAAAAGCGACCGGCGGCCGCCCCGTTCTCGGGGCGGCCGCCGGTTTCACTGCCGTGCAGGCTTCAGTTCGCCGAAGGCATTAGTGCTCCGCTGCTGCGTCAGCCTTCTTGGCTTCTTTCTCCGCGTCCTTCTCGGCGCGCAAAGCCTGGGCCTCGTGCTGCTCCTCGGCCTTCTCCTGGTGGATAACCTCCGCCAGGAGCTTCTCCATCTCCTTTGCCACGCCGGCAGCTGAGGCCGGGTTCTGTCCGGTCACCAGGCGCTCGTCCACGACGACCTTCTCCTCGAAGACATCGGCGGAAACGTGGGTGGCGCCCTGTTCCTCAAGCCGGTCGGCCAGGAAGAATGGGATGACCTTGTCCTTCCCTGCGGCAACCTCCTCCTCGTTGGTGAAGGCCGCGACCCTCCGCCCCTCGACGAGGCGGAACCCGTTGTCCAGTTCCACGTTCACCAGGCCGGCCGGTCCGTGGCATACCGCTCCCACTACGCCGCCGGCGTTGTAGACGCTGGCCACCAGGTTCTGCAGGCCTTCGCTGTCCGGGAAGTCCCACATGGTGCCGTGGCCGCCCACGAGGTACACGCCGTCGTACTGGTCGGCATTGACGACATCGACGCGGGCAGTGTTGTAGAGGCCGGCACGCGTGGTCTCGTCCTCCGTGAAGGCGACCTGGATGGGATCATCCTTGTCCACCTCGTCGCGCGGAGGCTGGCCGCCCTGAATGGAGGCAAAGTCGACGAAGTGCCCGGAATCCTTGAAAACCTTCCAGGGGTGTGCAGCTTCGGCCACGTTGTAGCCGGTCTTCTCCCTGGTGTCGCCGATCTCGGAAACGCTGGTCAGTACCATGAGGATTTTCTTCATGAAGTGCTCCTTTCGTCCGACTTCCACCCTACGCCCCGCCCTCTTCGGGCACTCCCTCCCACACTTCCACTCCTGCAGAGCAAGAATTTGCGGGCTGTTCCCTCGACCGATCTGTGCCGGTAGGGTGAGCTTGGGCAGCGTGCAGCACCGCCCGATGCGGTGATCAGGTACGAGGAGTATTCGACTCTCAGGAGGAAATATGACTGAACCACAGCAGGATCCCAGCGAGCCGGACATCGCGGCTGACCACGGCGCGGCCGATGGCGGCGCCTCGGGCGCCCCGGGCGTCCACGACGGAGGTGCCGACGGCGGGGCGGACGGTGGAGCCGATGGCGGCGCCGATGGCGGCGCGAGCGGTGGGGCCGACGGAGGCGGTGACGGCGGAGCCGACGGTGGAGCCGACGGTGGAGCCGACGGCGGGGCCGATGGCGGTGCGGACGGTGGCGCAGATGGCGGTGCGGACGGCGGGGCCGATGGCGGTGCGGACGGCGGAGCCGACGCGGGAGCGGGCATCTGAGCTTGAGCACTCCTCCTGAGGAACCCCCGCGCCCCGGCGCTGGGGTTTTGGAGACACGCCTGATCGACATCGACCGCGAAAAGTTCGCACGTGAGGTTTGGGGACGGACCGCGTTGCTCACGCGCGGCGCGGGCGACTTCTCTGACCTGTTCTCCGCCGAGGCCGTCGACGAACTGGTCTCCCGCCGCGGCCTGCGCACGCCCTTCCTCCGCGTCGCCAAGGAGGGCACGACCTTCCCCGACTCATCATTCACGGCCCCGGCCGGCGTCGGCGCCACCATCTCCGACCAGCTCGACGACACAGCGCTGTGGCGGAAGTTCGCCGACGGCGCCACCCTGGTCCTGCAGGCGCTCCACCGCACCTGGGAACCCATCGCGGACTTCAACGCCCAACTGAGCACGGAGCTTGGACATCCGGTGCAGGCCAATGCCTACATCACCCCGCCCCAGAACCGCGGGTTCGACGACCACTACGACGTCCACGACGTCTTCGTCCTGCAGATCGAGGGGACCAAGCGCTGGATCATCCACGAGCCGGTCCTCCCCGACCCGCTGCGTGACCAAATCTGGACCGACCGCCGCGCCGACGTCGCCAACGCCGCGAAAGGCGAGGCCTACATCGACACCCTGCTCGAACCGGGCGATGTCCTCTACCTGCCGCGCGGCTGGCTGCACGCCGCCCAGGCACAGGGCGAGGTCTCCATTCACCTAACACTCGGCATCCACAGCTGGACCCGCTACGCACTGGCGGAACAGCTCGCCCAGGCCGCGCTTGCGCTGCTCCGCGACGATTCCGAGATGCGCCGGACGCTTCCCCTGGGCGTCGACGGACCGGGCGGGGAGGTCGACGTCGTCCGCGAACGCCTGGCCGCCGCCGTCGCCGACGCCGATTCCGCCCCCTTGTTCCACCGCACCCGGCGGGGACAGGGACGCCCCGCCCCGCTGGGACCGCTGGCCCAGCTTGCGGCCGTCGAGGGTGTCGGCCCCGACTCCAGCGTGCGGCTGCGCGGTGCGCTTGAGGCACGGCTTGAAGGATCGCGCCTAAGCACCCGGGTGGGCTGGCTCGATTTCCCGGAGACCGATCTGCCGTCCGTGAAGCGCCTGCTCGACGGCGGGGCCTATACTGCGAACGATCTGGGCGGTGAACTCGTCGAGAGGCTGCTGCGCGCGGGGGTTCTGATTCCCGCCGAACAGTGACGCCGCGATGACCGCCCCGGGACGCTTTTTCTGCGCCAGCAGTGCCCGGGTGCGCGGCGACTCGATGGCAGGCACAGCGCCGAACGACGTCGTCTGGGTCCTCATTGAGTACCGCGGCAGGTGGCCGTTCAACAGCTTCGACGGCCTTCCCCTTGAGCCCGACACGAAAGCCCTCGTGACCGCCGCCGCCCAGGCCGCGCGGGCGCGGGTGCTGCTGGTGCGGCGGCACGGCCGCCGGCGGCGCGAAGGGCCTCAGCGATGGGCCGTCCTGCGCCAAGACGGTTCCGGTGCCCATCGGCAGCTTTGGGGGTCGTGGACGCGGGAAGAAGACCTGGCGGACATTGCCGCGGCCCTCAGCAGACCGGGCGAACTCGGCCACCCGCCGGTCCTCCTCGTCTGCGCCCACGGCCTGCATGACACCTGCTGCGCGGTCCGCGGACGGCCCGTGGGACGTGCCCTGGAAGAGCGCTGGCCGGAGCTGGTGTGGGAATGCTCGCACGTCGGCGGTGACCGGTTCGCGGCCAATGTCGTCGTCGCGCCCGACGGCGTGTACTACGGCGGCCTCGATGCCGCATCGTCAGTGGACACGGTCGAAGGGCACCTCGCCGACTCCATCCACGCGGAGCATCTGCGCGGCTACACCGATCTCCTCCAGCCCCAGCAGGCCGCTGTCGCTGCCGCGCTCGAACGCTTCGGTCCGGCGGGACGGCTGGACTATACGGTCGCTGGAACTACCCGCCACGGTGACCGCTGGCGGATCCGCCTCACCGCTCCCCCGCCCCACCCGGCACAGATCGACATCGAACTGCGGACTTACCGGGCCCCGCCGGAACAGTTGACCTGCCGCGCACCGGCGGCGGGCTCTGTCATCGTGTATGAAACGGTTTCGATCACTGCAGAGTGAAGCTCAGACGCTTCTTCCACCGGGCGGAGGTTTCACCCTCCTACTCGACGGTGCCCTGGTAGATCGCGTCCTCGCCGGTCCCGGTTGGATCCGCGATCTCCATCTGGATGATGTCTGCATCGGCAGCGGCGATGCCGTAGGCAAACTGCGCTGTCTGGGTATCGCCGGGTGGAATCGTCGAAAGGAGCTCCCCGCCGATGCCGGTGTCCGAATCAACCACCGGCTGAACCGCTGTCCCGGCGTCGCCGGCGCGGACCGTTGGCAGGTTCATCAGGCCGCCGTCCACTTCTTCCTCGCCGTTATTGACCACCGTGATCTCAAAGACCGCATACCGGCCCTCGACCGCACCAGGTGCACTGCCGGAAGCGGACTGGAAGCCTCGGGATTCGACGGTCACCTCCACGTCCCCTTCGAACGTCACGGTGTCGCCGAATGCTGCACTCTGATTGGCGGGGGCTTCCCCGATTGCGTCCTGGGTCGCAGAAGGCACGCCGCCGGGTGATTCTGTGGGCTCCGCACCATTGCAGGCCGACAATCCAATTCCGAGCAATAAAGCAGCGGTAAGGGCGAATGAGTTCTTCATGATTCCTCCGACACTGGAGCCGCTGACGGGGCCGTGACAGCGTACCTACACTCTAATTTCCGGATCGTTCCGTTTCACCTAAATTTCCCGGCCCCCGGGGAGAAACGCCGGTCCCTGACTCGCCTGTCAAGGAAACCACCGCGCTGAAGCCGTCGGAACCACGGCGTAGGCTTCCGCCATGAGAGATCACCGCGCAAAGGACGCCGAGGTGTGGGCGAAGCTTTCGCCACGCACCCAGGACCTCCTCAAAGCCGATCCGAATGCTCCGCTGAATGCCGACACCCTCGAGGAGCTCACCCACGTCGGCGCATCAGACTGGTGGACCAGCGTGTCCCGGGACTCCGGACACCTCACGCTGCCCGAGCACTTTCAGGACTACGTCACGTCACTGGACCGGCGCGGCGGCGACATCAACAGCTGAGCCTCAGCTCAGGTTTCAGGCAATTCCAGAGACTAGCTTCCGGCAGCCTTACCGCTGGTCGACCGTGCCGATGATGCCCGCAATGCCCAGGCGTCGCTGGGCCTCCTCGGGAGAAATGTACCGCCCCACGGTGGGAAAAGACCCGATCGGTACCACCGAGTTGATGATCGTTCCCGGGTAGACATGCACCAGGTTCAGCGACTGCGCACCGTCCCGCCCGCGTGAGCCGCCCAGCTCGACACTGAGGTCCTGCGTGTAGCAGGTGGCCGAGGCCACCGACACCGGAATCCCGGCGAAAGTCGCCGAGGAGGAAAAGTGGAGGTGGCCGCCCAGGATTAGCCGGACATCAGTTTCCTGGAGCGCCGCCTCAAGCAGGTCCTGGCGGCGCAACTGCGTCAGGACGGCGATGTCCTGGATCATCGGCACCGGCGGGTGATGCATCGCCAGGATGGTGCCCTCCGGTGCCGGACGCGCCAGCTGGTGCGCCAGCCACTCGAACTGCTCCTCGCAGATCTCCCCGTAGTGGTGGCCCGGGACCGAGGTATCCAGGGTGATCACCCGGAGACCCCCCAACTGGTAGCTGCGGTAGAGCGGCGTTTCGATCGGAGGCTCCCCCAGCAGGCCGGCGCGCAGCCGGGCCCGGTCGTCGTGGTTGCCCATGAGCCAGATCAGCTGTGCGCCCAGCATTTCGGCGATAGGTTCCACAATGCCGCGCAGCCTCGCATACGCCTCCGGGTGCCCCTTGTCAGTCAGGTCACCGGTGAAAACCAACGCCTCCGGTTCGACGCCGGAGGCCACCGTCTGCTCAAGGAGCGCCCTCAGCCGCGCCCCGCTGTCCACCCCGCCGTACAGCAGCCCGTCCGCGACGAGATGGGTGTCACTGAGGTGCAGAATCACACGGCTGGCTTGCGGGTATTCAGTTGACACCTCGGCGCTCACGCGCTTCTCCTCCTTCAATCCGCTGATGCGGTTGGTTCCTCGGCCGACTGGACGGGATGGACCTGGCCGCTGAACACGAACCCCATCAGGACCGCGATCCTGTACCACTGGAAACGTTTCAGCAGCCACTTCGGTGCCTGCGGCAGGTCAGCCGGGTCGACCTTGCGCACCCACCGGCGAAGACGACGTCGGCGCAGCGCTCGGCGCTGGCGCAGGATGAGTTCCGGTGCCGCATCTGTGAACGCGGCGAGGTCGTCCATCAGGTAGTAGAAGAGGCCGAGAGGATGTCGACAGTGCGCTCAAGGCTGGTCCTGCCGGCGATGGGGGCGAGCTGCTTGGGGATGTCGAGCCCCCTCCGCGCGTCGACTCCTCCGCCGAGGATGACGGTGATGGTCCGCGCACCGGGCGCTGGACCTCCACCTGGGACCTGTTTACTGCCCTTGGACTGCGCCATCTCCCCACTCGCCTTTCGGTTCCGCCGGAATTCCGTAATCGTACTAACACTTCTCCAAGGGGTCACTGTTTTTGTTCACCTCTGCGACGGTCGCGCTTCGCTCCCCAATTAACCCCTTCAGGGTGGCCCGCTTCCGGCGCGGTAGCCTGAGGAAATGGCAATCCGAGTACTGGCCGTGGGCCGGAAACATGAGAGCTGGGTTTCCGACGGAATTGCCCGTTATGAGAAGCGCCTCAAGAAGCCTTTCGACCTGTCCTGGCAGTTGCTCCCGCACTCGGCCCGCGAGGGCGACGCCGCCCGGGCCGAGGAATCGGAGCGGCTCCTGGCCAAGACCACCGACTCCCGCGACTACGTGATCCTGCTCGACGAGCGGGGCAGGTCCATCGACTCACCCGCCTTCTCCCGCACCCTGGGCGCCGCCCTTGACGCCTCCCGACCGGTGAGCTTCCTCATCGGCGGCGCCTACGGCGTCGATGACACGGTGCACCGGCGCGCCGATTTCGTCCTGTCGCTGTCGAAGCTCGTGTTCCCGCATCAGCTGGTCCGGCTCATCCTCGCCGAGCAGGTCTACCGTGCGCAGGAGATCGCCGGGCGGCGCTCCTACCACCACGAATAGCCCCCTTCCATAACGATCGGGGAACTCAATCCCCGGAACGGGCTCCGCCTCGTGCGTCACACGGGCACCACGTCTACTGTTGCTTCATGACTTCGGGTACACCGCACTGGATCTTCGCCGCAGCAGCCATCGGCACCGCCACCCTGCTTGGTGCGTGCGCGCCGGCGTCCTCCCAATCAGCCGGAGCGGAGGCCCCGGCATCCTCGGAGGCAACGTCGGCGTCGCCCTCCGAGGTCGCGTCGGAGGCGCCGTCGACGCCGCCCGCGCCGTCGCCTTCTTCGTCGCCTTCTTCGTCGCCCTCCTCGACCCCTGAGGCGGATCCCGAACCGACCGCCGGTGACGGCGGGGTGTGCACTGCAGCTGATTTGTCCGGTGCGGTGACCACCGAGCCGGGCGCGGGCGCCGCCGGCAGCGCCTACCGGACCCTGACGCTCACCAACACCTCCGGGGACGCCTGCGACATGTCTGGCTACCCCGGGGTGTCCTACGTTGACGCGGCGGGGACGCAGCTCGGTGCGCCCGCGGACCGGGGCGAGCCGGGCAAGGCCTTCACGCTCGAACCCGGTGCCTCCGCGACGGCGGTGCTGCGGCAGGTCAACGCGGGCAACTACGGCGCCGACTGCGGCGTGGTGCCTGCCGCCGGCGTCCGCGTCTACCCTCCCGGTGCGACCGACTCCCTCGTCCTGCCGCAGGAGACCACCGCCTGCTCCGCCTCATCGATTGTCCTGATGACCGTGGGCGCCATGCAGCCCGCGGGCTGACGCGGCGGCCGCCCCCTTCATCCCACTCCGGCCGCCGCCTTCAGCCCCACCCCGGAGAGTCCGGAGTGAATAATGTCAGCACACTGAGGGATGATGTTGGGGTGACATCGGTGCTGAGCAGGTTCACCCCAGCCACCTCGGAGTGGTTCGCCGGTGCTTTTTCAGCGCCCACCGCGGCGCAGGAGGGCGCCTGGAAGGCCATTTCGGCCGGATCGAATGCCCTGGTGGTGGCGCCGACGGGATCGGGCAAGACCCTCGCGGCCTTCCTCTGGGCCCTTGACCGCCTGCTGGTGGACGGGGAGCATTCAGCACCCGCCTCGAACGGCGCTGCGGGCTCGAAGAAAACACCGGCAGTGCCGGCGCGCGGCACCCGGGTGCTCTACATTTCCCCGCTGAAGGCGCTCGGCGTCGACGTCGAACGCAACCTCCGCGCCCCGCTGATCGGCATTACCCAGACGGCCCGCCGGCTCGGCCTTCCCGCACCCTCAATCACCGTGGGGGTGCGTTCGGGTGACACCCCGCAGGCCGAACGGCGCGCGCTGCTCACCCGCCCGCCGGACATCCTCATCACCACTCCCGAGTCGCTCTTCCTGATGCTCACCTCGAAGGCCCGGGAGACGCTGTCCGAGGTGCACACCGTCATTGTCGACGAGGTGCATGCCGTCGCCGGCACCAAGCGCGGCGCGCACTTGGCAGTGTCCCTGGCCCGGCTCGATGCACTGCTGGGCAAGCCGGTGCAGCGGATCGGGCTCTCCGCAACCGTCGAACCCCGCGAGACCGTCGCACGGTTCCTCTCCGGCAACGCCCCGGTGGAGATCGTGGCTCCGCCCTCCGCCAAAAAGTGGGACCTGACCGTCTCGGTGCCGGTGGAAGACATGACCGAACTGGGCGGCGCCACCGGAGGCCCCGGTGGGACCGACGGCGACGCGGTCCCGCAGGCGAGCATCTGGCCGCACGTCGAGGAACGCATCGTCGACCTGATCGAGGAGAACCGCTCCACCATCGTCTTTGCGAACTCCCGCCGGCTCGCCGAGCGCCTCACGGCCCGGCTCAATGAGATCCACGCCGAACGCCTCGAGCGCAACGCCGCCTGGGCTGCCGGGGACGGGTCCGCCGGAGAGGCGCCCGGAGGCGCCCCCGACGGGACAACCGATGCGGAACGGGATGCCGCTGAACTGGTTGCCGCTGAATCGTTTCCCCGCCGTGTGCCGGCCGCCGCGCCCGCTTCGCCCCCGGCACAGATCATGGCGCAGGCCGGCCAGAGCGCGGGCGCCGAGCCGCTGCTGGCCCGCGCCCACCACGGGTCGGTGTCGAAGGATCAGCGCGCACTGATCGAGGACGACCTGAAGTCCGGGCGGCTGCGCTGCGTGGTGGCGACCAGCTCCCTGGAGCTGGGCATCGACATGGGCGCCGTCGACCTCGTGGTGCAGGTTGAGTCCCCGCAGTCAGTGGCCAGCGGCCTGCAGCGGGTGGGCCGGGCCGGGCACCAGGTCGGCGAGGTCTCCCAGGGCGTGCTGTTCCCCAAGCACCGCGGCGACCTGGTGAACACCACGGTGACGGTGGAGCGGATGCTGGCGGGAAAGATCGAGCCCCTCGCCATCCCCGCGAACCCGCTGGACATCCTGGCCCAGCAGACGGTGGCCGCCGCCGCGCTGGGCACCATCGACGTCGAGGAATGGTTCGACGTCGTGCGCCGGTCCGCGCCGTTTGCCACCCTGCCGCGCTCGGCCTTCGACGCAACCCTTGACCTGCTCGCCGGGCGGTACCCCTCCGATGAGTTCGCCGGGCTGCGGCCGCGGATCATTTGGGACCGGACCGAGGGGACCATCACCGGGCGCCCCGGAGCCCAGCGCCTCGCCGTCACCTCCGGCGGCACCATCCCCGACCGCGGCCTGTTCGGCGTCTTCCTCGTCGGCTCCGAGGGCGAGGGTGCGCGGGCGGGCGGCCGGCGGGTCGGGGAGCTCGACGAGGAGATGGTCTACGAATCGCGGGTGGGGGACGTCTTCGCCCTCGGAGCGACCAGCTGGCGGATCGAGGAGATCACCCATGACCGTGTCCTCGTCTCCCCCGCCTTTGGCCAGCCCGGCAAGCTGCCGTTCTGGAAGGGCGACTCTCTCGGCCGGCCGGTCGAGCTGGGCCGGGCGCTGGGCGCCTTCGTCCGGGAGATGTCCTACGCCCCGGAGGACCAGGCCCGCGAGCGCTGCCAGCGGATCGGGCTCGACGAGTGGGCCGCCGGGAATCTGCTGACCTACCTGAAGGAGCAGCGCGAAGCCACAGAGGTGGTGCCGAATGACCGCACGCTCGTCGTGGAACGCTTCCACGACGAGCTCGGCGACTGGCGCGTCGTCCTGCACAGCCCGTTCGGCATGCCCGTGCACGCCCCGTGGGCGCTCGCCGTCGGGGCACGCCTCGAGCAGCGCTACGGCATTGAGGGCTCCGCCATGGCCTCCGACGACGGCATCGTGCTGCGAGTGCCCCTGATGGAGGACGAGCCGCCCGGAGCCGATCTCTTCCTCTTCGACGCCGAGGAACTCGACGGGATCGTGACCGCCGAGGTCGGCGGCTCCGCCCTGTTCGCCTCGCGGTTCCGGGAGTGTGCCGCCCGGGCGCTGCTGCTGCCGCGGCAGAACCCCAGCAAGCGCAGCCCGCTGTGGCAGCAGCGGCAGCGGTCGGCGCAGCTGCTCGACGTCGCCAAGAAGTACCCGACCTTCCCGATCGTCCTCGAGACCGTGAGGGAGGTCCTCCAGGACGTCTACGACCTGCCGGCCCTCAAGGAGCTTGCCGCCTCCCTTGAGCGCCGCGAGCTGCGGATGGTCGAGGTCACCACGCAGCAGGCCTCTCCCTTCGCCCGCTCCATGCTCTTCGGCTACGTCGCCTCCTTCCTGTACGAGGGGGATTCCCCGCTCGCGGAGCGGCGGGCCGCCGCGCTCTCGCTGGATCCCACCCTCCTCAACGAGCTCCTGGGCCGGGCCGAACTGCGCGAACTGCTCGACGCGAAGGTCATCGCCGACACCGAAAGCGAGCTGCAGCGACTCCGCCTGGACCGGCGCGCCCGCGGTCTGGAGGGCGTCGCGGACCTGCTGCGCCTCCTGGGCCCGCTGAGCATCGCCGAGATCGCCGAGCGCCTCGAGGGCACCGAAGCGGCCACGAAAGAGGGCGCCGGCGAGGAGGGTGCCGTAGCCCCGCGCGCCACCGAGGCCGAGGCCGCGGCCCTGGTCGAGCCGCTGCTGCGCGCCAACCGGGCCCTTCGCGTCTCCATCGCGGGCGTGGAACGGATCTCGGCCGTCGAGGACGCCGCTCGACTGCGCGATGCACTTGGGGTCCCCCTGCCGATGGGCATCCCGCTGGCCTTCATCGAACCCGTCGCCGATCCGCTGGGAGACCTTGTCAGCCGGTACGCCCGCACCCACGGGCCCTTCACCGCCGCGGAAGCGGCGGCCCGGCTCGGCCTCGGTGTCGCCATCGTGGCAACCGCCCTGCAGCGCCTCGCCGCCGACGGGCGCACCGTCGAGGGCGAGTTCCGGCCCGCCGAGGCCGCCCCGCAGGCTGGGGAGACCACCGTCGTCCACCCCGCCGCGCCGAGCGAGTGGTGCGACGTCGAGGTGCTGCGGCGGCTTCGGCGGCGCTCCCTCGCGGCTCTGCGGCAGGAGGTGGAGCCGGTCGACCCTGCCGCCTACGGACGGTTCCTGCCCGTCTGGCAGCACATCGGTTCGGGCCTGCGCGGGCTCGACGGCGTGGCCACGGTGGTGGACCAGCTCTCCGGCGTGCCGATTCCCGCCTCGGCCTGGGAGCCGCTCATCCTGGGCCAGCGGGTGGCCAACTACTCACCGGCCATGCTCGACGAACTCACCGCCACCGGGGAGGTGGTCTGGTCCGGTGCCGGATCGCTCGCCGGAAACGACGGCTGGATCGCCCTGCACCTCGCGGAAAACGCGCCGCTGACCCTCCGCCCCGACCCGGCGTACGAGCCCTCGCCTCTCTCCGCGGCGCTGCTCGAACTGCTCGGCGGCGGCGGAGGCTACTTCCTGCGCCAGCTCAGCACCGCCCTCGACGTCGACAGCGTCCCGTCCGAGGCCGACCTCGTCACCGCCCTGTGGGACCTGGTGTGGGCCGGACGCGTCAGCAACGACACCTTCACCCCGGTCCGGGCCCTGCTGGCCGGCGGCCGGACCGCGCACAAGCAGCGCCAGCCACCGGCACGCGCCCGCACCTCCCGGGCGGGCCGGCTGGGGCGCTCACCGGGACGTTCCCTTACGAACAGTTCGATGAGCCTGGCCGGCGGGCCCGACGGCGTTTCCGGGTACCAGCGCGCCACCCCTCCGGTCGCGGCCGGACGCTGGAACCTGCTGCCGCCCGTTGAGAACGAGTCGACCCTCCACGCCCACGCCACCGCCGAACTGCTCCTCGACCGCTACGGCGTGGTCACCCGCGGCGCCGTGGGCAGCGAAGGCGTGCCCGGCGGGTTTGGCCTGATGTACAAGGTGCTTGCGCGGCTTGAGGAGATGGGCCGGTGCCGGCGCGGTTACTTCATCGAGCATCTCGGCGCGGCCCAGTTCGCAGTGCCCTCGACCGTGGACCGGCTGCGTTCCTTCAGCGCGGACAACGATCCGCGTTCGGAGGCAGCCGGCGGACCAGCGCTCACGGCCACCGCCCTGGCCGCGACCGACCCGGCCAACCCGTACGGCGCCGCCCTTGCCTGGCCGCAGGCCGAGGGAGGGCACCGTCCCGGCCGCAAAGCCGGCGCCCTCGTGGTGCTTGTCGACGGCGATCTGGCGCTCTACGTCGAGCGGGGCGGCAAGACGCTGCTGGTCTTCACCGAGGACCAGCCCGCCCTCGACGCGGCCGCTGCCGCCCTGGTCGGCGTGATCCGGAGGGGCGCGGCCGACAAGATGGCGCTGGAGAAGGTCAACGGCGGGGAGATCCTCGACACCGGGGTGGGCTCCGCCCTGGCCGCCGCCGGTTTCTACACGACACCCAAGGGGCTGAGGATCCGTGCCTAGAGGATTTGTGTCAGACGTCCGGCGGGACATTAGCACTCAAGGGGGAATCCGTGCCTGAGGGGGATACCGTCTGGCGGGCCGCCCGCGACCTCCATGCGGCCCTCGCCGGAAAGGAGCTGACCCGGTGCGACATCCGGGTCCCGCGCTTCGCCACCGTTGACTTCACCGGCGACACCGTCGAGGAGGTGGTCTCCCGCGGGAAGCACCTTCTGATCCGCGGGGGCGGCGGCGGGGATGCGGAAGGGTGGGACATCCACTCCCACCTGAAAATGGAAGGGCTCTGGCACGTGTACGCGCGCGGCCAGAAGTGGCGCCGGCCCGGCTTTAAGGCACGGTGCGTGCTCGAGACCACCGACAACGTCGTCGTCGGCTTCGAACTGGGTTTCCTGCGGGTCCTGCCCCGCTCGGGCGAGGAGGAGGCCGTGGGCTACCTCGGGCCCGACCTGCTCGGCGGGGACTGGGACCCCGCCGAGGCGCTGCGGCGGCTCGCCCTTCAGCCGGAACGGCCCCTCGGCCTGGCCCTGCTCGACCAGCGCAATCTCGCGGGCATCGGCAACGTCTACCGCTGCGAGCTGTGCTTCCTGGCCGGGGTGCACCCCCTGACGCCCGTCGGCGAGGTCCGGAACCTGCCCCGCATCGTCGACCTGGCCAAAAAGCTGCTCGAGGCGAACAAGCTGCGGAGCACCCGCGCCACCACCGGAAACCTGCGCGGCAACAACCTGTGGGTGTACGGGCGCTCGAACCGGGGCTGCCTGCGCTGCGGCACTCCGGTCGTCCTCGAACAGCTCGGCGACAACGAACTCGAGCTGCGGGACCTCTACTACTGCCCCCACTGCCAGCCGCCCTCCGACGGTGCCCGTACCCTTGAAAGGTGATGAAGTCCCCCCTTCCGGTCCGCAACGGAGTCAATGCCACCCGCCTCCGCCTGCCCGACGAGGGGCCGTGGCCAACGGCCCTCGAGTACATCCTTGACCGCTTCGACCATGTGAACCCCGACGGCATCGCCGAGCGGTTCGACCGCGGCGAGGTGGTGGCCCTCGGCGGAACCGTGCTCACCCGGGAGACCCCGCTCACCGACCACACCTTCATCTGGTACTACCGTGAGCTTCCCGTCGAGGACCGGCTCCCGGTGGAAATCAGCATCCTCCACCAGGACGAGGACCTGCTGGTGGTCGATAAACCCCACTTCCTGCCGACGACCCCCGGCGGCATGTATGTCGCGGAGTCCGCACTGGTGCGCCTGCGGGTGCAGCTGGGCCTGCCCGACCTGATCCCCATGCACCGGCTCGACCGGATGACCGCCGGCATCCTGATGTTCTCGGTAAACCCGGAGACCCGCGGAAAATATCAGCTGCTGTTCGAGAACCGCCGGATCCGCAAGGAGTACGAGGCGGTCGCCCCGGTGCGGCCGGAGCTCGGCCTGGATGTTGCACCCCGAATTGTGCGCAGCCGCATTGTGAAGTCCCGCACCTACCTGCTGGCCCAGGAGGTCGAGGGCGCCCCCAACACCGAGACGGCGGTGAGCCTGATTGAGGAGAGGGCGGGCGTTGGCCGCTACCGGCTGCAGCCGCACACCGGCAAGACCCACCAGCTTCGGCTGCACATGGCGGGGCTCGGACTGGGCATCCTCAACGACCCCTTCTACCCCGTGCTGAAGCCACAGGCCGCCGACGACTTCTCGAAGCCGCTGCAGCTGCTGGCCAAGAGCATCTCCTTCACCGACCCGCTCAGCGGCGCCGAGTCGTCCTTCGAATCCTCGCTGCGGCTCTCGGAGTTTCCCCCGAATTAACCCGGGCTTGGCCCGAGTCCTCTGCTTTCCCCGGCAGCGGCCTGTAGGTTGGGTGGGTGGAGATTCCCGGCCCTGACCTGGCCATGCCGCTCTACTTCCTGCTCATGTTCACCATCATCGTCGTGGACGTGATCCTCCCCGTCGTGCCCTCGGAACTGATGGTGATCGCCGCCGGCACCATGGCCTCGCATGGGAACCTCTTCCTGCCCGCGGCCGTCCTCGTGGCGACCACCGGCAGCTGGGTGGGCGACCTCGCGCTGTTTATGCTCTTCCGCCGCCGCCTGACGCACTGGCTCGACCGCTTCCGCTGGGGACGGTCGGTCCACGGCGGACTCCGCCGCGCAGTCGAGAAGGCCGGCAAGTCACCGACCTACGCCGGACTGGTCGCTGTTCGGTTCCTGCCCGGCGGCAGGACCGCCAGCGTCGCGGCGGCCGGGATCGCCGAGGTCGCGCTCCGCCCCTTTATGGTCCTGACTGCCCTGGGCGCGTGCCTGTGGGCCGCGTGGCTGCTTGGCCTTGGCTACCTGACCGGCGCCTCCACCGGGCTGCCCCTCTGGGTGAGTATCGTGCTGGGAACCGCCGTCGGGACCCTCGTGGGGCTCGTGACCGCTGCTGTTCTTGGCCTGCGGCAGCGCCGGAGGTCCAAGGCTGCCGGCGCCGGGGAGGCCGGAGAGACGGCCAGCCCGGATTCGCGGTGATCCTGCCAGGCCAACCGCCCGCCGCTGCGCGGAAGTGGGTAGGCTGAACGCGAGCGCACGGGAAACCCGCGGCGCAGCACCCGTCGAAAGGGAGGCGATGAAGCCGACGCATGAGGTGAAGCTCCCGCCTGCGCCCTCAGTTCCTCCGACGGTGTCAGCGGCTCCGGACGGGGCCGGCGGCGCTGGCGGGGCGCGCCGCAAATTCAAGGCAGCGACCGCCGCGCTGGGAGCAGAACGGGCGGGCGGACGGCTCTGGGGCTTGACTGCACGTGGAGCCGGCGGGACGCACAGACGGCTGCGGAGTCTGACTGCAGGTGGAGCGGGCAGGACGCACAGGGTCCGGAGTGGAACCGCCGCGCTGGGGGCGGGCGGGAGACGCCGAAGGGTTTCGGCCCGGCCTGTGGCACGGCAGGGCGGGGGCGGAAGAATGCCCGTCTGGACGGCCGCCCCCCGGAATCGCCTTGCGGCCGCTGCCGCCGCCGTCCGATCCTGGGATCCGGACCTGCTGCGCGCTGTTCTGGTCTCCCTGGCCGCGCTGGCATGGCTCCTCGCGCCGGGCGGACGCGCCTGGGATCCCCTCCAGTCCGGACCGCCGCTGCCGGGACCGACCCTGCTTCTTCCCGCCACCGGGGCGCTGTGGATCCGGGTCCTCATCGACCTCGCGCTGTGCGTCTACGTGCTGTACCAGTGGCTGCCCTTCCAACTCCGGAAGGAGCGCCAGCGCCGGCTCGGCTGGACTCTCGCCTCAGCACTCGTGCTCCTCACAGCCGTCCGGCTGAGCGGCCGGGACGAACTGCAGACCCTGGCGGCGGCCATCGTCGTCCTGCTTCTCGGCGTGCTGCTGACCACCCTGGGCACACTGCACCGCTACCCGGCAGAGGGCCGGATCGAAGGCGCCGCCGTCGACGTACCCCTCGGTCTGCTGCTGGGCTGGACCATCATCGAGACGGCGGTGCGCGCCGCCGCGCTGGCCGACCGGCAGGGGACGGACCTGTTCGACCTCGGCGCACAGACCTGGGCCCTGATCGCCGTGGGCGTGGTGACTGTCGGCACGGCGGTCCTGTGCAGTACGGGCAGGGGGCACCTCAGCGTCGCCCTGGCCGTGGTCTGGGGGCTCATCTGGCTCCTCTTCGACCGGCTCTTCGGCGAACCCGCGTCCGCGCCGGTCGCCTTCGCGGCCGGCCTCGCCGTCTTCCTGCTGCTGATCACCGCCGGTTCGCGGCGGCACCGGGTGGACCATGAGCGCCGGCGGCGGCTGCGGGCTCTCCAGGACGCCGCCCGGCCTCCCCTCAACCTCGCCGGATAGCACCGGGAGACCGGCGGCTCAGTCCGACGGCTCAGTCCGTCAGCTCAGTCCGTCGGCTCAGTCCGACGGCTCAGTCCGTCAGCTCAGTCCGTCGGCTCTGTTGCGTCGGGCCGCTTGAGCCAGTCCAGGGCGCGCTCCCGCGAGGTGAAGAAATGGGTGGGGCACGGCGGGCTGTGAAGGCCGAGGAAGAAGTTGGCCAGGAGCCGGTCGACCGGAGAGGAACCCAGCAGCGCAATCCGCGAGGCACCACACGGGATGGAAAAGGTGCTGCGGGCTCCCCTGCTGACCGATTTTGTGGCTTCCATGTCGACGAGCATGGGGTGGGATGTGTCAGCGCAGAGCACGTTGACGACGTCCATTGCCGCCCGGGCATCGTCCGAGGTGATGTGGATGCCGAGGTCCCACTTCAGGTGCAGGACGCCGTCCGGTCGGAGCTCAAGCGTTCCCTTCCCGCCTTCGATCGGCAGCGGCGCCGTAGATTCTCCCGATGGGGTTTCCATTCAGGCTCCCTTCCGCGGCTGCAGCACCGCAAAGTATCCGGGGACCGGCGTGGACTCGAGGGTCTCGGCCGGAACTGTGTGGATGACGGCCGGTCCGTCGGCGAGAAGCTGCCATTGGTCTTCGGGGAAGGCGGCGCCGCGTTCGGTGGCGCCGAAGTGGCCGGGCCGCGGAAGCCCGGCGATGGCGCGCTTCAGGCCCGCCGGGATATACCCGGGGGCCGCCCCGAGCCGTTCGACGTATTCGAGGGAGCTGCCCGGGAAATTGGTTTCGGTGAGGAAGACCCGGCCGCCGCGCACTGCGGTGCGGAGATTGGCGGCCATCACCGCCTGTGGCCGGGGCGGGAGGACGTGAAGCACCCCGCGGACGAAGACATTGCACGCCCCGGGGTAGGGGGAGACCGCCGCTCCCGGTTCGGTGGCGTCGACGACGGCGAAGGAGACGTTGGCCAGGCCGGCGGCCTCCGTCTCCGCACGGGCGATCGCGCTGGGGGAAACGTCGATGCCGAGGGCCTCGGGGAAGATGCCGGCCAGCCAGCGGGTGAACGACCCGTTGCCGCAGCCGACGTCGATGACCGGCAGCGAGGTGTCAAGATGCGCCCGGAGGGCCTCGGCGTACTGTTCCCGCTCCGCATCGGAGGCGGAATCCCACAGCACCTGCCCGCCGGCGCCCGTGGTCCGGATGTCCTTCCAGTACCCCTCCCACGCCCGGTGGGGGTCGCGGGGCGCCCGTGAGGCGAGCCACGCGATCCTTGGCACCAACCGTGCCCGGTTCAGCAGTCGGACGGCCGCGCTGTCTCCTTTTGTCACAGGTGCCACTTTGCCACCACGGCAGGGGCGCTGCCAGCCCGACCCGCCGGTGCCAGGCCGGGCGGCAGGGTTAGGCTGACGGGGTGAACACGCAGGCCCGCACCCGACCGGTGCATTCCAGCGGCGCAGCGGAGCGCGGACCGGAGCTGCCGCCCCTCGCCCGCGTCCTGGTGTTCACCGCGATGGCCGCACTCGGCGTCCTCCTCACGGCTGCCAGCACGGCGTACGGCTACCACCGCGACGAACTGTACTTCCGGATGCTGCCCCCGGCGTGGGGTTACGTAGACCAGCCCCCGCTCACCCCGCTGCTGGTCAGGCTTTTCAGCTTCCTCGTCGCCGATGAGGTGTGGGCCATCCGGATCCCGGCAACGCTGGCAGCCGTCGCCTCGGTCCTCGTGGTCGTGCTGATCACCCGCGAACTGGGCGGAGGCCGGGCCGCGCAGGGGCTGTGCGCGTGGGCCTACGCCTTCGCGACGGCGCCGTTGCTGTTCGGGCATGTTCTGCTCACCACCACCCTCGACCTCGTGTTCTGGCCCGCCGTCGTCCTGCTGATGATGCGTGCAGTGCGGCGGGAGCAGCCCGCGTGGTGGCTGGCGGCGGGCGTCGTCGTCGGGCTGGCCATGTACAACAAGCTGCTGATCGCCGGGCTGCTGGTATCCCTGGCGGCAGGCCTGCTCCTTACCGGCCCTCGGAAGGTGTTCCGCTCGGGCTGGGTCTGGGGTGCGGCGGCGCTGGCGCTCGCCATCGGCTCGCCGAACCTCTTCTACCAGGCGGCGCACGGCTGGCCGCAGCTCGAGATGGGGGCGGCCCTCGCGGAGAACAACGCGGCCGAAACCCGGGTGCTGATGTGGCCCTTCCTGTTCCTGACGCTCGGGCCTCCTCTCGCCGCGGTCTGGGCCGCGGGCGCCGTTGCCCTGCTGCACCGGCCGCAGTGGCGCACCGTGCGGTTCGTTGCCGCCGCCCTGCCCGTCCTGCTGGTCCTGACTTTTCTTGCGGGCGGGCAGATCTACTACCCCTCGGGCCTGCTGACAGTGCTGTTCGCGGCCGGCTGCGTCCCCACCGCTGCCTTCCTGGCCGCCCGCGTTCGATGGCGGGCGGTTGCCGCGGGCGCCGTCGCCCTCAATGCGGCGGTGGCGGCAGTCATTTCCCTGCCGGCGCTGCCGGTGCCCGCCCTGGCGGCCAGCCCGGTTCCGGACATCAACCAGGTGGCCGCGGACTCTGTGGGCTGGCCGGTGTACGTGGAGCAGGTCGCTGCCGTGTACCGCTCCCTGCCCGGGAAGGACGCCGAAGGGGCCGTCCTGATTGCGAGTAACTACGGCGAGGCCGGGGCGCTGGCGCGGTATGGACCCGCGCTGGGGCTGCCTCCGGCCTACAGCGGGCACAACGAACTCCAGTTCCATGAGGAGCCGCCGGACACCGGCCGCGCGGTGATCGTCGTCGGGGGCCAGGCTTCGCTGGCGCGGACCCTCCTCGAGGACTGCCGGAGGGCCGGAGTGCTCGACAACCGTGTCGGCGTCGACAACGAGGAACAGGGCCAGGAAATCCTCGTCTGTTCCTCCCCGGCGTCCGGCTGGCGCGGGCTGTGGCCGGCCTTCGCCCACTACGACTGACTGGCGAACTGGCGGTAGAGGAGGGTGGGCGGATGACACCGACAGCGAATCCCTGGCGTTCCTCGGCGGCAGGGGCGGGGGACGTCCGGCTCGTGCGCCTTCCACCGGCGGCCATCCACGCCCTGGCCGACGGCGACCTCGCCGCCGCGCAGCTCCTAAGTCCCGCGGCGTTGACGGCGCCTCGTCGACTCCTTCGGTTTCCGGGCGGTGGGCCGGCAGTGGGATGAGGACGACGGATGGGAAACGGTGCTTGAACTCTCCCTGGCCTGACCAGGGCGGCCGGGGCCCTATGCCAGCGGGCGGCTGAGCACCACCCGCGGCCACCGTGCCAGGCCGGCGGCGGCCTCCTGCGCCACGACCTGCTTCAGGCCGGGCTCCAGCGCGTCGGCCGGCACGTCCCGGAAGCCCAGCCGGCGGTAGTACGGGGCATTCCATGGGACCTCGCCGAAGGTGGTCAGCGTGAGGTTTTTAAGCCCCTGCCCGCGGCCCCAGTCCGCAGCGGTCTCGAGGAGGCGCCGTCCGATCCCCTGCCGGGCGAAGGAGGGGTGCACGCTGACCTGCTCGACGTGGGCATTGGCCCCGACACGCTTCACCAGCAGGTAGCCCACCGGGGAGCCGTCGGCGCCGACGGCGGTCCAGGCCCGGCCGGCCGCGGAGAACTCAGCCAGTTCCTCAACCGGCAGCGGCTCGTCCTCGGCGATCGCCGCCATGCCAAGCGCCCGGAACTGCTCCCCCGCGGCGCGCTCGATCCCGCGCAGGGCCTCAAGCTCGACCGGTGCCGCGCTCCGGATCCGCACTCCAGGCGGCACGGCGTCCGGCGTCAGGGGTTCCCCGGCTCGGGGTCAAGTTCCTGGAAGAGGGTGAGCTGGAGCCCTGCCGGGGCGTCAAGCCGGGAGTTCAGCGAACGCCACGGCGTCTCGCGGGGTTCGGCGATCAGTTCGGCCCCGGCCTCGACGAGCCGGTGCGTGGTGCCCGCGGCGTCGTCGACCTCAAAAGCGATCCGGATCCGCGCGCTCGGCCGGCCCTCCGCCTCGACGCTGTCGATCAGGCGCACCTGCGCGGGATTCGAAAGTTCGAGGGTGGCACGGCCGGCGTCGAGGATGCTCACGCGGGCGCCGTCGCCGCCCTCGTAGGCCTCCTGCTCGGGCATGCCCAGCACGTCCCGGTAGAACGCCAGCGCCGCGTCGTAGTCATCCGCACGCACCACGACCCGCAGCTGCCGCACCGGACGGGTGGGCTCCTTCTCCATCATGGCCGCAGTCTAATCCCCTCTACGGGCTTAGACGATGGCCGAAAGCCCCGTGAGGGCCCGCCCCACGATGAGGGTGTTGATCTCATAGGAGCCCTCATAGGTGTAGATGGCCTCGGCGTCGGCGAAGATCTTCGCCATGCCGTAGTCGGTCACGATCCCGTTGCCGCCAAGGATGCTGCGCCCAAGGGCGACCGTCTCGCGCATGCGCGCCGTCGTGTAGGACTTCGCGAGGGCCGCCTGGGGCATGCCCGGGCCCTCCGGGGTGCCCGCCGATCCGGCGCCGTCCTGCAGCTGGGCGATCCGGGCCATGAGGGCCAGGCTCGCCGTCGTGTTGCCGAGCATGGTCACCAGCTGGTCCTGGATCAGCTGGAAACTGCCCAGTGGGCGGCCGAACTGGTAGCGCTCCAGCGCGTACCGGCGGGCGACGTCGTACGCGGCGAGCTGCTGCCCCACCGCCTGCCAGCCCACCAGGATGCGTGAGCCGAGGAGCAGGCGCCGGGTGTCGGAGAAACTGTCGATCCCCTCGAAGCGGTCGGCTTCGGCCACCCGCACGTCCTCAAGGAGGATGTCGGCGTTCTGCACGGTGCGCAGCGCGATCTTGTTCTCGATGACGGTCCGGGTGACCCCGGGCAGGGTGGCGTCGAGGATGAAGCCGCGCACCGCCGACGTTTCGGTGTCGCGCGCCCACAGCAGCATGTAGTCGCAGAAGGTCCCGTTGCCGATCCACCGTTTGGCTCCGTTGAGGATCCAGGTGTTCCCGTCGCGGGTGGCCGTGGTGGCCATCCCGCCGGCGATGTCGGATCCGTGCTGCGGCTCGGTCAGTGCGAACGCCCCGGTGATGCGCAGGTCCATGGCGGCCTGGAGGAGCCGCTGCTTCTGGTCCGGGGACCCGAACTGATGGAGTGCCTCGACGAAGAGGTCGTGGTGGACCATGAAGAAGGTCGCCAGAGAGGTGTCGGCACGCGTCATCTCCGCAATGACCATGCCGCCGAAGAGGTGGCTGTAGCCCTGCTGCACCGGCGTGCTCAGTTCGAGTGCCGCAAGCTTCGGCAGGATGTCGTGCGGGAACTCGGCCCGGTTCCACCAGTCCCCGGCCGACGGTGCCACCTCCTTGGCGAGGAAGTCGCGCACGTCGTCAAGCTTCGCCCGCTCGGAGGCGCTCAGCAGCGATTCGAAGCCGAGGAAGTCCGCGGCCGGAAGGTTACTGGTGTCGAACTGGCTCTCCATTGAGCAGTCCTTTCGGTTGGGCGGCCGGAGGCCGGGAAGGAGTTACCGCGGACCCATGCGGATGGCGCCGTCGAGCCGGATGGTTTCGCCGTTGAGCATCTGGTTCGCGAGGATCGAGGACACCAGCGCGGCGTACTCGGAGGGCTTGCCCAGCCGGGAGGGGTGGGGCACCTGGCTGCCGAGGGAGTCCTGGGCGTCCTGCGGCAGGCCCGCCATCATGGGCGTCTCGAAGATGCCCGGGGCGATGGTGACCACCCGGATCAGGTGCCGGGCGAGCTCCCGCGCCAGGGGAAGCGTCATGGCCGCGACCCCGCCCTTGGACGCCGCGTAGGCGGGCTGGCCGATCTGGCCGTCGAACGCCGCGACGGAGGCCGTATTGATGATCACTCCGCGCTCCGGGGAACCGCCGGCCCCTTTCACGGGTTCGACGGCGGCCATCGCCTCGGCCGCTAGCCGGAGAACATTGAAGGTGCCGGTGAGGTTCACGGAGATCACCCGCGCGAACTGCTCGAGCGGCAGCACCCCCTCCCGGCCGAGGACCTTCCCTGGGGTGGCGATGCCCGCGCAGTTCACCAGGACCCGCAGGGGCGCCCGCTCCCCCGCGGCGGCAACCGCGGCGCCGACCTGCGCGGCGTCGGCGACGTCGGCCGGGACGAACTGTGCGCGCGGCCCGAGGCGGCGGGCGGCCTCGGCCCCGGCGGACGAGGGAAGGTCGAGGAGGACGACGAAGGCGCCCTCCTCGATCAGCCGTTGGGCCGTGGCCAGGCCCAGCCCGGAGGCGCCGCCGGTGACCAGTGCCGCCGAACCCGCTACATCCATGAAAGCGCCCCCTTGAGAAATGTGCATGCTGCTGATTCAGCGTACTGTGATGCCGCCCACACCGCATCCGGAGTGGGCAGTACTGGGCAGAATGCTCAATCCGGCGGCGGCGCCGGTTGGCTAGGGTGGTCTTATGCTCACCCCGCCGGATTCCGCAGGGCCGGACACGCCTGCGTTCCGGGCGCAGGCGGCCGCCGGAAGCGTCGAAACCCTCTTCGCTGCCCGCGCGCTCGGCCTGCCCGGCACCCGCCTGGGCCGGATCGCCTTCCCCCGCCCCCGCGGGCGGGGCGCCGCCTGGCACTACTGGTGGCAGGCGCACTATCTCGACGCCCTCCTCGACGGGCACCTGCGCCTGCGCACCCCGGATCCGGCAGGCGCGGACGCCGCCCTGCGGCGTGCGGTGCGGCTGGCGCGGGGCATCCGGCTGCGCAACGGGGTGCGGTGGACCAACTCCTACTTCGACGACATGGCCTGGCTGGCGCTAGCCCTCCAGCGGCTCGACGGCTGCCTCATCGACGCCGGCCGGCGCCCCTGCCACCGGCGGGCCCGAGCCGCCCTCGAGGCGGCGCTGCGCTCGGCCGCCACGCCGGAACTCGGTGGAGGGGTGTACTGGAACACCCGGCGCAACTTCAAGAACACTCCGGCAACTGCCCCGGCCGCCCTGTATTTCGCCCGCGCCGGGGATCGGTCGCAGGCTGCCGGACTTCTGGCCTGGCTGCGCCGGCGGCTGTGGGACGCGGAGTCGGGGCTCTACCTCGACGGCATCCAGCGCACCGCCGACGGCGAGAAACTGAGGCGCGCGGTCTACACCTACAACCAGGGGCCTGTCCTGGGCGCCCTGGCCTCCCTCGGCGGCGGGCGCAACCTGAGGGAGGCGGAATCCCTCATCGCCGCGGTGCAGGCCCGGCTCACCACCCCGGAGGGCTCCCTGCGCACTCACGGCTCCGGCGACGGCGGCCTGTTCACCGGCATCCTCGCCCGCTACCTCGCGGAGGCGGCGCTCGCACCGGGACTGGCCGCGGAGGCTGCCGGGACGGCCCGGAGCCTTGTCGAGGCGACGGCGGCCGCCCTGTGGGAGGGCCGCCGCAGCCTTGGAGGCACGCACATCTTTCCCTCGGCGCCCGGGACGGCCGCCGCTCCGCCGGTCGACCTCTCCACTCAGCTCCAGGCGCTTTTGGTTTTTGAGGCCGAGGCGCGGATTGACCGGCACGAGGCGGCCCGCGGTGTTCTCCGCGGCTTTCCTAAGGGCGAGAAGCAGGAAATAATTACGTCACACGAACGTGACGAAAAAGGTGTGATTTCCGACACCTAAGTGGTGAAATAGGAATAAGTTAGGACATGCTTACCTATGTGTGAGGTCACACATCAATCCTTCCGGTCCAGCCCAGCCGCTGCCGCCCGCCGTTTTGTTGAAAGGCTCCAATGATTTTCAGTTCCAAGCAGGTTCAGCCCGCCGCGCTCACGGCCGCCCTGCTTCTCGCCCTAACCGCCTGCGGCTCGGGAGCGGCCTCCGAACCCGCCGCCGGAGAGGGATCGGATCCGGCCGCCGAGCTGACCGTGTACAACGCGCAGCACGAGTCGATGACCCAGGCCTGGGTCGATGAATTCACCAAGGAAACCGGGATCGAGGTGACGATCCGCCAGGGCAGCGACACCGAAATGAGCAACCAGATCCTGCAGGAGGGCGAGAAGTCCCCCGCCGACGTGTTCATCACGGAGAACTCCCCGGCCATGACCCAGGTCGAGAACGCCGGACTGTTCGCAGACATCCCCGCCGCCGTCCAGGAGAACATCCCCAAGGAGTACCGTCCCACCACCGGAAAGTGGACCGGCGTCGCCGCCCGCTCCACCCTGTTCGTCTACAACCCGGACAAGATCTCCGAGGCCGAGCTGCCGAAGTCGCTGATGGACCTCGCCGACCCGACGTGGGCCGGGCGCTGGGGCGCCGCTGCCGGGGGCGCGGACTTCCAGGCGATCGTCTCGGCCATGCTCGAGCTTGAGGGCGAGGAGGCCACCGCCGAGTGGCTCGCCACCATGAAGGACGGCGCCAAGATCTACCCCAAGAACGGCGCCGCCATGAAGGCAGTGAACGCCGGCGAGGTCGATGCCGCCGTGATCTACCACTACTACTACGCCGCCGACCAGGCGGACACCGGTGAGAACTCAAGCGACCTCGAGCCTTACTACTTCAAGGGCTCCGACGCCGGAGCGTTCGTCTCGATCTCCGGGGCAGGGGTGCTGAAGTCCTCGGACAACCAGGACGCCGCCAACCAGTTCCTTGAGTTCATCACCAGCAAGGAAGGCCAGGAGACCCTGAGCACCGGCAGCGACTACGAATACCCGGTCAGCGCCGAGGTCACCCCCCGCGAGGGCCTCGTCCCGCTCGCCGAACTCGAGGCGCCCACGGTCGACCCGGCCAAGCTCAACAGCGAGAAGGTCGTTGAACTGATGACCGACGCCGGGCTCCTCTAAGGGGCGGAAAGGCACAACCGGGCCGCCATGGCCACATCCGAGCGGATCCGCGATACGGCGGGCAGGAGCACCGGCTCCCGCCCGCCTTTCGGCGTTTCCGCGACGGCCGTGCTCGTCACCCTGGGGACGCTGATCCCGCTCGGCTTCGTGGTCACGGTCACCGCCACCACCGGCTGGGAGGCCGCCGTCGAGCTAATCGTGCGGCCGCGGGTGGGTGAGCTGCTGTTCAACACCATCGCCCTGGTCGTCCTGACGGTTCCAGCCTGCGTCATCCTCGGGGTGGCCGCGGCCTGGCTCGTCGAGCGCACCGACCTCCCGGGGGCGCGGATCGCCTCACTGCTGCTCGCCGCCCCCCTCGCCGTGCCGGCGTTCGTCAACAGCTACGCCTGGGCCGGGACCGTCCCGTCGCTCTCGGGCATTCCCGGCGGCGTCCTGATCTCCGTGCTGAGCTACTACCCGCTGGTCTACATCCCGGCGGCGGCAATGCTGCGGCGGCTCGACTCCGGCCTCGAGCAGTCGGCGGCCTCCCTCGGAATGGGCCCCTGGCGGGTCTTCTTCCGGGTTGTCCTCCCCCAGCTCCGGCTCGCCGTTGGCGGGGGCGCCCTCCTGGTGGGCCTGCACCTGCTGGCCGAATACGGCGCCTACTCCATGATCCGCTTCGACACCTTCACCACGGCGATCCTCCAGCAGTTCCAGTCGACCTTCAACAGCGCCGCCGCGAACATGCTCGCCAGCGTCCTGGTGATGATCTGCCTGCTCCTGCTGCTGGCCGAGTCCGCGGCCCGCGGTAACGCCCGCTACGCCCGGATCGGCCCCGGGGTCGCCGCGGCCCCCGCCGCCCGGCCGCTGGCCCGGTGGAAGCCCGCGGGGGTCCTGTTCGTGCTCGCGCTCATCGTGCTGGCCCTGGGCGTGCCGCTGGTCAATGTGGTCCGCTGGCTCATCGCCGGCGGCACGGAGGTCTGGGAGGTCGACGAGCTCGCCACCGCCCTGTTCCAGACCCTCGGGTACGGCGTCACCGGTGCCGCGGTCACCGTTCTCGCCGCGTTCCCCATCGCCTGGCTCGCCGTGCGCTACGGCGGCCGGTTCGCCCGGTTCCTCGAAAGCAGCAACTACATCACCAGCTCGATGCCGGGGATCGTCGTGGCGCTGGCGTTCGTGACGGTCACCATCAACTTCGCCTACCCGCTCTACCAGGAGACGCCGGTGGTGATCGCGGCCTATGCGCTGCTGTTCCTGCCCCGGGCCCTGGTCAACCTGCGCGCCGGCTTCGCACAGGCACCCAAGGAGCTCGAGGAGGCGGCCCAGGCGCTGGGCAAACGCCCGCTGGACGCCTTCGTTCGGGTGACCCTGCGCCTGACCGCCCCGGCGGCCGCCGCGGGCGCCGCACTGGTCTTCCTCGCCGTCTCCACCGAGCTGACCGCCACCCTGGTGCTGGCGCCGTCGGGCGTCACGACCCTCGCCACCCGGTTCTGGGCGCTTAGCTCCGAGATCGACTACGCCGGGGCCGCCCCGTACGCCCTGCTGCTGATCCTGCTGTCCCTGCCCATGACCTACCTGCTGTACCGGCAGTCTCAGAAGGCGGTCGGCCAGTGAGCGGGGAGGACGCGGCGTGACCACCTCGCCCCTGCTCCCGGCCGTGAACCACCTCGAACTGCTGGACATCACCAAGTCCTTCGGCAGCACCCAAGTGCTGCGCGGGCTGACCCTGTCCGTGCAGAAGGGCATCACCACGGCCATCGTGGGCCCCTCCGGCTCGGGCAAGACGACGCTGCTGCGCATTATCGCCGGCTTCGACTCCCCCGATTCGGGCGTCGTGGAGTTCGACGGCGGCGTCGTCGCGGGCGGACCCGGGCATCCGGTGCCGGCCCACAAACGCAACATCGGCTACGTGGCGCAGGACGGCGCCCTGTTCCCCCACCTCTCGGTCGGCGAGAACGTCGCCTTCGGGCTTGACCGCCGCGCCTTCGGGCGCCGGGCGGCCCGCGCGCGCGTCGCGGAGCTGCTCGGCATGGTCTCGCTCGAGGCCGGGTACGCGGACCGCCGGCCGGACCAGCTCTCGGGCGGCCAACAGCAGCGGGTGGCGCTGGCCCGGGCACTGGCCCGCGGTCCGTCCCTGATGCTCCTCGACGAGCCGTTCTCCGCCCTCGACGCGGGCCTGCGGGTTGCCACCCGCAAGACCGTGGCGAAGACCCTCGCCGAAACCGGCGTGACGACCATCCTCGTCACCCATGACCAGTCCGAGGCGCTTTCCTTCGCCGACCAGGTCGCAGTGATGCGCGGAGGTGTCCTGGCACAGGTGGGAAACCCCTTCGTCGTCTACACCCGTCCGGCCGACCGGGCGACGGCGGAGTTCCTCGGTGACGCCGTCATCCTCGAGGCCCACCTCCAGGGCTCGCTCGCCATGTGCGCCCTGGGCGGCATTCCGGTGCGCCGGCCCACCTGCCAGGGCAGGGTGCAGCTCATGCTGCGCCCCGAGCAGATCCGGATCGCCGAGGACGGCAATATCCGCGGCACCGTCGTGGAGACCGACTTCTTCGGCCCCGAGGTGACGGTGAAGATCCGTCTCCAGGGCAGCGCAGGGCCCAACGGGGACGGCCTTGAGGGCATTGAGGGCCAGACGGTCACCATCCGGCACTGGAACGCCGCAATGGCCCGGGTGGGCACCGAACTGCGCCTCCGCGTGGTCGGTGAGGGCGTCGCCTTCCCCGCCTGAGGCCGGGGCGGCGGCGGAGCCCTACCGCTTCTGCGGGTACGGCGTTTCCCCGCGCTCGAGCATTCCCACGAACCGTTCGACCGCCCGCTGCCGCCCCGCCGGGGTGTGCACCTGCCCCAGCCGAAAGATCAGGGCATACCGGTTCTGGGAGGACAGCCCGTCGAAGGCCTCCTGCGCCCGGGGACTGGCGGCCACCGCGGCGGCGAGGTCGTCGGGCACCACCGCCGTGGCCGGGCCGGCGTACGCGCGGTCCCACCGCCCGTCGGCCCGTGCCGCCTCGACGGCGGCGAGGCCGGCCGGCCGCATCCTCCCCTCGGCGGTGAGCCGCTCGATGGAGGTGCAGTTGCGGATGGACCAGATGCTTTTCGGCGTGCGCGGCGTGAACCGCTGGAAGTAGCTCTCAGCGTCCCTGCCGCGCCGCTGTCCGTCGATCCAGCCGAAGCAGAGCACCTCGTCGAGGGCCTCTGCGTAGGTCAGGGTGGTGAGCGTGCCGCCCTTCTTCGTCAGGATCAGCCACACCCCCGGGGATGCCGCGTGCTCCGCCTCGAGCCACTGCGTCCACTTCCGGACGCCGGGGAGGAGAAGTTCGGGCAGATCGTCGGCCATGGCGCAACCTTATGCGCGCCCGCCGGGGAGCGCCAGCAAGGCTCCCGTCCGGCATCGGCGCTAGCCGGCCTTGAGCCGGAGACGCTCCCTGCGCCCACTTGTGGCGTCGATGGCGAGGGAGAGGACCAGGACCGCGCCCAGCAGGACGATCAGGGCGACCGGCAGGGCGGTGAGCCCGACGGTGTCCAGCAGCAGTCCGCCGAGAAGTGCGCCACTGCCAATGCCAATATTGAAGGCGGTTGCCTGCAGGGCCGCCGACAGGTCGCGGATCCGCGCCGATGCGGTGCGCAGCATGCGCGTCTGGATCATGGCGGGCAGGCCGCCGAAGGCCGCGCCCCACACCACAATGGCGGCCAGGACGACGCCGGTGTTGCCCGCCGCCGCGGCGAGCGTGGATACCGCGGCGATGACGATCAGGACCGCGGCGGCGAATCCCCTTCGCGGGAAGTGGTCCGCGGCGTAGCCGGCCGCGGCCAGGCCGATGATCCCGGCGCCGCCGTAGAGGAACAGGATGAGGGCCACGGAGCCCATTCCGAACGACGACACCTCGGTCAGCCAGGAGGCGATATAGGTGTAGTACGCGTTCTGTCCGGCCAGCAGGACCAGGATGAGAACGCACAGGAGGAGGACCGGCGTCAGGCTCGGGTCGCGCCGGGGCGCCGGCTCGTCCCCCGCCGTCCGCTCCACGAGATGGCGGATCGGCGGCAGGAGTGCGATGAGGATGCCAGCCAGCAGCACTGCGACGACCGCGATCGCGGCGAACGCCACCCGCCAGCTGAACGCATTGCCGACCGCCGTGGCGACGGGGACGCCGAGCACGAAGGCGGCGGTGACTCCCCCGGAGGTGAACGCCACCGACTTGCCCAACTGCTGGGCCGGCACCAGGTGCGCGGGATACGCGGCTACGACGGCCCAGCAGAGCCCGAGGGCCAGTCCGCCGAAGATCCGGGCCGCAACGAGGAACTCGTAGGTCGGCGCCAGGGCCGCGGCGAGATTGGCGGCGGCGATGAGGAACATGATCACGACAAGCAGCTGCTTGCGCGGCAACCGACGGGTCAGGGCGGCCAGCGGGGTGGTGGCGACGACGACGGTGCCGGCGAAGATCGTGACCAGGTACCCGGCCGTGGAGAGCCCGACGCCCAGGTCGCGCGCCATCTGCGGCAGGAGCCCGGTGGGCAGCAGTTCCCCGGTGACGGCGACGAAGCCGACGCCCGCGAGGGCAAGCAGCCCGGCGTAGGGGAACGGTGCCGCGGCAGCCACCCGCGGAGGGGAAACGGACAAGGGGGAACCAATCGTTTCGAAGTCGGGCCCCCAGTACCTTTCGGAGGCGATTCTAGGTCCTGGCCCACCCGGAATTCACGACCCGCGCCGCATATTAAGCGGCCGTTTCAGCAGCTGCGGACAGTAGTCGGCGTTCAGCCAATGGCCGAAGGAGAGCGCGCCGCTGTCTTCCGGGGCCGTTCCTGCTATAAAACTTGGTTATGAATGTGCGCACCCCCGACCCCAATCCAGGCTGGCTCTCCGAAGAGGATCTTTACGAGGCCCGCCGCCGGCTCCCGATGGTCTATGTGGAGGCGATCCCGGTCCGGTGCGATGCCCTGGGCTACGTCAACGAGGTCGGGCTGCTCCTGCAGGCCAACGCCGAGGGCGAGATGGTCCGCACCTTCGTCTCCGGGCGGGTGATGTACCGGGAGACCATCCGGGCCGCCCTCCTGCGCCACCTCGAGAAGGACCTCGGCCCTCTCGCCCTGCCGCAGCTGCCGCCGTCTGTGCTGCCGTTCACCATCGCCGAATACTTCCCCTCCCCCTCCGAGACCGGCCTGACCGACGACCGCCAGCACGCCGTCGCCCTGGCCTACCTGATCCCCGTCACCGGGGAGTGCAGTCCGCGCCAGGACGCCCTCGAACTGTCCTGGCTGACGCCCTCGGAAGCCCTCAGCCCCTCCATCCAGGCGGAGCTGTCGGGCGGCCGCGCGGACCTGCTACGCCAGGCCCTGGCCCATGCCGGGTGGGGCCGCTAGTCGGGCTTCGGGACGCCGTTCCCGTATCTTTGTTTAGGCACAGGTCAGCGGAACGCCCTGATGCCACACGCGGGGGCAGCTGAGCGAGGTACGAAAAACGTGGAAAAAAACACTCTCCAGGCACGGCCCGTCGCGGCCGAGGCCCTCGCCGCCGGCCAGCGCATCGCGCTTCCGGACGGCTCCGGCTACGTCGAGGTGGGCAGCGTCGACATCGAGTCCGATGACTTCGGCGTTCCCGCCGTCGTCATCGCCACCCTGACCGGCGGGCGGACGCTGCGCATCGCCAGCGGATCGGTGGTGTCGGTGGAGACCGCAGGCGGCGCCCCGCTCGTTCCTGCGGTGGCCGCCGACGACGGCTCACCCGAGGAGCTGGTGGCCCAGGTCGCCGCGCTCCACCCGGGCAGCGACCGGATCGGCGAGCTGGCCGAGCGGCTGGCGCGCGGCATCAACTTCAAGTCGGGCTCCAACCTGCAGGACCTTCACGACCTCGCACTGACCCTCTTCGTCGACCGGGGCGACATCGGCAGCGCCCTGAAGACCGCGGACCTGCTCACGGACCTCGGGTTCGACGGCAACTTCGGCCGCTGGAAGTGGATCGAAAGCGCGCTGGCCATGGCCGCCTACCTGACCCGGGACGACGAGGCACGGTCCGCGGCCTACTCCGTGGCCCTGCGGGTGGCCGATGAATCCGAGACCGACCCGCTGCGCGCCAAGGTCAACGCGGCCGTGCGGCAACGCCAGCTGAACGATCCCAACCTGTACGACCCGGAGATCCTGCGGGCCACCGCCGCCGGCAACCGGGCGGCCGAGAAGGACTGGCGGGTGCTGCGCCTCGGCGTCCTGCTCTACCTGCGGGCGCACGGCGGCTCCGAGACCCTCAGCCGCGAGGTGCTCGACCGGCGTATCGCCAACGAGCTCAGCGCCGTCGCGGGCCTCGCCAGCGCCTCCTGAGCCGCACTGCGGACGGGACGGCCCGCGGTAGCTGGCAAAATGGACAGGTGCATCTCCAATCCCAGCAGTCATCTTTCTCGTTCACCGTCGGCGCCCGGTTGGAGGAAACCACCGACCGCCCCGACGGGCAGGGACGGCGGTACGGCCGCGCCGGGGTGATTTCGACTCCGCACGGGCAGATCGCCACCCCGGCGTTCATCCCCGTCGGCACCAAGGCGACCGTCAAGTCCGTACTGCCCGAGTCCATGAAGGACCTCGGCGCCCAGGCGCTGCTCGCCAACGCCTACCACCTGTACCTGCAGCCGGGCCCCGACATCCTCGACGAGGCCGGCGGCCTGGGCGCCTTCATGAACTGGCCGGGGCCCACCTTCACCGACTCGGGCGGCTTCCAGGTGATGAGCCTGGGGTCGGGGTTCAAGAAGGTCATCAATATGGACGTCCCCTCCGGGTCCGAGGCGGCCGGCGCCGACGACCGGGTGGCGGCCGGCAAGGAACGCCTGGCGCACATCGACGACGACGGCGTCTGGTTCAAGTCCCACCTCAACGGCGACCGGCACCGCTTCAGCCCGGAAATCTCGATGCAGGTCCAGCACCAGCTCGGCGCCGACGTGATGTTCGCCTTCGATGAGCTCACCACGCTGATGAACTCGCGCGGCTACCAGGAGGAATCGCTTGAGCGCACCCGGCTGTGGGCGGAGCGGTGCATTGTCGAACACGAGCGGCTCTCCAAGGAGCGCAGCCACCGGCCGTACCAGGCTCTCTTCGGGGTGATCCAGGGCGCCCAGTACGAGGACCTGCGCAGGAAGGCCTCCCAGGACCTCGGCTCCATGAACTTCGACGGCTTCGGGATCGGCGGGGCCCTGGAGAAGGAGAACCTTGGCACGATCCTCGGCTGGTGCAGCGAGGAACTGCCGGAGGACAAGCCGCGGCACCTGCTGGGCATCTCGGAGCCGGACGACCTGTTCACCGGCATCGAGAACGGTGCCGACACCTTCGACTGCGTCTCCCCCACCCGGGTTGCGCGAAATTCGGCGTTCTACACCCCCGACGGCCGCTGGAACCTCTCCAACGCGCGCTTCCGGCGCGACTTCACCCCGCTCGTCGAGGGGTGTGACTGCTACACGTGCACGAACTACACCCGCGCCTACATCCACCACCTGTTCAAGGCGAAGGAGATGGTGTCGGCCACCCTGATCTCGATCCACAACGAGCGCTTCGTGGTGCGGATGGTCGACGCCGCGCGGGCCGCCATCGCCGACGGAACCTTCTACGAGCTCAAGGCCGAGATTCTCGGGCGCTACTACGCCTCGTCCCCGGCACGCTGATTCGAGGCGCCGCCGCTCTGCCTGTTTCTGCCGGCCGTTACTTTGCCGGCGCGGGCGTCTCCGGCGCGAAGCAGACGAGACCCCCGGGGGCCTTGTCCACGCTCTCCGCGGGGGCGATCGCGGAGAAGCCCGAGCCGAGGACGATGTCGATGGTGCGCCCCTTGCGCTTGTCCACGACATAGACGGATTTCGGGATGGTGCGCTGGAGGGTGAAGGCATTGGCCGTTCCGTCCGGGCCGGAGACGATGATGGCCGTCATCCCGGTGGGGTCGACGCTCCGGTTGCCGACCTCGGCGACCACGAAGGCGCGCTCCCGCAGCTGGCCCGCCGCCGTGCCGGCCAGGCCCTCGATGTCGGTGCTGTTGTACACGTTGACGGTCACCGAGCTGGGGTCCTGGTAGTCGAACGGGCCCGCCGGGCAGGTTTCGGTGGGCCGGGGCGTGGGTTCGAGTGCGGCGATGCGGATGTCCCCGCGGTTGATGCCGACCGCCGTGAAGGCCGCGGCGCCGAGCAGCCCCACCAGCAGCAGCAAAACAACTCCGTGGCGGATCCGTTTTGAGGTGAGGGCGCGCCGGTCCCGCTCGTCGGCGGCGAACACGGCTCCGAGGTCGGTCTCGGTGACGATCCGCTGTCCGTGCCACTCCGTTGGGTCCCTGCGGGCGAGGGCGCGGGCCCGGCGGCCCGAAGGGTCCTCAGCCATCGATCACAAGCACGCGCGCGTGGAGGATGGTGCGCTGGTGAAGGGCGGTGCGGACGGCCCGGTGCAGCCCGTCCTCGAGGTACAGGGTGTCCTGCCACTGGACGACATGGGGGAAGAGATCCCCGAAGAACGTTGAATCCTCGGCGAGCAGGGCCTCGAGGTCAAGGGTGGTTTTCGTCGTCACCAGCTCATCGAGCCGGACCTGCCGGGGAGGGACCTCTGCCCAGTCCCTTGGGGACACATGTCCGTGGTCAGGGTAGGGTCGGCCATCGCTCACAGCTTTAAAGATCACTGATACAGCCTATGGAAAACAGGCGCGCAATGGAATATAAGCCTCCGCGGCCGCCGATCCGTGGCCAAAGGGTTACCTTTGGCCACGGATGCCAGCCTAGAAATCCACTCCGGAAGAAAGGATGACGTTGGCGTACGGGGTGGCCTCCCCGGTTCGGATGACCAGCCGCGCCGTGGGCAGCAGGGCCTTGAGGTCCTCGTGCGGAATGGTTCGGGGAGTGAGCCCCTCCGCACGCACCCACTCGCCGGCCACGCCGTCCTGCGCTTCGCTGGCGATGATGCTGCCCTCGACGACGATCTCTGCCAGTACCGCCCTCAGCACCTCCGTGAACCGGGGAATCCCCCGGACCAGGGTGAGGTCGACGGTCGGGACCGTCGCCGGGATGGGCAGGCCGCTGTCGGCGATGACGACGAGGTGGCCGTGGCCGAGGCCCGCAATGGCCGAGCTGAGGGCGGGGTTCAGGATGCCGCCGCGCTTCATGCGGTGGCTCCTTCGCTCTTGCTGATCCCGTCGCCGGGGAGCTCGTCACCCAGTGCCGGGTAGGACGGCTGGGCGCCCTCGGACCGGACCGCGTACGCGCCGACGCGCACGGCGAACCCGACGCCGGCGGCCAGGCTGTCGCCCGCGGCGAGGCGGGCGGCGAGCGCCCCAACGAAGGCGTCACCGGCCCCCGTGGTGTCGACCGCCGAGACCTTCGGCGCCGGGAAGCGCTGCACGGTGCCGTCAGCGGCCACCATGGCTCCTTCGGCGCCCAGGGTGAGGACCACGGAGGCGAAGCCGGCTGCCGACAGCGCCTCGATGATCCTGCGGTGGTCGGACGCCGTGGGGAGGTCCCGGACGCCCAGCTGCTCAAGCACCAGGATGCCCTCGTGCTCGTTGACCACCAACGGGTCGGCGGCCAGCAGCACGGAGCGTTCGACGTCGATCACCGGTGCAAGGTTGATCATCACGCGGCCCTGGGCGTGCTGCACGGCTTCGGCAATCGACTCGGCGGGGATTTCCCCCTGGAGCACGAGGACCGAGGCTTTCGAGATCAGGGACGCCTGGGAACGCACCACCTCGCGTGTCACCTCGGCGTTGGCGCCGGGGATCACCACGATTGAGTTTTCGCCGCTCACCGAAACCTGGACGAGGGCCACGCCGGTGCCGGCGTCCGCATTGTGGAGAGCGAGCCGGACCCCGGCGGAACGCAGCCCGGCCAGGGCTGCGTCCGCGTAGGCGTCCGGGCCGACGGCGCCGATCAGGGTGACCGGCGCCCCCAGCCGTGCGGCCGCTACGGCCTGATTGGCACCCTTGCCACCGGGCAGGACGGTCATTGACCGGCCCAGCACGGTTTCACCCGGTTGCGGATGGCGTTCCAGCGTCACGACGAGGTCGGCGTTGATCGACCCCACGACGACGACGCCCGGTGGATTGGTGCTCATTCCGTGAACTCTCCTACGTTTTCCTCGTTGACGGTGGTCACGGGCACGGGAACCGTTGACTCGACCTCTTCGTCGTTGAGGAGCTGGACCAGGATCTCGACCGAGCGCTTGCCGAGCTCGGCGGGCTGCTGGGCGATCGTGGCCGTCAGGGTGCCGGCTTCGATCGCAGCGAGGCCTTCCTCCGTGCCGTCGAAGCCGACGACGCTGACCTCGCTGCCGGCCCGGTCACCGAGCGCCTGGATGGCACCCAGCGCCATCTCATCGTTCTCGGCGAAGATTCCGGTGACGTCCGGGTTGGACTGCAGCAGGTTCGTTGCCACGTTCAGCGCTTCCGCGCGGTCGAAGTTGGCGGTCTGCTGCGCCACCACCTCGATGTCCGGGTAGGCCTTGAGTCCTTCGGCGAACCCTTCCCCGCGGTCGCGGCTGGCGGAGGTGCCCGCCACGCCCTGGAGCACGATCACCTTGCCCTTCTCGCCCATGGCCCGGGCCAGTTCTTCGGCGGCCTGCTTCCCGCCGGCCACGTTGTCACTCGAGACCAGGGACTGGATTTCGGCCCCGTTCACGGTGCGGTCGACGGCCACGATGGGAGTGGAGTTCTCGATCAGCGGGGCCACCGAAGCCGCCGCAGCGTCCGAGTCGACCGGGTTGATGATGACGCCGTCGGTGCCGCTCGCGGCGGTGGCGAGCTGGTTGGTCTGCGTCGCGGAATCGTTCTGCGCGTCGATGACCTCGAGGTCGATTCCGGCGTCATCGGCCGCGGCCTGGGCGCCATCGCGCAGTTCGACGAAGAACGGGTTGTTCAGCGTCGAGACAGCCAGCGTGACGCTGTCGCCGCCGGACGCCGCGTCGTCTCCGCCGCGGTTGCATGCGGCGACTCCGAGCAGGAGTGCGGCTGAGGCGGAAAGCGCCACGATCTTGGTGGGAGTGAACTTCATTGTTTTTTCCTTTATCTGTGGGGGTGGTTGGAGAGGGAAGAGTTAGTGCTGCGCGGTCTTGCGGCGGAGCGAGTCCACACCGACGGCCAGGGCGATCACGAGGCCGATGACCACCTGCTGCCAGAAGGATGAGACGTTGAGCAGGTTGAGCCCGTTGCGGATGACGACCAGGACGAGCGCACCGATCAGGGTGCCGCTGATCCGCCCGACACCGCCGGCGAGGGAGGCCCCGCCGATGACGACGGCGGCAATGGCGTCGAGCTCATATCCGACCGCTGCCTGCGGCTGGGCCGAATCGAGCCGGCCGGACAGCAGCAGGCCCGCGAGCGCCGCGAAGAGCCCGGAGAGCGCGAAGACGGTGATGAGGACCCGGCGCACGGGGATACCGGACAGCCGGGCGGCCTCGGTGTTGCCGCCCACCGCGTACATGTAGCGGCCCATGACCGTGAAGTTGAGGATCAGGGCTGCGACGGTACCGGCGATGATCAGCACCACGATGGGCATGGGTACCTGGCCGAGCATGCTGCCGAGGAAGGAAACCTCGGGAGCGGTCGGGATGGGCCGGCCGCCGGAGAGGACGAGGGTGAGGCCGCGGGCCACACTCAGCATTGCGAGGGTGGCAATGAACGATGGAAGTCGTCCGTAGCTCACCGCCAGCCCGCTCACCGCGCCGCTGAGGGTACCGATGAGCAGCCCCCCGATCAGTGCGATCCAGCCTGGCAGGTCGGCTTGGGAGAAGATCCAGGCCGAGCCCATCGCCGACAGTGCCGCAACCGATCCCACGGACAGGTCGATCCCGGCCGCAACGATCACGAACGTGAGCCCGAAGGCGAGCACCGCGATCACCGAGGCCTGGATGCCGACGTTCAGGAGGTTCCGGCCGGTGAGGAAGTCGGGAGTGGCGATGAAGAGCGCCAGTCCGAGGACCACCAGCCCTACGAGTGCTCCATTACCGGAGAGGAACGTCATGAACGATCCCCGTCCGCGCCCCTTGGGGACAGCTACAGCTTCAGCTACCTTGTTCATGATTCGTCCTTCATCTGCTTGTCTTCAATTTCTCGCTGTACATCGCGGACGGCCAGCGACATCACTGAGTCCTGCGTTGCGGATTCGGCTGGCAGTTGGCCGGAGACGTGGCCGCCGCTCATGACGACGATCCTGTCGGCCATGCCGAGCACTTCGGGCAGTTCGCTTGAGACCATCACGACGGCGCCGCCGGCCGCGGTGATGGCGTTGATCAGTTCGTAGATTTCGACCTTCGCCCCGACGTCGACGCCGCGGGTCGGTTCATCGAGCAGCAGGACGGTTGCGCCTGCGACGATCCACCGGGCGAAAACCGTCTTCTGCTGGTTCCCGCCGGAGAGCGAACCGACGGTCTGGTCGAGGCTCGACATCCGGATGCGGAGCTTGTCGGCGACCTCCTGGGCACGCTTGCGCTGCCCGGCGAAGTCGACGATCCCGGCCCGCGCCGTCGCCGCGAGGGTCGCGTAGCCGATGTTCTCGTTGACGGCCGCACCGAGGACAAGGCCCTGGACCTTCCGGTCCTCGGGGACATGGCCGATACCGGCCCGGATCGCCGCACCGACGTTGAGCGGCGGCAGGGCCTTGCCCCGGACCGAGATGGTTCCCGAGGTGTACGGGTCGATTCCGGCGATGGCGCGGATCACCTCGGTGCGGCCCGCACCGACCAGCCCGGCGAGCGCGACGACCTCACCGGCCTGCACCGAGAAGGAAACATTGTTGATCATGCCCTTCGTGGAGAGCCCGCTGACCTCGAGGAGGGTTTCTGCGGGCCCGGCGTACTCGCGGCGGCGCGGGAACTGCTGGTCGATGTCGCGGCCGACCATGAGGCGCACCAGCTCGTCCTCGTGGGTCGTGGCGGGAACCTCCGCGATGAACCGGCCGTCGCGCAGGACCGAGACCGAATCGCCGATGGCGGCGATCTCATCGAGGTGATGGCTGATGAACACCATCCCCACCCCGCGCGATCTCAGGTCCTCCACGACCTTGAACAGCGAGGCGATCTCCCGCTTGGTCAGTGCCGCGGTCGGCTCGTCGAGGATCAGCATGCGGGCGTTCAGGCTCAGGGCCTTCGCGATCTCGACCAGCTGCTGATGGGCGATCCCCAGCTCCCCCACCATTCGGTCGACGTCGAGGTCCAGCCCGATCAGGGCGAGGGCGGCGCGGGCGTCCTCCTTCATCCGAGCCTTGTCCACGAGCCCGAAACGGCGCGGCATGCGCCCCAGGGAGATGTTCTCGGCGATGCTCATCGTGCCCACCAGGTTGAGTTCCTGGTGGATGGTGGCGATGCCGTGTTTTTCGGAGGCCTTGGTATCGGGGAGCTGGACCTCCTCGCCGTCGATCAGGATCCTGCCGCCGTCGGGCTGGTGGACGCCGGCCATCATCTTGATCAGGGTCGACTTGCCGGCGCCGTTTTCGCCCAGGAGAACCTGCACCTTGCCGGGCAGGACGTTGACACTGACGCCATCGATCACTGTGACGGGGCCAAACGCCTTCGACACGTTGTCCAGCGTAAGGATGGGACTGCCGTTCATGATTGCCGTTCTTTCTCAAATTCGGGGGTGGAGCCGCGGACGATCAGGCGGCCTGCGATGGTGTTGGAGGCGGGTGATCCGCCCCCGATGACGCTCATCAGCATGTCGACAGCCAAGCGCCCCATTGCGTCGATATCGTGTGCGATCACCGTGAGTGGCGGGTTGATGAGGTTGAATGCGTCGATGTCGTCATGGGCGACGAAGGCTAGGTCGGCCCCGATGGCGATGCCGCGTTCATTACAGACCCCTACCGCCCCGATGCTCATCAGGCTGTCCGCGGCGAGCAGGGCCGTGGGCGGGTTGGGAAGGTCGAGGAGGGTTCGCGCCCCTTCGGCTCCGCTGGCGGCCTGAAAGTCGCCGAGGAAGATGAGTTCAGCGTCGGTGTCCGCCCCCGTGGCGGCCAGGGCTTCCTTGTAGGAGCGGAGGCGCTCGCGGCCCGTGGAGGTTGACTGCGGGCCGGCGATGTAGCCGATGCGGCGGTGTCCCCGGGCCGTGAGGTGCTTCACGGCGTCGTGGATGCCCGTCGAGTTATCCGGGCTGACGGATGGGACCTCCATGGTGTCGAGGACCCGGTCAACGAAGACCACCGGCACCCCGCTGCGGAGCAGCTGGTCGAGGTTGCCGCCATCACCCTGGGGTGCCGCAATGACACCGTCCACCCGCTGGGACAGCATGACGTCAATGTACTCGTCCTGCTGCTCCACATTCTCGTTCGCGTTACCAAACAGCGTCATGTATCCGAAGCTGCGGGCCCGCTGCTCCACTGCATGGGCGAGGTCGCCGAAAAAGGGATTGCGGACATCCGGGAGGAGCAGGCCAATGGTCTGCGTGCGGGTTTTCCGGAGGGACCGGGCCTGCGCATTCGGACGGAAGCCGAGCCGTCCGGCCGCGGCCTCAACAGCCTTGCGCGCCTCCTGCGAGGTGGCCGGGTGGCCCGACAGGACGCGCGATGCTGTGGCTTTGGAAACCCCCGCGGCTTCCGCCACGTCCTTGATCGTAATCTGCTTCATTGCATTTCCTTACGGTGGAACCGATTCCATGGAATCGATTCCACGAGTATGTGCTCTTGTGCCTCGAATGTCAACAGGCGCCGGGAGGGCGTCCATAATGGAACATGCCCTTTTCCGAAGCCCGCATGGGCCTGCTCCTCGACGTTGACGGCCCCATTGCCAGCCCCGTCACGCGTACTGTTCCCCAGCCGATCATCGATTACCTGCTCCGGCTGGCCGGTGCCGGCTGGCCCGTGGTGTTCAACACGGGCCGCTCGGACGCTTTCATCCGGGAACAGTTATTGAACCCCATGATGGCCTCAGGTATTCCCGACGGGGTCCGGTTCCACGCGGTCTGCGAGAAGGGTGCGTCCTGGTTCAGCTTCGACGCCGCCGGTGCAGGTGAAGTGCACGTGGACGAGAAACTTGCCCTGCCCTCCAGCTTCGGCGACGACGTCCGGGACCTTGTGGAGGAGAAGTACTCGGCACTGATGTTCTTCGATGAGACCAAGCGCGCGATGGTCTCGGTCGAGCAGTCCCTCGACGTCAGCAGCGCCGACTACCTGGCCGGCCAGGCCGAGTTCGATGCCGATGCACTCGACATCCTGGCGAGCTACGACATGGGCGGAATCCGGCTCGGCCAGGAGCGGCCCGACAGCAACGGAGAGGTGGGCTACCGCATTGATCCCACCATCATTTCCACCGACATCGAATCGGTCCGGCTGGGCAAGGACCTCGGCGCGGAGCGGGCACTGGCCCTGCTGGCGCCCTTTGGTGAGGTTCCCACCACCTGGCGGACCGTCGGTGACTCACGGACCGACTACGCGATGGCGGACTACCTCTTTGCCAAGGGCTACGACGTCGCGCACGTCGACGTCCGGCCCTCAGACGGCGTGCCGGAAAAGCCGTACCCCATCCTCATCGAGGAAGGCCTGGTCAACGAGGAGGCCGGAGCGGCCTTCCTCGCAGGCTGCGTCGCCGTCCTGGCCCAGTAGGGCGCCACTTAGGCGGCGGCCTTTCGACAGGACTCGATCGCGGCGGCAATCTGGGGAGCGTCGGGCTCCATGGTGGGGGCGAAGCGGTCGATGATGGTCCCTTCGCGGTTGATGAGGAATTTCTCGAAGTTCCACCTCACCAGTCCAGGCAGCACCGACTTCGACAGGCCGGCACCCTTGTACCCGGTCAGCCGGGCGTACAGCGGGTGCTGGTTCTTTCCGCGCACATCCGCCTTGCGGGTGAGCGGGAAGGTGACGCCGAAATTCATTGAGCAGAAGGACCGGATGTCCTCGTCGGTTCCCGGCTCCTGGTTCATGAACTGGTTGCAGGGAACGCCGAGCACGACGAAGCCGTCCGCCTCGTAACTCCGGTACAGCCGTTCCAGCCCCTCGTACTGGGGGGTAAACCCGCAGTTCGATGCCACATTGACCACCAGGACGATGCTGCCCCGGTAGTCGCCGAAGGACCGCGTGGTGCCATCGTTCATGGCCAGCTCGATGTCGTAGAGGTCACTTGTGGGCATGGCTGCTCCTCACTCGTCGTTACCAACGAAGGATCTTCGTTCCTGGGCGCCCTTTGGATGGGAGGCCGTGGCGGGGAAGTTGGGGCGGGGAAGTTCGGGCTGGGAACTCTGCGGCCGTGGCCTTCGTGAAAGAGGTCAGCGGCATTCCTGCCCGCGCCCGTTTTCCAGGGAGACCTATGCTGATGGATCTTGTTGCGGCATGGCGCACTCAGCTGCGCACCACCTTCACCGCGGGCGATCCTGCAATTCCGCAGTGGCAGTTGGATCTGGAAGAGGGCGATGACGTCGGCTACTTCGTTCCCGGGTCCGCTGTGTGGGCGGTGAACGGGTCAATGACCCCGCTGGTCGCGGGGATCCGCGCACTGCTGCTTCAGGCCCTGCATCCCGGCGCTATGGCAGGGGTCCATGCGCACTCCTCATTTCGTGAGGACCCCTTGGGGCGGCTGGCGAACACCATCCGGTGGATCTTCACCGTCACCTACGGATCCCGGCGCACAGCGCAGGAGGGTTCCGCCTTCGTCCAGCGGCTGCACCAACGGGTCCGGGGGACGTACGTCGACAGTCACGGCACCACCCGCGAGTATTCCGCCGCTGATCCTGCGCTAGTCCGCTGGGTCCACCTCGCCTTCACCGATGCGTTCCTCGCCGCGCACAAGGCCTACGGGCGGCCCATTCCCGGCGGCGGTGACCAGTACGTCGCCGAATGGGCGCAGGCTGGTGAGCTCATGGGGGTCGAGTCGCCCCCGCGTTCGGAAGCGGAGCTGGCAGCACAGTTGAGGGCATTCGACCCTGAGCTGACGGACAGCGACCAGGTACAGGAGGCCCTCGCGTACATCAGGCGCCCTCCCCTGCCGGCCTCGCAGCGGCTCGGCTACCGGGTGCTGTTCGCTGCAGCGGTCGCGACCCTTGAGCCACACCATCGGGAGATGCTCGGGTTGCGGGTGCCTGCCCTCGGGCCGATCCCGCTTCCCGTCAAGGCGGCGACCCATCTTGTCCTGAAGGTGGTGCGTCTCGGACTGGGGCCGGAGGGGCCAAGCGAGGCCGCCGCCCGCCGGCGGATCGCGCGGGTACGGGCAGCCGGATCCAGCCGACGAACGGCGTGACCGAGACTCGTAATGACGGCTTCAGGGCCGGGCCGGACGCCGGTCCGAGGACTTCGGTCCCGGGCGCAGGCCACGATCGCAGGTTCGGGTGCAGGACTCACGCTTCCCGGCTTCCGGCTCCCGGCTCCCGGCTCCCGGCTCCCGGCTCCCAAGGATCTTCTCCTGAGGGCATGAAATAAGCCCCGGCCGTTGAAGACCGGGGCTTATTTTCTGCGGAGGATGGGGGATTTGAACCCCCGAGGGCGTTAACCCAACACGCGTTCCAGGCGTGCGCCATAGGCCGCTAGGCGAATCCTCCTAATTTGGAGCAGATACCAGAATACCTAAACATGGGTCAGGTTCCGAATCGGCACTTTCCGCCTGTTTTGTCAGAGGGAGGTGATGGACTATAGCCATGGTCCAGCCAGCACCGGAAACCAAGGCCGAAGAAGCCTTCGATCCCGAGTGGACGGCGCCCGATTCGACCCTCGGCGACGGCTTGTTCTCCTCCCTCGAGGACGGCCTGTTCTCGTACCTCGAAAACGAGCCGCTGTGGCTTGCGCACGAGCTGACGGCTCTCGACCCTGCCGCCATCACTGCACTAAATGCGGGTGAGGCTGTGGACACCCTTGAGAAGGTTGCACGGCTGGAACGGTGGCTTTCCGCCCTGAAAACCCGGATCGTTCACCGCGTCGGCACCTCGATGACCGAACGCGCACGCTCCGGAGTCGAGCGCAGCCTGGCGTCGATGAACGCGGTCAGTGAGACCGCGTGCGTTCTCAACATTCCTGAGGGCACTGCCGGATGCCTCCTCAACGAATCAACCGCCCTGGTCGAAGACTTCCCACAGTCACTTGAGGCGTTGGATTCAGGGACGATCAACTACCAGCACGCGCAGGTGATCATCCGCGAAAGCACTGGCATTCCTGCTGACGAGCGGGCCGGGTATGAGGAATCCCTGCTGAAGGTTGCCCCGGACCTGACCCGTCCGCAGCTCGCGGTCCGGGCCCGGCGGCTGCGGGAGAAACTGTGCCCTGGGGCAGCCGCCGAGCGACGTACGAAGGCCGAGGCCGACCGGGCCGTCTGGCTGGAACCGGCCCCGGACGGCATGGCCTACCTCGGCGCGTTCCTGGGTGCCGAAAACGCCGTCGCCATGTTCGACCGGCTGACTCGTGCGGCACGCGCCGCGCAAGGGCCGAACGAGGCGCGGACCCTGGCCCAACTGCGTGCGGACGCGCTGGCAGGCCTGGTGATCCAGGACAACCCCTCCCTGCAGGAAGACGGGATCCTGAGTGGCATTCGGCCCCAGGTGCTCGTAACGGTTCCGGTGCTGTCCCTGCTGGGAGGGAGCGGAACACCCGGTGACCTCGAGGGGTACGGCCCGATCCCGGCGAGTATCGCCCGGGAGCTCGCGGCCAATGCACCTTCCCTGCTGCGGCTGCTCACCGATCCGGTGGATTCGGCGGTGCTCGATATCGGCCGGCGCCGCTATCGGGTGCCGACGGACCTGAAGACCTACCTGCGCGTCCGCGACAAGACCTGCAGGTTTCCGGGATGTAACCGGTCAGCGGCAACGGCGGACCTCGACCACACGATCCCCTGGGAGGACGGCGGAAGCACCCGGCCTGGGAACCTCGCCTGTCTCTGCCCCAAGCACCACGGCATGAAACATGAGGCCGGGTGGTCGGTGCGGCAGCATCCCGGAGGGGTGCTCGCTTGGACGTCGCCGACCGGGAGGACCTACTCGACAAGACCGGAGGATCCCCCTGCCGCAGTGCCGTCCGATGCCGCGCACGTACGGACAACAGCGCGGGCATCAGCGTGGGCCTCGGGGCGGACGCCCGGGCCGGCCTGGCGGCCACCTCCGTCGGCTGACGATCCGCCGCCGTTCTAGTCTCCTCACCCTCCGGAAGCGTCAGGACACCCGGTCTGGCGGTCACCGTCGTCGTCTGGCGCCCGCCGCCGTCTAGTCTTTTCGCCATCTGCGAGCGCCTGGACACCCCCCGGCGGTCACCGCCGTCTAACGCCCGCCACAATTCACGCCTTCGTGCCGTCCGGAAGCGCATGAACTCCCGGCCCGCGGTCACCGCGGACTGATTACCGATCGCCTTGGTCCTCCTCCCCTTCCGGAAGGATAAGAACGCGTGTCCATGTCAGCGTCGGCGTTGCCCATTGAGGTGTCCGGATTGAAGCGCAGCGCGCGGCCAGCGCGGGGCTCAGGAGCAGTCCTGAAGTTCCTGTAGACTATTTCCCGGCCCCTCATGTGGTGTCATCCTGTGAACTCCCCCAGGACCGGAAGGTAGCAAGGGTAAGCGGGCTCTGGCAGGTGCATGGGGGGTCTTTACTTTAACCGTCGGCCGGATAGGCCGACCCCTTGGCAGGGAATGCGGCGAGGGAGCTAGACCATGGAGACGATCTCAGGGGCGGGACGATTTGCGCCCAGCCCTTCCGGCGAACTGCACCTCGGCAACCTCCGGACGGCGATCCTCGCCTGGCTGTTCGCCCGGTCCACCGGACGCGGTTTCCTGCTCCGCATCGAGGACCTCGACACTGCACGCGCCGGCGCCGAGGAAGCCCAGATCAGGGAGCTCTCGGACCTCGGCCTGGGTTGGGACTCACCCCCCATCCGACAGAGCGAGCATCTGCCGCGGTACGAAGCGAGCATCGCGTCCTTGGCGGAGGCGGGTCTGCTGTACGAGTGCTTCTGCACCCGCCGGGACATCGCAGAGGCGGCCACCGCTCCCCACGCATTACCCGGCGTCTACCCCGGAACCTGCCGGAACCTCACCGATGCCCAGCGCGAGCTCCGCCGCCGTGAGCGGCCGCCCGCGCTCCGGCTGCGCGCCGGCGTTGAGACCCTCACCATTCAGGACCGGCTGCATGGCGAATACACCGGCCCCGTGGACGACTTTGTGGTCCGGCGGAACGATGGCGTGCCCGCCTATAACCTCGCGGTCGTCGTCGACGACGCCGCGCAGGGAATCGACCAGGTGGTGCGCGGCGGGGACCTTCTCAGCTCGGCCCCGCGCCAGGCGTACCTCGCGGGCCTGCTCGGAGTTCCGGTCCCCCTGTACGCGCACGTGCCGCTCGCCCTGGGCAAGGACGGGCGCAGGTTGGCCAAGCGGGACGGGTCGGTGACCCTCGAAGCGCTCGGTGCGGAGGGGCTCCCTGTCGAGGCCGTCCGCGCCATCATCCTGAAATCGTTGGACCTGCCGCCCGGTCCATTGAGTTCCGTCCTTGAGGAATTCGACCCGGACCTGCTCCCGCGCGATCCGTGGATCGTCGAGCCTTCCCTCTTCTCCTCCACCGGAATGCGTTCCGTCACCCCCAACCGATAAGGTTCATCTGTGAGCACAGCCCTTTACCGTCGGTACCGCCCCGAGACCTTCGCGGACGTGATCGGCCAGGAGCACGTCACCGACCCGCTGATGGCCGCCATCGAAAAGGGCCGGGTCAATCACGCCTACCTATTCTCCGGTCCCCGCGGCTGCGGCAAGACCACCTCGGCACGCATCCTCGCCCGCTGCCTGAACTGCGCGCAGGGCCCGACGCCGACGCCCTGCGGTGTGTGCGACAGCTGCGTCGAACTGGCCCGCAACGGCTCCGGCAGCCTCGATGTCATCGAGATCGACGCCGCGAGCCACGGCGGCGTCGACGACGCCCGCGACCTGCGCGAGCGCGCCACCTTCGCCCCGGTGCGCGACCGCTACAAAATCTTCATCATTGACGAGGCCCATATGGTGACCTCGGCCGGCTTCAACGCCCTGCTCAAGATCGTTGAAGAGCCACCGGAGCACATCCTCTTCATCTTCGCGACGACCGAACCGGACAAGGTGATCGGCACGATCCGTTCGCGGACCCACCACTACCCCTTCCGGCTGGTCCCGCAGGAACCGCTGATGGCCTACCTTGAGCTGCTGTGCCGGCAGGAGAACGTGCCTGTCGCTCCGGGCGTGCTCTCCCTGGTGGTGCGGGCCGGCGGCGGTTCAGTCCGCGACTCCCTCTCCGTGCTCGACCAGCTGATGGCGGGTGCGGGCGAGTCCGGCGTCGACTATGAGCTGGCGGTGTCCCTGCTCGGCTACACCCACGCGACCCTGCTTGACGACGTCGTCGACGCCGTCGCTGCCGGGGACGCTGCGACCGTCTTCACCGCAGTGGATCGGGTGATCCAGACCGGTCACGACCCGCGGCGGTTCGTTGAGGATCTCCTCGAGCGTTTCCGCGACCTGATCGTCATCAACGCCGTTCCGGAAGGGGCGGCCTCCGTCCTGCGGGGTATCCCCGAGGACCAGTTGCACCGCATGCGGACGCAGGCGAACCAGCTTGGCGCCGGGGAGCTGTCCCGTGCCGCCGACATCACCAACACCGCGCTCACCGAGATGACCGGAGCCACGTCTCCGCGGCTACACCTTGAGCTGCTGTGCGCGCGGATTCTGCTGCCCGCCGCCGACGAGTCGGTCCGCGGAACCCTCGCCCGGGTCGACCGGATCGAGCGGCGGCTCGCCTACGCAGGCACCGACCCGGCGCCGGTGACGGCAGCCCCGCCGACACGTCCAGCCGGTCAGGGCTCGGGCCGTCCCGCTGAGCCCGCGGCTGATGGCGCACCGGGCGCGGCACGCGTGTCGGCTGGTGCGCCGTCGGCCCCGACCGGGGGTGCAACCCGCCCGGCGGCCGATTCCCCATCCGCCCCGGCATCAGGTACCTCGGCATCAATCACGACGGCCTCGGGCAATACGACGGCGGGTGACCGCCCTTCGGACAGCCGGAATGCCGCTGCGGCGCAGGCCGCCCCCACGCCTGACGCGGTGTCAACGGAGGCGGCGCGCAGCGCTGCAGCGCCGACCGGTTCAGTGCCGGCTGGTTCCGCGCCCGAGCCACGACGCAACCAGGATGATGACGCCGCGTCTGAGTCGACGCCGACCGGAGCCGCGCCTGCGGCTGGTTCACCTGGATCGGCCGCCGCGCCGGCTGACTGGGGCAACAGCTGGGGCAGCGAACCATCCGCGCCAGCAGCGCCCGCAACTTCTCCCGCGGCACCCGCGGCTGCACCCTCTGCTGACCGCGCACCGGCGAACCGCTCCGCTGCAGACCCCGCCGCGCACAGCCCGGCCCCCGCCGTCGATGCGGGCACCGGGACTCCTCCTGAAGCTTCGGAGCGGCCAGCCCAGGGCGCCCCGGCCGAGGCGCCATCCGCCCCGGGTGGTTCAGGACAGATTGAGATGGTCCGCCGCGCCTGGTCGGAAATCATGGACGAGCTCGCGAAGATCAAGCGGATCACCTGGCTCAACGTGAATGTTGATGCGAAGCCACGGTCGATGGAGGGCAATAAGCTCATTCTCGCCTTCACCACTCCGGGGAACGCCATAGCCTTCCAACGGGGGCCGCATATGGACAACGTGCGCCAGGCCATCCAGAAGGTCCTGGGGCTCGACTGCATGATCGAGGCCATCCTCGACGGTCCGGGCCGGGGTGAGTCGGACCCAAAAGTACCGGCCAGCCGGCCAACGCCGGCTAAGGGCACTCCCGACCCCCAATGGAATCCCGGGTCGAGCGCCGGGGTTGGGTCGCCCTCGGCCGCAGCACCGCTCCCCCAGAGTTCGGGCGCGCCCGTAGCATCGCCGGCCGGCCCTGCCGCAGCGCCCAACCGCCCCGAGGCACAGCCTCCTGCGCAGTCGGCTGCGCAAGGCGCGCCAACGAGCAATGCTCCGGGCCGGGCAGCCCCATCGGCGGATCCCGCTGTGCCGAATGCGCCGGTAGCCGCTGCGCGCCCCCAGCAGCCACAGGAGCGAAGGGACTCGGTGGCTAACCCCGCCAGCCCCGCCAGTGGCGCAGCCGGCACCGGCCTGCGACCACGGACTTCGGACTCATCTGCGCCGGGTTCACCCACGCCTGGTTCGCCCTCGCCGGGCTCAAGCGCGCCTGGTTCGCCCTCGCCGGGCTCAAGCGCGCCTGGTTCGCCCGCGCCTGGTTCGCGCATGCCGGACTCACCCGCACCCGGTTCACCCATGCCTGGCTCACCTGCGCAGGGCTCGCCTAAGCAGGCCCCAGCCTCACCGGAATCACCCACGCCAGGCTCACCCGCGCCCGGTGCGCCGGCGTCCGGTTCGCCCGCTCCTAGTTCACCCGCCCACGGCTCACCTCGATCCGGCGACATGCCTTCCCGGGGAACACGTCCGTCGGCGGGAGCCCCCACGGTCCCGACCGGCAACGGCATGGGTCCAACCGGCAGCCGCGCTGTGCCCCCGGCCGGCCAGGGAGGACCGGCCGCAGGACCGACGGCAGACCCGGGTGCAGGACAGCAGAGGAAATCGGCCAGCGGACCTTCAGCACCCCGGACCGCACGGGATGACAGCGCGCCGTCATCGAGTCCGGAGCCGCCTCCGTACTGGCAGAACCCTGACCCCGACGACGACTCCTGGGCTTCGATCGAGCCGCCCGAGGATGCGTACGATCCGGGTCCCGGACACTACGGCGCCCCTGGTCTTTCCGGTGCGCCCGGTGCTCCCGCCTCGCCGTCGCCGTCCCCGGAATCAGCTGCAGCCCGTCGTGCACAGGCAGGGCCGCAGGCTGAAGCGCCCCTGCAGGTTCAAACAAAGGTCCAAGCGCCGGTTCAAGCACAGGGCCTCCAGGCGCCGGCTTCGACTTCGACTTCGACTTCGACTTCGACTTCGACGGAAACCTCCTTCTCGGGGCCGGACCAAGGCCGACCGCAGGCACCGGCACCGGTCCAGCCGCAGTCACTCGTCCAGCCGCAGGCGCCAGGCCAGTCACAGACGCCGACCCAGCCACAGGCACCCGGCGCCGCTGCTCGTGGTTCCCATGACGCCCCCGCCTCGGCCGGTGCATCCTCGGCCAAACCCATCAGCCGGTATCAGCGGTTGCTCGACGAAGCGGCCCGGAAGCGGGCGGAGGAGGCTGCGGCCGGGTCCGGAACCGTAGACTTGAGGTACGTCGAAGATGTACCCAGCGCCGACGATGAGACGATCGAGGAAACTGGTCTCGTGGGGCGGTCGGCGATCGAACGGATCCTGAACGGCCGGCTCGTCGAGGAGCGTAGAATCGACGCCCAGTAGCGGGCGCCGCACCCAGAAGATTTGGGGCGTAACGATGCATCGTTCGCTCACCCGCAACATCCAACAATGAAGAAGGTCACGTGTACGAAGGCGCGGTTCAAGAGCTTATCGATGAGCTCGGTCGCCTCCCCGGTGTAGGACCGAAGTCCGCCCAGCGGCTCGCCTTCCACATCCTTGAGGCCGACGGAGACGACATGAAGCGGCTCGTCAACGCCATCACCACCGTCAAGGAGCGCGTGAAGTTCTGCGCGATCTGCGGAAACGTCGCCGAGCAGGAAACCTGCGGAATCTGCAGGGACACCCGCCGCGACCCGTCGATGATCTGCGTCGTCGAAGAGTCCAAGGACGTCATCGCGGTGGAGCGCACCCGCTCCTTCCGCGGCCGCTACCATGTGCTCGGCGGCGCCATCAATCCCATCGCGGGAGTGGGGCCGGATCAGCTGCGCATCCGGGAGCTCCTCAACCGGCTGACGGACGAGCAGATCAAGGAGATCATCATCGCCACTGACCCGAACCTCGAGGGGGAGGCGACGGCGACCTACCTGGTGCGGATGCTCAAGACCATCGGCATCCCGGTGACCCGGCTCGCCTCCGGGCTGCCGGTCGGCGGAGACCTCGAATACGCGGACGAAGTGACCCTCGGGCGCGCCTTCGAGGGCCGCCGCGCCATGTCCTAGCCGGAACCAGGGAGCTTCCGGGTTCCGGCGGCCCCTGCAGGAGGGACCGCCGGAATCGTCAGGCGATCCGGGTGCCCTGCGCCAGTCTCCGTACCGGCGTCCGCAGACGACGGTACCCCAGCACCAGCAGGCCCCCGGCCAGCAGCGACTGAAGCAGGAGCCCCAGCGGCCAGATCGGGAACTTGTCGTCGACGTCGCGGGCCAATCCCTGGGACTCAGCACAGGTGACGTTGTAGTCGGGGCCTGCCTGGAAGTCCCGGACCTGCTGGCTGATTCCCTCCATCACACCGGGAGGCCGGTAGTTTTCGACGTAGCCGAAGTCACCGGACTGACCAGCATCAGGGGTGCTGCGTGAGTAGGGAACCGCGTCGGCCACCACCACGAAGGGGTTGGCGGCAAGCATCCACGTGATCCGTTCGGTGTGGGCCACCGTCTGCACAAGGGTTTCGGTGATGCATTCCGGGTCCCCGGGCTGCGGCTCCGGACTCTGGTCGTCAAAGTCTTCATTCTGCATGGGGTAGCTGTAGTAGGAGGAGGTCACCTCGGCCTCCTCCATCACCAGCGCCGTGCTCAGCCCAAAGGTGATGAGCGTTCCCAGGGACAGCAGCGCCACCAGCATGTAGGTGGCCACAATGGAGAACAGCGGCCGGTTGGCGATAGCGGAAACCCCGACGCCGATGGCGCAGACGAGACCCAGTTCAAGGGCGAGCATGCCCAGCGAAATGAACGCCTCAGAGGCGGGCACTCCGCCCAGGGCCAGCGCCCAGAAGATGAACGGTGCGCTGAGCACGAGGAACGCCAGGGAGCCGACCCAGGAGGCCAGCCACTTTCCGGCGAGCAACTGGCCCGGGGTCAGGAGGGTGACCTGCAGGACCGCCAGCGTCCCGGCGGCCCGGTCACCGTTGACCGCATTGGCGGAGAGCCCGGGCGCCACGAGCAGTCCGAAGAACAGCACGAAGCCGACCACCAGATCGAAGAGCATCGCGCCGATATCCATGTATGAGCCCATCGTGGCCAGGGCGAGGAGGAAGACCGCCCCGATCACCACAAACCACACGGCGAGCATGATGTACCAGGCCCGGCCGCGGAGGCGCTGGCGCATCTCCAGGCCAAACACCGTCCCGACGGCGGACCGGGTGGACAGAGTTCGTTCGTCCGCCGTCTGCGGCGGCTGCTGCATCTTCACGCTCATCGTCTGTCCGTATCCAGGCTCATGTAGGTTTCTTCGAGCGCGCCACCGGCCGGCGCGAAGGCGGTGACGGCGACGTCGGCAAGCACGAGGGTGCGCAGGAGCCACGCCGCCTGCTGGGTGCTGTCGAGCATCACCTGGTACTCGACCCGTCGGGAGTCCCCGCGCTCCTCGAACCGCATCCCATGGCCGGAGAGCTCAGCGGCGAGGGCATCCATCGGCTCGGCCTGGATGTTGTAGCGCCGCACCTGGTTTCCGGCCTCGTCAAGGGTCTGGCTGCGGACCGATTCGCCCCTGCTGACAAAGACGGCACGGTCGGCGATCTCGTCGAGTTCCGACAGCACGTGGCTTGAGACAACAACCGTCTTGCCCGCGGCGGCCAGGGTCCGCAGCAGCGTCCGCAGGTCCACCCGGGATCCGGGGTCGAGGCCCGACGCAGGCTCGTCGAGCAGGAGGACCTGCGGGTCATGGATCAGGGCACGGGCCAGGCTGAGCCGCTGCTGCTGGCCTCGGGAGAGCACCCGGGCCGGCTGGCGGGTGTACTCGGTGAGGCTCACCGTTTCAAGCAGTTCGTGGGCGCGGGCGGTCCGTTCCTCCGGAGACATCCCGTAGAGCGCCCCGGTGGTGGTGAGCACCTCGAGCGCCGAGAGGGAGTCCCACCTGCCGAGGGAATCGGGCATCCAGCCGACAAGCCTGCGCACCCCCTGCGGGTCGGCCACCGGGTCGATCCCGCCCACGCGCACCGAGCCGGAGTCGACGGCAAGGAGCGATGCGAGGATGAGCAGGAGGGTTGTCTTGCCGGAGCCGTTGGGCCCAATCAGGGCGGTTACTTCACCGGGTGGGGCCTCGAAATCGATGTGCCGGACGGCCTGCACCGAGCCAAAGCTCCGCGCGGCGGCGTGCACAACGATTCCCCCAAATTCGTTGGTCATCCCGCGACCCTATGCCACCCGGCGCTGAATTGGTGGAGGTTCGCCGAGTTATTTTGACGGGCCGTCCATATTCGGTCATGCAATTGGAGAGCCGCTTCGGCCCGCCGCTAGACTGGCAGCGTGTGGCACTCCGCGGGCGAGGGCCGGCCCGGCCGATGTGCCGTGCACCGAAGCGCCGCACTGCAGCAGATTCCGACAATGTCAGTGAGCGAGTGCATGAGCCTTCTAGTCCAGAAGTTCGGTGGGTCATCGGTGGCGGACGCCGAAGGAATCAAGCGCGTGGCCCGGCGTCTCGTGCAGTCCCAGGCGGCTGGCAACCAGGTCGTCGCGGTGGTCTCCGCGATGGGCGACAGCACCGACGAGCTTCTCGACCTTGCCGCCCAGGTCTCGGAAACCGCCGATCCGCGCGAAATGGACATGCTCCTGAGCGCCGGGGAGCGCATCTCCATGGCGCTGCTGGCCATGGCGATCCACGGCCTCGGCGCGTCCGCCCAGTCCTTCACGGGCAGCCAGGCCGGCATGATCACCGACGCCATCCACGGCAAGGCGCGCATCATCGACGTCTCACCCCACCGGATCCGCACGGCCATCGAAAAGGGCGACATCGCCATCGTGGCCGGCTTCCAGGGCATGAGCCGGGAGAGCAACGACATTACGACGCTCGGCCGCGGCGGCTCCGACACCACCGCCGTTGCCCTCGCTGCGGCCCTGAACGCGGACGTCTGCGAGATCTACACCGACGTCGACGGCATCTACACCGCCGATCCGCGTGTCGTGCCGTCCGCCCAGAAGATCGACACGATCTCCAGCGAGGAAATGCTCGAAATGGCGGCCTCCGGGGCGAAGATCCTTCACCTGCGCAGCGTCGAGTACGCCCGCCGGTTCGGGGTTCCCCTGCACGTGCGGTCCTCCTTCAGCGACCATGAGGGGACCTGGGTCCTGCCCAGCCCCGACGACCAGATCAAGATTCAAGAGGGAGAGCCCTTGGAACAGCCAATCATTTCAGGCGTCGCACACGACCGCTCGGAGGCCAAGGTCACCGTCGTCGGCGTTCCCGACATTCCCGGCAAGGCCGCGGAGATCTTTGGGATCATTGCGGGCGCCCACACGAACATCGACATGATCGTGCAGAACGTCTCGACCCACGGGTCGGGCCGCACCGACATCTCCTTCACGCTGCCCATCGTCGATGGTGCGCAGGCCCTCGCCGCCCTGGGTGAGGCGCAGGCGGGAGTCGGCTACGAGTCCGTCGAATACAACGAGCAGATCGGGAAGCTGTCGCTGATCGGGGCCGGCATGCGGTCCAACCCCGGGGTGTCCTACAAGTTCTTCAAGGCGCTCTCGGACGCCGGCGTGAACATTGACATGATTTCCACGTCGGAGATCCGCATCTCGGTGGTTACGAGCGCCGAACTGCTCGACACCGCCGTCCGTGCCGTCCACGCGGCCTTCGAGCTCGACGGCGAGGCCACCGCCACTGTGTACGCGGGCACCGGGCGCTGACCCCCCGAACCGCACTGACTTCCCGAACCGCACTGTCCTGAGCGGGGCGCTGGGCTTTCAGCCGCTGCCCTACGTCTCGTCGGTCACGTCTCGTCGGTCGGCCTCCGCACCGCGTAGTGGTGGCCTTCCGAGTCCTCCATCATCTCGATGCCGGCCAGCTGCTTTTCGCTTTGGTCCTCGGCTGCGTCGTGTCGATGGACCACCGGGGTTTCGGATCCGGTGCGGTCGGCGGGGCCGAGGAACAGCCGGACGAACGAGTCGAGGCGGCTGTAAGGGGGGCGCCGGACCCGGCGTCGCTTCTCTGGTTCCGGAAGATTTTCCATGATGCACCTTCTTTTGAGGTACATCTCATTTTACGCCGGGTGGGTGCGGAAAGCGCCGGTCAGGACGGCCGGCGGGGAACGATGTAGGTCGAGCCGTCGGCCCGGGTGATCGTCTCCCACTGATCCGCCTCGGACTGCCTTTGCTTCAGCAGCTCCTGGTTTTCGGCGGTCATCGGATGGTCGAGGGAGCTTGACTGCGCCGGGCCGAAGAAGGCCCGCGCCCGGCCGGTGAGGCGCATGAAGCGCTCGATGAAGCCTTCTCGATTCGGCATGCCCGTCCCTCCCGCATTTCTGCTGTCTCCGGTATTTTCCCACGGACGGCGCAGAAAAAGGCGGGCGGGGCCGGCGGCCGAAGCCGCCGTCCCCACCCGCCGGTGGTTTGGTACTACCCGCGGTCAGCGGAGGGTCGAACCTCCTGCGGCCGGAGCGCCCGCGGCGTCCTCAACGAGGACCGGGGACCCGGTCGGCGTCACCGTGGTGGCACCATTGGCACCCACCTCGAGGCTCACCGCCGTCGAACCGGCGTTTCCGAAGAACACCCGTCCCACGTAGCTGCCCGGCTCGAGGCCGGTCCAGGACAGGCTCACCGTGGCTTCCTTGCCGTTCTTGAACTGGATCGGATCCGGGGAGACCTTGAGGTTTCCCTCGTCGCCGCCCAGCACGACGGCATCGACGGTGGCCTTGGTGGGCCGGTTGTCGGGGCTGCTGTAAAGGTTGGCAACGACCGTGTAGGTTCCCGGGGCCGGGTTGTTCAGCAACAGCGACTCGCTCGCCGACGCCGTCGCTGCGGCGATTTCCCCGCCCGAAGGAGTGATGACGAACAGGTCGAAGTCGGCATTCGCGTCGGCCGAATTCACGGCGAAGCGGGCCAGCGAGGTTCCCGCGGGAACCTCAACCTCGGTCACACTGTTGCTTGCATTGGCAGTCCCGCTGGCGGGGCCTGGAACCAGTTCGACGTCGGTCCGATCGGCCTTCGCCAGTCCCTTGACGGAGAGGTCGACGGCGCCCGTCGTCCCTGCCGTGACGTTGAAGGTTCCGCTTCCGGTTCCTGCCGCCGACGTGAAGGACACCGCAGCGGGAATCACGGCGGTGACCGGACGGACGGCGATCGGTGAGGTCACCGTGGCGCCCTTCGCTTCGGTCCAGGTCAGCGAGCCCATCGCGAAGGCGTCAAGCGCCGCCGACTTGTTCTCGAAGGTCACCTTGAAGCTCTTGGACTCGCCTGCGGCGGCGAAGTCGAGCCGGGCGGGCGACACCTTGGTGGCGATGCCGGGGAGGTCAATCGTGGCGGTGTAGCTTCCCGGTGCGGTTGCGGTGACCGTGCGGGTCACCGTGACCTTCCCGGTCAGCTTGCCGACGGCGATCGAGGGAACGTTGACGTCCTTCGCTCCGACGACCTGCGGCTTCCGAAGCCCCAGCGGTGCGCCGAGGCTCTGCAGGAAGCCGTTCCAGTGGGCGGCATCCGCGTCATACACGAGCCCGGGGCTCAGCATAGCGGCGGGGTTCACATGGCCGGCGCCGACGGCGAAGACGTCGTTGTTGGCCGCGCCCTCTTCTGTCAGCACATCACCGGCTGTGGTCATCAGAGCCGACTTCACGGCGGCCGGGGACCAGGCGGGGTTCTTCGCCAGGACCAGGGCACCGAGGCCGGCGACCTGCGGGGCAGCCATGGAGGTACCGGAGAGGAATCCGAAGTTCTCACCGGTCCCGACCGGTGAGACACCGGCCAGGACGTTGACGCCGGGAGCCGTGATGTCGGGCTTCAGGAAGTCCGAGTTCACTGCCAGCGACGGCCCACGTGAAGAGAACGCGGCGATCTGCGGGTCCTTGGGAGTGGGAAGGCCGGTGGTGTCCTCGTCGACGAGAGCCGCGGTGAGCGCCGGGTTGGCCTTGAGCTTCTCCTTGATTTCGAGGCCGTCGATGTGGACGGTCGGCACTGCGTGGAGGTCAAGGTCGAGTGACCCGGGCACCACGTTGACGAGGATCATGCCCACGCCGCCTGCCTTCTCGACGGTTGCGCTCTTGAGCACCCGGTCGACCACGCCGCGGTCACAGACGACGATCTTGCCCGTCACCTTGGCGGCATCGAGGCTGTCCGTCTTGCACAGGGCAGCGTCGGCGGCGGTAACTCCGGCGGCTGCGGCATCGGCCGCGAGGACGACGGCGGTCTGCGGGACCTCGCGGTTCATCACCGACGTGCCGCGGTACTTGGTGCCGTCGGAGAGTTCCACGGTGCCCTGCAGCTCATGGGAGAACGTGCTTGCGGCCACGGTGGTGAGCCACGGGGAGCTGTGGTTCACGGTGCTGACGGTCGGCCCGGAGTTGCCTGCCGAAGTGGAGACGAAGATCCCAGCCGAGGCGGCCGAGAGGAACGCGAGCGCCACCGGGTCGGTGGTGGAGTTGTTGTTGCCGGAGATGGAGTAGTTGAGGACGTCCACCCCATCAAGGATCGACTGCTCGATCGCCTCCACCGCGGAGGAGCTGTAGCAGCCTCCCGAGCTGGGGTCCTTGTCCTCCCAGCAGATCTTGTACACGGACACGGCGGCGGCGGGGGCCACACCGGCGCCCTTGCCGAAGCTCCTGCCGTCGACGGTGGCCTCGACATCGGCGTTGCCCGCCGCGGTCGAGGCGGTGTGTGTGCCGTGGGAATCGACGTCGATGGGGGAAATCCGCTCATCGGGTGAGCGGTCCTCCTCGGGCACGGAGCCGAGGAAATCGTCGGCGAAGTAGCGGGCGCTGAGGACCTTGGAGTTGCATGCGCTGCCGTCGAAGTCCTGGCCGGTCTGGCACTCGCCGAGGAAGGTGCTGCCGTCGGCCTTCAGCATGGCGATCTTGCCGTCGGGGGTGAGGTAGGGCTCGCCCACCACGGGATCCCCCTGGAGCGGCTTGACCTCGGCGCCGGTCAGGAAGGCGTTCTCGGGGCGGTACCCGGTGTCGATGACGCCGACGACAGTGCCCTTGCCCGCGTTGGCGGCTCCACCGAGCTGGGTAGCCCAGAGGCCGTCCTCGCCGGTCAGGCCGAGGAAGTCGGCGCTTGAGTAGTCGGGGCTGTTCTGGGTGTCCGGCGCGACGACGTAGACGTTCGGGTTCTTGGAAAGCAGCGCCGCCTGCTCGGCGGTGAGGTTGGACGTGAATCCATTGAGGGCCGTGGTGAAGGACTTGCCGACCTCCGCGTTGACCGCGGCCGCAACGTCCGTCTGGCTCTTCTTCAGCCGGGCCTCGTAGGCGCGGGCGTTCGGGGACTCCTTCGTGAGCTTTTCGCCCTTGCCCGGCTTCGTTGCCGGGATACCGTCGGCGCCGCCCTCGTACATGGCAAGAGGGTGTTCCTTGAGGACGACGATGTAGCGGCCATCTGTGAAGTTCGATGGGGAAACGCCTGAGAGCTGCGTTGAAGTCTGCGCGGGCACCTGGGCCGCGAAGACGGCGGGGGTCACTGCCGCAGACGACATCAGGAGCGGCACCCCCAGCGCGATCGCCGTGACGCGGCGGAGCCCTGGGCTCCGCAGTCCGGCTTGTCCTCGTTGGATCATTAGGAGAAGAGCCTTTCATTCAATGCGGGCTCGGCGGGAGTAACCGGGTGCCCCTCATGCTGTGGGCTTCCGCCACCGGATCCCCATCTGTGACAGGAGTCACAAACGCCACAGCAGTATTAATTTACCCGAGGCAACACTCGCTTGGATAGCAAAAGAAATCACTTTCCCGGCGTGGCTTGACAGGACGCCCGACGCCGTTGCTAAGGCTGATAATAGAACCATGGCGCCGGTACCCCAACAAGTTCTCAAGCAGGAGGAATGGCTCCCCCTGCAGGAGGAGTATTCGGCGCGCGTCCGGCGCTTCACCGAGCCCTACCTTCAGCGCCGATCCGCCGGGGAAAAGCACCCGGTTGAGGATTTCCTCTTCACCTACTACAACCACAAACCCGGCCAGCTGCTGCGCTGGCACCCGGGAGCCGGCACCGCCCTGCAGGGCCCGCTCGCCGCGGAGCGGCGGAACTGGAAGTACTACACATCCCTTCCCGACGGCGCCGTCACCGTCGACCTCGATGCCTTCCTCTCGGAGCGGGCCGAGACCCTGGCTTTCGTGCGTGTCATCCTCGCGGGGACCCTGCGGCGGCCGGGCCAGTTCGGCTGTTTCGGACTGCACGAGTGGGCCATGGCGTACAAGTCGGAGCTCAACGGCGTCCGCCACGACTACCTCGGCCTGCGCCTCGGCGCGGACGGCACCGACGCCGTCGTCGAGGACGCCCGGATCCGCTGCTCCCACTTCGACGCCTTCCGCTTCTACACCCCGCAGGCCGTCCCGCTCAACGAACTGGCCCCCACACGGGAAAACCAGCGCCACCTGGAGCAGCCCGGCTGCCTCCACGCCAATATGGACCTCTATAAGTGGGCCTACAAGCTCAGCCCCCTCCTGCCCAGCACCCTGATCCTCGACTGTTTCGAGCTGTCCTGGCGCATCCGGATCCACGATATGCAGGCCTCGCCGTACGACCTCAGCAACTGGGGTTACCCGCCGGTCCGCATTGAGACGCCCGAGGGCAGAGCCGCCTACGTCCGGGAGCAGCGCCGGTTCTCCTCCGAATCCCAGCAGCTGCGCTCCCGTCTCCTTGAGCACCTCGACGCCGCCGAAGCCCTCACCCGCCCGGCCACCACCCTGAACGGAGGGACCCCGTGAGGCGGCACCTGACGGTCGCGGCAGCCACGGCCCTGCTCCTTGCCGCACTCACCGGCTGCAGCGGTGGCGGCACCGACGACGGAACCACCACTGCTCCGGCGGCCACTTCCCCGTCGACCACTGCTCCGGCGTCGTCCGCCCCCGGCTCCGCTGCGCCCACTCCGCCCGGCCCGTCTTCGCCCGCCCCGCCGCCCGCAAGCCCGAGCCCGACCCCCACGGAGGCACCGACAATGACCTCGAAACCCCCAGCACCGCCGCCATCGGCCAGTGGAACCCGCCTTGCGGTCACCATCCAGGAGTCCGCCGACGCCGAACCGGTCGAGTACATCCTCGAGTGCGTCGAGGGCCGGCCCGGCCCCGGCACGTCCCTGCCCAACGCCGAGGCCGCCTGCACGGTCGTGTCCCGGCTCGGGGTGAAGTTCTTCACGGCCATCCCGGACAAGAACATCGTGTGCACCGAAATCTACGGCGGACCGCAGACCGCCTCGATCACGGGCACCGTCGACGGCAAGCCCGTCCGGGCGCGCTTCGCCCGCACCAATGGGTGCGAAATCTCCCGCTGGGACGCCGTCAAGGAGATCCTCGGCACCGGCGGGGCGTTCTAGGGCCCGCCCGCTGCTTCGGTGCCCGGCCCCGGTTCGGGCCGGGCATCCCGGGCCGGTAGACTGGGAGGGCAAGCTCGCGGAGCGCCGGACCTGTCGACCCCTGGTCCACCCGGCGTGAGACGGCACTTCCGGGCCCCTGCATTTAATGCTGGCACCCCCAGCACTTGCCGCTTCACTCACAGGAGTTGCCGGATGCCCCGGATCGTTGTTGACGTCATGCCCAAACCCGAAATCCTCGACCCGCAGGGCAAAGCCATTGCAGGCGCGCTCCCCCGGCTTGGCCTTACCGGTTTCGCCGGTGTCCGCCAGGGCAAGCGGTTCGAACTCGAAGTCGCCGGGGAAGTCACCCCCGAACTGCTCGAGCAGGCCCGCAGCGCGGCCACCACCTTGCTGTCCAACCCGGTGATCGAGGATGTGACCCGCGTGGAGGTCATCCAGGAGGACGCCGAGTGAGCGTCGAAACCCCCCTGATCGGCGACTTCCAGCCGTTCCCCTCGGCCTCGACCGAGGGAAGCCTCGCCGGGGTACGGGTCGGCGTCGTCACCTTCCCGGGCACGCTCGATGACCGGGACGCAATGCGGGCCGTGCGCCTGGCCGGCGGAACCGCCATCTCCCTCTGGCACGGAGACCACGACCTCCGGGGAGTCGACGCCGTCATCATCCCCGGCGGTTTCTCCTACGGCGACTACCTCCGCGCCGGGGCCATCTCCCGCTTCGCGCCGCTGATGGAACAGATCACCGCGGCGGCCACCGGCGGATCCGGCGCGCTGCCCGTCCTCGGCATCTGCAACGGCTTCCAGGTCCTCACCGAGGCACACCTGCTGCCGGGCTCGATGATCAAGAACAACTCCCTCCACTTCCTGTGCCGCGACCAGCGCCTGCGCGTCGAGAACGCCGACACCCTGTGGACCTCCGACTACGCGGCCGGCGAGGAGATCGTGGTGCCGCTGAAGAACCAGGACGGACAGTTTGTCGCGGACGAGCACACCCTCGACGAGCTCGAAGGCGAGGGCCGCGTCGTGTTCCGCTACGTGGGAGAGAACCCGAACGGCTCGCGCCGCGACATCGCCGGAATCTCAAACGCCGCGGGCAACGTCGTCGGGCTCATGCCGCACCCCGAACACGCCGTCGAGCCCGGCTTCGGCCCCGACTCCTCGGCCCGCGGCGAGGTCGACCTCCGCGGCGGCACCGACGGCCTCGGCATCTTCACCTCGGTACTCAAGAAACTGGTTGGCTAAGTGACTGCAGAGACAATGTCCAAGAAGTTCAATATCGACACCGTCGCCAATGCCGAGGCAACCCCCGGCCAGGCGCTGCCCTGGGCCGAACTCGGGCTGAAGCAGAACGAGTACGACCGCGTCGTCGAGATCCTCGGCCGCCGCCCCACCGGCGCCGAACTGGCGATGTACTCGGTGATGTGGAGCGAGCACTGCTCCTACAAGTCCTCCAAGCTCCACCTGCGCCAGTTCGGCGACAAGGTCACCGACGCCATGAAGGAACACCTGCTCGTGGGCATCGGCGAGAACGCCGGCGTCGTGGACATCGGCGACGGCTGGGCCGTGACCTTCAAGGTCGAGTCCCACAACCACCCCTCGTTCGTCGAGCCCTACCAGGGCGCAGCGACCGGCGTCGGCGGGATCGTCCGCGACATCATCTCCATGGGCGCCCGCCCGGTCGCCGTCATGGACCCGCTGCGCTTCGGCGCGATCGACCACCCCGACACCGCGCGCCTGGTCCATGGCATCGTGGCGGGCATCGGCGGCTACGGCAACTCCCTGGGCCTGCCCAATATCGGCGGCGAGGTCGTCTTCGACTCCTCCTACCAGGGCAACCCGCTGGTGAACGCGCTCGCCGTCGGCGTCCTGCGCCACGAGGACATCCGCCTCGCCAACGCCTCGGGCGTCGGCAATCGAGTCGTCCTGTTCGGTGCGCGCACCGGGGGCGACGGGATCGGCGGGGCCTCGGTCCTCGCCTCCGAATCCTTCGACGACGCCAAGCCCTCGAAGCGCCCCGCCGTGCAGGTGGGCGACCCGTTCGCGGAAAAGGTGCTCATCGAGTGCTGCCTTGAACTGTTCAAGGCCTCGGTCGTCGAGGGCATCCAGGACCTCGGGGCGGCCGGCATCTCCTGCGCCACCTCCGAGCTCGCCTCGAACGGTGACGGCGGCATGCACGTCGAACTCACGAAGGTCCTCCTGCGCGACCCGACCCTGACCCCGGGTGAAATCCTGATGTCGGAGTCCCAGGAGCGGATGATGGCCGTCGTCACCCCGGCCAATGCCGCGGCGTTCGAAGCCATTATGGACAAGTGGAACGTCGAGTACTCCTGGCTCGGCGAGGTCACCGACACCGGCCGGCTGGTCATCGAGTGGGACGGCGAGACCATCGTCGACGTCGACCCGCGCACCGTCGCCCATGACGGACCCGTCTACGAGCGGCCCTACCACCGCCCGGTCTGGCTCGACGGCGTCCAGGCGGACTCCTTCAAGGGCTCCTCACCGGACCTGCGCGCCGCGGTGCTCGAACTGATGTCCTCGCCCAATATGTGCTCGAAGGACTGGGTCACCAACCAGTTCGACCGCTACGTGCAGGGCAACACCGCCCTGGCCATGCCCGACGACGCGGGCGTGATCCGCGTCGACGAGGCAACCGGCCTCGGCGTCGCCCTCTCGACCGATGCCAACGGCCGCTACTCCTACCTGAACCCGTACGAGGGCGCCCGCCTTGCCCTGGCGGAGGCGTACCGCAACGTCGCCACCTCCGGCGCCAAGCCGCTGGCCGTCACCGACTGCCTCAACTTCGGCTCCCCTGAGGACCCCGAGGTGATGTGGCAGTTCGCCGAGACCGTCCGCGGACTCGCCGATGCCTGCCAGGAGCTCGGCGTGCCGGTCACCGGCGGCAACGTCTCGCTCTACAACCAGACCGGGGGCGTGGCGATCCACCCGACCCCCGTGGTGGGCGTGCTGGGTGTGTTCGACGACGTCGCCCGCCGGACCCCCTCCGGCTGGCGCGAGGACGGGCAGGCCATCTACCTGCTCGGCACCACGCGGAACGAACTCGACGGATCCGAATGGGCCAACCTGCGCGGCCACCTCGGCGGCACGCCGCCCGTGGTGGACCTGGCGGCGGAGAAGACCCTCGCCGCGGTGCTGGTCAACTCCTCGCGTGACGGCATGATCGACGCCGCCCACGACCTGTCCGAAGGCGGCCTCGCCGCCGCCCTGTCCGAGGCGGCACTGCGGTTCGGCGTGGGGGCGCGCATCGGCATCGACGAACTGTGCGAGCGCGACGGCATCGATCCGTTCACCGCGCTGTTCAGCGAAAGCCAGGGCCGTGCGATCGTCAGCGTCCCCCGCTCCGAAGAGGTGCGCTTCAACGACATGTGCACCGCCCGGAACTACCCGACGCTCCGGATCGGCGTCGTGGACACCGAAAAATCCGCTCTCGACGTGCAGGGCCACTTCACCCTGCCGCTGGCCGAGCTGAAGGAAGCGCACGAGGGAACCCTGCCGAAGCACTTCGCCTAAGGACAGGGCGCTAAAAGCATAGGAAAGGCCGGGACCGGGCGGAAACGCCTCGGCCCCGGCCTTTCCTATCTGCTGCTGGTTCTGGCTTGGTGCTGCCCGTTGCTCGCTTTACCGCTGCCCGGCAAGCACGCGTGCCGCCCGCACATACCGGGCGGTGACGTACCGCTGCACGAGCCGCAGCGCCGGAGCCCCGAGCCGGTAGAACGCTGAGGCCGGGACGCTGTAGGCACTCACCCGGAAGATCAGCTTCCCCTCCGGGGTGAACTCGGCATAGAACCCCTCCTCGCCCCGCACCGGGTGGCCCGTCCGCGTGCCGTAGCCGAACCCCGCCCGCTGGCCCGGCACCGGACTGCCCGAGCCGTCCCGCAGCACCTCCCGGGACCACAGCACCGTGCTGGGGGCAGGCAGCCGGAAGGGACCGACCCCCAGCGCCGTGCTGACCTCCGCTCCGGGAACGGCACGCGGGGCGGCGGTGTCAACCCGCAGGCCCGCACCGCGGTGCAGCTGCCAGGTAAGGATTCCCTCGGCCAGGGCCTCGAAGGCAGTGGCAGGGTCCCCGGCCTCCAGCGGGTACGCCCCCACCGCCACCCGGTAGCCCTCCGGCCAGCCGCCGGTCATCGGCTCCGGGAAGGGGCGGTCCGTGCTGCCCTGCTCCGCGTAGCTCAACCCGTCCATCCACCCATCTCCCACCACCGTCTCCCGTCACCGTCTCGCACTACCGTCCGGCCCGCCGGAGGGAGCCGCTGCTTTGAGCCTAGCCGCAGACAAGTGCTCCCCCACCGGCACCGCCGGAGGTCGGCAAAGGTGGGAGGATGGTGCCACACACCGGTGCAGGAGGAAATCATGGGCGAGGCAAAACGCCAGGCCACGAAGGCGGCCGACGCCGCCGAGGACGTTGCCGACTCAAAGGGGTTCCAGCTGGCCGCACGGGCCGGCTATATCGCAGCGGGGCTGATTCACCTGCTGATCGGCATTATCGCCCTACGGATCGCCACCGGCGGATCGGGCAAGGCCGACCAGAGCGGGGCGCTGCAGCAGCTGGCCGGCGGACCGGGAGGCAGGATCCTGCTGTGGGCGTGCTTCCTGGGCTGCATCGCCCTTGCGCTGTTCCTGCTGAGCCAGGTCTTCTTCGGCGTCAAGCAGGTCAGCGGCAATGACCGGACTAAGGAGCGGCTGAAGTTCGGCGGGACGGCGGTCGTGTATGCGGCGCTCGGCGCGGCCTTCGGGCGCTACGCCCTCGGCGGGACGAGTGACAGCGGCCAGTCGACGCAGTCGGCCACCGCCTCAGTGATGTCCCACCCCGCCGGAGCGGTCCTGCTGATCGCCATCGGGCTGGGCCTGCTCGCCACCGGCGGCTACTTCGCCTACAGCGGCGTCACCAAGCGGTTCAAGAAGAATCTCTCCCGGCTTCCCTCCGGCGAGGCCGGTTCGGCGGTCGTCACCCTGGGCCGGGTGGGCTACATCGCCAAGGGTGTCGCCCTCGCGGTTCTCGGCTTCCTGCTCATCCTGGCGACTGTCCGGAATAACCCGGAGGAGTCAACTGGGCTAGACGGAGCCCTGAAGACCCTTGCCGGACAGCCGTTCGGCATCTGGATCCTCGGCGCTGTCGCCGTCGGCCTGATCTGTTACGGGCTGTTCCTGATGGTCCGCTCACGCTACCAGCGCATGTGAGCGGCCCCCTCAGAGTCCGAAACGGGGACTTTCGGTGACCGGGCAGGTGTCCATCACGACGTCGAGCCCGGCGTCCTTGGCGCGCTGCGCGGCCGCCTCGTCGATGACGCCCTGCTGCAGCCACACGGCCTTGGCGCCGACGGCGATCGCCTGATCCACCACGTCACCGACCCGGGACGAGTTCACGAAGCAGTCGACGACGTCGATCGGGCCCGGGATCTCGCCGAGGGTGCGATAACCCTTCTGGCCGTGCACGTCGTCGCCCTTAAGGCTCACGGGCACGATCTCCTTGCCCAACCGGTCCATCAGGAACCGGGAGACCCCCAGCGCCACCCGCCGCGGGTTGTTCGAGAGGCCGACGACGGCCCACCGGCCCGGCTCGCTCAGGAGCCGCCGGATCACCGCAGGATCATTGGAGTGCTTCACCGTTACCGTTCCCTTCCGTGGCCTTCAGCCTATGCGAACCCCTCGGGTGCGGGAGCCGTCAAGCGGGCCGGCGCGTGTCTGTTTATTACGGGGAGAATTTGCCGCCTCTGCGGGGAGAGGCGTTTAGTGGTGCTTGACCATCCCGAGCGGCTGAGAGACCTGGATCGATGAAGCCGCAGCAACCCTGGTTGTCCGTATCCCCCTGATACCGGGCAATAACAAGGAGCAGGCCGCGGGTGCCGGGCGCCGAAAGGCGCCGGGCTAAGGCGTGTTCCGTAGGGTGCTACTGCCAGGATCGATGGAGACCTCTATGACTGCTGTTCTGGCATCTTCGACACCCACCGACCCGCGCCGCAGGCCGCCCCTTGAGGTGAGCTTCAGCCGCTTAGGTCGCAGTTTCGGCACCTCAAGCGACCGGCGGGTGGTGTTGCGGGACGTCACCGTGGACATCCGGCCCGGTGAAGTCCTCGCCATCCTCGGCACCAGCGGCTGCGGGAAATCGACGCTCCTGCGTGCCGCGGCGGGCCTCGACACCCCCGACGCGGGCAGCGTGCTGATCGACGGCACCGAAGTCCGAGGCATCGACGAGCGCTGCGCCGTTGCCTTCCAGGAACCCCGCCTGCTGCCTTGGCACACGCTGCAGGCCAATGTCGCCATCGGCCTGCCCAAGTCCTCGAGTGCGAGCGCCGGCAAGGCCAAGGTCGCCGAGCTGCTGAAGCTCGTCGGCCTCGACCGCTTTGCCAAGCACCGTCCCCGGGAGGTTTCCGGAGGAATGGCCCAGCGGGCCTCGCTCGCTCGCGCCCTGGCCCGCACCCCCGGCGTCCTGCTGCTCGATGAACCCTTTGGCGCCCTCGACGCGCTGACCCGCCTCAAGATGCAGGACCTGCTCTTGGAGATCCACGCGGCACAGCCCACAACGGTGCTGCTGGTGACCCACGACGTCGACGAGGCGCTCCAGCTCGCCGACCGCATCCTTGTGCTCGGCAGCAGCGGTGACGGACCGGGTTCGACGGTGAAGGACCTGATCCCCGTCCCCGGGGCCCGGCCCCGCGACCGCAGCTCCCGCGAACTGGCGGAGCTGCGCCGGCACCTGCTCACCCTGCTCGGCGTCGCCGCGCACTGACTGCCGGCTGACCGGCAGGGGCTGACCCGCAGGACTGACCCGCCCGCCTCAGGCTCCCTCCGGTTCTTCCCGCGCATCTCCGAGCACGGCCCTGCCGTACCCCCAGCCCTACCCTCATCCAGCTCTACCCTCCTCAGGCCACACCGCCTGCGGCCCTGCGCCGCACCTCCACTCCCACGCTCCCACGCTCCCACCCCAGTCCCGCACCTCACCGAAGGAACCCCATGACCCGTCTCACCCTTCTCCGCACCGCCTCCGTTGCCGCAGCCCTTTCCCTGGGGCTCAGCGGGTGCATGGCCGGAGAGAACACCGCCACCGGCGGCAACGCAGCCGAGGCCGCCACGACAGGCGGTACGCTGAACATCGACTTCGCCACCTACAACCCCCTGAGCCTCGTAATCAAGGAACAGGGCTGGCTTGAGGAGGAGCTCGCCGACCAGGACATCACCGTGAACTGGGTCCAGTCTTTGGGCTCAAACAAGGCCAACGAGGCCCTGCGGGCCGGGGCCATCGACGTCGGATCCACAGCAGGGTCGGCGGCGCTGCTCGCACGCTCCAACGGTTCACCGATCAAGACCATCGAGATCTACTCGCAGCCGGAGTGGGCGGCGCTCGTCGCCTCCGCCGATTCGGGCATCACCGCGGTGGAGGACCTTCGCGGCAAGTCGGTCGCGGCCACCAAGGGCACCGACCCCTACTTCTTCCTGCTCCAGGCCCTCGAATCCGCGGGAGTTGATCCGTCCGAGGTGACGGTGCAGAACCTTCAGCACGCCGATGGCCGGGCGGCCCTCGCCAACGGCGCCGTGGACGCGTGGTCGGGACTTGACCCCATTATGGCGGCGGCCGAACAGGACGGCGCCGAACTGTTCTACCGAAACATCGACTTCAACAGCTACGGGTTCCTCAACGCCACCGAGAGCTTCCTCGAGGAAAAGCCCGACGTCGCGCAGACCGTGGTGAACGCCTATGAAAAGGCCCGCGAGTGGGCCTCGGAGAACCCCGAGGACACTGCGGCGATCCTCGCGGAGGTCGCCGCGATCGACCCGGCGGTCGCCAACTCGGTAATCCTTGAACGCACCAACCTCGACGTGGATCCCGTACCCGGTGACGCGCAGCGGGAGGTCCTCGAAAAGATCGGCCCGGTCTTTGTCGAGTCGGGGGATGTCAGCTCCCGGGAGCAGGTCAATACGGCCCTGGACTCCCTGTTCGATGACTCCCTGGTGAAGAAGGCCGACGCCTCCGCCGTCGGGGCCTCCTCATGACAGCGCCCACCACGGTGGCGGCGCCGCGGTCAAGGAACCGCGGCTCCGGCAGCGCCCGGCGGGTGCGGGGTGCCCTACTGGGGCTGATCGTCCCGTCGCTGCTGCTCGGCGCCTGGCAGCTGAGCTCCGTGACGGGGACCTTCAGCGCCGTCCAGCTGCCCCCGCCGGGCGCCGTCGCGGCCGCCGGGGCCGAGCTTCTCGAGCGCGGCGAACTCGGCGTCCACCTCGGCATCAGCACCCAGCGCGTCCTGCTGGGCTTCGCCGCCGGAGCCGCGCTCGGCCTGACCGCGGGGGCGGTGCTTGGGCTCTCCCGCACGGCGGACGCCCTCCTCGGCCCCACGATCGGCGCCGTGCGCGCCGTCCCGTCGCTGGCCTGGGTTCCGCTGCTGATCCTCTGGATCGGCATCAACGAGGACTCGAAGGTCACGCTGATCCTGATCGGAGCGTTCTTCCCGGTCTTCACGACGGTGTCCCTCGCACTGCGCCACGTCGACCGGAACCTCGTCGAGGCCGGTCGGGCCTTCGGACTCACCGGGTTCCGGCTCCTCACCACCGTCCAGCTGCCCGCCATTATCCCGGCGGTGTTCTCCGGACTGCGCCTTGCCCTGGCCCAGTCCTGGCTGTTCCTCGTCGCCGCCGAACTGATCGCGGCCTCGATGGGCCTGGGCTGGCTGCTGAGCGACTCGCAGAACAACGGCAGGGTCGATCGGATCTTCCTGGCCATTGTGCTCCTCGCCCTCCTGGGCAAAACCACCGACGCCCTCCTGGGCCTCGCCCAGCGCTGGGCGGTGCGGCGGTGGGCGTGAGCGCGATCGACCCCCAGGCCGTCGCGGCGGCGGACCCGGACCCGGATCTGAATGTGGATCTGGACCTGGACCTGGACCTGGATTCCGACACCGACCGCATCCGGTTCTGGGAGGAGCAGGCCCGGCGCTTGGACTGGGAGGCGGGCTGGCACACAGCGCACACCTTCGACCCGGCGCGGCCGGGCCCGGACGGCGAGCTCTCGGTGCCGCGGATCGAGTGGTTCGCCGGCGGCCGCCTCAATGTCGCCGCCAACTGCGTCGACCGGCATGTTGCCGCCGGCTACGGCGACCGGACGGCCCTTCACTTCGAGGGCGAGCCGGGGGACCGCCGGAGCGTCTCCTATGCCGAACTGCTCGAGGAGGTGAGCCGGGCGGCCAACGCCCTGCTGGCCCTGGGCATCTGCAAGGGGGACCGGGTCGTGATCTACCTTCCGGTGCTCGTGGAGACGGTCGTCGCCGCCCTCGCCTGCGCCCGGATCGGCGCGGTCCACTCCCTCGTCTTCGGCGGGTTCTCCGCAGAGGCTCTGCGCTTCCGGGTGCAGGACACCGGGGCGAAACTGCTCATCACCAGCGACGGCCAGTTCCGCCGCGGAACCGCCGTCCCGGTCAAGGACATCGCGGACGCTGCGGTCGAAGGAATCGCGGGTCTCGACTCCGTGCTCGTGGTCCGGCGCACCGGCTCGGACATCGCCTGGACCGCCGGCCGCGACGTCGACTGGCAGGAGGCCCTCGCGGCCGCCCCGCCGGAGCATGCCGCCGAAGCGTTCGACGCCGAAACCCCGCTGTTCATCATGTACACCTCGGGTACCACCGGCCGGCCCAAGGGGCTCCTCCACACCTCGGGCGGCTACCTGACCCAGGCGTCCTGGAGCTTCCAGCACCTCTTCGGCCCGCCGGAGGGCGGCCGTCACCCAGGCGAGGTCCACTGGTGCACCGCGGACCTCGCCTGGGTGACGGCCCACACCTACGTGCTGTACGGGCCGCTGTCCAACGGCGCCACGCAGGTCCTCTTCGAGGGGACACCGGACACCCCGCACCCGGGCCGGCACTTCGAAATCATCGAACGCTACCGGGTCACCAGCTACTACACCGCGCCCACGCTGGTGCGTGCGCTTCGCTCCTGGTTCCCCGGCGGCGTCCCGGACTCCTACGACCTCTCGAGCATCCGCGTCCTCGGCACTGTCGGTGAGGCCGTCAACCCGGCGGCGTGGCACTGGTTCCGGGACCAGCTCGGCCGGGGTACCGTGCCGGTGGTCGACACCTGGTGGCAGTCCGAGACCGGCGCCGCCGTCCTCTCCCCGAGCCCGTCGGACTCCGCCTTCAAGCCCGGGTGCGCTGCCCGGGCTCTGCCCGGCGTCGGCACCCGCATCGTTGACGAGGAGGGCGCCACCGTGCCCCCTGGCGTGCCGGGGCTGCTGGTGGTCGACCGTCCCGGCCCGGCGATGGCCCGCACAGTGTGGGGCGACCCGCGCCGCTACCTGGACTCGTACTGGCGCAGATTCGCCCGCCAGGGCTGGTTCCTGTCCGGGGACGGCGCCCGCTACGACGACGACGGCGACTCCTGGATCCTGGGCCGGGTCGATGACGTCATCAATGTCTCCGGGCACCGGCTCTCGACGATCGAGATCGAGTCGGCCCTCGTCGCCCACCCGCTGGTCAGCGAGGCCGGGGTCTGCCCCGTGGCCGACCCGATCACCGGCCACGCCATCGCCGTCTTCGTGGTGCCCGCGCCTGGCACGGCTGGCACGGCCGGCATCGAGGAAACGCTGCGCCGGCACGTCGCGGCCCGGATCGGCCCGGTCGCCCGGCCCTCCGCCGTCGTCGTGGTGAAGGACGTACCCAAGACGCGCTCGGGAAAGATCCTGCGCCGCGTGCTGTCCGAGCTGTACGAGGGCAGTCCGCTGGGGGACATGACCTCCCTGCAGAACGAGGAGTGCCTGCCCGGCATTGCCGCGGCACTCGCTGCCCGCCGCTGAGCCCCCTCCCCCGGTGAGCACTCCCCTGGCGATCCCTCCCCCATGAACCCGCCCGCCCCGGCGATCCCTTCCGCCGAGACTGCAGCTCACCACGCTCTACCGGCGCTGAAGCGTGGTGAGCTGCAGTCTCGGCGGGGCTAGCGGTCCAACGACTCCGCCCGCGGCCACGTCCACGCCTCAAGCGCCGGGGTCGGGATGTGCACGTGTTTCATGTCGTCGGGTTTGGGCGTGCTGGGGATGTGCGCCACGGGCGAATCGCCGTCGGCGGCCGCGGCCGCGGCATCGACGAGGCCGAACCGGTCCCGGACCCGGCCGAAGAAGTCGGGTTCCTGAAGCCGGAGCATCCGCACCTCCGTGGGCCGGGCGTAGACCGACACCCAGTCCCCCGGGTCGAGGACTCCAACGATCCGGCCGTCGATGGACATCGAGACCTGTCCGCTGCGTTCGAGCACCCGCACTGAGACAAGTTCATCGGCGGCGACGATCAGGCTCCGGTCGAAGACCATGTGCGCGGCGACCGGGGTGAAGACCAGGACCTGCGCCCGGGGCGACACCACCGGGCCTCCCGCCGCGAAGGAATAGGCGGTCGAACCGGTGGGCGTGGCGATGATGAGCGCGTCGGCCGAGTAGGAGACGAAATGGCGGGACCCGACGTAGACCGCCACGCTGGCCTGCCGGTCGCGGGTCAGTTTTTCGAACACGACGTCATTGAGTGCGGTGACGTCCATGCCGATGCCCCAGCCGGTCTCCTGGGCGGCGTCCGCTCGGACCTCGGGCGGCTCCGTCGTCGGCCCCCGCTCATAGTGGAGCAGCGCACCGAGTTCCTTGGGTATCCGCAGCGGCCGGCTTGAGCGCATGGTGAGGGTGAGGCGACGCTCTTCAAGTGCCTCGTTCGCCATGACCGCGTTCAGGGCTTCGATCAGGTGTTCCGGTTCCACCTCGGTGAGGAAGCCCACCCGGCCCACGTTGACGCCCAGGATCGGGGAGTTCGAGGCCTGCGCCACCGCGACCCCGCGCAGGAACGTCCCGTCGCCGCCGATCGTGACGACGAGGTCGAACGTGCCGGGCGGGGAGTGCTCGATCCTCAGGTGTCCATGTTCGTCCGGGGACCAGACGTCGATCTCGGCGACGTCGATGCCGTGCTCGCCGGCCCAGGCCGTCAGCCCTCGCGCCGCCTCGATGGCCCGCCGCTTGCCCCCGTGCACCACGAGCCCCAGCCTGCGTAATTCCACCGGCAGCTCCTTCGAATCGTCCGCGTGAGCAAACCTTACCTGCAATGCCGCGACCCGCAACGACACATTTCTTGGTTCCTGCGCCGCGTCCCTGTCAGACTCGGGGGGAACCATCCCGAGCGGCCGAGAGATCTGGCTCTATGACGCCGCAGCAACCCTGGCCAGCGCCAACAGCGCTGACAGTAGGGTGCTACCGCCAGAATCGATGGAGGAATAATGAGCACTGCCGATTTTTCGCAACCCCTGAAGTTCGCCTACTGGGTGCCGAACGTGAGCGGCGGGCTCGTCGTCTCAACGATCGAACAGCGCACCGGCTGGGACTTTGAGTACAACCGGAAACTTGCGCGCATCGCCGAGGACGCCGGGTTCGAGTACGCGCTGTCCCAGACCCGGTATGCGGCGTCCTACGGCGCCGACAAGCAGCACGAGGCCACGGCCTTCTCCCTGGCCCTGCTCGCGGCGACGGAGAAGCTCAAGGTCATTGCGGCCGTCCACCCGGGCATGTGGCATCCGGGGGTGCTCGCGAAGTTCATCATCACCGCCGACGTCATCTCCAACGGCAGGGCGGCGGTCAATATCGTCTCGGGCTGGCTGAAGAGCGAGTTCACCGGCTTCGGGCTCCCCTGGCTGGAGCACGATGAACGGTACGTGCGCACGGAGGAGTTCATCCGCGTCCTGCGCGGCCTGTGGACCCAGGAGCACTATAGCCAGGCCGGAAAGTACTACAACATCACCGACTTCACGCTGAGCCCGCCGCCCGTCGAGGTGCCCGGACGAGCGCACCCCGAGATCTTCTTCGGCGGAAACTCGACGGCGGCGCAGGCTACCGCCGGCCGGGTGGCCGACTGGTACTTCTCCAACGGGAAGGACCTAGAGGGCTTCCGGGAGAACATCGCCGGCGTGCGGGCCTCGGCCGCCGCGGCCGGGCGGCACCCTCGCTTCGGCCTCAACGGGTTCGTGATCGCCCGGGACTCCGAAAAGGAGGCCCGCGAGACCCTCCGCGAAATTGTCGCCAAGGCGCACCGGCCGGCCGTTGAGGGGTTCCGGGACGCGGTCCAGGAGGCCGGCCCGGCCACCCGTGACGGCAAGGGCATGTGGGCGGACTCCAGCTTCGAGGACCTCATCCAGTACAACGACGGCTTCCGCACCCAGCTGATCGGCACGCCCGAGCAGATCGCCGAGCGGATCATCGAATACAAGAAGCTGGGTGTGAACCTGATGCTCACCTGCTACCTGCACTTCCAGGAGGAGGTCGAGGCGTTCGGCCGGGATGTCCTGCCGATCGTCCGCTCGCTCGAGGCGGACCTCGCGGATCGGGCCGGCGTCGACTTCCACCTCCCCACCCCCTCAACCGTGAAAGCAGGGCTCTGATGGCCGAGCGGACCTTTGGATTCCGGACCCGGGCGCTCCACGCCGGCGGGACCCCCGACGCGGCGCACGGCGCCCGCGCCGTCCCCATCTACCAGACGACGTCGTTCGTCTTCAAGGACACCAACGACGCCGCCAGCCTCTTCGCGCTGCAGAAGTACGGCAATATCTACTCCCGGATCGGCAACCCCACGGTGGCGGCGTTCGAGGAGCGCATCGCCTCCCTCGAGGGCGGCATCGGCGCGGTGGCGACGGCGTCGGGCATGAGTGCCGAGTTCATCACCTTCGCCGCGCTGTGCCAGGCCGGTGACCACATCGTCGCCGCCTCCCAGCTGTACGGCGGAACCGTGACCCAGCTCGACGTCACGCTGCGGCGCTTCGGTATCGACACGACCTTCGTTCCCGGGACGGATCCGGCCGACTATGCGGCCGCCATCCGGCCGAACACGAAGGCCGTCTATGCGGAGGTCATCGCCAACCCCTCGGGCGAGATCGCGGACCTCGAGGGCCTCGCGGCGGTGGCCCACGACGCAGGGGTGCCGCTGATCATCGATTCGACCCTCAGCACCCCCTACCTGATCCGGCCGATCGAGCACGGCGCGGACATCGTAATCCACTCGGCCACCAAGTTCATCGGCGGCCACGGGACGACCCTTGGCGGCGTCGTCGTCGAGAGCGGGAAGTTCAACTGGGGCAACGGCAAGTTCCCGGGCATGACCGAGCCCGTTCCCTCCTACGGGAACATCCAGTGGTGGGCGAACTTCGGTGAATACGGCTTCCTCACCAAGCTGCGCACCGAGCAGCTGCGCGACATCGGACCGTCGCTGTCACCGCAGTCCGCCTTCCAGCTGCTGCAAGGCGTTGAAACCCTTGCCCAGCGGCTCGATGAGCACCTGAAAAACGCTAAGGCCGTCGCCGAATGGCTGCAGGCCGACCCGCGCGTCGCCTACGTCAACTACGCCGGGCTGCCCAGCCACCCGCATCACGGGCGGGCGGGAAGGTACCTACCCTCGGGGCCGGGATCGGTGTTCAGCTTCGGCATCCGCGGCGGCCGCGAAGCCGGTCAGCGGTTCATCGAGGCGCTGCAGCTCGCCTCGCATCTGGCGAACGTTGGGGACTCGCGCACGCTCGTGATCCACCCCGGCTCGACGACCCACCAGCAGCTCTCGCCCGAGCAGCTCGCCGCGGCGGGCATCCCGGAAGACCTGGTCCGCATCTCGGTGGGCCTTGAGGACCTCGAGGACATCCTGTGGGACCTCGACCAGGCACTGACCGAAGCCGTCGAGCGCGATGGCTCCGCCTCCCTGCCGCAGGTACCTCCGGAGGGCGGCGCCGGGAACTCCGCTGACGGGCAGGCCCCGACGTGCGCAGTAGGAGTCGGGGCATGAGCGCGGCAGAGCGGACGTGGGAAGGCCCCTCCGCACCGGAGCGGCTGGCCCTGCTGCGCGGCACGAAGTCGGTGGCGATCGTCGGGGCCTCGGACAAGCCCTCGCGCGCCTCGTACTTTGTGGCGACCTACCTTCAGTCCTCGTCGCCCTACCGGCTGTACTTCGTCAATCCCGTGGCCACTCAGATCCTCGGCCAGCCGGCATATGCCTCACTTGCCGACTTGCCGGAGGTTCCAGACGTGGTCGACGTCTTCCGCAAGCACGACGACCTCCCCTCGGTGCTCGACGAAACCCTCGACGTCGGAGCCCGAACGCTGTGGCTGCAGTTGGGGTCCTGGCATGAGGACGTGGCCCGGCGGGCCGAGGACGCTGGGCTATCGGTGGTGATGGACCGCTGCCTGAAGATCGAGCACGCCCGCTTCCACGGCGGATTGAACCTCGCCGGGTTCAACACCGGAGTCCTCTCCTCGAAGCGGCAGCTCCTCACCTGACCGCGGCGCCGGCGACGGCGAGGGCGACGGGGACAGCAGCGCTGGTTCCGGCGGGAGTTCCGGCTCGAATGGATCCACCTCCCGCTCCGGCGTAGCCAGGTCCAAGGCCGGAGGATCCAGGTCGAGCCCGTCCCCGCTTTCCGGTCCTGCCGGCGTCTGTGGCTCCGCCTGGTGATCGGCGCCCGGATCTCCTCCGGCCGGGCGTTTCCGCACCCATTCCGGCGCCTCCCCGGGCGCCTCGGGCTCCGGTCCGGCTCCTTGTCCGGTGCCTTGTCCGTTTTTCGGCCCAGCAGGCTGCGGTTTGGCGGGCTTTGACTTTGTCGGCTTGGGCTTCGACGGGCTCGGGCCCGCTGGCTTCGTCCCGGGTGGTAACAGGTCCGCCGGCGTGGATCCCGCAGGCTGGGAAACTCCAGGCTGAGAAACTGCAGGCTGAGAAACCGCAGGCTGCGATTCCGACGTGGATTCCTCAGGCCGGGATTTCGCCGGTTTCGGCCCCGGTGTGGAATTGCCCTGGTGCCCCGCCAGCGCTGACGGGCGGCCTGGCGCCGCTGCAGGGGTGGTGACCCGGTCGGCGCCCGTTCCACCGGCTCCACCGGAGGAGGGGCGTGCCGATCTAGTCTCTGGTTCGGTGGCTGCAGTCGCTCCGGCGGTGCCTGCGCCTTCCGCGCCGGTCTGCCCGATGACTCCGGTCACGTCCGTCGCCGTCGACCCCGCTGCATCGGTAGATCCGCTTCGATCGGCAGCGTCCTGGGACGCCGTGCCGCCCTCAGGCCCGGCGATGCCCTGCAGGTCCGATGGAGACGGCGGCTGCGCGGGGTCAATGGGTGCGCGGCCCGCCGCCGTTCCGCCCGGCCCGCCCAGAACGGAATGGACCGCGCTGCCGAGGTCGTCCGCGAAGGTGCCCGGCCCGGCGGCCACGCCGGACATGCCCAAGCCCATCGACACCGCGAGGGTGCCGCCGATGATTGGACCCCGCAGCCGCTTCCGGCGTCCGCGGTCCGGTGCATCCGCTGGAGCAAAAAAGGCAAGAAGGTCCGCTCCCGGAGCGGGAACCGGCCGGTCCCCCAGGCTCTTCACGCACCCCAGCACGCCGAGGAGTTCCGGGGCAACGGGCAGCGCTGCCTCATCGAACAGCTGGGAAAGGCGCTCGTCATCGGCCGGTGGCTTGCCCGCCGTCATGACGCCTCTTTCTGGTTGAGTTCCACAAGTTCCTTCAGACGGAGCAGTCCCCGCCGCTGTAGCTGCTTGATCGAGCCTGTCGACCTGCCCATGACGTCCCCGACCTGCTCAAGCGAAAGCCCGGCAACGATGCGCAGCAGCAGGACCTCCCGGTGCTCGTCCTTGAGCGCCGTGAGGAGTTCCTCGATATTGCCTTCACCGAACCGGTCGAGTGCCACGGATTCGGCCGACGCGCTGGTGCGGGAATCGGCGTCGGGCTCGTACCCGGTCAGCAGGGGGCCGCGCGCCCTCCTGCGGACCTCATCGACCCACCGGGCATGGGCGACCGAGAAGACGAACGTCCGCAGCGCCCCCGGCCCGCCCTGAAGCGATGTGAGCTTGGTGAAGACCGTGAGGAAGACCTCTTGGGTCAGGCCTTCGGGATCCTCGGCACCCCGGCCCGAGAAGTAACCGAGCACGAGCGGGCTGAGCTGCGAGTAGATCCATTCAAAGGCTGCCGGGTCCCCCTTCTGAGCGCGTGCGAGCGCTTCGTCGGGCAGCATGCGAACCATGGATTTCCTCGCGAAAGGTGGGTGGAGAGGTCAGCTTATCCGCTGGGTACGGCAGGGGGGTGGAAGGCCTGCCGCGCTTCGGCGGGCGCGTCGCGCTGGGCGGAAGGAAGAACGTTCCGCATTGGTTGGCCTGGGCGGGGTAGGAGGCATCCGCCGGGTTGTACCGGCCGGTCGGACGGCCGGGGGACCGGTCCCCTCAAAAGAAGAAAGGCCGCACCGAGACCCAATGGGGGATAAGCCTCGGTGCGGCACTTACACACAGGTAATCGTCGGCGAGACCGGAAAGGTTACGCGGTCCACCGGTTTTTTTATTTGAGTGCGCTCGATGCACGCCGCTTGTTGAAGACGTCGAAGCCAACGGCCAGCAGGAGCACCATTCCCTTGATGAACTGCTGGTAGTCACTTCCCACCCCGAGCAGGGACATGCCGTTGTTGAGCACGCCCATGATCAACCCGCCCGTGATGGCGCCGATCACCGTTCCAACCCCTCCGGTGACCGCTGCCCCGCCGATGAAGGCTGCGGCGATCGCGTCGAGCTCGAAGAGGTTTCCGGCACCGGGACCGGCCGAGTTGAGGCGGCCCGTGAAGATCAGCCCCGCCAGCGCGGCGAGCACCCCCATATTCACGAAGAGGTAGAAGTCGATCTTCTTGGTGTTGACCCCCGAGAGCTGTGCTGCCTGGAGGTTGCCGCCCCGGGCGTAGATGTGGCGGCCGAAGACGCTGTTGCCCATCACTGCGCTGTAGGTCACCACCAAGAGTCCCAGCACCACGAGGACGATGGGGGTTCCGCTGCGCGAGCTGGCCAGCAGGTAGGTCAGGCCGAGGATGACGACGGCGCCGAAGGCCAGCTTCGTCGCGAACCAGGCCATCGGCTCGTCATCGAGCTTCAGCTTGGCGCGCGTCGCCCTTCCGCGCAGCTGGCTGCCGATGAGCAGCCCCGCTGCGAGGAGACCGAGGCCTACGGTGGTCCAGTCGAGGATGTTCGTGTCGGCCGGGAAGAGCCCGGGGAAGAGGAACCCGCCACCCAGCTGCCGGTACTCGGCGGGGAACCCCGTGATCCGCCGGTTCTCGAGAGTGATCTGCGTGAGCCCGCGGAAAACGAGCATCCCCGCGAGGGTCACGATGAAGGCGGGGATCCCCATATAGGCGACCCAGAAACCCTGCCACGCCCCGACGAGGCCGCCGATGACCAGCGAGGCGGTGAAGGCGAGCCACCAGGGCATGTTCCAGTCCTGGATCATGATGCCCGACATGGCTCCCACGAATGCGGCGACCGAACCCACGGAGAGGTCGATATGCCCGGCGACGATAATCATCACCATGCCGATCGCGAGCAGCAGGATGTAGCTGTTCTGCACGATGATGTTGGAGACGTTGTCCGGCTGCAGCAGCTTGCCGGCGGTCAGCAGCTGGAACAGCGTGACGATCACCAGGAGCGCTACGAAGATGCCGATCTGCCGGAGCCTGCTCGCAAGGAACCTTCCCGCATCGGTCAGTGTGGGCGCCGCGGGCTTGAGAGCGGCGTCGGTAAGGGTCGAAGCCATGGGGTTCAGTCCTTTTCCTTTGTCATGTGCTGCATGAGGAGCTCGGGTGTCGCCTCGCCGATCGGTACCTCGGCGGTGATGGAGCCCTCGGCGAGGGTGTAGATGCGGTCGCAGATGCCAAGCAGTTCCGGCAGCTCCGAGGAAATGACGACCACCGCCTTGCCCTGGGCCGCGAGCGAATTGATGATCGTGTAGATCTCGTACTTGGCGCCGACGTCGATCCCGCGCGTGGGCTCATCGAGGATGAGCACATCCGGATCGGCGAACATCCACTTGGAGAGCACCACTTTCTGCTGGTTCCCTCCCGAGAGCTTCCCCGTCACGGAGGTGACCGAGGGTGCCTTGATGTTCATCGAGGACCGGTATCCCCCGGCCACGACCGCTTCGCGTCCGCTGTCGACCCAGCCGCGACGGGCGAGCTTGCCCAGCGCGGCGCCGGAGATATTGCGCTTGATGTCGTCGAGGAGGTTCAGCCCGTAGCGCTTGCGGTCCTCGGTGGCGTAGGCGATGCCGTGGCGGATGGCCTCGCTCACCGTGCGGACGGAGATTTCCTTCCCGCCCTTGTACAGCTTCCCGGTGATGTTCGAGCCGTAGCTGCGCCCGAAGATGCTCATCGCAAGTTCGGTCCGCCCGGCGCCCATGAGGCCTGCGATGCCGACGATCTCGCCCGCCCGCACGCTGAGGTTGGCGCGGTCCACCACGACCCGTGAGTGCTCCTGCGGGTGGTGTACGGTCCAGTCTTCGACCCGAAGGATCTCGGCCCCGATCGAGGGCGTGCGCTCGGGGTAGCGGTTCTTCAGCTCGCGGCCGACCATGCCCTTGATGATGCGGTCCTCGGTGACCGAACCGTCATGCAGGCTCAGCGTCTCGATGGTCCTGCCGTCGCGCAGGATAGTCACGGAGTCGGCAATGGCGCGAATCTCATTGAGCTTGTGGCTGATGATGATGGAGGTGACCCCTTCATCGCGCAGCCCCTTCACCAGGCCCAGCAGGTGTGCCGAGTCCTCGTCGTTGAGCGCCGCGGTCGGTTCATCGAGGATGAGCAGCTTCACGTTTTTCGAGAGCGCCTTGGCAATCTCCACGAGCTGCTGCTTGCCGACCCCGATATCACCGGCCCGCACCACCGGATTGAGCGTCAGCCCGACGCGCTTGAGCAGCTTGGCCGCCTCGACATTGGTTTCATTCCAGTCGATGAAACCCCGACTTGAGCGCTCATTGCCGAGGAAGATGTTCTCGGCCACGGAGAGGTAGGGCGACAGCGCCAGCTCCTGGTGAATGATCACGATACCGCTGTGTTCGCTGTCCTTGATGTCCTTGAAGGAGACCGCTTTACCGTCGAAGCTGATATCGCCCTCGTAGGTGCCGTGCGGGTAGACGCCGGACAGCACCTTCATGAGGGTCGACTTGCCGGCGCCGTTCTCACCGCAGATCGCATGGACCTCGCCCCGCGACACCGCCAGGTTCACGTCGGAGAGGGCCTTGACCCCGGGGAAGGTCTTGCTGATCCCACGCATCTCAAGAATGTGCTCGGTCATTGAGCGTCCTTTGGAAGTTGGAGTAATCGATGTGCTGCACAGCAGGCCGGGCGGCAGTACCGCCGCCCGGCGCCGTGCTTGCTTCAGGCCGTGCTTGCTTCAGGCCGTGCTTGCTTCAGGCCGTGCCTACTTCAGGTCGTCTTCGGTGTAGTAGCCGGTTTCGATCAGGCTCTTCTCGTAGTTGTCTTTGGTGACGACCTCCGATTCGAGCAGGTAGGAGGGCACGATTTTCTCGCCGTTGTCGTAGGTCTCCTCGTCGTTGACCTCCGGCTCGTCGCCCTTCATCAGCGAATCGACCATGGTGACGGCGCGCTTGCCGAGCTCCCGGACGTCCTTGAAGATCGTCGAGTACTGCTCGCCGGCCATGATGGACTTCACCGAGCCGACCTCGGCGTCCTGCCCTGTGACCACGGGGAGGTCGTCCTTGGAGTACCCGCCGGAGGTCAGGGCGGAGATGATGCCGATGGAGAGGCCGTCGTAGGGCGAGAGGACGCCGTCGAGGCGCTTGCCTTCGCCAACGGTGAGCAGGTCCTCCATGCGGTCCTGGGCGGTGTCGGGGAGCCAGCGCAGGATAGCAGCCTGCTCGAAGTCGGTCTGGCCGCTGGGAACGCTCAGCACGCCGCTGTCGAGGTGGGGCTGCAGGACTTCCATCGCGCCGTCCCAGAAGAAGGTGGCGTTGTTGTCGTCGGGGCTTCCGGCGAAGAGCTCGACGTTGAAGGGCCCCTTTTCGCCGGTCTCCTCGCCGTTTTCGTCGAGGACGCCGAGCCCGGTCAGCAGGGAGGTCGCCTGCTGAACGCCGACCTCAAAGTTGTCGAACGTCGTGTAGTAGTCAACCGTGTCCGAACCGTTGATCAGGCGGTCGTAGGCGATGACGGGGATGTCCTGGGATTCGGCGGTGTCGAGGACGCTGGTGAGGGTGGTGCCGTCGATCGAGGCGATGACGAGGGCCTTCGCCCCGCCGTTGATCATGTTTTCGATCTGGGAGACCTGAGTGGGAATGTCGTCGTTCGCGTACTGGAGGTCAACCTCGTAGCCGAGTTCCTCGAGCTGGCTCTTGACGTTCTCACCGTCAGCGATCCAGCGTTCTGACTGCTGGGTGGGCATCGCGACGCCGATCTTGGCGCCTTCGTTCGAGCCTTCGCCGCCTTCTGCTCCGGCGTCCGCACCACGGCTGCCGCCGCAGGCGCTCAGGCTGAGAGCGAGCATGCCGGCTGCGGCGATGCCCTTGAGGAAGTTCTTGTTCATAGGGGTTCCCTTTCGTCGGCCCGGGCGCCATCGCCCGGGTTGCTGCGTGGATTTACAGTTTTGAGGCGAGCCGGTAGTAGGCCGCGTTCCAGCGCAGTTCACGCTGGAATTCCCGGAGGGTCGTCGAGTCGTCGATGCGCAGGAGTTCGGTCTCGGCGATCACGGCGAAGTCCTCGAAGACCCCCAGGCCCACCGCCGTGCTGAGCACCGTGTGGTGGGCGGCGCCTGCGCTGAGCCAGGCTGCGGCCGAGGTAGCGAGGTCCGGTGCCGGTTTCCAGACCGCGCGGGCAACCGGAAGGTTCGGCAGCGGCGCGTCCGGGGGTACGACGTCGACGGCGTTGGCGGTGAGCCGGAAGCGGTCGCGCATGTCGGAGAGGGCGACGACGACGCCGGGCCCGGGGTCCGTGTCGAACACGAGCCGCACGGGGTCCTCCCGGCCGCCGATGCCCAGGGGGTGCACCTCAAGGGAGGGACGCGCCGTCGTCAGGGTGGGGCAGATCTCGAGCATGTGGGCGCCGAGGATCTTCTCCTCCCCCGGAACGAGGTGGTAGGTGTAGTCCTCCATCAGCGAAGCGCCGCCGGGCAGGCCCGCACCCATGACCTTCGCGGCGCGCACCAGGACCGCGGTCTTCCAGTCGCCTTCGGCGCCGAAGCCGTAGCCTTTGGCCATGAGCCGCTGGACCGCGAGGCCGGGGAGCTGCCGCAGTCCCCCGAGGTCCTCGAAACTTGTCGTGAACGCACCGAATCCGCCGGCCTCGAGGAAGGAGAGAAGGCCCAGCTCGAGGCGGGCGCCGTAGCGCAGGGACTCGTGGCGGTCGCCGCCGCGCCGCAGCTCAGGTGCCACGTGGTAGCTTTCCTCGTATTCGGCAACGAGCTCGTCGATGAGGTGCTCAGGCTGGGCGTCGACCACCTCCACGAGGTCGTTGACGCCCCACGTGTTGACCGAGACGCCGAAGCGCAGCTCGGCCTCGGTCTTGTCCCCCTCGGTGACGGCGACGTAGCGCATGTTGTCACCGAAGCGGGCCACCTTCAGCCCGTGCACCGCGGCCCAGCCGGCGCAGGCGCGCTGCCAGCTGGAGACCTGATCGGTGACCGACGGATTGGTGACGTGCCCGACGACGGTCTTGCGGGGAACGCCGAGCCGCGACTGGATGTATCCGAACTCACGGTCGCCGTGCGCGGCCTGGTTGAGGTTCATGAAGTCGAAGTCGATCTCGGCCCAGGGCAGGGCGACATTGATCTGGGTGTGGAGGTGGAGCAGCGGCTTGCGCAGCGCGTCCAGGCCCGTGATCCACATCTTGGCGGGGCTGAAGGTGTGCATCCAGGCAACGACGCCGATGGCGTTGTCGGCCGCGTTGGCCTCAAGGGCCATCCTGCGGATCGAATCCGAGTCCTTGAGGGTCGGCTTCCAGACGATCTCCACGGGCAGCCCGGAGTCGTTGAGGATCTTCACGATCTCCTGGGACTGCACCTCCACCTGGGCAAGGGTCTCTTCCCCGTAGAGGTCCTGGCTGCCGGTGAGAAACCAGATTTCGTAGCTGTCGAGGGTGGTGCGAAGGGAGGTCATCGGGTGGCTCCTGCCTGGGTTGGGGCCTGCGCGGCGGGCTGACCGTAGACGTTCTGGTAGCGCTCGAAGAGCGAATCGACGTGGGCGTCGGCGATGGCTGCGGGCTCCCCCAGCTGGCGGGAGAGGTGCACGGTGCGGGCGACGTCCTCGAGCATGACGGCGGCCTTGACGGCGTCGCGGGCGTCCTTGCCGATGGTGAAAGGGCCGTGGTTCTTCATCAGCACGGCCCGGGAGCGGTGCCCCGCCAGGGTTTCGACGATGCCCCTGCCGATGGAATCATCGCCGATGACGGCGAAGGGGCCGACCGGCACCTCTCCGCCGAACTCGTCGGCCATTGCCGTGAGGACGCAGGGAATCGCCTCGCCGCGGGCCGCCCAGGCGGTGGCGTAGGGCGAGTGGGTGTGGACCACCCCGCCGACCTCCGGAAGATGCCGGTAGACATAGGCGTGGGCCGCGGTGTCGCTTGAGGGTGAACGTTCACATCCGGCGGTGCCCGCGACGACGGAGCCGTCGAGGGTGCACAGGATCTGGTTTTCGGCGCACAGGTCCTCGTAGCCGACGCCGCTGGGCTTGATGACGAACAGGTCTGCCCCGGGCACGCGGCCGGAGACGTTGCCGCCGGTCCACACGACCAGCCCATAACGGACCAGTTCGGCGTGCAGGTCGGCGACCTCCTGGCGGGTGCGGGCGATCGCCTCCTCTAGGGCGGCACTGTTGCCGGTCATGCCGACACCGCCTGCACCGGAGAAGCCGAAAGGGCGGAGCGCCGCATCGCCTTGAGCCGGCGCATCACATTGTTGCCGCCGCGGCCGAAGTAGTCGTGCAGCTCCCGGTATTCGGCGTACAGCGCGGTGTAGGCCTCGGCCCTCCCGGGATCGGGGGTGTACGCGGCGCGCTGCAGACGGCCCATCGCCCGGGCGGCTGCGGAGATGTCCGGGTACTCTCCCGCGGCGACGGCGGCATGGATGGCGGAGCCGAGTGCCGGCCCCTGGGCACTTCCAATGACGGAGATGGGCAGATTCAGCACGTCCGCGTAGGTCTGCATCAGGAAGGAGTTCCGGATGAGCCCACCCGCCGCCACGAATTCGGTCACAGGGACGCCTGAGTCGTTGAAGGCCTCGACGATCCTACGGGTTCCGAAAGCCGTCGCCTCGAGGAGCGCCCGGTACACCTCGTGCGGTGCGGTGGCGAGGGTCAGCCCCACGACCAGGCCGGAGAGCTCGTGGTCAACGAGGACCGACCGATTGCCGGAGTGCCAGTCGAGGGCGATCAGGCCCGAGGCGCCGACGGGGTCGTGCCGGGCCTGCTCGGTTAGGTACTCGTGCACGCTGAGCCCGATTCGTTCCGCCTCCGCGGAGATGTCGGCGGGAACCTGGTTCGCGACGAACCAGGCGAAAATGTCTCCCACCCCTGACTGGCCGGCCTCGTAGCCGTACAGCCCCTCGACGATCCCACCGTCGACGACGCCGCACATCCCGGGCACCTCCCGGAGCGCCTCGGAGTTCATTACGTGGCAGGTCGAGGTTCCCATGATGGCGACCATCTGCCCGGGGTCGGTGGCCTGCGCCGCGGGCGCCGTGACGTGGGCGTCCACATTGCCGACGGCGACCGCGATACCCTCAGGCAGCCCGGTCCATCCCGCGGCCTCTGCCGAGAGGGTCCCGGCGGCGGAGGCGAGTGCACCGATGGGGTGCTCCACCTTGTCCTCGGCGAAGGAGGCGAAGTCCGGGTTCAGCGCCGCGAGGAACTCCCGGGTGGGGTAGGCGCCGTCCTGCAGGATGCCCTTGTAGCCGGCGGTGCAGGCGTTGCGGACGTAGCGGCCGGTCAGCTGCCAGACGATCCAGTCGGCCGCCTCGACCCAGTGGTCCATGCGGGAGTAGAGCTCGGGGTCCTCCTCGAGGAGCTGCAGCCCCTTCGCGAACTCCCATTCGCTGGAGATCAGCCCGCCATACCGGGGCAGCCAGGTTTCACCGCGCTGCCGGGCGAGTTCGTTGATGCGGTCGGCCTGCCCCTGTGCGGCGTGGTGCTTCCACAGCTTGACGTAGGCATGGGGGCGGGAGGCGTAGCCTGGCAGTTCGTTGAGCGGCGTCCCGTCGGCGGTGGTCGGAATCATCGTGCAGGCAGTGAAGTCCGTCCCCACGCCGACGACGTGCTGGGGTGAGATGCCGGCGTCGCGCACCGCTGCGGGGACGGCGGTGCGGAGCACCTCGACGTAGTCCGCGGGCACCTGCAGCGCCCAGTCGGGGGGAAGCGGTGCGCCGCTGGCGGTAAGGACCGTGTCCATGACGGCATGCGGGTATTCGGTGACTGCCGAGCCGACCTCGGCGCCATCGCTCACGCGCACCACGACGGCGCGCCCGGAGAGCGTGCCGAAGTCGATACCGATCACGTATTTCGGGCCGTGGGCGGGCCCGTTCCCGGAGGGGCCCGGCGCCGGGTGCTGCATTGAGGGAGGGTTAAAAGCTTCGCTCACTGAGAAAACCTCATTGTCTTTCAAAAGTGTCTGGAGAACTGGTATCAGCCGCTCCGACGCCAATGTGAACGGTCACATCCGTGTGTGACACGTTACACCTACGCGTCGGGGCGACGGGGACTGGTTTTGATAACGCTTTGGTAACGCGGATTCGGCGATGCGGCAGGAGACGGGCTGGCTGCCCGGGTCCCCGCCTCAGCCGGGCGGAGCAGCCGTGGAGCGGCGCACCACCAGTTCGGGGGCGACATCGCTTTGGGGCAGCGCCGGCGCGCCGCCGAGCATCCCCAACAGGGCCGCGACACAGCGCCTCCCCAGCTCGGGAAAGTCCTGGCGCACGGTCGTCAGCGGCGGCAGGTAGTGGGCCGATTCGGGGGTGTCATCGAACCCCACGACGCTCACGTCGCCCGGGACCGTAAGCCCGGCCTCGACGAGCGCATGGATGATCCCGAGGGCCATCTGGTCATTCGAGGAGAACACGGCGCTGAAGCCGCGCCCCTCAATCAGGCTCCTCCCCACGCGGTATCCCGACTCGGCGGTCCAGTCGCCCTCCGGCGCCTGGAGGGGCTCGACCTGCCAGGCGGCCATTTCCTCCCGGTAGCCCTGCAGCCTCGCCGCGGACTCCACCCACCCTTCCGGTCCGGCCAGATGGAGGACCCTGCGGTGGCCCAGCTCCAACAGGTGCCGCGTCGCAAGGCGCGCTCCCGCCAGCTGGTCCACCGACAGGCGGTGGTCGGAGAAGCGTCCGGTCGAATGAACGGTGACGAAGGGCAGCCGGATCGCGAGATCCTCAATCACCTTGAGGGACCGGGACTGGGGCGCGAGGATGACCAGGCCCTCTACCGCATGGTCCATGAGACGGTCCAGGGCCGCCGTGATCGAGGCGTGGTCCGTCCGTTCGAGGTTCGCGATATCGACGGAGTAGCCGGCGGCGGCCGCAGCCTCCTCAATGGCCTGCAGGCTCGCCGCGGGTCCGTATTCGAGGCGGTGGGACACGAGCACCCCGAGGATCCGGGACCTGCTGGTCACGAGGGTGCGGGCCGCACGGTTGGGGCGGAACGCGAGCTGTTCCATCGCCCGCTCCACGCGCTGCCGGGTTTCCTCCCGCAGACTCGGGTGACCGTTGATCACCCGCGAGACCGTCTGATGGGAGACCCCCGCGGCGCGGGCGACGTCCCGGATGTTCGCGGCGCGGTCCGGGCGCACCGCTTCTCCGGAATTGCTTTCCGTCATTGTCGACACGCTACTGCACGGCGGCGGGACTGAGCACCCCTCCGGGGCGGCACCGGCGCCGCGGGGCCCGCCTCCGTCCGGACCGGTGGTCATCGCGCCAGGGACAGCGCTGTCCAGGACACCGGGGGCAGCGTCACTGTGATTGTGTCGCCCGAGAGGGACGCGCTGCTGTTGGGCGCCAGGCCCACCCGCTCCGGCTCCGCAAGGGTATTGGCCGCATAGACGTCGTCGTCCGAGAGGGTCTGTGCGTCGACGAGCCGGAGGGACTCAAGACCCGCCGCGTCGATGGTGACCGTGGCTTCCTCGGTCTGCGACCGGTTGACCAGGAAGACCGCGGCCGTTCCGGCATCAGCGTCGTGGGTTGCCACCGCATCGACAAGCGGCACGTTGCCGTAGACCGCCGTGTCATAGGTGCCGGCGTTGAGTTTGACCTCGAGCACCGACCCCTGGGCCAGCCGGGAGGTGAGGGCGAAGGGGTAGAAGGTTGTCTGGCGCCAGGCCGGCCCGCCCGGCTCGGTCATGATGGGGGCAATCACGTTCACGAGCTGCGCGAGGGAGGCGGAAGTGACGCGGTCCGCGTGCTTGAGCAGGGAGATCAGGAGGTTGCCGAAGACGACGGCGTCCGCGACGGAGTAGCGGTCTTCGAGCAGCCTCGGCGCCACCGGCCAGTTGTCGATGCCCTCGATCTTGTCCACGCCGTGGTAGCGCTCGATGTACCAGACGTTCCATTCGTCGAAGGAGATGTTGATGGTCTTGGTGCTTCCGCGGACCGCCTTGACGTGGTCCGCCGTCGCGACGACGGACTCGATGAAGCGGTCCATGTCGACGGCGGAGGCAAGGAACGAGCCGAGGTCGCCGTTCTTCTCCTCGTAGTAGGCGTGGCAGGAGATGTAGTCGACGTCGTCGTAGGCGTGGGTGAGGACCGTCCGCTCCCACTCGCCGAAGGTGGGCATGGCCGCGCTCGAGGAGCCGCAGGCGACGAGCTCCACCGAGGGGTCGAGCTGGCGCATCGCCTTTGCGGTCTGGGACGCGAGCTTGCCGTAGTCCTCGGCGGACCGGTGGCCGAGCTGCCACGGGCCGTCCATCTCGTTGCCAAGGCACCACATCTTCACCCCGAACGGATCCGCCTTGCCGTTGCCCATCCTGCGGTCCGCGAGCGCGGTTCCCTTGTCGATGTTCGTGTACTCGAGCAGGTCGAGCGCTTCGAGGGTGCCGCGGGTCCCGAGGTTCACTGCGAGCATGAATTCGCTGCCGACCTTCTCCAGCCATGAGGAGAACTCGTGGAGGCCCACCTGGTTGGTTTCGGTGGAGTGCCAGGCGAGGTCGAGCCGGACGGGCCGGTCCTCGCGGGGGCCGACGCTGTCCTCCCAGCGGAAGCCCGAGACGAAGTTTCCACCCGGGTAGCGGATCGCCGAGACGCCGAGCTCCTGGACGAGGGCGATGACGTCCTCACGGAACCCTTCGGAGTCGGCCGTGGCGTGCCCGGGCTCGTAGATGCCGTCGTAGACGCAGCGGCCGAGGTGTTCGACGAAGGAGCCGAAGAGGCGGCGGTTGATGGGCCCGACCGTGAAGTGGGGATCGAGGGTGAGGTGTGCCGTGTTCATGAGGTCCCTTTCGGGGTCGGTGGACCAGCGGAGCGGCCGCGGGTCGGGAACGGGTATGGGGAGGCTGGGCGGCAGAGCCGGAGTGGGTGGTTACTTCAGCGAGCCGAGCGAAAGGCCGCCCTGCCAGTACTTCTGGAGTGATAGGAAGGCGATGATGAGCGGCAGGATGGAGATGAAGGCACCCGTGACGATCAGGTTCCAGACCTGCTCCCCGCCGGCGCCGGCGTTGGACAGTGCCTGCCAGTTGTTGAGGCCAACGGTGACGGGCAGCAGCAGCGGGTCGCTGAGGACCGCCAGCGGCAGGAAGAAGTTGTTCCAGGTGCCCACGACCGAGAGCAGGAGAACCGTCACGATGGCCGGGCGGAGCAGCGGCAGCGAGACCTGGAAGAAGGTCCGCAGTTCACCCGCCCCGTCGACACGGGCGGCGTCAAGGAGTTCGTCGGCAATGGCCTCCTGGGTGTACACCCTCATCAGGTAGACGCCGAAGGGGCTGAGCAGCGACGGCAGGATGACGGCCCAGATGGTGTTGATCAGGCCGATCTCGCTGAGCAGGACGAAGGTGGGGATCACGAGCGCCGTCATGGGAACCATCACCGCCCCCAGCAGGAGCGCGAAGAAGGCGTTCCGGCCCCGAAAGCGGTATTTCGCGAAACCGTAGCCGGCGAGCACCGAAAGGATGGTCGCTCCCACCCCGCCGGAGATGGCGTAGAGGAACGAGTTGCCCAGCCAGCGCCAGTAGATTCCGTCCTGGTGCTGGAAGAGCCCGGCGATATTGTCGAAGAGACTGAAGCTGTCATCGAACCAGAGCGGGCCGCCGCTTCCGGTGAAGAGCCCGGCCGTGTCCTTGGTGCTCGCAACGGTGAGCCACCAGAGCGGGGTGATGAAGTAGATCACGAGGACCAGCAGGAAGATGTGCGAGCCGATCCGGCGCCCGCCGGTCCGGCCGGCACGCACCGCGCGGGTCCGGCGCACGTCCCCGTCGGGTGCAGCGGGGGTTGAGGTTACAAGTGCCATTTATTTCAGTCCGCTCTGCTTGCGGGTCAGGAAGAGGAAGAAGTAGGAGCCGATGAACACCACGATGCCGAGCGCGAAGGAGATCGCGGAGGCGTAGTTGAACTGGCTGTAGGAGAAGGCCAGCGAATAGGCGTACATGTTGGGGGTGTAGGACACCGGGATGGCTCCCTGCGCCACGGCCCGGAGGACCTGGGGCTCGGTGAAGAACTGGAGGGTTCCAATGAGGGCGAAGATCAGCACCATCACCATCGATGAGGCGATCATCGGCACCTTTACGCGCAGCGCGATCTGGAGGCTCGAGGCGCCGTCGAGCACAGCCGCCTCGTAGATGCCCGGGTCGATCCCGCGGAGCGCCGCGTAGATGATGATCATGTAGTACCCGGCCCACTGCCAGGTCACGATGTTCACGAGGGAGGCGAAGATGCTGCTTTGGGCCAGAAAGTCCGGGGAGTCCAGCCCCAGGAGCCCGAACAGGTCCCCCGCCGGGCCGAAGCGCGGGCTGTAGAGGAAGCCCCACATCAGGGCTCCGATCACCACGGGGATGGCGTAGGGGACGAAGATCAGCAGCCGTGAGAACTTCGAGGCCCAGGTCGAGAGGTTGTCCAGGACGAGGGCCGCGGCGAGCGCCACGAGCATCTGCGCCGGGATCATGATCAGCGCGAACCTGCCCACGCGCAGGAGGCCGCCGAGGAAGATCGGATCCGTGAAGGCCTTGGCGTAGTTGTCGAACCACACGAAGTTGGTGCCGGTGGCCAGCGTGCTGGTCATCAGGCTCATCTGGAAGGCGTAGAGCAGGGGAAGGATCAGGAAGGCGAGGAAGACGACGGCGAACGGTGCCACGAACAGCCAGCCCCAGCGCTGGCGTCGGCGGTCTTTGAGATCGGGGCGGGTTTTCCGGGTGGGGCTCGGCGGCCTGGCCGTGACGGGCGCGATGGTAGTAGCCATTGTCGGTGAATCCTTTGGTTGGGCCGTGCTGTGGAGGCGTCCTGCTGCCGGAGCGGGCGGCAGCAGGACGCCGGTCCTTCTACTTCAGGGTGAAGCCCTGTTCCTTGGCGTACTGCTCAAGGCTCGCCTGGAGGTCGTCGAGCGCCTTGCTGCCGTCCTTCTCGCCCTGCACCATGGCGTAGAGCTGCTCCGTCAGCTGGTCGTACGCGTAATTCTGGAACGGGCTGAAGGTCGCGCCTTCGTAGCCGGCCGCCGCCTCAAGGAAGACGTCCTCGTTGACCTTCTGTCCGCCGAAGAACGGGTACTCGGTCTGGGCGAACTCCTCGGATTCAAGGACGGGAGTGTAGGAGGGGAACAGCGCGCTCTCCTCGACCCCGATCTTCCAGGCCTCGTCGGTCCCAAGGATTTCCTTGGCAACCTTCGCCGAAAGCTCCTTGTCCTTCGCCTGGCTCGTCACCGCGAAGGTCGAGCCACCCCAGTTGACCTGGACCGGAGCCGCGGCGTCCCACTGCGGCAGCGGTGCCGCACGCCAGACCGCGTCCTCGTCCGCGTCGGAGAGGCCCTGCAGGTAGCCCGGCCCCCAGGCCGCCGCCAGGTACACGGCGTAGGTGCCGTCGACGAGGCTCGTGTTGTAGTCGGCCGTGAAGGCATCATCGGTGGTGACGAGGTCTTTCTTCACCAGCGAATCCCAGTATTCGAGGACTTCCTTGGAGCCGGCGTCGTTGACGTTGATGCCGATCTCGGTGGGTTTTGTGGAGTCGTACTCGAAGGGCACCGACCCGTTCTGGGCGAACAGGGCCTGGCTGAAGGCCCGGCCGTTCGTCGGGAAGTTCGTCAGGACGCCCTCCCCGCCGGCGTCCTTCAGCTGCTGGGCCGCAGCGGCGAATTCGTCCCAGGTCTTCGGCACGGCGATACCGTGCTTCTCGAAGAGGTCCTGGCGGTAGATCATGCCCATGGGGCCACCGTCGACCGGGATCGCGTAAACGGCGTCCCCGCTGGTGACGTCCTTCCACGCGCCCTCCGTGTAGTTGTCCTTGACCTCGGCGGCTCCGTACTCCGACAGGTCAACGAGCGCATCCCGGATGGAGAAGCTTGAGAGCACCTCGGATTCGAGCATGATCACGTCCGGGGCGCCGGAGCCTGATTCGATGGCCGTGGAGAACTTGGTGTACTCGTCATTGCCCTGGCCGGCATTGGTCCAGCACACCTGGACGTCGTCGTTGCTCTCGTTGAAGGAGTCGACGATCTGCTCGAAAGCCGGGTACCAGGCCCACACCGTCACCTGCGGGGCCTCTTTGTTGACGATGGTGTTGGTGCAGGACGCCTTGGCCGTGGCTTCTCCGCCTCCTGCCGAGCATCCGGCCAGGGCCAGGGCTGCGGCAGCGGCAAAGCCGGCCACGGAAAGGATTGGAGCTTTCATGATGTGTGCTTCCTCTCGCGGTTCTCAGCCACCGTGGCGCCGCCGGAAGCGGGAAGCCAGGATGCTGCGGGGAGGAGGATCAGCCCGGGAAGCAGCTGGATCCCAGCGCCCGTTCGAATCTCCCTTGATTCGGACCGTTGCCACCCGGATTCACCACCGGCATCGGCGGGGGAACCAGCGGGCGGCTCCGATTTACATCGTTATAGGTAAACGATGTAGAAGAAGCATGCCTAGTGCCGGTGGGAGCTGTCAAGGGGAGCGCGGTAATTCATTTTCCGGGGTCCGGGAGATCAGGACGCGGTGGATTCCCGCTCCACCACGCGGAACTGCGCCTGGATCTCCCGGGGAGCCAGTCCGCTGCGCCGATCGGCGATCCGCTCGGCGAGGACGGCCACCGCGGTCTCGGCGATCTCCGTCCGGCCCGGGTCGATGGTTGAGAGGGTGGGAAGCGAGTACTGGGCCTCGTCAAGGTCGTCGAAGCCGATGACCGCAACGTCCCGGGGGATGCGCCGCCCGCTCTCCTGGAGCACCCGCATCGCACCGAGTGCCAGGGTGTCATTGAGCCCGAAGACCGCGTCGAAGTCCACTCCGGTTGCGAGCAGCTCGCGCATGGCCGTGGCCCCATTGGCCCGGTGCCAGAGCGTTGTGTGCGCGATAAGGGCCGGGTTATACGGAACTCCCGCAGCCTCGAGCGCATCGCGGTAGCCCTGCAGCCGCAGTCCGGCGGATCCGATCACCTCACCCTCGTGGGCGCCGACGACGGCGATCCGGCGCCTGCCCTTCGAGAGTAGATGGTCGGTGGCCGCGCGGGCCGCCTCAACATTGCGCATTGTGACGTGGTCGGTCGGTCCGCCGAAGATGCGTTCTCCCAACAGCACCAGCGGAAACCCGACCGAAAGGTTCTCCGCGTCCTCGTTCGCCATGCCCAGCGGGCTGAACAGGAGCCCGTCGGTCAGCTGCAGGCGCGGGCTGGCGAGCAGTTCCAGTTCACGGTCCCGGTCCCCTCCCGTCTGCTCGATCAGGACCTTGAGCCCGCGGGCCTCGGCCGCCTGGATGACGGCGTCGGCGAGCTCGGCGAAGTAGGAGAGGGAAAGCTCAGGCACCGCCAGGCCCAGGACGCCCGTCTTCCCCGAGCGCAGGCTGCGCGCCGACTGATTGGGGCTGTAGTGGAGCAATTCGACGGCATCGAGAACCCGCCGCTTCGTGTCCGGGCGGATGTGGGGGTAGTCGTTCATGACGTTCGAGACCGTCTTGATCGAGACGCCCGCAGCCTGCGCGACGTCGCGGATAGTTGCCGCCATGGGGACTCCTTCGTGCCGGCCGGCCCGGAGCCGGCGGTTGGATAGTCCGCAGTCTATAACGTTGTAGGAAGAACGAAATGTCCCTAGAGTGGTCCGGACCCGCCACCGCACGGAGCCGTACTTCGGAGCGGGACATCCGCGGCGGCGCCGCAGAGACGACCTGAGGACTGAGCATATGGACATCGCACCCCTGGGAACCGGGCAGCCGACCAGTGAGTACACGACAGGTGAGTACAACTGGGCCGGCAACCTGGGCTACCGGCAGGAACGCCTTGAACGCCCCACCGAGGTGCGCGCCCTCCAGGAGATCGTCGCCGCGGCGTCCTCGGTGCGTGCGCTCGGCAGCCGCCACTCCTTCAGCGACATCGCGGACACCACCGGCACGCTGGTATCCCTTGAGAACCTGCCCTCCACCATCAGCGTCGACGGCGCAGGACGAACCGTGAGCGTCGGCGCGGCGACCCGCTACGGGGAACTCGCCGCTGAGCTCCAGCGGCAGGGTTTCGCAATCGCCAACCTCGCCTCCCTGCCCCACATCTCCGTCGCCGGAGCGGTCGCCACGGCCACCCACGGCTCGGGGAACGGCAACGGAAACCTCGCCACCGCCGTGGCGGCCATCGAGTTCGTCACGGCCTCCGGTGCCCTGCGCACCGTGCTGCGGGGCGAGGACCCCGATTTCGAGGGCATGGTGGTGAACCTTGGGGCGCTCGGGATCATGACCCGGCTCACCCTCGACATCGAGCCGTCCTTTACGGTGCGCCAGGACGCCTACACCGGCCTGCCGTGGGACCGGGTCCTCGGAAACTTCGAGGAGATCACCGGTGCCGCCTACAGCGTCAGCCTGTTCACCGACTGGGCCGGCGACACCGTCAGCCAGGCCTGGCTGAAGTCGCAGACCTCGGCGGACGACGACGGCCCGGCCGCATCGGACTTCTTCGGCGGAACGAGGGCCGAGGAGCCGCTGCACCCGGTCCCCGGCATGTCACCGGTGAACTGCACGCAGCAGCTCGGCGTGCCCGGGCCCTGGTCGGATCGCCTCGCCCACTTCCGGCTCGCCTTCACCCCCAGCAGTGGAGCGGAGCTGCAGTCCGAATACCTGGTCGGCTCCGAGCACGCCCTGGCGGCGATCGACGCGGTCCGCTCCCTCGCGCCGAAGCTCGCACCGCTGCTCCAGATCTCGGAGATCCGCACGATGGCGGCCGACCGCCTGTGGCTGAGCAGCAACTACGGCCGTTCGGGGATCGGCCTGCACTTCACCTGGAAGCCCCTGCAGGCCGAGGTCGAGGCGTTCCTTCCCGAGCTCGAGTCCAGCCTTGCCCCCTTCGCGGCCCGGCCGCACTGGGGCAAGCTGTTCACCAGGCAGGCCGGCCCGCTCGAGCGCCTGTACCCGCGCCTCGGGGATTTCCGGGCGCTGGCCGACGCCTGGGATCCCAAGGGCAAGTTCCGCAACGGCTTCCTTGAGCGGACGGTGTTCGCGCCGGCCGCCTCCCCGGCGTCCTGAGCGGAAGCTGCGATCCTAGTGAGCGTCGACGATCGCCTCGTTGGGCCCGAAGCGGCGGTTGCGCAGCACAGGGAGGAACTCGCGGACGTCGTCGACCCGGTGCCGGGTGACCTCCGTCGTCACGACGGCCTCGGACTCGTGTTCGAGGAAGGCATGCGCGACGCCCATCGGGTCGAGGATGGCCGAGTGGCCGATGGTGTGATCGCTCGAGGTGCCGGCGGCGGCGATCCAGACGGTGTTCTCAATGGCGCGGGCCTTGAGGAGGGTCTCCCAGTGCTCGATCTTGTGCTCGCCCTGGAACCAGGCCGCGGGCACGCAGATCAGGTCGGCGCCGGCGTCGGCGAGCGCGCGGGCCTGCTCCGGGAAGCGGACGTCGTAGCAGGTCATCAGCCCCACGGACATCTCCCCGAGCGGCACGACGGTGAGGCCGCCGTCGCCGGGTTTGATCCGCTTGGACTCCTGGTAGCTGAACGCGTCGTAGAGGTGAAGCTTCCGGTAGGTGTCGGTGATCCGGCCGTTCCGGTCGATCAGCACGAGCGTGTTGTAGGGGCGTTCCTCCCCGCTTGACTCGTAGCCGCCCGCAACGATCGCCAGGTCGAGCTCCGCGGCCAGGAAGGAGAGCTGCTGCACGAAGGTGCTCCAGCTGCCCTCGACGGCAGCCTGCAGCGGGCCGGTGACTTTGCCGATGGTGAACATCGACTCTTCCGGGAACACGATGAGCTCGGCGCCGTCGGACTTTGCCTTCCGGGCCAGCTTCCGCATCACCTTGAGGTTCGCCTGCACGTCCCCGCCCGGCCGGAACTGTCCTACGCTGACTTTCATATTCCCCGCCTCCGCGTCGCTGTCCCCTGCGCACCAGCCTACAGACTGCGCGGCGGGTTGCTAAAGGCTAGCGTTGGGCCATGAGTATTCGACGCGCAGCCCCCGGTCCCGGCCAGGAATCCGTCTGGGACTATCCGAGGCCACCACGGGTGGAAGCGAGCACCGAGGAGATCGTCGTGCGGTTCGGCGGCGAGGAGATCCTGCGGACCTCCTCGGCCCTGCGGGTGCTCGAGACGAGCCATCCGCCGGTGTACTACCTGCCGGCCGCGGACTTCGCGCCCGGGGCGCTTGAGGCAGCGGAGGGCAGTTCCTTCTGCGAGTTCAAGGGCACCGCGGGCTACTTCGACGTCGTCGGCGGCGGGAGGCGCGCGGCACGGGCGGCCTGGACCTATCCCTCCCCCTCGGCCGGCTATGAGGAACTGGCCGGCCGCGTCGCCGTGTACCCGGGGGCGATGGACCTCTGCACCGTGGACGGTGAACAGGTCACCGCGCAGTCCGGCGACTTCTACGGCGGCTGGGTCACCGCGCGGATCGTCGGGCCGTTCAAGGGCGGGCCGGGAACCCGGGGCTGGTAGCACCCCGGGACTGGTGACACCCGGGGCCGGTGACCCCCGGGCCGGGGGCCCGGGCGCCGTGTCAGCCGGTGATGAGGTCGTTCACCACGATGGTCTGGTCGCGGTCCGGGCCGACGCCGATGGCCGAGAACCGGGTCCCCGACATCTTCTCGAGCGCCCGCACGTAGACCTGTGCGTTGTCCGGCAGGTCCTCGATGCTGCGCGCACCGGTGATGTCCTCGGTCCATCCCTCGAAGTATTCGAAGATCGGCTTCGCGTGGTGGAACTCGGTCTGGGTCATGGGCATCTCGTCGTGGCGTACGCCGTCGACGTCGTAGGCGACGCAGACGGGGATGCGCTCGATGCCCGTGAGCACGTCAAGTTTCGTCACAAAGTAATCGGTGAAGCCGTTGACGCGGGCCGCGTGGCGCGCCAGCACGGCGTCGTACCAGCCGGTGCGGCGCGGACGGCCGGTGTTCACGCCGAACTCCCCGCCGGTCTTCTGCAGGTAGAGGCCCATGTCGTCGAAGAGCTCGGTGGGGAACGGACCGGCGCCCACGCGCGTGGTGTAGGCCTTGATGATGCCCACGGCGCGGGTGATGCGGGTCGGGCCGATGCCCGAGCCGACCGAGGCGCCGCCCGCCGTCGGGTTGGACGAGGTGACGAACGGGTAGGTGCCGTGGTCGACGTCGAGGAAGGTGGCCTGGCCGCCCTCCATGAGCACGACCTTGCCCTCGTCGAGCGCCTCGTTGAGGACAAAGGTCGAATCGATGACCAGGGGCCGCAGGCGCTCGGCGTAGGACAGGAAGTACGACACAATCTCGTCAACCTCCACGCTGCGGCGGTTGTAGACCTTCACGAGCAGTTCGTTCTTCTGCTTCAGGGAGCCTTCGACCTTCTGGCGCAGGATCGACTCGTCGAAGACGTCCTGGACGCGCAGGCCGAGCCGGGCCACCTTGTCCATGTAGGCGGGGCCGATGCCGCGGCCGGTCGTGCCGATGGCGCGTTTGCCCAGGAAACGCTCGGTCACCTTGTCGAGCACCTGGTGGTACGGCGCGACGAGGTGCGCGTTGGCCGAAATCCTCAGCTTGGAGGTGTCTGCACCCCGGGCCTCAAGGCCGTCGATCTCGTCGAACAACGCCTCAAGGTTGATCACGCAGCCGTTGCCGATGATGGGGATGGCGTTCGGGCTGAGAATACCGGCGGGAAGGAGCTTCAGCTCGTACTTCTCGCCTCCGACGACCACGGTGTGCCCGGCGTTGTTGCCTCCGTTGGGCTTGACCACGTAGTCGACACGGCTGCCGAGCAGGTCGGTGGCCTTGCCTTTTCCTTCATCGCCCCACTGGGCTCCGACAATCACAATCGCAGGCATGGGATCCTCCCCCATTGTGGCGGCGCGGTGCGCGTTCAGGGTGCAGCCGCTGCCGTCATGAGAATGCCCCCGGACATGCGCCCGTTCCCGGCCGCATCAGGGGCTCTTACGTCCCAAGTTTAGCCGAGCGCGCGGTAACGGCGCTGCACAATGGTGCAATGGACCGATTTACAGGACATATCGCCGGCATCGGCACCGCCTCGGGCACCCGGCTGGTGGTGGGGCGGTGGAACGAGTCGCCCTTCGGCGCCTTCACCGACGTCATGATGGAGGACGACGACGGCGTCCGGACCCTGCTGGCCCCCTCGGAGGACATCGCCGCCTACGTCGGGTCGACCTACTCCTTCGACGAGGTCCGGGTGGTCCCGGTCTTCTCAACGCTGTCCGCCTCACACCTCACGGTCAAAGCCGGCGGCCTGCATCTCAGCGCCACATTGGGAGCACCCACCCCGCTTGGACGGCTCCTTGGACTGGTCCCCCGTGCCCTCGCCACGAGTCCGCGGTGGCTCGCACTGATTTCACCGGCGGCGGCACTTCTCCTGCCGGGGGTCCGCACCGCAGGCTCGGCTGGCAACGGCCGCCGCGAGTACTACGGAGTCACCTCCGCCCGGGGCATCACGGCCGTATCGGCCGAACTCCACGGGGCGGGCCTGGGGCCGCTCGCACCGCTGAAACCTGCGGTCCGGTTCGGCTTCAGCTCCGCCCCTGCGGCGCCCCAGATCGTCAGCGTGGTGACGACCATTTCGCACCCGCGCTGAGCCGGGTGGTCGACCACCCGGCTCAACCATGCGGGACGGACCCGGGCCGCTGCCCCGCGAAAGGGTTATCCGACGGAGCGGCGCTCAGGATTCATTGCATCCAGGTACTGCTGCACTGCGTCCTCAGGGACCCGGTAGGAACGCCCGAAACGAATCCCGTGAATCGCCCCCGACTGCACCAGCCGGTAGACCGTCATCTTGGAGACCCGCATCATCGAGGCCACCTCCGACACGGTAAAAAGGTGAGTTGGAATTGTCTTGTTGTCCGCCACGGCACACCCGCTTCCACAAACCCAGCCGCCACTTTGGCGACTCCCTTAACTGTGTTGGTTCCAGTGGAGGGCTCACAAGGGATCGCGCTACTCGTTTCCCGGTACAGCAAAGACGAGTAGTTCGGTGGAGCGGGTGCGCGCCGGTGGAATCAGGACCCGAGCTGGGCGCTTGCCTCGGGGTCGGACTCCCGCAGGAACACCGCAATCCGCTCGGCTTCCTCGATCTCGCCGATCGAGGCCGCGGCCCGCCCCAGGGCGTAGAGGGACCTCAGGAAGCCCCGGTTGGGCAGGTGGGAGTAAGGCACCGGTCCGGCGCCGCGCCAGCCGTTGCGGCGCAGCGCGTCAAGGCCCCGGTGGTAGCCGGTTCGGGCGTAGGCGTAGGACTCGATGGTGCGGCCCTCGGCGTAGGCCTCGTCGGCGAGGACGGCCCACACCAGCGACGACGTCGGGTGCTTCGCCGCCAGGTCCACCGCCTCGTCGCCCGCCTTCAGCCGGGCCTCGACCTCGGGTTCCTCGGGCAGGTACGTCGGTTCGGGCCCGAGCAGGTTCTTGCGGAATTCGTCTGACATCTCTAGAGCTTCTTTCCTGCCGAGCCCAGGGACTTGGCCGCTTCGACGACGCGGGCGGCGAGGGCCGCTTCGGCCGAGGCGCCCCAGACGCGGGGGTCGTACACCTTCTTGTTGCCCACTTCGCCGTCGACCTTCAGGACGCCGTCATAGTTGCGCAGCATGTGGTCCGCCACCGAGCGGGTGAACGCGTACTGGGTGTCGGTGTCGATGTTCATCTTGATGACCCCGTACGACACCGCGTCGGCGATCTCCTGCTCGCTCGAGCCCGAGCCGCCGTGGAAGACCAGGTCGAACGGCTTGTCCTTGCCGAGCTTGGAGCCGACCTGCTGCTGGATGTCCTTGAGGATCTCCGGGCGCAGCTTAACTCCACCGGGCTTGTACACGCCGTGGACGTTGCCGAAGGTCAGGGCGGTGATGTAGCGCCCGTGCTCGCCGGAACCCAGGGCGTCGACAGTGGCCAGGGCATCCTCGACCGTGGTGTAGAGCTTGTCGTTGATGGCGTTCTCGACGCCGTCCTCCTCACCGCCGACGGTGCCGATCTCCACCTCGAGGATGATCTTGGCGGCAGCCGCCCGGGGCAGGATCTCGCGGGCGATCCGAAGGTTCTCCTCGAGGGTCTCGGCGGAGCCGTCCCACATGTGCGACTGGAACAGCGGGTTGCCGCCGGCCTTGACCGCTTCCTCGGAGGCCGCAAGGAGCGGCAGCACGAAGTCGTCGAGCTTGTCCTTGGGGCAGTGGTCGGTGTGGAGGGCAATGTTGACGTCGTACTTCTTCGCCACTTCGTGGGCGAAGGCCGCGAAGCCCCGGGCGCCTGCGACCATGTCCTTCACGCTGGCCCCGGACCAGTAAGCCGCCCCGCCCGTCGAAACCTGAACGATGCCGTCGGAACCCGCCTCCGCGAAGCCGCGCATGGCGGCGTTGAGGGTCTGCGACGAGGTGACGTTCACCGCCGGGTACGCGAAGCCACCGGCCTTCGCGCGGTCGATCATGTCGGCGTAGATTTCGGGTGTGGCGATGGGCATGGTCGACTCCTTGTAGCTGGGTTCGTGGACGCCGGGCGGAAAGCACCCCGTGCGGTCGTTCCCATCCTAGCCATCCGCCCGTGCCCCCGCAGGGCTAATCGGCACAGTGCCCTTCGGCCTGCGTTCAGGCCTCCTGCCCCTAGATCCGCTGGTCGAACACGTGCCTGCGGATCCAGCCGTGCATGGCGATGGCCGCGGCTGCCGAAGCGTTGATCGACCGCGTCGAGCCGAACTGGGCGATGGAGAGGGTCGCCTCGGCCGCGGCGTGGACCTCCGGGGTGAGCCCCGGCCCCTCCTGCCCGAACACCAGGACGCACCGCTCGGGCAGGTCGTAGGTCTCGAGCGGCACCGAATCGGGGAAGTTGTCGATGCCGATGACCGCCAGGCCCTCGGCCTCCGCCCAGGCCACGAAGTCCTCGACCGTCGGATGGTGGCGGACGTGCTGGTAGCGGTCGGTCACCATGGCCCCGCGGCGGTTCCAGCGGCGCCGCCCGATGATGTGCACCTCGGCAGCGAGGAAGGCGTTCGCGGTGCGGACCACCGAGCCGATGTTCAGGTCGTGCTGCCAGTTCTCGATGGCGACGTGGAACGGGTGCCGGCGGGTGTCGAGGTCGGCGACGATCGCCTCGTGGTTCCAGTACCGGTAGGCGTCAACCACGTTGCGGGCGTCCCCCGCTTCGAGCAGCTCAGGATCCCACTGCGGCCCCGAGGGCAGCTCGCCCTCCCATGGCCCCACGCCCACCGGTTCGGCAGCGCCCGGGGCCCCTGCCGGCGGGGTGTCCTGCCCGGACCCCTGCTGGGCGGCGTCGTTTTCGCCTCGATTTTTCACCTCTCAAGCCTAAGGTGAAAGACTGACCCGGATTCCCCGACCGGCCCACCGAAGGAAGCAGATGCGCAACAACGACTACATTGAGTGCTGGCTGACGGATATGGACGGCGTACTGGTTCACGAGAACCATCCGATTCCAGGAGCCGCGGAGCTGATCGAGCGCTGGGTCGCCACCTCGAAGCGCTTCCTCGTGCTGACGAACAATTCCATCTACACCCCGCGCGACCTCGCGGCACGGCTCGCGGCGTCGGGCCTTGAGATTCCCGAGGAGAACCTGTGGACCTCGGCGATGGCCACCGCCGAATTCCTCAAGGGCCAGCTGCCGGGCGCCCGCGCCTACGTGATCGGTGAGGCCGGCCTCACGACGGCCCTCCACGAGGCCGGCTTCGTGCTCACCGACACCAACCCCGACTACGTGGTGCTCGGGGAGACCCGCACCTATTCGTTCGAGGCCATCACCATGGCCATCCGGCTGATCCTCGACGGGGCGCGGTTCATCGCGACCAACCCCGACGTCACCGGCCCGTCCAAGGAGGGCGTGCTTCCCGCCACCGGCGCGATCGCGGCGCTGATCACCGCGGCGACGAACCGGGACCCCTACATCGTGGGAAAGCCCAACCCGATGATGTTCCGTTCGGCCATGAACCAGATCGAGGCGCACTCCGAGACCACCGCAATGATCGGCGACCGGATGGACACCGACATCATCGCAGGCATGGAAGCGGGCCTCCACACCGTCCTCGTGCTCAGCGGGATCACGCAGCGTACTGACATCGATGCCTACCCCTTCCGGCCGGACCAGGTGATCAACTCGGTCGCCGACCTGGTCGACACCTTCTAGGGAGTCGACACCCTCCGGGCCGGGAGCCGCGGTCAGGCCGGCAGAGGTTGCCGCAGGTCAGGTCACGCCGCAGGTCAGGTCACTGTGGCGCGGCCGCCGCCGCGGGGCAGCGGAATCAGCTGCTCCTGCACCTGCTGCAGCAGCGGACGGTAGGTCAGCGGGTTCCACTGCGGGCTCGCGTGGGCCGGGCGGGCGCCTTCGGTCACCAGGTCGCTCAGGATGAGGTTCCTCGGGAAGATCTCTGCCCAGCCGGCCCGCGCCGTGCCGTAATTCACCACGGTGTCCTCCGGATTTCCAAGGAACGCCAGCTGCGTGGCACCCAGGGCGTTCCGGAAGCGCGTCGGGTCGAAGTGGTAGATGTAGGACGCCTGCGACTGGATCAGGACGCTGCTGGGCGCCAGCGGCGAGAGCTGCTCGAAGGTCTGGTCAATAATCTTGCGCCAGGTGCGTTCGTTCTTGTGGGCGATGCGCTCACCGAGCTCGTACCCGCCCCGCACCACCGTGGGGATGCGGTACCCGGCCTCGTACAGGAACACCACGCCCTCGAACATCTCCTGTTCGAGGACGTCGAACTTCGTGTGGGGGCTCGAGTCGAGCACGATCAGCTCGACGGGGATGCCGCGGGCGGCGAGCCGGGCCGCGACCTCTACGGCGACCATCCCGCCGAAGCTGTGACCGTAGAAGTAGAGCTTCTCAAGCTGGAAGTTCCGCACATACCGGTTCAGTTCCGCGACGATGTTGCTCACGTCCAGCCCGCGGTTCGAGTATCCCACGGTGGCCATCTGCGCCCGCCGTGACAGCGTGGGCCGCAGCGAGTTCAGGATCCACAGGGCCTCCTCCCAGCTGGTCTTGTAGCCGGGAAAAAGCACCCAGCGGGAGTGCGGGAAGGCAGCCCGGGCGCCGTCGTCGGGCACCGGGAGCAGGCGAAGGTTCTCCCGTTCCTGCTGGATCCTGCGGGTGAGGACGAGGTCCGCGGCGAGCGCCAGGCCGAGCGAGGAACCGGTCAGGAACGCCCTGCGGGAGAAGGCTCCGACCTCACTCGCGTCGCCCAGCAGGCGGCGGGCATCATCCATGGCGGATTGATCGCCTCCCGTCTCTCCGAATGTCGTCCCCACGCACTTCCGCCGGCGGCTGCCGGCACCTCACCCGAGGCCGAGTTCTTCCTTCCCGAAGGCGTAGAGGTAGGGGACCCGCGCTTCGGCTTCGATCCGCTCCCGCGAACCGGTGTTCCGGTCGACAATGACGGCGACCGCGCGCACGTCGCCGCCGGCCTTCCGGACGCCCTCGACGGCGGTCAACGCCGATCCACCGGTGGTCGACGTGTCCTCAAGGACCACCACGGGCCTGCCGGCGACGTCGGGCCCCTCGACCTGGCGTCCCATGCCGTGGGTCTTCGAGGTCTTCCGGACGACGAAGGCGTCAACCGGGCGCCCGGCCTGAGCCGCGGCGTGCATAAGGGCCGTCCCCACCGGATCCGCGCCCATGGTGAGCCCGCCCGCGCTTCGGAATTCAATGCCTGCGTCGTCCAGGAGCCGGAGCATAACGCGCCCGACGAGCTGGGAGGCCTCGTGGTGAAGGGTGATCCGGCGCAGGTCGATGTAGTAGTCGGCCTCGACCCCGCTTGAGAGCGTCACCTTTTCGTGCACGACGGCGAGTTCCTGAATGAGTTCGAGGAGCCGGGCGCGGTCGGCGGCGGGTGCTGAGGTGTCGGCGGGCGAGATGTCGGCGGTCATGGACCGAGTCTATCGAGTCCACGGGACCGCTGCTCCCGGCCCGGGACGGCCGGGAGCGGGCCCTCGTTGCAGCCCTACCGGCCCCCGCGTAACGCCCCCGAAACCTGCGCGTAGTAGCCTGAGCGCATGCGCGAACTCCAGGCGAAGATCATCGAGGAAATGGGCGTGCGCCCCACCATCGACCCCGCGGGGGAAATCCGGACGCGGGTCGGGTTCCTCAAGGACTACCTGCGCGCGAGCCGGACGAACGGCTTCGTCCTGGGCATCAGCGGCGGACTCGACTCGACGCTCGCCGGCAAGCTCGCCCAGCTCGCCGTGGACGAACTGCGCGCGGAGGGCGAAGACGCCGACTTCATCGCCGTCCGCCTGCCCTACAACGCCCAGAAGGACGAGGAGGACGCCCAGGCGGCCCTCGCCTTCATCGAACCGCGCAGCACGCGCGAGTACAACGTCGCCCCCGCCGTCGACGGCTTCCAGGACGAGTATGTGAAGACCACCGGCGAGAAGATTTCGGACTTCAACAAGGGCAACATCAAGGCCCGCGCCCGGATGGTGGCTCAGTATGCCCTCGCCGGCCAGCACAACCTCCTGGTCCTCGGCACCGACCACGGCGCGGAGTCCGTCACCGGCTTCTTCACCAAGTACGGCGATGGCGGCGCCGACATCCTGCCGCTGTTCGGGCTGAACAAGCGCCAGAACCGGGCGCTCCTGAAGGAACTCGGCGCCCCCGAGGCGCTGTACAACAAGATTCCGACGGCGGACCTCCTCGACGACGCGCCCGGCCAGGCGGACGAGAAGGAACTCGGCCTGACGTATGACCAGATCGATGACTACCTCGAGGGGCGAGAGGTCGCCGAGGCGGCCGCGGCGGCCATTGAACACCGTTACTGGATCACCCGCCACAAACGCACCGTGCCGGTCACCCTTTTTGATTCCTGGTGGCGGGGCTGAAGCAACCCGTTGATAACCTAGTGCCCGTGAAGATCGCCACCTGGAACGTCAACTCCCTCCGTGCCCGCGCCGACCGTGTCGAGGCGTGGCTGAGCCGCTCCGACGTCGACGTCCTGGCCATCCAAGAGACCAAGTGCAAGGACGAGAACTTTCCGTGGGAGATGTTCGAGAACGCCGGCTACGAGGTGGCCCACTTCGGGCTGAGCCAGTGGAACGGCGTGGCTATCGCCTCGCGGGTGGGGCTCGACGACGTCGAACGCACCTTTCCGGGCCAGCCGGCCTTCGCCAAGCCGGGGATTGAGCCCGTCCAGGAGGCCCGCGCCATCGGCGCGACCTGCAACGGGATCCGCGTCTGGAGCCTCTACGTTCCCAACGGCCGCTCCCTCGACGACCCGCACATGCCCTACAAGCTCCAGTGGCTCGACGTGCTCCGCCAGCACGCGAAGGAGTGGGTGACCGCCAACCCGGAGGCCCAGATCGCCCTCATGGGCGACTGGAACATCGCCCCGCAGGACGAGGACGTGTGGGACATCGACTTCTTCGTCAACGGCGGCCACACCCACGTCAGCCCGCCCGAACGCAGCGCCTTCCAAGGGTTCCTCGACGCCGGCTTCGCCGACGTGGCCCGCCCCTTCACCCCCGGGCCCGGCGTCTACACCTACTGGGACTACACGCAGCTGCGCTTCCCGAAAAAGGAGGGCATGAGGATCGACTTCGTGCTCGGCTCCCCCGCCCTCGCGGCGCGGGTCGCCAATGCCTCGATCGACCGGGAGGAACGCAAGGGCAAGGGCGCCTCGGACCACGCGCCCGTGATCGTGGAGCTGGACGGACAGTGACCCGCCGCCGCCCCACCGGAATCGCCCGGCCGTTTCCGTACGTCTCGTTCCTGCGGGTGTACGAGCCCCTCGACGCGTTCGACGACGCCCAGCAGCTCGCCATCCTCGAACAGCGCTCGCGCGGACGGCGCATCACCGAGCAGCTCGACTACGAGCAGTCGCTGCGCCGGGTGACCCGCACCGTGTCCGACCCGTTCCCGCACCACGAACCGGATCTGGTCCGGGTCCTCCACTTCCCCGGGAACAGCGGCAGCACCACTCCCTACTACTGCCCGAACCAGCTCTCGGTCCGCACCACCCTCGCCGCCGAGTCCCTCGATGCGACCCTGCGGGGCCCGCTCGTCGACGTCCTCGTACCCGAGGCGGCCCGTGAGGCCCAGCAGGCCCGGCTCGACCCGGACACCTTCGCGGATTCCGTGGCGAAGCTCCACACCCGCTCGGCCACCTGGGGCGTGCCCTTCGCCTGGTTCGTCCTCATCCACGAGGACGACCTGACGGAGGTCATCGAGGACAACGGCAAGGTGAGCACCGTCCGCATCTCGGCGCGGGTGCACGAATGCATCGACCGTGCCCGGCACGCCATCGCACAGCTCGCCATCGGCGCCCCCGAACTCGACCTGCTCGAGGAGCTCACCGAGCTCACGCAGTGGCTCGAGGTGTTCCGCCGGGACGCCATCGTGGAGATCGACTACGGTGCCGTCGCCGACCGGGTGTTCCCCGATGAGTCGCCGCACGATGTGCGGATCGGGATCGAAAGCCTCGCCGAGGCGGACATGACCGGGGCAGCCGCGTCCTACCGCAGGCTGGCCTCGCGCTGGATTCCGATCCGGCAGCTTGCGCGCGCCTCCTGACGGCAGGGCCCCCCTCCACCGCCTGGGTTTGAACGTCTGTCCACTGGACACCCCGCAGGCCCGCGCCGCGGACTCAATCTGCCCAGTGACCGGCCTTGACCAGTGGGCAGAACCACCCCAGCCGGCAGATGTGCCCACCGACCAGCCCTGATGCGTGGGCATATCCGGACATGCCCACTGACCGTTGTTGGTCAGTGAGCAGGCGTGTGTCACTGGCCCGGCGTGCCCAGTGACCGGCCCCGGTCGGCGGGCAGGACGGACTGCGGCCGCAAGTCAGCGCGGAACAGGCCCCGTGGAGCCCCGCACGATCAGCTGGTGCGGCTGGACCGGAATCACGTCGGCCGCGGGCTGGCCGCCGAGTTCATCCAGGAGGATGCCCGCCGCGAAGTCGCCCTGATCGACGGGACTCTGCCGGATGGTGCTCAGGCCCATGGGGTCCGAAAACTCGTGGTCGTCGATACCGATCACCGAAAGCTCACCCGGCACGTCGATGCCCAGTTCCACGGCCGCCCGCAACACGCCGAAGGCCATCTCGTCGGAGGAGCAGAAGACCGCCGTCGGCCGGTTCCCGGGATCGGCGAGCATCTGCAGGGCCCCGGCGAGGCCTTCCTTGAACCGGAAGTCGCCGAAGACCTCCCACTCCGGATGGATGACGATGCCGTGGTCGGCCATGGTGCGCCGGTAGGCCGTTTCGCGGATCCGCGGAACCTGGAAATCGATGCCGAACGACCCACCACCGCGCAGGTGCCCGATACGGGTGTGCCCGAGGCCGATGAGGTGTTCGACGGCGTCGCGGGCCGCGGCACTGTCATCGATGCCCACGTGGCGCACGCCCTCGACCGCGCCGCCCACCACGATGGTGGGCGACTCGAGCTCCAGGAGGGAGGAGCGCTCGGAGTCGGTCAGTTCAAGGCAGAGCACCAGCAGCCCGTCGATGCGCTTGCGCAGGATGGAGCGGTGGAACACCCGCCCCCGATTGACGCCGGACCCGCCGAGGCTGAACAGCACCAGGTCGTAGCCCGCCGCCCGCAGCCGCCGGTCGACCCCCTCGAGAACGGCCGAGAAGTACCACCGCTCGATCTGCGGCAGCAGGACCCCCAGGGCCATGGTGCGCCCCGAGGCCAGCCCTGCTGCCGCCGACGACGGGACGTACCCGAGGTTCTGCGCCTCCTGCTCCACGCGGGAGCGGGTGCTCGGCGAGACCCCGGGCAGTCCCCGAAGGGCGCGCGAGACCGTGGCGGTGGAGACCCCCAGCGACTTCGCAACATCTTCGATGCTCGTCACCGGAGTTACCCCTTGAGGCCACCCGCCAGCAGCCCACGGACGAAGTACCTCTGCAGCCCGAAGAAGACCGCCAGCGGAATGAGGATCGAGACGAACGCACCGGCCGTAAGCCGCTGCCACTCGCCGCCTCGGGAGCCCTGGAGCTCGGCGAGCCGCTGGGTGATCGGCGCGACGTCGGCGCCGCCGCCGGAGAAGACCAGCGCGACCAGCAGGTCGTTCCACAACCACAGGAACTGGAAGATCCCGAAGGAGGCGAGCGCCGGAGTGGCCAGGGGGATGATGATCCGCCAGAAGATGGTGCTGTGCCCGGCGCCGTCGACCCTCGCCGCTTCGATCACCTCGCCGGGTATTTCCGCGATGAAGTTGTGGAGCAGGAAGATGGCCAGCGGGAGCCCGAAGATGGTGTGGGCGACCCAGAGCTGGGCGTAGGTGCCGCTGGGGAACAGCTGCAGGTCTCCGATCTTCAGGACCTGGGTGAACAGCTGCAGCAGCGGGATCAGTGCCATCTGCAGCGGCACGATCTGCAGGGCGAAGACGAAGATGAACAGTCCGTCCTTGCCGCGGAATTTGCCCCACGCGAACATGTACGCCGCCATGGCGCCGATGACCAGGGTGAAGATGGTCCCGGGAATGACGATGGCCAGGGAGTTCACGAAGTAGGAGCCGAGGTTCGGCGACTGGCTTCCGCCCGGCGCCAGGACGTCCTCGTAGTTGGCGAGCGTGAACTGCCAGTCGGTGAAGACGTTCCACCAGCCGTTGCCCTTGATGTTGTCCTCGGGGCGGAAGGAGGAGACGAACAGGCCGAAGGTCGGAATGGTCCAGATGACGGCGATGATGACGGCGGCCGCCGTCGCGCCCCGGGAGGTCAGCCGCTGGCGGACCCGCCGCTGGATCGGCGGGCGTTCCGACGTCTCGATGTCCTGCAGTTCCGGGAAGACCTTGTTGGTGTTCTCGGCGGGGATGGCGCTCATCGGATCTCCTTCTGCTGGCGGAGCAACCGCGCGTTGTAGACGACGACCGGCAGGACCATCAGGAACAGGACCAGCGCGAGGGCGGCACCGCGGCCGGGCTCGCCGGCGCGGAACGCCTGGGTGTACATCTCATTGGCGACGACCGAGGTTTCGTACTGCCCGGCGGTCATCGTGCGCACGATGTCGAACACCTTGAGGGTGCCGATGGTGATGGTGGTGACGACGACGATCAGGGAACCGCGGATGGTCGGGATCGTGACGTTGCGGAACTGCTGCCACGCGCTGGCGCCGTCGAGGCGGGCGGCCTCAATGATTTCCGTGGGGATGCCCTTGATCGCCGCGGAGAGCACCACCATGGCGAACCCGGTCTGGATCCAGATCATCACGGCAATCAGGAAGAAGGTGTTCTCGGGGGCGTCGAGGAGGAACTGCTTCGGGGTCTGCCCGAACCAGACGAGGATCTGGTTGACCAGGCCGATCTGGTCCGCCTCGGCACCCTTGTAGGCATAGACGAAGCGCCAGATGACGCCGGCACCCACGAAGGAGATGGCCATGGGCATGAACACCAGCGCCTTGAGCGCCTTCTCGCCGCGGGCCTTGTCGATGAAGACCGCGTAGGCGAGGCCGATCGACGAGGCGAGCAGGGGCACCAGAACCACCCAGATGACGGTGTTGCGCAGGGTGATCAGGGCCTCGGGCTGGGTGAACATCCACACGAAGTTGTCGAGGCCGATGAACTTCCCGGCCGCGTTGGTGAACGACAGGTAGGTCGTCTGCAGCGCCGGGTACACCAGCCCGACCGCGAGCAGGACCAGGGCCGGGGCGAGGAACCCGACGATCTGGACCTTTTCCCGGGCCGATTTCGGTGCCCGGTCGACGATGAGCATGATCACGCCGATGATGGCGGCGAAGATGGCGAGAGCCACCACCACCTGTAAACCTTTTTCTGCTATATCTTCCACAGCCCAGCCTCCTTGGTGCGCCTGGTGGATGAAACGATGAACGGTCCGGGCACGGGGGCATGCGCACGTGTGCGGCAGCCGGCGCGGTGCCGGAGGGCACTAACGCCGCCGGCCCTCCCTGCGGGATCGGCCGGCGGCGTTAGATGCATCGAACTACGAGCTGGGCCAGCTGCTTTCGACCGAGTCGGTGACCTTCTTGGTCTCGTCGCCGTTGATCCAGTTCACGATGCCGCTCCAGAAGGAGTTGGCGCCGACGGCACCGGGCATGAGGTCGGAGGCGTCGAAGCGGAAGACCGTTTCGGGATCCTGGAGCAGTTCGATCGACTGGCGGTCGAGGTCCGATCCAGCGAGCTCGGGATCGAGTCCCTTGTTGGCGCTGATCGCACCGCCCTGCTCAACGCGGGCGTTGGCGAACTCGGCGCTCGCCATGTACGACTGCAGGGCAACGACCTCGGGCTTGTCCGAGTAAGCGCCGACCATTTCGCCGCCACCGGTGATGGCGGTGCCATCAGCGGGGTCAACGGGAGGGGTCATGAAGGCCCAGACGTCGCCGTCCTCGGCCACCTCGGTGCCTTCGGGCCAGTTGGCTGCCTGGAAGGAGGCCTGGTGGTGCATGGCGCAGGCGCCGTCGAGGACGGGCTGGCCGGCCTCGGCGAAGGCCGTCGACAGGATGGAGCGCGAGTCGCCGAAGCCGCCGTTGACGTAGTCGTCGTTCTTGAGGATCTCCCCGACCTTGTCGAAGGACTCGACGATCTTCGGGTCGTTGAACGGAATCTCGTGGGCGACCCACTGGTCGTAGACCTCGGGACCGTGATCGCGCAGCACTGCGTCCTCGACCCAGTCGGTTCCCGGCCAGCCGGTTGCCTCACCGGATTCGAAGCCGGCGCACCAGGGCTTCAATTCCTTTTCTTCGCTGGCGATCTTCTCGGTCAGCTCCATCATCTCGTCCCAGGTCTTGGGAACTTCCCAGCCCTTCTCTTCGAAGGTGGCAGGGACGTACCAGACGTAGCCCTTGATGTTCGCGAGCATGGGGGCGGCGTAGAAGGTTCCGTCGACCGTGCCGTACTTCTTCCAGTCCTCGGACCAGCCCTCGTCAACGAGGTCGGAGACCTCCTGGGGTGCCGGCTTCAGGTTCCCCGCCTGGGCGGCGAGCAGGCCCGGCTGCGGGAAGATGGCGAGGTCCGGCGGGTTGCCGGCCTTGGCGCGCACGCCGATCTGGGTTTCGAATTCCTTCGACCCTTCGTAGGCGACCTCGATGCCGGTGCATTCGGCGAAGTCGGCCCAGGAGTTTTCGAGAAGCTCTGCCTCGACGTCGACGATCGTGGAGTAGACGCTGACCTCGGTGCCTTCGTGGTCTCCGTAGGCCTCGTAGAGGGAGCAGTCGGCATCTCCGCCGCCGCCGGCTTCACCGGATCCGCCGGATCCGCAGGCGGAGAGTGCGAGCGTCAGGACGCTCAGAGCCGCGAGCGGCGCCAGCGCTTTCTTGGTGCGAAACTGTGGCATTAAAGAGACTCCTTTGTCTGGCAGCACGCATCGGTGTGCTCCGGGTCCATCATCGGACCCCGAAACCAACCGTGCCGCCGCCTCACCAGATTGATATCCCGAGAGTAAGCGCTTACGTAAGACCGCTGCAAGGCAGGGTGCCCCCGGGCACCCCTTCGATACCGAATCGTGACTCTAGTCACTCAGATCCCAGGTGCCCCAGTGGCTGGGGAACCGGGCACGGTCGCACCGCGGAACGGCGGCCGGACGACCGCGGGACGGGGGCTGGCTCAGCTGACCCGGTCGGCGTGGGTGAAGCGGGCGCGGGCGCCGGCGCTGATACTGATCAGCACCGGCGCCCGGTGGCCCAGGACGAGGTCGAGCGCCTCGACGAGCCCCGCGACCTCCTCCGCAACCCGTGCGGGGGCGGCTCCCTGCCGCGGATAGACCCGGATGCGCAGGGCGGAGGTGCCCCGGAACCGCCAGGTCGTCACCGCGGCGTTCACGAGGTCGCGCCGGTCCTGCAGCGCCACCTTGAGCGCCTGCTCGGCCGCAGCCGCGGTGATGGTGACCGTTCCGGCGGCCTCCCCGGGCTCCTGCCCGCGGTCCTGGATGAAGTCGCCGGTCCTCCCCCGTCCCTGCACGGCCAGCCAGATGATCATCAGCGTGGCCAGCAGCAGGAACACGAGGGCCAGCAGGACCCACAGCCAGTCCTCGCCGCCGCGCACTCCGAGCGAGCGGATTCCGGCCGCGGCGCTGGAGGAGACGGCCCGCCAGGTCCGGGCGGCCTCAGGGATCAGCGCGGCGGCCGCCGCGGCGGCCCCGGTGGCCATGAGCACCAGGCCGAACAGCGCCAGCAGGATCCGGTTGAGTGCGCGGGGGGTCGAATTCATTGCCCGATCACCCCGCTCGGGGCGATAGTCACCTGAACGGTGGGGAACGGCCCGGCGACCGTGCCGCGGAGATCCTCCTCGACGGCCTGCCGCACCGCCTCGGCGTCCACCGGGATACCGGAGGTCGGGCGCACGGAGACCTCGACCCGGCGCCGCCCCACGGTGACCAGGACCTGCTCGGGGCCGACGCCGGCGGCCAGACGGGCTCGCCGGGCGAGTGTTGCGGCAAGGATCTCCGAATCGACCACCACGGCGGCCCTGGCGTTCGGCACCGCAAAGCGGGCCCGCCGGCCCGGAAGGACGGCCGCGAGGGCGAGGACCAGGCCCAGAATGAACACCAGCAGGCCGGCGGGAACCAGGACGGACGCGGGCACGAGGCCGGGCAGGCGGCCCAGCGCCGCGGCCACCGCGTCGAGATCGATCAGGAACGGCGGGTCCCCGACCGCCTTCAGGACCGCTTCAAGGAACAGCAGGATGCAGGCGGCCGCGACGAGGATACCCGTGATGACCGAGGGGACGGCGCGGGAGGCATGGAGTTCCCGCCGGAGGGCATGGGCTGTCACTCCGGCGTTGGAGCCGGTGATCCCGCTCATCGGACCCTGCCCTGCACCGAGGCCGTCCCAATGATCCGGATATCGACTCGGCTGAGGCGGGTGCCGGTGAGGCTGGCCACCACCGCCAGGATGCCGGCCTTCGCCTGCCGGGCCCGCTCCAGGACCGACCCGCCGGACGGCGCAGACAGGGAAGACTCCGCGGCTACGCGCGCCAGCGGCGGGATGGGCACGGGCAGTGACAACTCAAGGGCGAGCAGGCCGCCGTCGTCGGTGTACACCGCGCGGACAGAGGCCGCCTGGACCCCGAAGTGCTCCGCCGCGGCGGCCTGAGCCGTACTGATGAGGGCCTGGGTGGTGATCCGGTTGTGCCCGGCGACCCGCGGGGAGGCCGCGGGCCCGGGCGTGCGGACCGCTGCGGTGCTCACGAAGACGATCGGCGCCCGGTGAGGGCATCCCGGACGCCGCGGAAGTCGAGCTTGCCTTCGGCGCTGCGTCCCAGCAGCGCCCCGGCCCCCATCAGCAGGGCCGTCAGCAGGAAGCCCCAGAATCCAAAGGCGAGGCCGGCGAAGGCGAGAACCGCCCCGGCCGCCATGCCGGTGACTGTCGGTGTCATGAAAGGTCCTTCGTTGGACGGGTCAGAGCTGGGAGGAGCCGATGGCTCGGGTCTTTTCGCTGGAGCGTACGTCGTTCAGCCCCGGCACGTGCACGTCGCAGACCTCGACGTTGACCTCGATCACCTCGAGTCCGACGAGGTCACTGACGGCCTGGTACACGGCCACCCGGACGGCGTCGGCCAGCCGGTGCAGCGGGTAGCCGTACTCGGCGACGAGGCTGACATCGACCGCGACCTGGGTCTGGCCCACCTCCACGCGCACGCCCTGGACCGGCTCGGCCGCGCCGACGGCGTCGCGGAGCGCCCCCAGCGCCCGGCCCGCGCTGCCGCCGAGGGCGTAGACACCCGGCACCGAGCGCGCCGCCACGGCGGCGATCCGGACGGCCGCCGGGTCGGCAATTACCGTCCGCCCGGGTGCGGATCCCGGAGCGGTGGAAGGAAGAGGGGGTTCAGCGGGAAGCGGGTCCATGCGCGCGCACCTTTCGTCTCTGCCCAGCCTAAGCCCTTGTCCCGGTTGGAGGAGAGGACCTAAGGGCGCACCGGATTCTGCGTCGATCGACCGGGCCGCCACGGCAGTCCGTTCGGCTCTGCGAGTTGCGGCTTAAACAAGAAAACCCCGGATTTCCGAGAAGGAAACCGCGGGGTATTCAGTGGTGGCTCCGACCGGCGTCGATCCGGTGACCTTTCGATTTTCAGTCGAACGCTCTACCAACTGAGCTACAGAGCCGTGCAACCATCTTCCGATGATCACCGCATCAAACCGGCACTGCTTTCGCCTGCCGCCTGAGCGACCCTGACGGGACTTGAACCCGCGACCTCCGCCGTGACAGGGCGGCGCGCTAACCAACTGCGCTACAGGGCCTTGCTATCTTGCACTTTCATTTTTGCAAGAGTTTCATCCTACCAGCATCTCTGCCGTGCGAATGACCACCGAAACCGGCGGATCCTGCGTACCCCCAACGGGATTCGAACCCGTGCCGCCGCCGTGAAAGGGCGGTGTCCTAGGCCGCTAGACGATGGGGGCCTTGACCACACTGGGCGAAAACCCCCCGCTGTGGACCTATAAAACTATAGGTCCTTACTTCGGAATTTCCAAAATGCATCGGCGCTGCGTTTCGCGCCGCCAAAACCGGCACGCAGCGCGGATACAGTCGAAGCGTGCCTATCGACATGAGCCTTGCCGACTTCGAGGCGGCCGTTGATGACGCCATCGACTCGATTCCCGAGGACCTCGCCCGTGCCATGAACAATGTGGCGATCTTCGTCGTGGAGGAGTACGAGCCGGGCCCGGGCGACGAACCGGACCCGGACCTGCTGGGCCTGTACGAGGGGGTGCCCCTGACGGAACGGGACTCCTGGTGGGACGCCGGATCCCTGCCGGACCGCATCAGCATCTTCCGTCAGCCGCTGATGCGCATGTGCTCCACCCGGGAGGAACTCGTCGAGCAGATCCTCATCACCGTCATCCACGAGGTGGCCCACCACTTCGGCATCGACGATGACCGCCTGCACGAACTCGGCTGGGGGTAGCCGGGCTCGGCACCGGGTTCCGGAAGGGGCGGCTCAGCCCACCGGCGGGATCATGGGCCCGAAGGAGCTGCGGTCCAGCAGGCGCGGATCCTCGCTGTCCGGAACCACCATTACCGGCCCCTTGGCGTGGTGCAGCACGCCCTGGCTGGTCGAGCCCATCAGCATGCCGGTGAATCCTCCGCGGCCGCGCGTGCCGACCACGAGCAGCTCGGCCGTGCGCGAGGCGTTGATGAGCACCTCCGCCGGCGGTCCGTCGAGCTGCTCCACGGTGATCTCCAGGCCCGGGAAGTGGCTCTGCAGCCAGTTCCTGCCCGCCTCGAGCTGCACGGTGATGTCCGCGTGAAGCGCTTCCCGGTCCAGGGGTGCCGGCACCCAGGCCAGCGAGCCGTTGAACGGTGGGATGGAGCAGATGACCCGCAGCGGGATGCCGCGGGAGACGGCTTCCTCGGCGGCCGCGAGCGACGCCCGCCGTGCCTGCTCGGAGCCGTCGACGCCGACGACGACGACCCTCTCGATCCCCGACGCCGACGGGCCGGGCTCGCCCTTGGACCTGCCCACCAGCTGAGGTTGCCCGAAGCGCGGCGCGCACGAGAGCGGGACGATCACCGTTGGGCTCTTGGCGTGGGCCGGGAGGGCGCTGCTGACCGACCCCAGGAGCCGCCCGACGAAGCCTCCCCTGCCGCGGGAACCCACGACGACGAGGTCGGCCTCGGCCGAGAGGTCGAGGAGCACTCCGGCGGCGTCGCCGGTCTCGATCCGCGGGATGACCTCGAGTCCCCTGCCGGACAGGTGGGCCACCGCCTCATCGAGGACCGCACGGGCCCCTTCGCGGATGACCGAGTCGTCAACCGTCGCGTAGCCGGCGTCCATGCTCGAGGCGGCGAAGACCGGCACGGTATAGGCGGTCACCACGTACAGGGGCGACCGGCGCCGCTCGGCTTCCTGCGCTGCCCACAGCAGGGCGCAGACGCTTTGGTCGGAGCCGTCAACACCCACAACAATTCCGGATCGGACCGACGCTTCGGCCGGATGATCGCCCTGCGAGGTACTCATGGCACGCCCCTTTGCTCACCGCCCGACCCCGACCCGGGGCCGGTTGTCAATATTTGTAGCCTACTCCGGCACCCTGGTCTATTCACGGTGCAAAAAGTTATATAGGCTTCGTGAAATCGAGACCCGGAGGTCCGCCGTTCGGCGTGCCGCTCCGCGCTTCGGTTCCCGTCCGACCCGTTCGCGGCCGGGAATCAGTACGGCCCGGAAGAGGCGCCGGGCCGTACTGTGCTCTTCTTCGAACCGGAGGTACTTCGTCGTGGATTTGCTGCCGCCGGACCCAGCGCATGCCCCGCCCGAGGCGTCCGCGGCGGCAGAACTGACCACCACCGTTGTGATCGGCTCGGGACTGCCGGGGCTAGCCGTCGCTAGCGAACTGAGCCGCCATGGCATCGACTCGATCGTCGTCGAAGGGCTCGACTGCCTCGACTCGGGCCCGATGCGCACGGTAATGAGCGACTCCGTCTCCCTCTCGGAGAGGTCCGAACTGCTGCGCCTGCTTCGGGCCTATGCCTCGAGCCACTGCCTCGATGTCCGGAGCGCGACCCGCTGTGAGGAGCTCAGCATCATCGGGCACTCCACCGTGCTTCCGGCGCGGGTCCCCTTCAGCAAGAAGTGGGCCATCCAGACCGCCGAAGGTGTGCTGCTGGCCGACCACGTGGTGCTGACCAAGTACCCCCAGAACCAGCTGCGCCGGTTCCTGCGCTCGCTGGGAATCGCCATCGGCGCCGACCTCCGCGCGGGCCTGGCCGCGATCGGCCTTCACCTCGTGGGCGTGGGCGAGGTCCTCACCCCGAGCACACGGGAGATCGTGCGCCAGGCGAAGCTCGTCAGCGACACGATCGCCGCCTCGGGCGCGGCCGGCGGGGGCCCCCTCGCCAGTCACGCCTAGGCGTTCGGGGACCGGGCTACCGGCTGGCGCCCAGCCGCTTCCGGGCGGTGGTGGCAAGCACCGCGGCAAGCGAGAGCAGCACGATGGCCATCACGGCGATGCTCCAGGGGAAGTCGCTTGTCCCTGCAGCCTGCGGCGACTCCTCCTCCGCCTCGGCGGGCGTGATCGGCACGGCCGTGCCGGCAGAATCCGGAGTGGCCGAGGTTCCGGACTCGGCGGTGAAGGTCAGAACCCCCTCGATGGGGTGGGAGTCCGAGGACACCACCCGCCAGTTGACCGTGTACTCCCCTGCCGGGGCCCCCGCGCGCACGCTCTGCTCCGCAGTGTTGTCCGTGATCCGGACGGGCCCCTCGGACCAGGACTCGCCCTCGGCGTCGAGCACCTCAACCTGCGCACCAAGGCCCGAGGGGACACTCGAGAAGGTGAGCTCGATGGCCCCTGGAACCGCGGCAACGGTTGCGCCGTCGGCCGGGTTGCTGCCCGACAGCTCGTCATGGGCGGCCGCCGACCCGGCCGCCAGGCCAAGGAGGATCAGCAGGATGAGCCCCGGCGTCAGGACGACGCGGGCCCGGCCGGCGGAGGTCCACCGGCGGCGGCGGGGACGGGAGGGGCTGAAAGCGGAGAAAGCCATGGCTTCAGCCTACGCTCCGCGCTGGCGTAACCCGTGGGTGATTGGCCGGCGCCGGGATAGAATCTGCTCGGTTTCCCTTCCTCCTCTCCAAGGATTGATCATGCTCAAGACGGGTTCGGCGCTCGACCGCTACTTCGAGGTCACCTCCCGGGGGTCCACCTATTCGCGGGAGATCCGCGGCGGCGTGGCGACCTTCTTCGCGATGAGCTACATCGTCGTCCTGAACCCGCTGATCCTCTCCGGGGCCGACGCCTCGGGCACTGAGCTCGGCTTCGAACGGGTCGCCGCGGTGACGGCCCTGGTCGCGGGCATCCTCACCATCACCATGGGCGCCTGGGCCCGGTACCCCTTCGCGCTCGCGACCGGCCTCGGGGTCAACGCCTTTGTCGCGATCACCGTCGCCACCAACCCCGGGCTGACCTGGCCCGACATTATGGGCCTGGTGCTGCTGGCCGGGCTCACCATGCTCCTGCTGGTGCTCACCGGCTTCCGGACCGCCGTGTTCAACGCGGTCCCGGAGAGCCTGAAGACGGCCATCGTCGTCGGCATCGGGCTGTTCATCGCGCTGATCGGGCTCGTCAACGCCGGCTTCGTCCGGCGCATCCCCGACGAAGCCCAGACCACCGTGCCCGTCGGCCTCGGTTTCGAGGGCGTCCTGCTCGGCTGGCCGACGGTTGTCTTTATCTTCGGCCTGGTTCTGACCATCGCCCTCGTGGTGCGGCGGGTCCGCGGGGCGATCCTCATCGGCGTCCTCGCCGCCACCGCCCTCGCCGTGATCATTGAAGCCGTCGCCGACATTGGCCCGAGCTTCATTCCGGGCCAGGACCCGAACCCGCAGGGGTGGTCGCTCGTCGTCCCCGAGCTGCCGACGGGCGCCTGGGTCGGAGCTCCGGACCTCGGACTGATCGGCAACGTCAGCCCGTTCGGCGCGTTCGGCCACCTGGGAGCCACGGCCGCGCTGCTGCTCACCTTCACGATCCTGCTCAGCATCTTCTTCGACGCCATGGGCACCATGGTGGGCCTTGCCAACGAGGCGAAGCTCGTCGACGCCCGCGGCAATATCCCCGGCGTCAACCGGGTCCTGATCGTCGACGCCCTCGGCGCCGTCGCCGGCGGTGCCGGCTCGGTGTCCTCGAACCAGATCTACGTCGAGTCCGGGGCAGGCATTGGCGAAGGCGCGCGTACCGGCATCGCGAACATCGTGACCGGCGTCCTGTTCCTGCTGGCGATGTTCATCACCCCTTTGATCAGCCTCGTGCCCTTCGAGGCCGTGGCGCCCGCCCTGGTGGTCGTGGGCTTCATGATGGTCTCCCAGGTGGGCCGGATCGACTGGCAGGACTGGGGGATCGCGATCCCCGCGTTCCTGACCTTCACCCTCATGCCGTTCACCTACTCGATCGCCAACGGCCTGGGCGCAGGCTTCATCGCCTTCGTCCTGGTCCGCACCATCCAGGGCCGGGCCCGGGAGATCCATCCGCTGATGTGGGCGGTGGCCGGGGCGTTCGTGATCTTCTTCGGCATCGGCCCCATCGAGCAGATCCTGCTCTAGCGGTTCGTCCCTGCTCGGGGACGAACCGGGCAGGGGGTCAGTCGGTGAGCGGCTGCGCCCCGGCGGCGAAACGGCGCACCTGGTCGTCGTGCCACAGGTGGGCCGGCACACCGCCGCCGAGCAGCCCGCGGGCCAGCCCAGGGCCCTCGCCGAGCGGGCCGTCGCTTCCGGCGATGATCACGTTGCCGTAGCGGCGCCCCTTGAGCATCGCCGGATCGGCGACGATCGCCGTCCTCGCGAAGGCCGAGGCGATGGTGGCCGCTTCCCGTCGCGCCATCTTCAGGTCGGGACTGTCGCCGCAGTTGACCAGGTAGATCCCGTCGGCGGCGAGCACCCTCTTCGCCTCCTGCGTGAACCCGACGGTTGTCAGCGGGTGCGGGGTGCGGCTGCCTGCGAACACGTCGCGGATGATGAGGTCCCGGCTGGCCTCCGACAGCGACCGGGTCACCTCCCGCGCCTCCCCCACCCGGATGCGCACCAGCGGGGCCCTCGGCAGGTCGAACCACTGGCGCACCAGTTCGGCGAGCTTTCCGTCGAGCTCGACGACGACCTGGCGGGCGGCCGGGTGCGCTGCGGCGATGTACCGAGGCAGGGAGCACGCACCGCCGCCCAGGTGCAGCACCCGGAGCCGGTCGGAGGGACCCCAGCGGGCGTCGACAAGGGCTGCAATCCAGCGCATGTACTCGAAGTCAAGGCGCAGCGGGTCGTCGAGGTCGATGTGTGAGCTTGGGACTCCGTTGACGCGCAGCACCCAGCCGTTGGTGCTGTAGGGATCGGGTTCGAGTTCGCAGGTGCCCGTGTCGATTGGAAATTCGCCCGCAACCGGCGCGGGCGCCCCCTGGCGCGCCATCAGGAGTGGCCCTCGAACTCCTGCATCTCCCCCAGGGCCTTCTCAAGCCGTTCGACCTTGCCCGTGATTTCGCCGTTGTGCCCGGGCCGGATGTCGGCCTTCAGCACCAGCGATACCCTGCTGCCGTACCGGCCGGCAGCTTCGGTGGCGTGCTTGATGACGGCCATCACCTCGTCCCACTCACCTTCGATCGTCGTGAACATCGAGTCTGTTGAGTTGGGCAGGCCGGACTCGCGCACGACGGCGACGGCGGCGGCTACCGCTTCAGAAACGGAGTCACCTCCACCCCTTGAGTGCTCGAAGGATCCGGACGGTGCGACTGAGAAGGCGACAAGCATGGTCCAAGTCTCGCAGAAACCGCCGCCCGCGTCCCGGCCGGGCGTGTGGCCTGGGTTATGGCACCCCGGGCAGGTCCCTGACAGGATGGTGAGATGACCCGCGGAATATACGTCAGTGCCATGAACCCAGGCTCCGGCAAGTCCCTGATCTCCCTTGGCCTCGCCGATATGCTCCACCGGCACGCCGACCGGGTCGGTTTCTTCCGGCCGATCGTCGAGGGCGACGACCCCGCGGCGGACCCGATGGTTCAACTGATGCAGCGCAGCTTCAACCTTCCGCCCGAGCGCTCCCGCGGCGGACTCACCCGCGCCCAGGCCCGCGCGCTGCTGGTGGCCGGCAACCGCGGGGAGATCGACACCGCGTGCGTGGCGATCTACAGCGAAATTGCCAGCCGGTGCGACGTCGTCATCGTCGAGGGCACCGACCTCGGAGGCCACGACGCCGCGGTGGAGTTCGACCTGAACGCCCGCCTCGCCAACAACCTTGGGGCGATGGTGCTGGCCGTGGTCAGCGCCAAGGAGATGTCCGTCGCCGAGGCGGCCGACGCCGTCGACGTCGCCCGGCAGGAACTCGACGAGGCCAAGGTCTCGCTGCTGGCCATGATGGTGAACCGCGCCCCCGACGAGGCGGTCGAGGGCATCCGCGCGGAGGTCCGGCCCGGCCGGTCCGGACGGCCGGTCTATGTCATTCCCGAACTGCCCGAGATCGCCCGGCCCACCATCTCGGAGGTTGCCGCGGAGCTGGGGGCCAACCAGATCGCCGGAAGCACGAACCTGGAGCGGGACGTGCTCTCCGTCCGGGTCGCCGCGATGAACGTGGGCAACTTCCTGCACCTGCTTACCGACGGCGCCCTGGTCATCGTTCCCGGCGACCGCGCCGACGTGCTGGCCGCGACGCTCGCCTCCTCCTTCTCGCCCGAGTTTCCCGTGCCCTCGGGGCTCGTCCTCACGGGCGGACTCGAGCCGGATCCTCACCTGCTGCCCCTCCTGGCCCAGGCCCCCTTCCCGGTGTTCGCGCTCGATGACGACACCTACACCGCCGCCCAGCGGGTCGGCGGGGTGCGCGGGGAGATCGCCACGGGGCTCCGCCGGAAGTCGGCCGCCGCCCTCGGCGCGTGGTCGCGGCAGGTTGACGAGCAGGAACTGCTCGAACGCCTCGCGCTTCCTCGGGCCATCTCCATGACGCCGCTGCGGTTCCTCCACGAACTCATCCAGCGGGCGCGCTCGCAGCGCCGCTCCATCGTGCTGCCCGAAGGAACCGACATCCGGATCCTTCGCGCCGCTGAGATCCTGCACCGCCGCGACGTGTGCGACCTGACCATCCTCGGCCCCGAATCGCAGGTGCGGGAACTCGCCGCCGGGCAGGGCATTGACCTCGCCGGCATCACCCTCATCGACCCCGAGACCTCGGAGCTGCGCGAGGAGTTCGCCGCCGAGTACGCCCGCCTCCGGGCGCACAAGAACGTGACCATCGAGACCGCCCGGGAACGCATGCTTGACGGAGCATATTTCGGCACCATGATGGTCCAGCTCGGCTATGTCGACGGCATGGTCTCCGGCGCTGCGCACACCACCGCCAACACCATCCGGCCGGCGCTCGAATTCGTCAAGACGCGCGAGGGCGCCCGGATCGTCTCCTCCGTCTTCCTCATGCTGCTCTCCGACCGGGTGCTCGTCTACGGCGACTGCGCGGTGAACCCGGAACCGAACGAGGAGCAACTCGCGGATATCGCCTCCGCCTCGGCCGACACCGCCGCGCAGTTCGGCGTCGAGCCGCGAGTGGCGATGCTCTCCTACTCGACGGGGGAATCGGGCTACGGCGGGGCCGTCGACGAGGTCCGCCGGGCCACCGAAATCGTGAGGGCGCTCCGGCCCGAGCTGCCGGTCGAGGGCCCGATCCAATACGACGCGGCCGTTGATGCCTCGGTCGCGGCGTCGAAGCTCCCGGGCTCCTCGGTGGCAGGCCAGGCGACGGTCTTCATCTTCCCGGACCTCAACACCGGCAACAACACCTACAAGGCCGTGCAGCAGTCGGCCGGCGCCGTCGCCGTCGGGCCGGTGCTCCAGGGCCTTCGCAAGCCCGTCAACGACCTCTCCCGCGGCTGCACCGTTGAGGACATCGTCAACACGGTCGCCATCACCGCGGTGCAGGCGCAGCAGGCACCTCCCGCCTCGGCCGCCGTCGCAGCCGTCTCAACCCCAGGAAAGCAGCAGGCATGATCGTCCTCGTCATCAACTCCGGTTCGTCCTCCCTCAAGTACCAGGTGCGCGAGGGCGACGACGTCCTGGCGCAGGGGCTGATCGAAAGCATCGGCGAGGAGTGGGTTCCCGACCACGCCGCGGCGATCGAACACTTCGACACCGAACTCGCGGTCATCCTGCAGGGGAAGACCATCGACGCCGTGGGACACCGGGTGGTCCACGGCGGCGAGCGCTTCGGGGAACCGGTGCTCATCACCCCGGAGATCATCCGCGCCATCGAGCGGCTCAACCCGCTGGCGCCGCTCCACAACCCGGCCAATGTGCTCGGGATCCGGGCGGTCGCCGAAAAGTGGCCCGGCGTCCCGCAGGTGGCAGTGTTCGACACCGCGTTCCACCGGACCCTTCCGGAGCGGGCCTGGCGCTACGCGGTACCCGACGAGCTTTACACGAAACACGGGATCCGGCGCTACGGCTTTCACGGGACCTCCCACGACTACGTCACCGGGAAGGCCGCAGAATTTCTTGACACTCCGCGCGAAAACTTCAACGCCGTGATTGCGCATCTGGGCAACGGCGCATCGGTGACGGCGGTGCACGGCGGCCGGAGCATTGACACCTCCATGGGCTTCACCCCGCTCGAAGGACTGGTGATGGGCACCCGCTCGGGCGACATCGACCCGTCGATCCTGCTGTTCCTTGCCCGCGAGGGCTACACCCCCGACGACCTCGACACCCTGCTGAACCGCGAATCGGGGCTGCGCGGGCTCGCGGGCACCAATGACATGCGTTCGGTGGAGAAGGCCGCCGACGGTGGAGACAAGGCGGCGCAGGTTGCCCTTGAGATCGCCGCCTACCGCCTCGCGAAGTACATCGGCGGCTACCACGTTGCGGTCGGCGGAGCACAGGCCCTGGTGTTCACTGCGGGCATCGGCGAGAATTCCTCCTCGTTCCGCTCGCTGGTGGCGGGCGAGCTTACGGCCCTCGGCATCGAACTCGACCCTGAACTCAACGAACCGCGCGGGTCATCGGCGCGCGTCGTCAGCACCGCGGGATCGGCGATGCCCGTGCTGGTGGTCCCCACCGACGAGGAGGCCGCAATCGCCGAGGCGACCGCCGCCACCGTGGGTGCCGCCGCCGCCGCGGGAAGCTAAGCGCGCGCTGCCCTGCGACGCGGCACCCCGACACGGCCGGACAGGCACACCGGGCAGGAGTGCCAAGGCAGGGGTGCCAGGCCAGGGGTGCCAGGGCAGGGTCATGAGGTCAGGGCAGGCCTGCCAGCCGCGCCGCTGCAGCGGCGAGCGCCCCGGCAGCGACCACGACGAGGAACGGAGCCCGCAGCCAGAGGGCGACGGCGGCCGCGGCGGCTGCGGCGAGCCGCGCATCCGGCACGAGCGCACTGCCCGAGGAGACCGTGGTGACGACCGTCAGGGAGGTCAGCAGCCCCACGGTGAGCGCCCCCGCCGCCCGCAGCATGCGCGGATTGCCCAGGATCCGGGCAGGCACCAGGTAGCCGGCAAGCTTGGTCGCGAAGGACACGATGCCGGCGGCCAGAATCCAGAACCACAGGACCATCAGGCACCCCCGTCCCGGCCGGGCTGCGGTCCCGGCCGCCGGTCCGCCGCCGCTTCCGCGGGCCGGGGAGGCATCCGGCGCAGGCCGAGGACAGCGGCCACCACTGCGGCGCACAGGATCGGCACCCCGGGCGGCGCCAGGGGCACGGCAACGACGGTCACCACGGCGCAGGCCACCGCGATGGCTCCGGCCTCCCGGGAGCGCAGCCGCGGCCACAGCAGCCCGAGGAAGGCGGCCACCGCGGCACCGTCGAGCCCCCACTGCCGCGGATCACCCACGGCACCGCCAAGCAGCGCCCCCACGAGGGTGAAGACGTTCCAGAGCACGAACACCCCGATGCCTGCGGTCCAGAAACCGCGTTTGGCCTCCGGCAGCTCGCTCTGGGCGGTGGCCGTAGCGACCGATTCGTCAATGGTGAGCTGTGCGGCCGCGGCCTTCCGCCAGCCCCGCGGCCGGAGCAGGAAATTAAGCTGCATTCCATACACGCCGTTGCGGAGCCCGAGCAGCGCTGCGGCCGACAACGCCGACAGCCCGCTGCCCCCGCCGGCCACAACGCCGATGAAGGCGAACTGCGAACCGCCGCTGAACATCAGCAGGCTCAGGGCCGCCGTCTGGGCGAGGCTGAGGCCGGAGGCTGCGGACAGCGCCCCGAATGAGATGCCGTAGAGGCCGGTGGCGACGGCCACCGAGAGGCCCACGCGGACGGCGGGTGAGGCGAGGAGTTCCACCGAATCAGGGTAGTGGGTGCGGCCCGGCTTCTCCCACCCGGCTTTGCTTTCCGGCCGGTCGGGTGAATAGTAGGGAAAGACAGCACCCTTACTACCTTTGGAGGCAGGCGTGAAAGCAGTGACCTGGCAGGGCCGGCGCAAGATCAGCGTTGAGGAAGTCCCGGACCCGATCCTTCGGGAGCCGACGGATGCGATTGTGAGGATCACCTCCACCGCCATCTGCGGCTCCGACCTCCACCTGTACGAGGTCCTCGGGCCGTACATGTCCCGGGGGGACATCCTGGGCCACGAGCCCATGGGCATCGTCGAGGAGGTCGGCAGCGAGGTCACGAACCTGGCGCCCGGGGACCGCGTCGTCATTCCCTTCAATATCTCCTGCGGCCACTGCATGATGTGCCGCAGCGGGCTGCAGTCCCAGTGCGAGACCACCCAGGTCCGTGAAAAGGGCACCGGGGCGAGCCTCTTCGGCTTCTCCTCCCTCTACGGCTCGGTGCCGGGTGGCCAGGCCCAGTTCCTGAGGGTCCCGCACGCGAACTACGGACCCATCAAGGTGGGATCCGAACTTCCCGACGAGCGCTACCTCTACCTCTCCGACATCCTCCCCACGGCCTGGCAGGGTGTGAAGTACGCCGACGTTCCCGACGGCGGAACCCTCGCCGTCTACGGGCTCGGCCCGGTGGGCCAGTTCGCCGCGCGCATCGGCAGGCACCTCGGCTACCGGGTCATCGGCATCGAACCGGTCGCCGAACGCCGGGCGATGGCCCAGCGCCACGGCATCGAGACCCTCGACTTCTCGAAGAACCTTGGCGAGGAACTGCGCAGCATGACCGGAGGGCGCGGCCCCGACTCGGTGGTCGATGCCGTGGGGATGGAGGCCCATGGCTCCCCCGCCGGCGCGTTCGCCCAGAATGCCGTCGGGCTGCTGCCGGACGCCCTCGCCCGCAAGGCCGTCGAAACGGCGGGGGTGGACCGCCTGAGCGTCCTGCACTCCGCAATCGATTCGGTGCGCCGGGGCGGAACCATCTCCCTCAGCGGGGTGTACGGCGGCAATGCGAACCCGATGCCGCTGTTCACCATGTTCGACAAGCAGCTCCAGCTGCGCATGGGCCAGTGCAATGTCCGCCGCTGGACCGAGGACCTGCTTCCCCTCGTCGAGGACCCCGCCGACCCCCTGGGCGTCACCGACCTGATGACCCACGAAGTGTCGATCGATGAGGCCCCTGAGGCCTACTCCAGCTTCCAGAAGAAGCAGGACGGGTGCATCAAGGTTGTTCTAAAGCCGTAACCCCGAGGGCGCCGGCCAGGGAGGACGGCTGCAGGGCGGCGGCGTAGTGGATGGCGTCGGCGGCCCGCACCAGGGTCAGGTGGGAGAACGCCTGCGGGTAGTTTCCGACCATGGTGCGGGCCTTGGCGTCGTACTCCTCCGAGAGCAGCCCCAGCTCGTTGGCGAAACCGATCAGCCGGTCCATGAGGGCCCGCGCCTCTTCGCCGCGGCCGCTGCGCGCGTACTGCTCGACCAGCCAGAAGGAGCAGGCAAGGAATGGGTGCTCGCCGGGCTCGAGCCCGTCGTCGGACTCCTCGGTGCGGTAGCGCAGCAGCAGCCCCTCGTCGGTGAGGAGGTTCTTCTCGAGCGCCGCCACCGTCCCGAGCATCTTCGGGTCGTCGTAGGCGAGGAAACCCACCTGCGGGAGCTGGAGGAGCGAGGCGTCGAGCTGCTCCTCGCCGTATGCCTGGGTGAAGGAGTTGAGTTCCTCGTTGAAGCCGTGCTCCATCACCTCGGAGCGCAGCTCGTCGCGCAGGGCGATCCACTGCTCCAGCGGGCCGTCGAGCCCGTGGTCCTCAACGGCACGGACGGCGCAGTCGAACGCGGCCCACATCATCACCCGGGAGTGGGTGAAGTGCTTGAGGTCCCCGCGCATCTCCCAGATGCCGTGGTCCTTGTCGTGGAGGTGGTTCTCGGCGAAACCGAGAAGTGCGCGCTGCAGCGGCCAGGAGAAGTGATCCTCGGTCACCCCGTGGCAGCGGAGCTTCTCGAGGGCCACGATCACCTCGCCGACGACGTCGGCCTGGTACTGGTGGACGGCGCCGTTGCCGATGCGCACCGGCAGGGAGTCCCGGTACCCGGGCAGGTGGGAAAGGATGGTCTCGGGAAGGTGCCGTTCCCCGGCCAGGCCGTACATGATCTGGAGGTCCTCTGGATCCCCGGCCACCGCGCGGAGGAGCCAGTTGCGCCACTCGAGCGCTTCCTCCTGGTAGCCGTGGGTCATCATCGCCTCAAGGGTCAGGGCCGCGTCCCGGAGCCAGCAGTAACGGTAGTCCCAGTTGCGCTCGCCGCCGAAGTGCTCGGGCAGGGAGGTGGTGGGCGCCGCGACGATCCCGCCGGTGTCCTCATGGGTCAGGGCCCGGAGCACCAGCAGCGACCGCTTGACCATGTCGTCGTACTCGCCCTGCGGCTCGTAGTTCGACGCCCAGGCCCGCCAGTAGGCGATGGTGCTCTCGAGGCAGGGCGCGGCCTCCTGGCTGCGGGGCGCGGTGCGGTGGGAGGGGAACCACGCCAGCTCGATGTCAAGCCGCTGGCCCGCGGTGACCGTCAGTGTCCCCTCGTGCCGGTGCCCCTGGGGCTTAAGGGGGTTCCCGCGGTGCATCAGGGCGTTGGGGCCGGCAGTCGCCAGCAGCATGGGGCCGTCGTCGTCGTGGGCCTTGCGCACCCACGGCACCACGTCGCCGTACTCGAAACGCAGCTGAAGCTCCTCGCGCATCATGACGGTCCCGCTGATTCCCTCGACCCGCCGCACCAGGGACGCCCGGCGGTCCTCCACCGGCATGAAGTCGGTGACCAGGACCTCCCCGGTGCTGGTCCGCCAGCGTGTCTGCAGCACGAAGGTGGAATCGAGGTACGCACGCCCGATCACCTCAGCCTCCTCCTCGACGGGGGCGAGCAGCCAGCGGCCGTGGTCTTCGGTGCCCAGCAGCTTCGTGAAGACGGACGGGGAATCGAATCGGGGAAAGCACAGCCAGTCGACGCTGCCCCGGCGCGATATCAACGCGCCGGTGTGAAGGTCCGATACCAGGGCGTAGTCCTCAATGGGCGGATGCATGCGTTAACTCAACCACAAAGCGGAGTGCTGAGAGCCCTATCCGCCTGAGGAAATTGCAAAGAACGAGCGCATTTCCGCAGGGTAGTCGGTGGTGATTTCCTGGACGCCCAGCCCCGCCACCAGTTCGGCTTCCTCTTGCGTATTGACCGTCCACACCCGCACCCGGACGTCCTCAGAAACCCACCGGCGGACGGTGTCCTGGTGTGCCCTGACATAGGCCACGCCCGGCCCTGCCATTCCGACGGTGTGGGCGTCGATCAGCGCCTCACCCTCGTCGATGGCACGCCGCATCAGGTTGATCACGGCGCCCGAGGTAATCGAGCCGAAACTGAGTGCCTCCCGCACCTCATCGGGCTCCACATCCGCCACCAGCTGGCACAGGGCATGCGCGGGGGCGATCTCTCCGAGCTGGTGCATCGAGTCGGGGTTGAAGCTCATGAAGCTGATGGTGAGGTTGCCGAGGGTCGAGCTCTCCGGATCCCAGCCCTCATCCAGGAGGAAAGCGACAAGCTCGGCTTCAAGGCGCAGGCCGAAGGGGCTTGGGTGCTTGAGCTCGATAGCCAGCGCGATGCTCCGCCCGGCGGACCGCAGCAGCTGGAGGAGGTCGGCCAGGGTCAGCAGCTGGTTCCGGGGTCCCCCATACTCGGCCGGAATCCGAACGCCCTTCCACGAGGAGAAGTCGAGCTCCCGAAGCTGGGCCAGGGTATGGTCGGCGACGTCGCCCGAGCCGTTCGAGGTCCGCTCAAGTGTCGGATCGTGGATGCAGACGAGCTGCTCGTCGCGGGTCAGGTGCACGTCGCACTCGACGCCGTCGGCTCCGTCGGCCAGGGCCTGAAGGAAGGCCGCACGGGTATGCTCTGCGTACATACCGCTCGCACCCCGGTGGGCGAAGATCTGTGGACTCATGCTTGACCCTACTCTCGGTTCTTTCCTGGAAGCCGACCGTTCCCCGATTACGGTACGCGATGGACACACCGGCGGGACATTGGACGGCCGCGCTCGATAGACTGGACCGGTGAATATAACGCCGGGCACCGATGAGGAACGAGCCGCAGCGCTGCGCCGAATGAAGGTCCTGGCCACGGCCCTGCTCGGGGTGCTCGCCGTGATCTTCGTTGTCGCGTTTGCGCTGCAGGAGCGCTATCCGTGGCTGCAATATGTGCGTGCGGCGGCCGAAGGCGGCATGGTCGGCGCCCTGGCGGACTGGTTCGCCGTCACGGCGCTCTTCAAGCACCCGATGGGGCTGAAGATCCCCCATACGGCGATCATCCCCCGGAAGAAGGACCAGATCGGCGAATCCCTTGGGCAGTTCGTCGAAGAGAATTTCCTTTCCGAAGCTGTGGTGCGGGCGAAGCTCGACTCCGCCCGGATCGCGGAGAAGGCCGGCAGCTGGCTTGCCCGCCCGGAGAGCGCCGACCGCGTCGCCGTCGAAGGTGCAGCGCTGATCCGCGGCGCGTTCACGGTCCTCAATGACGAAGCGGTCCAGGGCGTCATCGAGTCGATGGTCCGCAAGCATGTGCTGGCTCCGCCGTGGGGCCCGCCGGTTGGAAGGATAGCCGAGCGGCTGTTCCGCGAGGGGCACCACCACCGCCTCGTCGACCTGCTGGTGGACCGGGCCGCCGACTGGGTGGATGCCAACTACGGGGTGGTGACCCGGGTCGTGGCCCAGCGCTCACCCACGTGGGTGCCGCGCCTCGTCGACGGCGTGGTGGGAGACCGCGTCTATGCCGAGCTGTCGAAGTTCATCCGCGCGGTCCAGGACGACCAGCACCACGATGTCCGGATCGCCCTCGACAAATACCTCAAGGACCTCGCCCAGGACCTGCAGTACAGCCCCGAGACAATCGCCAAGGCCGAGGAGATCAAGGGCCAGCTCCTTGACGACCCGCGCGTGCGCGACCTGACCGCCCGCACGTGGGCCACCATCAAGGGTGCCCTCCTCGAGGCGGTCAGCGATCCGCAGAGCGAACTGACGCAAAACTTCAAGGCCGCGGTGCGGGACTTCGGCGGCCGGCTCGCGAGCGACCCGGAACTTGCGGCGAAGGTGAACCGGTGGATTTCCGACGGCGCCGCCTACGCGGTGCGGACCTACCGCAGCGAGATCGCAGGCGTGATCTCCGAGACGGTTGGACGCTGGGACGCGGAGGAGACCTCACGAAAGATCGAGCTTCAGGTCGGCAAGGATCTCCAGTTCATCCGCATCAACGGCACCGTGGTTGGCTCCCTGGCGGGACTCGCCATCTTCGCGCTAGCTCACGCGGTCTTCGGCTGACAAATCCCGAAGGCAGGCGCCGGGTCCGGTCACGAGCCGGGCCAGCTTCGGCCGGACCCGCCGCGGCCGGCCGCCGGCCGCTCCTCTTTCGCTGAAGCAGCCGACGGCCGGCGCGCGGTCTTAGGCTCCGGACCCGGTCGAGGGTTTCTCCGGCGCGGCATCGAGGGTGTTCGCGAGGTCGCCGGGAACCACCAGCGGCGGCGGCCCGAACGCGGTCCGGGTGGCGTTGATGACCGCCTTACCCATCGCATGGTTCCCCGCCCCACCGATCGCGGCGCCCACACCGAAGGGGAGTGCGCGGCCGAGGAGGGCGCCACCCTGCCGGGCGACCATCCGGCGGATGAACCGGCGCCGGATGCTCGCGCTCAGGGCGCGGACGAGGGAGGCCGGCGCGGCGCTGCCCACGGCATTTCCCCAGGGCTGCTGCCCGGAGGGCATCGAGGACCCGCCCAGTCCTGACTGGATGAGCGCCATCCCCTCCTCGCCCATCAGGATGGCCATCACCATGGTGCGCGACCGCTCCGGGTCGTCGGTGTGGACTCCATGCAGTTCGGCGATCGACTGGGCGTAGAGCGCGGTCGCCTCAAGGAATCCCACGGTGGCAGCAGCCGAGAGGCCCAGCGAGGCGATTGTGCCGACGGCCGGCACCGCCGCCGTCGCACCCACCGCCGCACCGGCCGCCGTAATGGCCCGCAGATAGTCGCGCTCAAGGAGTTCGGAAAGTTCGGCGGGTGTAGCCGCCGGATGGCGCCGGCGCACGCGCCGCAGGTTGGCCAGGACCAGCGGGCGTTGAACGTCGATTGCCCGTTCGATGCCGCGGTAGATCCCGGGCTTGGGGTTACCGTCCTTGTCGAAGAGGGCGCTGCTTGCGGCTTTCACGGCCGGATTCGACCGGCCAATGTTCGGTGGATTCACTCGCTGGAGTTCCTTTCACAACCGGCCATCCGATGGGGATGGCGTGCATTCAGTCTAGGACCGGACCGTTGACGGCGGTGCGGGAAAATCGGGGGCGTATCCGGCGCCGCGTCGGCCGGATCGAGACGGCCGGATAGCGCCCGCTCCATCGAGGCGGTCGGACACGGAAAAGGCGCCGCCGGATAACCGGCGGCGCCTTCAACTCAGCTGTTCCCCCAGGTTCAGCCGGCACCCAGTGGGTGCATCCGAATTATGCGCGCGAGCGGTTCTTCGTGACGGCACCGTAGATGATCAGCACGATGAGTGCACCACCGATGGCAAGCAGCCAGCTGGAGAGATCGAAGAAGCCGTCAATGCCCGTTCCAAAGAGCGCGCTACCAATCAGGCCGCCGAGGATCGCGCCGACAACTCCGAGGACGAGGGTGATGAGCCAGCCGCCGCCCTGATGCCCGGGCAGGATCAGCTTGGCGATGGCGCCGGCGATCAGGCCGAGAAGAAGAAAACCTAGAATACCCATGAGATGCTCCTTTGAGTGATGGCCATCCGCCGAAGCGAATAACTCAACTGATAAATCCGATGCACCGAAGTGCAACTTTTAAACACTCTACTTCATCAGCATGCTTACCGTTCAATCCTACCATCAGCAAAGTCAGGATATTCGCTCCCGGCGGGCTCCCGCAATGGCTCCGCCGGCGCAGGTCGCGGCGGGGCGCCGCGGCCGGAATGCCGCGGGAAATGCCCGGGTGAGAAGTATGCTTAGCACCACCTCGTCGTCAAGCGGCGATTTGGCATCCGTCGGACAGCCTGGGAAATCGGGCGGGTCCATCACGCATTTCCAACCAAGGAGTAATGGCCATGAGAATCGGATCCTCAATAGCTTTGATCGCGATCGGGCTAATTCTTGCTTTTGCCGTCGCCGACATCGTGAGCTTCATCGACCTCCGCCTTGTCGGGTACATCCTCGCGGGTGTCGGACTCCTCGGCCTGATCATCTCGCTCTTCCTCAGTGCTCCGCGCAGCCAGCGCCGGGTTACGGAGTCCCGCTCGCTTCATGACCCGGGTACGGGAGAGACCGTCACCCGCAACGAGACCCGGGACGGCCTGTAACAGCCAGGGTTCGGACTTCTCTTACCACCCACAACGGGCCGGGGCGCATGCGCCCCGGCCCGTTGCACGTCCTCCACCTGTGAATCTGTGGGGATTCCGAGAGAACCCTTGCTCTTCGGGCAAAGGTGAAGATAAACTCACATAAACACAGGCCGGTGGTGGGGACCCACGGTTGCTCGCCTCGACCGGCTGGACAACGGAGTCGCCATGTTCGCTGAAGAACGCCACCGCCAGATCAGCAGCCTCGTACGCACCGACGGCCGCGTAAGTGTCACCGACCTCTCTGAGCGGTTCAGCATCACCGCCGAAACAGTGAGGCGCGACCTGGCCCTGCTTGAGAAGGACGGTGTCCTGCGCCGGGTGCACGGCGGCGCCGTCGCGCGGGATGCCGCCAGCACCCGGGAATCAAGTATCGAGAGCCGTCAGTCCCAGTACCGCGCCGAGAAGCAGCGGATTGCCAAGGCCGCCTTGGACATGGTCCCCTCGACTGGATCGGTGATCCTTGACGCCGGCACCACCACGGGGGCCCTGGCCGCCCTGCTCGCCGCCGAGTCGCGCACCGACCTCACCGTCATCACCCACTCGGTTCCGATCGCCCACCTCATCAGCGGCTCCTCCGTCCACCTCGAGCTGATCGGCGGCCGGGTCCGGGCGCTCACCAGCGCCGGGGTGGGCAGCAGCGCCGTCGCCGCATTCTCCCGGCTCCGCGCCGACGTTGCCTTCATCGGGGCCAACGGCGTGGCGGAGCACTTCGGCCTCAGCACTCCAGACACCGACGAGGCCGCCGTCAAAACCGCCATCGTCCGCTCGGCCCGCAGGGTGGTCCTGCTCGCCGATTCGTCAAAGTTCGGCGAGGAATCCCTCGTCAGCTTCGCATCCCTGGAGGAAATCGATGCAGTCGTCACTGACTCAACACCAGGGGGCGCCCTGGCCGCCGCCCTCGCACGCGCACAGGTCGAGGTGGTGAGCGCATGATCATCACCCTGACAGCCAATCCCAGTATCGACCGCACCGTCGAGCTTCCCCTTGCACTGACCCGCGGCGAGGTCCACCGCGCCGTCAGCGCGCACCAGGAAGCAGGAGGCAAGGGCGTCAATGTGAGCCGCGCGCTCACGAAATCGGGAGTTCCCTCCCTGGCGCTGCTCCCCGGCGACGAAGGCGATCCTGTGCTCGCCGGGCTGGCCGCGGCGGCGGTTCCCTACCGGAGCCTCCCCATCGGTGCGGCACTGCGGACAAACACCGCCCTGACCGAGCCTGACGGCACCACCACCAAGGTCAACGAGCCGGGACCGACACTGAGCCCCGAGCACACTGCGGCCCTGCTCGACCTTGTGGTGACGGCCAGCGCCGGCGCCTCCTGGCTCGTGCTGGCCGGGTCGCTGCCGCCGGGGGTTCCTGCGGATTTCTACGCCTCCGCCACCGCTGCGGTGCGGAGCCGGTACGGCGCGGACGCCCCCCGGGTCGCCGTCGATTCATCGGGGAGCGCCCTCGCCCACGCCGCTGCCGGAGCCCCGGACCTGCTCAAACCAAATGCCGAGGAGCTTTCGGAGCTGACCGGCATCGGGTCGGGCACCGAACTTGAGTCGGACCTCGAGCTCACCCTTACGGCCTGCACCGCTCTGGTCGGCGGAGGAGTTGGCGCAGTCCTCGCAACGCTTGGCTCCCGCGGTGCGCTGCTCGTCACCGCCTCCGGCGCCTGGCACGCCCGCCACAGCCCCGTCTCGGCGCGGTCAACCGTCGGCGCCGGAGATTCGGCGCTGGCCGGCTATCTGCTCGCCGCCGCCACCGGGGAAGACCCTGAGGGGTGCCTCCGCCAGGCCGTCGCCCACGGGTCCGCCGCGGCGTCACTGCCCGGATCCGAGGTTCCGGCCCTCGACCAGACCACCCCGGAGGCCGTCACCCTGACCGCCTTCGCCCCAGCTCTCAACTCCGGCGCACCCGCGCACCCGGCAGCATCGTCTCCAAAGGAGGAAAACTGAATGTCCGATCTCATCACGCCAAGCCTCGTCACTCTCGATTCAAACCTCGGGACTGACCGCTCGGCGGTCATCCGGTACCTTGCAGAACAGGTCACCGCACAGGGCCGCGCCTCCGGCGCCGACGGCCTCTACGCCGACGCCCTAGCGCGTGAGGAAAAGACCGCGACCGGGATTCCCGGCGGCATTGCGATCCCCCACTGCCGCTCCGGATCGGTCCTCGAGCCCACGCTCGCCATGGCCCGCCTCGCCCCGCCCGTCGACTTCGGCGCGAAGGACGGACCGGCGGACCTCGTGTTCTTCATCGCCGCCCCTGACGGCGCCGACCAGGAGCACCTGAAGCTGCTGTCGAAGCTCGCGCGGTCCCTCATCAAGAAAGACTTCACCGCAGCCCTGAGGAACGCCGGCTCCGAACAGGAGGTGGTCGACCTCGTTGAGGGCGCACTCGGCACGGGGAAGGCTCCGGCTGCAGCACCCGTCAGTGCCGCCGCCGGCGCGGCCGCGGGGACCGGAACAGGTTCCGGCGCCCACGCCGCCGGCTTCGCTGCTCCGGGCGGCGCCGAGCAGTCGCCTGCCGGTGAAGCCCCGGCAGCCGCGAAGGAGGATGGCGAGGTCCGCCGCCTGGTCGCAGTCACGGCCTGCCCGACCGGCATCGCCCACACCTACATGGCGGCCGATTCCCTCGTCGCCGCCGCCCAGGAGCGCGGCATCGACCTGCAGGTCGAAACCCAGGGCTCCTCGGGCGCGACGCCCCTCGACCCGGCGGTGATCGCAGCGGCGGATGCTGTCATCTTCGCCGTCGACGTCGACGTCCGGGACAAGCACCGCTTCGCCGGCCTTCCGGTCATCAGCTCCCCGGTCAAGCGCGGCATCGACGAGCCCGGTGAGATGGTCGAGGAGGCCGTCGCAGCGGCCCGGAACCCTTCAGCCCGCCGGGTCGCCGGCGACGCCAGAGGAAACGAGGCCGAAGCGGACACCAGCAGGGAAGGCATCGGCGGGACCCTGAAGCGGGCGCTGCTCACCGGCGTCAGCTACATGATCCCCTTCGTCGCCGGTGGCGGCCTGCTGATCGCCCTCGGCTTCCTGATCGGCGGCTACGACATCACCGAGGTCGCTGACACGGTCGTCCTTGAGAACAACTTCGGTAATCTGCCGGAAGGAGGCCTTGCCACCTACCTCGGCGCAGTGGCCTTCAAGATCGGCCAGCTATCGCTGGGCTTCCTGGTGCCGGCGCTGGCCGCCTACATCGCCTACGCCCTGGCGGACCGCCCAGGCATCGCCCCGGGCTTCGTCGCCGGAGCGGTGGCTGGATTCATGGGTGCCGGTTTCCTCGGCGGTATCGTCGGCGGCCTGCTCGCCGGTTATGTCGCAATGATGATCGGACGGCTGAGCGTCCCCCGGTGGCTGCGTAGCCTCATGCCCGTGGTCATCATTCCGCTGGTCGCCTCGCTCGTCGCCTCCGGTCTCATGTTCCTCGTGCTCGGCGGACCGATCGCCGGACTGACCACCGCACTGAACGACTGGCTGTCCGGGTTGACCGGATCTGCGGCCGTGGTGCTGGGGATCATCCTCGGCCTCATGATGGCTCTCGACCTCGGCGGGCCCGTCAATAAGGTTGCCTACTCCTTCGCCGTCGCAGGCCTGGGCGCGGCAACCGCCGCCAACCCGGCACCCCTGCAGATCATGGCGGCCGTCATGGCGGCGGGCATGGTGCCGCCGCTGGCGATGGCCCTCGCCACGGTGATCGACCGCCGCCGGTTCTCGCAGGCGGAGCGGGAGAACGGCAAGGCCGCCTGGCTGCTTGGGGCGTCCTTCATCTCCGAGGGCGCCATCCCCTTCGCTGCGGCCGACCCGCTGCGCGTGATCCCCGCTTCAATGGTCGGTGCAGCGGTCACCGGCGCAATGGTGATGGGCTTCGGGGTCACCTCCCGGGCACCGCATGGCGGAATCTTCGTTTTCTTCGCCATCGACGGTGTTGTGTGGTTCGTCCTGTCGATTCTCGTCGGGATGGTCGTCTCGGCCGTCATCGTCGTCGCCCTCAAGCGGCTCCGTGACCGCAAGCTGGAGCGCAGCGGCGCCGTCGGCGAACCGGTCGCCGCCTGAGCCGCCCGGGCCGCTCCGGCTGCAGCACGGGAACAAGTTATCCACCCCGGAGCCGGTTCCGCCGGTTCCGGGGTAGATACCTGCCCCCGAACAGCAGATGATGAAAGACCAGCAGAATCGACCTACCCGCCGAACCGAAGGAAAAACAATGCCAGAACGCAAAGCCACTGTAGCCAGCCGCGTAGGGCTCCACGCCCGCCCCGCGTCCATCTTCGCCGAGGCCGCGGGTGAGGTTCCCGTCGAGGTGACAATTGCGATGGACGGCGATCCCGTCGATGAAGCGATGGACGCTTCGAGCATCCTGTCGCTGATGAGCCTGGGGGCTACCCACGGTGACGTTGTCGTTCTGCGCGCCGAAGGCGAAGGGGCGGAGGAGGCCCTTGAGTCCCTGGCCAAGATCATCGAGACCGACCACGACGCCGAGTAGCTGACGGCCCGGCCCCGTCTGGCCGGCTGCACACCTGGGTGCGTCCACCCGTTCTGACGGACGCACCCAGGTGTTCTCATAACGATCCGCTGACCCCCCACTGTCAGCGGCAGTTACATATTCATTATTATTTCCTATGAACATGAAACTGTGAACACCAGCAGGCAACGATTGTGCTTCAATCGCGTCCAGGAGTGGCGCTAGGCGAGCGGATTGCGCTGTCGAGGCCTGCCGCGGCGCCGGCTGAACCAGATCAGGGTCAGCCCGGACACGACGAGCAGGATCGCCCCGAAGGGCAGGACCACCTCGAAGACCCCGAGGTCGAGGCCCTGGAAAAGCTCGAGGACAGCAAAACAGGCCACGGAGAAGAACCCCGCCGCGAGCAGGAAGCAGGCAAGGCGGTGGGCCGGACGGGAACCGGAGTGCAGGGACCCGGCGGCCGCCGGCACCACCAGGCAGGCGGAAACGTACCCCGGGTAGAGCCTGCCAATGTCGGCATACCGCTCGACGGTTTGCTGGCCGTGATAGCGGGCGAGGCCGGTTGAGGACTCGGAAAGGTCGCTCAGGGCGAACAGGACGAGCGTGGCGGCCACGGTCAACAACAGCACCGAAATCCCCACCGGCCCAACGATCAGGGCCCGGACCCGCTCCGCGTCAAAAGCGGCGGCCATCCGCAGTCCCAGCAGGACGACGACGGCGTAGAGCGAGAGGCGGATGACCAGGTTCGCCGCATTCCAGCCTCCCAGGACTCCATCCACCGGGAGGTAGATGGGCGGGAGGGACAGCGCCACGGCGATGGACATCAGGACGAGGGCAGCGAAGATCATCCGGCCCCTGCCTCGACGCACGCCGGGCACACGCAGCAGGGCGCCCAGGACGCACAACAGCAGGGCAGCCCACTGGATCAGGTGGCCGCTCATCCCAGGTTTTCCCAGATCGCACGATCACGGTTTTCGTCAGCGTCAGCCTTCCGAAGCTGCTTGCCGAGGGCGTCCAGGCGGTCCCGCGCCAGGAGGACCAGGTCGGTGTCCGACAGGGCGTTGAGCGCATCGGCGCGCCCGGTGACAGGCCAGCCGCCCTCGGCGCAGGTGAGCAGGCCCGTCACGACGAGGCCACTGGTGAGGGAAACGCCGGCGATCCGGGACGCGTCGATGGCAAGCCCCGGGCTGAGGCGCCCCGCACTGAGCTGTGCGGAGAGGTTCTGGCGGGCTATGCCCGAACGCTCCGAGAGCTGCTGCCTGAGATCACCGGGGTCGATCGCCTCGATCCAGGCGCGCACCGAGTTGCGGTGGGGGAAGGGAACAAGGTCCGACAATCCGTTCCCCGTCCCCTCGCCGCGGGCCACGAGGAGCTTGAGGATGTCCCGGTGGGAGACCTGGCTGAGGAGTTCGGCACTGGTTGGCGCCCGCATTCCCGTGAGGAGGTCCGTGTATCCCTCGAACTGCGCGAGGGCACAGACCGGATCGAGCCCGTAGCCCCGCGCGACCGCGAGCAGGGTGCTGACAGACACTTTTCCTCGCACGAGCTGCTGGGCAAGCGTCGAGCGTTTGATGCCTGCCGAGCGGCAGAGGTCGGAGACCGAATCCGTGGGTGCTATCTCCTGGCGCCACAGCTGGAACGCTTTGGCCGTGACTGCCATCCCACCTCCCCCTTGGACATTCGACGATCAGTTCGCAGTATACTTAAACCGCTGGCTCCCCTTTCTGCGATTCCCCCATACGCAGAACGTGGAGCCAGCTTTTCGTTAAGCCGGGCCGGTCGTATCCGCCCAGGTCAATCCCCGGCCCCAGGCCGGCGGGACTGCCGCGAGAAGTGCCACCAGGGGAAGCAGCACCCCGAGGTACACGGCAATCTGGGTGCCCACGGGGCGGGGTCCATCGAGGATCGGCCGCGGGCCTTTCGACTCGGGCTTGTCCCGGGCGTGGCTGGAGAAGTCGACAGCCGAGTCGGTTTTCGAGGGCCGGAATCCCGGTTCCGCCCGCTGCTGTGGGTCTCGCAAAGTCATGGTGGACCTGCCTTCTCCGGGAAGCGCCGCACAACCTACGGCAGCGTAACTTACGCAATCGTAGGTTTGCTCGGCCGGCCCATCAAGACCCTGAGGACTCCTAGCTGCCCCGAACCCTCAGGTCGGCGTAGACAAGGCGGTGGTCGCTCGAGGGAAACGGGAAGATTCCGGTCAGGTCGGAGCCGGGGGTTCCCACCCGTGGCCAGAAGACTCCGCTTCGAAGCACCGGAAGGTTCTTTGAAGGCAGCACGTAGTCGACGCGGAGGTTCCCGGCGGACTGGTCCTCGAAGTCGGCAGTGTCGTGCGCCGGGAGGGTGCGGTGCTGCGCGTTGGCACCTCCCTGCAGGGCCGACGCCTCCGCCGCCCCCTCGGAGGACGGCAGCGGGTCGTGCACCAGGCGGTGGGTCAGGAGCTGGTCGATCGAGCCCGCGATCGAGTCGCCGTCCAGGGGATCGCTGTTCTGGTCCCCCAGGATGACGAACCGCTCGCCCCCGTCGAGCCCGCCCCACCGGCCCTGGTCGTCGTAGAGGTAGGCCGCCGCCTTCCCGCCTTCGATGTAGTCGGCCCACAACCGGATCTCATCGTTGTTGCGCCTGCCGTTGCGGTCCTCGCGCCCGTCGAAGACCGGCGGCGTGGGGTGGCTGGCCAGGATGTGGATCGATTTTTTGCCGATGATTACCGGAACATCCCAGTGGGACTTGCTGGAGAGCCGCACTTGGGCCAGTTCGTCGGCGGAATACCAGTCGGCTCCGCCCGACACCGGGTCGGTGGGAAGCAGCGCGCCGGGCATGTCGCTCCACTTGAAGTTCTTGAAGGTGCGGACGTTGGCCGTGTCGATCGGATACTTCGAGTAGAGAACCATGCCGTACTGGCCCTCGAAGGCTCCGTAGCCGAACGCGTCGTCCGGCCCGCCGATGGCGCCGTCGTTGTTGAGGTCAAGGCCGCTGGGAACACCGGTATTGGACGGCGCGGTGTAGACGTAGGGGTAGGTGATGCCCCGCGCGCCGCCCGAGCCGACCGCGAGGTAGTTGGTGCGGAAGAGCTCGGCCGCGCGGTGTTCGGGGTCGTAATCGAATTCGTTGAGGAGCACCACATCGGGAGCGGTGGTCTGGATGATTCCCGCGACCGCCCGCGCCTGGGTACTCGTGGTGCCCGACAGTTCGCGGACCAGGTCCCCGGGGTTCTGCCGGTTGAGGCTGGCATTGTAGGTTGCGACCCGGACCGGGGAAGCCTCGGCGGCCTTCTCCGCCACCGCCACGTGCGCGGCGGGCTTTGCGGGGACGGGAACCGCGGAGGCGGGAACCGCTGCGGATCCGGTGGCGAAAATGCCACCGGCCGCGACCATTGCGGCAGCCATCAACGCAGTCAAGCACCGTCTCAAGAAGCGCATAAGTCCCTTCCGTATCATCCCTGTCCGGTATCAAACCCTACCGGCCGGCAGCCGAGGCGGCACCGCCTGGACGATAACGATTTCGACCTGGAGCTTCCGGAAGCGGCACCCGGAGTCCCCCCTCGGGCGACGGCGAGGGGGGAATTTCCCGGGGACGGTCCCGCCGGGAATGCACCCGGCGTTATCGGACTCACCCCCCGATTTCGGGCCGTTACGCCTCCGGTGACGGCGCCCGCGGGGGGCCCGCGCGTCGCCGCGGAGGCTCCTTGGGCAGCCGCGAGGATCCCTGCGACCGTTCGACGCCTGCCGCCGCCTCCGCCGCACCCAGGGCCCGCTCCAGCGCCAGGACCGACGCGGCGTAGTCGGCCAGAACTGAACCCGTCCCGGACTCCAGCCCCACTGCCGGCTCCGGCTCGAGTGCGCGGCGCCGGTGCAGGGCTTCACGCATGGAGGCAAGCACCCGGCGCGACTCGGGCCCGCGGGTTTCGCTCATTGCCGGGTAGTCAAGGGCCAGTGCCGGGTCGAGCTCGTAGGCCGCCCAGCGGCGCAGCACGGCGTCGTGCCGGGCCTCGAGGGAGCGCAGCCGCCCGGAGGCGGCGGCGGCCCTCCGGGTCCCGGCCCGCCGCTGCTCCCTCAGCCCGAGCCAGCCGGTCCCTGCGGTGGTTGCTACGACCGCAGCCGCGGCGGCGGCGCCACCGGCACCCGCCGGGACCGCCGCGAGGCACCCGGCGACCAGGGCCAGCAGTGAGGCGAAGGCGAGCCAGAAGAGGGTATCGGCGTCCGCACGGCGCTTGAGGGCGGCGTCGATGCGCCAGGCGGCACAGCCGGCCAGCGCCGCTATGGCAGCGGCTGCAACGATCAGTGCGGTGGCGTCGGGCATCGGACTACTTTCGCAGGTGCCGTCCGGACCCTTGGCCCGTCGGGCGGTTGTCCCTCCATTGCAGACGCACCACGGGCCGTAGTCAATCCCCCCGCAGCCGGACCTGGCCGGACGCAGAAAACCCCGCCCGGCGCGGTGCCGGGCGGGGTTGTCAGCACTCCCGGAGGAGTGGGCCCTGTGGGGCTCGAACCCACGACCCACGGATTAAAAGTCCGATGCTCTACCAGCTGAGCTAAAGGCCCGCCGCCTCCGAACCGGTTTCACCAGCCCGGGCGACTTTTTAACTTTATCCCAAACATCCCGGGGGCGTTGCACCGGGACTCCCACCGCGGGCCTTCCCGCTTCACCGGCACCACCGCGGTGTCCACCCTTCCGGAACGCCTGGCCTTCGGCTTCGAACGGCCTTCCATAGCAGGAGTATCCTCATTTCATGGACGGCGAATACAACAACAAGAGCCCACGGCCGCATAAACCGAAGCCCTTCGCCCCGGTCGATTTCGAGATCTTCGCCGGCGGGATCGACCCGTCCAGGGTCTCCGAGGCCGCACACATGGCAGCGCACGCGCTGGTGCACCACGGGCGGGAATCCGACGACCCCGAGGTGACCCGCCGGCTGGTCGAACTCGCCGACAAACAGGGCCTTGAGGCCGTGGCGGAGATGTGGGCCGAGAGCCCGGCGCGGTCCCTGCCCGGCGCCCTGTGGCGCCTCTACGCCCTGCGCGCCGCAACCCAGAAGGACCCGGAGCGCATCGCCTCCTACTTCACCTCCGGCAAGGAGGTGGCCCAGGTCTCGAAGGTTGTCGCCGGCGTCGCCGAACCCCCGGGTGCCACCGAAATGACCGATATGGCCGACAAAATACTTTCCGGGGCCTTCGAGGGGGATTTCGACGTCGCCCTCGAACGCTTTGCCGCCTTCTGCCGGGTGGTCGCGCTGGGCCAGGTGAACCATGCGGAGCAGGCCCACCACTCAAACGAGGCCCACGCATCGAAACTGACGAAGAACTCGCACCGGCTGATCAAGACCGCCGAGGACCTTGAACACGCGGCGGCCGCCTGGCGGCGGGGGGAGCTTGACTAAGCGGGCGCAGGTCACGATGTTGACACGGGCGCGGCGGAGTAGAAGACTGAAACCGGCGTCGGACCGTGGAACCCCCGGGCTTCAACACTCAGCCGCTTCGAGCGGCCTTCCGCCGAGAGGCGCTCCCGGTTCGACGCCATTACCGCGCCCAGACGCAGTGCGCCACCCGTTCGATAGTTCTGCAGCCGTGCCTGAGACAGGGAAGCATCAGTGAAGTTACGCCTCTTCCCTCAGGAAAACGCAGGCCTTGAACTGCTCTCCCGCATGGCGCGGCAGCTCGTGCTCGGGGTGGGTACCATGTCGGCGGTGCTCGGCGCTACAACCGAGGAGTACGACCGCCTGGCCGAGGAGATGCACCAGCACGAAGCGGTCTCGACCGACCTGCATTTCGCCCTGCTGACCTCGATGCGGACCTCGTTCGTAAACCCGCTCCCCCGCGAGGATCTCTACACCCTTTCCCGCCTGCTCAACGAGGCGATCGAAAAGCTCGACGGCGCCGCGGAACTGATCGCCCTGTACAAGCTGAGCCGGCTCAGCCAGCGCGCGGCCGAACAGCTCGAAGTGATCAACCGGCAGGCGGAACTGACCGCGACCGCCATGCAGCGCCTCGACTCGATGGACGAACTCGAGGAGTACTGGATTGAGATCCTGCGCCTCGCCCGCCGGGCCGAACGCACCCACCGCAGCTGGTGCGCCGAACTGCTCGGGGAGCACAAGCCGCTGGCGTACGCCCGGCACCGCGACATCGCCAACCAGCTCGTCGAGGTGACCAAGGACATCCGCAAGGTCGCCACCCATGTGGGCAGCATCCTGGTCAAGGAATCCTAAGTGGAGCCCTTCCTGCTGACGGCCGTCATTGCATGCGCCGGCGGCTTCGCCTTCCTTAACGGCTTCCATGATGTGTCGAACTCGGTGGCGACGGCGGTGCGCACCCGCGCCCTGACCCCAACGATCGCGGTGCTGCTGGCGGCGGCTTTCAGCCTCACGGGCGCGCTGCTGAGCACTTCGCTGGCACTGTTCCTCACCGACGCGGGGCTGCGCCTGCCGCCGGGCACCACGGGTCTGGGGATCCTGCTGGCGGGACTGCTGGGAGCCGGCTGCTGGGGCCTCTTCACCTGGTACCGGGGCAAGCCGTCGTCGTCGACCCATGCGCTGATCGGCGGAATCATTGGAGCCGGCGGCGCGTCACAGCTGATGAGCGGGGCGTCCGTAGCGGGTTCGGAGCGGGTCTTTTTCTTTCAAATCGTGCTGCCGCTGCTGCTCTCCCCCGTGGTGGCCTATCTCCTGGCGTACGCCCTGGTGTTCGCCGCGACCTGGGCGCTGCGGTACAACTCGCCCCGCCGGGTCAACCGGGGGAACCGAATGGCCCAGTCCGTTCTCGCCGGCGCCTTCGCGCTGGGCCACGGCCTTCAGGACGGGCAGCGCACCATGGCCGTCATCCTGCTGGCACTTGTCGCCGCCGGGGCCTCAAGCGGCGGCGAAATGCCGTTGTGGGTTCAGTTGTTCGCCGCGGCGCTGCTGGCCTGCGGCTCGGCCTTCGGCGGCTGGCGCATCACCCACACCCTGGCGAACCGGCTGGTGCGGATCGATCCACTGCGCGGCATGAGCGCCCAGGGCGTGAGCACGGCCATGCTGTTCATTGGCGCGATCTCCCTGCAGGTTCCGCTTTCAAGCACCCACACGATGACCTCGGCGATCGTCGGGGCTGGGGCGAACCAGCGGTTCGCCTCAGTGCGCGGCACCGAGCTGCTGCGGATCCTCATTGTGTGGGTCGCCACGGCCGCCGTCGCCGGCCTGCTGGGCGCCGTCTTTTTCCTGGCCCTGAGCCCGGTCCTCTAGGCGCCGGATAAAATCCCTACGCCCGTTCACCCGGGCTTAACCGCATCGGCCCCGCCGCCGTCCGGATGGTTCCGGGCGGTCGGCGGGGCCGGGGAGCGGGCAGTGCCTATCCGAACGTGCCTATCCGAACGCGCCTATCCGAAGCGGCCCGAGACGTAGTCTTCGGTGGCCTTGACGGACGGCTTGCTGAAGATCGTCGCGGTCTCCCCGTATTCGATGAGCTTGCCGGGCTTGCCGGTGCCCGCGATGTTGAAGAACGCGGTCTTATCGGACACGCGGGCGGCCTGCTGCATGTTGTGGGTGACGATCACGACCGTGTAGTCGTTCTTGAGTTCGTTGATCAGGTCCTCGATGGCGAGGGTGGAGATGGGGTCGAGCGCCGAGCACGGCTCGTCCATGAGGATCACCTCGGGTGAGACGGCGATCGCCCGGGCGATGCACAGACGCTGCTGCTGACCGCCGGAGAGGCCCGAGCCGGGGCGGTCCAGGCGGTCCTTGACCTCGTTCCAGAGGTTCGCGCCGCTCAGGGACTTCTCGACAAGGTTGTCGGCGTCGGACTTGCTGATCCGCTTGTTGTTGAGCTTCACCCCGGCCAGCACGTTGTCCCGGATGGACATGGTGGGGAACGGGTTGGGCCGCTGGAAGACCATGCCGATCTGGCTGCGGACGGTCACCGGGTCGACGTTCTGGTCGTAAAGGTTGTCTCCGTCCAGGAGCACCTCACCCTCGACGCGTGCGCCGGGGATGACCTCGTGCATGCGGTTCAGGGTGCGCAGGAAGGTCGACTTGCCGCAGCCCGACGGTCCGATGAAGGCCGTGACCGAGCGGGGCTTGATTTCAATGTTGACGCCCTCTACAGCAAGGAACTTGCTGTAGTAGACATTGAGGTCCTTGACGTCGATTCGCTTGGACATGAATTCCTTTTTCGTTATTGCCGCGGGAGCTCAGCGGCTTGTCTTAGGGGCGAACATACGGGCGATCAGGCGGGCGACGAGATTCAGCAGCATGACCATCAGGATCAGCAGGAGCGCCGCCGCCCAGGCGCGCTGCGTGCTGGGATCGGTGTTGGTGGGGGAAGTCGGCGTGAGGATCTGGTAGTAGATCAGGGTGGGCAGGGTGCTCATCCATCCGCTAAAGACGTTCCAGTTGATGGCGCTGGCAAAGCCCGCCGTCACAAGGATAGGAGCCGTCTCGCCGATTACGCGCGCGATCGCGAGGGTTACGCCGGAGGCGATACCGGAGATGGCGGTGGGGATCACGACCTTCGTGATGGTGCGCCACTTCCGCACGCCCAGGGCGTAGGCCGCCTCGCGCAGTTCGTTCGGCACGATCTTGAGCATTTCCTCGGTGGAGCGCACCACCACGGGGATCATCAGGACCGAGAGCGCGACGGCGGCCACGAAGCCCGTGCGGGTTCCGGGGCCGAACAGCAGCCCGAACAGGGCTGCGGCGAAAAGGCCCGCGACGATCGAGGGGATGCCGGTCATCACGTCGACAAAGAAGGTGATGGCCCGGGTGAGCGGACCGCCCGTACCGTACTCGACGAGGTACACGGCGGCGAGCAGACCGATGGGCACCGAGATCGCCGTGGCCCACAGGGTGATCTGCAGGGTGCCGACCACCGCGTGGTAGGCGCCGCCGAGCACCGGCGTGCCGTTCGCGACAGAGGCGTTGTCGACCGCGCCGGTGACCCCGTTGAGCGAGGTGAACAGGAAGTCGTAGGAGATACCGGGCAGGCCGCGCTCGAGCACGGTCCACAGCACCGACAGCAGCGGCAGGAGTGCGACGAGGAAAGCCCCGTACACCAGGTAGGTGGCCAGCGAGTCGGTCGCCTTGCGTCCGCCTTCGACGACCGCGGTCACCGCGGTCGCGCCCAGGAGGAAGAACAGGGCGGAGAAAAGGCCCCAGGACACGGCACTGAAGCCCACGAGGGAGGCCGCGGCCGCGCCGAAGACCAGGGCCGCGCCGAGGACGAGCCACACGGCGTAGGAGGGCAGCTTCCCCTTGGTGAGGGAGGACTGCCTGCGGGCCAGGGTTGCGCTAGTCATTAGTTGGCCCCCGAGAATTCTTTGTGGCGGGTGATGATCCAGCGCGCCACCATATTGACGGCCAGGGTGATGACGAACAGTACGAGGCCGGCGGCGATGAGTTCACTGAGCCGGAGCCCGAAGGCCTCGGGGAAGTTGAGGGCGATCTCGGCGGCGATGGTCTGGTTGCCCGAGGCGATGAGGCTCGCGGAGAGCGCTCCGCCCGAGAGGACCAGGGCGACGGCCATGGTTTCACCGAGCGCACGGCCAAGGCCGAGCATTGCGGCGCTGATGATGCCGGGGCGGGCGAAGGGAAGGACCGCCATGCGGATCATCTCCCAGCGGGTGGCTCCCATGGCCAGCGCCGCCTCCTCGTGGAGGTTGGGCGTCTGGAGGAAGATCTCCCGGCTCAGGGAGGTGATGATGGGCAGCACCATGACGGCAAGGACGATGCCGGCCGTGAGCATTGTGCGTCCGGTCTGGCTGGCGGGGCCCTCGAAGATGGGGATCCAGCCGAGGTTCTTCGCGAGCCAGGCATATCCCTTGGCCAGCTCCGGGGCGAGCACCGCGTAACCCCACGCGCCGTACACCACTGAGGGGATTGCGGCGAGCAGGTCGATGACGTAGCCGAAGCCCTGTGCGAAGCGCCGGGGGGCGTAGTGGGAGATGAACAGCGCGACGCCGATCCCCAGTGGGGTGGCGATCAGCAGGGCGATCGCGGCGGCCACGATCGTTCCGATGACGATGGGGAAGATGTAGGTGGTGAATCCCGCCCCTCCGGTGATCTCGGCGGGATCGGCGCTGGCCACGGGGAGCGCCTGCACCAGCAGGAACACCGCCACGCTGAAGAGGACGGCGAGGATGAGACAGCCGGCGGCGAGGGTAGCACCGGAGAAAATCTTGTCTCCGGACTGGCCCGCGCCGCGGGTCTCGGTCAACGTAGTGGTGGACACTGCTAAACCCTTCGGAACTGTTTTGCTGGAGTGCACTCGATGTCTCTTCTAGTGCCTTGGATAGTGTTCATCGTTCCTCCAGCCATTACAACCTGACCGCCCCAGCCGGCCTGTACATGAACAGCGGAGTGCCCCGCCCAGTCGTTGGACGACCGGACGGGGCAGCTGCGGAGGTGTGCCTAGGAGGCAACGGTGATCGAATCGATGGCCGTCAGGGCCTCTTCGCGGAGGGTCTCGGAGATCGGCGCGTTCCCTGCCGACTCGGAGGCATCCTGCTGGCCCTGCTCGCTGACCGCGTACGAGGCGAAGGCCTTGACCAGGTCAACCGTCTCCTGGTCCTCGTAGGTGGAGCAGTAGATGTGGTACGACACGAGCACGACGGGGTAGGCGCCGGAGGCCTCGGTGTCGCGCTCGAGTTCAAGGGACATGTCGACCTCGGAGCGGCCCTCGACCGGCGTCGCGGCTTCGACGGCGAGCGCGGCGGCCTCGGAACTCAGCTCGACGTACTCCTCGCCGACCTTCACGTGGACCTGGCCAAGATCCCCGACAGCCGAGGCGTCGGTGTAGGTGACCGCGCCTTCGGTGGAGGAGGTCGTGGAGACGACGCCGTTGGTGCCCTGGGCGTTCTCGGCGACGATGGCTGAGGGCCACTCGCCGGAGGCTTCATCGGCCCATACTTCGGGAGCCGCCTGGGCGAGGTACTCGGTGAAGTTCTCGGTCGTGCCGGATTCGTCGCTTCGGTGCACGACGGTGACCGCCGTGTCGGGGAGTTCGACGCCCTCGTTCTGCGAGGCGATCGCCTCGTCGTTCCAGGTTTCGATCTCGCCGCGGAAGATCGAGGCGATCGTGTCGGCGTCGAGGTTCAGCGATTCGACGCCGGGCAGGTTGAAGGCCACGGCGATCGGGGAGACGTAGGCGGGGATGTTGATCGCGCCGTCGGGGCCGCAGATCTCCTTCGAGGCCTCGTACTCTTCGTCGTCGAGGGCGGCGTCGGACCCGGCGAACTGTACGCCCTGGGCCAGGAAGGCGTCGCGGCCGGCGCCGGAGCCGTCGGGCGAGTACTGGACGGTGGCGCCGCTCTGGGCGGACTGGAAACCGGACTGCCAGGCCGTCATGGCGGCGTTCTGGGCGGACGAGCCGGCACCGGTCAGGGTGCCCGACACGGCGGCGGCGGTGGACTCGGCGGGGCCGGCCTCGCCTGCGGGGGCGTTCGTGGCATTGTCCGAGCCACACGCGGTCAGAGCCAGGGCGGCCACGGAAATAACCGCCGCTGCGCGGCCGAAGCGAAGAACCTTCACTTGATATTGCCCCTTCCAGGGTTTGAACGTCAGTGCGCAGGAGACACCCGGGAGGGGTGTACGCGTCCTTGTACATCCCTCACGGTAGGCAGGTCAGTTAACGAGACTGGCCCCAAAAGATGAACGGAAGATGAACACGGCAGGGACATTGGCCTCCTATGCGAAACTGAACCCATGCCCCGCCGAGGAATTTCCGCTGCCGCAGCCTTCCTGGGCAACCGGAGCCGGGTCGGATTCAAGCGCAGTTCCAACTCGGTCCTGACGGCCCTGCAGATGACGGTCTGCGCCGTGGGCGCCTACGCCTTCGCGGAGCAGGTGCTCGGCCACGACGGCCCCCTGTTCGCCGCGACCTCCTCAATGATCGCCCTGGGGTTTTCAAGCGATCCCCGCCTGCGCCGGGTGCTCGAGGTGGGGCTCGGATGCACCCTGGGCATCGCCCTGGGCGACGTGCTCCTCGCGCTGCTGGGGACCGGCATCTGGCAGGCGGCCGTTGTCCTGTTCGTCTCGATCCTGCTGGCGCGGTTCCTCGACAGCGGCACCATCTTCACCACGCAGCTGGGCCTGCAGTCCCTCCTGGTCGTCCTCCTGCCCGCACCCGAGGGAGGGCCGTTCACCCGCAGCGCCGACGCCGTCGTCGGCGGGCTGTTTGCGCTCATTATCACGATGCTGGTGCCGCGGGACCCCCGACGCGCGCCGAAGTCCGAGATGCAGGACCTCCTTGAGGAGCTGGCCGCGGTGCTGCGCGAGGACGCAGACGCACTCTCCAGCAGCGACTCGACGCTGGCATGGCATGCCCTGGTGCGCGCCCGGAACACCCAGTCCTCAATGGACGCCCTGATGAAGAGCATGCGGGCGGCGCAGGAGCTCGCGACGCTCTCCCCCGTCCAGCGCCGGCACCGGGACGAACTCGGCTCGCTCGAGCTGTCGATCGAGGCGATCGACCTCGCGGTGCGCAACAGCCGTGTCTTCTCGCGTCGGCTTACCTCCGTAATCAACCACGCCGCGCTGAGCGATAAGGCCATCGCCTCCCTGAGCTCCGCCCTTGAGGACACTGCGGATGCCGTCACCGTGCTGGCCCGGGGCCTTGCCGGTTCCCACCCCGCGGAGCGGCGGTTAAACCTCCGCTCCGCCCGCAACGACCTCGCAGCGGTCGCCACCCAGCTCCACCCGGCCAAGCTGAACGTGTCGCGGCTCGAGGGTGAGGGGCTGATCCTGCTCTTCCGCCCCCTGGTCGTTGACCTCCTCCAGGCGTCAGGGCTCACCCACGACGAGGCGGCGGGGTACCTCCCCCGGCTCTGACCCGGAGACGGTGCAGGCTCGAATCTCGGTGCCCGCGGTAATGTCCGGGGGCGCCGCTAGGCTGAGGGGATGGCAACAAAGACTGCAGCCGCGCGCTCCGGACGCGGCACCACCCCCACCTACCGGTGTGCCGAGTGCGGCTGGACGACGGCGAAGTGGGTCGGCCGGTGCGGGGAGTGCCAGGCCTGGGGCACGGTCGAGGAGACCGGCCAGCCGGTGGCCCGCACCACGGCGGCGGCGGTGGTCACCCAGGTGGCCCAGCGCATCGCCGACGTCGACGCGACGACCGCCGCTTTCCAGGCCACGCGCATCGACGAGCTGGACCGGGTGCTGGGCGGCGGGCTTGTTCCCGGGGCCGTCATCCTGCTGGCCGGTGAACCCGGAGTGGGCAAGTCCACCCTGCTGCTTGACGTCGCGGCCAGGGTGGCCCGGCTGGGACGGGACGTCCTCTATGTCACCGGCGAGGAGTCGGCCGCACAGGTGAAGCTGCGCGCCGAGCGGATTGCGGCCGTCGCCGATACCCTCTACCTCAGCGCCGAGACCGACCTGGGCCAGGCGCTGGGCCAGGTCGAGAAGATCCGCCCGGCCCTGCTGATCGTCGACTCGGTGCAGACCCTCAGCAGTGCGGCCGTCGACGGTTCCGCCGGAGGCGTGACGCAGGTGCGCGAGGTGGCCGCATCCCTGATCAACGCCGCCAAGTCAACGAATATGACAACCCTGCTGGTGGGCCATGTCACCAAGGACGGCTCGATCGCCGGGCCGCGGCTGCTTGAGCACCTCGTCGATGTTGTGTGCCAGTTCGAGGGCGAGCGGCACTCGCGCCTGAGGCTGCTGCGGGCGGTGAAGAACCGGTACGGGCCCACCGACGAGGTCGGCTGCTTCGACCTGACGGACGCGGGCATCGAGGGGCTCGCCGACCCGAGCGGCCTTTTCGTCTCGCGGACCAAGGACCCGGTCTCGGGAACCTGCATCACCGTTACCCTCGAGGGTCGGCGTCCGCTGCTCGCCGAGGTCCAGGCGCTGCTGGCCGAATCGGCCAACGCGCAGCCGCGGCGGGCCACCAGCGGTCTTGACAGCGCCCGGGTGGCCATGCTGCTCGCGGTGCTTCAGCAGCGCGCCTCCCTCAGCCTGTCCAAGGACGACAGCTATGTGGCGACGGTCGGTGGGGTGAAACTCTCCGAGCCGGCCACCGATCTCGCCGTCGCCCTGGCCGTGGCGTCTGCCAAGACCAACCAGCCGCTGCCGGCCCGGCTGATCGCCTTCGGGGAGGTCGGGCTGGCCGGCGAGGTGCGGCCGGTGCCGGGAATCTCGCGGCGGATTCACGAGGCCGAACGGCTCGGCTTCACCCACGCCGTGGTCCCGGCCTCCCCCAACGGACCCGGGCCGATCCCGAAGGGCTTCACGGTGCGGGAGGTCTCGACACTCACCGAGGCTCTGGCACTGATCTTCTAGGCCGGTCCAGCCGTGCCGCTCTTCCGGGTTCCTGCGCGTCGGCCCCACAGCGCGCCGGGTCCCCGAAGGTGCGCCGGGGCCGGCGGGAACCGGCCGCGGGCAAACACCGACACCAGAAAATCCGGGCGCGCCCACTAGTATTGGGATCGGCTGCGTGGAATTTCCGTGTCCGCCTCGGCCCGGCGCCACTTCCCGGGCCACCCCACCACGCGGTCCCCAACGGCGCGCGGACGCTGAAAGGATGGCACGATGCCCCGTAGCCCCGAGGACGCCCTCAAGGCCACCCTGGCCCGGGTCGCACCCGGAACGCAGCTGCGCGACGGACTCGAACGGATCCTCCGCGGCCGGACCGGTGCGCTGATCGTCCTGGGCTTCGACCGGACCATCGACTCCATCTGCTCGGGCGGCTTCGACATCGGCATCGACTTCTCCCCGACCCGCCTGCGCGAGCTTGCGAAGATGGACGGGGCCATTGTCTGCGACCGGGATGCGAGCAATATCCTGAGGGCCGCCGTCCAGCTTGTGCCGGACAGCACCATCCCGACCCAGGAATCGGGCACCCGCCACCGGACCGCCGAGCGGGTGGCGATCCAGACTGGCGTCCCGGTGATTTCCGTCAGCCAGTCGATGCAGATCATCGCCCTGTACGTGAACGGGTTGAGGCACGTCCTCGAGGGCTCGGAGCCGGTGCTCGCCCGCGCCAACCAGGCGCTGGCAACCCTCGAGCGGTACCGTGCCCGCCTCGACCAGGTCACCAACTCCCTGTCGGCCCTGGAGATCGAGGCCATGGTCACCGTGCGGGACGTCGCCATCACCCTGCAGCGCCAGGAGATGGTCCGCCGGATCTCGGAGGAGATCTCACAGTATGTCCTTGAGCTCGGGGTGGACGGACGCCTGCTGTCGCTGCAGGTGGAGGAACTCACGACGGGCCTCGGGCCGGGCAGTGAAATGGTCCTGCGCGACTACATGGATCCCAGCAGCAACGGCGCCTCTCCCGAGGAGCGGGTGACCACCCTCCAGAATTTCAGCTCCACCGACCTGATCGACCTCGGGACAATCGCCAGCGTCCTCGGGTTCAACCCCTCGACCGATTCCCTCGACGCCGTCGTCCAGCCCAAGGGATACCGGCTGCTCTCGGGCATCAAGGCCGTGCCGCCTGCGGTTGCGACCCGGCTCGTTGAACACTTCGACGGCCTCCAGAACCTGATGGCCGCCAATATCGACGACCTGATGGCCGTCGACGGCATCGGTGAACAGCGTGCCCGCACCGTGCGCGAGGGCCTCTCCCGCATCGCCGAGACGTCGCTGCTCGACCGGTTCATGTAGCCGGCCGGCCCAGCGCCGGTCCCGCTACTCGAGGACGAAGGTGGCCGGAGGGCTGGTCCGGCTCCCGAGTTTCGTGGTCAGGGTGTAGGTGCCCGGGCCGGGCGCCGCCTCCACGGCCTCGCATCCGGGCATGCTGCGGATCCGGTCCCAGGTGAAGGACGCCTTTTCCTCAGCACCGGGGGCGATGTTCTTCAGGAGGTCCTCCGAGCCGTCCTGGCAGTCGACCGACGAGAAGATGCGATCCGACGCGCTCGTGACCTGGAACTCCATCTGGGAGGTGCCGACATTGACCTTGCACGGCGCGTCGCCGTCATTGCGGACCACCAGGGTGAAGGCTGGTTTCTGCTCCCGCCCGTACGTTCCCGCGTCGGTCACCGCCTCAACGGACACCGACTTCTCGTCGCACTTCGCCGCGGGCGCGGGTTTGGATGGCGCAGCGGAGGCCGTCTCCTGGGCTGCCGGGGCGGCGCCGGCCTTGGCCGCCGGGGTGTTCCCGCCGAGGGCATCGGCGACGAACTTGGCGCCGACCGCCAGTCCTGCGATCACGAGCAGTGCAAGGATTGCGGCCACCAGCCGCCGTCTGCGGTAAACGGCCGGGCTTGGTCTGCGCGGCGGGTACCCGGAGCTTCCGGAAAGGCGCTGACTGCCTGCTGATTCCATGGTCCAAGGCTAGGGATTCCGTGACGATTGCCGGAGGCACCACGCCGGTCAGTAGAGTAGGAAGAATTGTTCTCAGGAGTTCGAATGTTTTCTCGGCGGGACCTCCCAGCCCTGCACCGGTCCGTCATTGAGTGGTTCGATTCAGCCGCCCGGGACCTGCCCTGGCGCAGCCCGGACCGTTCCGCGTGGGGCGTGCTGGTCAGCGAGGTGATGCTGCAGCAGACCCCCGTGGTGCGGGTGCTGCCCGTCTGGGAAGAGTGGATGGCCCGTTGGCCCTCCCCCGCGGACCTCGCGGCCGCGGCCCCCGGTGAGGCGGTGCGGCACTGGGGACGGCTCGGATACCCGCGGCGGGCCCTGCGCCTGCACGGGGCGGCCGCGGCTATCGTCGACCGCCACGGCGGGGCCGTCCCGGGAACCTACGGGGAACTGCTGGCCCTGCCCGGAGTGGGAAGCTATACAGCCGCCGCGGTGGCGGCCTTCGCATTCGGGCAGCGCGAAAACGTCGTGGACACCAATATCCGCCGCGTGCACGCCCGCGCCGTCACCGGCAGCGCCCTCCCCGCGCGCTCCCTGACCGCAGCGGAAATGCGCCTTGCCGCCGACCTGCTCCCGGCGGAGCCCGCCGAGTCCGTGCGCTGGAACGCCGCGGTGATGGAACTCGGGGCGCTCGTGTGCACGGCGCGGAGCCCGGGGTGTGAGCAGTGCCCGGTGCGCACTTCCTGTGCCTGGCTTGCCGCGGGCCGCCCCGCCGCCGAGTATGTCCCGAAGGGCCAGGCGTGGGCGGGAACCGACCGCCAGGTCCGCGGGGCGGTCCTGGCGGTGCTGCGCGAGGCCGAAGGCCCGGTGGTTCGGGACGTGCTGCTGAGCGGGCCCGTCGACCTCGGGCTCGGCGGAGAGGGCCGCCTTTCCGCGGCGCTCTCCCGGCTGCACGGGCTCGGGGCGCCCGAGGAACAGCGCGGGCGCGCCCTTGCGGGCCTGCTCGACGACGGCCTGGCCGAGGAGACAGCAGCCGGAATCCAGCTGCCCGCGTAGGAACTCCCGGGGCCGGACAGCGCCGGTCCGGTGGCGCGTGGGAACTCCCGGCGAGGGACAGCGCCGGTCGGAGGGTGCATAGGGACTCCCGGCGAAGGACAGCGCCGGTCCGGTGGCGCGTCGAACCCGCCCTGGCGCCGGCCGCTGCCGGCGCAGCCCGTCCTCGCGCAGCCGGTCCCGATCTTGAGCGTCCTAGTGCTGCCCGTCCTGGTTCAGCTCGCCGAACCCGTCCTCAACGGCCGCTCCGATCAGCTCGATGGCCGCCTCCGCGTCCGGTCCCACCGCCTGGGCGCTCACCGTCTTGCCCTTGCCCAGCCCAAGGCTCATCAGGAGCATCACCGATTTGCCGTCGATGCCGTTGACGGTCACCTCCGCATCGAGGTCGGCCAGACCCCGGGCAAGGACCGCAGCGGGACGGGCATGGAGGCCCATGTCGTTGGGGAGGACCCAGGATCCGCTGGCCGACGGCCCCTCGGCAGCCGGTGCCCGGGTGGCTCCGGGCGCGGCGGCCGACCGGCTCACGAAGGGTTCGAGGGCCTCGGGCCGGATGGAGACGACGGCCTCCTCGGCCGCGCGCAGGACTTCCTCGATCGAGCCGCCCGCCTGCGCCTGCACCGCTGCGGCAACCGCCCCCTCGACGAGGGCGGCGCTGGCGAGGCGCACCGTGGCGCGCTCGTCCTCATCGAGGAACTCGAGCGCCATTTCGGCGGTCATCACGGCCGAACCGAGGTCGGTGAGGATCACTACCCCGTCCCCCTGACCGGCTTTCGTGATGGCGTCCGCAACCTTCTCGAAGCTTGTCCCGATCCGTGCCGCCCCACCGCCGGCATCAGTTCCCCCGGCCGGGACCAGGCGGACGTCCGCTGCCATCTGGGCGGCGAGCTCGCACACCCCCTCCGCGATCTTGGCACTGTGGGAGACGATGACCAGCCCAACGCTCATCCGGGCTCCCCGGCGGCCTCGGCCGCGGCCGCGAGGATCAGGGCCGTCGACACGGCACCGGGATCGCGGTGGCCGGCGCTGCGCTCCCCGAGGTAGCTGGCCCTGCCCTTGCGCGCCACCAGCGGATCGGTGGCCACGGCACCGGCCTGCGCTGCGTTGGCGGCCGCGGCGAGGACCGCACCCGCCGCGGCACCGGCGGAGGCCGCCGTCGCCGCCGCCTCCACCGCCGGGGTCCACGCGTCGATCATTGTCTTATCGCCGCTTTCGGCCTTCCCGCGGGCGACGATTCCGTCCCGGGCGGCCGAAAGCATGGCCACCACGGCGTCTGGCTGTGCCTCGGCGGCGTCGCCGAGGGAGGTCGCCGCACGCAGCAGTGCCGTGCCGTACAACGGCCCGGACGCTCCCCCGACCGTCGACATCAGGGTCATCGCCGCGGCCTTGAGCACCTCGGCCGGGGTGCCCGCCGGCGGGCCGGCGTCGAGCTTGGCGACGACCGCGGCGAAGCCCCGATCCATGTTCTCGCCGTGGTCGGCGTCGCCGATCGCGCGGTCAAGCTCCATCAGCTGGGTCCGGTTCTCAGAGACTGCGCGCGCGGCGGCGCGCAACCACTCCTGGGCCCATCCTGCGTCGAGCGCCACGCCTAGACCCCCCACCGCAGGGCGGCGGTGGAGACCGGGGAGTCCCAGAGGGTGATCATCTCGTCATCGAGCTTCAGCACCGTCAGCGAGGCGCCCTCCATCTCGAGGGCGGTGATGTAGTTGCCCACCAGGGACCGCTCCACGGTGACCCCACGCTCCTTCAGGAGGGCGACGGCCTTGCGGTAGACGATGTAGAGCTCGCTGGCGGGGCTTCCGCCCATGCCGTTGACCATCAGCAGGACCCGGTCGCCCGAGCCGAGGTTGAGGTCGGCCGTGATCGGCTCGAGCAGGCGCGTGGTGATGCCGTCGGCGTTCTCCATGGCGATGCGGTGCCGGCCGGGTTCGCCGTGGATTCCAATGCCGATCTCGATCTCGTCCTCGGCGAGGTCGAAGCTGGGGACCCCTGCGTGGGGTACGGTGCTCGGCGCGAGCGCGGCGCCCATGGAGCGCACATTGTCGATCACCCGCTGCGCCACCGCGGTGACGGCCTCAAGGTCGTCGCCGCGTTCGGCCGCGGCGCCAGCGATGCGTTCGACGAAGACCGTCCCGCCGACCCCGCGGCGCCCGGCGGTGTAGAGGGAGTCCTCGACCGCGACGTCGTCATTGACGAGCACTGAGTGGACCTCAACGCCTTCGGCCGCTGCAAGTTCGGCGGCAGTTTCAAAGTTCAGGACATCGCCGGTGTAGTTCTTGACGATGTGGAGCACACCGGCCCCGCCGTTCACGGCTGTGGTCGCGGGGAGGATCTGGTCGGGTGTCGGGGAGGTGAACACCGCCCCGGGCACCGCGGCGTCGAGCATCCCGCGCCCCACGTACCCGGCGTGGAGGGGCTCATGGCCGCTGCCTCCGCCCGAGACCAGGCCCACCTTGCCTTGGACGGGCGCGTCCTTGCGCACGACGAAGAGCGGATCGGTATGGACGGTGACCAGGTCGGCGTGGGCGAGGCCGAAGCCCTCCACGGACTCGTTGACGACGGCCTTGGGGTCATTGATGAGCTTTTTCACGAAGGTACGCTCCTTCTCGGCTGGGCGAGGTTTCGGCCCGGCTGCCCCCTGTGGACCGCACCGGCCACGATGAACGATACCCGGTGGCAGGGCCCATTCCTATAGCGGTTTTTCTCCATTCCTGCCGTGAGATGCGGTTAAACAACCGCGGGAGAGGCCCCTTTGCTGGGCGCTCTCCCGCGGCTGGGCCGGATGCTGCGATCCGGGCCGTGCAGTTCTCTAGCGGTCGCCCTTCTTGAAGGCGTCCTTAATGTTCTCGCCGGCATCCTTCAGGCTTGCCTTGGTCTGGTCCTTGTGGCCTTCGGCCTCGAGGTTCTGGTCGCCCGTCGCCTTACCGAGACCTTCCTTGATCTTGCCGCCCAGGCCTTCGCCCTTGTTTCCGATCTTGTCATCCAGTCCCATGATTAGACTCCTTTTCCCTCGGCATTCGGGCCCCGGTTCCGGGAAACCCAACCGCACCGCGAGCGATGCTAAGCACTCTTACTATATCGGGGTGGAGCCGCCCTGACCACCTCCAGCCGGACAGAACCGCCTAGAGCATGCGGATCATGCGGGTGTTTCCCAGGGTGTTCGGCTTCACCCGGGCCAGGTCGAGGAACTCCGCCACGCCTTCGTCGTGGGAGCGCAGGAGCTGCGAATACACCTCCGGGTCCACCGGCGACTGGTCCTTCATCACCTCGAAGCCGCGCTTGCGGAAAAACTCGACCTCGAAGGTGAGGCAGAAGACCCGCCGGACCCCGAGGTCGGCGGCATCGGCGAGGAGCCGCTCCACCAGAGCCGTGCCCACGCCGCGGCCTTTCGCCGATTCGGCGGTGGCGAGGGTGCGCACCTCGGCGAGGTCCTCCCACATCACGTGGAGCGCCCCGCAGCCGAGCACCGTGCCGTCGGGGTCTTCGGCGATGCGGAACTCCTGGAGACCCTCGTAGTAGGCCACCGTCTCCTTGGCCACCAGGACCCGATCGTCGGCCAGCGGCGCCACCAGGGCGCGGATGGCGCCGACGTCGGAGGTGCGGGCGGGACGGATGCGGAAGGACGGGCTCACCCGCACCAGTCTACAAAGCGCCAGGCGCACCGGTGACTGCCGCGGCCTGCGCCGGGCAGGCAAAAGGCCCGCCCCGGTTTCCCGGGACGGGCCTTTCGGTACTGCTGGGTGTTACTCGGGGACGGTCGCCTCGATGGCGGGCGGGGCGTCCTCGATGGCCTTCGGCTCGCCGTGGCCGACGAAGGTGAACTTCGCGTCGACGCCTTCGCCCTCAACGTCGACCTCCACCCGCTCCCCCGACTTGAGGTCGCCGAACAGGATCTTCTCGGACAACTGGTCCTCGATCTCGCGCTGGATGGTGCGGCGCAGCGGCCGCGCACCCATCGCGGGGTCGTAACCGCGCGTCGCCAGCAGCACCTTGGCCGCAGGCGTCAGCTCGATCGTCATGCCCTTGTCCGCCATGCGCTTGCCGAGGCGCTCGAGGAACAGGTCCACGATCTCCACGATCTCGCTCTGGGTCAGCTGCGGGAACACGACGGTGTCGTCGACGCGGTTGAGGAACTCGGGCCGGAAGTGCTGCTTGAGCTCCTCGGTGACCTTCGCCTTCATCCTGTTGTAGCTGGTGTTGGTGTCGGTGCCCGACTGGAAGCCGGTCATGACGCCCTTGGAGATGTCGCGGGTTCCAAGGTTGGTGGTCATGATGATCACAGTGTTCTTGAAGTCCACCATGCGGCCCTGGCTGTCGGTCAGGCGTCCGTCCTCAAGGATCTGCAGCAGCGAGTTGAAGAGATCGGCGTGCGCCTTCTCCACCTCGTCGAACAGCACCACGGAGAACGGCTTGCGGCGGACCTTCTCGGTCAGCTGCCCGCCCTCTTCGTATCCGACGTAGCCCGGAGGGGCGCCGAAGAGACGCGAGACCGTGTGCTTCTCGGAGTACTCGGACATGTCGAGGGTGATCAGGGCGTCCTCGTCGCCGAAGAGGAACTCGGCGAGCGCCTTGGCCAGCTCCGTCTTACCGACGCCGGTGGGACCGGCGAAGATGAAGGAGCCGCCCGGACGCTTGGGATCCTTGAGGCCGGCCCGCGTGCGGCGGATGGCCTGGGAGATCGCCTTGATCGCCTCGTTCTGGCCGATGACCCGCTTGTGCAGCTCATCTTCCATGTGCAGCAGGCGTGAGGACTCGGCTTCGGTGAGCTTGAAGACCGGGATGCCCGTGGAGTTCGCGAGCACTTCGGCGATCAGTTCCTCGTCGACCTCGGCGATGTCGTCGAGTCCGCCCGACTTCCAGCGGCGCTCCTTGTCGGCGCGCTGGTCGTGGAGCTTCTGCTCCTTGTCGCGCAGCGACGCAGCACCCTCGAAGTCCTGGGCGTCGATCGCCGATTCCTTCTCGCGGCGCACGTCGGCGATCCGGTCGTCGATCTCCTTGAGCTCCGGCGGGGCTGTCATCCTGCGGATGCGCAGCCGGGCCCCGGCCTCGTCGATCAGGTCGATCGCCTTGTCCGGAAGGAACCGGTCGGAGATGTACCGCTCGGCGAGGGTCGCCGCTGAAGCAAGGGCGCCGTCGGTGATCGAGACACGGTGGTGTGCCTCGTACCGGTCGCGCAGCCCCTTGAGGATCTCGATCGCCAGGGCCACGGAGGGCTCGGCGACCTGGATCGGCTGGAACCTGCGCTCGAGGGCAGCGTCCTTCTCGATGTGCTTGCGGTACTCATCGAGGGTCGTGGCACCGATGGTCTGCAGCTCGCCGCGGGCAAGCATGGGCTTCAGGATCGATGCCGCATCGATGGCGCCCTCGGCGGCACCCGCACCCACAAGGGTATGGATCTCGTCGATGAACAGGATGATGTCACCGCGGGTGCGGATCTCCTTGAGCACCTTCTTCAGCCGCTCTTCGAAGTCGCCGCGGTACCGGGAACCGGCCACGAGCGAACCGAGGTCGAGCGTGTAGAGCTGCTTGTCGCGGATCGTCTCCGGGACATCCCCGCGGACGATCGCCTGGGCGAGGCCCTCGACGACGGCGGTCTTGCCGACGCCGGGCTCACCGATCAGCACCGGGTTGTTCTTGGTGCGCCGGGAGAGGACCTGCATGACGCGCTCCATCTCCTTCTCGCGCCCGATCACCGGGTCGAGTTTGGATTCACGCGCGGCCTGGGTGAGATTGCGCCCAAACTGGTCGAGCACGACGGAACCCGCCGGGGTTCCCTCCTGCTGCTGGCCGCCGGCCGCAGCCGGCTCCTTGCCCTGGTAGCCCGACAGCAGCTGGATGACCTGCTGGCGGACCCGGTTGAGGTCGGCCCCGAGCTTCACCAGGACCTGCGCGGCAACGCCCTCACCCTCGCGGATGAGGCCGAGCAGGATGTGCTCCGTGCCGATGTAGTTGTGGCCAAGCTGCAGCGCTTCCCGCAGGGAAAGCTCGAGCACCTTCTTGGCGCGGGGGGTGAAGGGGATATGGCCGGACGGGGCCTGCTGGCCCTGTCCGATGATCTCCTGGACCTGCTCTCGCACAGCACCCAGGGAAATGCTGAGTGATTCCAAAGCCTTGGCGGCAACACCCTCACCCTCATGGATGAGGCCAAGCAGGATGTGCTCGGTGCCGATGTAGTTATGGTTGAGCATGCGGGCCTCTTCCTGGGCCAACACGACAACTCGACGGGCACGATCTGTAAATCTCTCAAACATGAGACACACTCCTAGCTAACGCGTAACTCGATGCTACGTGTACCCGCAGAGGAATTGGGGCGTGTTCGCCACAGGCGAGAATATGCGGAACGGCCCGCTCAGCGCTGGGCTGCGCGGTATGCCTCCACGATTTCGCTGTTCACGCGGCCCCGGGCGGAAACGTTGTATCCGTTTTCCTTCGCCCATTCACGGATCTGTGCCGCTTCCTGGTTCCGGGCGGGGGCGGCACTGGCGCGCTGCTGCTTGGAGGAGCTGCTGCGCCGGGCCGAGGAAATGTACGTTCCAAGCGCGGAACGCAGTTCCTTCGCGTGGGCCTCCGAGAGGTCGATCTCGTACTGGACTCCGTCGAGGCCGAACCGGACGGTTTCGTCGGCCTCGCCGCCGTCTACGTCGTCAATGAGGATGATTTTCACTTTCTGCGCCACCATGAGCTCCTGAATTAGTGCGTGTGTGCGAATATCCCCTAATTAGATTATGGCGCACGCTCAGGATGCCGTCAAAAATTACTTCGTTGAATTAGTTCCGTCGATATCCGGCCCGGCCTCCGGGCCGCTGGTTTCAGTTGGTTCATCCCGGGAACGATCTTCCTCCCCATGAAGTTCCCGGGCCCGGGACATCGCTTCCCGCTCGGACCGGTCAGCATTGAGGATGGTTCGCATCACAAAGTAGAAAAGAACGGCGAGGGTGGCCGAAGGCAGGAGCACTTCGAGGTATTCCATGGGCTCAGCCCGCTTCCGGCTTCAAAAGGGGAAAGAGGATGGATTCCCGAATTCCGGTATTTGTGAAAAGCATCACGAGGCGGTCGATGCCAAGCCCGATGCCGCCCATGGGCGGGGCGCCGTACTCGAGGGCCCGCAGGAAGTCCTCGTCGAGCTGCATGGCCTCCTCGTCACCGGCCGCGGCCCGGCGCGACTGCTCCGTGAGCCGCTCGCGCTGGATCACCGGGTCGATCAGCTCCGAGAAGGCGGTGCCGCGTTCCATGCCGCCGATGATCAGGTCCCACGCCTCGATCAGGCGCGGGTTGCTACGGTGGGGCCGGGCGAGCGGCTGGGCCGACGGCGGGTAGTCGTAGACGAAGGTGGGCTGGATCAGGGTCGGCTCGACGAGTTCCGAGAACAGCTCAAGGACAAGCTTTTCGGCATCCCAGGCGGGGTCGACCGACACTCCACGCTCGTCGGCGATGCGCCTCAGGACCTCCGCGTCGGTCTCCGGCGTGATCTCCTGTCCCAGCACCTCCGACAGGCCGGGGTAGACACCGAGCCACTTCCATTCGCCGTCGAGGTCAATGGTCCCCTGGGGCGTTTCGATGGTGCGCATCCCCAAGACGTCGGCGCAATTCAGAATCATTTCCTTCATCCGCTCGGCCATTCCGAACTGGTCGGTGTAGGCCTCGTAGGATTCGAGCATGGTGAATTCCGGGCTGTGCGTCGAATCGACGCCCTCATTGCGGAAAATCCGGCCGATCTCGTACACCCGGTCAATTCCGCCCACGACCGCCCTTTTGAGATAAAGCTCGAGCGCGATGCGGAGGGTCATTTTCTGGTCGAAGGCGTTCAGGTGGGTTTCGAACGGCCGCGCGGTCGCCCCGCCGTGGACCAGCTGGACAATCGGAGTTTCGACTTCGATGTAATCGTTGGCGTGCAGGGTTTCGCGCAGGGAGCGGGTGATCGCAGCGCGGGTGCGGACCATACTGCGGGCTTCCTCGCGGACCATCAGGTCGACGTAGCGCTGCCGCACGCGGGTTTCCTCGTTGACTCCGGCGTGAAGGGTGGGCAGCGGGCGCAGCGCCTTGGACGCCATGGCCCAGCTCTCTGCCATCACCGAAAGTTCGCCGCGCCGCGAGCTGACGACCTCCCCCTGGACCTGGACGTGGTCTCCGAGGTCGACCAGTGCCTTCCACTCGGCGAGCTGCTCCTCACCGACGACGGCGAGGCTGAGCATCACCTGCAGCCGGGTTCCGTCGCCCTCCTGGAGGGTCGCGAAGGCGAGCTTGCCGGTGTTTCGGACGAAGACGACGCGCCCCACCACCGAGACCCGGGTGCCGGTGGCCTCATCGGGTTCGAGGCCCGGGAACGCTGCGCGGATCTCGGCGAGCGAGTGGGTGCGTTCGGGCTTGACCGGGTAGGGCTCCCTGCCGCTTTCGATCAGGCGGGCACGCTTCTCGAGGCGGATCCGCATCTGCTCGGTGAAGTCGTCGGCGGAGAGGCCATCAAGGGTGGGGTTTTCTTTCGTCACGGTAGCCAAGTTTACGGGGTTCGGTAATCTCCGGATTTCACCCGCCGTTCAGTTCCATATTGTCGATGAGCCGAACCGGACCGACCCGGGCTGCGACTAGCGCCAGCGCGGTCCCCGTGAACGGGGTGTTGGCGCAGGCAAAGGCGAGCGGTTCGAGGCTGAGCGGGTCGACGACCTCGAGGTACTCGAGGCTCACGGCGGGCACGCTGGCGATCATCGCCAGCACCGAGTCGGGGTCAAGGGGCTCGTTCCGCTCCGCCCGTTCCCTCAGCATGCCCAGGGCCCGCTGCAGCACGAGGGCAGCCTCGCGTTCGGCTGCGGAGAGGAAGCGGTTGCGGCTCGACAGGGCCAGGCCGTCGGCGTCCCTCACCGTGGGCACGCCGACGATGTCGACGGGGAAATTGAGGTCGCGCACCATGCGCTTCACGAGCGCCAGCTGCTGGGCGTCCTTCCGGCCGAAGTACGCGCGGTAGCCGGCGGCGGCGTCGGGGGCACCGAGGTTCAGGAGCTTCGCCACGACGGTGAGCATGCCGTCGAAGTGTCCCGGCCGGAACGCCCCTTCAAGTTTCTCCCCGAGGGCGCCGGCCTGCAGTCGAACCTGCGGGGGGCCGTCGGGGTAGACCTCCTCGGCCGCCGGGGCGAAGACCAGGTCCACCCCCTGGGCGCCCAGCAGTTCGAGATCGGCCTCAAGGGTGCGCGGGTAACGGTCGAGGTCGGCCTGTTCGCCGAACTGCAGCGGATTGACGAAGATCGTGACCACGACGACGTCGTTCTCGGCGCGGGCCGCCGCGGCCAGGGCGGCGTGGCCGGCGTGGAGCGCGCCCATCGTCGGCACCAGTCCCAGTGACGGACGCCGCGCGGCCCCGCCCCGGGGATTTTCTGCGGCCCGGAGGAGCAGCTCGGCGCCGGCGCTGCGGAGCTCGCCTGCCGTCGTGACGAGCCTTGGAATGCCCGGGGTTGTCTCGGTCATCGTTCGTCCTTGGTGGGGGTCGGTTCAAGGGCCGCAAGCACCGCTGCTCCCTGCTCGGCGCTGAGCAGGCCGCGGTCGAGCGCGCGCAGGGTGGTGGCCCGGGCCATGTCGCGGTAGGCAAGGGCGACGTCGGCCGCGTCGTGGCGGGCCAGTGCGGCGGTGTGGGCTCGAACGGTCTCCACGTCGCCGCGGGCGACCGGGCCGGTCAGGGCCGACTCCCCCGAGCTCAGCGCATTTTCGAGGGAGGCCTTCATGAGCGGGCCGAGCATCCGGTCTGGGCGCTGCACGCCGAGGTCACTGAGCAGCTGCGCGGACTGCGACGCCAGGGTGACCAGATGGTTCGAGGCATGGGCCAGTGCCGCGTGGTAGAGCGGCCGGCTCTCCTCCTCGATGATCACCGGCTCCGCACCCATCTCCACGACGAGGGCCTGGGCGATGGGCAGGACCGCCGCGGGCGCGGTGATGCCGAAGGTGCACTCGGGGAGGCGTCCGAGGTCAAGGCTGAGTCCGGTGAACGTCATCGCCGGGTGGATGGCCAGCGGGATGGCGCCGGCGCGGCGGGCCGGGGCGAGGACCTCGGTGCCGGAGCGGCCGGAGGTGTGGACCACGAGCTGTCCGGGCTGCCAGACCCCCAGGCGTGCCAGGCCTTCGACGAGCCCGGGGAGGGCGTCATCGGGCACGGCAAGGAGCACCAGTTCGGCCCGTTCGACGATGACGGGGATGTCGAGGATGGGCACCCCGGGCAGGAGGGTTTCCGCGCGCTCCCGGCTCGCTTCCGAGACCGCGGACACTCCGACCACGGCGTGTCCTGCGGTGCGCAGGGCGGCGCCGAGGACCGCGCCGACCCTGCCGGCTCCGATGACGCCCACCCCGAGGCGTCCGGGTCTGCGTGAGGCTTCAGCGTTGTTCATGGGTACCGGGTCCCTCCGGGATCTGCTGCCTGTTCGGCTGGTCAAGCGGTGACTGGTCAGGCGGTGGCTGGACGGGCGGTGGCTGGTCAGGCGGTGGCTGGACGGGCGGTGGCTGGACGGGCGCTCCCTGGTCCCGCGGCGGCGAGTCCGGCGGCTCGTGCGGTTCGAAGCCGGCGCCGGGCGGGCCGTAGCTGGGCGGTGGAGGCATGACGGCGCCGGAGGGCTGCTGGATGGGCTTCATCCACTGTTCGGGGATGCTCCGCCGTCGCGCCTCCGCAGCGCGCCTGGCCTGCCCCGAGAACAGTTCGAGCGCCGCGGTTTCGTCGATGTGGCTCAGGGAGGGCGCGACCGGGCCTGGCGTCGTCTGCAGCTGCAGCTCCATCACCCGCAGTGCCCGCTCAAGGGGGCCCTGATGAAGGGACAGCGACTGCGTCCGCTCGTGGGGCACGACGGCGAGCCTGCGGTGGAAGAACCCCGAGCGGACGAGCAGGGCCGTGCCGGTCACGGCGAAGCCGCTGCGCCGCCAGGTCAGCGGTGCGAGCCACCGGGCGCGGCGCGGCGCCGTGGTGAAGCCCTCGGCCGCCCCCGAGGCGTCCAGGCCGGCGGAGAAGACCTCCAACGGGCGCACAGTGCCGGGGTCGGGCAGGACGAGCGCGAGGATGGCGAACACTTCGGCACGGGTTCCGACGGGCAGCAGCGTGGCCCGGGCCTGGCCCTCGCCCGGGGCGCCGGCCCCGTACCCGGCGACATTGGCGTTGATCCGGTACCAGCCCTTGAGCCGCCAGAGCAGCGGCTGGTCGATTCCGACGGCCTGGACCCGCCCCGGCGGGACGGTCTGCGCCCGGGTGTCGAGCAGTCCGTACCGGACCCGGATGCCGTCGGGTGAGAGGGCGGCCCGGAAGTTGTAGCCGGAGTTGAGCGCGCTCCAGTACGCGCCGGCGACACCCAGTGCCATGGGGATGAGGGTCGGTGCCGCGAACGGGGTGCGGTACACCACCGTCACTGTGGCGACGATGACCACCGCGGTCAGGAGCAGCACGGTGGTGCCGGAGAGCAGGACCGCGCCGATCACCCGGCCGGACGGCACCGCGACGACCTCCCGCTCGGGCGCCTCGGCGATGCCGCCGGAGGCATCGGGGGCCACCGAGGCGCCGGAGGCGCGGGCAAGGATGGTGGCCCGGAGCTGCTGGGCCTCGGTGAGGCGGAGGAAGGCGAGGCGGACCGCCGACTCGCCGGCATCGGCCACTTCGAACTTCAGCTCGGCCAGTCCGAAGATGCGGGCGAGGAAGGGCTGGACGACATCGATCGCCTGGACGCGGTCGAGGCGGGCCTGCCGGTTCTGCCGGAACAGGACGCCCGAATTCACGCGCACGTACTCGGCGGTGACCTGGTAGCGGGTGAAGTACCAGGACACGAGGAACCCGAGCGCGATCAGGACGACGAGGCCCAGGATGAGCGCGATGGTCAGCCCGATCCCAAGAGCACCCGGCAGCCCTTCCCGGGCACCGGGGCCGAACAGGCCTTCGAACCAGTCCCTGCCGAAGAAGAACGCGATGGCGGCAAGCGCAATCCAGCCGCGGACCAGCGGGGAGATCACCGAGACCCGGCGCCAGCTGTCATCGACCGTTCCGGGCGCCGGCGGGGCACCCGGCAGGAGCCCGTCCGACGGGCCCGCCCCGTCGCGGGGCGGGCCGGGGTAGGGCATTCCGGGGTGCGGGTCGGGGACGCTCACAGACCCGCCAGCCGTGCTTCCCCGCGGCTCGAAAGCTGCTCGCGGAGCCTAGCTCCCTCGGCGGCGGGAAGGCCCGGGATGGCGGCGTTGGTGGCCGGGGAGGCCGTGTGCAGTTTGAGGGTGCACAACCCGAACGCGCGCTCGAGGGGGCCCACGGCGACGTCGACGTACTGCATGCGGCCGTAGGGCACCACGAGGGTGCGCTGGAAGATGACGCCGCTGCGGATCAACAGGTCGTCGTCGCGCTCGGCATACCCGAGGGCGCGCACCTGGCGCGGAAGCAGCAGTCCCCTCCATGCACTGATGAGGAGCACGACGGCCGGCAGGGCAATGGCGATGGCCAGCGGCGGGAAGTCCGGCCACACCCCGGCGAGCCGGAGGATCAGCGGGATGCTGAAGATCAGCAGGTAGATCACCGAACCGATGAACCAGCCGATCAGGCGCACCCGGAGGTACTTGGGTGAGACCCTCGACCAGACAATGCCTTCGGGGTCGATCGGTTCCCTACGCATACTCTCCCTCGCTTGTTCCCGGGGTGCCGGCGCCGCCCTCGTCCTCGGGCGGGATCCTGCAGAACCCCTCGACGACCAGGCCGACGACGACCATGACGATACCGCCGGCCATCAGGGCGAGGGTCCCCCACGCCGGTCCAAAGGTATCGCGAACGGCCAGCAGGGAGAGCTGGTCAACGAAGATGCCCGTATGCCAGCCGAGGCTCAGGGCGCCCGCGTAGGCCGTCGCCTGGGCCAGCACCAGGGTGCGGGCCGCGAGGATCGGGTTCAGCTCACGGTCCCGTTTTCCGTTGCGCCACCGCAGCACCCGCACGCCGAACACGAGCGTCACGGCGATGATCAGGGCGACCGTGAGCAGCGAACTCAGGTGGAGTGAAGGGGTGGGGTAACCGTTGCGGCCCGCCCAGAAGTTGACGGTCCAGCCGACAATGCCCGAGACGATGCCGATGCCAAGCAGCCAACTGAACCGAATGCTCGTCATGTGCGGCTAGCCTTCCTGGAACAGGGCCAGGCCCGGGAGGTCGGCGGCATTGGCGGCGAGTTCGGCGACGGACACCCCGCCGAGGGTTGCCGCGGGGTCCATCAGGGACCACGGTTTCAGGACGAAGGCCCGTTCGGCCGCACGGGGGTGGGGCACCGTCAGCCGCGGATCGGTCGAGGTCCATGCCCCAAAGATGATGATGTCGATGTCGAGGGTCCGCGGCCCCCACCGCACGGTGCGGGTCCTCAGGTGCTTCTGCTCGACCGCCTGGCAGTGTGCCAGCAGTTCATAGGGTCCGAGGTCAGTGGCGACCTCGATGACCTGGTTGAGGTAATCCGGCTGTTCCGGTCCGCCGACGGCCCGGGTGCGCACCACGGGCGAGACGGCCGTGAGCCGCACCCGGTCGCCTCCGGTGAGGTCCGCGACGGCCGACGCCAGCGTGCCGCGGCTCTCCCCGAGGTTGCTGCCCAGGGCCAGGACGGCCCGGGTCCCGGGAGCCGCGCCGTCCAGAGTCCGGGAGGCTGTTGTCACTGCCTGCCCCTGTGGATCGTGACGGCGACGTCGCCGAAGGGCACGGGGATGGGGGCCTTCGGTTTGTGCACGGTGACGTCGACCGCCTCGACGGGGTAACGGGCGAGGATCTCGGCTGCGATCGTTTCGGCCAGCGCCTCGATCAGCTGGAACGGCTTCCCGGCGATGATGGAACTGACCAGCTCGGCGACCTCGCCGTAGTGGGCCGTCCGGGTGAGGTCGTCGCTGGTTCCGGCGGGGCGCAGGTCGAGGTGGAGGACGACGTCGACGAGGAAGGGCTGGCCGTCCCGCCGCTCGAAGTCGAAGACCCCGTGGTGGCCGATGGCGCTGATGCCCGTCAGCGAGACTGCGTCGAGCTGCCGGAGCGCCGTCATCGGGAGCCCTGGCCGGCCCAGGCCGAGGCGACCTTGACGGCGTCGAGGGTGGGGCCGACGTCGTGCACCCGGACCGCCCAGGCGCCGTTCGCGGCGGCGAGCGCGGAGACCGCCAGGGTCGCCGCGTCGCGTTCGGCCGGCACCGCCGGCCTCCCTGCCGAGGTCAGCAGGGTGCCGAGGAAGCGCTTGCGGGAGGCCGCGACGAGCACCCGGTGGCCGAGGGACCCGAGGCGGTCGAGGGAGCGGAGCAGCTCCCAGTTGTGCACGCCGGTCTTGGCGAAGCCGAGGCCCGGATCCAGGATGATGTTTCCGGGCTTCACCCCCGCCGCGACGAAGGTGTCGCGCACCTCGAGGAGTTCGGCGATGACCTCCTCGACGACGTTGGAGTAGGTGGCCAGGGAGTCCATCGTCTCGGCCGTCCCCCGGCGGTGCGTCAGGATGTAGGGCACGCCCAGTTCGGCGGCCAGGGCGGGCATGTCGGGGTCGAAGCCGTTCCCCGAGATGTCGTTGATGATGCCGGCCCCCGCCCGGACCGCCTGGGCGGCCGTCTCGGGGTGCATGGTGTCGATGCTGACGAGCGCGCCGGCCTTGACCAGTGCCCGCACCACGGGAAGTACGCGCTGGAGTTCCTCCTCGACCGGCACCGCGGCGGCGCCGGGGCGGGTCGATTCTCCGCCGACGTCGATGATGTCGGCCCCGGCGTAGTGCATCCGCAATCCGTGCGCGATGGCGTCGTCGGTCGATGAGTACTTTCCGCCGTCGCTGAAGGAGTCGGGGGTGACATTGAGGATCCCCATCACCACGGTGCGGTCAGCAGGCAGCGCCTCGAAGGTGCGCGGGACGCGCACCGGCCGGATCACCGGAAGGGGTGAGGTGGCGGGGCCGGTCCCGGGGGCTGCGGCGAGTGAATCCAAGGGGTGTCCTATCTTCCAAGTATCAGGCTCATGGCCTCGGCGCGGGTGGCCGTTTCACGGATCTGGCCGCGTACGGCCGACGTCACCGTCTTCGCACCCGGTTTCCGGATGCCCCGCATTGACATGCACATATGCTCACACTCGATGACGACGATCGCACCCTTGGGCTTGAGGTGCGTCATGAGTGCCTCGACGATCTGCGTCGTCAGCCGTTCCTGCACCTGCGGCCGGCGGGCGTAGACCTCGACCAGCCGGGCCAGTTTGCTCAGGCCCGTGACCCGGCCGTCCTCGGAGGGGATGTACCCCACGTGGGCGGAGCCGTGGAACGGCACCAGGTGGTGCTCGCAGGTGGAGTAGAAGGGAATGTCCTTCACCACCACCAGCTCCTGGTGATCGAGCTCGAAGGAGGTCGAGAGGACGTCGGCGGCGTCCTGGTGGAGCCCCGCGAACATTTCCGCGTAGGCCCGTGCCACGCGCCGCGGTGTCTCCACCAGCCCGTCACGGTCGGGATCCTCGCCGATCGCGGCGAGGATCTCCCGGACGGCCCGCTGGATGCGGGGCTGGTCAACCGGGGATCCCGAGGCGGCCAGGGCGGCGTCGATCACGTCGTTGTCGAAGTCAGTCACGGCTCTGATCCTATCCCTGTGCCCGCGGGCCGGCCGCCCCCTAGGGCTGCCGGGACCCGCTCCCGCCCTTGCCGTCGACGGCGGCGCCGTCGGACTCGGGCGAGGGGAGGTCGGAGCCGTGGACGTCGAAGTCACCGGGGATGTCGGCCTCGGCGATCTGGTCCTGCGGCGCGACGGTTTCGGGCGCGGGCTGGCCGTTCTGCGCCGCCTGGGCCCGCTCCTTGGCCGAGACGACCGGGGGCAGCGAATGCACGGGGCGGGAGTCCTTCGACAGCCACACGTTGCGCAGGCCGCGCTTGCGTACGCTCGCGAAGACCTCCGCGATCTCGGCCTGGTTCAGGGTCTCCCGCTCGAGCAGTTCGAGCGCGAGGCGGTCGAGCACGTCGCGGTTCTCGGTGAGGATCTCGTAGGCCTCATCGTGGGCGTTGTCGATCAGCCGGCGCACCTCTTCATCGACGACGAAGGCCACCTGGTCCGAGTAGTCGCGGTCGCTTCCCATGTCCCGGCCCAGGAAGGGCTCCCCGGCGCCCTGGCCGAGCTTCACGGCGCCGATGCGCTCGCTCATCCCGTACTGGGTGACCATCTTCCGGGCGGTGCCGGTGGCCTTCTCGATGTCGTTCGAGGCGCCGGTGGAGGGGTCGTGGAAGACGATCTCCTCGGCGACCCGGCCGCCCATGGCGTAGGCGAGCTGGTCGAGCAGTTCATTGCGGGTGACCGAGTACTTATCGTCCATTGGCAGCACCATGGTGTAGCCGAGGGCGCGTCCGCGCGGCAGGATGGTGATCTTCGTGACCGGGTCGGTGTTCCGCAGGGCCGCGGCGACCAGGGCGTGTCCGCCCTCGTGATACGCGGTGATCTTACGTTCGAGTTCCTTCATGACGCGGCTGCGCTTCTGCGGGCCGGCGATGACGCGGTCGATGGCCTCATCGAGCGCCCGGTCGTCGATCAGCTGCGCGTTCGAACGGGCGGTGAGCAGCGCCGCCTCGTTGAGTACGTTCGCCAGGTCCGCACCGGTGAATCCGGGGGTCTTCTTGGCGACAGACTTCAGGTCCACCCCGGGCGCCATCGGCTTTCCCTTGGCGTGGACGGAGAGGATGTGCTCCCGGCCCCTCATGTCGGGGGCCTCGACGCCGATCTGGCGGTCGAACCGGCCGGGGCGCAGCAGCGCCGGGTCCAGCACGTCCGGGCGGTTGGTGGCGGCGATGAGGATGACGTTGGTGGTTGAGTCGAAGCCGTCCATCTCCACCAGGAGCTGGTTGAGGGTCTGCTCGCGCTCGTCGTTGCCGCCGCCGACGCCGGCACCGCGGTGACGGCCAACGGCGTCGATCTCGTCGACGAAGATGATGGCCGGGGAGTTGTTCTTGGCCTGCTCGAAGAGGTCACGGACGCGGGAGGCGCCCACACCGACGAACATCTCGACGAAGTCCGAGCCCGAAATCGAATAGAAGGGCACACCGGCCTCGCCGGCCACGGCCCGGGCCAGCAGGGTCTTACCCGTGCCGGGAGGCCCGTACAGCAGCACGCCCTTGGGAATCTTGGCGCCCAGGGCCTGGAATTTCGCCGGCTCCTGCAGGAACTCCTTGATCTCGAGGAGTTCCTCGACGGCCTCGTCGGCTCCGGCGACATCGGAGAAGGTGACCTGGGGCATGTCCTTGGAAATCAGCTTGGCCTTTGACTTGCCGAACTGCATCACCTTGGAGCCGCCGCCCTGCATGCGGCTGAGCAGGAACCAGAAGATCAGGCCGAGGATCAGGATCGGGAAGATCAGGCTGAAGGCGCTCACGAACCAGTTGCTCTGCACGGGCTGATCGGTGAAGCCCTCGACGTCGGATTCGTTGACCGCCTCGACGACGTCCTCGGCACGGGCGGCACTGAAGAAGAACTGGACGCTGCGGCCCAGGTCCTCGTAGTCATCCCGGAGGGTCAGGTCGACGCGCTGCTCGCCGTCGTGGATCTTGGCCTGCTCGACCCGGTTGTCCTGCAGGAGCTCGAGGCCGACGTTGGTGTCGACCCTTCCGGAGCTGCCGCTGAACAGGTTGGGGACGATAAACAGGAGCCCGGCGATTGCCAGGACAATCCAGATGACCGGCCCCTTGAACATGTTCTTATATTTCATTCTTCTCAGGGCTGCGCGCCCTGTCCCTCCTGCTTATGCCGGAAATACGGTGTTCCGTCCGCCGTCACCTCGAAACACTCAAGATATACACGGTTTCAGATTCAACACGTCCCGTTTGGGGCATAAGTTCCCTGTGGGCGGACAGCCCGGGCCCCGGCGGAGGCGCTCGGCCTACTCGTAGACGTGGGGGGCGAGGGTGCCGATGAAGTCGAGGTTCCGGTACTTTTCGGCGAAGTCGAGGCCGTATCCGACGACGAATTCATTGGGGATGTTGAACCCGACATATTTCACGTCGATGTCGACCTTCGCGGCGTCGGGCTTGCGCAGCAGGGTGCAGATTTCGACCGAGGCGGGGCCGCGGGAGAGGAGGTTGGCCTTGAGCCAGGACAGCGTCAGGCCGGAGTCGATGATGTCCTCGGCGATGAGCACGTGCTTGCCCATCAGGTCGGTTTCAAGGTCCTTGAGGATCCGCACCACGCCGGAGGACTGGGTGCCCGAGCCGTAGGAGGACACCGCCATCCAGTCCATGGTGATGTGGGAGTGAAGTGCCCGGGCCAGGTCGGCCATCACCATCACGGCGCCCTTGAGCACGCCCACGAGGAGGATCTCACGGCCCTGGTAGTCCGCGTCGATCTCGGCTGCGAGTTCGTTGACGCGCTGCTGAATCTGTTCCTTGCTGAACAGGACGTGCTTCAGGTCTGACTCGACGTCGTTGGAATCCACCAATTACTCCTGGGTTGAACGGCTCGGCGGCTCCGTGCCGGGACGGTTGTTTCTAAAGACAAGATTGCCATAGCTTGGCCCGCCCGGAAGAACCGATTTCCCCCGGACCTGCCGGTAAACGCCGACCCGTCCGCCGAGCTGGACGGGGCCCGCTGAGCCCCGGCGTTCGAGGAGGGTTTCGGCGGCGAGGAGGCGTTCGAAGCTGGGCTGGAAGCCGCCGACTTCGACGGCGGCCAGGGCGAGGACCCGCTGGCGCAGCGACGCGGGCAGCTCCCGCAGGCCCTCCTCGGGCAGGAGGATGTCCGCGCCGGCCTCGGTCCGGAGCCCGGCGTAGGCCTCGGAGCTGAGCTGTTCGAGGTAGTCGGCGTCCTGGCCGAGGATCCGCGCCGACCGGTACAGCGCCTGCGCGATGCCCGGCCCGAGCTGGTCCTCAAGGTAGGGCAGCACCTGCGTGCGGACCCGGGAGCGGGCGAAGGCAGGATCCGCGTTGGAGGGGTCGTGCCAGGGGTCGAGCCCGTAGAAGGCACAGATCTCCTCGGTGTCGGCCCGCCGCAGGTCGAGGAATGGCCGGCGGTAGCGTCCCCGCCGGGCCGGCATGCCGGCCAGGGAGCGCGTTCCGGAGCCGCGGGCCAGCCCGAGCAGGACCTGCTCGGCCTGGTCATCGAGCGTGTGGCCGAGGAGGACGGCGGCGGCGCCGGAGCCGCGGGCGGCGGCGTCCAGTGCGGCGTACCGGGCGGTGCGGGCGGCGGCCTCGGGGCCCATGCCGGTGGCGGCGACCTCGACCGTGCGGACCTCGACCGGGGACAGTCCCAGACCGGTGAGTTGGTCCGCGGCACGCCGGGCGACCGCCGAGCTGTCCTCCTGCAGGCCGTGGTCGACGACGACGGCGCCGACCCTGCATCGGCCTGCCTTCGCGAAATAGACGGCTGCGGCGGCCAGCGCGAGTGAATCCGGGCCGCCGCTGCACGCCACGAGCACCAGCGGTGCCGCCTCCTCCCCCTCCGCCGGGGCGGCCGCGGAGGGGGTGCCGGCGGGGACCAGCACATCGGCCAGGGCGTCCTCCACCCGGTTCCGTGCCGCCGCGGCCACCGGATTGAGGCGCGGGCGCCTACCCATGGCGGGTGAGGCTCATCCTGTCGATCCACTCGTCGGGGGTGTGGATCTCGCGCTCCGTGGGGAGGTTTGCCTCGGCCTCCCAGACGAGGTTGAACCCTTCCATGCCGGTCTGGTCCACGACCCGGCGCACGAACTTGGCGCCGTCGCTGTACTGGCGCATCTTCGCGTCGAGGCCCAGGAGCTGGCGGATCAGTTTCTCCACCGGCCCGCGGGATTTTCCGCGGGCGTTGAAGCGGCGGCGGATGGTTTTCACCGTTGGCACGATCCGTGCGTCCACGCCGTCCATGACGACGTTCGCGTGGCCCTCGAGCAGGCTCATCACGGCGGTCAGGTGGGACAGGCGGGCCTTGTCGTCGGGGTCCTGCAGCACCGACAGCAGCCCGGTGCCGTGGACCTCCCCGCCGTCGGGCCATTGCTCGACCGCGGCGGACCGGCGGCCGGGGTGCTCCCCCTTGGGCATGCCGAGGCTCTTCGCCGCGGCGGCGAGGCGCTCGGAGAGGGTGTCGGCCTTGTCCATCATCCCGGTGGTCAGTTCCGAGATGGCCGAGGTCATGTGGTCCTTCAGCCAGGGCGCGGCGGCGAACTGGACCCGGTGGGTCTGCTCGTGGAGGCAGACCCAGAGGCGGAAGTCGGCCGGGTCGACGTTGAGTTCCCGCTCGACGGAGATGATGTTGGGTGCCACGAGCATCAGGCGCCCGCCGGCGCCGTTGCGGGAGGGCACGAACGGGTCGTACTGTCCCAGCACCTTGCTGGAGAGGAACGCCAGGATGGCACCGAGCTGCGCGCCGGTGAGGTTGCCTCCGAGGCTGACGGAGGCCGCCTTGAGGATCTCCGGCTTGGACTGCGCAAGGTGGTTCAGGGCCGGCTCGACGAGCACCCGGAAGCTCTGGGTGTTGGCCTTCGCCCAGGACGCCCGGTCCACGATGAGGAGTTCGGAGTCGCGCAGGTCCCGTGCCGCGTCAAGGCGGGAGATGGCATGGACGTGCGCCACGGAGGCGTCGGCCTGGGCGCGGAGGTTATCGACCGCGGCGGCGATCTCGCGCGGCGTCATCGTCGGTCCGGCCGGGGCGAGACGGGCAGCGCTGCCTGCGGCGAAGTCCCAGTTCACCAGCTGGGGGCGTTGGGGGGTGGATGAAACGGTCGGCTCATTGCTCTCCATGACCTTATTCGACCACATCCGGCTTCCGGCCGCTCGGCCCTGCCCCGGCAGGCACGATTGTGAGGTGCGGGTGATGGGCGGCGCTCAGCGGCAGCCGCAGGCCGCCAGCACGGCCGCGGCCCGGTCGACGGCGTCGCGGGCCTCCGGCGTCCGGCCCTCGATCCCCGAGCCCATCAGGGAGAAGCTGAGCAGGCGCCCTTCGGCCGTGACGACGTAGCCGCTGAGCGCCGTGACGGCGCTCAGGGTGCCGGTCTTGGCCCGGACCACCCCGGCCCCGCCGGCCGCCGCGGCGTCCGGGACGAAGCGCTCCTTCAGGGTGCCCGACAGTCCGGCCACGGGCAGCAGGCCGGGCATCCCGGCCAGGGCGGGCCGCTCGGCGGCGGCAACGGCGGAAAGCAGCGCGGCGAGCTGGGCAGGGGTTGCCGAGTTGTCGACGGAAAGCCCTGCGGCGTCCCCGACCCGGAGCCCGCCGCCCGGAACGCCGAGCCGGTCGGCGGTGGCAGCGAGCAGCGCCGTGGCGCCGTCGGAACTCGCCGGCCCGCCGGACGCCGCCGAGGCCAGGCGTGCCAGGGCCTCGGCGAGGTAGTTGTCGGAGAGGACCAGCATGTGCTCGACCTGCTCGGCGATGGTCGCCGACGGGACCGAGGCCACCGCTTCGGCGGAGTCCGGCACCGCGGCGCGGACCGGTCCGCCGAGCACCTGGATGCCGCGTTCGGCGGCCGCGGCGGCGAGGGCGGCGGTGAAGGCCTCCGCGGCCCTCAGCGCCGGGTCGGCGTCACGGGCCCCGGCCTGTAGGCCCTCGTCCTGCCAGGCGGAATTGACGGCCAGCGGGTACACCGGTGCCAGTTCCCCCGCGTCAAGATCACCCTGCGCCCAGGACGGGTTGAGCGGCGGACCCTCGAAGAGGGAGTCGTCCACCGCGACGCTGTAGGGGCCCGACGCCGGATCCAGCGCCGCGGCGGTCTCCTGCGCCAGGGTGGAAAGGCCGGCGTGGCCGCGCACCGCGCCGGTCTCCGACGGGCCGGAGCCGAGCAGCACGTCTCCGCTGCCCCGGAGATAGAGGACACCGTCCCCGGCGGCGTGCACCGTCGTCTCGAGCCGGTCCCGGGGATCGAGGGTGTCCAGGACGGCCGCCGCCGTCAGCAGCTTGAGGTTCGACGCCGGAGCCTGGGCCTGGTCGGGGCCGTTGCTGTAGAGCACCGCGCCGGTGACGGCGTCGCGCACCACCCCGGTGAACCGGCCGCCGCCGGCCAGCTGCAGCTCGGCGTCGAGCAGCGGGGCGAGCACCTCCGGGACCGGCTGCGGCGCCGAGTCGGAAAGGGCGGAGACCACGCCGGGTTCGAGCACGCCGGCCGGCGGGCGCTGGAGGGCGGGCGGCTGCACCTCCGCGTCCTTGCCGGCGAGCTCCTCCACGGCGGCCGGGATCACCCGGACCGAGAGGGGCAGCGCCAGCACCGCAAGGACCACCGCCAGCAGCACCGCGGTCAGCCGTCGGGCCTGGCGCTTCATGGATTCCTTCCGGAGGTTCAACGGGGACGCCGGTCGGCGGAAAATGCCGGGAAGCGGGCCGCGACCGATATGTTAGTGCAGAAGTTTAAACAGTAAACGGGCGGCCGGGCGCCGCGGACCGGGCTCGCCGGGCCCGGTCCATCCCCACCCGCCAGCCATACCATCGAGGAGTTGCCATGAAGCTCGACGTCACCATCGAGATCCCCAAGGGATCCCGTGTCAAGTACGAGATCGACCACGACACCCACCGCCTCCGCCTGGACCGCGTGCTCTTCACGGCGATGCAGTACCCCACCCACTACGGGTACTTCGAGAACACCCTCGGCGAGGACGGCGATCCCCTGGATGCGCTGGTGCTGCTGCAGGACTTCGACCTGGTCCCGGGCGTCCTGGTCGAATCACGCCCGATCGGGGTCTTCAACATGACCGACGACGGCGGCGGAGACGCCAAGGTGCTCTGTGTCCCGGTCGACCCGCGCTTCGATGACATCAAGGACCTAACGGACGTCTCGACCTTCCTCCTCGATGAGATCAAGCACTTCTTCACCCGCTACAAGGACCTCGAGCCGGGCAAGTGGGTCGAGGCCGCCGAGTGGGCCGGCCGGGAAGCGGCCGAGGCCGAGGTCGAGGCGTCGCTGGAGCGGTTCAAGCGGCAGGGTGACGTCAGCGCGGCCGATGAGCCCCAGGGCCGCGGCGTCGACGTCGAGGCCGACAACGCCACGGCGGTCCCCGAAGGCCGCTAGGCACGAACGGCCCCGCCGCAGCCGCGTTTCGGGGATTCGCCCGGGGCGTGAAGCATACTGATGCAATGCAATATGTGCTCACCATCAATCAGCGCGACTCGCGCGAGGTGGGCGACCTGGTGCCGGAGCTCATCCGCGAGCTCCGGCACCTTCCCACCGTGGTGCCGTTCCAGCGGTCGGTGGGCGATGAGCTCCAGGGCGTCGTCGATTCCGCGCGCACGGCCGTGGACGCGGCGCTGCGCGCCATCCGCTTCCGCCGCTGGCATGTGGGCATCGGCGTCGGCGGGGTCCTGCCGCCGGTGCCCGAGCACATCCTCGACGCCGACGGATTCGGCCTGGTGTATGCACGCCGCGCGGTGAACCGGGCGCAGAAAACCGGCGAGCGCATCCCGCTGGCCGTCGAGGGACCCGACGCCGAGGTCGCCGGTGAGGCCGAGGCGGTGCTGCGGCTGCTGGGCCACCTCGTGTACACCCGGACGGACGCCGAGTGGAAGGTCCTCGACCTGATGACCCCCGGCGCGCGGGGGCAGCAGAAGCTCATCGCCCAGGAACTGGGGATCAGCGCCCAGGCCGTGAGCAAGGCCATCCTCCGCTCACACTGGATGGAGGAGTGGGCCACCCGGCCCGCCGCGGCCCGGCTGCTGGAGCTGGCGCACGGCCCGGCCGTCCTGCCGCCGGCCGCCCTGGCCTACTGAGCCGGGCCTACTGAGCCGGGCCTACTGAGCAGGGCCTACACCAGTGAGCGGAGGACCTTGGCCGCCCCGTCGTCGTACACCGAGCCGGTCACCTCAGTGGCCGCCGAGCGTACTTCCTCGGGAGCCTGGCCCATTGCCACTCCGCGGGCCGCCCATTCGAGCATCTCGATGTCGTTGCGCCCATCCCCCACCGCGACGGTGAGCGCCGGGTCGGTGCCGATCCTGCGCCGCAGCAGCTCAAGGGCGCTTGCTTTGGTGACGCCGGCGGCGGCGATGTCCAGCCAGGCGGTCCACCCCACCGAGTAGGTCACGCCGTGGAGGCCGATTGTCTCGACGGCGTTGCCGAACTCCTCGGCGGTGCTGTCGGTGCTGAAGACAACGACGCGCACGGCATTGGCGTCGAGCATCTGCTCGAAGTCGACGCTCTGCGCCTCGGCACCGAAACTCGCGTCCTGGAAGCTTTCGGTCGAGAGGAACCGGCCCTGGTCGTCCTCGAGGGCGTACTTGGCGCCGGGGAGGCGCTCGCGCAGGGCCAGAAGGGCAGGGCTTGGGTCGAAGGTCACCTTGTCGATGACCTCGAAGCCGCGGGGATGGTCGGGATCGATGCGGAGGGTGACTCCGCCGTTCGAACACACCGCGTAGCCACGGGCGAGCCCGATCTCCCGGATCACCGGCAGGGCGGCGCCCAGCGAGCGCCCGGTGGAGATGATGATGTCGTGCCCGGCCTCGATGACAGCAGCGGCCGCCGCGCGGACCTCATCGCTCATGACGCCGTCGTGGTCTACGAGGGTACCGTCGACGTCCAGCGCAACCATGTATTTTGTTCGGGTCTGGGGCTGGTCCTCGATGCCAGCCGATAATGAAATAGCCATTCCATCAGTGAACCAGATCAACCCGCCGCCCGGGTAGGGCGGCGCTCACAGTACCGGCAGGACCTCGAGTCCACTAAGATACGGACGCAGTGCCTCCGGAACCCGGACCGAGCCGTCGGGATTCTGGTGGTGTTCGAGGATCGCCACGATCCAGCGGGTGGTGGCCAGGGTGCCGTTCAGCGTCGCCACGGCCCGCGTCCCCTTCGCGCCTTCCCCGCTCTGGCGCTCCCGGATGTTCAGCCGCCGGGCCTGGAAAGTGGTGCAGTTCGAGGTGGAGGTCAGTTCCCGGTAGGCGCCCTGGGTTGGCACCCAGGCCTCGCAGTCGAACTTCCGGGCGGCGGACATGCCGAGGTCGCCGGCCGCGGTGTCGATCACCCGATAGGGCAGTTCGACCTTCGCGAGCATCTCCTCCTCCCACGCCAGCAGCCTCTGGTGCTCCGCGTAGGATTCCTCGACCGTGGTGTAGCTGAACATCTCCACCTTGTTGAACTGGTGGACCCGAATGATCCCGCGGGTGTCCTTGCCGTGCGAGCCGGCCTCCCGCCGGTAGCAGGAGGACCAGGCGGCGTACCGCAGGGGTCCGCCGGTCAGGTCGAGGATCTCGTCGGCGTGGTAGCCCGCCAGGGCGACCTCGGAGGTCCCCACCAGGTAGAGGTCGTCCTCGGCCAGCCGGTAGATCTCCGCGTCGTGGGCCACGTCGAAGCCGGTTCCCTGCATGATCTCGGGCCGCACCAGGGTGGGGGTGATCATTGGGGTGAACCCGGCCTGCACCGCCTGGTCCATGGCCATCTGCAGCAGGGCCAGTTCAAGGCGCGCCCCGACGCCCTTGAGGAAGTAGAACCGTGAGCCGGAGACCTTGGCCCCGCGCTCCATGTCGATCGCGCCGATGAGTTCACCGATCTCCAGGTGGTCCCGCGGCGTGAAGCCTTCGGAGTCGAAGTCCCTTGGGGTTCCCACGGTGCGCAGGACCTCGAAATCCTCTTCGCCGCCCTCGGGCACCCCGTCTTCGATCTGGTTGGGGAGCCGCCGCAGCAGCGTCTCCTGCAGCGACCGTGCCTCGTCGGCGAGCGCCGCGGCCTTCTTGACCTCGGCGGCCAACTCCTTCACCTCGGCGAGCAGCGCCTGCTTTTCGTCGCCCTTGGCCTGCGCGACCCGCTTGCCGAACGCGTTCTGGTCCGCGCGCAGGTTCTCGTGCCGGGTGACCGCTTCACGGCGTGCTGTGTCCGCCGAGAGGATCTCCTCGACCAGCGACTCGTCGGCCCTGCGGGCACGCTGGGAGGAGCGGAAATTGTCGGGGTCAGCGCGGAGCTCGTTTACGTCGATCACGCCCCCCAGCCTACCCAATGCCCTTCCCCCACCGGGCATGGAGCCGCGACCGGCGGTACTCTGGAAAAATCATGCGCCCTAAACTGATCGTCCTCACCGCCGCCGCGGCAGCAGCGTCGGTTCGGAGCTGGTGGCAGGTGCGGCGCCTGAAGGTCCAGGGGGCCCCGGCCGCAACGGTTCATCCGCTCGTTGCGCGGACCGCGGGGCCGCAGCGGGTCGCCCTGATCCTCAACCCGGTCAAACTGAACGCCGCCGAGACCCGCGCCCTGGTGGAGCAGGCCTGCTCCGACGCCGGCTGGGATCCGCCGCTGATCCTCGAGACGACCATCGAGGACCCGGGGACCGGCCAGGCGCACCTGGCGCTCGAGGCGGGGGCCGACGTCGTGCTCGCCGCCGGCGGCGACGGGACGGTACGTGCCGTGGCGCAGGCGATGGCGCACGGGCCTGCCGCGCTGGGGCTGCTGCCGCTGGGCACCGGGAACCTGCTGGTGCGCAACCTCGGCCTGCCGTACAACGACATCGCCGGCTGCCTCGAGGTGGCCCTCCATGGAAGCCAGCGCCGGATCGACATGGCGACGGTGCTGCTGCGCAACGAATCCACCGGCACCGCCTCGGAGGCCCCGTTCCTGGTGATGGGCGGCGTGGGGCTTGATGCGGCGGTGGTGGCCGCGACCAAGGACGACCTCAAGGAGAAGTTCGGCTGGCTCGCCTACAGCGAGGCCGGGGTGCGGCACCTTCCCGGGCGCCGGCAGCGGGTCTCGATCAGCCTCGACGGCGGAGCGCCGCAGAGCCGGAAGGTCCGCACCGTCCTCTTCGCCAACTGCGGAAAGCTGCCCGCGGGCATCGACTTCATTCCCGACTCGATCATCGACGACGGGTATCTCGACATTGTGGTGATGAGCCCCCGGAGCCTGGCCGGCTGGCTGTGGATGGCGGCCAAAATCGTGTTCCGGCATCGGGGTGAGATCCCGGTCATCAAGTACTACCGCGCCCGCGAGGTCACAGTCTGGACCACGGAGCCGACCCACACCCAGCTCGACGGGGACCTCTCCGGTGCGGTGACGTCCCTGACAGCCCGGATCGACCCGGGTGCCCTGCTGATCCGGGTGCCCGGCGGGGAACCGGCGACCGCGCCCCCCGCCGTCCGGGTGGCCGCCGGGCGTGCCTGACCCCTCCCGGGGCGGTGCCGGCCGCGCCGGGGGCGGGGTCCGGCAGGGTCACTTCCGGTCGCGGTCCGTATATTCGCCCTCGTTGTCGGGGCTGTTCAGACGGTCCCGGTCCTTCTCGGGGTACTCGCCCTCATGCTCCGGCTGCTGCGCCCCGGTGTAGCCGCCCCCGGTGTCCGCGGGCTCGGTGCTCGTGTAGCTGCCCTCGGTCTCCGTGGAGGTGCCGCCCGCGGCGGCCCCGTGCCGTTCGGACTGCTGGTTGATCAGCTGCTGCTCCTCGGCGAACCGGAGGTCGTTGCCCTGGTCGCCGATGTCTCCGCGGCGGTTGGGATCCGAACCGGACTCGTCCTCGCCTGCCGGATTGACGATGTGTCCTTCGCTCGCGCTGTCACTCATGATGCTGCCTCTCGTTGAAGGTGCCGCCCCTGACGGGGCGCCCACTGTAAGCGTACTTACGAACAGGCCGCGGTGAAAGCCACCTCAGCCGCCCAGCAGTTCACGTACCGCCCGCTCCGAGGCGGCATAGCCGGCCACCGGGATGACTTCACCGCTCATGAACCGGTCAACGAGCCGGGGATCGACGTAGGAGCTCCGCGCCACCGTGGGGGTGTTGCCCAGGTGGTCGGCGACGGCGCGCATCGTGGCGGTGACCGCCTTCTGCCGCGCGGTCCTGCTGGTTGACACAAGATCGTGCCGGGCGAGCTCCATGGCTGCGACCACGGTGGCCTGCCAGGTACGGAAGTCCTTGGCCGTGAACGGCCCGCCGGTGACCTGCCGCAGGAATTCATTGAGCTGCGAACCGTCGACCGAATGCCACTTCTCGTCGGCCGACCGGTAGGCGAGCACCGTATCGGCCTCCTCCCGGCGCATCATCGGGCGCAGGGCGGCGGCCAGGTCCTCATCCTCGATGATGGTGTCCCACTGCTGTCCGCTCTTGCCCGGGAAATTGAACGTGATGACCGCCCCCTCGAGGGTGACGTGCTCGACGCGCAGGGTGGTGACCCCGAAGGAGCCGTTCTCCTCGGCGTACTGGGCGGAACCGATCCTCAGAGCGCCGGCGTCGACAATGCGCAGCGCCGCGGCGAAGGCGCGTTCCCGGGTCATCCCGCTGCTGCGCAGATGCTGGGTGATCACGCGGCGGGCGCTGGTGAGCCGCGCCCCGAACTCAAGGGACCGGTCAAACTTTTCACGGTCCTTCTGCTCCCGCCAGGCCGGGTGGTAGATGTACTGGCGGCGTCCGGCATCGTCGGTGCCGAGGGCCTGGACGTGGCCGTTCGGGTAGGGCGCGATCCAGACATCCTTCCAGGCCGGTGGGATGACGAGCTCCCGCACCCGCTGCAGTTCGGCCTTGTCGGCCAGCAGGGCCCCGTCAGGCGTGCGGTAGCTGAACCCCTTCCCGGAGCGGCGCCGGGTGATTCCCGGCTTGTTCGAATTGCTGCGGCGCAGTCGTGCCATGCGGCTACCAACCTTCGACGAACTGAAGAACCTGAGATTGGTAAGCCTACTGTTCTTTTGATCCGCGCGTCAGGTCCCGCCCCGCAGCCCCGCCACCCAGGACTCGGCGGCGTTGAACGCATCGTCGGAGGTCCGCGGGGCGATCGTCGAGGGCCGCCGATCAGCCCGGGCGTAGGAGCCGAGGAAGCGCAGGTTGGGGCTGATGCGGTGGAGGCCCTTGAGGGCGTCGGCGACCCGTGCGTCGGCGAGGTGGCCGTCGGCGTCGATGCTGAAGAAGTAGTCGCCGAGGAACTGTCCGGTGGGCCGGGACTCGATCCGGCTCAGGTTGACTCCGCGCGCAGCGAACTGGTCAAGGATTTCCATCAGGGCCCCGGGGTGGTCCTCGGGAAGGGGGATCACGAGAGAGGTCTTGTCGGCGCCGGTGGGCGCGGGCAGCACCGTGGGCCGGCTGACGAGGATGAAGCGGGTCACCGCGTCGGAGACGTCGCCGATATCGGAGGCCAGCACCGCCAGGCCGAGGCGTTCAGCGAGCAGCGGCGAGCAGATGGCCGCGTCATAGCCGCCCTCGGCAAGGCCGAGTGCCGCGGCCGCCGTCGAGGAGGCCGGAAGGTATTCCGCGTTCGGAATATTGGCGTCAACCCAGCCGCGGCACTGGGCCCAGGCATGGCCGTGGGTCGAGATCCGGCGGACATCCTCGGGCTGGACGCCGGGCCGGGCCGCGAGGACGAACGTGATCGCGACGAGTTCCTCCCTTACGATCCGCAGCGGCTCGCCGACCGCGACGGCGTCGAGGGTGGCGCTCACCCCGCCCTCGACCGAGTTCTCGATCGGCACCATCGCGGCATCCACTGCGCCGGAGCGGACCTCGGCGAGCGCGGCGCCCACCGTCGCCACGGGCAGGCGGCGGGCCTCCGCCGCTCCCGGGACCTGGAGCAGGGCCGCCTCCGTGAAGGTGCCCTCCGGCCCGAGGTAGGCATACGAGGCGAAGGCCAGGGACGCCGGAGCCCGCCCAGCAGGATTGCTCACAGGACCTTCGGCTCGCTGCCCGACTCGGAGACCATGGGCTTGCCGGCCTCGAGCCAGGCTCCCATTCCGCCGGTGACATTGACCGCTGAGTAGCCGTTGGCCACAAGCCAGGTGGCGGCCCGGTGGGAGCGTCCGCCGGTTCTGCAGATCACGTGGAGGTCCTCGTCGGGGTCGAGGTCGTTCAGCCGCGCGGGAAGCTCATCCAACGGGATGTGGAGGGCGCCTTCGACGTGGCCCGCCTCCCACTCATAGTCCTCGCGCACGTCGAGGATCCGGGCGTCCGGGGCAAGGGACTCCACTGAAACATTCTCAAATTCGCTCACGCGCACTTCCCTTCACTGCCGGGCGTCTGTGTGCCGGGGCCCGGGCCGCCGCGTTCCGGCGGTGCTCCAAGCCTATAGTGGGAGCGGGCCCGGGCGCCGCCCGGATGAATTCCCCGGACGGTCCTTCCAACGGAAGCGGTGTATGAGCGAGTTATCCAGCCTGTCGGCCCTCACCCTGCGCGACGCCCTGGCCAGCGGCGAGGTGGGGGCGAGGGAGCTGACCGAGCACTATCTGCAGCGGATCGAGGAGCGGAATCCCGCCCTCGGCGCCTTTCTCACCATCACCGCGGAACAGGCCCTCCGGGAAGCCGACGCCGCCGATGCGCGCCGGGCGGCCGGCGGCCCGCTGCCGGTGCTCCACGGGCTCCCGCTGGCACACAAGGACCTCACGGAGGTGGCCGGAGTCCCCACCACCTACGGCACGGCGGCCCTCCCGGCGGCCGTGGCGGAGGAGGACTCCCCGCTGGTGGCGGTCCTGCGGGCCGCCGGGGCGATCAGCCTGGGGAAGACGCAGGTCCCGGAGTTCGGACTGAGCGCCTACAGCGAGAATCTCATCGGGCCGCCCGCCCGCCATCCCCTTCACCCCGAGCTGAGTCCGGGCGGGTCCTCCGGCGGCAGCGCCGCCGCCGTGGCGGCCGGGCTGATCCCCTTCGCTCCAGGTACGGACGGCGGCGGGTCGGTACGGATCCCCGCCGCCGCCACCGGGCTGGTGGGACTCAAGCCCAACCGGGGCCGGGTGCCCTCCGGGTCCGGGCAGGCCGATCTGGGACAGTTCGTTGTGGCCGGGCCGCTGGCCCGCAATGCCGCCGACGCCGCGCTCCTCCTTGACGCGCTGGTGGCCGAGCCCGGCTACCGCTCCACTGCGGCCGCCGCCCCTGCGGGCTCGTTCCTCGCCGCGGCCCGGCGCGCCGAAGGCCGCTTCCGAATCGGCGTCAGCACGGTCTCACCGTTCGAAAGCGCCTTTCCCATCACCCTCGACGCCCCGGCCCGCGACGCCCTCGAGGCCGGCATCCACGCGTTGGGCGCGGCCGGGCACGACGTCGTCGAGGCGCCCCTGACCTACGATCCCCGCTACCATGCGGCCTTCCAGACAGTCTGGACGGCGGCCCTGGCCATTGCCCCGATCGCCGAGGAGGACGAGGCGAAGCTGACGCCGCTGGCGGGGACGCTGCGCCGGCGCGCCCGAACCCGTCCGGCGACGGAACTCACCGAAGCGATCGGGATCCTGCGGCAGTTCGAATACGACACCATCCGCCAGTACGCGGACTACGACATGATTCTCACCCCGGCGCTGGGCATGACCCCGCGCCCGATCGGCTGGTACACCGACGCCGACGCCGACACGGACTACGAGCGGCAGTGCCGGTATTCGCCCTTCACCTCGATGGTCAACGTGTGCGGGCTTCCTGCCCTGGTGGTTCCCACGCTGACCACCGCGGAAGGCCTGCCGATGGCCATCCAGCTCATCGGCAGGCCCAGCGCGGAGGCTGACCTCCTGGCGGTCTGCGCCCAGCTCGAGGCCCTCTAGCGGTTCCGGCGCTGCTCCTCCTGCCCGGCGGTGCTACTCCTGGCCGTCGGAGCCCTTGCCGCCGTCGAATCCGGGAGCGATTTCGACCTCGGGATCGGGGCCGCCATACCCTCCGGCGTCGAGGTTTTCGGTGCCTCCGGCCTTTTCGGCGCCCTCCTCGTCGGGGTCGCCTTCAGAGGTGGTGTTCGCATTGTCAGTCATCGTTCAGCCTTTCGGAGGCGGAAGGCCCGGTCCGGGCCCTGTTTCTCAGCTTACTTATGATCTGGCCGACCTCAAGCCCCCGTCGTCACCGAGGCGGCCATCCCCAAGCCCACGAGCAGGACGAAGCCGACGATGAGCAGCAGCCCGACCAGCAGCATGACGTATCCCATGATGAGCCCGGTCAGGGCCAGCGGCCTGCCGGCCGGCTCACGGCGCAGGGCGAGATGGCCGAACACCACCGCGAGGATCTGGGGCAGGATCAGCAGGCCGCCGGTGAACACGGCCGCCGCGCCGAGGATCAGTGCGGCGATACTCAGTCCCCGAGGTTCCGCGTCGTAGGGGGCCGGATACGAGCCATACGGAAGGGTCCCCGGCTGCCGGTAGGACGTCGATCCGAACTCCTGCCCACCGTGCGAGTAGCCGCGGCCGGGATCCACCCCGCCGAACGGGTACGGGGGCGCGGCCTGCGGGTCCGTCCCGGCGGCATGCGCTCCGGACGGCCCCTCCCCGGCCGGTCCGGCCGCGCCGGAAGCCCCGGGGCCGCGCATGCCGGGATCGGAATACCAGCGCGGATCGTGGGGATCGCTGAACGGGGGGCGCTGCTGGGGGCCGTCGTCGGCCATGGTTCCACCTTGGATCGAGCGGGAGGGTTCGGGTGTCCGGACCCCGGATCTCCTAATGGTCCCCGCCCTGGTGCGCCGATGCAACGGAATCCGTGCCGGACGGGCAAAACGGCGCCGCCCCGACCCCGCCGCGGCGCCGACCGGAGTGCGGATAAAACCGGCGGCTGTATTTGGCGCAGTTCTTTGACATGCTGTTGCCATGGCTAACCGAGCGGGCACTGTTGCCCTACCCAGCGACCTTGTTGATGTCACGGCCCTGCTTGACGCGTATTTCGACGTCGTTCCGGACCCGTCCGATCCGGCGCAGCGCGTCGCCTTCGGCACCTCGGGCCACCGCGGCTCATCGTTGAAGGCCTCGTTCAATGAGGCGCACATCGCGGCGATCACGCAGGCAATCGTCGAATACCGGGACCGTGAAGGGGTGACCGGCCCCCTCTTCATGGGCAAGGACACGCACGCATTGTCGGAGCCGGCGCAGAACACTGCCCTCGAGGTGCTCGCCGCCAATGGCGTCACGGTGAGGATCGACGCCCGCGGCGCCTTTACTCCCACCCCCGCCGTGTCCCACGCCATCCTCGTCTACAACGCCACGCGCACCGACAAGGCCGACGGCATCGTCATCACCCCCTCGCACAACCCTCCGGCCGACGGCGGCTTCAAGTACAACCCGCCGCACGGCGGGCCGGCGGATTCCGATGCCACCAACTGGATTGCGGCCCGCGCCAACGAGCTGATGGAAGGCGGGCTGCGCGAGGTCCGCCGGGTTCCCGCCGCGCAGGCCCAGAAGGCCGAGGGCATCGGCACCTACGACTTCCTCCAGCACTACGTCGAGGACCTGCCGGCGGTGCTGAACCTCGACGCAATCCGGGCCTCGGGCCTGTCGATCGGCGCCGACCCCATGGGCGGTGCCTCGGTCGACTACTGGGGTGCCATCGCCGAGAACCACAACCTGAACCTCACGGTGGTCAACCCGTCGGTCGACCCGCAGTTCGGGTTCATGACGCTCGACTGGGACGAGAAGATCCGGATGGACTGCTCCTCCCCCTACGCGATGGCCTCCCTCATCGCCCGGGCCGCCGAGTTCGACATCGCCACCGGCAACGACGCCGACGCCGACCGCCACGGGATCGTCACCCCCGACGGGGGCCTGATGAACCCCAACCACTACCTCGCGGTGGCGGTCGACTACCTGTACCGCAACCGCCCATCCTGGCGGGCCGACGCCGTGATCGGCAAGACGCTGGTGTCCTCCTCCATCATCGACCGGGTGGCCGCCGACCTCGGCCGGGTGCTCGTCGAGGTGCCGGTCGGTTTCAAGTGGTTCGTACCGGGCCTGCTGACGGGCGAGGTCGCCTTCGGCGGGGAGGAATCGGCCGGCGCCTCCTTCCTGCGTCAGGACGGCGGGCCCTGGAGCACCGACAAGGACGGCATCCTGCTGGCCCTACTCGCCTCAGAGATCACCGCAGTGTCCGGGAAGAGCCCCTCCCAGCACTATGCCGGGCTCACCGAGCGGTTCGGGGCGCCGGTCTACGCGCGCATAGACGCCGCCGCGAGCCGCGAGCAGAAGGCGGCGCTGGGCAAGCTCTCGCCGTCGGACGTCACGGCCACGACCCTCGCCGGTGAGGACATCACCGCACGGCTCACCGAGGCGCCCGGCAACGGCGCACCGGTCGGAGGGCTGAAGGTCACCACCGAAAACGCCTGGTTCGCGGCCCGCCCCTCGGGAACCGAGGACGTCTACAAGATCTACGCCGAGTCCTTCCGCGGCGAGGACCATCTGAAGCAGGTGCAGGCGGAGGCCAAGGCGCTCGTCGACGGCGTCATCGGCGCCTGACGGAATCGGCGAAACTGCAGCTCACCACGCTTTCCGGACCTCAGAGCGTGGTGAGCTGCACACTCGCGGGCGGTTTCCGGCAGGTGCCTGCCGCGTTAGATCAGCCGGCGCAGCAGCAGGCGCTTCAGTGGGCCGAACGGCGGGTAGGCGACCCGGAGCGTATCGGGGCGCGTGTCCTTGGTGAACACGGGCCGGTGCTGGCTGAAGGTGTCGAAGCCCTGCTGGCCGTGGTAGCTGCCGGAGCCGCTGGCGCCCACTCCGCCGAAGGGCAGCCCCGGCACGGCGAGCTGCACCAGGCAGGCGTTGTGCGTGATCCCGCCGGCCCGGACCGCGTTCTCGAAGGCGGTGCGCCGCTCGGGGCTGTTGCTGAACAGGTACGCCGCCAGCGGGGTCGGCCGGGCCGCGATGAACCGGACGGCGGAGGTGAGGTCGGGCACCGTCAGCACCGGCAGGAGTGGACCGAAAATTTCCTCCTGCATGAGCGCCGAATCCGGAGACACCCCGGTCAGCAGGGTCGGTTCAAGGTACCGGGTGGCGCGGTCGTGCCGCCCACCGGCGGCCACTGTACCGTCCCGCAGGAGCGCGGTGAGCCGGTCGAAGTGTCCGGCGTTGACGATGCGGCCGTAGTCCGCCGAGGTCGAGGGATCCTCGCCGTAGAACTCCTTGAGCGCGCGGCGCAGGGCCTGCACCAGCGCCGGCTCGAGCGCGGGCGTGGTCAGGACATAATCGGGGGCCACACAGGTCTGGCCCGCATTGAGGAACTTCCCCTGAACCAGCCGGCGGGCCGCGGCGTCGAGGTCGCCGTCCATCACCACGGCCGGCGACTTCCCGCCCAGTTCAAGGGTCACCGGGGTGAGGTTCCGGGCGGCGGCCTCGGCCACGATCCGGCCCACCCGCTCTCCCCCGGTGAAGAAGATGGTGTCGAACCGCTGCCCGAGCAGTTCCGTTGTGACCTCTGGGCCCCCTTCGACCACGGCGACGGCGTCCGGGTCGAGGTACTGGGGCACCAGACTTGCCAGCACCTTTGAGGTGGCCGGCGCCAGCTCACTCGGCTTGAGCACCGCGCAGTTCCCGGCGGCGAGCGCGCCGACGAGCGGGGCGAGGACGAGCTGGGCCGGGTAGTTCCACGGGGCGATGATCAGGGCCACGCCCAGCGGCTGGGCGGTCACGCTCGCGGAGGCCGGACGCAGCCCGACAGGCACCGGAACCCGCACCGGTGCGGCCCAGGCCGGCAGGTGCCTCACGGCGTGCTTCGCCTCGGCTCGGATTACGGCCAGCTCGGAGATGAAGCTTTCGGTCGGGCTCTTGCCCAGGTCGGCGGCGAGCGCAGTGGTGAAGTCCTCGGCCCGTTCGGCGAGCATCCGCATCAGGGCGCGCAGCTGCTGCCGGCGCCACACCAGGGGGCGCGTGGTGCCCGCCTCGAAGGTGCCGCGAAGCCGCCCGACGACGGTCCCGGCGGTTACCCGAACGGTCCCGGCGGTCATCGGGACGCCTCGGCCGCGGCGGGGGTTTCGGCGGGGGTTTCGGCGGGGGTTTCGGCGGTGATCCCGGCGGGTGGCGGGGCTGGCGGTGGGGCTGACGGCCGGCGTCCGGTGAAGGTGTCCATTGAGCGGTACACCCCGAAGATCCGCCCGGCCACGAGGTCCCATGCGGGCTGGGGCAGCACTCCGCGCAGCGCGCTGCCAAGCGCCACCGTCCAGGGCAGCTGGAGGCGGGCGCGGCCCTCGAGCATGGCCTGCCACGCCCGGTCCACCACCGCGCCGGGCTCGAGCAGCGGGGTGAGCAGCGGTGCGGTCACTCCGGCGAACATGGGGGTGCGGATGTAGCTGGGGATCAGGGTGGTGACCCGGATTCCCGGGTGCCCGGCCGCGAGGAGTTCGAGGCGCAGTGAGTCGCTCCAGCCGATCACCGCCCACTTCGAGGCGGTGTAGACGCTCATCCGCGGCACCGAGAGCGTTCCCGAGGCTGAGGCTACATTGAGGATCCGTGCCGGGGTGCCGCGCCCGATCATGGCCGGCAGGAATTCGCGGGTGATGTGCATCGGTGCGAGGGCGTTGACTTGGAGGGTGCGGGCGATGTCTTCCTGCTGGCGGTGCTCCCAGAAGTAGCTGCCCGTCACGATGCCGGCATTGTTAATCAGGACGTCGGGTGCGCCGGTGTCGGCGAGGACCGCCGCCGCGGCGGCTTGAACCTGCTCCAGGGAGGAGATGTCCACCGGGTAGGCGGAGACCGCGGTGCCGGCTCCGGCGAGCGCAGCGGCCGTGGCCTCGAGGGCCGCCGCGTCCACATCCCACAGCACGACGGCGGCGGCGCCCTCACGCACGGCCCGCTCGGCATAGAGCCGGCCCATCCCCATGGCGGCACCCGTCACCAGCACCGTGCGGCCGCGGGCCGTGAAGGCCGCATCATCCGTCGCCGGCCGGCGGGGCGCCCCCGGCGCCCGGGTGCCGAAGTGGCCTACCCCGTGTCGCAGGGCCCGGGCCCGGCTGCTCAACCCCATTGGTTTATGTCCTCCTGCAATTGTCAGGACTGCAACGTAACACGGCGCCAACCGCCGGGAGATAGGATTTCCCCAGACCACACCCTCCCTGGAAGGCACCGCCATGAGCGCGCTTGGAACCGGCTGGACCCTGCACGGGGACGGCAAGAATGTCACCCCGGGCGCCTACGTGGCCCCCGATGAGCGCCTGAGCTGGCCGCGCACCATCGGCATCGGGGCGCAGCACGTCGTCGCCATGTTCGGCGCGACCTTCCTGGTGCCCCTGATTACCGGCTTCCCGCCGTCGACCACGCTGCTGTTCTCGGGCATCGGCACGATCCTGTTCCTGGTCATCACCGCAGGGCGGGTACCCAGCTACCTCGGCTCCAGCTTCGCCTTCATCGCCCCCATCGCCGCGGCCCAGGCCCAGCACGGGCCCGCCGGGGCGCTCGGGGGCATCGTGATGGCCGGTGCCCTCCTGGCGGTCATCGGCTTCATCGTCCACCGCGCCGGCTCGCGCTGGATCCAGGCCGCGATGCCCCCGGTCGTCACCGGTTCCATCGTCGCCCTGATCGGGCTCAACCTCGCCCCGACGGCGAAGAACAGCGTCGAGCAGGGTCCGGTGACGGCGGTCGTGACGATCCTCGCCATCCTGCTGGTCACCGTGCTGTTCCGGGGCATTTTGGGCCGCCTCTCAATCCTGATCGGCGTGCTCGCCGGCTACCTCGTGGCGATGCTGCGCGGAGAGGTCGACTTCGCGGCGATCGGCGACGCCGCCTGGATCGGGCTGCCCGAGTTCTCGGCTCCCACCTTCCACCTCTCCGTCGTCGGCCTGTTCCTTCCGGTGGTGCTGGTCCTGGTCGCCGAGAACATCGGCCACGTGAAGTCGGTGGCCGCCATGACCGGGCGGGACCTCGACCCGGTGACCGGCCGGGCCCTGATGGCCGACGGCGTCGCCACCATGATCGCCGGTGCCGGCAGCGGCTCCGGCACCACGACCTACGCGGAGAACATCGGGGTGATGGCCGCCTCGCGCGTCTACTCGACGGCGGCGTACTGGGTGGCCGGCATCGTCGCCGTGCTGCTGAGCCTCTTCCCCAAGTTCGGGGCGCTCATCGCCACCGTTCCCCCGGGCGTCCTCGGCGGCGCCGGGGTGGTGCTGTACGGCATGATCGGGATCCTCGGCGTGCGGATCTGGGTCTCCAACCAGGTCAACTTCTCCAACCCCATCAACCTCTCCACCGCCGGCGTGGCCCTGGTGATCGGCATCGCCGACTTCACCTGGACGGTCGGGGACCTGACCTTCGCGGGCATCGCGCTCGGCACCGCCGCCGCCCTGCTGATCTTCCACGGCATGACCGCCATCGCCCGGGTGCGCGGCAGCGAGCACGTCGCGGGACCTGGTGAGCCCGAGGCCGCCGACACCGGAACCAAGCCCTCGAAACTGGGCTGAGCCGCACGCCCCCGACCTCCGGCACCCGTCCCGCGGCACTGCGTACAGTAAGGGAATGACCCCGGAGACCCCCGATCCCACCGACCTTCTCGGCATCGACTCCCTCCTCTCCGCCGAGGAGGTGGCGCTGCGGGGCAGGGTCCGCGCCTTCGTCGACGCGGAGATTCGGCCGAACATCGCCCGGTGGTACGACACCGGGGAGTTTCCGCTCGACATCGTTGCGCCGATGGCCGAACTCGGGCTGCTCGGCATGCACCTCGAGGGCTACGGGTGTGCGGGTCGCAGCGCCGTCGAGTACGGGCTGGCGGCCCTCGAGGTCGAGGCCGGCGACTCGGGCGTGCGCACCTTCCTCAGCGTCCAGGGTTCCCTGGCCATGGGCGCCATCGCCCGGCACGGCTCCGAGGAGCAGAAGAACCAGTGGCTTCCCCGGATGGCCGCAGGCAGCGTGATCGGTTGCTTCGCGCTGACCGAACCCGGCGGCGGATCCGACCCGGCGAGCATGCTGACCAACGCCCGCCGGGACGGCGGCGACTGGGTGCTCAATGGAACCAAGCGCTGGATCGGACTGGCGAGCATCGCGCAGGTGGCCGTGGTGTGGGCGCAGACCGACGACGGCATCCGCGGCTTCCTCGTGCCCACCGACACTCCGGGATTCCGGGCCACCGAGATTCCCCAAAAGCTGTCAATGCGCGCCTCCATCCAGTGCGACGTCGAACTGACGGACGTTCGGCTCCCGGCCGAGGCGCTGCTTCCCGCCGCCCGGGGGCTCCGGGGCCCGTTCGAATGCCTCAACGACGCGCGGTACGGCATCGCATGGGGTGCCATGGGGGCGGCGCGCGACAGCTACCTGGCGGCGCTCAACTACTCCCGGGAGCGGATGCAGTTCGGCAAGCCGCTGGCGGCCTACCAGCTCACCCAGGAGAAGCTCGTGAACATGGCTTTGGAGATCACCAAGGGAACGCTGCTGGCGCTGCAGCTTGGGCGGCTTCACGACGCCGGCGCCCTGAAACCGCATCAGATCTCCGTTGGGAAGCTCAACAATGTCCGGGAGGCCCTTGCCATCGCCCGGGAGGCCCGCGCCATCCTCGGCGGCAACGGCATTACGCTCGACCACTCACCGCTGCGCCACGCCAACAACCTCGAGAGCGTCCGTACCTACGAGGGCACCGACGAGGTCCACACCCTGATCCTGGGCCAGCACCTCACCGGCATCCCGGCCTTCCGGTAGGCAGGCCGGCCTGCCGGGCGGCGGATCAGCCTCCGGCCGCCGCGCCCTTTCCGGCCCACTCCAGCAGCCGGTCAAGGGGCCAGGTGGTGACGATCCGCTCGGCGGGCACGCCGTTCCGTTCGGCCCGCTCGGCCCCGTACTGAAGGTAGTCGAGCTGGCCGGGTGCGTGGGCGTCGCTGTCGATGCTGAAGAGGCATCCTGCGTCGAGTGCGAGCCGGATGAGCCGGTCCGGTGGGTCCTGGCGTTCAAGCCGGGAATTGATCTCGACGGCCACGTTGTTCTCGGCGCAGGCGGCGAAGACCCGCGCCGCGTCGAACTCCGATTCCGGCCGGGTGCCCCTCGAGCCCTGCACGAGGCGCCCGGTGCAGTGGCCCAGGACGTTCGTCTGCGGGTTCGCGACTGCCCCGAGCATCCGCCGGGTCATGGTGCCGCGGTCGGAGCGGAGCTTGGAGTGCACGCTCGCCACCACAATGTCGAGCCCGTCGAGCACCTCCGGCGCCTGGTCGAGGCCGCCGTCCTCGAGGATGTCGACCTCGATGCCGGTGAGCAGGCGGAACCCGTCGCTGCCGTCATTGATGGCCGCCACGACGTCGAGCTGGTTTCTCAGCCGCTCGGTGCTCAGCCCGTTCGCGATGGTGAGGCCCGGCGAGTGGTCCGTCAGGGCCAGGTACTCCCGGCCGAGCAGGCGGGCCGCCGCGGCCATCTCCTCGATGGGCGATCCGCCGTCGGACCATTCGCTGTGGCTGTGCAGGTCGCCGCGCAGGGCGGCGCTGATGTCCGCTCCGCCCTCGGCGAGCGGCCGGGCGCCGCGCTCGCGCAGGCCCGCCAGGTAGCTGGGAACGCCGCCGTCGACGGCCTCCCGGATCACCTCGAAGGTCCGCTCCCCGATCCCCTTGGTCCGTTTCAGCCGTCCATTGCCGATGCGTTCGGCCAGCTCCTCCCGGCTGAGCCCGGCGATGACCGCGGCCGCCTTGCGGAAGGCGGAAACCTTGAAGGAGGGAGCGGATTCCCGCTCAAGCCAGAAGGCAATCTCGTTGAGCGCATCGGTGGCATCCATGGCAACATCCTGCACCACGCCACCCGGCGCGGTCTGCCACGGGCGGACGAAATCCCTGCCGCCGCGGCAGGGCGCGGGCCGGATCGTTGCACTGGGGTTCCTTCCCCGTCAGGATTGAAAGAAACGCGTTGACACTGTAACGGCGATCACGCATCATCGAGTAAACAATTGTTTACCGCGGAGCAACCAAGCTGGGGACTGGGGTGCGCTGCCTTCCCAGGGATGGCTATGGAACAGGTAACCCTCGACGAGATTGAACGCGCAGCGGAGCGGCTCGTTGACGCCTTCGCCGCAACCGACACCGCCGGCTATTTCGCCGCCTTCGCCGAGGATGCGACCTTCGTCTTCCACACCGAGGCCTGCCGGCTTGAGAACCGCGCCGCCTACGAATCGCTGTGGAACAGCTGGCTGGAGGACGGCTGGCGGGTGGTCTCGTGCACCAGCAGCAATCCGCGCATCCAGCTTCTCGGTCCCACCGCCGTCTTCACCCACGACGTCGAGACGGTCACCCGGACGGGGGACGGCCCCGGGGAGACCACCCGCGAACGCGAGACCATCGTCTTCCACCGCTCCGGCGGGTCCGTCACGGCCGTCCATGAGCACCTTTCCTCCCTCCCCGCCGATTCAGCCCTTCCGGAAGCGAGCTAGCGCCATGGCGACCGAGCAGCCCACCCAGTCCAGGACCTCCGCGTACGCCCGGCTGTCGAACCACCTCGAAAAGAACTCCGAGGGTTACGGCCCGCTCCGGGGCACCCTCGGCACGGGCCGCATTGGGATGATCTGGCTCGCCGCCAACCTGGTGGTGACGACCCTGCTGACCGGGACGCTCTTCGTCCCCGGCGTGAGCTGGCCCCTGGCCATCGGCATGATCCTGCTCGGCACGCTCATCGGCGGAGCCGTCCTGGTGCTGATCGGCAACATGGGAACCCGGACCGGGCTGCCCACCATGTCCCTCACCAAGGGCTCGTTCGGGCTGCGCGGGTCTTTCCTGCCGGTGGCCGCGAACGTCATCATCCTGATGGGCTGGAGCTGGGTCCAGGCGATGCTTGCCGGAGTGACGGTGAACTTCCTCGTGGAGCAGGCCACCGGCTTCTCCAACCCCGTCCTGTTCTCCGTACTCTGCCAGCTCCTCGTGGTGTGCCTGGCGATCTTCGGCCACGCGGGTATCGCCCGGGTCGAACCGTGGCTGGCGCTGGTGATCCTCGCCTTCATGGGCTTCATCTTCATCACCGCCTTCACCACCTTCACGCCGGCCGACTTCGTGACCACCCCGGTTGACCCGGAGGCCGGCTGGACGGGGGTCTCGGTACTCGACGTGGTGATCGCCACGGCGATCTCCTGGACGGTGCTCTCGGCCGAGTTCAACCGCCTGGCGAAGTCCTCGACGGCGGGAATCGTTGGCTCAGCGATCGGTTACACCCTTTCCACCGTCCTCGCCATGACGCTGGGGGCCACGGCGATCGCCTACGTCGTCCTCAACGGCGGCGAAGCGGTGCCGTTCGATCCCACCGTCATCGTCGCGGCCTTCGGGGCCCCGCTGGCGATCGTCATCTTCCTCTCGGTCATGGCCACCAACACCATGGTCGTCTACGGCATGGTGTCCTCGGTCGTGAACATGGCGCCCTCGCGCCGGGTCACCTTCCTCCCCACCGCGCTCGTGCTTGGCGTGATCTCGATCCTCGGCTCCACCTGGCTGGCACTGTTGAACCAGTTCACCGCCTTCCTGGTCCTGATCAGTTCCCTGTTCATCCCCGTGTTCGCGGTGATGATCGTCGATTACTACCTGGTGCGCCGGCGCCACTACGGGACGGACATCCTCCGCGCCAACGGAGGCGACTACTGGTTCTCCAAGGGAGTCAATATCGCTGCCGTCGTCGTCTGGGCCGTCGGCGCGGCGGTGTCCCTGATCCTCACCTACTCCCTGCCGAGCCCCATCGGCGCCACCATCCCGACCTTCGTTATCTCCGCCCTGCTGTACCTGGGCTGGGCGGCGGCCACCGGCCGGATGGAACGGGGAACCCCCATCGATAAGCACCTCCTCGACCTGGCCCCGCCCCAGGAGCAGGAGCCCCGTGCGGATCGTTGACCTCTCGCAGCCCGTGGTCACCGGGATGCAGGTGTACCCGGGCGACCCGGAGGTCACCCTGACTCCGGTGGCCACGCTGGCCGAGGACGGCTTCCAGGTCGCCAGCGTGCACGCCGGCACCCATACCGGCACCCACATCGACGCGCCGCTCCACTCCATCGACGGCGGTGCCCCGGTTGACCGGATCGCGCTGGAACGGCTGGTGGGCAGGGCGAGGATCGTGAAATGCCCAGGCCTCGAACCGCACCAGCACCTGCGGTGGGCCGACGTCGAAGACGGGCTCCGGGAGTTGCAGGCCGGCTCCATCGTGCTCTTCGAGACCGGGTGGTCGAAATACTTCGGCACGGAGGACTACCTCGCGCACCCGGTCCTCTCCCCCGAAATCGCCGAGGCGCTGCTGGCCGCCGGGGTTTCCGTGGTCGGCGTCGACACGCTCAACCCCGACCCGACCCTCTCCAACGGGGGCCTGCTCCCGTTCCACGCGGCCTTCCTGGGCGCCGGCGGGGTGATCATCGAAAACCTCACGAACCTCGCGGCCGTCACCTGGGAGGATCCGCTGGTCTCGGTCCTGCCCCTGCCGCTGGCCGGCATGGACGGGTCGCCGGTGCGTGCGGTGGCTTTGGACCTGGCCGGACGCTGAGGCCCGGCCCGGAGGAATCAGGCCGGGAGGAAGCGGAAGGTCCCGGCGATGGCGTCGAAGAGGTCGAGCACCTCTTCCTTCAGGGCGAGGTTTGGGGACAGGCCGGTGACGAGGATGAACTCGTCGCCCGTTCCCGGGACCGGAACGAAGGTGTGGGAGACCAGGACGCGCACGCGCTGGGCTTCGGTCGCCTGAACCTCCTCCTGCCCGCAGACGCGGGTCGCCGCCGTCCCGTCGGCCAGCCGGACAGCGGTGACCGTGCGCGGCGGGAGGTCGGCCGCGCCCGTGCCGCGGCCGCCGCCGAGCGCCGCCGACATCGCGGGGGTGGTGAAGGTGGCGGGATCAGGCGCCGTGACCGCGAACAGCATCACCTGCCCGACGAAGAAGCCGTCGTCGTACACCGTCGCCGTGCCGGCGCCCCACAGTGCCCCGGCCTTCCGTGCGGCCGACGTCACCCGCTTGGCGTGGGCGAAAAGCTCGTCGATCTGGAGTCGCTCCTGCGCCGAACCCGCGCCGGCCATCGCTTCCCGCCTCGCGGTCACCAGCTGCTCGTGGGCGATGTCGAAGGTGGCCCAGTGTTCCGGTACGGCGACCGCGAAGCGGCCGGGGCGGGTGGGCAGGTCAAAGCTTGGCATTAGGTCAACTTCCGCGTCGTGGTGCTGGGATTCGTCATTTGGTGTCCTGGTCGAGTGCCTCGGCGAGGTGGTTGTCGGTATCCACGAAGGCCTGGGTGGCCTCCCGGATCTTGTCCCGGATCTTCTTGCCTTCGTCGATCAGCTGTTTCCGCCCGTCCGACCACCGGCGGTCGAAGGTCCGTGCCGCGCCCATCACATCGGGGGCATTGCCCAGCATCTGTTCGACGTCGAGCTGACCGGTGCCGGTCTCCAGCAGGGACAGAACGTTGTCGAGGTCCCTGGCAGCCTCCTCGAGCTCCTCCAGGGGGACCGTGATGTGTGTCATTGGGATTTCCTTTCATGGGTCGGAGATCGGGCCCGGCGGGGCGGAGGCCGGTCATCGGCCGACCCTCCCGAAGCCGCCCGAACCCTTGGTGATGGGTTCGGTCCGGTTGGTCGGGCTTCCGGCGGCAAGGCCCGCCTGGCCGCCGGTGGCTTCCTGTCCCACGAGCTGCCCTCCGTGCTCCTCGGAGTTCTGCCGCTCGGTGACCAGGACCTTGGTTCCGCCGTCGACGCCGACCGAGACGCCGATGACGGTGCTGTTGGCCGCCTTATCCACGGTGGAAGGGTCGGGGGAAGGGGTCTCGGGAGTCGGGGTCCCAGGCGCGGCCGGCGCAGGAGCCGGGGCTGGGGCCGGATCGGCCGGTGCGGGCGTGGCCGGACGCGACGGACCAGGCGTGCCGGGGGTCGGTTCGTTCACCGACGGGTCGGGAGACGACGGACGCGACGGACCCGGAGTGCCGGGCGTGGGCTCGTTCACCGACGGTGCCGGAGACGACGGACGCGACGGACCCGGAGTGCCGGTTGCGGGGCTCGACGGCGCCGTCTGGAACTCCGGCTCCGTGGAGGGTGCCGGCGAGGCAGGACGCGACGGGGCGGGCGATCCCGGCACCGGCTGGACCTCGGGCGTGGCGGGCCGGGACGGCGTAGTGACCGGCGCGGGGGCAGGGGCTGGAACAGAGGTAGGCGCGGGCGCCGGGGCGGGCGCAGGCGCAGGCACCGGGGAAGGCGCCGCCTCTCCGGGCGCGCTCCTCGTCGCCGGCGGAGTGGAGGAGCCCGGCTTGCTGAAGACCGAGTTGAGACCCGGTCCAAAGCGGGTGGCCAGCGCGCCACCGGCGCCTCCGGCAAAGCCGCCGGCGAGCGCACCGGAGAAAATCACCGCTGCGTTGAACGGTGTGCCGTCCTTGGCGTTGATCGCACCGCTGATCGAGTTGATCACCGCACCCGGCACGAAACCTTCGGTCGACCCCAGCAGGGCCTTCTTGAGGATCGGCGAGTTGCGGAGGAAGTCTCCGGTCGAGCGGAGGCCGGGCCCGATGGGGCCGGGCAGCGACGTCAGGAACCGGCCGGCGCTGGAGGTCGCGCTGCCCACCTTGGCCCCTATCGACGGGATCAGGCGGATGGCGGCCATGCCTCCGCCAAATCCGAGGGTCAGGAATCCGACCACGAGCGCGCCGACGTCGAGCTTTCCCGTGGCCAGGGTATTGAATGCTGTGAGAAGTCCGAAGGTGAGCGCACCCAGTGCGAAGCCGACGATGGGGAAGAAGATGCTGACGATGCCGACCACGATGCCCAGGATGATCTGGAGTACCGGGTTGTTCTTGAACCATTCGAGGAACTTCTGGAACAGGCTGCGCGCGGGCACCACGGTCACGTGCGCGAGCTCGTCGCGCAGCTTTCCGGCGGCCTGCTCGCGCAGCGCCTTCGCGTCGGTGGCCAGCCTCCGCGCTCCGGTGAGCACGCCGCGCGCGTCGTCGATCTGCGCTCCGCGCTGCTGGGCGGCCCGGCGGTCGTCGGCGCTGGCGTCCGAGGCGGGCTGCGGCGGAGCTTCGGCGGCCAAGGTCGCGACGGGCAGCGCCTGGTCCATGGCGCGGTCGATCTCGCTCTGGGTCTCGGAGAGCGTCCGGGCGTAGGTCGAGTAGGCCTCCGCCGCCTCGCGGAAGGACGTCGCGGCTTTGCGCAGCTTCTCCGGATACTTCGTGCCGACCACCTCCCTCAGCTTTTCCATCGCCTCTCCGCGCCCCTCGGTCACTTCCCGGCTGGTGAGCACGTCGGCCGCGGCGGCGGCGTCGTCGCCGAGGCTGGTGTACGTGGGGACGAGCTTTCCCTGCAGGGCCTCGGGGTCCCCGGGGGTGGGGTCGGCGTCGAGGCCCAGTACCTCGAAGCCGTTGACATGACGGCGTGGCATCTACGTGTCCTCTCTTGGAGTACCGGCCGGGACGGCAGGCGGAAAAGCTGGAAGCGGTTCGGGAAGAGTTGGCGCGTTGGTTTCGGGAACCTGCACGGCGATGAGCTGCCCGTCGCCGAGGTGGAGGAGGCCCCGCCCGGAGACCGTTGGGGTGCCCACGACGCCGCGGCCGAGCCGGACGCCGATCAGTTCGCCGTCGGCGATCGACTGCGGGGCCAGGAGCAGCCCCTGCCGGTTCCGCCGGGCGAGGGCTACCCATCCTCCGATCGCGTTGCCGAGGGCCTCGGCGTTGCCTCCTGCGAGGACCGCCCAGCCCTCCCCTGCGGCGCCGCGCGCCAGGGCCTGGACCTCCGCGGAGAAGTCGTTGGCCAGCACCATTTCGGCGTCGTCGATGATGAGCATCCCGCGCTCCTGGGGAACCCGTGAGAGTGCCTGCCGCAGGTCGGCGGAGGAGGTGTCCGGGTCGACGAGCACCGCGGCCACGCCGGGGTGTCCCTCAAGGGCGCGCAGCGGGCTGCGCCGGGGTGCGATGACCACGATGCCGTCGCCGCGCCGCAGCGCCGCCAGGGCCATGGTGAGCAGCGCCGTGCTGCGGCCGCTCTTCGGCGGTCCGGCGACCAGGAAGGTGGCCGTGTCGCTGAGGTCCGGACCGAGCGGGACCAGGTCGTCGCCGCCCAGGCCGACCAGGATCCGGTTGGCCGGCAGGGCCGCGGTGGCCCGGTCACCGGCCTCCGCGTAGCTGATCCGGTCCGGCAGGGCTCGAAGCGGACGCGGGCGCATCCCGTGTGGGACGTTCCGGTCGCGCTCCCGCAGTTGGGAGGCCAACTGCTCGAGGGCCAGCGCCTGGGCGGCGCCGCTGACCTCGCCGGCGCCCTCGAGCGCCGGAAGGACGCCGATTTGGACCTCCACTCCGTCCCTCGGGCGCAGGGCGCGGCCAGGCGGCATGTTCTCGGGCACGGCCTTCGGGCGGATCCCCACCATCGACCAGTCGGCGGAGTCGTTGAGCCGGAGGACGAGTTTGTCCTCGGTGGTGCCGGCATAGCGGCTTGAGGCAAGCGACCGGTCGCCGGCGAGGATGAGGTGCAGCCCGACGGCGGCGCCGTCACGCAGGATGGTGGTGAGCCGTTCGAGGAGCGACCCGTTGTCGTAGTTGGCGTACTCGCGGTCGAACACTTCGAACCGGTCGACCAGGACGACGAGGTGGGGCGGCCTCTCCTCCTCGGGCAGCTGGCTGCGGAGTTCGTGGAGGTCGGAGACACCGCGGACACCGAGCATCCGCTGGCGGGAGTGGAGTTCCGCGGTCAACCGCGCGATCAGGCGTCCGAGCCGCTCCGGGGAGCGGTGGCCGATCACCGCCCCGACGTGTGGCAGGTCGGTCAGCGCGTTGAGCGCGCCGGTCCCGCAGTCGATGCCGTAGAGGTGGACGTCCTTCGTGCTCACGGCCGTGGCGATGGCCGCGGCGAGCGTGCGAAGCGCCTGGGAGCGTCCGCTCTGCGGCGCGCCGATCAGGTGGAAGTGCCCCATGGTGTCGAGGTCGAACTGCAGGGGCAGCTGCTGCTGGAGCTGCGGGTCGTCGATTCGACCCCAGGTCGCAGGCACGAGGGACGCTTCGGTGCGCCGCGCCTCTCCCTGCATGACCGCCGGGTCAGCTGCCAGCTCGATCCGCTGGGGAAGGGGCGGCAGCCACGGCCGGGACGGTGGGGCGATCCCCAGTCGATCGGCGGCCCGCGTCAGCGCGTCGGCGAGGAACGCCATGTCGGTGGTGAGTTCACCGGCGCGCGACGGGTCGGTGTCACGTCCCGTTCCCGGGGCGCCCGGGTGGGCCCCGGGGTGGCCGGCACCCGTGGTGGGCGGAGCAAGCGGAGGAACGCCGTCACCCAGCTCGGCCCAGGAAACCCTTCCGACGGCCGCGGCCGCCACCGCGGCAGCGTCGGCCGGGCGGGCTGACGCCCGGCGTCCGCCCACCCGTGCGGCCTGGAACGGCAGGAGGACCGAGGCGCTCATCCGGGCAAAGGCCCGTCCCGGCGTGGACGGCGAGAGGGTCGCACTGTCCGGTGCATCGATGATGTCGCGGCTTTCCGAGGCATCGGTGGTGCGCAGGGCGATGCGCAGCGTCGTGTTGGCGCGGATGTCGGCGGAGACCGCCCCGGAGGGGCGCTGGGTCGCCAGGATGAGGTGAAGTCCGAGCGACCGGCCCCGCTGGGCGAGGTTGACCATGCCGCTGACGAAGTCGGGAAGCTCACGGACCATTGACGCGAATTCGTCGATCACGATGACCAGGCGCGGCAGGGCGGGAAGTGAAGGGTCGAGGCTGCGCCGGTCGAGATAGTCCGGGAGGTCCTTGGCACCGGCGTCGGCCAGCAGATGTTCGCGCCGGCGCAGCTCCGAGTTGAGGGACGTCAGGGCCCGCTCGACGAGGTGCGTGTCGAGGTCTGTGACCATACCGACGGTGTGCGGCAGGTCGGCGCATTCGGCGAAGGCACTGCCGCCCTTGTAGTCGACGAGGACGAAGTTCATCTCGTCAGGCCGGTTCGCCACGGCGAGCGATGCAACGAGGCTCTGGAGCAGTTCGGACTTGCCGGAGCCCGTCGTCCCGGCCACGAGGCCGTGCGGGCCGTCCCGTTCGAGGTCGACGACGAAGGCACCGTCGAGCCCTACGCCGAGCCGGGCCTGGGTGCTCCGGGCCGACAGCAGCCACCGTCCGGCGACCTCGTCGGCGACTGAATCTGACAGGCCAAGGAGGTCGACGAGCCGGACGGCCCTGGGCAGCACGGTGCCGTCGCTGTCGCCGACGGCGCGCAGGGGCGCCAGGCTGCGAGCCACCGTCTCGTACCAGGCGGGGCGGGGCGCGTCGGCGCGGATCTTCTTGGCGGTTCCATCCGCGCCGAGCACCTCGCCCCGGCCGTCCTCGCCTACCGATAGAACGACCGAGCACTCCTCGGGCAGCCGCTCCGCCTCGCGGTCGATGCACAGGAAGAAGACCCCGACGTCCGGGCCCTCGCGGAGCAGGGTGACGATTCCGGGCAGGAAGCGCAGGCGCCGGGCCCCGTCGAGCACGACAAGGATCCGGTTTTCGTCGACGGAGGGGTCCTGCGCGCCGGTCCGGGCGGCCTGGCGGACCTCGACGAGCTGAACGAGCTCGGCCACCCGCCGGGCGGTGGAGTCGGCCGTGGTTCCGAGGTGGAAGGCTCCGGGCTGTCCCTCGCGCCGGACGTGCGGCAGCCAGCGGGTCCAGTCCCACGTGGAGGCCGAATCAGGCTTGCCGCCCGTCAGGATGTAGAGGTCGAGGTCGTTGGGGCTGTGAAGGACCGCGGCCTCGGCCACGAGCCAGCAGGCCGGGCCGGGTCCGCCGGAGATCCCGGTGACTCCGGCCGCCTGCAGGTCCACCGTCACCGGCACCTCGGCCAGGCGGGGTGAGGTCGCCCTCCGGTGCTCGTCCTCGTTGGCGTCCTCGACCAGGATGCTTGAGGGCACGCTTCCGGTTCCGGCGCGCAGGACGAGGAAGTCGATGTCGGAGCGCCGCCGCTCCCAGAGCCGGTCGGTGGGGGTCGCCGCCATGGCGAGCAGCGCTGCGGGGTCGGGGTGCACCGAGCGAAGGATGCGCTGTTCGAGGAGCACCGCCGCGGAGATGTCCTCACCGATCCGCTCCGTGGTTTCCCGGTAGTCGGTGACCCGCCGCTCGTGGTCCTGCAGCTGGCTCTTGCGGTTGCCGCTGCGGCTCAGCAGGGCCGCCACCGGGGACAGCAGGCCGAAGAGGATGAACCGCCAGTTGCCGGTGATGACCACCGTCAGCAGCGAGGCCACAATCGGGATCAGCACCAGGGGCAGCAGCGGGATCGCGTTGCGGGGCGGTTCCCCGGGCTTGCGGGGAAGCCGGAACCGGGTGGCCGGCGGGGTGTGGCGCAGGCGCGGCGGCCGGTTGAACTCGCGCCCCAGGCCGTCGCCGGCCACGCTGACCGAGGCGATGCGCAGGGTCCTGGGAGCGACGTCGAGCAGCAGCCCGTCGATGGAGAGCAGGGTGCCCTGGTCCCAGGCCGCCTCGGCGCCGGGTGCCAGCGGATGTCCCGACATTTCGACGCCGGTGGCGTGCGCCGAGACGCGGACCGCGCCGGAGGCCTGGACGGTGATGGAGGCAGTGATGCCGCTGCCTTCCGGAGTCCGGATGAGGCAGTGCCGCCCGGAGCCCACGTCGTAGTGGCCGGCCGCGAGCCGGTAGGTGACCCCGGCGTCGTGCCCGCCAACGATCCGGACTTCGACGAGGCCGGGAGAGGTGGCCTCGTCGGGACCCGGGCCCCCAAGGCCGAGGGCGATGCCGTCGTATAGACCGGCCCCGGCCAGGGTCTGGAAGGGATCGAGCGCCGACCCGCCCGCGAAGAGTGGACCCGGGCTTCCGAGCTCCTCGGCGATCGCCGCTGTGAGGCTTCCCACCGGTGTCGTCGGATCGGCGTCCACCTCAAGCGGGATGGGGACTACCGAGGACGGCTGGAAGGCGGTGACGGCGAAGCGCATGGAGTTCCTCTGTCGGGGCGGGTCGGGATCGGGGAGGCCGGTCAACGGCTGAGCGTCGCACCCAGCTGGTTGTCGGTCTCGTTGAAGGCCTGGCCCACGTTGCGGACGTACTGGCCGATGCCTTCGAGGCTCTGGTTGACCTGGTCGAAGCCCCGGGCGAACTCCTCGAAGAACGGCTGGAAGCGCTGCTGGGCCGCGGGGGTCCGGTAGCCCTCGGCCAGCAGACTGTCGATCTTGCTGCGGACCACGGTGAGCTTGGCCTGCAGCTCGGCGAAGTGGTTCATCATTTCGCTGGACGTGCTTTCGGTGGCCTCGCTGTCGACGTCGAACTTGGGCATTGTCTTCTCCTTCGGTTGGGCCGGGGTTCCGGCTGGTGTCGGTCACCTAGTACACGGGGGCGGTCCGGATCCGGTTCAACGCCGGACCGGTTTGATGGGGAAAGCGGCTTACACGCCGGTGGCCGTCAGCGTCCGGCCGAGGATGGGAACGGTGAGCATGCCGTCCCGGGAGACGGTCCACCGCCAGTGGGCCCCGCGCAGGGAACCCGGATACACCGCAATCCAGCCGCTGCCCGGGGCCGAGCAGCGGGCCACGACGTCGTCGAGCTCGTGCTGGGACCGGCCCGGCTGGATCAGCAGCACCCCGGTCAGCTGCTGGAGGATCGAGGTGCTGGTGATGAGGCCGGCCTGCCCGGGGCCGGCACCCGGCGGCGGGAGGAGCCCGAACCGATCGAGGTCCTCAACGGTGGTGACGGACGCCGAGCGGGGAAGCCCGGAGGGGCCAAGGGACAGGAGAACGAGCTGCGGCGCGGCCAGGCTGAGCTGCGTCACCACGGAGCGGGCAATGTCGAGGGCGAGCGCGGGGTCCCCCTCGATGCCCAGGGCTCCGCGGCACTGGGCGAAGTCGAGGAAGACCTGCTCGGCGGGGTCCCCGCCGACGCGGGCGACGGCGGGTGAGTGGTGTCCGGCGGCGGCCGGAAGGGGCCGGGTGCCGGAGTGTTCCGGCAGCGGATCCTCCGGAGAGTGCCCGGGGTGTCCGAGCACCTCGGCCCCCCCGGCGCGCACGCTGACCGTCAACGCAGGGGGAAGGGAGGTGGAGCTGCGGAAGGCGGCCGCCGCGGTGGCACCGGCGGACGCGTCCTCCTGCCAGAGGGCGACCAGCTCGGAGCGGCGGCGCAGCGAGGCGCGGCGCCGCCAGCCGGCCACCACCCAGGCGCGTGCCGCCCGGATCAGGGCACGAAGCCGGCGCAGGCGCAGCCGGATCCGGCGGCGCAGCACGATCGCCGTCGTCAGTACCGCCACCCCAAGGCCACCCAGGACGGCGAGCACGATCGGCCACCGGAGGCGGTCCAGGATGGGGTTGGATGCTCCATTGTCCGCAGCGTCCCCGGCCGCCTGTTCCGCTTCGCCGCCGGGTTCATCGGGCTCCTCCCCGGCTCCCGCTGCCGCCCCGCCGGGCCCGTTGGCGGCGTCGGCGGGCTCGTCCAGCAGCGCTGCGCGGACGTCGGGGCCCTGCGCGTCGTCGGGCAGGATGAGGATCCAGCCGGCCTCCAGGGCAGCGGGGTCGGTCAGCGCCGACCCGTCGGACTGGCGGCGGCCCGCGTTGAGGTCGAAGATCTCCTGCGCCCGTCCGGGGTCGCCGAGGGTGCGTTCGGCGACCTGACCGAGGGAGTCCGGGGCGCCGCCGTTCTGGCCCGGGGCGCGGACGACGGCGACCTTGACCTCCCGTCCCCGCTCCTGGTTCGGGGCCGGGAGCGAGGCCGCGGCCGCCGGCGGCAGGCTTCCCAGCACCGGAGGCCCTCCGGTGACGACGGCGGTGAGCACAGCCAGCTGTGCAAGGCGGAGGGCAGCGGTGCGGGAGCGTCTCAGGGCGCGCGGAAGCCGGTTAGGTGGTGTCACGCCCTCCACACGTACAGGAAGGGCGGGTGGTTCAACGCCCGGCGGCCCGGTTTCCGGTCAGCGCTCCTGCAGGGCGTCCAGAGCCACCGCCATGGCGGCCGCGACCCTGCCGTCGAGGCGTGCGCCGGGGACCGTGACGTCGTACCGGTCCCGCAGGGAGCGTCCCCGCTCGGAGGTCATCACCAGCTGGCCGGAGGCATCGACGAAGTCGAAGTGGAAGACAAACGGAGCGGGCAGGGCCTCGGTGAGCGGCACGACCTCCCAGAGACGGCGAGCGATGGCCACCCCGGCGCTGCGTTCGCTGCCCACGGCCTGCACCCCCGGGGCGTCAAGGTGCCAGGTGGAACGCAGCAGCGACTTGCCGAAGTCCTTCCGGAAGCTGCCGACCGGGGTGCCGGCGGCGTCGAGGACGTCGTAGGTGGCGCCAAGGTCGAAGCGCTGCCGTGCCTTGAAGGAGAAGATCGGGGTCTTCCGCGACTCATCGGCGTAAAAGGTCACCTGCTCCTTGAAGGCCGCCCGCTTCTGCTGGGCAACGGCGAGGAGCCCGGCCGGCTGCCCGTTCCCGTTGACGGCACGGATCTCGTAGCGGTTCACCATCAGGGTGATTTTCTGCGCGACGGCGAAGCGTTCGATGCCCTGCAATGCGTCCATGCTTGTTCTCCTTCTCGGGTCGGTGCCGCGGATGGCGGCCTGCACCTGTGCGTCCGCGGCCCCCTCATTGCGGGCGCACGGGTGCAGGCAAGACATTCGGCGCACCCGGGTGCGTTCGGTGGTCGCCAGCTTACCCACAGCCGGGGATTACGGGACCGGCCGCTGAGGCCGGCCGGAGGCGCAACCCCGGAGGGAATTGCGGAAGTGTTGACTCCCCCCTGGTCCCATGACACTATTTGGTCAGTTGTGATACCGGTATCAAATTGATTCGGTGCGGACTGCCAGACGGACGAAAGGACCAGCCTGTGCTCGGCTTCAAAGAAGAGGAATTCCTCACCCAGACGCGAAGTGCACTCGATCTGCAGGGGCAAATTGAAGAATTCGTGGAATCCATCGAACAGCGCGGTTTCGACAACGTATTCCTCATCGGCGCCGGCGGAACGTATGCCGCAATGCTGCCCTATGAACACCTGATCCGCTCCCGGTCGACCCTCCCCGTGCAGGCGGCGATCGGCAAGGAACTGATGCTGACGGACAACCCCACCTTCGGCGCCGGCTCAATCGCGGTTTTCGCCTCAGTGTCGGGCACCACGGAGGACGTGCTTGAAGCCATCGAGTACGCCAAATCGCGCGGCGCCTACACCATCGGGTTCACCGGCTTCCCTGAAAGTCCCTTTGCCGCGGCCGTCGACGTCGCGCTGGTGACCGAGCCGAAAACCTGGCCCTTCGACCTTCCCCTGCTGCTGCTGTCGACCCGGATCCTCAACGGGCGCGGTGAGTTCGACGACTACGAAGAGCTCACCCGCGAACTCAAAACACTTCCCGAGACCCTGGTCGAGGTGGCACGGCAGGCCGAGCCGCTCGCCGAGGCGTTCGCCGAGAAGAACAAGGATGCCGACTACCACTTCCTCGTGGGCGCCGGAAACCTGTGGGGGTTCACCTACCTCTACTCAATGTGCATCCTCGAGGAGATGCAGTGGCTGCGCACCACCCGCGTCCACGGCGCCGAGTTCTTCCACGGCTCCCTCGAGCTGATCGAGGAGGACACCAGCCTCCTGCTCTTCGTCGGTGAGGACGAGAGCCGTCCGCTGATGGAGCGCGTGGGCAAGTTCGCCGAAAACTACAACAAGAACACGACGGTCCTGGACACCAAGGACTACGAGCTTGCCGGGATCAGCGGGAAATTCCGGGCACTGCTTGCCCCGCTTGTCCTCGACACCGTGACGGGCCGGTTCAGCAAGCACCTCGAGCGGGTCCGCAACCATTCACTGGACCTGCGGCGCTACTACCGCGTCGTGGAGTACTAAGGGCCGCTGAAGGCCGCCGAGATGTTCCAGCAGATCCACGCCGCGGGCCCGGGAATTCCGGGTCCGCGGCTCGAGACGGGAAACCCATGAAAGTAGTTGGCTTCGGCGACAATATCGTTGACCGCTTTATCGACCGGAAAGTGATGTATCCCGGTGGCAATTGCGTGAATTTCGCGGTCCTGGCGAAAAAGCTTGGCGCGGAGTCGGCCTACCTTGGGGTTTTTGGCTCGGATGAGCTTGGGGAATTCGTCCGTTCTGCCCTGATCGACAATGGCGTGGCCATCGAGCGGTGCCTGACCCGCGAAGGCCCCAACGGGGTCACCGAGATCCAGGTGCGTGCGGGGGACCGGATCTTCCTCGGCTGGAACGGCGGAGGCGTCACCATCAGCGATCCCTTCGTCCTAAGCCCCGGTGACCTTGAGTACCTGGCGGCCTTTGACCTGGTCCACTCAAGCGTCTATTCCGCCTCGGTCCCCCAGCTGCCGGCCCTGCGCTCCACCGGGGCGCTCGTCAGCTTTGACTACTCCTCGGAACCCGAACACCGCTCGGCGGGGTTCCTCGCCCGGACCGCTCCCTTCGTGGACCTGGCGCTGCTCTCCCTGGGCGGGATGTCCGAGGCCGACGCCGTCGCCGAACTGAGGCGCGTGGTCGCCGCCGGAGCGCCCATCGCACTGGGGACCCGCGGGGAGCAGGGCGCCCTCCTTGCGGCCGGCGGGGAGATCTACGCCGAGCCGGCGGCCCCGACGGACCCCGCGCGGTTCATCGACACCATGGCCTGCGGGGACGCCTTCCTCACGGCCGCTGTCCTCTCCCTGCTGGACGGGGGATGGACCCGGGCACGCTTTCCCGGGCCGCCGGCCTTCCGCACGGCGCTCTCGGCCGCGGCCGTGGCGGCGGCCGACCAGTGCTATGTGGAGGGCGCCTTCGGCGGCGGCAGGGCCGTCGGCACACCGATTAGGATCATCTAGGACAGTTCTTGGCCAAGGGGCGGCATGCCGCTGCCCGCAGTAGAGGGGAAATCCGATGTCGACGGAGCGTCAGCGCCATCCGGCTGCTCCGACGATCTCGGAAGTCGCCGCCGCCGCCGGCGTGGGGCGGGCCACCGTCGCCCGAACGCTGGGAAACTACGGCTCGGTCAGCGACGTGACCCGCGCCCGCGTTCTGCTTGCCGCCGAACGGCTCGGATACCAGCCGAACACCCTCGCGCGCAGCATGACGACAGGCATCACCAAGACCCTCGGCATCGTCCTCGCCGATGTAGGCAACCCCTTCTTCTCGGGGGTGCTGCGGGCCATCGCGGAGACCGCGAAGGGCAGCGGGTATGACGCCATCGTGCTCAGCACCAATGAAAACCTGGAGCTGGAGCGGGATGCGATTCGGGTCCTCCTCGCCAAGCAGGTGGACGGCCTCGTCGTCGCCTCCGCCGCCGGACGCGGCGACGACGTCTCGCACCTCGCCGCCGCCGTGGACCGGGGCACGCCCATGGTGCTGATCGACCGGCTGGTCGACTCGCTCGAGGTGGACTCCGTTGTCATCGACAACCGGGACGCGGCCCGGCGGGCCGTTGGATCAATGATCGCCCAGGGCCACCGGCGGATCGCCTTGGCCTGGGGCCCGGTGACCCTGAGCCCGGCCACGGACCTCGATCAGATGCATCGGATCCTCGACCGTGCGCTGTGGAGCGACGGCGAGCGGCTCCGGGGCTACCTCGATGCGCTCGAGGAGGCCGGCCTGCCCTTCGACACCGCCCTGGTGACCCATGTACTGAAGAACGAGGATCAGGCCACGCGTGCTGTCAACGGCATGCTGGCCCTGGCCGACCCGCCGACCGCCATCTTCACCACCGAGACGGAGGCGACAGTGGGTGCGCTGCGCGCCATCCGCTCCCGGAACCTGCGCATGCCCGCCGAGATCTCGCTCATCGGCTTCGACGACAGCCCGTGGGCGGCCGTCATGGACCCGCCGCTGACCATGATCGAGCAGCCGATGCGCCACCTCGGTGCGACCGCTGCGGCGCAGATCCTGCGGCGCATCGACGGTGATGAATCCCCGGCGGAGCGCCACATCGCCCCCTCCCGCCTGATTTCGCGCTCCTCGGACGGGCCGGCACCCCGCGCCTGACCGGGTTGCGGAGCCGCCCGCGCCGGCCCTCCTCGGGGTGCATTTGCTTCACCCTCTTCCCAGCCCGCATGATTCATGATTCACTGTGGTACCGGTATCAATCTGTCTCGAAATACGCCGTGCGGGGGCGCAGCGTGGAAGGGACGGCCGGTGTCAGGACCAGCCCCGCGGATCGGCGGCCTCAGTGAAAGAAGAACCAATGCGAAAGTGCACATACCCAAAGGCCGCGGCCCTTCTCGTCGGGGCATCGTTGGCGCTGAGCGGATGCGGCGGATCGTCCGCGGCGGAGCCCGTCGACGTGTCGGCCGAACCCGAGTACTCGGGCAAGCTCAGCATCCTCACCAAGTTCGGCGGCGACCCGCTGGAACCCTACTTCGAGGATCTCGCCGCCCAGTACACCGAACTGCACCCCGATGTCTCCTTCGAGCTGATCCAGGAGACCGACCAGAGCATCAAGGATAAGACCAAGACCCTCACCGCCTCCCAGGCGATGCCCGACATCTACTTCACCTGGGCGGGGAACTGGGCCGACAACTTCATCGACGGCGGCCTCGCGGCCGACCTCAGCCCGGTCATCGCCCCGGGAACCGACTGGGGGGACACCTTCGGTGAATCCTCGCTCGAGGCCTTCAAGAAGGACGGCAAGTACTACGCCGTGCCGCTGTACAACAACGGCAAGTTTATGGGTTACAACAAGAAGATCTTCGAGGAGGTCGGCCTCACGCCTCCGGCCACCTTCGACGAACTCATCTCCTCCTGCGCCGTACTCAAGGACGCAGGTTACGAGCCGATCGCCTTCGGCAACAAGGACGGCTGGCCCGGGCTCCACTACCTCCAGCAACTGTTCGCCTACAACGTCCCCGCGGACGTCCTCCAGGCCGACTTCGACCCGGAGACGGCCACGCTCGATGATCCCGGGTACCTCACGGCCATGGAGGAGTTCACCACCCTGGTCAGCGAGTGCACCGGAAGCGGAAATGACTCCAACGGCGTGCTGTACACCACGGCGCAGCAGGCCCTGGCGGAGGGCAAGTCCGGCATGTACTACCAGGAGATCCTCGAGTTCGACTCAACGGCCGCCGAGGGGACCCAGTTGCAGAAGGACGGCCTGGGAATCTTCAAACTGCCCGCGGCCGGGGACGCGCCCGGTGACACCGAAGCCATCGAAGGCTCCCCCGAGGGCTACCTGATCAACGCTCGATCCGAAAACGCCGCTCTGGCGGTCGACTTCATGAAATTCGCTACCAACGCGGAGAACGCGGCCACCCTCTCGGCGCCACCCTACGGCCAGCCCAGCGCCGTCAAGGGCGCCGTCTCGGAGGAAAACTCGAGCGGGCCGGTGATCGAAGGGATCGAGCAGGTCAACGAGGCCTCCGCCGGCATCATCTGGCTGGATTCGGTCACGGTGCCCGACGTCGCCGATGCCTGGCTCGCCGGCGGGGAAGCGCTGGTCAGCGGCAGCAGGAGCCCCGAAGAGGTCCTTGAGTCGGTCCGTTCCGCCTCAGAGGCAGCGAAGTAAGCGCTGCTGTCATGACTGTTGCCAACTCTGCCCGTGCCGCTGCCGTTCCGGTTGCCGGGGCCGGAGTCCGGAACCTCCCCTCCCCGCCCGCCAGGGCGGGGAGGAAGGACGCCCGCGGGTGGCGGAACCTCATCTGGGTCCTTCCCGCCATCGGGCTTCTTGCGGCCTTCGTCTACCTGCCGCTGGTGCAGAACCTGGGGTTCAGCGTCCTCGAATGGGATATCTACAGCGGCGGCCAGACCTTCGTCGGTGCGGAAAACTACGCCAGGATGTTCGAGGATCCGATCTTCTGGAAGTCGGTGGTCAACAACCTCTGGTACGCGGGGATCTCCATCGTGTTCCAGGTGTTCGGAGCCCTGGTGCTGGCGGCCCTGATCGAGGGACTGCGCAGTGACCGGTGGCGGCGCACCCTCCGGGCCGTGTACTTCATCCCGTCGGCGGTGTCCCTCACCGTCGCGGGGCTGCTGTTCTACTTCATCTACGAGCCGCAGATGGGAATCCTCAATGCGGCGCTGGACGGTGCCGGTATCGGCCAGTTCACCCAGGCCTGGCTCGGCCAGGAAAACACGGCGATCTTCGGCATCATCGCGATGAGCCAGTGGCAGGGTTTCGGCTACTGCACCCTCCTGTTCGCCGTCGCCCTGCAGCGCATCCCGACGGAGCTCTACGAGGCGGCGGCCATCGACGGCGTCGGCCCGTTCCGCCGCTTCTTCTCAATCTCACTGCCCCTGGTCCGCGAGATGAGCAGCCTCATGATGATCGTCACCGTTTCGGGGGCGTTCCAGGTGTTCAACGAGGTGATGGTCATGACGGGAGGGGGACCGAACAATTCAAGCCAGGTCCTGGGGACGTGGCTCTACCGCAGCGGATTCGTCAAAAACGACTTCGGGTATGCGTCCGCGATCGCGACGGCGATCTTCGTCATCACCCTGTCCCTTGCTGTGCTCCAACTCTGGTATTCCCGTCGAAGGAGAGTCGAATGGTAACGCGCGGTTCCGTGTTGCTCGTGCTGGGCAGGGGCTTCGTTTCGGCCTTCCTCCTGGCCCTGGCAGTAGTGGTCCTGTACCCGCTGCTGTGGATGGTGCTCAACGGGGTTAAGTCCAACGCCGAACTGTTTGGCAACCCTTTCGCCCTGCCGGTGGCGTGGCGGTGGGAAAACTACGCCACGGCCTGGAACCGGGGCGTCGGGGATTACCTGATGACGAGCGTCCTCGTCACCGTGACGTCGACCCTCGCCACTGTCTTCATCAGCGCCTGGGCCGCGTACGGCCTGACCCGGGTGCGGATCCCCTTCAGCCGGACGGTGCTGATCCTCATCCTGGCCGGACTGATGCTCGCGCCCACGGTGGCGCTGATTCCGCTGGTTCGGATGTTCCAGGCGATGGGTCTCTACAACACGTTCTGGGCCCTGCTGATCCTCTACACGGCGTTCCGGATCCCCTTCACGACCTTCCTGATCCGGGCCTACATGATGGATCTTCCGGCGGAGGTCGACGAAGCCGCCGCGGTCGATGGAGCGTCAAAGGCCCGCGCCTTCTGGCAGGTGATCATGCCGATGTGCCGCCCCATCATCGTCTCGACGGTGATCCTCAACATCCTGTTCACCTGGAACGAGTACCTCTTCGCGATGATCTTCACCAGCGGTGGTGATTTCCAGACCCTGCCCGTGGGCCTGACGAACCTCATGTCCCGGCACGGGACCGACTACCCGGTTGTCTTTGCGGGGATGGTCATCGCGGCGGCACCGGTGATCGTGCTGTTCTTCGCCGGCCAGCGTTATTTCATCCGGGGGCTCGCCGACGGCATCGGGAAGTAAGCGGCCAAGGCGCCGGCGGGCCTACGTCGTGGGGGCATCGGCGGACGGCGTGCCGAACCAGCGCAGCAGCTGCGCGTCGAGGCCCGGCTGGTCCGCGCCGGCCCAGGCCACGTGCCCATCCGGCCGGATCAGCACGGCCGGTGCGTCAAGGTCGTCGCTGCCATCCAGCACGCGGTCGACGACACCGTCCACCCGGTCCTCCCAGCCGCGGACGGACAGCCTCCCGGTCTGGTCGAGCAGGAGGCCGCGCCCGCGGTGCATCAGCCCGTACAGCCGCCCGCGGGCCAGGGGCAGGTCACGGAGGCGCCTGCCGACCATGTCCGGTCCGACCCCGAAGTCGTACCGGATTCCGATGGCCGTGATCTTCCCGACCAGGAAGCGGCTCACGACGTCGAAGTCCATCAGCTCCGTCAGAAGCCGGCGGACGGCCTGCGGGCCCGGCCCGGGAGACATCAGCTCGCTCTGCGCGCGGGTGTTGTTGAGGACATCGGCGGCCACCGGGTGCCGCTCGGCATGGTAGGTGTCCAGCAGGCCGGCCGGCGCCCAGCCCTGGATCTCGGCGGCCAGCTTCCAGCCAAGGTTGAACGCGTCCTGGATCCCAAGGTTCAGCCCCTGCCCGCCGAGCGGAGGATGGACGTGCGCGGCGTCGCCCGCCAGGATCACCCGTCCGACCCGGTAGTGCTCGGCCTGGCGGGTGGCATCACCGAACCGGGAGAGCCAGCGGGGCGAGTGGACACCGAAGTCGGTGCCGGCGATGGCCCGCAGCTGGCGTTTCACCTCCTCAAGCGTGGGAGGGACCGCCCGGTCTTCGGTGACGCCGGCGGCCGGGACGACGACGCCGTGCAGGCCGTTTCCCGCCGGGCCGACCCCGAACCCCTTCTGGGTTCTGCGGACCTTCTCCACGACCGCCTTCACTTCCTCCGGCGGGGCCGTCACTTCCATCTCGCCCCGAAGCCATTCGTTCCCGGCCGGCTCCCCGGGAAAAGGGACACCGAGCAGCTTGCGGACGAGGCTGTGGCCGCCGTCGCAGCCCACAAGGTAGCGTGCGCGCAGCAGCGTTCCGTCGGCGAGGTCGACCGTCACGCCCCCGGGATCCTGCTGCAGGCCGGCCACTTCCCTGCCGCGCCGGATATCGGCGCCGAGGCCGGCCGCATGCTCGGCGAGCAGCCGGTCGGTGACCGGCTGCTCGATGCCGAGAACGTAGCCGTGGGCGGTGTCCAGGTGGTCGGGCCACGGTCTGTCGATCCCCGCGAAGTGACCGGCGCCCGGATACTGCCGGCCGTGCGCGAGGAAACGGTCGAGCAGCCCGCGCTGGGCCAGGATTTCGATACTGCGGGCATGCAGGCCGAGGGAGCGGACCTGCGTGGTCGGCTCGGTATCTTTCTCAAGCACCACGACGTCCACACCCTGAAGCCGCAGTTCGGCCGCCAGCATCATCCCGGTCGGTCCGCCGCCGGCGATGAGTACATCGATCATGAGGTCCCCTTCAGCAAAGAGCGCAGCGGCCGGTCCTGCCGCGCCGTCCAGGAACGCATGCCCTGTCCTCCGGCCGCAGTTCGCTATTGTGCCCGCGGGAGGGGGCCTTGCGGCAAGATCACCCCGGCGCTGTATCCTGAAGACGGCAGGGAGACGGCGATCTCGCCGCCTTTTGTGTAAGTACCTCCGGCGTCCGCTGCGGATGGGAGTGCTGAGTAGGATGAGGAAATGACTGGCACTCCTCGACGCGCACCCTCCCCGTCCGGTCACGCCGGCCCCCATTGGGCGGCCCGATGACCGACCTGCAGGCCCTTTGGGCCGGCCCCGAGTGGCGCAGCCAGGCCGAGCAGTGGATCCAGCTGGTGCTCGAGAGTTTCTCGGTCCGGCAGACCGGACCGATCGAGCAGCCCCGCATCCGGTTCTGGTCCACCCAGCTCACCGTGCCGACGGACCTGGGCGTGCTGTGGTTCAAGGAGAACAATCCCGGGCAGCTCGCCGAGGCCTCGGTGGTCGCGGCCCTAGCCGAACTGGTGCCGGACCACGTGGTGAAACCCCTCGCGGTGGAACCCAGCCGCGGCTGGATGATCACCCCCGACCACGGGGCCACCCTCGCGTCCTTGAGGTCCAACGACTACCAGCTGTGGGCCCGGGTCCTGACCGACTTCGCGGACCTCCAGAAGGCCCTCATCCCGCACGCCGACCGGCTCACCGCCGCCGGGCTGGTGAATATGAATCCGGAGGTGGCGGCGAACTTCGTCGAGAACCAACTGCTGCTCCACACCGGGCTGCCCGCAGAACATCCGATGTTCCTCTCACACCAGGGCGCCGACCACGTGCTGGCCCAGCTGCCGCGGATCCGTGCCGCGGTGGAGACGCTGCGCGCCCTCGGCGTTCCGCTCTCGCTGGACCACAATGACCTCCACCCGCGCAACGCGTTCCTTCCCGGCTCGAGCACCGAACCGCTGCGCTTCTTCGACTTCGCCGACGCCTACTGGGCCCACCCCTTCAGTGCCCTGCTCGTGCCGATCACCCTCATGTGCGAGCAGTGGGCGACGACGCCGGCGGATCCCCGCGTCCGGCTGGCGGTGGGGGCCTACCTCGAGCAGTGGACCGACTTCGCGCCGCTCCCCGCCCTGCAGGCATCCCTCGACTCCGCACTGTACCTTGGGCGGGTCCACCGCTACGGAGCGTGGCTGCGGCTCCTCGTCTATGCCGATGACGCCTCGATGAGCACCTACGGCCCGGGTGCACTTGAATACCTCGCGGACCTGACCAAGCCGATCCTGTCGGCGTGAACCGGCGGTCCTGTGACAAAACCGGCCCGTTCCGGCTAGGGTCGGGGCACACCGTCGAACCGTAGACAGGGGTATGCAGCATGATGAACAAGATCGTCTTCGCAGCAGGAATGGCCGCCGGATACGTCCTCGGCACGCGGGCCGGCCGCGAGAGCTATGAGGTGCTCAAGGCCCGGGCGGAAAGCCTGTGGAACAGCCCCCGCGTCCAGGAGAGCGTCTCCGGGGCCACCGGGGTCCTCAAGGAGAAGCTGCCCGCGGTCTCGGAGCAGACAAGCGGCGCAGTGAAGAAGGCCCAGGACGCGCTCTCCGGCGTGCTGAACAAGGATGCCAGGCACGACGGCGGCGCCGGCCGCTCTGCCGACGTCACCGGCCCAAGCGGTGGAAAACCCGGCGTCGTGGCCGATCCTCCCTTCGAGAACCAGTCCGACGCCACGAGGCCCGACCTCACTCCCTGATGCCGCCGCGGAGGGGAGCTGCCGTCCGGCAGGAGGATGGCCGCGGGGAGAGCACCAACCAGCGCCTCGACCGCAACTGGCTTGAGCTGCTCCAGGAGTTGCGGGTCATGCAGACCGGCATCCAGATCCTTACCGGGTTCCTGCTGACCCTGCCCTTCCAGGGCAGGTTCGATGAGCTCGACCGGTTCCAGGTCGTCGTCTACCTGGTCCTGGTCACGCTCTCGGCCATCATCACCGCCGTGGTGCTGAGCGCGGTGAACCTCCACCGCGTCCTCTTCGGCCTCCAGGTCAAGGCGGCGCTGGTCCGCAGCGGCGACCGCATCATGCGGGCCAGCATCGGCCTGACCGGCCTGGTCCTGTCCGGAACGGCGGGGTTCATTTTCGACATCGTCCTCGGCAGGATGGCGGGCTCACTCGTCACCGCCGGGCTCCTCCTCGTCGTGGTGCTGCTGTGGGTCGTCTATCCCCGGCTGGTGCGTAGCCGCGCCGTCGCCGGCCGGGCCGGCGGGTCAGTCTGAACCGGCAGGCGGGTCGGTCCGAGCCGGCCGGCTCTGCGGCCAGGACCCGCGCCGGTCCAGGACGGCCGCGAGCCGGTCGGCGCGGTCGGAGACCAGGCCGTCGACGCCCTGGTCGAGGAGCCGTTCCATCGCTTCCGGTTCGTTGATGGTCCAGACGTGGACCTGGAGCCCGGCCTTCCGGCACCGCCGCACGTAGCCGGGGGTGACCACAGGAATTCCGCGGTAGCTCAGGGGCACCTGCACGGCGTCCACGCGCGCCGCCCGGCGCAGCGGCCTGGTCAGCCCGAGGTGGCCGCCGAGGCGGATCAGCCCGTTCACGGCCATGCCCGCCGAGGATGCCGTCCGTGCCTCGAGACGCCGCAGCACCCGGAGCCTGCGGAGGTCTGAAAACGAGGCGACGAGCACCCGGTCGTGGGCGCGGAGCCGATTGATGAGGTCCGCGAACGGTTTCACCGACCCCTCGTCCTTGATGTCGATGTTCAACCGCAGCTCCGGCCACCGGAGCAGGACCTCCTCGAGGGTGGGGATCGGTTCTCCGCCCCGGATCCTCACCCCGGCCAGTTCCGCGCGGGTCCGGGCAGCGATCGGGCCGCGGGCGTCGGTGACGCGGTCGAGGGTTTCGTCGTGGAAGACCATCACCACGCCGTCCCGGGTGCTCCGCACGTCGATTTCGAGATATCCGAATCCCAGCCGGGCCGCCTCGGCGAAGGCGGACAGGGAGTTTTCGGCGCCGGCCGGGGAGAAACCGCGGTGGGAGAACCCCAGCGGGCGCTGCCGGCCGTCGGGGCCCGGGTTCTGGAAGTAGGCGAGCGTCATGGGTGCAACCCTAGTGCGCCGCCCGTCATTTGATCAGGCGGTCCGGAGTGCCTCGAGTCGCTGTTCCAGGACCTGCGCGACGCCGTCGTCCTTGAAGGCCGGGGCACGAAGGTTGGCCGCGGCAAGGGCGTCGGGGTGGCCCGAGGACATGGCGTAGCCCGATCCGGCCCATTTCAGCATCTGGATGTCGTTGGGCATGTCGCCGAAGGCGACGACGTCCTCCGCCTCAATGCCCAGGCCCTCCGCGTAGCGGGAGAGGGTCACCGCCTTATTGATGCCGGGCACCGCCATCTCCAGCAGCGCGATGCTCGGAGCCGAGTGGGTGGTGGAGACGAGGTGCTTGACGGCGGGGGCGACGGTCCGCAGGAACTCATCGGGTGTCACCTCACGCTCCCGGGCGAGGAACTTGATCACCTGCTCGCCCGGCAGCGACTCCTCGAAGGGAAGGGCCTGCACGCCGCCGAGCAGTTCGGAGGTGCCGGGGTCGGCGAAGCCCGACTCGATCTTGAAGCCGTTGATCGTTTCGGCGGCGAATCCGGCCGCCGGGTACAGCCCGCGGATGATGTCGCGTGCCTCGAGAATGCTCCCGGCGTCGAGGAGATGGGCATCAAGGACGCGTTCGGCCCCCAGGTCGTAGGTCACCGCTCCGTTCGAGCAGATCACCGTGCCCTGGTGCTGCAGCTGCTCCCGCAGCGGATCGAGCCAGCGCGGAGGTCTGCCGGTCACGAAGACCACCTCGACTCCGGCGGCCGCGCAGTCCAGGAAGGCCTGGACCGTCCGCTCGCTCATCCTGCCGTCGTGGCCGACGATCGTGCCGTCAAGGTCGCTCGCCACGAGGCGCATGCGTTACTCCTTCAAAAAGATGGGACATCAACCCTACCCCCGCCCGGGCGGGTGCCCGTACCGGGCGCCGGCTGTCAGAAGTCGGTGAGTTCGTGCCGGGTGGGAGGGTTCGCCCCGGCCCGGGAGACGGTCACGGCCGCGGCGCGCGCCGCATAGGCCAGGACGTCGGTGAGCTGAGCGGTGGTGATGCGCCGCAGGTCGCTGCGCCGGTGTGCCCCGTCGAATTCAAGGTCGACGAGGGCGCCGAGCAGGGCCGCCATGAAGGAGTCCCCGGCGCCCACGGTGTCCGTGACACTGGTGACCGGCGCGCTGACCTCGGCGCTTCCGGCGGCGCAGATACCCCACGGTCCCTTCGAGCCGCGGGTGACAACCATCACCGACGGGCCAAGGGCCAGCCACTCCCGTACCGATTCGAGGGCGGGGCGGCCGGGGTAGAGCCATTCGAGGTCCTCATCCGAAGCCTTCACGACGTCGGACAGCGCCACGAACCGTTCGGCCTGGCTTCGGGCGAACCCGCGGTCCGCAATGATGCTCGGCCTGCAGTTGGGGTCATAGGAGATGGTGGCCAGCGGATGGGCCACCTCGACCAGGGCCAGCACGTCGTCGGCCCCGGGTGCCAGCATGGTGGCGATGGATCCGACATGCAGCAGGGTGGTTCCCTGCAGCAGCGCCTCCCGGCGCTCGAGGAGTCCGGGCAGCTCCCAGACGAGTTCGAACTGGTACGCCGCTCCGCCTGCGGGGTCGAGGCGGGCCGTTGCGACACTCGTGGGCTTTGAGTCGGGGTCGATCGGGAACAGCACCGAATTGTCCGAAAGGTAGCTGCGGATCAGGTGCCCGTAGTCGTCATCGCCGTAACGGCCGATGAACTGCGCGGGGTGGCCCAGCCGGGCCAGGCCCACCGCGACGTTCATGGGGCTTCCCCCCACGTGCACGCGGGGCGGGGCGGTGTCGCTGACGACTTCGTCGATGAGGGTTTCCCCGATTACGGTGAGCACCAATTCAAACTACCAGTCCGGGCTGAACGCGCGCTTGGAATGACGCCCGCCCCAGGCTGGAGTTATCCGCCCTCCGGAATGGTTGTTTTTCCGGGCGGGGGCTTGCCCCGGAAGCGCCGGACACTGTAGATGATAAGGACCAGGGCGATCAGGGAGGACAGCACCATGCTGATGCCGGTGGCCGAACCCCCGAAGAGCCACCACCTGGATTCAAGGGGCCACCAGGCCGGCACCCCGGGCTGGACGGTCCAGACAACTCCGCACCCCATCACGGCGAAGGCGCAGAGGCAGCTCGCGGCGATGCGCGGAATGGTTTTGACGCCGATGGCTGCCGCATGGAAGGCCCGTGCCTTCATGGGGGCAAGCCGCCGGCGCGCCCAGGCGTACTGCTGCGAGAGGATGGCGAGGCCGCCAACGAGCATCAGCAGGCCGGGGCCGGGAAGGACAAGCGCTGCGCAGCCAACAACCACGCAGGTCCAGCCTGTCACTTCGATGCCGGTGCGCCGCACCCACCCATGCACCCTGATTTTTGCGGCCATTGACACAGGATGACACACGATCCTGAATGAATTCGACGGGCGGGACCTCCTCCGGGCGGCGCCGGGGGAACAAAACTCAAAGTACATTCGTTTGCATATAAACCTCCAGCCGGGGGTGAAGTTCTTCGAAGAGGGGTTTGACGGTGACGGCAAATACGAGCGGTTTGCACCATGTGACGGCGATTGCGGGGGATCCGCAGCGCAATGTCGATTTCTATATCCGCGGCCTCGGGCTGCGCCTGGTGAAGCGGACGGTCAACTTCGACGATCCGGGCACCTACCACCTCTACTACGGCGACGAATCCGGCCGTCCGGGCTCGCTGCTGACCTTCTTCCCCTGGAAAGGGGTACCGGCGGGAAGGATCGGCGCCGGACAGTCGACCACCACCGCGTTCTCGGTGCCCCAGGGCACCCTGGGCTGGTGGCGGAGCCACTTTCAGGACCTCGGCGTCGAGTCGCAGATCACCGGAAACTCATCGGCGGAGGAGCGCCTGTCGTTGAGGGACCCGGACGGACTGCAGATCGACCTCGTGGCATCCTCCCTTGAGGACCCCCGCGACCCGTGGGACTCGGCGTCGGTCCCGGCGCAGTACGCTGTGCGCGGACAGCACTCCTCGGTGCTGACGGTTGCCGACCCCGAGGGCACCCTGGCGACCCTGACCCAGGACCTCGGGCTGGACATCCTCTCGGAGGGTGCGGATCGGTACCGGCTCTCGACCGGCGCAGGCGAGCCGGGCACCGTGGTCGACGTGATCGCCGACCCGCGCGCCGACCGCGGCCTGATTGCCGGAGGCACCGTGCACCACGTTGCCTTCCGCGTCCCGGACAAGGCCACCCAGGCCGCCTGGCGGGACGAGCTGACCTCCCGCGGGCACGCCGTGACCGAGATCCTCGACCGGCAGTACTTCACCTCGATCTACTTCCGCGAACCGGGCGGAACCCTGTTCGAAATCGCCACCGACACCCCGGGCTTCAATATCGATGAGCCGCTGCTCGAGCTGGGACGCGGCCTGAAGCTGCCGCCGTGGCTTGAGCCCAGCCGCGAGGCCATCGCCGCCGCCGTGGCCCCGCTGACCCTGCCCGGGGAAAACAACCCCGAGCTTCCCGCCTCCACCGGGGACACCGCAACGGAGCCGGCAGATGACTGAGACCCCGGCCCCCTCGGCACACCCCTGGCCCCACGTTTTCGAGCCCGGCGACCCCGGGACTCCGGTGCTGCTGCTCCTGCACGGCACCGGCGGCACCGAGCACGACCTGCTCCCCCTGGCCCCGCGCCTGTTCCCCGGGGCCGGCATCCTCTCCCCCCGCGGGCCGGTGAGCGAGAACGGCATGAACCGGTGGTTCCGCCGCCTGCGGGAGGGCGTGTTCGACACCGCCGACGTGGTCGCCCGGGCCGGGGAACTTGCAGGCTTCCTCGGCTGGGCCCGTGAGGCCTACGGCCTCGGGGACCGGCCGGTGACCGCCGTGGGCTTCTCCAACGGGGCCAATATCGCCCTGGCCACCGCGCTGCTGCACCCCGGGAAGCTCGACCGGGTGGTGGCCTTCTCGGGCATGTATCCCCTGGACGCGCACCCCGTCGACGCCGACCTGGCCGGCACCCGCGTGGCACTGTTCAACGGCGCCGAGGACCCCATGGCCCCCCAGGACAGCGTCGAACGGCTCACCGGCGTCCTCCAGTCCCGCGGCGCCGACGTCGAGCGTGCCACCCACCCGGGCGGCCACGGAATCACCGCCGACGATCTCACAGCCGCCGCGCTGTGGATGAGTCGGGATGGAGCCGTAAGGTGAAATCATGACTACACCGAGCAACTCAACCGCTTCCCTGTCCGCCAAGGCCGAGACGTTCCTCAGCCTCCACCGGGCCCCGGAGGTCCTGCAGGTCGTCAACGTGTGGGATGCCATTTCCGCCAAGACCATCGCTGACGTTCCCGGAACCCGTGCGCTGGCCACCGCGGGCCACTCCATCGCGTCGAGCCTGGGGTACCAGGACGGCACCGTCCCGCTCGACCTGATGATCGATGCCGTCTCGCGCATTGCGGCGGCGACCGAGCTGCCCGTCAGCGCCGACCTCGACGCCGGGTACGGCAACGCGGGCGAGACCGTGCGGCGCGCCATCGGCGTGGGCATCATCGGCGCCAATATCGAGGACCGGATGGAGCCCCTGGCCGACTCCCTGGCGAAGATGGAGGCGGCGGTCAAGGCCGGCGAGGCGGAGGGCGTCCCCTTCGTGCTCAACGCCCGCACCGACGCGTTCGTCCGCGGCGCCGGGCGTGACCCCAAGGACGTCCTCGCCGAGGCCATTGAGCGCGGGAAGGCCTACCTCGAGGTCGGCGCGTCGACCGTCTTCGTCCCGGGCCTCTTCGACGAGGACACGGTGCGTGCCCTCGTCGAGGGAATCGGCCACAACCGGCTCAGCGTCATCGGGGTTCCGGGTTCACTTCCTCCAGCCAAGCTCCAGGAGCTCGGCGTGGCCCGCATCTCCTACGGCCCCTTCACCCAGCGGGTGGCCCTGACCGCCCTCGCCAACACCGCGGCGGACCTGCTGCGCGGCGGGGTGCTGCCCGAGGGCATCCGCCCGCTCAACTAGGGATCACCCGGCGGAACCCTGCCGCGTGGTGGCGGCCTTGTCGACGGCCGCCACCACCCGCTCCCACGCTTCGGTGCCGGGAGTGATCATCGCGAAATGGTCGCCCGGAATCACCAGGAGCTCCGCCGCCGCGCCCGCCTGCGTGGCGGCGGCCACGTAGCTTTCGGCCTGGCTCAGCGGAACCGTGGTGTCCTCCTCCCCGTGCAGCGCGTAGACGGGCACGGGGAGCGGCACCGCGTCCACGGGATCGGCCCACCGGTACCGTTCCGGCTCGGCCGTCGGGGAAGCGCCAAGCAGGTCCTCGACGGCGCCGTCGCTGAGGTTAAGGTCGTGTGCCTGGGCGAGATCGAGCACCCCCGACTGGCTCACGACCGCAGTCAGGGGCACCGCCGCCGGGCCCGCGCCCGGGGCATCGGCGGGAAGGGAATCGCGTCCTGCCGCCCACACGGCGAGGTGGCCGCCGGCGGAGTGGCCCAGGGCCGTCACGGTCGTGAGGTCGAGTCCATGCCGCGCCGCCGCCTCGGTGAGAAGGTCGATCCCGGCTGCGATGTCCTCGAAGGTCCCCGGCCAGCCGCCGCCGTTGCCGACCCGGCGGTACTCGAGGTTCCAGCAGGCGTAGCCCCGGTCCGCCAGGTCCCGGGCCAGCGGTTCGCCGAGTTCGGCACCGTAGGTCGAACGCCAGTACCCGCCGTGGATGATCACCACCACCCCCGGCTTTGACGCCGGTGAGGGCAGGTAGAGGTCCGCGAACTGGCTCGGGTCGGACCCGTAGCGGTAGCGCCGGGCGGCGCCGTCGGCCGGCGTCCCGGCACGGTCGGCCGGGCGGGCGCACCCGGGCAGCACCGCCGCCCCCAGCGCGCCGAGGAGTGCCAATACGTTGCGTCGTCCCGGCTGGTTCACACCGGAAGCATAACCGTCGCGGGCGGCGGCTAGGATTGCAGAAACGCCGAGACCAGGAGGCCCTTTGTGAGCGCGTGGGATGACCTCGACGACCGCCTGCGCCCGGCGGTCGAAGCGTCGACGCGTGAGTTTATGCGGGTGCGGCCCCAGCTCGAGGCGGTGACCGAGGAGATGCGCCGCAGCATCTCGGCGATCTTCGACCCCTCCGACCTGCGGCCCCTGTTCGTCACCGCGCGCACCAAGACCGTCGAATCCTTCCGCGACAAGGCCTCCCGGACCCTCGCGCCGACCGAGCCCGGGGCGCTGCCGGTGCTCGTCTTCCCCGACCCGCTGCGCAACCTCACCGACGTCGTCGGGATCCGGGTCATCACCACCCTCCCCCATGAGGTGGACCTCGCCGCGAACCTCATCAAGCGCCAGCGGCAGGACTTCGACTGCCGCGGGGACCGCGAGAAGGACATCGGGTCAATCGAATCGGGCACCTACGGGTACTCGAGCCGGCACCTGATCATGCGCAGCATCCACAACGACGTCGTCCGGCGGTACCAGCAGGCCCTTGACCCGGACTCGAAGGCCGGCGGCAGTTACCTCTTCGAGGTGCAGGTCCGCACCGTCCTCGCCCACGCCTGGTCCGAAATTGAACACGACATCCGCTTCAAGGCCTCCAATCCCAAGGCGTGGAGTCCATACTTCGACCGGCAGTTCACCGGGACGGCCGCGATGCTCGAAACCGTCGAGTCGGCCTTCGCCGAGCTCCACGAACGCTACGAGACGGTGACCGGGTTCTGGGACGAGGCCGGGGAGGGCAGCGCGCCGCTGACCCCCAACCGCATCCGGCACGTCTGGCAGACCCTGCTGCCCCACGTCGACCGCAAGGCCGACGACAACTGGGGCTGGGCCGCCGAACTCCTTGCCGCCCACGGACTGAAGACCACCCTCGAACTCGTGGCCCTGCTGCAGGCCGACACCATCACCACTGTGCGCCGGGCGCTCGACCACCGGTACTCCCCCGGCCCCGACCGGCTGCTCGACGACATGCTGCTGTGGCACTACGGGCAGCGCCACATCGACCTCACGGCCGAGGCCCCCGACGCGGAGTCCACACCGCGCCGGGACAGCCTGCAGCGCAGGATGCGCTCGATGCAGAACTACCGGGCCCTGCAGGAGAACTCCCGCTGAGCTCCTCCGATCACCGCTGCGCGGTGGCAGGTCTCTCCACAGTGCCGGTCACTGGTTCTGTGCGTCGTCGGGCGAGGACTCATCGAGGGTCCAGCCGGTGATGAAGTCCGCGTCCTCCCCGGCGTCCCGGGTGTGCTGCCAGGCGCGCTGCCGCTGGTCCTGCAGCGACTGGCGCAGCGAGGCCTGGGTGGAACCGAGCGACGGGACCCGGTCGATCGCGTCCATGGCCAGCGAGTACCGGTCGATCTGGTTCAGCATCGCCATGTCGAAGGGCGTGGTGGTCGTCCCCTCCTCCTTGTAGCCGCGGACGTGGAGGTTCGTATGGTTGGTCCTCCGGTAGGTCAGGCGGTGGATCAGCCACGGGTAGCCGTGGTAGGCAAAGATCACGGGCCGATCCGTGGTGAACAGGTTGTCGAACGCCCGCGCCGTCAGCCCGTGCGGGTGCTCGGCGTCGTCCTGCAGCCGCATCAGGTCCACCACGTTGACCACCCGGATCTTCAGCGACGGAATGCCGGCCTTGAGCAGGCCCGCCGCCGCGACCGTCTCGAGCGTGGGCACGTCGCCGGCGCAGCCGAGGACGACGTCGGGTTCCGCTCCCGCGTCCTCCCGGCCGGCGAAGTCCCACACCCCGATGCCGCGTCGAACGTGCAGGCGGGCTTCCTCGGGCCCGAGCCAGGTGGGATTGGGCTGCTTGCCGGTGATGATCACGTTGACCGTGTCCCGGGTCTTCATGCAGTGCTCGGTCACGGCCAGCATGGTGTTGGTGTCCGGCGGAAGGTAGACGCGGATCACGTCTGCCTTCTTGTTCACCACGTGGTCGATGAACCCGGGGTCCTGATGGGAGAACCCGTTGTGGTCCTGCTGCCACACATGGCTGGAGAGCAGGTAGTTGAAGGAGGCGATCGGACGGCGCCAGGACAGGTCCTGGTGCACCTTGAGCCACTTGGCGAACTGGTTGAACATCGAGTCGACGATGTGGACGAACGCCTCGTAACAGTTGAACACCCCGTGCCGGCCGGTGAGCAGGTAGCCCTCGAGCCAGCCCTGGCAGAGGTGCTCACTGAGCACCTCAAGGACCCGGCCGGAGCGGGCCAGGTGCTCGTCGACGTCCTCGGTGCGTGCCTGCCAGGCCTTGTCGGTGACGTCGTAGACCGCCGAGAGCCGGTTGGACGCCGTCTCGTCGGGGCCGAAGACGCGGAAGTTCGTGGGGTTCGCCGCGATGATGTCGCGCAGGTACCCGCCGACGGTGATCATCGGGCTCACCTTCTCGCTGCCCGGTGAGCTCACCTTCACGGCGTGGTCGAAGTAGTCGGGCAGCTTGAGGTCGCGCAGCAGCCAGCCGCCGTTGGCGTAGGGGGTGGCGCTCATCCGCAGGTCGCCTTCCGGCGCGAGGGAGGCGAGATCGGGGCGCAGCTCCCCGGTGTCGGTGAAGAGCTCCTCCGGTCCGTAGGAGCGCATCCACTCCTCGAGCTGGCGCAGATGCTCCGGGTTGCTGGAGATCTCCGACAGCGGCACCTGGTGCGAGCGCCAGGTGCCCTCGACCTGCTTGCCGTCGACGACGTCGGGCCCGGTCCAGCCCTTGGGTGAGCGCAGGACGATCATGGGCCAGCGGGGCGTGCCCTCCGGGAGGTCCCCGCCGGACCGGGCCTGCTGCTGGATCTCCCGGATCCGGGCGAGGCATTCATCAAGGGCCGCCGCGAAGTCCCGGTGGGCCTGCGCGGTGGCGCGCGGGTCTCGAACGGTGACGAAATGGGGCTCGTAACCGTAACCGGACATCAGCTGCCGCAGCTGGTCCTCGGGCATGCGGGCCAGCACCGTGGGGTTGGCGATCTTGTAGCCGTTGAGGTGCAGGATCGGGAGCACGGCGCCATCGAGGGCGGGGTTGAGGAAGTTGTTGGAGTGCCAGCTTGCCGCCAGCGGGCCGGTTTCGGCCTCGCCGTCACCCACCACGGCCACGGCGAGGAGGTCGGGGTTGTCGAACACGGCGCCGTAGGCGTGGACGAGGGCGTAGCCGAGCTCGCCGCCCTCGTGGATGGAGCCGGGCGACTCGGGGGCCGCGTGGGAGGGGATGCCGCCGGGGTAGCTGAACTGCTTGAACAGGTCCCTGAGGCCGGTTTCGTCCGTGCCGATGTGGGAGTACACCTCGGAGTACGTTCCCTCAAGCCAGGCGTTGGCGACGTTGGCCGGCCCGCCGTGCCCTGGGCCGGTGACGAACAGCATCGCCTGCCGCTGCTCCCGGATCACCCGGTTCAGGTGGGCGTAGACGAAGTTCAGGCCCGGGGCGGTCCCCCAGTGGCCCAGCAGCCGGGCCTTCACGTCGCCGGCTTCGAGCGGGCGCCTCAGCAGCGGGTTGTCCCGGAGGTAAATCTGGCCGACGGAGAGGTAGTTCGCGGCCCGCCACCAGGCATCCAGCCGGTCGACATCGGGTTCAGGCATGGTGTTCCTCCTCGGGTTTTGACGACGCCGGCGGAGGGTCCTCCGACGGCCGGTTCTCAGTTTTCGACGGTCACATCGGAGGGTTTCTTATCCGGCCGCCAGCCGCGCCAGACCGGGTGCCGCAGCCGGCCCCCGCCGGTGCGTTCGCTGTACTGGACCTCGCCGACGAGGGCCGGGCGCACCCAGCGCGCGTCCGCGGCGTCGGGGGCGGGGACGTCGGGCAGCGGCGCCGTCTTGCGGGCCATCTTCTTGAGCCGGCCGCCCACCTCGGCCAGCTCCCGGTCGGTGAGCCCGGAGCCGACGCGGCCGAGGTACTTCAGGTTCACCCCGTCGGGCACCGCGACCAGGAGGGAGCCGATCTTCGAGGCGCGGTTGCCCTTTCCCGGGCGCCAGCCCACCACCACCACCTCCTGGGTGCGCTGGTGCTTGATCTTCAGCCACGCCTCCGTGCGGGTTCCAGGGCGGTACACGCTGCTGCGGCGCTTGGCGACGATGCCCTCGAGCCCCAGGTCCCTGCTGGCCTCGACCGCCTCGGCCAGGGTGGCGTCAAGCTGCCCCGGAACCTGGACGTGTCCGTCCTCCGGGGCGCTGACGGCGCCTTCGAGGATCTCCCTGCGGTTGCTGTACCCGAGCGGGAGCAGGGAGGTCCCGTCGAGGTCGAGGAGGTCAAAGAGCATGAACCGGACCGGTGTGGTTGCCCGGGCGGCGTCGATCTCGGCGGCCGAGGTGAGTTTCATCCGGGTCTGCAGCAGGCTGAAGTCGGGCCGGCCGCCGGCGTTGAGGGCCACGATCTCGCCGTCGAGCACCGCCGTCTCGGCGTTCACATAGTCGGCGAGGTCCCCCAGTTCGGGGTAGAGCAGGCTCATGTCGTTGCCGTTGCGGCTGATCAGGCGCACGCCGCCGGCCGCGACGACGGCGATCGCCCGCACCCCGTCCCACTTCAGCTCGAACGCGAAGTCGGATTCATCGGGCAGGACCAAAGAGGAGGCCAGGGTCGCCAGCATGGGCGGCACGAAGTCCGGGGCGGCGCCGGGCCCGGCCGCCGGATCCGCCGGTGAAACCGCGACGGGGAGCCCATCCCGGCCGGTTGCGGAGGCGTCGGGCCCGCCGCTATCGGAGGAGGCACCGGGGGAGGCATCGGAGGAGGCACCGGAGGCGGTACCGGAGGAGATTCCGGCCGGCTGGTCCTTCATGAGGTGGATGAGCCAGTTACGCGCTCCCGACCCGGAGCCGCCGGTGTTGATCAGGGCGTACCGCCGGACGGCGCTGCCGGAGCGGGCCAGGCCGCCGTCCTGTTTCCCGTACAGGGTGCAGATCACCTCCTTGCCGTCGCGCCACTTTTCCAGCTCGTAGGTCCCCGCATCCCAGATGCTCATTTCGCCTGCACCGTATTCCCCCTTGGGAATACTTCCCTCGAAGGTCCCGTATTCCAGCGGGTGGTCCTCCGTCTGGACGGCCAGGTGGTTCCGGTCCGGCGTGGCGGGCGGGCCCTTGGGCAGGGCCCATGAGGCGAGCACGCCCTCGCGCTCCAGCCGGAGGTCATAGTGGAGGCGGCGCGCATGGTGTTCCTGGATGACGAAGCTGTTGCCCCCGGGCGGTCCGACGGCTTCCGGGACGGGTTCCGGGGTCCTGCCGGCGTCGCGCATGGCCCGGTACTGGGCCAGGCGGTCCGGGGCCGACCCCGCGCCGGCGGTGCCGGCACCGTCCTGCGGGTCCGGATCGAGGCCGGCCAGGATGTCCCCCTGTTCCCGGACGCGCCGAAGCACCTCCCGGTAGTCGAGGTGGGCCAGGTCCGGGTCGTCGAGCTCGGTCCAGGTGCGCGGCGCGGCGACGGTCGGGTGGAAGCGTCCGCGCAGCGAATACGGCGCCACGGTGGTTTTGTTCCGGTTGTTCTGGCTCCAGTCCACCAGGACGCGCCCGCCGCGCAGGGACTTCTTCATGTCGCTGACCGCCAGGTCGGGGTGGTCGGCCTCGAGGGCGCGGGCCAGCTCGTGCGCGACGCCGGAGACCTGCTCGGAGGTCAGCTTCCCGTCCAGCCGGCAGTACAGGTGGAGGCCCTTGGAGCCGCTTGTCACCGGCCACGGCTCAAGGCCCATGCCTGTGAGGATCTCTCGGGCCAGCCGGGCCACCTCGGCGCACTCGGGCAGGCCCGCTCCCGGTCCGGGGTCAAGGTCGAGCACCATCCGGTCCGGGTTGCCCACCGCCGAGTGCGGGCCGAACCGCCACTGGGGCACATGGACCTCGAGGGCACCGATCTGCCCGAACCAGGTGAGGGTGGCCAGATCGTTCACCACCGGGTACACGTTCGTGTGGTCCTTGTGCCGGATGGGGTGGCGGGGCAGCCAGGCCGGAGCCGCGGCGTCGAGGTTCTTTTGGAAGAAGACCTGGCCGGGGGCGTCTGCGGTCCCCACACCGTGCACCCAGCGCTTGCGGGTCGCGGGCCGGTCGCGGGCATGCCGGATCAGGGGCTCGGCCACCGCCGCGTAGTACGCCAGCACATCGGCCTTGGTGGTGCCGGTCTCCGGGTACAGCACCTTGTCCAGGCTCGACAGCCGCAGGGAACGCCCGTCGACCGTGACGGTCTGCACGCTGCGGGAACCCGGGAGAGCCATTTCCCCAGTGTTGTCCGGATGGGCGCCGAATTCCACTACCGGAAGGCCGCGGATCCTCCCGGCAGCCTCACCCGGTGCGGTGGGTCAGGACGAGAACTGGGAGGTGTACCGGTCGACGTAGACCTGCCAGAGGGCCGGATCCTGGCCGAGGTCGCGCTCGTTCAGGTAGTCGTCGAGACCCATCAGGGTCAGGTGCCAACCGGCGGCGGAAACGGCGATCTGGGCGGAATCCGCAGGGGAAATCGTCAGCACCAGCAGGGTGCCGCCGTCCTCCTGGCGTGTGAACTCCCACCGCAGGACCTCCCGGTCCCAGGTGAAGGCCAACACCGTGGGCTTGGCGGCCTCAAGCACCGTGCCCTTCAGCGGGCGCTGGCCCGGCAGCTTGAAGATGACCTCGGCGTCCCGGCGCGGCAGGATGTCCATTTCGGCGGGGAACCAGTACTTGAGCTTGCCCGGATCCGTCAGGTGCTTCCACAGCACCGCCGGCGGGACAGCGAACCGCATCTCGAAGCGCAGGGCGGGTGCGCCGTCGTCGGTGGTGGTGCGGCTGGCTGTCGGTTCTGCGGTGGAGGAAGTCACCCATCCATCGTAGACCGCGGAAAAACCGGCTCTGGCTAGGTGTGCTGCCGGTGGTGTTCACTAGTTCCATGAGAGCCATCTGGAAGGGAGCCGTCGCGTTCGGGCTGGTGAACGTGCCCGTGAAGGTGTACAGCGCCACCGAAGACCACGACATCGGCCTCCACCAGGTCCACGATAAGGACGGCGGGCGGATCCGCTACCAGCGCCGGTGTGAAATCTGCGGGGAAGTGGTCGACTACAAGAACATCGACAAGGCCTACGACGACGGCGAGCACACAGTGGTGCTGACGGAGGAGGACCTCGGCTCCCTCCCGGTCGAGAAAAGCCGTGAGATCGAGGTCGTCGAGTTCGTTCCCAGCGACCAGATCGACCCCATCATGTACGACCGCTCCTACTACCTCGAGCCCGATTCGGCCTCCACCAAGGCCTACGTGCTGCTCCGCAGGACCCTCGAGGAGACCGACCGGACGGCGATCGTCCAGTTCTCCCTTCGGCAGAAGAGCCGGCTCGGGGCGCTGCGGGTCCGCGGCGAGGTCCTGATGCTCCAGTCGCTGCTCTGGGACGACGAGGTGCGCGAGGCCTCCTTCCCCGCACTCGAGGAAAAAGTGCGCATCTCCGCCAAGGAGAAGCAGATGTCCGCGGCCCTCGTCGATTCCTTCTCGACGGATTTCGACCCTGAGAACTTCACCGACGAGTATCAGGTGCAGCTGCGCACCCTGATCGACGCCAAGATCGAGAAGGGCGACACCCTGAGCACCGAGGAGACCTTCGGCGCGTCGGCGGAGGAGGACGACACCAACGTCCTCGACCTGATGGAGGCCCTGCGCCGCAGTCTCGAGAAAAACCGCGAGAAGAAGTCCGGCGGCAAGAAGGACTCGACCAGTTCCAAGAAGGGAGCGTAATGGGTTTCTTCACCGACTCCCACGGCAGGCAGGGCATCGCCCAGCGCCCCAATGCCCTGATCCTGGCCTGGGCCGGGCTGGGCGCGGCGTCCCTGATGGCACTGAAGGACGAAAACCGCAGGGTGCTCGGCCAGGCCAGCACCGCCAGCCTCGCCATCTGGGCCGTCCTTGAGGCCGCCGACGGCGACAGCGGGTTCCGCAGGACCGCCGGCGCCCTGACCCTGGCCTGGCTGGTGCGGCGCTAGCGTTCCTCGAACACGTCGGGGACGCCGTCCTGGTCGGCGTCGACCGTCTCCTTGGCTTCGATCTGCCGGTAGTGGCGGTTGCGCGAGCGCAGGATGACCGATGCGGCGAGCGCGGCGAGGAGCGAGCCGATCAGCACCGCGACCTTCGCATGGTCGTCCTCCGGGGTGCCCTGGCCGAAGCCGAGCTCCGCGATGAGCAGGGAGACGGTGAACCCGATGCCGGCGAGCAGGGCGGCTCCGGCGATATCCACCCAGGACAGGTCGGGGTCCAGGTTGGCCTTTTCGGCCTTGGTCACGAGCCAGACCGCCAGCAGGATGCCGATCGGCTTTCCGACAACCAGTGCCAGGACGATGCCCACGGCGATCGGGTCGGTGATCGCACTGAGGAACCCCGAGGCGCCGCCGATCGTCACCCCCGCCGAGAAGAAGGCGAAGACCGGGACCGCGACACCTGCCGAAAGGGGCCGGATGCGGTGCTCCATCGTGTCGGCGAGACCCTCGGCCTCCGGCACGGTGGAGCCTCCGGCCTGGGCTTTCCGCGGGGGCCGGACCGGAATCGCGAAGCCCAGGAGCACCCCCGCGACGGTGGCGTGGACCCCCGAGGCATGCACCAGTGCCCAGACGATGAACCCGAGGGGCAGCAGGATCAGCCACGGGGCCGCCGCCTGGCGCTGGAAGAACCGGGAGAACCGGTGGGCGAGGAAGGCGTAGAGGGCGAGCGGAAGCACCGCCAGCAGCAGGGGCGGGGCGGCGATGTCCCCGGAATAGAAGAAGGCGATGATGCTGATGGCGATCAGGTCGTCCACGACGGCGAGGGTGAGCAGGAAGATCCTCAGGGCCCCGGGAAGGTGGGATCCGACGACGGCGAGCACCGCCAGGGCAAAGGCGATATCGGTGGCCGTGGGAATCGCCCACCCGCGCAGCGCGTCCGAGCCGCTGCCCAGGATCACCGCGACGTAGATCAGCGCGGGCACCACGACCCCGCCTACAGCGGCAGCCACCGGAACGATGGCCCGGTCGAAGCGTTTCAGGTCCCCGGCGACGAACTCCCGCTTCAGTTCGAGCCCGGCGAGGAAGAAGAAGATGGCAAGCAGGCCGTCGGCCGCCCAGGCCCCGACACTGAGTTCGAGATGCAGCGGTTCGTAGCCGAACCTGGTGTCGCGCAGGGCGAAGTAACCGTCGGCGGCGGGGGTGTTGGCGAGGATCAGGGCCAGCGTTGTGGCCAGGAGCAGGAGCGCACCACCCACCGTCTCCCTGCGCAGGATCGACGAGATCCGTAGGTGTTCGGGATAACTGGCCCGGGTGAAGAGCCGCTTGGCCGCGGGTTCGGCAGGGGAGTTCTGGTGTGGAGAGGGGGTGGGGGACAAGAAAAGCTCCTTGTGTCGGCGGTCGCTTGAGACAGCGCCGACCAGACTTCCCGGCTCACCGCTATCCAGCCTACCGGCCGTCGAGCTGCCGGGCGAGTTGCGGAAGCTTGGTGGGGACCAGATCGGGACGGCGGAAGGACGAGGGGTCGGGTGAGCCGCCGCGGTTCAGCCAAACGGTCCGCATGCCCGCCCGCGCGACCCAGCCCCCGTCCGGGCGCGGAGGCCGGGTTTGGAGCGGGAGGGAAATGCCCTAAGCTATTGGAGAACCATCTGCCTGTGTAGCTCAGTCTGGTAGAGCATCCGCTTCACACGCGGAAGGCCCGGGGATCGAGGCCCCGCGCAGGCACAAGTCGCCCTCCCGCAGTATTTTGCGGGAGGGCTGCGTTTTTAGCCCCTGCTGCGACGGCTCCCCTCCTCGCACCCCTTCCTCGGCCCCCTTTCTTGGCACCCGGCCCGCTGGCCGTATCCGGCCTTTCCTCTTCCGCCCGATCGGACCTCAAAAAAGTCGGCCTACACCTTGGCACTCTCCCCCTGAGAGTGCTAATTTAATTGCGGGTTGAGCGGTACCCGCTCAACTCTGGTAGATGAGGAAAACCACCACCGTCGGTGGCCGTTGTGCGAAGGAGTTGTTTTCAAATGGCCATGAAGTTCGACCCGTTCCGGGAATTGGACCGCGTCGCCGGTGCGCTGCTGGATCCCCGGCAGGGGCTGCGCCTGATGCCCATGGACCTGTACCGCGAGGGCGACCACTACATCCTGACCGCCGACCTTCCGGGAATCGATCCGGGCTCCGTCGATATTGATGTCGACGGCCAGCTGCTCACCATCCGGGCCGAGCGCACCCTGCGCGGGGCCGAAGGGGTCAAGTGGCTGACCCGCGAGCGCGAGAGCGGATCCTTCCTCCGCCAGCTCAACCTCGGCCAGGGGATCGACATCGACGCCATCTCGGCCCGTTACGAGAACGGCGTGCTGAGCGTCAACATCCCCGTGACCGAGCGGGCAAAGCCGCGGAAGATCGAGATCATGTCGGGAACCGATTCCGAGGCCGTCAAGGGTGAGTCCGTCGAGGGCGGATCCGGGCAGAAGACCGTCGAAGCCTAGGAGCCGAAGGGGTTCTCCCCTTCCCGGGCCGGGCCGGGCGCACTTCGCGCCCGGCCCGGCCTTCGCCTTTTCAGCCGGCGGATTTTCCTTGCAAACACCAGCGCCTGCGGAAAGGATGGCGGGATGGATTTCTCTCCCGCCACCGCCATTTTCACGGGATCCGACTCAGGGATCGGCAGGGCCACCGCGCTGGCCCTGGCCGAGGCAGGCCTCGATGTCGGCATCACCTGGCATTCGGACTCGGAGGGGGCGGAGGAGACCGCCCGCGGAGTCCGCGCCTTCGGCCGGAAGGCCGTCGTCGCCCGGCTCGACACCACCGATGCCCCCGCCTGCGGCGACGTGGTGGACGCGATGGCCGAGGAACTCGGCGGCGTCGACGTCTTCGTCAACAACGCCGGGGTCAAGGGCGGCACCCTCTTCCTCGAGACCGACTGGGACACCTGGCGCCGCACCCTGGCGGCGAACCTCGACGGGGCGTTCGTCTGCATCCAGCGGGCCGCGGCCCGGATGGTCAAGGCCGGCCGCGGCGGGCACATCATCGCGGTCACCAGCGTGCACCAGGAGCAGCCCCGGGTCGGTTCTGCGGCGTATGACGCCTCGAAGCACGGGCTGGGCGGGCTGGTGCGGACCATCGCCCTCGAGCTGGCCGGCCGGGGCATTACGGCCAACGCCGTGCTGCCCGGGGAAATCTCGACCCCTATGAACGACGCCGAAGACGTGGACCCCCGAACCGTCGACCGGCCGGGCATTCCGGTGGGCCGTCCCGGCGACGCGAAGGAGGTCGCCGCGGTCATTGCGTTCCTCGCCTCGCCGGCATCAAGCTACGTCAACGGGGCATCGTTCGTGGTGGACGGGGGGATGCTCCAGATGGGCCCGCAGGCAGGGTCGCACCTCACCAGCGGGGCGTGGCGCTCACTCTGAGAAGCCGCACCCGGGCCTGTAACGTAGACCGGGTGAAACCCGTACCTCCACGCCTCACCGCAGCCCTCTCCGCCGTCATCCTCGGCGTAACGCTTACCGCCTGCGGGTCCGACTATCCCCTGGGGCCGGAGCAGGAAGCGGCGGCTCGCAACGCCGATTCGAAGCTCCAGGGGGCCATCACCGGCGCCGGCTCATCGGCGCAGGGACCCGCCATGGAGGCCTGGCGGGCGGCCTTCGCCACAGTCAACCCCCGCGCCCAGGTGCAGTACTCCCCCGACGGCTCCGGTGCCGGGCGCGGAGCACTCCTGGCCGGGGCGGTGACTTTCGCCGGGTCCGACGCCTACCTCAGCGACGAGGAGCTCGCCGAATCGACCGAGGCCTGCGGGCCGGGCGGCGCCTTCAACATTCCCGCCTACGTCTCCCCCATCAGCATCGCCTTCAACCTCCCGGGCATCACCGAGCTGAACCTCGATGCGGCGGCCATCGCTCGAATCTTCCGCGGTGAGATCACCGTCTGGAACGACCCGCAGATCGCCTCGCAGAACCCGGGCGTCGACCTGCCCGGGACGCGCATCGCCCCGGTCAGCAGGTCCGATGACTCCGGGACCACCGAAAACTTCACCGACTACCTCCACGCCGTGGTGCCCGAGATCTGGACCGATGAGCCCGACGGCACCTGGCCCGGAAACATCGGCGGGGAGAACTCCAAGGGCAACTCCGGGGTGGTCAGCACCGTCTCGGGCACCGAGGGTGCCGTGACCTACGCCGACGATTCCGCCGTCGGGCCGCCCCTTGGACGGGTAAACCTGCGGGTGGGCAGCGAGTACGTGCCCGTCAGCGCCGAAGCCGCGGCAGCCGCCGTCGACCTCGCCTCGATGGTTCCCGGCCGCCCCGACTACGACATGTCCCTCGAACTTGACCGCACGACGACGGCCCCGGGGGCGTACCCCCTCGTGCTCGTTTCCTACCACATCTACTGCACGAGCTATGAGAACAAACAGTCGGCCGAGGTCGCCAAGGCGTTCGGCGAATATGCGGTAAGCGAAGAAGGCCAGCAGGAGGCGGCCGAGGCCGCGAAGAGCGCCCCGCTCTCGGCCGAGCTCTCCCGCCGGGCTCTGGAGTCGATCGCCGGGATCACCGCGGCGAAGGGCTGACGACGCCTTCCCGGGGACGGACAGAACGACGGCGGGGCACCGGTTGGTGCCCCGCCGTCGTCGCCCGTGTACCGGCTCTGCGCCTACTGTCCGGCGCGCGGTCCGCCCGACTCCGGATCGTCGAGGGAAAGGTCCGGAAGGTCGCCATTGGCCGGTGATGCCTCCGAGCTGACTCCGCTCGAGGGCGCGCTGATGTCGCCGCGCCAGGCGCCGCTCTCACCGCCGCTCTTCTCGATGAACTCCTTGAACCGCTTGAGGTCGGCCTTCACCTGCCGCTTGTCGGCATTGACCACCGAGCCGATCTTCTCGCTGAAGGTCTCGGGGTGCCAGTCGAGCTGCACCATCAACCGGGTGGTGTTGTCGTCGATCCGGTGGAAGGTCACCACACCGGCATGGGATTCGCCGTCGGTGCTTTTCCACGCCACCCGCTCATCGGGGTGCTGCTCGGTGATCTCGGCATCGAACTCCCGCTTCACGCCGCCGATGCTCGTCACCCAGTGGGTGGAGGTGGCCGAAAGCTGGGTCACCGACTCGACACCGCCCATGAACTTGGGGAAGGTTTCGAACTGTGTCCACTGGTTGTAGGCCGTGCTGACCGGTACCGAAACTTCGATCGATTCCTGGACTGATGCCATAACGCGTTCCTCCTTGGGGGTGGGCCGGTACCGCTCTTCGCGTCCCGGCTTGGACTCCACGTGATTCGCAAGATTATCAAACAATAAGCACGCTTAGGATATGCAGATCCGTTGGATTTAGCCAATACGCGATTCCCGGATGACAGCTCGATTCGGCGGTCCAGCGGATGCGCGACGTCCACGACCAGGTCGACGAGGAAGATCCGACCGCGGACATCCTCCACGGTTTCATCGAGAAGCTCGAGCAGTACGCGTGGATGGTCGAGGCCGAGAACAGGGAGCCGACCACCGAGGTGACCGAGCCCGCCCACGCCGCCTCCGTCTAGGCGGCCGTGGTCTTCGACATAAAGCCACCATCTTGTAGTGTGTAGGCTGATTAAGCGTTAAACGGTCTAGCAGAAGGCCGATCATGAACACTTCCGGAGTTTGTGCATCGGTCCCTGAATCCATGGGGCGCGCCAGCGGCTGATGCTCCATCTGGGACGACCGAACGAAACAGGACCAGAGATCATGGCCGACCGGGTTGCCGGGCAAACACCCACCGACTACCTTCAGGAACTCATCCTCGAAACCGACGATGTCGAAGAATTCCTCAACGAATTTGCGGCGTTTTCTGCCAACCAGTTGTTTGACCCCACCGGCTCGGTGCTCTGCGGAGTCACCCTTCTCCGGAGCAGGCGGGCGGGTACCGTGGCCAGCAGCAGCCCCGAAGCCAAGGAACTCGACGAAATACAGTACCGCCACGGGGACGGGCCCTGCCTGACCGCCTGCATTGAGCACCGGACCGTCCACGTGGCCGACGTGGCCACCGACGAACGGTGGCCCGACTACCTCTCCGACATCGCAAAGCACGGCGTCCGGTCGATCCTTGGGGTGCCCTTCGACCTCGAAGCGGGAACGAAAGCGGCGCTGAACGTGTACTCCATGCAGAACGGAGGCTTCGACGAGGAATCGATCCGCACCGCCGAGGGGTTCGTCCGCCAGACCTCCAAGGCACTGATGCTCTCGGTCCGCCTGGCACAGCACAGCGACTCGGTGTCGAACCTCAAGGCGGCGATGAAATCCCGCACCGCCATCGATATCGCCATCGGGATCATCATGGCCCAGAACCGCTGCAGCCAGCAGGAGGCCTTCAACATCCTCAAGTCGGTCTCAAGCAGCCGCAACCGGAAGGTCCGCGACATCGCCGCCTCCGTGGTGGCCTCAATCGGCCAAGGCGAGCCCGAGACGCACTTCGAGGCCTAGGCTGGAGCGTCCGCCGGCCAAGCCCCGGCGAAACTGCAGCTCACCACCCTCCGCAGGGCCCAAACCGTGGTGACCTGCAGACTCGCGGGAACTGCCTTTTCCCAGCCCCCGGCGAAACTGCAGCTCACCACCCTCCGCAGGGCCCAAACCGTGGTGACCTGCAGACTCGCGGGGGTGCTCCGGGCCGGATAGCGCGGAAGAGATTCAGCGGCGCCGGCCCCTGCGGTTCTGCGGCGTCCCCGGGCCTGGCTTTCCTGCTTTCCCGGAGCCCTTCCGGGGATCCGGCTTGGCGCCGGAGCGTTTCGCGCCGGACGGTGCGGCCTGCTTCTTCGACCCCTGCTGGGCCGCCTTCCGGGCCGACGCCTTCTGCGACGCGCTCTTCCGCGGCTCCGGGCCGTCCGCGGCCGAGGGCTGGCGCGAACTGCGTTCGGTCCTGCCGCGCACGATCCCGATGAACTCCTCGACGTCCTGCGAGTCGTTCCCTTCGAGCCAGGCGATGCCGATCGTGGTTCCCGGAAGTTCAGGCACCGGCCGGTGCACCGCGTCCCGGCGGGCATGAAGCCGGGCCAGGGACATCGGAAGCACGACGACGCCGGCCCCCGACGCCGCCACCTCCACCGCTCCCGCCGGGCCTCCGCACTCCTCGACATCGAGCAGGTTCTCCGCCTCGAGCTCGGCCAGCGGCACCTCGTCGAACAGCGAGATTTCATGCTCCTTGGAGGAGACCACCACTGCCTGTTCCTCGTACAGCGGGATGACGAACAGGTTCTCGCGGTTTACGGGAAGCCGGACAAAGAGGACGTCGGCGGCGGCGGAGTGCAGGGCGGCCACGGCGTCGTCGCCGTACTGCTGCAGCTCCAACGGCACGTCCGGGTGCCGCTCCCGCCACCGGCCCACCCATTTGCCCGGGGTGACGCCGGCGACGAAGCCCACGGAAAGCGTTCGGGGCTTGAACTCTGGCACAACCTCACCCTAGTCCACCGGCGGCCGGGGCAGTGCCGGGGACGGTTACGCTTGGATCATGACCCCCGCAAAAACCCCGCAGACCATGAAACCGGCCACCGCGGCCAAGAAACTTGGCATTTTCCTGCCCGCCGCCCCCTCGGATTTCCAGGAGCGGGAACTGACGCGTGGAGAGTTCAACGAACTGCAGCAGAGCCCGCCGGAGTGGCTCGCCGAGCTGCGCCGCAACGGCCCGCACCCCCGCCCGGTGGTGGCACAGAAGCTGGGGATTTCCGTCAGCGGCCTCGCCCGCGGCGGCGTCACCGAGGCACTGACCACCGCACAGATCACGGCGCTGCTTCAGGATCCCCCGGCCTGGCTCGTCACCGAACGCGCCACCCAGGCGGAGGTGCGGGCCGAGGCCGCTCGCGTCAAGGAGCGCAACGCCCAGCGGGCCCAGCAGGACCCCGCTCCACGGCCGGACAAGAAGTAGCCGCGCAGGAACAGCCGTTGTCCGGATGAACCGCTTTTAACGACGGTTTTCCTCCACTGCGTAGCATATTTGAGGCCTTTCCCGGACCCGAGCCTCCGATTGACTTAATAGAACACGTATTCGAATATTGAGTCGTGACTCCACCAGCCGCAGGCGCCCTTGAGCAGGACGAGCCGTCCTTCTCCGGCTCCGGCGCGTCCGGTCCCCGGCTGGTGACGGCGCCGTCCCCGGGCAGCCTTCCGGCGGACCTGCAGCAGCGCATCAACCAGATGCAGGCCAGCCGGCTGGACTCGAAGCGGCTTCCCACGGTTCCGGCGCTGGCAAGGATCCTGCCCGGCGGCGGCCTGCAGTCCGGGGGCTCCTACTCGGTGCGGAACTCCGCCGCCCTGGCCATGGCGCTGCTGGCCGGGCCCTCGGCGCAGGGGGCCTGGTGCGGGGTGGTCGGGTTGCCCGAGTTCAGCGTGGAGGCCGCACGGGAATTCGGAATCAACCTTGACCGGCTGATCCTGGTGCCCGCCCCGGGAGCCCAGTGGCTCACGGTGACGGCGGCCCTGGTCGATGTGGTGTCGGTGGTCCTGACGCGCGCGCCCGAACACCTCGCCCCCACCGATACGGCCCGCCTCAAGGCGAGGCTCCGGCAGCGCGGGGCCGCCATGATCACCCTGGGGAGCTGGCAGCAAAGCGACTCAACCCTGGGCGTCGCCGAGAGTGTATGGGAGGGACTGGGCTCCGGGAGGGGCCACCTGCGCGCCCGCCGGATGAAGATCACCGCCACCCACCCCTCGGGCCGGTCCCGGCACGCCTATCTCTGGCTTGCCGACCTGCAGCACGGGCTGCGGGATCCGGCCGGCGGACGCCTCCCCGCCGGCGACGGCACCCCGGACTCCGCCGACGGCGGGGACCCCCTCTTCTGGCCCACTTTGATGAACTCCTGATGGACAGCGCACCCGACGGCTCCCCGCCCACCGCCACCCGGACCCTCCTGCTGTGGTGCCCGGACTGGCCGATCACGGCCGCCCTGCGTGAACATTCCCTCGAGGCCGATGCGGCCCTTGCCCTGGTGGCGAAGGGAGAGGTTTTTGCCTGCTCCCCGGCCGCGCGCCAGGACGGGGTGCGCCGGGGGCTGCGGGTCCGCGAGGCCCAGGCCCGGTGTCCGCACCTGATCTGCCTGCCCTACGACCCGGACCTCGACCAGCGCAGCTTCGAACCGGTCACCGCCGCCGTCGAAGCCATCCTGCCCGGGGTGCAGGTTCTCCGGCCGGGCCTGTGCGCGGTCCGGGCCAAGGGCCCCTCGCGCTACTACGGCAGTGAGGAGAAGATGGCCTCCGTCGTCTTCACGACCCTTGCCGCCATCGGCCTGACGGATGTGCGGATCGGGATCGCCGACGGCCTGTTCGCCGCCGAGCAGGCAGCACGGGTCGCCGAGGAGACCGACGACGCCGACGCGCCGCTGTGCATCATCCCGCCCGGGCGCTCCCCCTGGTTCCTCAGCACGTTTCCCCTCGACGTCCTCGACCAGCCGAAGCTTGCGGTGCTGCTGCGGCGCCTGGGGATCCGCTCGCTCGGCGACTGGGCCGCACTGGAGGCGGCCGACGTCCGCAACCGGTTCGGCGAGGAGGGCGCGCTGGCGCACCGGATGGCCAGCGGAATCGACTCCGCGGCCGTGGTGCCGCGCGTGCCCCCGCCGCAGCTTGACACCACCGTCGATTTCGAGCCGCCACTGGTCCGCATCGACCAGCTTGCCTTTGCCTTCCGGATGTCCGCCGAAGCCTTCGTCGGCCGGCTGCGGGGCGCCGGGCTGGTCTGCACGGTCCTGCGGGTGGTGTTGAGCAGCGATTCCGGCGAGGTGTCGGAGCGCACCTGGCAGCACCCCCGCTGGTTCGACGCCGACGACGTGGTCGACCGGGTGCGGTGGCAGCTGCAGGGGGGAAGGAATGCCGACAGCGGGCTGAGCTCGGGCATCACCCGGGTGCACGTGGATCCGGTGACCGTGGAGGACCTCGGCGACCACGCCGACGGACTATGGGGAACGGGGCCCGACGAGAGCGTCCACTCCGGCCTGGCCCGGATCCAGAGCATGCTCGGCCACGGTGCCGTCCTCACCGCGATTATTGCCGGTGGGCGCCTCCTGGCGGACCGCCGCGTCTACATCCCCTGGGGCGATGCAGCCCCCGGTTCCGCCGGCACGCTTCCCCGGGACCGGAACCTGCCCTGGCCCGGGAGGCTGCCCGGGCCCGTTCCCGCCACGGTGTTTGCCGAACCGGTTCCCGCCGTCGTCCTCGATGCCGCGGGAAACGGCGTCGACGTCGACGGCCGGGGGGTGCTCAGCGCGGACCCTGCGTTTTTTTCGGCCGGCCGGAACACCGGACCGCGGTGGCCGGTGCAGTCCTGGGCGGGGCCCTGGCCGATCACCGAACGCTGGTGGGACCCTGGGGGCCGCGTCCTGAACCGGTTCCAACTGGTCGATCCGTCAGGGTCGGCCTGGCTGTTCCTCCTCGAGGACCACCGGTGGTGGGCCGAAGCCACCTATGACTGATGCGCTGATGACCGATGCGCTGATCGCTGATGCACCGACCGACCCACCGACACCACCACCAATCAGGAGCCGACCATGGGATGGAGCAACCCGCCCGTACCGTGGTCGGACTTTGAACGGAATCTTTCGGATTCGACCCGGCCGGGGCTGCCTCCTCCGGGCGCCGACGGCGGAGACAGCCCGGCCTGGTCGCGCAAGCGCCAGCCTTACACCCAGCCGTCCGGCCTCGAACCTGAGGCCGGGCCCGCGGTGCCCTATGCCGAACTCCACGTGCACTCGAACTTCAGCTTCCTCGATGGGGCCTCAAGCCCCGAGCACCTCATTGAGGAGGCCCGGCGGCTCCGGCTGCAGGGACTCGCCCTGACCGACCATGACGGGCTGTATGGGGCGGTCCGCTTCGCCGAGGCGGCCGAGAAGCACCAGGGGCTCTCCACCATCTACGGAGCCGAACTCTCCCTCGGGCTGTCCAAGCCCCAGAACGGGGAGGCGGACCCCGAAGGCAGCCATCTGCTGATCCTGGCCCGGGGATCGGCCGGCTACCACCGCCTGGCCGGGGCCATCACCGCGGCGCAGCTCTCCAGCGGTGCGGAGAAAGGCAGGCCCCGGTACGACGTCGGGGAGCTCGCCGCGCAGTCAGCAGGCACCTTCTTTATCCTCACCGGGTGCCGGAAGGGCACCGTCCGGCAGGCCCTTGCCTCCGGAGGCGCCCCGGCGGCGGAAGCGGAACTGCGGCACCTGGCCGAACTGTTCGGCCGGGACAATGTGGCCGTCGAACTCTTCGACCACGGCAACCCCACGGACAGCGTCACCAATGACGCCCTTGCCGCCCTGGCCGCCCGGATGGACCTGCCGCTGGTGGCCACCAACAATGTTCACTACGCCGACCCGGGCCGGTACCGGACCGCCACGGCGCTGGCGGCGGTCCGGGCGCGCCGGAGCCTCGATCAGATGGACGGCTGGCTTCCGGCGGCGGGCACCGCGCACCTGCGCAGCGGCGCCGAAATGGCGGCGCGGTTCCGGGCCTACCCGGGCGCCGTGGAGCGCACCGTCGACCTCGCAGCGGACCTGGCGTTCCGGCTGCGCAGCGTGAGGCCCGGCCTGCCGAACCTCGACCTGCCGGAGGGCCACACGCAGATGAGCTACCTGCGCCGGCTGGTGTGGGAGGGGGCGGACCGGCTCTATTCCGGCCGGGAGGAGGTCCGGGACCGGATCCAGCGCGAGCTCGATGTCATCGAGAGCAAGAACTTCCCGGGCTACTTCCTCATCGTCCACGACCTGGTGCAGTTCGCACGGAGCCAGGGCATCCTGTGCCAGGGGCGGGGATCGGCGGCCAATTCGGCCGTGTGCTACCTGCTGGAGATCACGGCCGTGGATTCGATCAAGTACCAGCTGCCCTTCGAGCGTTTCCTCTCCAGCATGCGCGATGAGGAGCCCGACATCGACGTCGACTTCGATTCGGACCGGCGCGAGGAGGTCATCCAGTACGTCTACCGCAAGTACGGGCGGTTCAATGCCGCCCAGGTGGCCAATGTCATCACCTACCGTCCCAAGTTCGCGGTGCGGGACATGGCCAAGGCGCTGGGGCACAGCCCGGGACAGCAGGATGCCTGGTCCAAACAGGTGGAGCGCTGGGGAGGCCTGGTCTCCAGCACCGACCACGACATCCCCGAACCGGTGGTTGAGCTCGCCCGGAGCATCCTGACCTTCCCCCGGCATCTTGGCATCCATTCGGGCGGCATGGTGCTCACGGACCGGCCCGTGGGGGAAGTATGCCCCATTGAGCATGGACGGATGGAGGGGCGCACTGTCCTGCAGTGGGACAAGGACGACTGCGCGTGGATGGGGTTGGTGAAGTTCGACCTGCTCGGCCTCGGAATCCTCGCGGCCATCCAGTACAACTTCGACCTGGTGGAGGAGCACTTCGGCGAGAAATGGGAGCTGGCAACCATCCCCAAGGAAGAACAGGGCGTCTACGACATGCTGTGCTTCGCCGATTCGGTGGGGGTCTTCCAGGTGGAGAGCAGGGCCCAGATGGGGATGCTTCCCCGGCTGCAGCCCCGCCAGTTCTACGATCTGGTCATCGAGGTGGCCCTGGTGCGGCCGGGGCCCATCCAGGGCGGGGCGGTCCACCCCTATATCAAGCGCAAAATGGGCGAGGAGGAGGTCCGCTACCTCCATCCGGACCTCGAACCCGTCCTGGAGCGGACCCTCGGCGTGCCGTTGTTCCAGGAACAGCTGATGCAGATGGCCATGGTGGTGGGGGGCTGTTCGGGGGCCGACGCCGACCTGCTGCGCCGTGCCATGGGGTCCAAGCGCGGCGAGGAACGGATCGACTCGCTGAAGGCCCGGCTGTACGAAGGGATGGCCGCGAAGGGGATCCCCCCGGACACGGCCGATGCCATCTACAACAAGATCCAGGCGTTCGCTAACTTCGGCTTCGCGGAAAGCCACTCCATCAGCTTCGCGCTGCTGGTCTACGTCAGCGCCTGGCTGAGGCTCCACTACCCGGGGGCCTTCCTTGCCTCACTGCTGCGGGCCCAGCCCATGGGCTTCTACTCGCCGCAGACCCTTGTCGCCGATGCCCGCCGCCACGGGGTCCAGGTGCTGCGCCCGGATATCCTCTCCTCCGGGGTTCACGCCGGCCTTGAACCCCTTCCCGGCTTCACCCCGGGGCCGGAACGCCGGGGCCGCACCACCGGAGCCGACTGCTGCGTCGAGGACCAGCAGCCGCCGGTCGAACCGTTCGACCGCAGCGTCCCGTTCGATTCGACCCGGCACCGGCGCGACGGCAACTACGCCGTGCGCCTTGGCCTGGACAGCGTCCAGTCCATCGGCGCGAAGGTCGCCCGGAGGATCGTGGACGAGCGCATACACCGTGGGCCCTTCGAGGACATGGGCGACCTGGTCCGGCGCACCGAACTCACTGCCGCGCAGCTCGAGCTGCTCGCCGCCGCTGGGGCGTTCGATTCAATGGGCCTGTCCCGGCGGGAGGCGCTGTGGAACGCCGGCCCGGCCGCCACCGAACGGGAGGGGCAGATCAAGGGAACAGCCGTCTACATCCAGCCCCCGTTGCTGCCAGAACTGTCGGGGATCGACGCCGTGGGCTCGGATCTGTGGGCCACCGGGATCACCCCCGATGACCATCCGGTGCGGCATGTGCGGGCGAGGCTGAAGCGCCGGGGAGCCCTCAGCGCGGCCGAACTGCAGGTGGCCGAACCAGGGCGGCGGGTTGAGGCAGGAGGAGTGGTGACCCACCGGCAGCGCCCGGCAACGGCCAGCGGGATCACCTTCATGAACCTTGAGGACGAAACCGGCCTGGTCAATGTGATCTGCTCCGTGGGTGTGTGGCAGCGCTACCGCCGGGTGGCCCGGGAAGCCAGCAGTGTCATTGTCCGCGGCATACTCGAACGCTCGGCCGAAGGGGTCGTGAACCTGGTGGCGGACCGCATCGAGGTGCTCCAGCTCAAGGCGACCACGCGCTCCCGGGACTTCCGCTGACCACCGGGGGCCCGGCCGCGGACAACAGAAGACACCGGGCAACAGAAGACACCGGGCAGAAGGCACAGGAAAACAAAAAACACCCCGGCCGCCCGGCCGGGGTGTTTTGTCTGGTGCGCGAGGGGGGATTTGAACCCCCACACCCTTTCGGATACTGGCACCTGAAGCCAGCGCGTCTGCCGTTCCGCCACTCGCGCAGATAAGTTTCCAAGCTTACCGATTCGTTCCGGTTTCACTTGTGAACAGCAGAAATAAGCATAACGGAGCATCCCAGAAAATACCTAAACGAGCCGCGGCGGCAGTCTGCGCGCCCCGCCTCGCCCTCCCCGCACCCGGCGGGCTTCCGGGCGGCGCGGCCGCGGCGGGCCGGGCCCTCAATAAGGCTATTACCAGGCCATCCCAGTAGTATCGAAGGGAACGCACCCGCGTTGATATGGTCCTGGGCGCTTTCACCCGGGACCTTGGGTACCGTACAAGTTCACGAGCACGGCACCGGACACGACATCAGGCAGCGAGCGGTTAGGAGGTGGCACATGGGCATTCTCGACAATGTTGAACGTGGCTTGGAAAAGCTGGTCCGGGGCGCCTTCAGCACCGGATCCCGCTCCCGGGTCCAGCCCGTGGAGATCGCCAGCTCCCTGCGGCGCGAACTCGACCACAAGTCGCTGGTTCTGGCCGAGGGACGCACCCTGGCCCCCAACGTCTTCACCGCCCGGCTCTCGGATCCTGACTTCGAACAGGCCCAACAGTGGGGATCGGCCCTCGCCGAAGAGCTGTGCGACGTCGTCATCCGGCACGTCAACAGCCAGCAGTACACCCTCCAGGGCCCGGTGCGCGTCTCCTTCGCCAACGACTCGGCGCTGAAGCCCGGTGTCTTCGAGGTCGACTCGAGTATTGAGAAGCAGCCGGGGTCCCGGTCGTCTGCCGCACCGGCGGCACCCGCGCGCCAGCCCGTGCAGTACCAGCCCATCCTCGAACTCGACGGCCAGCGCTACTCATTGAACGCCGGGTCGATCGTCCTTGGCAGGTCCTCCGAGGCGGACATCCTCGTCGAGGACACCGGTGTCTCACGGCGCCACCTTGAAATCCGCACCGACGGTGGACGGGCCGTCGCCATCGAACTCGGGTCGACCAACGGCAGCTTCGTCAACGGCCAGCGGGTCCAGGGCCAGACCGAACTCACCGACGGCTCGATGATCACCATGGGCCGCACCCGCATGACCTTCCGACTGGTTCCCGTCCAGAACGGTGGACACCGGATATGAGCGAACTGACCGTGACGCTGCTGCGCTACGGATTCCTGCTTCTTGTGTGGATTCTCGTGATCAGCACCGTCAGCGCCCTGCGCCGTGACCTGGTGGTGGGCCAGCGCAACAAGACCGGCACACCCTCCCCGAGGCAGGCCCGGAAGCACCCGGAACTGGTGGAGGAGCCCGCGCCGTCCCGGCCCCAGGCCCGCCGGCTCGTGGTGACCGAAGGCCCCCTCACGGGCACCACGCTGGACCTCGCCGCGAGCCCGATCCTGCTCGGCCGTGCGCAGGAGGCGACGCTGGTGCTCGAGGACGACTATGCCTCGGGCCGGCACGCGAGGCTGTTCCCGCAGGGGAGCCGGTGGTTCATCGAGGACCTTGGCTCGACGAACGGAACCTACCTTGCCGGGAACCAGCTGACCCGCGCCCTCCCCGTCGACCCCGGCGTGCCCATCCGGATCGGTAAGACGGTTATCGAATTGAGGCCATAGCCATGGCCTACTTCCTGCGGTTCGCCGCGCGCTCCGACGTGGGCATGGTCCGCGCCAAGAACGACGACTCCGCCTATGTGGGCCGCTACCTCGCCGTGGTCGCCGACGGGATGGGCGGCCACGCCGGAGGCAACATCGCCTCGGCCTCCACCGTCCTGGACCTGGTCCACCTTGACCGCAGCCATCAGCGCGGCGACGCCGGCACCGAACTGGCCGACGAGATCCAGACCGCCAACTCACTGCTTTCGGAACTTGTCAGCACGAACCCGCAGCTCGCCGGGATGGGCACCACGGTGACCGCCCTGCTGCTGAACGGAGACCGGCTCGAACTGGCCCATATCGGTGACTCCCGGGCCTACCGCCTGAAAAACGGCGTCTTTGAGCAGATCACCACCGATCACACGTTCGTGCAGCGCCTGATCGATGAAGGCCGGCTCCGCCCCGAGGAAGCCAATGTCCACCCCCACAAGAACGTCCTGATGCGGGTGCTGGGTGATGTCGATGCGAGCCCGGAGCTGGATCTGCAGACCCTCGAGGTCGAGCCGGGCGAGCGGTGGCTTCTCTGTTCGGATGGACTCACCGCGGTCCTGAGCGACCGCATGGTTGAGCAGATCGTTCGGGAAACCCCGAACCTTGACGAGTGCGTCAACGCGCTGGTGGAGCTCACCCTGGCCGGCGGGTCACCGGACAATGTCACGGTGGCCGTCGTCGAGGTCGCCCTGGCCACCGGCGACGAGCCCGAACCGGAGCTGCGCCCCGTTCTCCCCTCGGCCCGTGAGGCGGCAGGGGAGCGCGAGGTCTCCGCAGGACCCGCCGGCGCCGCCGCCGATACCGGAGGACCCGCCGAACCGGCCGTACGCGCCGATCTGATCCGTGAGGACCTCCTCAGCCGGCCGCACCTGCTCGTGGGTGCCGCGGCACTTGCGACCGAGACCGGCCAGATCCCGATCGTCACCCAGCGCTCCACCGAGCGGCGGGCCGCCCTGATGCTCACCCACAAGGCCTCGACGCCCGAGGGCCCCCTCGATGAGGTGCCGACGCGCCGGGTCCGTCGCTGGCTGGGCCCGGCCTTCGTCACGCTCGGAGTGCTGATCCTGCTCGCCGTGCTCGGATTCGGCTACACCTGGACCCAGACCCGGTTCTACGTTGCGGCGGCGGGGGACCGGGTGGCCGTCTACAACGGCGTCCCGCAGACGGTGGGTCCCATCCAGCTCAGCCACGTCTATGAGCGGACCACCATTCCGGTGTCGAACCTTCCGGAGTTCCGGCGCTCCCAGCTTGAGGGCGGCCTGCCCGCCAGTGACCTCCGGGAAGCCGAACGCATCATCGAGGACCTGCGCGGTGAGCTGCGTGCCGTGGGCTGCGCGCCGGAGGGCGGCCCTTCGGCCACCGACGGCCCGAGTGCCGAACCGACTCCCGGTTCCTCCGCCCCGGCGTCCCCCTCGCCGAGGCCATCCCCCTCGGCAGCACGCTCCGCATCCCCGTCGGCATCCCCCTCGGCATCCGCGGGCGCGACGGCGACGCCGCAGGCCCAGCCGTCACCCTCGGGTGCTTCGGCGGCCCCCGGTGCCGTCACCGCCGACTGTGGAGGCAACCTCGAATGAGCGATGTACTGACCGTCCCCCGCTCGCGGCGCAATGTCGAGGCGGCCCTGCTGCTGCTTGCCTTCGCCGTGGCCGTTGGCGCCAACTTCGTGGCCGGGCTCGAACGCGAGGATCCGTTCAACGACTACTTCTGGAGGCAGGCGGCCACCCTGGTGGGCATGGGGATCCTCGTCCACCTCATCCTCCGCATCCGGGCGAAATATGCTGACCCGGTAATACTTCCGATCGTCATCGCCCTGAACGGGATCGGCCTTGCCATGATCCACCGGCTCGACCTGCCCCGGATGGAGAATCCGGACTTCGTTCCCGTGGCGCCGCAGCAGCTGACCTGGACGGCGGTGGCAATCGTTGCGGCCTCGGTCCTGCTGATCTTCCTGCGCGATCACCGCATCCTCCGGCGGTTCACCTACATTTCGCTGATCGTCAGCGCCCTCCTGCTGTTGCTGCCACTGACTCCGCTGGGGCTCGAGATCAACGGCGCCCGGATCTGGATCAACGTCGGCTTCGGCACCTTCCAGCCCGGGGAGGTCGCCAAGATCACCCTGGCCATCTTCTTCGCCGGCTACCTCTCCACGAACCGGGATCTGATCCTGCTGGCCGGCAAGAAGCTCGGCCCCCTCCAGCTCCCACGGTTCAAGGACCTTGCCCCGATGATCGCCGCCTGGCTCGTGAGCATCGGCGTGCTGATCCTGCAGCGCGACCTCGGATCCTCGATCCTCTTCTTCGGCCTCTTCATGGCCATGATCTACGTGGCGACGAGCCGGGTGAGCTGGGTTCTGATCGGGCTCGCCATGATCGGCGTCGGCGCCTTCATCGCCCTTCAGCTGTTCAGCCATGTCGCGCTCCGCTTCGACAGCTGGCTCAATGCCTTCGACCCCGAGGTGTACAACCGTGCCCCGGGCGGAAGCCAGCAGGTGGTGCAGGGGCTTTTCGGCCTGGCCAACGGAGGGCTGGCAGGAACCGGATTCGGCCAGGGCCGGCCCGACCTCGTGACATATGCCAACAGCGACATGATTATCGCCGCGTTGGGCGAGGAGCTCGGCATGATCGGCGTGTTCGCCATCATCCTGCTGTATATCCTCCTCGTCTCCCGCGGATTCCGCGCGGCCCTCGGCACCAAGGACGGGTTCGGGAAGCTGCTGGCCTGCGGCCTTTCCTTCACCATCGCCCTCCAGTGTTTCGTGGTGATCGGCGGCATCACCCGGCTGATTCCCCTGACCGGGCTCACCACCCCGTTCATGTCCGCGGGCGGGTCCTCCCTGCTGGCGAACTGGATCATCGTCGCCCTGCTGCTGCTGATTTCCGAGACCGCCCGCCGACCGGTGCGGACGGCCGCACCCAGTGAACAGGCCGCGGTTCCGTCGGCTTCAGGCAGGGGGGCGCTTCCGCGGCGCCCCAAGGAGGGATCACGTTGAACCAGGCAATCCGCAGCGCATGGGTGGTGGCGATCGGGATGTTCGCCCTCATCCTCGGATCGCTGACCTACGTCCAGTTCTTCGAGGCCGAGGAACTCAACACCAACGACTGGAACAACCGGCAGCTCTACCAGGACTTCGGCCGGCCCCGCGGGGCGATCCTCGTGGACGGCAAGGCAGTGGCGGAGTCGGTGCCCTCCAACGATCAGTTCAACTACCAGCGGGTATATAAGGAGCCGAACCTCTATGCCCACCTGACCGGGTTCTACTCCCTCGTCAACGGGTCCACGCAGCTCGAGCAGGCCTCGGCCGGCCTGCTCTCGGGCACCAGCGATGAGCTGTTCTACGACCGGATCGTCGGACTCCTCTCGGGTGCCAGCAGCCAGGGCGCCTCGGTGGAGCTCACCATCGATCCCCAGATCCAGCAGCTCGCCTGGGATCTGATCCCGGAGGGCCAGCGCGGTTCCATCGTGGTCACGGAGCCCGCGACCGGGAACATCCTCGCCATGGTTTCCAAGCCCTCCTACGATCCGAACCTGATCGCCGTCCACGACTCCGAGATCGCCGCCCGGAATGTCGAACAGCTCTCCGCCGTCCCCGGCCTGTCGATCTACCGCAACCCGGCCACCGAGTCCCTGGTGGCCCCGGGGTCGGTCTTCAAGCTGGTGGACGCCGCCGCGGCGCTCGAATCCGGCGACTACGACGCCGAGTCCCAGATTCCCAACCCGCCCGTGCTTCCCCTTCCCGGCACCACCATCGGCCTGCCCAACTACGTCAATGGAACCTGCGCCACGCGTACGACGGCGGACCTGGAATTCGCCCTCGAGCAGTCATGCAACACGCCGTTCGCCCAGATCGCCTGGGACCTCGGCGAGGATGCCATCCAGGAACAGGCCCGGCTGTTCGGCTTCGGGGAGAGGCACCAGATCCCCGTGGCCGTCGAGGCCAGCCAGTTCCCGAGCGACCTCAGCCAGCCTGAGCTCGCCCAGTCCGCCATCGGCCAGTTCGACGTCAAGGTGACTCCGCTGCAGATGGCCATGGTCGCCTCGGCGATCGCCAACGACGGCGTCCTGATGAAGCCGAACCTCATCAAGGCCGTGCGGGCCGCGGACCTCGAGCTGATCAATTCACCCTCACCGGAGGTCCTCCACGAATCGGTCAGCGCCGGTACAGCGGATCAGCTGACCGAGTGGATGGTCAACGTCGTGGACAACGGAACCGGGCGGGGTGCCCAGATTCCGGGTGTCGAAGTGGCGGGCAAGACCGGCACCGCCGAGGTCGAAGGACGCGGGGACAACGCCTGGTTCACCGGCTTCGCCCCGGCGGACGACCCCCAGGTCGCCGTCACGATTGTCATGGAGGATGTCGACCTGGCCACGGGATCGCAGCTCACAAGTCCAAATGCCAAGCAGATCTTTGAGGCGGTGTTGAACCAGTGAGGCCTACGTCGGGTATCACCCTGGGCGGCAGATTTCAGCTGACCGAACGCATCGCCATCGGCGGCATGGGCGAGGTGTGGAAGGCCCGCGACAAGGTGCTGGGCCGGGTCGTGGCCATTAAGATCCTGAAAGAGGAATATTCGGGGGATCCCGCGTTCCTGAACCGTTTTCGCGCCGAGGCCCGCCATACGGCCCTGCTGAACCACGAGGGCATCGCCAACGTCTTCGACTACGGCGAGGAGGAAGGCTCGGCCTACCTCGTCATGGAGCTGGTGCCCGGCCAGCCCCTCTCGGCGGTGATCGAGCGAGAGGGCGTGCTCTCCCCGGACCGCGCCCTCTCGATCATTGGCCAGACCGCCACCGCCCTCGCTGTCGCCCACCGGCAGGGACTCGTGCACCGCGACGTGAAGCCGGGAAACATCCTCGTCCTCCCCGACGGGCGCGTGAAGATCACGGACTTCGGCATTGCCCGGCTTGCCGATCAGGTGCCGCTGACCGCGACGGGCCAGGTGATGGGCACCGCCCAGTACCTCGCACCGGAGCAGGCCACCGGGCAGCAGGCCACCGGGTCGAGCGACATCTATGCCCTGGGCGTTATCGGATATGAACTGCTGGCCGGCCGGCGCCCCTTCTCCGGAGAGTCGCAGATCGCCATTGCCCTGGCCCAGGTCAACGACGCCCCTCCGCCGCTTCCGGAGCACATCCCGCACCCGGTGCGGGCACTGATCGCCTCGATGCTCGCGAAGGACCCCTCCGACCGGCCGGCGGATGCCGAGTCCCTGTCCCGGGCGGTTGACGCCATCCGGGCCGGTTCGATCCGCGCTGCCGAGGCCGCAGTCCCCGGCATGCTTTTGTTCGGAGGGGACTCCGAGGCAACCGCCGCCGTGCCCCGCCAGGACACCGCCGCCACACGCGCGGTGCCCGCTCCGTCGACCTCGGCAATGCCGACGGTCGCCGCCGCGGCCGCGGTTCCCGCCGCCGCAGGGACCGGCGGTCTAGCCGCTTCCCGGGACTGGACCGAAGAGGAGCTGGAACCGGAGGGCCCGCAGGAGCGCGAGGAGCGCCGCCGCAACCCCTGGCTGCTTCCGGTCATCATCCTTGTGCTCATCGCCCTTCTGGCGCTGGCGTCGATGCTCATCTGGCCGCTCCTGGCGGGCGAACGCGGCGACCCCGCGCCCGCGACGACGAGCGCCGCCCCCCGCACGACCCCGCCGAGTCCGCGTCCCACCCCCACGACGAATTCACCGACGCCTGAGCAGACGACGCCGGAGCCCGCGGCGATCGTCATCGACCCCAATGCATACCTGGGACGGAATGTTGACGAGGTCACGGCGGAGCTGACCGCCCTGGGCCTGTCGGTGAACCGCAGCGGTGAGCCATCGCCAGAACCGGCCGGCGCGGTGATCGATATCAACCCGGTGGGAACGGTCAGCCCCGGACAGACCATCCAGCTGACCTTCTCCGAGGGCCCCCGCCAGGTCGCCGTCCCCGGCGGTCTCGCGGGTCAGGACGAGGGAACGGTCCGCCAGCGCCTGGTCGAAGCGGGCCTGACCCCGGTCAACGCCGGCTCTGAAGTGTCCGACCAGCCGGCGGGCTCGGTCCTCCGCGTCGATCCGGCCGAAGGCACGAACCTCAATGAGGGTTCCGAGGTCCGGTACATCGTCTCCTCGGGCCCCCCTCCGACGACGCCGCCGCCGCCGGCCGAGGACGACGAGGAATCGTCCTCGCCCACGCCCGACGCGACGAGCCCGGGATCGTGAGGCCGCCGTGGAGGGAATTCCGATGACCGCCGAGCGTGTCCTCAACGGCCGGTACGAGGTCCTTCACCTGATCGGGCGGGGCGGCATGGCCGACGTCCACCTCGGCCGGGACATCCGGTTGGGGCGCTCGGTCGCGATCAAGGTCCTGCGCAAGGACCTCGCCCGGGACCCGCTGTTCCAGTCACGGTTCCGCCGGGAGGCGCAGGCGGTGGCGGGACTGAACAACCCCAATATCGTCGCCGTCTACGACACGGGCGAGGAGGAGATCCCCGACCGGCCCGACCACGAGGTGCGGGTTCCGTTCATCGTGATGGAGTATGTGGAAGGCCGCACCCTGCGGGACCTGGTGAGGTCCGGGGAACTGAACGAGCAGGATGCCGTGCGGTACCTGGCCGGCGTGCTGTCCGCGCTCGAGTACAGCCACCGCGCCGGGATTGTCCACCGGGACATCAAGCCCGCCAATGTCATGGTGACCCCCGAAGGCCGCGTGAAGGTCATGGACTTCGGCATCGCGCGGGCGATGGCCGACTCGGCCGCAACAATGACGCAGACCCAGGCCGTGGTGGGCACGGCCCAGTACCTTTCGCCCGAGCAGGCCCGGGGCGAGACCGTCGATGCCCGCAGCGATCTGTACTCGGCCGGGTGCCTGCTGTACGAACTGGTGGCCGGAAGGCCTCCCTTCGTGGGCGACAGCCCGGTATCGGTTGCCTACCAGCATGTGCGGGAGGAACCGAAACCGGCCAGCAGCTTCAATCCGCAGGTCACCCCGGCCCTTGACTCGGTGCTGGCCAAGGCCCTGGCGAAGGACCGGGAGGATCGTTTCCAGGACGCGGCCTCCTTCGCGGCGGCCCTTGAGGATGCCCGCCGCGGCAAGGTCTTCAGCGACACCGGCTCGCTGCCCACCCAGGCACTGGCGACCGTAGAGCCTGCGACCCGGATGGTTCCGGCAGCGGCACTGCCTTTTCCAGCTGAAGAAGACGGATCCCCCGCCACCCGCACTCTGGAGAAGGTGCCCTCCGGCGCCTCACCGCTCGCCTCCCTGGCCCAGCGGGAAGAGGACTTACTCCCGGCCCCCCGGGAGGACTACGACGACGGCGCACACCGGAACTCCCGCCGCCGGGCCTGGATTGTGGTGTGGGTCCTTGCCGCTCTGCTTGTGGTTCTCGCGGCCGGTTATGCCCTCCTGTACACCGTTGGCAGGTCGGAGCCTGAGGCTCCGCCCCTGATCGAGGTTCCTGCTGTGGCCAGCATGACCGAGGCGGACGGGGTTGCGACCCTCTATGAAGCCGACCTCATCCCGATCGTCGAAGAGCGCTTCCATGCCACAACGGAGGCGGGGCTGATCATTGACTCCGACCCCGCCGCCGGTGCGCAGGTGGAAGCCAAGTCCCGGGTAACCATCTCGATTTCCAAGGGTCCGGCCAATATCGCCGTACCCGAGGGCCTCGCCACCCTGACCGAGTCCTCGGCCCGGGAGGCCCTCGAGGCCGTCGGCCTCAAGGGCGGGGAGATCTCCGAGACGCCGAGCCCCGACGTGCCGCAGGGCCGCGTGGTCTCCACGGACCCGGAGTCCGGGCAGTCCGTTCCGGCGGGCAGCGCAGTAAACCTCGTGCTCTCCAACGGCAGGGTGAGCGTTCCGCAGCTCATCGGGCTGCCCCGGGCGGAGGCGGAGGCCGCATTGGCCGCTCCCGCGGTGAAGCTGCCCTTCCGGGTGGAGTTCGCCGAGGACAAGGATGCAGTGCCCGGCACTGTCCTGGAGCAGAGCGCTCCGGCAGCCTCCGAGGTAAACCAGGGGACCGAAATCGTCCTTACCGTTTCGCGCGCGCCGGAGCCGGTCGAGGATCCGACACCTGAGCCCTCCGCCCCCGAGACCGAGACAGAGACAGAGACAGAGACCAGCCCTCCAGGCTCGGGAAAACCAAGCGATAAGCCCAAGCCGAACGACCCCTGATCGCTGCACCGTGACCGCTCAGGACCGACCCCCGAACCCGGCGGGAAGAGTCCGCGCGCCCCGGGGCGCCAGGCCACGGACAGCGGCCCGGTGAGTGGGGTCAGCGGGAGATCAGTGGACTCAGCGTGGCAGCCTTCGCCGCCGCACCCTCAAGCCCCAGGGACTCAAGCCAGGTGCCGAGCATCTGGTAGCCGCCCTCGGTGAGGACGGACTCCGGGTGGAACTGCACCCCGCACAGCGGTGCGGTTCGATGCTCGAGGCCCATGATGATTCCGCTTGCAGTGCGGGCCGTCACCTCGAGTTCGGCCGGGAGGTCGTCGCTGACTGCCGCCAGCGAGTGATAGCGGGTGGCGGTCAGGGGCGACGGGAGGCCCGCGAAGACGCTCTGAGAGGTGTGCTCGACGAGCGAGGTCTTCCCGTGCATCAGTTCAGGGGCGTGGGTCACTGTGCCCCCGTAGGCCTCGGCGAGGGCCTGATGGCCCAGGCAGACCCCGAGCATCGGCTTCGCGTGGTCGCCGCACCAGCGGATGAGGTCGACAATGACGCCGGCGTCGGCGGGCGTGCCGGGGCCGGGGGACACCAGGACGCCGTCGCGGCTCTCGGCCAGGGCTGCGGCTTCGGCGAGGGTGACGTCGTCGTTCCTTACGACGGTCGTCTCCGCCCCGAGTTCCTGAAGGTACCCCACGAGGGTGTAGACGAAGCTGTCGTAGTTGTCGACGACGAGAATCCGGACTGAATCAGCCATTTCACAAATGCCAATCGTTGCTGGGTGATTGATCCAATTGTGTCACCGTCGGGGCCCGGCAACAGCATCGGGGCCCCGGAACGGGGCACTGGACGCATCTTCCGGCACCGGCCCTGCAGTCCCCGCCCCCGCCGCTGGTTTCTTGGTTAGAATCGACAGCAGGAACCGTGCCCGCGCCGGAGTCCGCTCGAGCCGGCGCGGAAAATCGTCGGGCGGCCCTGCCGCGCCAGTGAAGGCCGGCCGTTCCCGCCCGGCCCGTCAAGGAGGATAAGTGCCCGAGTCAAAGCCCCGCAGGAAGACCGCACCGGTCAGGACTGCTGTCGCAGCGGAGCCCAAGCCCAACCCGGTCTGGTACAAGCCGGTCATGTTCGGGCTGATGATCCTTGGCCTGCTGTGGATCATCGTCTACTACATCTCCGAAGGCACCCTGCCCGTGCAGTCCTGGAACGGACTGAACATTGTCGCCGGCTTCGGCATTGCGATTATCGGGTTCCTCATGACCACGCGCTGGCGCTGACGGAGCCGATGTCCAATGGGGACGCGCGCCGGCCCTCCTGAGGGGACGCCCGGGGACGTCGTCGTCATCACCGGAGCCTCAAGCGGGATCGGCCGGGCCACGGCCCATGCCTTCGCTGGAAACGGCGCCCGGCTCGTCCTGGCGTCCCGCTCGCCCGAGAGCCTCGGAGACGTCGTCGCCGAATGCGCCGCGCTCGGCGGGCGGGCCGTGGCCGTACCCACCGACGTGACCCGTGAGGCCGACGTCGAGGCCCTGATGGAGGCGGCCCTGCGCGCCTACGGGCGCGTCGACGCCTGGATCGGGTGCGCGTCCACCTACAGCTACGGCACGTTCGAGGACACACCGTCAGCCGTCTTCCGCCGCATCGTCGAAACCACGCTCTTCGGACAGGTGCATGGAGCCCGGGCCGTCCTTCCTCACTTCCGTGCACAGGGCCGCGGCACCCTCGTGCTCGTGGGCTCGGTGTTCTCCAAAGTCTCCGCTCCTTATATCTCCCCGTACGTCACGGGCAAGTTCGGGCTGCTCGGCTTCGCCGAAGTGCTGAGGCACGAATACCGGGACGCCCCGCAGATTTCCATCTGCGCCGTCCTGCCAGCCACCATCGACACTCCCATCTACCAGCATGCCGCGAACTACACCGGCAGGGAGGTCCGCCCTCTTCCGCCGGTGGTTGCCCCTGAACGCGTCGCACGCGCCATCGTGCGCTCCGTGCACCGTCCGCGGCCGGTCCGGGTGGTGGGACGCCTCCAGGGCGCCGCCATCCCGCTCGCCCGCTTCCTCCCGGGTGCCTATGCCCGCTCCATCGAGTCCCTGATGGACACCCTGGCCCTGCGCCGGGGGTCGACCACCCCGGCCGCCGGGACGGTCTTCGCACCCGACCCCTCGACCAACCGCGTGACCGGCGGGTGGCGCACCGCAGGGGCGCTGCGGTCCTGGCCGTACGGCCTGCGGTCCGCCCGACGGCGGAAGTCCCCCTCACCGCGTGGAGGCGAACCGGCTCCACGGAGCGGGACCGGGGCCTGAAACCCCATTGCTCCAACGCCGGCCAGCGGGGTGCCGGACACGCGTCCCCCAGGGGGCTCCGGGCCGGAAGGGCAGGGACCCTCGGGAGGCCGCTGTGGACGGAGGGCGAGCCGTGGGGGAAACCCGCCTCTGGACCGTTAGTGACAACAGTCACTTTTGTCCCAATATTCCCTGTACACACGTTGTGCACTAAGTTATCCACAGGTGTGGAGAAGATTGGGGGAAAATCCTCCTGATCCGCCGAGTGCCGCCCCATTGTTATCCACATCTGTGGAATTACATGTGTGTAAGTTTTCCCCCGTGTGGATAAACCCTGTGGATAAAGCGAAGGGATCCGGCGGCCTGAGCGGCCGACGGATCCCTTTCCGGCTCGTTGTGCACAGCTGTCGGTGCCGCCTAGACCGTGATGAGGAACGATCCAAGGAAGGTCAGCAGGGCGAGGAGAGCCGTCACCGCTCCCACCCCACTCCACTGAAGGGCCGGGCGCAGCCGGCCGCGGGGCACGTAGGCCAGCACGGCCGCCACGGCGGCCCCGGTCAGCAGGCCGCCCAGGTGGGCCTGCCAGGCGATGCCCGGCACGACGAAGCCCAGCACCCCGTTGACGGCGATAAGGATGAGGATCTGGCGGACGTCCCCACCCCGCTTCTTTTGGATGACGAACAGGGCACCGAAGAGGCCGAAGACCGCGCCGGAGGCTCCGACGACCGGCTGGAACGGGTTACTCAGCAGCAGGACCCCTACGGAGCCACCCAGCGCGGAGAGCAGATACAGCGCCAGGAACCGGGCGCGCCCGAGCGCCGGCTCCAGCGACTGGCCCAGAATCCACAAGGCGTACATATTGAAAGCGATGTGGAGCAGGAAGTTGGGCGAATGAAGGAACGCGGCGGTGAACATCCGCCACGGCTCGGCGTCGATGGTCCCGGCAAAACCCGCGGTGTACAGCGGGGCATACTGCAGCGCAGCGGTCAGGCCCGGGACGGCCATCTGGAGCAGGAACAACAGGACACAGGCGCCGATGAGGACGAAGGTGACCACGGGCCGGCCGGAGGTGGCCGCTCCGCCGAAGGCGGTGGTGGTCTTGGGGGTGTTGCGCGCCTGTTCGGCGATGCAGTCGACGCACTGGATGCCCACGGCGGCCTGGCGCTGGCACTCCGGGCACGCCGGCCTGCCGCACCGCTGGCACCGAACGTAGCTGATGCGGTCGGGGTGCCGCGGGCAGACCGGCGCCTCCTGCGACGGACTGCCCGCGGGGACTCCGTAGGACACGGAGTCTAGAGCTGCTCTACGGTGATGCTGCTGATGACGACGTCCTCGAGGGGCTTGTCGCGCATATCGGTGCCGATGGCGTTCAGCTTGTCCACGACCTTCCGTGAAGCCTCGTCGGTGACGTCACCGAAGATGGTGTGCTTGCCCTGCAGCCAGTTGGTGGGCACCGAGGTGATGAAGAACTGTGAGCCGTTCGTTCCGCGTCCGCCCTGGATTCCGGCGTTGGCCATGGCCAGCTTGTAGGGCTCGTTGAAGTCGAGCTCGGGGTGGATCTCGTCATCGAACTTGTATCCTGGGCCGCCGATGCCCTGGCCCAGCGGGTCCCCGCCCTGGATCATGAAGTCCTTGATGATGCGGTGAAAGATGGTTCCGTCGTACAGCGGCTTGGTGGTTTCCTCACCCGTCTGCGGGTGGGTCCAGGTGATCTCGCCCGTGGCGAGGCCCACGAAGTTCTTCACCGTCTTCGGCGCGTGGTTGCCAAAGAGATTGACAGCGATGTCGCCGTGGTTGGTGTGGATGGTGGCCTTTGCGGTTGGAATAGCAGTCATGCGCCCATTCTTTCACGCGGTGCCCGCCAAAAATCTGGGAGAGAAGCATTCAGCGCACAGTGAAAACCTTGGAAACCTGAGGGATGAATAGCAAGGCCTGCGGATAGCACGTAGGCTGACCATGACGAGTCACGATCTCCTGGAGGTACTTGTGAAGAAGAACGAAAAGACCGCGCCCGGATTCGAAGAAGGCGTTCTGGCGGGCATCGCGGCCGCCCGTGGCTGGGCGATCCCCTATGTCGGCGCCGCCTACGGGTGGACGAAACCCCGCTGGGACAAGGGGGTGCAGACGGCCTCTCCGATGATTCAGGAGAGCATGAGGAAGGCCGCGACCGGGGTGTCCACCGGCTACGCCACGGTCAGCCCGCTGATCCAGGAGCGGCTGGACCGGGTCGGACCCCGCATTACCCAGGTCATCGACACCACGACCCCGCGCGTGCAGGAAACCCTGGGCAAGGCCGGTCCGGCCCTCACCTCGGCCAAGGGGAAGGTTGTTGACGGCTATATCCCTGCGCTGTCCTACAAGCTTGGCGAGGCGGCCGACTCGGCGTCCCGCTCGGTTGCGGGCGCAACTATCCCGCCGTCGGTCGCCTCAATGGTCACCCGCGTGACCGGAGACAAGAAGGCAGCACGCAATGCCCAGAAGGCGTTCGTTGCAGCGGGACTGCAGGCCTCGAAGGAGCTGAAGAAGCGCCAGCAGGAGCAGGCCAAGAAGGGCAAGGGCTGGCTGATCGTCGGAATCATCGCCGCCGCTGTCACCGCCGGCGTCGCCGCCTGGCGCGCCTCCAAGCCCGTCGAGGACCCGTGGAAGACACCGGCTCCGGTGACCCAGAGCACCACCACCCCGCCGCCGACCACGACGACGCCGGTCACTTCGACCACGGCAACGACGACGACCACTCCGGCCACCACGGCCACCACGGGAACCGGAACCTCGGGTCCGGACCTGACGGCCGCATCGGAGCAGGCAAAGGCCGCGAACAAGAAGGTCAAGGACGCTCCCGTCGATCTCTCCGACACGGCCAAGCACGCTGCGAAGCCGAACGACGCCACCAGCTAGGACCTTAACGATCCTGCGGGAGCGGGAAGGGCAGCCGGATACCGGCCGCCCTTCCCGCTCCCTTCTGGTTTAACGCACTCCGGCGGCGGCCTCAGTCCCCGCCGAGCGCCGGTGGTGCCTCGACCGGCCGGGCGGCCGCGCGGCCCGCCGGCCGGGAACGGGCCTGCCCGCGGACCACGACGGCGAGGCCCACCAGGATCAGCAGCAGCCCCGCGTAGGTTCCCGCAGGGAGCTGCTCGTTGAGGAAGACAGCGGCGAGGAGCGCGGCACCGGGGATTTCGAGGAGGATGATCATCGAGATCACCAGCGGGCTCATCACGGCCAGCAGGTGGTTGAACACGCTGTGGCCCATGATCTGGGCCACGAGGGTCACCCCGAGGATCCCGAGCCAGGCCGCCGGCGAGAATCCGGTCAGCGGCTGGCGGAACAGCAGGCACAGCAGGAGCAGGAGAACGGCGCACCCGCCGTAGCAGAGGGTGGTGTACGTCCCGGTCGACATGGTGCGCCGGGCCGTCGCACCGGCCATCTGGTAGATCCCAGCGAGGGCACCTCCGGCCAGGGCCAGGACGTCGCCGAGGATCGCCTGGCCGGAGAGCTGCAGGTCGAATCCGGTGATGACGACGACGCCGGCGAACGCGATGGTGAGCCCGGTGACCACCACGGCCGGGGGCCTCGACCCGCGCACGGCGTTGAACAGGGCGATCCAGGCCACCTGGAGGCAGACCAGGGCGGTCGCTGCGGCCACCGACGTCAGCTTGAGGGAGGTGATGAAGCAGGCGAAGTGGAGGGCCAGGGCCGTCGCCGCGGTAAGGAGGCTGCGGAGGTCCGACCGGCCCAGGGCACGGAACTCGGCGCGTTTCGAGACGGCCGCAGGTCCACCCATGATCAATGCGCCGATCAGGTTCCGCCAGAACGCGATGGCGAGGGCCGGCGCCGCCGTCGCGGCCATGATGGGCCCGGACGCCGACACACCAAGGACGCCGAGCACCGAGAGGAAAATAATCACCCTGCAACCCTAGAGCAGCCGAAGGATTCTACGGGACGAAGGCGGGACGGAAGGAGGAGGGAGGTGCGGCGGCCGGAGACAAAGAAGAACCCCGGTCCGTGGACCGGGGTTCTTCCCTTCGGTGGAGGCACGGGGACTCGAACCCCGAACCCCCTGCTTGCAAAGCAGGTGCGCTACCAATTGCGCCATGCCCCCGTGATGAGCCTCAGCCGGTTCAATCGAACCGCTGCGGCCCGGAACTATCCGACCTCGTCGGTCGCCTTGCTCCAGACTGCCTTTTCTTTCTCTGAATCCTGCCACCGCTTGTAAACCAAGACGCCTGCTGCAGCAGCTGCGGCAATCAGCAACTTCTTCACATTCGTCTCCTAGCAGTTGCCTGCGGTGGTGGATCCGTGGGCGTACCAGGACTTGAACCTGGGACCTCTTCGTTATCAGCGAAGCGCTCTAACCGCCTGAGCTATACGCCCCGATACCTCATCGGGCCGAGATACGACTTTACAGCAGGAACTCTGCAAACCTCAAATCGCCGCCCCCCGGCCCGATGCCCCAAGACCTTAGTCGTCGGTAAGGGTGACGCCGATTCCGCCGACAAGGGCCGAGGAAATGTTGTACAACACGGCCGAAAGCATCGCCAGGGCCGTCAGGAGCACCACATTGACGACCGCGATGATGGTGGCGAAGGACACAACCTGTCCCAGCGAGGCGAACTGCCGCAGGTCGAAGCCGCCGCTCTCGGTGCCGGCGATCTCGCGCAGCAGGTCGTTGACCCCGTCGAAGATCCCGGTGAGATCCAGGACGGTCCAGATGACGATGGCGGCAACCACCGTGACGATGCCGAGGGCGACCGACAGGAGGAAGGCCATCTTCAGCACCGACCAGGGGTCGACCTTGCTCACCAGCAGCCGCGCCTTGCGCGCCTTCGCCTTCGGAGCGGGCTTCACCAGTCCGGGCCGGGTCCCCGGTCTCGCCGGCTGTCCTGCCGAGGGCCGCTGCGCCGGGCGGGCCGGCGCATTGACCCGCGGACCGCTTCCAGACGAACGCACCGCTCCGCTGGACCGCGGGTTTGTGTTGGCCGAGCTCACTCGCTACCTCCGTATTCCGGCGACTCAGCATCGGGCTCAGCCGTTTCATCTGTCGACAACGGTACTTCATCGGCGTCCGTCGACGAAGCGCCGCCCACCGTGCCGTCCGGCTCGACCTCAAGGATCTGCGCTTCCTCAACCGCGTCATCATCAACGGCCATCGAACGCTCGCTGTTGCGCGCCACCCCGATAATACGGTCCTTCTTATCCGGCTTGGCGAAGATGACGCCCATGGTGTCGCGGCCCTTGGCCGGGACGCCGGTGACCGCCGAGCGGACGACCTTCCCGCCCTCCATTACCACGAGCACCTCGTCGCTCTCCTGGACGACGAGCGCACCGACCAGGTCGCCGCGCTCCTCCGCGAGCTTGGCCACCTTGATACCCAGCCCGCCGCGCCCCTGGACGCGGTACTCGTCGACCTTGGTCCGCTTGGCGAAACCGCCCTCGGTGACTATGAAGACGAAGGAGTCGTCGCTGACGACGGCCGCGGCGAGGAGTTCGTCGTCGGCCCTGAACTTCATGCCGGTCACACCCGAGGTGGCCCGCCCCATGGGACGCAGCGCCTCGTCGGTGGCGGTGAAGCGCAGCGACTGCCCCTTGCGGGAGACGAGCATCAGGTCATCGGACTCGGAGACCAGCTGGGCCGAGACCAGCTCGTCGCCGTCGCGCAGGTTGATCGCGATGACGCCGGCCGAACGGTTGGTGTCGTAGTCCTCGAGCCTCGTCTTCTTCATCAGGCCGCGCTTGGTGGCAAGGACAAGGTACGGGGCCTGCTGGTAGTCGCGCAGGTCGAGGACCTGGGCGATCGTCTCGTCCGGCTGGAAGGCCAGCAGGTTCGCCACGTGCTGGCCCTTGGCGTCCCGGGCGGCCTCGACCAGTTCGTAGGCCTTTGCCCGGTAGACCCGCCCGAGGTTGGTGAAGAACAGCAGCCAGTGGTGGGTGGTGGTGACGAAGAAGTGCTCGACGACGTCGTCGCCGCGCAGCTGCGCACCGCGGATGCCCTTGCCCCCGCGGGCCTGCTGGCGGTAGTTGTCACTGCGGGTGCGCTTGACGTATCCGCCGCGGGTGATGGTGACGACCATCTCCTCCTCGGGGATGAGGTCCTCCATGCTCATGTCGCCGTCGTAGCCCATGAGGATCTCGGTGCGGCGGTCGTCGCCATGCCGGTCGACGATGTCCTGGAGCTCGGTCGAGACGATGGAGCGCTGGACCTCCGGGGAGGCGAGGATCCGCTGGTACTCGGTGATCTCCCGCTCGAGCTTGTCGTGCTCGTCCTGGATCTTCTGCCGCTCGAGGGCTGCCAGGCGGCGCAGCTGCATGTTGAGGATGGCCGCGGCCTGGACCTCATCGATGGAGAGCAGGGTCATCAGTCCGCCCCGGGCGTCCTCCACCGTCTGGGAGGCGCGGATCAGGGCGATAACCTCGTCAAGGGCATCGAGCGCCTTGAGGTAGCCGCGCAGGATGTGGGCCGCCTCCTCCGCCTTGCGGAGGCGGTAGCGGGTGCGCCGGACGATCACTTCGAGCTGGTGGGTCACCCAGTGCCGGATAAACGCATCGAGGCTCAGGGTGCGCGGCACATTGTCGACGATCGCGAGCATATTGGCACTGAAGTTGTCCTGCAGCTGGGTGTGCTTGTACAGGTTGTTCAGCACGACCTTCGCCACGGCGTCGCGCTTGAGCACGATCACCAGGCGCTGCCCGGTGCGGCCTGAGGTCTCATCGCGCAGGTCGGCGATGCCGCTGATCTTGCCGTCCTTGACCAGGTCGGCGATCTTGATCGCCAGGTTGTCGGGGTTGGCCTGGTACGGCAGCTCCGTGACCACCAGGCAGGTGCGGCCCTGGATCTCCTCGACATTGACCACGGCGCGCATGGTGATCGACCCGCGGCCGGTCCGGTAGGCGTCCTCGATGCCCCGGTGTCCGAGGATCTGTGCGCCGGTGGGGAAGTCGGGGCCCTTAATCCTTACGATCAGTGCCTCGAGCAGCTCCTCCTTGGAGGCCTCCGGGTGCTGCAGGTACCACTGGACGCCGTCGGCGACCTCGCGCAGGTTGTGCGGCGGGATGTTCGTGGCCATGCCCACCGCGATGCCCGAAGAGCCGTTGACCAGCAGGTTGGGGAAGCGGGACGGCAGGATCGTCGGTTCCTGGTTCTTGCCGTCGTAGTTGTCCTGGAAATCGACGGTCTCCTCGTCGATGTCGCGGACCATCTCCATGGCCAGCGGGGCCATCTTGGTCTCGGTGTACCGCGGGGCGGCCGCGCCGTCGTTACCCGGTGACCCGAAGTTGCCCTGGCCGAGGGCGAGCGGGTAGCGCATCGTCCAGTCCTGGATGAGGCGCACCAGCGCATCGTAGATCGCGCCGTCGCCGTGCGGATGGTACTGGCCCATGACCTCGCCGACGACGCGGGCGCACTTGTTGAAGGAACGCTCGGGGCGGTAGCCGCCGTCGAACATGGCGTACAGCACCCGGCGGTGCACCGGCTTCAGCCCGTCCCGCACGTCGGGAAGGGCGCGTCCGATGATGACGGCCATGGCGTAGTCGAGGTAGGACCGCTGCATCTCGGTCTGCAGATCGACCTGTTCTACACGGTCGGTCAGCACCTCCCCGGCCAGGATCTCGTCGGGTGCGGCTCCGTCGTTCGGCGTCTCGCTCATAAGTCCTTATTCCATTTCGTTCAAATGTTTACCGCGGACAGGGGGCACCGGGCACCGGAACGAGCCGGCGCCCGGTGGATCCCTAGATGTCCAGGAAGCGCACGTCCTTGGCGTTCTGCTGAATGAAGTTCCGGCGGGACTCGACATCCTCACCCATCAGCACCGAGAAGACCTGGTCGGCAGCGGCGGCGTCGTCCATGGTGACCTGGAGCAGCGTGCGGCGGTCGGGGTCCATCGTGGTTTCCCACAGTTCGGTGTAGTCCATCTCGCCGAGGCCCTTGTAGCGCTGGATGCCGTTGTCCTTGGGCAGGCGCAGGTTGTTGGCAAGGCCCTGCCGGATCGTCTCGTCGCGTTCCTTGTCGCTGTAGACATAGGCGTGAGGGGCGTTGGACCACTTGATCCGGTAGAGCGGCGGCTGCGCCAGGTACACGAATCCGCTCTCGATCAGCGGGCGCATGTAGCGGAAGAGCAGTGTCAGCAGCAGCGTGGTGATGTGCTGACCGTCGACGTCGGCATCGGCCATCAGGACGATCTTGTGGTACCGGGCCTTCGCGACGTCGAAGTCCTCGCCGATGCCGGCGCCGAAGGCCGTGATCATGGCCTGGACTTCGCTGTTGCCCAGCGCCCGGTCGAGGCGGGCCCGCTCGACGTTGAGGATCTTGCCGCGCAGCGGAAGGATCGCCTGGGTCTCGGGGTTGCGCCCGCGGACGGCCGAACCGCCTGCGGAGTCGCCCTCCACAATGTAGATCTCGGACTTGGCCGGATCCTTCGACTGGCAGTCCTTGAGCTTGCCCGGCATTCCGCCGGACTCGAGCAGGCCCTTGCGGCGGGTGGACTCGCGGGCCTTGCGGGCGGCCAGGCGGGCCTGGGCGGCCTGGATGGACTTGCGGATGACATCGCGGGCGGGACCCGGGTTCCGCTCAAGCCAGTCTCCGAGCTGGTCGGTGACGACCCGCTGGACGAAGCCCTTGGCCTCGGAGTTGCCCAGCTTGGTCTTGGTCTGGCCTTCGAACTGCGGTTCGGTGAGCTTGACGGAAATGACGGCCGTCAGACCTTCGCGGATGTCGTCGCCGGTCAGGTTGTCGTCTTTTTCCTTAATGATGTTCTTGTCGCGCGCGTACTTGTTGATCAGCGTGGTCATGGCGGCCCGGAAGCCCTCTTCGTGGGTTCCGCCCTCATGCGTGTTGATCGTGTTGGCGTAGGTGTGAACGCTCTCCGAGTAGGCAGTGGTCCACTGCAGGGCGACCTCGACGGCGATCTTGCGGTCTGTGTCCTCGGTTTCGAACGCGATGACGTCCTCGTGGATCACCTCGACCCGCTTCGAGGAGTTCAGGTGCCGGACGTAGTCGAGCAGCCCGTTCTCGTAGAGGTACTCGACCTGGCGGTGCTTCGGGGTGTCATCCTCGGGCGCCTCGCCGGGCTCGTGGTGCTCAGTGATCTCGTCGGTCTCAATGTCAGCGCGCTCGTCGAGCAGGGTGATGCGCAGTCCCTTGTTAAGAAAGGCCATCTGCTGGAACCGTGCACGCAGCGTCTCGTAGTCGAATTCGACGGATTCGAAGATCGTCTCGTCCGGGTAGAAGGTCTGGGTGGTGCCGGTCTCCGAGGTTTCCTCGCCCCGGCGGAGCTCGCCGACCGGCTTGCCGCCATCGGCGAAGGACTGCCGCCACACGAAACCTTGGCGCCGCACCTCGGTCTCGACCCGCTTCGAGAGGGCGTTGACCACAGAGATGCCGACGCCGTGAAGACCGCCGGAGACCGCATAGCCGCCGCCGCCGAACTTCCCGCCCGCGTGGAGGATGGTCATGACGACCTCCACGGTGGGCCGGCCCTCGGTGGGGTGCATGTCCACGGGGATACCGCGGCCGTTGTCGATCACACGCACCCCGCCGTCCGCGAGAAGGGTCACCTCAATGGTGTCGGCATGGCCGGCAAGCGCCTCATCGACGGAGTTATCCACCACCTCATAGACAAGGTGGTGGAGTCCGCGGGGGCCCGTCGACCCGATATACATGCCTGGGCGTTTACGTACCGCCTCAAGGCCTTCGAGCACCGTGATATCGCTGGCGCCGTAGCTGTGGGAGGTCGCTGCGGAGAGGGCGGGAGACTCGCCAACCCCAATTTTGACATCGCTAGCGTTCAACTCGTTCTCGTTTGCCACAGGCGCAGTCGACTCCTCAATGTGTTTATGCGGGGGAAACCTCTTCATTCTACCCTGCGGCAGGGCTCAATCCCGCACAGACCCGCCTCTAGCGGCCAAGAATGGCGCTTTTAAGCCAACAGCAGGACGCCGGTAGGGGCCGTATACGTCGGAAAGGCTCCCGGGACCTCTACCCGCCGCTCACGCGATTTTAGGATGGGGCCGGAATTTGCCCGCCGCTCCGGCCGTCGGTGACGCCGGTCACCCGTAGGTGTCCCGCGGGCCGCGGCCCTTCACCGAGCGTCCGCCCTTGCGCCAGCTCGGGCCCGCCGGCCCCACCACCGAGATGCGGGTGACCACCTTGGGCCCAAGCTCGGCGTCGAACCTGCGCAGCAGGTCCGGGCTGATCAGCCGGAGCTGGGTGGCCCAGGCGGTGGAGTCGCAGCGGACCAGCACCGTGGTCCCGTCGAAACTCTCAGGATGGCAGTGGGAGGCGATTTCCGAACCCACAAGCTCGGTCCAGCGCGCCAGCACCGACCCCACCGCGACGGGCGAGTTCCAGCCGCGTTCAGCGAGCAGTTTGTTGAAGACCTTCCCGAGGCCTTCGGGATCCCGCCCGCCGTAGACCGGGGCCGGGGAGTAGCGGCGCCGGGAGGCCGCCGGCGCGCGGCGGCCGACCGGCACCCGTGGTGTGCCGCGGGACTGGGAGGCATCCCGAAGCCGGTTCAACAGCGCTTCGGGTGCGTTCTGCTCGACGCCGGCGGGAAGCCCCGCGTCCCCGGCCGGGGCCCGGCCGGGCGCAGCACCCGGGGACCCGGGCTCCGCGCCGGCGCCCTCGTTCACCCCGTGCGCGGGCGTGCCCCCGGTGTCAGGTCCTGTGTGTCCGCTGCCCGATCCGTCAGCCTGCCTCGGCATCGATTCCTCCAGGAACGACGCGGAGCTGCCGCCCTGCCAGCTCCTCCGGAATGTCCCCGGGAACCGCGGCGGTGACAAGCACCTGCTCCGCGCCGGAGACGATCTTCGCAAGTTTTCTCCTCCGCTGAGTGTCCAGCTCGGCGAAGACATCGTCAAGGATCAGCACCGGGGTCGCCCCGGGGGTCTGGTCCTCCTCATTGAGCAGGTAGTAGGAGGCGAGGCGCAGCGCCAGGGCCATCGACCAGGTTTCCCCGTGGGAAGCGTATCCCTTGGCCGGGGCCGGTCCGAGCATGAGGCTCAACTCGTCGCGGTGCGGACCCACCAGGGAAATCCCCCGGTCAAGCTCCTTCTTGCGGTGCAGCACCAGTGCCTCAAGGAAACGGTCGGTCAGTTCCGCGGGATCCGCGCCGTGAAGTTCCCCGGCACGGATCCCGGCTGCGTCTGGGTCCTCGTCGTCGAACAGGCCCGCCACCGTGGCCCGGTAGCCGGCCGACGCCTCCTTCGAACCGTCGGTCAGCTGGGCGTAGGCCAGCGCCAGGTGCGGCTGGAGCCTTTCGACGAGGCCCAGGCGTGCATGAAGCAGGCGTGCCCCGGTTTCGGCAAGGTGCTGGTCCCACACCTCGAGGGTTGCCTCGTGCGCTCCCGAGAACCGCCCGGCCGCCCGGGCGGATTTCAGCAGCGCGTTGCGCTGCTTGAGGACCCGCTCGTAATCGGCACGCAGGGCCGCCTGGTGCGGAACCAGCGTGACGAGGACCTCATCGAGATATCGCCGCCGGACGGCCGGATCGCCCTTGACGAGGGCAAGGTCCTCTGGAGCGAAGAGCACGGTCTTGAGGATGCCTGCGGCCGCCCGCGCCCGGACTGGATTGGCCCGGTTGATCCGGGCGCGGTTGGCGCCGGCGGCATTGATCTCCACCTCGACGCTTGTCCGCTGCACCCCGCGGACAAGCTTCCCCCGCACCAGCGCCCTCTCAGCGGAGAAGCCGATAAGGGGCTTGTCGGTGCTGACCCGGTGCGAGGAGAGGGACGCAAGGTACCCGATGGCCTCGACGATGTTTGTCTTCCCCACGCCGTTGGGTCCGACGAACACCGTCACGCCGGGAGCCAGTCCGGTGTCGAGCTGGTGGTAGCTGCGGAAGTCGGTGAGCGATAGGTGCTCTATGTACACCGGCCCCCGCTCAGGCGGGATCCTGGCGGGCCGGGCGTACCGCGTGTCCACCGAACTGGTTGCGGAGAGCCGCGACCATCTTCATCGCCGGGGAGTCGTCCTGCCGCGAGGCGAAGCGGGCGAAGACCGAGGCAGTGATCGCCGGAGTGGGCACGGCGTTGGCGATCGATTCCTCGACGGTCCAGCGACCCTCACCGGAATCTTCGACGTAACCGGCAACCTTGGCGAGTTCGGGGTCGTCCTGCAGCGCGTTCACCATGAGGTCGAGAAGCCAGGACCGGACGACTGTTCCCTTCTGCCAGGCGGTGAAGGTTCCGGGCACATCCTTGATGATGTCCTTGGCCTGCAGGAGTTCATACCCTTCGGCGTAGGCCTGCATGAGCCCGTATTCAATGCCGTTGTGGACCATCTTGGCGTAGTGTCCCGCACCGATGTCCCCGACGTGGACGAAGCTTTCGTGCCGCTCACCCTCGGGCCGGAGCGCATCGAAGATCGGCATGGCGCGGGCGACTTCTGCGTCGCTGCCGCCCACCATCAGGCCGTAGCCGTTCGCCAGGCCCCACACGCCGCCCGAGACGCCGCAGTCCAGGAAGGAGATGCCGTGCTCGGCGAGGAGTGAACCGTGGGCCTGGTCGTCAGTGAAGCGGGAATTGCCGCCGTCGATGACGAGGTCGCCTTCCTGCAGTGCGCCGGACAGTTCGCGGATGACGTTGTCGGTCACAGCTCCAGCGGGAACCATCACCCAGATGATGCGGGGAGCCGGGACCGCGGCTACCAGCTCATCGAGGGAGGACACATCGGTCAGGTCCGGGTTTCGATCGAACCCGGTGACGGTGACGCCCCCACGGCGCAGCCGCTCCCTCATGTTGAAGCCCATTTTGCCTAGTCCGATAAGGCCAATATGCATTGCATTTACTCTTTCTACCGTGGGGGTCGGCCGGCGTTACGCCGGTCCTTACTGGTTCGGAAGCCGAACGGGCATCAGGAGGTACCGGTAGTCTTCCCGGTCCTCGCCTGTGGCTTCCTCCTGTGCCGACATGACAGCCGGTTTTGGCGGGGAAGTGAACGAAAAGCGTACGAACTTGCTGGGGAAGGCGCCGAGGCCCTCGCTGAGGTACTGCGGGTTGAACGCGACGGTGATGTCGTCGCCGTCGAGGGTGGCCTCGATGGCTTCGGAGGCCTGGGCGTCCTCGCCGGTGCCGGCGTCAAGGGCCACCTGGCCCTGGGTGAAAGCCAGCCGCACCGGGGTGTTCCGCTCGGCCACCAGCGACACACGCCGCACGGCCTCGACGAGGGCACTGGTTTCGACGGTGGCGTGGATCGGCGTGGTTTCGGGGAAGAGGGACCGGATCTTCGGGTAGTCCCCGTCAACCAGCAGCGAGGTGGTCCGCCGGCCGCCGCTTTCGAAACCGATCAGTTCGCTGTCATCGGAGAAGGCGATGTTCAGGTCGCCGGCGCCGCCGAGGGTCTTGGCGACCTCGTTGAGGGTTTTGGCCTTGACCAGGGCGCTGGTGGAGATGCCCGGAGTTGAAGGTTTCCAGGACACTTCCCGCAGGGCCAGCCGGTACCGGTCGGTGGCGAGGAGCGTGATGAGGTCGTCTTCGATCTCCATGCGGACGCCGGTGAGGATAGGCAGGGTGTCGTCGCGGCTGGCGGCGATGATCACCTGGGAGACGGCCTGGGCGAAGGCATCACCGTCGACGACGCCGCTGACGGCGGGGAGCTTCGGCAGCTCGGGGTATTCCCCTTCAGGCATGGTGGCGAGGTTGAACCGGCTGTTGCGGCAGGTCAGGGTGACTTTCGATCCGTCAGTGGCCACCTCGACGGGTGCCGAGGGCAGGCTGCGGCAGATGTCAGCGAGCAGGCGTCCCGAAACGAGGATGGTTCCTTCCTCGCTGATGTCGGCGGGGATCTCCAGGCGTGCGGAGATTTCGTAGTCGAAGCTCGCCAGGGAGAGGGCTCCACCCTCGGCCTTGATAAGCAGCCCTGCCAGCACGGGAACAGGCGGGCGCGGAGAAAGGGAGCGCGCTGTCCAGGAGACAGCCTCCGCGAGAACGTCCCGCTCAACTCTGAATTTCACGGAAGGAAGCCGCCTTTCACAAAGTACCTCTTGAGTACAACCACCGACATGGACGTACGTGGGCGGGGTCCGGTGTCTGTGCGGAAAGAGAATCCGGGAGGGCACCGTTGACCCCAACCCTGCTTGGAACACAGCTTAGCCTGAGCTGCCGGGTCCCGTGGATGGGTGCCGTCGGGACGGCCGGGCCGGCCGGCACAACGGGGAGGAGCGACCCGGAACGGGTCGGATCCGGGTCCGGACCGGGATGCAGGAACACGAGAGTGTTATCTGAAGAACTTTTTGAAGTTTAAGGTTCGTAGTGTTAATAACTGCTGTGGAAACTGTGGATAAGTCCATCCGCCGCCCGTAGTCCGCGGATCTGCCCTGTGGACAAGCTGTGTGTCCACAGCCCGTCCTGGAAGCCGGCCCTGTGGGGGAAATCCTTGTCATTTCGCGGATCCACAGCGTGGGTGGGGTTTTTCCTCAGGTTTCGGCAGGTTGTTCCGGGGGTTATCCACAGTTGTGTCCACAGCTGTTAATTTCCCGCCCGTTGGGCGGTCCTCCGGTGGGCGGTCTCAGGCTTCCCGCTGCTTGTGTTTGATGCGGTTTGTCAGTTCGGTCACCTGGTTGAAGATGGCCCGGCGTTCAGCCATCAGTTCGCGGATCTTGCGGTCGGCGTGGATGACAGTGGTGTGATCACGGCCACCGAGCTCCTGGCCGATCTTGGGCAGGGACATGTCGGTCAGTTCGCGGCAGAGGTACATGGCGATCTGCCGCGCCGTCACCAGGGTGCGGGTGCGGGACTTGCTGCACAACTCCTCGAGGCTGATCTGGAAGTAGTCGGCGGTCTGGGCCATGATCACCGTCGAGGTGATCTCCTGAGCGCCGTCATCGGAGATCAGATCCTTGAGCACGATCTCGGCCAGGTTCACGTCGACCGGCTGCCGGTTGAGGCTCGCGAAGGCCGTGACCCGGATCAGGGCCCCCTCGAGTTCCCGGATGTTCGTTGCGATCTTGGACGCGATGTACTCAAGGACGTCATCGGGTGCGCTCAGGCTGTCGCTGATCGCCTTCTTGCGCAGGATGGCAATACGGGTTTCGAGTTCGGGCGGCTGGATATCGGTGAGCAGGCCCCACTCGAACCGGGACCGCATGCGCTCCTCGAAGCCTGAAAGCTGCTTCGGCGGCAGGTCCGAGGTGATCACCACCTGCTTGTTGTGGTTGTGCAGCGCATTGAAGGTGTGGAAGAACTCCTCCTGGGTCCGGTCCTTGCCGGAGAGGAACTGGATGTCATCGATGAGCAGGATGTCCACATTGCGGTAGGTCTGCTTGAAGCTCGTGCCCTCATCGTCGCGGATCGAGTTGATGAAGTCGTTCGTGAATTCCTCGGAGTTGACGTATCGAACGCGGATGCCGGTGTAGAGATGCCGGGCATAGTGGCCGATCGCGTGAAGGAGGTGGGTCTTGCCAAGGCCCGAGTCACCGTAGATGAACAACGGGTTGTAGGCCTTTGCGGGAGCCTCGGCGACCGCGACGGCGGCGGCGTGGGCGAACCGGTTCGAGGAGCCGATGACGAAGGTGTCGAAGATGTACTTGGGGTTCAGCCGGCCGAACTCATGGGAGTTGCTCGGCGGCGTCGGCGACGGCTTGGGTTCTTCCCGCTGTTCCGGGGAGGGCGCCGATTCCGCAACCGGCTCCTCCTCGGCGACCGGAGTGAGATCGGGGTCGATGACGAACGCGCACTGGATGTCCTCCCTGAACACTTCGTGCAGGGCTTCGTCCAGGGCAGCCTTCAGCTGGGTCTGGAGCACCTCGCGGGTCAGTTCATTCGGGACGGCGACCAGCATCGTGGTGCCGATCAGTCCCTGGGCCTGGGCCAGAACGACGAATCCGCGCTGCCTCGGTGTGACGCGATCGTCATGCTCAAGGGTACGGATCACCTTCCGCCATGAGCTGCCGACGTCGTTGACCTCGTCCGTTTCCACCACAAATACCCCTCAAACCTTCACAATCCGCACTTGAAAATGGCCGTAATCCACAGGGTTGTACACAGATGGTGGATAAACCGGCCCTGCCAAGACTAGAGGATGGAAACTACAGAAGATAGCGGTCAAACCGTGGACAAAGTAGGGCCCGGGACGGTCCTCCGGGGCGTTCGGGCGCCACCCGGCGCGGTCCGGAGGACGCCGATTGTCCACAGGCGGATGTCCACAGGTGTGGATGATGCGGTGGATGGAGCCCGCCGCCGGCCGGTTTGACGCTGCTGTGTCCCGTCGCCTAACGTTATGTAGTCCTTTATGTCTGCATTTCGCATGCCATCACGACTGTTCCGGGTAGTAAGAGGCCTCGGATGCGTGCTGGCGTTTCGAGCGTCCTGCGGGTGTGCACCTTAATCGCGTCAGTCTGTTCTTCCCCCTTGTTGCAATGGGCCGGACGCATCTCAAGATCGTCTTGGAGTAAACACAGTGAGCAAGCGGACCTTTCAGCCGAATAACCGCCGTCGTGCCAAAAAGCACGGTTTCCGCCTTCGCATGCGTACCCGCGCAGGCCGTGCCATTCTGTCGGCACGCCGCAGCAAGGGCCGCACCGAACTGTCGGCATAGCGGTACAACCCTTTCCGCGATGAAGTCCGTCCTGGATCGCGCGGTGCTCGATACTTTTCCGGTTCCTTAGGAGAGGCACAGTCGATGCTCGCGAAGATCCACCGGGTGCGCGTCGCCGGAGATTTTGCACGGACCGTACGTTCCGGTGCCCGCTCAGGGCGCCGGAACGTCGTCTTATATGCCCTGCCCCGTCCGGGTGGGCCCAGCCGGTGCGGATTCATCGTCGGGAAGAACGTCGGAAACGCCGTGACACGCAACCTCGTCAAGCGAAGGCTGCGAGCCGCGGCCGCAGCCTTCATCGCGCGCAACCCGCAGGGGCTCGACCTTGTGGTCCGTGCCCTTCCCGCTTCCGCCTTCGCGGGGTGGGATGATTTGAGCAGCGACTTCGACAAGGCGGCGGCCGGCGCGCTCCGGCGCTTCAGGGACAAGGGAGACACGGGATTGTGACGGCGACAGGACCCCGGTACTGGAGCCTCCTGCCCGATGCGCCCCGCGGCCTGCTGATCCTGCTGCTGAAGGTTTACCGGCGGATCGTTTCCCCCCTCTACGGACCTGTCTGCCGGTTCTACCCGAGCTGCTCGGCCTATGCACTTGAGGCGGTCACCGTCCACGGCGCCCTCCGGGGAAGTACGCTTGCGGTGAAGAGGGTCCTGCGATGCCATCCCTGGAACGACGGCGGCGTGGACCACGTGCCACAGGGCGGCAGGATTTTTCCCGAGGGGAAAGTGCCCGCGATAGTTGTGTTGAACCACCCGGTGATTCCGGACGATGACGAAGGCCGCCTGAGCGGTTCGAGGAGCTAACAGATTATGGATTTCTTCGGGACGATTCTGTTCCCCTTCCGGTGGCTGGTGTCTTGGATCATGGTGATGTTCCACGAGGGCTTCACCTTCCTGGGACTGGATGCGGCATCGGGCTGGACCTGGACGCTGTCCATCATCGGCCTCGTCGTGGTGATCCGGGCGGCCCTGATCCCTGTCTTCGTCAAGCAGATCAAGGCCCAGCGCGGCATGCAGGCCCTGCAGCCGGACCTGCGCAAGCTCCAGCAGAAGTACAAGGGGAAGACGGATCAGCTTTCGCGTCAAGCAATGACGCAGGAGCAGATGGCCCTGTACAAGAAGCACGGGACCAACCCGTTTGCGGCGTGTCTGCCCATCCTGATCCAGATGCCGTTCTTCTTCGCCCTCTTCACCGTCCTGAACGGAATCTCGAAGGCGAGCAGGGAAGGCGAAGGCATCGGTGCCCTTTCACCGCAGGAAGTGCGGCAGTTCGATGACGCGACCATCTTCGGTGCGCCGCTGTCCTCAACCTTCCTTGGCAGCTTCGGCGGCAACATCAACCTGAGTGTGATCATCCTCTCGGTCCTCATGATCATCGCCATGACGGCCTCGCAGTTCATCACCCAGAAGCAGATCATGGCGAAGAACATGTCCGAGGAGGCAATGCAGAGCCCCTTCATGCGTCAGCAGAAGATCATGCTCTACATCCTCCCCCTGGTCTTCGGCATCGGTGGCATTAACTTCCCGATCGGCGTCCTGATCTACTGGACGACCACGAACATCTGGACCATGGCCCAGCAGTTCTACGTCATCCGGCGCATGCCTACCCCCGGCTCCCCGGCAGCCAAGGCCCTCGCGGAGAGGCGCGCCAAGAAGGGACTGCCGGCTGTCCCGCTGCTCGGTGAGCGGAAGGGCGAACCCGTCGTCGAGACGGTCGCGCAGCCTCGAGTCCAGCGGGTCCAGCCCCAGCGCAAGAAGAGGAAGAAAAAATGAGCATCGATAACGAGCGCCCCGAACCTGTGGACATCACGGAGGAGGACGGCGACGACACCTCCAAGGCCTCCCGCCTCGAGGACGAGGGCGACGTCGCTGCCGACTATCTCGAAGAGCTCCTCGACATCGCCGACATCGACGGGGACATCGACATCGAGGTCCGCAGTGGGCGAACCTACATCTCCATCGTCTCCGAGGACCGCAGCAACAACGGGCTGAAGGCTCTGGTCGGGCGCGACGGCGAGGTGCTTGAGGCACTCCAGGAGCTCACCCGGCTGTCCGTGCTGACCGCGACCTCGAACCGCTCCCGGCTCGTCCTCGACGTCGACGGCTACCGTGGCGTACGCGGCGATGAACTCCGGAAGATCGCCGAAGACGCTGTGGCCGAGGCGAAGGAATCCGGTGCCGAAGTAGTGCTTGAACCGATGAGCGCCTACGAGCGGAAGATCGTCCATGATGCCGTGGCCGAGCTCGGCTTCGTGAGTGAGTCGGAGGGCGAAGGCCCCGGCCGGCACATCGTGGTTTCCACCGCCGATGACTGAGGACCCTCAAGTCTCTGTCGGCGGAACGCCTCCGGCAGTGCTTCCCACGGACGCGGAACGGAAGGCCGCGGAGGCGGTGTTCGGTGAACGGTTCGCCCTGGCGGAGCGCTTTGTGGAGCACCTTGCCACTTCCGGTATCGAGCGCGGGCTGTTGGGTCCCCGCGAGGTCCCCCGGCTGTGGGGGCGGCACGTCCTCAACTGCGCCGTCGTCGCAGAACTGATCGGGAACGGCAAGTCCGTGTGCGACGTCGGAAGCGGTGCGGGCCTGCCCGGGATCGCCCTGGCCATCGCCCGTCCCGACCTTTCCCTTGTGCTGGTTGAACCACTCGAACGCCGGGTGGCCTGGCTCAATGAGGTCGTCGAGGACCTCGGCCTTGATAACGTCTCGGTCCATCGGGCCCGTGCCGAACAGGCCGTCAAGTCCGTCGACGTCGACGTGGTCACCGCACGGGCTGTCTCCGCGATGTCCAAGCTGGCCGGCCTCACCATGCCCCTGCTCAGGGGCGAAGGCCAGGTCCTCGCGATCAAAGGCCGCAGTGCCGCCGAGGAAGTGGCCGACGCCCGGAAGGTCATCCGCCGCCTGGGTGGAAGCAGCGTCGAGATTGTCACAGCAGGCGAAGCCGTGCTGGAGGAACCGACGACGGTGGTCCGCATCACCGTCGGCTGATTCCGGCGTCGGCCGCGGATCCCGAGCGGAGAGCCGGTGGCCGGATCGCCGCGCGGGAACGCCGGCAAGGTCAGGCAACCCGTTAGTCTTAGAAGTAACAGTGCCTGGCATGTTGGAAGTGAGCTACCGAGTGACTATGAAAGACACCGCATCTAAGCGGAACTCGACCATGTTGGTTGCGGGAGCGCCGCTGGCGGTAGGGCTCGGGGAAATTCAACCGGAAGTGTTTGCGGACCCGGCAAACACCGGAATCGTTTCACGTGAAACAACCTTTTCGCTGTCCGACTCCACGGAAGCTCCGGCCAAGAAGAGTGGCAAGGGCAACAGCGTGATGGAAGCGATGGATGAGTCCTCCCCGCTGGGCAGGGAGCTGGCCAGTGAGACCCGGCGCCGGGAGAAGCTGCTGGGACGCAAGCTTCCGCGGCCGGAATCCACGCGCGTTGTCACCATCAGCAACCAGAAGGGCGGGGTTGGTAAGACCACGACCACCGTCAACATCGCCGCCGCACTCGCTACCTCCGGCCTCAACGTGCTGGTGATCGATATCGACCCGCAGGGAAACGCGTCCACGGCGCTGGGAATCCCCCACCACGCCGAAGTCGACAGCATCTACGACGTCCTGATCGACGACCTGCCGCTAAGCCAGGTCGTGGCACCATGCCCGGACATCGACAATCTGATTTGTGCGCCGGCGACCATCCACCTCGCGGGCGCCGAAATCGAGCTGGTCTCCCTGGTCGCCCGGGAGCAGCGCCTGCGCCGTGCCATCGACGTGTACGCCAAGGAGCGCGCCGAGAACGGTCAGCCTCGCCTTGACTACATCTTCATCGACTGCCCGCCAAGCCTTGGACTGCTAACGGTCAACGCGTTCGTCGCGGCGCGGGAGGTTCTGATCCCGATCCAGTGCGAGTACTACGCACTGGAGGGACTGAGCCAGCTGCTGAAGAACATCGAGATGATCCAGAAGCACCTCAATGCGGATCTGGTTGTCTCAACCATCCTGCTGACGATGTACGACGGGCGGACCAACCTGGCCGCCCAGGTTGCCGCTGAGGTGAGGGAGCACTTCCCGAAGCAGGTTCTGAAAGCAGTCGTACCCCGATCGGTTCGAATTTCCGAGGCGCCAAGCTACCAGCAGACCGTTATGACCTACGATCCGTCGTCGTCCGGCGCCCTGTCCTACCTCGAGGCCGCAGCGGAAATCGCCGAACGTAGTTAGCCTGAACGGGTGCCCGCTGGGCCGCCCCTACACTGTTCCTAGCGTCGTATGTCGCGAACCTAAGCCGTTCGCAATCTGAAAGGGTAACCAATGGCGGAAAAGCGCCGGGGTCTTGGCCGTGGTCTGGGGGCGCTCATCCCCAGCGCCCCTCCCGAAGAGACGGAGGTGTCCTCCGAGTCCCTCAAGCAGTCCGGTCGTCCTGCCGATCTCTTCTTCACCTCCGGGCAGGGACATGACGGAACTCCCGGGGCGAAGCGTGCGCAGCGGGGCAGCGGGATCAACAAGGATGCGTTGATCGCTCCGTCGCGCCGCAATGGTGGAAAGCCCGCAGCGAAGACTGCACCTCCGGCAAAACGCGGCGCAGTACCTTCGGCCGCGGACGCCGTTGAAACGGCGACGGTGGCCCCGCCGGCCGGGGTTTCACGTGAAACGGAAGCTTCCCCTTCGCCGGCAGACGCTTCCGCCGTGCCGTCGTCCACCGCCCCCGGTAACGGAACCAGGGGCCGGAAGAAGGCCGCGCCAGCGTCGGAGGGTCCGGCTGTTGCCGCTGCCCCGGTTGCCCGCCCGGAGCCAGAACAGGCGCCGGAGCCTGCTGAAGCCCCCGGAGCGGCCGGTACGGCCGCCGACGCTCCTGAAGCTGCCGACAACGCACGGAAGGCTGAAGCGGCCGTTCAGCGCACCAGGGAAACTGCTGTGAGCCCTGTAGAGGCGGAAGCGGCGGCTGTCGTGGAGCCCGCAGCGGTTGAGGAGCGGGAAGCGCCGGTAAGGGCAGAGATGCCTGCCGAGAGCGGGACGCCCGGTATCGCAGCTGCGGCCGGGGACGCGGAGTCCACACCCGCCGACGGAGTGAACGGCGACACGGGAGGACTCCTCGAGGTTCCAGGCGCCAGGTTTGCCGAACTGCCGCTCGATGCCATTCACCCCAACAGGAAGCAGCCCCGTTCGGTCTTCGATGCCGATGACATGGCTGAGTTGGTGCACTCGATCCGTGAGATCGGGGTGCTGCAGCCCATCGTCGTCCGCCCCTCCTCTGAGAAGGGTGATGCCCCCTACGAGCTGGTCATGGGTGAGCGCCGCTGGCGTGCCACCCGCGAAGCCGGGCTTGAACGTGTGCCAGCGATCATCCGGTCCACGGCCGATGATGACCTTCTGCGCGACGCACTGCTTGAGAACCTCCACCGGAGCTCGCTCAATCCGCTTGAAGAAGCGGCGGCATACCAGCAGCTGCTCGACGACTTCGGTTGTTCTCACGAGGAGCTGGCTGAACGGATTGGACGCTCGCGCCCGCAGATTTCCAACACTCTTCGGTTGATGAAGCTTCCGCCGTTGGTCCAGAGGCGCGTGGCTGCTGGCGTCTTGTCCGCAGGACACGCCCGCGCTCTTCTCGGTCTTGCAGACCAGGCCGAGATGGAGAAGCTGGCACAGCGCATCGTCGCCGAGGGCCTTTCCGTGCGGTCTACCGAAGAGATCGTGGCAATGAGCGACGGGTTGCGGAGGCAGGCAAAGCCGACCGCACCCCGCAATGCCGCGCGCCACGAACGTCTCGACTATCTGGCGACCTCGCTTTCGGATCGGCTCGACACCAGCGTGAAGATCACCCTCGGCGCCCGCAAGGGCAAGGTGAGCATTGAGTTTGCGAGTGTGGATGACCTGAACCGCATCATGACCGTGTTGGCGCCACCTTCCAACTGACCGACATCACACCCCGTCTGAACGCCGGCCTGTTTCACGTGAAACCGGCCGGCGTTTTGCTTGGTCGACCGTTGTGAAACCCGCGGCTCGGTTCAGGACAGAAGAGGCGTAAGAAGGCCTGAAGGATTAGGCCTTAGGGCCGCGGGTAGCCCGTCGAGGTCCTCAGCATACGACTGCAAACACGATCTTCTACGTTCCCCCGATACCGTTGCGGCATTTTCGCCCAGCTAGACAGGGTAAAAATCGGCGACCCCTGCCGGATCGCAGGCTCCGCTGCGGCAAATGAGAGAGTTTCACGTGAAACGGCTTGGCCAGGGCGACAGCCACGGCGGGCTCTGGAGAACGGTCTGGTGCAGGACCGCCCGTCGAAGTGCTGACCGTTGCTGCGAGCTCTCACGGCGCCTCGCAAAGGCTCTGGTGAGTACCCGAAGCGAGAGGGCGCGCGGGGTGATGCTGCACGGCAGCCGGGCCGCCCCGCCGTTTCACGTGAAACCGGCAGCAGCGCGCGCCGATTAGCAGCTTGCGAGCTTCCCGAGCCTAGGAGAGGAACAAGTGTGCTCTCTCCGGGCTCTTCGCGAGCCTCAATGTCGAGCCACGTGGACCTTGTAGTGCCCAGCCACACGCGCGGCCCTCTACGTCGAGCCGGCCAGCGGACTGCGCCAGGCGGCGAATTGAGAGTGTGTGAGGTCTGTTCCACGTGAAAACGACCGGCGATAGCGGGCAGATTTCGACCAACGACGTCGCCGACCTGTGTTCGCAACGCCAATGGGCCGCCCGGTTGTAGCGAGCACACTGCAGTCCCTATTGGCGCTGGTCCTCTCCCGGTGCCGAACGACTGGTACGTCCGACCTGTACGGCGACGCGCCCTCTACCTTGGGATGCACGCGGAGCGCCGTCGCAGAACGGAATCGGGCTCCGGATTCAGTCCGTCGTCTCAGCTCTGCCTTCCAAATGGCGTCGGCAAAGTTTCTCGGGTCCTACGCATTTTGAGGGGCGCTTCAGACCGCGCAATTCGGCGCTCTCCGCTGCCGGCGGCTAGCTGTCGGCAGCTAACGACTTGTCGCGACCTTCAGTACCGGCGGCCAGGAGAATCTTCGAAGAGATCGAGGCCCGCTGTTTCACGTGAAACCTCAGCGCCTCACCAAGGCTCTGCACGCTCAATAGGGCCCTCTTCTCCAGTCAGAGGCCACGGGATTCGCGGTTCGACCTTCTACTCGCTCCGGCTCCAACTCAGCCGAGCCGAAGATGAGCGTTACGACCGGCGCTGTCGCGGCAAGGACTCGGCGGAGCATCGGAGGCAACCCGGTTTCACGTGAAACCGTGCCTTTAGGCTTTCTGCCCTCACCACGAAGTGCCTCCCGATCTCGATTCCCCAGCTGACGCGGAGTCATCCTGCGGCTGTAGGGAGCCGTCATGATTGCCGCCGACCCTCTCGTAGGCATCGCCCAGGTTCAGAAATGACTCAGTGGGCGACCCCGTGGATGTGCGAAACAGGATGTTATTACTCAGCTTCTAGGGGGTGCCAGCGCTACCTCGGACCGCGGACTGCGCCTTCGATAAGTCCGGCCAGGCGGTGCTGGAGCTAACCCACTTGCTTCTCGTTACGACGCTCCCGCAGATGGTGTGCCTCACGGAGCCACCGCGCCGGATCTCGCGTAAGCAGGCGTGCGTCCCTGGGACCATCAGCGGTCACGGCCGACCCGGCTCTCCGACTGATCGCTTGCGAATCGTCCTGGAGTTTTTGGCGTGGCGCGCTCGGTCCGCCCGGGGGCCCGGATTGAAAGCCAGGGGCTGCTCGGACTGCTGTGGTTTCACGTGAAACAAGGTGCCATGGGGACTGCGAGTCGTCTCAAATGCTGCCTCATCGAGACGGATGCGGCGGGAGCTGACCGAAAATGATCGTCGAATGAGCTCCTCGGTCGGTGCAGCACCGGTGCGCGGTTCCGTGACAACGCTGGAGAGATGGGAACAGTTAGTCTTCAGCCCTGTGCGCCGCATCTCTCCTCCCATGCATCCTTATACTTATGCACCGGCACCTGCACCTGCACCTGCTCCCTGCACCTGCACCTGCACCTGCACCTGCTCCGTGCTCCCTGCACCGTGCACCGTGCACCCTGCAGCCATGCGTCCGCGTAGGTGCGCAAGCGACGGACTGTGCATCGGAAGTCGTGCGCTCATGTCTCCACGAGTGTGGACACCCGTGGGTCCGGACATCTCTAAACGCCTGCCTTTTCGAAGTCATGGTCCTCCGATCCACGCGGGGCGTTGATCGCAGCGGCTGATCTTGGTAGGCGCGTCGATCGTTCGTCAACCAGCGGCGACGCGGTCGCTCCACCGCAGTTTCACGTGAAACCAGGGCTGGCGTAGCCGGGTGAGTCGGGAAGCACCGAACTGGGAGGCCAGCTCGAGCCGCGCCGCATCAGGGCCTCGGCGAGCCTCAGTCGGGCGATCACGTAAGCGCTTCGACGCCGGTGCCCATCCTTCAGCGAGTACCTCGGCATCGGCACAGATTTCTTCGTCGGGTTCAGTCCTCCAATAGAGGGATGCCGCTAGACCGGGGCGGTGCGCTTCGGTGCCCAACCTGAACTACTCCGTCTGGCGGTCGGTCCACAACAAGGCTCGCCAAATCGATCTGGTGTCGTTTCACGTGAAACAGGCGCGCGAGTGTAGCGCTTCCTGAACCCGGGATGAGCGGGGGCCACTGATGACCCTCCATGCCTCCTGGCGGGCCAGGGCGGCCGTGGGCGCCCTCAATCGCCGCTGTCCGGGCGGGAGGGCGGCGGCGCCTCTTCGAGCCTTGTTCGGAGCCCTGCTGGGCCCTCAGCCGCACTCAGCATCGCGCGCCCGTACGGGTGGTGGATCCCCACGGGTGCGTATACCGGGCACGAGGTCCGCCGTGAGGTTCCCTGACCCCTCGACTGGCCCCGCAAGGATTGGCCCGCAAAAGGAAAGGCCGGCCGCCCCGAAGGGCGGCCGGCCTTGTGCGCAGCGAAGGGCTGCTGAGCCTTAGTTGATGAAGGCTGAGAATTCCTGCTCAAGAACCTGCTTGGGCTTGGCGCCGATGGACTTGGCTGCCACCTCGCCGTCCTTGAAGACGTATACGGCCGGAATTGAGGTGATTCCGTACTTTGCCGCGATGGCAGGGTTGTCGTCGACGTTCACCTTGACGACGTCGATCTTCTCGGAGTGCTCTCCGGCGATCGCATCGAGGATGGGCGAAAGCATACGACAGGGGCCACACCACTCAGCCCAGAAATCAACGATTACCGGTTTCTGCGCCTGGAGGACGTCGGCCTCGAAGGTTGCTTCGCTTACATCTTTGGTAGTGCTCATTGGTATCTCCCTTTGTGGATTAGACGAAAGCCTGCTCGGACACGGCTTCGGCCGGGGGCGTGGGAACTGCCGCCGCGGTCTTCACGGCGTCGCCCAGGTCGGCCAGGTAGTGCTCGACGTCAATGGCAGCTGCGGCTCCGGAGCCGGCTGCCGTGATCGCTTGACGGTAGGTGGGGTCAATGACATCGCCGGCAGCAAAGACGCCTGGCAGGGAGGTCTTCGAGGTCCTGCCGACGACGGCGATGGTTCCCTCCGGCGTCAGGGTCAACTGGTCCTTGACCAGCTCGATGCGCGGGTCGTTGCCGATGGCAACGAAGACGCCGGTGACGTCCAGATCGCTGGTCGAGCCGTCGACGGTGCTCTTGAGCTGGATCCCGGTGACCTTGCTTTCGCCGCGGATGCCGGTGACTTCCGAGTTCCAGATGAAACGGATCTTTTCGTTGGACAGGGCGCGGTCCTGCATGATCTTCGAGGCCCGAAGGGTGTCCCGACGGTGTACGACGGTGACGGAGCGGGCAAACTTGGTCAGGAAGAGTGCTTCCTCGAGGGCTGAGTCGCCGCCGCCGATGACCGCGATGTCCTGGTTGCCGAAAAAGAAGCCGTCACACGTGGCACACCAGCTCACGCCGTGGCCGGAAAGGCGCTTTTCATCCTCAAGGCCCAGTTCACGGTAGGCCGAGCCGGTGGAGATGATCACAGCGCGGGCCAGGAAGGTCTCTCCCGTCCCGATGGTGACCTTCTTGACCTCACTGGTCAGCTCAACGGAGACAACATCCTCGAAGAGGATTTCGGTGCCGAAGCGTGCCGCCTGCTTCTCGAAGTTCTCCATCAGCTCGGGGCCGAGGATTCCCTCGGGGAACCCCGGGTAGTTCTCAACATCGGTGGTGTTCATCAATTCACCACCGGCCTTGACGGAACTCGCGATCAGGAGCGGCTTCAGGTTCGCCCTTGCCGCGTACACGGCGGCGGTGTATCCCGAAGGTCCGGATCCTACGATGATGACATCGTGGATTTTCTGTCCGCCTTCGGGGGTGCCGCCTGCTGCGGTCTGGGTTTCAGTTGTCACGTTTACGGTGAACCTTCCTATCTGGGTGCACGCTGCAGTAGCCTGCGCATGGATCTCCGCGGACCCCTAGCACAACCATGCGTGTCCTCGGGTTATTCCGGGGGACGCGTCCGGGAGGACGCGCCATGTCGAGGGAGCCACCGCGTTTCCTAGGAAACGCCGATCTCGGCGATGCGCAGTCCCCAGGGGAACTGCGCCTGAATGTTCGAGAGCCGGGGCAGCTGGGTGAAGTTGACGATCACATAGCGTGCCGTGGCCGGTCCGTCGTCCCCTTCCGGGACGGGCGTGGTGATGGACGGCCCGGTGAAGCCTCCCTGGGCGATCTGCTCCGCTCCCTCCAGGGTGGGGGCGTCATTGAGCAGCACCGAGAAGTTTCCGCCGGTGCCGTTCAACTGGTCGATTTTGACCTCTGAGATGGTTGATTCCTCTTCGAGTTCGACCACGAGGGCGAGGCTCTGCGCCAGTCCGCCAAAGACGTCATTGGCGTAGACATAGCTTCCCCAGAAGGTCGCCGGGTTGTTGTCCACGGTCAGGGGCAGGTTCGCGTCGTTCGGGGCGTCGAGGTTCTGGTTGCTGGGAACCAGCCGCGTCACGCCGGTGATGACCGGGGGGACCGTCTCCGCGGCGGGCTCCGCGGACTCGGTGGCAGCCCCGGAAGGCGGGGTGGATTCCGCTCCCTGTGTTTCACCACCGGAGGTCGTAGGGTCGTCATTGGCTGTGGGGTTGGACAGCCCGCCGATGGTTGTCGCGGCGAGGACCACAGCAATGATCAAAAGCAGCGACAGAACTGCTCCCACCAGGATCCGGGTGAACTTCCGGTTGCCCTCGGGTCGGTCGTCCTCGTACTCATCCCGGTCGTCGTCGTCCGCAGGAGGAGAGGCCGGGAAGCGGGAAGGAGCCCGCTCCGGCCGCCCGGCAGCAGCCGGCGCACCCAGGGCCGAGGCTCCGAGGGCGGCGCCGGCAGTCCTGCCCGGGCCCGATGCCTCGGGCTCGCTGGGAAGACGGGTCACCTTCGGGGTGGGATCCTCCTGCCGACGGGAGTCTCTGCCCGCCGATCCGCGGGAGGGTCCGGGCGACCCCGCGGGCGGCATCGCCGGCGCGGGCGGGACCGGCCGGGAAGCCTTCGGGGTGGACCCGGTACCGACGGCACGCTGTTCAGCGGTTCCTGACCCACCGGCGGTCACCGGCTGGGCATCCTCCGCGGTGGCTCCCGCCGCCGGCCGGCCGAACTTCTTCGACAGGTTGGCGAATGGTGAACGGCGCTCGACGTGCTCCTGCTCCTCGTAGTGGTCCTCGTCGTAGGTCTCCGGCTCCGTGGACCGTGCCACCCCGAAGATTTCCGAACCCAGGGTGTCGGTGAAGAACGGTTCGATGTACGGCGCGTCCTGCTGCACAATCAGGTCCAGCAGGTCCGCGGCGGAGGCCCGGTTAGTGACCAGGTAGGTGCCTCCCTCGGTGATTCCCAGGTCGAGGACCTGAATCGAGCCGTGACGCTCACCGGTTGCCACCTCGCGCGCACTGGCGGCCACCTGGCCGGCGTTGGCGGGCGAAGCGACAAGGATGCTGACGGGGCGGTTCAGGACCTGGTCCACGCCATCGAGCACAAGGTCCTTGTCAGCAGAAGCCAGCACATAGGCGGTGACTTTGTATCGGCCCCCTAGCACTGAACCGACGTCTACTGCTTCTGGCACGTGTTCCTCCCGCTGCAAGCTGGCTGATTTTTACCCATGCTACCGGTCGACCGCCTGTTCCCCGGGTTACGGCGTCAGTTCCCTCACCGCTTAAACCGGGCGAGCAGCGGGGAAAGGAATTCGCTGAGCTCGCTGACCTTCAGGGCCTTCAGCGCCGCAAGGTAGATCAGGACCATCACCGTGCCGCCGACAATGAGGACGGCGGTCGAGTGCAGCACGGACTGCCAGACGAAGCCGTCCGGCCGGTATGCGCCCGCCAGCCAGAGGAGGGCCGACCCGCCGACGGCGGCGGCGATCCCGGCGAGGGTGAGCCGGACATGGACGTCAAAGATATGCCCGGCACCGTAGCTGCCAATGGTCCGCCGAAGGAAGAAGTGCGTCACGGCGACGGCCACCACATTGCCCACCGAGTACCCCACGGCGAGCATCGGCACGATCAGGTCGGGCCGGAAGGCGCCGGCGGTGAGGGCGAGAGCGACGCCCAGCACCGAGAGGATCAGCTGGATCTTCAGCGGGGTGACGACGTCCTCCCGCGCGTAGAACACCCGGTTGAGGAAGAAGTTGGCGCTGAGGAACGGCGCGCCCAGGGCCAGCAGCGCGATGATCACCGCATTGATGGCGCCGCTCGCCTGGGATCCACCGCTGAAGAGCATTCCCAGCGGCACGGCCAGGGTGAGCAGGGCCGCGGCTCCGAACACCGTGGCCACCCCGATCGTGCGCAGCCCGCGGGAGAGGGTGTCCCTGAGCGCCGCGAGGTTGTCGTCGGCGTGCGCTGCCGCGAGCTGGTTGAAGAGAACCGTGGCAAGTGAGACGGCGATGACCGAGTGGGGAAGGACGTAGACCAGCGAACCGATCTCAAGGTTGGCCAGACCCGCAATCGGCTGGGGTGGGGTGCGGTTGGCGTAGTCGGCGCGAGCCTCGGTGGCAATGGTGGCGACCCACTGGTTCACCAGGTACAGGCCGTTGCCGACGAGCATGGTGATGATGGTGACCGACGCGAGCTTTCCGGTCTGGCCGAAGCCGACGCCCCGCCACCCGAACCGGGGGCTCAGGCCAAGGCCCAGCTTCCTCAGGGGGAGAAACAGCACAAGGGCCTGAACGACGATGCCGAAGGTGGTGCCGCCGGCCAGCAGGAGGGTGTGGGTGAGCGTCCAGTTCTCCGGCGTGTGCCCGGCGGTGCTTTCCGGGCCCAGGACCACGATGAACGCGGTGAGGAAGCCGATGGAGATGATGTTGTTGACCACGGGCGCCCAGGTATAGGGGCCGAAGGAGCCGTTGGCGTTGAGCACCTGGCCGATGATGGCGTACAGCCCGTAGAAGAAGATCTGCGGCAGGCACCAGTAGGCGAAGGTGGTCACGAGGGCCAGGCGGGCACCGGAGACGTTGCTCACGAGGTCAGCGATGAAGGGGGCCGCGAGCGTCGCGAGGACCGTCAGGACCAGCAGCCCGCAGGCCGCAAGGGTGATGAGGCGGCTGATGTAGTCCGCACCCCGGTCCTCCTTGCGGCTCGCCTTGATGATCTGCGGCACCAGGACGGCGTTGAAGACGCCGCCGGCGACCATCAGGTAGATGAAGTTGGGCAGGTTGTTGGCCGCAGGAAACAGGTCGGAAACCTGGCCGAGGGTGCCGATCGCCGTGGCAAGCAGCGCGACGCGGATCAGGCCGAGAAGCCTCGAGACAAGGGTTCCGGCGGCCATGATGGCGCTGGAGCGGGCCGTGGTGTCTTCTGCCGGGCCGCTGCCCCCGGGCGCGGCGGCGCCGTTCCGTCCCGCGGCAGCACCGTCAGGATGGCGCTGGGTGCGCCCGGCCAGCACGCCGGTGTCCTGCACCGGGATCGAGGCTGTGTTGCTTTCGGACATTGAGAACGTTCGTCTCCTTGCGTGACGCGGTGCGTCAGAGGTAATTGGGCAGGACCTCGCGGGCCAGATCCGCGATGCGCCGTTCGTTGGGGAACGACAGTTTCCGCCCCAGCTCATCAAGGGGCACCCATGCGACGTCGACCGCCTCATGGTCGGGATCGTTCTCGATGGTCAGGTGTCCGCCGGTGGCGACGAGGAGGAAGTGGTGAACCGTCTTGTGCACCCGGTGTCCGCTGACAGTGAACCAGTAGTCGATGCTCCCCAGCGCGGTGACGATGTCCCCGCGGATACCGGTCTCTTCCTCGATCTCGCGGACCGCCGCCTGCTCGCTGTCTTCCTGGTTCTCGGGATGGCCCTTGGGGAGGCACCATTCCAGCCTGCCGCCGCGGTTCAGGCGCGCGATGATCGCGACATTCAGGGTCCCGCTGGTAGTGTCCACAACGATCCCGCCCGCAGACACCTCCTCCACCGTAGGCAGCTGGTGCTGCGGTGCAGGCGTGCCCGGGCTTCCCATTGACACTGTCAACGGGGTGCGTTTAGGTGCACTTGGAACGGGTCGGTCCATGCAGACCACTCTAACGATCTTTAACGGCAGGCAATGACGACGGCAGGCCGGGCCGACCCGAACAGTTGGGGCTGCCGGCGGGCCGCAGCGGAGGCGGCGGGCGGCCCCGGCATGGAATTTGGCCCCCGATCTGGCACGCTTAAGGGACTATGGTGCACCCGTTGGACAAATCGACCCTGACCACGCCGCTCCCGCCGGTCGTTACCGAGCTGGGAGAGCTCTTCAGCCAGGCCGGCTACGAGCTTTCACTGGTCGGGGGACCGGTCCGCGACCTCTTCCTTGGCCGGAGCTCCCCGGACCTCGACTTCACGACCAATGCCGATCCGGACCAGACCCTCGCCGTAATCCGGGGCTGGGCGGACGCCTACTGGGAGATCGGCCGGGCTTTCGGCACCATCGGGCTGCGCCGGGGCTCACACCAGATCGAAGTCACCACCTACCGCGCCGACGCGTATGACCCTGGTTCACGGAACCCGTCCGTGGCCTTCGGTTCGAACCTCGAGGAGGACCTGCTCCGGCGCGATTTTACCATCAACGCGATGGCCCTGACCCTTCCGGCAATGGAGCTCGTCGACCCCTTTGGCGGGGTGAAGGATCTGCACGCGGGCGTCCTGCGCACCCCGGGCGCGCCGTCGTCGTCGTTCTCCGACGATCCGCTGAGGATGATGCGCGCGGCCCGCTTCGCCTCCCAGCTCGGAGTGAGCGTCGCTCCGGAGGTGGCCGAGGCGATGACGGCCATGGCGGAGCGGATCGGAATCATCTCGGCCGAGCGGATCCGGGACGAACTCGTCAAGCTGATCAACGGCCGCGCTCCCGTCCGCGGCATCGACCTCCTCGTCGAGACGGGACTGGCCGACCACGTGCTTCCCGAGGTGTCCGCGCTGCGGCTCGAGATCGACGAGCATCACCGGCACAAGGACGTCTACCGGCACTCCCTCACCGTCCTCGAGCAGGCCTGCGCGCTGGAAACCGATGCCGACGGGTCCGTCCCGGGACCGGACTTCGTCCTGCGCTTCGCAGCGCTGCTCCATGACATCGGGAAGCCGGCCACCCGGAAGTTCGGCCCCGGAAACGCCGTCAGCTTCCGCCACCACGACGCGGTGGGCGCCAAGCTCACCGCCCGCCGTATGCGCGCGCTGCGCTTCGACAACGACACCATCAAGGCCGTGTCCCGCCTCGTCGAACTGCACATGCGGTTCTACGGCTACGGCGAGGCCGGTTGGACCGATTCAGCCGTGCGCCGCTATGTCACCGATGCGGGGCCGCTGCTGGAGCGGCTCCACCGGCTGGTCCGCTCGGATGTGACAACGCGAAACCGGCGCCAGGTGGAACGGCTTGCCTTTGCCTACGACGACCTTGAGGCCCGCATCTCCGCTCTGGCCGAGCAGGAAGAACTTGCCATGATCCGCCCCGACCTGGACGGCGCGCAGATCATGGCCCTCCTCGGAATAACACCTGGCCCGGTGGTGGGGCGCGCCTACCGCTATCTCCTCGAGGAGCGCATGGAACACGGACCGTTGGACCCGGCAACCGCCGAGGCCCGGCTCCGCAGCTGGTGGTCACACCAGCCTGAATCAAAGGAGATACTATGAGTCCGCTCACAGGGGCAGCCCAGCCCGATCCCACCCCCGCAGGCACCCCGCTGCCGCGGTTGTGGCTGCTCCGCCACGGCGAGACCGAGTGGTCCCGGGACGGAAACTACACAGGCCTCACGGACCTGCCGCTGACGCCGTTCGGTGAGGACCAGGCGCTTGAGGCAAAGCGGCACCTCGCCGGCATCGACTTCGACCTGGTGATGAGCTCGCCGCTCCAGCGTGCCGTCCGGACCGCCGAGCTGGCAGGATTCCCCAACCCCGAGATCGTTCCGCACGCCCACGAATGGGATTACGGGGACAATGAGGGCCGCAACAGCGCCCAGGTACGCCGGGAGAACCCCGACTACCTGATCTGGAAGGACGGCGCCCCCAACGGGGAGAGTCTGGAACAGGTTGCGGCACGGGCCGACCGCATCATCTCGCGCGTCCAGGCCGGCTGCCACACCCCGGCGGACAACGACCCCGATGCTCCGCCGGTCCAGAACGCCCTGCTGGTCGCACACGGACACTTCCTCCGCGTTGTGGCTGCCCGCTGGCTTGAGTTCGCTCCGGTGGAGGGGCGGCGGTTCGTCCTCGGCACCGCGGCTGTCTGCTCCCTGGGCTGGGATAAGCACACCCCGGCCATTGTTCAGTGGAATCTCTAGGGGAAATAAACCAAGAAATTTTTGAATTAATTAGTTCGACCCCTATGCCAGCGCCTCCGCATGGGGTAGATTGACTGTCGAGCCGCTGGTCCTCCGGGACATTCCCCAGAGAGGACCAGGGCCTACGGTTCTACTAGTTATCTTTCGGACAGGAGGTAGGGATTGTGAATAACATGTCGAGCGGCCTTCTGACCCGCGGACCCAATCCGACCTTCGTCATCCGCGGCCACTAGCGGCCCCTGCGCCTGCACGGCGCCTGCACGCCGCCTTCCGGGGCATCCTGAACCACCTGAACGGCGGTCTTTCTTCCGCTGCTCCTCCCCGGTATTGCCGCGCCGCGGATTATTAATTCTTTCCTCTTAATTCCCCTTGCCGAAGGATAACCGTGTCAAAGTCCCAATCCCTTTATGACCAATTACCCTCAAATGTAGAAATGCCCAAGGCTGGACAATTCATCATGTCCGGATCATTCACCGTCCTTCCCGCTGTGCCATCCGACGCGGTCAGCCGCACCTCCCTGGGCGGCGGACAGGGCTCGACGGCCATGCCGGGCTTCCATCGGAAGCGGCAGGTGAAGCGAACGCTGAGGGCGCTCCGGCGGAATTTCGCCCGCTGGCAGCAGATCCAGGGCCCCGAAGCGGGATCCGCACGCGAAAGTGCGGACCGCCTCCTCCTGCCCCAGCACTTCCTGAACATCCGGTGAGCACCGGCCTCCCGGCCGGAGGAATGTGGAGGCGCCCCGCGGCGTTGTATCGTTCAAGACGCTAGTCGCAAGCGGACCATGGGGAGAGGAGGAACGATGCCCCCCGTGAGACGTGTGGCGATGTTGTCCCTCCATACCTCCCCCCTCGAACAGCCGGGAGCCGGTGACGCCGGCGGCATGAACGTCTACGTGCGTTCCGTGGCGCTGGAGTTGGCGAGGGTGGGTGTCGAAGTCGACATCTTCACCCGAAGGACGGGCGAGGAGCGGCCCTCCTGGGAAGAGATGGCGGACGGCGTCCGGGTGCATCACCTGGCCGCCGGCCCGCCCCACCGCATTCCGAAGGAAGCCCTTCCCCAGCTGACCGGGTCCTTCACGGCGGCCCTGACCGAAGTCGCAGGCGCCCTGGCCGGCGGCGGCGTCGACGTGCTTCACTCCCACTACTGGGTGTCCGGAACGGTGGGCCTGACCGTCGCCCGCAAGCTGAGACTGCCCCTCGTCCACTCCATGCACACCATGGCGAAGGTCAAGAACCTGAGGATGAAGAACCTTGGCACGGCGGAACCGCCGGTACGGGTCAGCGGTGAGCAGGCCGTCGTCTCCGGAGCCGCGCGCCTGATCGCGAACACCTCGACGGAGGCCTCGGAGCTTGAATCCCTCTACGGGGCGCACGCCGAGAGGATCGACGTGGTGGCCCCCGGCGTCGATCTCGAAACATTCAATCCCGGCTCGCGTGAGGTCTCCCGGTCCCTGCTGCAGTTCCCCGAGCGTTCCTTCCATGTGGTGTTCGCGGGACGAATCCAGAAGCTCAAGGGACCGCAGGTGCTTGTGGCCGCGGTGCGCGAGCTCGTGGAGCGCCGACCCGACATCCCCCTGACCGTCAGCATCCTCGGCTCACGCAGCGGCTCGGACGCCCTGAAGCTGCAGCCGCTGATCGATGACGCCGGGCTCCATGACATAGTGCGGCTGTATCCGCCGGTCAAGGCCGCCCAGCTCGCCCACTGGTTCCGTGCGGCCGACGTCGTCGTCATGCCCTCCTTCAGCGAATCCTTCGGACTTGTGGCGCTCGAGGCGCAGGCCTGCGGCACACCGGTCCTTGCCGCCAATGTGGGCGGGCTGCCCCAGGCCGTGAGCGACGGCCGGACGGGCCTGCTCGTTGAGGGCCACTCCGCCGGGGGGTGGTCGGCCGCCCTTGAAAAGCTGTTCGACGACACCGCCTACCGGGAGGCGCTCGGGCGCGGTGCCGCCGTGCACGCGCTTGCCTTTGGCTGGCAGCGCACCGCCCTGCTGACGGCCCAGAGCTACCGCACCGCCGTGGAGCGCTTCTCCTCCGTTGCGGCGCGGTGATACGGCCGCCCTAGGATAGGACGGTGAACCGCGAAGAACTTGCCAGCTACCTCGATTCCGTCCGCATCACCGGGGAGGTGGCCACCCCGCGGGAGAACAACCTCGACCACATGCGTCGATTCCTCGACGGGAATGAGCACCTCGAGTTCGGCGTGCGCACCACGCGCCCCTGGACCTTCGACGAGGTCTTCACCCTGATGCACGAGAAGGTCGGGACCAGTGCCGACCCGTCCCACACCACCGGCCAGGACACCATCGACGCCGCCAAGTGCGTGGCCGCACTCGACCGATTCGCGGACCGGCTGGGCCGCTCGGTCCGGGCCGGGGAACGCATCCTCTTCGCCACGGGCCATCCCGGGGGTCTCCTTCCGGTCCACGCGGCCCTCGCGTCCGCCGCCGCACAGGCCGGCGCCGAGGTGATGGAGATCCCGCACGGAATCCGGTTCCGGGAGGGCGACGTCCGCCAGGTCCAGGGGGTCCTGGCCTGGCACCAGCACGGGAACCTGATGCACACCCACTACCCGCAGCCAATGCGCCTCGTGCTCGAGTCCCTCGCTGCCGCCGGCAGGCCGGGACCCGAGCTCGTGGTCGCCGACCACGGCTGGGCGGGAGAAGCCGCGGCCGCCGGCGTGCCGGCACTCGGATTCGCCGACTGCAACGACCCCGGCCTCTTCGTGTCCGAAGCCGAAGGCCAGCTCGAGGTGGCGGTCCCCCTCGACGACAATGTGCCGCCCGTCCTGTACATGCCGCTAACGGAATATGTTCTGGAGCGGGCAGGGCTTGCCGGAGCGCCGGCACTGCGCTGATAGGTTGGCCCCATGAGCGACCTGGAGATTGCGCGCCGCGCGGCGATCCGACCCATCGAGGAAATTGCCGATGCGGCGGGGGTCCCGCGGGACGCCCTGGAGCCCTACGGCCGGTATAAGGCGAAGATCGATCCCACCCGCCTCGCGAATCGGCCCGGGCGCCCCGGGCGGGTCGTGCTGGTGAGCGCCATGAGCCCAACCCCCGCCGGCGAGGGGAAGTCGACCTGCACCGTGGGGCTCGCCGACTCCCTCGCCCGGGCCGGTCAGCACGTGATGATCGCCCTGCGGGAGCCTTCCCTCGGCCCGGTGCTTGGGATGAAGGGAGGCGCCGCCGGCGGCGGATACTCCCAGGTGCTGCCCATGGACGAGATCAACCTCCACTTCACCGGGGACTTCCACGCCATCACGTCGGCGAACAACGCGCTCGCGGCGCTCGTGGACAACTCAATTCATCAGGGCAACCCGCTGAACATCGACCCGCGGCGGGTCACCTTCCGGAGGGTCCTCGATATGAACGACCGGTCGTTGCGCAGCGTCGTGGTGGGCCTCGGCGGTCCGGCGGAGGGCACGCCCCGTCAGGACGGCTTCGACATCACGGCCGCCTCCGAGATCATGGCGGTGTTCTGTCTGGCCACCGACCTCGCCGACCTGCGGGAGCGGCTCTCGCGCATCACCTTCGGCTACTCCTACGACCGCAAGCCGCTCACCGTCGCCCAGCTGGGGGTCGAGGGGGCGCTGACCCTGCTGCTGAAGGACGCCTTCAAGCCGAACCTCGTCCAGACGATCGCCGGGACCCCCGCCCTGGTGCATGGCGGGCCGTTCGCCAATATCGCCCACGGCTGCAACTCCGTGGTTGCCACCCAGACCGCCCGGCGCCTGGCCGACATCGTCGTCACCGAGGCCGGTTTCGGGGCCGACCTGGGCGCCGAAAAGTTCCTCGACATCAAGGCCCGCGCGGCCGACGTCGCACCCGACGCCGTCGTGATCGTGGCCACCATCCGCGCACTGAAGATGCACGGCGGCGTGGACAAGGCGGACCTGGCTGAACCGGATGCCGCGGCGCTCGAGGCGGGCACCGCCAACCTGCTGCGGCACGTACGCAATGTTGAGAAGTTCGGATTTTCCCCGGTCGTGGCGATCAACCGCTTCGCCACCGACGGCGACGCCGAGCTCGACTGGCTGCTGGGCTGGTGCGCCTCGCAGGGCATCGCCGCCGCCGTCGCCGACGTGTGGGGCCAGGGCGGCGGCGGACCCGGGGGAGACGACCTGGCCGCCGCCGTCCTGGCCGCCCTCGACCAACCGGCGGACTTCCGCCATTTGTACCCGCTGGAGCAGCCGGTGGAGGAAAAGATCCGGACCATTGTGCAGGAGATCTACGGAGCCGACAATGTCGACTTCTCGGTGCCTGCTCTGCGTCGCCTCGCCGAGATCGAGGCGAACGGCTGGGGCGAACTGCCGGTGTGCATGGCCAAGACCCAATACTCGTTCTCCGATGACGCAACCCGGCTCGGAGCACCCACCGGATTCACGGTGCACGTCCGGGACCTCATCCCAAGGACCGGTGCCGGATTCATCATCGCCCTCACCGGAGCGATCATGACGATGCCGGGGCTGCCAAAGGTCCCCGGAGCCCTCGGCATGGACGTCGACGCCGACGGCAACGCGGTCGGGCTCTTCTAGGCCCCTGCCCGCCGACCGGACGCGACCGGTGGGCATGTCCGGATATGCCCACCGACCGGCTGCGGTCGGTGGGCGGAATCGGACCGGCCGCGCATTGAGTGGCGGGGCCTGAACCTGCCGTGCCTTAAACGGTCCGGCCGCCTGCCTGAACCAGGAAGACGGCCGGAACCTACCTTGGGCGGAGTCTAACGCTCGATGTCTCCGCGGATGAACGCCTCGACCTTTTCGTGGGCAATGTCATCCGCGTACTGCTCAGGCGGGGACTTCATGAAGTAGCTCGACGCCGACAGGATCGGACCGCCGACGCCACGGTCGAGGGCGATCTTCGCCGCCCGGATGGCGTCGATGATGACACCGGCGGAGTTGGGGGAATCCCACACCTCGAGCTTGTATTCGAGCGACACCGGGGCGTCACCGAAGTTGCGGCCCTCGAGGCGGACGAACGCCCACTTCCGGTCGTCGAGCCAGGCCACGTAGTCCGAGGGGCCGATGTGAACATCGTCGGCGTGAAGTTCGGCCTTCACGTTCGAGGTGACGGCCTGGGTCTTTGAAATCTTCTTGGACTCCAGGCGGTCGCGCTCGAGCATGTTCTTGAAGTCCATGTTGCCGCCGACGTTCAGCTGGTACGTGCGGTCCAGGGTCACGCCGCGGTCTTCGAAGAGCTTCGCCATCACGCGGTGCGTGATGGTTGCGCCGATCTGGCTCTTGATGTCGTCGCCGACGATCGGCACGCCGGCGGCGGTGAACTTGTCGGCCCATTCCTTGGTCCCCGCGATGAAGACGGGCAGGGCATTGACGAAGGCTACACCTGCGTCGATGGCGCACTGGGCGTAGTATTTCGCGGCGTGCTCCGAGCCCACCGGCAGGTAGCAGACGAGGACATCGGCCTTGGTGGCCTTGAGCTGGCCCACGATGTCGACCGGTTCCTCGTCGGATTCCACGATGGTCTCGCGGTAGTACTTGCCCAGGCCGTCGAGGGTGTGGCCGCGCTGCACGATCACGCCGGTCGGGGGGACGTCGGCGATCTTGATGGTGTTGTTCTCGCTGGCACCGATCGCTTCGGCGAGATCGTGGCCGACCTTCTTGCCGTCGACGTCGAAGGCCGCGACGAACTGCACGTCGCTGACGTGGTAATCGCCGAACTTGACGTGCATCAGGCCGGGGACCTTGGCCGACGGATCCGCGTCCCGGTAGTAGTGCACGCCCTGTACAAGGGACGCGGCACAGTTGCCGACGCCGATGATTGCCACCCGGATGGGGTTAGTTCCCACAGTTCTCCTCAAAAAGCACGCTGAAGTGTAATAGGCCCGTTCAGCCCCGTAACAGAGGGTCGGGCAGAGAATGTCCAGTCTACGTCCATTTGGGCGTATGCCGGTTGGACTCTATCAACCTTGCAGGCTCCCCGTTCACCGCACCCGGTCCGTACGGGCCCCGTCGATGCTGCGGATGGCTCGGGTAGGCTGGGGCGAGCACGGATTCCCAGCGAAAGAACCCACGTGAGCGCAGCTTCATTCCGATACGAAAAACTTGGCCCGGAGGATTTCGACCGGCTCGTCGGCGGGTACCCCGACGTGGTCGTTCCGCTTGAGCAGACTCCAGACTGGGCCGGGTTCGAGACCGCGCTGGGTCGCCGCCCCTACGGGATCTGGGCGTACTACGACGGCGAAACACTCGTTGCCGTCGCCAGCTACCTCCTCATCCAACGGCGTCTGAGGACCTCCCTTGTGGTGGTCAACGGGCCTGTGTGGTTCGCGGAACGGACGCCGGCTGCCGAACGCACCCTGATGACGACTGTCCTTTCGCAGTTCGCGGCCGATTCCGGGGTCGATCCGCTGTATATACGGATGCAGGTATCGACGCCGCAGCCGCCGGCGGAGGGCCCGCTGGAGCACGGCTGGTTCGAGCGGGAGATTGTTGTCGATCTCGCGCCGGAAGAAAAGGACCTGTTCCGGAGCTTCAAGCCCAACGCCCGCAACAGCATCCGTCGTGCCCAGAAATCCGGGGTCGAAGTCCGAAGTATTCCTCGCGAGCTATGGAGCGAAACCTTCCGGCAGGACCTTTTCCCCATCATGAGGGAGACCGCCGAACGCGATGGATTCGAAAGCTTCGCGTCCGACTACTACGAAACGCTCTTGACCGAACTGGGCGACTACCTCCGCCTGCTCGTCGCCTACCTCGACGGAAAGCCGGTGAGCTGGCTCATCACCAGCGAGTACCGGGGCTCCGCGGTCTACTACTTCGCCGGAAGCACCCAGCAGGCCCGCAAGATCTTCGCGCCCTACCTCCTGCTCTGGGAAGCCTTCCGGGAGCTCAAGGCCGCGGGCAACCGCACCTGCGCCCTGACCGGCATCGTCAGCGAGAACTACCCGCAGCTCGCAAACGTCACCACCTTCAAGCGGAACTTCTCCAAGAACGTCGTCGTGGTGCCCACGACGTATGACCTGCCCGTAAAGCCGCTGCAGTACCGGACCCTCGGTGCGGCCCTCCGCGCCCGGCGGAGCCTGCCGGGACAGGTGCGGGCTGCACGGAAGGCGCTGGCCGCCGCGCGCGGCACCATCGCCGCCAAGGTCGGGCCGGCCACCGCCGCGCCCGCCCAGCCCGGCACTGACGTCCAGCCCGCGACTGACGTCCAGCCAAACACTGACGTCCAGCCCGCGACTGACGCACGGCCCGCCTGAGGAAAGTGAGAACCGATGGTTGACGTCGAGGTTGTCGGTTCCGGGCCCAACGGGCTGGCAGCGGGCGTGGTGTTGGCCCGGGCCGGTCTGAGCGTCCGCGTGCACGAATCGGCGGCGACCATCGGAGGCGGATCGCGCACCCTCCCGCTGATGGAGGACGGGGCGGTCCACGACGTCTGCTCGGCGGTCCACCCCATGGCGCTTGCCTCGGAGTTCTTCACCTCCTTCGAGCTTCGCCGCCGCATCGGGTTCGCCATCCCCGAGGTCTCCTACGCCCACCCGCTCGATTCCGGGAGGGCGGGGATCGCTTACCGCAGCCTGGACCGGACCGTGGCGGAACTGGGTGCTGACGGCCCGGCGTACCGGCGGCTGATGCAGCCCCTTATCGATTCCCGGGACGGCATCCTCGCGCTGACCCTGAACCACCTGCTGCGCGTGCCGAAGAACCCGCTGGCCGCGGCGCGGCTCGCGGCGGCCGTACTCGACCAGGGCTCGCCGGCCTGGAACCGGCGGTTCCGGGGCGAGGAGGCCCCGGCGATGCTGACCGGGGTCATGGCGCACCCCGTCGGACCGCTTCCCTCGCTCACGGCCGCCGGAGCCGGAATGGTCCTCGGCCTGCTTGCTCACGCGGGCGGGTGGGCCATCCCCGTCGGCGGTTCCCAGGCGATTGCCGACGCCATGGCCCGGGACATCGAAGACCATGGCGGCGAGATCATCACCGGTTCCCGGGTGCGCTCCCTCGCGGAGCTCGGCGGTGCCAGGGCGGTCCTGCTGGACATCGCCCCGCCCGCGCTTGTGGAGATGGCGCGGGGACGGCTTCCGGGAGGGTACGCGCGGGCGCTGCGCAGGTTCCGCTTCGGCAACGCGGCCTGCAAGGTCGATTTCCTGCTCTCCGGCCCCGTGCCGTGGACCAATTCGGAGGTGGCCCGGGCCGGCACCGTCCACCTTGGCGGAACCCGGGCCGAGGTGGCGGCGGCCGAGGCGGACGTCAAGGCGGGACGCCACCCGGAGCGCCCCTACGTCCTTGTCTCCCAGCCGTCGCTGTTCGACCCGACCCGGGCGCCGGCTGGCCGGCACACCCTCTGGACCTACTGCCACGTGCCCCGCGGCTCCACGACGGACATGACCGAGGCCATCACAGCCCAGATCGAACGCTTCGCCCCCGGCTTCCGGGACCTGATTCTCGACTCGCACTCCTCGACGGCCGCCCAACTCGGGGAGTACAACGAAAACTATGTCGGCGGCGACTTCGGCTCGGGCGCAGTCGACCTCCGCCAGATGATCGCCCGCCCGGTCCTGTCCACCCACCCGTGGGCCACCCCGCTGAAGGGGGTCTACCTCTGCTCCCAGTCGGCCCCGCCTGGACCGGGCGTCCACGGCATGGCCGGATTCCACGCCGCGAAGCTCGCCCTGCGGCGCGAGTTCGGGCTGGGAATGCCCGAACTGGGAATCGGCTGACAATCGAGTCATTCCATACGAGAACGCACAGGAGGCACCGATGGACGCTCAGACAGCAGGCGACCCCTACCGCCTGGAACGGTTCGTTACCGCCCAGGACGCGGGCGGCACCTACCCGCGGGCCCTTGGCGAAATCCGAGCCGGACGCAAGCAGAGCCACTGGATGTGGTTCGTCTTTCCCCAGATCCAGGGCCTCGGGAGCAGCGCGACGGCCCGCGAGTTTGCCATCTCCTCCCTCGCCGAGGCGCAGGCCTATCTCGCCCACCCCGTCCTCGGGCCCCGGCTGCTCGAATGCGCCGCCGCGGCCGCCGCGCTGCCGGGGCACAGCGCGGAAGCGGTCTTCGGCGGCATCGACGCCCGGAAACTGCATTCGAGCGCGACCCTCTTCCACCGGGCCGCCCCCGGCGAGCCGGTGTTCTCCGACCTCCTCGCCAAGTACTTCGACTTCCAGCCCGACACCGCCACCGACGAACGCCTCTAAACAGTGATCCTGAGCAGCGCCGCCGTCCGTCGAGCGCCTTTGCCCGGCCGGGGGTTGCCAAGGTAGGATCGATGTGGTTTCGACCACAATTTCATATGCCTTTGACCTGCAGCGGGAGAGTCCTGCCGCGAATATCCACTCGGCAGGCGCCGTAGGAGCAAATCCTCCCCAGGAATCTCTCAGGCCCAGTACCGCTGCGGTTAGGCAACTCTGGAAAGCAGCGCACCGGCCCAAGGGCAGGCAGCGCTCACCGAAGGTGCAAGCAGGCACGGAGCCCTGCGGAAACTCTCAGGTCCAAGACACAGAGCGGGGAGGAACTCGAAAAGGGACGCGCTTCCAGCGCTTGAACGTACGGAGTTTCCATGACCGCCCATGCCGACCTGGCTTCCACCTTCGCCGACCGCCACATCGGTCCGCGCACCTCCGACGCCGCGCAGATGCTGTCGGTCCTCGGATACCCCAGCATCGACAAGCTCGTCGACGTCGCCGTTCCGGCAAGCATCCGGTCCGCCAAGGCCCTTGATCTTCCTGCTGCGCTCAGCGAACCCGAGGTGCTGGCGCAGCTGCGCCGGATCGCCGGCCGCAACAAGACCGCTGTGCAGATGATCGGCCAGGGCTATTTCGACACCGTCACTCCTCCGGTGATCCGCCGCAACGTCCTCGAATCCCCCGCCTGGTACACCGCCTACACGCCCTACCAGCCGGAAATCTCCCAGGGCCGCCTTGAGGCCCTCCTCAACTTCCAGACCATGGTCCAGGACCTCACCGCCCTGGACATCGCCAACGCGTCGCTGCTCGATGAAGCCTCGGCCGTCGCCGAGGCCGTGCTGCTGATGCGCCGCTCGGGCAAGAACAAGTCAGGCCGCACCGTCCTCGACGCCGACTGCCTCCCGCAGACCGTCGCCGTGGTCCGCGGCCGCGCCGAGGCGCTCGGCTTCGAGGTCGAGATCGCCGACCTAGCCCAGGGCCTGCCCGAGGGCGACATCAACGGCGTCGTCCTCCAGCAGCCGGGTGCCTCCGGTGCCCTGCGCGACTACACCGCGGTCATCGCCGCCGCCAAGGAGCGCGGGGTCCTCGTCACGGTCGCCGCCGACCTGCTGGCCCTGACCCTGATCACCGCCCCGGGCGAGCAGGGCGCCGACATCGCCGTCGGCTCCGCCCAGCGCCTTGGCGTTCCCCTGTTCTTCGGCGGACCCCACGCCGCCTACATGGCGGTGCGCAAGGGCCTCGAGCGCATGCTGCCCGGCCGCCTGGTCGGGGTGTCCAAGGACGCCGACGGCGCCCCCGCCTACCGGCTGGCCCTCCAGACCCGCGAGCAGCACATCCGCCGCGAAAAGGCGACGTCGAACATCTGCACCGCCCAGGCGCTGCTGGCCATCACCGCAAGCATGTACGGGGTCTACCACGGCCCCGAGGGCCTGAAGGCAATCGCCGAGCAGACCCACCGGCGCGCCGTCGACCTTGCCGGCCGGCTGACCGCCACCGGAGCGCAGATCGTCCACGACACCTTCTTCGACACCCTGCTGGTCCGCGTGCCCGGCCGGGCCGCCGAACTCGCGGACCGTGCCGAGGAGCTCGGCTACAACCTGCGCCGCGTCGACGCGGACCACCTCGGCATCTCCTGCGATGAGACCACCACCGAGGACCACATCGCCGCCGTCGCCGGTGTTTTCGGCGCCGGCAGCGACGCCGGTTCCGGGTCAGCGGACACCGGGACCCGGATCCCGGCCGGACTGCGCCGCACCTCGGCCTACATGACCCACCCGGTGTTCTCGCTGCACCGTTCGGAAACTGCGATGCTGCGCTACCTGCGCCGCCTCTCCGACCGCGACCTGGCCCTCGACCGCACGATGATCCCGCTGGGCTCGTGCACCATGAAGCTCAATGCCACGGTGGAGATGGAAGCGATCTCCTGGCCCGAGTTCGCCTCGATCCACCCGTTCGCGCCCACCGCGCAGACCGAGGGGTGGCGCGAACTCATCACCGACCTCGAGGAGCGCCTGGCCGAGATCACCGGCTACGCCAAGGTGTCCCTGCAGCCCAACGCCGGCTCGCAGGGTGAGCTCGCGGGCCTGCTCGCCATCCGTGGCTACCACCGCTCACGCGGCGACGAGAACCGCACGGTGTGCCTTATCCCCTCCTCGGCGCACGGCACCAACGCCGCCTCCGCCGTCCTCGCCGGTATGAAGGTGGTTGTCGTGGCCACGGCCGCCAACGGCAATATCGACCACGACGACCTCAAGGCGAAGATCGAGCAGCACGCCGAGAACCTCTCCGCGATCATGATCACCTACCCCTCGACACACGGTGTGTTCGAGGAGGATGTCCGCTGGGTCTGCGAGCAGGTGCACGCGGCCGGCGGACAGGTCTACATCGACGGCGCGAACCTCAACGCCCTCGTGGGGCTGGCCAAGCCGGGTGAGTTCGGCGGCGACGTCTCGCACCTGAACCTGCACAAGACGTTCTGCATCCCGCACGGCGGCGGCGGCCCCGGCGTCGGGCCGGTCGCCGTGGCCGAGCACCTCATCGACTTCCTGCCCGGGGACGCGAACCGGGACATCACCACCGACGAGGCCGCCGGCGGCGCCCCCGTATCGGCGTCCATGTACGGCTCGGCCGGAGTCCTTCCCATCTCCTGGGCGTATGTGGCCCTGATGGGCGCCGAGGGCCTGACCAGCGCCACCGCGCACGCCCTGCTCGCCGCGAACTACATCGCCGCGCGCCTCAACGAGCACTTCCCCGTGCTTTACACCGGGGCACAGGGGCTGGTGGCGCACGAGTGCATCCTCGACCTGCGCCCGCTCACCGCGAAGACGGGGGTCACCGCCGAGGACGTCGCCAAGCGGCTCATCGACTACGGTTTCCATGCGCCCACGCTGTCCTTCCCGGTGGCGGGAACCCTGATGGTGGAGCCCACCGAGTCGGAGAACCTCGCCGAGCTCGACCGGTTCATCGACGCCATGATCGCCATCAAGGGCGAGATCGACCGGGTCGCCGACGGCGAGTGGACCGTCGAGGAAAGCCCGCTGCGCCAGGCCCCGCACACGGCGACCACGCTCATCGGAGACGACTGGAAGCAGTCCTACCCCCGCGAGCTCGCCGCCTACCCGCTGCGCTCCCTGCGGCACGACAAGTACTTCCCGCCGGTCCGGCGCATCGACGGCGCCCACGGCGACCGCAACCTGGTGTGCTCCTGCCCTCCCATCGAAGCCTTCGAGGACTAAACCCAATGCCCAAGCAGACCCCGCTCTACACCCGGCACGAAGCCCTCGGTGCCTCCTTTACCGATTTCGGGGGCTGGCAGATGCCGCTGAAGTACGGCAGCGAGCTCGAAGAACACCACACGGTCCGCCGGGCCGCCGGCCTGTTCGACCTCTCCCACATGGGTGAGGTCCTGGTCACCGGACCCCAGGCGGCCGAGTTCCTCAACTACGCGCTCGTGGGCAACCTGGCGGTGATGCCGGTCGGGAAGGCGAAGTACTCCCTCATCTGCAACGCCGACGGCGGCGTGATCGATGACCTCATCACCTACCGCCTGGCCGAGGACCGCTTCCTCGTGGTGCCCAACGCCTCCAACGCCGACACCGTCGCTTCCGAGCTGCGCGACCGCGCGGCCGACTTCGACGCCATGGTGGAGGACCAGTCGGAGTCCACCGCGCTGGTGGCCGTCCAGGGGCCCAATGCCGAGGCGATCCTGCTGGCGATGGCGGCCCCTGGCGACGCCGAGGCCATCACCTCGCTGCGCTACTACGCCGCCGTCGAGGTCGAACTGGCCGGAGTGCCGGTCCTGCTGGCACGCACCGGGTACACCGGCGAGGACGGATTCGAGCTGTTTGTCGGCAACTCCTTCGCGGTGCGCGTCTGGGATGCGGCCCTCGAGGCGGGTGCGGGCCACGGCCTCATCCCGTGCGGCCTTGCCGCCCGGGACTCCCTCCGCCTCGAGGCCGGCATGCCGCTCTACGGAAACGAGCTCGGCCTCTCAACCAACCCCTTCGAGGCCGGCCTCGGCCCGGTGGTGAGCCTCAAGAAGACCGAGGACTTCGTGGGCCGCTCCGTCCTGGAGCCGTTGAAGGCCGCCGGGCCGGCACGCCGCCTGGTCGGGCTGCGCGGCACCGGCCGGCGCTCCGCGCGCGCCGGTTACGACGTCGTCGTTGACGGCGTAGCCGTGGGCACGGTGACCTCGGGGCTGCCCAGCCCCACCCTCGGCTACCCGGTGGCGCTGGCCTACGTCGACTCGGCCCTCGCGGAGCCCGGCACCGAAGTTCAGGTCGACCTCCGTGGGCGCCCTGAGCCCTTCACCGTCGTGGAGACACCGTTCTACAAGCGCGCCAAGTGATGCCGATCGACGGCTCCATTGCACCAGGGGGACTTCAGTGACCATCAGCGCCTTCGACCTGTTCAAGATCGGCATCGGCCCGTCCAGTTCACACACCGGCGGGCCGATGACGGCCGCCTACCTGTACACGGAACTGCTGCGGGAGGAGGACCTGCTCGGGCGGGTCGACCGCCTCCAGGTCGAGCTCTTCGGATCGCTCGGCGTCACCGGGCACGGTCACGGCACGGTGAAGGCGATCCTGCTTGGTCTTGAGGGAAGCCAGCCCCATCTCGTCGATCCGGCCACCGCCGACGAACGGGTGGGACGCATCGGCGAGCTGAAGTCGCTGCACCTTGCCGGAGAACGTGCCATCGGCTTCGATCCCGACCGGGACCTCATCCTGCACCGGCGTCAGCGGCTTGAATATCACACCAACGGAATGCGTTTCCAGGCCTGGGACGCCGAGGGAACCCTGCTTCGGGCGCGTGACTACTTCTCGGTAGGAGGCGGATTCGTCCTCGACGAGAACCAGATCGGCGTCGAGACGCAGCCCGGTCCTGAGATCGTCGTGCCCTTCCCGTTCAATACAGCGGACCAGCTGCTTGAACTATGCCGCAAGCACGATATGTCGTTTTCCGAGATCGTGCTCGCCAATGAGAAGGCCTTCCGGAGCGAGGAGGAGGTCCGGGCGGGCCTGCTGCAGATCTGGGAGGTCATGCAGGACACCATCCGCCGGGGAACCAGCACCGGCGGCGTCCTGCCCGGAGGGCTCGCCGTACGGCGGCGGGCCGCCCGCCAGCTGGAACTCTTGGAGAAGGTGAACGACCCCGAGGACCGGCTCGGCACCATGGAATGGGTGACCCTGTTCGCGCTGGCGGTCAATGAGGAGAACGCGGCCGGAGGGCGCGTGGTCACCGCGCCCACCAACGGTGCCGCCGGCATCATCCCGGCCGTCCTCAAGTACTACGTCGACTTCGTTCCCGGCGCCAGCGACGACGGCGTCGGACGCTTCCTGCTGGCCGCCACCGCCGTCGGGTCCCTGTTCAAGAAGAACGCGTCCATTTCCGGAGCGGAGGTGGGATGCCAGGGCGAGGTCGGCTCCGCCTGCGCGATGGCGGCCGGCGCCCTGGCCGAGGTGCTTGGGGGCACTCCTGAGCAGGTGGAAAACGCCGCGGAGATCGGGATCGAGCACAACCTCGGTCTGACTTGTGATCCGGTCGGCGGGCTGGTGCAGATCCCCTGCATCGAACGCAACGCGGTCGGCGCGATCAAGGCCATCACCGCCGCACGGATGGCGGTCCGCGGCGACGGGCAGCACCACGTCTCGCTCGATATCGCCATCAAGACGATGCGCGATACCGGGGCGGACATGATGGACAAATACAAGGAGACGGCCCGGGGCGGACTCGCCCTGAATGTGGTGGAGTGCTGAGCGGGAAGGTTCCGCTCGGCTGCCCCCAGATTTAGACGGCAGGGACTAGACGGCAGGGACTAGACGGCGGCCTGGACGGCAGGGACTAGACGGCGGTCTGGACGGCGGCCTGGACCGACTTGCTCCGCTGCGGGGCGAGTTCGACCACGATGTCGCGCAGGAGTCCTCGCAGCTCCTCGGACTCAAGGCCCTCGCCGGTCATCAGAGACCGCTCGATGTCCTGGGCCCGGGCCAGGGCCGTCAGCCCTGCTTCGGTGATGGTGATGCGCTGGCTGCGGCGGTCGCGGGTGTCTCGGATGCGGGAGATGAAGCCCTGCCGCTCGAGCTTCTCAAGCGTCTTGCCGATGGTCTGGGCCTGGACATGCACGGCCAGGGCGAGCCGCGCTCCGGTCATGGTGCCCTCACGGGACAGGACACCCAAGGTGGTGTAGCCGGCGTGGGTGATGCCGATATCGAGGAGTTGTTCGTTCCACGCATGGTCCACCAGCCGGGCGGCGGTGGTGAGGAGACGGCTTGTTGACCACTCGTTCAGGTTTGGCATGACGGTACTTCTTCCAGACGCTTGTAAATCCCTATCTCTCCACTATGAGCCTAAATCTTCAAGTTTTCCCTGTGATCCGCCCAAAGCTTTAAGCAAGGGTGCTTAGGAAGAGGGATGCTCGGGTTCCGGACCCGAAGAGTCGCCGACGCCGGAGCGCTGGCCGGCCAGAAAGGCCCGGATGGCTTCGGCGACCGCCCCGGGAGCGCCCTGTTGAGCGACATGCGGCTGACCGGGAATCTCCCTGAAGGCCCCGTTGGGTGCGGCCTCGGCAAGCTCCCGGCACCACGGTTCACGCGCCACCGGATCCCGTGAGCCACGCATCACCAGCACGGGGCATTCCACGGAGGGGAGGGCGGTTTCGAGGTGGTACTCCATCATGGGGCGCAGCGTCTTCAGATACCAGCGCAGGCCGGTCCGGAGGTAGTCGGTGATGACGATGAAGTTTGCTGACGGAAGTTCGCGCAGCGAGTCGTGCCCGAGCGCCGCCGCCTGCCGCCAGACCGACCGGCGCCGCCGGTCCACCACCGGCCCGATCAGCACGATCCCCGAGACCCGCTGAGGATCCCGCAAGACCGCCGCCGTGGCGATCTGGGCGCCCATCGAATGCCCTACCAGGATGCAGCGGGCCACCCCGGCTTCGGCGAGCAGATCCGACAGGACGGCGGCATGGTCCTCCACGGAGAGCGCGGGGCCGGGGGACGGGTTGGGCCCGAAGCCCGGAAGGTCCACGGCATAGGTGTCGGCCGTTGCTGTGAGCTCGGCATGCAGGCGGTCAAGGTAGCGGTGCGACATGCCGATGCCGTGGATCAGGACAAACGGCGGCTCGGTGCTGCCCGCGGGTCCGGGCGAGAAATGGATGCGGAGGGTGTGCCCGCGCAGGCGGACAGTCGAGACAGTGCGAGAGACCATCCGGTGAGTGTAGCCCGGCCTTCTACCCGCCAAAGTTCAAGGAATCCTCAAGTTTGGCCAGCGGCTCCTCCAATTTTCTGGCAAGGTATTGCTATGCCCGATATCCATGAACCACGCACCGCCCTCATCGTCGAGGACGACGAGGACATCCGGGAGCTGCTGGGCACGGCGCTGCGGTTGAAGGGATTTTCGATCCTCGAGGCGGCCACCGGGCACGAGGGCCTCGCAAAGGTGCGCGAGCACCAGCCCGACCTGATCACCCTGGACCTCAATCTTCCCGACCTCGACGGCGTCGAGGTCTGCCGCCAGTCAAGGGCGATGAGTGACGCATATATCGTGATGGTGACCGCGCGCCAGGACGAGATCGACAGGCTGCTGGGCCTGGAGACCGGCGCCGACGATTTCATCGGAAAACCGTTCAGCCCCCGGGAGTTCACGGCGCGCGTCTCGGCGATGTTCCGCCGGCCGCGCACCGGGCCCGGCGCGGCGGCCAACGGCGGCTCCTCCCTCCTCCGCCATAACGGACTGCTGATGGATGTCGAGGGTCGCACCGTGAGCCTCGACGGCGAGGAGCTGGCCCTGACGAGGATCGAGTTCGACCTCCTCGAGGCCCTGCTCGACGGCGCGTCGCGGGTGTGGTCCCGCGAGGCACTCCTCGACCGGGTCTGGGGGGACGGCTGGGCGCTCGACCACCACCTCGTGGAGGTGCACATCCGGAACCTCCGCCGGAAGCTCAGCGACGACACCAGCAATCCGCGGTTCATCCGCACGGTCCGGGGCGTCGGGTACCGGTTGATTCCGCTGTCACCGGCGCGGTGAGGCCGCCGGTCCGCTCTACAGCAGGCTGAGCTCGTCGAGGGCATCACGCAGCCCCGGCGCGCTTCCCCGCTCGTCATCGATGCTTTTCCGTTCGCTTTGAACGACATCGGGCCGGTCGGTGATGATTCCGTCGACCGGCACCCGCAGGAACGTCCGGATGGCATCGGGGTCGTTTACCGTCCACACCCACAGCTCCTTGCCGCGGCCGCGCGCGAGGGCGGCGAGTTCCTCGGTGAAGAAGGACTGCTCCACCACGAGGAAATCGCCCGGCTCCCCCTCCAGGGTGCCGACATTGGCGGCCACGGTGTAGCCCACCCGAAGCGCGGGCCGCTTCTCCTCGATCTCCTGGACCACCTCGCTGCTCAGGGAGTGGTAGATATGATGGCCGGTCGCGCCGATCGAATCGAGCTCCGCCAGGAGCCGGTCCACCACCTGGGGCGATTCATGCCCGTGCAGCTTGAGCTCGATCAGGAGCTTCACGCCGAGCTCCTCGGCCCGCAGGACGTAGTCAATGAGGGAAACCATCGAATCGCTGTACCCGCCGACACTCACGTCGATCGCCTCGGCCTCGGCGAGGGTCAGCTCGTAGGTGTTCACGTTGAGCCCTGAGACGATCCACAGGTTGACGTCGTGGCTGAGGATGAAGCGCCCGTCCCGGGTCTCCTGGGCGTCGATCTCAACGAAATCCGGGCGCACCCGCGCCGCCGCCTCGAGGGCGCCGATTGTGTTTTCCACGCCTCCGCCGACGAACCCGCGGTGGGCGATGATCTTGGTGGACCCGGAGTCCGCCGGCACGCTTCCGGCCGCCGGGAGGATCGACGCCGACTGGACGACCGTGGCTCCCATCACCGTCAGGCCGAGGACCACGAGGGCAGCCTGCCGCCGCCCGGAGCGGCCCCGCCGGTGAGGGTTGGGCGGCACCGGGGCAGGCGGCGGTGCCCCGTCGGGAAGGCCAGCGCGCCGGTGGTTGTAGGCGGCGGTCAGGGCGTGGAGGATCACGACGAGCGCGAAGCTCAGCACCACCGCGGAGCCGACATTGGCGATGCCGTAGCCGGCGGCCGCCACGGCGGGGGCGATGGGCGGGGCGAAACGGTCCGCAAGGGCGGCGCCGAACACCACAGCCTCGGTCAGCAGGGTCGAGAGCGCGCCGGCGCCGGCGGCGACGATTCCGATGGCGGCGGCAATCCGCCAGGACTGGCGGCGGGTCGCTGCCAGGCTGCCGGCCACCGCGCGGCCCGGGGACTTTCCTTCGATCACCAGCAGCGGGAAGGTGAAGATCAGGCGGAGATTCACATACAGGAGGACGGCGAGGACCGTCCCGTACAGGGCGGCGCTCACCGGTGCCTTGAGCATCTCGCCGCTGATGAACAGCGGCACGGCGATTCCCCGGGTGACCGTGGAGAACAGCCCGAATCCGCCCAGGGGCATGACCAGCAGGACATAGAAAATGAGCAGCGGGGACTGGTAGTGGACCACCGCCCGGATGGCCCGGGCCACGTCCTCGATCACCGGCCGCAGCTGCAGGGGCAGGGCGCACTGCTGGCGGTGGACCAGCACGATCAGGGTGACAAGCTGCACGCTCACCACCGCGAGGGCCGCGACCACCAGCAGGATCATCAGCAGCAGCGCCACGGGGTGCGCCAGCACCATCCCGAGGTTCTGGTCGCTGATGCGGGGCAGGCCCGATGCGGCCAGGACGAGGCGGAAGAGTGCCGACAGGGCCGGAAGCGCCAGCAGGATGGTGGCGCCGTTGAGGACCAGGGAGGCGAGCTGAAGGGGGAGGAACCCCCGGAGCGCCTCGGTCAGGGCCTTGCGCAGGGATGTCCGCAGGGGAAAGGACGCCGATGGCACGCGGGTTTCGGGCGCGCCGGTTGAGCGCCCGATCCGCTTGGCCATGTACATCTCGCGTCCCTTCGGGTCTCCGGAGCCCCGGAGCGCGCGTCGGTGGGCCGCCAGCGGAGCATTTACCGAACCACTCTAGGCCCAGCGGGGCGCCGCGGGGACCGCCGCTAAACTTTAGGGGTGGCTCACCTTGACGTTTCCAACATTGATTATTTCCTCTCCGACGGACGGCAGTTGCTCAATGCGGTCTCCTTCCGGGTCGGGGAAGGCCACAAGACCGCCCTGATCGGGCCCAACGGCACGGGCAAGACAACGCTGCTGCGGATCATCGCCGGAGACCTGACCGCCGACGAAGGGGCGGTCACCCGCTCGGGTGCCCTGGGCATCATGCGGCAGTTCGTGGGGCAGGTGCGCGATGACACCACCGTCCGCGACCTCCTGGTCTCCGCCGCACCGCCGGCCCTCGCGCGGGCGGCGAAGGCCGTCGATGACGCCGAGCTGGCCATGATGGAAATCGATGACGAACCCACCCAGATGCGCTACGCCCAGGCGATCGCCGACTGGGGGGACAGCGGCGGGTATGAACTGGAGACCACCTGGGACGAGGTGACCATGGCGGCCCTCGGCATTCCGTTCGACCGCGCCCAGCACCGGGCGGCATCGACCCTCTCCGGAGGTGAACAAAAACGCCTGGTCCTTGAAGCGCTCTTCTCCGGGCCGGACGAACTGCTCCTGCTCGATGAGCCGGACAACTACCTCGATGTGCCCGGCAAGCGCTGGCTCGAGACGAAACTGGCCGAGTCGCGCAAGTCGGTGCTCTTCGTCAGCCACGACCGGGAGCTGCTGGCCAACGCCGCCACCCGCATCGTGACCCTTGAGCCCGGCGTCCTCGGGGCGTCCGCCTGGACGCACGGCGGAGGATTCGAAACCTACCTCAAGGCCCGGCAGGACCGGAACGCCCGGTTCGAGGAGCTGCGGCGCCGGTGGGACGAGGAGCACCTGAAGCTCAAGGAACTCGTGAACATGTACAAGAACAAGGCCGCGTTCCGCTCCGATATGGCCAACCGGTACCACGCGGCGCAGACGCGGCTGGCAAAATTCCTTGAGGCGGGCCCGCCTGAGGCCCTTCCCATGGAACAGAACGTGTCGATGCGGCTGCGCGGAGGACGGACGGCGAAGCGGGCGGTGGTGGCCTCGAAACTGGAACTGACGGGCCTGATGAAGCCGTTCAGCACCGAGATCTGGTTCGGCGACCGGGTCGGCGTGTTGGGCTCCAACGGGTCCGGCAAGTCGCACTTCCTGCGGCTGCTCGCAGGCGGCGGGACCGACCCGGACAAGGAACACCAGCCGGTGTCCGACGTCGACATCGCAGAAGTGCCGCACGAGGGGACGGTCAAGCTCGGGGCGCGCATCCGTCCGGGATTCTTCGCCCAGACCCATTCGCGTCCGGACCTGCTGGGCCGGACCCTCCTCGACATCCTGCACCGCGGCGATGAGCACCGCTCGGGTCTGGGACGGGAGGCGGCCTCGGCCGTCCTCGACCGGTACGGCCTGGCGGGACAGGCCGAACAGCGGTACGACTCGCTCTCCGGCGGGCAGCAGGCGCGGCTGCAGATCCTGCTGCTCGAACTCTCCGGCGCCACCCTGCTGCTGCTCGACGAGCCGACCGACAACCTCGACCTGCACTCGGCCGAAGCACTCGAACACGCCATCGACGCCTTCGAGGGGACCGTCCTCGCCGTCACCCACGACCGGTGGTTTGCCCGCAGCTTTGACCGGTTCCTCGTCTTCGGCTCCGATGGAAAGGTCTACGAGACCAAGGAACCCGTCTGGGATGAGGGACGGGTCGCCCGGGCCCGCTGAGCCGGGCACCGGACGCCGGCGGCCGGTTCGTCCCTGCCAGCGGGTTTCGTCCGGGCCTGGACCTAAGGGCGGACCGGTTTGAAAGCCACCAAAGGACGCGGCTACGGTGGCAGGGTGAACCCCAACCTGAAGTCCGCCGTCTGGGCCACCTTCGCCATCTTCGGGCTCAACGGCCTTGTCTTCGCGAGCTGGGCCGCCCGGATCCCCGCTGCTTCGGCAGCGCTTGAGCTCAGCTCGGGCCAGATGGGTGCGCTGCTGCTGGTTGGAGCGGTGGGTTCGGTGCTGTCCCTGCCCCTTGCCGGTTTGATCTCGGCTCGCGTCGGCACCGCGAACACCGTGCGGATCGGTGGAGCTGCGGCGGCGCTCGCCGCGGCCACCGTCGCCGCCGGCCTGCAGTTCCAGTCGGTGCCGCTGACCGGCGGGGGACTGTTCCTCTTCGGTTCGGGCGTGGCACTCTGGGATGTCGCCCAGAACATCGAGGGCGCCGACGTCGAACGCCGGCTGCGGCGCACCATCATGCCGCGCTTCCACGCGGCATTCAGCGGCGGCGCGTTCCTCGGGGCGCTGCTGGGCGCCGGCCTTGCCGCCATCGACGTCGACCTGCCGGCGCACCTGGTGGCCGTTGCGGTCCTGTCCCTCGCCGTGTCCCTGTGGATGCCCCGGTATTTCCTGCCCGTGGCTGCGCCCGGGCACACCGCGCAGGCACCGGTGGCGGGCGGCAGGTTCTCCGCCTGGCGCGAGCCGCGCACGCTGCTGATCGGACTTGTGGTGCTCGGTGCAGCGCTGACTGAGGGCGCCGCCAACGACTGGGTGGCCAAGGCCACCGTTGACGGGCTGGGCAGCAGTGAAAGCGTCGGGGCCCTCATGTTCGCCGTCTTCGTCGCCGCAATGACCCTCGTCCGCTTCGTCGGCGGGGGATACATCGACCGCCACGGCCGGGTCCGGGTGCTTCAGGCGAGCCTGGGAACCTCCCTCGCGGGCCTCCTCCTGTTCGTGCTCGCCCCCAATGTCCTCCTGGCGGGGGTGGGGGCAGTGCTGTGGGGTGCCGGGGCCGCACTGGGCTTCCCCATGGGCATGTCCGCGGCCGCCGATGACCCGCGCCACGCCGCGCTGCGGGTTTCCGTCGTCTCGACGATCGGCTACACGGCCTTCCTCGCGGGCCCGCCCCTGCTGGGCTTCCTCGGTGACCTCGTGGGGATCCGTACCGCCCTGCTCGCTGTCGGCGCCGCAGTGCTCGCGTCCTTCCTCGTCGCCCCCGCCGCCCGCGAACGGGCCAGCGAAGAGCACACGGCAATTTTGGATAAGGACAGAACCTGACCTAATTGGTGCGGGGTTGTGGGAGTGCGCGCCTAAGCTTTTCCGCATGACAATGATTGAGGCCTCCGGTCTGAAGAAGACCTACCGCTCAAAGAGCGGCCCGGTCCATGCCCTTGCCGGGATGGACCTATCCGTGCCCCGGGGAACGGTGAAGGCGCTGCTCGGCCCGAACGGCGCCGGGAAGACCACAGTGGTCAAGGTGCTGACCACGCTGATCCGGCCCACCGAGGGCACCGCCCTCGTCGATGGAATCGACGTCCTCTCGAACCCGAAAGCGGCCCGCCGCATCATCGGTGTCTCGGGCCAGTATGCGGCCGTCGACGAGAACCTCACCGGCTTCGAGAACCTTGAGATGGTGGGCCGGCTCTACCACCTGAGCGCCCGCGAGGCCAAGCGCAGGGCCCAGGACCTGATCGAACAGTTCGAACTCACCGAGGCGGGCAACCGGCCGGTCAAGGGCTTCTCGGGCGGCATGCGCCGCCGGATCGACCTCGCCGGGGCACTGGTGATCAACCCCAAGGTGCTCTTCCTCGACGAACCCACCACGGGACTCGATCCCCGCAGCCGCCTCTCGCTCTGGGCGATCATCAAGAACCTGGTCAGCGACGGCACCACGCTGCTGCTCACGACGCAGTACCTCGAGGAGGCGGACCAGCTCTCCGACGACATCGCCGTGATCGACGGCGGGCGCGTCATCGCCGAGGGAACGGCCGATGAACTCAAGGCGCAGATCGGCGGTCACCGGGTGGTGGTCACCCTGGTGAACCCGGCCGACGCCGGAGCGGCGCGGGAGATCCTCGGCCGCCACGGTGACGGGGAGGCCACCGTCGGAACCGACGGCCGCACGGTCGAGGTGGGTGTGATTAACGGGCCGCGGGCCCTGCAGTACGTCCTCGGCGACCTGGGGCAGGCAGGGGTCGAACTCCACGACGCCGGCATGCGGCGCCCCAGCCTCGATGATGTCTTCCTCAAGCTCACGGGCCGGCACGCCGAAAACACCGATGAGAACGCCCCTGCTGAAAAGGAGAACGCGAAATGAGCGTCCTGGCCCCCGAAAACCGGCAGGCCCGGCCCGCGCCCGAGCCCGGTGCCGCCTCGATGTGGCTGTCCGACGGCTGGACGGTCACCAAGCGCAACCTGACGAAGCTCAAGCGGTCCCCGGACATGCTTGTGTTCGCTGTGCTGCAGCCGATCATGTTCGTGCTGCTGTTCAGCCAGATCTACGGCGGCTCCATCCAGGTCCAGGGCACCGACTACACCCAGTACCTCATGGCCGGGATCTTCGCCCAGACCGTGATCTTCGGCTCGACCTTCTCCGGCTCGGCGATGGCCCAGGACCTCAAGGACGGCATCATCGACCGGTTCCGGACCCTGCCGATGAGCTCTTCGGCGGTTCTGGTCGGACGCACGAACAGCGACCTGGTGCTCAACGGCATCTCCATGCTCATCATGATGGCGACCGGGTTCGTCGTCGGCTGGCGGGTGAACGCCCCCTTCAGCAGTTTCCTTGCCGGCATCGGGCTGCTGCTGCTGTTCTCCTATGCCTTCAGCTGGGTCATGGCGCTGCTGGGCATGAGCGTGAAGTCACCGGAGGTCATCAACAACGCCTCCTTCATGATCCTGTTTCCGCTCACGTTCATCTCCAACGCCTTCGTCCAGAGCCAGACCCTTCCGGCGCCGCTCGAGGCGTTCGCGAACTGGAACCCGGTGTCCGCGCTGGTCCAGGCGGCACGGGAGCTCTTTGGGAATGTCGGTTCGGTGCCCACCCCGGATGCCTGGCCCATGCAGAACGCCGTGCCGACGGTCCTGATCGGCGCGATCCTGATGCTGCTGATCTTCGTTCCGCTGTGCATCCGTAAGTTCGCCTCGATCAGCTCCCGCTGAACCCTGCTTCCGCACCCGGTCAGGCGGATTGCATCCGCCTGACCGGCGCGGGCGGTTTCTCCCCCTAGAGTGGCAACCGGGGGGCCTTGTCCGACCGCGCCTCCCTTACCCGGCAATCCAGAGGACGTTCCCATGATCGAGGCCCAGGGCCTTTTCAAACGCTACGGCGACAAGACGGCCGTCAACGGCATCTCCTTCACCGTCCACCCCGGCAAGGTCACAGGGTTCCTTGGTCCGAACGGCGCCGGGAAATCGACGACGATGCGCATGATCGTCGGACTCGACACGCCGAGCGCCGGCTCCGTGAGCGTGAACGGCCGCCGGTACGCCGAGCACCAGGCACCGCTGCGGGAGGTGGGTGCGCTGCTTGAGGCGAAGGCCTTCCACACCAAGCGCAGCGCCTACAACCACCTGCGGGCCATGGCCGCCACCCACGGGATTCCGAACAGCAGGGTGCACGAGGTCATCGAGATGACCGGGCTCGGGCCGGTCGCCAAGAAGCGGGTCGGCGGATTTTCGATGGGGATGGGCCAGCGCCTCGGGATCGCCGTGGCGATGCTCGGCGACCCGCAGACCGTCATTCTCGACGAGCCCGTCAACGGGCTCGACCCCGAGGGCGTCCAGTGGATCCGGCACCTCGCCCGCGGCCTCGCTGCCGAGGGCCGGACCGTCTTTCTCTCTTCCCACCTCATGTCCGAAATGGCGATGACGGCGGACCACCTGATCGTGATCGGACGCGGCCGGATCATCGCCGATGCCCCGGTCTCCGAGATCATCGCCGGCCGCGGACAGCTTCGCACCCGCGTCCGCACCGACCGGCCCTCGGAGCTGCTGGCGGCGCTCGGCGGGGACGGCACGACCTCGACCTTCCTTGAGCCCGACGTGCTCGAAATCACCGGACCCGATCCGCGCCGGATCGCCGAGGCGGCCCTGCGCCAGCAGGTGCTCGTGTATGAACTGACCCCCCTGCAGGCCTCCCTCGAGGAGGCGTACATGGAGCTCACCGCCTCCGAAGTCGAATACTCCTCGCACGACCTGCCCCTCGGCGCACAGGCCCAGGATGTCCCCGAAGGAAGCCGATCATGAGCACCTCGACGTCAACCCCCGCCGCTCCGCCCGGGGCCCGCCGCTCCGACGGGCCCCGGCTTAGCTTCGCGCGCGTGCTGAGGTCCGAATGGATCAAGGTCACCACGGTGCCCTCGACCGTGATCCTGCTCGCGTGCACCCTCGTGGTGATGGTCGGCCTGGCCGCCCTGGCCTCCTGGTCCCTCCAGACGGGACAGGCCCAGCTTGACTCCGGCGGACCCCCGCCGCAGATGGGCCCTCCGGGGGAGCCCCTGCCGGACTTCAGCGACCTCGCCCGCGGCACTCCCTCCTCGGGGATCATCTTCGGGCAGCTCCTCATCGCCTCCCTCGCCGTGGTGCTGATCGCCTCCGAGTGGGCCACCGGGATGATCCGGTCGACAATGGTGGCCGTGCCGAAGCGGGTGCCGGCCCTGTTGGCGAAGAACGTCATCGTCGCCGCCGTCTCATTCCTGATCGGAGCCGCCGCCGCGCTCCTGTCCTATGTTGTTGCCCAGCCCATCCTGGCCGTCGAGGACCTTGATTTCGCCCTCTCCGATGACAAGATCGTGGCGAGCATCGTCAACACCGGCACCTATCTTGCCCTGATCGCGGTGATCTCCATGGGGATCGGCACGCTGTTGCGCAATACCGCAGGGGGAGTCGTGACGGCCGTCGGGCTCTTCTTCGTCCTTCCCGTGATCGTGGTGAACCTGATCTCCGGGCTGGCCGACTGGATCCCCGACGCCTCGCGCTTCCTGCCGACCAACGCAGGGGAACAGCTCGTCGCCGTCGTCGCCGAAGAAGGGGCCCTGACCCAGCTCGAAGGCGGCCTCGTGATGGCGGCCTGGGCCGTCGTCCTGCTCGTTGCCTCACTGCTGGTGACCCGCAGGCGCGACATCTGACGCAGCCGCTGCCGGCGGGTTTCCGCCCGGTCGGAGCCCGTTTTGCGTGCTCCGGCCAGCGGAACCCGGCCGTTCTCTGATGTAATCGAAGGCATGTCCGACGCACTGACCCACATCAATGACCTCGGCGCGTATGTCAGCGCCTCCCCCTCAAGCTTCCATGCCGCGGCCGAGGGCGGCCGGCGTCTCCAGGCAGCCGGTTTTGTCCGCCTGCTCGAGGAGGAGGTCTTCCCCGCGGAGCCGGGCAGCTACTTCGTAATCCGGGATGGAGCGCTGATCGCCTGGGTCCTCCCCGCGGACGCGCGTGCAACCACCGGCTTCTCCATCCTCGGCGCCCACACCGACTCGCCCTCGTTCAAGCTCAAGCCGAAGCCGACCACGGGCCGGTACGGGTGGCTTCAGGCCGGCGTCGAGGTCTACGGCGGGCCCCTGCTGAACTCATGGCTGGACCGCGAACTCACGCTCGCCGGGCGCATCGTCACCCTTGACGGCCGGGAGCACCTCGTCGACACCGGGCCCCTGCTGCGCTTTCCGCAGCTGGCGATCCACCTGGACCGGGCCGTCAACGAGGGACTCGCCCTGGACAAGCAGCAGCACATGTTCCCCGTGTGGGGCCTCGGGAACCCGCGGGAGGCGGACCTGCTCGGACTTGCCGCGTCGACGGCGGGGATCGACCCGGCCGACATCGGTGGCTTTGACCTCGTGGCCGCCGACACGCAGGCGCCCCGGGTCTTCGGTGCCGAGGAGGCCTTCTTCGCCTCGGGCCGGCTGGATAACCTCACCTCCGTGCACGCCGGGCTCGCCGGCCTGCTCGAGGCGGCCGCCGGGGAGGAAAAGGGACGCCCCATCGCCGTGCTCGCCGCTTTCGACCACGAGGAGGTGGGAAGCGCCTCCCGTTCCGGGGCGAGCGGACCCTTCCTTGAAGACATCCTGCTGCGCATCTCCGGTGCGCTCGGTGCGAACCTCGAGGACCGGATGCGCGCCCTGGCCGCCTCCTTCTGCATCTCCGCCGACGCCGGCCACGCCGTCCACCCGAACTACGCCGAACGGCACGACCCGGCAAACCACCCCGTGCTCAACGGAGGCCCGCTGCTGAAGATCAACGCCAACCAGCGGTACACCACCGACGCCCACGGCGCCGCGCACTGGGCGGTCCTCTGCGGCGAGGCCGGAGTGCCGTACCAGGAGTTCGTGTCGAACAACTCCGTTCCGTGCGGCTCAACCATCGGGCCGCTCACCGCCACCCGCCTCGGCATCCGCACCGTCGACGTCGGCACGCCCCTGCTGTCGATGCACTCGGCACGCGAGATGTGCGGGGTCGAGGACCCGGAACGCCTGGCACGGGTGGTCTCGCGGTTCTTCGTCCGTCCCGCGGCTCAGTCCTGACCGGAGCCCCGGCGGGCGCCGTTCCATGCAGGGCCAGCTATCCGGTAGTATTGGCAGGTCTGTGCTGATTCCGGCGGCCGGGAAATCCCGTCCGCAGCGGCCAGGCCAACGCTAAAGAACCTCCTGTTACGGAAAGGCCGTGACCGTTTAGCCCAAAGGAGGTGGGTTCACACATGCGTGCATATGAATTGATGGTAATCATCGACCCCGATGTCGAGGAACGTACCGTCGAACCAACACTCGAGAAGTTCCTGAATGTCGTCCGCAACGGCGGCGGCACCGTGGACAAGGTGGATATCTGGGGACGCCGGCGCCTTGCCTACGAAATCCAGAAGAAGGCCGAAGGCATCTACGCCGTCGTCAACTTCACCGCTACCCCCGCCGTGGCAGCCGAACTTGACCGCCAGCTTGGTCTGAACGAGACCATCATGCGCACCAAGATCATCCGCCCCGAGGAGCAGAAGGTAACGGCCGAGTAGTTCGGCCCCTTTCCACTGAACCTATCCCGCCCCGGCGGGACGTGACCCAAGGAGGCACCATGGCAGGCGAAACCACAATCACGGTCGTAGGAAATCTCACCAACGACCCCGAGCTTCGTTTCACGCCGTCCGGCTCGGCGGTGGCGAACTTCACCATCGCATCGACGCCGCGGACCTTCGACCGCCAGTCCAACGAATGGAAGGACGGCGAAACGCTGTTCCTCCGCGCGTCGGTCTGGCGCGAGGCTGCCGAGAACGTTGCGGAGACCCTCACCAAGGGAACCCGCGTGGTCGCCCAGGGCCGACTCAAGTCACGGTCGTACGAGACCAAAGAGGGCGAAAAGCGCACCGTCATGGAGCTTGAGGTGGACGAAATCGGTCCCTCCCTGCGCTATGCGTCGGCGAAGATCAGCCGTACCCAGCGCTCAGGCGGTGGCGGCGGAGGATTCGGCGGCAACAGCGGCGGCGGCTTCGGCGGGAATTCCGGTACCAACTCCAACTGGGGCGGCGGCCAGCAGGCCCAGCAGCCCGCGGACGACCCGTGGGGCGCACCCGCAGGCGGCGGCTCCCAGGGCTGGGGCAACGGCCCGGATTCCTCCGAACCTCCCTTCTAGGCTCTTCCGAAGTCAGGGCCCGCTCCGTCCCGGAGCCCCTGACTCAAGATTTACCCCGCACATCCCATCCCGCAGAACAGTTCTGCGGGCTCCAATAGATCAAGGAGCACCACGATGGCTAAGGCTGAACTCCGTAAGCCCAAACCAAAGTCCAACCCCCTGAAGGCCGCTGACGTCACCGTCATCGACTACAAGGACGTAGCCCTGCTGCGTAAGTTCATTTCCGACCGCGGAAAGATCCGCGCCCGCCGCGTCACCGGTGTCACCGTCCAGGAGCAGCGCAAGATCGCCCAGGCAATCAAGAACGCCCGCGAAGTTGCACTCCTGCCCTACTCCGGCGCCGGCCGCGGCTAAGGGAAAGGAACCATTTCATGGCAAAGCTCATTCTGACCCAGGAAGTAACCGGCCTTGGTGCCGCAGGGGATGTCGTCGAGGTGAAGAACGGTTACGCACGTAACTACCTTCTGCCCCGCGGCTTCGCCCTGACGTGGACCAAGGGCGGCGAGAAGCAGGTCGAGTCGATCAAGGCCGCGCGTTCTGCCCGCGAGCACGCCTCACTTGAGGATGCCCAGAAGCAGGCTGCCGCCCTCTCGGCCAAGCCGGTCAAGCTCACGGTCAAGGCGGGCGACTCCGGCCGCCTGTTCGGCACCGTCAAGGCCGACGACGTCGCCAAGGCAGTCGAGGCCGCAGGCCTCGGCAGCATCGACAAGCGCAAGGTTGAACTGCCGGCCCACATCAAGTCGGTCGGCTCCTACCAGGCGAATGTCCGTCTCCACGAGGACGTCGCCGCCGTGATCGATCTGGACGTCGTCGCGGGTTAGTTCCGCCTGTCCAGCAGTACACCCAAGGGACTCCCGCCACGGCGGGGGTCCCTTGTCGTTAACCGCCGGTTGCGCCCTCCACCGGCGCGTCCCCGCGTCCCGGAGGTGTGCGTACTCCGGAATCGACGGTCCCGCCGCAGGAGGGCCCTCCATCCGGTCCCGGCTATTGATCCTCATCACAGCGCCGGGCGGCCGCACCGGGTCCTGAAGGTGCCCTGCAGGACCCTGGGACGTGCCTTTGGCGACTCCCTAAGCGGGGATGTCAACATGCAACCTGTGGATGAAGGTTTCGGGGAAATTAGTTTTCCTCCACAGGCACTGGATAAAGTTTGCCCACGTCAGACGCGGTTTGGTGGAAAAAATAGTTTGTTGTCCACAAGCTTCTCCACATCCTGTGCACAAGACACGCCGCGAAGTCCACAGGTAATCCACAGGGCCTGTGGGGAGCGCGCTTGGTGCCGTGCCCGGCGGCGGCTAGCGTTGCGGAGGATCCCTCACGAATGGGAGTGCCGGGTGATACATCTTCAGTAACCGACCCCGGCCCAGCCGGTCAGCCAGAGGGCTGGCAGGCTGCCGAGGGGAGAGCTTAACGGAAGAAGGCGGCGCCCGTGTCCTTGGCACAAGCAGACTCATCACAGGACACCCGGTCGCCGGAGTTCGCCCGGACCCCTCCCCAGGACCTGGTGGCCGAGCAGTCGGTGCTTGGCGGCATGATGCTTTCCAAGGACGCCATCGCGGACTGCGTCGAGGTGCTCCGCGGCATCGACTTCTACCGGCCCGCCCACGAGAGCATCTACGAGGCGATCATCGACCTCTACGGCCGGGGCGAGCCGGCGGACGCCGTGACCGTCTCCGACGAGCTCACCAAGCGCGGCGAGATCTCCCGCATCGGCGGGCCCGCCTACCTTCACACCCTCATTCAGTCGGTTCCCACGGCCGCCAACGCCGGTTTCTACGCCGAGATCGTGCGGGAGCGGGCCGTCCTGCGCCGCCTCGTCGATGCCGGCACGAAGATCGTCCAGCTCGGCTACTCCAATGACGGAGAGGTCGACGACATCGTCAACGCCGCCCAGGCCGAGGTGTACGCCGTGGCCGAGCGGCGGACGGCCGAGGACTACGTCGCCCTCAAGGACATCATCGAGGGCACCGTCGACGAGATTGAATCCGCTGGTCACCGCGGGGAGGGCATGACGGGTGTGCCCACCGGCTTCTACGAGCTCGACGAACTGACCCAGGGCCTCCACGGCGGCCAGATGATCGTCGTCGCTGCGCGTCCGGCCATGGGTAAGTCGACCTTCGCGCTCGACTGGGCGCGTTCGGCGGCCATCAAGCACAACCTCACGACGGTCTTTTTCTCCCTCGAAATGGGGCGCAATGAGATCGCGATGCGCCTGCTCTCCGCGGAGGCGACCATCGGGCTCCAGGACCTGCGCAAGGGAACCATCAAGGACGAACAGTGGGGCAAGATCGCCACCACCATGGGCCGCATGAACGACGCGCCGCTGTTCATCGACGACAGCCCCAACATGTCCCTGATGGAAATCCGCGCGAAGTGCCGGCGCCTGAAGCAGCGGCACGACCTCAAGCTCGTGGTCCTCGACTACCTCCAGCTCATGTCCTCGGGGAAGCGGGTCGAATCACGCCAGCAGGAGGTGTCGGAGTTCTCCCGTGCCCTCAAACTGCTGGCGAAGGAGCTCAATGTCCCGGTGGTTGCCCTGTCCCAGCTGAACCGTGGCTCGGAGCAGCGGACCGACAAGCGCCCCCAGGTCTCGGACCTCCGCGAGTCCGGCTCGATCGAGCAGGACGCCGACATGGTAATCCTGCTGCACCGCGACGACGTCTACGACAAGGAATCGCCCCGGGCCGGCGAGGCCGACGTCATCGTGGCCAAGCACCGTAATGGCCCCACGAAGACGATTGTGGTCGGCTTCCAGGGCCATTACTCGCGCTTCAACAATATGGCGGCGGACGGCGGAGGTTTCTAGGCTCCGCGTCTGCCTACTTGTGGGGTCCCAGCTCGTTGATCACTGTCTGCAGCCGGTCTCGCAGATCCTGTGAGGCAAGCCCGTCCTCGGGCATCAGCTCGTGCTCGATGTTCTGTGCCTTTTCCAGCGCCTTGAGGCCCGCCGACGTAATCGTGATGCGCTGGCTGCGGCGGTCCGCGGTATTCCTTAACCGGGTTACCAGCCCGCGCTTCTCCAGGCGGTCAAGGGTCCGCCCGATCGTCTGCGCCTGGACGTGGACCAGCTGCGCCAGCCGAACGCCGGTCATGGTGCCTTCCCGGGCCAGCACCCCGAGGGTCGTTAGACCCGCGTGGGTGATTCCGATGCTCAGCAGCTTTTCGTTCCAGGAGTGTTCCACGATCCGGGCGGCGGTGGTCAGGAGGCGGCTGGTCGACCATTCGTTCAGCTCCGGCATGAGGGAGTGTCCTTCCACTAGGTGGTTGCGGTCGTCCTACCTACCACTCTAAACAAATGCGGAGTGATTAGGAAGCATACTTATTATCTCTGCCCCTGATTGCCTTTAGAAGGGGGGGTGGGGCAGGCCATGAACGGGAAAAGGCCCGGAGCGCTGCGCTCCAGGCCTTTCCCAGCCGTCGGCCGTCCTATTAGATCCGGCCGTCGCGGCGGTTCGAATCGTTAAGGCCGTTCCGATCGTCGCCGTCCACGTCGATCTGCTCCTTGCGGACTTCCTCGTTGACCGTGTGCTCCTCGGTCACCGTGTCCTTATCGAGACGCACGCGCTCGACGGGTACAGCTTCCTTCTGAATCACCGGGCGCTCCTCGTGGAGGATTACTTCGTGCTCCTCCTCGCTGATCGCCGGGCCGTCCATTGCCGCCCCGACGTTGCCGTCGGTGATGGGCTCGCGCTCGAGGCGGACCTCTTCGCGGGAGACCGGAATCGTCTTGGTGACGTTCTCAGTCACAACGTACTTGCGCAGCCGCACGCGGCCGGCCTCGCGGCGTTCGGTCCCGACGCGCAGCTGCTCCTCGGAGAGGGTCATCGCATCGTCCGTGGTGGGACCGGAGGTGTCGTGGCCGACGGTGTCGCGGCGTCCGGTTTCGGCGTAATCCGAGTCCCGGCGGTCCGTGTCGACGAAGTCGGTGTCGCGGCGGTTAGTGTCCGTGAGGCCCGTCGTCGTGCCTGTGGTCTCGGTGTAGTCCCCTGTGCCGCCCAGCTCGTAATGGCGGTACAGACGGTCCTCTTCCTCGGGGCTGAGGTTGCCGTCGGACTCGACACGCGGCGCGTCCTTCACCTGGCTCTTGGTGTAGGGGACGCGCACGTCGTGCCCGTCAACATCTGCGCCCTGCAGCGGGACGAAGGACTCCGAGGTGCCAAACAGGCCCGTCTTGGCGGTGACCCAGCTCGGCTCGCCCGTCTGGTCGTCGAGGTAGATCTGTCCGATCGAACCGATCTTGTCGCCGTCCGATCCGAGGACGTTGCCGCCGCGGCTGAGAATAGTGTCAATGTTTTCCTGGGTAATCATTCCGTGCTCCTTCTGCTGTAGCTCGTCTGAGGGGTACTGAAATTTCCTGGCTCTGAGGTCAGCGGTGATGGGATGTTTCGAACTCTCCCCCCAAGGGACCACCGGCCTCTAGAGTAAGCACACTTAGTAGTTAATTGAAAGCCTGCTTAGCTTTTATCCCGAAAAAGTTCGACGCGGACCCATCGGAGTCCGCGGGTTCCGGTGCGGCGTGGCTTCGCAAAACCGGGGCGTTCTCCGTAGAATTGAGGGAAGGTCCAGCCAAAGGCCACGGAGAATTTCCCTTGCGAGATTCCCGGACCTTCTGGCTGCCTTTTCGGCCTGTGGAGGATTCCGGGCCGCCTTGGTGGGGCGTCCGAAGTGATGCGTTGACGCCCCCGTCTCTTGCGGGTTGTTCTCTACTCTGCTTCCGGCGGACCTTCTTCTGTGCCCCCGCTGCTCCTGACCTGCTCTGCTCCAGCGCCCGCCCCGGGCGAGAACCGAAAGGCCCGCTATGCCCGACTTGGACGACGAGCGCATCAAGCGCATCATGGTCGCAGCAGCCGACCTGGAAAATGCCGAATTCGAACGCGACCGGCTCGCTCTGGTGTGCCGTGAGGCCGTCGAGCGTGCGCTGGAAGCGGGGGTGAGCCCTGAGGACGCGGCCGCGGCCGCCGGCATCGCCGAGAGCGACGTGGAGCGCCTCGTGGGTGCTCCGCAGGCCGACGAGGTCGTGCCGCTCCTTACGGCTGAGTCTCTGCCCCCCGCAATGGCGCCCGTACCGCCCGTTGCATCGCTCGTTCCATCGCCCGTGCCGGTGGATAAGGGCGGAATGGCCGTCGCCGAGGGGTAGGTCCCGGGAGGTTTGGGTGATTCCTGTAGGCCTGCGAAGAACTCTGCGCGCTGGAGCCGTCCGTGCAGGGCAAGTGAACGACCGAGGAGACAGCCGTGAAACAGGCATTGCTGATCATCGACATGCAGAACGCCTACTTTGAGGATGAAACGCTTGAACGGGACCGCCTGGCGGTGACCCGTGAGTGCAACCGCCTGGCCCGCCACGCCGCGGGGGCAGGGTCCGAGGTGCTGGTGATCGTCACCGAGCACCAGCGCGACCGGTCCACCTGGACCCTGAGCATGCGTGATGACGACCAGGGTTTTCTCTTCGCCGGCAGCCGGCAGGCAGAGCTCGTTGAGGGGCTGGAGGTCGAGGGTTTTGAACGGGTGGCGAAGACCCGTGACAGCGCCTTCTTCGGTACGGACCTGGCCGGGAGGCTGCGGACCCTTGGAGTGGAGGGGCTGGTGCTGGCGGGCGTATCGACGCATAACTGCATCGCACACACCGCAGCCGACGCCTTCGCGCACAACTTTCGAGTGGCCTTCGCGGAGGAGGCCATCTCCAGCACAAACGCGGACTACGCCTCCTCCATGCTCACGATCCTCTCCGACGAGTACCGCCAGCCGGTGCTCTCCGGAGAACCGCTCCTGCAGGCACTCAAGTCCTCGACCTAGCTCGCGTCTTCGCCCTGGGTTCGGCGGCAGAGCGGACGGGCGACCAAGGGGGATGCGGAAAAGGGGAGGGCGCTCGGCGCCCTCCCCTTTCATCTAGCTGCAGTCTGTTCCTGCACCGGGGTGATTAGAACCCGCGGGAGCTGGAGCTGGAACTGGAGCTGCTGGAGTCCTGGACCTGGCTCTTGGCGTCCTGCGCCTTGTCCTTGACGTCGGAGGCGGCCTGCTGGCCCTCCTGCTTGACGTTCTGTGCGGACTGGGCGGCGGTCTCCTTGACGGATTCCATCGCCTCCTGAGCCGGTTCCTTGAGTCCTTCGACAACCTGCTTCGCCTGGTCGGCGACGCCGCTGGCAAGCGGGGCGGCCTGCTCCTTCAGGCTGGAGGCGGCCTCCTTCTCCTTCTGGCTCGCCGGGATCAGCGAGGCGGCCAGCAGGCCCGCGCCGAAGGCGATGAGCCCGGCGGCGAGTGGGTTGCCCGCGGCCTTGTTAGTGAGCTGGCGCGGCGCGTCCTGCACTGCGTGGCCGGCCTGCTGGGCGGCTGACTTCGCCGAGCCGGTGGTGGAGCCGGCCTTGTCGGAGACGCCGGACTTCAGGTCGTCTGCCTTGCCCATCACGTTCGACTTCACGTCGTCTGCTTTGCCCATCACTGAATCCTTGACGTTGCTGAAGGTGTTCTTGACCTTCTCGGTCTGGCGGTGCGCGATGTTGGACGGGTTGACCTTGTCGGCCACTGCGTCAACGTCGGTACCAAGTTCACGGCGGGTGCGCTCGATGTCGGCGCGGATTTCTTCTGGAGTCTGGCTCATGGGGTCTGCTCACCTGGTTTCAGTGTTGGCGGAATTTCCTTGATGGTTTCGGCCGTGGTCGGCAGGCCGCGGATCTGCTTCATTTCCTTCTTGCCCATTGCCGCGAGGATCGCGGCGATGATGCCCCAGATAACCGCGACGATGACCGCGGCCCACCCGATCGGCATGATGACATCCAGTCCCCACATCAGAGCGAGGGACAGGAACAGGAGCACGAAGTGTCCTCCGATGGCGGCACCGGCAAACATTCCGGCGCCCTTGCCTGCATTCTTGCCGGACTCGGTCAGTTCTGCCTTGGCGAGGGCAACTTCCTGGCGCATCAGCGTCGAGAGGTTGCGGGTCACGTCCGAGAGCAGCTCGCCCACCGAGTTGTTGGCGGCCCGCTGTTCAGCCTCCGAGGGAGGCGGCGGAGCGGCGGAGTGGGCTCCGCCGGTGTATGCGTCGCTCATTAGCGCAGATCCCTTTCATCAGGAAGCGTGCCCACGGGCGGGGTTCCCGGGGGAATGGTCGGGTAGTCCGAGGCTGGGTCGACGAAGGCCGGTGAGGACTCGGCGACGTGCGTGCCCCGCGACGTCTGCGGGATAGAGGCCGTGGTGCCGGTGTAGGCGGGGGTACCCGTGTAGGACGGGGTGCCGTAGCCGTAGTCGCTGCCCGGCGTCGTGTTCAGGCGATCCTGGCCCGACTTGGCGTCGGCCTGCGCTCCGGCCAGTCCGCGGGTCAGGCGGCCTACGACGAGGCCCGCTCCTGCCGCAATCGCGAGGAAGGCTCCCGGACGGCGGCGGGCAAAGCCCTTGACGTCTTCGAGGAGGTCAGCAGGCTCGCGGTTCTCAAGCCAGCCGGCGACGGAGTTGGTCCGCTGGGACGCCTGCTGGACCAGGTTGGAGACCATCTTGTTGTCGGACTTGTCCGCCATCGAGCGCAGTTCGTCGCTGATTGAACGCAGGCCCTCGGTCGCCTTCTGCTGCTGGGCGCCGGCCTGGTTCTTGAGGTCCGAACCGAGTCCGCTGACGAGGTTCTTGGCCTGGCTTCCGGCTTCGGCGGCGACGTTCTTGGCCTCCGAAGCGGCGGTCTGCGCTACATGCTGCGCGGCGCCTGCGCCTTCCTTGCCAACTTCCTTGGCCTGACCCTTCGCGACAGAAGTCGTTGACTCGTTGGCCTGGGTGCTGCCGCTCTCGTACTCCGTGCCGGTGGTTGACGGAACCAGCGGATCCTGCGGCCAATTCTGCGTAGTCATGTTAGTTCCTTACGTTGATATTGCCGGTGAAACGGATGCTCCATCGTGTAAGCGGTGCGTTCGTCCGGCGGCGTGCGCCTGACTTACTTCCTAAAGCTAAGCATGCTTACTTTAATCGCGCAAGCCACTCGGGGCATTCCTGCAAGTTTTAAATAAGTACGCTTACTATCTTCCGGAAATGCTAATCACAGGTCTAGCGTCGAAGCAAGAGGTCCGGCGGATGCCCTGCCTTCGAGGGTGGGGTGCTGCAGGGCCGGACCGGAACTGGGAAGGTGTCCACCAGTGTGTTTTCACAAGCAGGAGCTGCAGTGCAAGGCCACTCCGGATGCACCCGACGCCGTCTATGCGCGGAAGCTGCAGGAGGTTCTCGGCGGCCAGTACGGCGAAATCACAGTAGCCCTCCAGTACAGCTTTCAGGCCTGGAACGCCCACGTTCCTGGGAAGTACAGGGACCTCCTTTTCGGGATCGGGGCTGAGGAGTTCGGCTATGTCGTGGACAGCATGGGGAACCCCTGGCAGGGAAGCTACATCACCGCCAGCGGAAACCTGCTGGCCGACTTCACGGCCAACGCCAACGCGGAAATGCAGGGCCGCCTCCAGGTGGCGCGGCTCTATCACATGACCAATGACCACGGGGTGCGGGCCATGCTCTCGTTCCTGCTGGCCCGGGACACCATGCACCAGAACCAGTGGATGGCGGCGGCTCGGGAACTGCAGGAGTCGAAGATGGAAGAGCTGCCCGTACCGAGCAACTTCCCCCTGAAGAAGGAAGCCAGGGAGGTCTCCTACCAGTACCTCAACTTCTCCGATGGCAAAGCCGCGGCCGAGGGCAGCTGGGCGTCCGGCCCGACTCCGGACGGGAAGGGCGAGTTCAGCTACCCGAGGGACCCACGACGCGGGCTGCGATGCCGCCGGCGACCCACCCGGACTCACGTTTCTACGGCACCACCGAAATACCCAATGTCGTGGAAAAGGCTGCGGGAACACTGCAGGACAAACTGAACCGCGAATAAGACTCTGTCCACATCAACCAATGAAAGGGAGAAGCAATGACATCGAACAATAGGGTGGCCACGGGGAAGACCGCCGTACAAAAAGCGGCTCAGGCGGTTGGGGCGGTATTCGTCCTGGTCGGAATCCTCGGCTTCATCCCGGGCATCACCACCAACTACCCGTCCCTGGCATTCGCCGGGCACCAGTCCGGGGCACTGCTCCTCGGCCTGTTCCAGGTCTCGATCCTCCACAACATCGTGCACCTGCTCTACGGAATCGCTGGCCTTGCCATGGCGAAGACGGCGTCGGGAGCGAAGAACTACCTGCTGTGGGGAGGAGTGATCTATCTCGTCCTCTGGCTGTACGGCCTGTTCATCGATAAGACCTCGGCGGCCAACTTCGTGCCGCTGAACACCGCCGATGACTGGCTGCACTTCTTCCTGGGGGTCGGCATGATCGCGCTTGCCCTGCTCCTTGGCCGCGGCGCGAGCCGCACGACGAGCCGGTCCGCAACCCGCCGGTAACCTCCTATCCGCCGTCGGCCACCGCTGGGGGTGGTCGGCGGTCCTGCTGCCGGGGCGTCCACCTACAGGGTGGGTGCCCCGGCAGTCCCCTGTCCGGGAAGGATCCGGCAACCGCCGAAGGAAAACGAAGTATGCTTAGCGTTCAGTTGTGACCCCGGCTCTCCGGCCTGAATTAGAAAGCCGGCCCGAAAGAGAAAGAGTGTTCGATGAAGCAGCCCACGGCGCGCGGAAATGTCAGCGCACTTCTCCTGGAGATCACCACCGGCGAGCCGCCCGCCGCCGATAAGGTCAAGCACCTGGAGGATGCGGTGCGGACCGCGCTCGCCCGCACCGCCGACGTCGTCGTCGAGGATGACCTCCAGTTGACCCTCTTCTGCCTGTACGAGCTGCACTACTCCGGCCTCGACGGTGCCGCCGAAGGCTGGGAGTGGGACCCGGGCCTGATCCGGGTCCGCCAGCTGATCGAGGCCGTCTTCGAGGAGCGGCTGCGGACCGCCGTGGTGGTTGACGCGGCTCCGGAGCCCACCAGCGATGCCGTGGCGGCTGAACTTTTCCGGATGACCGGAGAGGACACCGGCCCGAGCATGTCGCGCTTCGTCGCCAGGGAAGCGAACGCGGAGCAGCTGCGGGAGTTCCTGATCCAGAAGTCGATCTACCAGCTCAAGGAGGCGGACCCGCACACCTGGGCCATTCCCCGCCTGACCGGGCGCGCGAAGGCCGCCCTCGTTGAGATCCAGGCGGACGAGTACGGCGGAGGACATCCGGACCGGATGCATTCGGCGCTCTTCGCGCGCACCATGCGTGCCGTCGGCCTCGATGACACCTACGGGGCCTACATTGACGCGGCTCCTGCCATCACGCTCGCTTCGACGAACATGATGTCGCTGTTCGGGCTGAACCGGCGCCTGCGCGGCGCCATCGTGGGACACCTGACCGCGTATGAGATGACCTCCTCCCAGCCCAACCGGCTCTACGCCCGCGGGTTCGCCCGCCACGGCTACGGGGAGGACGCCACCGGATACTTCGAGGAGCACGTCGAGGCCGATGCCGTCCACGAGCAGATCGCCGGGCGGGACCTCGCCGGCGGGCTGGTCGAGGCCGACCCCCGGCTGCTGGGAGATGTCCTCTTCGGGGCGGCGGCGGCCCTGCTCGTGGATTCCTGGATGACCCGGCACATCATGGATGCCTGGGCCGAGGGCCGCTCCTCGCTGCAGCCGGACCGGTCGTTCGCCGCATGAGCCCCGCCGATCCGGCCCCGCGCGCCGGGGACGCCCGCAGCGGACCTCCGGCTGCCTCGATCGTCGCCTGCCCCGACGGTCCGCTGCTGGTCCGCGGCGAATTCGAGGTGGTCACCCCCGACGGCGAGGCGCTGCCACGGACCCGGCGCACCGTGGCGCTGTGCCGGTGCGGGGCCTCGGTCCTCAAGCCCTACTGCGACGGGTCCCACAAGCTGATCGGATTCAAGACCGAGCCTCCCGCGCCATAGCTGCGCCGGTGCCGCCTCCGCGCTTATGCTCGAACCGGGGCCCAATCCGGTCCCGGTCGGGAAGGGCGGCGGTGATCGAATGGATCTGAACAGCGACGTCGGGGAGTCCTTCGGCAACTGGACCTTCGGCGACGACGCCGCGGTGATCCGGTCGGTCTCCAGCGTGAACGTGGCCTGCGGCTTCCATGCCGGCGACCCCACCGGCATCCGGTCGACCTGCGCGGCCGCGGCGGCCGCGGGCGTGACGGTGGGCGCCCACCCGGGATACCGCGACCTGGCCGGCTTCGGGCGCCGGTTTCTGGACGTCGCGCCCGCCGAGCTGGCGGACGACCTCATTTATCAGATCGGCGCGCTCCAGGCCCTGGCCCGCGCGGCCGGCACCGGGGTGTCCTACGTCAAACCCCACGGCGCGCTCTACAACACCATCGTCCACCACCAAGGCCACGCGCGGGCGGTCGTGGATGCGGTGCGCGGGATGGACGAAACCCTGCCGCTGCTGGTCCTTCCGCACTCGGAAATCGAACGCGCCGCGCGCGCGGCGGGCCTCCGGACCGTCATTGAGGCCTTCGCCGACCGTGCCTATACCCCGAAAGGAACGCTCCTCGACCGGCGTGAGGAGGGCGCCGTGCTGCGCGATACCGGCGAGGTCGTCGAGCACGTCCTGCGGATCGCCACCGAAGGCAGGATCCGTGCGGTGGACGGATCCTGGGTGGACATCGCCGCCGAAAGCATCTGCGTCCACGGCGACACCCCGGGGGCGGTGCGGATGGCCGCGGCCGTGCGCGATGCCCTCACCGGCGCGGGAGTGCCCGTCGCTGGATTCGCCTGACATGGATTCCGGTGGTCCCATCCGGGCCGTGGGTGACCGCGCCGTCCTCGTCGAGCTGCCCGGCCTGCCCGAGGTGCTCAGCCTGCAGGCGCAGCTGGACGCGGAGCCGTCCGAAGGCCAGCTCGATGTGGTGGCCGCCGCACGGACCGTCCTGATTACCGCCGGATCTCCGCGGCAGGCCGCCAGGATCGCCCGGCGGATCCGCTCCCTGGACTTTTCGGTTCAACCCCGGGCCGAGGAGGCCCACGTCGACATTGAGGTGGTGTACGACGGCGCCGACCTCGCGGAGGTAGCCCGGCATGCCGGGCTCAGTGAATCCGGCGTTATCCAGGCGCACACCTCGCAGGACTGGACCGCCGCGTTCGGAGGCTTCGCGCCGGGGTTCGCCTACCTGACCGGCGGCGACCGGCGGCTCGAGGTGCCGCGCCGGGCGTCACCGCGGACGTCGGTTCCCGCCGGCTCGGTGGCCCTGGCGGGAGGCTACTCGGCCATCTATCCGCGCGAATCCCCCGGCGGCTGGCAGCTGATCGGGCGAACGGACGCCGTGCTGTGGGACCTCGACCGGGGCGTGCCGGCCCTCATCCGGCCGGGCCACCGGGTGCGCTTCACCGCCGTCCGGGAGTCGGTCAGCACGTCAGCGCGGCCCGGCGCTGCGCCCGGCGGTCCCGCGACCCAGGCCGCCCGGCGGCGCCGTGGAGCGCCCGGTGAGATTTCCGTCCCCGCTCCCGGCCCCGGGGCGTTCATCGTGGAGACGGGGCTGTCCAGCGTGCTCGAAGATCTTGGGCGTCCCGGATACGCGGCCCTCGGCGTGGCGGGTTCCGGTGCGCTCGACCGGGGCTCCTGCCGCCAGGCGAACCGGCTGGTCGGCAATCCGCCCGGAGCCGCCGTCGTCGAATCGCTCTTCGGCGGGCTGGTGCTCGAGGCCCGGTCGGAACTGGTGCTGGCGGTGACCGGAGCGCCGGCACCCCTGGCCGTGACCTCGCCCGGGGGGACCCGGTGGAACGTTGACAGCTGCGCTCCCTTCCTGCTGCGGACCGGGGAGACGCTTGCGGTTGGGGCGCCCGCCGGGGGGCTGCGCACGTATACCGCGGTCCGGGGTGGCTGGGAGGCGGCCCCGGTCCTGGGGAGCCGGTCAACCGACGTCCTCTCCGGCCTCGGCCCCGGGCCCCTGGCCCGCGGCGGGTTCCTCCGCGCGGGCACCGCCCCGGTCAGCGCGGTGGGAAACCCCGAGCTGCCCTCGGCTGTGTCCCGGCCGGCGGTGCTGCGGATCGTGCCTGGGCCCCGGGCCGACTGGTTCGCCGACGGGGAACCCGCCCGCTTGTGCACGGCGCGGTGGACCGTGACACCGCAGTCGAACCGGGTCGGCCTGCGCCTTGATGGCCCGGCGCTGCGGCGGGTGGAATCCGGAGAACTGCCCAGTGAGGGCGTCGTGCGGGGAGCCCTCCAGGTGCCGCCGTCGGGCCTTCCGGTGCTGTTCCTCGCCGACCATCCCGTGACCGGGGGATACCCGGTGATCGGCGTGGTGATTTCCGACGACCTCGACCGGGCGGCGCAGCTGCCGCCCGGAGCGGAGGTCCGGTTCGAGGCGTCCCCCGGGCACTCGCCCTTCGGGACCGGGTGAGGTTCTCCCAGCGAGGACGCAGCAGCCGCTGCCCGGAGGCCCTCCCGCCGCTGGATTTTCCCTCTCGATGAGCCGGAGCCCTTCCCCAGGTCAGCCCCCCGCCACCGACTGGATGACCATCACGGTGTCGCCGGGCTCCACCGGCGTGTCGAGGAGCTCCAGCCGGCGCACGTCCTCGCCCCCGACATAGATATTCACATAGCGCCTCAGCGCGCCGGTCTCATCGCGGATCCGCCGCTCCAGCAGCGGCCTCCCTTCGGACAACCGGTCGAGGAGGCCTCCGACGGTCATCGGCGCGTCCGCCGGCAGCACCACCTCGCTACGCCCCTCGACCAGCGGGCGCAGGAGGGTCGGAATCAGGACGCTGACGGAATCCATGGCGGAACGCTCAATCCGCGACGACGGCGGCGCGCACCGTGAGGACGTCGGGAAGGTGGGAGGCGACCTCCACGAAGGATTCACCCTCGTCGGCGCTCGCGTACACGCTGCCACCGCGGGTGCCGAAGTACACGCCGACGGGGTCGGCGGCGTCGACGGCGGCCGCATCACGCAGCACGGCGTTGTACTCCCGGGTGGGCAGGCCGCGGTGCAGCCGGGACCAGGACCCGCCGCCATCGTCGGTGCGGTGCACCGCGAGTTCGCCGTCCGGCGGGATCCGCTCGCCGTCGGCCTTCAGTGGAACGACCCAGGCGGTGCCCGGCCGGCGCGGATGGGCGAGCATGACGAAGCCGAAGTCCGACGGCAGCCCCTCGGCGATTGAAGTCCAGGTGTCGCCGGCGTCAGGTGTGGCATAGACGCCGTGGTGGTTCTGCGCATACAGGTGCCGCGGGTTTCCGGCGTCGCGGGCGATCTTATGCACGCACTGCCCGAATTCCGGCTGAGGATCGGGCAGGAAGTAGGCGGAGATGCCGCGGTTGCGCGGCTCCCACGAGGTTCCGCCGTCCATCGAGCGGTAGACCCCGCCGGTGCTCATGGCGACGTGGATCGAGTCGTCGGCCGGGCTGGGGAGGACGGTGTGTGCCGCGGCCCCGCCGTACCCTGCGCCCCACTCACTGCGGTGCGGATGGTCCCAGAGGCCGCGGTTGAGTTCGAAGTGCTCCCCGCCGTCGGTGGATTTCCAGACGGAGATCGGCTCGCACCCGGCCCACACCACACCCGGCCGGCCCTCGGAGTCCGGCTGGATCTGCCAGATCCGCTCCAGGGCGGCACCGTCGTCCGGATCGAAACCGATGCTTCCGCGTTCCGGCTCGGTCCAGGTGGCGCCCAGGTCGTCGGAGTGGACGACCGACGGCCCCCAGTGCTCCGACCGGGTGCCCACCAGGATGCGGGTGCGCCCGCCCCGCGTGTCGATGCCGACGCCGGGGACCTCCTGCATGAGGAACAGCGGATCGGACAGGGTCCAGGACCGGCGGTTCCGGCTGGTGGCCAGCCAGAGTCCCTTCTTGGTGCCGATGGCCAGCACCGTGGTCGCCTGATCGTTCATGGCTGCCCCCAAATGGCTGCGTGAGCGGGATGTCGCAGGAACATTGGAAGAATTGCATACGCCACCGCATCTGTATAGGGTCGTCGGGCCCGTCGCGGTACGCACCCGTTGTGGCGGCGGCGCCCCGGGCCGGAACCGCTCACTAGACTTCCCACATGGCCATCTTCATCGACCCGCCCCGGTGGCCGGCCCACGGCACCGAGTTCTCCCACCTCATCTCCAATGACTCGCTGGCAGAACTTCACGCCTTTGCGGCGGACGCCGGAGTGCCGGAGCGGGCCTTCGACGAGGACCACTACGATGTTCCGGCCCGCCGCTACGCCGATCTCGTGCGCCGGGGCGCGGTCGAGGTGAGCGGTGGGGACCTGACACGGATCCTCGTCGCCAGCGGACTCCGCATACCGGCCCGCCGCCGCGCCAAACGCCTGAAGTCGGTGCTGGCCGGCCGGTGGGAGGCACTCCTGCCCGGAACCGCGGACCTGGGGGCGGGCCTGGTGGAGCGGTGGAGTGAGCCGCACCGCGCCTACCACGATCTCCGCCACCTGCTCGCGGTGCTCGAGGCACTGGACATCCTGCTGGAGCCCGACGACGCCGGGCTGCGCCGGCCGGTGCTGCTGGCAGCGTGGTTCCACGACGCCGTGTACGCCGGGCAGGCCGGACAGGACGAGGAGGCCTCGGCCGTGCTCGCCGCGGACCTGCTGCGCGGGGTGCTGCCTCCCGCCGAAGTCTCCGAGGTGGAGCGGCTGGTGCTGCTGACCCGCACCCATGCACCGGCCGCCGGCGACCGGGCGGGGGCCCTGCTCTGCGACGCGGACCTGGCGGTGCTCGGCGGCAGCGGGGGAGACTACGACGCGTACGCCGCGGCGGTGCGCAAGGAGTACGCCCACGTCCCGGACGACGCGTTCACCGCCGGACGGGCCGATATCCTCCGCCGGCTGCTGGCACTCGATACGCTCTTCTCCACCCAGAAGGGCGCGGCGCTCTGGGACGGGAGGGCCCGGGAGAATCTGCAGGCCGAACTGGTCCGGCTGGAGTCGCCGGGATCCGCCGCGGCCGGTTAGCGTCCGGCCGGGCCGGCTCCGCCGTCGCCGTCGCGCGGGCGCAGCGGATGCTCACGCCAGTCCGGGGTATCCGGCCGGCTGCCGTAGCCGGGACGGAACAGTGGCTCATCGGGGTCCTCCACAGGACCCCTCGGCGGGGCCCCACGCCGGTGGGTGAGCCAGTAACCCCAGGCCAGCAGGGCCGCCGCGGCAAGGACCATCGCCATGCCGACCGCAAGGTTCAGCCCCGCCGTCGGGGCAACCGGTTCGCCCGTGGCCGCGGAGGTGGCGAATTCAGAGACGCCCTGCGGGACGAAAAGGGTGCTCGTAAGCAGCAGTGCCGCGCCGGAAACGTATTGTTTCACGCCGATTCTCATGATCTTCCCCTGGCTGTCGTGCCCGTGCTCCGTGGTTCCATCAAGCCTAGGTGATGCAGGGACGGCCGGTAGGCAGGAACGGCTCAATGCAACCCCGGCCACCAGGAGTCACCGGGCGGCGCGGCACCCACCGACCGGTCCTGGCGTCCGTCATCTCGGGAACTTCTGCTTCCCAAACTCTCCGCGGTCCTCTACAGTTTTTGATAAATGAATGCCATTCATTTTGTGATCTAAGTCATTTCAACTCTGGAGAATTCCCCATGCGGACCATTTCAAGCGACGTCGTCGTTATCGGCGCCGGCCCCTCGGGGCTCACAGCGGCGCGCCAGCTGCGCCGGGCCGGCCATACCGTGACGGTCCTGGAAGCCCGCGACCGGGTCGGTGGGCGGACCCATACGGATGTCATCGAGGGGGCAACGCTCGAAGTCGGGGGCCAGTGGGTGTCACCCGACCAGACGGCCCTGCTGGGGCTGCTCGGGGAACTTGGCATGGAGACCTACTCCCGCTACCGCGAGGGGGAATCGGTCTACATTGGCGCGGACGGAACGCCTGTGCGCTACACCGGCGAGATGTTTCCGGTTTCCGCCGGCACACAGGCCGAAATGGCGCGTCTCATCGATGTCCTTGACGGGCTCGTCGACCAGATGAACGTCAAGGCACCCTGGGAGCACCCGCAGGCCCGTGAGCTCGACACCATCTCGTTCCATCACTGGCTGCGCCAACAGTCGGACGACGAGGAGGCCTGCAACAACATTGGCCTGTTCATCGCCGGAGGCATGCTCACCAAGCCCGCCCACGCCTTCTCCGCGCTTCAGGCGGTCCTCATGGCGGCATCCGCCGGATCCTTTTCCCATCTCGTGGACGAGGACTTCATCCTCGACAAGCGGGTGGTGGGCGGCATGCAGTCGGTCTCCGAACGGATGGCCGCCGAGCTCGGAGAGGCCGTCCTCCTCAACAATCCCGTGCGCACCCTGCGCTGGTCGGAGCATCCGGATGGACGTACCGAGGTGACCGCCGAGGCGGACAACGCCACCGTGCGCGCCCGTTACGCCGTGGTCGCGGTGCCGCCGAACCTGTATTCGCGGATTTCCTACGTGCCGGCCCTCCCACGCCGGCAGCACCAGATGCACCAGCATCAGTCCCTCGGACTCGTCATCAAGGTGCACGCCGTGTACACGACTCCCTTCTGGCGCGACAACGGCCTGTCGGGCACCGGATTCAGCGCAGGATCCATCGTGCAGGAGGTCTACGACAACACCAATCACGGCGACAGCCGCGGAACACTCGTCGGATTCGTATCGGACGAGAAAGCCGACGCCATGTTCGACCTCGAGCCCACCGAACGCCGGCAGCGGATCCTCGAATCGATCGCAGGCTTCCTCGGACCCCAGGCACTTCACCCCGAGGTGTACTACGAATCGGACTGGGCCTCGGAGGAATGGACCCGCGGTGCCTATGCCTCCAGCTACGACCTCGGCGGCCTGCACCGGTACGGGCGCCACCAGCTCACCCCGGTCGGACCCATCCACTGGTCCTGCTCGGACCTTGCGGCGGAGGGGTATCAGCACGTCGACGGAGCGATCCGTATGGGCCAGCTCACCGCCACCCAGATCACCGCGGCCCTTGCCGCCCAAAGCGCTGCAACCATTCACTAGTCAGCGCACGGCGGCCACCTCCGGCCCATCAGCCCGGGGACGGCCGTCGACATCCCATCGAAATGCACAACTGACAGGTAAATCGAGGAGTTCTTGTGGAAGGAATGAATTCCCGTGGATTCAGCGCCGCAGCGGCGCCGGAACGGGAGCAGGCCCTGCGCCGGGTGATGGGAACCCCCGCGCTGGTTATCTTCGGGCTGGCCTATATGGTCCCGCTCACGGTCTTCACGACCTACGGTCTTGTCACGACCCTCACCGAGGGCCACCTGCCGGCGGCGTACGTCGTCACCCTCGCGGCCATGATGTTCACGGCCCTCAGTTATGCCTTCCTCGTCCGGGTCATACCTTCGGCCGGATCGGCCTACAGCTTTACCCAGCGCATCTTCGGGGGCCACGTGGGTTTCGTGACCGGGTGGACGCTGATGCTCGACTACCTCCTCCTCCCTCTTATCAACTACCTCCTGATCGGCCTGTACCTGAACGCGCAGTTCCCCTCAATACCGATGTGGGTGTTCACCGTGGCAGCGATCGCCCTGGTCACCGTGCTCAATATTGTCGGAATCTCGGTCGTGCGGAATGCGAACCTGATCCTCGTCGGCATGCAGATCGTCTTCGTTGCGGTGTTCATCGTGCTGACAGCCGGCAGCATCTCGACGGGCCAGTCGCTTGTGGCGCCGTTCTTCTCCCCTGACCTCCGGCTTGGCCTGATCCTCAGCGGTTCGGCGATCCTCTGCCTTTCCTTCCTTGGCTTCGATGCGGTTTCCACAATGTCCGAGGAAGCGAAGGACCCGCGGCGTACGGTGCCGCGCGCCGTCCTGCTGACCACGCTGATCGGCGGAGCGATGTTCATTCTGGTCTCCTGGGTGGCCCACCTTGCGTTCCCGGACTGGCAGGAGTTCACCGACCCCGATGCGGCCGCCGTTGAGATCATGAACAGTCTTGGCGGCAACGTCATGGCTGCCTTCTTCCTGGCCGCCTACATCGCCGGGTGCGTCGGATCGGCCATGGCGTCGCAGGCAAGCGTTTCACGCATCATGTTCGCGATGGGGCGGGACGGTGTGATTCCCAGGTCCGTCTTCGGCCGGGTCAGCGAGCGCTTCCGCTCTCCGGTCGGGGCGATCCTCGTTGTGTCGGCCGTGTCCCTGCTCGCACTTGTCCTTGATCTTGGAACAGTGGCATCGGTCATCAGTTTCGGTGCCCTGTTTGCCTTCTCGCTGGTGAACCTTGGAGCCATCAAGCACTTCCTCGTCGACCACGGCCGGAGGAGCGGCCGCGACCTGCTCAAGTACGGGCTGGTCCCTGCCATCGGGTTCCTCCTCACGGTGTGGCTGTGGTTCAGCCTTTCGGCATCGGCCTTCGCCGTGGGTTCGATCTGGCTGGTGATCGGGGTCGCCTATCTCGTCGTCCTGACACGCGGTTTCCGGCGCCCGCCACCTCAGGTCGACCTCGACGAGAAAACAGTCAGCCCGGCCACGAGCAGTGCCTGAGCGCTCCGACCACGATGAAGGAGTGGATTCAATGAAAGCCGACCTGATTGTCCTGGCCCGGACGGTCCACACGCTGGACGGCGGCATGCTGCCGGTCGAGGCGGTGGCCGTCCGGGACGGAATCATCACGGCGGTTGGCAGCCGGGAGGACGCGGACGGATGGAGGTCCGCTGACACCGAAGTGGTCGATTTCGGTGCCGGAACCCTGACCCCGGGGCTTGTTGACGGACACCTCCATCCGGTGATGGCGCTGGACACCGTCCGGGGCTGCGACCTGTCCGGCGTGCAGACCATTGAGCAGCTGCGGGAAGCGCTGCACCGTGAGGCAGCCGCCCAAGGGCCGGGGGAGTGGGTGTTCGCATGGGGGTTGGACCCCACGGTTTTCGGACCGGTGCCACTGCACCGGAAGGTGATCGACGACGTCCTTGGCGGCCGCCCCTGCCTGGTGAGGGTCTTCGACGCCCACTCGGCCCTGGCCAGCAGTCGGGCGTTGGCCGCAGCGGGAATGGACGGCCCGCTGACGGCCGACGCGGACCCGGGCATCGTGCGTGATGACACGGGCGCCCCCACCGGGCTCCTGCTCGAGTGGGATGCGATCAGCGCTGTCACCTCCGCTCTTCCCGAAGACGACTTCCCGACGCGCAGGACCCGGCTCAAGGAATTCCTTTGGGCCCTGTCCCGGGCCGGACTGACGGCCGGGCACGTCATGGACCTGAATAAGGACTCGCTTGAACTCCTGGCGGCGCTCGAACGGGACGGCGAACTGCCGCTTCGTCTCTACTGCGCCCCATGGTGCATGCCGGGAAGCGCCGAAGCCGATCTGGGTGCGATCGCCGATCTCGTGCAGCTCAGCGGCCGGCGGTGGTCCGTCAACGCGGTCAAGTTCTTCATCGACGGCACCATCGACAACGGCACGGCGTGGCTCTCCTATCCCGACGTCAACGGAGAATCAGCCGCGCCGTTCTGGCCGGATCCCTCCGACTACACCAAGGCTGTCCACTATTTCGCGTCCCGGGGCATCCGCACGGCGACCCATGCGATCGGTGACGCCGGAATCATCCATGCCCTGGACACGATCGCGTCGATTCCGTCCTCGGCGCCGGCCGTCATCCACCGCATCGAGCACATCGAAACGGCCTCCGATGAGGTGATCCGGCGTTTCGCCGCCGCGGGGGTGGCGGCGAGCATGCAACCCACCCACTGCACCCACTACACGCGGGCCGACCACAGCGACAACTGGTCGACGCGGCTGGGCGACGGGCGGGCCGACCAGGCGTGGCGCTGCCGGGACCTGCGGGAGGTTGGGGCGACCCTCGTCCTCGGCTCGGATTGGCCCATCGCGCCGTTCGAGCCCCTGCCGATCCTGGCCGACGCCCAACTGCGGCGGCGGCACGACCGTCCCCTCGAGGCGGCGGTTGGGCCGTCCCAGGCCCTCACACCCCTCCAGGCGCTCGAAGGCTACACAACCCATGCCGCCCGTGCCGCGGGGCTTGCCGAGGTGGCCGGATCCATCACCGTGGGCAAGCGCGCGGACTTCACCGCGTTCGAATGCGATCCCCTGGCGACGCCCCCCGAAAGGCTCGCCGCCAGCAGAGTCCTTGGCACCGTCGTCGGCGGTGTCGTGCAATTCACCGACGGGCCCCGGTCCGCCGTACCAGCAACACGAGGAGCACCATGACCCGCCACCAATCCACACGCCGTCACCACCCCGCAGCCCGCCACACCGAGGCCCGGGCCCTTCCGGTAGGCAGCCAGGGCGAAACCGCCTCGGAACGCGGGCAGGGCACACGGGATGCGCTGCAGTGCGCGCCCGGCTGCGCTTTCTGCACCGGGCCGGAAACGGACTGACCGCTAACCGATCCGACCCGGCGGAAGATGACACTTCAGTAGGTCCGGTGCAGCAGGCCCCCCGCTCTTTGCGGATCGGCGACTCCTTAGGACCGGCAGCCACTCAGGCTGCCGTGCGGGCCGGGCGGGCTCAGAGGACCTTCGAGAGGAACTGGCGGGTCCGGTCGTGCTTTGGATTGGAAAATACCTGGTCGGGTGCTCCGCTCTCGATGATGGTGCCCGCGTCCATCACAACAACGCGGTCCGCGACTTCCCGGGTGAAGCCCATCTCGTGGCTGACGACGATCATCGTCATGCCTGCTTCGGCAAGTCCTTTCATCACCGTGAGGACCTCGCCCACCATCTCCGGGTCCAGCGCGCTGGTGGGTTCATCGAACAGCATGAGGGCCGGGCGCATGGCCAGGGCCCTGGCGATGGCCACCCGCTGCTGCTGGCCGCCGGAGAGCGAACGCGTCCGTGCGTCGGCCTTCTCCGCCAGGCCGACGCGTTCGAGCAGTTCGCGGGCGTAATCGTTGACCTTTGACTTCGGCTGATGCCGCACCTCCACCGCGGCGAGGGATACATTCTCGAGCACGCTCATGTGTGGAAAGAGGTTGAAGTGCTGGAAGACAAACCCGATGTCGGCCCGCTGCCGGGCGAGGTCGCGGGCGGATCGTTCAACGACCTTGCCATGCTTGTTCACGCGCTGGCCGATGAGCTCGCCGTTGACGCGGATCTCGCCCGAGTCGATGGACTCGAGCCGGTTGATCGTGCGGAGCATTGTCGTCTTGCCGGCGCCGGAGGGGCCGACCATGACGACGACCTCTCCGCGTGCCACGGTCAGGTTGACGTCCGTGAGTATTTTCTTGTCGCCAAACGATTTGCATACATCGACAGCCTGGACAATGTTGTCGTGCGGGTCGGGGGGCGGAGTCGATGCTGAGGTCGAGGCGGCGTGCTGCGTAGTCATTTTCACTCCGTTAGGCGGCGTCGGCGGGCTGCAGTGCGAGGGCGGGGGCCGGGGTTGTCTGCTTGCGGCTTCGGATGCCGAACAGGCGCTTGAACACAGGTTCTGCGCGCGGCAGGCCGGCCCTGACGTTCAGTGTGTTCTCGATCGCGGTCTGGATGAAGGTCCACACCGTCGTCAACAGGAGGTAGTAGAGCGCGACCACGATGTAGATCTCGAACACCTTGAACGTCGCGGCGCTCATGGTGCTTCCGACCTGGAACATTTCGCTGACGCCGATGATCGACAGGATCGACGTGCTCTTCATCAGGCCGTTGAACGAATTGCCCAGCGGCGGGACCATGATCCGGATGGCCTGCGGAACGATGATCCTGCGCATCGAATGCATGGGCGTCATGCCAAGCGACAGCGCCGCCTCGTTCTGGCCGCGGTCCACCGATTCCAGGCCGGAGCGGACGATCTCCGAGATGTAGGCGCTCTCATTGAGCATCAGTCCGATGATCGCGGCCTGCACCGCCCCTTTGATGAGGCTGCCGAGGACGTCCGTATCCTCGAACCGGAAGATCCCCGCGGCGGCGAAACCGGTATAGATGATGACGAGCTGAACCAGCAACGGCGTGCCACGGATGACCCAGATGTAGAGGCTTGCAAAGAGCTGGAACGGCAGGAACCGGCTCCGTCCCATGAGTGCGATGACCAGTCCGAGAAGAAGGGCGAGAGCCATCGCAACGACCGAAATGATAACCGTGAGCGCGAGGCCGTTGAGGAACTGAGGGCTCGGCGAGAGAAGGCTTTCCCAGAAGTAGGGCCAGTCGAATTTCATGTCGTTGCTCCAGTTATTTATTCGGCGTTTGCAATGTCCTGGGCCTCAAATCCCCACTCCTTCAGGATTTCGGCATAACGGCCGTTTTCGACGATCGTGCCGAACGCGTCCTCAAGGGCTTCGTGCAGTTCGGCGTTTTCCTTGAGCGTCGCTGCTCCGATCTGGACCTGGCCCACGGGATCGCCCACGACCTGGAAGTCACCATCGGACTGCTTTTCGTAGTACTTCATCAGCTCGTAGGTGTCCACGAACGCATCCGCCTGTCCGGCAACGACCTGCTGGAGGGCGTCCGCGCTTCGGTCGAGAAGCGAGATTTCCACGGGTTCCATGCCGGCGCTCTCGCATTCTGCGGATTTCTCCTCCAGCAGACCTGCGCCGGTGGCGCCCGTAATCGCGGCGGCCCGGACTCCGCACAGGGTGTCGTCAAAACCCGTCACGCCGGCGGGATTCTCCTTGGAGACCGAAACACCGGAGCCCGAGAGCAGGTAGGGGACGAAATCGGCGATCTCCTCCCGCTCCGGCTTGATGTACAGCGTCGACATGATCACATCGCACTGCTTGGCCTGGAGGGCGGGAATCAGGCCGGCGAAAGCGTATTCGGGGAAAGCCGTCTCCAGACCCATCTCCTCGGCCATGCTCTTCGCGATGTCCACCTCGGCACCGACCGGTGTACCGTCAGCCTCCGCGAAAATGTTGGGCGGGGTGCTGAAATTGGCACAGGAGGTGAGGACGCCGTCCTTCACGAGCGGAAGGTCTGCCGACCCGGAGCCCTGGCCTTCCCCGGATTCGGCCTGACCGCCCCCGCAGCCGGTGAGGGCCAGTGCTAGTACAGCACTGCCGGCATAGGCGAGACGCTGCAAGGGGGAGGGAAACGTGCGAATCATGATGTGCCTCACATTCTGGACGGTGTTCCAGAACTTTGACAGTTGGTAGGACCAACTGTCAAGCTATCTAAATCAGATGATGCGAAGGGGCTCGTTGGACCTTCGGGAGGAGCGAAAGTGGAATGGTCATCAATGCGGCGGTCGCCCGCCCTGTCGGTTCCTGACCGTCTGGCGGTCGACCTTGAGCGGCTGATCCTCGAGGGGGAGCTGAAGCCCGGGGACCGTCTGCCAACCGAACAGGAACTGGGGCAGCTTTTCGGGGTTTCCCGAGTCTCCATCCGTCAGGCGCTCCACCAGCTTGATGCCCGGGGTCTCATCGACCGGAAGCCGGGCCGCGGGACAATCGTGCGCTCGGCTGCGTCGCGCGGCGGTCAGGCCGGCACCGCGCTGACGACCCTGTTGAATTCCTCGGCCAACGGCACGGCCAACGGCACAACCGAGCTCGCCCGCATCATGGAACTCCGTGCCATCATCGAGCCACCCATCGCTGCGCTGGCCGCGGAAAGGCTCACCCAGGCGGACACCGAACAGCTCCGTGGTCTGGTCGAGGAGATGGAGCGGGAAACCGACCTCGAAAGGTACGCCGAACTCGATCGGATCTTCCACCAGGCGATCTCCCAGTACACCCATAACCCCCTTTTGGCGCAGCTGACGGAGCTGATCGCCACCGAGATCGCCCCCAGCCGGCGCCGCTCCGTCCAAAGCCCGGAGCGGCGGGCCGCATCAAGTCTCGCCCACCGGCGGATCTTCGAGGCCCTGGCCGAGCATGACGCGCCGCGCGCCGAGACCGAGGCGCGTGCCCACGTCGAGTCGGTGCTCCGTGAGGCACTGCGGGCCGCAGCCGCCACCGAACCACAGCCCATCCTCAAGGAGCAGGAATGACCCAGGCCTCCACGCCACTGCGCCCTCCGGTTGGAGGCGCGGTCTCCACCTCCCACTACCTCGCGACCGAGGCCGGGGCCCAGGCCCTGCGCGACGGCGGCAATGCGGTCGATGCCGCCATCGCGGCTGCCGCCGTCCTCTGTGTCGTCTACCCGAATAATGTTGCCCTTGGCGGAGACCTCGTCGCCCTGGTCCGCGACCCGTCGGGGCGGGTCAGCTTCGTAAACGCAACCGGCCGGGCCCCCAGGCAGGGACGGCTGGAGACCCTGAGGCAACGCCACGGGGACGCCCTTCCCGACCGCGGCATCGACACCGTCACCGTTCCGGGGGGTGTCCGTGGATGGGTCACCCTTGCTGGCCTGGGCGGACGACTTGGCTGGAAGGATCTGCTGTCCCCCGCCTTGGGCTGCGCGCGCGACGGCGTTCCGGTGGCCCGCTCAGTGGGACGGGCGATCCGGCTCGAGCGTCAGGCCCTCAACGCGGACCCCGGGTGCCGCGACGTTTTTCTGCCCGGCGGAACCGCCCTCGTGGAGGGGGACCTGCTGGTTCAGCCGGCACTTGCAGATACCTTCGAACAGTTGATCGCGAAGGGCCCCGACGACTTTTATGCCGGCGGCGTGGCACGTCAATGGATCGGCGGGCTTCGGCGGCGGGGAAGCACCATCGTCGAAGACGAAGTTTCCGGGTACGCCCCGACGGTCGAATCGCCCCTCATGGGAAAGGCGGGCGGAACCGAGGTTCTGACCAGTCCTCCCAACACGCAGGGCTTTTCCCTGCTCCGCACGTTGCGCGCGCTGGAAGACGACAACCTCAGGGACCCCCTCGGCGCCGATGCAGGCAGGCTTGCTGAGATTTTCGCCTCAAGTAACGGTGTCCGGGCGCGTTGGCTTTCCGACCCGGACACCGCACGGCTTTCGGCCGAGGAACTGATCTCCATGGCCGTCGACGACGCGGAAAGTGATGCGAGGGCGGCCACCGGGGACACTGTCGGGCTGGTGGCCGTCAGCGACGACGGCTGGTCGGTATCGCTGGTGCAGTCGGTGTTCTGGGCTTTCGGCGCCGCAATCCTTGAACCGTCGACAGGCATCCTCTTCCAGAACCGCGGAACATCGTTCTCCCTGGATCCCAGCCACCCTGCGGCGTTCGCGGGCGGACGGCGGCCACCCCATACTCTGATGCCTGTGCTTGTGCTCCAGGACGGCGAGCTCGCCTACGCACTGGCGACCATGGGTGGCCAGGCGCAGCCGCAGATCCATGCCCAGCTGCTGCTGCGGCTGCTCAACGGCGCGTCCGCCATTGAGGCGACCAGTGCGCCCCGATGGGCCGTCGGTGCCCAGGACGATGGAGATACCCCTGCGACGGTGACCGTCGAAGCGGACGCGCCCGCAAGCGCCCTCGAATCACTCCGCGTCCGCTCCAACGGGCTCAAGGTGGTTCAGCCGCGGGACGAACTCCTGGGGCACTCCAATGTCATCCGCGTCCTGCCCTCGGGCTTCGACGCGGCCAGCGACCCGAGGTCCGACGGTTCGGCCATCGTCGTCGAGGCCCGACCCGACTTGGATGCGGACCTGTGACCCGGCAGGCCGAAATCCCTCCCGGTACTGCCGACCCGGCAGGATCGCCGCTGGCACTCATATCTCTCGGTCTGATCGCTGGCTACCTCTCCGGGCTGTTCGGCGTGGGAGGCGGCGTCGTTGTCGTTCCGGCCCTGCTTCTGCTGGGAGTCGATCAGCGCATCGCTGTCGGGAGCTCGGTGGCCGCCATCCTCCCTACCTCGATCGTCGGAGCCACCGGGTACGCCCTGTCCGGCAACGTCGACTGGATCGCCGGGCTCATGCTCGCGCTCGGCATCGTTGCGGGAGCACAGCTTGGGTCCTACCTGCTGGCGCGGCTGCCCCGGGACCTGCTTTTCTGGCTGTTCATGGGTTTCATGGTCGTGGTCGTGGTCAGCCTGTGGATCGTCATCCCGGAACGCGACGACGCCATCTCGCTGACGCCGCTGAGTTCCGTGGCTCTCGCCCTCACGGGTGTGGTCACCGGCATCCTGTCCGCACTGCTTGGGGTCGGAGGTGGCATCATCATCGTGCCCATCCTCATCTTTTTCTTCGGAGCAAGCGATCTCATCGCTAAGGGGACATCGCTGCTGATGATGGTCCCGGGTTCAATCTCGGCCACCCTCGGCAATGCTCGCCGCAACAACTTAAGCATGCGACTTGCGGCATATGTCGGTATCAGTGCTTGTCTCGCCTCCCCCCTTGGCCTGCTGACGGCCCACGCCATCTCGCCGTTCTGGTCCAACGCGGCCTTCTCGGCCCTCATGGTCCTCGTCGTGATCCAGCTCCTCGCCAAGCGGCTTGGGGCACGGGGCAGCAAAGCGTGATTCAGTGCATGCCGGCCCGGTAATCCACGGCACGAGGGAAGGCGGACAATGCGAGCAGCACCCGATGGCCAAGGATCCGCAGCAGGCTCCGCTCCGGTTCCGTCCCCGATTGCCCGTCGGCGCCCCGGCCGGCCGGCCGGGACCGTCCTTGATATGGCCAGCATCACCAGGGCCGCACTCGCGGTAATCACCAGCAAGGGCTACGACGGCCTCACCATGGCGGCCCTGGCGGGGACGCTGGGGGTCGCGCAGTCGGCCCTCTACAACCACGTGGCGTCCAAACAGGATGTCCTGCTGCTGGTGGAGGATCATCTGATCTCTCGAGTGGACGTCTCCCGGTTCGGCTCGGACACCTGGGAGGAGGCCGTCGGCACGTGGGCGTGGAGCTACCGGAACGTCTTCGCGAACCACACCCCACTGATTCCCGTTATCGCCGTACTCCCCGTCGCTGGTGCCCCCCGGACCCTGGCGATGTACGAGGCGGTCAGCAAGGGATTCCTCGATGCCGGCTTTCCGCCGGAGCGCATCGTCTCCGCCATTGTGGCCCTTGAGTCCTTCATCTTCGGCTCCGCCTATGACGCATCGGCCCCGGCGGACATCTTCAATGTTGGCTCCATGACGGGGTCCACGCCCCACTTCCGCGCCGTCGTCCGTGCGCAGGATCTGATGCATGCCGGCCGGCCGGCGGATGCTGCTTTCGGCGCGGGCCTTGAGGCCCTGATCAACGGGCTGCGGATCCAGCAGTAACACGGCCACGCACGCCTTCCCGGCGGGCGAAGTTCCAGAGGCGCGGCACGCCGGGTCTCAGGAACGGCCCAGTGCTTCCCGGACCCGTGGGGCCACCTCGGTGCCGAAGAGGCGGATATTCTCAAGCAGGACGTCGTTCGGCATCGGCCCCAGCCCGTACTTGAGGTCGAACCTGTTCACTCCCAGTGCCTTCATGCTCCGCACAATCCGCCGCGCCACCGTCTCGGGGGATCCCACATAAAGCGAGCCGACGGCGATCTCCTTCTCGTAGAATTCCCGCGTGATCGGCGGGAAGCCACGCTCGTAGCGCGCCTCCAGCTGGAAGGTTTCGTACGTCGGCCAGTACTCCTCGATGGCCTGCTCGTCGGTGGCCGCGACATGACCGGTCGAGTGCAGCCCGATCGGGAGTTCACCGAATCCCGCCTCGGCGGTCGCCTGCCGGTAAAGCTCGCTCAGCTTGGCAAAGCGTGCCGGGTTGCCGCCGATTACGGCAAGCATCAGGGGAAAGCCGTACTGCGCCGCACGCACCACCGACGCCGGGTTCCCGCCGACTCCGATCCAGGTAGGCAGGGCGCCGGCCGTGGTCCGCGGGAAGACCTCGAGGCCGTCCAAGGCAGGGCGGGTGGTGCCGGACCAGGTGACCGGCTTCTCGGACCGGAGCCGGGAGAACAGCTCAAGCTTCTCCTCGAACAGGCGGTCATAGTCCTCGAGGTCGAAGCCGAACAGGGGGAACGATTCCTTGCTGGAGCCGCGGCCGAGAATCACCTCGGCCCGACCCTGGGAGACGGCATCGAGGGTCGCATACCGCTGGAAAACGCGGACCGGGTCATCCGAACTCAGGACCGTAACGGCCGAGCCGAGCCGGATGCGGGAGGTCTGGCCGGCGACGGCCGCCAGTACGATGTCGGGCGCCGAGAGCGGCATTTCCTCAACGTGGTGCTCGCCGAGGCCGAAGAAATCGAGGCCTGATTCCTCGGCGGCAACACCTTCACGAACTAGGGCGTGGATGCTGCGGGGCTGGCTGAGCAGCTCTCCTTTCCTGTCTGTGGTCACGTCGCCGAAACTGTCGACGCCGATCACGATCGGGTACTGCTCGAGGATGTCAGCCATTTCATCTCCAACGCTTTGAGTTCGTAATTGATATGTCAACTAAAGACGACCCTAGGGTGCACTAGTGGACATGTCAATAACGCCTCAAAGTTGACATATCAACTACCAGAGCTTATTGTGGACATGTCAACCACACCTGGAGGGAATGTGATGGCCGCTTACAGCGCCGCAAAGGAAAACCGGGGCCCCCATCCAGCCCGTCGAAGCCCCACGGGCACCGAGCTCGCCATCTGGCGCAGGCTCCTCGATACGACGGCCGAACTCCGGCGCCGCATGGCCACCGTCCTGAGCGCCTCGAACCTGTCAGGCCAGGACTACGAGGTTCTTCTGGCGCTCGTCGAGGCCGACGGCCGCCAGGTGCGGTCCTCGGAGCTTGCGGGGGCGATCAACTGGGAACGCAGCCGGCTCTCACACCACATTGGCCGGATGGAGAAGCGGGAACTGGTGCGCCGCGAGGAATGCCTGACGGACAACCGGGGCGCCTTCGTCCGGCTCACCGACGCAGGAGCCGACGCCTTCCGGCGGGCCTCCGTGCCGCAGCTGCAGGCGGTGAAGGAGCACTTCGCCGACGCGCTCAGCCCGGCACAGCTTGAGAACCTTGCCGACATCCTCGACTCACTCCAACGACACTTCCAGTCCGATTCCTCCAAGGAGGACCCACGATGACCAGCCCTACTTCAACCACCACCCTGCCGCGGATCGGAATCCTCGGAGCAGGCCATGTCGGCCCGGCCATCGGCCGGGTTGCCATCGAGGCCGGCTACCCGGTCTCCATCGCCGGGTCCGGCGACCCCGCGAAGATCGCCCTCATCACCCAGATCCTCGTTCCGGGAGCGAAGGCCGACTGGCCCGCACAGGTGGCGGCCGAGGCCGACATCGTGATCCTGGCGATCCCGCTGCACAAGTTCAACACCTTCGACCCGTCCCTGGTGGCAGGCAAGGTGGTCGTGGACCTCATGAACTACTGGGCGCCCATCGACGGCACGCAGCAGCTGTTCGAGGACCCGCGCTATGGCAGCAGCGAAATCGTCCAGCGGCACCTGAGCGGATCCCGGGTGGTCAAGTCCTTCAACCACGCCGGGTACCACGAGATCGAGGCGGAACGCCGCCCGGCCGGCTCCCCCGACCGGCTGGCACTGGGGGTGGCCGGTGACGACCGGAAGGCGGTGGAGCTGGTCGCCGCCCTGGTGGAGAACATCGGCTACGACGCCGTCCTGCTAGACAGCCTCCACGAGGGTCGGATCCTCGAACCCGGCGGGCCGGTCTTTGGCGCTTCGCTCACTAAGGAGCAGTTCGCGCAGGTCCTTACCGAGAAGACCGCGGCCTAGGCCGCACCGCCGTCGGCGGTAACCCCGCCAGGGACTCCGCGGGACTGCCCGCACCTTCATCCAGATAAAGGAACAACTGTGAACGACTCACCAAGCCTGCGGACGGGCTTTCCCCTGACCTTCGGACTCGACACCTTCGGTGATGTCCATTCTGACGAGAACGGGACCCTCAATTCGCACGCCCAGACGATCCGTAACATCGTCGAGCAGGGCGTCCTTGCGGACTCCGTGGGCATTGATTTCTTCGGCATCGGCGAGCATCACACCGACGACTACCCGCTCTCCGCCGGTGACCTGGTGCTCAGCGCCATTGCAGCGCAGACCAGGAAGATCCATCTCGGCTCGGCCGTGACCGTGCTGAGCTCCGATGATCCCGTCCGCGTCTTCCAGCGGTACTCCACCCTGAATGCGCTGTCCTCGGGGCGGGTCGAGGTGATCCTGGGCCGCGGTTCGAGCATCGATTCGTTCCCGCTCTTCGGCTACGACCTCAGCGACTATGAAGTGCTCTTCGAGGAGAAGTCGGAGCTGTTCGCCGAGCTGCTCAAGGGAAGCCCCGTCACCTGGACCGGCACAACCCGCGCCGCGCTCAAGGACCAGGACGTCGTTCCGCACCTTGAGGCTGAGTCGTTTCCCACCTGGATCGGCGTCGGGGGAAGCCCGCAGTCGGTCGTCCGGGCCGCCCGCCACGGGTACAACCTCATCCTCGCCATCATCGGCGGGTCGCCCGCCCGTTTCCAGCCGTTCTCCAACCTCTACCTCGAGGCACTTGAGCACTTTGAGCGCCCGGCCCAGCCGATCGGCGTGCATTCCATGGGCCACGTGGCCGCGACCGACGAGCAGGCCCAGGAGGAGTTCTGGCCCCGGTACCTCGCGGTGATGAAGCACGTGAGCAGGACCCGCGGGTTCGCCATTCCAACCCCGGAATCGTTCAAGCATGAGATCGGTCCGCACGGCGCCATCTACGTCGGCTCCCCGGAGACGGTGGCCCGTAAGATCGCCGCCAACCTCAGGGTCCTCCACGCGTCCCGGTTCCAGCTCAAGTTCGGGATGACGGGCCTGGCGCACACCGCGGTGATGAACAACATTGAGCTGTACGGCACCAAGGTGATCCCGCTGGTCCGCGAGATCCTCGGCAGCGAGTCCTAAAACCTCGCCACGGCCGCTCCGGCCCCCTCCGCGGTCCTCAATGGCGAGGACCGCGGGAGGGCCGGGGCGCCGTGACGTCGACCGTTGAACCAGGGGCCGACCTCAGTCGGCCGCCAGCCCGGCCACAGGCGAGAGCCGCGCGGCCCGGCGGGCCGGGAGCACCGAGGCGAGGAGCCCGGCAGCGACCGCCACGGCGAGTACCGCCGCGATCTGCCCCACCGGCAGGGACAGTTGAACGGTGGCAAGCTCGCGGAGCGCCGACTGTGCGCCGAGCACTCCATATCCAATCCCGAGGCCGGTGCCGAGCAGTGCGGCGACGCCGGCGATCAACACCGCCTCGACGGCGAGCATGCCGCGCAGCTGCCCCCTGGTCAGGCCGAGCGCGCGGAGCAGAGAGTTCTCACGGCGCCTCTCGAGCACCGACAGTGAGAGCGTGTTGGCGACGCCGATCAGGGCGATCAGCACCGCCACCGCGAGCAGCCCGGTCACGATCAGCAGCATCACATCGATGATCTCGTTGTATGCGACACGCTCGACGGCCGCTCCGGAGACCTGGTATTCGGGCACCCCGGTGGCGGCGACGAGCTGCGCCTTGATCTCCGACAGGGCCGGCCCGTCCAACCCGTCGTCGAGCTGCAGCCAGAACGTTGTGCCCAGGTAGTCGGCGAGGGTTCCGCCGGCGGAAGCCTGGCCGGAGCTTTCCCCGGTATCCCCGGTGAATGCGTCCAGGGCGTCCGGCGGGGTTCCGCCCAGCTGCTCCGCCGTGGCCTTGGTGATCAGCGGCACGAAGAGGGTCGAAGCCGTCGCTGTGACCGGCAGTGTCGCGGGCCCATTCGCCGTCTTGAGGGTGATTTCGGCCTCCCCAAACGTCTGCGGGCCCAGGACCATCCCGTCGGTCAGGACCGTGTCCTGGGAGCGCAGGACAGCGGCGAGCTCCTCCGGATCGGCGGCGTACACGAGCCGTCCGCCGTCCTCGTCGCTGCTCAGCAGCACCGGGGTCAGTTCCACCGCTGACTTCACGCCCTCGACCGCCAGGAGGGTCTGGGCGTCGGCAGTGGACGCCGTGCCGCCCGGAAGGTGGCCCACCGCCCCGGATACGCCCCCGAGGCCGGAGACCTCGACGTCGACGAGGAAGTTTTCGGCCAGCTCGGCGTTGAACGAGGTCCGGGCGGTCTGCGCCCCGACGATCATCATCATCACCAGGGTCACGCCCACGATGAGGGCCGAGGACGAGGCGGTGGTCCGTGCCGGGTTCCGGACGGCGTTGAGGGAGGCGAGCTGTCCGGCCAGTCCGAGGGGCCGGGCCAGCCGTCCGACCGCGGCGACGCAGAAGGGGACGAAGAACGGCGCGAGAAGGATGACGCCGAGGAATGAGACGCCGCCTCCGGCCACGGCCGGAACCAGCCCGGCCGAGAAGGCGCCCAGCACGAGCAGAGCCCCGCCCGCCACGAGTGCCAGAAGGCCGAGGGTCAGGCGCACCTTGCCGCTCCTGCTCTTCACATCCGCCGGCGCGCCGGGGCGCAGGGCGGCCAGGGGGGCGACGCGGGTGGCGGCCCGTGCCGGGACGACGGCGGCGAGCAGGGTCATCAGGACACCCACCACCAGGCCGGCCACAACGGCCGACGGGGGAACAGCGAGGACAGCGACCGAACCGGCGTCGGTCCGCCGGGCCAGGCCCACGAGAACCGCAAGAACCCCGACGGCGAGGAGCACGCCGAGGACGGAGGCCACCACCCCGACGACGCCGGCCTCGACGAGCACCGACCTTTGGATCTGCCGGCGTTCCGCGCCGATGGTGCGCAGCAGGGCCAGTTCCCGGGTGCGCTGGGCCACCAGCACGGAGAAGGTGTTGGAGATGACCAGTCCGGCGACCAGGACGGAGACGGCGGCGAAGGCAAGCAGGACCGCCGTGAGGATGTCGTCTCCATTCGAGAGGGTCGCGACGTCCGCCGTGGTCTGCTCGGCAGCAGTGCGCACGACCACGCCCTCACGCTGATCCGCGGGAAGGTCGTCGAGGGCAGCTGAGGCGGCCGCCGCGACGGCAGCAGGATCCGCGCCCGGTGCCAGGGCCAGCTGGACGTGGTTCACGACGGTCTCGCCGCCGGTGGCTTCCCGCACCAGGGAGGCCGGCGCGAGGACCTGGACGGTGTCGGAGATGGTCGGATCCGGGCTTCGTTCCGTCAGGCCGGTCACCGTCAAGGCTCCGGCCGGGTCGGTGGAGGGGCCGCCGGTAACGATGGCCACGGTGTCACCTGGGGTCACCTCCAGGCGGGCGGCCGAGGTGCTGTCAATGGCCACCTCGTTCGGCCCGGACGGCGCGGATCCCTGCGTCACCTCGGCGGTTTCCAGTTCCCCGGGCGCCGTGCTGGTGAGCGCGGCGGACGAGGTGCTGGACCCCGTCGTCAGCTGGGCAAATGCCCGTTCGAAGCCGTGCGCGGCCGCCACCCCGGGGAGGGGTTCGAGGGTCCCGACGGCGGCGGGTGGAACTCCGAGCCCATCAGGCCCGGAGACCACGAGGTCGGCCTTGGCGTAGGAGGCCCCGATGCTCGCACCGAGTGTCGCCTTGGTGGTGGCTCCGACTGTGAGGGCCGCGGAGACAAAAGCCACACCGAGCATGACGGCGAGGCCGACGGCGATGAAACGCCGGGCGTGGACACGCACCTGGGCGAGGGCTACCTGCAGCACGTCAGGCCCCCAGCTTCGCGAGGGCGCCGAGGATCGCCTCGGGAGTCGACTGCTGCAGGTCACCGACGAGGGCCCCGTCCTTCATGAGGACCACCCGGTCGGCGTACGAGGCCGCGACCGGGTCGTGGGTCACCATGATGATGCTCTGGCCCATCTCCCGTGAGCTGCGGCGCAGCAGGGACAGCACCTCCGCCCCGGTGGCCGTGTCGAGGTTGCCGGTGGGTTCGTCACCAAAGATGACGTCGGGGCGGGTCAGCAGGGCCCGGGCGACGGCGACGCGCTGCTGTTGGCCGCCGGAGAGCTCGTGCGGTCGGTGGGCGAGCCGGTCGGTCAGCCCCAGCGTCGAGGAAACCTGCTTCAACCATTCCCGGTCTACGGAACCGCCGGCGAGGGCGACGGGCAGGGTGATGTTCTGCTCGGCGGTCAGGGTCGGCACCAGGTTGAAGGCCTGGAACACGAATCCCACGCGCTCACGGCGCAGGCGGGTCAGGGCGGCGTCGGGAAGGCCGGTGATCTCGGTCCCGCCGATCCACAGCTGTCCGGCATCGATGCTGTCAAGGCCGGCCAGGCAGTGCATCAGGGTGGACTTGCCCGACCCGGACGGGCCCATGATCGCCGTGAAGCGCTCCCGTTCGAAGTCAAGCGAGACATCCCGGAGGGCGTGGACGGCGGTTTCACCGCGCCCGTAGCTTTTGGAGACACCACGGGCGGCGACGGCGCCGGTCGGGGTGGGGGAGATTGAACCCGCAGGGGGCACGGGTGAATTCATTGCGATGGTCATAATTCCACGTTAGGTGCCGCGGGCACCGGCCGAATCAGCGCAGGGGTGGAGCTTTCGGACCGGGCCTCATACCAGGGGATGACACGGGGACCGCTGCTCCCGCCGCAGGGAGCCCCGGCGGGAGCGACCCGGCTCAGGGGCGGACAATACCCATCTCGTAGGCCATCACGACGGCCTGCACCCGGTCCCGGGCCTCGAGTTTCGCGAGGACCCGGCCCACGTGTGTTTTCACCGTGGCCTCGGCAAGGAACAGCTTCGAGGCAATCTCCGGATTCGACAACCCCTGGGCGATCAATTCGAACACCTCGCGCTCGCGGGGCGTGAGCCGGGCGACCGCGGCGGCATGGGCGTCACGGACCGGAGAGGGCCGGCGCAGCAGCGATGCCACATGGTCAAGCAGGCGGCGCGTAGTGGACGGCGCGATGACGGCGTCGCCCCGGTGGACCGTCCGAATCGCCTCCAGCAGTTCCTCGGGCGGTGCGTCCTTGAGGAGAAAGCCGGACGCCCCCGCATGTATTGCCGACAGCGCATATTCGTCGAGGTCGAACGTTGTCAAAACCACGATGCGCGGGCCGGACCCCCCGCCTCCGGCCTCCGCGAGAATGCGCCGGGTTGCCTCGATGCCGTCCATGCCTGGCATGCGGACGTCCATCAGGACGACGTCGGCCCGGGTGACGGCGAGCGTCCGAACCGCCTCCTGCCCGTTGGCGGCCTCGCCGATCACCTCAAGGTCGGGCTGTGAGTTGATCAGCATGGCGAATCCGCTGCGCACCAGATGCTGGTCATCGACGATCGCGACCCTGATGGGGGCCGCTGCCTGCCCGGGAGGCACTTCTCCTGCGGTGGTGTCCATTAACGTTCTGCTCCTGTGGTCGGGAATCCGGCGGCGCTGCGCACGGGCCTATGCCTCGGTGTAGGGGAGGAAGGCTTCAACGCGGAAGCCTCCGCCGCTGCGCGGCGCGGCCGACACGGTGCCATCGTAGAGACGCACGCGCTCACTCATTCCGGTGATGCCCAGCCCGGCTCCTGCGGTGGCGGGGTCGGCCGCCGCACCCCGGCCGTCGTCGTCGACGGTGATGCTCAGCCCGCGGGGGCCGTAGCTGAGCGTGACCTCGGCGGTCGTCTGGGGTCCGGCGTGCTTGAGCACGTTGGTCAGCGCTTCCTGGACCACGCGGTAGGCGGTGAGTTCGGCGCCGAGGGGAAGCGGCCGCCGTGGCGTGTCGATGCGGCGGCAGGACACGCGGATGTCCGCCCGCCGCACCGACCTGACGAGGGAATCGATGTCCTCGAGGGTGGGCAGCGGACGCGTAGACGCACTTTCGTCGCCGCGGAGGACGCCGAGCAGGCGCCGCATCTCGCGCAGCGAGCCGCGTCCGGTGTCCGCGATGGTGCCCAAGGTCTGCGCCGCAAGTTCCGGTTGCTGCGCACTGGCGTACCGTGCGCCGTCGGCCTGGGTGATGATCACCGACAGGGAATGCGCGACGATGTCATGCATCTCCCGCGCGATGTGGCTGCGCTCGTCGGCGGCGGCAAGGTCGCGTTCCTGCTGGCGCTCGACCTCAAGGCGCCGGGTGCGGTCCTCAAGGGCCTGATAGGCCCGACGCCGCGACCGGGCAAGGTCCCCCATTGTCCAGGCCAGCAGCACGAGCGACTCGACGAGGAACAGCGAGATCAGGAACAGCGCCCCGCCCCCGTTGACACCGAGGAAGGTCAGCGACCCGCCCCCGCCGAGGCCAAAGATCCCCCCGTACCGCACCATGCCTGCGGCTGCGCCCAGCAGGGCGAACCCCAGCCCGACGAGGCTCGCCCACCGCGGGCCGTAGGCGGCCAGCGTGTAGACGGTGATCAGGATGACGATCTGCGCCGGAACCGGGTCGATTCCCGCCAGCAGCTGCAGCACCGAGACCCCGGCGACGATGCCGGCCGAGGGCAGCAGCCGGGACCGGCGCCAGGCCAGCGGTGCCACCAGGGCGAAAGTCACAGGGATGAGCAGGGGATCTCCGGCCACCCCGCGGGCGATGAGCGGCAGGATCAGGAGCACGAGCAGTCCCAGTGCGAGGCAGGCGTCGACCGTGCCGGGATGCGCGCGCACCCAGCGCGCGAGCCGGAGGTGGAGGTCCATGAGGTTCAACTCTAGGCCCGGCGGGGCCCCTGCTGCATCCGACCCAGGGTGGACATCGCACGCTTCGCTAGGTGCGCAGCCAGCGGTTCAACTGAACCGCCTGGCCGCGGTGCGTACCGGGATGGGAGCCCGTGTTCCGAAAGCCGGCACGTTCGGCGACGCGTTCGCTGGCGGTGTTGCCCGCCATGGTCTCCAGCGCCACGGCGGAAAAGCCCTGCGAGGACAACCACTGGGTGAGAAGGCGCACCGACCCGGTGGCCGCGCCCCGGCCACGGCCGGCGGGGGACAGGACATAGAAAAGCTCGGGTTCGGCGCCCTCAACCTCGGCCATCCCCGCAGTTCCGACGGGCAGACCGTCGAGGAGGACCGCATACCGGCCGGCGAGCCGCTCCCGGTGACGCTCCTGGGTCCGTGCAATCCGCCGCCGGGCGTAGTCCTCGTCCATGTCCGCCGGGTAATACGTCCACGCGGGCACGTCGGGTACCCGGCTCAGCTCGTATTCCAGCCGCCAATCCTCATCGGTCAGGGCCCGAAGGGAAACACTCTCGTCACGGAGCTCGCTGGGCAGCGGGACGGGGAAGGCCATCAACCGATTCTTACACCGACGGCGGAGGATCGGAACCGGTCCGGCGGCAAGCGGATGTGAAGCACAAAAGCCGGTGCCGGCGGGTCTTTCCCCCTTGCGCGGCCGACCGGTGACGGAATCGCACGCTACATTGGAGCCCATGGCTCCCGCTCAGCGCGTCCTCTTCCACGGGGTCACGGGCAGCGGGAAGTCCTCGGCCGCCCGCGCCTATGCCGCGGCCGCCCGGCTCCCCGAATATTCGGCCGATGACGATGTCGGGTGGCTTTCGGGCTGGCAGAACCGGCCACCCAAGGAGCAGCGCCTCATTGCCGCCGGTATTGCCGCGCAGGAGTGCTGGGTCATCGACAGCGCCTATTCGGGCTGGCGGGACATCATGCTCGCCCGGGCGGACCTCGTGGTGGCGCTTGATTACCCGCGGTGGCTCTCGCTGTGGCGCCTGATCCGGCGGACAGCCCGCCGGTGCGTGACCCGGGAGGAGGTGTGCAACGGCAACATCGAGTCGTTCCGCCGGGTGTTCACCCCGGATTCGATTCTCCTGTGGCACTTCACGGCGTTCCCGCGGAAACGGGAGGCACTCGAACGGATGAAGGCGGACCCGGCCATGCCTCCAGTGATTTCGTTCCGGCGTCCGGCGGACCTCGACGCCTGGATCGACCAGGTCGGGCGGGACGCCGCCGGCGCCTGATGGCTTCGCGCCGGAGCTATCCCAGTTGTTCGTCGACGGCCCGCACAAAGGCGGCGACGAGGGAACGTCGGTCGGCCCGCCGCCAGGCCAGCGCCAAGACGGCCGGCGGCAGGCCGTCAACCGGACGGATGCTGACCTCGGATCGGCTGTAGAGATGCGCGTTGCCTTCGGACAGCAGCACCACCCCGAGCCCGGAGGCGACCGCCTCGAAGACCGCATCGGGGGTCTCGGCGGTCGCGCCGATGACCGCAGGCCTGCCGTTCCGCTCCGGTGCGGCGATCCAGAAGTCCCGCAGCGTTCCGGCCTCGGGGGGCAGGGCAATGATCGGTTCCTCGAGCAGGTCGGCGAAGGCGACCCGTTCCTGCCGCGCCAGGGGATGGTCGGACGGCAGGGCGACACACCGCCGTTCCCGGACGATGGGGAGGACGTCAAGATCGTCGGACGGCACGGGCAGCCACAGGAAGGCGACGTCGCTGGTTCCGTCGTCGAGCCCGGCGCTTGGGTCGCTCCAGCTCACGAGCCTCAGGGAGGGGATCACGCCCGGGCTCAGTTCCCGGAACCGCGCCAGCGCGCTCTTTTGCAGTCCGCGGCCGACGGCGGTCTGCATGCCGATGACAATCCGGCCGGCCGTCGCCGCGGTCCGGAAATCTGCGAGTGCCTCATCCCAGCGGGCGACAATGTCCCTCGCGGCGGCGACCAGGGTCTGCCCGGCAGTGGTCAGCACCACCCCGCGGGGATGCCGGTCGAGGACGGGGAATCCCAGCTGTCGTTCGAGTGAGCGAAGCTGCTTGGACAGGGCCGGCTGGGCGATGAACAACCGCTCGGCGGCCCGCGTGATGCTCTCCTCCTCGGCGACGGCGATCAAGGCCCGGAGGTCGCGCAGGTGAACGTCCATACGGGAAGGATATGCCGCATCGGCATACCTGCCGGTCTTGGTGTCCGAACCTCCCGCGGATGCACTCTGGAGTCGGTCATCCACCCGGTCGTCAGGAACAGGAAACATCATGAATTCCAACGCAGCCGCCGCAGCCGCCTCCGTCAATTCCACGGCGCCCACCCCTTCCCCCGGTGCCTCCCCGCTGCCAGCCCGTGCACTTGGACCACTCCGGGTGCCGGCCATCGGATTCGGCGCGATGGTTCTCAGCCCCGGAATGTACGGCGAAATTGACGAACCACGGGGCCTGCGGGCCCTCCAGGCGGCCATCGACGCAGGGGCTACCTTCATCGACACCAGCGACGGCTACGGTCCCGATGGGCACAACGAGCGGTTGGTGGGCAGGGCCATCGCCGGCCGGAGGGAGGACGTCGTGGTCGCCACCAAGTTCGGCTTCCGGATGCTCCCCGGAGCCGAACCACACCGCTTTTCGGTGGGATTCACCTTTGGTGAACTGGCAGTCAATGCCGATCCCCGGTATGTCCGTGCCTACGCCGAACAGAGCCTGCGCGAACTCGGGACGGACTACATCGACCTCTACTACCCCCACTTTCCGGACCCCCGGATTCCGCTCGAGGAGACCGTTGGGGCAGTCGCCGATCTCGTTGACGCCGGGCTGGTAAGGGCCATTGGTCTCTCGAACGCCACGGCGGAACACCTCCGGGCCGCCCACGCCGTCCACCCCATCGCCGCCGTGCAGACCGAATGGTCGATGTGGCGTCCCATTGACCAAGAGCTGCTCCGGGCCGGGCGCGAACTTGGCGTGGGATTCGTCGCCTGGTCCCCGCTCGGAGGGGGATTCCTGACCGGCAGCGTCACCCGGATCGATGAAGGCGACTTCCGCCGCAATGCTCCCCGGTTCTCGGACGAGAACCTGGCGGTGAACAACGACCGCTTCGCGCCCATCCGGTCAACCGCCCACGAACTCGGCCTGACCCCCGGTCAGCTGGCCCTGGCCTGGCTCCTGGCCCAGGATCCGGCGGTCGTGCCCATCCCCGGAAGCCGCACGCCGTCGCACATTCTGGAGAACGTCGACGCCGCCACGACCCTCCTGCACCCGGACACCCTCGCCCGCCTCGATAGCGTCCTCGGGGGCATCTCCGCGGCCGGTGCGACCCTGCTCTGAGGACCGCTCGCCGGCGGTGTAGCCTCGAACCGACCGCTCCGAGGACGAGGGAATGGATGCCCATGATCGCCCTGACCGAACCGGCCGGCTGCGGCAATGCGCCCCGTCAGCTGGTCATCCGGGACCTCGTGCTCGCCCTTGCCGAGGTCAACGGGGCGCGGCTGAACGAACTGCTCGCCGAGAAGGTGCGCTGGGACTCGGCCGGCGCTGGGGCGATCGAAGGACTCAGCCGGCTGATCGACAGGCTCTCCGGCCAGGGCGAGGTGGCCACCATCGAGCTGGCGTCGATCCTCACCCATGGAAGGGAGGGCAGCACCGACGGTGTCCTGACCTTCCGCGACGGACGGAGGCAGGCCTTCTGCCACGTGCTGCGGTTCGCGTCGGCAGGAAAGACTGCCAAGGTCACGGAGATGAGGAGCTACCTGGTCGACCTGCCGGCCTGAGGCCCGTGCCTCGGCCGGTGTAGGCCAACGGCGCCACGGAGCGCCCCGCTCAGCTGTCGAGCACGACGTCTTCGGTGGGGCGGGCGCAGCAGATCAGCGCCTGGCTGTCGGCCGGCGTTTCGAGGGGAACGGGCTGGTAGGCAACCTTCCCGGAGATGACCGCGGTGAGGCAGGTGTGGCACACCCCGGTGCGGCAGGACCACCGGGTGGGCACGTCACAGGCCTCGGCGAGTTCGAGCAACGAGGCGTCGCCCGCGCGCCACCGGGCGGTGAGGCCGCTTCGGGCGAACGTCACCGCAGGCCCGGTGCCGGGCTCGCCGGAGGGCTGGTGCGGGGGCGCGGTGGAGGCATCGACGAGGCCGGGATTGATCGGCGGCAGCGTGCTGAACAGTTCGGAGTAGATTGACCCGGCGTCGACGCCGAGGTCGGTGAGCGCATCCGTCATGCTGCCGATGAAGGCGGGGGGACCGCAGAGGTAGGCCGCCGCGCCCGCGGGAACCCTTAGGGACCGGAGCTGGTCGGCTGTTGGCCGGCCGCTGAACGAGTCCGCCACGGGAGTCGCTGCCCGGGTGTAGAAGATGGCGCTGTGGGCGTGGGGGAGCCGGTTCAGGTGTCCCCGCACCTCCCCGGCGAAAACGTGCTCGCTGGGGTTCCGGGCGACGTGGATCCACCAGATCTCCCTGTCGCTGCCGGTGCGGGCGAACTCCTGGAGCATTGGGACCAGCGGGGTCGCGCCGACCCCGGCCGAGACGAGGAGTACCGGACCCGTTCCGGCGTGGAGTCGAAACTGCCCGCGGGGGGCGGCAACATCGATGGTCCCGCCCACCAGCACGCCCTCGTGGAGGTAGCGGCTCACCAGCCCGTGTTCCTCCTGCCTCACGCTGATCCGGTAGGTGTGCGGGTCGGGGGCGTCCGAAATGGAGTAGCTGCGGACAGACACCGCCTCGTTTACGGAAACGCGGAGGGTGAGGTACTGGCCGGGGATGATCGGTTCGAGTGGAACGTCGTCGCCCGCGCGAAGGTACACGGAGGTGATGGTCGGGGTTTCGGGAACGGTCTTCGTGATCGTCATCGGCCGGAATCCGCTCCAGCCGGGCTCCTCGACGGGCGCCCCTGTCACGGTGGCCTTTGCCAGATCGGTGTCCAGCAGCTCCTGGAAGGACTGCTGCCAGCCGGGGCTCAGGGCCGGAATGTCAACGGCCTTCCGCAGTGCGTCCTGCGAGCGGTTCGGGAGGTACAGCAGCGCGTCGGCCTCCGCGACCGTCAGCCGGTGGGGCCCGTCGAGCGTTCGAAGAATCGGGTCACCGGGCCGGACTTCGCCCTCGGTGATGACCCGCAAGTAGAACCCAGGACGGCGGTGGTCCACCAGGAGTGCGGGCATCCGCGGTTCCCCGAGCCGCATGCCCACGCGGAAGCAGGTGACGCGGGGCTGGGTCACCTCGAATTCCGCCTCCCCAATGCGGTAGCGGTCCCCGATGCACACTTCGTCGTCGGGCAGCCCGTCGATCGTGAAATTCTCAGCGAAGGAGCCGGGCGTCAGATCGCCGCGGCCGAGGAAGCCGGACCAGTGCTCGTAGGACTGCCGCTGGTAGACCAGCACCGCCCGCTGCTCACCGCCGTGCCCGTGCAGGTCGCCCTGGCCGTCACCGTCGATATTGAGCCTGCGGACCATCAGCGGCCGCTCCACCGGGGTCTTGTAGACGCCGGTGTGCACCGTCTTTCCCTGCCAGGAGACGCCCTTGGGGACTCCAACGTTCAGTGACACCAGCCTGCCGCAGGCCACGCCCTCGACCTCCGTCATGGCGGAAAGCCTACGTCGGGCACCGACCGGTCACCAGAGCCGCCCCCTATGGGATGGCCGGTGCTGCGGCCAGGGCCGCGCGGTTCCGCGGAAGATACGTGCTCGTTGCTGCGGCCGCGGCGGTAGATTACGGGAACCCGTCACGAAGGCTGCCGGTCGCGGCGGCGGCCCGGGCCGCCGCCGGCCCGTCAGGAGCCAAGCAGCCCGCGCAGCCACAGGTCCCGGTTCTCGACAACGTAGGCGGCCGCCCGGCGCCAGTGGTCTCCGTGGCCGGCACGGTACATCGACCCCCACGGTTCCCGCCCGGTGAGGTGCGAGCGGTGCAGCAGGGCGTGCATGGCCGCGGCCCGCTCCGCCATGGCGCGGGGAAGCTCGCCGCGGAGCTCCTCCCCGGCGCCGTATCCGTCGATGAAGGCGCGCAGCCGTGCCGCGGCCCGGACGGGTTCCTGGTGATAATCCGAGAGGGTGAATGCCTGTGCCGCGTAGGCGAGATCCCACAGTCTGGTGCTCGGCCCCGCACCGTCCCAGTCGATGAAGACCCAGCGCTCGCCGATGATGAGGTTCCAGGGAGCGAGATCGTTGTGGCACACCAGATCGGCGGCGGCGGGCGGAATGAGGACATCCCATCCGCTGGCCTGGCTGCTCTCGAACTCCCGGCTCGCGTCGTGGATCCGGCGGACCATCCGGCCGACCCGGGCAAGGTCCCCAAATGTCAGGGGAGGGAGCTCCAGGGCGGGAGTGCCGGGGATGAATTCGATGACCTGCCGCCCGGACTCGTCCCGCCCGAACGTCTCTGGTACATCGACGCCTGCCGTTCGCACCGCGTCCAGAAAGGCGTGCACGGCCGGGGTTGAGGCGGTCCAGGGTTTGCGGACAGTCGCTCCAACGCGCACAACGTCCGGGGCAGTGTTGCCCCCGGTGAGCGGCTGTTCCTCGGTGTCCATTCCGTCAGACTAGTCGGCCGCCGGCGTTGCTGTGCTTGCCTGACACGCGCTGGGGCCCTGAATCAAATCATTCTTCCACCCCAGTTTGCTGCATTGGCTAAATGAGTTCATACTCGATTCACGCACAGTGTGACCCTCCCCACACCGGGGGCGGCCGGGGTCCCGGGACCGACAACGGCAGGCGGCTTCCGAAGCCGCCTCCGCGTTGGAAAGCCCCGGAATGCCCGCTGTGCCCGCCATTTCCGCCTCGGCCGACCCACGTCCGGCCAGCACGAAGGAGACCCATGCAGTTGCACGGAAGGTCCAAATTTGCCGCCCTCGCCGCGATGTGCGCGTTGGCGCTCACCGCCTGCGGAAGCCCGTCCGCCGCCGCCCCGGATGCCTCGGCCGGCAAGGCCGACGGCGTCTCCCTCGTCTCGCCAGGCAAGCTGACGGTCTGCACCCACCTTCCGTTTGCCCCATTCCAGGTCAACGATGATTCCGGTAAGACCGTCGGGTTCGACATCGATCTGGTCAACCTTGTGGCCAAGCGGCTTGGAGCCCAGACGGCCATCATCGACACACCCTTCGAGGGCATCAAGTCCGGCGAAGACATGTCCACCGGCAAATGCGATATCGCCGCCGCCGGTATGACCATCACCGATGAGCGCAAGGAAGCCATTCTCTTCTCCGAGCCGTACTTCGATGCGACCCAGGCCCTCCTGGTCCCTGAGGGGGAGGACGTGAAGGCCCTGGAGGAGCTCGAGGGTAAGAAGCTGGGCGCCCAGTCGGCCACCACCGGTCTCGACTACGCACAGGCCCACCCCGAGTGCGGGTGCGAAATCATCGAGTTCCAGGACCTCGCCTCACTGACGCAGGCACTGATGACCGGTCAGGTGGATGCAGTCATCAACGACCTGCCCGTCTGGACCGAGGCGCTGAAGGCCAACCCCGGCAAGGCAAGCATCAGCACCCAGTTCGACACCGGGGAGCAGTACGGCCTCGGTATGAAGCTGGGCAACACGGCGCTCAAGAAAGTTGTGGACGAGGTGCTTGCGGAGGCCAAGAGCGATGGCAGCTACGACGAGATCTACAAGGAATGGATCGGGGACGTGCCGAAGAGCTGATCGGCCTGCCCGCGGCGGCCGCCGGCCGCCGCGGGCCGGAAGCGGACCACGTGCAGCACCAGTGAGGAAACCATGAGCACACAGACCACCTATCCCGCCGCAGAGGTCGCTTCGCCGCGGCTGACACGCCGGCAGAAAGCCCGTCTCTCCCTCGGGGTCCAATACGCCCTCGGGATCGCTGTCATCGGCCTCCTGGCGTTCATGACGGACTGGGCAACCTTCAGCGCGGCCTTCCTGAGGTTCGACATCCTCGAACGGATGCTCCCGCGGGTGATCCTCATCGGCCTGGTGAACACCATCATCTACGCGGCCCTTGCCTTCGTCTTCGCGTTCGTGGTCGGGCTGCTGCTGGCCGTGATGAGGCTGAGTTCGGTTGCGGCCTACCGGTGGTTCGCCGGCGCGTACGTCGAGTTCTTCCGCGGGGTACCTGCCCTCGTCGTCCTCTTCATGGTCGCCTACGGCATCCCCAATGCCTTCCCGGGGTTCCAGTTCCCCGGCGACAAATACGGCATGGTGATGGTCGGCCTCGGCATCACCGCTGCCGCCTACATGGCGGAGACCTTTCGGGCCGGGATCCAGGCGGTTCCGAAGGGGCAGCTTGAGGCGGCCCGCACCCTCGGCATGAGCCACACCCGGACGATGGCGACGATCGTCATCCCGCAGGCCTTCCGGGTCGTGATCCCGCCGCTCACCAACGAGATGATCCTCCTGGTCAAGGACTCGTCCCTCGTCTACGTCCTCGGGGTCACGGCCGCCCAGTACGAACTGACGAAGTTCGCCCAGGACTTCCTGAACCGCTCCGTGAACGCCACCCCGCTGATCGTCGCCGCCCTGTGCTACCTGGCGATCACCCTTCCCCTGTCCGGCCTCGTGCGCAAGCTCGAAGCCCGCTACGCGAAAGCACGCTGACCATGCCTACCCAACCGATCCCGGCACCAGGCTCGCACGCCATCTCGATCCGCAACCTCAAAAAGAGCTTCGGCTCCAATGAAGTACTCAAGGACATCTCCCTCGAGATCGAACCCGGGGAAGTCGTCTGCATCATCGGTCCCTCGGGCTCGGGAAAATCGACCCTGCTGCGCTGCGTCAACCTCTTGGAGGTCCCGACCTCCGGAACCGTCCTCGTCGGGCCGGACGAGGTGACCCACCCCGATGCGGACCTCGACCGCATCCGCCGGCGCATTGGCATGGTGTTCCAGTCCTTCAACCTCTTCCCCCACCTGACCGTTCTCGAGAACCTCACCGTCGCCCAGATCAAGGTCTTGAAGCGGCGCAAGGAGGACGCGATCGCGACCGCGCGCCTGAACCTGCACCGCGTGGGCATGTCCCACAAGGAAGACGCCTACCCCGGACAGCTTTCCGGCGGCCAGCAGCAGCGCGTGGCGATCGCGCGGTCGCTGTCGATGGAGCCGCAGCTCATGCTGTTCGACGAACCGACGTCGGCGCTTGACCCCGAGCTTGTCGGCGAGGTCCTGGCCGTCATGAAGTCGCTCGCCAACGAAGGCATGACCATGGTCATCGTCACCCACGAGATGGCCTTCGCCCGTGAGGTCGCGGACCGGGTGGTCTTCATGGACGGCGGCTACATCGTCGAGCAAGGACTCGCCCAGGAGGTCATCGGCAACCCCCAGGAGGAGCGCACCCAGTCCTTCCTGCACCGGGTCCTCAACCCGATGGTCATCGACGCCGCCGAGGTCATTGAAGCGGAAGAGCTTTCGACGGCCTGACCCCCCGCCGGTGCCTGGCGAAGCGCGCAGGTGCGGAAGGGGGAGCCGTGCAATCACTGGACACCGGAACGAGGCACACACAGATATGACGATCGAACAGACAATGGCGCCGGCCGCGTCGCCCCTGGCGCCCCGGTGGCTCGAGGCTCCCTCCGACCTCAATGCCCTGCCCTCCAAGCTCTGGGCAAGCACCGTGAGCCGGTCGGCGGCGGGGGAGCTGACCATCGGCGGCGTCGGAGTGTCGCAGCTGGTCGGGGAGTTCGGGACCCCCGCTTACGTGGTGTCCGAAGACGACTTCCGGCAGCGGGCGCGCGCGTTCCGCACGGCCTTTCATGAGGCCTTCGCGCCGCTGTGCGGCGGGGCCGACGTCTACTACGCCGGCAAGTCATTCCTCTGTGTCGAGGTGGCGAAGTGGGTGGCCGAGGAAGGGCTGCGGCTTGACACCTGCTCGGGCGGTGAGCTGGCACTGGCGGCCCGGGCGGGCATCGAGGGTGCGAATCTCGGCCTGCACGGCAACAACAAGTCCGATGCCGAACTGGTCCGCGCCCTGGAGATGGGGGTTGGCAGGATCATCGTCGACAGCCTCCAGGAACTGGCGCGCGTCGGAGAACTCGCCCGGGAGCGCGGCACCACCGCGCCCGTGCTGCTACGGCTCACTCCCGGCGTCCACGCCGAGACGCACGAGTTCATCGCAACGGCGCACGAGGACCAGAAGTTCGGTCTTTCGATGGCCCCCGTCGACGGGCGGCCGTCCGCCGCCGAGGCCGCGGTGGCGGCCGCTCTGCAGGATGCTGGCGTCCGGCTTTTGGGAATCCACTGCCACATCGGCTCGCAGATTTTCTCGTCCGAAGGGTTCGCCCTCGCCGCCGAGCGCCTCCTGGAGTTCATCGCCGGGATGCGCGCGAAGCACGGGCGCGTGCTTGAGGAACTTGACCTGGGCGGCGGGTACGGCATCGCGTACACCCTGGCCGATCACCCGCAGGACCCGAAGGACGTCGCCTCGGCCATGGCCCGCGTGGTCGGCGATGCCTGCGGCCGCCTGAGCATCGAGGTTCCGCGGATCTCCATCGAACCCGGACGCGCCATCGTGGGTAGTTCGACCTTCACCTTGTACGAGGTGGGGACGCTCAAGACCAATGCCGTCGAGCACGAGGGCGCCCTGTTCCCCCGGCGTTACGTTTCCGTCGACGGCGGCATGAGCGACAACCCGCGGCCCCTGCTGTACGGAGCGGACTACTCCGCGGCCCTGGCCTCCCGCAGTTCGGACGCCGACGCAGCGCTGTCGCGGGTGGTCGGCCGGCACTGTGAGAGCGGGGACATCGTCGTCCGCGATGTCTACCTGCCCACCGACCTGCGCCCCGGGGACCTCCTCGCCGTGCCCGGGACGGGGGCCTACTGCTGGGTCCTCTCTAGCAACTACAACTACACGCCCCGCCCTCCGGTGGTGGCGGTCTCCGGAGGCCGGGCGCGCCTGATCGTCCGGGGCGAGACGGAGGACGACCTGTTCCGCCGCGACGTCTGGTCCTGAGGATCCGGGACTTGCCCGACGCGGAAATCTTTCCAAAGGAATCGGCTTGGAGGCAGGGATCGGAAAGTAGCATGACTTCCAGTTCCGGGCGGCCGGGCCAGTGAGGTAACGGATGCATCGACGGAGGTAGGGCATGTCCGAGCAGGAAGCTCCAGCGGGTCTTCCCGTGTTTGAAAGCATTCGACGCCAGCTGTCCGAGATGTCGGCCGCCGAGCGCAAGGTGGCGCGCACCCTGCTCGGCGGGCCGGCGGCGACGGGGCTCGCGTCCTCGACCAAGTTGGCGCGCCTTGCGCAGGTCAGCGGACCCACCGTGATCCGGTTCGTGAACCACCTCGGCTACGCCACCTATGCGGACTTCCAGGACGCGGTGAAGGGCGAGGTGGTCGCCCGGGTGACGACGCCGGTCGAGTTGTACCCTGAGGCGTCAAGTGCCGGGGGCGGTGCGCTCGATGACTTCTCCGCCACCCTGGGCTCGGCGATCTCGGACACCCTGAACCGCCTCTCGCCGGAGGACCTCGCGGCGGCGGCGGAGCTCCTTGCCGATCCACGGCGGAAGGTGCTCGTCTTCGGCGGATGGTTCAGTTCGTCCCTGGCCCGGCACCTCGCCGCCATGCTCCAGGAGCTGCGGCCCGGCGTGGAATTTATCGACGAAGCGCGCACGCAGCGGGTAGCGGCCCTGTGCGATGCCGACAAACGCACGACCGCCGTCGCCTTCGACTTCCGGCGCTATGAGGCCGAAACCGAAAAGCTCGGCCGGGCGCTTGTCGACCAGGGTGCGAAACTCGTCCTCTTCACCGACCCGTGGCTGTCCCCGCTGGCCGATGTGGCAAGTGCGGTGCTGCCCGCTTCGGTGGGAACACCACGGCCATTTGAGTCCTACGTGTCGAGCATGGCCGTGGTGGAGGTGCTCACGGCGCGGGTTGTCGACCTGACCTCGGCGGCCTCCCGGGCCCGGTTCGAACGCTACGGATCGTTCGTCGACACCCTGGTTCCGCATTGGGAGTACCGGCGGGGGATCGACGCCGCGGAATCGGCCGCTGGAACCTCAGGGGTCACTCGGGAGTGACGTATGCCCCGGAGATCCCGCCGTCGACCAGGAAGGTGGAGGCGGTGATGAAGGAGGCATCGTCGCTGGCCAGGAAGGCGACGGCGGCGGCCAGTTCCTCCGGTTCCGCGAATCGTCCCAGCGGAACGTGGATGAGGCGCCGGGCGGCTTTCTCGGGGTCCTTGGCGAAAAGCTCCTTCAGCAGGGGAGTGTTGACCGGACCGGGGCAGAGCGCGTTGACCCGGATCCCCTGCCGGGCGAATTCGACGCCGAGTTCACGGCTCATGGCGAGGACTCCGCCCTTGGAGGCGCTGTAGGAGATCTGGGAAGTCGCCGCTCCCAAAACAGCGACAAACGAGGCCGTATTGATGATCGAGCCTTTGCCCTGCGCCTGCATATAGGGGAGAGCGTATTTGCAGCAGTAGTACACGGACGTGAGGTTCACTTCCTGCACCCTGCGCCACGCCTCGATGCCGGTGTCCAGGATCGACCCGTCCGACGCCGGGGCGATTCCGGCGTTGTTGAAGGAGATGTCCACGCGCCCATAGGTCTCGTTGGTCACGGCGTAGAGGTGCTTGACCTCCTCTTCGCTTGTCACATCGACCTTCACGAAGAGGCCCCCGACCTCCTCGGCGGCGCGCAGGCCCGGGGTCGGATCGATATCGGCGATGACGACCCGGGCTCCCTCCGCGGCGAACCTGCGGGCGGTCGCCAGGCCGATGCCGCTGGCGCCGCCCGTGATCACGGCGCTGCGGCCTTCGAGACGGTGGGAGATGATCTGCTGGGTCATTCGGGATTCCTTATGCTGGCATTGGGTTCGGGGTCACGGCTGGGTGGCTAGAAAAACGTTCTTGGTTTCGGTGAAGGAGTCGAGGGCGTCGGGCCCGAGTTCCCGGCCCAGCCCCGACTGCTTGAACCCGCCAAAGGGCGTGGAGTACCGGACCGACGAGTGGGAGTTAACCGACAGGTTCCCCGACTCGAGCCCGCGGGCCATGCGAAGGGCCCGTCCCACGTCCCTGGTCCAGATGGATCCCGAGAGCCCGTAGATCGAATCGTTGGCGAGTCGAAGGGCGTCGGTTTCGTCCCGGAAGGGAACCACCGCGACGACCGGTCCGAAGATCTCCTCGTGCATGACACGGTCGCCGGGGGAGGGGGTCAGCACAGTCGGCGGGAACCAAAATCCTTTGCCGGCGGGCGCCGGGCCCTGGAAGGCGATGGGGGCGCCGGAGGGCACGAAGCCGGAGACAGTCTCGCGCTGGGTGGCGGAGATCAGCGGGCCCATGAACGAGGTTTCGTCGGTGGGGTCCCCGACCTTGAGGGACTTCACCACCGGCTCGAGCAGCTCGAGAAATCTCTCGTAGACGCTGTCTTCGACGAGAATCCGGGAGCGGGCGCAGCAGTCCTGGCCGGCGTTGTCGAAGGCCGCTCCGGGAGCCGCGGCTGCGGCTGCCTCAAGATCGGCGTCGGCGAAGATCACATTGGCGCTCTTGCCGCCCAGTTCCAGGGTGACGGCCTTGACCTGGTCGGCGCAGCCGGCCATGATCCGTTTGCCCACGGCGGTGGAGCCGGTGAACACCACTTTCCTCACGGACGGGTGGGTGACAAAACGCTCCCCCACCACCGAGCCCTTGCCCGGAACGATCTGCAGTACCCCCTCGGGCAGGCCCGCTTCCCGGGCCAACTGCCCGATTCGGAGTGCGGTCAGTGGGGTCAGTTCGGCAGGCTTCAGGACGACCGTATTGCCGGCAGCGAGTGCGGGGGCGAATCCCCACCCGGCGATGGGCATCGGGAAGTTCCACGGCACGATTACCCCCACGACGCCGAGGGGTTCGTGGAAAGTGATGTTGACCCCTCCCGCCACGGGAATCTGCTGGCCGAGGTGCCGTTCCGGGGCGCCGGAGTAGTAGGCAAGAACGTCCCGGACATTTCCGGCTTCCCAGCGGGCGTTGCCGATGGTGTGCCCCGCGTTGCTGACCTCCAGCCGGGCGAGATTCTCCAGGTCGGCGTCCACCGCCGCGGCGAATCGGCGCAGGAGCAGGGCCCGGTCCGCCGGCGCGACATGGCGCCACGTTTCGAAGGCCTGTGCGGCTTTGTCGATGGCCCGGTCGGTGTCCTCAAGGCTGGCCAGTGCGACAGTTTCGATGACCTCTTCAGTGGCCGGGTTCAGGACATCAAACGTGCTGTTCGACATGGACCGTGCCCTCCGTTCGTGTGAGGCGGTACGTGCGCGCGGCGTGGATGAAGCCCGTGAACAGCCGCAGGTCGCCGGGGTTCTGTTCGGGATGGAACTGCACCCCAAGGACCCACCCTCCCGATGTCGTTTCGACGGCCTCAATGGTGCCGTCGGTCGCTGCCGCAGTGACGCGGAGACCCTCGGCAACCCGGTCGAGCGCCTGATGGTGGTAGCAGGGGGCGCTGGCCCGCGGCCCCAGCAGGGCCTGGCTGATGCTCCCGGGCGCCGTCGTGAAATCGACGTTCCCGAACACCCCGGGGGCCGGCTGGTACCGGGACTCCGGCAGCACATCCGGAACGTGTTGGATGAGCGAGCCGCCCAGGGCGACATTGAGGATCTGGGCGCCGCGGCAGATGGCGAAGAGGGGCACTCCGGCTGCCAGCGCCGCACGCGTCAGGGACAAATCGTGGCTGTCACGGGAGGGCTGCGCGTGCGTCAGCGCATGGGGGGCCGCGCCGTATTGTTCGGGACCGACATCGGTCCCGCCCGCGATGATCAGCCCATCGAGCAGCTCAACGACGGAGGGATCGGTCCCGACGGGTGGCAGGAGGACAGGGGTTCCCCCGGCGGCCACGACGGCCTCGACATAGGTACCCGGGAGCAGGGCGGCGTCCGCCGTCCACACCCCCCAGGCGGCTTCCTGGTAGTAGGTGGTCAGCCCGATGCGGGGGCGGTAGGGCTCAGAGACGCTCAAAGACACGCTTGCGCTCCCAGTCGGTGACGGCACTGTCGTAGGCCTTCAGTTCGACGTCGGCCGCGTGCAGGTAGTGCTCCACCACCTCGTCGCCGAAGGATTTGCGGGCAATCTCGCTGGCGGCCAGCAGGGCGCGGGAGTCCCGCAGGGTTGTGGGGATCCGGTCCGCACCCGACTGGTAGGCACTCCCTGTGGTGATGGGTTCGAGCGGGAGTTTGTTTTCGATGCCGTGAATGGCCGCCGCGATGAGCGAGGCGGCGGCGAGGTATGGGTTGACGTCTCCGCCGCCCACCCGGTTCTCCACCCGAAGGCCCCGTCCATGCCCGACCACGCGCAGGGCGCAGCTGCGGTTGTCCAGGCCCCACGCAATCGCGGTGGGAGCGAAACTGCCCTCGACGAACCGCTTGTAGGAGTTGATGTTGGGGGCCAGGAAGTAGGCCATTTCTTTCATGGCGGCCAGCTGACCGGCCAGGAAGTGCTCCATGACGGGGCTGAAGCCGTGCTCGCCGTCCCCGGGCAGGACGGGGTTACCGTCCAGATCGGTGAGGCTGAAGTGGATGTGGCAGGAGCTGCCCTCACGTTCGTTGTATTTCGCCATGAACGTAATGCTTTTCCCTTGTTGGGCGGCGATTTCCTTGGCCCCGTGCTTGTAGAAGGCGTGGTTGTCGCAGGCGGTCAGGGCCTCCTGGTATCGGAAGGTAATCTCCTGCTGTCCGAAATTGCACTCCCCCTTGGATGACTCCACGACCAGGCCGGCTTTCTCCATGCCCGTACGGATGCTGCGGATCACCGGCTCAAGTCTTGCGGTGGCAAGGAGTGAGTAGTCAACGTTGTAGCGGGAGGCAGGGGTCAGCCCGTCATATTTCTTGTTCCAGGCCTCCTCGTAGGTGTCATCGAACATGATGAACTCGAGTTCGGTGCCGATGTGGGCGCGGTAGCCCAGGGCTTCAAGCCGTTCGATCTGCGCCCTGAGGATCTGCCGGGGAGACTGGCTTACAGGGCGGTCGTCGAGCCAGAGGATGTCGCACTGGACCATCGCCGTTCCCGGCAGCCAGGGGACGAGCCGCAGCGTCGCGATATCCGGCCTTAGGACCATGTCCCCATAGCCGTTCTCCCAGGACGACATCGCGTACCCGTCGATGGTGTTCATCTCCACGTCGACGGACAGAAGGTAGTTGCAGCCTTCCGCGCCGTGACCCAGCACATCCTCGAGGAAGGACCGTGCCCCGCAGCGCTTGCCCTGGAGCCGGCCCAGGGAATCAGTGATGGCGACCACCACGGTGTCGATTTCACCGGCAGCAACCTTCTCCCTCAGCTCTTCGACGCTCAACGATGCCTTGGAATTTGCTGTTTCATGAGTCATTGGATATCCGTCGCTTCGGTCCTGATTGGTGGTTTGGTCGGAGCAAGCCGACAGGCGCGGCGCTCGAGGTTTCGTTCGTCAGTGCTTTACTTCTTCAGTTCCGCTTCGGCAGCGGCGAGCCGCGCGAACTCCTCCTCCGGCGCGCCGGTGACGATGCGGTGACGGCTGTAGAACCAGTAGTAGAGGAGCGCGGCGCCGAAGATTCCCGCCGTGATCGAAGCTGCAAGGACGTCGACCACGAAGGTGGCGACGACGGCGACGGCGGCCAGGGCGAGCGCAACGGAGGTCGTCAGGACGCCGCCCGGTGTCCTGTACCCGCGGGGAAGATCCGGTTCCTTCTTGCGCAGCACGATGTGGGAGAGGTTGAGCAGCACGTACGAGACGGTGGCACCGAAGACGGCGATGTTGATGAGAAGCCCACCGTTGCCGGTGGCCGCGGCCAGAATGAACCCGATGGTGCCGGGAACGATCAGCGACCAGTAGGGAGTGCGCCGCTTACCCGTCAGGGACAGCCACCGGGGAAGGTAGCCGGCCCGCGAGAGGGCGAACAACTGCCGCGAGTACGCGTAGATGATTGAGAAGAAGCTGGCGATCAGGCCCGCCAGGCCCGCGTAGTTAACGAATTCGGCAAGGATTGAATTGTCGCCGTAGGCGAGGCGGAGTGCTTCGGGAAGGGGGTTGTCGGAGGTGCTCATGGCCTCCGACCCGGCAGCGCCCGGAACCAGAACGAGCATCAGGGCCCCGAAGACCACCAAGATCAGCATGGCGGCGATGATGCCGCGCGGCATGTCTCTCTTCGGGTCAGCGGTCTCCTCGGCGGCGAGCGGAACGCCTTCGATGGCGAGGAAGAACCAGATCCCGTAGACGAGGGCGGCGACGACGCCGCTGATGCCCATCGGCAGGAAGGCGCTGGAAGCCGGTGATCCGTCGGGAACGATATCGAAAAGGTTCCCAACACTGAAGTGGGGAATGAGGCCGATGACGACCGCGACCAGTGCCACGACGGCGATCGCGGTGATTCCGAAGATCAGGCGGAGGGCTTCACCCACGCCGCGGAGGTGTATTCCCACGAAGATGGCGTACGCCACCAGGTAGACAGGCCAGGAGTTCGTCAGCCCGAAGAGTCCGAGGGCCTCGACATAACCGCCGATGAAGATGGCAATTGCGGCCGGCGCCACCGCGTACTCGATCAGCACGGCCATCCCGGTCGCGAACCCTCCCAGCGGGCCCAGCGCCCGCCTGGCGAAACCATATCCGGCGCCGGCTGCCGGCAGGGTGGAGGACAGTTCGGCCAGACCGAACACCATGCACGTATACATGATGCCCATCAACACGAACGCAATCAGGAGGCCGCCCCAGCCGCCTTCCGCCAGGCCGAGGTTCCATCCTGCAAAGTCACCGGAGATGACATAGGCCACTCCGAGGCCGGCCAGCAGTACCCACCCGGCGGCCCCGCGTTTGAGCTGGCGCTGCTGGAGGTACTTCTGGTCTGCGTCCTGCCGATCCGAAGTTGACATGGCATTCCCCTTCACCTGAGGGCTCAATGGTCTGTTAATAGTCCATGAATTTTGGTCTCAGTGTGAGGTAGATCACGGGGTGCGTCAATAGGTCATCACGAACACCCGGGATCTGTGCGTGACGGATCCAGCTTTCGCTGGCGCAACGGTGCAGAATTGATCTACTGCTGATTGGGATTAGGCCTGATTTCAGACCGGAAGGGATGGTGGTATGGGAGCCGACCTCTCCGCAGGTGCCGCCCGCTTCCTTCGCCCGGTTCGGCACGGGAACGCCTTTGAAGAAACGATCGAGCGGCTGCTGCAGAACATCAAACTGGGAGTGCTCGCGGCGGGCGATAAGTTGCCTGCCGAGCGGGAGCTCGCCGATTTGCTGGGCGTATCACGTGCCACCCTGCGGGAGGCCCTGGCCGAGCTTCAAAAGGCCGGATATGTCGAGGTGCAGCGCGGCCGCTACGGTGGCACCTACGTTTCGCAGGGTCGGCCGCCGGAGTCCGAGGAGCTCCCGGATCCGGGTCCTGGGGAGGTGGAGGACGTCCTGATTTTCCGAGGCGTGCTCGAGCCCGCGGCGGCGTCTTTGGCCGCTAAGGCGAGGCTGTCCCCCTCTCAGCGCAGGCACCTGCTCGATACGCTGGCGGAGGTGGCGGGAGCGCCAGCTGACGCGTACCGACCCAAGGATGCTCGGTTCCATGTGGCGATTGCGGAACTCAGCGGTTCGCCGAGCTTGGTTGCTGCAGTGGCTGATGCCCGTGCGCGGATCAGCGACCTGTTGGACCGCATACCCCTGCTGGAGCCGAACCTTGAGCACTCCAACCGGCAGCACCAAGAGATTGTCGAGGCTATCCTGCGCGGAGATCACGAGGAAGCGTTCCGAGCCACCGAGGATCACCTGCAGGGGACGGCTTCGCTGCTTCATGGATTTCTGGGCACTTCCCGCGCCGATAGGGAATCCCCTTGAAGCGGAGCAGGTGACGCGGGGCGCCCCCGCGAGGCCCGTCTGGGGGAGGATGCGCCCGGGCCTAGCCGGCGTCGCTGTGATACATCGGGGCCATTTTCCCGAGCGGGTCGATCCGGCGTAGCAGGGCATCGCTGATCGCAGCCAGCTGGGAGAGCTGCTCCGGCGTCAGTGCGTCGATGACATGGTGGCGCACCGTGTCAACGTGGCCGGGGGCTGTGGCGACAACCTTGCGCCGCCCCTCGGGGGTCAGTCTGGCATTGGTGGCCCGCGCATCCTCCGGACAGGGGAACCGCTCGATCAGGCCGCGGGACTCGAGCCGCCGGACGACATGGGAGAGCCGTGGCAGCGTGGCGTTCGTCTGGGCCGCGAGCGAAGTCATGCGCAGGGTGTCTTCCGGAGCTTCCGAGAGCATGGCTAGCACGTAGTAGTCGAAGTGGGTGAGGTCCGAGTCCCGGCGCAGCTGGGAGTCAAGCACTCCGGGCAGCAGTTCGACGACGGCGACAAACCGTTTCCAGGCGGCGAGTTCCTCTTCTGTCAGCCATTGGGTATCCACGGCTCTATTCTCGCAACAAAGGCTGGAACCGATGACGCCGCCGCGCACGGCCCCAGCCTGCGGTTGCAGGCTCCGGGCGGCGGCCTGAACGGCTGCCGCCCGGATCCCTGGGCGCGATCGTCATAGGCGGACAGCTATGACTGGAGAGCGAAGCCGCCGGCCCAGGAGATCTTCTCGCCGGCGGCGAGGGTGATCTGCAGGAAGCCGAGCGCCTCCACTTCGCGGGCGCGGCGCAGCGAGCCGGCGTCAACGGCCTTGAGCCCACCGCCCTTGATGATGTCCGCGAGCTGCGACTTTGCGTCAGCGTCGTCTCCGGCGAGCAGTACAGTGGTGGGCTGCCCAGCGATGTTTCCCTCAGCAAGGGTGGCGGCGAAGGTGGTGCTGAAACCCTTGACTACGCGGGAGTCGGGGAGCGCGGCCTGAATCTCGGCGGTGGCCGAGGAGTCCGCGGGCACGGTCAGGGAGTCGAACGTCGCGAAATCGAGCGGATTGGTGACGTCCACGATGATCTTGCCGGCGAGCTGCCCGCCGCGCTGGGCCAGAATCGTGCTGACGGCCGGGTAGGGGACGGCGAGGACGACGATGTCTCCTGTAACGGGCTTGTCCGTGTCACTGCTGCCGAGAAGTTCGACCGTGTTGCCGCTCTTCTCGACGATTCCGGCGATGGCCGGACCCATGTTGCCCTTACCGAGGATGCTTACTGTGGTCATGACGGTCTCCTTAGACTCATGCATCATTAGTTGACGCTACAAGTAATTTAGCAGGCTCTAGTTGTAGATACAAGTGATTGACCGATGCGCCTCGCTGGCATGCGGAGCGGGCCTGGGAATTATCTTCAGACTTCGCAGGTTGATACGTGCACAGGATCAACCAGTCCTAATCAAGGAGTATCCACTGTTCTGACGGTACTCCTCCGGCCGAGGCTGATCAGCCCCAACGCACCGCCAATTCACCCAACCAGCAAGGAACTGAATCATGGATTACAAGCTCGAACTCATCATTCTTCCCGTCGCCGATGTGGAGCGCGCCAAGGCGTTCTACGACAAGCTCGACTGGAGGCTCGATGTCGACATTCAGGGCGAGGGCGGCTTCCGCGCAGTGCACTACACCCCGACCGGATCCCACGCCTCGATCATCATCAGCAACGGTCTCACCGACGCCGCCCCGGGTTCGACCCGCGGCACCTACCTGGTGGTCGACGACGTTGAGGCCGCCCGGGCCGACATCGCCTCCCGCGGCATCGAGATCACCGAGGTCTTCCACGAGGCCGAGGGCGGCATCCCCAGCGTCCGCACCGAGGGACGCACCCCGGGCCTGGCCCCGGAGCGTGCCAGCTACTTCTCCTTCGCGATCTTCAAGGACCCCGAGGGCAACGAGTTCATCCTCCAGGAAATCACCACCCGCTTCCCCGGCCGCGTCTAACTGGCCCTGCCAGGGCCGGAGCCCCACGGGTTCCGGCCCTGGCTCCGGCACCGGCCGATGCCGCGGACCCGCCTGCACTCATCGGGTCCGCGACATCTCTGTGCCGATCTGCCGTCCCGGAGGCGCACCTTTCGTGACGGCAACCATCAATTACCCACGGTGAGTTTCATGAAAGGGGACCTCCATGCCCAACCTTCCTTCTGAACCAGATTCGATGAATCCCAATACCGCGCCGCCGCGTTCCGCAGGACGCGCCCGGCGCCGCTGGATCGGTGCCGCCGCGGCGGCAGCCGCAGCGCTGGTGGTCGGCACTGTCTCCGCAGGGGCCTCCGAGCCCAAGTCGGGACCGGAAAGCTGGGTGACCAAGGGCCAGGAGCTGCCCGCGGGCTTCAGCGACACCTTCGAGAGCCGCTTCGTGGAGGCCAACGGCATCCGCCAGCACGCGGTGATCGGTGGGGAAGGCCCGGCGGTGCTCCTGGTGCACGGCTGGCCGGAGGATTCCTACGCCTGGCGCTCAGTCATGGGGCCGCTGGCAGAGGACCACACCGTGATCGCCGTCGACCAGCGCGGCATCGGCCTGACCGAGAAGCCCGCCGACGGCTACGACACTGCCACCCTGGCCGACGACTTGGCCGCGCTGATGACCGAACTCGGACATGAGAGGTTCTCCGTGGTCGGCCACGACACCGGATACTTTATCGGCTACGCACTGGCGGCCGACCACCGCGACCGGGTCGACCGGTTCGCCGGCGTCGAGGTTCCGGGCCCTCCCGGGATCACCAAGGGCGGTCCCTCGCTGTTCTCCGATGAGCCGACCAACAACCGGCTGTGGCACATCCCCTTCAACCGGGTCGACGACGAACTGATCGTGAACTTGGTCCGGAACAGCGCCGAGGAGTTCTACCGGTACGAGTACCGGATCCAGGGCGGCGGGTACACGCCGTCGGAGCAGGCGATCAAGTACTACGTCAAGCAGTACAACCGCGACAAGGACAGCCTCCGCGCCAGCTTCGAGCTCTACCGCGAGTGGGACACCCTCGTCGCGCAGAACGCCGAACGCGCCAAGACTCCGCTGACCATTCCCGTGATCGGCATCGGCGGCCAGAAGAGCTGGGGACCGGCCGCCGCGGCCGGGATCAAGGCCGCTGCCCCCCAGGTGCAGACCGCCGTCATCCCCGGCGCCGGCCACTGGCTCGCCGAACAGGCCCCCGAGGAATTGGTCAACGTGCTGCGCCCGTTCCTGGCCGCAGACGCCCTGTAGGCTCCACCTCAACAGCACCACCTGCGAAGCCCACCACCGTGCCGGTGGTGGGCTTCGCTGCGTCCGCGGCCAGGAGCGGGGCGCTACCGGCGCCCAGGCATCAGCATGACCACGCCGGATCAGCGGCGGTCGTCGACGGGGCTGGCAGCACGGCGCAGGTAATACAGGGCGGGTGTCTGGTTGGCCTCCATGTGCAGTCGGTAGGATGCCACGCGTGCGGTGTAATCCGGCAGGGCATCTGGGTCGGGACCGTGGAACGAGGCTGAGCCTCCACGGTGATGCCGACCTGCACGGCCTTGTCTCCGCACCGGTTTCCGTGGACGAGCATCTGCTCGGCCGCCTCCGGCAGCTCCATGCCGGCGGTGTGGGTCCCTGCGGCCGCGACGCCCCGCGCCCGGGCGGAGCTCCGCGCCGGTGAAGCGGTGGCGCGGGAGTGTGCTTCTGCAACCCGCCCGACGTGTGTCCATACCCTGCCAATCCAGTTGAACTGTCAAAAGTTCGGGGTCCCTCCACCACCGTCGCTGGCGGGCCCGGGCATAGCTAAGGAACTGAATCATGGACTACAAGCTCGAACTCATCGTTCTGCCCGTTGCCGATGTCGCCGCCGCAAAGGAGTTCTACGACAAGCTCGACTGGCGCCTCGACGTCGACCTCAAGGGCGAGGGAGGCTTCCGCGCCGTGCACTACACCCCGACCGGATCCCCTGCCTCCATCATCATCAGCAACGGGCTCACCGACGCCGCCCCCGGCTCCACCCGCGGCACCTACCTGATCGTCGACGACGTCGAGGCCGCCCGCGCCGACATTGCCTCCCGCGGCATCGAAATAACCGAGGTCTTCCACGAGGCAGACGGCGGCATCCCCACCCCCAACACCGAGGGACGCGTCCCGGGCCTGGCTCCCGAGCGCGCCAGCTACTTCTCCTTCGCGATCTTCAAGGACCCCGACGGGAACGAGTTCATCCTCCAGGAAATCACCACCCGCTTCCCCGGCCGCGTCTGACCCAGCATGACCAACGGGACCCGTGCGATGTGCACGGGTCCCGTTGGAGGTGGACCAGTTGAGGCTGGTGTCTGGTCCGGCGTCAACAGCCCGCCGGGGTGGAGCTCAGCGGCGCGTCCTGCGGTTCAGGAAACGGGTGAGGATGCGGGCGCGCAGGCGCAGCAGCTGGGGTACGAGGCCGTAGATGACGATGGGGACGGCGACCGTGGCGAGGACCAGGGTGCGCAGGACCGGGTGGAGCAGCTCAAGCCACTGGCCGAAGGCAAGATTGATGATGGTCAGCGTCGGGAACACCGACAGCCAGATGATCAGCGCCATCTGGTGGCGGTTCGGCGGTGCGGGACGGCGCGGGGTGACCGTGGAGGCCGGGGCGGTGGACGCGGTGGAGGTGGACATCGTTTCTCCTAGGGAAATCTTTTGGTGGTGAAGAAGTGAAGCGGAACGGGCCCCTGGGTATCCCGGGTCGGGGTGGGGGTGGTCCCTGGAGAGGCGGTGCGCCACCGCCGCGACTCTTTGTTGGTCTGTTGCCGATTGAACGCGGTGAAAGGCCACGCTTATTCCGTGCCCCGCGCTCTCCCACGTTGCGCGCACTACCCGGCCAGGCGGACTTCCATCCGCCCTGCGCCGCCGGAGGCGAATACGGGATGTGTTCGCCTCCGGCCTGCGCGGACTTCACGTGGACTGCCCTCCGGCCTCCGGCATCGGAGGCCGGAGCGGGTTACTTGACCGAGACGGCGGCCTTCTCGATGAGCTCTGCCACGTCCTCTGGCGCCTCGAGCGTGGAGAGGTGGCCGGCGTCGACCTTCTCGATCACGCCGTGGGCACGGTGGGCCATGGCCAGCTGGCCGTCAACGGGGATGACCTTATCCTCCGTGCCAACGAGGAAATAGCTCGGGATGGTCTTCCAGGCGGGCTCGCCGGAGGGCTCCTGCAGGGCGCCGCCCGTGATCGGACGCTGCGAGGCCGCGGCCACCGCGGCATCTTCCTTCTTCAGGGAGGCGGTGAAGGCCTCAGCGAAGATCGACTTCTTGACGTAGAGATCCGGGTTGCCCTCGGGCAGGTTCGGGTCCTGCACAGCATCGAAGATGTCGTGCGGGTCGCCGGCGAGTGCGGAGCCCGGGACGGCGGAGGCCAGGTCCACAATGGACTCGCCCTTCTCCGGAGCGAACGCGTCGATGTAGGCCAGCGCCTTCACTGTGGGGGTCTGCGTGGCAGCGTTGGTGATCACGGCTCCGCCGTAGGAGTGCCCGACGAGGACCACGGGCCCGGTGGTGGCCTGATTGACGAACGCGGCAACCGATGCGGCGTCAGCTGCGACGCCTCGAAGGTGGTTGGGGGCCGCGGCGACCGTGTAGCCGTCGCGCTGCAGCTCCGACGTCACCTGTGCGAAGCTCGACGAGTCGGTCCAGGCTCCATGCACGAGCACGATCGTAGGCTTGGTGGACTGCGCCGACACGGCGGCACTTAGGCTGCTCTCGGCAGGACCGGAGGCGGACGCCGCGGCCCCCGTCAGGGCCACAGCCGCCGCACCGGCGGTAAGGAGGGCCAGAGCCTTGGAAGCATTGCGGAAGATCGTCATAACACTGCTCTTTCTATAGGTAGAACGACCGTTCGTTCTAGGCGCAGGAAACCACTTGGGCCGGATACTGTCAACCCCTTCTTTGTAACGTGACGTAACAGAATGATCGTTCTTTCCAGTACACTGCCCCCATGCCTGTTTCTACCCGAACCAAGCCGCCCCGCGAGCACCTGCTGGAGGTCGTCAGCGGGCTCTTCTACCGCGAGGGCATCAATTCCGTTGGAATCGACCGGATCGTGCGCGACGCCGGGGTAACCCGCGCTACGTTGTACCGCCACTACCCCGGCAAGGAAGCCCTCGTCGTCGCCTACCTCGAGCGGGCGGACGCGGCCATCCGCGGGGAACTGGAGCGCGGAGCGGCGCAGACGGTCTCCGCGGAGCACATGCTTGAAGCGGTGCTCGAAGGCATCGCCGACGAAGCGACCCGCTACCACACCCGGGGGTGCCCCTTCATCAATGCCGCGGCCGAGTTCCCGGACGCGGCGAGCCCCGTCCGCCGGGTCATCTCCGGGCACCGGACCTGGTTCAAGGACTTCCTGATCCACTGCCTGGAGAATGCCGGCCGCGTAGACCCCGAGGACACCGCCGATGCCCTGGTGCTCCTGCGGGACGGCGTGCTGGTGGGCAGCTACCTCGACGACGCATCCAAAGCCCGACTGGCCTTCCTTCGCGTCGCCCGGTCGATCGCCGGCCTGCGGTAATCCGGCCCTAACGCAAGTCCTGCGAAGCCCATCGCCGTCCCGGTGATGGGCTTCGTCCATGGGGGCGAGTCCCCGGTTGGCGGTCTTAGGTAAGGCTAAGCTAAGGTTCCTGTGTGATCGAAGCAACTAAACTTTCGGGCCTGGAAGCCAGCGACCTTGTGCTGCGCTATGGGGACCGGGACGTGGTTCACGGCGCGGCGCTGACCCTTGAACCGGGCCGGATCCTTGCCCTCGTCGGGCCCAACGGCAGCGGCAAGTCGACCCTGTTGCGGGCGTTGGCCCGGTTGCACCCGGCGTCCTCGGGGGCGATCACCGTGACCTCCTCGGACGGCGCAGCGGCCGATGCGCTGATGATGAAGCGCAGCGACTTCGCCCGGCACGTGACGCTGCTGTCCCAGAGCCGGCCGGTACCCCATGGGCTGAGCGTCCGCGATGTCGTCGAGTTCGGGCGCCATCCGTACCGCGGCCGATGGCGGGCCGCAGACCCTGAGGGAGCCTCGGCCGTGGAGCGCGCCATGGAGCTCACCGGCATCACTGCCCTGGCCGGCCGAGGTGTGCACGAACTTTCCGGCGGGCAGCTGCAGCGTGTCTGGCTGGCGGGCTGCCTGGCCCAGGACACCTCGGTCCTGCTGCTCGACGAGCCAACCAACCACCTGGACCTGCGCTACAAGGTGGAAATCTTCGACCTGCTCCATGATCTTGCCCGCGTGCACGGCGTGGCGATCGGGGTGGTGCTTCACGACCTCGACGAGGCCGCCGCACTCGCCGATCACGTCGTAGTGCTCTCCGACGGCCGGATCGCCGCCGCCGGGCCCGCCTCCGAGGCGCTCGACGCGGACCTGCTCAGCGACGTCTACTCAATTCCCATCGTCACCCACACCGACCCCCTGACCGGCCGGCTGCGTACGCGCGCCGTCGGACGGCACAGCGAGAGACAGAACGCCCCAACCGAAAGGTCAATCCATCCATGAAGATCTCCAAGGCTCTGGCCGCCACGGCCGCCGCGGCACTGCTGCTCACCGGCTGCGGCACCACCGAAGATGCCGCAGGTGCGGCCTCAAACGGCTCCGGAGGTGGAGAACCCGTGACCGTGACGGACGCCCGCGGCGTCGACGTTGAGCTCGACGCTCCGGCGACCCGGGTCGTCGGCACCGAATGGAACGTCGTCGAGAACCTTACGACCCTCGGCGTCATGCCCGTCGGCGCCGCCGACATCAAGGGGTACAAGGACTGGGTGCAGGCCGGCAAGCTCGACGACACCGCCACGGACATCGGCACCCGCGGCGAGCCGAGCCTTGACACGATCGCCTCGCTGGACCCGGACCTGATCGTCGCGACCACCGACCTGGCCGAAACCGTCATCACGCAGCTTGAGGATCTGGCTCCCGTCGTCGTCGTGAAATCGGCCGACGCCGGCCGGCAGATCGACCAGGCCAAGGACAACCTCAGGCTCGTCGCCGAAGCAACCGGCACCGAGGCCAAGGCCGATGAAGCCATCGCCTCGTTCGACGCCGCAGTCGCCGAGGGCAAGGCCACCCTCGAGGAGGCGGGACTGGCCGGAGCCAAGGTCGCCTTCGCCGACGGCTGGGTTGCCGACGGCACGGTGTCAATCCGCCCGTTCGCCAAGGGCTCCCTGCTGACCGACATCAACACCGAACTCGGGCTGGCCACCCCGTGGACGCAGGACGGCGACCCTGCCTACGGCCTGGCCTCCACCGACATCGAGGGCCTCACCACCCTCGACGCCGACAGCTTCGTCTACATCACCAACAGCGCCGACGGGGACTTCACCGAGGAACTTGCCGACAACGCCGTGTGGAAGTCCTTGCCGTTCGTGAAATCCGGTCAGGTACACCGCCTGGACGACGGCATCTGGATGTTCGGCGGCCCGGCCTCGATGACCCAGTACGTCGAGGCCATCACCGCGGCCCTGACCAAGTAGCGCCAGCCGCGTCATGACCGAGACCGTGAAGCGGGCCGCCCCGGCCTCCCGGCCCGCACCGGCCGAACCGGTGGCCGTGGCGCCCGCGCTCCCGCACCCGCGCTCCGTCCCGCGCGCCCGGGGTTCGGCTGCGGTCGCTGCAGGCGCCGGGCTCGTGGTTCTGGTCCTCTTTGCCTTGATCCACCTCACTCAGGGCACCGCCGACGTCGGACCCGCCGACCTGCTGGGGCTTCTGGCCGGCAGCGGCTCCGACCAGGAGGCGGCGGTGCTGGTCGCCTCCCGCATCCCCCGGCTGGCTGCCGGAGCCCTGGTCGGTGTGGCGCTGGGAGTTGCTGGAGCCGCGCTCCAGTCAGCTACCCGCAACGTCCTGGCCGCCCCGGATACCCTGGCAGTCAACGCGGGTGCCCACTTCGTCATCGTCGCCGTAGCGGCCTTCGGCATCACCCTTCCCGCCCTGCTCTCCGGCGGCCTCGCCTTCGTCGGCGGGCTGGCCGCGGCCCTGCTGGTCCTTTCCCTGTCCGGGGGCGGCGCCAACGGCAACGGCGGGCCGATCCGCCTGGTGCTTGCCGGCACCGCGCTGGCACTCGGGCTGCATTCAGCCACCGGCGCGCTGCTGCTGCTGTTCAGCCAGGAGACCACCGGGCTTTACGCCTGGGGCCAGGGCAGCCTCGCCCAGTCCCGGCCCGACGAACTGCTGCAGTTCACCCCGGTGGTCACGGCGGCCGCCGTGGGGCTTGTGGTGCTGTCCCGGCGGCTGGATCTCCTCGGCCTGGGTGATGACGCCTCCCGGCTGGCGGGGGCGGATCCGCGCCTGGCCCGCGTGGGCGCGGTCGTCCTTGCCGTCGTCCTCTCCGCGTCGGCGGTGGCCATCGCCGGCCCGATCGGGTTCGTGGGGCTGTGCGCGCCTGCCATGGTGCGCCTGCTGGCCTCCCGCGTTCGCGGCCTGGGCCGGCACCGGGCGCTGCTCCCCGTTTCCGGACTGGCCGGCGCGGTGGTGGTGATCGGGGCCGACGTGGTGGTGCGCGGTGCCTTCGGCGCCCAGACCGGAGTGGAGGTGCCGACGGGTGCGGTCACCACCGTCTTCGGTGCGGTGTTCCTGGTGGTCCTGGCGCTGCGCATGTCCGATGCCGGCCTGAGCGCAGCCGGGGACGCGCTGGCACGGCTGCGCTCCCGCAGCTTCTTCCTGGCCGTCCTGGCCGGCCTGGTGTTCCTCCTGGTCGGGCTGCTGGTGGCCGGAGCGCTGCTCGGCGATGCCAAACTGCTGCTCGGCGACCTGGCCAACTGGCTCACCGGCCGGTCCGGCGACCGCGTCAGCGCGGTGCTGGAAACCCGGGTGCCGCGCGTCGTGGCGGCTGTGCTCGCCGGTGCGGCACTGGCGATCGCCGGGGCCCTGATTCAGGCGGTCTCAAGGAATTCGCTGGCAGAGCCGGGCATCCTTGGCGTGTCCGGAGGGGGCGGGCTGGCCGCAATCCTCGTCATCACCACCGTCCCGCTGGCCGGATCCTGGCTCATCACCGGGTCGGCGCTGCTGGGCTCGGCGGTTGCGGCGCTGCTGGTCTTTGGGCTGGCGTTCCGCGGCGGGCTGCAGCAGAACCGCCTGGTGCTGATCGGCATCGGGGTCTCGGCCGGGCTTGCGGCGGCCATCACCGTCCTTTTGGTGGCTACCGACCCGTACAACCAGACCAAGGCCCTCACCTGGCTCTCCGGCTCCACCTACGGCCGGACCTTCGCCTCGACCCTTCCGCCGCTGGCAGCGCTCGCGCTAACTCTGCCCGTGCTCACCGGCCTGCGGCGCGAGCTTGACCTGATCGCCGTCGACGACGATTCCCCGCGGGTGCTGGGCGTCCGGCTGACCGCCTCGCGGCTGCTGGCGCTCTCCGCAGCGGTGCTGCTGACGGCCGGCGCGGTGTCCTCGGTGGGGGTGATCGCCTTCGTGGGCCTGGTCGCACCGCATGCCGCCCGCAGCCTGGTGGGGGCGCGGCACGTGCGGGTGCTCCCCGTGGCGGCGCTCATCGGAGCCTGCACAGTGGTTCTGGCAGACGCGGTGGGCCGGACGGTCATCGCTCCGGCGCAGATCCCTGCGGGGATCATGACCGCACTGGTGGGCGCCCCGTACTTCGTCTACCTGCTGTGGCGCTCGCGCGTCGACCGGACCGCCTAGGAGGGCGGACAGGAGGCGCACCGTGCACAGCAGAGCCGAGCTCCTCCGGAATCATTCCTGCTACAGGATCAGCTCGGTGCCGTGCTCCGTCGTCCGGGGGAATCGGAGCTCCGCTCCTCCGAGGAAGGTGAGCGGCTGTGCGGTCAGCGCCAGCCGGTCCCCGATCCTGACTGTGGCCAGCAGCAGTGCCTGGACCGCATCAATGCCCAGCGCGTAGCTGTCAGGCTTCTCCGCTCCCAACCCCTCGATCCGGAACGCGCAGTACCAGTCCCCGGGGGCATCCGGCATTCGCTGGGGCGCACAGAGGCGCACGGTGACTCCGCCGCCGTCGTCCGTCCGCAGGGACCGCGACGCGATGACGCGTGAGGGGTCGAAGGCGTAGGGGGACTTCGTGTCAGTCATACAGCCAGTCCTATCAGCGTTCCGGCCGGAGGCCCCGCTTTGCCTCCGGCCGCTCCGAAAGATCAGCCGAAAGGGTGACGCCCCCGGGCCGGAATCTCCCTCCTACTGCTGACGCGCCGGCATACCGTCCTCACCTACGCTTCAGGGGTCAATCGACCACCACTTCCGCACCGCACCCGGTGCCGGAGCAATCCTGAGGAAAAAAAGACAATGGAAACGCTGCAACGCATCGAACGCTTCACCCTGGTGCAGAAACTCACCGTGCTGGTGAACCGTTACGAAATCCGTGCCACGGACGACGCCGGCGCACCGGGCGCCCTGCTCGCCGTCGCCCAGCAGAAGCGGGCGGCCTTTCGGGAACAGGTCACCTTCTACGCGGACGAAGCGAGAACCACCGCTCTGTTCTCGTTTCGGGCACGGCAAAGCCTCGACGCCGGGGCCACCTACGACGTGCTCGACGCCGGCGGCAGGCCGATCGGCAGCTTCCGGAAAGACTTCGGCAGGTCCCTGATGCGCTCCACCTGGCACCTCGACGCCGAAGGAGTGAAGGCCGTGGGCAGTGAACGCAGCGCCGGTGTGGCGGTGGCCAGGCGGCTGTGGGACCTGACGCCGATCGCCGACTTCCTCCCGTCCCCGTTCCTGTTCCACTTCGACTTCCTCGACACGGCCGGTCAGCCTGTCCTGACCTCGGAACGCCGCCGGTCACTGGGCGACAGCTACTTGGTCACCGTCCCCGGAGGGCAGGTTGATGGACGGGTTGCCGCTGCCATGGCCGTCGCCCTCGACGCACTGCAGGCCCGGTAGCTCCCGGCCGCTGGGAACGCCCCTGCGACGGCGACAGCCGAGCCGGGGCGTGTTGCGGCCCCGCGGGAATAATGTAAGTGGCCGGCAACTTAGACGGGATGGAAGGACGCTGTCCCGGATCATCGCCACGAGGAGCTCCCCTCCGGCAATCCCGGGCACGGCATCCGGCGTCATTCGAAAGACGTACGACGGCGTGCCCCGGGATCATCCCTAAGGCCGGTTACCGGTCACCTGCCCCGGCCTAGGTTGGAAGAAAGCCTGCAGAAGCAGGCTTCCAGAACGCATTTCACTATTCGAAGGACGCAGTCATGATCGAGGCACAGGCACTCTCAAAGCGGTACGGCACCAAGACCGCCGTCGACGCCGTGTCGTTCACCGTGCAGCCCGGCAAGGTGACGGGATTCCTTGGCCCGAACGGTGCGGGCAAGTCCACCACCATGCGCATGATCGTGGGCCTCGACAATCCGAGCGGGGGCCGGGCCACCGTGAACGGGCTGCCCTACCCCCAGCACAAGGCGCCCCTGCGCGAGCTGGGGGCCCTGCTGGACGCCAAGGCGGTCCACCCCAAGCGCTCCGCCTACACCCACCTGCGCGCCCTGGCCGCGACCCACGCCATCCCGGACAGCAGGGTTCGGGAAGTCATCGAACTGGCAGGTCTCGGTCCCGTCGCCAAGAAGCGCGTGGGCGGATTCTCCCTCGGGATGGGGCAGCGCCTGGGGATCGCCTCTGCGCTCCTCGGCGATCCACAGACCGTCATCCTCGATGAACCGGTCAACGGACTGGACCCCGAGGGCGTCCAGTGGGTGCGCCGCCTTGCCAAGTCTCTCGCCGCCGAGGGACGCACCGTCTTCCTCTCCTCGCACCTCATGTCGGAGATGGCACTCACGGCCGATCACCTCATCGTGATCGGGCGCGGACGCATCATCGCCGACGCCCCGATCCAGTCGATCATCGACGGTCAGGGTGCGGCCCGGGTCCGGGTCCGCGCGGACCGGCCCCAGGACCTCCTCGGCAGCCTCGCCGCCGACGGCGTCTCCTCGCAGATCCTGGAGCCCGAACTGCTCGAGATCACCGGTGTGGAGCCCCGCCATATCGCGGAAATCGCCGTACGCAACGGCGTCCTGATCTACGAACTGACACCGATCCAGGTGTCCCTCGAGGACGCCTACATGCAGCTCACCTCTCAAGAAGTCGAATACCAGTCGCGCAGCCTGCCCTCCACGGGTCTCCTTGCGGCCTCAAGCGAAGGACACCGAGCATGACCACGCCAGCCACCACCGCACCCACCTCCGCCCTGCCGGCTCCACGCCCGCATCCGCGGCACGAAGCAGGATCCGACGTCTCCTTCGGCCGGGTCCTGAAGTCCGAGTGGATCAAGATCACCAGCGTGCCCTCGACGGTCATCCTGATCATCATCACCACCGTCGTCATGATCGGCCTGGCCGCCCTGCTCGCCTGGCAGACCACCCTGTCGCTCAACCTCGAAGGCGATCCGGAGATGGCCGCGCAGATGCAGGGGTCGTCCAATGCCGCTTCCGCCGGACTGGGTATCCCCGGGTCGGGCCTCGCCTTTGGCCAGCTTCTAATGGCCTCACTTGCAGTGGTGCTCATCGCGTCCGAGTGGGGAACCGGAATGATCCGCTCGACTCTGGTCGTGGTTCCGCGCCGGAGCCTTGCCCTGCTGGCGAAGCAATCGGTCATGGCAGGAATTTCCTTTGTCGTGGGCGCGGGGTCGGCCCTCGTTGCCTACTTCGTCGTCCAGCCCATCCTGAACACCGCGGATCTGGGCTTTGCCCTCAGCGACGACGGTGCGCTCCTGCACATCGTGAACACCGGGCTGGTGCTCGCCCTCGTCTCCATCTTCGCCATGTCCATCGGCACGCTGATCCGAAATACGGCCGGCGGGGTCGTCACCTCGATCGGCGTCCTGCTTGTCCTGCCGATCCTCTTCACCGTCTTCGGTGCGGGCACGGAGTGGGTTGCCGACGCTGCGCGGTTCCTGCCGAGTTCCGGCGGAGACCAGATGGTGGCGACAACCATTGCCGAGGGTGCCTTCACCCAGTGGCAGGGTGCACTGATACTTGGCGGTTGGTCGCTCCTGCTCCTGACCGCATCGCTTGCCGTCACCAGGAAGCAGGACGTCTGATCGCCGCCTACACTCGCACCATGGAAGCGACCCATGAGTGACACGCCCTCGGTGAGGGGGTCCGCGCAAGGAACGGACGCGGGCACCCTCACCGAGCTCAATGCCCGCAGGCGCGGTCCCGTCCGGCGGTACTTCCGCCGCCACCCCCGGACGATGGACGCCGTCGTCGTCCTGGTGTTCCTTATAGTCGCCCTACCCGACTCGATCGTCGTGGCCGTGGAGTCCGGCAACGGGCTGGGCCTGACCGGCGTCACCTTGGCGGCCGGAGCGCTCGCCTTCCGCCGCGGCCGACCCCTGATAGTCCTCGCCCTCGTGGCGTTGCTCGAGGCACCGGTAACCCTCCTCACCGGGGGGACCGTCGCTGTCAGCGCCGCCGTCCAGATCGCCCTGTACACCGTGGCTGTGGCCCATCCGCTGAGGAAGTCCCTCCCCGCAGCGGTTGGTGCAATCACCCTGACGGTGGGCGCCATCCTCCTGTTGCCGAACGAAAGATTCGCCGAAGCGCCCGGCGTCATCTTCCTGCTGATCGGGTTCCTCGTGATGTTGTTGGCCGTTGCGTTCGGGATCGGGGTCACCGTCCGGCGCGGCCGGGAGCACGAGGAGGAGGTACGCCGTTGGGCCGCCCGCAACGCGGAACTGGCCTCGGCAGAGGAACGGAACCGCATCGCCCGGGAAATGCACGACGTGATTGCTCACTCCCTGACGGTCATGGTGGCGCTCGCCGACGGCGCCGCCGTCGTGATGAAGCGCGACCCCGACCGTGCGCTGGCCGTCCTCGGTGAGCTTTCCAGCACGGGCCGTGCCGCAACCGCCGACATGCGCCGGGTCCTCGGCGTCCTCCGCCTTGAGGCGCAGGCCGGTTCCCTTGAGCCGCTGCCGGCGTCGGGTTCGCTGGCGCAGCTGTTCGACGGCTTCCGTGCGGCGGGCCTGCCCCTGCGCGTGACGAGCAGTGGACCGGGGTTGCCTGAGGATCCGGCGTTCCAACTCACCGTGTACCGGATCATCCAGGAGTCGCTGACCAACGTGCTGCGTTACGGCAAGAGCGTCACGGCCGTGGATGTCTCCATTGCGAGGGCCGGGGACCGGGTGGCCCTGCGGATCTCCGACGACGGGCGGGGTGCCATGGACCCTGCGGTGTCCCTCGGCTCCAGCCGGGGCGTCGCCGGCATGCGGGAGCGGGCCGCAATTTATTCAGGTACCGCCGAAAGCGGTGCGAGGCCCTCGGGCGGCTGGGTCGTTGAGGCGCAGCTGATCGTTCCCGACACCGGCGACGGTGCGGGACACCAGGAGAGGAAAGGGAACAATGACGACGAACCCCATCACGCAGGGCGCACCCATTCGGGTCCTGCTCGCCGATGACCAGCCGCTGCTCCGGATGGGTTTCCGGCTGATCCTCGAGGGCGAGCCGGATCTCGAGGTGGTGGGGGAGGCCGGCACGGGGGAGGAGGCGGTGCGGCTTGCGGGCAGGCTGGTTCCCGACGTCATCCTGATGGATGTGCGGATGCCGCTGGGGGATGGGATCGAGGCCACGCGGCGCATCACCGCGTCCGGGGTGGCATCGCGCATCATCATCCTGACCACCTTCGACCTCGATGAGTATGCGTTCGCCGGGCTGCAGGCCGGAGCATCGGCCTTCCTGCTCAAGGATGTGGCGCCGTCGGACCTCGTCTCGGCGGTGCGCGTGGTGGCCAGCGGTGATGCGGTCGTCGCGCCGCGGGTCACCCAGCGGCTGCTGGAAACCTATGTGAGGTCACTGGCACCGGCGCAGGCGGCTCCTGCGGTGCCGGATAAGCGGCTGGCCGACCTGACCCCGCGGGAGCGGGAGGTCCTTGAGGCGGTGGCGGAGGGTTTGTCCAACGCGGAGCTGGCGAAACGGTTCTTCCTCTCGGAGGCGACGGTGAAGACCCACGTGCGGCGCATCCTGATGAAGCTCGGCCTGCGGGACCGGGTGCAGGCGGTGGTGTACGCCTACGAACACGGCATCGTGGTGCCCGGTCCGGCCCAGTGAGCGGCCCTGAACGTTCGTGGTTGGTTTTTGTTCCAATCGGAATAAAATTGTTGTGTCCCTAGTTCTGGTCTATGTAGTCAAAAAACTCTAGGGCCTGGGCCCGGATCGGAATCAGACACATGTCACAGGAATTTGCAGGCAAAGTAGTACTCGTCACCGGCGGAAGCCGCGGCATCGGCGGGGCGACCGCGCGGGCCTTCGCGGCGGCCGGGGCGGACGTCGCCATCAGCTACGCCGGAAACACCGAATCAGCCGAAAAGACCGTCGCCGAACTTCAGGCCCACGGTGTGCGCGCCGCGGCCTTCCGGGCCGACCAGGCCGACCAGACCCAGGCCGTTGCGCTCATCGAGCGGGTCGTCGGGCACTTCGGCAAGCTCGACGTCCTCGTCAACAACGCCGGCATCACCGTGTGGGCCCCGGTGGCCAGCGAGTTCGAGGACTTCGACGCCATCGAACGCCAGCACCGGATCAACTACACCAATATCGTCGCGGCCATCCGCGCCGCCATCCCGCACCTGCCCGAGGGTGGGCGCATCATCAGCATCGGCTCGGGCGTCGGCACGCGTGTCGGCTCGCCGGGACTGGCCGATTACGCTGGAGCCAAGTCCGCATTGGCCGGCTTCAGCCGGGGCGCTTCCCGCGACCTCGCAGCCAGGGGGATCAACATCAACGTCCTCCAGGCCGGCTACACCGACACCGAGATGAACCCCAAAAGCGGCGACATGGCCGAGGTGTTCAATTCCTACACGGCCCTGGGCCGCTTCGCTCGCCCCGAGGAGATCGCCGCTGGCGTGCTCTTCCTCGCCAGCCCGGGGGCGTCCTATGTTACCGGCACCGTCCTGAACATCGACGGTGGATACGGAGCGTAGTTCACTCTGCGGAACGGGCCGTCACGCCACCGGCGTGGCGGCCCGTTTTGTGTGGGTGCCGACGGCGCCAAGGCGTACCTGCGGGACCTGCCCAACGCCGAACTGCACCTGCTCGACGGCGGCCACTTCGCTCTGGAGACCCATGGGGATGAGATCGCCGACTCCATCCGCGACTTCCTCGCCCGGAAAGTGGGGTCGGAAGCCCGGTCGGCCGGCGGGCTGATGGAGGGTCATGCTGAGGTCCGCCAACGGGGTGCCGGCACCGGGTCAACGGTTAAAAGTCGCTCGGTCACCGCGGGCCGTCACCTTTTGGCCATTTGACGAATACCGTTCGACCGTTGGCGTGTCTGAGCGACTATTGCACTACCGGGCGCCGGTACCTGATGCGGAGCCCGGATCCCCCACACCAGAGTCGGAAGGCGTAGCGATGAGCTTTGTAACCACCAAAGACGGCACCGAAATCTTCTACAAGGACTGGGGCACCGGCAGGCCCGTAGTGATGGCCCACGGCTGGCCCCTGAACTCGGACAGCTGGGAATCCCAGCAGCTCTTCCTGGCCAGCAACGGCTACCGGGCCATCGCCCACGATCGGCGCGGGCATGGGAAATCCACCCAGACGTGGGACGGCAATGAGATGGACACCTACGCCGACGACCTCGCCGCACTTCTGGATGCCCTCGACCTGACCAATGTGACACTTATGGGTTTCTCCACCGGAGGCGGGGAAATCACCCGCTATATCGGCCGGCACGGCACCTCCCGGCTGGCCCAGGCGGTCCTGATCTCGGCCGTCCCGCCGCTGATGCTGAAGACCGACGACAATCCCGGCGGCGTGCCGATTGACGTCTTCGACGGGCTGCGGGAAAGCTCGCTGGCGGACCGGGCCCAGCTGTACCGGGACCTGGCCTCGGGGCCGTTCTTTGGCAACAACAAGAACCCCGGTGCGGCCAGCGAGGGAGTGCAGATGTCCTTTGTCACCCAGAGCCTGGCCTCGGGGCACCGCAACGCCTTTGAGAGCATCGCCGCGTTTTCCGCGACCGATTTCCGGGAGGACCTGAAGAAATTCGATGTTCCGACCCTGGTCATCCACGGCACGGAGGACCAGATTGTGCCCTTCGACGTCGGCGGCAACGCCTCCCACGCCCTGATCAACGGAGCCCGGTTCAAGGCCTACGAGGGGGCCCCGCACGGTTTGGCGGACACCCACAAGGACCGCCTGAACAACGATCTGCTCGAGTTCCTCGAAACGGTCGGCTGACGGGCGCGGACCGGCGCGGGCGCTGCGCGGCGGTGCCAGCCCCGGTCTCCATTCCGAGGGTCTTCCGAGATTTGCGGCTGCCTCAACCTCACCGATCTCGGGTTGTAACCGCCGACGGGTCAGTCGTCACTGCGGGCCGGAACTCCGGCCAGGAGCAGGGCCTGAACGGCGCGGAGCTCCTCGTCCGAGGGCACGCGCTTCGGTTTCTGCTCGAGGTGATAACCGTCCCCGGTCACGCGCGGGAACACATGCAGGTGCGTGTGGAAGACAGTCTGGCCCGCTGCCTGCCCGTTCGACATCAGCAGGTTGAACCCCTCGAAGCGCGGCAGGGTGTGCGAAAGGTTGTGGGCGACGTCGTGGGCAAGATCGGCCACCGCCGTCCGGTCCTCGGTCGGCATGTCGAGGAAGTTTTCCGAATGGTGCTTCGGTATCACCAGCGTATGGCCGTCGCTGATGGGGTGCCTGTCCAGGAACGCAAGCGCCCGCGGATTCTCTCCAACCACCAGGGCGTCGAGCCGGCCCTCGCCAATGGCGCAGAAAACGCATTCCTCGCTCATAGCTCCCGAGGGTAGACCTTCCGGCGCCGCCCGGCCACAACCTGGAGCATGCCCGCTCCTGGCGAAGCCCATGGGGGCGCCGGCCGCTGGGCCGCGCCCCCATGGCTCCTCCCGATCAGGCCAGGGAATCGGCCACCAGGTTGGTCAGATCCACCATCCGGTTTGAGAAGCCCCACTCATTGTCGTACCAGGCAACAACCTTCACCTGGTTGCCGATGACCTTGGTGAGCCCGGCGTCGAAGATCGATGAGGAGGAATTTCCCACGATGTCCGAGGAGACGATCGGATCCTCGGTGTAGGTCAGGTAGCCCTTGACCGGGCCCGACTCGGCAGCAGCCTTGTAGGCTGCGTTGACCTCCTCGGCCGTGACTTCGCGGCTGATCGTCGCGGTGAGGTCTGTGGCGGAGCCGACCGGCACCGGGACGCGCATCGCGTAGCCGTCGATCTTGCCCTTGAGTTCGGGCATGACGACGCCGATGGCCTTCGCCGCGCCGGTGGAGGTCGGGACGATGTTGATGGCCGCGGCGCGTGCCCGGCGAAGATCCCGGTGCGGTCCGTCCTGCAGGTTCTGGTCCGCGGTGTAGGCGTGGATCGTGGTCATCAGCGCTTTTTCAATCCCGAACGCCTCGTGCAGGACGCGGGCCAGGGTGCCCACCGAGTTCGTCGTGCAGGAAGCGTTGGAAAGAATGTGGTGCTTGGCCGGATCGTAGTCGCCTTCGTTGACTCCCAGCAGCAGGGTCACATCCTCATCGGTCGCGGGAGCGGAGATGATGACCTTCTTCGCGCCGGCGGTCAGGTGTTTCCCGGCGTCCGCGCCCTTGGTGAAGAAGCCGGTCGATTCGATCACAATATCGACCTCCAGCTCGGCCCAGGGCAGTGCCGCCGGATCTTTCTCCGCAAAGGTGCGCACGGTGTGCCCGCCGACGATGAGATCGCCGCCGCTCACCTCCACCGGGACGGGCAGTTTGCCGACGACGGAGTCGTAGCGCAGGAGGTGGGCCAGCGTCTCGGCGTCGGTGAGGTCATTGACGGCCACGATCTCGAAGGAGGCGTCCTGTTCGAGGGCGGCCCTGAAATAGCTGCGCCCGATGCGTCCGAATCCATTGATCGCTACACGGGTGGTCATTGTGGTTCTCCTTAGGAGATGGGGGATATTGATCGGCGCCCCACCCCATCGGCGAAGCGTCAGTGAAGGTGCGCTAGCGTGCGGCCGCTGTCCAACGGAAACCGTGGACGGGCCTTGTCCCCTCAGGAAAGGATCGCATGTCCGCGGTCCCTGGCGAAGGGGCCGGTGGCCCGCGCGAACGCGGCGTCGGCAGGGATCCCTGCGCACGGGTGGAACCGGAAACGCCGCTGGTTCCACCCCGAGGGGAGGAGCCAGCGGCGCAGGTGCCTAGGAGACGGTGACGGCGGAGGCGTTGACGACCGGGAAGTCGATGTCGACGTCGGCGGCCCTGTTGAAGAAGTTGGTGAAAACGTTGAGTGCGATGTTGGCCACGATCTCGCCCATCTCCTCATCCGAAACTCCAGCGGTCCGGAGGTCGGCGATTTCCTGCTCGGACACGGATCCGCGGCTCTCAAGAACTGCGGCGGCGAACTTGAGGATGGCGTCGGACTTGGCATCCGCCGCAGTGCCGCGGCGTGCATCCAGGACATCCTGCTCGGTGAGTCCTACCCGGGGTGCGGTGAAGGTGTGGGCCGAGAGGCAGTAGTCGCACCCGTTGGTCTGTGCGAGGTTGAGGGCCAGCCGCTCCTGGGTCTTGCGGCCGAGGACGCCGCCGGCGAGGGCGCCGGACAGTGCCAGGTACCCCTTCAGGGTTGCCGGGCTGTTCGCCATGGCCTTGGTCATGTTCGGGACGGCGCCCATCCCCTTCTTCACCTGGGTCAGGAGCTCCTGTGCGGTGCCTGTGGCTTCGTCCAGTTCAATGAGCGGCATGCGGGTCATGGTTCCTCCAGATTTGTAACGCTAGAACTTATTTCTTGGCGTGAGAACGATACTACTCTTAATTCTCACGGAAACAACCCGGCCTAAGCGTTAGAATAAAGATCTGGTCCGTCCTGCCGCTGCATCTGGTGCGAAGTGTCCGGCAGTAGCAGCCTGGGGCACCGTGGCATGGTGAGGGTCCGCCCGGTCACCTTGGACCTGCGGTTGAGCCGGCGGATGACGCCGTTCGAGTTCTTTTCCAGATGGGGCCGGGTCGATGAGGCGGCGGGCGGGCCGTCAGGCCGGCACATCCCCCAGGACGGGGAGAACCTTGATCGAGGTCAACGCGATGGCCGTGAGTTCGGTCCGGCTGACGCCCGCGCTGCCCAGGACCTCCATGCCGCGGGTCAGGGCCACGAAGAAGGATGCCAGCGCTGACGCATCGGCGGCCGGGTCGAGCTCCCCGCAGTCCTGTGCGTCGATAACGCACTGGCGGTAGATCTGCTCGAGATCGTGGAAGCCCTGGAGGGCGGCCTGGGCGACATCGGGGTCCCGATCCCCCAATTCCACCGTGGCTTTGGTGAAGAGAATGCCCTTGTCGCCGTCGCTGAGGGTGATTGCCAGTTTGATCAGGTGGCCGCGGATCCGCTCCAGCGGCGTGGCGGACTCGTCGCCGAGTTCCGCATCGAGGGCCGCGACGGCGTCGGCGGTGTCGGAGTTCAGTGCCCGCAGGAACAGTTCCCGCTTGCCGCCGAACGCGTTGTACAGGCTCTGTTTCCCCAGGCCGGTTGCCCCGACCAGGTCCTCGAGGGTCGTGCCTCCGTAGCCGTGGTCGGAGAAGGCCTTGCCCGCGGAGTGGACGACATCGGTTTCAAGGAATTTGCGCGGTCTGCCCATGGAGTGAGCCTACCGTTGGTTGACCAGCCGGCCCAGTATGAGGGCATGGATCCCGGGGCGGCGGACGCAGGATCGGGATCTGCACGGCCGGAGCACCCGTCGGCGGATGGGCCGTTCCGGCGGCCTTAATACAATGCGATCCCATGCTGTCTCTTGCGTCATCGCCGGAGAAGGACTCAAATGGTGCGATGAGTGAAAAAATCGGCACGGGCACACCGAGTGAGCACGTCGGACTGAAGCGGGCAGTCGGTGCGCCGTTGCTGTTCGCGTTCATCGTGGGGGATACCCTCGGGGCGGGCATCTACACCCTCGTGGGATCCATGTCCGCCGACGTCGGGGGCGTGATCTGGCTGCCGCTGCTCATCGCGCTGGTCGTGGCGCTCCTCACCGCGGGGACCTACGCGGAGCTCATCACCAAGTACCCGCATGCCGGCGGGGCCGCGCGGTACGCCGAGCGCGCCTTCAAGGTCCCCTATGTGTCGTTCCTGGTCGGGTTCCTGATGATGGCCTCGGGCATCACCACGGCTGCGGCCCTGGCGAACGCCTTCGCCGGTGACTACCTTGCCGCGCTCATCGACGTGCCGGCCGGCCCGGCGGCCGTCGTCTTCATCATCCTGCTGACGCTGATCAACCTCCGCGGCGTCCGGGAATCCCTCGGCGCCAACCTCGTTGCCTCAATCATCGAGGTGACCGGCCTCGTGCTCGTCATAGTGGTTGCCGCGATCGTGCTCGGCAGCGGCAACGGGGACCCGGGCCGGCTGGTCGAATTCGCTCCGGGCGTGTCCCCGCTGGGCGGTGCCTTCGCGGCATCCGTCATCGCGTTCTTCTCCTTTCTGGGCTTCGAGGCGGCCGCCAACATGGCCGAGGAGGTGCGCAACCCCTCCAAGGCCTACCCGCGGGCCCTCTTCGGGGCCATCGGCACCGCGGCCGTCGTCTACCTCCTGATCGCACTCGGCGCGGTGATCGTCCTGCCTCCGGCCGAACTGGCCGAATCCACCGGCCCGCTGCTCGACGTGGTGCGGGCCAGCGGCGTGGGGATCCCACTCTGGCTGTTCAGCCTGATCGCCCTGGTCGCCATCGCCAACGGCACCCTGCTGTTCATGGTCATGGCCAGCCGTGTCGGCTATGGCCTCTCGGAAGCGAAACTTCTTCCCGATGCGTTCTGCCGGGTGCTGCCGAAGCGGCGCACTCCCTTTGTCTCGATCATCGTCGTCGCTGTTCTGACGATCATTTTGACTCTTGTCGGAAACGTCAACTCACTGGCCGAGACCACCGTGCTGCTGCTGCTCCTGGTGTTCCTCTCCGCCAATGTCAGCGTGCTCGTCCTCAAGAAGGACAAGGTGGAACACGAGCACTTTTCGGTTCCCCGGATTGTGCCGATCCTTGCGACCATCGCCAGCATTGTGCTGCTGGCCCAGCAGTCCGGGGTGATCTGGCTCGGTGCCATCGCCTACATTGTGGTCGGCTCACTGCTGTACCTCGCCGCCCGCGCGGGCCGCAAGCGCGAGGACCGGGTCTCGACCTCGGTCTAGCGCCGCCCACCCCCGCCCGGGTCCGCCGCAGGGCAGGACAACCGGATTCCGGTAGGTCCCACCAGGCCGCTCGACGATCGCACCTTTACCTATGCTGGGAGCTGCGCTTTTCGGCACCCATGCTGATCAGGAACCCGTCGGGGTCCTTGATGCTGGCAACCCGCTCGCCCCACGGCATATCAACGGGCCCCCTCACCGCCTGGCCGCCGGCTCGGAGGGCCTGCTCGTAGGCCGAATCGGCGTCATCGACATAGAACCAGAGTGCTATCCGGTCGGCGGCGGCGGTCGGTACCTCGTCTGCTGCGATTGCGACGGTGGCTCCTCCGACGCGAAGGGAGACGAAGACGTCGTTTCCATCGGGCCCGGGGTACCCGTACGTACGCTCGGCGTCGAACGCCGACTCGTAGAAGCTCACGAGTCGCTCAAGGTCTCGGTTTGAAAGGATGGGGAATCCGCCGCGCACCGCCATGCAGAAAGTCTAGGACGCTCCGCTGGGCGGTGGCGATGCCGCCGTCGGCACGAAATGCAGCGGAAGCTCATGAATATCCAGGTCGTTCGGGGCCGCTGATCACCCGGTCGCGGCCGGCGAGCACACCGGTTCCGGCGAGCACCGCCATGACGACCGCGGTGCCCAGGAGCGGAAGCGTCCAGTCTCCGCTCACATCGCGGAGGCCGCCGAAGATCACCGGGCCCGCCGCTCCCAGACCGTACCCGACGGATTGCGCCATGCCGGACAGTGACGCTGCCTGCGGGTAGTTCACGGTGCGGAGGCTGAAGAGGGACAGGGCGATGACGATCAGGCTCCCGCATCCGATGGCTCCCAAAAGGACCCACAGCAGGATGAGCTCCGGCGCCAGAGCGAGCCCGAGGAAGGTTACGAACATGAGCGCGCTGGTGGTGAAGGCTACGAGCCGTTGATCCGGTCCCCGGTGCAGGATCCGTCCGGTGGCGAGGCTGGCGAACACGCTGACCAGCAGGAAAATGGAAAGGTGGATGCCCGCGGTGGTGGCGGAGATGCCCCGGCTTTGTTCGATGGTGGGCAGCCACGCCATCAGGATGTAGAAGGCGATCGATTGCAGTCCCATGAAGATCGTCACCTGCCAGCCCAGGGCCGAGGCCCAGGGCGAGCGGAAGGGGGCCTGCGGCGTGGTGGCGTGCGCGGTTCCTGCCCCGTGCCGGCGCAGCCAGGGCAGCAGCACCGCCAGGGCGATGAGGGCCAGCCCCACCCAGATGCCGAGGGCAAGCCGCCAACCCGCCGGGGATGTCTGCGCCACGGGAACGACGACGGCGGCCCCGACCGCGGCGAAGGCGGCCTGGGTGGCGGTGTAGCTCCCGGTGACCTGGCTGACCCTCCGAGGGAAGTCCCGCTTCACGAGCGAGGGCACGAGGACATTGAGGAACGCGATGGCCAGGCCGATCAGGCCGGTGCCCGCCCAGATGAAGCCGGGCACGGGGAGGGAGCGGAGTACGATGCCCGAGGCGAGGATCAGCAGGGACAGCCACAACGCCCGGTCCAGGCCCAGCCGGGAGGCGAAGCCGGGGGCCACGGGTGAGAAGACGGCGAAAGCGATCAGGGGAAGGCCCGTCAGGAATCCCGCTGCGGCACTCGAGAGCTCGAGGTCTGAACTGATGTTCGCGAGCACCGGTCCCACGCTGACGAAGGACACCCGAAGGTTGACTGCGATGAGCAGAACGCCGATGAAGGCGAAGCCGAATCTGGCAGTGCGGTCTGGTGCGTTCCGGGCGGCAGCGGGCATCGGGGGATCTTCCATCCTTCGGGAGACGACGAGCGCTTGTGCGCCATGCAATCGCGTCTTTGCCGGGTCCGGATTGGTTCAGACCGGGCTTTCAAACTGCCGACAACTTACCGCATTTCGAGGTGCAAAGCGCCGAATCCTGCGCTCGCCGAAGGACGGTTGCCCTCCTCCTCTCACGTGTTTAGGGGTAGGTACTCCGTGAGGCGGTGCCTGGCCGCGCCTGCCTTGAGCGTCGGCTAGACTCTCGAACCGGGCTGCCTCCGCAGGATGCTCAATTCGAAGTGATGCGATGGTGCGATCATTCCGGCCCTTTGGCGAACTGGTTCAGTGAGGAGCGGTTGAAGATGAGGATGACGGTTGTCGGGGGAGGCTCGACCTATACGCCCGAACTGATCGACGGGATATCGCGGCTTCGGGACTCGCTGTCGATCGATGAACTGGTGCTGACCGACCCAGCTGCCGAGCGGCTGGAACTGGTGGCCGGGTTGGCCCGGCGGATTCTCGCTCGAGGGGGCCACCCTGCCAGGGTGACCGCGACAACCGACCTCGATGCGGCGGTGACGGATTCCGACGTGGTCCTGATCCAGCTGCGCGTCGGAGGGCAGGCGGCCCGGATCGGTGACGAGACCTGGCCGCTCGACTGCGGCTGCCTCGGACAGGAAACAACGGGAGCAGGAGGCCTCGCGAAGGCACTGCGCACGGTTCCTGTTGTGCTCGACGTGGCGGACAGGGTGCGCCGGCTTGCCGCACCGGGTGCCTGGATCGTCGACTTCACCAACCCTGTGGGCATCGTGACGCGCGCCCTGCTCGACGCGGGCCACCGCGCCGTCGGCCTCTGCAATGTGGCCATCGGCCTGCAGCGATATTTTGCCCGGCTGCTCGAGGTGTCCCCCGAGCGCGTCGAGCTGGACCACATCGGCCTGAACCACCTGACCTGGGAGCGCGCGGTGCGTCTCGACGGCGTGGACCAGCTGCCGCTGCTCCTCGACCGCCATGCGGCCGACATCGCAGGGCATCTGCGCCTCCCCGAGAACGTCCTGACCCGCCTGGGTTCCATCCCGTCCTACTACCTCCGCTATTTCTACCAGCATGATGCCGTGGTGGAGGAGCAGCGCCGGGAGCCCTCCCGCGGCCAGCGGGTAGCGGACATTGAGGAGCAGCTCCTGAGGATGTATGCGGACGAGAGCCTCGATGAGAAGCCCGCCCTGCTGTCCGAACGCGGTGGTGCGTTCTACTCCGAGGCGGCCATCAATCTGGTCGCCTCACTGATGAGCGACCGCGGAGACGTCCAGGTGGTCAACGTCCGCAATGAGGGAACCTTCCCGTTCCTCCCGGCCGAGGCCGTCATCGAGGTGCCCGGAAGGATCACGTCGGAGGCAGTCGTCCCGGTGAAGGTGGAACCGGTGGATCCGCTGTATTCCGGATTGATTTCCCACGTGTCGGCCTACGAGGAACTGGCGCTGGACGCCGCCCTGCGGGGCGGGCGGGACCGGGTCTTCCGCGCCCTGCTCGCCCACCCCCTCGTGGGGCAGGTCGACCTCGCCGACCAGCTGACCGACCGGTTGCTCAGCGCGAACCGGCAGCACCTGGCATGGGCACGATGAACGCCGCAGTGCTGGCCATCGACGGCGGCAACAGCAAGACGGATGTTGCGCTGATCGCTTCCTCCGGGGAGGTTCTCGCGCACGTACGGGGGCCCGGATCCTCACCCCATGTTCTGGGCATCGATGGCTGCGCCGATCTCCTCGACGGACTCGTCGCACGTGCCGCCGTCCAGGCCGGGTTCGATGGCGCCGTGGGGGTTGCAGAGTCCGCCGGTGCCTATCTCGCCGGAGCGGACCTGCCGGGCGAAACGGCCGAGCTGGCGGGAGCGCTGGCGGCCAGGGGCTGGGCAGGTGGGACCGTCGTGGATAACGACACGTTCGCGCTCCTGCGGGCCGGAACCGATGACCGTGACGCGGTGGCCGTGGTCTGTGGGGCGGGAATCAACTGTGTCGGTGTGACGAGCGACGGGCGGCAGGCCCGCTTCCCCTCCCTCGGACGGATTTCCGGTGACTGGGGCGGCGGGATGCAGCTGGGAGATGAGGCCCTGTGGTGGGCAGCCCGGGCCATCGACGGCAGGGGCGAGCCCACCTCACTGGTTCACCTCATCAGCGAGCGGTTCCGGGCCGGCTCGCTCGAGGAGGTAATCGAGGCCCTTCACTACCGCCGGCTGGACCCCGCCGAGCTGAGGACGTTGGCTCCGGTGGTGTTGCGGGCCGCCTCTGACGGGGACGCCGTCGCCGTCCGTATTGTCGAGCGGCAGGCGGAGGAAGTGGTTGTCCTCGCCCTTGCCGCGCTGCGGCGGCTGGAGCTGCTGGAAAAGCCCACCACCGTGGTCCTCGGAGGAGGAGTGCTCACCAGCGGAAACGATCTCCTTCACGACGGGATCCGCCGCGGCCTTCGGGCCGATGCGCCGCTGGCCGTCGCGCACACCACCGAATCGGCACCGATTGTGGGCGCCGCCCTGCTGGGTTTGGACCGCCTCGGGGCGGACAGGGAAAGCGAGAGCCGTCTGCGGGCATCCTTCGCCCGGATTCTGTCCGAAACGGACCCACGTGGACCTGTCGGATCGGCAGCCCACTGACGTGTCCTGGGAGGGGCACATGAGAACTTCCGGCGGTCGGAATCGGCCCCACGGCACAAGGGGTGCACGCCCGGACCTTCCTGCAGAACCAGCTGCACGCGAGCCGGGCGGCACGGTGACGCTCAATGACCTTCTCGAACGGACCGCGCACCTGAAGGAATCCCATCCGGCGCCGGTGATTATCGGCGTCGTCGGACCCCCGGGGGCGGGCAAGACCACGCTCGTCGAGCAGCTCATGCTCCGGCTCAACGACGGAGAAGGCGCACCTGAGCGCCAGCATCACGCGCATGTGCCGATGGACGGCTACCACCTGGCCGACGTCGAGCTGGCCCGCCTCGGCCGGCTCGGCCGCAAGGGTGCACCGGACACTTTCGATGCTTACGGGTATGCCGCCCTCCTGCAGCGGCTGCGCGGACCACGGGAGGCCGTGGTGTACGCGCCGGGATTCGAACGCACCATCGAGCAGCCCATCGCGGGAGCCATCCCCGTGCACCCGTCGGCGACGACCATCCTCACCGAGGGCAACTATCTCCTGCTCGATGAACCCGGCTGGCGGGAGGTCCGATCCCAGTGCACCGAAATCTGGTACTGCGAGCAGGACGACGAGCTTCGGGTGGAACGCCTGATCACCCGGCACATCCGCTTCGGGAAAAGCCCGGACGCGGCCGCCGCCTGGGTCGCAAACGTCGACGAACCGAACGCCCGCCTCATCCGCAGCACCAAGGAGCGGGCGGATCTTATCGTCACGCTCGAGGACGTTACACGGCTCTGACCCCCTGAAGGCATCGCCGGATTCCCTCAGGCGTGTCGACGCCCACCAGCTCCGCGACGTCGTCACCGCAGGAAGCGGAGGTACTCCAGCTGGGCTGCCACCGAGCTCTCTGCCGCCCGCCGCACGGACGGATCCGCATCGGCGTAGACGACGTCAGTGACCTCCCGTACTCCGGCATCCGGCCCTAGCCCGGTGACGGCGGAGCGGACCTGGGCCAGGCGGTCCAGGCGGTGCGCGCGGTACGCCCGCACGACGGCGTCGAGTGCCGGCAGGACCGGGCCGTGGGCCGGCAGCACAGTGGCCGGTCCGAGCAGTTCAAGCCGGTTGAGTGATCGAAGGTAGTCGCCGAGACGGCCATCGGGATGGTCGAGCATCGTTGTTCCGCGGCCCAGGATGGTGTCGCCGGTAAGGACCGATCCGGCCGGGCCGTCCAAAGGGAGGTGGAAGCAGACCGAGTCGGAGGTGTGCCCTGGCGTTGCCACCACTCGAATCTCGGTTCCGGTGGCCGAGAGGACCTCGCCGTCCTGCAATGACTGGTCGCCGATGCAATGCTGCGGGTCGGCGGCCCGGACCGGAGCACCCGTCAGTTCGTGCAGGCGCGCGGCCCCGGCGGTGTGGTCGGCGTGGCGGTGGGTGATCAGGATCAGTTCCACGGGACCGCTCGCAAGGTTCCTCAAATGCTGCTCGTCCAGCGGCCCGGGATCCACCACCACCGCTCCGGAGCTACCTCCCGCGCCTATCACGTACGAATTGGTGCCCTCGAGGCTCATCGGTCCGGGGTTGGGTGCCAGCTTCGAGCGGGTCAGGGCGGTGCGGTGGATCAGCGGGGAGGAACGTTCGGCGTCCATCGTCCCATCCTCGCATCACCGGCGGCCGCGCCGTGGCGGCCTCATCGATGCAGGACGATGGCCAGCTGCCGCCGGATATCCTTCATAACCCCTTCGACGCCCAGGGGGGCGTTGGTGCCGACCGCCATGCTGAAAAAGAGGACTGAGGATATGGTCCGCGCGACGGTTGCGGCGTCCTCTCCTTCGAACCGCCCGTCCCGTTGGACCGCTGCGGTGAGGATTTTTTCACTCTCCGCGATGATGGTCAGGGCGTCGCCGTGGTTCGGTTCGCGGGGGTCCCCGAAGATCATTTCGCGCAGGTACGTGCGGCCGTTTCCGGGGTGGGCGCGGTTGCACTCCACGATGGGGCGCACGATGGCAAGAGCGGCCTCCAATACGTTCGGGGCGGCCTCGGCGCCCGCCCGGCCCCGCTCGAGCGCTGCCCCGTAGGTGGCGTTCTCCACCAGCAGCAGGAGTTCGCCCTTGTTCCTGGCATAGAGGAAGAGGGTTCCCGTGCCGATATCGGCCTTATCGGCGATCTGCTGGGTCGTGACCTCGTCCACCCCGTGCTGGGCGAACAGCTCGCTGGCAGCGGCGATAATGCGTTCCAGCTTCGCCTGTTTGTTCCGTTCGCGCCGACCCAGCGGCTGAGAGGCAGCAGTCATGGCGGACCCTCCCGGATAGTTCCTGAGTGTGCTCGGTTTTGAGCATAGTCCCACCCATGCCGGATGCAGGCACCGGGGCCATTCTTCGATCACCGGCAGGGCCGCGGCCGCGCCGGCCGATCCGCTTCCATCTCCATAGATACCGGCCCTTCGGTGCCGCTGTCTGCCGGGAATAGTTTATGAGTGCACTCGGTTATGAGTACAGTCGCAAATTGTGGACTGCCCGCAACGCCAAAGACCGGCGTTCGGCAACCCCAAGGCAACGACCCGCCACCCACTGTGCACCACCCATCACAAACCACTCATCACAAACCAGTCAGGAAAAGCACCATGGATTACAAGCTCGAACTCATCATTCTTCCCGTCGCCGATGTGGAGCGCGCCAAGGCGTTCTACGACAAGCTCGACTGGAGGCTCGATGTCGACATTCAGGGCGAGGGCGGCTTCCGCGCAGTGCACTACACCCCGACCGGATCCCACGCCTCGATCATCATCAGCAACGGTCTCACCGACGCCGCCCCGGGTTCGACCCGCGGCACCTACCTGGTGGTCGACGACGTTGAGGCCGCCCGGGCCGACATCGCCTCCCGCGGCATCGAGATCACCGAGGTCTTCCACGAGGCCGAGGGCGGCATCCCCAGCGTCCGCACCGAGGGACGCACCCCGGGCCTGGCCCCGGAGCGTGCCAGCTACTTCTCCTTCGCGATCTTCAAGGACCCCGAGGGCAACGAGTTCATCCTCCAGGAAATCACCACCCGCTTCCCCGGCCGCGTCTAACCGCCAAGCCTGACCACGAACACTCCTTACCTTCGGTGAGTCTCATGAAAGGGGACCCCCATGTACAACCCTTCTAGTTCAAATCAAGACGCGGTGTCGTCGCGTTCGGCCCGGCGAAGCCGCGGCCGGTGGATCGGCGCCGCGGCCGCGGTCGCCGCTGCGCTCGTGATCGGTACGGTGTCCGCCGGGGCCTCTGAGTCCAAGGCGGATGCGAAAAGCTGGGTGACCAGTGGGCAGCAGAAGCTGCCCGCAGGTTTCAGTGACACCTTCGAGAGCAAATTCGTGGAGGCTAACGGAATCCGCCAGCACGCGGTCGTCGGCGGTGAGGGCCCGGCGGTTCTGCTGGTCCACGGCTGGCCGGAGGACTCCTCGGCATGGCGTTCGGTGATGCAGCCACTGGCCGAGAACCACACGGTGATCGCCGTCGACCAGCGCGGCATCGGCCTGACCGAAAAAGCCACTGACGGCTACGACACCGCCACCCTGGCCGACGACCTGGCCGCGCTGATGACCGAGCTAGGACACGAGAAGTTCTCCGTGGTAGGCCACGACACCGGGTATATCATCGGCTACGCCCTGGCTGCCGATCACCGTGACCGGGTCGAGCGTTTCGCCGGTGCCGAGATCCCGGGCCCTCCCGGGATCACCCCGCAGGGCCCGCCGCTGTTCCTTGACGAAGCCACCAACAACCGGTTGTGGCACATCCCCTTCAACCGGGTCGACGATGAGCTGATTATCGATCTGGTGCGCAGCAACGCTGACGCGTTCTACCGCTACGAGTTCAAGATCCAAGGCGGCGGGGAGACCCTGCCAAATAAGGCGATCAAATACTACATCAATCAGTACAACCGCGACAAGGACACCCTGCGCGCCAGCTTCGGGCTCTACCGTGCGTGGGACGCCACCCTCGCGCAGAACGCCGAACGCGCCAAGACCCCGCTGACCATCCCCGTGATCGGCATCGGCGGCCAGAAGAGCTGGGGACCGGCCGCCGCCGAAGGCATCAAGGCCGCCGCCCCGCAGGTGCAAACTGCCGTCATCCCCGGCGCCGGCCACTGGGTCGCCGAGCAGGCACCCGAGGAACTGGTCAAGGTCCTGAACACCTTCCTTACACCCACCAACAACACCAACTAACACCAAGTAACACCCAACCAGCAGTCCCACGAAGCCCATCACCATCCCGGTGATGGGCTTCGTTCATGCTGGCCCCGCGGTCGAGTTCCCCCGGGTTCCCCGGTACCGGCCGGGCATCACCCCGGTGGAAGTGACCAGTCAGGGGGTGGAAATAGTCCTAAGGGAGTACATCGTGTACTCAATTTGGCGGACGAAATTGCCTAGAACCTCTCTATAAAGTGACTGCGGTGACGCACAATGCATCCACCACTTCACTTGAAGGAAAGAAATGGCCGAGCAGCACGACCTGATGATGGCGGCCGCCGCAGAAGGAGCCCCCGGTCCCAATGAAACACGGAGGACACCACGGCGTATCCGCCGCGGAGCGCTGCTTTCGGCCCTGGGAGCGGCGACGCCGATCCTGGGACGGCTCCTGATCATTGCGGCTGCAGTTATCGGCATGTGCTATCTGCTTTCCAGCGTGTGGGTGATCGTCCTCCCGCTGATCCTGGCCCTGCTGCTGTCGTCGATACTTTGGCCTGTCACAATATTCCTGCGTCGCGCCCTGCCTGCGGCGGCAGCCGCAGCCATCACAATCGTCGGGCTGGTGGGAGCGGCGGTCGGGGTGGGGTGGGCAACTGCCGCCCTGTCCGTGAACGGGGTGCGGGAACTATCGATGCGCACGAAGGACAATATCCGGAGCCTGAACGAGTTTGCAGCGTCGTCGTGGTTCACGGAGGCGGACATTCATGGGCTCCTCGAATCGGTGCTCGTTTGGCCGCAGGAGAACCTGGGTCAGATCCTGGCACAGCTGTTCACGGGCCTGGAGACGGTCGGTTCCATCACGGTTACGGTCCTGCTGACGCTGATTCTGACGTTCTTCTGCCTCAAGGACGGAGACAGGTTCTCCGAATGGCTCCTGCGGTGGACGACGGGCACGGCGTTCGTCCATGCCGCGGGGGTGTCATCGAGGAGCTGGCAGACCTTGTCCGCATACGTGTCTTCCCAGGCAGCAGTAGCACTCGTGGACGCTGTGTTCATTGGGGCCGGGCTTTGGGCCCTCGGGGTCCCGCTTGCTCTGCCGTTGGCAGTGCTGATATTTTTCGGCGGGTTCCTTCCGGTGATCGGCGCCGTCGCGACCGGGCTCCTCGCCACGCTCGTGGCGCTCCTGTCCGAAGGGTGGGTCACCGCCTTGATTGTGTTGGGCCTCGTCCTGCTCGTGCAGCAAATCGAAAGTAACGTACTACAACCGCTGCTGGTCGGTAGGTCCCTCAAGCTCCACCCAGCTATAGTCCTCACGGGAGTGGCGGCCGGCGCGTCGCTGTTCGGCATCGCTGGCGCGTTTCTCGCCACACCCGTCATCGCCGTGGTGATGGTCGCCTTGCAGTACTCCCGGGAGCAAATGCTCGAGCCCGCTGCGATGCCCCCGGCCAAGGCATAGTCTGGAGGGCGTGCTGCGCCTGTCCGAAGGAGTCCCTCGCTCCTCACCTCAAGACAGATTGGGCCGATTCCTCGCCTGGATCTGATGCAAGGCGGCGTGGCGTCCGGAACTTCCGACCAAGGGAACCACCATGACTTATCGGTACATCGCGATCGGGGACAGTTTGTCCGAAGGGGTTGGGGACCTTCCCTGGCCGGACGGAACGCCGCGCGGATGGACGGACCGCCTTGCGGGTCTGCTGACCGTTCAGCACGGACCCGTCGAGTACGCGAACCTTGCCGTGCGCGGATACAAGACCGCTCAGGTCCGCGAACATCAGCTGGACCGGGCACTGAGTCTTGCTCCGGATCTGGTCACCATCACGGCCGGTATGAATGACATCCTGCGTCCACGTGTCGACTTCGACGCGCTCCAAGCCAGCCTCGCCGGACTGGTCACGGTGTTCAGGGAATCAGGCACCAACGTGATGTTCGTTCCGATTCCTGATCTGAAGGGCGTATCGCCGGCAGGAAGCCTTATCGACGTCCGGCGACGGCGCCTGAATGCCATCTACCGGCAGTTGTCCGACCAGTGGGGTGCCGTCTCGCTCGCCAGCACCGAGGGGACAGTCTTCGAAGACCCCCGGGCCTGGGATCTCGACCGACTCCATCTTTCCCAGCTGGGACACGAACGTCTCGCCCTGGGGGCGGCCGATGCGTTGGGTCTTGCGGGCACTTTTGACTGGAACGCTGCACTGGAGGGGACACGGCCTCCACGAACGTTCCGCACAGAAGCGCAGTGGTGGTGGTTTTACGTGCTGCCTTGGGTCAACCGCCGTATCCGAGGGCGATCATCCGGGGACGGACGGGTGGCTAAGCTGCCCCAGCTCAGCCTCGTCGAATCAGCAGAGACACGTTGGGTCAGCACAACGGAGGGTCCGGCTTAGCAGCCTCGCCCTTAATCGGGGACGCGCCACCTCCGCCGGGCTCATTGATACGAAGCAGGACGAGGGGCGCGCCCCTACTGCTCCAGCTTCATGGCCTTTCGCAGGGACAGGGCGCCGGGCTGCATCACCGCACGGCGGTAGATCTTCTCACCGAGGTGAATGAGCGCCGCCGCGGCCGCCAGCGCGATCACCAGTGACAGGATCGGCTCCCACAGGGCCACCTCGGTGTTGAGCATGCGGATGGGCATCGCGACCGATGACACAACGGGCACATAGGAGGCAACGACCAGCAACTGTCCGGTGGCGAACAGGCCGGCACCCAGCGCCGCGAGGATCAGCGCCAGCACCGGGGCCGAGCCGTTGTTCAGGTCCTCCGGCCGGCTGGCCAGCGATCCGAGCACCGCCCACATCGCCGCGAGGATCAGGAACCCGAAGAGGAAGAACACGAGGAACCAGCCGGAGGCCGGGATGATTCCGCCCACGAGGTCGGACGTGCCCGTGAGGTTGAGGGCGAGCAGCGCCGCTCCGCCGTACAGCGCCAACTGCACCATGGCGAGAATGGTGTTGCCCAGGACCTTCCCGTAGAGCAGCTGCCGGATGGGAATGGCGGTGGCGAGGATTTCGACCACCCGATTCTGCTTTTCCTCAACGACCGAGTTTGCGATCTGCAGGCCGAAGATCATCGCCGCCATGTAGAACAGGAAGCCGAAGGCGAACCCCGCTACGGAGGCAACGGCCTGATTCTCGGTGCTGCCCTCAAGCAGCGATTGTTCGAGCTCCGACCCGGCGAGCAGTTCCTCGGGGGATATTCCGGTGGCAGCTGCGTTGGTGCTCAGGACAAAACTCTCAAGCGCGGCACCGAGCCCGCCGCTCAGCCCGGGGGAAACCTCCTCCTTGCCGGTCAACGTCCACAGGCCATCCTTGTCCTGCAGGAGTGCGGCGTCGACGTCCCCGCTGCGCACCTGGTCCAGGGCGGCGTCGTCGGACTCGACAACCTCCGCCTTGAAGGCGGTGTTGCCTCCGTCGGCCCTGCCGTCCTCGTCCGCGAGTGCCACCACGGACCGGCCGGCGTCCGAGGTGACGGCGACGGCGAAGTCCTCCCCGCGGTTGTCCATGTAGGCGTTGAACACCACGCCCGCGACGATCAGCACCAGGGTCACCACGGTGGAGATTGCGAAACCGCGGTCCTTCGCTTTCACCATCACCTCGCGCAGAGTGACGATCAGCCATGCCGGCTGGGTGCTGCCCGGGACGGAGGGCGCAGCACCTTCGGGGTGGTGCCCGGCGTGCCTGGGCTTCGTGATCGTGCTCATTGGGATACCCCCCGGTAGATTTCGCTGAGACTTGGCCGGATCCGGCTGAATTCGTGAACGCGGCCTCGTGCCATGGCGGCGGTGAGAAGCCGCTGTGCGTCGTCGTCGCTGTCCAGTTCGACCACTGCGTCCCGGCCCGCGACGTCAATGACGGTCACCCCTGCCTCCTCCCGCACCCAGCCGGCGTCGGGTGACACCGTGAGCCGGTGGCGGCGCGGGGCGGCGGCGCGGAGTTCATCACCACTGCCGGACGTCACGAGCCGGCCCTTCTGCAGGATCACCAGGTTGTCGCACAGGCGGTCCACGAGGTCGAGCTGGTGGCTGGAGAACAACACCGGAACCCCCTGTGCCGTGTGCTCGCGGAGAAGCTCCACCATGGAGTCAACGGCGACGGGATCGAGTCCGGAGAAGGGTTCATCGAGGATCAGCACCGACGGCCGGTGCAGGAGTGAGGCTGCGATCTGGACCCGCTGCTGGTTGCCCAGTGAGAGCGACTCCAGCTTGTCCTTCCGGCGGTCGCCGAGTTGAAAGCGTTCGAGCAGTTCCTGGGCGCGGGATCGTGCATCCCCCTGGCTCATCCGGTGCAGTTGTCCGAGGTAGACGAGCTGATCGATGATGGGCTGCTTGGGGTAGAGGCCGCGTTCCTCGGGCATGTACCCGAAGGTCGCCCGGTCGTCGGCGGTGACGGAGCGGCCGTCGAGCAGAACCTTCCCGGCGTGCGCCGTGAGCACTCCCATGATCATGCGCATGGTCGTTGTCTTTCCCGCGCCGTTCGCACCGACGAACCCGGTCATTTTCCCTGACGGGACTGAGAAGGTGACGTCGTCGACGGCGGTGTGCTCGCCGAAACGTCGGGTCAGGTTCTGCACCTGCAGCATGGGTTCCTCCAATGGAGCCGTGGGTCCGCGTCTCTCACTCAATCTATAGAGACCGGCGCCGGGAGGGATGAGCCGAAAGGTGGAACTTTCATTCCCCCGGACGGATGAGCCCGCTCTCGTAGGCGAAGACCACTGCCTGCACGCGGTCGCGCACCTGAATCTTCGCCAGCAGGGAAGAGACATGGGATTTCACTGTCGCCTCCGCAAGGGACAGCTTCGTGGCCAGCTCCGCGTTGCTCAGGCCCGCCGCCATGCACGTCAGGACTTCCTTCTCGCGCTGGGTCAGGGGGGCGAGCAGGGCCTGTTTCTGCCGCTGTTCCGGGCTGGGCCGCCGGTGCGCCGGTGGAGTGTTCCCGCCGCCGAGCTGGCTGGCGAACTGTTGAATCACCCGCACCGTGACCTCAGGTGCGAGCAGTGCGTACCCGCCCGCAACCGACCTCACCGCTGCGACGAGGTCCTCGGGATCGGCGTTTTTCAGGAGGAAGCCGCTCGCGCCGCCGCGGATGGCATCGAAAAGGTAATCGTCGCGTTCGAAGGTGGTGAGGATGATGACCTTGCCCCGCCCCTCCCCAGTGACCAGCTCGGTGGCCCGGATGCCGTCCATCACCGGCATCTGCACATCCATGAGGATGACGTCAACGTCCCGGGAAGCAGCAAAGTCCACCGCCTCCTGCCCGTTGGTTACCTGGCCCACCACCTCGATGTCGTCCTCAACGGAGAGCATCGTGGCGAAACCTGCGCGGACCAGGCGCTGGTCGTCGGCGAGCAGTACTCGAATTGGATCCATTGCGTTCTTTCCGGTGTTTGGGGTCGGCGGTGGGGTGGCTGCGCTCCACGGATTCAGTGAAGCAGGAAACGGGCGCGGACCCGCCACCCGCCGTTGGACCGGGGTCCTATTTCCGCGGTGCCGCGGTGCATTGCCACGCGTTCGCGGACTCCCTGCAGCCCGTACCCGGCGCCGGACTCCGCGTACCGGCGCGGCCTGCCGTTGTCCACCGTCTCAAGTTCGACCCAGCGCTGCTCGCCCGATCTCCCGGTGCGCAGGGTGAGCACGGCGGCCGACGCTGTCGAGTGGCGCCGGATATTGGTCAGGGACTCCTGGGCGGTCCGGTACACGGACAGGGCGAGCGGCGCTGACACTTCCTCAAGTGCGCCCGGAACATCCTCGACCCGGGTGAAATCGACCTCCAGGCCGAAGGCACGCTGGCTCCGGGCCAGAGCATCAAGGTCCGCAAGGCCCGGCTCGGGATGGCGTCCTTCATTCTCCGGAGGGCCTTCGTCGAGGGTTCCCGAGCGGAGCACTCCCAACAGGCCCCGCATATCCGTCACCGCCTGGCGGCTGACCTGCTCGATCGTGTGGAGGGCTTCGGCGGCGGCTTCGGGCTTCCGGTCCAGCACCCGGCGGGCGGCTCCAGCCTGGACTCCGATAACCGACACATGGTGCGCGACGACGTCGTGCAGTTCCCGCGCAATCCGTAGGCGTTCCTCAATGACCGCCCGCCGGGCCAGCTCCGCGGACTGACGGGCGATCCTCTCGGCCTGTTCCGCCAGCTGCGCCCGCTGTAGTGCGTTCCGCCAGGAGGACAGGCCGACAAGGATGGCTCCCCCAAAGTACGCGATATTCACTATCGAGTTGTAGAGCGCTATTGAGGTGAGTGGATCAAGGATCCCCCTCGACGTTTCGTCGCCCTCCTCGATGCTCTCGATCAGCCCGTCGAACGTCGATGACACGGTCAACGCGAGAATCAGCCACAGGGCCATCGCGACCACCACCACGGTGGTCCCGAGCCACAGCACCCGGCGGTCCTTCGCCCAGGCCACCGCCGAGTAGAGCGACGCGAAGTACGCCACCTGGAAGGAGAGCTGAAGCGAAAGAACGGGAATCCACAACCCCAGGGCGATGAAGAGGGCAGACATCGCGAGCATCACGGCGACCGGGAACCGACGCCGCAGCATGAGTGGAACGATCATCAGGGCAAGAACCACGTGCTGCAGCCAGATCGGGCTGCGTTCCTCGGCCATCGCTCCCGCGCCGCGGCTCAGCTCAAGTGCGACGGCGCTTACGAGGATGAAGATGAGGACGCCGACGGCGTCCCTGCGCTGCTGGTCGCGGGTGGGACCGGGCCGCTCCCACTGACCCTCCTCGGAGCCCGTTGCGGGCAGGAAGCGGTTCACAATGTTCGGCATGTCGACAGCAGCACCCTCCGGATCGTCCCTGCGTAGTGTAGCGAGAGCCGCCCCTGAGGCGGATCCACCATGAGGTCTAGTCCGCAAGGACCAACAGCAGCTTTACCTGAGCCCTTCGCGCAACACCCCAACGCGCAGGGCACACTGGTTGTCTCCGCCCGCCGTCAGGGCAGGGTCGGTGTAGCCGGTCGGGTGTTGAAGCGGCGCCGGTAGCCTGTCGGGGTGGTCGAGAAGGCGGCCGCGAAGTTCTGGCGGAGTGTGACCGCATTGCCGAATCCGCAGTCCGCGGCGATCTGGTCGATCGACAGATCGGTGGTCTCCAATGAGCGGCGGGCGGCATCGAGCCGGCGTGAACGCACCCAGGCGGACGGTGTTGTCCCGGTGGCTGCCCGGAAAGCGCGGACGAAAGTGCGCCGGCTCATGTGCGCCCGCTGTGAAAGCTGATCGATGGTGAGCGGTTCACGGAGGTTGGCCAGCGCCCACTCGAGCAAACGCGCAATCGGGTCGTCGGTGGATCGCTGGGGCACCGGATGCTCGATGTACTGTGCCTGCCCGCCCTCGCGGTGGGGCGCGACGACGAGGCTGCGCGCCACCTTGTTTGCCGCATCCGCTCCCAGCCGGGTCCGCACAAGGTGAAGGCAGGCGTCCAAACCCGACGCCGTTCCCGCCGAAGTCATCACGTCCCCGTGGTCGATATACAGCACGGAGCGGTCCAGGAGGACGTCCGGGTGCCGCTCGGTCAGGGTGGGAAAGGCCTGCCAGTGAGTGACGGCCTGGCGGCCGGCGAGCAGGCCTGCGTCCGCCACGGCAATCGCTCCAAGGCACAGGCCCAGGATTGCGACGTCCTGCCGGTGCGCATCCTGCAGTACGGTCCGCAGGGTGTGGCTCGGAACGCGCCCGTCATCGAACCATGAGGGCACCACCACAACGTCCGCGCCCGCCGCAGCGTCGGGGCCCACGATTCCGGCCAGCTGATATCCCTCGGCCGTCCGGACCGCGCCGGGCTTATCGGAGAACAAGGCGGTCGTCCACTCCGCGAGGCCTTGCCGGGTGACCTCATCGAAGACCATCTGCGGGACGGCGAGATGGAACATCGTCGCGCCCTCGAAGGCGTACACCGCAATACGCATGAATCCTCCCGATTGGCCTGATTCCATCGTACCTAGGCATGCGTGCCACTGTTGTCCCGCCGCTGCGCCATGAAGGATGGAATTCCGCCATCCGGCGGCCACCGCCGTCCCCACACCCAGGAGAATCCCTCACCATGAGCACACCCCGCCGCGCCCTCGTCCTTGTCGATGTCCAGCAGCAGTACTTCAGCGGCCTGCTCGAGATCCAGTACCCGCCGCACGAGCAGTCGCTGCCGCGCATCACCGCAGCGATCGATGCGGCCACCGCGGCGGGCATCCCCATCGCCGTCGTGCAGCACACCGCCGGCGAGGGAGCCCCCGTCTTTGCCCCGGGCACCCCGGAGTTCGAACTTCACCCCGAGGTCCAGAGCCGGCGCACCGACGCGTGGAAGAGCGTCGTGAAGCAGTACGGCTCGGTGTACGCCGGCACCGACCTCACTGCATGGCTGCGCGGGAGCGACGTCGACACCGTCACCCTCGTGGGCTACATGACCAACAACTGCATTCTCGGCTCGGCCGTCGAAGCCGAAGCCCTCGGTTTCACCACCGAGGTCCTCTCCGATGCCACAGGTGCGATCCATCTCGCCAACGACGCCGGTTTCGTTGATGCCCGGACCGTGCACACGACCCTGCTCGCACTGCTGAATTCCAACTGGGCCGCCGTGGGCACCACGGACGCCTGGACGACGGCCGTGACCGCCCGGCAGGAGCTGCCCGGAGGCGACCTGGGAAGCTCGGCTGCGGCCGGAGCGGAACGCGCCACCCAAGATTTTTCCCCGGCACAGGGGTAGCGGCGGGCGGCTCCCGCTGACGGCGGTCGGGGGAGGAATTCCGGGCAGGTGCCCAGAATTCCTCCCCCGCGAGGCTTAGCTGTTGCCGGGCTGGATGCCGTCCGGGTACCAGGGGTAACCCGTCGCCAGCGGTGCCCCGTCGTCGTGCTGTGAGAGCCATTCGACGGCAGCGGCGTGATACCGGTGGAAGCCCTTGTAATCGGCGAGTTCGTGATCCAGGGAGGCGAGCGCCCGATGTACCCGCTTCGCCCAGTCCGGCGCGTGCTCCACCAGTTCAGCCAGGCTGACGAGGTAGGTGCGGACCGGGAACACGATGGCATTCGACCGGGGCAGGCGGTGCAGGGGCTGCAGCTCGATTCGCAGGTGCACCATTTCTCCCGCGTTTTCAGCGGTGACCTTCGCCCGGTCTGGAGCCCAGTCCGGCAGCGTTTCCACTGAGGTCTCGAGGCGGGGGTTCACGGTCAGGGACCAGTTGACCCGCCGGACGGGGTGGCCGGGCTTCATGCGGAGCAGGAACTTCAGAGCCCGGTCCAGGATTCCCATCTTGTCCAGCTTGGGCACGGGGCCGTGGAACTCGGAAAAGTTCATGCCGAGGTTGAACTGCAGGGAGTAGTCGGCGCGCTGGGTGGTCATGCCTGCGCCGATGACGAGCGTGTTATCCCGCTCCTCGAGAACGACAAACTCGCCCTGGGCCTGCCGCGTTGCGTACTCCATCGGATCCATCGGCAGGGTTGCGGGATCGCCGAAGGTAAACGAATCATCAATCCCGAGGAGCCGGTTCTGCCACCGCCATTCGTTTCCGTTCTTGGTGAGGGTGAAGTGTTCGGGGAAATCCCGGTTGTATGACTCGAAGATGAGCTCTAGGAGGTCCCACTGAGCCTCCAGCATGTGCGGCAGCGCAAGGTAGTGCACGCCCGGCATGTCCCGAAGCATCTGGGCGCGGTGGGCACACTCGGACACGTAGTGCTCATCGATATCGAACGCGGCCCTGAGCGCGCCGTCACCGGCCGGGACGTGCGGCTCAAGATTCATCGAGTACATGTATTCGTCGTCCGGGAACGGGAAGGGGAGACGGCGGACCGCCTCACGGGAGTTTTGGAACCGGTACTCGCCCTCGGGCGTGTAGGTCTCATCCAGGGTGAAGCCGGTCGGGGTGGGGATCGCGGGCATGGGTGTTCTCCTTATGCGTTCAGGACGAGTTTTGTGCAGGTGGCCCGCGAGACGCAGGGCATGATGAGCTTGTTCGTGCATCGCTCCGATTCGGACAGCCAGTCGTCGCGGTGGTCGATGGTTCCCTCGAGTTCAAGGACCTCCGTCTCGCACTCGCCACACGCACCTCCCCGGCAAAGATAGGGCAGCTTGTGGCCCGCCTCTTCGGCCGCTTCCAACAGCGACTGCTCGGGAGAGACCTCGATCACTGCCCCGGACCGGGCCAAGGTGACCGAGAAGGGGCTGCCGGTCGACCCGAGGTCCTCGAACCGTTCGTAGTGGATGTGCGACTCGGTCCATCCGAGGGCGTGAGCTGCGTCGATGACGTCGTTGACCATCCGGGCCGGTCCGCAGACGTAGGTATGCGTGCCCAGCGGCCGGCCGGCGAGGATCTCCGACGAATTCAGCCGGGAGCCGTCGCCGTCACCGTAAACCGTGACCCGGTCCCCGTAGAGTGCCTTGAGCTCGCGGCCAAGGGCGGCATGCTCGGGCCCCCGGACGGCCAGGTGGAGCTCGAACGAACCGCCCTTGACGCTCAACTCTTCCAGCTGCGCGTAGATGGGGGTCACCCCGACCCCTCCGGCGATGAAGAGGTGATGCCGGGCGTGCTTTGACACCGGAAAGAGGTTCGCGGGCGTCGTGACCAGCAGAACGTCGCCCTCGCGGACATTCCGGTGCATGGCGAGCGAGCCGCGCTTTCCCTCGTCAATGCGGCGCACGGCGATCTGGTACTTGCTCGTGTCGTAGGGCGAACTCATGAGTGAATACGCGTTGCGGCGGGTCTCTTCCTCGAAGGGAATCAGGACACGCACGTGGCTTCCTCCGGAGAATGGTGGAAGCCAGGATCCATCCTCGGCGGAAAAGGTGTATCGGTTGATCTCCGGTGTGACCGCTTCGATCCGGTCGACTTTCAGCCGAAGGGCTCCGTGCTGCACCTCACTCATGTGTCCAACTCCTCATCTTCCGGCAGTTCTCCGGGTACTTCGCCGTCCGCTTTCACTCCCTGGAAGGCAGCGAGCCGTCCGGAGTAGTGGTCGCGGACGACCAGATTTCGTTCGCATCCGGGGCATTGAAAGACCCGCCGGGTCACATTCTCGGAATAGTGGCCGCAGTGCGCGCACCACACCCGCCGCACGAAGGAACCCGCGTGCTCGCGCAGCACTTCGTCCCGGTTCATGCCGTAGGAGGTGGCGACCTGCATCGAGGTGCCGATGAATCCTTCGGAACCGGAGAGGTACAGCCGGGTGCCCATCTGTGCAGTCGCGAGGACGGTGTCGAGTCCACGAACGGCCTCGGCGTTGGTGGGAAACACGAAGAGGTCGCGCACCTGATGCTTCTTGAGGTCCGCCAGGTGATTCCGGCCCGTGAAGGACTCGATTGAGTACAGGACCGTGGTTGCGGCCAGCTGTGCCGGGTCCATCTCTCCCAGCAGGCGCAGCAGCGGCTCTCCGCCGCTGCCTTGGGCGGCGGCGACGTGGCGGAGGCCGCTGGCCATGGGCGTCAGCTCGTCGTACACGGGACGGCTCTTGATGCCGGTGATCAGCATGAGTTCTGCCTCTTATCCTTGAACGCGGTCGACGGGACGGGCGGCGTCGTGACGGCCGTCGGCGGGGGCCGCGGGAACGGCGTCAGCTGCCGGGGCGTCACCCTTGAGGTGCGGCTTCTTCCACGCCATGTAGATCAGGCCGATTCCGACGACGCTGACGGCCGAAATCAGGACGACATGGTTGGCGAACCAACCGTCCTCCGGGGTCCGGGGCCAGGCCATGTTGACCATGCCGAGGACGCCCCACACCAGGGCGGCAATGTTGACCGGGATACCCCACACGCCGAGTTGGAAGGCTCCATTGGGCTTCCAGCCGAGCAGGCGTGCCCGGAGCGACGCAAGGACCACCATCTGGAAGCCCATGTACATGCCCATGGCGGCGAAGGAAATGATCACGGTCAGGGCGTCGCTGGAAACCTTGGATCCGATGACGATGAGGGCCGGAACCAGCCCCGCCAGGAGCAGGGCGTACGGCGGTACGTGCCGTGTTTCGCTGAAGGTGCTCAGGAGCTTGCTGCCGGGAAGGATGCCGTCCCGGGCCATCGAGTAGGCGAGGCGGGAGGTGGCGGCCTGAAGGCTCAGCACGCACGAGAGGAAGGAGACGAGCACGACGGCGAGAACCACCTTGAAGCCGACCGGACCGAAGGCCGAGAGGAGGATATTGCCCACGGGGTCCGTGTCGGCGCCGGAGATCACGGCGGCGAAGTCGGGGACCGCGAGGATCAGGGACAGGCAGACGAACATCGCTGCGAATCCGCCGATGTAGATGGTCATCCTCATGGCCTTGGGGATGGTGCGGCCGGGGTTGGGAACCTCTTCCGCGACATCACCGCAGGCTTCAAATCCGTAGTACTGGAAGATGCCAATCAGCCCGGCGGCCGCGAAGGCCACGAAGTAGCTGCTGCCTTCTCCGGCGCCGAAGGACTGGAACAGCACACTGAGGTCGTGCTGCCGGGCGGCGATCAGCAGCCACGTTCCCACAGCCAGCGCGCCGCCGAGTTCTGCCAGGAGGCCGATCATCGCAACGGTATTCAGCACCTTGGTTCCGCCAAGGTTCAGCACCGTCGCCAGCGCGATGACCACGAGGCCCGCGACGATGACGGAATTGACCGTGTTCTCCATCCCGACAAGGGTGCTGAGGAACGGTCCCGCCCCGTACGCGACGCTGGCGATGGTGGTCAGGAGTGCGACGAGGTAGACCCAGCCGTTCATCCACCCCCATTTGCGGCCCCAGAGCCTCCGCGACCAGGGATAGACGCCTCCGGCCACCGGGTACGCCGCCACAACCTCGCCGAAAACTGTGGCGACGAGGAGCTGGCCGACACCGACGATGACGAGGGACCAGAACATCGGAGGCCCCGCAATACCAAGGGAGGCTGCAAAGAGGGAGTAAATGGCCACTACCGGCGACAGGTAGGTGAACCCCAACGAGACGTTGCCCCAGAACGTCATCTCCCGCTCAAACTGCTTTTCGTACGAGTAGCCAAGGCTTGCGAGGTGTCGGGCGTCTTCGTCGCCGTCGGTCTCTGTCACCGGCTCCGTGATTGCTTCACGCATGGGACTCCTTCGGATCGGCCCCGGGTCAGTGTGAGCAGGGCCACGTTCGTAAAACCCTACTTCCAAAGGTATGGAACGGCAACACCGAACCCGAGGACCTCTCAATCCACGCTGATGGAAGGGTCTAGGTACGTCTAGGACAAGTTATAAGCTATGTTTTCAATGGATTTAGCGGTGGGTGGGGTTACACTCGACGCCAGAGCAGGATGGGACGAGCCGGCTTCCGGGCGCCGGCGCGGCAGATCGGTTCGGCCACGGATCCGACCGTCGCCGACGGATTAGAATCAGTGCTGGTCCCTCTATTTCATGGAGTCGTTTTTGGCATCGAACACCGCATTTCAAGCCCAGGTGTACCGGTCGTTGCCCGAAACCGAGCGCTCGGAAGCCATCGTCAATCGGATTTCCAAAGCTATTGCTTTGGGCTTGCTGAAGGTGGGCGAGCGGCTCCCTCCGGAAACGGCTCTTTCCGAAATGTTCGGCGTTGCTCCGTCTACCCTCCGGGAGGCGCTGGCCGATCTCCGGGACCAGGGGATTGTCACAACGCGGCGGGGGCGCCACGGCGGAACATTTATCGTCAAGCAGCCCTTTACGTCAGCCGACGTCCTGGAAAAGTGGTTTCGGGAAACCTCCATTGCGGAAATCCGGGACGTGGGAGACGAGCACGCCGCTATCGCTGCTGCCACCGTGCGGCTCGCTTGTGAACGGGCCGAGCCCCATGAAGTCAGCAGGCTTCTGGAGCTTGCGACTGCCCTTGTCATGTCGGACAGACCCGAGCTGCGCGCCCGCGCAGACAGCAGATTTCACATCGAACTGGCGGTCCTCGCCCAGTCCCCACGACTGATGAACGCCGAGATCAGGCTGCAGGCGGAAACGGTCCAGGCGCTGTGGGCGCCCGTGCCGCTGACCCGCGATCCGGAACGGGTGGCGAGCGAACATCTCGCCCTGGCCCGGGCCATAGCGAACGACGCGCCAGAAGAGGCCCAACGGTTGGTACTGGCGCACATTCGGCACGACATCCACCATCTCGTGGATGCCAAGCTGTCCCTTGGGTACCCGACGTCTCAGCAGGAGCGCCCGTGACCACTCCTACCCCTGCGGTTCAGGCGGCAGCCGACATCGCTGCGTGGATGAACGCCCTCGGCCTCGACGTCCACCAGTTCGCGGCACGGACGGCAGCGCTATGGCCGGACCGCCCAAGTCCCCTCACCATCGCTCCGAGCGACATCGCCAGGCTGGAAAGCCTGGCGAAGGAATTCCTTGAATCGCATACCTTCGTCGTGGGGGCGGGAGTTATCTTCTCCACCGAGGCGATCAAGAGCAGCGAGGGCGGGCTCGAATGGTGGATCAGGCGGCAGGACAGCGTCGAGAAGCTGGAATTTGATCTGACGCCCGGCGGCGAGCGGTTCTATGACTACCAGAACATGCCGTTCTTCGCCGCGGCGAACCGCACTGGAGAACAGACGGCGTGGGGCCCGTATGTCGATTACCTCGGGCTGGATGAATATATTCTTACCCACTCGGCGCCCATCCTGCTCAAGGGGAAGTTCGCAGGGGTGGCCGGCTGCGACATACGAATCCGCAAACTCGAAGAGATTTTCATGCCGGCCCTGCGGGCCATTCCTGGCGACGCCGCGCTCCTCAACGGAAGCGGGCGCGTCGTCGTCGGGAATTCCGGCGCCTATCTGGTCGGTGAGAGAATACGATCCACGCCAAAGGACAAAGTGCTGATTCCGATCGAAGTGCCGCATCTCGGATTCTCCCTGCTAAGCAGCCGCTGACCGCCTATAGCCCGGAGCCGCCACCCGGTCGCGTCCGGCAAGCCACGTCAATGACGGCAGGCCCCGCCCGGCGCTTGCGCTCAGGTCCAGTAGAGAAGCCGGGCGGCCGGCAAGCGCCGTTCCAGTTCCTCCGTGAACCACCGGCGCATCTCCGTCATGGTCTGCTTCGGGTACACGTACTTGACTCCGCCGAATTTGGAACGCTTCTGGCTTCGCGAAGCTTCGTCCATCTCGAGCTTGGTCCTTGGATACCAGCCAAGCAGCACCTCCTTGCTCGCGGGCGTGAAGCGGTGGGTGATGATTTCGGCCGTAAGATCGAGGTCGTCGATGCCGGCGACGGCCTCGGAGACGTCGTCGAGCAGCGCGCCGTACTGCTCCCGCCAGCCAGGGATCGGCATGACCGGGGCGATTGTCAGTCCCACCCGATAGCCGGCCGCCGCCACCGAACGGAGAGCGGCAAGCCGCGCGGGCATGCGCGCGGTTCCGCCTTCAAAGCGGTTTGCGACCTCTGCGGCATTGACCGAGAACCGGATCCGCGTGCGACGCCCATGATTCAGGGTCACCAGGGGAGCGACGTCGTCGAACTTCGTCGTGAACCGCAGCTGCACGTCGGACCCGAATTCGCCCGTCCCCACGCGGGAAATCGCCGCAGCGAGCGAACCGGTCACGTTCTCGATACCGAGGGGGTCGGTGTAGCAGGACATTTCGAACGTCGTCCCCTCGTCACCGCGCTCCAGGGTCCCGCGGGTGACGGAACCCCTGCCGGCGTGGGTGCGAATTCCCTCAAGCACGTCGTCGATATTGGCGTAAACGCGGGTCACGGGCGGCCCCTGGAGGGATCCGGCGAGGTAGCAGTACTGGCAGTGGGCCGGGCAGCCCTTGGCGAGGTCGATGCGCCAGTCAGCGCTCGGCGGGATCGGCTGCGGTTTCAGGGCACTCGGCGGGGCCGCAACCACTGCAAGCGTGTTCTTCGCGGACGCGTAGGTCTCCCGGTCGCTGGCGCCGCGGAGACCCGTTAGCGCATTTCCGGGCAGGAAGCGGATGTCGTCGATGCCGGCTCGCTCGCAACGTCTGATGATCTCGGCTGTATGCGGTAGATCGGCTGCGGCCCGCGTGATCATCACGTGTTTGGGTACCCACAACCGCGTGGGAGAGACGGAGGTCAGGTCGATTTCCTGAGGAGGCATCATTACCTTATATAACGATCTCGACGACACCGATGTTCCGCGAAATCCCTGGATTTGCGCGCGGCGTGGTGGTCTGCGGCCCGGGATCGGTGGGTCAGCTCTTGGTCAGTTCCTGGGCGAGCATCACCAGGATGCCGCTGGGGCCGCGGAGATAGGTGAGCTTGTAGATGTCCCCGTAGGTGGCCACGCCGCGCAGCGGGTGGCAGCCGTGCCTTGCGGCAATCTCGAGGGCCTCGTCGATGTCGTCGACCGAGAAGGCGACACGGTGCATGCCGATGTCATTGGGCAGGGTGGGCTCCGTCTCGATCGCCTCGGGGTGGAGGTACTCAAAAAGCTCGAGGCGGCCGTTGCCGTCGGGCGTCTGCAGCATGGCGATCTTGGCGTGGTTGCCGTCGAGGCCGACGGCGGTGTCGGCCCACTCGCCACTGACCGTGTCGCGGCCGAGGACGGTGAGCCCGAGGTCGGTGAAGAAGGCGATCGCTGCTTCGAGGTCGCGGACCGCGATGCCGACGTTCTCGAGTTTGATGGGCATGCGCCACACGCTAGCAACGCGCGGTGGCTTCGTCACGCTGGAGACAGCCGGTTCTGACTCGGCTGAGTACACCGATGTGGCTCGTTTCCTGGGCCGCACTGCGACGGGCTTCCCCAGTATGCCGAGAATTCCCGGCAATGGCGTGGACCCGGCGGGGGTTCGATGAACCTCCACCGGGTCCACGGTGGTGAGGTGGTGCACCCTGTCTTCTGTCGGGTCCAGGGAGGCTGGGCGAGCCGTTTAGGAGGCCTGCCCGTGGAGTGAACTATTTCTAATGGCGGCCGTCCTTGCGGCAGTCGATCTTGAGCGTGTTGCTCCTGTCCCGGCCGTCTTTCTTGCTGTAGCTGTAGGCCCGGTACTCATTGCCGCACTTGGCCTTCTTGCTGTCGAACTTGAAATCGCCGTGGCGGGTCCACACCTCACGCTCGTCGATGACCCGTTCCCTGTCCTTATGGTTGGTTTGGACGATCTTCACATAAACCTTTTTGGCCTCGTAATCCTCGCCAATGACCTTCAGTCTGCCGTCGCGGTCGACCTTCAATCTGAGATCGCTGTCGTCGTCCTTGTCGTCATAGTGATCCGTAGTGACCACAGTCTGCACGGGGGCAGCGACCGCGGGAGCTGACAGCCCCAGGCCCGCAAGCAGGCCAAGCAGCGTCCCGGCAACAAGGATCAACAGCCTCCAGCTGAGAGACTTTTTCATGATGATTTTCTACTTCCACAAACGCCGGAGCGGTGATGGGGAGGGGGCGCGCGATCAGCGCTGCGGCCGGATGTCCGGCGGATCCGTCCGCTCTTGCCCAGAGCGGATGCAGCTGAATTCGAGCGGAGCCGGCGTCCTGATCCGGAGCCGTTCATCTCTGGTGCATCCGATGCTATTTTCACTTGGTCGGTCCGGACTTCCCAGCAAAGCCATTCCTGATCCGCCTCTCAAGGCGCAACTTAAGCCTAGACCTCGGCCAGCCATTGCAACAGAGCCGGGGCTGGCGTCTACGAACGGCCGTGCCGGGGCTGGAGGAGACCCACGTGAGCGAATCGACGGGAGCTTTTGATCTCCAGCCACCATGATGTGAGGGCGGCCAGGGAAGAGGCCGCCCTCCCCGAGCTTGAGTCATTCGCGGCGGCCATCGCGCCGGTGGTCAGGACGCTCCCGGCTGCGAGTAGCGTCCAGTGAACGTTGATCCTCGGTTGAGCTCGGTGAATTCGAGGCCGGTGACTTCCCCGTCCTCGACGAGGTACCGGAGCTCGTAGCAGGCGCGGTAGCTCGGCGGCCAAAAGGAGCAGAACCGTCCCTTGTCATCGACGTACCACTCGCCCTGGGTCGGGCGGCCGTGCTCGACGTAGACTGTCGTGCCCCGTTCATCAAACGTCTGCGTGGCCCCGTCATCGTAGAGGAAGTCCCCGGCGGTGACCGCCTCGGCAATCTCGGCTGCCGGCACCGGTTCCCGATCGGTGATCGGCCGCTTCTTCGCAAAATTCGACACCGCTACCTCCCTGATAGTCGCTGGATCACCCGCCTTATCCATCCCGCCGTCGCCCGCGACGAGACGGGACGGCCCCCGTAGCCAAGTTTCGGCCTTCGGCTCAGCGTCGACAAGAGCCACTCGGTGGTGCGCGCAGGATCGGGGTCACGCCTGCCCGACCCGGCCGAAGCGGAGCGATGGTCCGAACTCAGGTCTAGATTGGGTTCGTGCAGAAGAACCCGGCCTTCAGCGACTACCTCAAGGCGAGGAGGAAGCTAGTACGTCCCCAGGACGTCGATCTCCATACCTATGGCCGACGTCGTGTCACCGGGCTGCGGCGGGAGGAAGTTGCGCAGCTGGCAGGGATCAGCGTCGACTACTATGTTCGCCTTGAGCAGGGCAAGGACCACCACCCATCGCCGCAGATCCTCGATGCACTGGCACGGGCACTGATGCTCGACCCACCCTCCACCCTGCACCTCCACCGGCTGGCCCGCCCACCGTCCGGCACCGCCCCCGTACTGGCCACCGAGGACGTTGCAGGCCCGGACACCGTTGCGCCGGGGCTGGCGCATCTTCTGGGCACGATCGGCAACGTGCCAGCCTTCGTGCAGGACCGGTTCATGACAGTGCTGGCCGCTAACCCGCTCGCGATCGCCCTCTCTCCCCGTAATGCACCCGGCCAAAACGTCCTCCGGGAGGCTTTCCTCGATCCCGCCGAACGCGACCTTTACGAGGACTACGACCAGGTGATGCGCGAAGCCGTGGCAGGGCTGCGCGCTTCAGTCGGAGAACGGACGAACGATCCCCGCCTCGTGCGCCTGGTCACTGATCTCTCCGAACGCAGCGCCTATTTCCTGCAGCTCTGGAACCGGCACGACGTGCGCCCGAAAGTCGCCGGGCACCGCATCCTCCACCATCCCGTTGTGGGCGACCTGGAGTTGTTCCACGAGAAGCTCGCCGTCACCGGAACCGATGGCCACCTGCTCGTGGTCCACCATGCCGCACCCGGCAGCCCCTCCGCCGCAGCCCTGGAACGGCTCGCCCGCCCGTAGTAGCGGACTCCAACCGGCAGGACTGTACCCGCCGCCCTGAGGAAGGTCGGCAGTCGAAGGTAGCCCTGCCGTTCCTATGAAACACAGGGTTCTACCTACCGTTTTCGCCTAAGAGCACACTTCTATCCGGAGCCCCGCACGCCGCCCACCAGCACATGCTGGCTGGATCCGGCAGGACAGCGGCCCCTCCGCACGATGAAACATCCTCTCTTCGACGAAAGAAGTCCTCCATCATGACCCTTATCACCACCCCGTTCGGTTTCTCCTCGACCACCTCGAATGTCACCGAAGGCATCGACTTCACCGGCAAGCGCGTCGTCATCACCGGCGGCGCCTCAGGCATCGGGATCGAAACCGCCCGCGCATTCGCCAGGATCGGTGCGGAGGTGACCCTCGCTGTGCGGAACCTGGAGGCTGCTGCCCCGGTCGCCGAGGAACTGCGCGCCTCGACGGGTAATCAGAACATCTTCCTCGGTCGGGTCGACCTCGCCGACCTCACCTCGATCACTGAATTTGCCGACGCATGGACCGGGCCCCTGCACGTACTGGTCAACAACGCGGGAATCATGGCCCTACCGGAGCTGGAGCGCACCGCCGAGGGGTGGGAGATGCAGTTCGCCACCAACTACCTCGGCCACTTCGCCCTCGCCCAGGCCCTTCACCCGGCACTAGCCGCGGCGGGCAACGCCCGCATCGTGTCGCTGAGCTCCAGTGGACACCTGTTCGCACCGGTCCTCTTCGACGACCCGCATTTCAACTTCATCCCCTATGACGCGTTCCTCGCATACGGCCAGTCCAAGACCGCCTCGGCCCTGTTCGCTGTGGCCGTGACCCGTCGGTGGGCGAAGGACGGAATCACCTCCAACGCCGTCATGCCGGGTGCTATCGCCACGAACCTGCAGCGCCACACGGGCGGCCTGCGCACGCCGGTCGAACGCCAGAAGACACCGCAGCAGGGAGCCGCAACCACCTTGTACGTGGCGACCTCACCGGACCTCGAGGGCCTCGGCGGCCGCTATTTTGAGGACGTCAACGAAGCACCCGTCGTCGAAGCCCGCGGCCCTGACTACACCGGCGTGGCGGCCTATGCCCTCGATGCCGCGAACGCCGACCGGCTCTGGGACCTCTCCCTGGAGCTTCTCGCCCGGCGCTCTGCCTGATCCCCCGACGACGAAGGAGACAATCATGACCACCGCTGCTTCCGCTTCAACCCCCAAAGACGGCGCCCTCCGCGTCGGATGGGTAGGGCTCGGCGACCAGGGCGCACCGATGGCCCGCGCCATCGCTGAAGCCGGATTCGAACTTCACGTCTGGGTGCGCCGGGACAGTTCGCTGGCCGCCCTCGAGGGGCTGCCGCACATCCGACATGCAACCCCCGCGGCCCTCGGCGCCGTCAGCGACGTCGTCGGGCTCTGCCTGCGCGAGGACTCCGATATCGAGGACGTCCTCACCACCGGCGGGCTCCTGGCCAGCCTGACACCCGGGACGATCCTCATCAACCATGGAACAGGTCTGCCGGGCTACGCTTCCTCCCTGGCCGACCGTGCCGCACGGGCCGGGGTCGTCGTCCTTGACGCCCCCGTCAGCGGCGGCCGGCCAGGAGCCGAGGCCAAGCGCCTCACCACGATTGTGGGAGGGCCGGAGCGGGCACTGAGCAAGGTCCGGCCCGTGCTCGAGTCGTTCTCGGCGACCATCGCCCACATGGGGCCCGCCGGCAGCGGCCAGACCGGGAAGCTCATTAACAATGCCCTGCTCATGATGAACCAGCGCAACGTGCAGGACATCCTGGCCCTGGCCCGCAGCCTCAATCTCGACATCGGTGCGCTAATGAGCCTGCTGCTCGCCGGGACCGCACGGAGCTTCGCCTTGGAAGCGCTCGGCGGGGCCGTCACCACCGATAACGCCGAGCACCTGAAGGCCCTGCAGGTCATCGACATGGACATCTTCACAGAGGCCATGACGAGCCTTGGTCAGGATGTCGCCGAGCTTGACGCCTACGCACGGTCAGGAGCGAACGGCCTGCCGATGGCCGCCCGGCTCGTCGCGGGCGTCGGCTGCGGCCGAAGCGGCAGGCAACCTGAAACGCCGGCAGTTCCCGCGTCGGATGGGAGGTCTCGGCCACCATCGCCCGCGTGGTACCTCGGCGGCCAAAAGGAGCAGAACCGTCGCTTGTCATCGACGTACGGCGGGTTGATACTGTGTCCATATCCTCGCACTCCTGAATCGTTATCCTGGGCCGTGGTCTCCCTCTTAGAAAGCCTTTTCAGGGACCCCATATGTCACCGAACCAAAAGCCGGGCACCCCCGCGGCCCCGCGGCCACGCCTCGACCAGTCCATACAAGGCGCTGGCGCCATGGCCGATAAGCAGATACCACCCTCGGACATCATCGCCAACGCCCAACGGGTGTTCGAGGTGCTGAGCGCCTACCGTTACTACGACGAGGGTCTGACCTCGGAACGTGAACTAAGAAGCCGAATCGCCACGGTTCTGGCCGGGGCCGATGTTCCCCTGTTGGTCACATCCCTCGCCCACAGCACCATCGAATTTGTGAAGCGGACCGCGTCGGCCCGGGGAGAGACGGTCGAACAGGTCATGGAAGCCATTGAAGATGAACTCCGTCCCTTCACCGATCCCAAGATGCCGCGCACCTGACTGCCCCCGACCTTGGCCCTGTCCGCAAAAATCACTGCGGGCGCCGGTCCAAGAACCGGCGCCCGCAGTGATGATCAGCCCTATCCCTCACCGGTCGATGCCGGCTCTGATGCCAGTCGCAGGTTTCATCGGCCGCCCCCGGTGAAGGGTAAGGAGTTCTTAGGCGGCGTCGGCTACGGGCAGCCGTCCGAGGGTGCGGCCCATCCAGGAGTCCCGTGCGGCCACGGCGGCGACGGACAGCAGCGCTTCGGGTGCTGCGCCGTCGAAGATGTGGAAGCCGCCGGCCCAGACGTGCAGTTCCGCCTGCACCCCGGCCGCCCACAGGCGGGACGCGTAGGCGACGTCCTCATCGCGGAAGACCTCGGCCGATCCGACGTCGATGAACGCCGGCGGCAGGCCCGTCAGGTCGGTCGCCCGGGCCGGTGCGCTGTAGATGTCGACGGCGTCGGTCCCGCGGCGCTCGCCCAGCAGGGCGTCCCAGCCCGTGGAATTACTTTCGCGGCTCCACGAGCCGGTCTGGGTGTACTGGTGGCTTGACGCGGTGGCGTCGCGGTCATCGAGCATGGGGCTCAGCAGCATCTGGGCGATCAGGGCCGGGCCCTTCCGGTCGCGGGCCAGCAGCGTCACGCCGGCCGAAAGGCCGGCGCCGGCGGAGGTCCCGGCGATCATCACGCGCTCGCTGTCAATTCCGAGTTCGCCGGCGTTCTCGACGAGCCAGAGCAGTCCCGCGTAGGCGTCCTCCACAGGGCCCGGTGCCGGGCTCTCCGGGGCGAGCCGGTATTCGAGCGAGACGACGACGGCGCGGTGCTCGACGGCCCAGTCGAGGACGTGCCCGATGCCGGTGAAGCGGTTTCCGATGATCATTCCGCCGCCGTGCAGGAAGTAGATGGCCGGAGCTGAGGCGTCCTTGTCGGCGGGGGTGAAGACCGAGGCGATGATCTCGCTGCCCGGGCGGGCGATGGTGTACTCGCGGTGTGAGATGGCGCGGGTCGCGAGGAGGTCCTCGAGGGTGGGGCCGAACGGATTGGCCCGGAGGAAATCGATCATGTCGGCGGTGACCGTTGAGGGCAGCGGGCTGTTGTCGAGCAGTTCGGCCAGTTCGGGGTCGTACGGCGGACGGGCGGGGGTGGTGGGGGCGGTGGTCATGGGGTTTCCTTTGAAGGCTGTGGGTGGGGGAGGGGCGGAGGGTTCAGTTCAGGCCTGGTTGGCTCCGGAGACGACAATCTTGCCGCGGAGGTGTCCGCCCTGGCTGAGCGCGAGGGCCTGGGGGACCTGCTCGAAGGGGAACTTTCGGGCGATCTCGGTCTGGAAGGCGCCCCGGGCGGCGAGGTCGAGCACCGGGGAAAGGGTTTCGGCGGTGAGGGCCGTGGGATCGCCTGCGGCGACGATCGCCCCTTGGGCCCCGGCGGCGAAGTCGACGATGGTGATGATGCGGGATGCCGGCACGAGCCCGGCGACGCGGGCGATGAATTCCTGGCCTGCGGTGTCGAACGCGGCGTCGACGCCCTGGGGTGCGGCGGCCGTGATCTCGTCGATCATGGTCTCTCCGTAGGTCACCGGTGTTGCGCCGAGGGAGCGGAGGTAGTCGTGGTTGTCGGGGCTGGCGGTGCCGATCACCTTGTGGCCGTCGGCGACGAGGATCTGTACGACGGCGCTTCCTACGGCACCGGCCGCACCGTTGACGACGACGGTGGATGCCGGCGCCGGCGCCAGCAGGGACAGGCCGCGCTGCGAGGTTTCACCGGAGGTGGCCAGGGTGACCGCCTGCTCGGCCGTCAGGCCCTCAGGGATCACCGCGAGCCGGGCGGCGCCGGTGACGGCCTTCTCCGCGAAGGCTCCGCTGTCGGCAAAACCGACCACACGGTCGCCGACATTGAAGCCCTCGACGCCGTCGCCGACCTCGAGCACCGTGCCGGCGATGTCCGTCCCCAGAACCGCCGGCAGCGGCAGCGGGAACATCTCGGCGAGGTAGCCGTTGCTGAACTTCCAGTCCAGCGGGTTGACGCCGATCGCTTCGACGGCAACCTTTACCTGCCCGGCGGCTGCGGTGGGCTCATCGGCCTCGCCGAGGACGATGGAGTCGGGGCCGTAGCTGTTGAGGAGATGCGCTTTCATGATGGGTCCTTTGGTCTGGGGGTCGTTCAGGGGCTGTGGGTGAAGTTGCGGGTCTGGGCCTGCATCCCGCAAGGTGGTCGACCACCCATTTGGAAATATGTGGTCGGCCCCGTTTTCTTTCATGCTGTTGGAACCAGAGACCGACGCACATTATTCCGGCCGGACCTCAAGGTGCCGTCGAGATCGCCGCAACATTACCCTTCGGGTACCGAAGGGGGCCCCAGTGCGCCGGACGGTCCGGGGCCCACCGAGGCCGAACCGTCCGCCTGGCTCAGGGATGCTCCGGCGCGCTTCCCGAGGGACCGGCGGTCTTGTCCACGAGGTAGTGAAGCACCTCGCCGGTCAGGGGACTCGTGCCGGCGATAAGTTCGGCCAGGTGGATTCCGACCTCGGTGCCCTCGATCCAGCGCGGGTCGTCGATCCCGGCGAGCTGCCGCGCCCGGGTACGGACGACGCCGAGAATCACCTCATGGATGCGCGGTCCACGCCCGGCCAGCTCAGCCGCGAGGGTGCGGGTGAGGGACTTCGTCGCCGCGGCGGTCAGCGCGACGCCGCCGGCGCCGGGGAAAGGAAGGTTGGCGCTGAGCCCGTTGAGCTGCACCAGCACCCCGCCGGCACTGATGTGTGGGACCAGGGCGCGATATAGGCGGAACACGGTGGTCTGGTTCGCCGCGAGCAGGGCGTCCCATTCGGCATCGGTCAGGGCCAGCAGGGGCTTGCGGCCCTGATTTCCCCACGACGCGACGCTCACGATGACGGCGTCGAACCCACCGCGTTCGGCGGCAAGGGCCGTCACCGCGTGGTCCAGGTCCTCCGCCAGGGCGTCAAGCACCGTGGTGTGAAGGCGTGGGGAGCGCAGCCGGGAGGCAAGCTCATCGAGACGGCTGCTGCTCCTGCCCGCGGCTATGACGGCCGCGCCGGCGTCGACGAGGGCGCGGACCACGCCTTCGCCGACACCGCCCGCACCTCCAACGACGAGTGCTGTCCTGCCGTTTAGGTCGGTGTGCGGGTGGGCCCACGCGGGCCTGGTGAGGGTATTCATCGTTTTCCTTTGCGGGTCGGAGGAGACGTCGGGAGGGTCATGGTCTCAGGGGAAAGTTGGCATTGAAGAGACCCGCCGGGTCGTAGGCGGCCTTCAGATCGCGGAGCCTGGCCAGGGATGCCGGTGGAAAGGCGTCGGCGAGCCGGCGCGGATCCTTGTCCATCTCGAAGCTCAGGTAAAGCCCGTCGAGGTGGGGATGAAGCCCTTCCCACTCCCGCCAGAGTTCTCCTCGGCGGGCAGGGTCGGAGCCGACGAAGATGGAGAAGTTCTGGTGCCGGTGCCCATAGGCGGTGGCGCCGGCGTCGACGTCGTTGATTCTCCCGCCGACCGCGCGGATCTGCAGCGTGGCGGCGGTCCCGCTGGCGAGCATCCCGGAAAGCCGGACGGCGATGGCGGCGTCGAGGTGAACGACGAGCCCGCTTCGCGTCTGCAGCGACACCGCACCGGTATGCGGGGCGCGGGTGGAGGACACCACCGCGGCGTAGGGCACGGCCTGGGGCCCACCGCCGAGAACCGGGGCCAGCACCGAGAACGGCGTGAGGGCCCGTCGGGCGGCGTCCGCGTCCAGCCCCGCGTAGACGATGCTCGCCATGCCGGCGGTGGACCCGGCGAACAGGTAGAGGAACGCCGTGATTTCCCGGGGTGCCGCTTCGACGGTGTCGCCCCACCGCTGCAGGAACCCAACAGTGTCCGAGATGTCGTACTGGACGGTGGTGGAAATGACGCCGGGGACCTTGGAGGCAGTGAACTCGAACTCCGTCACGATGCCGAAATTCGCTCCCGCCCCCCGGACCGCCCAGAAAAGGTCCGGATTCTCGGCCGCGCTCGCTGTCAGCACCTTGCCCCCGGCGGTTACGACGGTGGCCGCGGTCATGGAATCAATGGCCAGTCCATGCTTGCGTCCCATCAGGCCGATTCCGCCGGCCGTGGCGAGCCCGCCCACCCCGACATCGCCGGAGTCACCCGAGCTGATTGCCAGGCCGGCAGGGGAGAGGGCCTGTGCGACCTCACCCCACCGTGCGCCCGGACCGACGCGCACCCGCCCCGTGCCTGAATCGAGGACGTCGACCGTGTTCATCGCGGAGAGGTCAAGGACGATCCCGCCGTCATTGGTGGAGGTGCTGCTGATGCCGTGGCCGCCGCTGCGCACACTCAGGGGGAGGCCCGACGCCGTCGTATAGGACAGCGCGTCAACGACGGCTCCGGCCGTGCGCGGGCGCAGTACGGCCGCCGGTGAACCCCGGTAGGAGTAGGTGTGCCGCAGCGGCCCGTACCTCGGGTCGGAGGGGAGAACCAGGCCTTCGCGGAGGGATGAGGGCAGCGACGAGCGGGTAATGCCGCCGGCCATGCCGCGCAGCGGTGCTGAACTCATGTGCGGGCCCGGTCGGTCGATGCCGGCGTCGCACGCCGCTGCCGTATAGCCAGGAGCAGCAGCCCGCCGAGGACGATGACGGCCGCCACCCCGAGCGCGGCACCGTACCCGGTGTCGACAGCGCCCGTTCCGGTTCCGCGAAGGGATCCGGTCACCGCGGCGGCGATGGCGCCGATGACGGTGAGCCCCACCGCGCCGCCCAACTGCTGGGCGGTCTGGATCAGGCCGCTGACCGAGCCGGCCTCGCGGGGGCTGGCACCCGCAAGGGCCTGAGTGGTTGCCGAGGTGACCGCAATGCCGACCGCTGCACCGAAGGCCACGGTGGCCGGGACGAGAACGGCGGACGGCGCGCCGAGCGCGCTCGCCAGAGCCAGGGTCCCGGTGGCCAAGCCGAGCAGTGCAAGCCCGATGAACAGGGAGGCCAGCGGGCCCCGCACGGCGACAAGCCGCGGGGTGACCAGCGCGGCCCCGATGGTGGCGAGGGACATGGGCAGCATCATCAGTCCGGCGCCGATCGGTGAGAAACCGAGGGATCCCTGAAGGATGAGTGAGAGCAACAGCATCGTCGGGTACAGGGCCACGGCGACGAGGACCATGCCGATGTTCCCGCCGGTCGAGGGCCAGCGCCTGAGCAGGTGCGCCGGTATCAACGGAGCCGGCTTGCCCCGTTCGGTGAGGCCGAAGGCGGTGAGCAGAACGGCTCCGCCGACCAGCAGGCCCAGGGTGATCGGGGAGAGCCAGCCCTGCTCGTTGCCGAGGGTCAGGCCGCCGATCAGTGCGGAGATTCCGAGGAAGGACAGTACGGCACCCGAGACGTCCAGGCGCTGCGCTCCTCCCCGCGGGACGACGGGGATCAGCAGGGGAATGGCCGCCAGCATCAGCGCGATGAGGGGGACGTTCACCAGCAGTACTGCCCGCCAGCCCCAGGCTGCCGTGAAGCCCCCGCCCACCAGGACGCCAGCCGCGCCGCCGGAACTGGCGACGGCGCCCCACACACCGATGGCGCGCCGTCGGGCCGCGGGATCGGCGAAGAGGGTCGTCAGCAGCGACAACGCAGTTGGGGCAAGCCCGGCGGCTGCGGCGCCCTGCACGGCACGGGCGGCGATGAGGGTCTCAAGAGTCGGCGCGAGTCCACCGGCCAGGGCCGCCGCGCCAAAGAGTCCCACCGAGATGGAGAACATCCGCCGCCGGCCGATGACATCACCCAGCCGTCCGCCGAACAGCAGCAGGGCGCCGAAGGTCAGCAGATAGGCCGACACGACCCACACAGACAGCGAAGCGGAGGCACTGAGATCGCCAATCAGGCTGGGGAGCGCCAGATTGACGCTGCTCGCGTTGAGCACCACCACGAACTGGGCCGCCGCCAGCAGGGCCAGCACCGCCCCTGCCCTCCGGCGCGGATTCTCGAGGGCGGGCGGCGGTGGGGCGGTTCGGCCGTGGAGGGTGGGTTGGAGGATGGGCGGCATGAAAAGCCTTTCGGGAGTGCCCGCCTGGTCCTCCCGCTCGGGGCGGTGACGGCAGCCGGGTTGAGAAGTTGCTGACGCGTCAGCAAGACAGGAAAACTCTAGCTGACGCGTCAGCAATCCCGCAAGTCTTCAATGCTCTGGGCTCAAGCGGCCGAATGGCGGGATCCTGGCCCGGGTAGACTTTCTGACATGTCAGCAAACATGACCGAGCGTCAACTCCGGACGTGGGAGAACCTTCAGGAGGTCACCGAGCTGCTTCGGCGCGAGGTCGGCCGTGACCTGTGGAACGACGCGAAGCTGTCGGAGGCCGAGTTCACGGTGCTGGCCCATCTTTCGATGGCTGCCAAAGGCACGGCGCGGCCGTCCGAGTGTGCGCGCGCCATCGGCTGGGACTCAAGCCGCCTCGCCCACCAGCTCCGCCGGCTGGAGAAGCGCGGGCTTGTCGAAAAGGCGGCGAGCGAGGCCGCCGACGGCCGGGCCTCCCTGATCGCGCTCACGGACGATGGGCGCACCGCCTACCGGCGCGCCCTCGGGCCGCATCTGCGGTCAGCGCAGAAGTGGTTCGCCGACGCGCTCAGCGATGAACAGGTGGACAACCTCGCCGATGCGCTTGAGACCCTGCTGCGGCATGGTTCACACCTCGCAGCGGCTACGGCTCCGACGGCGGAACCGCGGGCCTGACGGCGTGCCGGTCACGCGTGCTTGGTTTCAGCTGAAGGCATGCCCCGGCTCCAACGATCCCCCCGTTCGGCCGCGGGTCAGCGGGGCGCGACGTTGTGGTTGAGCCGAAAGACGTTCCGCGGGTCGACCTCTGTCTTGAGTGCGGTGAGCCGGTCGAAGACCTCGCCGCGGTAGACTGCGGCGTCGTCGGGGGCGCGGGTCCCCGGGTCGGGCGCGGCCGGTTCCTCAGCGCCCATAAAGTTGACGTACCGGCCGGGCGCGGCGTGCGGGGCGATGTCCCCGGAGAGCGACTTCACAAACCCCACGTTCCGCTCGTCGTCGCCGTCGTGGGTCCAGAATCCGTAGATGTTCAGCCAGTAGGGCGACTGGCGGTCGGGGAACGGGGTGGCGCCGGCCGGCACCCGGGCGACCGCTCCGCCCATGTGGTGGATGTCGAATCCGGTGCCCTGCCAAGTCTGTTCGGCGGCCCGACGGAGGAGGATCTCCTGGACCTCCGGTGAGAGATGCTTCAGGGCGGAGTTGCGCCAGTAGGCGCGCACGCCCTTGGGGAAGAGCTCGTCGACGGCGGACTGCCAGCCGGTCCAGGTGGCCGCCTCCACCTCCTCCATCTCGGGAGGGGCTGCGGCACGCAGGTCGGCAATGAGCGCTTCCCCGACGCTCTGGTCGCCACCGGCCCAGAGGAATCCGACGATCATCAGCGGATCTGTCCCCATCTCCCAGTGCGGCGGCGGGGTGATGAAGGTCAGGATGCTGTTCAGGTCATCGGGGAGCGTCTCGGTCCAGGCGGCGTAGGCGGCCAGGGCAGTGTTCCACGTCCGCGGGGTGTAGACCAGGTTGCCGGCGTAGAGGGGCTGGGGGAGGCGGTGGGCCCGGAAGGTGAATGAGGAGACGACGCCGAAGTTGCCGCCTCCGCCCCGCAGGCCCCAGAACAGCTCCGGATTCTGCTGTTCATCGGCCTCGACCACCTTCCCGGACGCGGTGACGACCCGCGCCGAGACCAGGTTGTCGATGCTCAGCCCGTAGGGCCGCGTCAGCCATCCCATGCCCCCGCCCAGGGCGAGCCCGCCCACGCCCGTCGCCGACACGACTCCCAGCGGCACCGCCAGCCCGTGGGGTTCGGTCGCGGCGTCCACCTGCGCCAGCGTCGCCCCGCCCCCGATCCGGACCAGGCCCCGGTCGGCGTCGACGTCCACCGCGGACAGGGCGCCGAGGTCGAGCACGATCCCGCCGTCCACCGTGCCGTTACCTGCCACGCTGTGCCCGCCGCCGCGGACGGCAAGCGGGATCCCGTGTTCGATGGAGCACCGGATGGCGGCGGCAATGTCGTCTTCGCCGACGGCCCTGAGGACGGCCGCGGGCCGGCGGTCGATCATGGCGTTCCAGACGCGCCGGGCGTCGTCGTACTCCGGGTGGGCTTCGTCGATCACCTCCCCCGACGTTTCCGCGGTGAGGGCGAGGACGGCGGCCGCAGCGCCGTCATGACTGGGCATCAGGGGAGTGTGCATGATTCACCGACCGGCCGCGTCGGGGCTCCGTCTGAGTCCGCGGGGAAACGTGGCGGGTCCATTATCCGGCCCACCGATTTGGCGGGTCAACGGATTTCAGCAGGATTACAGGCCGTGCCGGCCGCCCGCTCACCCGCAGCCGCCGTCGTGCCCGACCTAGCGCAGGAGCAGGTCCCGGATGGCCTGGGCGATCTCTGCGGGGGTTTCCTCGGCCATGAAGTGCCCGGCCGGGGTGCTGAAGTGCTCAAGGTCCGGAGCCCAAGCCTTCCACAGGGCCGCGGCGTCGAATCCGAGCGCGGAGCCCCAGTCCTGCTGGATGACGGTCACCGGCATCCGGAGCGTGTTTCCGAAGTCGAGATCCGCCTGGTCATGGACGACGTCGATGCCGGCGGAGGCCCGGTAGTCGGCCACGATGGAGGGCACCGCGTTGGCGCTGGCCCGGAGGTAGGCCGCCCGGACGTCCGCCGGGATGGCGCCGGAGTCCTTCGTCCACGCATCCAGGAAGTAGGAGAAGAACGTGTCGGCGCTGTTCGAGATCATCTCCTCGGCGAGACCCGGGGGCTGGGCCATGAGGTAGAGGTGGAACCCGACCGCAGCGGACTGCCCATGCAGCACGTTCCACATATCGAGGGTCGGCAGGACGTCGAGGCTGGCAAAGTGCGTGACGGCGTCGGGATGGTCCATTGCGGTGCGGAAGCCGACGAGGGCTCCGCGGTCGTGCCCGGCGAGGGCGAACCTCTCATGGCCCAGCTCGGCGGCCAGGGCGACGACGTCCCGCCCCATCGTCCGTTTGGAATATACGTCCGGGCCGGTCTCGGCGGGCTTTCCGCTGTCGCCGTATCCGCGCAGGTCCGGGCAGATCACCGTATGGTCCTCGGCCAGGGCGGCGGCGACGTGCCGCCACATCAGGTGGGTTTGGGGGAAGCCGTGAAGCAGCACCACGGGGCTGCCCGAGCCGGCGACGGCGACGTTCAGCTGAACGCCGGCGGCCACTGTCACCTTTGAGTAGGTGAAGTTTTCAATCGTGGGGGTCATGGAGAAGTCCTCGGGTCGGGATCAGGGTGCAGCCCAAGGCTCGCACCGCCGACTCAACGGCTTCTCAACGACGTGCGGCGCCGGCGCGTGCGTCAGTCACACTTGATGGAGGCGTGTGGAAGGTGGTCCGGGCATGGGTGTGACGATCGGCGTATTGGGGACGACGGCGGCCTGGGATGCGAACGGAGACCCGATCCCGTTGGGCGGCCCCCGGCAGCGCGCCCTGCTGGCCCGGCTCGCCGCAGCGCGGGGGCGCCCCGTCGCGCTGGCGACGCTCGTCGAGGACCTCTGGGAGGATCCTCCGGCGAACGTCACCGGGGTGGTCCACACCTACATCGGCGGGCTGCGCCGGGCTCTCGAACCGGAGCGCCCCGCCCGGGGCAAGCCCCGGGTCGTCGTGTCGGCCGGTTCCGGGTACGCGCTGCAGTTGGATTCCTGCGAGGTCGACTCCATCCTGTTCGAAGACGCGCTGAGGCCGGGGGCCGGCGCCTCCGGACCGCCGCTGCCCGCCATCGAGGAGGCCCTGTCCCGCTGGCGCGGCCCCGCGTACGCCGACTTTGCCGACGAGCCGTGGTCCTTCGCCGAACGCAGAAGGCTCGGGGAACTCCGTCTCGGGGCGGTGGAGGCCCGTGCGGAGGAGCAGCTTCGGGCGGGGCAGGCAATGCATGCTGTGCCCGACCTCGAGGTCTTCGTGGAGGAACACCCCTGGCGGGAAGAGGGATGGCGTCTCCTTGCGCTCGCCCTCTACCGGTCGGGCCGCCAGCACGGAGCCCTTGAGGTGCTGCGGCGGGCCCGGGCCCTGCTGAATGACAAGCTGGGGTTGTCCCCGAATTCGGTGCTCCGCACGCTCGAGCACGACATCCTCCACCAGTCGCCCGCGCTCGATCTGGAGCCGATCCCCGCGGATGCACAGGAGCTGGTGTGGAACCGGACGCTGTCCGGCTACGGTCCGAACTCCGGAGTCGGCGCCAAGGGGCGGCTCCGCTCGACGGTTGAGCTGCTGCGCCATCTTGCGATCACCGGCGGCGGCGGGCTTGAGACCGCGCGCAGGCAGCGCCTGGCGGCGGTGGTGGCGGCCGACGGGCTGGCGGACGTGGACCTGACCGCGAGAGTGATCGGCGCCTACGACGTCCCTGCCCTGTGGACGACATCCGACGATCCCGTCCAGGCTGCACACATCCTCGCCCTCACCGAGAAAACCCTCGCGGCGCTGCCCTCCGGAACGCACGGGACGCTCCGGGCAAGGCTGCTGACGACGATCGCCGTCGAATCCCGGGGACTGTCGGGAACACGGGGGCGGCAGGCGGCGCAGGAAGCGCAAGAGCTGGCCCGCGGCCTGAATGACCCGGCGCTGCTGGGATTCGCCCTGAACGGGACCTTTCTTCAGTCGTTCTCCCGATCGGGGCTGGCCCCCGAGCGCGCGCGCCTCGGCTCTGAAATCCTGGAGCTCGCCCGACAGCACGATCTCCCGACCTACGAGCTGCTGGGCCACCTCATCCGGATGCAGGCAAGCGCCGCACTGGCGGACGTGGCCTCCGCCGATCACCACGCCGCAGAGGCCGACCGGCTGGCGGAGGAGTACGAATCGCCGCTGGTGGCGGTGTTCACCACCTGGTACCGCGCCCTGCGGATGGACCTGAGCGGCGGTGCGCCCACCGAGGTGGCGGCCGCCTACCGGGCGGCGGCGGGCCGACTGCGCGGCGCTGGCATGCCGGGGGTGGAGCGGGGCGCCCTGGCGCTGTCCCTGCTGTGCCTGCGCCTTCGGCACGGGCGGCCCGCGCCCACGGAGGAGGGGATCGACTGGGGCCCGTACCGGCCCTGGGCCGAACCCCTGGTCCTGCTGGCAAGGGGTTCGGTACAGGCAGCGCTTGCCGTCCTCCGCGGGGTTCCGGAGCCGGAGCCGACCCATCACCGGGAGACGCTCTGGTGCCTGATCGCCGAGGCGGCTCTTCAGCTTGGTGAGAAAGACGCCATGGGCAGGGCTTACACGGAGCTGCTTCCCGCCGCCGCCGAATACGCAGGTGCCGGAAGCGGGTTCTGCAACCTCGGACCCGTCTCCGGTTTCCTGTCACGGCTTGAGGACCGGCTGGGCGGCCGGCCGGAGTAGACGGACGGGAAATTCATCCCTAAATCCACCCCGCGGTGCGCCCTTGTCCCGTAGGGTGGCGCCCATGGAACTCCGCCTTGAGGTTGTCCAGGTGCCCGTCTCCGATGTGGACAGGGCCAAGGCCTTCTATATCGACGCCCTCGGCTTCGTGCTCGACCACGACGCCGAGCACATCCCCGGGATGCGGGTCGTCCAGCTCACTCCGCCGGGATCGTCCTGCTCCATTGTGATCGGTACCGGGATGACCAGCATGGCCCCCGGAAGCCTTGAGGGGCTCCAGCTCGTGGTACCGGACATGGCGGCGGCGCGCTCCGAACTGGTCGGCCGCGGAGCCCCGATCAGTGAGCCGCAGGACCTTGGGGGCTTCCTGTTCGCCCATTTCGCCGATCCGGACGGCAACCGCTGGGTCCTCCAGGAGATTCCGCCGCGGGATGCCGGTGGTCCCACGCAGTCCTGAGCTAGGTGGTGACGTCCTCGTGGTCCGTAGAAATGGACACTTCGCGCCAGAGCTCGACTTCTTCCCGGACATGATCGATCTTGGCCTCGACCGCACCAACGGTGTCGCGACCAAGAAGAAGCCGTAGCGGCGGCGTCTCGGCTCCGATGACGTCCACCATGGCCTTGGCTGCCTTCCTCGGGTCCCCCGGCTGGGAGTGGTTAACCTCCTCCGCCACCAGCCTCATCCGGCCGGCAGGCCCCTCCCGGTAATCATCGATCACCTGCTCCTCGACGTGCAGGCTGCTGGAATCCAGGAAATCGGTCCGGAAATAGCCCGGTTCAACCACCATGACGTGCACTCCAAGCGGTTCCAGTTCCTCATGGAGAGATTCCGAGAGGCCCTCGACCGCGAACTTGGTCGACGAATAGACACCCCAACCGGCGGATGACCGGAAACCGCCGATCGAACTGATATTGACGATCATCCCGGAACGCTGCCGCCGCAGCACCGGCGCAATGGCCCTGGTCACTGACAGTAGGCCGAAGACATTCGTCTCGTAGACGGCGCGAACCTCGAGGTCGCTGGCCTCCTCCACAGCACCGACAAGGCCGCGACCGGCATTGTTGATCAGCACGTCGACGCGGCCGAACGCGTCCACTGCCGCCTCGGCGGCGGTTCTGGCTGCAGCCTCATCGGTCACATCCAGCGACACGGCCAGCAGTTGATCCCCGGCATCGGGGAAAGTGTCAATAACGGCCTGCCGGTTGCGGGCCGTGGCGACTACCTGATGCCCGCGCGACAATGCCTCGCGAACCAACTCGGCGCCAAATCCCCGGGACGCTCCAGTAATGAAATACACGCTCATTTCAACCTCTCTGCCTGGTGCTGCTTGAGCAGGTCATTGCCCTTGCGGAGATGGCTTCCGATGCCTGCCGTCCATGGGAAGGGGTCGCCCGTGCGGCCGAATGAACTTCCATCCGTGCGCGTTGTGACAGCGACAGGATGAGCTGCCGACTCCAGTAGTGAGGCCCGGGTGCGGTCTGCGCTCGGGCATCAGAACCTGAATCCCGTCGTCGGGGCGGACATTTCGATTGACGAAACCAATGCATCGAGGTTATATGCGCGCCAATGCCGAGGGCCATGATGACACCGAAGGTTACGGTCACCAGCAGCGACCTGGCGGGCGGCCGCTCCCCCTATGGTGCCGCCATGGTCAAGCGGCCGCGGGCGCCTGTCAGTCCTTCAACCGGGGTTCCCAGCGCTCGGCCCACTGGACCAGCGGGTGCAGGATCCGGATCAGTTCCTCGCCCGCCGTCGACAGCCGGTAACGGATCTGCACAGGGGTGGTCGGAATGACCTCCCGCACAACGAGCCTGCGCTGTTCGAGTTCACGCAGGCGTGCAGCCAGCAGGCGGTCCGAGATGCGGTCGACGGAGTGTGCAATATCCGAAAAACGGTTGGCTCCTCGGGCGAGCGCCAGCAGGATCGCCGCGTTCCACTTCTTTCCCGCCAGTTCCGCCGAGTGTTGAAAAATGCGGCAGGCCTCATCATCGATACGGGATGACTCATTTCGCAGGGACTGGTTAGGAACGGCCTTCATGCTTACTAATGGTAAGTAACGTACGGGTGGTTCGCAACCCGTCATGACGCTCCCCAGACTTGAATCAACAGCGGATTCGAGGTTTTGAGGAGGCGTGGCGTGAGCGTCATAGCGGTTTTGGGAGTGGGCCGGGTTGGTGCGGCGGTGGCGCGCACGGCCCTGCGGGGTGGTTACGACGTGCGGGTCGCCGGCTCCGGGGCGGCCGGGGATATTGCGCTGCTTGCGGAGATCGTCATTCCGGGTGCGCGTGCCATGACGGCGGAGGCTGCCGTGGAGGAGGCCGACATCGTCATTCTCGCGGTTCCACTGGGCAAGTACCGGACGGTGGACCCGGGTCCGCTGGCGGGCAAGGTCGTCGTCGACGCGATGAACTACTGGGCGCCGGTCGACGGCACGATCGCGGAGTTCGAGGACAGCCGCCGAACGAGCAGCGAAATCGTCGCCCGCCATCTCAGTGGTGCCCGGCTGGTGAAGACCCTCAACCACATCGGCTACCACGATCTCGAGGACCACCGCACGCCGCCCGGAACACCGGGCCGACGCGCGCTCGGCATCGCCAGCGACGACGAATACGCCGCCAGGACGGTGATGGACCTGATCGACCGCTTCGGATACGACCCCGTCTACGCCGGGCCGCTGAGTACCGGGGCGGCGTTCCAACCCGGGACGGAAATCTTCAACGGCGCCTTCGCACGGGAGGCCTTCGAGCGTGAACTCGGGCACGCCAACGGCACCCGTCTCAGCGCATGACGCCAACCATCCCTTCTTCTGAAAAGAGACTTCCCATGGAAATCGGTGCCTACAGCTTCGGTGACACCCAGCGAAACCCCGATGGCACACAGCGGTCGACGACGGAGGCCATCCAGAACCTCTTCGACGCAATCGTGGTCGCGGACCAGGCCGGACTCGATTACTTCGCTGTGGGTGAGCACCACACGCTGGAAATGCCCGCCTCCTCCCCAGGGGCACTCATCGCCGCAGCGGCGGCCGCAACCACACAGATCCGTCTTGGCTCGGGTGTGAGCGTGATCAGCACCGATGACCCGGTGCGGGTGTTTCAACAGTTCGCGACGGCCGATGCTATCTCGGGCGGCAGGGTCGAGATCACGGCGGGCCGCGGCTCTTCCGTGGAGTCCTACCCACTCTTCGGTTACGACCTGCAGGACTACGACCGCCTCTACGAGGACAAGCTCGAACTGCTCCTCCGGATCAACGAGAACGAATCGGTGACCTGGCGGGGCGCCGGGCGTCCCGCGCTCGATAACCTCCTCGTCGTTCCGCGGCCGGTCGCGGGAAGCATGCCGATCTGGATTGGAACCGGAGGCAACGCGCCCTCATCGGTGCGGGCCGGGCGCCTCGGACTGCCTGTCAGTTACGGGATTATCGGCGGCGCTCCCCACCGCTTCGCGCCCCTGGCCGAGCTCTACCGGCGGACGGCCCAGCAGTACGGCCACTCGGGTCCGAGCATCAAGGTCTCTGTTGCGGCCCTGGGCCTCGTCGCCCCAACCAAGAAGGAAGCACTGGAGCGCTTCTACCCGAGCTGGAGGAACATGAGTATCCAGGCCGGCAAGACCCGGGGCTGGCCCGCGCCGGACGACGGGGCATACCTGGCCCAGGCACACGCGCCCGGGGCCTACTACGTGGGGGATCCGGACGATGTCGCCGAGCGCATCGTCCACCTGCACGGGTACATGGGACACGTCCGCCACTTCCTTCAAATGGACATCGGCAGCCTCCCCCAGGACCACTTCCTGGAATCCCTGACCCTCCTCGCGACGGAGGTCAAGCCCCGGGTAGAGCGGCTTCTGTCCCGCCTCTGAACCCGCAGCGGCGCCCGGTTGATATTCTCCGCTGAGGACACGGAGGCCACGGCCTTTTGGATTCACAGCTGGGAAGTGGAGGAGTGGCACATGCCGATGTGGCTGCAGGCCCTGGGATGGGGAACCCTCGCCGGCGGGGCCCTCGTGCTCGGCTCCGCGATCGCTTGGCTGTGGACGGTGCCCGCCAGGGTCGTCTCCACCGTCATGGCTTTCGGCGCCGGGGTGTTGATCTCGGCGCTGGCCTTCGAACTGGTCCAGGAAGCGGTTGACGGCGGCGGGCTGCCGGCGACGGTCTTCGGTTTCCTCGCCGGAGCGCTGATCTTCGTCGGCTCGAACATCCTCCTCTCCCGGGCAGGCGCCAGGCACCGGAAACGGTCGGGGAACATGCAGCCGTCGGAGAAAGACGCGCCGGGCAGCGGAACGGCGATCGCCGTCGGTGCCCTGATCGACGGCGTTCCGGAATCCGTGGTCCTCGGCGTGGGATTTGTCGCGTCCGGGACCGTCAGTCCGGCGATGCTCGCGGCGGTGTTCATCTCCAATCTCCCGGAAGGCCTCTCCAGCGCGGCCGGCATGAAGCGGGCGGGCCGCGGGCCCGGGTACGTCTTCGGAGTGTGGACCACCATCGCCGTGCTGTGCGGGATCGCCTCACTGGCCGGATACGCGATCCTCCAAAACGCCCCGGCCGGGCTGATCGCCTTCATCACGGCCATCGCTGCGGGGGGCATCCTGGCGATGCTGGCGGACACCATGATCCCCGAGGCCTTCGAGGAACATCACAACCTCACCGGCCTCACGGCGTCCGTCGGGTTCCTTGTCTCCTTCACCATCCACGAGGTTGGCGGCTGAGCGGACGGCGGGGCGGGCTCGTCGCCGATTGACCAAGCGCTGGGGCGCGGTCGCGGAAGCGTAGGCTCGAATCATGAGTTCTGTGGGCCGGAGGGCCTTCCTCGCTTCGGTGGCCTTCGGCGGATTCGCTGCTGTGCTGGCGGCCTGTTCCCGCCCTCCGGTGCCGTCGCCGGCAACGACGCAGCGGCCGCCCACGGCAGCGACGCCTCCGGCCGCGCCGAACTGGAACGATCTGCAGTCGCGGATATCCGGCAGGCTGCACCTTCAAGGCACCGACAGGTATGAGGACGCGAAGCGCGTCGAGAACCCGCGCTTCGATGGCGCACGCCCGCTCGGGGTGCTCGAGGCCGCCACCGCGGACGACGTCGCACAGGCGGTCCGGTTCGCCGGGGAAGCGGGGGTGCCCTTCGTCGTCCGGGGCGGCGGCCACGGCTATTCCGGGTATTCCTCGGGGGATGTGGGCCCGGCAGGCCTGGCGCCGTCTCTCGTCATCGACCTGCGCGGTCTGTCCGGCATTACGGTGGAGGACTCGGGCGCCGCGGTGATCGGGGCCGGCGCATCCCTGATCCAGGTTTACGACGCGGTGGGCGCAAGGGGCAGGGCGGTGGCGGGCGGCTCGTGCGCCACCGTCGGCGTCGCCGGGCTGACCCTAGGTGGCGGGGTGGGGGTGTTGACCCGGGCGTACGGACTGACCTCGGACGCGCTGCGGTCGGTGGAACTCGTGACGGCCGCCGGGGACATTGTGACCGCGAGCGCCGACGAGAACGAGGACCTCCTCTGGGCCTGCCGCGGGGGAGGCGGGCAGGTCGGCATCGCGACGTCCCTGACGTTCGAGACGGTGCCCGCTCCCACTATCACCACCATGTTCCTCGAGTGGGCCTTCACCGCTGCCGTGCCCGTCATCCTTGCGTGGCAGCAGTGGGCGCCCGAGGCGGATCCCCGGCTGTGGTCAACGCTCAAGCTACTCAGCGGAGCCCGGCACGACGGGCCGACCATCCAGTTGACCGCGACGTGGACAGGGCCCTCCGCCGAACTCGATGCCCAGGTCGCCGGCCTCCACGAGCGGGCCGGGGTCCTGCCGCTGGTGAACAGTGTGGAGCCCGACCGGACGTACCGGGATGTGATGTTCACCTACGCCGGGTGTGCGGGGGTTCCCGTGGAGCAGTGCACCACCGGCCAAGGCGGGGCGCTCCGGCGGGAGGCCTTCAGCGCCACCTCCCATGTTCCCTACGACCTGCTGGACGCTCGGGGCGCCGCCGTACTCGTGGAGCGGTGCGTGCTCGGCCACCGGTTGGGGGCCATTGAAACGGCGGTGTCGCTGGATGCCCTCGGGGGAGCGGTGCGCGGGTTGCCGGCCTCCTCGACGGGCTTCGGGCATCGGGGTGCCTACGCCACCGTCCAGTACACCGCCACCTATGAGGAGGGCGGAGATCCCGCTCCCTTCGATGAATTTGTGCGGCAATCGCGCGCCAGCATGGTCCCGTTCTGGGGTGAAGGCGCCTACTTCAACTACTCCGACTCCGCCCTGACTGAGCCGGGGACCGCCTACTTCGGCGAGAACGCCCAGCGGCTGGCCCGGATCCGGGCCGCGGCCGACCCCGCAGGAGTCTTCGCCACCCCGGCCTTCCGGACTGCCTGACCGGAAACCGGGCTTTCCCGGCCTGTGCACCGACGGGCTGCGGAAATGACGCGCGGCTCCCGTGCTGCACGGGGAGCTGCCGTGCCGTTAACACGGCGACCGGCCGGCAGCCCCAGGGGATGCCGGCCGGTCGGTGGAGTGCGGATTGTTGGGTGTTACTTCTTGTCGGCCGATGCGGTCACCGTGGACCATGCATCCAGCTCGCTGAGACGGCCGTTCAGTGCCGCACGCATCTGGTCTGCACCCGCTTCGCCCAGGGCGATGCGCAGCGGAGGGGTGTCCGAGTCGACGACAGCCATCAGGGCAGCCACGGCGGCGGCCGGGTCGATGCCGGATCCGGCCGGGATCTCACCAATGGCCTTCTGCACGGCCCGCACGGTTCCGTCATAGGCCTCGATGGGCTCGGCAAACGCAAGGTTCGCGAGGAACGGCGTCTCGGTGGCACCGGGCTGGACGATGCTGACCTTGATGCCCAGAGGTGCAACCTCCTGCGCCAGGGCCTCGGAGAGGCCTTCGACCGCGAACTTGGTCGCGGCGAGCATCCCGACGCCCGGGTGTGCGAACTGCCCGTAGAGCGATGAACCCTGGAGGATGCGGCCGCTTCCCTGGGCCCGCAGCACGGGAAGGGTCGCTCGCAGGACGTTGAGCACGCCGAACACGTTCGTGTCGAAGATGGCACGCGCCTGCTTGTCGCTTGCTTCCTCGACGCCGCCGAACAGCCCGTAACCGGCGTTGTTCGCCACGATGTCGATCGTCCCGAAACTCTCAACGGTGCGCGAGACGGCGGCGGTGACCGCCGCTTCGTCCGCCACGTCGGCGCTCAGCAGCAGCAGGCGGTTCGGGTACTCGCGCGCCAGATCATCCAGCGGCGCGGTCTTCCGCGACAGTGCAGCGACACTATCGCCCCGACCCAGAGCCGCGAGAACAAGCTCACGGCCAATGCCGCTCGATGCGCCAGTGATAAACCATGTCTTCGCCTCGGTGGGCGTCTGTGAAGTGATCATGTTATGATCATAATAGTTTAGAACATGACCTACAACCCCTTAGGGAGCCGAAGTTATGTTCAAAGTCATTTGGCGTAACAAAAGAGGTGTACACTCTACGCGTGAGCACATCCTCCAGCCCGTCGGTCCTGACCGCCACTCCAGAAGTGAAGGCCCTCATGGCGTTCGCCAACACCAAGGCGACCGTGGAAAAAGGCGAGGACTGGGAGAGCCCCGATCAGCTCTCCCAATGGCTCTCCCAGCACATGGGGGCGCCCGAGGGCCTGGCCCTCACTCCTGCAGACCTTGCCGCCGCGAAGGAGCTCCGCGACGCCCTGGTCGTGAGCATGCTGCACAACGCCGGCCATGCCGTCTCGGAGGAGGAGGTGGCCCGGGCGCAGGGCGCCATCGCGAAGATCGGCGCGGCGCACCCCCTGACGGCCATGCCGTTCTCGCTCCGGCAGAAACTCGTGCCCATGCAGTCCGGGTTCGCGGCGGTCCTGGGCCAGGTCGTGGCGGCCCTGACCGTCACCACGATTGAAGAGCGGTGGCACAGGGTCAAGGCCTGCGGTAACCCGCAGTGCAAGACGGCGTTCTACGACCGCACCCGTAATGGGGCCGGAGCCTACTGCAGGGCCAATCCCTGCGGCACGAAGATGGCGATGCGCTCCTACCGGCAGCGCAAGGCCACTGCTGCGGCGAAGGACGCTACAGGCCAGTGAAAACCGGACACGCTGGGGAAGGGGAGTGAAAGTGACTGATTCCAAGCTGCAGGAGTATGCGGCGGCCTTCCGCGAATCCGGTGGATACCTCAACTTCGCCAGCTACGGCCCCCCGTCGCGGCAGGTTGAGGAGACCTCCGCGGAGCTCCTGCGCACGGCCGCCGGGGGAGCCGTCGGTGCCAGCGAGCAGCTCCACCTGCAGGACCTGCGGGCCCGCCAGGCGTTCTCCCGGCTCAGCGGGTTCCCGCTCGACCGCGTGGGACTGCTGCCCTATACCTCGCTCGGGCTGTTCCAGGTGGCCTTCGGGATCAGGGCCGGGACGGTCCTGGTCGGTGCCGGGGAGTTCCCCGCCAATCTCTATCCCTGGCTCCGTGCAACCGGGCTGGGACTCGGCGCCGTCCACCGCCTGGGCGAGCCGGGGGACCGCGTCACGGTGGAACTGGTGGAACAGGCACTGACCTCCGATACCGTCGCGCTCGCCGTCAGCGCCGTCGACTTCCGCACCGGCTACCGCGCCGACCTGGCCGGCCTCCGGGAGGTCCTCGGGCCGGACCGGCTGCTCGTTGTGGACGGCATCCAGGGCTTCGGCGCCGTTGACCTCGACTGGGCCGTTGCCGACGCACTCGTCGTCGGAGGCCAAAAATGGATCCGTGGCGGTTGGGGGCCGGCGCCCTGGCCTTCTCGGAGGCCGGGATCGCGCGGATCCGTCCGGTGTTGAGCGGCTGGACGGGTGTCGAAGACGCGACCGTCCATGACGGCGTCGAGCACCCATCGCGGGCGGGCGCCCTGGGCTTCGGCATTTCCCACCTCTCGCCTTTCGCCGTGGGGTCCTTCGCCGCCGCGCTCGAACTGATCGAGGCCGCCACCCCGCCCGTGATCGAGGCGGGGATCGCGGCGGGGGTGGATCGCCTGCTCACCGAACTCGATGCTGCGGGTCTTCCGGTGCTCTCGCCCCGGCAGCGTGCCGAGCGCGCGGGGATCGTGTCGGTTGAGGTTCCCGACGCGGGAGCGGCCCTGCGGGCACTCGCGGACGCCGGCATCAGTGCCACAGCGCACGACGGCCGGCGTATCCGCCTGTCTCCCCACACCACGACGCCGACCCAGACGTTTGTTGACGCTGCGGGGATCCTGGCCGCTTAGTCCGATGTTCAGGGGGAGTCAGCGCCCCGGCCACCTTCCCGACCCGGTCTGTTCGCTGGTCCCCGCGACGGTGGAAGCGCAAACCGCCCCCGACCAGGAGCTTCAGTGAAACCACGACACCTTCCCGCCACGGCAACCCTCTGCCTCGCCCTGGCGTTCGGCACCGCCGCCCCCGCCGCCGCACAGACCGATCCCGCTCCGGCCGCCAACGGCTCCACCGCGCCGGCCGCTGCCGGTGCCCACTTCGACCTTCAGGCGCACCGCGGCGGGATCGGCCTCACCGTGGAGAGCACCCTCCCGGCGTTCGCCGCCGCGCTGCGCACCGGGGTTTCGACACTCGAACTTGACCTGCAGATCACCCGCGACGGCCGGGAGGTGATCACCCACGACCGCCGCATCGACGGCCGCAAGTGCGCCGACACCGTGCCCGTGGTCGCGGGTGACCCGCAGTTCCCCTATGCCGGCAAGTACGTCAAGGACCTCACCTTCGACCAGGTCCGCACCCTCGACTGCGGATCGCGGGCGCTGCCCGCCTACCCCGGCCAGGTCACCGCGCCGGGCGCGAAGATGCCGACCCTGGCCGAACTGTTCACCCTGGTGAAGGCGCACCGGGCCAGCCAGGTCGAGTTCAACATCGAAACCAAGGTGGAGGCAGGCGCCCCGGAACAGACCGCCCCGCGGGAGCAGTTCGTCGAGGTGGCGCTGCGGGAGATCCGCGCGGCCGGCATGGAGCGCCGGGTCTCCATCCAGAGCTTCGACTGGGGCGCCCTGCGCCTGGTGCAGCAGCATGCACCGGAGATTCCGACGGTCGCCCTCACCAATAAGGACTTCCTGCAGGTCGGACAGCCCGGTGCCTCGCCCTGGCTCGGCGGCCTCGACGCCGACGACTTCGGCGGGGACCTCGTCCAGGCGGCCTCCTTCCTGGGCTTCGACGCCGTCTCCCCGGTGCATGGCTCGCCGCAGAACGGCACGGTCACCGACGGAAACTACGTCCCCTACGTCACCGCCGATATGGTCCAGCGGGCGCACGCTGCGGGAGTGCAGGTCATCCCCTGGACGGTGAACGACGAGGCCACCATGTCCAGCCTGATCGACCTCGGCATCGACGGGCTGATCACCGACTATCCGGACCGGCTGCGCGGGGTCCTCGCCGGGAAGTCGATGAAGCTCCCCCACCAGTACAAGGAAGCCAAGGCGTCCTCCTAGGAGGTGCAGGCTGCGGGTCGGGCGGCTACGGTGGGTTCGCCCCTGCCGGAACCGCCCGGCCCGTGCGACACTGGCGCATGACTTTGGGCCGGCCGAATGGGGGCGCCGACGGCGGGCCGCCCGGCGAGGAGCTGAGCTGGGTGCAGCGGTTGATGCTGTACTTCACCACGCCGTGGCGGAAGACCGCCGCGGCGCTGGTGGTGGTGGGCGTGTGTACTGGTGGTTCTTCTGACCCAGGGCAGCAGCGTGCCGGCGACCTGATGACGTTGACGCGTACTGACCGGCAGGAGCATCAGGGGAAGTCCAACAAGCGTGCGGACGAACAGGTAGCCGTAGCCGGTATTCGCCGTCAGCAACCAACGGACAATCCTGATGATCGTCTGCTCCTGGTCATCGGTTGTTTCGGGAGAGTGCAGCTTGCATGGCTCGGAGCCTCGTGGATCGGTAGGGGCGGGTCCGAAAAAGGAATGACACTCTTCGCGTCAGCGTCATGGGCTCTGTTGCTTCCGGTTTGTCTACTTCCCACGAGTCGAACACTTCACGTGCGCCTGTCAGCTCTGGGTCATGGCGTAGAGCAAACATGTCAGCGCGCATCTCCCCTTCCCGACCCATCGCACACGCCATAAGCAACCAAACACCCAAGGTGACCAAGCCGATCACCAGGACGGCGAATCCACCATACGAGCTGGCGTTGAAGTAGCCCGCGAGGGCGGCCGCTAGAAAGCCCCCCAACATCAGCACTCCCGCAAGGGAGAAAACCGCAACGAGCACGCGGGTTCTTCTCGCGAACCGCGCCGCATCCGCGAAATGCCCGAGCTCGTGCGCGAGCAGGAAGGTCAGTCCCTCGAGGGACAGCTCACGCAGGGCGCGCTCAGTGACTTCGATCGTGGGTGGGCCTTTGCGCGTTGCAAAGTAGGCGTCGGCCCGAGCTGGGCCCGGCCCTACGGACCGAACAATGCTGACTCCTGGTACCTGCAGGCCCTCCTCGCCACTGATGCGCGACACGTGGATGCGGGCGGCTTTTTGGAGCTCGTCGTATCCGTCGATGACGTATCGATCACGAGACACATCCATTTCGGTCCTCACCGGTTCAGTGCCCGGTACAGGGTGCTCCGTTCGATGTTGAGGCGTCGGGCCACTTCGATCTTGGGTACGTCCTTGGACATGGGGATGGGAAGTCATGCGAAAACCATTCGGGTTGGAGAGTTGGTTCGAGGGTTGGGTGGCGGGTTGGAGGCTGCGGCGTTTCGGGCGAACGGGTCAGGGTGTGCTGAGGGCTTCGCCGAGGGCGTCGATGGACAAGCGGGCGAAATCGAGGAATTCTTCCGTGGGGCCGTCGAGGGGGCCGTCGTAGATGGCGTTTGGCAGGGCTGTGAGGGTGATGGTGACGGCGGTGCCGTCCTCTGCGACTGTGTTGATCGTCTGGTAGCCGGGGATGTAGCCGTTATGGCCCCAGGTTGTGCCGCCGCCCAGTTCGCTGCTTTCGATCCCCAGCCCGTATGTGTTTCCGGGGATGATTTTGTCGCCGGTGGGGATGCCGGTGAGCATCTGGTCCAGTTCGGCCGGTTCCAGGAGCTCGCCGTCGAGGACGGCTTTCATGAAGGTGTTGAGCTCAGCCGGTGTGGATACCATCGCCCCGGATGCCCAGGCCGTCGAAGAATCGTACTCGGTGATCTCGCGCAGTTCTCCGTCGGCGTCGATGTGGTAGCCCAGGGGATGCTCACCGCGCAGCCCGGTCTCTCCCGGGTCTGGCAGGTAGGTGTGCTTCAGGTCCAGGGGGGTGACGATCCGATCGTGGATCTGTTCGGCCAGGGGCCGTTGGGTGACGCGTTCGATGATCAGGCCCAGAACGATGTAGTTGGTGTTGGTGTATTGATGCCGTTCTCCTGCGGGGAAGATCGCGGGCTGTCCGAGAGCGATGTCGAGCACGTCCCGGGGTGAGCGGTAGACGTCGCGGTCGGCGAACGCTTCTTTGACGACGAGGTCGGTGTACTCGGGCAGGCCGCTGGTGTGCTGGAGCAGCTGCCGGACGGTGATGGCCTTCGGGTCGATTCCCTTCCCCTTGATGAGGCCGGGGAGGTAGGTTTCGACGCTTCGGTCCAGCTCCAGGAGTCCTTCTTCCACCAGCTGCAAAGCCACCACCGCGGAGAATGGCTTGCTGGCGCTTCCAACGCGCACTTCACCGTCAGCGGGGACCGGTGCGTCGGCGTCGAGGTCCGCGGTGCCGGCGGTGGCGGTTTCGGCGGTGCCGTCCGGGGAGGTGCGGGTGATGATCGCGCCCGGGTAGCCTTCCTCGACGAGTCGTTCGGCGATGCTGGTCAGCACCTTCGGTGCTTTCTCGGGGGCGTCCTTGGTGGCGGCCGGGGAGGCGCAGGCGGTGAACGCGAGCGAGGCGGCCAGTGCGGTGGTGATGACCGCGAATTTGGGGGTGTGTTTCATGTCAGTGCTCCGATGCGGTGTGTGGGGGGGTGTGGGGTTCGTTGGAGGGTTGGTTGGTGGGTTGGAGGCTGCGGCGTTTCAGGCTGAAGCCGGCGCCGGTCAGCAGGAGCCCGGTCAGGACGGTGAGGGCTCCGAGAGAGCCCGCGCCGGCGAGTGCCTTGGGTGCGCTGATCAGGGCATGGGCCAGGGTGTTGGGCATCAGCTGCGCGGTTGAGCGGCGGCCTTACTCCGGGCGGAGCGTCGAGAAGCGGGTCGGCCAGATCCTTGGCAGCGGTGTGATTCCGGGGAACGGGATGAAGGGGTCCCGGCTGCGGTCAGTTCGGATCAGGCGGCGACCTGAGGGACGACAGGTGCGTCTTCTGGGCCGACGTTCCGAGCCGGGCTGATACTTTCCGGCTCATTCGTGTGCTCCGAGGGCCCGGATGGCCGGGACCTTCATGGCTGCTCGTGTTGCCAGAAGGGCGGTGATGGTGGTGAGCGTGGCAACGAGCAGGGTGATGGCGCCCAGGAGCGTCCAGGGGATCGCGATGACCGGCGCGCCGTAGAGGCGGTAGGTCGATGCCCACAGTCCGACGAGGGAGAGGACTGCAGCGGCGGCGCCGAGGATGAGGCCGATGGTAGTGACGGCCAGGGCTTCGATGACGGTGCTGTGCTGGATCTGGCGCCGGGTGAGGCCACTGAGCCGCAGTGTCGCCAGTTCGCTGCGGCGTTGACTGATGGAGATGGCGAGCGTGCTGAGCACGCTGATGAGGGCGTAGAGGCTGCCGAGCCCGACGATCATGACCATTACGGCACGGTTTCCCGCGGCGTTGGCTCTGTTCTGTTCTTCCGTGAACTCCGCCGGTGTCTGCACCGTGGACGCGCCTGCGGCGGTGAGTGCGGATTCGACCACGGCCGTCTCGACGCCGGGAGCGAGCTGGACCAGGACGGTGGTGGGCCCCTGGAGCAGGTCGGTGGGCAGCAGTGAGCGGTCGATGTAGTAGCCGTCGGTTCCGGTGGGGGTTGCGGACATCCTGGCGGCCTCGCTCAGGACAAGGGTCCGGCCGTCAATCTCGACGGTGATCTGGTCGTATGCGCCATCGATGGTTGATTCCAGGCCGGGACCGAAAATGAGGCTGTCGGGGCCGAAGTCGGCCACACGACCGCTGTCCGCCTGTTGCAGATGGGTGGCGTTGAACGCGTCGGGGTCGACGGCGACGACGGTTCCGGGGCCGGTGGTGGTGGCGCCGCCCGTGGTGAGCTGCACGGACAGTGGCACGACCGTCTCGGGTGAGGCGAGGGAAATTCCGTTGATATTCTCCAGCGCGCTCAGGTCGATGTTCTCGCCGGTAGCGATCAGGTCGGCGTCGAAGATCAGCGTGGCGGCGCCGGATTCGGTTTGGGTGTTCACGATTCCTTGGAGGCCCATGACGAGACTGACGAGCACAATCATCGGCGCCGCGCCTGCGGCGGTGCGGCGCACAGCGTCGCGCAGGTTCGCCACTGCCAGGCCCGTGACCGGTGAGCGGCGCGACCAGGGCGTGAGGGCCAGAGCCGCGGCGGGCACGAGCAGGGGTGAGAGCCGGCTCATCGCGACCGATCCGGTCATGATGATGCCAAGGCCGAGCAGCAGTGGGAGGACCAATCCGCCGGCCGTCGCGGCGACGTAGGTCTGGAGGGCGGTCAGCGCCAAGGCAGTGATGGCCACGATCCATCGACCCAGGGTCATGACGCGCCGTTCACCGCTGCTGCGGCGCAGCGCATCCAGGGGACTGACTTTGGTGGCGCTCTTGGCTGCACCCCGGGCGCCGGCGAGGCAGACCGTGAGGGCGGCGATCAGGTCGACCACCAGGACTGCGGGTTGGATGGGGGTCGCGAGGCCTTCGGGGAAGAAGCCGAGCCGGGACAGAAGAAATCGCTGCGCGGTGGTCAGTACTGTTCCGAGCAGGGCCCCGGCCAACGCGCCAAGCAGCGCGGCGAGGAAGGCTTCACCGAGCAGGAGCCTGCGGACCTGGCGCCTGGTCACGCCGCCGAGTCTGAGGATGGCAAGATCACCCCGGCGCTGGTCAACGGCAAACCCGAAAGTCGAGCCGACAACGAAGATGGTGAGGAAAATGCCGATCATCAACGCTATCCCGGTCAGCTGGCTGGCATCGGAGGCAGCCAGGTGGAATGCTTCTGCTTGTTCGGGGGTCAAACCGGTGGGTGCGTCGGCGTCCTCGACGCCGAGGATGATCGTCAGGCCTGCGTGGACGATGGCGACCCCGGCGGTCACGGCCAGGAGGGTGCCGACGAAGAGCTGCCAGCGGTCGGCGAAGGTGCGCAGGGCCAGGCGGATCATCCCTGCACTCCCGTACCGGCCAGTGTCTCGAGCTCGGCGAGGGTGGCGGCGATCTGGTTCGCGTCGGCGCCGTTCAGAGTTGTGACGAGGCGTCCGTCGCGCAGGAACGCCACGTGGTCGGCGCGGGCGGCGGCCGACGGATCATGGGTGACCATCAGGATTGTCTGGGCCTGCTCATCGACCAGGGCGCGAAGGAGATCCAGCACCGTGGCTGCGGAGGCACTGTCCAGGGCTCCGGTGGGCTCGTCAGCGAACAGGATGCTCGGCCGGGTGGCCAGGGCGCGGGCGATGGCGACGCGTTGTTGCTGCCCGCCGGAGAGTTCGCGTGGCTTATGGCGGGTGTGCTTGCCCAGGCCCACGGAGTTGAGGGCCTCGGCCGCGGCCCTGTTGGCGTCACGGCGTCCGGCCAGACGCAGCGGCAGGGCGACGTTCTGCGCTGCGCTGAGGGCCGCGACGAGGTTGAACTGCTGGAAGATGAATCCGATCTCTGTGCGCCGCATCCGGGTCAGCACGTCATCGCTGAGGCTCGCGATATCGTCGCCGTTGAGGAGGATCTGTCCTGAGTCAGGGGTGTCCAGCCCGGCAGCACTGTTCAGGAGGGTGGACTTGCCTGACCCCGATGGCCCCATGATCGCCGTCCAGGAACCACGACGAAGCCCGATCGTGACACGGTCGAGCGCCGTGAGGGTGGACTTGCCTGACTGGTAGGTGCGTGTCACATCGTTGAGCTGCAGCACGGTGCTGTGCGGGGCGGTTGTGGTCATGCATCAATCACACCGCAGGACCCCCGGGCTGCGCAGTGGGGCCAACCCGTCGATCCAAGGTATGGCTGACCCTACGTTCTTCGGGCCGGTTCGTCTCTACACTGGTCAGGTGATCACTGCGGAGTCAACACATCAGGCCCTGCCGGTCATCAGGCGCTGGAGAGCGGTGCTCTACTCTGCGGCCGTCTGCATCCGGGCCCTGGTGGTCATCTTCGTTGTCGTGCTGCTGGGCACACCGATCGGGATTGCGCTCACCGGCCCTGTGCGCGGCACCGATACCGCTGCGGGCCTGGTCACCGCGGGTCTGGCGCTGCTGGGTGTGGGACTCCCGCTTATCTCGGTCGTTCTTGCCCGGGCCGACTGGAGCGGCGGGACCGCTCTGCTCGACCGATCCGCTGGGGGGCCTCCGGGTATCCGGCTCCGTGAGCCGCGGACCCTCATCCGCCCGTTGGCCTACACCGTGATGATGCTCACGATCGGCGGGGCCATCGCGGTCTTCGCTGCGCTGATCGTCTTGGTATCCCTTGTCGCACTGATCAGCCCGCTGCTGACGGCAATGGGAGACCCGGTGATTATTGGGCCGTTCACGGTGAGCACCATACCCCAGTCGGTGTTGGCATCGGTCATCGGAGTCGCTGTGCTCACCGGGCTCGTTTTCACCTCACCGGCTTTCTCCAAGGCTCATGCCTTGCTGGTCCTCCAGGTGTTGACCCGGCCGGAGCAGCGCCTCCAGCATGACCTGACTCTGACCGCGCAGTCGCGGGCGCGCCTGGTGCGTGCCTTCGACATCGAACGCCGCCGGATCGAGCGGGATCTGCACGATGGCGTGCAGCCGCAGCTGTTGTCAGTCAGCATGACGCTCGGGCTCGCGCTGGCCGCCATGCCAGATGATGCCCCTGGCCGCTCTGACGTGGCCCGCGCCCAGGACCAGGCAAAGCAGACCCTGGGTGCCTTGCGCAGCTTCGTCCGAAACATCCATCCCCAGGTCCTCATCGATCACGGCCTCGGCGCAGCGATCCGTGAACTGGCCGACACGCTTACCCTCCCCATCGCTGTCGAGGACCGGCTGACCGGCCGCTTGCCTACGGAGATTGAGACCAACCTGTACTTTTGCGTCGCCGAACTCCTCACCAACGTCGTCAAGCACGCAAATGCCGGGCAGGCCGAGGTCCGGCTCCAGCGGCCCGCGCCCGGACTCCTGGAGGTCCGGGTCCGAGACGATGGTGGCGGTGGAGCAGGCACTGCCCATCGGGCCAACGGCGGACTCGACGGCATCTCTGACCGCATCGCCGCCCTGGATGGAGACCTGGAGATCGACTCGCCTCTGGGTGGACCGACGGCCATCACGATCACCATCACCGTCCCCGCAGTTGAGAAGGGCCACCCGGATGACTGATTCCGCTACCACCGGCCCGGCCGCATTGGAACCGGTGCGGGTGGTCATCGCTGAGGACAACGCGTTATTGCGCGAGGGACTGCAGGTGCTGCTCGAACGTAACGGGTTCGTCGTCGCCGCGGCGGTGGATACGGGCGAGAAGTTGATCGCCGCTGGACGCGACGCCTCGCCGGACCTCGTGGTCACCGATGTGCGCATGCCGCCGACGTTCCGCTCTGAGGGGCTCGTCGCGGCGGTGCGCCTGCGTGAAGAAAACCCTTCCCTTCCGGTGGTGGTCCTGAGTCAGTATGTCGAGCAGAGCTACGTTGCCGAACTGCTCGACAGCGCCGGTGGAGTCGGAATTGGTTACCTGCTCAAGGACAGGGTCAGCGACGTCGCGGACTTCACGGACACGCTGCGCCGCGTTCATGCCGGCGGTACGGCGGTTGACCCGGCGGTTATCAGTCAGATGATCAGGCGGCGCCGCGATCCGTTGGCGGGGCTTACTCCCCGTGAGCGGGAGGTGCTGGCCGTCATGGCCGAGGGCCACTCCAACGGTGCTATCGCGCGGCGTCTGTTTGTTTCTGAGGCAGCGGTCGTCAAGCATATTGGAAACGTCATGATGAAGCTTGACTTGCCGCCCAACGACGATCAGAACCGCCGGGTTGCGGCTGTGTTGACGTACCTGCGCAATCAGGAGAGCTGAGCCGGTCCTGCGCTTGTCCGCGGCGGCCGTGCAACTCGCCCGGGAAGCGACTCCCGGGGAATCCGATGGCCACCTGGGCCCCGGTTCGGTATCGTCGCCGGAATGACGACATCGAGCCCAACGACCTCAAGTCTCGTGACGGGTGCCGGGCGCGGCATCGGCGCAGCCATTGCGTACGCACTCGCGGACGCCGGTCACCGGGTGGCCGTGCACGCAGGGCACGACGCCGACGCCGCCGAGCGGGTGCGGGCCGGGCTGCCCGGTGACGGCCACGTCGTCGTCGTCGGCGATCTCGCCTCGCCCGAGTCCTGCCGGCGGGTCTTCGACGAGGCGGCGCGGGAACTCGACGGCATCGACGTGCTGGTCAACAACGCGGGCATCTTCCAAGCCCACCCCGTGGACGGCACCTCTTATGCCGACTGGCAGCAGGCGTGGCGGCACACCCTCGAGGTCAACCTGATGGGCCCGGCCAACCTGTCCTGGCTGATGGCCGACCACCTGATCCACCGCTCCCGGGGACCCGCCGGCGGGCGGCTGATCAGTGTGGGCTCCCGCGGCGCCTACCGGGGTGAACCGACCACCCCCGCGTACGGCGCGAGCAAGGCAGCCCTCCACTCAATGACCCAGTCGCTCGCCGTGGCCCTGGCCCCGCACGGCATCGTCGCGGCCGCCGTCGCGCCCGGATTCGTCGACACTCGAATGGGCCGGCCGGTGCTGCAGGGCGCCCAGGGCGACGCCGTCCGCGCCCAGAGCCCGTTCGGGCGGGTCGCCGAGCCGGAGGAGGTTGCCGCCGTCGTGCTGTGGCTGGCGACCGGCGCCCCGGAGTGGGTCAGCGGAACCGTGGTCGACGCAAACGGGGCGTCCTACCTGCGCTGACCGCTGGTAGGACGCCCCGATAACCGCCTGCCTGGCTACAACCGCTGGGTGCGGGAAAGCACCGTCTGGATGATGACCACGACGGCCAGGAAGATCCCGGACACCACCGCCTGCACCGAGGACGTGAGGGAGCCGATCTGGTTAATCAGGTTCTGGATGACGGTCAGCAGCAGCACGCCCGCCGTCGTACCGATCAGGTTGCCGCGGCCGCCGGTGAGCAGCGTTCCGCCGATGACGACGGCGGCGATGGCGCTCAGTTCAAGCCCAACGCCGACGGTCGGCACGCCCGAGGAGGAGTAGGCCGCGTTCAGCGCCCCCGCGAGGCCGGCACACAGGCCGCTCACCACGTAGACGCTGAACTTCACGCGGGCCACCGGCAGGCCCATCAGCACCGCCGCGCTCTCGGAGCCGCCGACGGCTAGGACCGTCTGGGAGCCCCTGCCGCGGGCGAGCAGCACCGACCCGATGACCACGACGACCACGGCGATCACCACCGGCCAGCGCAGGCCCAGCATGCCGCCCTGGCCCAGGGCGGTCACCGATGCGTCCTTGATCAGCGGGGTGTTGGCACCCTCGTTGGTCAGGGCGAAGACCAGGCCGCGGATGCCGAGCAGGCCCGCCAGCGTGACGATGAAGGGCGCCATCCCGCCATAGGCGATCAGCAGACCCTGGAGAATGCCAACAGTCCCGCAGGCCAGCAGCGGCAGGAGCACTGCGCCGGCGATCCCCCAGGTGGAGCCGTAGGCGGCGAGGATCCCGCCGAGCGCGTAGACGGAGCCGACCGAGAGGTCGATCCCGCCGGTCAGGATGACGAAGGTCATGCCGACGGCGACGATAAGCAGGAACGAGGACTGGGTGGCGATATTTGTGAAGTTGCTCAGGGTGGGGAAGGTGGGGAAGGCAAAGCTGCCGACCACCAGCAGCAGCCCCAGGACGATTGCCGCCCCGTAGCGCTGCACGTTCCCGGCGATGCGCTCGCGCGTGACCTGCTTGGTCGTTGCCGGTCCGACACTGGGTTCGAGGGCCAGGCTCACTTGAGCACCGCCTTTCCACGCTGGAGGTAGACCGCGAGGAGGATGATGACGGCCTGGGTGATCTGGGAGTACGCATCGGGCACATTGTGCTTAATCAGCGACGCCGCGATGAGCTGAAGGAGCAGGGCGCCGGCGACGGTCCCCAAAACCTTCACCTGGCCGCCGCTGAGCGGGGTGCCGCCGATCACGACGGCGGTGATCGCCGACAGTTCAATGAGGTTCCCGACGGTCGAGGGCACCGAGGCGCTGAGCCGGGCGGTCTGAATGATGCCGGCGATGGAGGCGAGCGCGGCCGCCAGGATGTAGATGGTGATCAGCACGCGCTTCACCGGCAGCCCGGCGAGCTCGGCGGCCCGCCGGCTTCCGCCGATCGAGACCAATTGCTTGCCGAAGGTCGTCCGGTTCACCAGCACCGCCACCAGGCCCACGAGGACCAGGGCGAGCAGGACGCTGTAGGGCACCCCGGCGATGGTTCCCCGGCCCAGGGCCAGGAAGCCCGGGTCGATGACGGACTTGAGCTGCTCGTCGGCCACCAGCAGGGCGATGCCGCGCCCGGCGACCATAAGGGAGAGGGTCGCCACGATCGGCTGCACCCCGATGAGCGCGATCATCGTGCCGTTGGCCAGCCCGATCAGGCAGCCGGCGAGGACCGCCAGGATCGCCGCCGGCAGCGGGCCGTACCCGATGTAAAGGGGGATCACCGCGGCGGAAAGGGCCATGACCGCACCGACGCTGAGGTCGATGCCCTCCGTGCCGATCACCAGGGCCATGCCGAGGGCCACGATGAGCACCGGAACCACCTGGATGAACTGGACGCGGAAGTTATCGATCGTCATGAAGTTCGGGGTGAAGAACAGGTTGAACAGCAGGAGCAGCGCAATGGCCAGGTACACGCCGTACCGCTGGAGGAAGACCAGCGCCGATCCCTTCTGCGGCAGGCGGACAGCGGACGTAACGGTACTCACAGGCGTTCCTTAATCTCAGCTGGTGACTCTTCGGCCGGTGAGTGGTTTTCGCCCACCAGCGCGGCCATGAGGTGTTGCTCGGTGACCTCGCTGCCGCGCAGCTCCCGCTCGACGGAGCCGTCGCGCAGGACGACGACGCGCGCGGATCCCTCGACGACTTCCTCGAGTTCGGAGGAGACCAGGACGATCGCCAGGCCTTCGTCGGCCAGCTCGTTGATGAGCGCCTGGACCTCGGCCTTGGCGCCGACATCGATCCCGCGGGTGGGCTCGTCGAGCAGCAGGACCTTCGGGTTCATGGCCAGCCAGCGGGCGATCATTACCTTCTGCTGGTTGCCGCCTGACAGCTCGGACACCACCTGGTTGGGGCTCGCGGCCTTGATCCGCAGGCGCTTCATGAACACGTCGACGATGGCGTCCTGCTTGGCGCGCGAGGTGAACCCGGCGCGCGAGAGGCGCGGCAGGGCGGCCAGGACGATGTTGTCGCGGATGGAGAGGTTCGGGATGATGCCTTCGGCCTTCCGGTCCTCGGGGAGCATGACCACTCCCGCCTTAATGGCGGCCGCGACCGACCCGCTGCGCACGCGCTTCCCGTCGACGGTGAGGCTTCCCTCGTCCAGCTGCATGACCCCGGCCATCGCCTTGAGCGTCTCGGAGCGCCCGGAGCCGAGCAGGCCGCCCAGGCCCACAACTTCGCCGGGCCGGATGTCCAGGCCGATGCCGCTGATCTGGTGTTTGCGGCTCAGATCCCGGGCGGTGAGGACCGGTTCGCCCTCGCCCTCCTTGACCTCGCCGAAGGCGGTCACGCCGCCGCGCTTGACCTTCTCGACCGACCGTCCGAGCATCAGCGCCACCAGTTCGACCCGGGACAGGTCGGCCAGGCGCCCGTTGTGGACCACCTTGCCGTCCCGCAGGACCGTGACCGTTTCGCAGATGGCGAAAATCTCGTCCATCCGGTGGCTGACGTAGACGATTGCAATGCCCTGCGAGCGGAGCATCCCGATCACCCGGAAGAGGGTCTCCACCTCGCGGGCCTCGAGCGACGACGTCGGTTCATCCATGATGACCACGCGGGCGTCGATGGAGACGGCCCGGGCGAGCGCGACCATCTGCTGCATGCCGAGGGCCAGACTGCGCAGCGGACGGCGCACGTCGACGTGGATGTCGTAAGTGGCCAGGAGGGCGCGGGCGTCCTCCTGCATTTTCCGGAAGTCGATCAGGCCGAACCGGTTCCGGGGCTCGCGGCCCAGGAAGATGTTCTGGGCCACCGTCATCAGGGGGACGAGATTGACCTCCTGGTAGATGGTGCTGATCCCGGCGTGCTGGGCGTCAACCGGTTTGGCGAAGCTTGCCGGTTCGCCATGGAGGAACATCTGGCCCTCGTCCGGCTGGTACACCCCGGTGAGGACCTTGATCAGCGTCGACTTCCCGGCGCCGTTCTCTCCCATCAGGGCGAGGCTTTCACCGGCGCGGAGGGTGAAGTCGACGCCCTGCAGGGCCGCGACTCCGGTGAAGGTCTTGCCCACTCCGCGGGCTTCGAGCACGGGCGCCGGTGCGGCGGTGCTGAGCTGGTCTGTCACGTTCGCTGCCTTTCTGGAACGGTGGTGGAGGGCGGGACCGGTGCGGCCCCGCCCCCGGGGAATCAGTACGCGGAGTTCACCCGTTCGGCAGCATTCGAGGGGTCGTATTCCGAATCGGCGATGATGATGTCCTGCCCCACCGGCTTGCCATCCATGAACTCGACCAGGGTCTTGAAGGCCAGCGGACCGAAGCGGGGGTTGGATTCGATGACGCCGTTGTAGGAGCCGGCGGTGATCTGTTCGACCGCGTTCCGGGTGCCGTCGATGGAGTAGATCTGGATGTCCTCGCCCGGTGTCTTGCCCGCAGCGACGATCGCCGCCTGGGCGCCGAGGCCCATCTCGTCGTTCTCCGCGTAGATCGCGGTGATGTCCGGGTTGGCCTGGAGCAGCTGTTCGGTGACCGACTGGCCCTTGTCGCGGGCGAAGTCGCCGGTCTGCTCGGCCACGATCTCGATACCCGGCGCCTCGGCGGCGACCTGGTCCTTGAATCCCTTGGTCCGGTCGGTGGTCACGGCGTTGCCGGAGGAGCCCAGCAGGATCGCGACCTTCGCCTCCCCGCCGGTGCCCTCGATCAGCTGGTCGGCGGCGCGCTTGCCCTGCTCCACGAAGTTCGAACCCAGGAAGGTGACGTAGTCCTCGCAGGGGGTCGCGTTGACCTTGCGGTCGATGGTGATGACCGGGATGTTCTTGTCGCGGGCCGCCTGCAGGGCAGGCTCCAGGCCGTCGGAGTTCAGGGGAGCGACGATGAGCGCCTGGGCGCCCTGGGAGATCATGTCCTGGATGTCGGAGATCTGCTTGGACAGGGTCGACTGCGCGTTGGTGGTGATCAGCTTCTTCACCCCCAGCTTCTCGGCTTCATCCTTGATCGACTGCGTCTCGGCGATGCGGAAGGGGTTGTCCTCCTTCTCCGACTGGGAGAACCCGACGACGGCGTCCTTCAGGTCGATCTTCTCGGCTCCGTAGTCCTCGATGGAGCAGGTGGGGCCCTCGGAGGAGGCGACGGACTGCTGAGTTCCCTCAGGGGTCTCGGAGCCGCCTCCCGAGCCCCCGGTGGTGGTCCCCGTGTTGGTGCAGCCGGTCAGGGCGAAGCCCAGCACGGCGGCACAGGCCAGGGACTTGAGGATCGGGGTGGCGTGCAGATTCATGATTCCAACTTCCTTGTTGAGGTTCGTGCTCGGCTGCGGCCCCGACTGCTGTGGCGGGGCCTCGAAGGCGGAGGCGGCTAGCTGCCGCGCCGGTAGTCCAGGTAGACAGTTTTCTTGCGGGTGTAGCGCTCGAAGCCGTGCTGGCCGTCGTCGCCGCCCAGACCGGACATTTTCCAACCGGTGTGGAAGCCCTGCACCTGCTCGGGTCCGGTCTGGTTGATGTACACCTCGCCGAACTCCAGGTCCTCGGTGAGCGAGAGGGCCGTCCGGAAGTCCTCGGTGTAGGCGTACGCCGTCAGGCCGTAGTCGGTCGAGTTGGCGTACTCCACCACCTCGTCGTAGGTGTCGAAGGGAATGATTGGAAGCACCGGGCCGAACACTTCCTGCTGCACGATGTCCATCTCGTTGCTGACCCCGGTCAGGACGGTGGGGGCGAACCAGAACCCCTTGTCGTCCTTGAGGTCCTCGGGCCGGCCGCCGCCGGTCTCAAGCCGCGCACCGGCGCCGACCGCGCCGTCGACGAAGGCCTTGACCTTGTCCCATTCGGCCTGGGAGACCTTGGGGCCGATCTGGCTGCCCTCGTCCAGCGGGTCGCCGACCACGAGCCCGTTCACCTTTTCCAGGAGGCGCCGCACGAACTCGTCGTGCACCCCCCGCTGGACGTAGGTGCGCTCGTTGCAGGTGCAGACCTGCCCGCAGTTCCAGAACCGCGACTCGAACGCCTCCTGCACGGCCAGGTCGAGATCGGCGTCGTCGAAGACGATGACGGGGGCCTTGCCGCCCAGTTCGAGGGACACCGGGATGACCTTGTGGGCCGCCTGGGCCAGGATTTCCCGGCCCGCGCGGGTCGACCCGGTCACGGTGACCATGCCCACCAGCGGGTGTTCGACGAGGGCCTTGCCGATGCTGCGGCCCCCGCCGGTGAGGACGCTCACCAAACCGGCAGGGACGCCTGCCTTCTCGCAGACCTTCGCCATGGCAAGGGCGGACAGGGGGGTCAGCTCGCTGGGCTTGAGCACGATGGCGTTGCCGGCCATCAGGGCGGGGGCAACCTTTCGGGCGAAGATCGCCGCCGGGAAGTTCCACGGGATGATCGCCGCGACGATGCCGATGGGTTCCTCGCGCACCATCAGCTGGCGGTTGGCCGCCGAGGAGGCGACCACCTCGCCGACGTTGCGGTACTTCTGGGTGAGCGCGAAGTCGAAGAAGGCCTTGACCCCGCCGATTTCCCCGCGCGCCTCGGTGATCGTCTTGCCCTGTTCGGCGACGACGATCTGCGCAAGTTCCTCGGCGTGCTCCTCGACGGCGTCGATGACGGCGGCCAGGACGTCGGCGCGCTCCGCGTAGGTGCGCCGGCCCCAGTCCTTCTGGGCCTTGTAGGCGACGGCGAGCGTCTCCTCAAGGTGTTCCGGGCCGGCCTCGGGCACTTCGGTGAGCACCTCGCCGGTGGCCGGGTTGTCGACGGGCCGGGTTTCCTCGGTGGAGACCCACCGTCCGCCCACGAGCATGGCGGGTGTTGATCCAAGCAGGGAGTTCTCGCTCAGGAGGGAAAAGCTCACGACTGTCCTTTCGGGAACAGGTTGGGGATGGGGTTGGGCCGGAAGGCTCAGCTCATGACCATTCCGCCCTCGACGTTGTAGGTCTGGGCCGTGATGTAGTCCGAGCCGGGGCCGGCAAGGAAGATCGCCAGCGGCACGACGTCCTCGGGAACGGAGGTGCGGCCCAGCGGGATCATGTCGGCGGCGCTCTTAAAGGTCTCGCCCTCGGCCTTTCCGGTGATCTCGCCGAACTGCTTGTCGACTTCCTTCCAGTAGGGGGTGTCGACGATGCCCGGTGCCATCGCGTTGACGTTGACGCCGTACTCGGCCATGGCCATGGCGGTGGACTGGGTGATGGAGATGACCGTGGCCTTGGAGGCGCAGTAGGCGGCGACGAGTGCCTCGCCGCGGCGGCCGGCGATGGAGGCCATATTGATGATCTTGCCGCTGCGCTGCTTGCGCATGGGTTCACACACCGCCTGGGTCAGGAAGAACAGGCCCTTGACGTTGACGTTCATGATGCGGTCCCACTCTTCGGGGGTGGTCTCCCAGAGCGGCTTGATCAGGCCGATGCCCGCGTTGTTGACCAGAATGTCGATCCTGCCGTGCTCGTTCACGATGTCTTCGGTGACGGCCTTGGACTGCTGGGGATCTGCGACGTTGAGGGAAACGGCCGAGGCCGATCCTCCCGTGGAGCGGATGGCCTCGGCGGCCTCCTTCGCCCCGTCCAGGTTCAGGTCGGCGATGACGACATGTGCGCCTTCTCCGGCGAACCCGACCGCCATAGCCTTGCCCATTCCAGAAGCGGCGCCGGTGATGAGTGCTACCTTGCCCTCAAGTGATCCCATGTGTTTCTCCTCAGTAGTATTCCGGCGGCGCGGAGCGCGCTCTTCGCCTGATGCGGCTGAAAAACCGGTTTTCTGCTGTGATAAAGATTACATTGAGGGGCATGCCTGTCAAGGCGAAATGCTGGCGGGCAGGGTAGTGCGGAGGCCCGCAGGCGCGTTCAAGGGACGGTCCTGTTGAGTTCCCAGCCCTCGCCATGCCACCCGCACTCCCGCCGAAATTGCAGGTAACCACCCTCAGCGGCGAGCGGAGCGTGGTGTGCTGCAGCCTCGGTGAAGGAGGCCCTGGCGGACCGGACGCATGGACTGGCTGGACGGACGGGCGGCCGGGAGGTTGACTTGAATCCGGGCCGACGCTCCTACTATCCGTTGGAGCTATGAGAGTTCAACCAACCCATCCCAGGGGGATGCTGTGAAGTGGTGCCTTCGGTGAACGCGATTCGTGCAGCAGTAGTCCAGTTTGAGCCTGTTCCTGACGATATTGGGGCCAATCTAGGGATCATTCGGACGCTGTCAGGGCAGGCAGCCGCGGACGGTGTGCAGTTGATCTCCTTCCCGGAGATGTGCCTCCTGGGTTACTGGCATCTCACCCGCCAGCCCGCGTCCCGGCTGCGGGAACTGGCCCAGCGCCAAGACGGCCCGGCCGTCGCCGAGGTGCGGCAGCTGGCCATGGAACTTGGGCTCGGTATCGGAGTGGGATTCCTTGAAGCGGCGGGGGATACCCTCTACAACTCCTATGCCGTCTGCCTGCCCGATGGTGAAGTGCACGTCCACCGCAAACTTCATGCGTTCGAGCACGAAGCGATCTCGAGCGGGGACTCGTACACGGTTTTCGACACTCCCTGGGGCGCGCGGATGGGGATCCTCATCTGCTGGGACAACAACCTCGTCGAGAATGTGCGGGCTGTCGCGCTGCTGGGCGCCACGGTCCTGATAGCCCCTCACCAGACCGGAGGCACGAAATCCATGAGCCCTCACGGAATGCGCCCCCTCCCACGCACCCTCTGGGATAACCGGCATGATGATCCCGAGGCACTCCTGGCGGCGGTTAACGGGCCGTCCGGGCGCGGGTGGCTGATGCGCTGGCTGCCGTCGCGTGCCCATGACAATGGCATCTTTGTCCTGTTCAGCAACGGGATCGGCCCCGATGACGACGAAATCCGCACCGGGAACGCCATGATCCTCGACCCCTACGGCCGCATCATTGCCGAGACGCCCGTCCCCGACACCGCTGTCGTCACGGCCGACCTGGACCTGGACTTACTGCCACTGGCAACCGGCCGGCGCTGGCTCCTGGGCCGCCGACCCGAGCTGTATTCAATCCTCACCCAACCCTCGGGCCTCGAACGGGACCCCCGTACTGCCCGCCACTCGGCTTCCCCCGTGCCGGATTCCTTCCGGGTGAAGGATGCGTAAGGTCGGCCCTCCGGCGCCCGGGTGCGGAGCCTCCCGCCGAAACGGCAGGTAACCACCCGCAGCGGCGGGCAAAGCGTGGTGAGTTGCAGTCTCGGCGGCCACCTGCGCTGCGCCGGGCGCGGCCTCCCCAGAGGGGGATTTGTGGCAGCGGGCGGACCTTTTGTGACGGGGTTTCGGGCGGGGGCCGCCGGAGCCCGCCTACACTGGCGACTGCAAGGGCACCAGCGCTTACCTCCAGGAGACCCTGATGGCCAAGAATCTTGCTCACCAGCTCGTTCAACAGCTCCAATCCGCAGGGGTGCAGCGCATCTACGGCATCGTGGGGGACAGCCTCAATTCCATCGTGGATGCCGTCCGGCAGACCGGAGGGAGCGCCAAGGGGGGTATCGACTGGATCCACGTCCGCCATGAGGAATCTGCCGCCTTTGCCGCGGCGGCCGAAGCCCAACTCACGGGCCGGCTGGCCGTCTGCGCCGGTTCGGCGGGGCCGGGGAACCTGCACCTGATCAATGGGCTTTTCGATGCGCAGCGGAGCGGCGCCCCCGTCCTCGCCATCGCCTCGCACATACCCAGCCGGCAGATCGGGACCGGGTACTTCCAGGAGACCCACCCGGACCGGCTCTTCAGCGAATGTTCCGTGTACTCCGAACTCATCAGCACCGCGGCGCAGGGCCCGCGGGTCATGCAGAGCGCCATCCAGCACGCCGTGGGGCTGCGCGGTGTCGGCGTCGTGGTGCTTCCCGGGGACCTCGCCGAGCACGATGCGGTGGCGGACACCCCGCTGTGTGCCCCCTTCATCCGCGGCACGCTCGTTCCGCACCCCGACGCAGTCCGCGCCCTAGCCACAGCGATCAATGATGCCGGAACCGTCGCCATTTTCTGTGGAGCCGGCGTCGAGGGCGCCCACGACGACGTGATCGCCCTTGCGGAGAAGATCGCCGCCCCGATCGGGCATACGCTGCGCGGCAAGGACTTCATCCAGTACGACAATCCGCTCGACATCGGCATGACGGGCCTGCTCGGCTACGGGGCCGCGGCCGCCGGGATCGAGGGGGCGGACCTCCTGCTCCTCCTGGGAACCGACTTCCCCTACGACCAGTTCCTGCCCGACGGCGTCCGCACCGCGCAGGTCGACAGCGCGCCGGACCACCTTGGCCGCAGGACCGACGTCGACGTCGCCGTCCACGCCGAAGTCCTGCCCACGCTGCGGGCACTCGAGGCGCTGGTGGTTCCCAAGACCGACAGGCAGTTCCTCGAGAAGATGCTGAAGAAGCACGACCGCCTCATGAACAAGGCCGTCGGCGCGTACACCCATGATGTGGAGAAGATCCGGCCCATCCACCCGGAGTACGCTGCTTCCCTTCTGGATGAAGCAGCAGCCCCCGATGCCGTCTTCACCGCCGACACGGGCATGTGCAATGTCTGGACCGCCCGCTACATCAACCCCCTGGGGACGCGCCGGCTGATCGGTTCTTATCTCCACGGCTCCATGGCCAACGCCCTGCCGCATGCCCTTGGCGCCCAGGCGGCCTACCCAGGGCGTCAAGTGGTGTCGGTGTCCGGCGACGGCGGCCTGTCCATGCTGCTGGGGGACCTGCTCACCGCCGTGGCCTCCCGGCTCCCGGTCAAGGTTGTCGTCTTCAACAATTCGACCCTGGGGATGGTCAAACTCGAGATGCTCGTGGACGGCCTCCCCGATTTCGGTGTGGACGTGCCGGACATCAACTATGCCGAGGTGGCCCGCGCCATGGGTTTCCACACGGCCCGGGTCGTCGACCCCGCAGGGATCGCCGGCGCCTACCGCGAGGCGTTCGCCCATCCCGGCCCCGCGCTCGTGGAGCTGATTACCGACCCGCGGGCCCTGTCCATCCCGCCCAAAATCACGCGGGACCAGGTCGTGGGTTTCGCCACGGCGATGTCCAAGGTGGTCCTCAACGGAGGGGCGGGCGAAGCCGTCAGCATGGCCCGCAGTAATTTCCGCAACCTCCCCAGACGGTAGGGGCTCCCTCCCCGCCGAAACTGCAGTTAACCACGCTCCGAGCCCGGGAAAGCGTGGTTAGCTGCAGTTTCGACGTCGGGGCCCTGCTACTGCTTGAAGGCGGCGTCGAAAGAGGCGCCGGACGGGGCGAAGTCGAAGGACTTCAGGAAGGCCAGCGCCTCAGGGGCGCCCTGCAGGCGGTCCATGCCCGCGTCCTCCCACTCCACCGAGATCGGCCCGTCGTAGCCGATGGCCGTCAGGGCCCGGAAGCTTGCCTCCCAGGGCACGTCCCCACGGCCGGTCGAGACGAAGTCCCAGCCCCGGCGCTGGTCCCCCCAGGGCAGGTGCGAGGAGAGAATGCCGTTGCGCCCGCCGCCCATCCGCATCTTCGTGTCCTTGCAGTCAACGTGGTAGATCCGGTCGGCGAAGTCGGAGATGAACGCCACGGGATCGATCTGCTGCCACATAAAGTGGCTCGGATCCCAGTTCAGGCCGAACGCCTCGCGGTGCCCGATGGCCTCCAGGGCGCGCTGGGTGCTCCAGTAGTCGTAGGCGATCTCCGACGGATGCACCTCGTGGGCGAAGCGGACGCCGCATTCGTCGAACACATCGAGGATGGGGTTCCACCGGTCCGCGAAGTCCCGGTACCCGGCCTCGATAACCTCGGCGGAGACCGGCGGGAACATCGCGACGTACTGCCAGATCGAGGACCCGGTGAAACCGACCACGGTCTTCACACCGAGCCGCTGCGCCAGGCGCGCCGTCAGCTTCATCTCCTCGGCGGCCCGAGAGCGCACGCCCTCGGGGTCGCCGTCGCCCCAGACCCTGGGCCCGACGATCGCCTCGTGGCGGAAATCGATCGGGTCGTCGCAGACCGCCTGGCCCTTGAGGTGATTCGAGATGGCCCAGACCTTCAGCCCGTTGCGTTCGAGGATGTCCAGCCGGTCCTGGATGTAGGCGTCGTCGTCCCACCGCCAGGCGTCGAGGTGGTCCCCGGAGACGGCGATCTCCAGCCCGTCGTAGCCCCACTGGCCCGCCAGTTCGGCCACCTTCTCGAAGGGCAGGTCGGCCCACTGGCCCGTGAACAGCGTGTAGTTTCGTCCCACTAAGCATCTCCTCGGTTCGGGAAGCGGGCGTGGGGCCCGGCCTCCGGCATCACAGGTCCACCGCCCGGCTGCCCTGGGCCGCGCTGACCTGCAGGGCCTCAAGCACCCGCTGCACCGCGAGCCCGTCCTCAAATGAGGGGGACGGCGCCGTTCCGGACTCGATCGCCCGGAGCAGGTCCGCGGCCTGGCTGGTGAACGTCGAATCCCAGCCTAGTAGGTGGCCGGGCGGCCACCACGCTTCGAGGTAGGGGTGGGAGGGCTCCGTGGCGAGGATCCTGCTGTACCCCTGGGCCTCGGCCGGGGCTCCGGCGTCGAAGAACCTCAGCTCGTTGAGCCGCTCCAGGTCGAACTGCAGCCCGCCCCGGGAGCCGAACACCTCGATCTGGAGCGCGTTCTTCCGGCCGGTGGCGACCCGGGAGACCTCGAGGCTGGCCACGGCACCGCTGCCCAGCCGCAGCGTCGCCCAGGCCGCGTCGTCGACGGTGACCGGTTCCGGTCCGTGCCCGCCCTCCCTCGTTGGAACGAAGGTGGTCACGGTTCCGGACACCGAGACGACGGGCGTCCCGAGGAGGTACAGCAGCTGGTCGACGGCGTGGGAGGCGAGGTCGCCGAGGGCGCCGGAGCCGGCGGTTTCCCTGCGCAGGCGCCAGGACATCGGGGCGCCCTCGTCCGAGAGCCAGTCCTGCAGGTAGCTCAGGCGCACCTGCCGGACCTCTCCGAGCCGGCCTTCGGCGATGAGCCTGCGGGCCAGGGCCAGCGCCGGCAGCCGGCGGTAGTTGAAGGCGACCATCGACTGCACGCCGCGGGAGCGGGCCTTCACTGCGGCGGCCGCCATCAGCGCGGCCTCCGGTACGGAGTTCGCCAGCGGCTTCTCCACGAGGACGTGCTTGCCGGCCTCCAGGGCGGCGATGGCGAGCTCGGCGTGGAGGTGCCCGGGAGTGCAGATGTCGACGATGGCGATGTCGTCCCGCTCGAGGACGGAGCGCCAGTCGGTGGCGCTCTCCTCCCAGCCGAACAGCCGCGCGGCCTCCCGCACCTGCGCCGGATCCCGGCCCACCAGCACCTTCTGGGCGACCCGCGGCGAGGGGTAGAAGGCATTCACGTTGCGCCACGCGTTCGAGTGGGCCTTGCCCATGAAGGAATAGCCGAGGACCGCGACCCCCAGGGGATCCGCCGAAACGTCGGACGGGGAAGGGGCGGGTGCTGGAACGGTGGTGGTCATGTAGGGATCTCCTTAGAGGGCGGCGGCGGGGACCGAGCGCAGGAACCGCAGTCCGTCCCGGGCCAGGGCGTCCTGTGACTCCGCAAGCGGGCGCCAGATGGAGGCGGCCGTGGCGATGCTGGCGTTGTCCGCCGTGAAGCTTTCGATGTTCACCGCGCCCCGGTAGCCGATGGCGTCGAGGGCCGTGAAGATGCCGGTCCAGTCGGTCTGGTCGCCGCCCGGGGCGCCCCGGTCGTTGCCGCAGACCTGCAGGTGCACCAGGTGCTCCCCGGCGGCCCGGATGGCGTCCGCCGAGGAGCGCTCCTCAATGCCCAGATGGTAGGTGTCCAGGGCCAGGCCCACGCCCCGGCCGAGCAGCGGCCCGAGCGCCTCCAGCGCCTGGGCGGTGGTGTTGAGCAGGGAGGTCTCGTACCGGTTGAGGGGTTCGATTCCCAGCACGACGCCGGCATCCAGCGCCTCCTCGGCCAGCGGGGCCAGGTTTCGGCGCAGCTGGGCGTAGGCATCCCGCCGCGCCGCCTCATCCATCCGCCAGACGCGGCCGGTGGAGGAGTAGAACGGCCCGCACACCGCCCCGGCACCGATGTCCCGGGCCAGGGCGATGCACGCGCGGAGGTAGTCCTGGGTCCGGGCAATCGCCGGCTCTTCGGCCAGAACGAGGTCCCGGCCCGGGGCCATCGCCCCGACCACGAAGGGCTGCAGGCCACCCAGGGCGGCCCGCACCACCTCCGCGGTGAAGTCCCCGGCGTTCTCGAGGGGCAGCTCGACCGCATCGAAGCCCATGGCGGCGATGCGGGCAAGCAGCGGAGGCAGGGTGGCGTCGGTGAGCGGGGATTCCCACACCCAGGTGTTGACGCCGATGCTGCGGTGCATGCTGCCCTGCCTCCTGAACGTGCTGCCGACCGGTTACGGGATCTGGCGTTCCTGCCAGACCTCGGGGTAGCCCGGGAGGTCGGTGCCGCCGAACTTGGCGTAGTGGCCGTCCGGCATGCCCTCGTTCGAGGCAAGGAAGTCGGCCCGTTCCTCTTCGGGGATGGGGGTCTGCGGGAGCACCCATTCCTTGGGCACTTCCTCACCGGCGAAGATCTTCTCTACGGCCAGCAGCGGGGTGCGCCACTGGAAGTTGGAGTAGACGGGCGCGAGTCCGGTGAGCCCGGTCTCCTCCCACTTGCGCAGGAAGCTCATCTCGTCCTCCCCGGTCATCACCGGGTAGTCCTTGCCGGCGTCCTCGAAGGCTTCGATGGCCGCGACGGCGCCGTCACCGGCGTCCATCCACACGCCCTGCACGTCGCCGGTCGCCAGCTCATCCGAGATGATCTTCTTGATCTCGGTCGGATCGGCCCCGGTGAAGTAGTCGGTTGCCTCGATGCCGTTCTCCTCGAAGATCTTCTCCGCCGCCGCCCAGCGCTGCTCGAGCACATCGACGCCGGGGAGGATCCGGAGGGCCACGACCTTGTCGCCCTCCTCGAGGTTGTCGATCAGGAATTCAGCGGTGTCGATGCCCCAGGCGAAACCGCCGATCGGGTGGATGAAGGTGGTGGCACAGTCGGTCTCGACGCCGCGGTCGAAGACGATCACGGGCTTCCCGGTCTCACAGGCCCGCTCGACGGCCGGAGTCATCGCAGCGGTGGAGTTGGGCGAGATAATGAACGCGTCGCAGTCGCCCTCGGCGATGAAGTAGTCGATGTCGGCGATCTGGGTGTTGTCGTCGTCCTGCGCGTCCCGGGTCTCCATCTCGGAGATCACGCCCTGCTCCACGAGCACCTCGAGCTGCTGGTTCATGGTGATCCAGCCGGTCTGGCGCCACGGGTTGGAGATCGACGCGTTGGCGAAGCACACCTTCTTGGCGCCCTCGGACGCGAACTCGGAGGTGTCGGTCATCTCCCCCTCGAGGTACTGGAGCCACGGCTGCTCCGGGTCGCCGGTGAAGCTGGCCGAGCGCTGCTCGGACTGCTCATCGAACGCCGCCTGGTCGAACCACTCGTCGCCGCCCTCCTCGGCCGGGGTGGCCGCCGCCTCCCCGCCTTCGGTCTCGGCGGCCGGCGGGTTCTCGATGGATGGATCGGTGGTGCACGCGGTCAGGGCGAGCAACGCTGCCGCTGCGACCGCCGTGACCTTTGATTGGATGCTTCGGCGCATCATTTTCCTCCCTCGTTGGTGCCCACTGCGGGCGGCTGTGCAATTGGTGTCTGCTTGTCGTGGGTGGCGCTGGACGCCCCGCGCCGGCGGCGCTCCCAGGTGCGAGCGCCGGCCGCGACTGCGGCGACGATAATGACGCCCTGCACGGTGTCGCGCCAGGTCGATGCGACGCCGGCGAAGTTCAGCAGCGTGAAGAGCATCTCCAGGGCGAAGGCCCCTGCGGCGGCGGAGAGCACCCAGCCGCGGCCGCCGCCCAGCACCACCCCGCCGAGGACGACGGCGGTGATGGCCGTGAACTCGTAGCCGCGCCCCACCGAGGGGTGCACCCCGGCGTAGCCGACCAGGATGATGCCGGCGACCGTGGCGGCGAGCGAGGAGAGGATGAAGGCGCGGGTGCGGATCCACCACACGCGGGCCCCGGTCAGGGCCGCGGCGCGGGCGTTGTCGCCGACGGCGACCAGGGTGCGCCCGTAGGGCCGGCGCATCAGCCAGAAGGCCCCGCCGGCGATGGCCAGGAGGATCAGCACCGGGTAGGGCAGGATCTCGAGCACCGGAATGTTCTCGATGCCGCCGCGGCCGATCTGGCGGAAGGTGTCTGCGGGGTTCCCGGTGGCGGCGCCGCCGGTCCAGTAGAGCACCAGGCCCAGCAGGGCGAGCATCATGCCGAGGGTGACGATGAAGCTTGGAATCTTCAGCAGCGTCGTCACGAGGCCGTTGATCAGGCCGATGAGCGCGCCGAAGACCAGCATCAGGAGCAGCACGGGAAGGACCTTCGCGTCGTCCTGGCCGATGAGGTTCCCGGCGATGATGACCTGGGCCGTCACCACCGATCCCATGGAGAGGTCGAATTCCCCCGAGACGATGACGAAGTACTGCCCGATCGCGGCGATCGCGATCGGTGCGGTGCGGCCGATGAAGCGGATCAGGGAGCCGGGCTCGCCGAAGGAGGGGTTGACGACGATGACGGCGGCGAGCAGGGCCAGCAGCAGGAGAAACACCGCCCCTCCGGGGGTGCGCATTCCGCGCAGCAGGCGGTCCTTCCGGGGTGAGCGGTCACGCCGCAGTTCGGCCTTCCGGTCCGGGGCGAGGGTGCTCATGCGCCGACCTCCTGCCGGGTCGACACGGTTTCCTGCGGGGTGTCGTCGAAGCGGGCGGTCCGGCTGACCACCCGGCGTCCGGCGTAGACCGCCACGGCGGCGACGATGACGATGCCGCGCACCACATCCTTGAGGAAGGGGTTGATCTGCAGAACGCTCATGATGTTGTCGATCATCGCGAAGATCAGGACGCCTCCAAGGGTTCCCACGAGTGATCCTTTCCCACCGGCCAGCAGGGTGCCGCCGAGGACGACGGCGGCGATGGAGAGCAGGTCGTAGCCGCCCTGGCTGCCGATGGTGGGGCTGCCGACCCCGAGCCGCGCGGCCAGCAGCAGTCCCGCCATGCCGGCCAGGACGGAGCAGATGATGTGGGCGGCGATGATGGGGGTGCTGGTGCGGATGCCCGACATGCGGGCCACGTTGATGTCGCCCCCCACGGCGTACATCGAGTGTCCGAGCCGGGTGCGGTCGAGCACCAGCAGGACGACGGCGGCGCAGGCGAGCATGATCAGGGTGGAGATGGGCACCGGTCCGAGGCCGGTGGCGCCCACCAACCGGAAGGACAGCGGGGCCTGCCCGGAGCTGCCCTTGTAGTTGGTGGCAAGGTAGCCGCTGATGATCAGCCCCGAGCCCAGGGTGGCGATGAAGCCGTGGACCTTCAGCCCGGACACCACGAGCCCGTTGATCAGACCGATGACCGCGGCCACCGCCAGGGCCACGAGGACGCCGGGGAGGATATTGGCCGGCTGGTTGGCCATGATCCCCGCCGCGAGCAGGCTGCTCAGGCTCACCACGTAGGGCACGGAGAGATCCAGGCTTCCCACGAGGATCACCAGGGTCTGGCCGATGGCGATGAAGCCCAGGACGCTGGTGCCGGTGAGGATCGAGGAGACGTTGCCGGCGCTGAAGAAGCTGCGCCCTGCGGTGGCCACGAGGATGGTGCCGGCGATGATGGTCAGCAGCACCACGAGGTAGACGATGTGGGTCGAGGTGAGCCGGGAGGTGATTTTCATGGAAGTGCCGTTTCGTTTCGGGCCCCGGTGGCCAGCTGGAGGACCTGTTCTTCGCTTGCACCCGCCGGCAGCCCGCCGGCGATCCTGCCGTCGCGCATCACCACGATGCGGCTGCTCATGCCCAGCAGTTCGGGCAGTTCGCTGGAGACCATGAGCAGCGCCCTGCCCTCGGCGGCGAGGGCCCGCATGAGGTTGTAGACGGCGAGCTTGGCCCCGACGTCGATGCCGCGGGTCGGCTCGTCGAGCAGGACCACCAGCGGGTCGATGGCCAGCCACTTGGCCAGCACCACCTTCTGCTGGTTGCCGCCCGAGAGGTACTGCACCTCCTGGTCCAGGTCCCGCGCAATGACCTCGAGGGAGGACAGGATGCCGGGGGTGGCCGCGCGCGCCTCGGGGGTGCGCCGCGGAAAGACAGAGCGGATGACGCCCAGGGCGTTGTTGAGGATTGACTGGTTCAGGCTCAGCCCCTGCGCCTTGCGGTCTTCGGTGATCAGGGCGATGCGCCGCCGAATGGCCTCGCGCGGGGAGGTGGCGGTGAAGGGCTGGCCGTCCAGCTCCACCCGGCCGCGGGTGAAGGGCGCTGCCCCGAAGATTGCCTCGACCAGCTCGGTGCGCCCCGAGCCCTGCAGCCCGGCCACCCCGACGATTTCGCCGGCCCGCAGGTCGAGGTCGATGGCATCGAGCTGGTGGTTGCCGCCTCCCTCGATGCTCAGCAGGATCCGTCCCGCGGTGGTGCCGGGGTGTTCCTCCGGGTAGTAGGCCGAAATGGGGCGGCCGACCATCATGCGCACGAGGGCGGCATCGTTGAGTTCGGCGGCCGACTGGGTGCCGACGATCCGCCCGTCCTTGAGCACCGTGATGGTGTCGCAGAGATCGAAGATCTCCTTGAGCCGGTGGGAGACATAGAGGATGGCCGTTCCGCGTTCCTTCAGCCGGCGCACGATGGCGTAGAGGAGTTCGACCTCCGCGCCGGCGAGGGCGGCGGTGGGTTCGTCCATGGAGATGATGCGGGCGTCGTAGCTGACGGCCTTGGCGATCTCGACGATCTGCTGCTGGGCCACCGACAGGGAGCTGACCGCCGCGGTGGGCCGGATGTTGCCGATGCCGAGCTGGTCGAGCAGCTCGGCCGTCCGAAGGTTCATCGCCTTGGTGTCGACGAGGAGGCCCCGGCGCGGCTCCCGGCCCAGGTAGATGTTCTCCGCCACGGTGCGGTCGGGAAGCAGGTTGAACTCCTGGAACACCGTGGACAGGCCCGCGAGGTGGGCCTGGGTGGGGTGGTGGAACTCCACCGGCTCCCCGTCGATCTCGACCGTTCCGGCGTCGCGCTGGTAGACCCCGGCGAGCAGTTTCATCAGCGTCGACTTGCCGGCCCCGTTCTCGCCGACGAGGCCGTGGACTTCCCCGGCGCGCAGCTCGAGGCCCACCTCCTGGAGCACAGGCACCCCGAAGAAGGCCTTGGAGAGGCCGGTCACGCGGAGTACCGGATGCTGGACGTTCCCGTTCATGGAATCACTGTGACAGAGCTCACAACTTCTGTCGATACTCGTTCAAAAGTCGCGCACTACTTGCTCGATACCTGCTGAAGTGACTAGCGAAAGTGGGCGTGCTTTACTGAAGCCGTGTCATCTTTTCCAGCGCTCCCATGGACGGGAGCCCGCCCCTCGACGGTTCCGGCACCGGGGGCGAGCGAAGTGTTCCAGCTGCTCCGGGACGGGCAGCCGCGCACCCGGGCCGAACTGGCGCAGCTGACCGGCCTCGCCCGCTCCACCGTCGCCTCGCGCGTTGACACCCTGATCCGGCTCGGACTCGTCGCCCCGTACGGGGGTGCTGCCTCCACCGGCGGCCGTCCGCCGTCATTGTTTGCCCTCAACCCTGGAGCGCGCGTGGTGATCGGCGCCGACCTCGGTGCCACCCACGCCCGGGTGATCCTCAGCGACCTCTCCGGCGCCGAGCTCGAAAGCGACTCGGCGGAACTCCCGATCACCGACGGGCCGGAGCGCGTCCTGGGCTGGCTCGCGGAGACCATCGGGGCCCTCCTCACGCGCGCCGGCCGCAGCGTGGCTGAGCTCGCCGCCATCGGCATCGGGCTCCCGGGGCCGGTCGAGCACGAGACGGGCCGGCCCATGAACCCGCCGATCATGCCGGGCTGGGACCGCATCGATGTCCCCGCCCTCGTGCAGCGGAGCTATTCCGTTCCGGTGCTCGTGGACAACGACGTGAACATCATGGCCCTGGGGGAGCAGCGGTTCCACTGGCCCGACATCACCGAGTTCATGTTCATCAAGGTGGCCACCGGGATCGGGGCGGGCATTATTTCAAGCGGCTCCCTACAGCGTGGAGCCCAGGGCACGGCCGGGGACCTCGGCCACGTCCGGGTGCCCCGCGGCGGGGAGGTCTGGTGCCGCTGCGGCAATACCGGCTGCCTGGAGGCACTGGCCGGCTGGCCCGCGCTCGCCGCGGCCCTCAACGCCGAGACCGGGCTGACGCTCTCCTCCAGCGCGGACGTCATCCGGCTGGTCCGGTCCGGGGACAGCACCGCCATCCAGGTGATCCGGCAGGCCGGCCGGGACATCGGGGACGTCCTGGCGACCTGCGTGAACCTGACCAACCCCTCGGTCATCGTCATCGGCGGCAGCCTCGCGCAGGCAGGGGAGCACCTGCTGGCTGGAATCCGGGAGGTGGTGTACCGGAGGTCCCTGCCGCTGGCCACCGAACACCTGAGGGTGGTGCCCTCCATCGCCGGCCAGCGCGCCGGTGTGCTCGGTGCCGCGGTCATGGCGATCGCCCACGTCCTCTCGCCGGAAGCCATCGAGGCGGCCAGCGCCGCCCTCACCTGAGCCGTTCCGCGGGAAAAGGGGTGCCGTTATCGGCCGCCGTTTGGTGCAATTGAACTGTTGATGGGGAATCGTGCGATGGGGATCGAAGCGGGAGGAAAAGCCTATGCATCAGCCCAGGGTCCTAGCCCTCATCCTGGCCGGAGGCGCCGGCGGCCGGCTGGGTGTCCTGACGGACCACCGGGCCAAACCGGTGCTTCCCGTCGGCGGCACCTACCGGATGATCGACATTCCCCTGTCGAACCTCTATCACAGCGGATATGCCGACGTGTGGATCGTCGAGCAGTACCAGCCCAAATCGATCAACGACCACCTGGCCAGCGGCCGGCCCTGGGACCTCGACCGGACCAACGGGGGCCTGCGGGTGCTGCCGCCCTTCCAGGGCAAAGACGGCGAGGGATTCGCCGAAGGCAACGCCGATGGGATCTACCGGCAGGCGGACTTCATCCGCGAGTACGCCCCGGACCTCGTGCTGGTCCTCAGCGCCGATCACCTCTACCAGCTGGATTACCGGGAGGTGGTGCAGACCCACCTCGACTCGGGGGCGGTGCTGACCATGGTCACCACCCGCTTCGACGGGGACGCCTCCCAGCACGGCGTGGTCGAAGTGGAGGACGGACTGGTCACCGGGTTCCAGTACAAGCCGGATCAGCCCGCGACGGACCTCGTCGCAGCCGAGATCTTCCTCTACGACGCCTCGACGCTCCTTGACACCCTGGCGATGCTGCAGGAGACGGAGGGGGAGTTGAAGGACTACGGCCACCAGCTGGTTCCCCACCTGGTGAAGAATGCCAAGGTTGCCGAGCACCGGCTCGAGGGTTACTGGCGGGACCTCGGGCGGCCCGAGAACTACCACCGCGCCCATATGGACCTGCTCGAAGGCAAGGGCCTTGACTTCGATGACCCGAAATGGCCCATGCTCACCGGGGCTCCGCGCAGGATGCCGGCCTTCGTGGCCGCGGGCGCACGCGTCGAGAATTCACTGTTGTCCCCCGGATCCACGGTGCGCGGCCACGTCTACGGCAGCGTCATCGGCCCGGATACCGTGGTCGAGTCCGGCGCCGTGGTCCGGGATTCGGTGCTGCTCGAGGGTGTCACGGTCGCCGCGGGGGCGGAGGTCACCCGGGCCATCGTCGACGCCGGTGCCTCCATCGAGGCGGGCCGCAGGATCAACGGCACCGACGACGTCATCACCGTCGATGGGGCGGGGCAGGAACACCCCTGATTCCCTCCGGATCTCGGCGGCCCATCGGGTCGGCGGCGTCCGGGCGGGGCCCGCTGGTCGCCGGGGCGACGGCGAGCACCACCAGGGCCGCGGCGATGGTCGCCAGTCCGGCCCACCCGGCCGCCGTCAGGTGTTCGCCGACGACGAGGACCGCAAGGAGCGCCGCGACGGCCGGCTCGCTCAGGGTGAGCGTGGTGGCGGTGCTCGGGCGCACGCGGGTGAGGCCGTAACCGAACAGCAGGTACCCCAGGAACATCGGCACCAGCGCCATATATGCCGCAACGGCGATCGATTGCCCGGTGGCGAGCAGCGGTGCGCCCGTGAGGAGCAGCACCGGCAGCAGGAGGGTTCCGCCGGCGCCGAACACCGAGCCCATGGCGGCGGCCCGTTCCACGCCGGAGGCCATCAGGCGGTGCACCACCCAGGAATAGGTGGCATAGGTCGCGCCGGCAACCAGGCCGAGCACTATGCTTCCGGCCAGCGGGAGGACGGCGGCCGGTGAGCCCTCCAGCCTGGACAGGCAGAGCAGGACGCTTCCCGCGATGCCCAGCGCCGCGGCGAGCATCCACCAGCGGCTGAGGGAGCGGCCCTCAAGGACCCGTTCGAGCACGCCCGAGGCCAGCGGCGCCGAGGCGAGTGACACCACCGTGCCGATGGCCACCCCGCCCAGGTGCATCGAACTGTAAAAGGCCAGGGGGTAGACGGCGACGGACAGCGCGCCGGCGGCGACCAGGGGCGCATGGCGGCGCAGGCCGGGGCGGGCCCGGCGCAGTGCCGGCACGGCGATCACCGCCTGCAGGAGTCCGCCGATGCCCAGGGCGGCGGCCCCGATCGCCAGGGGCCCCACGCCGGGGGCGAAGGTCGCGGCCGTGCCGGTGGTGCCCCACAGGAAGGAGGTCACGAGGATCGCGGCAGCCCCCCGCGGCAGGCTGCGGCTCATCGGCCCACCACCCGGCCGGCGGCCCAGGCAGGGGCTTTGGGTCGTCGAATGTCCACCGGCAGCTCCGCATCCCGGGGGAGGGAGCCCGGTAGGTCAGTTTATCCTCCGGCGTCGATCTTCCGGGCGGTCAGCAGCAGGTACTCCCACTCCATCAGCAGCGGTGCCCCCTGGCTGGCGGTGCTGGAGGTGCGGGCCAGTTCGATCAGGGCCTTGTCGAGGGTGTCGACCTTCTCCTGGTCCTCGGCAATGAACTTGTACACCGAGATCGTCGGTCCGTAGAAGTCCTTGAAGTAGTGGAGGAACTCCTCCGGCCCGGCGAACTTGTCGATGACCACCTTCTGGTTCAGCGCGCGGAGATCGGTCACCTGCGCTCCCAGGAGTTCCTGGACGTGGTCCTCGCTGCCCCACAGGGGCGGCGGCTGGGCGCCGGGCGGGGGCGGGGGCGCGAACGGTTTCATGGTGGCGAACATCTTGCCGATGAACCCGCCGGGGGTCCAGCTCAGCAGGCCGACGGTGCCGCCGGGCCGGCATACCCGAACCAGTTCATCGGCAGCCGCCTGATGGTGCGGTGCGAACATCACCCCCACGCAGGACATCACCACGTCGAATTCATTGTCGGGAAAGGGCAGCGCCTCCGCGTCGGCCTCCCGCCATTCGAGGGTGGCGCCCCGGGCCGCGGCGTGATCGCGCCCGGCGTTGAACAGTTCGGGGGTGAGGTCGCTGGCGATCACCTCCGCCCCCATCATGGCCGCCGGGATGGCCGCGTTGCCCGCACCGGCTGCCACATCAAGGACCCGCTGCCCGGGCCGGATTCCGCACGCTTCGACGAGGACCGCTCCGAGCTCGGAGATCAGGTCGCTGGCCAGGGTCGGATAGTCGCCCTGGGCCCACATGGCGCGGTGCTTTTGCTTGAGCGCCCGGTCCGCGTCGGACGCACTCTTCACGTCATCCATTGTTCTGCCTTCTGCTGTTGGGGTGGGGGGAGGCAGCGCGCTGTCGAAGCAGTGGAGGCTGGTATGCGGAATATTTTGCGCGCGGCGGGCGGAGTTGTAAAGGTTTCCGCCCGCCTCCCCCGGCGCCCGGGTTCAGCGCCCGACGGCGACCCGTGCGTCGGCTTCCTTCGCGGGGAACGCCGGAGGATGGACCCCGGCCATTTCCTCCATCACCCGCACGACCTGGCAGCTGTAGCCGAACTCGTTGTCGTACCAGACGTACAGCACGAGGAAGGTGTCATTGGCGATCGTTGCCAGGCCGTCGACGATTCCGGCGCGCCGGGAGCCGACGAAGTCGGTTGAGACAACCTCCGGCGAGTCGATGTAGTCGATCTGCTTGCGCAGGTCCGACTGCAGCGACATCTCCCGCAGGTAGGCGTTCACCTCCTCCTTCGTCGTGCCGGTGCGCAGGGTGAGGTTCAGGATCGCGATGGAGACATCCGGGGTGGGGACGCGGATCGAACTGCCGGTCAGCTTCCCTTCGAGTTCGGGCAGCGCCTTGGCGACGGCCTTCGCCGCCCCGGTCTCCGTGAGCACCATGTTCAGGGCCGCCGACCGTCCCCGCCGGTCCCCGCGGTGGAAGTTGTCGATGAGGTTCTGGTCGTTGGTGAAGGAGTGAACCGTCTCCACGTGCCCGTGCACCACTCCGAACCGGTCGTTGACGGCCTTCAGCACAGGCGTGATGGCGTTCGTGGTGCACGACGCCGCCGTGATGATGGTGTCGTCCCCGCTGATGGTTCCGTGGTTGATGCCGTGCACGATGTTCTTCAGCGCGCCCTTGCCCGGCGCGGTCAGCAGGACCTTCGCCGCACCCTTGCTGCGCAGGTGCTGGGACAGCCCCTCGGCGTCGCGCCACCGGCCGGTGTTGTCCACGACGAGCGCATCCTTAATGCCGTAGCGGGTGTAGTCGATGGTCGCGGGGTCGTTCGAGTAGATCACCTGGATGGGGATCCCGTTCGCGGTGATAATCTCCGCTTCCTCGTCCACCTGGATGGTTCCCTCGAAGGAGCCGTGGACCGAATCGCGGCGCAGCAGGCTCGCCCGCTTGATCAGGTCGTTGTCGGAGCCGCGCCGGACGACGACGGCGCGCAGCCGCAGGCCATGTCCGCCACCCGCCTTTTCGATGAGCAGGCGGGCCAGAAGGCGGCCGATCCGGCCGAAACCGTAGAGGACGACGTCGGTACTCGTCCGTTCGTCCCGGCCGCCCTTGCCCACGACGTCGGCGAGTTCGTCGCGGAGGAAATCCTCAAGTGAGCGGCTCCCGCCCTCGAGGTCGTACTGCGAGCGCAGCCTTGCGATGTCGATCGCCGCCGCGCCGAGATCGAGGCGCGCGAGGATCTCGAGCATCGGCAGGGTGTCCTCGAGCCGGAGTTCCTCGGTGCTGATCCGCCGCGCGAACCGGTGCGCCTTGAGGATGTTCATTGTCGATTTATTGATGAGGCTGCGGCCGTGGATGCTGGTGACCACATTGTTGGTGCGGTACAGGCGGCCGATCAGCGGAATCATCGCTTCGGCGAGCGCCTCGCGGTCCATCCAGGTCCCGCGGCTCGTGGTCGGATCGTGGTGCGTCAACTGTGTCCCTCACTGCGCCGGGAGCACCGGCGCGTACTCATCCAGCCGGATGGGACGCAGGGATAGCGCCAGGCATCGTCGACTGGTCGTTTGACTCATTACACCGCTTCCGGTGGGTGCCGGCCAATTCGAAGTACCGCCTTGCATGCCGCCGTCGATGCTGGACACCCGACCCGAAGGTGCGCGCTGTCCGCTGCCGGGCCGCGTACCGCAGTATTTGCGCAATTTTTCACCCACCGGGGCTGCCGAAGGATTTCCCGCCCTTAGGCTCATCGGATGGGCTCGTGGGGGACGGAAATTTTCGACAATACCGACGCTTCGGACGTTCGGCGCGAGTTTGAGGACCACCTCGCGAAAGGGGCAACTCTGGAGGAGGCCACAGCCCGGATCCGCAGCGACTTCGGCGTTGACGGGGCCTTCGCGCTCTCCCGCGGCGCGAAGGACAACGATGTGTGGCTCGGCCTCGCCGCCGTCCACCACGAGAGGGGGCATTCGTCGCCGGCGGTTGCCGCCCGGGCCCTTGGCATTGTCGAATCCGGCGAGGAACTGGAACGGTGGCTCAAGGAGGACCGTCCGGCGCGCGCGGCGGCGCTCGCCGGGTTGGGGCGGGCCGTGCATGATGCGAACCCCGGCGTACAGCCCCAGCGGACACCGCCCTTCTGGGCTCGCCTTGCACGCCTGCGGCGCATGCAGTGGTGGGCCCGGGTACTGGTGGCGGCTCTGATCGCGCTCGGGCTTTCCCTGGTCCTGATGGCATGGGGGCACTCGGTCGCCTCCGCCACGGCATTGCCCATGCTCGCGTGGGTCGTTTATACGGGAAGGACGATCTGGCATCAATTCCTGGTGTGGCTCGGCTTCCGCATAAAAGGTTGACACAAGCAACCGCTAACGGTTGACTCAGGACACCACATCCGCTCCTTGGGGAGGAACACCATGACGTCATCCAGAAAATTCGCCGCCCTCTCGCTGGCCGTCCTACTCACCACCGGGGCGACGGCCGCGGCTCCGGCCTTCGCGGTGGGCGAGGGCCCGAACTACGGCGGCCACGAGACCATCAACACCTCGATCCTGCGCTCCTACGACGAGGTCGTCGCGGAGCTGAAGAACCAGGATGCCCGCCAGTCCGCGCTCGAACTTGAGGTGATCGGTCAGTCGGTCAAGGGCCGGGACCTGTATGTGGCGAAGTACATCAGCAATCCGGACAACCCCACGATCCTCTACCTGACGCAGCAGCACGGCAACGAGCAGCTCACCACCGAGGGTGCCCTGGAATTCATCAAGCACCTGGGGACGGGAAAGTCCCGCGGCGTGCTTGAGGGTGTGAACATCCTGGTGGTGCCCATGCTGAACCCCGACGGTGCCATGGGGGACGTCAACTTCCCGCTGGACGGCTACATCGCCGACGGCGGAAGGACGCTGACGCGGGCCAACGCCAACGGGGTCGACCTCAACCGCGATCACGTGAACAAGCTCCAGCCCGAAACCCAGGCCCTCCACAACAACGTCATGCGGGCCTACGACATCGACTACATGATCGACCTTCACCATCAGGGAACCCAGAGCGAACGCGACGGGCGGCTGGTTTCGGGCTCGATCCTCTACCCGACCACCGCCAATGTCACCCCTGCTGTCCTTGAAGGCTCCAAGCGGCTCGGATCGGTGGTGTTTGACGCCGTCGACTCCACCGGGTGGGGACACCTGGGCCGGTATGTCGGCGGCACGGCGGAGACGATCAGCCGCAACGGGATCGCCGTGGAGTACGGCATCTCGACGCTGCTTTTCGAGATGCGCGGCATGTCGGACAACACCGCCGAATCCGCGGTGCTGGGCCAGAAGAGCAACGGCTACCTGATCCGGCAGACCGTGCTTACCTTCGACGCGACGGCTCACGCCATCGCGGACGGCTCGATCAATTCCGCCGACACCTCCTTCTGGGACACGCTCGCGGAGCAGACCACCCGTCCGACCGAATAGCCGCCGCCGGCGGGCACGGCCCCGCCGTGCCCGGCGGCACCCGCGACGTCCGGTGCCGCCGGGGTGCCGGAGGCCGTTCGAACCGGCGCCCGTAGCAGAGGTCAGAGGGTCGCCGCCGCGAACCGCTTGCCGTCTGAGTTCTCGATCATGACCGCCCGGACCTTCGAAGGATCGAAAATCGCGCTTCCGTTGATCGTTGCTCCTTCGGCCGCGCCCTTTTCGGAGATGACCCAGCTCCCGGCGATCTCCCGGTTCCCGTCGGTGCCTTCAACGATGAGCCGGCACCGTTCTCCCGCGGGGATGCCGGTCACAGCAGCATTGACCTTCACGAACCCGGCCGCCGGCTGGACGCTCACGGTGAGCCGGGTGCCGGTGGCCGCGTCGACGGTGCTCGCATACCGGGTTCCCGGCACCTCGGTTGCGGGAGCGGTGGCCGCCGGTGGGGCGGACGGAACGGGGGTGGACGCCTGTGGGGCGTTCATCGTGTAACCCACCGTCCCGCTGACTCCCGCGACGAGCGCTACCAGTGCTGCGGCCGCCGCGAAGGTGGCCACCCGACGCCGTCCGGCGCGTGCCTGCGGTGCCGCAAGGGTCCGGCTCCGCCGAAGGGTGCGCTGCAGCAGCAGGTCCGCGTCGGGCGGCGGTCCTTCAAGCAGGGCTTCCGGGGGGAGGGACCGCAGGGAGCCTTCGAGCGCCCGCAGGGAGGCGAGCTCATCCCGGCAGGCCTGGCACGCCGCGAGATGGTCCCGCGCGTGCCGCTCCTCCTCGCCGGTCAGCTCGTCCATCCACACTGCCTGGACATCGAGGTGGGCATCAAACATGTTCATGGGCTACTCCTTCCATGTTGAGCCCCAGATCATTGAAGCGCTCCCGCAGAGTGCGCAGGGCATAGTACGTTCGGGATTTCACGGTGCCCGGTGGAATGCCGAGCCGCTCCGCCGTCTCTCCAACCGTCCGCCCCTCAAGGTAGACGCATCTCAGCACATCACGGTGGTCGGAGGACAACTGGGCCAGCGCATCCATTGTCACCATGGTGGTCACGACCGACGCCGAATGGTCGGGCTCCAGCGGCACGGTCATTTCGTTCTCGGCAACCTCGAGCGGCCGGGCATTACGCGCTCGAATCCGGTCGGTGATGATGTTGCGGACCACCGTGAGGAGCCACCCGCGCACTGACCCTTTGCCGTTGCCGAGGGTTTGCTCGTGCTTCCACGCCCGGATCAGGGTTTCCTGCACAATATCCTCGGCGGCGGCCCGGTCGCCGGTGAGGCGGGTGGCGTACGCGAGCATCGCGTTGCCGTGCTCCTGGAAGAGGGTGCGGATGAATTCGTCCCCGGGATCCACCTGGGCCCGCCGTCGTAGGATCATTCGCCCTGTCCATTCATCGGGATCGACCGGCAGGAGCAATTCCCCCGAGCCCGGCCCCTACCCACTACGGGAGCAGCGTTCTGTCGCGCAGACGCGTGCATGTCCCTCCTCAGCTTCTTTTCAGCGGTACAAAGGGGAACACGTGCCCCGGGCCGAACCGGTTCAATGGACGGCCAGCGGATTGTGAGATACCCCGGATCCGCGCGTGGGCGCGGAAGGAAAGGCCTTACTCAGGGACGCAGTGCCGTCCCTCGTTGAGGCACCGGACCACGCTGTCCATCAGCCCGGCGGACATCAGGTTGATGAAGTGGGCGTGGTCACTCACCGGGCTGGAGCGTTCCTCCGGGAACGCGTCGACAACGTACCGGGCGCCGTCGGGCACGGCATAGGCCACCTCGAGGTGGAGCTGCGGCACCGGGAACGTGCCCGGCGGGCAGAAGCCGGCGCCGTCCGGGTAGCCGAGGTGGGAGCGGTGGTTGGGGCTGTCGACCGACCGTCCGTCCCAGCAGCTGGGGAAATCAAAGATGCGCACTGTGTCTTCGCCAGCTGGGCAGATCGGATAGTGCCGGCTGGCGAGGTCGGGGCTGCCCGAGCAGGACCACCGCAGGTGGTCCGTCCCCGCCCCGCCCTGGGTGTACCCGTGGGCGTTTCCCGCGCCGGTGCGGACATTTGGAGCCAGCGGCACGACATTGGCTGCAGGGCTGCCCCGGAACTCGATGCGGACGGAGCGCGGGGTGAGGATGCCGTCGTCGTCGGCCGCAGCGCCATGCGTGCCGTGCCCGGCCCCCGGACCGACCCGGAGCACGGGCCAGTAGTAGGACGACCGGTCGCCGTTCGTGCAGGTAGTCCCGGCCGCCGTGAGACTCTCCTCGGTGGAGAAGGCGTTGGTGGAGAGGTTGCCGACGTAATCGTGGACGTGGTGCGCAGCGCCGCGCTCGCCGGGGCTGACGACGAGGTTGTCGGAGTTCCGCACCTTGCCGCTGTTCACTCCGCAGTCGACGGTGAACGACCCGAGGGAGGCCCCGGGCTGCGCCTCCGGGGCGGCAGCAGCAGGGGGAGCCTTCGAAATCGGCTCGTACGCAGCGGCGCTCGGTGACGACCCTGCGCCCCCCGGGAGGAGCAAGGACCCCGCGGTGAGCGAGGCGAGAACGGCAAGGAGGAAGGCAAGGGCAGGAGCCTTGATCTTCCCTCCCGGGTCACCGAACACGGAGTCGACCCGCGGCAGCCGGTGAAACGCTTGTTCCGTTGTGCCGGAAAAATCTGGAATTCAGGTGGTGCGCCTTCCGAACGAAGACCCGAAGCGGTGATGCGGAGACTGCGTGCCCGGGACCCCACTACTTTACCCGGTTCCCGGCCGCGGACCGGCCGGAGCCCCCGAGGTGAACCGTTCGGCGACACGGTCCGTGTGGTGGATGTGATGGACCGCCATCGCCCCCACCTCAGTCAAAGGACGACCCATGACCCTGAACCGCACCGCCCTCAAAGCAGCACTGATCCCCGTTCTCCTGGCGACCCTGGCCGGCTGCAGCACGGCCGCCGAACCGGCCTCGACCGCCTCCGCCGCGCCGTCCTCCACGGCCGTGCCCGCCCCGGCGGAGGCCGCCCCCGCCGAGGCTGCGCCCGCACCGGGGGAAGCATCCCCGGCGCCCGCGAAGGCTCCGACGCTGGCGCGCACCCAGGGGGGCGTGCAGATCTTCGACGGCGCTGCCCCGACCCTGCTGGACACCGCCGATCGATACGGCGCCAAGAGCGCCATCCAGCTCACGGCTGGACCAGCGGCCGGCACCGCCGTGACGGACGCGGGCGGGTTTTCCCTCTACCGCTTCGACAACGACACCGCCAACCCCTCCACGACCACCTGTGTCGATGACTGCGCCGTGAACTGGCCGCCGCTACTGGTGGACGGCACCGCCAAAATTTACACTGAGAACGTCGACGCCAGCCTGATCGGCTACGTCGAACGGTCCGACGGGACCTGCCAGGTAACTCTTGGCGGTTGGCCCGTTTACTACTTCGCCGGGGATACAGCCCCCGGTCAGGCGCTTGGCCAGGGCATTGGGGGCACCTGGTTCACAATCGACGGAACAGGCAAGAAGGCCGCCCAGACGGCCGCTCCGTCGGAGGTCCCGGGATACTAAGCCGGCATCCCGAGCCGATTGAACCCATTCCCCCTCAAGACCGCGTATCGACCAGGCGTCGGTGGCGGCCTGCCCGGGCACGAGTGCCCTTCCGAGGGGACCCAGGAAACCCAGGAACCAGAAATTTCAGGAGACCATAGTGACCGCAGAACCGAATCCCGCCGCTCCCGGACCCATCCTGGCTGCCGCCGGGGAGAGCGCCTACACAGCCGCCACCTCCAGCTACAACCTTGCGGTGGAGATCCGTCCCCAGTTCGCCGCCACGGCCACCACCGTCGCCGAAGTCCAGGCCATCCTTAGGGAGGCGGCGGCTCAGAACCTGTCGGTTCGGGTGCATGCCACCGGGCATGGCTCCGGATCGGTACTCCCCTATGGGGCGGATGACGTGCTCATCCGGGTGCGGATGGAAGGCGGGGTCGTCGTCGACCCGGACTCCCGGACGGCGGTGATTCCGGCGGGCACCCCCTGGGGGGAGGTGCTGGCCGCCTCCGCTCCCCACGGACTGGTTCCGCTGCACGGGTCCTCCCCGACGGTCGGGGCGGTCGGTTACCTGCTGCGGACGGGGCTGAGCTTCTACGGCAGGCGGTACGGCCTCGCCTCGAACTCGCTCACCTCGATCACGCTCGTGACCGCCGATGGTGCTGTCGTCACGGTGGACCACGACAACGACCGTGAACTGTTCGACGCGCTGCGCGGCGGCGGCGGCGGCTTCGGCGTCGTCGTCTCGGTGACGGTGTCCCTCTTCGCGATCGACTCGGTGTTCACCGGTGCCGCGTTCTGGCCGGCCGCCGAGGCCCCGTTCCTGCTTCAGGCGTGGGAGGAATGGGCCGCGACGGCCCCGCCCGAGGCCTCCACGGCATTCCGGATCATGAACCTGCCACCCCTGCCCGGGCTCCCCCCGGCGCTCACGGCGGGCCCGGTCGTGTGCATTGACGGAGCCGTCCTCGACGGGGAGGGACGCTCCGGGGCGGAGATTGCCGCGGACCTCCTGGAGCCCCTGCGCCGGCGGGTCGAACCGATCCTCGACACCTGGCACCCCGGGGTCCCCACCGACGTGCCCGCAACCCACATGGATCCCCCGGACCCGGCGCCGTTCGTGGGCGACCACCAGATGCTGAAGCCTCTCGGCGCCGCCGGGCGCCAGGCGCTGCTGTCGATCGCGGGCACGGCCGCTGGAGCCCACCTGACGATCGTTGAACTCCGCCAGCTGGGCGGGGCCCTGGCCGTCCCCGATCCCCGGGGCGGCATCGTGAATTCCCTGTCCGGTGCGTACGGCTCGCTCAGCATAGGCATCCTCGCCGGCCCTGACGCCGCGGAGGGGGTGGAGGCCGGACTGTCCGAACTGCGTGCGGTGCTTGAGCCCTGGGACACCGGCCTGACCGCTCCAAGCTTTGTTGACCGCTTCGATGGACCGCAGCGTTCCTTCGACGCCTCGGTGGCGGAGCAGGTCGAGGCGGTCCGCCGGCGGGTGGATCCGCAGGGCGTGTTCGGCCGCGATGCCTCGTATGCCGTGCCGGCGGGCTCGCGGAGATAGTTTGAGGTCATGACGACATCGTTTCGGTACGATGTGGAGGTGCTGCACCTGCTCGTGTCGCCGGCGCACGCCTACTTCGGCCGCGCACGCGACGGAGCGGCGGACGTCCCGACGACGGACGCCGACAGGGTTGACCTCGTGGCGGGCAAGGGGATCGTCGGCGACCGGTTCTTCGGCAAGGCGGCGCACATGGATGCGGCGGTGACGTTGATGGCGGTCGAGGCCCTCGATGCCATCGCCGATGAACTGGGGGTCGAGCACTTCGACCCGCTGCTTCCACGTCGCAATGTGATCCTTCGGGGCGCCCAGCTGGCACCCCTGGTCGGGGAGGAGTTCGCGCTGGAATCCGGTGGCGACACCGTGAGGCTTCGAGGCGGGCGGCCGGCGCACCCCTGTGTCTGGATGGACCGGGTGATGGCCCCCGGCGTGCATTCGGCGATGCGCGGGCGCGGGGGCATCCGCTGCCAGGTGCTCTCGGACGGCGTGCTGCACCGCGGGCCGGCCGTGCTGGTCAGCCCCGTCCCGCTGGAGCCCGGGCAGGCACACGTTCCGGCCCTGCGACGGGCCACCCGGCTGCCCTGACCCCGCACGGCCACCTACCCGTCCGCCATCGGCCGGACGGGTAGGCTGTGCCTGTCCGGGCTGGGCTAGGCCCGGCGGTTCGCGTACGGCGGGAGGACAGCGGCTTCGTGGGAAAAGGTAAGGTCATTGCGCACCGCGGCGCGTCCGCCGATGCCCCCGAAAACACTCTCGCGGCCGTCACCCTCGCCGTCGACCACGGCGCGGACTTCGTGGAGATTGACGTGCGCCGGACCCTGGACGGGGAGCTGGTCGTCATCCACGACCCCACCCTGCAGCGGACCACGGATGTGCTCCGGGTGATCCCCGGCCGCGCCCGGTACGACGTCGCCGGGTTCACGCTGGCCGAAATCCGCGCCCTCGACGCGGGAAGCTGGTTCGGACCCGGCTTCGCGGGGGAGCGTGTGCCGACCCTCCAGGAGGTCCTCGCCGCCCTGGCCGGCCGGGCGGGCCTGCTGCTCGAGGTCAAGGATCCCGCGTCCGCCCCGGGCATCGCCGAGGACCTTCGGTCGGTGCTCGACGCCGCGGGCTGGCTTGGGGAGGCCCCGGCCGGGCGGCTGGTGGTGCAGTCAGCCGACTGGACCTTCGTCAAGGAGTTCCATCTGCTCCTGCCGGAGGTGCCGGTGGGTCTGCTCGGCGGGCCACCGCCACCGCCGGAGATCGACGGGGCGGCGGGCTGGGCGCACTGCATCAACCCGAAGAACACCAAGGTCACCGCCGCTCTGGTCCGCCGCGTCCACGGCGGCGGGATGGTCCTGTGGCCCTACACGGTCGACAACCCCCGCCGCATGCGCGAACTGATTCAGCTCGGCGCCGACGGCATCATCACGAACCGTCCCGCGCTCGCGGCGGAGGTTCTGGCCGCCGAACCGGTCCTCAGCAGGCTCCGCCGCCTCCGGAGGTTCCTGGCCGGACTGGTCCGGACCGGGCGGTGATGGGCCGCGCCGCGTCCGGGAGCCGGGCTTATAGGCTGAGTCCGTGAGTGAAACCCTCCCGGGAAACCGGCAGCTCAGCCGCAGCATCCTCCGGCTGGCCGTGCCCGCGCTGGGCGCGCTCATCGCCGAACCCCTCTTCCTGCTGGCCGACTCTGCCATCGTCGGGCACCTGGGCGTCGCCGAGCTCGCCGGGGTCGGCCTCGCCTCCACCGTCCTTCAGACCGGGGTGGGCCTGATGATCTTCCTCGCCTACTCGACCACCCCGGCCGTGGCCCGCCTCCTTGGCGCCGGCCGGCGCGAGGAAGCCCTGGCTGCCGGGCGCGACGGCATCGGCCTCGCGGTGCTCCTGGGAGTTGTGCTCTCCGCCGCCGGCTGGATCCTCGCTCCGGCGCTCACCGCGGGCCTGGGCGCCCGGGGTGAGGTGCAGGCCTTCGCCGTCGACTACCTCCGCTGGTCCATGCCCGGGCTCACCGCGATCCTTATCGTCCTGGCCGCCACCGGGGTGCTGCGCGGACTGCAGGACACCCGGACACCGCTGATCGTCGCTGCGGTGGGCTTCGGGGTCAACATCGTGCTGAACCTGCTGCTCGTGTACGGAGCGGGACTGTCAGTCGCCGGCTCCGCCCTGGGCACCAGCATCACCCAGTGCGGGATGGCAGCGGCCTTCCTGGCGATCATTTTCCGGTCCACACGCGCCGGCGCGGTGCCGCTGCGGCCGTCCTGGCGCGGGGTGCGGTCCACCGCCACCGTCGGCTCCTGGCTGATGCTGCGTACCCTCAGCCTGCGCCTGGCCATCCTGGCCACGGTCTTCGTCGCCACCGCCCAGGGACCGGTGTCCCTCGCGGCCCACCAGCTTGTCATGACGGTGTTCACGTTCCTCGCCTTCGCCCTCGACGCGCTGGCCATTGCGGCCCAGGCGCTGATCGGGAAGGAACTCGGCGCGGCAAACAAAACCCTCGCCCGCGCCCTGACCCGGCGCATGATCGTGTGGGGTGTCGGCTTCGGCATGCTCACCGGCGCCCTGCTGGCCCTGGCCGCGCCCTTCGCCGGCTGGATCTTCACCCCCGACGAATCGGTCCAGGCGGCCTTCGCCGCGGGCCTCTGGGTGCTCGCGGCCGCCCAGCCGGTGTGCGGATTCGTGTTCGTGCTCGACGGCGTCCTGATCGGAGCCGGCGACGCGCGGTACCTCGCCCTCGTCGGAGTCCTCAACCTGATCGTCTATCTTCCACTGCTCGCTTGGCTGCACAGCACCGGGCTCACCGGCGGTGCCGGCCTGGTCTGGCTGTGGGCCGCCTTCGCCCTCGGCTACATGGCGGCACGGGCCGCCACCTTGGGCTGGCGCGTGCGCGATGACCGGTGGATGGTCACCGGCCCCGGCGGCCGTCCGGCGTGAACGGGCCCGCCCTGCCCTCTACACTTGTCGGTGCCGGAGGTGTCTTTTCCCGCCCGGTTCCCCCTGAAAGGCAGAGCGTGATGACCGCGACTTCCCGCGCCGACGGCGCCTCCGGGCTGGACAGCCGGGACGGTTTCTCCGTCTGGAAGCCCTTCCTGCTGCGGGCCGCCGCGGCCGCCGTCTTCGGCCTGCTCACCATCTTCTGGCAGGAGCCCTCCGTCCACGTGCTGTCCATCACCGGCGGGGCATACTTGCTGGTCCTGGGCGCGGGCCTCCCATGGACGGCGCGCTCCACCGGGGTTTCAAGGAACCGCGGTATCGCCGCGGCGGTGGCCGGCGGCGTGCTCGCCGCCGCGGGGCTCGGCAACCTTGTAGTCCAGAACGAACTCCTCTTCGCCGTCACCGCCGGGGCTGCCCTGGCCGCGGCCGGAGCCGTCGAGCTCGTCATCGGGGCGCGCCTGCGGCGGACCCGGCCAGCGGGTAACGACCTGATCCTTGTCGGCGCGGTCTCCGTCCTCACCGCGGTGGCCCTGCCCTTCGTCGTGCCGCTTGGTGCCCATGCCCTCCTCGGCGTGGCCGGTGGGGGAGCGCTGCTGACCGCCGTCGTGCTGGGCATTGCCGCCCTGAGTTACCGGCAGGAGGCCGGCCGTCCCGCGTCGGGGGACGCCGGTGCGCGCCCCGCCGGGAACGCCGTAAACTAGGAGGGGTGCTTCTACTGGTCGTAGAAGCCCGACCATCTATGCTCCACCGGAAGGATTGACAGTGGCTAAGAGCCAACCGGGGCAGCCCGGCCATGGCAGCGAGCGCCTCGGCGTGAAGGGGCCCCTCGTCTTTTCGGCGGTCCTTGCGGTCGTGGCAGGCGCCGCCACGACGGTCTTCGCGACCGGCGGGGGAAGCCGGGTCCTGCGCGTCGATCTCGGCCTCACGGCGGCGGGCATCGCCTTCATCGTGTCCCTGGTCATCTGCGCGATGCTGATGATTTCCGCGAAGCCCAACCCGGAACACCTGGGCAAGGGGTCCGGCGTGAACCGGTCCTCGGCCGCGGCCGGCGGACCCGGAATGTCGGGCGCCGCGGGCACGCCGACGACGCCGGAGCCCGGCACGGACGAGCCGCGCTACGGGCAGCGCAGCCCCGACGCCTGACCCGGCCGCACCCCAAGCACGTCAAGGCTAGACCGCCGCGCGGCGCGCCCGGTAGGCCTTCACGTGGGTCCGGTTGGCACAGTTCCCGGTGTCGCAGAAGCGCTTGGAACGGTTGCGGCTGAGATCAAGGACCACGGCCGCGCAGTCCTCCGCGGCGCACGTGCGCAGCCGCTCAAGTTCGTGCCCGCGGATGACGTCGGCGAGTGCCATCGCGGCCTCGGTGGCCATCCGGTCCGCAAGCGGCGCCTCCGGCCCCGTGGCGTGCAGATGCCAGTCCCAGTGATCGTGGCGCACCAGCTGCGGCAGGGCGTGCGCCGCGCGGAGGATGCGGTTGACGCGCTCGACGGCCTCGTCCTCGGGAGCATGCCAGATGGCCTCAAGCTCGGTGCGGAGCGCGCGCACGTCGTCGAGCTCGGCCTGCGTGTGGGTCCGGGAGCCGGAGAACTGCTGGGCGGCAAGGAACGCGTCGAGGTCGGCCGGTGTGGAAAGCCCGTCCGGGTCCTCCGCGGCGGTGTTGATCAGCGCCGCGGCGGACACCAACGCAACTTCCGTGTCATAGGCGAAAGACATCTTGACTCCTGACAAATTGGCCCGCTAGTGTCACGACCATAACCATATTTTGGTCATTACACCACCGTGGGCGGGGCATCCCGCGGATCGTCACCTGAGGGGCAAGCGTATGGCACAGCGTCCACCGTCCGGCATCTGGGTGGCGCTGCTGTCCGCTGCGACCTTCGGGGTCTCAGGGCCGTTCGCCAAGTCCCTGCTCGAGATCGGCTGGAGTCCTGGCGCCGCGGTCGGCGTGCGCATCGGCGGTGCGGCCCTGGTGCTCCTGGTGCCGGTGCTCGTGGCCCTGCGGGGACGCTGGTCGACGCTGCGCGGCAACGCCCTGACCCTGACCATCTACGGTGTCACGGCGATCGCCCTGTGCCAGCTCTTCTACTTCAACGCGGTGGCCCGGATGTCGGTCGGTGTGTCACTGCTGCTCGAATACCTGGCGCCGGTGCTGCTGGTGGGCTGGCTGTGGATTCGTTCCCGGCGCGCACCGCACCGGCTGACCGCCCTGGGCTCCGTCGTCGCCGTCCTCGGCCTGCTGCTGGTGCTCGACCTGGGCGCGGAGGAACGGCTCGACCCTGTCGGGGTGCTCTTCGGACTCGCCGCGGCGGTGTGCCTCGTCGTCTTCTTCCTGATGTCGGCCCGGGTGCAGGACTCCCTCCCGCCGCTGGTCATGGCCGGCGGTGGCATGGTGGCCGGGGCGCTCACCATCCTGGTCCTGGGCCTGACCGGCCTGATGCCGTTCCGCTTCGTGTTCACCGACGTGGTGCTGGCGGGCTGGGAGACGTCCTGGCTGGTGCCGGTGGCCGGTCTGGTCCTCATCTCCACGGTGGCCGCGTACGTTGCGGGCATCGTCGCCGCCCAGCGGCTTGGTTCCAAGGTGGCGTCCTTCGCGGCGCTCACCGAGGTGGTCTTCGCCGTCCTTGCGGCCTGGCTGATCCTGGGGGAGCTCCCCGGCCTGATCCAGCTCGCCGGCGGCGCCCTGATCGTCGCCGGCGTGGTGTGCGTGCGGGTCGATGAACTGCGTGCCGCCGGGAGGGCGGCGCGCGATCCGCTCAACCAGCCGAACGTTGTGGAGCCGGTGCCGCGCGCCTGAGCCCGTCGGGATCGGGACATCAGCGGCCGAAGCGGCACCCGCCTCCGCGTCTCACGGCGCGGCCTTGGCCAGCCTGCGGAGCCCGCCCTTCGGCGGAACCCGCACCGGCTCGGGCCAGCGGGGCTGAAGGGAATCGCCGAGGGTGACCCGGCGGAGCTTCCGATGTGCCAGCGGAAGGACCCAGTCATGCACCCACCGGCGCTGGGCGTACTCCCATTCCCGCAGCGTCCGCCGGGGCACCGGGTCCCATTCCTTGGGCGTCAGCGAGTGCCGCACCCCCAGCAGGTCCAGCACCTGCGCGGCCATATATTTGTGTCCCGCCTTCGACATGTGGAGGCGGTCGGCCGCCCACATCCTCCGGTCGCGGTAGGCATCCATGGTCCAGAAATCGACGAGGACCGCACCATGCCGGCTTGCGATGTCACGCACCCCGTCGTTGTAGGCGTGGTTGCGTTTCCGGAGCAGGCGCAGCGCCGGGGAGACCTCGACGTCGTACCCGGTGAAGAGCAGGAGCCGTGCCCCCGTCGCTGCCAGTGGGGCAACGAGCCGCTCGTAGGAAGAGAGGAGTTCGACGACGTTCGTCCCCGCATCCATAATGTCGTTTCCCCCGGCGTACAGCGTGATCAGGGTGGGTTCCATGGCCAGGGCGGGGCCGAGCTGTTCGGCGGCGATATGGCGCAGGCGTTTGCTGCGGATGGCGAGGTTCGCGTATTCCCATCCCGGCGCGGACTTCGCGAGCCGCTCGGCCACCCGGTCCGCCCAGCCGCGGACGCCGTTGGGGAGGATCCTGCTCGGATCCCCCACCCCTTCGGTGAAGGAATCGCCAAGAGCGACATAGCGCCCCGGGAGCCCCGGCGGCTGGAGGTGCATGTGCGGCCCCGGCCTCAGGGCCCCACGCCCGAGTGGGCGGCGTCGGCGGTGGAGAGTCCGGCCCGCCGGCCGCGCCCGATACCCCGGTGGAACCACCCCGCAGACCGCCACGCGGCGGCGTCCAGCGCATTGCGTCCGTCCAGGACCGCGCACCGGTCCACCAGGGACGAGACCTCGCGCGGGTCAAGCGCGAGGTACTCGGTCCATTCGGTGAGCAGGACCGTCAGTTCGGCGCCGCGCAGCGCCGCCGCGGTATCCGGCTCGAAGCGAAGCTCCGGGTAGCGGAACCACGGCTGGCCTGCTGCACGGGGATCCGTGACCGTGACCACCGCGCCGGAGCCGGCGAGTCGAAGGGCGACGTCGAGGGCAGGGGAGTCGCGGATGTCATCGGTGTCGGGCTTGAAGGCGGCCCCCAGGACCGTGATGCGGCGCCCGGCCAGCTGCCCGCCGCACATCTGGCGGGCCGTCTCGTGGATTCGGTGGCGGGTTTCGGTGTTCAGTGTGTCGACCAGGGCGAGCAGCCGCCCGAGGGAGCCGGCACCGGCATCTTCGGCTTGGGCCTGCAGGGAGCGGATGTCCTTTGGGAGGCAGCCGCCACCGAAGCCGGCGCCGGCCTGCAGGTACCTCGGACCGATCCGGGCATCGAGGCCGAGGGCCCGGGCCAGGTGGACGACATCGCCTCCCGCGTTCTCGCACAGCTCGGCGATGCCGTTGAGGTAGGAGATCTTCAGGGCCAGGAAGGCGTTGGCCGCCGACTTGGTGAGTTCGGCCGTCGCGAGTCCGGTGATGAGACGGGGCACGCCGTCGTGGAGCAGGGGGGCATAGACCTCGTCGAGGACGCGGGCCACCCGCGCTCCCGCCGCACCGTCGGGCACGCCGTAGACCAGCCGGTCCGGCTGCAGGGAGTCGGCGACCGCGGTGCCCTGGCGGAGGAACTCGGGGTTCCACCCCAGGTCCGCCCCGGTTCCGGCGAGCAGGCGGGTGAGGATAGCGCCGGTCCCGGCGGGGACCGTCGACTTGCCCACCACGGTCGACCCCGGGCGCAGGTGGGCGGCGAGGTCCCGAACCGCCGAGGTGACGTAGCCCAGGTCGGCGCGCCGGGTTGTCTTCTCCTGAGGGGTGCCGACGCAGAGAAAGTGGACGTCGGCGCCGGCCGCGGCGGCGGGGTCCGTGGTGAAGTGCAGTGTTCCGTCCCGGAGTCCTCCCTGCAGCAGCGGCTCAAGTCCGGGTTCGTGGAAGGGTGCCGACCCGGCCGCCAACTGCGCGGCCCGGGCCGGGTCGGTGTCGATGCCGGTGACGGTGTGACCCAGCGAGGACAGTGCGGCGGCGTGCACGGCACCCAGGTAGCCGCATCCGATGACGGAAATCTTCATGGTGTTTCCCCAAGCTCAGAGGTGAAGGAGGGCGTGATCGTTGATGGCTTCTTCGTAGTGCTGGACCAGCAGCTCGCACAGGACCGGCCAGGTGCGCCCCTGGACGCCTGCGAACGCGGCGGCGGAAAAGGCCGCGCGTTTCACGTCGTCTCCGGCCAAGTCCTCCACGTGGCGCCGGAGGTCGGCGAGGTTGCCCGGTTCGTAGAGCCAGCCCGTGCGGGAGTTGTCGACCAGGTCCACCGGGCCGCCCCGGGCCGTGGCGACGACCGGGACGCCCGAGGCCATCGCTTCCTGGATGGTCTGGCAAAACGTCTCAAGCTCACCGGGGTGGACGAAGAGGTCGAGGCTGGCCATCGCCGCGGCCAGCGCATCCCCTCCCAGGAACCCCAGGAACGCGGCGTCGGGAAGCATTGCCTCAAGGACCGGCCGCTGCGGCCCGTCGCCGATGATGACAAGGCGGGTGTTGTCGATACCGGCCAGGGCCCTCAAGTCCTCCACCTGTTTCTCGGCGGCGAGCCGTCCCACGTAGCCGATCAGCAGGGCCCCGTCCGGTGCGATGCCTGCCCGCAGGGTCGTGCTGCGTCGGGAGGGGTGGAACCGGCGTGTGTCGACGCCGCGCCGCCACAGGCGGACCCTCGGAATGCCCCGGTCCTGCAGCTGGGCAACGGCGGAGCTTGAGGGTGCGAGGGTTCGTGCGGCACCGCCGTGGATGTTTTCGACCCGTTGCCAGGCCCAGTTCTCAAGGAACGGCACGCCGTACCTGGCCGCGTACCCGGGAATGTCGGTCTGGTAGACCGCGATGACCGGTAGCCCCAGCTGCTCGGCGGCACGCGCGGCCCGCCAGCCAAGTTCGAAGGGGGAGGCGAGGTGGACCAGGTCCGGAGCGAAGTCGGCGAGGATCCGACGGATTCGAGCGACGCCGCCGACCGCGATCCGCACGCTGGCGTACCGGGCCAGGGGAACCGATGGAAGCAGCACGACCCGGGCGGCCGCCGGCACCGGCCCCGGAGGGCCGCCGGCGGCGGGCGCGATGACCAGGACCTCGTCACCGCGCAGGGCGAAATGCTCGAGTAGCTTCTCGACGGAGTGGGTGACCCCATTGACGGCGGGCAGGAATGTTTCGGCGACGACCACGATCCTCACCGGATCACCGTCGCACTCCTACGGTGATGGTCCGGGTCCGGAAGATGGCTGGTGGGGGAAGCTCCAGTGAATACCAGGAGCCGGCCGCGCACCCCGGCCGGCCGCCGGGGTGCCCGCGGTCAGCGGTTCAGCGGCCGAAGCGGCGCAGGCGCAGCGAGTTGGCCACCACCAGCACCGAACTCGCCGCCATGGCGGCGCCGGCCAGAATGGGGTTCAGCAGGCCCAGCGCGGCAATCGGTATTCCGACCACGTTATAGAAGAAGGCCCAGAACAGATTCGTCTTGATGGTGGCCAGGGTGCGGCGGGACAGCCGGACTGCCTGGGCCACCTGTTCGAGGCTGCTTCCCATCACGGTGATGTCCGCGGCCTCGATGGCCACATCGGTGCCCGAGCCCATCGCGATCCCGAGGTCGGCCTGGGCGAGCGCCGGCGCGTCGTTCACGCCGTCCCCGGCCATGGCGACTGTCGCACCCTCCTGCTGGAGCTGGCGGATCACCGCCACCTTGCCTTCCGGCAGTACGCCGGCACGCACGTCGGCCGGGGGGATGCCGACCTCTGCGGCTACTCGGGCCGCGGCGGCCGCGTTGTCTCCGGTGAGCAGGATCGGCCGCAGGCCCAGTTCCTTCAGCTGCCGGACGGCCCGTGCCGACCCGTCCTTCACGGTGTCGGTCAGGGAGATCACCCCGGCCACGGCGCCGTCCACGGCGACCCAGACGGCCGTGGCGCCCGCGCCCTCGGCCGCCCCGAACACCCCGGCCTCGACCGTTCCGGGGAGAATGCCGTGCTCCTCGAGCCAACCGGTCCGGCCCACGACCACGTCCAGCCCCTCGACGGTGCCGCGTACACCGCCGCCTGGGGCGCTGGTGAATGCGGTAACCGCGGGCAGGGCTGTGGTCCGGGCGGCGATGGCCGCACCGATGGGATGTTCACTGGCGGCTTCGACTGCTCCGGCGAGGCGCAGCAGCTCGTCGGATCCGTAGCGGCCGAGGACCTCGACGCCGCTGACGGACAGCCGGCCGCTGGTGACGGTGCCCGTCTTGTCCAGCACGATGGTGTCGATGGTCCGGGTGTCCTCAAGCACCTGGGGGCCGCGGATCAGGATGCCAAGCTGCGCGCCCCGCCCGGACCCGGTCAGCAGGGCCGTCGGCGTGGCGAGGCCGAGCGCGCAGGGGCAGGCGATGACCAGCACGGCGACCGCCGCGGTGAAGGCGCCCTGGAGGTCCCCGGTGAGGAGCATCCAGGCGGCGAAGGTCACGACGGCGATGCCGAGGACGACCGGCACGAAGACGGCGCTGATGCGGTCGGCAAGGCGTGCGATCCGGGCCTTGCCGCTCTGGGCCTGACTGACCAGCCGGCCCATCTGCGCCAGCGTCGTCTCGCTGCCGACCCGGGTGGCCCGAACGACGAGGCGGCCCGAGGTGTTCATCGTGGCGCCGGTGACGCGGTCACCGGGCCCGACCTCCACCGGGATTGACTCACCGGTCAGCAGGGAGGTGTCGACGGCGCTGTGCCCGAGCGCCACCACGCCGTCGGTGGGGATTTTCTCCCCGGGGCGCACCACGATCTCGTCCCCCGGAATGAGCTGGGAGGCCGGAATGCCGAGCTCGATGCGTTCGCCGTCGACGGTGCGCAGCACGCGGGCGTCCTTCGCTCCGAGGTTCAGCAGCGACGTCAGGGCACTCCCGGCCCGCTGCTTGGCATTGGCCTCGAGGTAGCGGCCGAGCAGGAGGAAGGTCACGATAACCGCGGCCACCTCGAAGTAGAGGGCGTGCGCCCCCATGTCCATGCCGGGGTGGGCGGTCAGATCCGGTACCGAGAGGAGCTGCCACGCCGAGAAGCCGAAGGCTGCGGCGACCCCGATGGACACCAGGGTGTCCATGGTGGAGGCGCCGTGGCGGGCGTTGACGAGGGCGGCGCGGTGGAAGGGCCAGGCGGCCCAGGTGGCCACCGGCGCCGACAGGGCAAAGACGATCCAGCCCCACTCCGGGAACTGCAGCGCGGGAACCATCGAGATCAGCAGGACGGGCACCGTCAGGACGGCGGCGGTGAGCAGGCGGGGGCGCAGCCGGGCGGCCGTGGGAGCTCCCTCGTCGCCCTCCTGGACTGCCGGCTCCTCGGGGTCCTTGAGGCGGGCCGAGTAGCCGGTGGCCTTGACCGTGTCGAGCAGCACCTGGTCCGGCACGCCGGCCGGTACCCGCACCACGGCCGACTCGAGCGGGAGGTTGACGCTGGCCTCGACACCCTCGAGTTTGCCCAGTTTGCGCTCGACACGGCTCACGCAGGAGGCGCAGGTCATTCCCTGGATGGCCAGTTCGACGACCCGGGTTTCCGCGGCCGGCGCGGGCCTGTCAGCGCGGGTTGTCATGCGTCGTTGGAGACCACGAGGTAGCCGGCCTCGGCGACGGCTTCGCCGATGGAGGCCGGGGCAAGCGGGCCTGCCGAGGTGACGGTGGCCGTGGAGATTCCCTCCTTGTTCAGGTCGATCTCAACGCCCTGGACGCCCTCGAGGGACTGCAGTTCGCTGGTGACCGCATCGACGCAGTGGCCGCAGGTCATTCCGGAGATGCTGACGGTGGTGGTTGTCATGGTGTGTGCTCCTTGGCTGGTGGTGGGTGGGACTCAGCGCAGCAGGCGGCCGATGGCCGCAGCCGCCTCCTGGACCTTGTCCTGGACGAGATCGGGGTTTCCCGTGGCCTGGGACTCCTGGGCCGCATCCACGACGCAGTGGGCGATGTGGTCCTCGAGCAGGCCCAGGCTGACCGCGTGGAGGGCCTTATTGATCGCCGCCACCTGGGTGAGGATGTCGATGCAGTACTTCTCCTCGTCGACCATGCGGGCGATGCCGCGGACCTGTCCCTCGATGCGCTTCAGGCGCTTGAGGTACGCGTCCTTCTCCCCGCTGTAGCCGTGTGTGGTCGGTGCGCCGGCCGGCGCGTCGGTTGATGCTGTGGTGATTTCCTGGGTCATGGCTGCCTCCTCCGGTCAATCATACCCCGAGGGGGTATCCGATGGAAGCGCACGCGGTGTCCGCCGGCCGGTCCGCGGGGCGCGGGCCACGGTGCCTTCGTCCGGAGCCCTTCAGGAACCGACGCGCGCCGCCAGCAGTTGCTGAAGGCCCTCCGGGGACAGCGCCTGCTGGAGCGCCAGCACCTCGGCGCCCCGGACGCCCACCGTCTCGGCACGGGAACTTGACTCAACGCGCAGGGACCGGGTGGCCAGGGGCAGCGCGCGGTGGTAGATGGCTGAGCGGATCCCGGCCAGGAGTTCCTCGTTCAGTTCGGCGAACGGCCCGCCGACCACAATCGCGTTCGGATTGTAGAAACTCACGAGGGTCGCGAGCACCCTGCCGATGCTCTCAGAGGCCTCGCGCACGGCCCGCCGCGCGAAGGGGTTGCCTTCGGCCGCCAGCCGGGTCACGTCGCGGCTGGTCCGCGCCTCGGCCACCCCCTGGGCGCGCAGCCGGCGGGCCAAGGCGTCTCCGCCCGCGACGGCCTCGAGGCAGCCCATGTTTCCGCAGGAGCACAGCAGGTCCTCGCCGCCGGGCACCCGGATGTGGCCGATGTCCCCGGCCGCACCCTGGGCGCCCCGGTGCAGGGCGCCTCCACTGACGATGCCGCAGCCGATGCCGGTGCTGATCTTGACGTAGAGGATGTGTTCGTAGTCCTCCCTGCGCGCCCAGTACTCGCCCAGCGCCGCAAGGTTGGCGTCATTGTCCACAAGCGTCGGCACGCTGTATCGGTCCGCGAAGAACTCCGGAATGACGAATCCGTCCCAGCCGGGCATGATCGGCGGGCGCACCACGGTGCCGGTGCTGTGCTCGACCGGGCCTGGGACTCCGATCCCGATGGCGCGAACGTCCGAGGGACGCTTTCCCGCGGAGGACAGCAGGCCCTGGAATGCCTCGTCAAGGCTCCCCAGGACCGCGGCGGGGCCGTCGGCGATCCGCAGGTCGTAGGACGCGGACGCGAGGGGGACGCCCGCGAGGTCGCTCGCCGAGACCCGGCAGTGCGAGGATCCCAGATCCGCCCCCAGGATCACCCCGGCCGCGCCGTTGAGCCTCAGTTCCCCCGGGGGCCTGCCTCCCTTGGATGCGCCTGCCTCCTCAACCACGAGGCCCGCGGCGATCAGCTCCTCGATGCGGTTCGCCACCGTTCCCCGGGACAGGCCGGTGAGCCGGGTCAGGTAGGCCCGGGTGCACCGGGGCCGCCGGGCGATGGCATGCAGGAGGGTGCTGAGGTCGGAGTGTGCCGACGGGAGGGCCTCGGGGCGGGATTGTCCGGAAGGGGAGGTCATAAAAGTATCCTGCCACTGTTTAGCCAATATTTGGAAAACTTTCACCATTTGTCTACATATCAAACAGAACATATGCTCAGGACGTTGCTGGTGATACCAGTGATACTTCGGAATAGCGTTTGACTTTGGGAGCCATGTGACACAGCTGGGTATTGGCATTGTGGGAACGGGCATGATGGGCCGGATCCACGCAGACGCCGCGCGCCGGGTCGGTGCACGCGTCGTTGCCGTCGCGGGATCCTCACGCACCTCTGCCGAGCGGGCCGTGCGGGAATGGGCCGGGGGCAGCGCCGCCCTCGAGGTCGAGGACCTCATCACCCATGCGGACATCGATGTTGTGCACCTCTGCGTGCCCAACCACCTCCATGAGCCGCTCGCCGCGCGGGCCCTGGAGGCCGGCAAGCACGTTGTCTGCGAGAAGCCCCTCGCCCTTGACCTTGCCGGGGCCCGCGCCCTGGCCGGCAGCGCCCGCACGTCGGGGCTGACCGCGGCCGTTCCGTTCATCTACCGCTACCACCCGCTCGTTGCCGAGGCCCGGGCACGGGTGCAGGCCGGCTCGGCCGGCACCATTCATCTCATCCACGGCTCCTACCTCCAGGACTGGCTCTCCAACCCGGAGGACACCAACTGGCGCGTGGATGCCGGGAAGGGCGGCGCATCGCGGGCCTTTGCCGACATCGGATCCCACTGGTGCGACCTCGTCGAGTGGGTCAGCGGCCACCGCATCCAGGAGGTCTCCGCACTCACCAAGACGGCCTACGCGGACCGGCCCGGTGCGGCCGGAGCCGTGCCCGGAGCGGTCTCCACCGAAGACATCGCAAACGTCGCCTTCCGCACCGACCGGGGCGCCGTCGGCTCGGTCGTGATCAGCCAGGTGTCACCGGGGCGCAAGAACAGGCTGTGGTTCGAGATCAGCACGGCGAACGTGAGCGTGGGCTTCGACCAGGAACAGCCCGAGACCCTGTGGGTGGGTGGACGCGAAGGGAACCAGGTCCTGACCCGCGACCCGAACATCCTCTCCCCGGAGGCGGCCGAACTGTCGACGCTTCCCGCCGGGCACCCCCAGGGCTACCACGACGCCTTCCGGGCCTTCGTTGCCGATGTCTATGCCAGTGTCACCGGCGGCGCTGCCGCGGACCGGATGCCGACCTTCGAGGACGGACTCCGGACGGCGGCGATCACCGAGGCGGTCCTTGCCTCCGCCGAGCGCGGCACCTGGGTGCGGGTCGGGGACTTCTCCCCGGCGCTGCTCACCGCCTCGGCGGCCGGCGCTTCCCAGCCGGAAAGTTAGCCACCCGCAGCTCCCTCAGCGTTCCTCCATGCCCAACACCACGACAAGGAAGTCAACGATGAAGAAACCAGCTTCGACCCGGGCGGCGGCAGCCGCCGCAGCAATCCTGGCCCTGGCAGTGACGGGTTGCACCGGAGCCGCGCCGAATGCCGCGGGGAACGGGTCCGACGGTCTTCGCTACCTCATCAGCCAGCCCGAACGCCCCTCGGAACTTGATGCAATTCGGTCCGACCTGGAGGAGTTCGAGAAGAAATCCGGAATCGAGGTCACCCTCGACGTCCTGCCGCTGGAGAACCTCCGCACCGTCCTGCAGACGCAGCTGCGCTCCGGCGAAGGCCCGGATGTCTTCAACTACGACACGGGCCCCGGCTTCGCCGGCACCCTCGCCGAAGCGGGCCTCCTGTACGACCTCACCGACGCGTACAAAGAAAACGACTGGAAGATCTACGACTTCGCCCGTGAGCGGGTCACCTTCGACGGGAAGATCTCCGGCGTGCCGACCCAGCTGGAGGAGGTCGGCATCTTCTACAACAAGGACCTTTTCACGAAGCACGGCGTGCAGGAGCCGAAGAACCTCTCCGACCTCCAAAAGGCGGCGGAAACCTTCACCGCGGAGGGCGTGACCCCCTTCGCCGTCAACGACAAGGAAGGCTGGCAGGGCGGCCACCTGTTCAGCATGGCCCTGTCCAGCCGCGTCGGTCCGGACGGGATGGAGAAGCTGCTCGACGGCAGCATGCCGTGGACCTCGCCCGAGGTGGTTGCCGCCCTGGAGACTTGGAGCGGCTTCGCCAAGGACGGGCACCTGCCCGATTCCCCCAACGCCCTGACCTACGACAACGGCAACGCCCTGTTCTACAAGGGCGACGCCGCCATGAACCCCACCGGAAGCTGGCTCATCTCCTCACTGCAGGAGACGGTGGACTTCGAGGTCGGGTTCCTGCCCTTCCCCGCCGAGGACGGCCCCGGCATCTTCACCGGCGGCCTCGGCGGCGGAAGCTTCGTCTCGGCCGACACGGAGAACCCCGAAGGAGCCGTCGAGCTCCTGGACTACCTCCAGTCCGAAGAGCACGGGCGCTGGCAGGTCGAAACCATCGGCACCATCCCGGCCTTCCCGGTGGAAACCGAAGGGCTCGAGGTCTCTCCGCTGTTCGCCCAGGTCATCGAGGATACGGCGAAGATCGCCGAAGGCTCGGGCGAGTTCGGCTACAACATCGACGTCCTGACCACCGACACCTTCAACAAGACCATGTGGGACGGCTTCCAGGGCATCCTCACGGGCCAGAAGACCGCCGAGGCCGTCGCCCAGGACCTCCAGACCGCAAGCAAGCAAGCTGCCGAGGACAAGTGACATGAGCACACCTATTTCCCTGACGACCCCTAAGGTCACCCGGCGGGCCCAGACCCGCCTGGGCATCGCGCTCATCAGCCCGCTGATGCTGCTGGTGATCGTGTTCTTCCTCTTCCCGCTCGGGAACGCCATCTACTATTCCGTCGTCGACTTCGACGGAATCGACCCGACCCCTGCCTTCGTGGGCCTGCAGAACTACACCCGCCTGCTCACGGACCCCGAGGTGTGGCACGCGCTGGGCAACAACGCCATCTGGATCGTGATCGGCACCGCCGCACCCCTGCTGATCGGACTCGCGCAGGCGCTGCTGCTGTGGAAGGTCCGCAACGCCGGCATCTTCTACCGGCTCGCGTTCTTCCTCCCGTACGTCCTTCCCCAGGTGGCCATCGGCATCGTGTGGGGCTGGATCTATGACCCGGTCAGCGGCTGGGTCAACAAGGCGCTGCACGTGGTGGGGCTGGACCAGCTCACCACCGGCTGGCTGGGCAACCCGAACACGGCACTCTACGCGGTCCTGGTCACCGCGATCTGGGCCACGACCGGCTTCGTGCTCATCATCTTCCTGTCCGCGCTGCGCAACGTCGACGGGGCGCTCATGGACGCCTCCCGGCTCGACGGCGTCAACGCCGTACAGCAGCTGTGGTACATCATCCTGCCCCAGATCATGCCCGTCTTCCTCATGGTCACCACCGTGACCCTCGTGGGCGGGTTCAGCGTCTTCGACATCATCTTCATCATGACCGGCGGCGGGCCCGCCAATGCCACCAACGTCATTGGCACCTACGCCTACACGAATGCCTTCCAGCTCAGCCAGATCAGCTACGGCACCACCCTGGCCCTGCTGATCACCGCGCTCTCGGTACCCTTCGCCGTGGCGCTCAACCGGCTGCAGCGGCGGCTCTCTCTCCAAGGAACAGGCGCATGACCACCACAACTGCACCCACCACTGAAACGGCACCTCCACCCCGGCGCGGGGTAGGGGCACCCCGCGAAGACAACGGCATGTCGCCCCGCCGGCGCACCGCGCTGACGGGCAAGCACCTCCTGCTGATCGTGCTCTCCGCGGTCTCCCTCTTCCCGGTGATCCTGGTGATCTCCACGGCGCTGAAGTCCGAGGAGGACGTGCGCACCAACCCCTTCGGGCTGTTCTCCTCGTTCTCCCTTGAGAACCTCCAGAACGCCTGGGTGGTGGGCGATTTCGGCAGCTATTTGCTCAACAGCATCCTGCTGAGCGTGCCCAGCACCCTGCTCGTGGTCGTCCTGTCCACCATGGCCGGCTACACCTTCGCCCGCCTCCCCTTCCGGGGGCGTTCGGTGGCCTTCTACTTGGTGGTACTGGGCCTGCTCGTGCCGTTCTTCGCCTACATGATCCCGCTCTACTTCCAGCTCCGCGGGCTCGGCCTCCTCGACACCCTCCCCGGCGCCATCCTGGTGCTCACCTCCACCGGGGTGTCCTTCGGAACCTTCTTCATGCGGGCGTTCTTCTCCGACCTTCCCCTGGAACTGGAGCAGGCGGCCCGGGTCGACGGGGCCTCGGAGTGGCAGATCTTCCTGAAGGTCATGCTTCCCCTGGTCTCCTCCGGCGCCGGCGCCCTGGGCGTCTTCACCTTCATCCAGAACTGGAACAACTTCCTGGTGCCCCTGCTGTACCTGCCGGGCGGGGAGTTCCGGCCCCTCACCACCGGGCTCTACCAGTTCACCGGCGGACGGTCCCTGGACATCGGACCGCTGGCCGCCGGAACCCTCATCACGATCATCCCCGTCGTCGTCCTGTTCCTGCTCATGCAGCGCCAGGTGGCCGAGGGCTTCATCTCCGGCGCCGTCAAGGGCTGAGCCCGGACACATCTTCCCCACCAGATCGAGAATCACCAATACACGAAGGACACCGCCCCCATGGCATCCGTTGTCAGTTTCACCTCCCCCCGCATCGCGGAAATCACCGACGAGTCCGAAGCAGCACTCGCCGGCAACGAGGTCCGCATCCGCACCCTCTACTCCGGCATCTCCGCCGGCACCGAGCTCACCGCCTACCGCGGCAGCAACCCCTACCTGCAGAAGCAGTGGAGCCCCGAGCGGCGGCTCTTCATCGACGGCGAATCCACCCTGTCCTACCCGGTCCATGGCTGGGGTTACGAGGAGGTCGGCGAGGTCGTCGAGATCGGCTCCGAAGTGACCACTGTTGCCCTCGGCGACCGCATCTGGGGCACCTGGGGCCACCGGTCCTCCACCGTGAAGACCGAGGGATACGCCGCCGCGCGCATCCTCGACCCCTCCGCGGACCCCCGGATCGGCATCTTCTCCCAGATCGGCGCCATCGCCCTGAACGTCGTCCTGGACGCCGACATCCACGTCGGTGAGACGGTCGCCGTCTTCGGCCTTGGAGTTCCCGGCCAGATCGTCGCGCAGCTGGCCCGGCTCAACGGCGCCCGCGTAATCGCCGTCGACGGCATCGCCGGCCGGCGCAAGCTCGCCGAGGAACTCGGGGCGGACATCGTCCTCGACCCGGCCGACGGGAATGTCGCCGAGCGCATCCGCGAGCTCACCGGAGGCCGCGGCGCCGACGCCGCCCTCGAAGTGACCGGCAACTACCGGGCCCTCCACGAGGCGATCCGCTCGGTGGCCTACAGCTCCCGCGTCTGCGCTGCGGGTTTCCTGCAGGGCGACGGCATGGGCCTGCGCCTCGGCGAGGAGTTCCACCACAACCGCATCCAGGTCATCTCCTCGCAGATCTCCGGGGTGTCCCCGTCCCTGCAGCACCGGTGGGACACCTACCGGCTCAACACCACCGCCATCGACCTGGCCGTCACCGGGAAGCTGAACCTTGTGGACCTGATCTCCCACACCGTTCCGCTGGCCGACGCCGCGGCCGCCTTCAGCATGCTCGACGAAAACCCGCAGGACGCCCTCCAGGTCGTCCTCAGCTTTGAGGAGGACCAGTGACCTTTCGGCTCGCAATCCAGGAACACTTCCTTGAGGGCAGGAACCTCATGGAGAAATTCGAGTTCGCGCAGGAGCGCGGTTTCGACGGCATCGAGCTGCTGGGGAAGGGCGACGGGATCTTCGCTGGACGCTCCGCGGAACTCCGTGAGGCCCGGGCCGCCGGGGTCGTCCTGCCCAGCGTGTGCGTCAACATGGACCACTTCATCGGTGACTTCGATCCCGCCCGGGCCAAGGACGCACGCGAACAGATGAAGCACCTGCTTTCGGGCATCGCCGAGGCCGGGGGGTTCGGCGCCGTCACGCCCAACGCCTACGCCCTGTTCAGCCGCCGGCTTCCCCCGTTCGAGCCGCCCCGCAGCGACGAGGAATCGCGCGCAGTCCTCGTCGAGGCCCTGGCGGAGCTCGGCGCCCACGCCGAGGCCGAAGGCGCCCTGGTCCTGCTCGAACCCCTGAACCGGTACGAGGACTTTCTGGTCAACACCCTCGCCGACGCCGTCTCCATCGTCGAGGAGGTGTCGTCCCCGGGCGTCGCCGTCATCGCCGACACCTTCCACATGTCCATCGAGGAGGCGGACATCCCCGCCTCCATCCGGGCCGCCGGGAAGCATATCCGCCACGTCCAGCTCGGCGACAGCAACCGGCTGGAGCCGGGCGCCGGCCACTACGACTGGCCCGCGACGCTCGCCGCGCTGGAGGAGATCGGCTACGACGGGTGGCTCGCCATGGAGTGCCGCCTCAGCGGCCCGGTCCGCGACGTCCTCCCGAAGGTCTCGGCCCTGCTGAAGAGCCCGGCCCTGCTGGCGAACTAGGCCTGCTGAAGAACTAGGCGAAAGCCGCGACGAACGGATTCTCATGCAGCACAGCACCATCCCGCCCCTGCGGATCACCGTCTGGAACGAGGGCATCCACGAGGCCACCGAGCCGGAGGTCGCCGCCATCTACCCGGACGGCATCCACGGCGCCATCGCCGAAGGCCTCCGGCTCGTCCTCGACGGGGACCCGGTGATCCGGACGGCCGTCCTGGCCGATCCCGGCCACGGGATCAGCGATGAGGTCCTCGCGGAGACCGACGTCCTCCTGTGGTGGGGCCACATCGCCCACGACCAGGTGTCCGACGAGGTGGTGGAGCGGGTCCAGCAGCACGTCCTGGGCGGGATGGGCCTGCTCGTGCTGCATTCGGGCCACTTCTCCAAGATCTTCACCCGCCTGATGGGCACCACCTGCTCCCTGCTGTGGCGCAACGGGGCGGAGCGGGAACTCGTCTGGAATGTGAACCCCACCCACCCCATCACGGCGGGGATCGAGGGTCCGCTGGTGATCGAGAAACAGGAAACCTACGGGGAGTTCTTCGACATCCCCACCCCGGATGACCTGGTGTTCATCAGCTCCTTCAGCGGCGGCGAGGTCTTCCGCTCGGGAGTGACCTTCACCCGGGGGCGCGGACGCATCTTCTACTTCAGCCCCGGAGACCAGGCGTATCCCGTCTACCACCATCCCCAGATCCGGAGGGTCCTGGCCAACGGCGTCCGCTGGGCGGCGCAGACCACGGCCGACCGGACACCGCCGGCGGTCACCAACCCGGCCCGCGGCTGGTTCCAGGACCCCCCGGCCTGACCCGCCTGACCCGTCTGACCCGGCCTGATGTGCTGACCCGTCTGACCGGCCAGCACATCAGGCACATCCGTACGCACCCTACCGATTCGACAAGAAAGCACCCCATGAAACGCCTTGCAGCTCTCCGGATCCCTGCGGTCACCGCCGCGTTCGCCTTCGCCGTCACAGGATGCACCGGCACCTCGTCGGCCGCGGAGAAGGACAGCGGGAATGGTGAGCAGATCCGTTATCTCATCGAGCAGCCCGAGGACCCGGCCGCCGTCGACCTGATCAACGAGGACATCGCCGTCTTCGAGAAGAAAAACCCCGACATCGACGTCGAACTCGAGGTCCTGCCCACCGACAATATGCGCACCGTGCTCCAGACCCAGCTGCGCTCCGGCGAGGGTCCCGACATCTTCAGCTGGGGATCCGGCCCCGGCTACGCCGGCGCGCTCGCCGACGCCGGGCTGCTCCACGACCTGACGGACGCCTACGAGGAGCACGACTGGCCCGTCTACGAGTTCGCCAAGGAGCGCGTGACCTTCGACGGCAAGGTCTACGGGGTCCCTGGGGACATCGAGACCATCGGCCTGTTCTACAACAAGCAGGTCTTCGAGGACCTCGGCATCAGCGAACCGACGAACCTCGGCGAGCTCGAGTCCGCTGCGGCCGCGATCGCCAAGGAGGGGCTGACCCCGATCGCAGCCAGCGACAAGGAAGGCTGGCAGGGCGGTCACCTGCTGAGCATGGCCCTGTCCAGCCGGGTCGGCGCCGAAGGAGTGGACAAGCTGCTGGGCGGCGAAATGCCCTGGACCTCCCCGGAGGTGGTGGCGGCCCTGGACACCTGGAAGTCCTTCAACGCGGCCGGGTACCTGCCCGACTTCCCCACGTCCCTGACCTACGACGGCGGGAACGCCCTGTTCTACTCCGGTGAGGCCGCCATCCTGCCCACCGGCAGCTGGGCCACCGACGAGATCGCCAAGAACACCGACTTCGAGGTCGGCTTCATCCCCTTCCCGGCCGAGGACGGCCCGGGCATCTTCAGCGGCGGGCTCGGCTCCGGCCCATACATCTCCGCATCCTCAAAAAACACCGAGGCGGCCGAGAAGTTCCTTGACTACCTGGTCAGCCCGGAGCACGGACGGTGGACCGTTGAGAACTTCAACACCATCCCGCCGTTCCCGGTGGACACCGAGGGCATCGACGCCGACCCCCTGTTCGCGCAGGTTCTCGAGGACGCCTCGAAGATCTCGGACGGAACCGGCGAGTTCGGCTCCAACGTCGACGTGCTGTCCACCGACGTCTTCAACGACGCCATGTGGAAGGGCGTGCAGGCCATGCTGACAAACCAGCAGAGCGCGAAAGACGCCGCCGCCGACCTTGACGCCGCCTTTCAGCAGTAACACGCTCGGGGGACGGCCCGGGCTGGCCGTCCCCCCGGGCTGCCTCCCGGGCCCCGTACCCGTATTCCCCACCTGCGATCCCCACCGAACCGCCACCTGAATCCGCACCCCTGACCAGCAACGAGGAAGACTATGCACGACGTACTCGATCCCCGCGACATCATTCCCGACGAGGCCGAACAGCTGGCGCACTCCGGCTACGCCGTCGGAGACCTCGAACACCAGGCGCGGGAGGCGGCTGCGGCCTCGGACCTGCCACGCCTCGCCGCCATCGGGCAGGCCCTCGCCGGACTGCAGCGCGACCCGGACTGGGCCTACGACGAGCCCGGGGACGAGGCTGTCCTGCTCGAACTGGCCGGCCGGGTGGAAAAGACGGCGTACGAGCCGGCCGAACTCCCCGGAAGGATCCGCGGAGCCTGGCTCGGCCGGGCCGTGGGCAACACCATGGGCAAGCCGATCGAAGGGTTGTCCCGCGGCGAGGTGGAGACCTACCTGCGGGCTGCCGGACAGTGGCCCCAGACCGGCTTCGTCCGGCTGCTCGACCCGCTGCCGGCCGGGGTGGGCCGGCTTCACCCGTCGGCCCCGACCGCTTCGGAGGGGAACTTTACCGAGGTGCCGCGCGATGACGACATCGACTGGACCATCCTCGGGCTGAATTTGCTCGAAACCCACGGGCGCGGCCTCACCACCGACCACATCGCCGCGGAGTGGCTGGGCCGGCTCCCGTTCACCCAGATCTACACGGCCGAACGCGCCGCCTACCGCAACCTGATCGCCGGCCTGCAGGCACCGGCCACCGCCACCGAGGCCAACCCCTACCGGGAATGGATCGGCGCACTCATCCGCGGGGACATCTTCGGCTACGTGAACCCCGGAGACCCGGCGGAGGCCGCGCGCCTGGCCCTGGTCGACGCGCGCCTGAGCCACACCGCCAACGGCGCCTACGGGGAGATGTGGGCCGCCGCCCTCCTGGCGGCCGCCTTCACCACCGACTCGGCACGGGAGGCCCTGGGCACCGCGCTGCGCGTTGTCCCCGAGCGCTCCCGGCTGGCCGAGGCCCTCCGCGGGGTCCTCGAGCTCTTCGACGGCGGTGCGACCTCCGAGGAGGCCCTGGACTGGGTGGATGAGACGCTCGGCCATTACAGCTGGGTCCACACCATTCACAACGCCGCCCTGATCTCGATCGGCCTGCTGTGGGGCAGGGACTTCGCCGGCGCCGTCGCCACCGCGATCTCCGGCGGGCGCGACACCGACTCCACGGCGGCCACGGTGGGCAGCGCCTACGGTGCCCTGCACGGGGCCAACGCGGTTCCCGGCGAACTCGTGGGCACCACGCACGAGCACGTACGCAGCGACGTGCGCGGCTACGACCACATCACCATCGACGAACTCGCCGAGCGCACCCTGCGGCTGGTCCCCCGCCGGGCCGGCTAGGGCAGCGGGCCCAGGCCCGGCGCGTCCGCGGCATCCCCTTCGGAGGCGCCGCGGACGCACGGTCTGCCCGGCCGGCCGCCCGGCACCTCGGGCCGGGCGGCATTAAGGCAACGCCCAGCATGATGGCCTACGGTTGGAGGTTGAACCCACCGTCCAGCGAGGAAACCCATGACGAACTCCCTGCCGTTTTGGCAAAAACGGCTGCTGCTCATCCTGGCCGGGGTGGCCGTGCTGGCCCTGACGGGCCTGGTCTTCACTGCCGGGCGCGTGTCCGCCGGGCAGGACCACCCGAACGGTGCCAGCGCCGACGCCGGCTTCGCCCGCGACATGCAGGTCCACCATGCGCAGGCCGTGGAGATGTCCCTGCTGATCCGCGACCGCAGCACCGACGAGGACCTGCGGTCCGTCGCCTACGACATCGCGCTCACCCAGCAGCACCAGATCGGCCAGATGTACGCCTGGCTTGAGGAATGGGGCCTGCCCCAGAGCAGCTCCGCGCCCGCGATGGCCTGGCTTGACTCCTCCGCCGGCGGCCACCACGGCGGGCAGGACGGCGCCTCCGCGCATACCGCCGGAGCGCTCATGCCGGGGATGGCCACCCCGGAGCAGCTCGCGGAGCTGAAGTCGTCCTCCGGCGTCGAGGCCGAACGCCTCTTCCTTGAACTCATGATCGACCACCACACCGCCGGCGCCGAGATGGCCGAGGCCGGTGCGGAACTGGCCGAGACCGCCCGGGTGCACTCCCTGGCCACCAAGATGGCCACGGCGCAGCAGGCCGAAATCGGCGCCCTGCAGGACCTGCTTGACCGGCGTTAGCCGGCACCGGCGGTAGATTGGACTACAGCCGGTGCGCCCGCGCAGGGCGCTCCCCATCCCGCCACGAAGGACAGATCACCGTTGAACAAGAAGAGAGCCCAGCAGAACTCGGACCGCCAGGCACGGCTTGCCGCCATCCAGGCCCAGCAGCGGGCCAGTGAACGCAAGCGCAGCGCTCTGATTTTCGGCGGCATCGGCGCTGTCATCCTCGCGATCATCATCGCGGTGACCCTGGTGATCGTCAACCAGGTGCAGGCCAACAACGCCGCCAGGGAGGCCGCCGCCAAGCCGATCGAGGGCGTGGCGACCTTCGAGGACCTGGGTCGGGAGCACACCGAGGAGGAGGTCACCTACGAGCAGTCGCCTCCGGTCGGCGGGGATCACAGTCCCATCTGGCTCAACTGCGGCGTGTACACCGAGCCGGTGCCTGACACGAACGCCGTCCACTCCCTTGAGCACGGCGCCGTCTGGATCAGCTACCAGCCCGGGCTGGACCAGGCCGAGATTGATGCGCTGACCGACCTCGTCGGCACCCGCAGCTACGTGGTCCTGAGCCCGCACGAGGATCAGGAATCCCCGATCGCGGCCAGCGCCTGGGGCCTGCAGCTCGAGGTCGACTCCGCCGACGATCCCCGCCTGGCGGCATTCATGGAGAAGTACATCCAGGGTGAGCAGACCCCCGAGCCCGGCGCCTCCTGCTCCGGCGGCATCACCCCGTAAGGGCACATCAAAGGAACAGCCCAGCAGTAACAGCACAGAGAAGTAACAGCACAGAGAAGTAGCAGGGCAGAGTAGTAGCAGGACAGAGAACGGCGGGCCCGGTACAACCGGGCCCGCCGTTTCGTTTGAAGCCGTTCTGCTTGGAGCCGTTCTCGATGGCGGCCTAGTCGATCGCGGCACCGATCGGTTCGAGGACCACGCCCGGGTAGTCCTTGCGGAAGTGCCCGACCTTCCATTTGTCGCCGAAGACGGCGATGATCTCGCCGTCGGCGCGGTGCAGGATCTCCCCGCCGCGGAACGTCTCCGGGACGCCGGTGCTCCCTGGGGCCACGGCCATGGCCAAGGTGTAGGACAGATTGTCGAGCGAGGTGGGCGCGTTGAACTCGGTGCCCAGCCGCTGCGCGGCGACCTCGAACTGCAGCGCGCCCACCGCGGCCAGCACCGGTGCCTGGTCGCCGCGGAGGTCCGAGCGCAGCACCTGGACGACGCCCTCGTGCTCGAGCTGCTCGATCCCGCGCCGGAACTGCTTGTACCGGCCCGGATCCTTGGCCCGGGCGACAGCGAACAGCTCGGGGGAGAACCGGGGAATGTCGGGGAAGCGCACGGGTTCCTCGGCGAAGAGGCTGTCCCCGACGCGCAGGCTGGTGGCGTTGACCAGCCCGACGACGTCGCCCGGCCAGGCGGTGTCGACGACCTCGCGGCTGCGGCCCAGGACGCGGTGGGCGTACTTGGTCGCGAAGGGCTTCCCGGTGCGCTGGTTGGTGATGACCATGCCGCGTTCGAAGCTGCCGGAGCAGATCCGCAGGTAGGCGATATGGTCGCGGTGGGAGCTGTCCTGGCCGGCCTGGACCTTGAAGACGAAGCCGGAGAACGGGGATTCCAGCCGGCGGGGCTCATCGCTGAGCGTCTCCCGCGGTGAGGGTGCCGGGCCAAGGTCGACAAGGGTGTCGAGCAGATGGGAGACGCCGAAGTTCTTCGCGGCGGCGGCGAACAGGACGGGGGTCTGCCGGGCCGCAGCGAATTCGGCGGCGTCGAAGGCGCCGTTCGAGGATTCGACGAGCCCGGCCTCCTCCTCGGCCTCGACCCAGCGCGCCGCCTCGATGGGGTCGAGCTCCGCGGGCCGCACCTCGGTCTCCGTCGCCGCCTGGGCGCCGCCGTCGACGGCCTCGAGCCGGAACGCCCGCTTGCCCGGAATGTCGAGCAGCCCGTGGAAGTCCCCGGCGATCCCCGCGGGCCAGGTCAGCGGCACCGGCGTCATCCCGGTGCGCTCGCCGATGTCGTCGATCAGGCCCAGCGCGTCGAGGCCGGGGCGGTCCCACTTGTTGATCACCGTGATGATGGGGATGTTCCGGGCCTTGCAGACGGCCAGCAGCTTCACCGTCTGCGGCTCGAAGCCCTTGGCGGCGTCGATGAGCATTACGGCGGAGTCGACGGCGGCGAGCACCCGGTAGGTGTCCTCGGAGAAGTCCGCGTGGCCGGGGGTATCGACGACGTTGAGGATCGTGTCCCGGTAGGTCAGCTGAAGTGCGGCCGAGCTGATCGAAATTCCACGCTCCTGCTCGATGCCCATCCAGTCGGAGACCGTGGCGTGGCGGCTGGACTTGCCGTGGGTGACCCCGGCGTCCTGGATGGCGCGGGCCAGCAGGGCCAGGGCCTCGGTCAGGGTCGACTTGCCGGCGTCGGGGTGGGAGATCACGGCGAAGGTGCGGCGCCGGGAGGCTTCACGCCGGACGGCTGCGGGATCAGTGAGGGGGGATTCGGTAAGAACGGGCACACTCCATTGTCGCTGATCCGCTGTCCGTGCCCCGCCGGGGACGGCAGGGCACGGGGTGTGGACCGCCGGGCGGGGCAGTGCCCGCCCGGCGGACCGCTTAGGAGGAACCCGGTCAGCGCGCGGTGGTCGGGCGCAGGGACCACCAGCCGAGCCCGGCGGCCAGCACCATGAGCACGGCCCCGATCCCGGAGGTAAGGATCACTCCGCTGTCGAAGGCGGAGAAGGCCGACTCGAGCAGCGCGGCGGCATTCGCCGCCGGCAGCTGGGCGGCGGTGTTGACCGCCCCGCCCAGGGTCTCGGTGGCCTCGGCCACCTGCCCGGCGCTCAGCCCGGCCGGCAGGCTCAGGTGGGCCTGGTAGGAGGCGAGCAGGATGCTGCCGAGCACTGCGGTGCCGAACACCGAACCGACCTCGTAGGCGGTCTCCGAGACCGCCGAGGCCGCTCCGGCCTTCGCCGGGGGAACGGTGGAGAGGATCAGGTCGTTCGAGACGGTCTCCGAGGCCCCGACGCCGATGCCCAGCAGGATGAACGCGAACAGCAGCGCCATGGCGGACTCGCCCGTGAAGGCGACGAAGGCATACGCGGCGGCGGAGAACCCGAGCGACACCGGGACCACGACGTGCGGCGGGACCCGCTTGACCACGGGCACGACCGCGAAGCCGGCGGCGATGGTCATCAGGAGCCCGGGCAACAGGATCACTCCGGCTTCAAGCGGGCTGTAGCCCAGGATGAGCTGCAGGTGCTGCGAGACGAAGTAGAGGAATCCCACCAGGGAGAAGATGGCCAGCAGGTTCACCAGCACGGCGCCGGTGAAGGCGCGCACGGTGAACAGCCGCACGTCAAGCATCGGCCCGGGCCGCCGCAGCTGCCGGCGCACGAACACGACGCCGGCGGTGAGCCCGACGACGACTGCGGAGATCGCCACCGGGTTGAGGCCCTCCATGGCGAAGTCCTTGATGGCGTAGACGACCGGAAGCATCGCAGCGACCGAGAGCCCGATGCTCAGGATGTCGATACGCCCCGGATTCGGATCCCGGGACTCGGGGACGAAGATCGGGGTGAGGATGAGCATCAGCACCAGGACGGGTACGGCCAGGAGGAAAACCGAGCCCCACCAAAAGTGCTCAAGCAGCGCGCCACCGAGCAGGGGACCCAGGGCGGCCCCGGCGGAGAACCCCGCGGCCCACACGGCGATGGCGACGCGGCGCTGGTCGCGGTCGGTGAAGATGTTGCGGATCAGGGAAAGCGTGGAGGGCATCAGCATCGCGCCGAAGATTCCGAGGCCGACCCGGGCTCCGACGAGGAACCCGGCGCTCGGGGCGAAGGCTGCGGCAATGGAGAAGGCGGCGAAGCCCCAGGCGCCGATGATGAGCAGGCGGCGGCGCCCGAAGCGGTCACCGAGGCTGCCCATGGCCACGAGGAGTCCGGCCAGCACGAGCGGGTAGCTGTCGATGATCCACAGCTGGGTCGCTCCGCTGGTGGCGAACGCGAGTGAGATGGCGGGAATGGCGAAACTGAGCACCGTGTTGTCCACCGCTACGAGCAGCACGGGGAGCATCAGGACGGCGAGGGAGATCCAACCCTTCACCCCTGTGCGGGTGGAGGCCGGTGACAGCACTGAGCTCACCCCGGCCGGGGACGCGGAAGTGGAGATGGACGAAGTCATGTCGAGGATACTATACCGTCCAGCCGGTACAGTGCAACTTTAGTGACCCCTATCATGGAGGAATGCCAAGTTCACGAGAACGCATCCTCGACAGCTTCGAAGACACCCTGATCCGCGACGGGGAACGGGCCGCCACCATGGAGGCCGTGGCGGCGGCCGCCGAGGTCTCCAAGGGCGGGCTGCTGTACCACTTCCCGGCCAAGGAGGCCCTCGTCGAGGCCCTCGCCGAACGGCTGCTGGCCCTGGTTGAAAAGGACCGGGAGCAGATGACGGCCGACCCGGAGGGCCCCGGCCGCTACTACGTGCGGACCTCGGTCTATGAGGACAGCCCGCTGGACCGGGCGCTCGTCTCCATGGCGCGGCTGGCGCAGCAGGGCCACCCGGTGGCCCGCCGGACGCTCTCGCGCATCCAGGAGTTGTGGCTGACCACTCTCGAGGACCGGCTGGGGGACCGTACGGCGGCCCTTGCCATCAAGCTCCTCGGTGACGGGCTCTACTACGAGGCGGCGTTCTTCCGGGGCGAGGGCGCCGCGGGCCCCAGTGAGAAGGACCTTGAACGGGTCCTTTCGGTGGTTGACCTGATCGTGCTCAACCACTGCATCCCGCGGGGTGCCGCCGATGTTTAAGGGCTTCCGAAACTTCATCCTGCGCGGAAATGTCGTCGAACTGGCCACCGCCGTCGTCATCGGTTCGGCCTTCACGGCCCTGGTCGGGTCCGTCACGGACAACCTGCTGCGGCCGCTCATCGCCGCCGCCGGCGGAGGAGTGAGCGCCGAGGGATTCGGATTCCGCATCTGGCCGGGCAACCCCGAGACCTTCGTGGACCTCGGCGCGGTGTTCACAGCCGCCGTGACCTTCCTGATCACTGCCGCGGTCGTCTACTTCGGCGTCGTGCTTCCCATGAACCGGATCAACGCCCATGCCCGGGCGCGGACGGCCGCCGCGGAGTCGGAGGAGCAGCCGGTTCCCGTGGACACGGCGCTGTTGACCGAGATGCGGGACCTGCTCCGCCAGCTCACCGAATCCACCGGCAGGAACTGAAAAAGGGCCGGCGCCCAAAGGCGCCGGCCCTTTCAGGATCAGCTGCTGCGCCGCCCCTCCCGGGGTCAGCCAGCGGGGTTCACCCGGCCTGCGGCCGGGTGCCGGCCGCAGCCGGGGCGGCCCGTCAGCGCAGCGCGGCGGTCCCGGTGCGCGCGTCGAGCAGGTTCTGGTCCTTGCCCGCCCCGAAGCGCATACGCGCCCGGCCGACCGACACCGCGGCAAGCCAGACCGACAGGCCGCCCACCGCGAGGCCGGCGAAGACGTCAATGACGTAGTGCCAGCCGAAGTAGACCGTGGCTACGGCCGTCAGGGCGAAGTAAATCCACATCACCCAGCGGACCAGCCGGGGCAGGCGTGCCATCTGGGCGATCAGCGCGGCGGTGAAGACGATGGACACGTGCAGGGAGGCGAAGGCCGCGATGCCGTGCACCGACTGGGTCGAATGCGGGTCGGCAAGCACCGTCAACCGGTTGCGGTACAGCGACTCCTGGAGGCTTGAGACCGCAGTGTCCGGGAGGTCGGTGAAGGAGGCGCGCTGCACGTAGATCGGGCCCAGCGAAGGAACCGCGTAGTAGGTCACCGTTCCGATGACCCAGTTGAAGCAGAGGGCTCCCACATACCAGGCGCCCAGGGACAGGTCCTTGGACCAGACGAGGGCCACGGCGAGCGAGATTGGCACGAAGATCAGGAAGATCATGTAGACGAAGGAGAGGACCTCCGCCGTGATGCCGGTGCCGAGCAGTTGCTGGAGCACGTCGGCCGGGTTGCCGCCGAAGCCAAACCAGCGGTCGGTCTCGACCAGTGCGGCGTCGACTAGGTGGTCCTGAAGGAAGGGCAGGAAGCTCTTGAGGTTCCGGTATGCCACGTAGGCGAGGTAGAAGCTCGCCAGTCCGGCGGCCGCCACCGACATCCGGTGCCCGGTCCACCTCTGGTTGAAAATCTTGCGGGTCACGCGCACGAGATCGCGCGGAGCGGGGCGCTGCAGGAGCACCCGCGGAATGACGTCGGCGGCTATGACACCGAGCACGGTCAGGGGCAACCGGACGTAGCTGGGGCCGAGGAACCCTTCCGGATCACGAAGGGGCAGCCCGGTCAGCACGGCCGTCAGCACCATCAGGCCGGCGAAGGCAAGGGTCACGATCAGGGGAACGCCGAATAGTCGGCGCCATGGTGGGCGTTCGGGCCCGACGTGGGTGGTCATTATATATATCTATCCTATGCGCGACAGTGTCAGTAGGGTGACAGGCATCTTAACAGTTACCCCCATCTTCCCATAGGCGATCTACCTTATGGCACCAAGGCCGCGCTTGTGGTTAGATGCCTCTGCCCAAATTCGAGGTTGACGGCCCCTCAAGTACCGTTCCGTCCGCAGCGAACCGGGACCCGTGCAGGGGGCAGTCCCAGGTCCGCTCGGCGGTATTCCAGCTCACGATGCCGCGCAGATGCGGGCACACCGCCGACACGCGGTGCTCGACGCCATCGACGGTGCAGACCCCGACCGGGCTCCGGCCCTCACGGACCACGACACCCTGCCCCTCCGGCGGGGACGCGGGGGCCGTCTTCGCCAGGCCCGACACCCAGCCGGTCAGCATCTCCAGCCCCACCTCGGCGTTGACCTTCGCCGTCGACAGCGCATCGACGGGGGTCACCCGGGTCCTGTACAGGGTGTCGGCCCACGGCATGTGCCCGCCCAGGATCTTGGCCGAGAGTGCCAGCGAGGCGGCCACCGCGTTCGTCATGCCCCACTTGTTGTAACCGGTCGCGGCGTAGATGTGTCCGCCGCCGGCCGGGACCTTGCCGACGTAGGGAACCGCGGCGGCCGGCTGGTAGTCCTGGGCCGACCAGGAGTAGGCGGGGCGGGCCGTCGGGAAATACTCGCGGGCCCAGCGGGTCAGGTCGTCAACGAGGCCCTGGGTGTTCGAGTGCTGGCCGACCTTGTGGCCGTTGCCGCCCACGATGAGGTAGTCCCTGCCGCCCACCTGGGCCGTGCGGAGGGAACGGGTGGGGGTGTCCACCGAGAGGTACATCTCCTGGGGCACCCGGTCGGTCACCTCAAGGGCGATGCAGTAGGACCGCTGCGGCTTGAGGACGGCGAAGTACCCGCCCCGGTCGAGGATGGGGATGCCGGTGGCCAGCACGACATTGCGGGCCGTCACGGCTCCGGCGTCCGTCTTCAGTTCCACGCCGCCGGACTTGGGGGTTGAGGCGCCCTGGACCCGCACCCCCTCGAAGAGGCGCCCGCCGTGGCGGCGCAGCTCCGAGGCCAGCGCCGCGAGCACCTCCAGCGGGTGGAACTGCGCCTGGTCCGCCAGCCTCAGGGTGCGCCGCACCGGAAAGGGAAGGGTCGAGGCATTGCCCAGCTCGGTCCCCAGACCCGCCTGCGTGCAGGCCTCGTGTTCGGCGTCGAGGCTTTTCGCACCGCTGTCGGTAACGGCGTAGTTCACGGCGTCCCGGCGCTCGTACCCCACGCCGTTTTCGTCGCAGAAGCGGAGGATCCAGCTCTGCCCCTCGCGGTTGCCCGTGACGTAGGCCCGCGCCAGCTCGGCGTCGTGGTGGGAGGTGATCCGGGAAAGTCCGGTGCCCTGAAGCAGTGAGAGCTTGGCCGTGGTGTTGCCGGTGGTGACCGCTCCGGCCCGGCGGGCCTCGAGCACCGCCACCTTGTGCCCGGCGCGGGCCAGCAGGAGCGCGGTGGTCATGCCGGTCAGTCCGCCGCCGACCACCACCGAGTCGAATCCGGCCCCGGGGGAGAACGGCTCTGCAGGTATCTCCGGCGCGGTATCCAACCACAGTGATCTCATCGTCATCCCTCCGTAGGTGGTTCCCAGCCCACTACTAATCATGCTTACAGTCAAGGGAGGGCCACCGCCTATAGTCGAAGGATGGAACAGCGCATACTCGGCAGAACCGGCCGGCCGGTCTCGGTGATCGGCCTCGGAACGTGGCAGCTCGGCGCGGATTGGGGCGAGGTCCAGGAGCGGGACGCACTCGAGGTCCTCGAGGCCGCAGCGGAGGCCGGCACCACCTTCTTCGACACCGCCGACGTCTATGGGGACGGGCGGAGCGAGAAGACGATCGGGGCGTTCCGGCGGGCCAACCCCGACCTGGACCTGGTGATCGGCACCAAGATGGGCCGGCGGGTGGAGCAGGACCCCTCCCAGTACACCCTCGCGAACTTCCGCTCCTGGGTGGACCGCTCCCGCGCCAATCTCGGCATGGAGACCCTGGACCTGATCCAGCTCCACTGCCCGCCCTCGGACGTCTACACCACCGAGGCCGTGTACGACGCGCTGGACACCCTCGTCGAGGAGGGCGCCGTGCGGAACTACGGGGTCAGCGTCGAGCGCGCCGACGAGGCCCTCGCCGCCATCGACCGCGGGAACACGGCCACAGTGCAGATCATCCTCAATGCCTTCCGGCTCAAGCCGCTTGACGCCGTCCTCCCGGCCGCCCGGGCCGCCGGGGTCGGCATCATCGCCCGGGTTCCGCTGGCCTCGGGGCTGCTGAGCGGCAAGTACAGCACCTCCACCGTCTTCCCGGCCGACGACCACCGCAACTACAACCGTTCCGGCGCCGCGTTCGACGTCGGGGAGACGTTCTCGGGCGTCGACTACGAGACGGGGCTCGCCGCCGCCCAGGAGTTCGCGCAGCTGCTTCCCGCCGGGGTGGAACCGGCACAGGGCGCGCTCGCCTGGATCATCGCCCAGGAGGGAGTCAGCACCGTCATCCCCGGGGCCCGCAACGCCGCCCAGGCCCGGGCGAACGCCGCCGCGGCCGACCGGCTGGACCTTGGGCGCGCGATCCACGACGGCGTCACCGCGCTGTACGACCGCCGCTTCCGGCCCACGGTCCACGCCCGCTGGTGAGCCGCGAGGGCCGCGGGAGGGGTTCCCTGCCGCGGCGCGGTCCGCTATCGTTGAACCACCCGTCAGACGGAGTTAGAGGACGTCTGTCATCGTTCGATCCACCTAAGGAATCAACCATGACTGAATTCACCTCGTCCCTCTCCGCCGCCGGCCGGGAGGAGCGTTCCATCCGCGACTGGGCGGACCTCGCCGAGGAAATGTGGAGCTACCTCACCGGCAAGGGCGCCGCGGTCAACTACAGCCTGATCGACATGACCGTCGAGGTCCCGCGCGACGTCGGACCTGACGCCCCGCGCGCCACCTGGAAGTTCAACGGCACCCTGCGCGTCACCACCAGCGACAACGACGCCCCCGGTTCCGACCCCCACCGCGGCTGAGGCACCGTTGTGGTGGCACAGCTGAAACTGGACATCGACCTCGCCTTCTCCCTGACCGAACCCGGGCCGGACGGTGGGCCGGATGAGGTCATCTCCGGAACGGTCACGGCCGCCGGATCGAGCATCTCGATTTTCTGCGACAACCCCGGAGCCTTCGGCGGAAACCTTCCCTCGGTGTCAGGGGTGCGGACCTTCGCGAAGCTGCTCGCCGACGCCGGCCTGGACGTAACCGTGACCGGCCCGCGGGGCCCGCTGATCAGGCTGGGTGCCGTCGAAACCTCGATGGCGCAGCGGCTCCTGACCCGTTCGCCCCACCTGCGCCTCGGGTCTCCGTCGGTCCTCGCCCCGCTGATTCACCTTGGGCGGCGGTCCCTCGAGCGCTCCGGTTCGGCGAGCCTGCTGCCGCCGTCCACGCCGCTGCCGCTCGTCCCAACGGTGAACCGGCGGATCAGCCGCCGGATCACCACGACCCACTACGCCCCGGGCGGAGGCCGCCCGCGGCTGATCTTCGTCCAGGATTCGGCCCGGTGGAACGGCCAGGTGCCGCGGGAGTTCGTGCTCGGACAGGAGCGGACCACCATCGGCGCCGCGGAGGGCTCGGACCTGCAGCTGCCCGGCCTTGAGGAGCTGCACGCGGAGATCCTCCACGACGCCAATGACGAATACGTGCTGGTCCCGCACGGCGCCGTCACCGGCAGCGTCGGAGGCGGGCCGGCGGTGCTGCGAACCGGGGCACGGGTCCAGCTGGGATCCTGGTGCCTCGCGTTCTTCCGGGAGGAATACGCCGACCACGGCCGTCCCTTCGGCGGGCGCAACGGCGGGGAGTTCGCCTACCAGCGGCCCCAGCGCAACCCGCGCACCGGGGTGACCGAACAGGACGGATCCGTCGGCATCGGCGATCCGCGGCGGCCTCCGCGCTGAGAGCGTGAGCGACAGCGTCGAACTGCTCCTGGACTCCGCCGCGGAGGAGGCGGTGCGCCGCGACTGGGTGCGGCTGCTGGAGCTGGGCCTGCCCAGCCAGGCGCGGCACACCTCTGAGAGCAACCGGCCCCACATCACCCTCGCGGCCGCACCGGCCATCGACGGGTCCTTCGACGCCGCCCTGCGCGGCGCGGTCCGGGACCTGCCGCAGGAGGTGCGGTTCGGCGGGCTCCTGCTCTTCGGGGGAGGGCGGCGGACGTTCATCCTGGTGCGCTCGGTCGTCGTCTCGGCGGCGCTGACGGACTTGCACCGGCGGGTAGGGGACGCTCTCACCGGCCTGCCGGGGCAGTTCGCCACCACCCTCACCGGGAACTGGACGCCGCACGTCACCCTGGCCCGTGGCCTTTCCGCCAACCAGGTGGGGCAGGCCGTTGCGGCCGTTCAGGCCGAACCGGCGGCCGCCACCGCGGTGGCCGCACGCCGGTGGGACAGCTCCGCCAGGGTGACGGTCGACCTCAGCGGGTAGGGGCGCCCGGGTCCTGCCCGGGCGCCGGCCGGGCGGCGCCGTCAGGACCCGAGGTGATCGACCAGCCGGTCGGCGATCCCGGTGTAGGTCGAAGGGGTCAGCCCGAGCATCCTCCGCTCCGCCTCGGGGCCGAGTCCGAGGCCCGAGACGAACTCGCGCATGCGGGCGGCGTCGACCCGCCGTCCCCGGGTCAGGTCCTTGAGCCGCTCGTACGGGTCGTCAAGGCCGGCGGTACCTGCGACGGCCTCGGCCCGCATCACCATCTGGATGGCTTCGCCGAGCACTTCCCAGTTGTCCTCGAGGTCCGCGGCGATGGCCGCCCCGGCCACGTCCAGCCGTTCCAGGCCCTTGAGCACGTTGCTCACCGCCAGGAGGGAGTGTCCGAAGGCCACCCCGATGTTGCGCTGGCTCGAGGAGTCGGTGAGGTCGCGCTGCCACCGGGAGGTGACCAGGGTTGAGGCGAGCACGTCAAGCAGGGACGAGGAGATCTCGAGGTTCGCTTCGGCGTTCTCGAACCGAATCGGGTTCACCTTGTGCGGCATGGTGGAGGACCCGGTGGCTCCGGCGACCGGGACCTGCGCGAAGTACCCGATGGAGATGTAACTCCAGACATCGGTGCAGAAGTTGTGGAGGATGCGGTTGAACCGGGCAATGTCGGAGTACAGCTCCGCCTGCCAGTCGTGGGACTCGATCTGCGTGGTGAGCGGATTCCAGGACAGGCCGAGCCCCTCGACGAAGCTGCGCGCCACCTGTTCCCAATCCGCCGAGGGGACCGAGGCATAGTGGGCGGCGTAGGTCCCGGTGGCCCCATTGATCTTCCCCAGGAATTCGGTGGCCTCGATGCGCCGAATCTGCCGGGAGAGCCGGTGGGCCGTCACGGCCATCTCCTTGCCCAGGGTGGTCGGCGTGGCGGGCTGGCCGTGGGTGCGCGAGAGCATCGCGACGGACCGGGAGTCCCGGGCGAGGTCCTCGATGGCCCCGACCAGACGGCGTGCCGCGGGCAGCCAGACGTCCAGAACGGCGCCCTTGATGCCCAGTGCGTAGGAGAGGTTGTTGATGTCCTCCGAGGTGCAGCCGAAGTGCACGAGGGGTTTCAGCCGCTCAAGGCCGATGGCCGGGAGCCGGCGCCCGATGAAGTACTCAACAGCCTTCACGTCGTGGACGGTGACCTGCTCGATGTCCGCGAGTTCCGCGGCCGAGGCGGCGTCGAAGGAGGTGACGATGGCGCGCAGCGCCTCCTCCTGCCCCGCGTCGAGGGGGCTGGTGCCCGGGACGACGGAATTGCGGGTGAGGTGGATGAACCACTCCACCTCGACGTGGAGGCGGTCCCGGTTCAGGGCCGCCTCGGACAGGTGATTCACCAGGGGTACGGACGCCTCCCGGTACCGGCCGTCCAGCGGCCCGAGGGCCAGCGAGGGGGCCTCTCCCTGGGGGATGGAAGCAAGATCAACACGGGTCGGGGAGGTATCAGCCATGCTCCGATTCTTTCACGGCCCGCACGGGCCCCGGACGCCGGCCCCTGGACGCCGGGGCCGCGGCGCAGCGTGCATCCACATAGGCGGCCGGTGGACAACCCCGGCACCGGGCGGCACTAGCATCCTGACATCGGGCAGCAGCACAAGGAGGCCGCCATGACAGCTCAGGGGATGGTTTGGCTCCCCACCGGGGACGCCGCCGAGCTCGGGGGCAGGCTGCTGCGGCAGGCCCGCGAGCTCGAGGAGATCCGCCACCGGGCGGGCGCGGTGGCTGCCGTCGACTGGGAGTCGCCGGCGGGCCGCAACTTCCGGCTGTATCTGGCCGGGCGGGCCTCAGCGGTCGGAAGCGCGGCCGAACTGGTTGAACAGGCGGCCCGGCTGGCCGAGGTGTACGCCGCCGAACTCGGCGACGCCCCAGACCCCCTGGTGGGAAGCAGCGCGCCGTGAGCTCCGCAGGCGGCTACGATCCGGCCCCGGTCCCCGCGTCCGGGCCGGGACTGAGCGTGCGCGGAGGCGTGGGCGGCATCCGGTTCCAATGGGAGGAACTCGACCGGGCGGCGGCGGAACTCGGTGGGCTGGCCGAGGCGGTGCGGGAGGTCTCCGCCGCCCTGGTGTACCTCAGCCTCGAGCTGGAGCGCACCCGCCTGGCGGCAGGGTGGCTTCCCGGCGGCCGGGACGCCGGCGCCGCCGGACGCGCCGTCGCCGAAGCGCTCGACGCCGCCCGCCGGCGCACCTCCGATTCCGGCGACGAACTTCAGGAGACCGCCGACCGGATCACCCGGGCCCGCCTGGCCTATCTCGCCGCGGATACCGCGGCGCGGCTCGCGGTCTTCGGCGCCACGGAGTCGGTGGAACTCTCGGCCCGCGCGGCGGCCGCGGCGGCCGCCCGCGAGGGGCTGCTGGTGCCGGGCCCGCTGGCCCTCACCGCGCCGGCCGAGGTGGAGCAGGTGGCCTTCGGGGGAACCCTCGAGGCGATCGCCGATCGCCTTGCTGCCGTCGAGGCGGCCCCGCCCGGCTCCTTCGAAATCCTGAGCACCGACGGGCCGGCCGGACCGGTGTACCTCGTGATCCTCCCCGGCACCCAGCCCGCCGAGCCGGGCAATCCCTTCGACGCCACCGGTATTGCGGAGGCCGTCAATGAGGACAGCCGCTATGTCGGGGCCGCCGTCGCGCAGGCCCTGCGGGAGGCCGGAGCCCGACCGGGTGAGACCGTCCTGCTCGCCGGCTACAGCCAGGGCGGAATGCACGCGATGAACCTGGCCGCCGGCGGCGCCGTGGGCGGCACCTACGACGTCCGCCTGGTGGTCACCCTCGGATCCCCCACCGGCTGGGAACCGACGGGGGCGGCCGAGTACCTCCACCTCGAACACGCCGCCGACACCGTGCCCGCCCTCGACGGCGGCCCCGCCCCGGACGAGCCGAACCGCGTCACCGTGCGGGCCGAGTCGCCCGTTCCCGCCCTGCCTGCCGGCCCCGGCGCCGAGGGCAAGGGGCTCGGTGCCGCCCACAAGCTCGCCACCTACGCGCAGGCGGCGGCCCTCGTTGACTCCAGCGACCTGCCGTCTTTGGCCCCGGCGGCGGCGGCCCTTGCGGCCATCGGGGGAGGTGCCCAGCGCCGCCTATACCGGGCGGTCCGGCACCCCGCGGAACACCCTGCTGCCGCGGGGCCGGGCAGCAGCCAGCCGACCGGCCGCCCCGGACCCCCGGCGGGCGTTCCGGTGCCGCGCGCAGGGGAGGGGCCGGCGGGTCCGGGGCCGGCCGGTCCTCCACCGGCGGCCCGGCGCTAGGCTATGGGCATGACGTCGAACAACAGCCAGAGCACCGAGGCCGCCGCAGGCATCTCCCCGCGCAGCGTGCTGGGAAAACTTCCGCGCTACGCCGCGGGCAAGCCGCCCACGGTTCTGGAGGGGGTGCAGAGCTACAAGCTCTCCTCGAATGAGAACCCCCTGCCGCCGCTGCCAGCCGTCCTGGCGGCCATCCGCGACCGCACCGACATTAACCGGTATCCGGATCCGGCCACCACCTCGCTGCGGGGAGAACTCGCCTCCTTCCTCGGCGTGCCGGTCGAGGACATCGTGACCGGCGCGGGAAGCCTTGGTGCCCTCAACCAGATCCTCGCCGCCTTCGCCGGGCAGAATGACTTCGACGCCCCGGACGAGGTCATCTACGCCTGGCGCTCCTTCGAGGCCTACCCGATCTGCGTCGGGCTCGCCGGTGCGGAGTCCCGGCCGGTGCCGGTCCGCGCCGACGGCACCCATGACCTCGACGCCATGGCCGCCGCTGTCACCAACCGGACCCGCGTGATCCTGCTGTGCACCCCCAACAACCCCACAGGTCCGGCGCTGCCGGCCGCCGCGGTCGAGGATTTCCTCAACCGGGTGCCTGCCAATGTCGTCGTCGTGATCGATGAGGCGTATCAGGAATTCGTCCGGGAGGCCGGTGTCGTGGACGGGCTTGAGATGTACCGCAGGTATCCGAACGTCATTGTGCTGCGCACCTTCTCCAAGGCGCACGGGCTCGCCGGGCTCCGGGTGGGGTATTCGGTGTCCCAGCCCGGACTCACCGCGCACCTGAGAATGAGCGCGGTTCCCTTCGCCGTGTCGCAGATCGCAGAGACCGCCGCCGTGGCCTCGCTTCAGCACTTCGACGAGGTCGCGGAGCGGGTCCAGGGCATCGTCGACGAGCGGATGCGTGTGGTGGAGGGGCTCCAAGCGCTGGGCTGGAAGATCCCCGAGGCGCAGGGAAACTTTGTCTGGCTGGCTCTCGGTGAGTCCACCCCCGACTTCGCGGCGCAGGCCGACCTGCAGGGCCTGTCCGTGCGCGCCTTCGGCACCGAAGGCGTTCGGGTCACCATCGGGGAACCCGAAGCGAACACCCGGTTCCTGGCGCTGTGCGCAGGATACCCGGTGGCGCCCGGCGGGTGCTGACCAGACATAAATAGGTCTAACCGCCGTCACTGGCTAGTGTGGGAGCCGTACGTTTAACGAACATATGTATCCCGGTGTATGCGTCCACGAAGCATTCCGATAGGGGCATACGTCGACTGAGGAGTGGTCATGAGTGGCACCCGTTTGCCTGCGGCTGAATTCGAATCGGAGGAGATCGCCCTCGCCTCCGCCCCGCCGGGCCCTGACGGCGGCCCGGGCATGGTCCAGTTCCTCGACCCCGACGGGCACCTGTTCGAACACGCCGAGTACGGCAGTTTCTCCAGTGGCACCGGTGCGGAGCGGCTCAAGGCGCTTTATCGGGACATGTATCTCATCCGCCGGTTCGACCAGGAGGCCACCGCCCTGCAGCGGCAGGGCCAGCTGGCGCTCTGGGTGCCACTGACCGGCCAGGAGGCCGCCCAGATCGGCTCGGGCCGGGCCCTCCAGGCCCAGGACTACGTATTTCCGACCTACCGGGAACACGGCGTCGCCCTGACCCGAGGCGTCCGGCTCTCCGAAATGCTCCGCCTGTTCCGCGGCATCACCAACGGCGGGTGGGACCCGCGTGAGACCAACTTCCACCTCTACACCCTCGTCCTGGCCGCACAGGCCCTTCACGCCGTCGGCTACGCCATGGGCCTCCAGCGTGACCAGGCCGCCGATCCCACCCTGGCGCCGGCGGCGTCGGTGGCGTACTTCGGCGACGGGGCGAGCTCCGAGGGCGACGTGCACGAGGCGATGGTTTTCGCCGCCTCCTTCAACGCCCCCGTCGTGTTTTTCTGCCAGAACAACCACTGGGCCATCTCGGTGCCCTCGTCGGTGCAGACCCGGGTGCCGCTGGCGCAGCGGGCCGAAGGGTACGGCTTCCCGGGCATCCGGGTTGACGGCAACGACGTCGTCGCCGTTGAGGCCGTCACCAATTGGGCACTCGAGCACGCCCGCAGCGGCAAGGGTCCGGTCCTGATCGAGGCGTTCACCTACCGGATGAGCGCGCACACCACAGCCGACGACCCCACGAAGTACCGGCTCTCCCGGGAGGAGGAGGACTGGCATCCCCGCGACCCCCTCGCCCGCCTGGAGAAGCACCTGCGCACCACCGGGAAGGCCGGCGATGCTTTCTTCGAGGAGCTGGTCGGCGAGGCAAAGGCCATGGCCGTCGAGCTGCGGCGCGACGTGCAGGCCATGCAGCCGCCGGGACTCGAGGAACGCTTCAACACCGTGTATGCGGAGCCGCATCCCCTGGTGCAGGAGGAGCTGCAGGCGTGGCGGGACTATGAAGCAGGCTTCATTGGAGAGGAAGAAACGTCCTGATGGCAGTGATGACGGTCGCCAAGGCGATCAACGAGGGGCTCCGTGCCGCTCTTGAGAACAATCCCAAGACGCTGCTCATGGGCGAGGACATCGGTGAGCTCGGCGGCGTCTACCGCATCACCGAGGGCCTGAAGCGGGACTTCGGCGCCGACCGGGTCGTCGACACCCCGCTGGCCGAGTCCGGCATCATCGGCACCGCCATCGGCCTGGCGCTGCGCGGCTACCGGCCCGTGTGCGAGATCCAGTTCGACGGCTTCGTGTTCCCAGCCTTCAACCAGATCACCACCCAGCTGGCCAAGCTGCGCACCCGCAGCGACGGAATGCTCGGCGCCCCGGTCGTCATCCGCATCCCCTACGGCGGCGGCATCGGCAGCGTCGAACACCACTCGGAGTCACCGGAGGCGCTCTTCGCGCATACCGCGGGGCTGAGGATCATCACCCCATCGAATCCGCAGGACGCCTACTGGATGGTCCAGCAGGCCATCGACTGCCAGGACCCCGTCATTGTCTTCGAACCCAAGCGCCGATACTGGCTCAAGGGTGAGGTCGACACCGTCAACGCCCCGCCGAGCCCGTTCACGGCGCAGGTCCTGCGGGAGGGCTCCGACGCAACGGTCGTCGCCTATGGCCCGCTGGTCCCGGTGGCCCTTGCGGCGGCCGAGGCGGCGCAGCAGGACGGGCACAGCGTCGAGGTGATCGACCTGCGCTCCATCTCGCCCATCGACTTCGACACCGTCACCGAATCCGTGGCCAAGACCGGCCGGCTGGTGGTGGCCCACGAGGCGCCGACCTTCGGGGGCATCGGCGGGGAGATCGCCGCCCGCATCTCCGAACGTGCGTTCCTCTCCCTCGAAGCGCCGGTCATCCGGGTGGGCGGGTTCCACATGCCCTACCCCGTGGCGCGCACCGAGGAACAGTACCTGCCCGATATCGACCGAATCCTCGAGGCCCTTGAGCGGGCCTTTGCCTACTAAGGACACCGAATGGCACTGAACACTTTCCACCTCCCGGATGTCGGCGAGGGGCTCACCGAGGCCGAAATCGTTTCCTGGAAGGTCCAGCCCGGCGCCGTCGTGGCCGTCAACGACACCATCGTCGAGATCGAGACGGCGAAGTCGCTGGTCGAACTGCCCTCGCCCTTCGCCGGCGTGGTCTCGGCCCTGCTGGTGGCCGAGGGCGAAACCGTCGAGGTGGGAACCGCGATCATCGCAGTCGAGGACGCCGTGCCGGCTCCCGGGGAGCCCGCCCCGGGCGGCCCGGCCGCCCAGGCGCCGGCCCCCGAAATGCCCGGCGAGCTGACCACTCCGCCGCCGGTTGAGCCCGCGGCCGGGCCTGAGAACGGCCCGCTCGTCGGAACCGGACCCAAGGCCGATGCGGTCCGCCGCAGGCCGCGGCGCGCCCCCGGCGCGAACACCCCGGAGCCGGCGGCCGCGCCCGCGCCGACGGCGCCGCCCGTGCCTCCAACACCGCCTGCTCCTGCCGTTCCGGCGGCCCTCCCGGCGGCCAGCGCCGACGGCACCGGTCCCGCTGCGGGCCGGCCGGACTCAAAGCCCGGGCCGTTGAACCAGCTGCTCAACCGCGTCCTGGCCAAGCCGCCGGTGCGTAAGGCCGCGCGAGACCTCGGGATCAACCTCGCCGATGTTCCTGCCACCGGATCCTCGGGCGAGGTGACAAAGCAGGACCTGATGAGCTACCAGGCCCAGCGCGACGCCGAACAGGACGGTGCCGACTCGTTCTGGGACGACCGGAAGAAGCACGGCGCCGGCCGGATCGAGCGGATTCCCGTGAAGGGGGTGCGCAAGGCCACCGCCAAGGCGATGGTGCAGAGCGCCTTCTCCGCGCCGCACGTCAGCATCTTCGTCGACGTCGATGCCTCTCGGACGATGGAGTTCGTCAAGCGGCTCAAGGCCTCGCGTGACTTCGAGGGCATCAAGGTCTCACCCCTGCTGATCCTGGCCAAGGCCGTAATCTGGGCGGCGGCCCGCAACCCCTCGGTCAATGCCACCTGGACCGACGACGAGATCCTCGTGAAGCACTTCATGAACCTCGGGATCGCCGCGGCGACGCCCCGCGGGCTGATGGTGCCCAATATCAAGGACGCGCAGAACCTGTCCCTGAAGGAGCTCGCCCTGGCCCTGAACGACCTGGCGGTGACGGCGCGGGCCGGGAAGACCCAGCCGGCCCAGATGCAGGGCGGCACCCTGACCATCACCAACATCGGCGCCCTCGGCATCGATACGGGAACCCCGATCATCAATCCCGGCGAGGTGGCGATCGTTGCGTTCGGCACCATCAAGCAGAAGCCGTGGGTGCTCGACGGCGAGGTAATCCCGCGGTGGATCACCACCCTGGGCGGGTCCTTCGACCACCGGGTGGTCGACGGCGACCTCAGCGCCCGCTTCATGGCCGACGTTGCCTCGATCCTCGAGGAACCGGCACTGCTGCTCGACTAGCCCTCCTGACCGCGGCTGCCGTGTCTCCGCGGCAGCCGCGGCGCGTCAGGAGCCGCCGGGCGTCAAGAGTTGCTCGGCGTCAGGATTTGGTGGGCCTCAGGAATTGCTTGACTGCGCCGCGTTCCGCGGCGGCACCGACGTCAGGGCCCGCTGCAGGATGGGCGCAAGCCGGCGCACGCCCTCGGCGATGTCCTCCGGGGAGACCGCGCTGAAGGCCAGGCGGAGCTTGTTCGAGGCCTCGTCCGAGGGGGTGAAGGCCGCGCCGGGAATGAAGACCACGCCGGCGTCGATCGCTTCGTAGAGCAGGGGATAGGTGTCGATCCCCTCGGGCAGGGTCACCCACACGAAGAAACCGCCCTCGGGTGTGGTCCAGTGCACGCCCTCCGGAAGGTGCTCGGCCAGCGCGGCGAGCATCGCCTCGCACCGCTCCCGGTACAGCACCCTCATGGTCTCGAGGTGGCCGCGCCAGTCATAGTCGGTCAGGTAGGAGCTCACCAGCATCTGGGTCAGCGGCGACGGGCAGAGCACCACGGCCTCGCACGCCAGGTAGAAGCGGCGGTGCAGGTGGCGGGGAACCAGCGCCCAGCCCAGCCGGACCCCCGGGGCGAAGATCTTCGAGAACGAGCCGAGGTAGATGACGTCGTTCGGGTTGCCCGCCCGCATCGGCGCCAGGGGGTGGCCGTCGAAGCGGAGCATGCCGTAGGGGTTGTCCTCGAGCACCAGGATGTTGTTGTCCCGGCAGATGTCGACGACGCGCTGGCGCCGGCTGGCCTCCATCGTGACCCCGCTGGGGTTGTTGAAGCTGGGGATGGTGTAGAGGAGCTTGATCGACCGGCCCTCCTCCTTCAGCCGGACGATGGTGCGTTCGAGCTCCTCGGGGATGAGGCCCTTGTCGTCCATCGGAACGGTGACGACGTCGACCTCGTAGGCCTCGAAGGTGTTCAGGGCCCCGACGTAGGTGGGATCCTCGCAGAGGATCACGTCGCCGGGGTTGCAGAAGACCTTGGCGGCGACGTCCTGGGCCGACTGGGAGCCGGTGGTGACCACGATGTCGGCCGGGTCGGCGTCGGTGATCCCTTCGGCGGCCATCACCTCGCAGATCAGTTCGCGCAGCTCCTCCATGCCCTGGCCGCCGCCGTACTGAAGGGCTTCGAGGCCCTGCTCGGCGATGATCCGCTGGGCCGTGCGGCCCAGGTCCTCGAGGGGCAGGGAACGCAGATAAGGGCTGCCTCCGGCAAGGGATACGAGGCCGGGCCGGATCGAGATATCGAAGACATCGCGGACCGCCGACTGCTTGATGTTGGCGGCTCGGGCCGAGTAGAGCACGTCGTGGCGGGCCGCATAGTCGGCCACCCGCTCCAGGGCTGCTTCGGTTTCGGCGGGAATCACTTCGTGGCTTGAGTCACTGGAGTTCGTCACCCCCCGAGTCTAGGCGGCGGGTTCACCGGGGGGCAACAGCTGTTGCCCATTCGTGGGGGCGCGCGTCCCCGGGCCGGCCGTCGGACCGCTCAGGCCGGTGCCCGCCACGCCAGGACGGATGAACCGGCGCGGGCGGCGAGGCCGCCGGGGAGGAGCCTCAGCAGTACGTTGCGGGCGGCGACGCCGGCCGGCGCGCGGAGGTCCGCTCCCAGCCGGCCAGCTGCGGCGGACCGGCGGGCAATCCGCTGGGTGCGGGGGCGGCGCTGGGCGTCATAGCTGCCGAGGGCGGCAGCCAGGGAGCCGCCCTGATTGACGGCCCGGGCAATGAGGAGGCCGACGCACGCCCCGTCCTCGAGGGAGGAATTGGCCCCCTGTCCCAAGGTGGGCACCATCGCGTGGGCGGCGTCCCCGATGAGCACGGCGCGCCCGTAGACGTAGGTCGCTAGGGCCGGCGCGAGCGCGTAGACGTCATGGCGCAGGATGGCCGGCGGGGCCGTTGCCTCGATCAGCGAAAGGACCGGCTCGGCCCAGCCGGCGAAGTGCTCCATCGCTGCGTCCTTCTCATCGGCCCATCGTTGGCCCTCCTCGGAGAAGGTGTACCCATACCAATACACGGAACCGGCCCCGATCCGCAGCGCCCCGAATTCGGCGCCCGGGCCCCACCGCACCGCGAAGCCGTTGGCTGCGGCAGGGAACCCCCGGACGACGCCCCGCCAGGCGGACTTCCCGCTGTACCGGGGTGCCGTCGCCGGCGCGAGTTGCTGCCGGCAGGCGCTGCGCAGGCCGTCGGCCCCCACGACGAGATCCGCGTCGAGGGTCAGGTCCCCCTTGTCGGAGGTGCGGAACACGACTGCCCTTGGCCCATCCGGCCGACCCGGATCGATTCCCACCATCCGGGCGCCGGGCAGAAGGGTGGCTCCCTGGGCGGACGCCAGGAGCAGGCGGTGAAGTTCCTTGCGGTGGATGCCGTAGGCCGTCGGGGGCGGGCGCCGGACGCTGCCGGAGGGGATGCGCACCAGCCACCTGCCACGGTGGTCCTGGGTGCCCTCCATCTGCACAGGATGGCCCGCCCCGCGCGCCGGTGCATCGAGCCCGAGCGACGAGAGCGCGGACAGGCCGTTGGACGTCAGGGCCAGCCCGGCCCCGACCTCCGCGAACCGTCGTGCCTGCTCGAGTACGGTCACGTTCCAGCCCTGGCGCAGCAGGGCGCAGGCGGCGGCCAGCCCGGCAATGCCGCCCCCGACCACCACAGCGTCCCGTCCCGTTCCTGCCATTCCATCCCCCGCCCGCAGTGCCTCCGCCGGCCCATGCTACGCCCGTCCGGCAGCCGTCCGGTAGCCGTGCCGCCTTGCCCGCGCTAGATCCAGCCGGCGTCGCGCGCCTTGACCCCCGCCTGGAAGCGGCTGTCGGCCCGCAGCGTCTCGAGCATCCAGGCGATGTGCCGGCGGCAGGTGCGCACATTGATGTCGAGGCGCCGGGCGATCGATTCGTCGGACAGTCCGGCGGCCAGCCCCTGCAGAATCGCGTGCTGCATGCTGTTGAGGGGGGTCTGCGTCGGATCCGGGGCCAGGAACGGCTCGCTCAGTTCCCACGCCACATCGAAGAGCAGGGTGAAAATATGGATGAGGCTGGGGTCGCGGATCACCAAGGCCGCCTTGTCGCCGGCGTCGAGCTGCCGGGCAACGAGGGCGAGTTTCTGGTCGAAGATCATCATGCGCAGCGGTACGAAGGGAAGCGCCCCGAATTCACCGCCGCCGGCCTGGATGGCGGTGACGGCCTTGCGCGTAGGGACGTGGTCGCGGGTGCTGACGTCGTAGAGCGTGCGGCGCCGGACGCCCCGGCTGAGGAGGTCGAGGTCCTTGCGGATGCTTTCCTCGTGCACATCGGCGGTGGAGCCCTGGCCGGGCTGGGCGATCAGGACCTTTTCGGAGACGTCCCTGCCGTAGTCGATCAGCACCCGGTGGATCAGGTGGGGATCCTCGAGGGTTTCCACCGAGGTGCTCGACACGCTCTGCTTGCGCGCCTCAAGGAAGATCGGCACGAGGCTTGAAAGCTCCCGTCGGCGTGAGCTGATGCGCATCTTCAGCTCCTGCAGGGACCGTTCGTCGGCGTCGACGAGGTCCGCGAGGGCGACATCGGGTGAGACCGCGACGAAGCCGGCGGTGCCGGCGGCCTGGGGCCCGAGAAGCCGGCGGGCCTGAAGCTCGGTCATGGCATTGTCGATCTCGCGCAGCGTCAATCCCAGCGCCTCGGAGGCCTGCTCTTTGGTCCAACCGGGATGGCCGACGGCGTACCGGTACAACTCAAGGCATGAACCGTCGAGCATGAGACCCCCTTCTGCACGGACACCGGGCGGCGCGTCGGCGGCCCACCCTTCCCCAGAGTACAGAGGAGTCCGGACCGTCCCGCTTTCGCGTGGTGGTGCTCTCGCCGACTCGACGATGCGAAAAACATGGCATGTCCAGTTAATGACACCGGGAACGGAGCGGCAACCCGCCGGCGTTGGCGCTCGGATATTCCGCGTACGGGCGGGAAATCCCGCGGGTGTCCGGGCCGCGGCGGCGGCCGCCGGAATGGTCGGAAGTCCGGTTCCGGCCATGTCCTGAAGCGGCCATCCGGGAGGCTGGACACGCCGGGGACACTCCGCCCATTCTGAGTAGACCGGAAAGGCGGTGCTGGTGGAACGGCGGCATCGAGAGGCCCGACAGGTTCGTCGGCCATCCCTTCCGGAAACAGTCCCACTGCGAAAGGTGATCTCCATGAAGAAGCTCCTCGGCACAGCCGCCGGAATCCTCATCCTCATGGGCACGGTGTCACCGGCGGGCCCGGCCCTCGCGGCAGGCAGCGCCGAGTCACCGCGTGGAGACCTCGTCGCCGGCAGTTGGGACTGGCCGAAGTAAGACGGAACGCCGTGCGTGTTGGTGCGGCGGTGTTCCCCCCGATCCCGCCCCAGCGGGGTAACCACTAACCCTGAAGGAGAGGGCCCATGAGTCAGCTCACCACCGTTCGAACCGCCTCACGAACGGCCGGGAGCACTCAATGGTGGCACCTCACCTTCACCACGGGTGGCTTCGATGTAGCGGACGGCATCATCGAAGAGCTGGTTACCCCCCTGGTGGCGCAGGCCCGCTCGCTGGGAGCCAAACGCTGGTACTTTTCCCGCAGCGGCGACCCGGCCACCCAGGTCCGGGTGAACATCCAGGCCCACCCCCGCGTTCTCGAGAAGCTCCAGGGCCTCCAGCGCGACCAGCGGATTCACCGCAGCGCCGCTCGGCCGAAGGTCTCGATCCGGCAGCACACCTCAAGCCCGGCCGTGGACCTCTACTACTTCGGCGGAGTCGGGGAACCCGATCCGCAACTCGAGTCCGACCTCATCACCTACGGCGGCTCGGCCGGGCTCGAACTGGCCGAGCAGGTGTTCGAACTCAGCTCGGACCTTTCCCTGTGGGCCGTGCAGCGGTTCACCCGCATGCAGAGCCGCTCGGCGCTGGGGGCGCTGATTCTCTTCGATTCAACCCAGGCCATGATGCGCGGGCCGCGCTCGGGCACCTGGCCCGAACGGCGGCGGGACTCCTGGGACTCCTACTGGGACAACCACCTTGCGGCCTGCACCGCCGAGCTGGGTGTGCGCGCGCCGGCCGTCCGGCAGGCCATGACCGAGCAGGTCCGGGCCAAGAGCCCGGCCTTCCACAGCCTCATGGGGGCCACGGCGGCCGAAGCGACCGTCCAGCATTGGCGCCGGCGGTGGTTCTCTGCCCTCGACGGCTACCTCAGCAGCGCGGATAAGGCCGGCGTGAGCCGCGGCGCGCGCCACCTGACCGTGTACCAGGCCCACATGACGCTCAACCGGCTGGGCTTCCTTCCCCGGGAGGAGGCCGCCCTCGGACTTCACGCCCGGACCTGGAGCCCGCAGGTGCCGGCGGGGGCTCGGCGCCGGCAGCACGGCACCTCCTGATCGACACGACCCGCAGCGCCCCCCACCAGAAGAAGGTTCCCATGAGCGACCGCAGTGATTTCGTTATCGCCGCCGACGACCGTGATCTGACAGTGGCCCTTGGATGTTCCGCCGCGGCGCTTGCGTCCCTGAGGGACAGCGGGGTCCTCGCAAGTTCCGGCGAACTCTGGGAGGTGGGCCCGGCGAGGGACTACCTCCGGGACGCCGCCTGGGCCGACAGCCTGTGGCACTGAGCACCGGCGCGCCCGTACCTCCTTAACGGCAGGAAGGCCGGGCAGCTGCCCGGCCTTCCTGGTTCGCACCAGCGATAAGCTCCGTTACACGGCGGCCGGTTCCTTGGCGGCAGCGGCGAGCGCGTTCAGGACCGCGGTGACCTGCTCGACGAGCTCGGCGTCATCCTTGGGGTGGATTTCGGCGAACCGCTCCATGCTCGTCCCGACCGACAGCTGAGCGTCCTCGAGCACCGAGGCGCCGGCAACGCCGAGCGAGCGGCGGGCGTCGTCATGGGCGCGCACCGCACCGTAGGGGCTCATGGAGGAGCCGATCACGGCTGCGGGCTTGGCCGAGATGGAGCTCTCGCCGTAGGGGCGGGAGGCCCAGTCGATGGCGTTCTTCAGCACGGCCGGAATCGTGCCGTTGTACTCGGGGGAGACGAGCAGGACGGCGTCGGCCTCGGCCACGGCGGCACGGAACTTCGCGGCGGCGGCCGGGACGGCGCCGGGTACATCGATGTCCTCGTTGTAGAACGGGAGGCTGGTGAGGTCGTCATAGGTCACGATGCTCACGTCACCCGGGGCAACCGCAGCTGCAGCTTCGGCGATCTGGCGGTTGTGGGAATCTCCGCGAAGGCTTCCGACGAGGGTGAGGATGGTCGTGGTCATGGGTACTCCTTGTGGGGGTAATGGGATCCGGCCCTTCGGCCGCTGTCCAGTGTAACCGGACCGTAGTCCACTTTATTCCGCACTATGCTTGGACTATGTCGGGCGGCGATTCAGTGCTCCGGCTCTCCGGCAACGACGGCGAGCGGGCCGATGCCGCGCGCAACCGCCGGCTCCTGCTCGAGGCCGCAGCCCGCATCGTGGAGCTGTACGGACCCGAGAAGCTCACCATGGATGAGGTGGCCCGCCACGCCGGAGTGGGCAAGGGCACGCTGTTCCGCCGGTTCGGGAACAAGACGGGACTGATCCATGCGCTGCTCGATCAGTCCGGGAGGGACTTCCAGGCCGCCTTCATGTTCGGGCCGCCTCCCCTCGGCCCCGGGGCCGCCCCGGTGGACCGGCTGAGGGCGTTCGGCGAGGCCTCGATCCGGCGGTGCGACTTCCAGGGCCAGCTGCTGCGGGCCGCGCAGGAGGGTCCGGAGGCGCTCAGCCACCCCACCCAGCGGCTCGCCCGGCAGCACCTTGGGCTTCTGCTGCGTGAGGCCGGAACCACCGGAGACCTCGAACTTGCTGCGTACGAACTTTCCGCCTACCTCAATGCCGGGCTGCTGATCCACCTTCAGGAGGAACGCCGGATGCCGCACGAGCGCCTCATCGCCGGCTGGCACGAGCTCGTCGAGCGCTTCCTGCCAAGGTAGCCCGCCGGGCCCGGGGACGGGCCGCAGGGCGCGCCCGTCCGGGGGCGGACGGACGCACCCCGGTAGGCTGGGGCCATGCATAAGATCCGCGCGGCGCTCTTCGGTTTTGGTCTCGGTGGAAGGGTCTTCCATGCCCCTTTCCTCGCCGCTGACCCTCGGTTCGAGCTTAAGGTCATTGTCACCTCCGATCCGGGGCGCGCCACGGCCGCCCGGCAGGCCTACCCGGGGGCCGCCGTGGTGTCCTCGGCGGAGGAGGCCCTCGCCCGCGCCGCCGACCTGGACCTTGCCGTCATCAGCACGCCGCCGGCCACCCATGCCGCGCTGGCCGCAGCGGCACTGGAGGCCTCGCTCCACGTTGTCGTCGACAAACCCTTCGTCGTCGACAGCGCCGAGGGCGCGCGGCTGGTCGAACTGGCCTCCTCGCGTTCGCGGGTCCTGACGGTCTTCCAGAACCGGCGCTGGGACGGCGACTTCCTCACCGTGGAACGGCTGGTCCGGGAGGGCGCCCTGGGCCGGGTGCGGAGGTTCGAATCACGCATGGAGTTCTTCAAGCCCGAGGTCGCCAAACCGTGGAAAAAGAGCGCCGGCCCCGACCAGGGCGGGGGCATCCTCTACGATCTGGGTCCGCACCTGATCGACCAGGCCCTGCGGCTCTTCGGTCCGGCCACCCTTGAGCATGCGGAGCTGGCCACGGCCCGCTCCGGCGGCGGCCCCGACGACGACGCCTTCGTGGTCCTGCGCCATGAGCAGGGAGTTCTCTCCCACCTGGCGATGAATTTCCTCGCCCCGCAGGCGGGACCCCGGTTCCGCCTCACCGGATCGGAGGCCTCCTACACGAAGTGGGGCGTCGATCCGCAGGAAGCTTCGATCGAGGCCGGGATGCTTCCCGGGGACCCCCTGTACGGGCGCGAACCGCAGGAACTGTGGGGCCGGCTCGGCCACGATCCGTCGGCGGAGCCGGTGGAGACGGCCCGCGGCGACTACGGCGGGTTCTACCGTCAGCTCGCCGGGGCGGTCCGCAGCGGCGGAGCCGTTCCGGTGGAACCGGAGGATTCCCTGGCGGGCCTGCGCCTCATTGAGCAGGCCCACCGGCTTGCGGGCGGCTAGATCAGTTCCCGCCAGTCCTCGGCAAGCTGGAGCCCGTGCGCCTCGGAGACCGAGGAGTGCGCCACCCGGCCGGAGGCCGTGTTGAGCCCGCGGGCCAGGGCCGGATCCGTCTCGAACGCCGCGCGCACGCCCCGGTTGGCCAGGGCCACCGCGTAGCGCAGGGTGACATTGGTCAGCGCATAGGTCGAGGTGTTCGGGACGGCACCGGGCATGTTGCCGACGCAGTAGAACAGGGAGTTGTGGACCTTAAAGGTCGGCTCCTGGTGGGTGGTCACGTGCGAGTCCTCGAAGCAGCCGCCCTGGTCCACCGCGATGTCGACCAGCACGCTGCCCGGCTTCATCCGCGAGACCATGTCGTTGGTGACGAGCTTGGGGGCCTTCGCCCCTGGGATAAGGACCGAGCCGATGACCAGATCCGCCTCGAGCACCGACTTCTCGATCTCGAAGGCATTCGAGGCCACGGTCTTCACCCGTCCCGCGTACTGGGCGTCGATTTCGCGCAGCCGGGCGATGTTGATGTCGAGGATCGTGACCTCCGCCCCGGTGCCCACGGCCATGGCCGTGGCGTTCGTGCCGGCGACACCGGCGCCCAGCACAGTGACCTTGGCCGGGCGCACCCCGGGGACTCCGCCCAGCAGCAGGCCCGGACCGCCTGCAGGGGCGGTCATGACCTGGGCGCCCACCTGGACCGAGAGCCGCCCGGCGACCTCGGACATCGGGGCCAGCAGGGGAAGGGCGCGCCCGTCCTGCACGGTCTCGTAGGCGATGGCGGTGACTCCGGCATCCAGCAGGTTGCGGGTGAGTTCGGCCTCGGCGGCGAGGTGCAGGTAGGTGAAGAGAATCAGACCCTCGCGGAAGCGGTGGTATTCCTCCTTGATCGGTTCCTTGACCTTGAGGACCATGTCCGCGCGCCCCCAGACCTCGTCGGCGTCCTCAAGGATCTGGGCGCCGGCGGCCTGGTATTCCGCATCGGTGATGTTGGAACCGGTTCCGGCACCCGTCTCGATCAGCACGGTGTGTCCGTGGGTCTGGAACTCGTGCACCCCGGAGGCCGTGATGGCGACGCGGTACTCGTTGTTCTTAACTTCTTTCGGGACGCCGATGATCATGGGGTTCTCCAGGTGTCGTTCGGGCAGGCGCCCGGTGGGGCGTGCTTCAAGTATGAGCGGCGCCCAAACCGCTGTCTGCTGCTTTGCCGGGGTTGATCGCGTGCCGGCTGCGGGATGCAGCGCGGGGCGTTGCCTGCCCGGCCGGCGTCCGGTCCCGCCGGTGCCCGCGCTGGCGCACAACGCCGGGGCCGCCGCCGCCCCTGTGTCCTCGATCACTAGCAGCGGGGGCCGGTGAAAGCAATCGACATCTGTCGAGTTCGAGAGCGGCAAATGTCGCCCCGCTGCCGGTGCAGCGCCTAGGCTGGCGGGATGCACACCTCCGCCATCGAGGACGCCGTCGAACGGATTGCCGGGACGCTGCGCCGGGGCCTTTCACTCGAGGACCTCGACGGCGTGCTGGTGGCCTACAGCAGCCACCAGAGCTCCGCGGACCGGGTCCGGGTCAACTTCCTGCTGAGCAAGAAGGTTCCCGCCGACGTCGGCGCCTGGCAGCTTAGGCACGGGATCGGGACCGCGGTGCGGCCGGTGGCGGTTCCGGCGAACGCCGACCTGGGGATGCTGGGGCGGGTGTGCGTGCCCCTGCTGGTCAAGGGTTTCCGGGTGGGATATCTGTGGGTGCAGCAGGAGTCCGAGGCTGATCCCGCCCCGGACATCCTCGCCGCCCTTCCCCGGGTCCGTCCGGACCTGGACCGGCTCGCCGAGCTTCTGCTCGAGGGCAATACGGCCGACTCCGAACACCGCACGCGCCGGGAAGCCGACTTCCTGGCCGCCTGCGACGGCACCGCCTCCGCGCTCGAGGACCTCCGCGGGTGGCCGGAGGTCGACGACGGCGGTCCGTGGCAGCTCGCCGTGATCTCCGACGCCGGCGGCCCGCGGGTGCGGCCGGCCGATCCCGAAGCGGGCACGCTGATGCACCGGTCCGTCGCCCTGCAGGCGACGGTCGGCGTCGAACCGTTCCTTTTCAGCGCCGGCGCGCCGACGCATGCGGTCCTCCTCCTGCGCGCAGGGGTCGGCTATGCCGCACACGCCGATGTCCTGCGGCGCTACGGGGAGGGCCTGGCCAAGCGTGCAGGGCGTCCGGCCGCGCTGCTGGTCCTGGGCCTGGGGGAGCCCTTCGCGGGCCTTGACCGGCTGGCCGAGTCCTACGGCCAGGCCCGCTGCGCAGCGCAGGCCGCCGGCGTCGAGCCGCAGCTTGGCACTCTCGTCGAATACCGCTCGATCGGCGCCTACCAGATGCTTGCGGCAGTGGGCTGGCAGGCCGCGGCGGCCCGGAGCATCTATTTCGCCGAGCTGGAGGAGCAGGACCGGGCCGGGGAGCTGCTGCCGGTGCTCGAGCTGCTGTACGACAAGAACGGGTCGGTTCAGGATGTCGCGGCGCAGCTGCACCTGCACCGCAGCAGCGTGTACAACCGCCTCGCCCGGATCCGTGCGATCATTGGGGCCGATCCCCTCGGAGGTGCGGTGCGGCTCGAGCTGCATCTCGCGCTAAAGGCCCGCCGCTGGATGCTCCGTCCGAGGTTCTGAACCGGCCCTGCGGGAGCCCTGGCGGCGGAGCCACTGCTCGATGTCGCTGCGCCGGATGCGCCGGTGCGAGCCGCGGTACTCGGTGGCGATCTCCCCGGCATCGGTGAGGTTGCGCAGATAGGTGGGGGAGATCCCGGCCAGTTCGGCGGCCTGCGAGGTCGTCAGCAGCTCGGCCACCGAGGAACACTGCACGGTGTCGCCCGCCCCGAACCGTTCGAGCAGGTCGACCACCGCCTCGCGTGCGCCGGGGGGCAGGCGGAACGCCGTCCCGTCGACGAAGACGGTGATGTCGGAGCTGTCGGCCAGCGCCCGTTCGAGCCTCGCGGCCTCGGCGGAGGGCAGCGCATCGGTGGTGCGGGGGGCTCGTGGCGGCATGGGGACATTGTGCCAAAGATGGGCGTCCTGCGGGTTCTTCGGGCCCCCTTTTCCCAAAGCTTGCGTCCGACCGGGCGGCGGCGATGCGCTGCCCGGACTATCCGGTGGTCTGGACCGGTAGTATCCTGAGCTGATCAGTATCCTTACTTCCGTTCGCGGCCGACGTTGACCGCTTGAAGCGAGATGGTGAAGGCAATGACGACAATCAACTCAACGCCCGGCGCAGCCCGGCTGGGGGCGGCCCCCGCCGAAACCGGCGAACGCCCGTGGTGCCACCGCTGCGGCACCGACGATTTCCTGATTTTCGAAGAGTACGTACCGCCCCGGCTCCCGAGCGGCGGCGGGGCGATCCTTGCCGCCAGCGCGGGTTACTCCTGCTCGGAATGCGGGGGATTCGCCGCGCATACCGTGCCGGCGGACTGGAGCCCGCCCCACTGGTTCTGGTACAGCTGACGAACCCGGGCCCGTTCCCCTCCGTCGCGCACCGGCCTTGACCTTGACGCTGCGTCAACTCCTACGCTGGATCCGGCACGGAATCCAGAACGGGAGAACAGAACGTGGAACGGTCGATCCAGGACGTCGCGAGACTCGCCGGCACCACCAGCAGGGCCCTGCGCCACTACGGGCAGCTTGGCCTCCTTGAGCCGTCGCGCGTAGGCGCCAACGGCTACCGGTACTACGACGACGACGCACTGGTGCGCCTCCAGCGCATCCTCCTCCTGCGCGGATTCGGGCTGGCACTGCCCGCCATCCGGGACATCCTCGACGGCGGCGAACAGCCGGCCGCTGCCCTGCGCACCCATCTGGGACAGCTGCGCCGGGAGCACCAGCGGATCGGACAACAGATCGAATCGGTGCTGGGCACCGTACGGAGTCTTGAGAGAGGGGAACCCCTGATGGCTGAGAACATGTTCGACGGCTTCGACCACACCCAGTTCAAGGAGGAGGTGGAGCAGCGGTGGGGCGCCGACGCGTACGCCGCCGGAGACTCATGGTGGCGGGCGAAGAGCGATGCCGAGCGGAAGAACTACACGGCGGCGGCCAAACGGCTCGCCGACGGCTGGGTGGCCGCGGCGTCCGGCGGCGAGCGCCCCGACGGGCCCCGCGCGCGGGAGCTCGCCGCCCGGCACGTCGAATGGCTGTCCGAGGCGCCGGGGATCCCCCGCGAGGACGGCAGACCGGCCAAGGACTACGTCATCGGGCTCGGGGAGATGTACGTCGCCGACCCCCGCTTCAGCGCAGTCTACGGAGGACCGGAGAAGGCAGGCTTCGTCCGCGACGCGCTGAAGGCCTACGCTGACGCCAACCTCTAGGACCCGGCCGGCCCCCGCCGGCCCCTCTCCAGCGCGCCGTGCCCGCCACGCCGCGGAAACCGGACGGGCACGGCGGGGCAGGCGCGGGCGCTATTGACCCTCCCCGGCACAGATGGTTCGATAATCGCGTGCGCCCCGAGGCGCACCGGACGTGGGAGGCCCAGTCATGGGACCAGCTTTTCCATGGGGCGGGAGCAGGAAAGCTGCTCAACACGAAGGTGCAGGGCCGGGCTGCCGGCCGGCCCGAGGGCGGCCGTGACGGCCCCGGCTGCGGGCCAGCGGAGGGCCGACGGGACAAGGGGGCTTACCGCGATCCTCACCGTCGATGACGAACCGAGCGTCTCCCGGGCCGTCGCGCGTGACCTGCGCCGGCGCTTCGGTGAACAGTACCGGATCGTGCGCGCCGATTCCGGGGCGGAGGCGCTCGAGGCACTGCGTGAACTGAAGCTCCGTGGTGACGAGGTGGCCCTGCTCATCGCGGACCACAAGATGCCCGAGATGAACGGCATCCAGTTCCTCGAGGCAGCCATCGACATCTACCCGGCGGCCCGCCGGATGCTGCTGACCGCCTACGCCGACACCAGCGCGGCCATCGACGCGATCAACGTCGTGGACCTCGACCACTACCTGCTCAAGCCCTGGGACCCGCCCGAGCAGAAGCTGTACCCGGTCGTCGATTCCCTCCTTGAGGCCTGGCGGAGTGCCGACCGCCGGCCCGTCCACACCACGACCCTGGTGGGCCACCGGTGGTCCGCGCGGTCCGTCGAAGTGCGCGAATTCCTGGCCCGGAACCAGGTCTCCTACCGCTGGTTGCCGGTCACGGAACCGGAGGCGCAGCGGATCCTGGCGGCGGCAGGCACCGACGGTTCGGTCCTTCCGGTGGTCGTGACCGCCGGTGGGGACGCCCTGATCGCCCCCACCGACACCGTCCTGGCCGAACGCGTGGGCCTGAGTACCGCCCCGCTCAAGGATTTCTACGATCTCGTGGTGGTCGGCGGGGGGCCGGCGGGGCTCGGGGCCGCGGTCTACGGCGCGTCCGAGGGCCTCCGGACGGTCCTCATTGAGAAGAACGCCACCGGCGGGCAGGCCGGGCAGAGCTCCCGGATCGAGAACTATCTTGGTTTCCCGGACGGGGTTTCCGGTGCCCAGCTGGCCGACCGGGCCCGCCGCCAGGTCTCCAAGTTCGGCGCCGAGGTGCTCACCACCCGCAACATGACCGGGCTTGAGGCGAGGGGCGGGGCGCGCGTCGTGACCTTCGATGACGGGACGGAAATCGCCGGGCATGCGGTGGTGCTGGCGATGGGCGTGGCCTACAAGACCCTGGCCGGCGTTGGGCTCCCGCACCTCACCGATCGGGGTGTCTTCTACGGTGCTGCCACCGCCGCCGCGGCCGACCTCGCCGGCGAGGACGTCTACATCGTCGGGGGTGCAAATTCCGCAGGGCAGGCCGCCGTGTATTTCGCGCGGACGGCCCGCTCGGTCAAGCTGCTGATCCGTGCCTCCAGCCTGACGGCGTCGATGTCCTCCTACCTCATCGACCAGATCGAGGCCACCGCGAACATCGAACTCCTGCTCCAGACGGAGGTGGCGGCGGCCCGCGGCGAGGACCACCTTGAGGGGCTGACCCTGCGGAATCGGGAAACGGGTACGGCCCGGGAGGTGGCGACGAACTGGCTGTTCGTCTTTATTGGAGCCGATCCCCACACGGAGAACCTCGAGGGGGCGCTCGTCCGGGACAGCCGCGGGTTCATCGTGACCGGCAACGACCTGCTGACCGACGGCAGGCCCCCTGCGGACTGGCCACTCGACCGCATGCCGTACCCGCTCGAGACCAGCATCCCCGGGGTGTTCGTCGCAGGCGACGTGCGCGCCGGCTCGGTGAAACGGGTGGCCTCGGCGGTCGGCGAAGGCGCCATGGCCGTCACCCTCGCCCATCGATACCTGGCCGCGCAGTGAACGGGGGCCAGCGGTGCGATCCGGAGGAGCTCCGCACGCTCTTCCTGTTCGAAAAGCTCACCGAGGAGCAGCTTGCCTGGATCTGTGAGATCGGCACCATCCGCTCCTACGGGGCCGAGACGATCTACAGCGAGAACACGCCGGCGGAGGTCTTCTACGTCCTGCTCGACGGCGAGGTGGTGCTGACCCGCCGGGTCGGCGACGATGACGTGGAGCTTATCCGCACCAGCCAGCGGGGAGTGTACGCCGGCGCGGTGCAGGCCTACCTCGGGGACCGGGTACCCCAGGTCTATTCGACGTCCTTCCGCACGAGCAGGCCCAGCCGCTTCCTCGAGATCGGGGCCGAGGACTTCGGCAACCTCGTCGGCGACTGGTTCCCGATGGCGCTGCACCTGCTCGAGGGACTGTTCCTAGGCATGGAGAACACCCGCGAGGTCATCGCACAGCGGGAGCGGCTGATGGCACTGGGCTCCCTCTCGGCCGGACTGACCCACGAGCTCAACAACCCGGCGGCGTCGGCGCTGCGGGCCACCTCCGTGCTGCGGGAACGGGTTGCCGCCCTTCGTGACACGATCCATTTCGCGGCGGGCCTGACCGTGGCCCCGGAGGCGCTCGAGCGGCTCGTCGACCTGCAGGAAGAGGCGCTGCGCCGGTCCGCGCACGTCGGAACCCTCGGCCCGCTCGAAGTCTCCGACCGGGAGGACGCGCTCGCCGACTGGCTCGAGGACCACGGGGTCCAGGGCAGCTGGGAGCTGGCCGCGACCTTCGTCCAGGCCGGTGTCGGCGAGGACTGGCTGAAGGAGGCCGCGACGGCCGCTCCCGACGGTGACATCAACGGGGTGCTCCACTGGCTGGCCAACGTGATCGTCACCGAACAGCTGATGAATGAGATCCAGGATTCGACCTCCCGGATCTCCACCCTGGTCGAAGCGGCCTCCCAGTACTCCCAGCTCGACCGCGCGCCCTACCAGGAGGCCGACGTGCGTACGCTGCTCGACAGCACCCTGGTCATGCTGGCCCAGCGCATCGGTGCCGGGATCACGGTCGAGAAGACCTACGATCCCGACCTGCCGATGCTTCAGTGCTACCCGGCCGAACTCAACCAGGTCTGGACGAACCTCATCGACAACGCCGTGGCCGCCATGGAGGGCCAGGGCCGGCTGACCGTGACCGCCGTCCGCGAGCGCGACACCGTCCTCGTGGAGATCGGGGACTCCGGGCCCGGCGTTCCCCGCGAGCTTCGGGGCCGGATTTTCGAGCCGTTCTTCACCACCAAACCGGTGGGCAGCGGAACGGGCCTCGGCCTGGACATCTCCTGGCGGATCGTCGTGAACAAGCACCATGGGTCGCTGAAGCTGGTCAGCGACCCGGCCACGGCTTTCCAGGTGCGGCTGCCGCTGCGGCAGCCCGCTGAGGACGACGGGGCCGGCCCCGCCCCGGCGCAGGAAGCCCGGGCCGCGCACGGATGAACCTCGCCCTGACCCTGCTCGCCGTCGTGGCCGTCATCTGCGCCGCCAGCGCCCTGGCCACCCGGTGGCGGATGTCGGCCCCGCTGCTGCTCGTGATCCTCGGAGTGATCGGGTCCTACCTGCCGTTCATCCCACCGGTGCGCCTTATCCCCGAGATCGTGCTGATCGGCATCCTGCCGCCGCTGCTGTACGCGGCCGCCCTTCGGACCCCCGTCGTGCAGTTCCGGGCCCTCAAGCGGCCCATCGCGCTGCTCTCGGTCGGCTATGTCATCTTCGGCACGGTCACCATAGGACTCCTGGTCGCCTGGCTGATCCCCGAGGTGCCCCTGCCGGCCGCCTTCGCCCTGGGTGCCGTCGTCGCGCCCCCGGACGCGGTCGCGGCCACGTCCATCGCGCGGCGGGTGGGCATGCCCCGCCGGGCGGTGGCGATCCTTGAAGGGGAGTCCCTCGTCAACGACGCCACCGCCCTGGTGCTGCTGCGCTCCTCCGTCGCCGCGCTCGCCGGGAGCATCAGCCTGCTCGAGATTGCCTTCGAATTCGTGGTGGCCGCCGCCGGCGGTGCGCTCATCGGCGCGGGCGCCGCCCTGGTGCTGCTGGGAATCCGCAGGCGCGTGCGGAACGTGCCGATCAACACGGCGATGTCCCTGGCCGCACCCTTCGTCGCGTTCCTGCCCGCCGAGGCCCTCCACGCCTCGGGGGTACTCGCGGTCGTCGTGGCCGGCCTGATGATCGGCACCCGGACGCCCTCGATGCCCGGCAGCGCCTCACGGCTGAGCCAGCGCACCAACTGGGCGACGGTCCAGTTCCTCCTTGAGAACGCGGTGTTCCTGCTCATCGGGCTGCAGGTACGCTCGATCGTCGACGCCGCGCTGATGGACCCGATGGGCCCGGCACGGGTCTGGACCGTGTGCGGCATCATCCTGCTGGCGGTCATCGCGCTGCGCCCGGTCTGGATCTTCCCTGCCAGCTACCTGCCCCGGCTCCTCCCACGGATCCGGACCGCCGAACCTCCGCTGCCCTGGCAGTTCCCGGCCGTCGTCGCATGGGCCGGGATGCGCGGGGTGGTGACGCTGGCGGCGGTATTCGTCCTCCCGGCGGACATTCCACACCGGCCGGTGCTCATCCTCGCCGCCCTCGTCGTGGCCGCCGGAACCCTGGCCATCCAGGGTTTCAGCCTGCCCTGGGTGGTGCGCCGGCTCGGGCTGCGCGGCCCCGACCGCCGGGAGGATGCGCTGCAGCGGGCCCTGCTGGTGCGCCAATCCACCGCGGCCGGGCTGGGGCAGCTTGAGGGGCGCATCCTTGCCGAGGACTCCCCGGAGTTGCTGGGGATGCTCCGGCGCCGCACCAAGGAGTGGAGCGCCGCGGCCTGGGAGCGCCTCGGACCACCCGAGGAGCAGCTCCAAACCCCGAGCCAGCGGTATTTCGAACTGCGGATGGTGATGCTCGACGCCGAACGCCGGGAGGTGCTGAAGCTGCGCCGGCAGGGCCTCTATGCCGCCGAAGTGGTCGATGAGGTCCTCGAGCGGCTCGACTCCGAGGAGGCGATGCTTGAGACGTTCCTCGCCGAGGAAGCGGATGAGGCCGGCGGGACAGTTCCTGCGGTGGGCCCGGCCGCCCTGGCGGATCCGCGGGACCGGCCCGTCCCGGACGGGTGTGCGCATCTTCAGGACGCGCCCGAACGGCGGGCCCCGGCAGACCCCCGGTGCCTTGACTGCGCCCGTGAGGGGACGACGCCGGTGCACCTGCGGATGTGCCTTGAGTGCGGCGAGGTCGCATGCTGTGAATCCTCCCCGGGCCTGCATGCCGACCGGCACTTCCGGAATACGGGGCATCCGCTGATGCGCAGCGTCGAACCGGGCGAGTCGTGGCGGTGGTGCTACCTCGACGAGGTGCTTGGCTGATCTCAGTCCGCAGCCGTCCACCGTCCGCCCGCTGCGGGGAAGCCGGTACGCGCGAAGCGCAGACGAAAGGGCCCGCCCGGCTGCTGCCGGACGGGCCCTGGTGCGGGCGAATCAGCGGAGGTACCGATCAGCCCGCGATTCGATCAGCGGGAGAACTGATTAGCCGGCGACTGATCAGCCGGCGGCCTTGATCAGTTCGGCGGTGTCGGCGCGGAACAGTCCGCCCTGCCGGGTGCCGACGAACAGCCACTTCCCGTCGTCGCTCGCATCGAGCGAGGTGACCGAGGTGGAGGCCAGTCCGGCGGACACGTTCTTCCAGGTGACACCCCCGTCCAGGCTCGCGAGCACCCCGCGGCCATGGACCCACAGGGGAGTGGGGCGGAAGGTCGTCGACCCGGCGAACAGCACGGTCTGGCTTCCGCGCTTGCCCCTCACCACGGCCTCCGTGATCGAGCTGGTGTACATGTCGATCCCGCCGACGTCCGAGCGCGTGAAGCTCTTCCCGCCGTCGGTCGAGACGGAGATGCCCCGGCCCCCGGCGACGATGTGGAGCGGATCGGCCGGATCGACCCAGACGGTCGAGGTTTCCCCTTCCTGCACCTGGCGGATCGTGGCTCCGTCGTCCTCCGAGAGGTAGAGTCCCTCGTCGGCGGCAAGCCACATCCGGGTGACGTTCGAGGGGTCGATGGCGATGTTCCGGATGGTGATCGGGTGCTGGTATGTCTCCCAGGTCCGCCAGGCGTCACGGGTGACCAGGAGGCCCCTGTCCCCGAAGTCCGAGTAGCTCCCAGCGCCGTGCGCTGTCGTGGTCGGGCTGGCCTCAAGGTCGTGGATCACCTGTCCGCGGGAGGACCTGCCGGCCTGCTTCCAGGTCGCTCCGCCGTCGGAGCTCACCTCGATCCGGTGGGCGAACCAGGCATCCACGCGGGTCTTCCACAGGGCGTTCCGGTCCCCGGCGTCCTGCTCCAGTTCATCGGAGCGGACGCCGATCATACCCTCTCCGCCCGTGGGGCCCCATTCGACGACGTTGGCGGGCAGCTTGCGCCCGGCCGGAAGCTCGCGCGATGTGGAACCCTGATCGTCGGACACGAACAGGCGCGGGGCGCCCTTGGCATCGGTCGAGGCGATGACGTCCTTGATGGTCGTGGCAGCCACGCCGAGCCGCTTGAAGGAGTCTCCGTCATTGTGTGAGGCGTAAAGGCCGCTCCCTTCCATCGCCACGAGCAGGGAACGTCGATCGTCCGGCCACCGGGCGAAGTCGCTGCCGATGCCACCGCCGCCGCCCGGGTAGGGGAAGTCCTTCCAGGTGGCGCCGTTGTCGGTGGAGCGGGCATATCCGTTGTTGCTGGTGGCCCGGATGAGTTCATCTCCGACCGCGTGGACGTTGATGGCGAAGGATCCAAGCGGCTCGGTTGTCCTCCACGTCGAGCCTCCGTCGGTCGAGGTGGTGACCCGTTCGCGTTCGCTGACGGCCACCACCGAGCCGGTCGCGGCGACCCCGGTGATGCTCCGGTCAGGGGATTCGTACACCAGTTCAGGGGTGCCGGGGCTTCCGAAGATGTCCTCGGCCCGCCAGACCCGGTCGAACGCGTTGACCAGCAGATTGCCGTTCTGCAGCGCGGCGCCGGTCACCGCTCCCGCCCAGCGGAAGGGCTCGTGGGACCAGGTGGCCCCGCCGTCGAGGCTGATTTCCACTCCGTCCGCGGTGAGGACGGCGAGCCTGCTGCCGTCATTGACGACCGCGGAGACGTGCTTGTCGGGCATCGGCAGGACGCTCCAGGTCTTCCCGAGGTCCTCCGTGCGCAGCAGGCGCCCGGCGTAGCTTGGGTCCATGGGCGGATTCGTCCCTCCGCCGTTGACGGCGTACCAGAAGGCCTTGCCGTTCTTCGGGTCGGCAAGAGGGATACCCCTGCCGTCGGCCACCGGCAGGGACCTCACCTGCCGCCACGAGGCGCCGTGATCGGTGGTGACGAAGGGGCGCACCGACGTCGACGTCGTCTGCAGTGCGGTTCCGGGCGTGGCCGGCGAGACAGCGAACTGGTCCGAACTGGCGTTCCGCCCCACCTGCTTCCACGTGTCCCCGGAGGTTTCACCGGAGACGACTTCCATCGAGCCTGACCCCGCGACCTGGCTGCCGCTGGTGACGCCGGTGGCGGTGAGGGTGTAGGCGCCCACATCGCGTGCCTCAACGTCGGCGCTGTACCAGCCGGGCATCGACGGCGACGGAACCGTGGCGACGGTGAACGGTCCGCCGGTCCCGCCGTTGCTGGACACCGTCAGGACCGGCGCCTCGTCAAGGCGAAGGAAGGAGCTAACCAGGACCCTCGTCGTTCCGGGAGCCGCGGGCTGGGGCGTAGCGGTGACCGAGAGGCGGCGCGAGAGCTGCAGGTAGGGGATGCGCACCTCGGTGCCGTCGCTCAGACGGGCGAGGATGACCCCCGAGAGCTCGGAGTCCGCCTCGGACACCGTTGCGGATGCCACCGCCTCCACCGGGACCGAGGCGCCGGGTGCGATGCTGACCTCGGGGCTGCTCAGCGTCAGTTCACCGGCGCTGCTGTCTGAGGGAAGGACCTCAAGCCGCGCGGAGACCGGCTCGGTGGAGAGGTTTTTCAGGGCGAATTCGAGGGGAACGGGCCGGTCGCCGCGGGCGTCGGCCTGGCCGAACCCGAGGGACGACGGTGATGCGAGAACGCTTGCCTTTTTCAGCGTGCCCGTGTCGGCCCGGCCGGCGCCCTGGAGGGTGGGGGAGAGTCGTGCGGACGCTCCCGCGAGCTCCTTCGAACTCCCCACGAGGAGCGAGCGAAGCGATGCCGGGTCCAGGTCGGGATGCTGGGCGCCCGCGATGGCCGCGGCTCCCGCGACGAAGGGCGAGGCCATCGACGTTCCGGAGAGCCGGGCGACATTGCCGGGTGCTCCGAAGGTGGAGGGAACCGTTGAGAGGATATCCAGACCGGGAGCAACGATTTCGGGCTTGAGCCGGCTGCGGACCGTTGGTCCGCGGGAGCTGAAGCTGGCGATGGTGTCGGTCGCGTCGACCGACGAGATGGTGATCCGGGCAGTTCCCTCCTCCACCGCTTCGGCGAAGGCAGCGTATTCCGAGTTCTTCATCCCGAGGACAACGACCGAATCCAGCCGTGAATCACTGCTCTGGGCGAGGGGCCCTGACGCGCTCGGTGCGGCATCGGTGATGCCCGGATCCAGCCCGGGGCCCGTGGGATCCCCGGGCCCGACGGGTGGGGTGTCGCTCTCAGGAGGAGGGCTGTAGAAGATGACTGCCGCCGCGCCGCGCTCCTCGGCGAGCCGGGCGATCCCGGGGAGGCCGCCGGCGGATTCGGTGGCACTTCGGGGGAGTTCCCTCTGATGGGCGACAATCTTGCCGGCAACATCGCCGGCCGCGTCGAAGTCTTCGGGCGTTCCTGCCCCACCGAGGGTGACCACGGGCGCGGTGAGGTCCTGTTCCGGCGGATTCGCGCTGAACGGCGCCCGCCAGGTGGTGAGTGTGCGCTGCATGGGAGCGGCGAGCGCCGCCGTGGCGACCCGGTAGTCGGTCACCGATGCGCCGACGGCGAGGACGTCCGCGGCCGCTGCGGGCGTTCCGATGGTCGCTTCCCCAGGGCCTTCATTTCCTGCGGCGGCGACCACCAGGACGCCGCTCTTTGTGGCGTTTGAGGCTGCGTCACCGAGGGCATCGTTTCCATCCCCTGGACCGCCGAGGCTCATATTGATCACATCGGCCGGGTGCTCGCCGACCGGGTCCGCCGCGGCTTCGATCCCGGCGATGATCGTCGATTCCCATCCCGAGCCCTCGGCGTTGAGCACCTTGTAGGCGGTGAGGGCCGCCCCGGGCGCGACGCCGGGTGCCGAGCCGGTTCCGGCGACAATGCCGGCGACGTGCGTGCCGTGGTAGTGATCGTCCATCGGGTCGTCGTCGTCATTGACGAAGTCGTACCCGTCCACCACCTTGAATCCTTCGCCGAATCCACCGCCCAGTTCCGGCAGCGAGTAGTCGATGCCGGTGTCGAGGACAGCGACGACCGAGCCCTTCCCGGCGGCGGTTTCCGCCGCCGTCGGGGCATCGGCGTCGTCCGGCTGGGTGCTCTTGGCGGGCACCGCTGCGTCTTTGGGAGCGGGCTTCGGTGCGGGATTCGCCGTCGCCTTCGGCGTGGGGGCCGCGGGGTCGGTTGGAGGAGTGGGCTTCTCGGCGGGCGCAGTCGGTGCAGTCGTCGCCTCCGCATCGTCGGAAGGCTCGGCCGGTTCCGGTGCCGGGGCGGTCTCGAGTGAATGGACGCGGCGGTCGAGGTTCACCCGGGCCACGCCGGGAATCCCGCGAAGTGCCTCGAGCTGGCCCGGGTCAACCGTGGCGATGACGGCGTTCAGCACGCCGGTGACGTGGCGGGTCTTTTCGAGCCGGATGCCACGGGCGCCCGCTTCGGCGAGGACGCTCTCCTGAGCCCCGGTCACCTCGGCGCGGGCCGAGCGGTAGGCGCTCTGCGCCTCGGAGCGGGCGTTTCCCGTTCCTTTCCGCAGTGCCTTGGCCTTGGCATCACCGAGGCGGGCAAGCGCGTGCTCGCCTTCGAATTCGATGACGACACGTTGGGATTTGTTGGCTGCGGAGGCGGGAGGGCTCTCAACGGCCGTGAGGCCGCCGGCGAGGACCGCGAGCACCGCGGTGCCTCCGGCAAGGTGGGTCAAGGAACGGGAACCGAGTATCGACATGGACATCCTTCGTCACGATCGCCTTTTGGCGTGCCGCAACTCTACGGTTCCATGCACGGAATGAATGGCCGCGGGAGGCCTATGGCCGCAGGAGGCCAAAAAATGGTTGAACGTCGGTCCTATTGCGTCGTGGGACCGTCACACCCACCCGCGGCGTGCTGCCTCCGCTCCGGCCTGGAACCGGTTGGCGGCACCCAGCTCCGCCATCAGGTCCTGGCTCCTGCGGCGCAGGGTGCGCGCCGACATGCCGAGCTGGCGGGCGATGACCTCGTCCTTCAGGCCGGCGCCGATCAGGGTGAGCATCGCATGCTCCTCAGGGGTCGGTGCCCGCTCCGCCCGGCGTCCAGGAGTCCTGAGTCCTCGGGCCATGGCCTCGGAACCCCCCGCCACCGGGATGGCCGAGCGCCAGTAGAACTCGAACAGCTGGCAGAGGGCCTCAACCAGCGGAGGCGACTCGGTGACGAGGGCGTCGAAGCGTTCCCCCTCCAGGGTGAGGGACACCATGGCGACCGTGCGGTCGGCAATGGCCAGCTTGAGGGGGAGCTCGGGTGTTGCCCGCGCCTGTTCCCCGCGGGCGACAAGGCGCTGGACCTCCTCCCAGCTGCCCTCATGCTCGAAGCTGGCGGCCGAGTAGATGGCCCGCCACGACACGCCGCGGTCGAGCACCACGGGTTCGAGCGGGTTCGAGGATGCCGACACGTAGGGAGGGCGGTCGAAGGCGAGGAATTCCCTGCCCGCCTGGTGCTGCAGCCGCACGTACCAGGCGGCCAGCGCATCGGCCCCGCTCAAAACCTGTGTCTGGGGCGCGTCGGCCGGGCTCGAGCGGCCGGCGTCGAATTGGTCCGCCAGCACGCCGATATGGTCGCGGATGCGGGCCAGGCCGTCGCTGTGCCGGTCAGTGAGGATCCGCAGGGCGAACCGGGGATCGACCGGCGCGTAGTCGCCGTCCGCGGTGGCCCGCCGGGCGACAAGGCCCATCCCGCGGAGCTTATCGAGGCGGTCCTCGGCCTCCGCGTGGGAGATTCCGAGTTGTTCCGCCACCACGGGGACGCTCGCCGCCCCGTGCCGCAGCACAAGGTGGTAGATGCGTTCGCTGGCCCCGTCGATTCCGAGGAGGTCGAGAACGGTCTCATCCTTTGCCATGGCAGAAAGCCTACCGACGCCGGACCCGTACCGCCGCAGCCGGGCCGATGATGAACAGCCCCCGGCGCGGGTGATTTTCCGGGGCGGTTCCGTCCCCGTTGGATAATGGGCCGTTCCCCTCAGTAGTGTTTCCCTATGGCCTCCCTTCGAAACAGCCGCGCCGCCGCGCTCCCAGCCAAACTTTCCCGATCCTGGCTGCTGGCTTCAGCGGCCTCGGAGGCCAACTTCGCTCCGGCGCTTGCCTCCGAGGCGGACTCCGTCATTTTCGATATGGAGGACGCGGTACCCGCCGACGCGAAGGTTGAGGCGCGGGACCGGGTTGTCGAGGCGCTGTCCAGCGGCATGACCGCCTGGGTGCGCGTCAACGGGATCGAAACCGACTACTGGGCCGATGACCTCGCGGCGCTCTCCGGGCTCCCGGGGCTGCGCGGAGTCATGCTCGCCATGACGGAGAAGCCCGAGCAGGTGACCCATACCGCCATGCGCCTCAAGGCCGGAACCCCGGTCCTCGCCCTGGTGGAATCGGCGCTTGGCATTGAAAACGCCACGGCCATCGCGAGTGCTCCGGGAACGTTCCGGCTGGCCTTCGGGGTCGGCGACTTCCGCCGCGACACCGGCGCCTCGGACGACCCGCTGGCACTTGCCTATGCACGGTCGAAGCTTGTGGTCGCATCACGCGTAGGTCAGCTTCCGGGCCCCATCGACGGCCCCACTGTCGGGGCGTTCGGTGATGAGCTGCTTCAGGCGAGCAAGGTCACCGCCTCAATGGGGATGACCGGCAAGCTCTGCCTTTCTCCTGACGCGACCGACACCATCAACCGGGCGCTCTCCCCGAGCGAATCGGAGATCCAGTGGGCCGTGGAGCTGCTCAGCGCTCATGCCGCCGGCGCGGTGGTGGGGGATGGCTCCTACCTTCCTCGGCTGGCGCGGGCGCAGAAGATCTCCTCGCTCGCGGACTCCTACGGACTCTGGAACGCCTGAGCCGCCAGGTCGCCGTCCGGTGTCTTAGGCGGCCATGGCCCGCTGCTGCTGCGCGCTGAGCGGCGAGGCCCCTCCACAGTTGGTGCACACCATGGAACGGCTCTTGCGCACTGTCAGCAGCGGGATGAAGAACACTGTGAACTTCGTTGCCCGCTGAATAACCTGCTGCGGGGCGAAGCGCCCGCAGAAGTGGCAGTTGGCGGAGCGGGAGAACAGGACGCGCTCGCGGGTGGTGAGGCCGAACAGGAAAAACATTGTGCTCCTTCAATAGCGCGGGGTTGGTCTAAGGGCTCAACGCTACCCGCAGTCCGAACGAAATAGGAAGCCTGCTGATGATTGACTTGCCACCGCCTGTCCGGGTGCCTTAACCAAAAAAACGTCCCGCACCAGGGGTGCGGGACGTCCTTGAAAGGCGGAGGCTACTGCCGGCGGTATTTGTTGACCATGGGGCAGTCGAAGGGGTCGCGGGCGGCGAGGCCGACCCGGTTGAGGTAGGTGACCAC